>NZ_CP200289.1:592500-3113335 GCF_057364995.1 Erythrobacter sp. JB3-1 | reverse complement strand
GCAGCGATTTTGGAGGATGAAGAGCTTACAGAAGTTCGCATCCGTCCATGCCAACGTCCCCAATCACTTCACTTCACTTCACCTCGCAGCGCCAGCTTATCGATCGCCAAAATTACAAGACCCGCCGCTCAGCCGCACTGGCTGAGTGGCACAACCTTATGGCCTGAAGAACGGCGAGGTTGGGGCGCTTCACGTCTAGCAGAGACGAGTTCGCGTTAGACTGACAGCACCTCATGATGGGTTCTCGCTGTTTTTCGCGGCCCATGAAAAATGGTGTGATTACGTTATATCCGGCCCTTTCGGCTCTCCCCTATAATTGCGTCCAAGATCAGTGTCCCGGTCAGCGCGCGCCCCGCTGATCGGGCGCTGATCGATCGGACACGCTTCACACCCGATTGCAGGATACGGATACCATCCCTGCATTGTGAAACTTCCATGAGGGGAAATTTTGAACATGAAAAAGACACTTTTGCTTTCGACCGCAGCCACCGCAAGTTTGGCCGCGCTTACTCTTACCGCCGCGCCTGCGCAGGCCGATACCTGCCTGCTTGACCGCAATGACAATGGCGAAATTGATGTGGGCACTGACAATGATGGCGGCGCGACTGATGATGCAGGCGCTGACAGCTCGCTGGCTTGCGGCGTGGGCGCGGATGCTACAGCGACACGCGCCACAGCGATTGGCAGCTTTTCAGAAGCCAGCGGAGAAGACTCTGTTGCTCTTGGTGCTGACGCGGATGCGACAGCCAACGGTGCCATTGCCATTGGCCGCCTCTCGGACGCATTCGGGGAATTCTCCGTTGCTCTAGGTCTTGCAAGTCAAGCAGCCGCAGAAAATGCCGTCGCAATTG
Source organism: Erythrobacter sp. JB3-1 (assembly GCF_057364995.1). Taxonomy (NCBI): domain Bacteria; kingdom Pseudomonadati; phylum Pseudomonadota; class Alphaproteobacteria; order Sphingomonadales; family Erythrobacteraceae; genus Erythrobacter; species Erythrobacter sp. JB3-1. Next base: position 3,112,484 of record NZ_CP200289.1, on the reverse strand, counting down.
GCACCGTTGCCAACGCCAATTCGGTTTCTGCTATCGCAATTGGCGAAAACGCTGACGCACAAGCGGAAAATGCCGTAGCCCTTGGTAGGCTGGCAAACGCTGCTGGAGTAAATGCCGTAGCCCTTGGTAGGCAGGCGAGCGCTACTAATTCCGATGCAGTCGCCATTGGGACTTTTGCCGAAGCTGAAGGGGATGGCTCCGTGGCAATTGGCGGACTTGGGGCTGAGGGGGCTGTTTCCAGGGGATTTGCATCAGTTGCCATTGGCGGTGCTACATTGGCCACTGAAAGAGCGGCCACTGCCCTTGGCTTGAACGCGCGAGCAACGGCACAGAACGCTCTTGCCCTTGGTAGCGGTGCAAACGCCGAAGGCGTTCAAGCGACCGCTGTTGGCTTTGCTGCGGAGGCAACGGGTGCCGGCGCTATTGCCTTGGGTGAAGCCAGCATCGCTAGCGGCATTGGTGCGGTCGCGCTTGGCTCAGATGATGGCGAAGGCGGCGCTAGGGCTCTTGCCGATAGAGCGATTGCGATTGGTTCAGGACTGTCCAACGCGGCTGTAAATGGTATCGCGATCGGCACATTTACAGCGGTGGGAAGTGAGGCCACCGATAGCATCGCTATCGGGCGAAGCGCATTGGCTACCAATGTCGACGGAATTGCTTTGGGCAGGTTCGCATCAACCATGGCTGACGGGGCCAGCGCCATCGGTGCGGACTCTTCCGCAAGCGGCGTGAACAGCTTTGCCGGTGGTACAGCGGCAAACGCGACTGGCGCTCAGGCCATCGCGCTTGGCTCGGATGCGGATGCTCTGCAGGATAACGGCATTGCGATTGGTTCAGGCGCTAGTGCGACGCGGGTGAGCGCTTTGGCCGTGGGTACAGGTGCTTTGGCTGAATCGGCGGGCGCAACTGCGCTGGGCGAGGGTGCTGTGGCGCGCGGCGATGATGCCTTTGCATTGGGTAACAGCACCTTTGCTCGCGGCGCGGAGGCAACGGCGATTGGCGGTAATGCCCGTGCAACCATTGCTGGTGCGATTGCTATCGGGGGGAGTTCCCGGGCGCAGGCCGCCGATGCACTGGCGCTAGGCAATGGTGCGTTTGTCAATCAGGAAGGCTCAACTGCGATCGGCGCAGGGGCGACCACAACAGCGGCCAACCAAGTGACGCTGGGCGGTACCGGTAGTTCGGTGCGGATTGGAGACATTGATGCCAGCACAGCCGCTCAGGTCGGCCCTGTTGATGCGGTGACGGTGGACGCCAACGGCACGCTGGGCCGTCAGAGCGTGGCCACCGCTGCCTCAGTCGACAATGTGCGGGTGGCGCTCAATGCGGTCGCGCAGGTCTCCACCGCGCAGTTTGATGCGCTTAGCGGGCGGGTGCAGGATCTCGATTTCCGGCTTGAAGAGCTGAGCGATAGCACCAGCGGCGGGATCGCAGCGGCTGCTGCGCTTGGCAGCGCCATCGCCATGCCGGACAAGGCCTTCACTATCGCAGGCAATATCGCGACCTATCGCGGTCAGCAGGGCTTTGCCGCGAGCTTCACTGGCCGCGTGAGTGACAGCTTTGCAATCGGAGCTGGGGTCGCTGGCAATACGGGTGACGGCTCCGTGGTCGCTCAGGCTGGCGTGGCATTTGGGTTCTGAGGAGGAATGACGCGCCGGTTCGCTAGCAATATCGGGACGCGGGCAAGGGTGCTGTTCGGCTTCTAACCGGCAGCCGCCTTGCCCAGCGATGGGGCGGTTTGCAATTTGGCTTTCGAGCCGCTGCAAACCGCCTCTCTACTTCGGAATTTCTGTTCGACTGGAGCTGACGCGACCTGCCTTGATATCTGACCTGGCCACCGCAACAGCAGGTCAAAAGCTCGGTTAAACGCAATTTGAGTCAGTTCCGCTCAGATTGACGATGAGTATCGCTTGCGCCATCAGCAACCACGCTATGGCAGTGCGGACAATCATCGCTGATGACCATCCCTTCATTCGCGAGGGCGTGGCCACGTTGTTGCAACATCTGGATGATTACACAGTTGTTGCGCAAGCGGCGGATGGCCTGGAACTGATCACTCATATCCGCAAAAGCAATCCTGATCTGGTTATCTGTGACCTAGCCATGCCTCATCTCAGCGGGATGGAAGCCATCGTCGAGATCAAGCGCTGGTGCCCGGACTGTGTTATTGTGGTGCTAACCGGTCTTACCGCACCCGGGCTGCTGGCGCAGCTTGATCAATTGGATGTCGCTGGCATTTTTCTCAAATCAGACAAGCTGGATGAATTGCGCGATGCACTGCCGTACATCATGGCGGGCAAATCGCTGCGATCCGAATCAGTCGAGACAGTATTATCCGGCAGCTCGACCACCGCGCTGAGCGGACGCGAACAGCAAGTGTTGATGGGTATCGCGCGCGGGGAAACAAACGCCGTGATTGGTGAAAAGCTGGGTATTAGCGCCAATACTGTGGACAAACATCGCAGCAATCTGATGCGCAAACTGAAAGTCCATTCGGCTGCGGAATTGCTATCTGTTGCGATCCGTGACGGTTTAATGGATCAAGCCAAGACCCTGTGACTTTATCATGCCAACGGTGCATTGCTTGTGGTCTCAATTACAAAGGTGAAGCGGCTGCCGCGCCCTTTGTGTGAGGCGATTTCGAGCTGTGAGCCCAGCTTTTCGGCCAGCTCTTGGACGATGGACAGCCCAAGCCCTTTGCCTTCGGGCCGGATTTGCTCGGCATTTTCGTCTCTGGCCGTACGCTGTTTTAACTGTTCGATCCTTGCTGGCGCGATCCCGCTGCCATTGTCGATCACGTCAAAGCGTAAACCTCCCTCGCGTTGTCTGGCTGCGACCAAGATTTTGTCGGCGCCCGAATAGGCAATGGCGTTGCCGATCAAATTGCTCAGCATGCGGAGTATCTCTGCGGTGTTGCCGCTGATCACGCCGGTGCTGGGGACGATGCGCAAATCGACATCCGCCGCCTCTGCCTCTTCCCGAAAGATCGCACCCACCGCAGCCAGCACGCGTTGAACGGGAATGGGCTCTTCTTGCGAGCTGTTCATCGGGGCGGCTTCGGTCGCTTGATCGAGATTTTGTTCGACAAGCCTTTCCATGTAATCGAGCGATGCCTCGATCGATTCAAGATCGCTGTCATTGTGGCCGGGCCTGGCTGACAGGTTCAATATTGCAGAGCGCAGGGCAAAGATCGGCTGGCGCAAATCGTGCGTTGTATCGGCGACCTTCCGGTTCGATTGATCGAGCATATCCTCGACCATCTGATTGTTCTGTTCAATCATCGCTAGCCGGGTGCGCAATTGCATATCGCGTTCGGCCGAGGCGAGCTTTTCTTCCATCAGCCTCTCGCGATCACGCCGCCATTGAATAATCACACTGACGCAGGCGACGCCCATCATCACCGCGTCAAAGACCATCGCGGCGCGGATCGTGTCGAGCGTAGCTGCGCGCGTTACTTCAATGTCGAGCCAATGCGCAGTGAACGTGACAATCGACGCAGCGACAATACCAAACCAGCCAAGGACAAAGGCGATGGCGCTCATTCCTTTGCGGCGCAGAGCGGCAATGCCCGATCCTAGGAATATCATCGCGCTTACTGGAATGCTGAATGTCATCAATTGCCTGATGAGTTCCAAATCCAGGAACAGGCTGCTGCCAAGAGCCACAATGTGTACCCCGATCACAGTTAGCAGGATCTTGTCGAGGATCCGCATGGTGTCCGCCGTTGCCAGAAAGACCCGTGTGAACTGCGCCGCGAATATGACGAGGAATGCCGAAAGCGGGATCGACACGACGCTGTTCAGCGCAGGATATTCAGGCCACATGAACTGAAAGGCATAGCCATCGCGGTGAAAGATATAGGTCGTGACGAGAGCCGCATAGCCGCCGTACCACAGGAATATGACCGCGCGTGTGATCGCAAAGGCGCCTAGGCTTGCGAAGAACAGCATCACCATCACGCCGTAAAAGGCAAAATCGCTGGCCATCTCTCCGGCGGCATGGGTCGCAAAGCCCAAATCGGAGTGGATCTCCAGCGGCATCGAAGTCAGGCCATCGGTGCGGTATCTGATCCAGATCTCACCCTCTTCGCCCGGCTGGAGTGCGAATGATGCTGCCAGTTGATGAAAGGCAATTGGGCGGCTGGTGAAAGGGCTGTCTCGCCTCTGGCTGAGCAGCCGCTCTGCACCGTCTTGCCGTTTAAGCCAAACGTCGATCTCGGAGACGTAATTGGTCTTCATCAGCAAAACCCGCTCGGCTTCAGAGCCGGAATCATTGGCGAGCGGCAGACGCAACCAGACGGGGTGTTTTTGAAATCCGAAATTGGGTTCGCTTTTGGCGACTCGCTGCATTTCTGCATCCAATGCGCCCGACCAAATCTGGTCCGGGGTTAAATGATTGTCCCGGTCAATAAAGTAAGTCAGCTTTCGCGTGGTCGTCTCAACGTCAGTGGGCGTCTCGCTCAGCAAGAATAGCGCAAGCGGGGGCTTGCTTGCCTCGGCAGAAGCGGGCGCGATCATCACGCAGCACGCCAAAAGCGCAAAGAGCAGTGAGAGGAGGCGCGAGCTGACCTGTTGTCTGGGCGAGGTTCGCACGCAACCAAACCCCGCATGATTGCGCGGGTTGACTGTCCGCAAAAGCTTCACCTCATCCGTATTCATACGCCCCCTGTAACGCATTTCGGGCACAAGGGTTATAATGGGTTCACACTATTCTTCGTTATGGCGAAAAATGGTGTGATTACGTTATATCGGGCCCGTTCGGCTCTCCTCTACAACTGCATCCAAGATCAGTGTCCCGGTCAGCGAGGGCGCGCGTTTGGCTCATTCGACCCTTTGAGCCGGACGCGTTTCCCCGTCTGATCGGGCGCTGGTCGATCGGACACGCTTCACAGCCGATGGATACCATCCCTGCATTGTGAAACGTCCATGAGGGGAAATTTTGAACGTGAAAAAGACAGCTCTACTTTCGACCGCAGCGGCAGCAACCATCGCTGCGCTTAGCCTTCAGCCAACAACTGCGCAGGCCGATACCTGCTTGCTTGACCGCAATGATAATGGCGAAATTGATGTGGGCACTGACAATGATGGCGGCGCCACGGATAATACAGGCGATGACAGCTCGCTGGCCTGCGGCGTGGGCGCCGAAGCGACAGCAACCGGCGCCACGGCGATAGGCTTCAATGCAGACGCTTCTGGAGAAGCAGCAATTGCCATTGGCCGTGAAACAACAGCCAGCGGAGGAGACTCCGTTGCTCTTGGTGACGCAGCCCAAGCAACCGCTGACGATACCATTGCCATTGGCTCGGGGGCAAATGCCAGTTCGTTGGATGCAATTGCCATTGGCAGAGGCACCGTGGCCTTTGATGAAGAAGCCACGGCCATTGGCCGCGGTGCCGCGGCCGCTGGGGATAGTGCCACTGCCCTTGGTGCCACAGCCGTTGCAGCCGCAGACAATGCCGTCGCGCTTGGCCGCAGTTCAGAAGCCTCAGGATTGGCCTCCATTGCTATTGGTTTTGATAGCGACGTAAGTGCAGAAAATGCCCTCGCAATCGGTGTCGATGCATCTGCCAGCGCGGATTCGGCGATTGCCATTGGCGACCGCTCTATTGCCGAAGCTTTAAATTCCACTGCCCTAGGCTTCTTGTCTACTGCCAGTGAAGAATTTGCTGTTGCTTTGGGCGCTGGAACCATCGCAAGCGAAGATAGAGCCACCGCAGTCGGCACAGGGGCATTTGCAATGGCAGTCCGAGCCACCTCAGTCGGCAGCGCGTCACAAGTCAATGGAGAAGAGGGAACTGCCATTGGTTTCAGCGCTTCCGCCAATGGAGAAGGGGGAACTGCCGTTGGTTTCAGCGCTAGCTCGTCCGGCGTGAACGGCTTTGCTGGCGCCTTCGGCGCGCGCGCCCGCGGGGATTACTCCGTTGCTATCGGTGGTGATGGTACGGATGCTGATGATTTTGGCGCACAAGCGATCGGTATTGCCTCGATCGCCATTGGCTCAGATGCGGCTGCGACTGAGGCCCGTTCAATCGCGCTTGGCTTGGGGGCACAAACGAACGACTCCGATGCTATCGCCATTGGATCGCAAGCCGTCTCAAACGGCGAGGGAGCGATTGCTCTTGGCCTTGACGCAGTGGCAGACGAAGATGGCGCGTTGGCCCTTGGTAGCGAGTCAATCGCATCCAGTGCCGGCGCAGCAGCCTTTGGAGCGTTTTCCAGTGCCACTGGCGCGGCCTCCTTGGCGGCTGGCGAGACCGCACAAGCGTCGGCGCTTGGAGCAACGGCCATCGGCGCTGAGTCCATTGCCAGCGGCATACGCAGCTTTGCTGGCGGGTCAGAAGCCGTGGCCAGCGGCTCTCAGGGCACTGCTCTGGGTGATCGTTCTGACGCAGCAGGTGCCGTTTCGACCAGCATAGGTGCAGACAGTTCCGCAGCAGGATTCGGATCGGTTGCCCTTGGCAATAACGCGCAAGCAACGTCACAGGACGCTGTTGCCCTTGGTAGCGAGTCAACCGCCGAAGGCGCTCGAGCGACCGCTGTTGGCGACAACTCTTCGGCTAGTGGCTTTACCGCGCTAGCTGTTGGAGCGTCGAGCATTGCATCCAATGACGGCGCATCAGCCATTGGATTTTTCTCCGGTGCCCTAGGCGAAACCTCCTTGGCGGCTGGCTTTGCCGCGCAAGCCACGGCAGCGGGCTCCACAGCTATTGGAGGCCGTTTCGAACTTGATGAAGCACCGGGCGCAGTAGCAGCGGCTGAGGGCGCAACGGCCATCGGTGCTGAATCCATTGCCAGCGGTGTGAACAGCTTTGCTGGGGCTGCTAGAGCAAATGCCACCGGCGCAGGCTCGATTGCCATTGGCGGGGATGCGAATGCTCAGCAGGATAACGGCATTGCGATTGGTGCAGGTGCAAGCGCAACGCGGGTGAGCGCTTTGGCGGTGGGTTCTGGCGCTTTGGCTGAATCGGTTCGGGCAACAGCGCTGGGTGAGGATGCTGTTGCGCGGGGCGATGATGCCTTTGCGCTGGGTAACAGAACCTTTGCTCGCGGCGCGAACGCCGTTGCCATTGGCGGCTCTGCCCGCGCGACACTAGAGCAAGCGACAGCGATTGGCTCGAACAGCCAGGCGCTAGCGGTGCAAGCCCTCGCAATTGGCGATGCGGCTGATGCGCGCGGAGTGGGCGCAAGCGCGATTGGTCAAGGCGCGAATGCAGCTCAAGATGGGGCAACGGCGCTGGGCGCAGGAGCGACAACTACAGCGGCCAACCAAGTGACGCTGGGCGGTACCGGTTCATCGGTACGCATCGGTGATATCGATGCGAGCACGGCGGCTCAGCAGGGTCCAGTCGACGTTGTGACCGTGGACGCGAACGGGACTTTGGGTCGTCAAAGCGTGGCGACAGCGGCCTCAGTCGACAATGTGCGCGTTGCGCTCAATGCCGTTGCCCAAGTCTCCACCGCGCAGTTTGATGCGCTCAGCGGGCGGGTCAGCACATTGTTTGATCTCACCGACACAATTGACCGTGATGCGCAGCGCGGCATTGCCTCCATCGCGGCCCAAGCAGCGCCGCATTTTCCCAGCGAAGCGGGCAAGACCAGCTACGCCTCCAACGTCGCGACCTATCGCGGTGAGGTGGGCTTCTCCGCTGGCCTGATGCACCGGTTCGAAGGCGACTTCGCCATCACCGCCGGGGTCACCTACGCAGGCGGCAATTCCACCAGCGTTCGCGCAGGCGTCGCCGGCGAGTTCTGAGGCGTAGAATTACTGGGTCAGGAGCGAGGCAGCCGCTGACCCAGTCTTACTCTTTCCGAATGTCGGCAGCCGGTCGTCGACCAACAGACTGCCATTAAAAGGTTCAATGATGTCAAACACAGCCGCGAAATCATCTCAACAGCCAGCACCAACCAAACGAGCGGCATCGACGCCGCAAAGCGTTACAGCGAGCCAGGCGCGGCCCAAAGAGCCCAAAGCGGAATATTCCCTGTCTGGCGGCTTACTTCAGCGGCTGCATGGAATGAACGCGGCGCTTGCTTTCACATCTTACCAGTCTGGTCTGCTTTATATGCTGGGCAGCAATGCTCAGGGCAAAGCGCAGCTTCACCAATCAGGAATGCCAAAGCCGATGGGTTTGTGTGCGGATGGCAATGGCCGTCTGGTTATGTCGACCGGTGCGCAAATCATGCGCCTGGAAAACGTGCTCGGGCCTGACGAGCGGATCAACCAAACGTATGACGCCTGTTTTATGCCGCGGACACATTATGTGACCGGGCAACTCGACGCGCATGATGTTGGCGCGATGGCCGATGGTTCTATCGTGTTCGTCAACACCCGCTTTAATTGCCTCGCCAAGGTGTCTGAGCGCCATTCATTTGATCCGATTTGGAAGCCTGAATTTATCAGCGATATCGTTGATGAAGATCGGTGCCACCTCAACGGTTTGGCGATGCGCGATGGCGCCCCGGCCTATGTCACGGCGGTCTCCAAATCCGACACAATCGATGGCTGGCGCGATCGCCGCGCCGATGGCGGTGTGGTGATCGATGTTAAGTCCGGCAAGATCGTGTGCGAGGGGCTGTCCATGCCGCATTCGCCGCGCTGGCATAATGGCAAGCTGTGGGTGCTGAATGCGGGCACGGGCGAGCTTGGCTATGTCGAAATGCCAAAAGGCAAGGCGAAGATGGGCAAGTTTAAGCCGGTCGCGTTTTGCCCCGGCTTCCTGCGCGGATTGTCGTTCCACGATGGCTTTGCCTTCGTTGGCCTGTCGCGCCCGCGCTACAAACGCTTCGAGGGGTTGGAGCTTGATGAGCGCCTGAAGAAGGCCGACAGCGAGCCATGGTGCGGGGTCCAGGTGATTGACCTCAAATCGGGCAATTGCGCCGATTGGTTCCGGATCGATGGCGACATTGGCGAACTTTATGACATCGAACTGGTCGAGGGCTTCCGCTGTCCCATGACTGTGTCGCCCAGCTCTACGGATGCGGCGACATTGCTCACCTTTGACAAGCTCAAAACCTAGCCAATCAAGCATCAAAACACCGCATTTTTCGCCGGGCCGATCAGCTCAGCAGCAAACCATTCAAACAAGAATTCGCGCTCAACAATCAGCAGCGCATCGAGGGCAAAATGACACAAGCAAATAACACGAATTCAAGCGCACTGAAGCTCAACAACGTGGCGTTTGGGGCGAACAATTTTCTGCGCTGGAGCCGGTCAGCCATGCTGCGGGGCGGACGTGTCACAAAGTTCAAAGGAATTGCAGCGAGTTTCTCTCCTGAGCTTGGCCTGGTTTGTCCAGAGTCAAGTTCAGAGGCAGTCGGCGGGCAAGGATCATCGACCCTTTCTCTTGCCCGCCGATTGCTAAAATGGTCCACGGCTCCAGCTGCTCTACTCGCGGCAAGTTCGCCCGCATTTGCTCAGGCGCAGGATGCGTGTGTGGAGATCACGCCGAACAATTTTGTGTGCCAGGATAGTGGCGATCCAGCGACAGAGGTGCAAGATCTGTCGGGCGATGGCGGCGATGTGGTCGTCACGCTGGAGGACGGCTTCGAGCTTGATACGAGCGCTAGTAACAGCGATGGCATCAACATAAACGGCGCGAATTCCGTTGTGATTACCCAGTCGAGCGGCTCCAGCTCAATTATTGCCGACCGCTTCGGCATTGATGTTTATGATGTTGACAATGGCATTGACATCACCACGGGCGGCGATGTGACCGGTCTGGCCCGCGACGGGATTTATGCCAACAACAATACCTCTGGCGACGTCGCCATTGATAGCCGCGCCGGAGCGGTAACTGGAGGCGACCGCGGTATTTACGCGGCCAACAGCGGCACGGGCAGCATATCGGTAACTACTGCGGATGTAACCGGCGAAGGCAGCTACGGCATTCGGGTCTACAACTCTGCAAGCGGGAGCGCTGTTACTATCGACACCACTGGCGGAGCGGTGGCTGGTGGTTATGAAACTGGTATCCAGGTTACCAATTACGGATCGGGTTTCACCAGCGTTACCACTGCCGACGTAGATGTCGATGGCGAAGGCGGCCCCGCAATCGAGGTGGAGGCAAATGGTTCGGGCGTGCTCGTTGATAGCAGCGCGGGCGATGTGAGAGGCGGGGATGATAGCAACTATGCTATTGATGTGCGGAACTATGGATCCGGCGCGACAACGGTCATAACCGGCAATGTCGATTCCGCCTACGGAATTGGGGTCTACGCATACAATGGTGGGGAAGGCACCACTGACCTCACTATCGACACCAGCGCTGGCGCAGTGTCCGCCTTTGACGACGGAGTTCGAGCGGTCAATCTTGGCACTGGCGACGTTTCTATCACCACCGCTGATGTAAATAGTGACAACAGCTACGGGATTAATGCCTACAACTCTGCAAGCGGGGGCGACCTCACCATCGACAGCAGCGCAGGCGCTATCACTAGCGATGAAATTGTGGGCATTAGGGCCCGCAATAGAGGATCAGGTTTCACCAGCGTTACCACTGCTGGCGTAGATGTCGATGGCGAAGGCGAAGGCGGCTCCGCAATCGAGGTGGAGGCATATGGTTCGGGCGTGCTCTTGGACAGCAGCGCAGGCGATGTGAGAGCCGGGGAGGAAAACAGACATGCTATTGATGTAGCGAACCAAGGTTCCGGTGCTACAACGATCATAACGGGCAATGTTGCTTCCGAGAGCGGCTACGGAATTTTCGCGCTTAACGCAAGCAGCGCCACCGACCTCACCATCGACACCAGCGCTGGCACCGTCAACGGCGATAACGACGGAGTTCGAGCGGTCAATCTTGGCACTGGTGACGTGTCCATCACCACCGCTGATGTAAATAATATCTTCGGCAACGGGATTGATGCCTACAATGCTGCAAGCGGGGGCGACCTCACCATCGACAGCAGCGCAGGCGCTATCAATAGCGCTGTAGGTGGGGGCATTAGGGTCCGCAATTACGGATCGGGTTTCACCAGCGTTACCACTGCCGACGTAGATGCCTATGGCGAAGGCGGCGACGCAATCAATGTGGAGACAAATGGTTCGGGCGTGCTCGTGGATAGCAGCGCGGGCGATGTGAGAGCCGGGGATTATAGCAACTATGCTATTTATGTAGCGAACCGAGGTTCCGGCGCGACAACGATCACAACGGGCAATGTTGTTGCCGAGGGCGGCGACGCAATTTACGCGCGTAATGCAAGCGGCGCCACCGACCTCACCATCGACACCACCGCTGGCGCATTGTCCGCCGATGACACCGGCGTCTACGCGGCCAACTATGGCAGCGGCGCTGTATCGGTCACTACAGCGGATGTTGTTGCCAATGACGATGGCGTATCTGTCCGTAATTACGGCGCTCAGGTGACCATCGATACAACTCAAGGCTCTGTCAGCGGGGGCGGGTTTGGGATTCAACTGGCACACTATGGGTCGGGCGACGCCAGCATCACGACCGCGAACGTTGATGGCGCCGGAATCGACGGGATTTACGCCTATACCACCGAATTTGCCGATAGGCTTATAATCGACACCACCGCAGGCGCGGTATCGGGCGGCGATGACGGGATTGAGGTATACCACAAGAGCTTTGAAAGTCTCTCAATCACGACGGCCGATGTTAGCGGCAGCGGCGATGATGGCATCCGCGTGCGCGGCTATTATAGCGATGTAGCTATCAACAGCGTTGCCGGTACGGTGACGGGTGCCAACGATGGTATCAGCGTCTCGCAAGATCCGTCTGCGGATGGTTTCTCCGATTTCTCTGTCACCACCGCCGATGTATCGGGTGCAAACGGCGATGGCATCAATGTCGAAACTAACTACTATTCGCGCAGTATAACGGTCGACAGCAGCGCCGGCGATGTCGTGGGCAGCAATCGCGGCATTTCCACCATCAATCGCGGCTATAATGCATCCACCACTATCATCACCGGCGACGTGACGGGTCAGTCTGGGGCCGGGATCTCTGCCAGAGATGATGATAATGACGGGTATGGCCCGGGCGACATTGCGATCAACAGCGCGCAAGGCGTCGTCACCGGGGCGACTGACGGAATTTATGCCGAAAACCGGTCCTTTGGCGACCTTTCCATCACCACAGCTGGTGTGGATGGTGAAGCGGGCGATGGGATCAACGCCATAAATGCCGATGGAAGAGCGGGTAGCCTCAGCATCGACAGTAGCGCGGGCGCGGTAAGCGGCGGTGACAATGGCATTCGAGCAACAAACAACGGATCTGGCTTCACCAGCGTCACCACCGCCGATGTATCTGGCTATGGCGAGGGCAATAGCGGCATTGAGGTTGTTGCAAGCGGCACTGGCGATCTCACCATCGATAGCTCGGCAGGCGATGTGCGCGGCAGTTCCGCCGGCATCGATGCGCTCAACAATGGAGCGGGTGATACGACCATCACCACCGGTGATGTGACAGGCGGATCAGGTTACGGGATTGACGCCGCCAATCAGGCTGGCACCGGCAATCTCACGATCAACACCGTTGCCGGCGCGGTTAGCAGCGCCTTTTCGACTGGCATTCGAGCAACAAACAACGGATCTGGTTTCACCAGCGTCACCACCGCCGATGTATCTGGCTATGGCGAGGGCAATAGCGGCATTGAGGTTGTTGCAAGCGGCTCTGGCGTGCTTGTCGATACCAGTGCGGGCGCAGTAACCAACCTTTACTATGATGGCGGGCTTGCTGTTCTCGTCGACAATAACGGCGCTGGCGCGACAACGATCATAACGGGCAATGTCATCTCTGCGGATAGTGATGGAGTTTTCGTAAGAAATCAGGGCGCTGAGACAACCGATCTCACGATCGACACCAGCGCTGGCGCGGTAAGCGGCGGTGACAATGGCATTTACGCACGCAATTATGGCACTGGCACAACGACGATCACAACAGCAGATGTGACTGGCAACGATCGCAGAGGCATTGATGTGAGCAATGCAGCGACGGCTGGAGGCATTGCAATCGACACTACCGCTGGCGCGGTTGTTGGATCCTTCGATGGCTTGAGTGTCGTATCCGAAGGTTCCGGCGATGTGTCGATCACAACCGGCGACGTCACAGGTGCCGATGAATACAGTAAAGGGATCCTCGCAAACGTCTCTTCCCAGACCGATAATCTCTCTATCGACACTTCGGCAGGCGCTGTTCTTGGCGGCGATCAAGGTATTGCAGTGTACAGCGGCGCTTCGGTCGAAACTTCGATTGTCACTGGCGATGTCACAGCCCTGGATAGCGGCGAAGATGGCACCGGCGTTCTGGCTCAAATCAACGGTACAGGCGATGTGTTAGTCGACACCAGCGCAGGTAGCGTTTCTGCTGACCAAGACGGTATTAATGTGCGCAATACCAATGGCGGCGACGTTTCGATCACCACTGCGGCGGTGACTAGCGCGAGCCGTTATGGAGTTCGCGCTGAAAATGATGCGGCGTCGGGTGATATCACCATCGACACCACCGCTGGTGCTGTGACTGCCAGTTTCAGAACAGGAATTGAGGTTGAAAACAACGGATCGGGTTTCACCAGCATTACCACTGCCGACGTATACGGCGGTGGAGAAGATGGACGCGGCATCGATGTGATCACAAGCGGTTCGGGTTTGCTGGTCGACAGCAGCGCGGGAGAAATCAGGACCGGGACATATTCCAATCAAGGTATTTTGGCCACTAATGAGGGTTCCGGCGCGGCAACGATCATAACGGGCGACGTCTTTTCCGGGGGACTATCTGGAATTGTTGCCCGTAACAGGAACGGCTCCACTGATCTGACCATCGACTCCAGCGCGGGAGCGGTTGTTGGCGCAACTTATGGCATTGTTGCACGCAATGAAGGCTCTGGCGACACGGTTATCACAACTGGTGCGGTAACTGGTGAAGGCGGCGATGGGATTGATGCCTCCAACGGCCTCAGCGCAGGCGCTCTCACTATCAATACTGTTGCTGGCGCGGTCAGCGGCGATACGAACGGTATCAATACCTCCAACGTCGGAAGCGGCGCCTTGTCGATCACCACCGCCAATGTCTCAGGCGCAGGCAGCGACGGGATTAGGGCAAGGAACTTTGGTACCGACCTTTTGATCGATACAACCGCAGGAGCAGTTAGCGGCCAAGAAATCGGCATCCGCGCCATGAACGAAGCCTCTGGCGTCACCTCGGTTGTCACCGGTGATGTGACTGGCCTGACGCGCTACGGGATTCAGGCGACCGATGACGGTGAAGGCACTTATGGCACTGACCTTATTGTCAATTCCACTGCGGGCAGCGTCACCGGAGCTTTAGTCGGGATCACCGCTGACAATCGCGGCACAGGCGATCTTTCGATCACCACTGCCGATGTCACCGCCACAAATGGTGACGCCATCAGAGCGCAGAACTTTGACGCCAATGCCGGAGCGATCAGCATTGATACGACGGCGGGCGTTGTCACGGGCAGTATCGGCGAAGGAATTGCCGTTGGAAACTACGGATCGGGTTTCACCAGCATTACCACTGCCGACGTATATGCCGGTGGAGAAGATGTACGCGGCATCGATGTGATCACAAGCGGTTCGGGTTTGCTGGTCGACAGCAGCGCAGGAGAAATTAGGACCGGCGCATCTTCCAATCAAGGCATTTTTGTCAGCAATGAGGGTTCCGGCGCGGCAACGATCATAACGGGCGACGTCTTTTCCGGGGGACTAACTGGAATTGAAGTCCGTAACAGTAACGGCTCCACTGATCTGACCATCGACTCCAGCGCGGGAGCGGTTGTTGGCGGTGACAATGGTATTTTTGCACGCAATTATGGCACTGGCGACACGGTTATCACGACTGGTGCGGTAACTGGTGAAGGCGGCTATGGTGTTGATATTTATCATGGGGAACTTGCTGGTGAGCTGATTATCGACACGAGCGCAGGCCCGGTCATAGGTGGGCAAGACGGAATTAACGCGCGCAACTATGCCGATGGACAGAACGCGACAATCACCACCGCCGATGTCACCGGATTGGCGGGCAATGGTATTTACGCGAGCGACAATGGCTTGGGCGTGTATGGCGCTGATATTGCGATTAACACGGTTGCAGGCGCCGTAATGGGTGCGACCAACGGCATTTATGCAGAAAACCGCGGCACAGGCGATCTTTCCATCACCACGGCTAATGTAGATGGCGAAGCGGGCGATGGGATTTACGCCCTCAATGCTGATGTAACCACGGGCGCCCTTACTGTTGACAGCGCCGCCGGCGCGGTTGTTGGCGGTGAATCCGGCATTGTTGCGCGCAACTATGGCACTGGCATAACCACGATTGCCACGGCCGATGTGACGGGCGAACGCATCTCCGGAATCGCTGCATTCAATTTCGCGCCCGCGACCGGTCTGGTGATCGATTCTAGCGCGGGTAGTGTCACTGGCCAGTTTGGCGGCATCACTGCCGTTAACAACGGCTCTGGTTTGACTTCGATCACTACCGCCGACGTTGCTGGAATACGACAAATCGATCCCAACGGTTTGTTCGCCGGGATCATTGAAATTTCGGGTATCGAAGCCTCTTCTGGGGTGAGCACCACTGGTCTGACGATTGATAGTTCAGCAGGCGCTGTGAGCGGCACTGACAATGGAATAGACGCTGTCAATTCCGGCACTGGCGACACAATGATTGTGACCGCGCAAGTTACGGGAAGCAGCCGAAACGGCATTTCTGTGCGCAATTTTGCAACCACGGGCGACCTCACCATTGATAGCGCAGCAGGCGCGGTTGTTGGCGGCGAAGACGGCATTTTTGCAATCAATAATGGCTCCGGCTCCACCACGATCATCACCGCCGATGTGAACGGCATGGGCGAAGACAGTGATGGTATTGACCTTGACAATGGGGCGGACACAACAGGTCTCACCATTAACACTGTTGCGGGTTTTGTAACTGGCGGCGACAACGCTATTTCAATCGGCAATGAGGGTGCCGGCCTGGTGTCGATCACAACCGGCGATGTCACCGGGATTACGGGCAAAGGCATTGAGCTGGGCAATGAGGCAGGCGATGTCGTTATCGACAGCACCGCAGGCACAGTGCGCGGTGAATACGGCATCTTTGTTCAGAACAATGCTGCAGGTTCCTTGTCCATTACAACGGCCAATGTAATCGGCGAAGAATACGGCATTTACGCCTACAATGATGCTGATGATGCGACCGATCTGATTATCGATACGACCGCAGGCGCAGTGACATCTGATGAGTTGGGTATCTTCGCCGAAAATAGTGGGACAGGCATCACCTCGATCACGACAGGCGATGTGACCGGCACCACTGATCATGGCATTGAGGTGACGGCCTTCTCCGGCACTGAGCTCATCATCGACACCAGCGCCGGTGCGGTCGTTGGCGGTGAAGACGGTATTAATGCGCGCAGTTTCGTGACAGACCTTACCACGATCACCACGGCTGATGTCACAGGCAGTGACGCAGGCGTTCTTGTCGAGATTGAAGAGGGGGCAGGCGACGTAATCGTCAACACGGCACAAGGCAGCGTGAGCGGCGGCTCCCTAGGGGTTGGTGTCGATAAGGACGATGATGGCGCTGGCGATGTGTCAGTGACCACTGCGGACGTTACCGCCAGCGATGAAGATAGTTTTGGTGTCATTGTAAATGGCGGTGATGGCAATGTTACCATCGATACGACCGCAGGTGCGGTGTCGGCAGGTGGAATTGGTGTCGCAGGGAACAGCAGTGGTGATGGGGTTGTCTCCATCACAACCGCAGATGTGTCGACATTTGGCAATATAGCCGTCGTTTACGGGTTTGCAGTGGCTGGCATTGGTTACGGCAGCGGCGATGTTATCATTGATACCACTGCGGGCAGTATCGATGCGAGCGTTGATGGTGTGGCTGGGTCGGCTAACGGTGGTTCAGTCTCTATAACTACGGCCAATGTGGATGCTGCTGCGGGATCAGGCGTAACCGCTTATGCTGAGGGCGCAGATGTTACGATTGACACCACTGCAGGGACCATAACCGCAGGTCAAAATGCCATTGCGGTGAACCATCAGGGGACAGGTTCTGTCTCGATTGCGACAGGCAGTCTAAC
The DNA here is from genome assembly GCF_057364995.1 of Erythrobacter sp. JB3-1. Taxonomy (NCBI): domain Bacteria; kingdom Pseudomonadati; phylum Pseudomonadota; class Alphaproteobacteria; order Sphingomonadales; family Erythrobacteraceae; genus Erythrobacter; species Erythrobacter sp. JB3-1. The sequence continues at coordinate 3,095,415 of NZ_CP200289.1, read as the reverse complement.
GGCAACGGGCGGCGACGGGGTGAACCTGACGACGGATGCGGATAGCGACACGCTGGTCATCGACACGAGCGCCGGCGCTGTGGTTGGCGGCAATCGCGGTATTTACGCCAATCATGCAGGTTCTGGTGATCTGACCATTACGGTCAGCAATGTGACGGGCCAGGGCGCAGAGGGTATTCTGGCCTCAACGTCGCAAGACACCGCCAATATCTTTGTCCAAGGCGGCGAAGGCATCGCCAGCAATGTGATCGGCGCAACAACCGGTATCGCAGCATCGACAGAGGGCGCGGACATCACCGTTACGGGGCTCGACAGCGTGACCGGCCAGGCGGGCGATGCGCTGAACCTTGTATCGAACGGCGGCAATATCGCGGTCAGCGACATTGGCACGATCACAGGGCTTGGCGGCAATGGCATCTTTGCCAATGCGGACACCGGCAATATCACGATCGACAATGTTGGCCTGTTCGGAGGGATCACTGCGACCGATGGCGTGGGCATTGCGGCCTATGCCGACAATGGCGGCGCGATCACCATCGGCACCTCGGGCGAGGTTTCGGGCACGACATATGGCGTGGATGGCTCTGCTCAGGGCGGGACGGGTGATATCACGATCAACACCACCAATTATGCTGTGAACGCAGCGGTCGGTATCCGCGCGGTCAATCTGGGCAGCGGGAACACCAGCGTGACGACTGCGGATGTCACCGGCACAGGCGGCGAAGGCATTAACGCCTCGGCCTCTGGTACGGATGTGGTTGTGAACTCCGTTGCAGGGACCGTCACGGGCCTTACCGATGGGATTACCGCTGCGAATATGGGCAGCGGCAGCACCGCCATCACGACCGCAGGGGTCACCGGGACAACGGATGACGGGATTGACACCTATAACGGGTCCGACACTACTGACCTGACAATTGACAGCACCGCTGGCGCTGTCACCGGCGGCGATGATGGGGTCTATGCAGCCAATAACGGCTCCGGCGCCACCACTGTTACCACGGCTGATGTAACCGGCACCGCTGGCGATGGCATTGATGTCATCGGCCGCGGGACAGACCTTCTCGTCAACACGACGGCTGGCACGGTCACAGGCGGCGAAGATGGCATCAATGCATCCAATAACGGAACGGGTACGACCACCATCACGACGGCTGATGTGACCGGGCAAAACGGCGCTGGCATTCAGTTTGGAACGGGTTCTAATGCTGGCGACATTGTCGTTAATAGCAGTGCGGGGTCTGTTAGCGGCTCAACCGAAGGAATTCGGATCGCCAATTTCGGTACTGGGAATGCGACACTTGTCACCGCCGATGTAACCGGGGCGTCTGGTGAAGGCATTTCCATCAACGATGATGGCGAAGGCGGCATTTATGGCGCTGATATGACTGTCAACACCACTGCCGGAACGGTTACTGGCAATTCGCGCGGTATCTATGCGGACAATCGCGGCACAGGTGACTTAACGATCACAACCGCTGATGTGATCGGCACGACGAATACTGCCATTTTTGCGAGCAACCAAGCTGGCACTGGCGATCTGACCATCGACACTTTGGAAGGAACCATATCCGGCGGCGAAGATGGCATTGATGCACGCAACAGGGGCACTGGTGCATTGTCGATCACGACCGGTGATGTGACGGGTGTAGAAGGTGCTGGTATCGCGGCACGCAACGAAGCAACCGCCACCGATCTCATAATCGATAGCTCGGCAGGAGCAGTCGCTGGTGCGTCGAATGGTGTGATCGCCCAAAACTATGGAACTGGCTCCACGTTTGTCACCACGGCAGATGTGTATGCGCTCGATGCTGGCGATTCTGAAGGAGGCGGCATCGGCATTTTCGCCTCTACTGGCTCGGACGGACAAGACCTGATCGTGGACAGCACAGCAGGTTCAGTGAACAGCGCAGACACCGGCATCTATGCCCGCGGGAGCGGGGCAGGCGAAACCTCGATCACGACCGCAGACATTGTCAGCGAGAGCGGCAATGGTATCTTCACCCGTGCCTACGGCACTGACCTCACGATCGACAGCTCCGCTGGCTCAGTCAGCGGCGGGTTGCGCGGAGTCTTTGCATCTAACGCAGGTGAAGGCGATCTGACGATCGTAACCGCCTCCGTTACGGGAGGCAGCGATGCGGGCATTTATGCTATCAACGAAGGTGGCAGCCTTAGCGTGGACAGCAGCGCAGGTGCAGTCATGGGCGCTACTTATGGCATCACCGCTGAACACACTGGAACCGGTGGATTAAACATCACCACAGCCGATGTGACCGGAACGGCTGCGATTGGCATTCTGGCGACGAGCACGGGCGGGAGCATCGACGTCAACAGCAATGCTGGCGCAGTGACCGGCGCGACTATCGGTGTTCAGGCGCAGCAATCGGGCGCCGGCGATATCACCATGCTGGTGAATGAAGTGACCGGCGCGGTTGGCATTGATACCAATGCAACCAGCGGTGCGACTGAGATCACGCTTGGTTCGACTGCGATTGTTACGGGCACGGCGGGCTTCGGCATTGATGCACGCTCAACTGGCGGTGCAATCACGGTGCGAGGTTCCTCGGGCAGCGTCACTGGCGCGGCCGATGGTATTTATGTGCGGCCAACCACGGGTGATATTACGATCGCCAATATCGATCTGGTCGAAGGGCTCGCAGGCGATGGCCTTGACCTGCTCACGGCAGGCGGCGCGATCACCGTTAGCGACATTGATGCGGTTATCGGCACTAGCGGCAATGGCATCACTGCGACGACCACTGGCGGCGTGATCGATATTCAGAACGCTGGCGATATCACTGGCACGGTCTCTGGTATCGCGGCGACAACCTCGGGTGCTGGCACAATCGGTATCATTGTTGGCGGCGATACGGCGGGCGCGCAAAACGGGATTGATGTCTCAAGCGCAGGCGGCGCGGTTTCCATCAGCAATACAGGCGCATTGAGCGGCGGCGACTTTGCTGTCCTCGCCAGTGGAGCGGACACAGGCGTGATCACGCTGGACAATGCTGGCACACTCGCCAGCGCAGTGCAGCTTTCCGCGAACGACGACCAATTCCTGAACTCCGGTACGTTCAACGCGGCGGGGATCAGCGACTTTGGCGAAGGCGAGGATACACTCACCAACTCCGGCACATTGTTCATTGCGGCCTCAGCTCAGTTTGACCGTTTGGAACAATTGCAAAGCTCCGGTCTCATCGATCTGTCCAATGGCCGCGCCGATGGGGTGCTTTCCATTGCGGGTGATTTCGCCGGAGATGGCGGGGAGCTTAGCCTCGATGTCAGCTTCGCTGCTGGTACGAGCGATTTCCTGACGATCAACGGGGCTGCAACCGGCAACACCGGTCTGGTGATCAATGTCGTCGATGGCGATTTCTCGCTCGGCAATGACGTTGTCGTTGTTGATGCTGGTGCGGGCACAGAGGCAAGCGCCTTCAGCGTGGTGGCAGACGCGGGATCGGCCACACCGTTCCTCGCCTTTGAGCTAAATTTCGATGCGGCAACAAACGACTTCCTCGTCGCAATCGAGCTTGAAGAGCGTGTGTTTGAAAGCACCAAGATCGCCGAGGCGGCGCAGGCTCTTTGGTATCGCAGCGCCGATGCCTGGGCCGACCACCGCGCCTCGGCACGCTTTGATGGGTCTGATGCTTCGCCTGCATGGGCGGTCGCTTATGGCTCCGTGGCTCAGCGCGATGAGCAGTTTGCCGACCCAACCGGAATTGGGCTGGCCGATACCAATCTTGATTACGAGCAGGATTTCTTCGGCTTCCAAGGCGGCGCGGATCACAAGCTCAGTGACAATCTGACCCTTGGCGTGACTGGCGGCTATCTCAGTTCCAGCTTCCGTCAGGATCTCACCGGCACCCGCGCTGTGTTCGATGTGCTCAATATCGGCCTGTCGGCCTCGCTTGAGACGGGCGGCTTCTTTGCGGACGCATTGCTCAAATATGATAGCATTTCGGGTGATTTGTCCGATCCGGCACAGGGCGGTTTCACCGGCCAGCTTGATGGCCAGGCCTTTGGCGCGCGGATCGATGCGGGCTACCGGATTGGCGGCGAGCGCTTCTATATCGAGCCGCGCGTTAGCCTGGATCTGCAACGCACGGATCTGGACGATCTCATCGTCGATGCGGCAAGCTTCGAGTTCGACAACCTCGATGGCCTGCGCGGCGCCGCGGGCATTCGCCTCGGCGGCTATGGCAAGACCGGGGGTAGCACTAGGATCGGCTACTTCCTTGATGCCAGCGCCGTGCGCGAATTCAGCGGCGAGGCAGACGTTCGCTTCCGCGTATTGGGCGATGTTGTTGACTTCCAAAACAACCCGCTTGGCACCTATGGCCACGTCGAGGCCGGGATCACACTCGATGGCGAAGGGCCGATCTCTGGCTTCTTCCAAGTCGAAGGCGACGCCGGCTCAAATTACTCCAGCTTCGGCAGCAAGGTGGGTGTGAAAATTCAGTTCTAAAGCGGGAGCCCAGCCGGCCGCAGAACGGCAAGCCGGCTGGGCGCCAATGCTAAAAGAACGCAAGGGCGTCCAATCGGCCGGGCCAGATCTGTTCCCAACAAATGAGATATTTGCTCTGGATGGGAAAGCGAGCAAACGATCAAATCTGACCTTCAAGACTATTCCACTGGCACACCATTGTGCGTTGTCGAATGTTATTGGATCAATCGCCTGCAGAATGATGGCAGCGTTAGGATGGGGTTCCAAACCGGACGGTCGGCGGTTGGCCCATTTTCAATCAGCAACGAATAAGCGAAGTAGGGATGTTTTCGGACTGGATCCATTCTCACGCGGACGGATACATAGCTTTCGCTCCGCTTCTGTCCCAACATCAGCCATAAGTAAACGCGCGCGCCCGACACGATGCAGCTCGAATTGTCGCGATGTTCCACTGCTACCGGTCGTGCCGCCGGATGACTGTCAGGAATGCATCGCCATAGGCATCCAGTTTCTTCGCCCCGACGCCAGGCAATTTTGCAAGCGCGTCGCGGGTCTGAGGCCTAAACCCGGCCATGTCGCGCAGTACGGAATCGTGGAAGATGACATAAGGAGGAACCTGATTCTCCTTTGCCAGGTCGCGGCGCAATTCGCGCAAGGCATCGAAGAGCGGGTCGCCAACCGGGTTGAGCGCCTGGCTCGAACCGGATTTGCGTCGCTTCCCGCCGACCCGTTTTGGTGGGATAACCAGATTCAGCGGCTGCTCTCCCTTGAGGTAACCGCGTGCCTCCGGTCCTAGCATCAAGCCGCCATGTTCCGTCGGCATCAATGCGCCGCGTACCAGCAGCGCGCGGTGCACCGGCTTGAGCAGGTCAGCTTCCTCGCCTTCGACGATACCGAAGACTGACAGCGTATCGTGCCCCTGTGCACGGCTACGCTCACTGGATTGGCCGGTTAGAATGCTCTCGATGTACCCTGATCCATAGGTTTGCCGCGTGCGCGCCACCGCTGAGAGGTACTTTTGCGCGGCAATCGTCGCATCAACAGCGCGGGCCGGTTCCAGGCAATTGTCGCAGTTGCCGCAAGTTTCTGCAGGATGCTCTCCGAAGTGGCGCAGCAAGATTGCACGCCGGCACCCTCCGGTTTCAACCAGCGCGCCTAGGGCTGACAATCGCGTCCGTTCTCCTGACTGCCTTGCCTCCTCAACATCGGTAACGCGCATGCGCGCCCGTGCAAAATCGTCTGCTCCCCAGAACATGTGCGCCGCTGCTGGATCGCCGTCGCGCCCGGCTCGGCCCGTTTCTTGATAATAGGCTTCGATCGATTTGGGCAAACCAGCATGGGCGACAAACCGCACGTCTGGCTTATCTATGCCCATGCCAAACGCGACCGTCGCGCAGATCACCATGTTCTCGCTTTCGACGAAGGCCGCTTGGTTCGCTGCGCGAATGTCGGCTGGTAGCCCGGCGTGGTAACAACGCACTTCGCGTGTTCCGTCAGACAGCGAATTGGACAATCGTTCGGTCGCCGCACGAGTTTGGGCATAGATAATCCCGGGTCCGGAATTCTCGGCCAAAAGGCGTCTTAGCTGCTGTGTCGGCTGGTCGCGGGGACGGATCGCATAGCGGATATTGGGGCGATCGAACCCGGCGACGATCAAGCCTTCTGGCGCAATCCCAAGCTGCGTTAAGATATCTGACCGTGTGTGGACATCTGCAGTCGCGGTTAGGGCTAGTCGTGGCACATTGCTGAACTGGTCCATCAACGGGCGCAGCAGACGGTAGTCAGGGCGGAAATCGTGCCCCCATTCGGACACGCAATGCGCCTCGTCGATCGCGAACAAGGATATCTGACACTGGGAAAGCAGCTCCCTGAAATGGGACTGGCTTGCCCGTTCCGGCGCGACATAGAGCAGATCGAGCTCGCCTGCTCGTAACTGAGCTACCGTTTCGGCGCGGTTCTCGTCTGCGCTGGTAAGGGTGGCGGCGCGGATCCCGTTTGCGCGGGCGCTGCGCAATTGATCGTGCATCAGTGCGATGAGCGGGCTGATGACAATGCAGGTGCCCTCCAGCAGCATGGCGGGCAGTTGGTAGGTCAGCGACTTACCCGCCCCGGTCGGCATGACCGCCAGTGTCGAATGCCCGCCCATAACCCGATCCACGACTTGCTGCTGAACGCCGCGGAAGGAATGAAAGCCGAAGATCTCGTGCAGCTTATGCAGCAATTCGGGCCCGGTCGGTAAACCTGCTCTGGCTGGATCAGGTTGGGTGTGCTGGTCTAGGGGACAAATTTGAGAGCTGCCAGTTTCGGTGGTCATAGCGCTCGCCATGCCAGAACTCTTCTTGTGAGAGAAGCGCCAGTCCTCCTGAATGAGGCAAGCCTGTGGGCGAGCGGCGAGCTGAAGCTAAAGTTCTAAAACGTGGGCCTTGCGGATGCGAAAATTGCGTACCGGCCAGGCACTGACTGATGCAAAGAGCGGAAAACGACTAAGCTATCTTCACTCGTGCACCAAATTGGGGGATGTACCTCATTCGCATCGCTGGCGATCTGTTGCACAAAGGTTGCCATATTGAGGGGCAACAGCAGTGCTAAATAAGACTATCTATCAGAACAAACAGGCCCAGCCGCGCCTTTGGCTGTGGGCGATCTTGACGGCGATTTGCATCGCGATCGCGGCTCCTGCAGCGCAGGCGCAAGACAACCGACCGCGCGCGGCGCTGAGAGATTATACGCAGTTTGCGCCCGGTGATCCGCTGCCGATTGATGGTGTCTGGCGGCTGCGCGAACTGGGCAAGCAGGTGATCATTGAAAACGGCGTTGTTATCGCGATGGAGGAATGGACCCATCTGTTCATTTGGGTGGTTGAGCCTGGCATGGTCACCTCTTCACGCTTGCGTCAAACCGACCGTCAGAAGATGGTCGCCTATGATGAACTGCTGCAGCGAGAGATGGAATGGACACTTCGCGAAGACGGCACTTTGTTTGCCTCGGGCGGTAATGGGCTGTTTGATCCGAAATTCACGCTGGCGCCGGTTGAGCTTTCTTATCCTGGGGCCTTTGAAGCGATGCGGATCGGCGAAGAGATTGTGCTCACCGAAGATGGCTTTGCCGGACGCAGCCGCCCCGATCCGATGGAACTGCCGCCTGAGATGACCAGTCCGATCCAAAGCGGTGACGGCATGTGCCTTGATCTGCATGGCCCGGACGTTGGCCAGCAAGGCGGCAGGCTGCAGGTGTGGGAATGCCTTGGCGGTGCCAACCAGAACTTCATTTATCTTGAAGATGACGGCTTGATCGTGACGGCCAGCGGGATGTGCCTCGAGGCTGTGGGACCAGACAATGGCGCACCGGTGCGAGCTTTTGGTTGCGATGGGAACCCGGCGCAAATCTGGTCTGCAAGGAGCGCTGGAGCGCCGGGCGCGGTGAGTTTTGTGAATGAGAACACGGGGCGCTGTCTGGATGCCCATGGGCCAGACTCGGAAACCAATGGCGGCAGAATTCAACTTTGGGATTGCCTTGCAGGTAAAAACCAAAGCTGGAGCCAGTGATGCGCAGCCTTGGAGTATTTATAGCATTGGGGCTCGCGCTTGGCGGCCTGGCCTCAAGCCCTGTGCTTGCTGGGTCAAAGCATCGCCCGATCGAGCTGGTGCGCTGTCACACGCCGCTTGGTTCCGCTGCTATTATCGAAGGAGAGGCGCGCAGCCGGGTCGATAAGAACCTCGGCAGCCCAAAGGCCGTGATAGAGGCCTTGGTTGTGCAGTCGGGTTGCTTCACGATCTATGATCCCAGCACCGGGGAGCCTGCGCAGTTCATGCTGAACGTGGTGGCTGGCGATAAGGTTGAGGTCGCGACAGCCACCAATCTCAACAATGCGGGCGTCGCGAACGCCGCCGCTCTGGCGCAAAACAGCGGCTATCGCAGCGGGATGGGCACGGCTGGCGATATCGCTGGTATGGTCCCTTTGGCCGGGGCGGTCGTCAATGGGCTGGCTGGCATGGTTGGGATTGGCAAGAAGAACACGGTGATCACCGGTCTCGCGCTGGTCGATACCGCGCAAAATGCCGCGATCGCATCGGGCACCGGGCTGGTCCAAAAAACCAAACTCAAATTCCATGACGATGATGACGACGCGATGGCTCGGTCACCTGAGGGGTTTTGGATGCTGGCGGTCGAAGAAGCGGTGGAAGGCAGCCGCTACACCAAGAAAGAGGATGGGCGCGAGATGATCCAAGGGTTCGTCATCGCGTACAACAATATGGTTGCCCAGGCGCAAGCTTTGGGCGTGGGGCAAACGGCTGGCGATGCGGAGCTTGCCGACGCTCAGGCGGTCGCAGATGCCGAGCCAGTTGAACCTGTTGGGCCGCCACCCGTGGTCGTTGCCGCTGCATCGTTCCTGTATCTGGAGCCGACCCGGGAAGCGGAGACCGTGCGTAGCATACGGCCCGGGATCGAGCTTACGCCGATCGGTGATTTGCACGGCATCTTTCTGCCGGTCAGCGATGCCTATGGCGTGTTGGGCTGGGTCAGTGTTGAAGACCTGCGCTAAAAGGGCCGAGGTCGCCGAGAAAGCGATTGATGCCCGATGTGCCTCTTTAAGTAGAGCTCGCCTCAACCAAGCCTTCGCGCAGGGCATAGGCAATCAATTCAGCCGCCGAGCGCGCCTCAGCCTTGCGCATTACACTGGTCCGGTGCCGGTCGACCGTCTTGATGCTGATACCCAAGGTCTCGCCGATTTCGCGGTTGGTTTGCCCGCTTACGACGAGGTTCAAGACCTGCCGCTCTCGGCTGGTCAGCGGTTCGATGTCCGCTGCGCTTTCGAGCACTTCGGTAAAACGTCGGCAGACGGTCCGGCCGCCCTCCATAATGCGCGGGATAGCAGCGGTGAGTTCGTCCAGATCATCGCTTTTGCAAAAGAGCCCGTCTGCGCCGACTTCGACCAGCTCAGCGATCTTGCCGCTTGCCTCGACACCGGTAAAAACAATCACCTTGCAGTCCGGCAACCACCGCCGGGCTTCGATCAACACCTCTGTGCCGCCCGCATGGGGCATGGTAACATCCAGCATCAGCAAATCGGGCTGATGCTTTCGGATCGCGCCAATCGCACGAATGCCGTCGCAAACTTGGTCGCAAACGGTAAAGTTGTAGCCTTCCAGCGCGTCAGCATTGCTCAGCAATTGCGCCAAGGCCCCGCGAATGATGCTGTGGTCGTCAGCGATCACAGCTTTGAATTCCCGGCCAAATGTCATGGAGCCCCCGGACCATCATGATCTCCCCCTGCTGCTCACCAGCAAATTGTGTATAGCACAAAAGATGGGTGAGGGGGCAAATCTTCGGCTTGGGCGGGCGTGGGCACTTTGGCTGCTCGCCGCTGTCACTTGTGCGGCTTTGGGGTTCGCTGCGATTGCGGCTCCTGTTGCAAAGGGGCAAGAAGTCTCAGCGAGCGAAGCCAGTTCCGTGCTGCTGAAGCGGGGCGAACCTGCCGAGCAAGTAGAAGGCAGCGCTTGGTATCTTGTGACGCAGGAGGGCGAAGAGCTTACCAGTCAGCAAGCCCTGACGAAGTTTAGAAACGGCGGTTTTTCGCGCGGCTACCAGTCAACACAGTCCGAGATTTTGGACGAGCGCTGGCAGTGGGTTGCGTTGCCGATCAAGGCGGCCTCGGACAATGAAACGAGCATCCGTCGCAGCGTCGGGCTGGGCGGTGTGTTCTATGTCAGGCCCGATGTCTATTTGGTGCAAAGTGGTGCCGCACCGGTTCAGATACTCGGCGGTGACGCCACCGACAACGCGGAGCTGTTAGCGCGCAAGCTCACCTATGTGCACTCCTCCAGCTTCATGCTTGATCCCGGCGAACAGGCGACAGTGCTGGTCAATCTGGCATCGGTCGACAGGCCATCGATTGGCCTATTTCGCGAAGGAGAATTGGGCCGCAACCAGATCATTGGCACGATGCTGAAGGCAATCGTATTCCTGTCGTTCATAGGGGTCGGTGTTTGTCTGGTAGTGCTGGGCGTTTTGGCGAACCGAAAGATCACTGCATTGCTCGGGATCGGTTTGACGCTTGCTGCGATCCAAGCAGATGTCTCGCTGTTCGTGACGATCCTTAGTCCAGATTTTGAGACTGCCCGTGCGGCCTGGCGGGCCTGCATTGCGATTGTCTCATTGAGCAATCTTTACATCGTGCTATTCGCTTTCAAGGGACAGTATGATCGCTTTTCAAACCATGCGGTGCGTCTGATCATCTGGCTGTTGCCGCTAGCCGTCGTGGCTGGCCTGTTATACCTAAAATATGACGGCTACCTACTGGTGCTGTATTATGGTGTGCTCTTGGCACTGGTGGCCGTGATCGTCTTCCGGTTGGAAATGGCCAAAACGCTGCGGCAGATCGTGGTTGGCATTATTGGACTTAGTCCGGTTGTCTTGATTGCCGTTGAGCCGGATCTCGTCGGAACGATCATTCCCGAACTCTCCGTCGGCTTCGTCCGCGATATGGTGCGTCTGGTTGTCGCTGCGACTCTCTTGGTGTTCGTGATCGTAGATATTCGCCGGAGCTTGGAAGAGCGTGACCGGCTGAGGCTGGAACGTATTTCGGCCCTCGAAGCGAATGCGCAAACCAATCGCCGGTTGCTGGAGACCGAAAGAGAGTACTCCCGTGCGCGCGAAACGGCTGTCCGCCGCAAGCAGCAACTCGCCTCTGCCAGCCATGACATTCGCCAGCCCTTGGTGGGGTTGAGGGCCTCCATCCATGAAGAGGCGGATAACTTGTCTCCCGTGCTGCAAGAGCGCCTGAGCGAGGCGGTAGACTATCTCGAAGAGCTAACCCGCGAATACAGCGATCAGGAGGGGGCAGAACAGGCTGCGTCCCGCGCGGAGGACGAAGTGTATTCGCTACAGCCGATCGTGCAAACCGTCGAAGATATGTTTGCTCAGGAAGCCGCCAACCTTGGGATTGTTCTCAAAATTCAGACTGAGCCATGCGAAACGTCGGTGCCGGCTTTGGCTCTTATTCGCTCCGTCAGCAATCTGGTCGCCAATGCTCTGCGCCATGCCAGCCCCAGTGAAGTGCGCGTCAGCATCCGGCATGAAGACACGTGCCTCATCGAAGTGCGTGATGACGGCAAGGGTATGGACGCGCAGGCTCTCAGCAAGGCTCCGCAGCGCGGGAGCAAGGACGAAGCCTCGAGTGGTGACGGTCTGGGACTTGCGATCGTCCACGATCTGGCGACACGGCATGGATTTTCCTTCAAGCTAACCTCTCGGCTGGGCGAGGGCACTGTTGCGGCGATCAAATTGCCTTCTGCAAGCTAGCGCTCGCGCTACGGTGTGTGCCGCAATTCTGAGGCTCCGAAACAATTGGGGTGTTCACCTCATTCTAGACAGCCAGACCTTTCCCTAAACAGGATCCAGACAAACCCGTTGGGTCGGGTAAGCGGACAGATTTGGGGAATGAGACAATGCGGTTTTCAAAGATCACAAAGGGTTTGAGCGTTTCGGCTTTGGCGGCTGCGATGGTGGCAACGCCGGTGTTGGCGCAGGAAGAGGCGGATACTCCAGCGGCGCAATCGACCGCCGATATGGACATCGCGCTGGACGGCGAATTGTCCGATGATGAGAAAACCCTGCTTGTCGCAGGCGGGATTGGAGTGGCTGCTAGGCAGGTCGTCAACCCGAGCAAAGGTGCTGCCGATATCGCCAAGAAAATTGGTGAGGCGCAGCGCAGTGGCGGACCAGCAGCTAGGGGTCGTCGGCTGCCGACCTCGACAAATATCGCTGGCCAGAACCTGCGCCAAACAGCGACTTCAAAGCGGCCTACAAGCCTGCGTGATTTGAAGGAGCGCGGTGAGGCAGCCAAGGCTGCTCGGGCAAACCGGATTGCTGGCAGCGCGGACGAACTGGCGGAGATGGAGCGCCGCGGCACTGCAGCGCAAAACGCGCGCAAGAAACCGGCGACCACAGCTCGGTCGGTAAATGCGCGACCTACCAATATCGCAAACTCGGACCTGGGCCGAGTTATCGAAAAGGGCGAAGCTGCACAGAATGCGCGCCGCGCGCCGAACAGCAGAACTGCTGGCGATGTTCTAAAGGCGCGTGATACGGCCGAAGGTCCGCGCAATATCCGCAAGATCGATGCGCCAGCGAGCAATCGCGCGGCCATCAGCAAGGGCTCTCAGCTTGATGATTTGGTGGCTCGCGGGAACAAAGCCCGCAGCTCTCGCGAGGCGCTCAAGGCCAGCGGCCAAGCCGTGCGCGGGGAGCAGGCTCTTGGCCGCAAGCTGCTTGGCAAAGGTGCCGATGTGCCCAATCTGCTCGCCAAAGGCGATGCGGCGCAAGCCGTGCGTAAGGCAGCCCCCATCAATGAAGCGCAATTGGTGCGCGGTATTGCTGATAAGGGCGGCGACATCACCAAACTGAACAACGCGGGACGGACCGCTCAGGCGGCACGCGGCGCGGGCGGTCTTAAGGCAGCCAAAACCGGCACCCAGACGGCGAAAGCAGCGCAAACGAGCGCGAAGGCTGCGAAGGCAGCCAAGATGGCGAGAACAGGCGCAACCGTTGGCAAAGCGGGCAAAGGCGCGCGTGCAGTCGTTGCAGGCTCAGGTGTAGGCTTGGCCGTTCTGGCTGCGGAGGCGGCGGGCAAGGAGAGCGTGAAAGCGCTGACCGGTGCGGAAATCCAGGATCCGCTAACCACTGGCTTTCAATACGGCGCAGCCATCTTCGACAAGGACGTTTCCATGAAGGACGTCTGGGAGCAGCGGCGCGAACATCACAAGGAAAATTGGACCAACGTCAAAGCGACTTTCACTGAGAAAGGGCGCCTAAAGCGGAACCTGCAAAATTACGGCGCAGAAAAGCGCGAGCAATTTGCCAGAGGGGTCCAGAAAACGGCCGAGTTTGGCCAAAAGGTTGATGCGTTTGACCGCAACGCTCGCAGTGCCATTGAGGGTGAAACGGGCGTGAAACTGGAGCGCCGCACAGATGTCGCCGCGCGCTATGGCGCTGCGCTTCAAGGCGACAAAAAGCTCAAAGCCTTTGGCGAGGTCGCTAAGAGCCGCGCTCAGCATCATCTCAGCAATGCGAAGGCGGCCACGAATTACGCAACTGAAAAAGTTCGTGAGGCAGGGGCGCAAAACCGGGCCGCTGTCGGCCAGGTAACCGGCGCGGACTTGCGGAGCGTGCGGGAGACCACAAACCGCTATGCCGACGCGGCTAAGAGCGACAAGCCTGTTGAGGCCGTAGCTTCAGTCGCGGCTGATCGCGCCAAGCACCACACCGAGAATGCCAAGAAAGTGACCGGCAAGGTTCTGTGCAATGTGGGCAACATCTTCCGCAAGAAGGACAAGGATAAGAAATGCAAGAAATAGGATGACCTAGCTTGCATATGGCAAAAGAAAGGCTGCGCCGAATTTCCCGAGCGCAGCCTTCTTGCGTTTAGGCCATCACAGCCCGGCGTGCTCATAAGGAACTGGCCGCGTCTGTGGCTTACTTTGAGTGCTTTTGCTTCTTAAACGGCTTTCCTGGACCATTTGAGCCATTTTGGTGCTTACCTGCCTTGCGAGGCCCTTTTGCTTCTCCAGCGCCTTCATTTCGAGGCTTTTTCTCAAAGTTCTCGCTTTTTCGGTCATCGCTGCCTTTGCGGAATTTCTTGGGCTTGCCGTTATTCTTTTCTTTGCCGCTATGGGCGGGCTTCGCCTTTACGCGAGGCCCTCGATCGCCGTCGCGCTGGCCAGCATGCGACTTGCGATTGCGCCGAGCGGTGTCACGCGGCCCGTGGTCCGACGCTTCGATCAGGATGTTGTCCTGTTCGTCGCCATTATCGCTGACAGAGCCAGCGCTGCGCGCCACAGCGGAGGCGAACTTGTCGGCAATGGCACGCGGGATTTGGAAGAATGTCTCGCTTTGACCGATGCGGATTGCTCCGATTTCGTTGCGTGTCACATGCCCGCGGCGACAGATCAGCGGCATGACCCAGCGTGGGCCAGCGTTCTGCCGGCGGCCAATATTCATGCGGAACCACACCGTGTCCTCGAAGCCCGGGCGATGCGTATCTTTCTGCGCTGCGCGGCGGGCCTCGGGCGTGTTTTCGATCAAATCTTCGGGTTCAGGCAGCTTTGAACGGTGCGCCTGCACCAGCATGGCTGCGATCTCTTCGGGCGTGCGCTCGGCCAGGAGTTTGCTCGCAAGCTCCTGATTGGCTTCATCCATTTCGATGGGTTGGAGCAATTTCTCGAGCAGACGCTCATGATCCTTCGCTCGGATCGCCTCCGGGCGAGGGGCGTCGGTCCAATCAGCCTCAATTTTGGCCGATTTCAGCATGGAGTCGACTCTGCGACGACGAGAAAACGGCACGATAAGCACTGCCGTGCCTTTCTTCCCGGCGCGCCCTGTGCGGCCAGAACGGTGCTGTAGCGCCTGCGCGTCGCGCGGAATTTCGACGTGGACGACTAGGCTGAGAGTGGGAAGATCGATGCCGCGCGCGGCCACATCTGTGGCCACGCAGACCCGTGCGCGCTTGTCGCGCAGCGCTTGTAGCGCTTGATTGCGTTCTTGCTGCGAATGCTCTCCGGAAAGGGCAACAACGGCAAATCCGCGTTCTTGCAAGGTGGCATGCAGATGGCGAACTTTGTCCCGTGTCGCGCAGAAAAGAATCGCAGTTTCCGCCTCGTGATAGCGGAGCAAGTTTACCACTGAGTTTTCAATTTCAGTCGGAGAGACGCTGATCGCCTGATATTCAATATCGCCATGGCCGCGTTGCTGACTGATGGTGGCAATTCGCAGGGAATCGATCTGATAACGCCGCGCCAAAGCTTCAATTGGGCGGGGCATTGTCGCTGAGAATAGAAGAGTGCGACGCGAAGTTGGCGTTGCATCGAGGATGCTCTCGAGTTCCTCTCGAAAGCCCATGTCGAGCATTTCGTCGGCTTCATCGAGGACGATAGTGGCCAGGGCGGAGAGGTCGAGCGCGCCGCGTTCCAGATGATCGCGAAGGCGGCCGGGGGTTCCTACCACGATGGTTGCGCCTGCGCGCAAAGCGCGGCGTTCCTGCGACGGGTTCATCCCGCCAACGCAGGTTGCGATACGCGCGCCAGCTTTGCTGTAGAGCCAGCCAAGCTCGCGGCTGACCTGCAGCGCAAGCTCTCGCGTCGGCGCAATAACGAGCGCCATCGGTGAGGGCGCGCTACGCAAGTTACCGCTTTCGTCGAGCAGTTCACCTGCCATTGCAAGGCCGAACGCGACTGTTTTGCCAGAGCCGGTTTGTGCGGAGACGACCAGATCGCGGCCTAGTGCATCCGGCTTTAGAACCGCCTCTTGGACAGGGGTTGGGGCATCATAATTACGTTCGGAGAGGGCCGCCTGAAGGCAGGCTGGAAGGCTTGGAAAACTCATCAATTGATCTCAAATGCAAGTGCGCGCGGAGGCGCGCGCAGCGGCCCAGATTGGCCGGTTAAATGGGGATTGTGGGTAATGGGCGCACGGCGCCCGCAATCTATTGGGGCTGGCCATACGCGCCTTCTCGGCATTTGGCTTGCAAAAACTTCTTTCAGCGTCGCCTTGCAGGAAATCCGTGCGCATTAAGGGTCAATTTGGTCACGAGACAGTTCTTCGCAGAAAGGGTATAAGGAAATGATTGCAATACCATGAATAAAAAGAGTATTCGTTCTCAGTTTGGTGCCAAAGTGCTGGTGACGGAACCAGAAGCGGTCACGGGCATAAATAGGCCCTCAGCAGTGGGTGTGATTTGGCCGTGTGACAGGTCCGAGATATCGAACGACAGGTTGAAATCTCCAGCCTTGATCGACCTCACGCCATCCTTAGCTTTTCCAATCACTGAATTGTAATCATTGCTAAAGTCTTCAACCAAAGATCGCTCTATCTCTTGTTTTACATCCTCACTGGCCATGATCCGGACCAACAAATCTCCGATTGCTGTGTCCATGTCGCCAAACACTTGCAGGTCTTCGATCCGGACGACCTGGCTGTCTGGTTCGCTTACTGGCAATCCAGTCAGCCAAATGGTCCCTTTCGCTCGTCCCCAAATTCGGTCCGTCAAATTGCCAATGGGTTCTACCTGAGCCTCGATCCCAACTGCCAACCGGCCGCCTTCAGCCGCATATAGTGTGACATTCTCGAACTCGAGATCGAGCCTGCCGAGTTCTTCTTTTGCGATGCCGCGCTCAGCCACTCGTTTGAGCGCACGCAAAAGAACCGGTTCAAGCTGATCGTAATTGGCGAGTACAGGCAGGGTCACCTCAAAACCCGTATCGCGCGTAACGCCGGCATTGCTGCCCAGATTTTTCGGTTCAGGCACTGCTGGCTTGTCGCCAACGAAAATACCGAGCTTTGCGCGCAGCATTGCCTGAGCGGTAACACGGCGAGCGGATACCTGAAGATTGCCCGCTCCGATCGCTGTCGGGTTGAGCTGCATCCAAACTGGCGGATTGTCAGCATTCAGCGAAAGGGTTGTGAAACCTTGCTTCCAGAGCTGGGCCACTTGTGGACGCAGATTGAGCGCTGACAGTTCACGCTCAAGCGTTTTCTCTGCTTTGGCCAGAATTGGTGCCAGTTCGGCATTGGCGCGCCGGGTGAAGCGGATGCGTTGCCCCAGAACATCGATACCGGGTTCCTTGGACCATTGATAAGAAACGCGAACATCGGGCTTCAAACGCCAATTCTGCGCGATTCCGACCTGCGCCGTCAGCCTTACATTGGCCGCAGCCGTCGCGGTCTCACGCTTGATGAGCCCACCGACATCGCGTGCCTGTATCTCAGCTGAGACAGGGAAACTGACGCTCAATGTGTTACCGCGTCCGGACAGGCGCATTGACCCACGCCGAATTTGCCCGACCAGCTGGCAGCTGATTTTTGGGGTTCGCCCGATCTCCCGGCCAAGCACACGGATGGTTTCACGCGGAATGCACTCCTCGATCTGTTCATCGATCGAGTAGAGTGTGCGGGGCACCTCACGCTCCAGTGAGTGGCGGATCGTCTCCAACGGAACACCGAGTTCGGTGACCAATACGGACTCTTCCGTCGGATATTGCGCTGCAGGTTCCATCCGGGCCGGGGCAGGGGCATCGATGATCCGAATGTGGAACCAGATCAGATAGGCGGCAACAACGCCAATCAAAGCCGCAATCAAGGCAAACGAAACCAAGAGCTTATGCTTGGTTTGCATGCTTCCAGCCCGGCCCAAGAGCGATTGAGTGTCTGCGGTCCCCATTTCCAGCGATCGTAAGCGGTTTGGGCGCCCAAAGCCAATGATGACGTTAGTCTCGCGGAAAAAGTCGCGCAAACGTCAGATATCAAGCGAGTTTTGGTAAATTCCCAGTGAAGATCCGCCCCAAAGCGCTGAACGCCGGATTAACCGCGTCGCTAAAGTGTTAAAACTTGTTTCAAATGGCAGGAATCCGCGGTTTTTCGCCAACTCCAAACAGTTCGTTAACCATTACTGCGTATTTGTCCTACGTATGATTACACAGAACTCATTTATGCCCGCATTGGCTAACACGTTCGCCTCGGCTCTCGCCCTAGGTGCCTTTTCACTCGCGGCAGTGGCTCCGGCGCATGCCGCCGGGGTCGATGCAGGCACGCTGATTGAGAACACCGCGACGGCGACCTACGAAGACGGGAGCGGTCCGCAAACGGTCGACTCCAACACCGTCACGGTGCTGGTTGACGAACTGCTCGATGTGACAGTCACCTCGCTGGACTCTGGTCCAGTAGGCACCACGCCTGGTGACGCAGTGCTCACGTTCGAGCTTACCAATCAGGGCAATGGCCCAGAGGCGTTTGAGCTGACCGCTGATCCAGCGGTTGCTGGTAACGACTTCGATACAACGGTTGATGGCATTGCGGTCGATACGAACGGCAACGGCACATACGATCCGGGCGTCGATCAAATCCTGACGGGTCCAGAAACTACCGCAGTGCTCAATGCTGACGACACTTTGACGGTTTTCGTGCTGGTCACCGTGCCTGCTGGCGCTACCGATACGGAAGAGAGCGACGTTGAGCTGACAGCGGAAGCGGTCACTGGAACGGGCGCACCGGGAACCAGCTTCTCCGGCCAAGGTGTGAGCGGCGGCGATGCCATCGTCGGCAGCACTGGCGCCGATGCAACCGCAACCGGTTCACTGCTGGTTGGGATCACGACAGTCGATCTCGTCAAGTCTGCTACTATTGTCGATCCTTTCGGCGGCACCAGCGCGGTTCCAGGCTCAGTCGTGACCTTCACCATCTCCGCTGAAGTCACAGGCAGCGGCTCTGTTGACGATCTGACAGTCACAGACGCCTTCCCAGCCGACACAACTTACGTGGCCGGATCTCTAACACTAGCGGGCAGCACTTTAACCGATGCCAGCGGAGATGACGCGGGCGAGGCCAGCGCTACCGGCATCAGCGTCGATCTGGGCACGGTCGCCGGCGGTACCACCCAGGCAATCACTTTCGATGTCACCATCGATCAATAAGAAAATAGACAAGGGTCTGATACAATGAAACTTCTTGGACAAATTTGCGCGGCTCTGATGGTTGTTGCCGTCCCAGCTGCTCCGGCAATCGCTCAAGGCAACCCAATTGTCTTGTCTGGCGACGTTATGGCTGTGAAGACCAGCACCGACGCTGCTGGAAATGAGCAGACCGAATTGGTTGAGCCCAATGTTATCGTACCGGGCGATCGTTTGATCTTCGGTACCGATTACAACAATTCTGGCTCTGAAACGGTGACAGACTTTGTCGTCACCAACCCACTCCCTGGCGCCGTTGCGCTGGCATCTGATGCCGACGCTGAGCTGACTGTGTCAGTTGATGGCGGCAACACTTGGGGAGTGCTTAGCTCTTTGACCGTGACTGGCGAGGACGGCGCAAGCCGAGCTGCTCAGCACGGCGATGTCACACATGTTCGATGGACGCTTGCCTCGGTTGCACCGGGCGAAACAGGCCGTCTCGAATATCCAGCAATCATTCGCTGAACAGCGAGCGATAACCGCCAAGCCTTGCGGGCGGAATTTATGACGCAGGGCACACGCAGAGGAACTCCAACATGAGACCAACCACCCAATTGCTGGGTGCCGTCAGTGCGGTTGCGCTCGTTGCGATGAGCAGCGCGCCAGCTTTTGCTGAGGGAACCACAGCCGGTGACACGATCACCAACAACGTCTCCGTCGCCTATCAGGTCGGCGGCGTTGACCAAACTGAGCAGACGGCGTCTGACACGTTCACGGTCGACCGCAAGGTCAACGTGCTTGTCGACTTCACTGGCACTAGCAACACCTCGGTGTCGCCTGGTGAGCAGAACGTTGTGCTTGCATTTGATGTAACCAACCTGTCGAACGACATAGTTGACCTCGATTTGAGCACTGCTCTGAACGCAGGTACAGCCGGGAACATCGCCAACTTCGAGATTTATCTCGATGCTGATGGCAACGGCGCATTGAGTGCAGCTGAACTTGCTGCTGGCCCAATCACTTTCCTCGACGAAGTCGCGGAAGATGAGGTCGTCGAAGTCCTTGTAGTTGCCGATATCGGTCTTGCCGCAACGGATGGCGACGAATTCGACGTTGTTCTGACGGCAAATGCCTTCAACAGCGGCAATGTTGGCTCGCTTGGCGCAACAGAACTGACTGCTACCCCTGGTGCAAACACTGCGGGCGTAGACACGGTTCTGGCTGACGGCGCTGGTACAACCGATGCCGCCAACCAAGGCGACTTCTCGGATCTTGGTACATATGAAGTAGCCGCGGCTGCTGTCACTGTTGCCAAAACCAGCTCGATCTTCAGCGATCCAGTGAACGGCACGACCAACCCGAAAGCCATCCCAGGTGCGATTATCGAATATTGCATCACCGTGGCCAACGGTTCGGGCGCGGCGACTGCCACCAGCGTTAACGTGAACGACTTGCTGCCAGGCGATGTGACTTTTGTCCCAGCGTTCGGCATTTTCGTTGACGGCGATGCGGCATGCACCGGCGGTTCAAACGGCGTTCCTGGCGGCGACGCTTCGTTTAGTGCGGGCACTGGCCCAAGCGGCGAAGACGAAGTCGCTGGCACGCTGAGTGATATAGCAGCCGGCCAAACGCGCTCGCTCTACTTCCGCGTCGAAATCGACTGATAGAGCGGACTTAGACTTTGCGTGTAGCCCTCTCTCTAAGCCGACTGGCAGCAGCACTTATGTTAGTGCTGCTGCCTTTCGTCGTGCTTGGAGAGGGGGCACGCGCGCAGTCTGCCACCACCACTACCAATACGATTACCAATATTGCCGAGGCGACTTGGCAGTTTAATGGCACTCCGGCGAGCACCAGCTCAAACGAAGTAACCATTGAGGTAACGCAGGCACCGCCTGAAATTCGTGCCCTTCGTTCTGCGCCAAGCGGCGTTGTCGACCTCTCTTTCCAAGCGCCACTTTGCAATGTCGCTGGTCAAGGGGTGCAAGGCATTGGCGGTCCCAACCAAACTATGGTCCAAATCACAGGTGCAGAGCCAACAAGCGTGCTGCGTCCGGGTCAAGATTTGCTGTTTGAAGTTCAAGCAGCAGCCGCAAACGTCGCTTCTGACGCGATTGACAGCCTAAATGTCGTGATTACCACCAGCTCTGGCGACAGAGAGACCGAAACAATCTTCGAAACTGGCCCAAATACGGGCATTTTTGTCGGTCAAATTCCAACGCGCCGTGCACCGCCCGCTGCTGTTCAAGGCGATTGCCGCCTCAGCATTGCTGATGGTGAGACGATCGAAATTGCAGCTTCATTGGTCGGACAAGACGATATTATCGTCCAAACCGATGTTGAGGTTCTGGCTGATCCATTTGGCGTTGTGTTCGACAGTGAGACCGGTGAGCCTGTTGATGGTGCGGTCGTCACTTTGGTTGATGATGCAACTGGTTTGCCAGCGACAGTGTTTGCCGAGGACGGTGTAACCCCATGGCCTTCAACGGTAATTTCAGGCCAGCCAATCACTGATGGCGCTGGCAATGTGTTCCCGGTTGGGCCAGGCGAATACTGGTTCCCGCTTACATCGCTTGGTCGTTATCGCCTGATTATAGAGCCGCCGGAGCCTTACACCGCGCCTTCCGTGGTTTCGCGCGACGCGCTTGCGCAGCTGACCCGGCCGGATGGCCGCGAATTTGTCATCCAGGGCGGCTCATTTGGCGGTTCATTTGAACTGGTTGATCCAACTCCGGTTCAAATCGACATTCCGCTTGATCGCCCAAGCCTTGATATAGGCCTCACCAAAACGGCTTCGCGTGACCGCGTGCAGCCGGGCGATGTTGTGTTTTACACGCTGACGGCGACGAACCCAGATCCTGCGCGAGTTAAGCGCGAAGTTACTCTGAGTGATATCGCGTCATCGTCGCTGCGTTTTCGTGCGGATAGCGTCCGAATTGATGGCGTCCAAGATCCCGATGCGGTGACATTCGCACCTGATGGCAGCGCCTTGTCGATTGCCCTGGGCGATATTGCCGCAGGTGGCTCGCGCCGTGTCACATATGCGATGGTTGTCCGCGCAGACGCGTCACCAGGACGCGCCGCGAACAACGCACAAACTATTGATTCACTTGGCCGAATTGCACGGGCAAGCGCCGTTATCGACATTGAGCGCGACGGCATTGCCGACCGCATGACAATCATTGGCCGCATCACCGCTGGGCCTTGTTCGCTGCGCAATCCGCGCCGCGGCATTCCAGGCGTGCGCGTCATGCTTGTAGATGGCAGCTTTGCAATCACGGATGCCGATGGCCGCTATCACTTTGAAGGCGTCGTACCAGGCACGCACGTGGTCCAAGCTTCGCGCATGACTCTGCCTGAGGGTGCGCGTTTCGTCGATTGTCATCGTTCAACCCGCAGCGCGGGCAGCGCCAATTCACGCTTCATCATCGGCCAAGGCGGCAGCCTGATGGTCGCAGATTTCCACGCGATCGTGCCCGAGGGCGCGCTCGAACCGGTTGCACCTTTGGCTGAAACCACGCCAGAGGGCGCAATTGCACGCGAAATTGACGCTCAGGCAGCTCCTACAGCCACGCCAGCTCAGCTTACCGGCGGCGAAGACGCTCTCGGCGGCGGCGGCGCTCTGCGGGCAGAGCGTCCGACACTCGGCGCTGTCCAAGAACAAACCGTACCAGCGCCTTCACCAGCAACCGATTGGATTGCATTGGGCGATGGTCCAGACGGCTGGTTGACCCCAGAAGTAGACCACAACCCGCGTGCGCCAGCCATTCGCGTGGCGATCCGCCACCGTAAGGGGCAGAAGATTGTTCTGCGCGTCGATGGCGAGCCGGTGAACCCACTCACTTTTGATGGCACCAAGAAGCCTCAGCGCGGCAAGTTTGCCGTCAGCACCTGGCGCGGCGTCCCATTGGACGGCGAGCGCACGGTGTTGGAAGCAGATGTGATCAACTCATTTGGCGAGATCAATGAGACGATCACCCGCGAGGTGTTCTTCACAACCTCACCAGCAAAAGTTCAACTCGTACCAGAACAATCGAACCTGATTGCTGATGGCCGGACCCGTCCTGTTGTCGCGGTGCGCGTGCTGGACCGCAACAACCGTCCGCTGCGCGAAGGCGTCTCGGGCGAATTCATGTTGAACGCCCCTTACGAGAGCGCCGAGCAGATCGATCGCCAGCAATTGAACCAGCTTACTGGTCTTGCACCAAGCTCAGCTCGCTGGGTTGTTAAGGGCAGCGATGGCATTGCGCACATCGAACTGGCACCGACCATGGTTTCCGGTTCGCTGCGTTTGGACTTCCGCTTTGATGATGGCGAGATTGTTCGCACTCAGGAACTCGAAGCATGGATTGAGCCAGGCGATATCGAATGGACCATCATTGGTCTTGCTGAGGGCACTGTTGGCGCGAAAAGCGTTGCCGATAACATGGAGCGCGCGGGCAACTTCGCCAGCGATCTTGGCGATGATGCGCGCATTGCGCTTTATGCCAAGGGTCGGGTGCTCGGTCGGTACCTGCTGACGTTGGCCTATGATAGCGCGAAACAACGCGAAGATCAGCGCGTGCTCGGCGCGATTGATCCGCAGGCTTATTACACAGTTTTCGCCGATGGTTCGAGCCGCCGGTTTGACGCGGCTAGCCGTGAAAACCTCTATGTCCGCATTGAGAGCTCAACTTTCTATGCGCTGTATGGTGATTTCGAAACGGGCTTTGATCAGACCCAGCTCGCACGCTACAACCGCACAGCTACTGGCCTGAAGGGCGAAGCTCGCTTTGGCCAAGTGAAGGCGCAAGCCTTTGCCGCTGAGATTTCAACGCGGCTCCGCCGTGATGAAATTCAGGGCCAGGGCATCAGCGGTCCATACCGCCTGTCGAGCCGTAGCATCCTCGCCAACAGCGAGCGTGTTACCCTTGAAGTGCGCGATAGGTTCCGGTCTGAACTGGTTGTTTCCTCGAGAGAACTGTCTCGCTTTATCGATTATGACATCGATCTGCTGTCGGGAGCGATCACCTTCTCTGAGCCAGTGCTCAGCCGCGATTTCAACCTGAATCCACAATTCATTGTAATTAATTACGAAATTGATGGCTTGGGTGAAGGCGAACTGAATGCTGGCGTCCGTGTCGACTGGACGAGCAAGAGCGGCAACCTTCGTATCGGCGCCAGCGCGATCACCGACAAAGGCGAGGGCGCTCGCACCAATCTGGGCGCAATTGATCTGCGCGCTCAGCTAGATGAAAACACCGAACTGCGCGCTGAGCTTGGCCTGAGCCGCACTGAGGGCACCACCTCCAATGGCTGGCTGATTGAAGCTCAGCACCAAACTGGCAAGCTCGACTTGCTGGCCTACGCCCGCTCGCTTGACGCCGATTACGGCGTTGGTCAGCAGAACGGCGCAGAGCAAGGTCGCCGCAAGTTTGGTGTCGATGGCCGTTTGCTGATCAGCGACGACCTCAATCTGGTCGCCAGCGTTTGGCAAGATGACAGCCTGACCGACGACAGCCGCCGCCGTGCCGCTCAGCCGCAATTGGGTTACACCACGCAAAACACTGATCTCACCGTGGGCCTGGCGCATTTCAACGATCGCCTGGCCCATGGCACGCGCAACAAGTCGACTGTGTTGGAAGGCGGTATCAGCCAGCGTTTCCTCGACAACAAGCTGGAACTCAGCGCGACCAGTGCCATTGCTCTGGACGCGACAGAGAGCGTTGATCTGCCGACCCGTCACCGGTTTGGTGCTCGCTATGCCATCACAAACGATATTCGTCTGGTCGGTCAGTATGAGATCGCCAACGGCGAGAACATCAATGCCCGCACAGTTCGCGGCGGCATCGAAGTGACCCCATGGCAGGGCGCGCAAGTCGTCACGACCTTGGGCCAGCAAAACATTGGCGAGTTCGGCAATCGCAGCTTCGCAGCCTTTGGCCTGTCGCAATCTCTGCAAGTCAGCCCGGCGCTGACGCTGGACGCGACGATTGATGGCAGCCGTACGCTGAATGGCGAACCGGCCGCGATCAATGTGATCAACGCTGATCAACCTGTTGCAAGCGGCGGCCAGCCGACGGGCAATTCGCAGTTTGAAGACTTCACCGCGGTTACTCTTGGCGCTGCATGGCGCAAGGATCGCTGGAGCGCGACCGCTCGCGGCGAATACCGCGATGGCGAGTTTGCTGAGCGTAAAGGCCTTACCGTCGGCGCAATCCGTCAGCTTGGCCAAGGCAGCATCGTCGGCTCCGGCGCGACATGGACCGAAGCGACCGCTGAAAACGGCGCGACCACCGAGATCTTTGACGCAAGCCTCGCGTTTGCGCACCGTCCGGACTCATCTGAATTCGCGACTTTGGGCAAGCTTGAATATCGCAGCGACACCGTTCGCGGAGCAATCGCTGGCGAAGCGGGCGCTGCTGGTCGCACGGCTCTGACCGTGACTGGCGATGCACGTTCGCGCCGCCTGGTCGCCAGCGTTTCAACCAATTGGTCACCAAGCGATTGGGACCGCGATGACAATGGCAATCTGCGCCAGACCCGCCGCGATGAGCTGTCGCTGTTCGTCGGCGGCCGTTACAATCTCGACCGTTTCGAGGGCACAGAATTTTCTGGGACAAGTGTATTGGCCGGGCTTGATGCGCGCGTCGGTATCGGCGAGCGGTTTGAGATCGGTGCAACCACCACTGTTCGCGCAAATCTGGAAGATAATGTCACCAGTTTCTCATACGGCCCGCACATCGGTTTCGTCCCGGCGGACGGCATGTTGCTGACTGTGGGTTACAATGTCGAAGGTTTCCGCGACGAGGACTTCTCGGCAGCGCGCAACACCGATAAAGGCGTGTTTGCTTCGATCCGAGTGAAATTCGACACCGATACATTCAGTTTCTTGGGTCTGGGCCGATGAGCGCTAAGGCGAGCTTGATTACTCGCGCGAAGTTGACGGTGCTTGCATTGGCTGCGGTATTCGCAGCGCTCATGCCGAGCGCGGTCGTGGCACAGGACGCCGATATTGATTGGGCTGATGCGGGCGTTGCGAGCTTTGGCGCTTGGCCAAGCGGAACGGTGGTTTCTGGCTCCGATGGTACCACGGCGCAAGTTGACTTCTCCGTCACCGACGACGGTGACGGTACGTTCGTACCGGCATTTGGAGCTGATTTCTTAAGCTTTTTTGCCGGCAATGTCGGTGCGTCAACGTCTCCATTGTTGATGAGCTTTAACAACCAAGCTTTTGATCCGGACGATCGCATTGTGGTCACGATCACGCTCAATCGCGCCGTGTCTAATCTCAACTTCTCCATTAATGACATCGATAGCGGCAATTTCGGCGATGCGATGGAGGTCTACTACGATGATGACTTAACGGGCGCTTTCAGTAATGCGGCGACAAACACCGCTTTTTGGACAGCCGGCTCAGCAATCGATCGCACCAACAATGCGACCGTCAATGGTTGGACTGGAATTTCGCCTTCTGCTCAGGCCGCCACGGATGGCGATCTGACATTTGACTTTAACACTCAGCAAGTGCGCCGAATTCAAATCGTCTATTTCAGTAACGCTGGCACAGGCGACCCTGGCAATCAATTTTCGACGATCTCTGATTTTGCCTTTGATAGTCTGACGGCTGACTTGTCGCTGACCAAGACTTTACTTGGCTCACCTCCGAGCAATGGTGGTTTTGTTACGTGGCAATTGGTCGTCACCAACTCAGCGTCTTCGGAAGCTCCCGCTACTGGAATTGTGGTGGATGATAGCCTCCCGGCCAGCTTTACTTTTGATGGGGCGAGCGGGGATGGTAGTTTCGACTCTGGGACGGGTGAATGGACTGTTGGCACATTGGCACCCGGCGCCAGCGCTACGATCAACATACAAGGTTTTATCTCCGCTGCCGCAGGAAGCACCGTTACCAACACGGCAGAGATCATCTCGAGCAATCTGCCAGACCCAGATTCAACCGTAAACAATGGAGTGGCGAGCGAAGACGACTTCGCGTCGGAGAGTTTTGTTGTCGCGGCCAATCCGCCCAGCACACCGCCTGTTTTGGCCTGCCCTGCGGGCCAGTCAGTCTTCGATTGGGATGCGGTTGCATGGGCAGCGGGCAGCCTGAATAATAGCTATCCACTGAGCACTTGGGGGACGATTGAGTTCGACATCGTTTCCAGTGCAAACCTGACCAGTCGGGCCTCTTTTGGCGGCCAAACACCAATCCTGACCACTGCGGTTTCTGGCGGTCTCAGCCCAGCGCAAGATGCTCTCGCTTTCAATGCTGACAACAACGATCGCAACCAGGAAGTTGTCACCACCGTGACATTGCCGCGCGTAGTAACCGGAGCGCAGTTCACGGTATTTGATATTGACCAGTCATCCAGTTTTCAGGACCGCGTCACCGTATTCGGCCTGTTGAATGGGGTGGTGGTGAATGCGGTGCTGACCAGTGGCAACGCGAATACGATCAGTGGCCCTTCCTTGATTGGCAGCGGCGGAGCAGGCGACACCACGAACGAGGGTGATGGCACATTCACCTTCCTCGATCCGATTGACACAATTGTGATCGAATACGGCAATGGCCCTGGCGCGCCGGCCAATCCCGGCAATCAGAGCATCGCAATCCATGATTTCACCTTCTGTACGCCAGAATTGCCCAACATCTCGGTGACGAAGATCAGCTCGGTCATTTCCGATCCGGTGAACGGTACCACCAATCCCAAGGCAATTCCCGGCGCTTTGGTCGAGTATCTGATTACGGTATCAAACACCGGCCCAGGCGCGACCGACGCGGATAGCGTTGTCGTGACCGATGATGGTCCGGCAGACGCGAAAATGTGTTTGATTTCAGAGGCGAGTGGACCGGTTATCTTTGCTGAGCCGGGCGCGAGCACTGGTCTGACATACAGCTTTGCCAGCATTGGATCGGGAGCGGACGACCTCGAATTCTCCGACACCAACGGCAGCAATTTTGGCTACAGTCCAGTCGCGGATACGGACGGCTGCGACAGCGCGGTAACTGACTTCCGTTTGAGCCCTAGCGGCGCAATGGCGGGCAACAGCACATTTACGCTGCGCGTCCGCTATATCGTCGAATAAGAGCGGTAAGTTCTTGGCCGTGCATACGTAATGCGCGGCCTGCCCGATTGACCTGACACAGCGAGGGTATATGTCGCTCGTAATGGCCGCGACCCCTGACCTCTCCGATCCGCCATCGCTTGCTTTTTTGGCCGCGAGCGGAGCAGTCTCGCTTTTCCTCGATTTTGACGGAACATTGGTCGATCTGGCTTCAAAACCTGATGCGATCGCGGTGCCTGACGGGCTGGGGCAGGGTCTGTCCGAACTCGCTCGCCAATTGGATCAACGCTGCGCTCTCGTTAGCGGCCGGTCGATTGCTGAGCTCAAACACTACATTGGCGCGGCGTCGCTGGCTTATGCAGGGTCTCACGGTGCGGAAATGCTCGATGCTGATGGCGCATTGTTGCGGGTACAGGATCACGGCCTTCCCAGCGCTATTGAGGCGGCTTTGAAAGCCTTCGCGGATGAGCATGATGTCGCATATGAAGAAAAGCCACATGGCGGCGCACTCCATTATCGCAGTGCGCCCGAAAAGGCGGATCTCGTGCATAGCTTTGCCGAACAGCTCGCCGCTGAGCATGGTTGGCGCGCGCAAAGCGGCAAATGCGTAGCAGAGCTCGTCTCCCACGGTACAAGCAAGGGCGAGGCGGTGCTCGCATTCATGCAAACACCTCCCTTTAAGGGATCACGACCCATCTTTCTCGGCGATGATTTGACCGATGAGGCCGGGTTTGAAGCCTGCCAGAGCCTCGACGGGATTGGGATTGTCGTCGGTGAGCGAGCAACAAATGGAGCAGAAACTATGGCGCAATTCGCTCTGCCAGAGGTGGCATCTGTGCATGATTGGCTTGGACTATGAATAACCCCATTGTGCACGTTCCCAACCTTGAACTTTGGCCAATTGGCAATTGCCAAGTTTCCGGCCTTGTCGACAAGACCGGAGCATTGGTGTGGGGCTGTGTACCGCGCGTTGATGGCGATCCAGTTTTCTCCGCTCTGCTCAATGGTGATCAGCGCGATGCCGGGATCTGGCGGTTCGAGTTGGAAGGGCAGGTCAGCTCGGCTCAGGAATATATCCGCAATACGCCGAACCTCGTCACGACTCTGACAGCCGATGATGGCAGCGCGGTCGAAATTCTCGATTTCTGCCCTCGTTTTGAGCGGTCAGGGAGAATGTACCGGCCGGTTGCCTATGTCAGGATCGTGCGCCCCGTCGCGGGAACGCCGCGGATCAAAGTCGTGCTCAACCCGACCAAGAATTACGGTGCGGAGCTGGCCGAGACCACACATGGCACCAATCACATCCGTTATATCGCAGGTAAGCAGTCGCTGCGCCTGTCGACTGATGCGGCGGTTGGATACATTCAGGAAGGCCGGGCCTTTCGGGTTGAAGCGGACACCCATTTCTTCCTTGGGCCGGACGAACCCTTCGTTGGGAACCTTCGCGAGGCCGTCCGCTCAATGGAGCAAAAGACGCGCAAATATTGGCAGCATTGGACGCGCGGTCTGCATATTCCATTGGAATGGCAAGACGAGGTCATCCGCTGCGCAATCACGCTGAAGCTGTGCCAGCATGAAGAAACGGGCGCGATTGTTGCTGCGCTGACGACGTCTATCCCAGAGGCCGCCAATACGGAGCGCAATTGGGATTATCGCTACTGCTGGATCCGTGATTCCTATTACACTGTGCAGGCGCTCAACCGTTTGGGCGCGCTCGATGTGCTGGAGAAATATCTCGCCTATCTGCGCAATATCGTGGACGGCGCGAAGGGCGGTCAGATCCAACCGCTGTATTCGGTGATGGGGCAAAGCGAGCTCGATGAGACCACCGCCGCGCATCTGGCCGGCTATCGCTCTATGGGGCCAGTGCGGCGCGGGAACGCGGCCTACAAACAGATCCAGCACGATTGCTACGGCCAGATCGTCCTGCCCACGGTGCAGGCGTTTTTCGACCGGCGCCTGCTGCGCACTGCCAAGACCGAAGACTTCGAGGCGCTCGAAGAAGTCGGTGAAATGGCGTGGAAGATGCACGATCAACCGGACGCAGGCCTGTGGGAATTCCGCACTCGGCAAGAGGTTCACACCTATTCTGCGATCATGTGCTGGGCGGCGTGTGACAGGCTCGCCAATGTTGCTGAGCGGATCGGTCAAATCGACCGCCGCGCTTATTGGCAGGAACGCGCGGACGCCATTCGTGCGCGAATTGAGAAAGATGCTTGGAAAGAGGGCGAGGGCGCGCAAGGGGGGCATTACGGCGCGAGCTTTGAGAGCGATTATCTCGACGCGAGCCTCCTTCAAATGGTGGAGCTGCGTTTCCTTTCGCCTGATAATGAGCGGTTTCAGTCGACCTTCGCTGCCATCGAGCGTGATCTGCGCCGCGGCGATCACATGCTGCGTTATGCAGCAGAGGATGACTTCGGCGCCCCAGAGACCGCGTTTAACGTCTGCACATTCTGGCTGATCGAGGCGCTGCATTTGGCCGGGCGCGATGCGGAAGCGCGCACTTTGTTCGACACCATGCTAAGCCACACCACGCAAAGCGGCCTGCTATCCGAAGACTTGGATTACGAAACTGGCGAGCTGTGGGGGAACTTCCCGCAGACCTACTCGCTTGTAGGGGTAATCAATTGTGCCGGACTGTTGTCCAAATCCTGGAGTGAAGTGCGATAACCCGCCCAAAGAACAGACTTGTCGTCATTTCCAATCGTGTGGCCGTGCCCAAGGCACGGGGCGCGGCTGGCGCTCAAGGCGGGCTGGCGGGCGCTCTCAACGCAGCGCTTAAAGAGAACGGCGGGTTGTGGTTTGGCTGGTCAGGCCAAGAAAGCGAAGATCGCACCGGCAATATGAATATCCAGCGCGGCGACGGCGTGACCACCGCAACGATCGATTTGTCCAAGCGCGACGTTGATGAATATTACAACGGATACGCCAATTCGACGCTGTGGCCGCTATTTCACTACCGGATCGATCTCACTGAGTATGAGAGCAAAACCGGCAAAGGGTATGAGCGCGTCAATGACCGCTTTGCTGAGAGCGTGCTGCCGCTGATCGAGGAAGATGACCTCGTTTGGGTGCACGATTATCACCTGATCCCTTTGGGAGAGCGACTACGCGAACGCGGCGTGAAAAACCGTATTGGTTTCTTTCTGCATATCCCTTGGCCGCCAACCCGGCTTCTGACCTCTCTGCCGTTTCATGAGCGGCTGGTACGGACCTTACTCGACTATGATTTGATCGGCTTTCAAACAGAGGAATGGCTTGGAAGCTTCCTGCATTATTGCGAAAACGAGCTTGGCGCTGAGGTTGATGAGACGACTGGCCGCATCGCCTTTGAAGGCCGAGAGACTCGGGCTAAAGCCTATCCGATAGGGATAGACTGGGACCATTTCCAAAGTCAGGGCGCGAATGAAGAGGCGAAGGCCGCTGAGCAGCGCTTCCTCGCTTCAACCCGCAATCGGACCGCGATGATTGGTGTTGATAGGCTCGATTATTCTAAGGGCCTGCCGGAGCGTATCGACGGAATTGGGCGGTTCTTCGACCAGCATCCCGAGCGCACCCGAGATTTAGTGTTTATTCAGATCGCTCCGCCGAGCCGCGAAGATGTTGATAGCTATCAGAAAATTCGCGCCGAACTCGAGCAGAAAACCGGGCAGATCAACGGTGCGCGAAGCGAGGTGGATCTCGTCCCGATCCGCTATGTGAACCGGGGATACAGCCATGCCGAATTGTACGGATTTTTCCGGGCGTCCAAGATTGGCCTTGTTACGCCGCTCCGCGATGGGATGAACTTGGTCGCGAAGGAATATGTCGCTGCGCAAGACCCGGAAGATCCCGGCGTGCTTCTGTTGTCCGATTTTGCTGGTGCAGCGCAGCAGCTTGGCTGTGATGGGAAAGGCGCCGTCTTGGTCAATCCGCACAGTCCAGACGATCTGGCGCGCGCGATCAACCTCGCGCTCGACATGCCACTGGCAGAGCGCAAAAGCCGTTTTGAAGCGATGCTCCCAACGGTGCGCTATGAAAACATCCAGGAATGGACGCTGGATTTCTGCGGTGATTTGGCAGGCGCGACCGCGAACTAACTCCGGGTTGGCGCGATCAAATCGCGCGCCGCACAGCCATGTTTGGCTCCGGCTCCCAGCCTGAACTTTTCTCAAGATAGGTCCGCAGATCTGTATGTCCGCGCCCAGCGCGCTGCTGGATCAGCCGTTCAATCCGCCCCGCGATCTTGCTGGGCTGAAATGGCTTGCGAATGTAATCCTGTGCGCCCGCATAAATTGCTTGCTCCTCGTCGCGAATGCCAGTCAGTGCGGTGAACATGATCACCGGCAGATCATACAGCGAAGGAGAGCTGCGAATTTTCCGCAGCAGTGCGCAGCCTGACATGCCTGGCATATTTTGATCGAGCAAAAGGACGTCTGGGCGCCGCTTTTGCAAAAGGTCCCATGCTTCGACGCCATTGGTCACCCAACCGCAGGCGTGCCCAGCGTCGATGAGCGCTTCTGAAGCAAGGCCTGCGACGATGTCATCGTCATCGGCGATAAGGACATAAGCCATAGTGTTTTCCGTCTCGTCGTCTCTCCCCGTCCTTCACCAGTCTAATTCTCTTGGCCTCAATTTCAGCTTTGCCGGGTTCCCAGCGATACTACCTAAGGGGTTTGCCATAAGCGCTCAGCTGTAGTTTCTGGTGACTCAAAAGGACGGACGTTGCCGTTCGACGGCGCGCCTGTCACTGTCTGCGGCATGATTCGAGAGCATGACCCAATCCCGTTCGAGCAGACTGACGGCATTCACAATTTTCGCGATTATGGCGGCTATGCCGTGGCGGGCGGTGGCAGAGTGCGCACAGGCCTGTTGTTCCGCTCTGGCCAGCATATGGAGGCAAGCGATGCTGACCTAGATCTGATCCAGCGCCTCGACATTCGCACCATTGTCGATCTGCGCGGCAGCAGCGAGCGTAGCGGGTTTCCATGCCGGCGCCATGATGAATTCTCAGCGCAGGTGATCGCCTATGATGGTGAGACCAGCAACTCGCCCCCGCACGAAGCGGCTGGTGCGGCCAAGATGACGGCAGAAAAAGCGCGCGAGCGGATGATCGCCGTTTACACCCGAATGCCGGTAAATCCCGCGATGATCGATATGTTTACGCGCTATTTTGAGTCTTTGGCGAACCGCGATGGCGGCAATCTGGTCCATTGCTTTGCGGGTAAGGACCGCACTGGGATCGCCGCCAGCCTGCTGCTGCATGCGCTCGGCGTGCACCGCGATGATGTGGTGACAGAGTTTCTGCGCACCAATGATGCGCCCACCGTCCATATTCTTGAACGTCAGTCGCTACCGCGCATGCTCGCGCATTATGGTGACATTCCAGCAGAGGCGCGGCGTAACCTGATGGGCGTGCTGCCCGAATATATTGACACCTACTTTGCGGAAATTTCCCGCGATCATGGCTCGATCGACACCTATCTTGCGCAAACTTTAGGTGTGGATGAGGCAAGGAAAGCTCGCCTGATAGAGCGGTTGGTGGCGTGACAAGCGGGCCTGCGATCCCCATATCTCACGGCAACGAAATTGAATTTTGAAAGATACGATTATGGCTACCCATCACACGAAGATGCTGATCATTGGCTCCGGCCCCGCGGGTTATAGCGCGGCCATTTATGGCGCGCGCGCCATGCTGGAGCCGATTGTGGTCCAGGGGCTTCAACCTGGCGGTCAGCCTGACCATCACCACCGATGTCGAGAATTATCCCGGCTACCGTGAGGTGGTGCAGGGCCCGTGGCTGATGGAAGAGATGAAAGCGCAAGCCGAGCATGTCGGCACACGGATGATGTGGGACACTATCGTCTCGGTCGATCTCGAAGGCGGCGCACCGTTTAAAGCCATTGGCGACAGCGGCGATGAATATATCGGTGAGACTTTGGTGATCTGCACCGGAGCGCAAGCCAAATGGCTCGGCGCGCCCGGAGAGCAAGAACTGGGCGGTAAGGGGGTCTCAGCCTGTGCGACCTGTGATGGGTTCTTCTATCGCGGCAAGAAGGTCGCCGTCATTGGCGGCGGTAACACCGCCGTTGAAGAGGCGCTGTACCTCACCAACCATTCCGACGATGTTACGCTAATCCACCGCCGTGATGAACTGCGCGCGGAAAAGATCTTGCAAGATCGCCTGATGAAGTCGCCAAAGATTTCGACGCTGTGGAACAAGACGGTGAAGAGTTTCGAAGCGGGTGAAGACGGGGCGCTGCATCACCTCGTGCTGGAAGACACGCAAACTGGCGAGACCTCAACACTCGAAGTCGATGGCGCATTTGTGGCGATTGGCCATGCGCCCGCAACCGAATTGTTCAAAGGCAAACTTGCGATGGATGAGAGCGGTTATCTCGACGTCGAACCGGGCACGCCCAAGACCGCCATTCCCGGCGTCTTTGCCGCAGGCGATGTGACCGACCACGTCTATCGTCAGGCTGTTACGGCAGCGGGAATGGGCTGTATGGCGGCGCTCGATGGAGAGCGTTTTTTGGCCGCACGCGAAGATGCCGAGGAAACCGTCAGCGAAGCGGCTGAGTAAAAGTACGAGCGCCGCTGGGCGCCAATGACAAACGAAAAGGGGCTCCAAGCTGAGCCCCTTTTTTGTGGGTGAGATAAGCGCGTTAGAACAAGAGGATCAGCGCCGCTTTGCCGATCAACGCTGTCAGTACGACGCTGGACAAAGCGAACAGAACGAAGCGCACCATCACTTTGTTAGCTGTCACTTGGACCAGCGAGTGCGCAATCCGCAGTCCGACGTAAATCCAGGCCAGCAGCGCATTTGGGCCGTCGCCTGCGCCAATGATCGCAAGAACCACTGTCACTGCGTAGAACAGGGTCGGTTGTTCATGCAGGTGATTGTAATTGTCGGCCTTCCAATTGACCTTTTCAGGCAGTTTGGAGCGCAATTCTGACCCGGTGGTGCCGACTAGCTTGGCGGGCTCCTCAATATCGGGCGATTTGTTCATAGCCGGAATGCGGGTCGCATACATCCAGGCCCACATGATCATCGTCCAGATCATCAGCGCGACCGCAGGTTGGAGGATCATCGTATCAATCATGTTGGAAGAGCTCCGGGATTATAGAAAAGAGTAGCCATTACGGCCCGAATGGCGAGCACTATCAGGATAATCGTGCTGGCTAAAAACAGAGCAAAGCGAACTGGCAATTTGTTCACCAGAATTTGCCAAAGCGAATGCAGGATACGTAACGCGACATAGCCCCATGAGAGCAAGACATCCGCGGCGCCAGCGCCCATAATCGCAAGGATCACAACCGTTGCATAAAACAATGTCGGTTGCTCGTGCAGGTGCGTATGATTGTGCGCAGGCCAATTCGCCTTATCCGGGATCACCCCTTCAAGGTCCTGCCCGCGTCCGCCGGCCTTGTCTGACAGTTTGGACTTGTCGACCTTTGCAAGCGAACCAAAACGTGGCGGTATAATCCAGAATAGGACGATGATTGTCCATACCACCAGCACCGCCGCTGGCGCGAGCATTTGCGCTTGCATGATTGTCTCCCTCTTGACCTCTAACTGCGAGAGCCAATTCAGATTGTCAAATGTGGCTGAAAGTGCGGCGTGATTGGGCGAGGTCTATCCGGCGATGGTCTTCGCAAAGTCCTCAGGATCGGCATTGCCGCCGGTCAGCATGATGACCGTACGCTCATCAAGCGGCACTTTGCCTGCCAGCGCAGCGGCAAGAGCGGCGGCTCCGCCCGGTTCCACGACAAGGCGCAGGTTTGCAAAGGCCCAGCGCTGGGCGCCCAGGACTTCGTCATCGGTCACGGTTACACCTGCTTCTGCCCGTCCAGACAGGAGATCGAGGTTTATTTGCTTGGTCGCGGAGGGTTGCAGCGCGTCGCAAATCGTCTTTGGCGCGTCTGCGGCGGCCGTGACCAACTCTCCAGAGGCAATCGCTTGCCCGACCATGTCCCAACCGACCGGCTCAACCGCGTAAACCTTGGCTGATGGGCAGGCGAGGCCAAGGCCCGCCGCAAGCCCCCCGCCGCCGCAGCAGGCCAAGACTGCACTTGGCTCTGCGCCCAACTGCTCTGTGATTTCGATACCGGCGCTGCCTTGCCCTTCTATCACCCAAGGGTCGCCAAATGCATGGACCAATGTGCCGCCGCGTTCTGCAATAAGTTTGGTTGCGACTTCATCGCGATCTTCGCCGGGGCGCTCATACAACACAATATCCGCGCCGAGCGCGCGCGTGTTGTCGAGCTTCACTTGAGGCGCGTCGCGCGGCATCACGATTGTTGCTTTGATGCCCAGTTTGCGCGCCGCCCAGGCAACGCCTTGCGCATGGTTGCCGCTGGATACGGCCACGACCCCGCCAGCGCGCTCTTCGCTCGTCATTGCCGAAAGCCGGTGCCATCCGCCGCGGATCTTAAAAGCTCCGACAGGCTGCAAATTCTCCGCCTTCACCCAGCACCGCGTCCCATTAATCTTGACTTGCAAAAGCGGTGTTGGCGGCAGAATTTCAGCAATCTTGCGGGCGGCCTCGAGAACCCCGTCTCGGGTTGGATTTTTTGTAAGTTCTTGGATCATTTGTCGGCCATAGCGCATTGCATTAGAGCGCGCACAAGATTCGAATTTGAAAGGCCGTAATTATGTCGACAGTTTTGGTAATCGGAGCAGGCGGGGTCAGCTCGGTGTGCGTTCACAAGATGGCCCAGCTTGGCGACATCTTCACTGACATTCATCTGGCCAGTCGGACGAAGTCGAAGTGCGACGCGATTGCCGCCAGTGTGAAGCAGCGCGAGGGCGCAAATGTCAGCACTTACGAGATCGATGCGGAAGAAGTGTCGGCGATGGTCAATCTGATCCGTCAGATTAAGCCGAGCCTCGTCGTCAATCTCGCGCTGCCTTATCAAGATCTGCCGATCATGGACGCTTGTTTGGAAACCGGCGTGTATTATCTCGACACCGCCAATTACGAACCAAAGGACGAAGCCAAGTTCGAATATCATTGGCAATGGGCCTATCATGACCGGTTCAAAGAGGCTGGCATCATGGCGCTGCTTGGCTCGGGCTTTGACCCGGGGGTGACGAGCGTTTTCACGATGTGGCTGCGTAAGCACAAGCTGAAGACCATCCGCCAGCTCGACATTTTGGATTGCAATGGCGGCGATCATGGTCAGGCCTTTGCGACCAATTTCAACCCAGAGATCAACATCCGCGAAGTGACTGCGCCTGCGCGGCATTGGGAAAATGGCGGCTGGGTCGAAACCCCTGCAATGCAGGTAAAGACCGAGTTTGACTTTGACGCGGTCGGCCCACGTAACGCCTATTTGATGTATCACGAGGAGTTGGAAAGCCTCTCAAAATTTATCCCCGAACTGGAACGTGCACGGTTCTGGATGACCTTTGGCGATGAGTATATCAAGCACCTGACCGTTCTGCAGAATGTTGGCATGACGGGGATTGAGCCGATCAAATATCAGGGCAAGGAAATCATCCCGCTGCAATTCCTCGCCGCCGTTTTGCCAAAGCCCGAGACTTTGGGTGAGAGCACAACTGGCAACACCAATATCGGCGTGATCGCGACCGGCGAGGCCTTGGATGGTTCGGGCGAGAAGACGTTCTACATCAACAACATTTGCAGCCATGAGGCCGCTTATGAAGAGACCGGCAATCAGGGCGTGAGCTACACCACAGGCGTGCCGGCAATGATAGGCAGCGCGATGATGCTTGGCGGCACTTGGTCAGGCGAGGGAGTGTTCAACATGGAGCAGATGGACCCTGATCCCTTTATGGAAATGCTCAATGCGCACGGCCTTCCTTGGAACGTGAAGGAGCTCGATAGGCCGGTTAAATTCTGATCTGACCGCTGCGCGCCCGCGTTCAATATCCTGGCACAATCTCACAAGATGGATCGCCCGCGCACACGATTGTTTTGCGAGCGTTACCCATTGCTGTGAGGTTGGCTGTTTGAAGCTGAATGTAGGTCTGCAAGGCCCACCTTGCCCAGATGTCTCCGACGCCAGAAAGTCTGCGAGCTTGATTTTTTGCAGGGGCTGAACCCTGCGCGCGGCTGTCGGCGACTTCCTTCACGGGATCGAGGTTGAGCCACAGGCTAGCTGGCACAACCCAGCCGCCCATGCTCGCGTATTTATCGCGCGGGGCGACAAAGGTATGCACACCGGTCGAACGGGCATCTTTTTTGCTCAACCTGCCATAAAGTGCCATCGCTGCAATTCGGTAAGGTGCGCCATTGCGCGTCCCATCGGCGATGTAGCTTATTCCCTGGCCACCTTTATCGAGCAACTTTGCTCCAGGCATGGGGTGGCTTGCGAGGATTTTGATATTCGTGATCCCCCCCGATTTTGCAGAAGCAATAAGCGCTGCTTTTAGATCATTGCCTTGATGGTCATAAAACCAGGCAGCGCTCCCTTTGTGCTGTGTGGTGCCGGGGCGGTGGAGATACTTCACCCCTTTCGGCAGGCCGCTTGTGACCTTCTTCCAGCCCGCAAAGGTCTCAACTCCTAACCCACTTTTGCTCGTAATCGGTTGAGGAGCTTGAGCCAGTGCGACAGGGGGTAGTGTCCCTGAAAGAAAAAGTGCAGCGGTAATTGTGAGTATGCGACGCAATGGTAAGCCCTCCCTTGTGTTCGCAAACATGCCGTCTATCTCCTGCCAGTCTAGCTTCGGGTAGCCACTCGTGCAAAACCTGCGACAAAAGGAGTTGATACTCAGCAATGCAAACGCAAGCCGGTGATCCGGGCGCCTTCGCCCAATTTGATTTGAGCCGCGTTGAAAGCCCTGCGTTCGTCGTGGATGCGGTGAAGCTGCGCACGAACTGCCAGGTGCTGGCGGAAATTCGCGATGAGGCGGATATCAAGGTGCTCGCAGCATTGAAGGCGTTTTCGATGCATGCTGTTGCGCCATTGCTTGGGGAATATCTCGATGGGGCTACATGCAGCGGCCTGTGGGAAGCTCGGCTGGCGAGCGAATATTACGATGGCGAGATCGCGACCTATTCGCCCGCTTACAAGCCCGATGAGCTGGAGGAAATCTGCCGACTTTCTGATCATGTGATTTTCAATTCACCGACGCAAATGGTCCGCGCGGCTGTCATCCTGGAGCATGCACGCCACACGGGCGGTGATGTTGACGTGGGCCTGCGCATCAATCCAATGGTGCAGACCGGAGAAGTTGCCAAATATGATCCCAGCGCGCCTGGCTCGCGGCTTGGCTTTCCCATCGATCAGCTTACCGAAGAGCACATGCAGGGCGTCGATGGCATCCACTTTCACAATCTGTGCGAGCAGACCTTTGAGCCATTGCAGCGCACGTGGGACCGCGTCTTCGATGCGATTGAGCCATTTTTCGGGCAGCTCAAATGGATCAATATGGGCGGTGGGCATCACATCACGCGGGCAGATTATGAGCGTGATGCGCTAATCCAATTGCTCAAAGACGCCCGCGAAGACACAGGCGCAGAGATTTACCTCGAGCCGGGCGAAGCGATTGCGCTTGATGCGGGGATATTGGTCGGCACTTTGCTCGATACAGGCTTTAACGAGGTGCCGATTGGGATCACCGATGTGTCGGCCACCTGCCATATGCCCGACGTGCTGGAGGCGCCATATCGCCCGGCGATGCTGGGCGAACTTCAGGATGATAGTGTGCCCATTCGTCTTGGCGGGCCGTCATGTCTCGCTGGGGATGTGATTGGTGATTACCGTCTGCCGGTAAAGGCCGATCCTGGCGCACGCTTCGCATTTCTCGATCAGGCGCATTATTCCATGGTGAAGACGAACACCTTCAACGGTGTGCAACTGCCCAGCATTTGGCTGTGGGACAGCGAGACGGACAATCTGGAATGCGTGAAACGGTTTGAGTATGAGGACTTTAAAGACCGTTTGAGCTGACGGCCTAAAGGCCCTTACGACCAAACCCGCCGCCAAGTGCGGAGCTGCCAGTGCCCAAATTGCGCGCATCGTCGACAAGAACGCCGCTAGGGCTGCGGCCAGCGTTCTCATGGCCACGCTCGCTCTTGTTAATAGCCATGGCCAGCTGCGCGAGGGAGGCGAATTGTTTGGCGGTTTCTTCCGCGCGTTCGCGGTCACCCGATGCGTCGATGCTGCCGCTTTCAAACAGGTTTCCGCTTTCAACCGCGATGATCATTTCGCCTTTGCGGAAGACCGCGCGAACAGCGTCGCCGGAGAATGCCCGTTCAATTCCGATCAGGTGCTCAACATAGGTGGGATCGACTAGTGTTCTGGCCTCCACCTGATCATCGCTCCACACTTCAAACACGTCTTCGAAGGCGGGGTGGACCTGATCGACATAATCGAGCCGGTGACCATCAAAGCTCGCATGGTCAGCGCGCCCTCCTAGGCCAAACCACTTCTTATGCTTGCCAGCGCGCTGCAGCAGCGTGGTCGAATGGAACCGGCGGCCAAACTCCATTTGAATGATCGCGCCGCGAAACACCGTAACCCAGCGCCTGTTTTTACCAGAGCCTTTTTGCTGTTCCAAATGCGCCTCGTATAGGCGAAAATCATGGCCTTCCAATTCGCCAAACCATAGGTCTTCAAAACTGTCGCGTCTGTAGTGCGGCACCAAGCCATATTGCTTGGCAGTGTCAAACTCCTCACCAGGGTCCACGTCATGGTCGTACTGCACGCCCAATTCGCGTGCGATGGCGGAATTGATTCCAATCTTGATCTCTTTTTTCGCTTGTTGGATCGGCGCGTAAGTCCAGCCGCCAGCGGCTGCCGCAGCGAACAGAGAGATCATGGCTTTGATCGTGAAGCCCCAACTGGGACCAAACCAAAGCATTGCTAGCAACGGCAGTAGAATAAAGGCGGATGTCACGCCGCGGCTAGAGGACTTTTCTTTCGCCTCGGTGCGCATGCTTTGCTGTGAGTCGAGCCAACTTCCCAGCTCTCCGCCCATCAGCTTGTTAACATCGGCACGCATCGCTACGCTTTACTCCCTTAACCATTTTTCGCGCGATGCCCCTCGGCATCGTCGCTAACCCTTAACTATTTGACGTTAATTTAGGAATATACAGTTAAGAAAGAGGTGTGAGATGGGCGAGATTTTCGGATGGTTTTGGACATCGGCAATTGTGGTTATCGCGGTTGGCGCAGTTCTGCTCGTTATTGGGGTCTACAACCGGCTCGTCGCTTTGCGTCAGAATGTGCGCCAAGGGGTGGCCGATATTGATGCCCAATTGCGTCAACGCCACGATCTGATTCCCAACTTGGTCAGCACCGTTCAGGGCTATGCCAGCCACGAGAAAGAGACGCTCGACAGCGTGATCAGCGCGCGCAATGCCGCCGCTTCTGGTGAGCCAACATCTGGCAGCGAGCAACAGCTCAAACTGTCGCTCGATCGCTTGCTTGCGCTGGGAGAGGCCTATCCAGACCTCAAGGCGAACACCAACTTTCAAGAGCTTCAGCGCGAGCTGGCTGAGACGGAAGACAAGCTTGCCGCTGCTCGCCGCGCGCTCAATGCGGCCGCGGCTCAGTTCAACGCTGCGCGTGAGAGCTTCCCAGCCGTTCTCTTCGCTGGAATGCTCGGTTTCAAAGAGGCAGATTTCCACCGCCTCGATGATAGCGAGAAGGGCACTGTCGATCAGGCTCCGCAGGTCGCGTTTTAAATTGCAGGCGTAGGGACGGGCAGGAACTGACTGCCTCTTTGCACATTTTGAGTTGCGGAAGCGCGATTAAGGCTTATATGCGCGCTTCCGCTGCCGATCCCTCTTATGAGGGTGGGGACTCTTGATCGCAAGACCGTAAGGCAGCCTTGTTCAGAAACTGGGTTAGGTTCTTTGCTCGATCCACATCCTTCTGGGGGTCCCTTGAGTTGCACAGTCATCCCAATGAGATTTTTTCCGATGCAGCGGCGGTAGTTGGCGCAGTTGCGCCTGACGAACCGATCATTCTGAACCGCCCGCACGCGGCGCTACGCGCAGCTCGGTTCTTCACAGAGAAGTTTCCGGGCAAGACGCTCTATGCCGTGAAAGCCAATCCTGCTCCCTCGCTCTTGCGTGTGTTGTGGGAGGCGAATGTCACGCATTACGACGTCGCATCGATTGCTGAGGTGCGCTTGGTCCGTGCAGAACTGCCCGAGGCGGAGTTGTGCTTTATGCACCCGATTAAGACCCGCCGCGCGATTGCAGAGGCTTATCACACGCACAAAGTGCGCACCTTCAGCCTCGATACGGCCGAAGAGCTGCACAAGATTGTTGAGGCCTGCCGCAACCCAGAGACGGGCGCTGCGGCGGATGATTTGCGGCTGTGCGTGCGTATGCGCGTCTCCAGCGAGTATTCTGAGCTCAGCTTGGCGAGCAAGTTTGGCTGCGATCTGCTCGAGGCTCCGGCCTTACTTCAGGAAGCGCGCCAGCATTGCGACTGGCTGGGCGTGTGTTTCCACGTCGGCAGCCAGGCGATGACTCCGTTTGCCTTTGTCCAGGCGATCGATCGCACGCGTGCCGCCATCGCCGAAGCCAGCGTGGTCATCGATATGATCGACGTCGGCGGGGGATTTCCCAGCATCTATCCCAGCATGGAGCCTCCTCCTTTGGAGGATTACTTCGCGCTGATTTCTCAGCATTTCGAAGCGCTGCCGATTGCCTATAATGCGGAGCTGTGG
Organism: Erythrobacter sp. JB3-1; assembly: GCF_057364995.1. Lineage (NCBI taxonomy): Bacteria > Pseudomonadati > Pseudomonadota > Alphaproteobacteria > Sphingomonadales > Erythrobacteraceae > Erythrobacter > Erythrobacter sp. JB3-1. The sequence continues at coordinate 3,052,852 of NZ_CP200289.1, read as the reverse complement.
TGCGAGCCGGGCAGGGCGCTCGCGGCGGAGTATTCCTCGCTTGTGGTGCAGGTCGATAAGCGACGGGGCGAAGAGCTGTTCATCAATGATGGCGCATATGGCGCGCTTTACGATGCGGCGCATGTCGATTGGCGCTTCCCTGTGAAGGCGCTGGCCGACAATCTGCGCGATCCAGAGGTCGATTTCGCCTTTTACGGGCCGACTTGCGACGATGCAGACTATATGCAGGGACCATTCCCGCTGCCCGGTGACATTCAGGCCGGCGATTACATCGAGATCGGCATGATTGGCGCATACGGGGCGGCGATGAAAACCGGCTTTAACGGCTTTGGCAATGCGGAAGAATTCACCGTTGCCGACGAGCCAATGCTGAGCCTATTCCGCGGCGACAGACAGCGGCCCGAAAGCGACAATGTGGTTAGCTTGCGGTAATAGCGAATACTGCGGGTTTCGCTCCAGTCATCTCGCCGATCTAAATCTGCAATTGGGGTGGAAAGCGGAAGGTCGGCTTGCAAATCTATGCGGAGCCAAAGCAGACGTAGATTCCAAAATCTGTGAATTGCAGTTGCCGACCCAGTGCGGGCTTCCGCTTGGTGACCGAAATTGGGAGTGAAAGCGGACTGGCGCGAACGATTCTTCTTCCAACTAATCGATGGCGCAAGTGCATGATTGAAAGCGTGGAGGGCAAGCCCTGACGCTGAGAAAAGGCAGGCCTATCTTGCGTAGGGCAGCCAGAGCGTGATCGTGCAGCCTCCACCGGGCTGGGAAAGACAAGTAAGACTACCGTGCAAAGACTGCGCTCTGGACTTCATATTGCTGAGCCCCTTGCCTTGGTAATCTATATCCGCGTCAAAACCGCAGCCATTGTCTATCACGTAAGAGGCGATCCCTTGGACGCCGTTCTGCGTCTCCTCCTTGCATCCGATCGTGAGTTCAGTGGCTTGGGAATGAAGCAGCACGTTTCCAATCGCTTCTTGCATAATCCGCAGAACATGCAGCGCGTTGCTCGCATCTAGCCAAGATAGCGGCTGGCAGTCCTCAACCTCCCATTTGCAGGCGATCCCAGCATCACGTAAATCGCCCGCCATGCGGTGACGAAGATTGCCGATCAGCGCGAGCAGATCGCCTTCGATTGGTTCCAATGAATCGACCGTTATCTTCAGATCATTAAGTGCACGGTTGAGAGTGTTTATTGTAGTCTCTGGATGGTTCTGTCGGCGCGCCACGGCCAAGGCAGTGATCAGATTTGACCCGATCCCATCGTGCATTTCCTGCATTAATCGGCCTCGCTCTCCAGCTAGGGTTTGTTCGACCAGCAATTCCTGGCGGGCCGCTTCACTTGCTGCCAGTTCCGCGCGGGTCTCTGCTATACTTTGTGCAAGCCGCAAGTTGGATTTGCCCAGATCAACAAAGGCATCAAGCGCCCTCTTACCGAAGGAGATAACGAAGGCGGTGGTGTAAAGCAGTCCACCATAGATCGTCGCATAAGTAGCGCTGCCGTCGCCTTGATGCGCGATTGCTATGTAGAGATCGTATAGGGTCAAAAGCGGCGTCGCCATCATGATGAAACCGAGAACGCCATGCTCAATATTGCGATGCCGATTCAAGTTTATGAACCCAAGTGCAGATATCCCAAACACGACAATTGCAGAGGGCCCATACAGAGTTAGATCTGAGGTGCCGAGCAGTGCATGCACCAACGTCAGCACCACGCCCGCGGCCAACATAACCCAAATCCAAGTTTTCCGGTAAGTTGATTTCGTAAAGCAGAGATAAAATGCTGCGGTTGCCGCCGTTGCAAAGTACGACGCATAAATCGGTAATGTCGTGAACACTGTTAGGCCGAACGGACTGAGTTCAAACGGTGCTTGCCCTGCGTAGAACTGATAGTTCCTCAGGAACCAAACGACTGTCGAGATCGACAACCAGAGCAGCTCTACCTCTTGTCTGCGCCCCAGCCAAAATAGGAACACCAGCATGCCCATAAGAAGCATCGCAAAATTCACCGTGCGCGGTCCTGAAATCTGCCAAAAGAACCGCGTATCGTGGAATTCCTGTAACGTGATTTGCGGCCCGAGCAGCACGCGGCCAATTCCCAGCGATTCTTGCGAATACACCTGAAAGATGATCTCGTTCAGCCCAGGCCTTAAGGTTTCCGTTGGGATCGGAATTAAGATGGGCCGATACCAAGTGTTCATCTGATCAGAGACCTGCGCAAAGTTGCGGTAGACCTCTTCACCGTTCACCAGCACTGTAAAATTGTTGCGCGTACTGATTGTGTAAAGCGCGATAGGGTTTGCTCCAATCGCGCTGCGTTCAAACCGAAATTGTCCGCTCAAACTGTGTTCGTCACCGATCCGCCATTTGGCTTCGTTTATGCGGTATATTGCCGGGTTCTCGCCTCGCTCCCACCCTTCGTTTGGAAACTGGATGCCTTCGCTGAGGATATATTCCCCCTCGGTAAATTCGATGATCGGCCCGGTGGGCGTCTCAATCACCTCAAAGGGGACGGCGGTCTGAGCCAGCAGAGTGCCTGGCACAGCGAGCAGCATAAGGCACAGCAGTGCGAACCGCATCGCCAATGCAGACATCCCCGCTTTACTCGCGCCCATTCTACTCGCGCACGAGTAGCCCCTGTGATGAAGCTTCAAACAACGCCTCCGCTCGGCTGTTGACTTCTAGTTTGCGATAGATGTTTTTGACGTGTGTTCCAACAGTGTGGCTCGATACGCTCAGGACATCCGCACATTCCGCATTGGAAAAACCACGCGCGAGCAGGTTCAGCACCTCAAATTCGCGTTCTGACAGGGGCGATGCCATCGGCACGGCAGGCTGTGCTGGATCAGGTTTGATCTCACCAAGCAATTGCCGCGCGATCACCGGGCTGATGGGGGAACCCCTGCACGGATGTTGCGAATGGCCTCAATACAATCTTCAATCCGTTCATCTTTGAGCAGATACCCGCGCGCGCCCGCCCTCACCGCATCCAGAACTTTCGCTTGATTTGCAAAGATCGTGATTACCAAGATGTCGGTATCCCGGCCGGTTAAGACCTCTTTCCTGATCAGATCCACCCCGCTGCCATCGGGCAGGCCCAAATCGCACAGCAGGACATCATAACCGCCTGCCTCGATCATACCAGAGCCCGCAACGCAGTTGGCCGCTGTATCGGTCAGGATCATGTCCTCAGTTTCGCTGACCGCATGCGACAACAGATCGCGCATGGCTGGATCATCTTCAATAATGGCAACGCGGATCATGTGGCAGCACCTTAAAAACACTCGAACCCAGCCAGCATACCCTAGAATGAGGCGATCACCATACCGCGATCGCGGTATATGCGGCAGGCAAGCGCTCCCCTAACTCTGCGCCAGAATTTTTTGGATAGAAAAGGGGAAAGACAATGCGTACGTTACTTTTGACCGCCACGGCCACCACTGCGGTGGCGATCGGGATTATGGCCATGCCGCAAACCGCACAGGCCGATACCTGCCTGCTCGATACAAATAATAATGGGGTGGCTGATGCGGGAACAGATACCGACGGCAATGCAAATGATCAAAACGGTGTCCAATCTTTTGCGTGTGGTGGTGCTGCTGTTGCTGATCCGGAGAATACAATTGGTGATGGTGCAACGGCGATAGGTGACTTCGCAGTTGCGAGAGGTCCGGGCACGTTGGCGGTTGGCAATGACGTACTTGCCGATGGTGTTGGCGCAGCCGCAGTTGGCGGCGATGCAGACGGCAATGGTGCCAACATCGTTACTCGTGCTGTTGGCGATGGAGCATCGGCATTTGGTGTTGGCGCAAATGCTGCCGCTAACAATGCAAGTGCACTTGGCTTCAACTCCCTAGCAAATGGTTTTCGTGCAACTGCCGTTGGGGCCGGTTCTGATGCTGGCGCTAATGACGCAATTGCCATTGGCGATGCAGATGCATCGGGGACGCAAGCTATTGCCGTCGGTTTGAATGCCAACGCCGGTCAATTAAACGCAACTGCCGTGGGCGCGGGCTCAGTAACGGCTGGGAGTAACGCGACCGCAATCGGCGCCTTTACGGATGCAGCAATCGACGCGACCGCAATCGGCGCCTTTGCAAATGCGCAGGCTGACGACGCTATCGCGATTGGCTTTCAAAGTGACGCCATTGTCGCAGGCGCGATTGCCATTGGCGGGGATGGCAATGATGGCGACTCAATTGGCGCTCAGGCCACCGGTGAGCAAGCAGTCGCTATCGGTGCGGATGCCATTGCGTCGGAATTGTCTGCGACTGCTTTGGGGTTTAGGGCGAGCGCACAGGGCGTAAGGGCAACCAGCATCGGAACGGACGCATCCGCAGGTGGAGACGATAGCGTCGCCTTGGGGGCTGCAGCATCGGCATCTAACGTCCAAACGATCGCAATTGGTCTTCTCAGTAATGCTGGAGGTTTCAACTCAACAGCAATCGGCGTTTCAGCAAGTGCTTCAGGATCCAACGGTATCGCTATTGGCATTCAAAGTGACGCTCTTGGCGCAAGCGCGATTGCGATTGGCGGGGATGGCAGTAATGGCGACTTAATTGGCGCTCAGGCCACCGGTGAGCAAGCAGTCGCTATCGGGGCTGATGCCATTGCGTCGGAATTGTCCGCGACTGCTTTGGGGTTTAGGGCGAGTGCACGGGGCGAACAGGCAACCAGTATCGGAACGGACGCATTCGCTAATGGAGACAGTAGTGTTGCCTTGGGTAACGCGGCATCGGCATCTAACGTCCAAACGATCGCAATTGGTGTTCTCAGTAATGCTGGAGGTTTCAACTCAACCGCAATCGGCGTTTCAGCAAGTGCTTCAGGATCCAGCGGTATCGCTATTGGAGCGAACACAAGTTCGACAGGAGACGGCGGCATCGCTATTGGATTGAGCTCAAGCGCGACAGGTGCGGGGGTTGCGCTAGGCTCAAATGCATCATCGGCTGCAGGCACCGCAATTGGCGAAGCTTCAAGTGCAACATCAAGTGAAGGCACCGCGCTTGGTGCGCGCGCTCAATCAATAGTTAGCGGAACTGCGCTGGGTGCCGATTCCACTGCTACAGGTGATGCCTCCACTGCCGTGGGATTTTTTCGGACGCTACCGGTACGTTCGCGACTGCTGTTGGCCAGACATCTAATGCAACCGGAGAATTCTCAACCGCAGTTGGGGTGAATTCCGTGGCTAATTCCGATAACACATCATCCTTTGGCGTGAGCGCAATTTCAACCAGCGAAAATGCATCAGCTTTTGGTTTTGGTGCCATTGCGTCTGGGTTCGCATCGACAGCACTAGGCGTAGATACGCAGGCATCGGGAAACGGCTCGATCGCCCTTGGTGCCGGAGGCTCAGGCGAGCTTGGCACGGGTGCTCAGGCTCAGGGAGATAAGGCGATCGCAATTGGTATCAGCAGTGTTGCTGGCGGCGTAGACTCTATTGCCATCGGCAGTGACAGCGATGGTGACGAACTGGGCGCGCAAGCAACCGGTGCTTCCTCCATCGCCTTTGGCGTTGATGCGAATGCTCAGCAGGATAACGGGATTGCGATTGGTGCAGGTGCAAGCGCAACGCGGGTGAGCGCTTTGGCTGTCGGTGCAGGCGCTTTGGCTGAATCGGCTCGGGCAACAGCGCTGGGTGAGGATGCTGTTGCGCGCGGCGATGATGCCTTTGCGCTGGGGAACAGAACCTTTGCTCGCGGCGCGAACGCCGTTGCCATTGGCGGCTCTGCCCGCGCGACCTTGCAGCAAGCGACAGCGATTGGCTCGAACAGCCAGGCGCTAGCGGTGCAAGCCCTCGCAATTGGCGATGCGGCTGATGCGCGCGGAGTGGGCGCAAGCGCGATTGGTCAAGGCGCGAATGCAGCTCAAGATGGGGCAACGGCGCTGGGCGCAGGAGCGACAACGACGGCGGCCAACCAAGTGACGCTGGGCGGCACGGGCAGCTCTGTGCGGATCGGCGACATTGATGCGAGCACTGCCGCTCAGGTTGGCCCTGTGGATGCGGTGACAGTGGATGCCAATGGCACTTTGGGCCGTCAGAGCGTGGCCACCGCCGCTTCGGTCGACAATGTGCGGGTGGCGCTCAATGCCGTTGCCCAAGTCTCCACCGCGCAGTTCGATGCGCTGTCGGGGCGGGTGGACAACCTCAGCTTCCGTCTTGAAGACGTCAACGAAAGCCTGTCAGGCGGCATCGCAGCGGCCATGGCGATGGGCAGTGCGCCAATCGTCCCGGGTAAGAACATCTCGCTGACCGTGGCGGCATCGACCTATCGCGGGGAGCAAGCCTTCGCCGGGTCGCTCACCGGGCGGCTCACCGATAGTTTCTACATCTCCGCCGGGGTGAGCGGGAACACAGGTGATAACAGTGTGGGTGCGCGCGTTGCGGGCACCATCGGGTTCTAAGATAGGAAAATCAGGGGGCGGGCATTTCATTATGTCCGCTTCCACCTTTAATTTAGGACATAAGGAATCGGCGCAAGATACGTCCGCATTTAGCAGTTAGAGTGCTCCCCGTTTATTACTGAAATTGAGTCTGTAACAGTCAGTAGACTTTTGGCGCAGCGTTCTGAAAAGCACTAAGTCAATCAAACCCAACAAATCTCGCCGCTTCCGAAACTTTGCGGCGTGTGATCTTTACTGGGTTCGCGGGAAACTCCTCATCCGGCCAGCCCAATGCGACGGCTTTCATGATTACCTGATCGTCTGGAATGCTCGCATGTTCGCGCACAACGGGTGATTGCATGATCCCTTGGCTGTTTATCACGCAGCCAAGACCCCGGCTCCATGCCGCATTGACCAGTGCGGTGGTCACTGCGCCGCAATCGAAAACGGTATCGTCAGCGTCGGACAGTTCCTTATCGTAAGTCACGATCACACAAACGGGCGCATCGAATTGGCGGAAGCCGCGCAGCACCCAATCCTGCCGCTTTTCCTTGTCGCCGCGTTCGATGCCCATTGCTTCGAACAGCTGCACCGCGCAGCCGACCTGCCGGTCGCGGTGAACGCCTTCGAACGCGTGGCCTTTACGAAACTCGCGGCTGTCAGGCTCTCCGGCGAGAATGCGCTCCGTGTTGCCTTTGCGGATGCGATCCAGCGGCTCGCCAGTGATCACGTGGAAATGATAGGGCTGGGTGTTCATCGAGGATGGCGAGCGCATAGCCATCTTCAGCACTTCTTCTATCAGTTCCTGCGGGACCGGCTTATCAAGATAGCCTCGGATTGACCGACGGCCTAGCACGACTTCGTCATACTTCTGATTGGGATTGCCGCTCACGTATTTTTCTCCTGATGGTTTAGGCGAGTGCTAGCGCATTGCTGAAGTACAGCAAAGGACGTTACGGCGCGGCGGCGCTGCCGTTGCCCAGTTATGCGGCTTTGAGCAATTCCATGTCGAGGCGGTCCCAGATCTCGACCAGGGCCTCGGTCAGTTCGTCCATCATTTCGGCCGTGTGCATCGGGCCGGGGGTAAAGCGCAGTCGCTCTGTTCCGCGCGGAACGGTGGGGAAATTGATCGGCTGAACGTAGACGCCGTATTCGGCGAGCAGCACGTCGCTGATCTTCTTGGCGCGAACAGGGTCGCCAACCATCAGCGGGACGATATGCGTGACGCTGTCCATCACGGGCAGGCCCGCATCACGCAACTTTTCCTTCAGCAATTCAGCATTGGCTTGCTGCGCATCGCGTTCTTCGCTGGAGTTCTTGAGATGCTTCACGGAAGCGAGCACGCCTGCGACCAGCACTGGCGAGAGCGAAGTGGTGAAGATGAAACCCGGGGCGTAGCTGCGGATGCAGTCAATCACCCGCGTGTCAGCAGCGATATAGCCGCCCATCACGCCAAATGCCTTGCCCAAAGTGCCTTCGATAATATCGATCCGGTGCGCGGCCTTATCACGCTCTGAAATGCCGCCGCCACGCTCGCCATACATGCCAACTGCATGCACTTCGTCGATGTAGGTGAGGGCGTTGTATTTCTCGGCGAGGTCGCAAATCTCGTGGATAGGCGCGACATCGCCGTCCATCGAATAAACGCTTTCAAACGCGATCACTTTAGGTGTGTCGTGATCTTCCGCGGCCAGCATCTCTTCCAAATGCGCCATGTCATTGTGACGGAACACCCGCTTCTCACAGCCGGAATTGCGGATGCCCGCAATCATGCTGGCATGGTTGAGTGCGTCGGAAAAAATCACACAGCCGGGAAGCAATTTGCCGAGCGTGGAAAGCGTCGCATCGTTGGAGACATAGCCGCTGGTAAAGGTCAGCGCGCCTTCTTTGCCATGCAGGTCCGCAAGCTCTCGCTCCAGCTCGACATGAAAGTGCGTATTGCCACCAATGTTGCGGGTGCCGCCAGAGCCTGCGCCGACATCATGCAGCGCGTCTTCCATCGCGGTGATGACTTTTTCATGCTGGCCCATCGCCAGATAATCATTGGAGCACCAGACCGTGATCGGCTTTGGCCCATTGTGCCCGTGGAAACACCGTGCGTTGGGATAGGCGCCCTTGTTGCGCATGATGTCGATGAACACGCGGTAGCGACCTTCCTCATGAAGGCGGTCGATCGCTTTATCGAAGACGTTTCCGTAATTCACGCGTTGTGCTCTTCGTTTCGTCCGATTGAATCGGGCTGTTAGTGGGTGCGATTTAGGCAGTAGAGCGGACCAATTCCAGCGCTATCTTTGCGAACGATTTGCATATGCTCTGCTTAAAATCGATCAATCTGATCGATTCCATAAGTCGCGAGGGTGCTTTTGAGTTCCTGAAGCATACTGATGTCGCCCGTGGTGACGGCGCGATTAGGGCCATTTCGGACAAATTCCTGACCATCTAACAAGTGCGCGATCCGCCTCGCGATGCCCTCCGCTCCATCGAGGAAACGGATGTCTGGCGGCATTCCCAGCTCGTTCACCGCGACATCCATCAGCTCATCTTCGAGCAATGGGAAGTGCGTGCAGCCTAGCACAATCCGGTCGAGCTTCATTTCGTGATCATGCTCGCTTAAGCCTTCGAGGGCCGCTTTAAGCACCGCGCGGTTTACCGGCCCTCCGCGCAGTTTGCTTTCGGCCTCATCGACAAGATCCGGCGCGGCAAAGCGCAGCAATGTGCCCTGTTTGACAAACTCGGCCTCCAGCCGGTCGACATAGGGCTGGCGCACTGTCCCCTGCGTACCGAGCATTCCGATAACACCAGTTTTGCTGGTGAGCGCAGCAGGTTTGATCGCTGGCACAGTCCCCACAACCGGAATTTCCAGCACATCGCGCACCATATCGAGCGCAATCGTGCTGGCGGTGTTGCAAGCGATACAGGCGAGGCGCGGCTCATAGCGTTCGCTCATCCGGCCAAGTAGCCCGGCGACCCGTGCGGCAACCTCAGCTTCGGTCTTCTTGCCGTATGGCAATCCGTCGTAATCAGCCGCCAGAATGATCGGTGCAGTGGGCAAAGCGCGGCGCACTGCGTCATAAATCGTCAGCCCGCCAACGCCGGTGTCGAGTAAGAGGATCGGGGCGTCGGGACTGGTGATCGGATTGGACCTTGTTGCAATAGCTTGTCGAACAGCCGCCTTTTACTTAGGCCTTGCGAAAAGGGAAGCGGCAGCCGACCTAAGCTCGTGAAAAGGGGCATTACGACCATGGAACCATTGCTAGCCGCCTTGTTGGGATACGCCTTTGGCTCGATCCCGTTTGGCCTACTGCTGACGAAAGCGGCGGGCATGGGTGATGTCCGCGACATCGGCAGCGGCAATATCGGTGCGACCAATGTTTTGCGCACGGGCAACAAAGGCTTGGCGGCGGGCACATTGCTGCTCGATTTGCTGAAAGGCTTTGCGCCAGTGTTCCTCGCCGGATTGCTTTGGCCAGGTGAAAGCGGGCAGGTTGCTATGGCCTTTGCTGCCGGCGGCGCGGTGATCGGTCATTGCTATCCCGTGTGGCTGAAGTTCAAAGGCGGCAAGGGCGTTGCTACCAATGCGGGGGTTGCGTTCGGCCTCGCTTGGCCAATCGGCCTAGCATACGCCGGTATTTGGCTCGCGATGCTGGCGATTTTCCGGATTTCATCTCTCGCCGGCATGAGCGCGGTGGTCGCAGCGGCTGCGGCGGCCCCGCTGTTTGGTTATCCGCAGTTCTTTCCAGTGCTTGCAGCGATTGCAGGCCTGATCATTTATCTCCACCGCGAAAATATTGGGCGCTTGGCAAAGGGTGAGGAGCCCAAGATCGGCAGCTCAAAATGAGCGCGTCTGGGGGCGGTGACAAAGGGCTGAGCCAGCTTGAGGCGTTTGCCCGTATTCGCTTGCTTAGATCGCCCAATATCGGCCCCGTAAGCTATCGCCGGCTGCTCGCGCGGTTTGGCAACGCGGTTGCAGCGATTGAGGCTTTGCCAGAGCTGGGCCGCCGCGGAAAGCGCACCTATCGTCCGGCGCCGCGCGACAAAATCGAGCGAGAGATCGAAGGGATCCAGCGGGCAGGGGCAAGCTATCTGTTCCATGATCAGCCCGACTTTCCGCCTCTGCTTGCGGAGATAGAAAGCGCGCCGCCAATCATCACCTATCGCGGAGACGTGCGGTTGGCGTCGAAGCCCTGCGTGGCGATGGTTGGAGCGCGCAACTCGTCCGCCGCAGCGGTGAAGCTCGCTCGGCAGTTCGGGCGTGATTTGGCAGAGCGGGGCTATTCCGTTGTCTCAGGCCTTGCGCGCGGGATTGACGGCGCGAGCCACGAAGGTGCGCTGTCTGCGAGTGCTGGCGCGACTATCGGCGTTATCGCCAGCGGGATCGACATCGCGTATCCGCCGCAGCACTCTGAGCTGCAGGAGCAGATTGCGCTTGAAGGCTTGCTAATCGCAGAGCAACCGCCCGCCACTCAGCCGCGCGGGAGCCACTTTCCCAGCCGCAACCGCATCATCGCCGGTCTTGCTGCGGGCACATTGGTCGTCGAGGCCGCGCCAAAATCCGGCTCGCTCATCACGGCGCGTTTGGCTGGCGAGGCAGGTCGCGAGGTCATGGCGATCCCCGGTTCGCCGCTCGACACACGAAGCCTCGGTTGCAACCAGTTGATCCGCGATGGCGCGGTTCTGGTCCAATCGCCTGAGGAAGTGACTGAGCTGCTCGAAAGTTTCGCCGGTACACCGCGCTCGCGCTTCAACGTGGTGGCCGAAGGGCGCGAGGACTATGACTTTTCAGAGCTAGATGGCACGGACGTCAGCCTAGAGGACACAGGCGCGATAACCGCCTTGTTATCGACCGCGCCTGTTGCCGTGGATGAGCTGGTGCGGCAATCGGGCGCGCCAATGGCTCTGGTGCAGATGGCGTTGTTAGAATTGGAGATTACCGGCGAACTTGAGCGGCATTCGGGCGGCCGAGTGAGCTTGGCGGGTTAGGGGCATAATGAAACTTTCAAACGAGGCGATAAAACTGCTTGGGCGCGCTTGTCCTGAGGCGTTCAGCAAATCGTCGGGACCCTAGCGACCTATCTCGTGGTCACGACCATCCTCTCCGCCCTTGGCTCGCTAGCGATCACCGCGATAGGCATCGCCAGCTACTCGTCGCTGCATGATGGCGCGGCTTCACTCAACGAAGTTTTCGAATAATTGCCCACTTGACGGAATTAATTGCGCGGCTCCACCCTCGCGCGTACGTGCACACGTGAAGGCACAGCTTAGGAACTAGACAGAACCACCATGCAGCTTGTTATCGTTGAATCGCCGGCCAAGGCGAAGACTATCGAGAAGTACCTCGGCAAAGACTTTAAGGTCTTGGCGAGCTATGGCCACGTCCGCGATTTGCCGCCCAAAGATGGCAGTGTGCGCCCCGATGAAGACTTCGCGATGGATTGGGAGCTGTACCGTGACAAGCAGAAGCGCTTCAAAGAAATCGCTGATGCGGCAAAAGGCGCAAGCCGCCTTGTCCTCGCGACCGACCCCGACCGGGAAGGGGAGGCTATCAGCTGGCACGTCCAGGAGCTACTGAAGAAGCGTAAGGCTCTGCCGACCAAGGTTGACCGGGTCACTTTCAACGCGATCACGAAATCTGCCGTCACGACCGCAATGAAGTCACCGCGAGAGCTCGATACCGATTTGATCGATGCCTATCTCGCGCGCCGCGCGCTGGACTATCTGTTTGGCTTCACTCTGTCGCCGGTCCTGTGGCGCAAGCTGCCCGGGGCAAAGTCGGCTGGCCGGGTACAATCAGTTGCCTTGCGGCTGGTGGTTGACCGGGAGCGTGAGATCGAAGCGTTCAATCCGGTTGAATATTGGTCTGTTCTCGCCAAGATGGAGCATGATGGCACCGCGTTCGATGCGCGCCTTGTTAAGTTTGACGGAAAAAAGCTGGGCAAGCACGACCTTGGCAATGAAGGTTCCGCTATGGCCGCCAAGGCCGCGGTTGAGGCCGGACGCTTTACGGTTGAAGAGATTGAGACCAAGCCGCTCAAGCGCAACCCATCACCGCCATTCACAACCTCAACGCTACAGCAAGAGGCCTCGCGTAAGCTTGGCTTCTCAGCCAGTCACACCATGCGGTGCGCGCAATCGCTCTATGAAGCGGGCGCAATCACTTACATGCGGACCGACGGTGTGCAGATGGACGGCAGCGCGATTGCCGCCGCTCGCGATGCGATTGATGAGCGCTTTGATAGCTCTTATAAGCCAGAAAAACCACGTTTTTACAGCACTAAAGCGAAAAATGCTCAGGAAGCACACGAGGCCATTCGGCCAACCAACTTTACTAAAGATAAGGCTGGCTCTGGCGACGAGGCGAAGCTTTATTCGCTGATTTTCAAGCGCGCCATGGCGAGCCAGATGTCGGCCGCGCAATTGGAGCGCACGACGATCACTTTGCGCGATGCGACGGGGCAGCATGAACTGCGCGCGACTGGCCAGGTCGTCAAATTCCCTGGCTTTTTTGCAGTCTATCAAGAAGGCTTTGATGATAAGTCTGATGACGACGAAGAAGGCTTGCTTCCTGCGATGTCGAAGGGCGATGCTCCAGCCAAGAAGGGCGTCGAAGCCAATCAGCACTTCACACAGCCGCCGCCGCGCTTCTCTGAGGCTTCGTTGGTCAAGCGTTTGGAGGAGCTCGGGATTGGCCGTCCTTCCACCTATGCTTCAACGATCCAGACGATCCGTGACCGTGACTATGTGCGAATGGAGAAAAATCGTTTTCATGCAGAGGATTCTGGGCGTCTCCTAACTGCTTTTCTAGAGCGCTTCTTCCCCACCTATGTGGCGTATGACTTTACCGCTGGCATGGAAGACGAGCTCGACACTGTCTCTGATGGCGGTGAGGATTACAAAGAGCTGCTCGCCAAGTTCTGGAAGGACTTTAAACCCAAGACCGAAGAGGTGATGGAGAAGCTTCCCTCGGAGGTGACGGAGGCGCTTGATGAATATCTGTCAGATTATCTCTTCCCGCCTATCGAAGACGGTGAAGATCCCCGCCGCTGCCCACTGTGCGCAACCGAGGGGCGTGAAAATGGCAAGTTGAACCTGCGCGGCGGACGCTTTGGTGCGTTTATCGCTTGCGTCAACTACCCTGAGTGCAAGTTCACACGCCGCTTTGCCCAACCCGGTAGCGATGGCGATGATGGCAGCGCCGATGGCGTTATGGGTCAACACCCGGAAACGGGTGAGGACATCCACCGCAAGACCGGGCGCTTTGGCCCCTATGTTGAGATGGAGCACGAAGAGAAGAAGAAGCGCGCCTCCATTCCTAAAGATCTGGATGATTTTGATCTCAATTGGGCGATCAAGCTGCTTGATTTGCCGCGGATCATCGGGGCGCACCCGGAGACTGGTAAGGAAATCGAGGCGGCGATCGGGCGCTACGGGCCTTACCTGCGCCACGATGGTAAGTATGCGAAGCTTACCAGTACGGTCGACGTGTTCGAAACCGGCATGAATGCGGCGGTGATGCTGCTGGCGGAGGCGGCCAATCGCAAGGGTGGTGGGCGGCAAAAAGCCGAGCCCATCAAGACCCTTGGCGAGCACCCGACTAGCGGCGGCGAGATCAAGGTGATGCCGGGGCGCTATGGCCCATATGTGACCGATGGAAACGTCAATGCGACCATACCCAAGGACGTAAAGCCAGAGGATATTGAGGCTGCACAGGCGATTGAGCTGATCGATGCGCGCGCGGCCAAGGGGCCTGCGAAGAAGAAACGCAAGAAAGCCGCCCCAAAGAAGAAGACGGCGGCGAAGAAGAAGGCGCCTGCTAAGAAGGCGGCAAAGGCTGACGCAAAGTAGGGAAGGGAGCGTCCCAGCGGCGCTTCATTTCATCACCGATTCTCGCAAGAAGCAGGTCGTCACCGTGCGAGCCTTGGCGCACAGCGGCGCTCACTTGGTAAATGGCGAATAGGGTAAATCCCTGTTTAAACACGTATTCCCACTGATGCGGCTGGAAAATTGTGGTTTACGAGTTCTTGTTTGCAAATCGTCAAGTATTGTCCCGTATCAGAGTCTCGACGGCCGAGGTGCGAGCGCGCACAGGCCAACAGTTAGAGGCCGAACCACGTGATCGAAATCGAAGTTCAAAACGAGACGCATCAATCTCAGGAGCGTATGCGCTTTGCCGCTGTGCCGCGCATTGGTGAGGGGCTGCGCCTGCGCGAGCCCGACGGGATCTGGGCCAGCTATGATGTCCTGGATGTGTGGTATCAAAAGGCCGAATTTGGCGACGTCTGGATGCCATATGTGCACGTTTGCATGACGCCGGGCGAAGGCGAGAGTGCCGATGAAACCGCCAGCGATCCGCTTGGTGCGCCAGTTGTCGCTTCGATGGAGGCGCAATTCCAAGGCGCCGTCTCAGCGCAAGACGGGGAGCTTGAGCCATTCAAAATCTAATCAAACGCACCACCGGCCCGAAGTCACCTTCGGGCGAGGCACGGCTTAAACGCTCAATGGAAGGCAAGACGCTGGCTGAAAAGCTCGCTGAAGCCAAAGGCGGCCCTGTGTCTGAAGACGATGTGGTAGAACCCCAGGTTGAAGCCGAAGCGCCCGCTGAGGCGAGCGAAGCAGCTCCAGCACCAGAGGCCCCTGCAGCGCAGGATGCTGGCGATACCGCTGCGATTGTTCGCGCAGCCAAGGCCCAGCGTGAAAGCGCTGCACCTCAGCAGGTTGCGACAAAGACGTGCCTGATCGTTGATGACAGCCGCGTGATCCGCAAGGTTTCCAGCAAGATTGCGAAAAGCCTCGGCTATTCTCCGATTGAAGCGGAAAATGGAGAAGAAGCCCTTGCTCGTTGCAAGAAATCCATGCCGCAATTGGTTCTGACCGATTGGGAAATGCCGGAAATGGATGGCTTGGAGTTTGTCACCAAGCTTCGCGCGATCCCAACGCCGCATGCGCCTACGATCGTGTTCTGCACGTCTAAAGGCGATGTTGCCGACATTCATGAAGGCATCAATGCGGGCGCGGATGACTATATCGTCAAGCCTTTTGACGAGCCAAGCCTTCGCGCTAAGCTCGAACAGCTCGCTGCTAAATAAGCGCTGAAGTTCAATCGTTCGCGCGGGCCCTCGCTATTGCGAGCGCATGCGGCTAGTCGGCTGCTATGGGCAAAGAACGATTTGAACGGCACAAGCAACCTTGGAACGCCGAAGAGGCGGGCCGGCTAAAGCTGCTTGCGTCTAAGGGGCAGGGCTTAAAGCAGATTGCAAAGGCCCTGAACCGCAGCGAAGATTCGACCAAGAGCTTCGCCAAGCAGCAGAAGATCAAGATCGCGAAAAAGCGTTAGATTTGAGCGTCTTACCGCGCTGTCAAATCTCGCCCCGCGTCTTTCCATGCCTTGCTGTTGGTAAGGCTGCTGGCGCGCAGAGATATCTTAGCATCAGGCACGATTTCCTTGATGATGCTGCGCAAATTATCGCTCAGGCTTGGGGGCATCCAGGGGCTGAAGGTGATGCTGCTGATCCACGATAGTTCAATCGGCAGATCGGCATATTCGCGCACGTCCTCACATTCAGCGATAATGCGCCATTCGCGCTCGTCGGAATAGCCCTCGCGTTTGGCGAAAGGCAGTGTTTTGATACCAGATGATGCCTGGTCTTTGAGCGCCTGCACGCTCATGTAGTTCACCGCTCCTGCGCGAAACCCATCTGTCCTTTCAACGGCTTGCTCCAGCGGCTCGCGGTGAAACTCAATCGCGATCCCATCCATGCCTTGGGTGAATACCCGCCAGTGATGATAGGTCTCTTTGGCCATGGTACAGCACAGAGCCAGCACCGATTGTGATGCTATTTGTGAGCGATAGAGGTCCATGAAATAGGCGTCATTCGCATCGTCCCATTTCGAAGGGCTGAGCAGGACCAGCTTCTCTTGCCTCAAGGTTTGCAGCGCGCTCGACAAGGTCGTGTAGCGCTTCACAAACTTCCTGAGGGGACGCGTGCTCATTTGACCCAGTCGAGGCCCATTTCTTCAAACACTTCTTTGTCCTCGGACCAGCCTTCTGAGACCTTCACATGCAGGAACAAATGCACCTTTACGCCGAGGATTTCTGCGAGTTCTTTACGCGCGGCCTCGCCAATGGCTTTGATCCGCTGGCCGCCTTTGCCGAGCACGATTGGTTTCTGACTGTCGCGAGCGATCACGATTTGCTGGCGCACCTCGACCGAGCCGTCTTTGCGAACCTCATAGCTTTCGGGCCGAACAGCAGCGTCATAGGGCAGCTCTTCGTGCGGCTGCAGATACAGACTGTTCGCGGGTGATTTCTGCGGCGAGCAGGCGTTCAGAGGCGTCTGAAACCTGATCTTCTGGGTAATGCCAAGGCCCCTCTGGCATCATGTCGGCGAGCTTTGATTTGAGCTCGTACACGCCTTCGCCATTCAAAGCGGAAATGAAATAGATCTCTGCAAACTCAACAAGTTCGCCCAATTCCTGAGCGAGCGCCAGCAGTGGTTCTTTCTTTGCGCGATCAACCTTGTTGAGGACCAGGATCTTGCGCTCGGGGCGTTTGGCAAGCGCCTCTAGCAGCGGCATCAGCTCGTGCCGGCGCTGTTTAATGGGATCGACGATCAGCAGTACGGCATCGGCGGCCTCTGCACCTTCCCAAGCGGCGCTGACCATTGCGCGGTCCAGCCTGCGGCGAGGTTCAAAAATACCGGGGGTATCGACCAGGATCATCTGCGTGTTTTCATCCCCGTCCTGATGCAAGGCGATGCCGAGCATGCGGGCGCGGGTGGTTTGCGCTTTGGACGATGTGATCGCGACCTTTTGGCCGACCAATTGATTGACCAAGGTGGATTTGCCCGCGTTGGGCGCGCCAATCACGGCGACGGCGCCGCATTTCTGCTTAGTCATTGGACTGCTTCCTCGCCGCGATATCTGTACCAATGCTCATCCGAAGCGCTCCATAAATGCTTTTGCGGCCTGCTTTTCGGCCTCTGATTTGCTTGCCGCGATTGCCTCTGCCTCGCCAACCTTATGCACGCTGACTTTTACGGTGAAGCGCGCGGCGTGGTCTGGCCCGCTGCGGTCGATCACTTGGTATTCTGGCGTGCGGTGACGGTTGCCGGCGGCCCATTCTTGCAAGGCGGATTTGGGGTGCTTTGCCTCGCCCGCCTTACCAGTGAGTTCATCGGCCCATGCGCGGTAGATGAAATCGCGGGCGGTCTCGAACCCATGCTCGATGAAGCACGCGCCGATCATCGCCTCCATCACATCGCCGAGAATATTGTCGCTGTCCGCGCCGCCATCATCGCGGGCCTGTTTGCCGAGACGCAAATGGTCGGGCAGGCCGATTGTTCGGGCGATGCGGGCGCAGGTTGCGCCGCTGACCAAAGCGTTCAAGCGCTGCGACAGCTTGCCTTCTGGCGCATCGCCGTCGCGGTAAAGCCAATCGGCCACCGACAGACCAAGCACGCGGTCGCCGAGAAATTCTAGCCGCTGATAATCCTTGGGCGTTGGCGCGCCATTGGGCAGGTTGCCTTGGACACTGCCATGGGTAAGCGCCTCCAGCCATGCGGCCTCCTTGGCCACGTCCAGGCCAAGCTGGCTCAGCCACTCGGTTGTTTCCGGGCCAAGATGATCAAGGGGAGGGGCGCTCATAGCGTTTGACCCAAGCGGCTCCAGCGCGCCGCGCTGAACCATGTCCAAGGTTTGATCCAATCCGATCCGCCATCTGTGGACCACATCAGGATTGTCGCGCGGCCGACCAGATTGTCTTGCGGGACCAGCCCGACACCGCCGCCAGCGCTGGCGGGAAAGCGGCTGTCTTGTGAATTGTCGCGGTTGTCGCCCATCACGAACATCCGGCCTTCCGGCACGATGACCGCATCCATATTATCCGCCCCTGTGGGGCCAAAGTCGAGCACTTCGTAGCTGACACCATTGGGCAGGGTCTCGCGAAAGCGCGGATAGGCGCAGATATCCAGGCCATTCGTGTCAGTGCGCAGTTCCGCGCCCCAGGCGCAGCTAGTATTGCCCGAAACGGGAATGATAAAGTCTTCGATCCGCACTTTCGGCACGGTCTGACCATTGAGCACGACTTGCCCGTCGACCATCGCCACGCTGTCACCGGGCAGAGCAATCACGCGCTTGATGTAATCGGTGCCATCAATCGGATGCTTGAAGATCGCAACATCGCCTGGCTCCGGCGCGCTCGCAAGCACGCGGCCCGGTACAATCGGTGCACCAAATGGCATGGAATTGTCGGAATAGCCGTACGGCCATTTCGCGGCGAGCAAATAGTCGCCGTTCCACAAATGCGGAAGCATGCTCTCGGACGGTATCGAGAAGGGCGAGAACACTAGACTGCGAAAAACCAGGACCACAAAGATCAGTTTGAACAGGAAAAACGCAAAGCTCCCGAGGCTCTCCGGCTGTTCCTCTGCGGGCGCTTTTGGGGCCGCAACATCGCCGGCATTGTCGCTGGCCGCCGCGCATACGTCACCAGAGCTGGACGCAGCATCAGTTTGGGTCTTAACATTCATCGCGTGCGTCCCTAGTCGCGAGTGGCCTATCACGCCAAGGATATTTGCCCATGACTGATCCGATTTCCACCACTTGGGACGCTATTTGCGCCCTGCCGCCGCCCAAACTGAGCGAATTGTTCGCCGCTGATCCTGATCGTTTGGAGAAGCTGAGCCAGCGTTTGGAGGCCTCGCTTGGGGAGCTGGGCGATCTGGGCATAAGGTTTGATTGGTCAAAAACGCATCTCGATGATGCGATCCTCGATCAGCTTGAGGCCTTGGCTGAGGCAATGGACTTCGACGCTCAGCGCGAGGCATTGTTTGGCGGCGGGACAGTAAACCCGACCGAGGGCCGCGCGGCGACCCACGGTGCAATGCGCGGCAGCGGAACCGAGGCGGATGTCGAGGAAGCACAGGCTCTGACCGCGCGCATGGGCATGCTGGTCGAGGCTATTCATCAAGGCGCTCTGGGAGAGGTCAACCATCTGATCCATATCGGAATTGGCGGCTCCGCCTTGGGCCCTGATCTGGCGGTCGATGCTTTGGCCCGCGATCTCAGTCTGGTGGACGTTCACGTTGTCTCGAACATTGACGGCCTCGCCTTGGAGCAAGCCTTCGCGGCGTGCGATCCGGCCACCACACTGATTGCGATCGCTTCAAAGACCTTCACCACAATCGAAACCATGACCAATGCGGCGAGCGCGCTCAAATGGCTCGGTGACAATGGCGTGGATGACCCGAGCGGCCGTGTGATCGCGCTCACCGCCAATCCAGAAGGCGCGGTGGATTGGGGCGTTGATGAAACGCGCATCCTGCCATTTCCAGAGAGCGTCGGCGGGCGTTACTCACTATGGTCTAGCATTGGCTTCCCGGTCGCGCTGGCGGTCGGCATGGACGATTTTCAGGCGATGCTCGCCGGGGCGCAGGCGATCGATACGCATTTCCGCGAGGCTCAGGGCAGGGCGAACCTGCCGCTGCTCGCGGCCTTTGCTGACCAATATTACACCCGCGCCAGAGGGTGCCAGACGCGCGCGGTTTTCGCCTATGACGAGCGGCTCGATCTGCTGCCCGACTATTTGCAGCAGCTTGAGATGGAATCGAACGGCAAGAGCGTGACGGCCAAGGGCGAACCCGTTGACCGCCCAACCGCCGCCGTGACTTGGGGCGGAGTGGGCACGGATGCGCAGCATGCGGTGTTCCAATTGCTGCACCAGGGCACACATCTGATCCCGGTCGATTTCATCGCCAGCATCGCACCCGGAGACGAGCTGGACCCGGCGCATCACAAGAGCTTGCTGATCAATTGCTTCGCGCAAGGCGCCGCTTTGATGGCGGGCGGCAATATGTCCGCCGATGGCAAAGATCCCGCGCGCGCATTCCCCGGGAACCGGCCCAGCGCGATGATTCTGGTCGATGATCTGGATGCTGCGGCGCTTGGCGCGTTGATCGCTTTTCACGAGCATCGCACTTTCGCGAATGCAGTGCTGATGGGCATCAATCCGTTCGATCAGTTCGGTGTCGAGCTGGGCAAGAAAATGGCCAAGGACATTGATGCAGGCGAAGGTGACTTTGATGCGAGTACTAAGGCGCTGATGGAAGCGGCTGGGATGGCAAATTGAGGCTTATGGATATCATTTACGAAAATCCCCGTTCGTCCTGAGCCTGTCGAAGGACGCGCGCTGGCTTATCTGTTCTGGCGATTGCGTGCCAAACGGCTTATCTCGTCCCAATCGCCACGGATAAGAGCTTCCTTCTTCGCTCGGCTCCAGCCCTTGATACGAAATTCGGCGGCTATGGCTTCTTCCCGGGTCGGGAAGTCTGCGCTCCAGACAAAGACAACAGGTAGACGCTCGGCGGTGTAGCCGGGGAGCGCGCCCGCTTGATGGGTGGCGATCCGTGCATCAAGATCGTCGGTATGGCCCGTGTAGTAAGTGCCATCATTGCAGCGGAGCATGTAGCAATAGAAGGCCATCTCTTGATTGTAAGCTAGGCGCGCGCCCTTCGACAAGCTCAGGGCGAACGGGTGAGGCTGGGAGAGTGGCCGCCAGCGAATTGCTTTGACTTTCCGCCTTTTCTCCTCCAAATGCTGCACTAGCGAAGCGCGCGAGCCAGCGTGAAGCGGCGATTGGACCAAACAATCTGCCCCGGCCGCGCCTCGGTTTATTTCACAGACTTCCCTTTTCACGCGGGCGGTTTTACCCCCGCGCCGCGCGAGCTAAGCCTCTGCGCGCCGCAAATATATTGCGAATTATCAATGACAAATTCATCTGAACAGACGGTCCAATTTGAAGACCTCGACCTGTCACAGCCCATTCTTCAGGCATTGGACCTGAAGGGCTATACCACGCCAACCCCGATCCAGGCGCAGGCGATCCCGCCCGTGTTGGAAGGCCGCGACCTGCTGGGTATCGCGCAAACGGGCACCGGCAAAACGGCGGCATTTATGCTGCCCAGCATCGACCGGCTCCGCGAGAGTGACAACCAGATCCCGTTCAAATCCTGCCGCATGTTGGTGCTCGCGCCGACCCGCGAGCTGGCCGGGCAAATCGCCCAAAGCGCCAAGGATTATGGCGCGATGGCGGGCATGAAAGTCCACTCAATCGTCGGCGGCACCAGCGTCAATAAAGACCGGAACAAGCTGCATCGCGGAACCGACATCCTGGTCGCGACCCCTGGTCGCTTGCTCGATCTGATCGACCAAAAAGCGTTCAACCTGTCCGGCGTTGAAATCCTGGTTCTCGATGAAGCGGATCAGATGCTCGACTTAGGCTTTATCCACGCCCTGCGCCGGATCAGCCAATTGGTGCCGAAAGAGCGCCAGACCCTATTCTTCTCGGCGACCATGCCAAAGCAGATCAAGGAACTGGTGAAGGGCTATTGTCACAACCCGGTTCAGGTCTCTGTCACTCCGGAATCGAGCACGGCAGAGCGGATCGATCAGTACCTCTTCATGGTGCAGCAAAATGAGAAGCAATCGCTGATCGAAATGGTGTTGTCTGGCCGCCATGAGGTGCCCGGCAAGATTGAGCGTGTGCTGGTCTTTACCCGCACAAAGCACGGCGCAGACCGCGTCGTGAAGAAGCTTGCTCAAGCCGGCATTGGCGCCAACGCGATCCATGGCAACAAATCACAGCCGCAGCGGGAACGCGCGCTTAGCGAGTTTAAACGCGCTAAAACGCCAGTTCTCGTGGCAACCGACGTGGCCGCGCGCGGGATTGATATTCCGGGCGTCAGCCACGTCATTAACTACGAATTGCCCAATGTGCCAGAGCAATATGTCCACCGCATCGGCCGCACCGCGCGCGCCGGCAAGGACGGGGTTGCAATCGCATTCTGCGCTGAGGATGAGCGCGCATACCTCAAAGACATTACCCGCACGACCGACGCTGAGTTTGAGCGGCTAGACCTGCCGGAAAACTTCCGCGCCGTTGTAGAGGGCGTTGGCCCGACTAAGCCTGCGCCACGCGGTCAAAACCGTGTTGCCAAGAAAAAGGTTCGCCCAAAACCCTTCGGTGGTCAGCGCTCCGGCAGTGGAAAGCCGCAGAGTGATGGCGCTGGCGGCGGCGATGGCCGTCCACAAGGCAAGCCTAAGCAAAAGCACGGTGCGCGCAAAGGCCGGCCGAACCGCAGTGGCGGTGGGGGTGGCGGAGGCCGTCCGGGTGGCAGCAGCGGCGGCGGTCGTCCAGGCGGCGGTGGTGGTCGTCCGGGAGGCGGTGGCCGTGGTCGTTCAGGCGGCGGCGGGCGCACTGGCGCTCGCACTTCGCAAGGGTAACCAAGCGGGGCTGATGCGCGAATAGCTCTTCAAATCGTCTGCGCGCTTGGCAAGTCCCCGCTGGGTCGCCATATCGCGCCCAGCATAAGGGAGCATCGCCGCAATGGCCGAATACGATTTCGATCTCTTCACTATCGGAGCAGGGTCCGGCGGCGTCCGCGCCAGCCGCATAGCCGCCGCGCATGGCGCGCGCGTGGCCGTGGCAGAGGAGCATCGCTTTGGCGGGACCTGCGTCATTCGCGGCTGTGTGCCTAAGAAGATGCTGGTCTACGCCAGCATGTTCGCCGAAGAATTGAATCACGCCTCACACAAGGGGTGGACGCTGGGAGAGACGAGTTTCGATTGGTCTGTTCTGCGCGATTTCGTGAACTCAGATGTAGACCGGCTTGAAGGTTTGTACGGCAACACCTTGGACAATGCCGGGGTTGAAGCAATCCACGAACGCGCGGAAATCACTGGACCGAATTCGGTCAAATTGGCGTCGGGTCGAGAGATCACTGCGAAGCATCTTCTGATCGCGACGGGCGGCTGGCCATTGGTGCCCGAGTTCACTGGCAACGAGCACTGCATTACGTCGAATGAGATATTCTACCTCGATGAGTTTCCCAAGCGCCTGATGGTGATGGGCGGCGGATACATCGCTGTGGAATTTGCCGGTGTGTTCAATGCGCTGGGCAGTGATGTGACGCTGGTGAATCGATCTGATACGATCCTGCGAACCTATGACCAAGATATCGTCGATCGCTTGCCCCCCATCATGCGGGCACGCGGCATGGATATTCAACTCGGCGCTCAAATCGAGAATATCACGAAGAACGCTGATGGCTCGCTAGCGGTAACGCTGACCAATGGCACAGTGAAAGAAGTTGATCACGTACTGGTCGCTACCGGGCGCAAACCCAACACCGATGGCTTGGGCCTTGAAAATGCGGGTATCGAATTGGGTCCAAAGGGCGAAATCCCGGTCGATGCTCATTCGAAGACAGTCTGCAACAGCGTCTATGCGGTGGGCGATGTGACCGACCGAGTGCAGTTGACCCCGGTTGCAATTCGCGAAGGACATGCCGTTGCCGATACCTTGTTCGGCGGCAATCCGCGCACAATCGATCATTCCTGCATCCCAAGCGCCGTTTTCAGCCAGCCATCAATTGCCGCGGTTGGTCTGACAGAGGCTGAGGCGCGGGAACATTATGCAGAGGTTGCGATCTACACCTCTGATTTTCGGCCGATGAAAAACGTGTTCTCTGACCGCATGGAGCGCGGCCTGTATAAGATGGTGTGCGATGGTAAGAGCGGCCAAGTTTTGGGCTTGCATCTGATCGGTCCGGAGAGCGCGGAGATTATTCAAGCCGCAGCGGTGGCGATCAAGGCGGGTCTGACCAAGGCAGACTTTGACGCAACCACGGCCATTCACCCAAGCATGGCGGAAGAGCTGGTGCTGCTAAAATAGGCGCGCTAGGCTCCGCGTCATGGACCTTAAAAACAAGACGATATTGCTCACTGGCGGCACCGCCGGGATTGGGCGCCAAATGGCGCGTCAACTGAAAGCCAAAGGCGCGAACGCCGTGCTCACCGGCCGCAATCCAGATCGGATAGCGGCAATGCAGGCGGAGGGCTTGGAGGTCATCTTAGCCGACCTCTCCAATGCCGCTGGTGTAGACGCCTTGCTGGCGGAATGGGGCGAGCGGGAGCTCGATATCCTGATCAACAATGCAGGGCAGTTGGTGGACCATGATTTCCGCAAGACCCCTCCTGATCCGAACGCGGCGGATGATTGCATTTACGCCAATCTTAACGCGCCGATCCGCCTGATCGAAGGGCTCATGACAAAACTACAGTCCGCCCCTGAGGCGGCAATCGCCAATGTTACCTCAGGCCTTGCCATCGCGCCCGCCGCGCGTCAGCCGATCTATTGCGCGACCAAATCTGGATTGCGGTTCTATACTCTTGCCTTGCGCGAACAGTTGAAGGACACGCGCGTCAAAGTTATCGAAGCATTGCCTCCGGTGGTGGACACGCAAATGAACCACAGCAATCCGATGAAGAAAATGCCCGCCGGGGAATGCGCGCGGCAAATCGTCGAAGCAATCGAGAAGGGCCGCGACGAGGCGAATATCGGCATGACGAAGGCCCTACGCGTGATGGAATCGATTTCACCTGCTGTCGCCAAGCGAATAACTCTGCCGTTTTGACCGATTGACGCTGCTGCGCTTCTGCGGCAACGACCTAAGCATAATCTACAACAAATGCAGGGGCACCAAGATGTCTGCCAATATTGCTGAGATGGAACGCCGCAGAGATGCCGCTAAGTTGGGCGGCGGCGAAAAGCGCATTGCCGCGCAGCACGCCAAGGGTAAATTGACCGCGCGCGAACGGCTCGACGTTCTGCTGGACGAGGGCAGCTTCGAAGAGCTCGACACCTATGTTGAGCATGATTGCGTCGATTTCGGCATGGCGGATCAGAAGATTCCGGGCGACGGAGTGGTCACGGGCAGCGGCACGATCAATGGCCGCTTGGTCTATGTTTACAGCCAGGATTTTACCGTTTTCGGCGGAAGCTTGTCGAAACGCCATGCAGAGAAAATCTGCAAGGTGATGGACAATGCGATGAAGGTCGGCGCGCCTGTCATCGGCCTCAACGATTCCGGCGGTGCCCGCATTCAGGAAGGCGTCGCCTCGCTTGGCGGCTATGCGGACGTTTTCCAGAAGAACGTGCTTGCAAGCGGCGTTGTGCCTCAGCTTTCATTGATCATGGGGCCATGCGCGGGCGGCGCGGTGTATTCGCCAGCGATGACGGACTTCATCTTTATGGTGAAGGACAGCTCCTATATGTTTGTAACCGGGCCTGATGTGGTGAAGACGGTAACGAACGAGGAAGTGACGCAAGAGGAATTGGGCGGCGCGGTGACGCACACGACCAAGACCAGCGTTGCTGACAATGCGTTTGAGAACGACATTGAGACCCTGCTCGCGACCCGCAAGTTCTTCGATTACCTGCCGCTATCCAACCGCGAAGAAACCCCCGAATATATCACCAGCGATCCGTGGGACCGTGAAGAGCCATCGCTCGATACGCTGATCCCGGACAATGCGAACCAGCCCTATGACATGCATGAGGTGATCGCGAAGACGCTGGACGAGGGCGATTTCTTCGAAATTCAGCCCACCCATGCCGCCAACATCATTTGCGGGTTTGGCCGGGTCGAAGGGCGCACCGTGGGCGTGGTCGCCAACCAGCCAATGGTGCTTGCCGGTGTGCTTGATATAAATGCCTCGAAGAAGGCCGCGCGTTTTGTGCGGTTCTGCGATGCGTTTGAAATTCCGATCCTCACATTGGTTGATGTGCCGGGCTTTCTGCCGGGGACCGATCAGGAGCATAATGGGATCATCAAGCACGGCGCGAAATTGCTGTTCGCTTACGGCGAGGCGACTGTTCCGAAGATCACGATCATCACCCGCAAGGCCTATGGCGGGGCGTATGACGTCATGGCGTCAAAGCATTTGCGCGGAGACCTAAATTACGCTTGGCCCACCGCTGAAATCGCCGTGATGGGCGCGAAGGGCGCGGTGGAGATTATTTTCCGCGAGGATCGCGGCGATGCAGAAAAGATCGCTGAGAAAACCAAGGAATATGAAGACCGCTTTGCGAACCCATTCGTGGCGGCATCGCGCGGCTATATTGACGAGGTGATCTACCCGCACTCAACCCGGCGCAGGGTAGCGCTCGGCCTGCGCAAGCTGCGGGGTAAGCAGCTAGAGAACCCGTGGAAGAAGCATGATAATATTCCGCTGTGATTGAGGGTTTGGAATTTGAAGCGTTCTCCCTTGTTCGACTTATTCTGACAAATTGTGCTTGGATCGGAGGGCTTGTAGCCGGTTTGAAAGCTGCTGATCGCTGGAACAAATGGATCGGCTGGGCTGTGGGCATTGGCGTTGCGCTAACGCTATATGCGTTATTCTTCCCAGTGATCGAACTACTGCAAGGGAAAATGTGTCAGATCGAGCCATTGATAGAGGATTGCTACTAAATGAAACTAGGCCGCTTAAATCACGTGGGCGTTGCGACGCCAAGCATCGCGGGCTCTATCGCGCATTACCGCGATGTGATGGGCGCGACTTCGATCTCAGATGAGATCATTCTGGAAGATCGCGGGCTCAAGGTCGTGTTTGTGGATACGCCGACGCATTCCGGAATGGATGGTACTCAGATCGAGCTGATCGAAGAGCTGACACCCGGTGAGACTGCGATCACCGCATTCCTGGCGAAAAATCCCTTGGGCGGACAGCATCACGTCTGTTTTGAGGTCGAGGATATTGACGAAGCGCGCGCGTGGTTTGAGGGGCAGGACAAGCGCATCCTCGGCCCGACCATCCCGGGGGCGCATGGGACGCCTATCTTTTTCGTCCATCCCAAAGATATGCAGGGCATGCTTACCGAGATTATGGAAACGCCTAAGGGCGATCATTGAGTGCATACCGTTCGCCCTGAGCTTGTCGAAGGGCTGCTCTTTCTTTTGGAGCGACGGATCATAAGAAGGGCAGGGCTTCGACAGGCTCAGCCCGAACGGAGTTATAGATGACCTACGAAACAATCCGCGTGACACGCGATGGCCCATTGCTGACGATCACTCTCAACCGGCCCGATCGTCTGAACGCGATGCCGCCGGAAATGGCGGATGAAATTTGCGATGTGTTCTATGATCTCGGCGATGCTCGCGCGGTTCTCATCACCGGGGAGGGTAAAGGCTTCTGCTCTGGTGCGGACCTATCTGCGCGCGGGGACCGCAGCGAAGCCGACCTTAGAGGCGGGAGCCACAAGGCGCTTCAAAATCACTACAATCCTGCGATCAGCCAAGTGCTGCGGGCGCCCGTGCCAGTGATCTGCGCGGTCAACGGCCCAGCGGCTGGCGTTGGCTGCTCGCTCGCTCTTGCAGCGGATTTCACCATCGCCAGCAAATCCGCTTATTTTCTTCAGGCTTTCGTCAATATCGGCCTGGTGCCTGATGGCGGCTCGACCTGGCTGATATCGCGCGCGATTGGCCGCGCTCGTGCAACCCGCATGATGATGCTGGGCGAGAAAATCGGCAGTGAGCAGGCAGAGGAGTGGGGCCTGGTTTACAAAGCTGTCGAGCCAGATCAGTTGATGAGTGAAGCGCGCGCTTTGGCAGAAAAGCTAGCCAATGGTCCAACCCAGGCCATCCGCATGATCAAAGAGAACCTTAATTTGGCGCTTGATGGCACAGTCCAGCAGGTGTTTGTCCAAGAGGCAGAGGCTCAGCGCATTGCCGGTGCGAGCGACGATGCAAAAGAGGGCGGCATGGCATTCCTCGAAAAGCGCAAGGCAGAGTTTAAAGGGGCGTAATACCTTCAAAGCATCCGCCCTGAGCTTGTCGAAGGGCCGCATTTTCCTCTAACCTTGTGCGACAGAACAAGCAGGGCTTCGACGGACTCAGCCTGAACGGATATTGTTAGATTATGACTGAAAAACCAAACTCAGCCGATTGGAAAGCGCTTGCGGACAAAGAGTCCAAAGGCCGTGATCTCACGTGGCAAACGCCAGAAGGCTTTGCGATCAAGCCGCTTTATACCGGCGAAGATCATGCAGATTTCGATCCCGGCCTGCCGGGTTTTGCGCCGTTTACGCGCGGAGTGAAGGCGAGCATGTATGCTGGGCGTCCTTGGACCATCCGGCAATATGCAGGCTTTTCCACTGCCGAGGAATCGAATGCGTTTTACCGGCGCAATTTGGCGGCGGGGCAAAAGGGTTTATCGGTGGCCTTCGATCTCGCCACCCACCGCGGCTATGACAGCGACCATGCCCGCGTCGTCGGCGATGTTGGCAAGGCTGGCGTCGCGATCGACACCGTGGCGGATATGCAAGTGTTGTTCGACCAGATCCCGCTCGACACCATGTCTGTCTCAATGACGATGAATGGCGCGGTGATTCCTGTGATGGCGTTTTACATCGTCGCGGCAGAGCGTCAGGGTGTGAGCCAGGGCAAACTCTCAGGCACGATCCAGAACGACATTCTAAAAGAGTTCATGGTCCGCAACACCTACATCTATCCGCCAGAGCCGAGCATGCGGATTGTGTCGGACATCATTGGCTACACCAGCGCCAACATGCCGAAGTTCAACAGCATCTCGATCTCGGGCTATCACATGCACGAGGCCGGAGCGACGGCGGTGCAGGAGCTCGCCTTCACCATTGCCGATGGCAAGGAATATGTGAAACGCGCGATGGCGACCGGACTGGACATTGATGCGTTTGCAGGGCGGCTGTCGTTCTTCTTCGGCATCGGCATGAACTTCTTCATGGAGATTGCGAAGCTGCGCGCCGCGCGGACTCTGTGGTATCGCACAATGGATGATCTTGGCGCTCAGTCCGAACGCTCCAAAATGCTGCGCACGCACTGCCAGACGTCTGGCGTGTCGCTGCAAGAGCAAGACCCGTACAACAACGTCATCCGCACCACGGTGGAGGCGATGGCTGCTACGCTGGGCGGGACGCAAAGCTTGCACACCAACGCGCTTGACGAGGCGATTGCCCTGCCAACCGATTTTTCTGCCCGCATTGCGCGCAATACGCAGCCGGTCCTCCAAGAGGAAAGCGGCATCACCAATGTCGTCGATCCGCTCGGCGGCTCGCATTACATAGAGGCGCTGACCGCTACCTTGGTGGACGAAGCGGAAAAGCTGATTGCCGAAGTGGACCAAGCGGGCGGTATGACCGCCTATGTCGATACGGGCGCGCCCAAGGCAGCGATTGAGCGCGCAGCGGCGGAGAAACAGACCGGGATCGACAAGGGCGAAACCGTGATCGTCGGGGTGAATAAATATCAGCTGGCCGAAGAGCAGCAGATCGAAACGCTCGATATCGACAATGCTAAGGTCCGTGCGGGCCAAATCGAGCGCCTGAAACAAGTTCGCGCTGACCGCGATGAAGTCGCTTGTCAGGCGGCGCTCAGAGCGCTCACGGCCGGCTGCACTTCGGGTGGCAACGTGCTTGGATTGGCCGTTGAGGCGGCTCGCCACGATGCGACGCTTGGTGAGATTTCATCCGCGATGGAGCAGGTGTTTGGTCGCCATGATGCGACGCCAAAGCCGGTTAGCGGTGTCTATGCCAGCGCCTATGAATTCGACCAGCGCTGGGCGCAGGTGACGGACGGCGTGTCGGCGGTTGAGCGTCGGCTCGGCCGCAAGCCGCGCATTATGGTCGCGAAGATGGGGCAGGATGGGCACGATCGCGGGGCCAATGTGATCGCCTCGGCCTTTGCCGATATGGGATTTGAAGTGATCAGCGGCCCGCTGTTCCAGACCCCTCCAGAGGCGCGCGATATGGCGCTGGAGCATGATGTTGACGTGATCGGGGCAAGCTCGCTCGCCGCAGGGCATAAGACCTTGATCCCGGAGCTTATCAACCTGCTGAAAGAGGCTGGCCGCGCGGATATCAAAGTGACCGCAGGCGGCGTCATCCCTCCGCAGGATTATGACTTCCTGCGTGAAGCGGGCGTGCAGGGCATTTATGGTCCAGGCTCCAACGTGGTCGAATGCGCAGCCGATATTCTGACGCTGCTCGGCCACAATATGCCGCCATTAGGCGAGGGACTTGAGGAGGCGGCTGAGTGAGCGAACCGACCGTAAATTTCTCCGTGGCTGACGGCATCGCGCATGTTGAACTGAACCGGCCGGACGCAGGCAACGCCATAAACCCTCGCTTGGGCGAAGAGCTATCAGACGCCGCGCGGCAATGCGATACGCGGTCGGATGTGCGCGCCGTACTGTTCTCTGCCAAGGGTAAGATGTTCTCCGTGGGTGGTGATCTGCAATATATCCGTTCTCAAGATCAAGACATCGGCCATGCCGTCAAGCGGCTGGCCGATGAACTACACCGTGCGATTTCGTACTTTGCGCGCATGGACGCTCCGATGGTGGGAGCCATTGAAGGGACCGCGGCTGGCGCTGGCTTTAGCATGGCCTTGGTCAGCGATATTGTGGTAGCGGAACCGCGCGCCAAATTCACCATGGCCTATACCACTTCGGGGCTTAGTCCTGATGGCGGATCGACCTATATTCTGCCGCGCCTGATCGGAATGCGCCGCGCGCAAGATCTGACGTTGACGAACCGGGTTTTGAGCGCGGAAGAAGCCGCCGAATGGGGCCTGATCACCCAAGTGAGTGAGGAAGGTAAAGCGTTTGAAACGGCGCGTGCCATATGCGAAAAGCTGGCGGACGGTTCACTTGCCGCGAATGCGGACGCCAGGCATCTCTTGCGGACCTCGCTTGACAACACGCTTGAGACGCATCTTGAACTTGAAGGGCGCTGTATTGCCAAAAACGCTGACGGGGATGGCCGCGAAGGCATTGCGGCGTTCTTTGAAAAGCGCAGACCCAATTTCAGATGACTGAAGTCTGTCCCGACTGGACTCGATCAATTACCAAGGAAATTTCACAATGATGTGGATCGCACTTTTGGCCAGCACAACCGGTCTTATCGGGGTGAATGGCTGCGACCGAGAGGCCGCAACGGCGGGCGTTCAGGTGGCTGTCAACGCATGCTCCTTCTTCGATTTGGGCGAAGCGGAAGAGAACCTCGACAATGCCTTCAGCGATGCCGCTGCTCAGGCGGTTTCTAACGATAGGCGCCGCGGCAAGATTGATATTGCGATGACCGACCTCAGCCTGCTGACCGAGGCGCAAGAGCAATGGACCCGCTTTCGCGAGGCTCATTGCGCGGCGATGGCTGGCCCACAGCAGGGCAGCTCCGCCGATTGGCCGGAAATCAAAAATGGCTGCATGATTTCAATGACCGATACGCGCACTGCGCAGCTCCAAGCCTATACCCGTGAGGTAAGATAAGTGACCCCGATACGTAACGATTGGACCCGCGAAGAGATTGCGGGCCTGTTTGACCTGCCATTTACCGAGCTGCTGTTTCAGGCAGCGAGCACTCACCGCGAAAACCATCCGCCAGAGCAGGTGCAACTGTGCACTTTGCTGTCGATCAAGACCGGTGGTTGCCCCGAGGATTGCGGCTATTGCAGTCAGTCTGTGCATGCGGATAGCGGGGTAGAGGCGACCAAGCTGATGGATGTGCAGGCTGTCCTGCAATCCGCGGCTCAGGCAAAGGATCACGGCAGTCAGCGGTTCTGCATGGGCGCCGCCTGGCGCAATCCCAAAGACCGCGACATGCCCGCAATTGTCGAGATCGTAAAAGGCGTGCGGGAGATGGGTCTTGAAACCTGCATGACGCTCGGCATGCTGACCCCGAAACAGGCGGATATGCTGGCCGAGGCGGGCCTCGATTATTACAATCACAACATCGACAGCAGCCCGGAATATTACGAGCGCGTGATCAGCACGCGCGGCTTTGATGAGCGGATCGAAACGCTCGATCACGTTCGCAATGCTGGGATCAATGTCTGCTCTGGCGGGATCGTGGGCATGGGCGAAACGCGCGAGGATCGCGTCGGCTTCGTGCACACTTTGGCGACTTTGGAGGCCCATCCTGAGAGCGTGCCAGTCAACGCGTTAGTACCGGTAAAGGGCACGGTGCTGGGCGATATGCTGGCGGACACGCCGCTCGCCAAGATCGATGATATTGAGTTCGTCCGCACCGTTGCTGTGGCCCGGATTACGATGCCGATGAGCATGGTGCGGCTGTCCGCTGGACGCGAGAGCATGAGCGAGGCGACACAGGCTCTGTGTTTCCTCGCGGGCGCGAATTCGATCTTTACCGGAGACAAGCTGCTGACTGCGCCCAATGCGGGCGATGACAGCGATGGGGCGCTGTTTGCGAAGCTGGGACTGACGGCGCTCAAGCAAGAGGAGCCGTTGAGAGCGTGTAAAGTGAGTGAGCCCGCGGAGTGAGAAAGCTCACATATGTTGCAGCCGTGCTTTTGACAGGCTTGATGTATGTTGCGGGCTATGTGGCGCAATTCATCACTACAGTGCTGGCCATGTCATTCGATTTGCCCGGCCCATTGAGTGATGGGCCTTTTGCGTGGGTTTGGTTTGCTCTGAGTGTGGCAATTCTCTTTGTAATCTCGTTCGCTTTTTGCGCTTGGTTGGTTCGCCGAAGTGAACGAAATGCCGTCGATAGATCGACGTTCGAGTGACCCTCGGCTTCTCCGTCGATGAGCTTCTGCCCAAGGCACGCGGAGGCGGGCAGCTCAAGATGAGCCTTAGCAAACTCTCCGAAGACAATTGGCTCCAACCAAATCCTGACACCGCCGCGAGGCGCAAAAGCTTCGCAGAATTTCCAGAAGGCGCTCAACTGACGGCAAAGGCCCTGGAGCCGGGACAAGAATTGGCCGCGATGCTGGGCCTCAAAGGCGGCCTTATCGAGGCGGCAATGACGCATCATGAGGACATGTGCTTGCTCACACAGTTTGATGGCGAAGAGCATTATCGCTTGATCGGAACGGCGGTGGCGTGGCCGAGCGATTGGCGTCCAGCCGACAAAATGGGGCTTCCTCTGCGCGCGCTGCATGCGTCTATTGCTGGCTATGAAGAGCAACTGGCGAGCGGGGTTGATCACTTTATGGCGAAGCTCCATCCGGGCCAAATTTATGGCCGCTGCAATTGGTTTGTCGCGCCGACGGGGAGAAGCGCTGGCTCGCGGACAAGCCTGCACCAATCGCCTTTGCCCATGTCTCGCCCGAGAATGCTGGCGAAACCTTGTTTGTCCGCTCGGAGCGGCAGACCCTGCGCCGCCTGCCGAAAACCGGCGTAATCCTGTTCACCATTGGCATTTACGTCGAACCGCTTGGCGCGCTGAGTGAGGCCAATATCGCTCGGCTAGCGGTGGCGGCTCAGACCCTGCTGGCGAATGAGGGTGACCGCAGAGGCGCGCCGCATTATGCAGCGAGCCTCAGCGCATTTGCCGCGCGAAAGGACCAGACATGATTTACGCTCTCTTCCTGCTACTCCAGGCTGATTACGTCCCAGCTTGCGACCAAGAAAAGGCCGATCAAGGCATTCAGCAAGAGATGAATATCTGCGCGCTCAATGACTATTTAGCCGCGGATAAAAAGCTCAATGAGCAATGGGCGATCACCTCGTCTGTGATGAAATCTCGCGATGAAGGCTGGAAACCCGATTGGGACGAGCGCCCTGGCTATTTTGACAGTCTGCTTGCCTCGCAGCGCGCTTGGCTGAAGTATCGCGATGCGCATTGCCGGGTGGAGGGATATGTCGCGCGTGGTGGCTCGATGGAGCCGCTGCTCGTTTCCACCTGTAAGACCAGCCTAACCGAAGCGCGAACACAGGAATTACGCTCGCTTGCAGACAGTCCTGCTTAGGGTGATACTGGCGCCGTCTTGCTTGGCGCGCCTCGAGACGGCATAGCGCTTGTCATTATTCTTCACGCTAGGGGGCCAAATTTGTTTTCCAAGATACTGATTGCCAATCGCGGTGAAATCGCTTGCCGAGTTATCAAGACTGCGCGCAGGATGGGGATTGCGACAGTCGCCGTCTATTCCGATGCGGATGCGCGCGCGCCATTTGTGAAAATGGCGGATGAGGCGGTGCATATTGGGCCTGCGCCGGCTGCGGAGAGCTATCTGATCCCGGAAAAGATCATTGCGGCTTGCAAGGAAACGGGCGCAGAGGCGGTGCATCCCGGCTATGGTTTTCTTTCCGAACGGGCGAGCTTCGTCGAAGCGCTTGCGAGGGAGAACATCGCGTTCATCGGTCCGCCAGCGGGCGCGATTGCGGCGATGGGTGACAAGATTGAATCGAAAAAGCTCGCAAAGGAAGCGGGCGTCAACGTAGTGCCGGGCTTCGTTGGCGAAATCCGCGACACGGATCATGCCGTCGAGATCGCGAACGAGATTACCTATCCGGTGATGATGAAGGCGTCCGCTGGCGGCGGGGGCAAGGGCATGCGCCTCGCATGGTCCGAAAAGGACGTGCGCGAAGGCTTTGAAGCCACCAAGCGCGAAGGGCTCAATTCCTTCGGCGATGACCGTGTCTTCATCGAGAAATTCATCGAAAACCCGCGCCATATCGAAATCCAGATATTGGGCGATAAGCATGGCAATATCCTCTATCTGAACGAGCGTGAGTGCAGCATTCAACGCCGCCACCAAAAGGTCGTGGAAGAAGCGCCGTCGCCCTTCGTTACGCCGAAAATGCGCAAAGCCATGGGCGAACAATCGGTCGCTCTGTCGCGGGCGGTGGATTACCACTCTGCCGGCACAGTGGAGCTGATTGTCAGCGGTGCGGATCCGACAGGGGAGAGCTTCTACTTCCTCGAAATGAACACCCGCCTGCAGGTCGAACACCCCGTAACCGAGGCGATCACGGGGATTGATCTGGTCGAACAGATGATCCGCGTGGCCGCTGGTGAAGAATTGGCGATGACGCAGGATGACATCGGTATTGAAGGCTGGTCGATTGAGAACCGAGTCTATGCCGAAGACCCCTATCGCGGGTTCCTCCCCAGCACGGGGCGCTTGGTTGAATATCGGCCTCCGCTTGCTGGATGGACTGATGACGGCAGCGCCAATGGCCGGCGCGGTGTTGACGGTGTGCGGGTCGATGACGGCGTCTATGAAGGCGGCGAGGTTTCGATGTTCTACGATCCAATGATCGCGAAGCTGATCACATGGGGCGAGACACGCGATGAAGCGGCGGACAAACAGATCAAGGCGCTCGACAATTTCCGGCTCAAGGGGCTGGGGCACAATGTCGATTTTCTTAGCGCGATTATGCAGCATCAGCGGTTTCGCTCTGGCGAGCTGACGACCGGCTTTATCGCCGAAGAATATCCCGACGGTTTTGAAGGCGCGCCTGCGGATGAGGCATTCATGCGCCAGCTTGCGGCGCTCTTTGCCGGGGCGGAATTCACCGAACGCACGCGCGCTCAGCAGATTTCTGGACAGATGGCGAAAATGCCTAATCCGCCCTCTGATTGGTCGGTGAAGATCGGTGATCGGACTTTTGAGGTGCTGCTGGAAGAAGGCGGCGCGGCGATCGAAGGCGTGGCGATTCGCGGGACTTGGGATTGGGTGCCTGGCATGCGCTCCGCCGAGGTCACGGGCGAGAATGGCATCGGTATTCAGATTGAACGCAGCGGTGTGCGCTGGCGGATCACTACGCGCGGCGCGTCGCATGATGCGCTTGTTCTGCCTGCGAGCATCGCTCCTCTGGCTGACCATATGATCGAGAAGATCCCGCCGGATCTTTCCAAAATGCTGATCTGCCCAATGCCCGGCCTGCTTGTGAAACTGCACGTGGGCGAGGGCGACGAAGTGCAGCCAGGACAACCCTTGGCCACGGTTGAGGCGATGAAGATGGAAAACATCCTCCGCGCTGAAAAAGAAGGCACAATTGCTAAGGTGAATGCGACCGAAGGCGAGAGCTTGGCAGTGGATGCAGTGATCTTGGAGCTTGAATAGAGCGTCACCGCGTCATGCAATCGCGGTGTTGCGTTTTAAGAAACTTACCATTTCTTTTGCTGTTTTACGCAAGATTATTCCAATTTTGTAAAACAAGTCTGGTTTGGTTGTGCCAAATTCGGACGTGGCACTTGTTGGAATACGACAATCTTTCGAATTCGCTGGCCAATCGGAAGAATGCTGGCAATCTTTGAACTCGTCCCGAATCAGCGGGGCCATTCGGGGGTCGAAATGGCAAAGCAAGGCACAGGTTTTTTTGACAGCAAAGGCCACTACTTTCGCTCGCCTGATGAGGCGACGTGCAGTGACTTGGCGGCTTTGCTTGGACAGATCGGCGATGGCGAAAGCCTCGCGCCAGGAATCGCACACACGCTGCTAAAAAGGCGGGCCGACATAGAGCGTTTGTTCGCAGAGCACGACGCCATGCTGATCGAGCAAGAGCGGATCAAGGCCGCGCTTGAAGGACTGCCAGATAAGGTCGCGAAGCTGCCCACGCGGGGCTGAGGCTCCGCTCTCAGTTAGCCTGCAGCCAACTGTTCATCCAAAAACACAGCAACATCGGCCAGGTCGACATCGCGCGCGACAAAGGCCTCGCCAATCGCATTGAGCAACAGGAATGGCAGCGTGCCGCCCGCCATTTTCTTGTCATGCCTCATGTGATCGACCAGCTTTGCTCCGCCGCACGATAGGCCTAGTTCGCTGATTTCTGATCTGAGGCCTGCATTCTCCAGCGCTCGTTTGGCACGGTCAGCATCCGCCATGCTGAAATGTCCGCGCCGCGCGGAATAGCGGGCGGCGAGCACCATGCCGAGCGCGACGCCTTCACCGTGGAGCAGTTCCTGCGAAAAGTCGGTTTCTGCTTCCAAAGCGTGCCCGAATGTGTGGCCCAGATTGAGCAAAGCGCGCCTGCCGGAAAGCTCACGTTCGTCCTCGGCGACAATGCGCGCTTTGGATCGGATACTAGTGGCTATAGCGTGGGTGAGGGCCTCTGGCTCGCGGGCGATCACATTGGCGCCATTTGCCTCCAACCAGTCGAAGAATTCTACATCGCCTAACAGGCCGTATTTCAGCACTTCGGCATAGCCTGCGCCCATCTCGCGCGGCGGCAAAGTGGCGAGTGTTTCTGGGTCGATCAACACAGCATTCGGTTGATGAAATGCCCCGATCAGGTTCTTTCCCGCCCCGGTGTTGATCGCAGTTTTACCGCCAACCGAGCTATCCACTTGTGCAAGCAGTGTGGTGGGAATTTGCACGAATCCGCAACCGCGCTTAAGCACAGAGCAGGCAAATCCGGTAAGGTCGCCAACAACTCCTCCGCCGAGCGCACAGACATTGTCCCCGCGCTCAATGCCAAGCTCGAGCAGCCAATCGGTTAGCTTTTCAAGCACACCCCAGCTTTTCGCGCCTTCCCCTGGCTCAACCACAAACCAGTCAGCGGTAAAGCCTGCCGATTGAAGCGAGCGCTCGATGGCATCGCCGTAAATCCGCTTGGTGGCTGTATCGGCAACAAATGGCACTGCGCGCTGCGGAGCGCTTCCGGCTGCGCCATAACTCTTGAAAAAGGGCTCAGCGACGCGCGCGAAATCACTCAACAGTCCATGATCAATGGTGACATCGTAGCTGCGCCCACCCAGTTCAACTGGAATTACATGCATTGGTCTATTGCCTCGATAATGCGGTGGGCCACGTCGTTATGCGGGCCGTCCATGCTTTGGACCCTGATTTGGGCCTGCGAGTAGAAGGGTTCGCGCTCATTATAAAGGCGCGTCAGAATTTCCTTGGGATCGCCAGTGCGCAGCAGCGGGCGCGTGTTGCGCCGCGACGTCCGCTCCACCAGAGTGTCGATATCGCAATCGATCCAAACCGCAATTGCCTTGTCCAAAATCAAAGCGCGCGTTTGATCATCGACGAAGGCGCCGCCGCCGGTTGCGATCACGCCGGAGTGTTCCTCCATCAATCTAGCAATGACGCGCCGCTCTCCATCGCGAAAATATGCCTCACCAAACTCATCGAAAATCTCAGAGATTTTGCGCTGGGCGGCCTCTTCAATCGCATCATCAGCGTCAACGAAATCGCGCGAGAGCATGCTGGCAAGCCTTCGCCCAACTGTGGATTTGCCAACACCCATCAATCCGACCAGCACAATGGGGTGTGCGGTCTTGCGCTTTATACGCGCAATCTCGGCGGCAAAATCATCGTGGTTTGTAACGGGCTGCTCAGTCATTGCCGCATGGCCTATAGATGGGGTAGGGCGCGTGCAATATGGCTCGCACACATGGCACGATTAGACCTATGGAGAAACCGGCGGGGCGCCCCGGTGGCGGCGGGCGCTGGAAATGGTATTTGATAGCGGTGATAATTGCGGTGATAGTGCTGGCATGGGTTGATGGCGGTGAGGAACCGCTGCATCCGATTGTGCAAGAAATTAATGTGCCGGAGGCGCAGTGATGCATGGTTTGAAGATTACGCGCGGTGTTCCAAGCCCGCCTGCTGGTAAGCGCACGCATGTTGTTGCCGCAGCAATGGGCGCGGCTGTCCTGACGGGCGCTCTCGCTGCTGGCTATGCAGGCGCGCAAGATGCGCCGGAATCGCTCCTGCCGCCAGGCTTTGACGATCCGGCTCCGCCACCTCCGCCGCCGCCTCCACCCCCTCCGCCGCCAGCGGGTGTGAGCCCGGGCGGGCCAAGCGGCCCTGTGCCCACTGGGCCGGTCGCGCCGCCGCCACTACCTGGAGGCGGGGAATTGCCGCCTGTGCCGAGCATTTCGAGTGACGCGCTGGGCAATTTGCCGACCGTTGCCGAGCTGGAGGGTATGTCGACTGACGAGCTCGACGACTTGCTCGGTCTGAAGCCGCGCTATGATATACCGCCTGCTGCCCGCCGGGCGCTCACGCAAGTTGGCGTGCTGAGCGAAGAGGAAGGCGGATTGCCCACCGCGTCGCTGGCCAATCAACCGGCCGAATTGGTTCGCGCTGCGCTTGATGGGACCAAGGGCCAATTGGTTTCGCGCTGGGGTCATATCTTGCTGCGCCGTGCGGCGGTGAGCCGGCTTGAGACGCCCGAGGGTATGAACCCGGTGGAATTTGCTGCCTTGCGCGCTGGTCTGCTCAATCGCTTGGGCGAGTTCGCAGCGGCCCGCGCTTTGGTGCAAGACGTCGACACAGGCAATTGGAACACGCCGCTGACGACGGCGGCGCTGCAATCCTATGTTGCCACATCTGATTTCGTCGGCGCGTGTCCAGCGGTTCGCTTGCAAGGCTCAGAACGCGATGATCCGCGCTGGGTCATGTGGCAGGCGATCTGCAACGCCTATGCTGGCGAAAGCGCTCTGGCTGGAGCGCAGCTTGACCGTGCGCTCGACAATTCCATCGCCCCGGAAATCGATATCCTGCTGGCGCGCCGATACGCGGGCGCTGCGGGCAGCGGCCGAAGGGCGGTTGATGTGGATTGGGAAGGGGTGGAAGACCTCAACCCATGGCGCTTCGCCTTGGCCAATGCTGTTGGTGAGCCGGTGCCAGAGGCGCTGGTTGAAGAAGCGGGCGCGTATTATCACCGCGCCGCCGCAATTGGGGCAATGGTGGCTTTGGGAGAGCGGGCGAAATATGCCGCTCGCGCCAGCAGTGAAGGCATTTTGTCCGCCTCCGCCATGGTTGGGCTCTACAGCCAGATATACGCTGACGATAATATCACTGGCGAGGTGGCAGACACCGCGACCCGCCTGCGCGAGGCCTATGTTGGCGGCGATCCATCCGCGCGATTGGCGGCGATGCAAGCGATCTGGGGCGAACCCTCGGAAGGCGGCGCGATCGCGGATTACAGCGGCTATGTCATGACCGCATATGCGGCGGCGCGCATGCCCGCCAACAGCAGCTTGGCAGACCAATCGGGCGCGCTGATTGCATCGATGCTAGCCGCTGGGCTGGACCGTGACGCGCTCGCCTGGGCCGAAGTGGTGCCGGGCGGAAGCCTTGGCTGGGCTTTGATCGTGCTGTCACAGGCAGAACGCGGCGTGCCCGCTTCGTCTGATGAATTGAGCGAGTTTGTTGGCAATGATGCCAGCGCTCGGCAGCGCAAATCTCAGTTTCTCATCGCTGGCCTTGCAGGGCTAGGCCGGATCAGCAGTGCGGATCGCTCGGCCTATGAGGACGAGCTCAGCCTTGATTTGGGGCGCCAGAGCAAATGGTCTCGCATGATCTCCCGCGCTGGTGAGGTCGAAAATCAAGCTCTCGTATCCTTGCTCGCTGGGCTTGGTATGCAGGGGGAAAGCTGGGAACAAATGACGCCCCGGCACCTCTATCATATCGTGTCTGCGCTAAACGCAGCCGGGCTTGGCGCAGAGGCACGCATGATCGCTGCGGAGGCGGTTGCGCGCGGCTAAGGCCGGAGCGCTGAGACAATGTCAGCCGCGACAAAAGCCTTTCTCGATATGCTGGCGGCGGAGCGTGGCGCGGCGCCGAACACTTTGTCTGCTTATGCGCGCGATCTGAGCGGCGCGGAGGAAGAGATTGGCGATTTAGCTAAGGCGAGCCGAGGTGATGTGTCGAAGCTTGCCGGCGTTTGGGCCAGCCTCGCGCCATCGACTGTCGCGCGAAAAACCTCTGCGGTTCGGCAATTCTTTGGCTTTGCGCTGGACGAGGGGTGGCGCGAGGATGATCCCTCTGGCGCCTTGCCTCAGCCGCGAACGCGTCGACCGCTGCCCAAAGTGCTCTCGCACGATGATATCGCGGCATTGTTCGACCGAGCTGAAATGGAGGCAGAGAGCGGCAAGCCTGACCGGGTCAGGCAATTGGCGCTATTGGAACTGCTCTATGGATCGGGCTTACGCGCGACTGAACTTGTCTCGCTACCGCTTAGCGCGGTTCCGCGTGATGCGCCGTTCCTCACGGTCATGGGCAAGGGCGGTCAGGCGCGGATGGTGCCCGTCAGTCAGCGAGCGCAGGAGGCTTTGTCGGCATGGTTGGAAGTGCGCCCGCAAGAGCCTCGCCATCTGTTCCCCTCGCGCGGCGCCAAACATCTCAGCCGAGTGAGGCTGTTCCAACTGCTTAAAGAACTGGCAGCGCGCGCTGGGCTAGACCCCAAGGGCATCAGTCCGCATGTCCTGCGACACGCGTTTGCGACGCATCTGCTTGAGGGCGGGGCAGACCTACGTGTGCTGCAAACATTGCTTGGCCATGCCGATATCGCCACCACTCAGATTTACACCCATGTGGACGCAGCCAGGCTCGTGGCTCTGGTCAATTCGCGCCACCCGCTTGCCACCCGCGGCACATCGGACTAGCGCAATTTTATGACTGCTTACCTCGAATTTGAGAAACCCGTTGCCAAGCTTGATGAGCGCATTGCCGAATTGCGCAGCGCGTCAGAAGACGATGAAGTGGATATCGCGAGCGAGATTACGCGCCTCGAAACCAAGAGCGCCGATTTGCTCGCAACGACCTATGCCTCG
Organism: Erythrobacter sp. JB3-1; assembly: GCF_057364995.1. NCBI lineage: Bacteria > Pseudomonadati > Pseudomonadota > Alphaproteobacteria > Sphingomonadales > Erythrobacteraceae > Erythrobacter > Erythrobacter sp. JB3-1. The sequence continues at coordinate 3,011,349 of NZ_CP200289.1, read as the reverse complement.
CTGACGCCGTGGCAAAAGACACAAGTTGCGCGGCACCCCAATCGCCCGCATTTGCGTGATTATATCGAGCATGCCTTTGATGATTTCGTGCCGCTGGGTGGAGACCGCTATTACGGCGATGATGATGCGATAATCGGGGGTTTTGCGAGACTTAACGGCCGCCGGATCATGCTGATTGGGCATGAAAAGGGGCACAACACGGAAACCCGGATCAAGCACAACTTCGGCATGGGTAAACCTGAGGGCTATCGCAAAGCGATCCGTCTGATGGAAATGGCCGGACGCTTCGGTCTGCCGGTAGTGACTTTGGTCGATACATCGGGCGCATTTCCCGGTGTCGAGGCGGAAGAGCGCGGCCAAGCAGAAGCAATCGCGCGCTCGACAGAGGCGTGTTTGGCGTTGCCCGTGCCGATGGTCGCCGTGATTGTGGGCGAGGGCGGTTCTGGCGGCGCGGTCGCCTTGGCCAGCGCAGAACGGGTCTTAATGCTGGAGCATGCGGTTTATTCGGTGATTTCGCCGGAAGGCTGCGCATCGATCCTGTGGAGAACGGCGGATAAGGCGCCCGAAGCAGCGCAAGCGATGAAAGTGACGGCGCAGCATCTCAAGCGCCTCGGCGTGATTGATCGGATCGTAAAGGAGCCGGTTGGCGGCGCGCACCGTGACCCAGCCGCGACAGCAGCGAACCTGGGCAAGGCGATCAGCAAAGAACTGGACGCTTTGGTCGAATTGCCCAGCGAAACTCTAATCCGGACCCGCGAGGAACGCTTCCTGCAAATGGGCGGTTAGCGCCGCCCCGGGGTGCGCAATGCGCGCCCTTTTGCACGTATCGCGCGGTGAGGAGGGCCCATAGGGCTTGCCCAAAGCGTTGTTTTCCCGATATCCTTGAAACAGATCCGTGAACGCGGATGAAAGGGTGCAGCTTCTGGTGGAATGCTGCTTTTGAGGACCGGGAGAACCACTATGCCCCAGACAATTGCATCCAATTCGAAACGCGCAGGCTTGCGCCGGATACGTTCCAGCCGAGCTCTGACCGCGACTATGGCGGCGCCATTAGCATTGGCGCTTTCGGGTTGCTTGGGCGGGGCGCCAATCCCCTCTGCGTCAACTCCAATCACTCAGACCGAAGCGCAGCAAGGCGCTGAATTTCATCCGCAATTGCTCGCCGAGTTTGGCGGTGCAATGACCGGACCTCAGGCCGCCTATGTCGAACAGGTGGGAAAGAATATTGCGACGCAATCCGGCCTCGGCAATGCGCGCGCGAGCTTTACGGTCAGCACGCTCAACAGCTCGGTAAACAATGCTTTTGCCGTGCCCGGCGGCTATATTTACACGACCCGCCAGCTCGTCAGCCTGATGAATAATGAAGCCGAATTGGCGGCCGTTTTGGGGCACGAGGTTGGCCATGTGGCCGCGCGTCATTCCCAGCGCCGCCAGCGCGCTGCTCAGCGCAATCAGATCGGCGGAGTTCTTGGTGCGGTGCTATCCGGCGTGCTGCTCGGCGATAGTCAGATAGGAAATACTGTCAGTCGCGGCATTCTGCAGGGTTCGCAGATGCTTACCTTGAGCTTTTCGCGCAGCCAGGAATTGCAGGCGGATGAGCTGGGCATCGAATATCTCAGCCGTGCGGGTTACGATACGCGGGCGATGGGGACGGTTTTGGCCAGCCTAGCAGCGCAAAACTCTCTTGATGCGCGGCTTCAGGGGCGCAGTGATGCGACCGTACCAGCCTGGGCGTCGACTCACCCAGATCCCGCAAGCCGGGTGCAAACCGCCCTTTCAAAAGCCGGTCCCAGCGCCGGTGGAACGACCAATCGTGACACATTCTTAAGCCGAATCGATGGCGTGATTTATGGCGATGATCCCGAGCAAGGGGTGATTGAAGGACGCCAGTTCATCCACCCTGAACTGCGACTGTCGTTTACTGCGCCTCAGGGTTTTTACATGGTCAATGGATCGCGCGCGGTTAATGTTAATGGTCAGGGAGGCCAGGCTCAGCCGACCCTTGCGCCCTATGCCGGTGATCTCAGCAGCTACGTGCGCCAGCAATTCACGACTTTAGGCGGACAGGATCAGCAACTCTCCCCTTCCAGCATCCAGCGCACGACCGTTAATGGAATCAGCGCCGCCTATGGAACGGCGCGGGTCAACAATGGCAATTCACAAGTTGATGTGGTCGTGTTCGCCTATGAGTTTGCGCGCGACCGGGCCTATCACTTTACGGCCATCACGCCAGCGGGGCAGGGCAATGCGTTTACAGCGATGTTCAATTCCATGCGGCGAGTCAGTGCAAGCGAGGCTAGTCAAGTGATCCCGCGGCGCATCGATGTGGTGACTGTTGGCCGAGGCGATTCGGTTCAATCCTTGAGTCGGCGCATGGCCTATTCCGATTCCCAAGAGGCCCGGTTTCGGGTTTTAAACGCCTTGGGTTCTGGTGAAGGGGTGCGGGCAGGACAGAAAGTGAAGCTGGTTGTTCGCGCGCGTTAATGCCTCGGATCGTTAAGCGACGCATTTGGCGCTGAAGGATGCAAGGGTTGTGAGCTTTGTGATCTTCGAAAAGCTGCACTCTATCTATTTTGGGCAAAAAAAGCGGCGGGGGAAACCCCCGCCGCTCTCTTTTCGATAAGTCTTACGACTTAGCCAGCCATAGACGAAGCTACGGTTGAGAAAGTGGTGTTCAGCTGAGTGCCGAGGCCCTGCATGGCGCCGATTGCAGCAACAGCGATAAGAGCAGCGATCAGGCCGTACTCAATTGCGGTTGCGCCCTGCTCGTCAGCGAAAAGTTTGTTAAAGAATTTCATTTGTAGTCTCCTGGTTCAGTCTTCGATACCCATGCCCACTCTGATTCGGAGTAAGCATTTTTGGTTTTAATTATGAGCTATTGAAAAAATCCTAATCCGTAGGCTTTCCAAAAAGTTAACCGCCCATAACCTCAGTAACGGCAGATTGTACGGTAGCCCAAAGTCCGGTGTTCTCATCCGCAACAGCGCGAAGAGCCCCCAAAATTGCGATCACGATCAAACTGACGATCAGACCGTATTCAACGGCCGTGGCAGCTTTTTCGTCGCTCCGAATTTTTCTCAGAGTTTTAAAGAAAGACATGTTCACTTCCGTCAATTACGTTCTCGATGAACAGACAAATGATCGCAGCGCGTTAAGAAAAGGTTGATGGCGGCGACAAAAATGGAAAAAATTCCGACATGAGGATGAACTGGATGCCTGTTGCCGCAGGCGCTCTACAGGGCGCAGATGGTATGTGGCTGATGCATCGGCGGCCTTTACACAAAGCGCATGGAGGGCTGTGGGAATTCCCTGGCGGTAAGGTCGAATCGGGGGAAATCCCTAGGTATGCGTTGATTCGCGAGCTTCACGAAGAGCTCGGCATTGTGATTGAGCCAGAGGATTGCGCGCCTGCTGGATTCGCAGAAGACAATAGAGCGCTGGACGAAAGCCAGATTGTCATTCTTCTTTACACAATCGCCAAATGGCAGGGCCTGCCCGCTGCATTGGAAGGCGGCGAAGTCGGTTGGTTCACGCCAGAGCAGATCGATGCGCTCGACAAACCGCCCCTGGACGTAACGCTGGCCAAGCAGCTTTTCAAAAAAGCATGACTCTCTCGCGCTAAAGGGATTGCCAAGCGCAGCCACCGCCCGTATGTGCCGCTCCTCCAGCGCACCCGTAGCTCAGCTGGATAGAGTACCTGACTACGAATCAGGGGGCCGGAGGTTCGAATCCTTCCGGGTGCGCCATGAAAAGGGACTGACCACGCGGTCGGTCCCTTTTTTGTTTCGGCTCATCACCAGCCTAGATGGCTCGCTCTCTTGCAATCTTCACATTTGCCACGCGTCAGATTTTGCGCAAAGGGTCTGCGCGGGATCAGATGAAGCAATAGAAAGCGATACGAATGAGCGACTTGCACGATCACGATATGGATCCCGACAACCCTATGGCAAAGCCTGATGTGCCCGATCATGTGCAGGACGCGATCCGCACATTGATTGAATGGTCCGGCGATGATCCCGCGCGTGAAGGCCTGCTCGACACGCCAAAGCGGGTGGGGCGCGCATGGCTTGAATATTGCCAAGGTTATAAGGAAGACCCCGCTATTCACATGAGCCGGGTGTTTGAGGAAGTTGGCGGCTATGACGAGATCGTCATGCTGAAGGACATTCCGTTCCAATCGCACTGCGAGCATCACATGGCGCCGATCACCGGCAAAGCGGCGATTGCGTATCTCCCCAATAAGAAGGTCGTTGGCATCTCCAAACTCGCCCGCGTGCTGCATGGCTATGCCCGCCGATTGCAGATTCAGGAGCGGCTGACGGCAGAGGTCGCGGCCTGCATCTGGGACAATCTGGAGCCGCAGGGCGTTGCCGTCGTGATTGAGGCGCAGCATGGCTGCATGACCGGGCGCGGCGTGCGCACGCCGGGTGTGGGCATGATCACCTCGCGGCTCTTGGGCTGCTTCCTAGAGGATCACCGCAGCCGCAAGGAGGTTATGGCTCTGATGGGTTATGGCTAGGCTTTAGCAGTGCGGCGAGCCGCGCTGGAACGCATTTGCGTTTTTCGAATCTGTGACTTTTGCGCAAAAACGCTTGTTCCCAGAGGTTTACGCGCAAAATGCAACGTGACGTTGTGACTTTTGAGGTTTGCGCACGCAACAATGCGGCTGAGCAGCGCAAAGACGCCGCCGATATCGACACACTCACGATAGGAAAGAGCCTCGTTCGGACTAGCGCAAGCGGCAAGGGTAGGAAAATCCGCGCGCGAGCGGGTTAAGCCCTTCAAACTCGTGTTCTGACGGGGGCGAGGCCATCGGCACCGCAGGGTATGCTGTGCCGACGGAGCATACCCTAGAATGAGGCGATCACCATACCGCGATCGCGGTATATGCGGCAGGCAAGCGCTCCCCTAAGCCTGCGCCAGAATTTTTTGGATAGAGAAGGGGAAAGACAATGCGTACGTTACTTTTGACCGCCACGGCCACCACTGCGGTGGCGATCGGGATTATGGCCATGCCGCAAACCGCACAGGCCGATACCTGCCTGCTCGATACAAATAATAATGGGGTGGCTGATGCGGGAACAGATACCGACGGCAATGCAAATGACCAAGCCGACGACGAGTCTTTTGCTTGCGGTAACGGCGCTACTGCTGATCCGGAGAATGCAGTTGGTGATGGTGCAACGGCGGTAGGCGATGCCGCAATTGCGAGAGGTCCGGGCACATTGGCAATCGGCAATTCTGTGTTTGCTGATGGTAATGGCGCAGTGGCCGTGGGCGGCGATGCAGACAGCAATGGAGCCAACATCGTTACTCGGGCGGTGGGCGATGGAGCATCGGCATTTGGCAATGGCGCAAATGCCGCCGCCAACAATGCAACTGCTATCGGATTTAACTCTTTAGCTGATGGCGCAATTGCAACGGCCCTTGGCCGCAATTCAGATGCTGGCGGCCAAAGCGCAATCGCCATTGGTTCAGCAGATGCATCGGGGACGCAAGCCATCGCTGTCGGTTTCAATGCCAACGCCGGTCATTTCAACGCAATTGCCGTGGGCGCGGCCTCAGTAACAGCAGGGAATAGCGCCACCGCAATCGGCGCCTTTACGGATGCAGCGGTCGACGCGACCGCAATCGGCGCCTTTGCAAATGCGCAGGCCGACGACGCTATCGCGATTGGCTTTCAAAGCGACGCCACTGTCGCAGGCGCGATTGCGATTGGCGGGGACGGCAGTGATAGCGACTCAATTGGCGCTCAGGCCACCGGTGAGCAAGCAGTCGCTATCGGGGCTGATGCCATTGCGTCTGGATTTATATCGACAGCACTAGGCTCAGATACGCTGGCATTGGGAACCGGTTCGATTGCTCTTGGCGCTGGGGATGACGACAACGAGATTGGCGCAGGGGCGCAGGCTCAGGAAGATTTTGCCATCGCTATTGGTATAGGCAGTGTTGCTGGCGCCGAAAACTCTATTGCCTTTGGCACAGAAACCCTTGCTACTGGCGAAGACTCCATTGCCATTGGCGGCGATACATCCGACAGTGATGATCTCGGCGCGCAGGCGACGGGGGATCGATCCATCGCTCTTGGCGCGGATGCTGTTGCCAGCGAGAACGACGCATTGGCAGCGGGCACAGGCGCTGTCGCGGGTGCCAATTCAACCGCTCTCGGGCGATTGTCCTCAGCAACTCTGAATGCCGTTGCGATTGGTAGCGAATCCGATGCAGGGTCTTTCAACTCGGTCGCCATTGGGGCAGGTGCCGTTGGTAACGGTTCGGTTTCGGCGGCAGTCGGTAGCGGTGCACAGGCCACGAATACTGGAGCCGCTGCATTTGGTGTCGGTGCAGTGGCCAATGGCAGTGCGGGCTTGGCTGTAGGCGGCGAAGCACGGGCTGCATCCAGCCATGATGTTGCTCTTGGAAGCTTTGCAACAACGGAAGGTGGTTCAACAGCCGGAGGAAACATCGCTATTGGGGGGGCACCTGCTGACGGCGGCGGGGGTAGCCCAGGTACCGGCTTCCTATTTTCCTCTAGCGATCCCTCCCCGAGAACAACGGCCAATGGCGGCAATTCCATTGCTTTGGGTGTATCAGCACAGGCGACTGGAGCTCAAGCCATCGCCCTTGGGGCGGATGCGAATGCTCAGCAGGATAACGGCATTGCGATTGGTTCAGGCGCAAGCGCAACGCGGGTGAGCGCTTTGGCTGTCGGTGCAGGCGCTTTGGCTGAATCGGCTCGGGCAACTGCGCTGGGTGAGGATGCGGTAGCGCGGGGCGATGATGCCTTTGCGCTGGGTAACAGAACCTTTGCTCGCGGCGCGAATGCGGTTGCCATTGGCGGCTCTGCCCGCGCGACCTTGCAGCAAGCGACAGCGATTGGCTCGAACAGCCGGGCGCTGGCGGTGCAAGCCCTCGCAATTGGCGATGCGGCTGATGCGCGCGGAGTGGGTGCAAGCGCGATTGGTCAAGGCGCGAATGCAGCTCAAGATGGGGCAACGGCGCTGGGCGCAGGAGCGACAACGACGGCGGCCAACCAAGTGACGTTGGGCGGTACCGGTTCAAGCGTGCGCATTGGAGACATTGATGCGAGCACTGCCGCTCAGGTTGGCCCGGTTGATGCGGTGACGGTGGATGCCAACGGCACGCTGGGCCGTCAGAGCGTGGCCACCGCCGCTTCGGTCGACAATGTGCGGGTGGCGCTCAATGCCGTTGCCCAAGTCTCCACCGCGCAGTTCGATGCTTTGAGCGGACGGGTGCAAGATCTCGATTTCCGACTGCAGGACCTCGATCAGCGTGCAAGCGGCGGGATCGCGGCGGCGATGGCATTTGGCGGGACGATGATTGTGCCGGATAGCAATGTCTCGGTCAGTCTGAATGCCTCTACTTTCCAAGGAGAGCAGGGCTTTGCCGGTGCAATCACCGCGCGCGTTGCGAACAAGGTCTATGTCTCTGGCGGTGTGACGGGCTCGACCGCCCGCAACACCACTGGCGGCCGTGTGGGCGTGGCGTTCGGGTTCTAAGCCTGCTTGTACAGCAATGGCCCGGCGAAATGTTCGGGTTTCGGCCACAAAAAAGGGCGCCTCTTGCGGGGCGCCCTTTTCTCGTTTGGATTGACCGGCTGATTACAGCTGGCCAAGCATATATTCCGCGCTGGAGACCTTAAACTCGCCGCCGTCTTCGACGTTCAACTGTTCCACCACGCCGTCATTCACGACCATGGAGAAACGCTGACCGCGCTTGCCCATGCCAAATCCGCTGCCATCCATGGTCAGACCAACGGCCTCGGCAAAATCGGCATTGCCATCAGCCAGCATGGTGATGTCGCCGCTGCCTGCGGCATCGTTCCATGCGCCCATGACGAACGCATCATTGACCGCTGTGCCGACGATTTCATCGACGCCTTTGGCTTTCAGCTCTCCCGCCTTTTCAACGAAGCCAGGCAGGTGCTTGGCCGAGCAGGTTGGCGTAAATGCGCCGGGCACGGAAAACAGCGCGACCTTCTTGCCCGCGAAATAGTCCGCGGCTTGAACTTGCTCTGGCCCTTCTGCGGTTGCCTTTACCAAAGCCACGTCTGGGAGCTTGTCCCCTACTGAAATCGTCATCGCGCTGTCCTTTATTGAAGAGTGAACTGGAGCCCATGATTTAATGCCCGCGCCGCCAGCTTCAAGCGCTATGTCGTGCTTAAGATGGCTTTACTGTGCTGGTTCAGCCTTCTGTAAAGGCGGCGGGGCCATGGTAGGTTGAAACAGGGTCGCATTCATCTCATTTGAGAACGCGGTCGATCTCATCCCCCGCGCCGGATTCTTATCTGGTGCAAAGGGAGGCGGCTGTGCACGCCCCCGCGCAGCCGCCCACCACTTCACCGCTATTGCCTGCTTGCCGCAGCGCGCGCTCAGTCAAGCGCTAGGGGTTCGCCGCTATCACATATAAAGATTACTTTATATTTGCTTGTCTAGCGGGTGGGCGCTAGGGCGCACCCAACAATTTCATATTCCCCTAGGAGTCTCTCATGGCCACCGCAGCCGCTACTCAAGACTACATCATCAAAGACATCGCGCTGGCGCAATTTGGCCGCGACGAGATCCACATTGCTGAAACCGAAATGCCGGGCCTGATGGCTCTGCGAGAGGAATATGGCGCGGCGCAACCTTTGAAGGGCGCGCGGATCACTGGTTCGCTGCATATGACGATCCAGACCGCTGTGTTGATCGAGACGCTGATTGCTCTGGGCGCGGAAGTGCGCTGGGCGACCTGCAACATCTTCTCGACGCAAGATCACGCCGCCGCTGCGATTGCGGACCAAGGCATTCCAGTGTTTGCGATCAAGGGCGAGACGCTAGCGGATTATTGGGACTATGTTGGCCGCATCTTCGATTGGTCGACCGATGCCGACCCAGATCTGACAGCGAACCTCATCCTCGATGATGGCGGCGATGCGACCATGTTTGCGTTGTGGGGCGCGCGGATCGAAGCGGGCGAGGAAATGCCTGCTCCAGCGAACGCCGAAGAGATCGAATTCCAGCGCGCATTGAAAGCATTCGTCGCGGCAAAGCCGGGCTATCTCACCAAGAGCGTTCAGAACATCAAAGGCGTGTCCGAGGAAACCACCACGGGCGTTATGCGCCTTTACCAGATCGGCAAGGCAGGCAAGCTGCCATTCCCGGCGATCAACGTGAATGACAGCGTGACCAAGTCTAAGTTCGACAACCTTTATGGCTGTAAGGAATCGCTGGTCGATGCGATCCGCCGCGCAACCGACGTGATGCTGGCCGGTAAGGTCGCTTGCGTCGCTGGCTATGGCGATGTCGGTAAGGGCTCAGCTGCGTCGCTGCGCGATGGCGGTGCCCGCGTGATGGTGACCGAAATCGATCCGATCTGCGCATTGCAGGCGGCGATGGACGGCTATGAAGTTGTCTCCATGGAAGAGGGCGCCAAGCGCGCCGATATCTTCGTGACCGCAACCGGCAATGAAGACGTGATCACCGGCGAGCACATGAAGCTGATGAAGAACATGGCGATCGTGTGCAACATCGGTCACTTCGACAGCGAGATCCAAATTTCCGCGCTCGACAATTACGAGTGGAAGGAAATCAAAGAGGGCACCGATATGGTGACTATGCCCGACGGCAAAAGCCTGCTGATCCTTGCCAAGGGCCGCCTCGTGAACCTCGGCTGCGCCACGGGCCACCCAAGCTTTGTGATGAGCGCGAGCTTCACCAACCAGACGCTCGCTCAGATTGAGCTCCACACCAAGGCGGACGAGTACAAAAACGAGGTCTATGTCCTGCCGAAACACCTGGATGAGAAGGTCGCCGCGCTTCACCTTGAGAAGCTTGGCGTGCAGCTGTCTCAGCTCAGCCAGAAACAAGCGGATTACATCGGCGTGCCGAAAGATGGCCCGTTCAAGCCGGATCACTACCGCTATTGATCGTTTCGACTCATCGATAAATTTGAAAGAGCCCTCGCAAAGATACGAATTTGCGGGGGCTTTTTCATGCGCCACCCGTTGCATCGCGGCCCTGCGCCGCATAGCTGCATACTATGGAATTTTCTCCCACCGCTTTGGCTCTGATTGGCCTTGTGCTCGCCGCATGGACGGTGGGCGCTGCGGTGCTGGTGCTGCGCGCCTCTGGCCAGAGCCGGCGCACGGGCGCTTTGCAGACCTCGCTGAGGCGAATGCAGCGCATGCTCGATGTAGCGCCAGCGGTGCCATTGTTGGTGCGGGTCGATGGCCGGATTGAGGCGCCAGAGCGGCTAGCGCGGTGGTTTGGGCTGGAGACCATGCCCAAGTTCTTGAGCGAGCTTGATGGCGGTGAGGATGCAGGGCTGTCGGCTGAGCAACTGGCCGACCTGTCGGAAAAAGTGCGCCGGACGCAAAAGAGCGCGGCCCCTTTTCAGTTCACTGTAACGCCGCCCGGCTCCGGGCGCAGCTTGGCGCTGCAAGGGGCTTTGGCCGATCCGCAAGTGTCCCCAGGCGGCGCAGCGCTCGTCTGGGTGTTCGACTTTTCCGAAAGCCAGCAAGAGCTGCACCGGCTGCGCGGGGCGGCGGCGCGGGCGGAGAGCGATTTTGCCGCGCTGATCGGCCTGATCGAGGCCGCGCCCATGCCGATGTGGTTCCGCGGCGATGATATGAAGCTGCAACTTGTGAATCAGGCCTATGTCGATGCGGTTGCGGCGGACGATGCCAATGATGTTGTCAAACAGCAGATGGAATTGATTGAGCCGGTCGATGGCGAAGCGCCGTCAGAGATTGCCAGCAAAGCGCTGAGCGAGCAGGGCAAGATCGAGCGCACCGTGCCCGCCACGATCCACGGCCAGCGCCGCAGTATGCGGGTTAGCGATCTGCCGCTCGGCACAGAAGGCGTTGCGGGATATGCGATCGACATTGAAGAGCAGGAGCAGGAACGGCGCGAGTTCAGCGCATACCGCGATGCTCAGCGCTCCATGCTTGATCAGCTGTCCGCAGGCGTTGCTCTGTTTGATGCGAGCGAGCGCCTAACCTTTGCCAACCTGCCGCTGCGGCGTTTGTTTGAGCTCAACGAAGGTTCGCTCGACGGCTCGATTTCCTTCGATCGCTTTCTGACCGATGCGCGCGAGCGCAAGCTGACCCCGGAAGTGCGCGATTTCCCCGAATGGCGGCGTGAGCATGCCGCATGGTTCGAAGCGGCGGAGACGCAGGAAGAAGCATGGCCGCTGCCCGGCGGCACGCATTTGCGGATCGTCGCCCAACCTATGCCGGACGGCGGGCTGGTGATGATTGCGGAGGATCGCACGGAGCAGCTCTCGCTCTCGGCAACGCGTGACACTTTGCTGCGGACCCGCGCGGCCACGCTCGATAGCCTGTTTGAAGCGCTGGCGATCTTTGCGCCCGATGGCTCTTTGCAATTGTGGAACCGCAGCTTTGCCGGGACATGGGGCCTCACCAGCGAGTTTCTCGATACGCATCCCAGTGCAGAGGCTCTGATCGCGGCCATCGGAGAGAATCTGGCGAAGCGCGGACAAGCGCAGTCGATCAGCGCGGTGGTGCGCGCGGCGACGCTGGATCGTCAGGAAAAGGGCGGGCGGATTGCCCTGAAAGACGGGCGCACGCTGGAATTTGCCGGTGTGCCGCTGCCTGATGGCAATGGCTTGCTGACCGTGCTGGATATAACCGCGTCAGAAAACGCCGAGCGCGCGCTGCGGGAACGCAATGTCGCGCTGGAAGAGGCCGACACGGTAAAGGCTCGTTTCCTCGCCAATATGTCCTACGAATTCCGCACGCCGCTGACCTCGATTGGCGGCTTTGCTGAGCTGATCAAGAGCGGCGCGGCGGGCGAGGTGAGCGAGCAAATGGGCGAATATGTCGATGCGATCATCGACTCGGTGAGCCGCCTGACCGATCAGGTTGAGAACGTGCTCGACCTTTCGCAAAGCGAAGCGGGCCTGATGCCGATCAGCAAGGAGGACGTCGATCTCTTGCCGTTCCTCACCGGGCTGGTGCGGGAGCGCGAGACTGCGATTGTCACCGCCGGATTGGGCCTCGATCTGCGGGGCAAGAAGGGCTGCGTTGTTCAAGCCGATCCACGGCAATTGGGACGCGCGCTGGGCAATCTGCTCGACAATGCGATCGCTGGCACGCCGGAGGATGGCAAAATCCTGATCAACATTGCGGCCAAGGGGCAGGGCGCAGAAATTGCGATCTCCGACAATGGCCGCGGCATGAGCGCAGAAGAGCTCGCCCGCGCGCTGGGCACAGCGGGCGCCGATGATGAAAAGCGCCAAGGGCTTGGCATTCCGCTCGCGCGGCAATTGATCGAAGCGCATGGCGGCACGTTTGATCTGCAAAGCGAAGAGGGCGCAGGCACCGCTGCGATCATTACTCTACCGTGAGGGCGCGGCGATGATGCGCGAGACCTTGAGCGATCTGGCGGCGATGGACGCCTATGGCGCGCGCATTGCGGCGCAACTGAAACCCGGCGATGTGGTCTCGCTGACCGGCGGATTGGGCGCGGGGAAGACGACGCTGGCCCGCGCAATTATTGCCGCGCTTGGCTATGAGCATGAGGTGCCATCGCCGACCTTTACGATTATCGAGACTTACGATGCTCCGCCGTTGCGTGTGCCAGTGGTGCATGCCGATTTTTACCGATTGGAGCATCCCGATGAGCGGCATGAGATTGGTCTTGATGACTACCGTGAAGGTGCGGCTCTGATCGCGGAATGGCCCGACCATGCCGGCGGATTTGGAAATGAGGCGGCGTGTTTGTCGATCACTTTAGAAAACAGCGGAAATTCTGCGGATGAGGGGCGCATCGCGGCTATTGAAGCGAGCGCAGATTGGCTAGAGCGTCTGCCATGAGTGAGCTTCCTGATGGCCTGCACGCATTCCTCGCCCAGTCTGGGTGGGGCGATGCCGCGATTGATCCGATCCCCGGCGATGCCTCGTTTCGCCGGTATTTCCGTCTGGCGCGCAGCGGCGGGGATGGCCCGGCCAAAGGCATGCTGATGTATGCGCCGCCGCCGCACGAAGACCCAGTCCCGTTCTTGGATGTGGCGCAATGGCTGTGCGAGAACGCGATGCGCGCGCCAGAGATTTACGCCAGCGATGCAGCGGCAGGCTGGGTCCTGCTGGAAGATTTCGGCGATGACCGGATGCGCGATTGGCTGGATGATAATCCGGCGAGCGAGAGTGATGCCTACGCGGGTGCGATTGATGCTCTGGTGGAGCTGCACAAATGCCCACCGGGGCCGTTCGCGCCATACGATATGGCAACATACCAGCGAGAGGCCGCGCTGCTGACTGAATGGTATTGCCCGGCGCAGGGCCTATCGGTCGATGAGGCGGGCTATACCGCGGCATGGGAAGAGGTGCTTGCGCCTTTACTTGAGCGCCAAGCGCCGGGCGTTACGGTGCTGCGCGATTATCATGCAGAAAACATCATGCTGCTGAACGGTGTGCCGAGCGCGCCGCAGGGGCTGATCGATTTTCAGGACGCGCTGGTTGGGCATCCGGCCTATGATCTGGTCTCGCTGTTGCAGGATGCGCGGCGCGATGTTTCGCCTGAGCTGGAGGCGGCGATGCTTGCACGGTATCAGGAACGCGCAGGAGCGAACGCGCACTTTGCCGCCGATTATGCGCGGCTTGGGGCGCAGCGGAATGCCAAGATCGTTGGGATCTTCACCCGCCTGTTCAAGCGCGATGGAAAGCCGCGCTATCCCGCGCTGATCCCGCGCGTGTGGGAGGCGATGGAGCGCGACCTTGCGCATCCTGCGCTGGCACCTGTTGCCAAGTGGTTTGACACCAATATCCCGCAGCATTTGCGCGCTGCCATGGGCGGAGAAATCACATGAGCGGCAAGCCTCTCGCCAGCGATACTGCGATGGTTATGGCCGCCGGCATGGGCAAGCGCATGCGCCCGCTGACCGCCAGCCAGCCCAAGCCATTGGTGCGGGTCGCGGGCAAGCCGCTGATCGATCACGCGCTGGACCGGCTCGCGGATGCCGGGATCGCGCGCGCTGTCGTCAACGTGCATTACCTCGCCGACGCGCTGGAGGCGCATGTGGCAGAGCGCAGTGCTCCGCAGGTGGTGATCTCGGATGAGCGCAGCGAATTGCTGGAGACCGGCGGAGGCCTGATCAAGGCGCGCTCGCACCTGCCCGATCCGTTTTTCTGCCTCAATGCCGATAACATCTGGCTCGATGGGCCGCGCGATGCGTTTCATGACCTGTCGCAGCGCTGGGACCCCGATGCGATGGATGCTCTTTTGCTTCTGGTGCCGCACGCCAACGCGAAGAATTTCGCTGGGCCGGGCGACTTTCATATGGACCAGATCGGGCGGCTGAAACGCCGCGCGCCGGGCCGGATCGCTCCCTTCATCTACACTGGCATCCAGCTGATCTCGCACCGCCTGCTGCGAGATGCGCCCGAGGGTAAGTTCTCGACCAACATCCTGTGGACCCGTGCGATTGAGGAAGGCCGCCTGTTCGGCGCGGCATTCACTGGCCAATGGTTCGAAGTGGGAACGCCGCAAGCGATCGCGCCGACCGAAGACGCGCTAAAGCGTGGCTGAGCGCCGCGAGCCTAACGTCTACTCCATCGCTGCGCACCGCGGCTTTGCCGATGCGCTGGTGGCGGGCCTGGTGCCGCGATACTCCGACGGGGAGCTTGGACTGGCGCGGCTCACTCTGTTGGTCGCCAGCACCCGCGCGGCGCGCACGATCAGCGAAGCGTTCATTCGCCACGCTGGCGAGACCGGCAGCGCCGGACTGCTGATGCCGCGCATGGTCGCGGTGGGTGATCTCGATCTTGATGAAAAACTCGGCAGCCTGCTCGATCCGCTGGGCGCGGGCGAAATTCCGCCCGCAGTGGAGCCGACACGCCGCTGGTTTGAGCTGGCGCATTTGCTGCGCGCGGAGCTGGAGACGAGCGGCAAGCGCATGCCGCCGGGCGCCGCGATCTTGCGCATGGCGCGCGATTTGGCGCGAACAATGGACCGCCTGCTGGTTGAGGAAAAACGGCCAGAGGATTTGCTCGATGAGACGATCCTCAACCTTGAGCCGAGCCTGGCGGAGCATTGGCAGGACTCGATCCGCCTGTTTGCCAAGGTCCAGGCGCGCTGGCGCTTTGCCTTGGACGAACGCGGCGAGGTGGACGCCGCGACCCGGCGCAATCTCTTGTTCGATCGGGCTGCGCTGGAATGGCGCGCGAACCCTCCGAAATCGCCAATTGTCGCCGCTGGTGTGACCAGCGCCGCGCCCGCTCTGGCGCGTATGCTGCGCAGCATAGCTGATCTAGAGAATGGCGCAGTGATTCTGCCCGATCTCGACCTGCAAATGCCGACTGAGGCATGGGACGAACTGGGCCGGGCCGGGCAAAGCGATGAGCCAGATGGCGAGGTGTTTGCGCGCGGTGATGCGCTGACCCATCCGCAGTATCACCTGAAGTTGCTGCTCGGGCGCATGGGCATTGCCCGCGCAGAGGTCCGCCCGTGGCACCGGCGCGGCATCGCGGCGGCAGATCCGGTGCGCAGCCACGCGATCAGCTCTTTGTTCCTACCGCCAGAGGCGAGTTCTTCTTGGGCCGAATTGGCACCCGAGAAACGGCGGCTGTCGGGCGTCCGCCTGCTAACCAGCGCCACCGCTGAGGAAGAGTCGCAGGCCATCGCTATGCTTGTGCGCCAAGCTCTGGATGAGCCGCAGAAACGGATCGCGGTGATCAGCGCGGATCGCAGCCTCGCTCGCCGGGTAGTGCAGCATTTGTCGCGCTGGAATATCACGGCGGATGACACCGCTGGCCGTCCCTTGTCGCTGACCCCGGCGGGGCGTCTGCTCGGCCTGCTGAGCGAACTTGCCAGCGGGGCGATCACGCCCACAGCATTGGTCAGCGCGCTCAGCCATCCATTGGTGCGCGGCGGCGATGATCGCGGCGCTTGGCTCAGCAATCTGCGCAAGTTTGAACGCGCGCTGCGCGGACCTGCGCCTGCGCCGGGATTTGAGCCTTTGCGCGCCGTTGCCTCCGAGGCAGAGGTCGCCGAATGGTGGGCCGAGGTTGAGGCATTGCTTGAGCAGCTGCCCGGTGAAGCGGCGGAGCTGCCGCTGGCGGATGCGCTCGACACGATCACCGTGCTGGCCGAAGCGTTGGCGGGTGAGGACGTCTGGGCGCGCGAGGATGGCCGCGCATTGTCCGCCATGGTGGAGGATATACGCCTGCATGCCCGCGCCACCGATACGCAAATCGCAGCAAAGGATTTGGCCAGCGCCCTGCGCGAGGCGATGGACGAGATTGCTGTGCGGCCGCCCTATGGCGGGCACCCGCGCGTTGCGATTTACGGCCTGCTGGAATCGCGCATGGCCCGCGCTGATCTGGTGATTTGTGCAGGGCTGAACGAGGGCAGCTGGCCGCAAAGCCCAAGCCCGGACCCTCTGCTTGCCCCCGGCGTGCTGCGCGCGCTTGGCGTGCCGGCATCGGAGTTTCGCATTGGCCTGTCCGCGCATGACCTTGCCGGCGCGATGGGCGCGCCTGAAGTGGTGCTCAGCCGGGCCGAACGCGACAAAGAAGGGCCGACGATCCCCTCGCGGTTTTTGCTGCGGGTGGAGGCCTTGCTGGGCGAGCTTGCGAAAGATCACCGCGAGAATGCCATCCCCGCGATGCTGCCCGCGCTCGACCGAATGGTGCCGCGCGCAAAGCCCTATGCGCGGCCTGCGCCTATGCCCTCCAGCGAGCAGCGCGCGGTCAATATCGCGGTGACCGCGCTCGACCGATTGCTGGGCGATCCCTACCAGTTTTATGCGCAGCAAATCCTGGGCCTGAAAGCGCTCGATGTGCTGGAAGCGGACCCGTTCAGCGATCCGGCCCTACGCGGCACTTTGACCCATAAGATTCTGGAATTGTGGCACGAGGCGCGCAGCCACGATCCCTCAGCCGATATCACCGAGATTGCGGAGGCGCATTTCCGCGCTGAGCAATGCCATCCGCTGTTTATGGGTTTGTGGCGACCGCGCCTGCTCGCGGCGCTCACGCGGTTTGCAGAATGGATCGATGCGGATGAGGCGGCTGATGAAAAACGCCAGGTCATCGCGTGGGAGCGCAAGGGGTCAATGCTGGTCGATGGCGTGCGCGTCTATGGCCGGGCCGACCGGATCGACCGAATGCCGGACGGCAGCCTCGCGATTGTGGACTATAAAACGGGCGCACCGCCGAGCGCCGCGCAGGTCGAGGCGGGCTATGCCCTACAGCTTGGCCTGCTCGGTCTGATCGCGCGCGATGGCGATTTCGAAGGGCTGAGCGGCGATGCGGCGACGTTCGAATATTGGTCGATGGGGCGCAGCAAAGCGGACAAACAGTTTGGCTATAAAGAGGCGCCGATAAAGCTGCCGGGCAAGCGTTCTGGCCTGCCGCCGGAGGAGTTCTTGCCCACGCATGAAGACAAGCTGGCCGAGGCCATTCGCCGCTTTATCAAAGGCAATGCGCCGTTCGTGGCCAAGGAAAATCCCGATTACCCCGGCTACACCGATTATGATCAACTGATGCGGCTCGACGAGTGGATCATCGCGCTGGCCGATGGCGAGGATGCGCAATGAGCGGCGCGGTCTTCCCACTGGCAGGCAATCAGCGCGATGCGGTCAATCCGCGCGACAATGTCTGGCTGTCTGCATCTGCGGGCACAGGCAAGACGCAGGTGCTCTCTGCGCGAGTTCTACGCCTGCTGCTGCGGCCCGATGTCGATCCGGGCCAGATCCTGTGCCTCACCTTTACCAAGGCGGGCGCGGCGGAAATGGCGAACCGCATTAATGCGGTGCTGGCGCGCTGGGTGCGGCTGGAGCCTGCGGCGCTTGCGACCGAGCTTGGCCATTTGGGCGCAGACATTGGCCCAAAGACGCAGGCGCGCGCGCGCACTTTGTTTGCCAGCGTTCTGGACTGTCCCGGCGGCGGTTTGCGGATCGATACGATCCACGCCTTTGCTCAATGGCTGCTGGCGAACTTTCCGGGTGAGGCAGAATTGCTGCCCGGTGCGCGGCCAATGGAGGACCGCGAGCGCGATCTGCTCGCGCGCGAAGTGCTGTCCGACATGCTCAGTGAAGGGGAGCGAGCGCGGGATGCGGGCGTGCTGGCTGCGGTCAGCCTGTTTGCCACTCGCAAAGACCCCGATGCTTTGCGCGGATGGTTGATGCGCTGCGCCAGTGCGCGCGAGATGTGGCACGGAGCAGGCGCGTGGCAGCCGCCAATGATGCCGCGCGTCAAAAGCCTGCTTGGCATGCCGGCGGACGCGGATGAGGATTGGGTGACGCAAGGGCTTTCGCCAGATGTCTTCCCAGACCATCAACTGCGTGCGATGCTGCCCATTCTGCAAGGTTGGAACGCGAAGGGCGGGCGCGAAAGCAGCGCCTTTATCGAGCGCTGGCTGACCTTGGATGTGGCAGAGCGTGCAGCAGAGGCCGAAGGGTTTCGCAAGACCTTGCTGAAGGCGGATGGCTCGCCGCGCATCATGAAAAAGCCGAGCGATGAGGACCCTCATTTCCCGGCACGCCAAGAAGAGATCGCAGAGGCTCTAGCTTTGATTGCGGAACGCCGCGCTCTGCTGAATCTGGCTGATTTGCTCACCCCATCACTGGAGCTGGGCCGCACATTCGCGCTGCGCTGGGAGGAGGCGAAAGAGCGCGAGGCCCTGCTCGATTTTGATGATCTGATCCAGCTTGCAGCAAACCTGCTGAGCCGCAAGGAAGCCTCCGACTGGATCCGCTACAAGCTCGACCGCCGGTTCGACCATATTCTGATCGACGAGGCGCAGGACACCAATGCCGCGCAGTGGAGCATTGTCTTCGCGCTGATTGATGACTTTTTCTCCGGGGAAGGGGCGGCGGGCGAGAAGTTGCGCACGGTCTTTACCGTGGGCGATTACAAGCAGGCGATCTTTGGCTTTCAGGGCACCAGTCCAGAGAATTTCGCGCTGGCCAAAGACAAGGTGCGCGCCGCGATTGAGGCTGCGCGCGGAAATGCCGCTGAGATGCGCGATGCCCGGCATGTGCCCAATTGGCAGGACCTCGATCTGGGGCAGAGTTTCCGCACCTCCAACGCCGTGCTCGAATTTGTGAACCGCGCGATTGGCGCGGTGGGAGCGAGTGCATTCGGCCTGAAGGACGAGCCAAAGCCGCATATTGGCGAAGAGCGCGCTGGCTTGGTGACTTTGTGGAACCCGGTGACAGGCCAGGAGGACGACAGCGAGCGCGGGGACGGCGAGCAGCAAGATTGGCTGGCGCAGCATGACCGCAGGTTGGCTGACAAGATCGCCGATCAAGTGCGCAAATGGCACACGCGCGAAGAGCCGTTCATTCTGATGAAGGGCGGCAATCCGCGCGCGGCGGGTGCGGGCGATGTCATGGTGCTGGTGCGTAAGCGCAAGGAT
This sequence comes from Erythrobacter sp. JB3-1, assembly GCF_057364995.1. Taxonomy (NCBI): domain Bacteria; kingdom Pseudomonadati; phylum Pseudomonadota; class Alphaproteobacteria; order Sphingomonadales; family Erythrobacteraceae; genus Erythrobacter; species Erythrobacter sp. JB3-1. The sequence continues at coordinate 2,991,970 of NZ_CP200289.1, read as the reverse complement.
CTCGCCGCGCTGATTGTTGCGCGCCTGCATGCCAAAGGCGTGCCGGTGGCCGGGGTCGATCGCCTACGTTTGGGCGCGCCGCTGGCGGTGAAGGATTTGCTCGCGGCTCTGCGCTTTGCCGCTCAGCCGCTCGATGATCTGATGCTGGCAAATCTGCTGGCGAGCCCGCTTATTGGATGGAGCCAGGACGACCTGCTTAGCTTTGTGCCTCGCGCAAAGGGTGTGCGCCTGTGGGATCATGTCCGCCGGCACGAGGATCCGTTTGTTGCAGAGACGGCAGAGAAATTGCGCGATCTGCTGAGGCTGGCGGATTATGAAACGCCGCAGGCCTTGCTCGCATGGCTGCTGATCGGGCCGTGGCAGGCGCGGGCAAAGCTGGTTGCGCGGTTGGGGCGTGAGGCGAATGATCCGATTGATGAGCTGGTCAATTCCGCCTTTGCTTATGAGGCCGCATTCGCGCCCAGTCTGACCGGGTTTCTGCAATGGTTTGACGCTGGCGAGGGGGAGCTGAAACGCGATCCGGGCGAAGCGGGTGAGCAAGTGCGGGTGATGACCGTGCACGGCTCCAAAGGCTTGCAAGCGCCGATTGTGATCTTGGCCGATGCGACCGGCAATCCGGGGCAGGGCGGATCACTGGAATTGGATGAGGCACCGTTGGGTGAGGCAACACCGCAGGCTGACCGCCGCGTGGTGCCGCTGCCCTCGCTATCGAAGGACGAAAAGGCGGGCCGAGTCAGCGAGGCGGAGGAAGCCTCAAAAATTGCCGAGATGCAGGAGCACTGGCGGCTGATGTATGTCGCCATGACTCGCGCAGAAGAGGGGCTGTTCATCACTGGATCGCTGGGCCCACGGCAGAAGAAGGGCCCGCATGAGGACAGCTGGTATGCCCGGCTCGCGCCGATCTTTGGCGCTGAGGAAAGCGGCGATGAAAACAGGGGGAGCTGGCCGATCCGATCTGGGGCGCGCGGCGCGAATGGGGCTATCGCGCGCTGCATTTTCCCGAGGCTCGCGCGGGTGATGATGCTCAGGCATTGGCTGAGCTGCCAGACTGGGCACGCACGCCCATCGGGCCAGAGCCGCGCCCGCCGCGTCCGCTCGCGCCGAGTTCTGCTGGTGAAGATCAGGCCGCCGATCCGCCATTGCCGCCTGATCTTGCCAAGACCGCTGCACGGCGCGGCGTCTTGATCCACAGCCTGCTGGAACGTCTCCCCGATGTCGAACCGGACGAGCGGGAATTTGCCGCCGAAGCATGGCTGGAGAGGCAAGCGAGCGATTTGCCAGAGGAAGCGCGGGCTGAAATGGCGGTGGCGGCGCTGCGCGTGCTGGAGGATCCTCAGTTTGCCCATATCTTCGCGCCCGATGCGTTGGCAGAGGTCCCCTTGGCCGCAACCGTGGGCGGGATCGTGGTCGCGGGTACGGCTGACCGCTTGCTGGTGAGCGAGGAGGCCATCACCGTGGTGGATTACAAGACCACGCGCCGCCCACCGCACAGCGCGCAGGATGTGCCGACCGCGACGATCAAGCAGATGGCCGCCTATGCCGCCGCGCTGGAGGCGATTTATCCCGGGCGAGAAGTAAGGGCGGCGGTGCTGTACACCCAAACCCCGCAAATCCTGGAGCTATCCACGGAGCAATTAGGGTTACACAAAAATGCTTTGGGGACGGCGCAGTAAAGCTATTCGCCCAGCGCTTGAGAGTGTGCGCCCGCGCGCCTAAATAGGGTGGAACAATGATAACAGGAGAATTTCCATGGCCACCATCAATGTGACCGACGATAGCTTTAAAGCCGACGTGCTCGACAGCGAAACCCCCGTACTGGTGGATTTCTGGGCGGAATGGTGCGGGCCATGTAAAATGATCGCGCCTGCTCTGGAAGAGCTAAGCGAAGAGTTCGCTGGCCAAGTCAAAATCGCCAAGGTCGATATCGTCGACAACACCGACGTTGCCGCTGAACTCGGTGTGCAAGGCATCCCTTATTTGGCGATGTACAAGGGCGGAAAGCTCGTCGCTGAGCAAAAGGGTGCTGGCCCCAAGAGCCAGCTCAAAGCGTTGATCGAAGGCTCTTTGTAAGCCTGGCAGACAGTTTAAGTGTAGGGTAGATGGCGCGGTCGTTAGCTCGGCTGCGCCATTACTTTTTGGACGTAAGCATCCCAAATTGCGGGGCTGGATGCGCCGAGCAATCCGGGCATCCCATGCTGATCGACGCGGTATGCGCTGCCATCTAGCCGCGCCGCTTTGCCGCCCGCTTCGTTGAGCCAGAGCACACCGGCGGCGTGATCCCAGGCGAGCGTACGCTCAAAACTTGAGACATCATTGTCGCCTAAAGCAAGGCGCGGATATTGCTCCGCCGCGCAGCGGGGAATGTCGGTCAGCGTGTAATGCGGGGCAATTTTTGCGTCGACCTCAGCGATCTGATCCTCATCGAGGAACAGCTTTGAGATCGCCGCCACGGGGGGCTCTTGCCCGGTCGTTTTCGCGGTGATCTTGATGCCGTTCACAAACGCGCCTTCGCCAGAGCGCGCATGGCACAGCCGGTCGCGAATTGGATCATACAGCCAGCCCGCCACCGCATGGCCCGCATCCGCCAAAGCGATGATGATGCCGAAGGGTTCTCTGCCCTCGGCGAAATTGGCGGTCCCATCGAGCGGGTCAATGATCCAGCATTGCTGCGACAAATGCTCGAGCACGCTTTTATCAGCGTGCGCTGCTTCCTCGCCCACTACGGGCACTCCGGGCGCAAGTTTGGTGAGGGCTTCTGTGAGGAAGCTTTCCACCTCCCGGTCGACCACGGTGACGGGATCGTCCTCGCCCTTCATCTCAACCTCGCCCTCGGCAAGGTTCTGAAACCGGGGCAGCATGGACCCGCGCGCGGCAAAGCGCATCAGATCGCGAATTTCGCCATCAAGCGCGCTAATGCCGTCATCGCTCATGATCGGTAATCCGCATTGATCGAAATATATCCGTGGGTGAGGTCGCAAGTCCAAACACTCGCGCGGCCATCGCCAATGCCCAGGTCAACAGCGAGATCAATGGTGTCGCCCTTAAGGTGCTCGGCCACAGGCGCCTCGTCATAACCCTCAACCGGAAGGCCATTCTTCGCCGCCCACACGCCGCCAAATGCGATGGATAGCGTGTCGCGGTCCGCCGGTTCGCCAGCTTTCCCGACGGCCATAACGACGCGGCCCCAATTGGCGTCTTCGCCCGCAATTGCGGTTTTGACCAGCGGTGAGTTTGCGATGGCCAGGCCAACGCGGCGCGCGCTGTCGTTATCAGCGGCGCCGCTCACGCGCACCGTGATGAACTTGCTCGCCCCTTCTCCGTCGCGAACCACCAATTGCGCAAGCTGTCGGCACAGATCGGTGAGGGCGGCGGCAAAGGCATCTGCGCCTGCACTGTCAAAGCTCTCGATCCGAGGATTGCCCGCTTTGCCCGTTGCAAAGGCCAGAACCGTGTCACTTGTCGATGTATCGCCATCCACCGTGATGCAGGAATAGGTTTGCGCATTCGCCGCGCTTAGCAGCTCTTGCAGGAACGCCGGGGCGATGTCCGCATCGGTGAAAATATAGCCGAGCATGGTCGCCATATCGGGCGCGATCATGCCGGAGCCTTTGATGATCCCGACCAGCTCCACGCGGGTGCCGCCAACAATTGCTGATGTGCACGCGCCCTTGGCAAAGGTATCGGTCGTGCCAATCGCATTGGCGGCGTCTTCCCAGCCCGCTTCCTCTGCCGTGAAAGCAGCGGATAGGCCTTCGCGCGCTTTGTCCTTGGGCAAAGGAACGCCAATCACGCCGGTGGAGGATACGAAGACATCGCCGGGTGAGCACCCCAAATGCTCGGCGGTTTGCGTCATGATCGCCTCGACCGCTTCGCGCCCGCGATAGCCGGTAAAGGCGTTGGCATTACCCGCATTCACAACCAACGCGCGGGCGCAGCCATTGGCTAGGTTTTCGCGGCCGAGTTCAACCTCGGACGAGGCGCAGGCGCTTTGCGTGAACACTCCGGCTACGGCGGTCCCTTCGGCAAGCTCGACATAGGTCAGATCAGCCCGGTCCCATTCCTTATAGCGCGCACGCGCCGTGCGCACAGTGACGCCGGCGATCAATGGCATGTCGGGAAAGGGTAGGGCCAAAGGCGAAGTCTGAAGTTCCATGGCCGCTGCCGTAATGCGCAATGCTTTCAACCGCAATTGCGCGTTTTGTTGTTTGGTATTTTGCCGCGCTCTGATAGGCCTACGCCCATGAAAAAGATCAGCTTTATGTTCGTCGGCGGGACCTTTGTGATTGCCAACATCGCCGGTATTTCAGCCTCCGCACAATCTCTTGAAGGTGAAATTCGAGAAGGCAGTGAGCCCGTTGAAGCCGCGGGTACCGCTGTTGAGAACGCGATGGAGCGTCCTCCTCAGATTGGAATTGCAAGCGAGAATGTCGCTCAAGAAAGTAAAGGCACCAAGGCCTATCCATCTAACACATCGCGCAATTGGATCACTCAGGCGGATTATCCCGCGACGGCTTGGGTCGCTGACGAGGAAGGGCGCACGGAATATGATGTGAGCGTTGATGCTGTTGGTAGGCCGATAGATTGCAAGATCAGCAGCAGTTCTGGTTTCGCCACACTTGACGAGGCAACCTGCCGGCTGGTGTTGGAGCGAGCCGAGTTTAGTCCCGCGACAAATGCGGATGACGTTCAAATTGAAGGTGTTTATCAAGGGTCACACAACTGGCGCAAGAAAGAGCCAGAGATGCCGCAAATGCGGATTGTGTTTCAATATCTGCACACCGCTAAAGGCGTGACGACCGATTGCGATATCGTAAGCATCGAAGGCGATATTCCGGAAAAAATGCGAGCGGAGATCGACCGTGATCGCGAGCGCGGCAGGCTTTGCTCTGGGCCAATAGGGCGGCCGGGCATTCCCTATCGCGATGAAAATGGCGTGCCTGTGGCCAAGCGAGTGACCGCGACGATCAATGTCGTGTTGGAGGACCCTGAATAATGCGCGCTCTAAACCGTACATATGCGCTAGGAATGGTTCTTATCGGCGGGCTCTCCGCAGCCCCGCTTGCTGCGCAGAGTGACAGTGCGGCTGAGGCCGCTGCGGCTGCTGCCGAGGCTGCCAAGGCCCAAGCTACCGAAGTGGCAATGGAGGCGGCAGAAGGTGCACGCGAGAATGAACCCGCTCCTCCGCCACGGATATCGGTTCGACCTGCACCCGCTACAGAGCGAAGAGATCCTATGCCAGTTGATGGTGGGTACAACTGGTTCAGGGGCGCGGTCCTGCCCGCCGACTTGTATCTCCAAGAAGCACAAGGCGGTGTCCGCTACGAGATAGAGGTTGATGCGGATGGCAAGCCGACCGCCTGCTCTGTTGCCGAGTCTACCGGCTTTCCAGGCCTCGATGACTTTACCTGCGCCACCGCGATGAAGGTTGCGGAGTTTGAGCCTGCGCTTGATGCCGAGGGCAATGCCGTGGCCGGTACATTCACTGACCGGCACCATTGGCGTTTTCGCAAGCACGAGCTGGACGCATTTTCTGTGAACATCCGCGCAAGAATTGAGGCCGATGGCACAGTGTCGCAATGCGAGATCGTGAATGAGAGTGGTGCACTGCCGAGAAACTTTCCAGGCGATGAGCCGTGCAGGGGCTTGTCCAGGCAGGGGCCTTGGCGCGACGCCAACGGAATGCCGCAGGCGCGCATTGTGGAGTTTGTGGTCTCTGTGAAAAGCGAGGTGCCTCTGTCAGCATCCGGCGAGGCCAACTGATGTCAGCCTCTGACGCTGGTGTCTGATTACGCCCAGCAGACGCGCGGGCTGGACGAACCGCTCCGCAGAGCATATATCGGCATCGCTATGCGCCGTCAGCTTATCGCCTTTCTCGCCCTGCTTACCGGGTTTGCCGCCATCGGCTCGCCCGCGCATGCGACCTTGGCAGAGGCGCTGAACCAGGACATCGGCGTCGCAGCCGGTACCGACGCGAATGAGCCGTGCGAGGCAATTACGCCCACGGGCAAGCCTGAAAAGCAAACCGCGAAGTGCAAGGATGCCAAGAAAGGCAAGCCTGTTCGCGTGCCCAAGGTGCTGCGTCTGCCGGTCCTGATGGGCGTTGATCGCGCCTACGAATAGGCGAAGTTTCGCTTTACAAGTAACGCATTCTGCTGGCGGCGCGAACACCCCGTGCAAAGCAGACCGCCCACATTTTTCAGGTTTCAGCGCTCAGCGATCCCGCTGCGCCCACACCGCATTATTTCGAACAGGTCCACATCCCATGTTTAACGCAATCGCCAAATCACTGTTTGGCTCTTCCAACGATCGCTACGTCAAATCCATTCGCAAGGTGGTTGACCAGATCAACGCCTTGGAAGAGCAAATTCAGGCGCTTTCTGACGAAGAATTGAAGGCGCAGACTGACAAGTTCCGCGAGCAGCCGGACGGCGGCAAAACGCTGGATGAAATCCTGCCAGAAGCGTTTGCGACCGTGCGCGAGGCATCGGTCCGCGTGTTCGGTATGCGCCACTTTGACGTGCAGATGATCGGCGGCATCGTGCTGCACCGCGGCGAGATCGCGGAAATGCGCACGGGTGAGGGTAAGACCCTGATGGCGACGCTGGCGACCTATCTCAACGCGATTGAGGGCAAGGGCGTGCACGTTGTGACCGTCAATGATTACCTCGCGGCGCGTGATGCGGAATGGATGGGGCAGCTGTACAATTGGCTCGGCCTGAGCGTCGGCGTGGTCGTGCCCAATATCGACGAATATGCCCGCCGCGATGCCTATAATGCGGACGTCACCTATGGCACGAACAACGAGTTCGGCTTTGACTATCTGCGCGACAATATGAAGCATGAGCGCGGACAAATGGTCCAGCGCCCGTTTAACTTCGGCATTGTCGATGAGGTCGACTCCATCCTGATCGACGAGGCGCGGACCCCGTTGATTATTTCTGGCCCAACCGAAGATAAGTCTGACCTCTACGTCTCGCTCGACGCGGTGGTGAAGGAAATCCCTGAAGACTGGTACGAGAAGGACGAGAAGACCAAACAGATCCAGCTGACCGAGGACGGCCTCGACAAGGTGGAGCAAATGCTGATCGACAAGGGCTTGCTCGAGACAGAGAACCTGTACGACGTTGAGAACACGCAAGTGGTCCACCACTTGGATCAGGCGCTCAAAGCCGTGCACATGTTCAAGCGTGATACGGATTACATCGTCAAAGACGACAAGGTCGTGATCATCGATGAGTTCACCGGCCGGATGATGGACGGGCGGCGCTGGTCAAACGGTCTGCACCAGGCGGCCGAGGCCAAGGAAGGCGTCAAGATCGAGCCAGAGAACCAGACCATGGCCTCGATCACCTTCCAGAACTATTTCCGCATGTATCCCAAGCTGTCCGGCATGACCGGTACGGCGGCCACAGAAGCGGCGGAATTCTGGGACATCTACAAAATGAACACGGTCGAGATCCCGACCAATGTTCCGGTCCAACGGATCGATGAAGAAGACGAGTTCTACAAAAACACGATGGACAAGTTTCAAGCGATTGCGAAAGCCATCGCTGAAAAGGCCGAGATCGGTCAGCCGGTGCTGGTCGGCACGGTCTCCATCGAAAAGTCTGAATTGCTGAGCAAATTCCTCGATGAGGAAGGCGTGAAGCACGAGGTTCTGAACGCACGCCAGCATGAGCGCGAGGCGCATATTGTGGCGCAGGCGGGCCGTCTTGGCGCGGTCACCATCGCCACCAATATGGCCGGACGCGGCACCGATATTCAGCTTGGCGGCAACTTGGAATACCGGCTCGAGGATGAGCTTAAAGACATCGCGAAAGATGATCCGAAATACGCGCTGGAAGCGGACCGGATCAAAGCGGAAGTGGCCGAGGAACGGGCCAAGGTGCTTGAGGCCGGCGGTCTGTTCGTGCTTGGCACAGAGCGCCACGAAAGCCGCCGGATCGATAACCGGCTGCGCGGCCGCTCTGGCCGTCAGGGTGACCCCGGCCTCTCGCGCTTCTACCTCTGCCTGGAAGACGATCTGCTGCGCATCTTTGGCCCAGACACTCTGTTCTCCAAAATGATGAATTCAAACCTCGAAGATGGCGAGGCGATTGGATCAAAATGGCTATCCAAGGCCATTGAAACGGCTCAGAAAAAGGTCGAGGCGCGCAATTACGACGTGCGTAAACAGGTCGTCCAATATGATGACGTGATGAACGACCAGCGTAAGGTCATTTACGAGCAGCGCTCTGAAATCATGGATTCAGAGACGGTCGACGATGTCGTCGTCGATATGCGCCATGATACGGTGAATTCGCTGGTCAGCGATGCGTGCCCTCCCGGCTCTTATCCAGAGCAGTGGGATATCGAAACGCTGAAGACGAAGCTGCAAGACGTGTTCGGCATCACGCCTCCATTGGATGATTGGATGGAGGAAGAGCAGGTCGAGCCGGAGCTGATCGAAGAGCGTGTGCGCGAGCAGACCGATGCAATGATCACGGCCAAGATGGCGGAAAGCGATCCGGACCTGTGGCGCGTGGTTGAAAAGGACGTGCTGCTGCGTCAGCTCGACTTCCACTGGAAAGAACACCTCGCGACGCTCGATGCGCTGCGCCAGGTGATCTGGATGCGCGGGATCGCGCAGAAACAGCCGATAAATGAGTATAAGCAAGAGGCGTTCGGCCTGTTTGAAACCATGCTCGACACTCTGCGTGAGGAAGTGACCAAGATCCTGTTCCAGGCGGAACTTCGCATGGCGCCGCCAGAGGCAGAGGCTTTGCCTGATTTGCCAGATTTCCTAACCGGCCATATCGATCCGCTAACCGGACTCGACAACTCAGCCGATGGCGACGGTTCGGCAGAGCGGCCGGAAATGTTCGGTTCGCTCGCTGGTTCGCCGCGTGCGGCATCCGGTCCAGGCGGGTCGAATGCAGACAACCCCTATGCGAACCTCAACGTCAGCCGCAATGCGCCGTGCCCATGCGGGTCTGGCAATAAGTACAAACATTGCCACGGCGCAGCGGGCGGCAAAAGCGCGGCATAAACGCATGGCTGGGGGCAGCGCGCGTGACGTCATGACGTCAGCGGCTGCTTGCCCAAATTTTGATGCGAGCCATCGGAGCGAGCGAGCATGATGCTGGGCGCAGTTCCGGTGCTGCTTGCGGCAGCGTTCTTTATCACGGCGCTGCTCTATGCGGCGGTCGGGTTTGGCGGCGGCTCAACTTATGCCGCATTGCTGGCGATCTCAGGGCTGGATTACCGGTTACTGCCGCTCGTCGCGCTGGCGTGCAATATCATCGTGGTGGCGGGCGGCAGCGTGCGCTTTGCGCGGGCGAAGATTACTCCATGGCGCGGCGCGGTTGTGATGACCGCTCTGGCTGCACCAGCGGCCTTGCTGGGCGGGCTCACCCCGATTGACCGCGAGACCTTCATGCTGCTGCTGGGCATCAGCCTGGTGCTGACCGGGATCACCATGCTTATCCCGCTGAGGGAGAAAGCGGTCGGGGCAGGGGAGCTGGATTCCCCCACGCGCTTTGCAAAAGCGATGCCGTTTGTCGCCGCGCCGCTGGGCTACCTCGCCGGGCTCGTCGGCATTGGCGGAGGGATATTCCTCGCCCCGCTGCTGCACCTCACCCGCTGGAAAGACCCACGCGCCATCGCCGCAACCGCCAGCTTCTTCATTCTGGTCAATTCCCTGTTCGGCCTCGTAGGCCAGCTGCTGAAACAAGGCCCTGCCGCATTCGGAGGCGCTGTCGGCGCAGCGCTACCGCTGCTGCTTGCCGTCGCCATTGGCGGGCAAATCGGCAGCTTAATGGCGGTGAAGTTCTTGCCGGGGCGGGTGATCCGCTGGCTTACGGCTGCGCTGGTGATGGTTGTGGGTGTGAGGTTGTTGGTTGGGCTGTGAGTGCGGTGTCTAGAAGTAGCTACTTTTAGTGATACCTAAAACTGAATGAACTGTTCTCAAAGGACAGTCCTTTCTGCACTGGGATTCTGCTCTGGAGATAAGTGATGGTCGATGAGAATTTTGAGGAATTCAAAAAGAGAAATCCCCACCTTGAGAAGTTCTGGCCCTACCAAGATCTGCTTCAGCAAGAGAGTCCGCGTGGCCAAGTCCTTATATCAATGGGTTTTTTGGAAGAGCAGCTTAAAGAAATATTGCTCGCATTCATGCGCGACGTTCGAGAGTCAGAGAAGCTGATTACTTCAGGCAATGCGCCGCTAGGCACGTTAAGCGCGCGTGTAGAAACCTGTTTCGCGCTTGCTCTAATTTGTCATGACGAACATCATGATCTCAATCAGCTTCGCAAGATCAGAAATGACTTTGCACACAACATCCACACTTCGTTTCAAACTCAGAGCGTTATCGACCGCTGTAAGACGCTTCGTCTTAAAGCCCACGATTTTGATAGCGAGAAGCTGGGAGAAGTTCGGGTTGATCCGAGTGGTCAGTTTCAGACATGCGCTGTAGCGCTGATCATGAGATTTATTAACCGAGCTCACTACGTTTCTAAGGAACGTCGAACTGATCAAGCTTGGCGATCCTAAGATCCTAAGCGTTGAAGAAAGGTCAAATTGACCTGCGATCTTAGCAATGTAAGAAAATGGCTCCCCGAGTTGGATTCGAACCAACGACCAAGTGATTAACAGTCACCTACTCTACCGCTGAGCTATCGGGGAGCAGCCCGATAGGCGAAGAGGCCCTATATGGGCGCGTGCTTGGCAATGCAAGAGAGATTGATGGTGTTTTTGTGATTTTACCTCGGGCAAATTCGAGGTGGACATGCCCAATGTCTTTGGCTTGGTGGCGGAGCACGGCGGCGAAGCCGCCGCAAGGGCTGTTTTCTTGATTCAGTGCCAGGCCACCCGCGCCCTCCACCCTTCCACCCGGAGCCTACCGGGATACCATCCGGATGGAAGGGTGGAGGGAGCGGGTGGCTAGGTCACCGCAAAACTAAAGCGCAAATTGCTCCGCGACGATCCGCTCATCTAGGGAATGGCCCGGATCGAATAGCAAGGTCAGCTCCGTCTCGCGCTCAATCCTGAGCGTCACATCGGCAATATCGCGCAGCTCGCGCTGGTCAGCCACGGCAGATACGGGGCGCTTTTGTGGCTCCAGAATGCGGAATTTCACCGGCAAATGGTCGGGCAAGATCGCTCCGTTCCAGCGGCGCGGGCGAAATGGGCTGATCGGGGTGAGGGCGAGCAGCTCGCTGCCCAGCGGCAGGATCGGGCCATTGGCCGAGAGGTTATAGGCGGTCGAACCCGCGGGCGTGGACAGCAGCACGCCGTCGCACACCAGTTCCTTTATCCGCACCCGGCCATTCACCGAAACCTCAATTTTGGCGGTTTGGCGCATCTCGCGCAGCAGCGAGACTTCGTTGATGGCGAGGAAGGTGTGCTCGCTGCCATCTTGCGTCACCGCATCCATGCGCAGCGGCGCGATTTTAAACGGCCGCGCGCGCTCCACCCGGCGCATCACATTGCCGCCGTCGCGGTATTTGTTCATCATAAACCCGACCGTGCCCAGGTTCATTCCGTAGGCCGGGATCACGCGGCCAGCGTCCAGCATGGCGTGCAAAGTTTGCAGCATAAAGCCATCGCCGCCCAAGACGATCGCCACATCGGCGCTTTCCAACGGCACCCAATCATGCTCGTCCTTAAGGGTGGAATAGGCCGCCTGAGCGCGCTCTGTCTCTGAGGCCAGCAATGCAACGCGCTCAAACTCGTGTCTTTTTGGCAAGCTTTCAGTCCTTAAATTCGCGGCCGTACTTGTGGCTATCCACAGCGGCGCGCTAGTCACTTGTCCTGATGTTCCAAATCTGGGCGGATTGCAATTGGCATGGGCGCAGCGCTCAGTTTAGAGTAGGCGACAACGATGGACTCAAAACGGCCTTCTTTGCGCGGTGCGCCCTCAGTTTCTGGGCGCGGTGCTCTGCCCGGCGTAAAGCCGGGTATGCTGGAGGCGGACTTGCTGCGCGCGCTCGATCGGCGCGAGATTGAGGTGCTGTTTCAACCGCAATTTGCTTGCTCTGACGGGGCGATTGTGGGGGCAGAGGCGCTGGCGCGGTGGCAGCATCCCAGTCTTGGCGAGATTGGCGCGCGGGATCTGTTTGCGATTGCGGAGCGTGCAGCTCTGGTCGCGCCGCTCTCTCGCCATGTGGTGGCGCGGGCGCTGGAGGATGCGAGCGAGTGGCCCACGAACCTGCATCTTTCGCTCAATATCACGCCGGAGGAATTGGGCGATCCGCGCTTTGCCGCTGACTTTGCGGAGCTGATCGGGCGCAGCGCAATTGCGCCAGCTCGGCTTGTGCTGGAGATTACTGAGGACGTGCTGCTGCGCAATTTGCAGCAAGCGGCCGAAGCGCTCAGCGCGTTGCGCGCGCTCGGCTTTAAGACGGCGCTCGATGATTTCGGCGCGGGCTTTTGCAACTTCCGCTATTTGAAAGAGCTGCCGCTTGACGCTCTGAAGCTCGACAAGGTGATGGTTGAGGGCATACCCGGCGATGCCAAAGACCTAGCGGTTTTCCGCGCGATTGTGGGGCTGGGCCGGGCGCTTGGCCTTGCGGTAGTCGCCGAAGGGATCGAAAGCGAGATCCAGCGCGCGACCGTGATCAGCGAGGGCTGCAATTACTGGCAGGGCTTCCTACGCGCGCAGCCAATGAAGAGCGACGATATGCTGGGTATGGCGAAGGGCGCGCGGGGGTAGAGTGGGAGGGCTAGGGCTTGTGGCCGGAGTAGTGCCTGTGTCCAGCTATGAGTGCGAGCGATCAATCAAAGTTATAATCATCGCTCCCACCATTACTGCAAGCGCGAATAGCAGCGGCCAGAAAGACGCGATCTAAGTCCCACCATTTCTCAATCCGCTTTAACGGTCTTAGCAATGAGTGGCTTGAGACATAGCCCGCTGCTTTCACATCAAGGACTCCGATGGAACTGTCAGAAAGGCGTCGCTTAACTAGCCTGCAGGCGTCTGGATGTTGTCTTCTAGCCAATCCGAGAATTGCTTCGGCTGCAACATCACGGAAGCTATCGTGAGCATTATTGAGCAAATTCGCAGTTATTGCTGGCGAGTTATGTACTGACAGCGCAACATAAAATGTCGCCCAATCTCTGTTTGTCGGATTGGCGTCATCCATCAATTCAAGTAGCCGGTTCAACTCGAACGGAGTGTAATAGGACCGGTTCTTGGTCAGTCGTCGCAGGAAGTAATTCTGGGGCATGTATTTTGAACTCATGACGCTTCACTGGCACGCGCGTCCACCATCTGCAATCAGTTCATAAGCACTCAGACTGCGGCTTCACGACCTCCGCAGGACGAACGGTGGCCGTTACGGCGCCTCGCGCTTCTTCGCCTTCTTCACCACGCCAGACAACCCCTTCGTAAGTTGGAACAGACCATTGAGCCGGCTGCGCGGGTCGGCCCAGGCGCGGTTGATCACCAGCTTCATATCGGGCCGCAATTTGGCGGTGCCAGCCAAGCGGTCGACATAGGCGAGCAGCCCCGCTGGATCGGGGAAATTGTCCTCGTGGAAGGTCACCAGTGTGCCGCGCGCGCCGACATCGATCTTGGCGATATTGGCCTCGATTGCCTGATGTTTGATCTCGATCAGGCGGACCAGGTTTTTGGTCGGATCGGGTAGGTCGCCAAAGCGGTCGATCATTTCTGCCGCCATGCTTTCGATCTCAGCCTTGTCGGCTGCTTGGTTGAGGCGGCGATAAAGCGCCATGCGCACGGCCAGATCGGGGACGTAATCCTCTGGGATCATGATTGGCGCATCGACCGTAATCTGCGGTGAAAGTGCGCTGCGCTCATTGGTCAGACCCGCTTCGCCAGCCTTTGCCGCTAAGATCGCATCCTCCAGCATGCTTTGGTAAAGCTCAAAGCCAACCTCGCGGATATGGCCGGACTGCTCATCGCCGAGCAGATTGCCTGCGCCGCGAATGTCGAGATCGTGGCTGGCCAGCTGGAAGCCTGCGCCAAGAGAGTCGAGATCGCTCAAGACCTTAAGGCGTTTCTCTGCAATTTCAGAGAGCTGCACATCCTTGCGGTACGTTAGATAGGCATAGGCGCGCAGTTTTGATCGGCCCACGCGGCCGCGCAATTGGTAAAGCTGCGCAAGGCCAAAGCGGTCCGCGCGGTGGATGATGATGGTGTTTGCACTTGGCAGGTCGAGCCCGGATTCGACGATCGTCGTCGACAGCAGAACCTCATATTTGCCTTCGTAAAAGGCGCTCATGCGTTCTTCGATTTCGCCGGCGCTCATCTGACCATGCGCGGAGACGGATTTCACCTCCGGCACGTGCTCGGCCAGCCATTCCTCAACATCGGCCATGTCCGAGATGCGGGGGACGACGATGAAGCTTTGCCCGCCGCGATGATGCTCGCGCAGCAAGGCCTCGCGCATCACCATATCGTCCCACTCCATCACATAGGTGCGCACCGCCAAGCGGTCGACCGGAGGGGTCTGAATGGTGGAGAGTTCGCGCAGGCCCGCCATCGCCATTTGCAGCGTGCGCGGGATTGGCGTGGCGGTGAGCGTGAGCATGTGCACGTCGGAGCGGAGCTGTTTCAGCTTCTCCTTGTGGGTGACGCCGAAGCGCTGTTCTTCATCGACGATCACCAGGCCCAAGTTCTTGAAGTTGGTCGATTTGGACAGGATCGCGTGCGTTCCAATGACAATGTCGATATCGCCGCTGGCTAGGCCGTCGCGGGTGTCTGACATCTCTTTTGGCGAGACGAGGCGCGAGAGCCGCCCAACATTGAGCGGGAAGCCGGCAAAGCGCCCTGAGAAGTTCTGATAATGCTGGCGAGCGAGCAGGGTGGTGGGCGCGACCACGGCAACTTGCTGTCCGTTCATGGCGGCAACAAATGCTGCGCGCAGGGCAACCTCGGTTTTGCCAAAGCCGACATCGCCGCAGACCAAGCGGTCCATCGGTTTGCCGCTCTCCAGATCGCGGAGCACATCGGCGATGGCTGCGTCCTGATCGTCGGTTTCTTCCCACGGGAAGCGGTCAACGAACTGATTGTAGCTGGCCTCGTCTGCCGCCAGCGAAGGCGCTTTTTTGAGCGCACGTTCGGCGGCGACTTTCATCAACTCACCGGCAATCTCGCGAATGCGCTCTTTTAGGTTTGAGCGGCGCCGCTGCCATGCTTCCCCGCCCAGCTTGTCGAGCATGACAGCATCCTCGGACGAGCCGTAGCGCGAGAGGACATCGATGTTCTCAACCGGGATGAAGAGCTTGTCACCGCCGCGATATTCCAGGCTGACGCAATCGTGCTGACTCTTGCCAACGGGGACGGGGTCGAGGCCAAGATATTTGCCGATCCCGTGCTCGACATGGACGACCAGATCGCCGCGACCGAGCGCCTGCAATTCAGCGAGGAAGGCATCGGAATCCTTGCGCTTCTTCTTGCGCCGGACCAGCCGATCACCCAGCACGTCTTGCTCGGTGAGGACTTCCATTTGCTCGTTGGAGAAACCGGTGTCGAGCGGCAGGACCATCGCCACAACGCCGCCTTTGACCGATGCGCCCAGCGCCTCTTGCCAGCTATCGGCGACCTGCGTTTTGACGCCCGCTTCGGAGAGGATTGAGATGATGCGAGAGCGGCTACCGGTGGAATAGGCCGCGAACAAAGCTCGTTTGCCGGATTTGGCGAGCGCGGCGAAGTGCTTCGCGCCTTCCTCATAGACATTGTCGCCGCGTGCGCGCTCTGGCGCGAAATCGCGGGCGGAGCTGAAACCGAAGTCGATGTTTGTATCGCTGTCCGGTGCGGCGAATATCTGGCTGCGGTGAGCTGGGGCGTTGGCGATGGCGGCGTCGAATTCTTCGCTGGATAGGTAGAGCGCTTCGGCCTCCAGCGGACGGTAACTGCCCGCCGCTTCGCCTGCGGAGCGAGTGCGCTGCTTGCAGTAGTCCGCAATGTCGGAAAGCCGCTCTGAGGCCGCGCCAATCGCGCCATTGTCGATCATCACAACGTCGTCTTCTGAGAGGTGGTCGAACAATGTGGTCAGGCGCTCTTCAAACAGCGGCAGCCAATGCTCCATCCCGGCAAGGCGGCGGCCCTCGCTGACCGCTTCGTACAGCGGGTCTTGCGTTGCGGCCGCGCCGAACATCTCGCGGTATCGGCTGCGGAAACGCGCGATGCTGTCCTCATCGATCAGCGCCTCTGAAGCGGGCAGCAGCAGATGTGACTTAAGTGTGCCAGTGGATCGCTGCGTGCTGGGATCGAACAGGCGCAGGCTCTCGAGCTCATCGCCAAAGAAATCGAGCCGCAGCCCTTGCTCCAGCGAGGAGGGGAAGATGTCGACAATCGAACCGCGCACGGCAAATTCGCCGTGATCGATCACAGTGTCCGTGCGCGAATAGCCTTGGCGCGTTAGCAGCGCGGCGAGACTCTCATGGCCGATTGTGGTGCCTTGTTTAAACTCGCGCACGCTTTCGCGAATACGAAACGGGGTCAACACGCGTTGCAGCACGGCGTTGACCGTGGTGATCAGCAATTGTGAGCCCGAGTCCGGATTTTGCAGCGCATGGAGCGCCGCGAGCCGTTTCGCACTGACCGACAGGGCCGGGCTGGCTCGGTCATAGGGCAGGCAATCCCACGCCGGAAATTCGATCACTTCCACTTCGGGCGCGAAGAATTTTGCCGCATCGCTGGCCGAGCGCATCGCCGCATCGTCGGGCGCGATGAACACCGCGCGCTGCCGCGCTGCGCGCGCCAGATCGGCCAGCACCAAGGGCAGGCTGCCCCGGACCAGCGAGGACAAAGTGAGCGGTGCATCCGCCGCTAATATACGCGAGAGATCAGGCATGGTGTCGGGTCAAGTCTTGGCAGAGAGGAATGTTCCGAACCGCTCTCAACGGCTCATATCGACATAGTCGAGGCGCTGCATCAGCTCGATCAACGGCCCTTGGAAACGCGGCGGTGTTGGCTGGGATTTGAGCGCCCAGGCCATCACATCGACATCGTCTTCCGCCAGCAGGTCTTCAAACCACGCCATCTCCGTCTCGCCCCAACTTTCGTGGTAACGATCAAAGAAACCGCCGATCATATAGTCGGCCTCACGCGTGCCGCGGTGCCAGCCGCGAAATTTTGCGCGGGCAAGGCGTTCTTGGAATTCTGGTTTTTCGGTCATGCGGGGCGCAGTAGTTGTAGTGCGCGGCATCTTCAACTCGTCATTGCGGGTGAAACGAAGCAATCCAGCTTCTTAGGTACCCAATTGTTGAAAAAATGGGAGATGGATTGCCGCGTCGCCTTTGGCTCCTCGCAATGACGAAACAGTGATGGTAGCGCATCGGCATGCGCCCTGAGGTTCTCAATCCCCTGTTTGTCGAAGCGACCGCGCTGGAAGGCGTCGGTCCCAAGCTGATGAAGCCGCTCGAGAAGCTGGGCCTCAGGCGGGTGCGCGATCTGGCCTATCACCTGCCAGAACGATTTGTGACACGCCGAACTGTCGATGATCTGGACGCAGTAGGCGAGGGCGAGCAGGTGATCATTCCCCTGACCCCGACTGAGCACCGCGCGCCGCGCAACCCCGGGCGTGGTCCGTACCGTGTGCTGGCGGCGGACGATGCGGGTAATATCTGTGCGCTCACCTATTTCGGACGCGCGGCCTACACCGCGAAAAAGCTGCTGCCGGTCGGGGAGAAGCGTTGGATCGCAGGCCGGGTGGATCGCTATGGCGATATGCTGCAGATCGTTCATCCGGATCATGTTGAGAAAGACGCCTCAGCGCATCTCGCGCGCCTTAATGAGCCGGTGTATCCGTTGTCTGAAGGGCTGACGCAGCCGCGCATGGCTGGGCTGGCGGCGCAGGCGCTCGAACGCCTGCCAGAGCTCGCCGAATGGATTGAGCCGAGCCAGTTTGAGCGCGAGGGCTGGCCTGCTTGGCGCGATGCCTTGGTGCTCGCGCATAAGGATGAAAATGCCAGCGCGCGCGACCGGCTCGCCTATGATGAGCTGCTGGCAAATTCGCTCGCGCTGCTGCTGGTCCGGGCGGACGGCAGGCGGCGCAAAGGCCAACCGCTGGCGGGCGATGGCTCGCTGCGGGAGAAGCTCGATCTGCCCTTCGCGCTGACCGGCGCGCAAACCCGTTCGATTGGTGAAATTGAAGGCGATCTGGCACAAGAGGCGCCAATGCTGCGCCTGCTGCAGGGCGATGTCGGCGCGGGTAAAACTGTGGTCGCCTTGGAAGCCATGCTGATCGCGAATGAAGCGGGCAAGCAAGCGGCTCTGCTCGCGCCAACGGAAATTCTCGCGCGCCAGCATTATGAAACTTTGCGCACCATGGCCCGGCCAACTGGGGCTGAGGTCGCGCTGCTAACGGGACGGGCCAAGGGCAAGGAGCGCGAGGGCATCCTGATGGGATTGCTCGATGGCTCGATTGATATTCTGGTCGGCACCCATGCGATCTTTCAGGACACGGTTGCCTACAAAGATCTGGGCCTGGTTGTGATTGACGAGCAGCACCGCTTTGGCGTGGCCCAGCGCCTGCAACTGGCCGCCAAAGGCAAGCGCGCGCCGCATACGCTCGCGATGACCGCAACACCGATCCCGCGCACGCTCACCCTCGCGCAATATGGCGAGATGGATGTGAGCCGCTTGGATGAACTGCCACCGGGTAGGCAGGCGATTGATACGCGTGTGGTGGCGCAGGACCGGATGGAGGACGTCGTCGCTGGCGTCGCGCGCCACGTCGGCTCTGGACAGCAGGCCTATTGGGTGTGCCCGATGGTGCGCGACAGCGAAGTGGCCGATATCGCGGCGGCAGAGGCGCGCTATGCCGCGCTGAAAGAGCGCTTCGGCGATGATGTCGTGATGGTCCACGGGCAGCTCAAACCAGAGGAAAAGGACGCCAATATGGAGGCCTTTGCCAGCGGCCGGGCGAAACTGTTGGTCGCAACCACTGTGATAGAGGTCGGGGTCGATGTGCCCAGCTCGACGTTGATGGTGATAGAGCAGGCCGAGCGCTTTGGCTTGGCGCAATTGCACCGGCTGCGCGGGCGCGTGGGGCGGGGCGCGGACAAATCGGTGTGCCTGCTGCTGCGCGGCAATGAGATGTCAGAAACCGGCAAGAAGAGGCTGGCGTTGATGCGCGAGACGCAGGACGGCTTTCGCATCGCGGAGGAAGACCTGGAGCTGCGCGGCGGTGGCGAACTGCTCGGCACGCGCCAATCAGGCGATGCCGCCTTTCGCATCGCCAATCTGGAGCAGGTTCAGCGCCTGCTGCCTGCGGCTCATGCAGATGCGCGGCTGCTGATCGAAGGCTCAGAAGAAGACGGCGGCTGGCAATCGAGCAAACGCGGAGAAGCAGCGCGCGAATTGCTTTATCTGATGCAACGCGACTGGGGTGTGCAGCTGCTAAGGGGAGGCTAGGGCTTCAACTGCTCCACCAGAGCCTCCGCAGCGGCGTTTACATCTTCCCAAGTGCACTCAAACTGGTCCTCGCCGTCGTAATACGGGTCCGCTATTGCTGCGCCTTCGCGGCCCGGCACCGCGTC
This sequence comes from Erythrobacter sp. JB3-1, assembly GCF_057364995.1. Lineage (NCBI taxonomy): Bacteria > Pseudomonadati > Pseudomonadota > Alphaproteobacteria > Sphingomonadales > Erythrobacteraceae > Erythrobacter > Erythrobacter sp. JB3-1. Next base: position 2,972,482 of record NZ_CP200289.1, on the reverse strand, counting down.
CATCAGCAGTGACACCTGTGCGCTCGCGCCAGCAGGCCGGACGGCCTCGATACCGCGCAAATTCTGATGATCCATCGCAAAGATATGGGTGAAGCGGGTGAAGTCCTCCGCCGCCAATTGCCGCCCACGCAGGCCCGAGATATCGATCCCATGGGCCGCTGCGGTTTCAACCGAGCGCGGATCGGGCGGTGCGCCCACGTGGTAAGCCGCCGTGCCGCAGCTATCGATCTCCACGTCCAATCCCGCTCTGTCTGCGGCGGCGCGCATCGCGCCCTCGGCCAAGGGGGAGCGGCAGATATTGCCGAGACAGACGAACAGAAGCGCGGGTTTAGTCATATCAAATTTCCCCATTTCAGAGGGCCTACTGGACGGTTCCACGAACTGGCAATAGACAGATCGCAGAACATTCTGGAGATACATCCATGCGCGCTGTCTTTGCTGCTCTTGCCGCCTCAACCCTATTGGCCACGTCGCCTTTACTGGCGGGGCCAGTTGAGGATTATGAAGAGCTTCGCGAAGAGGTGTGGCAGGCGACGCTTGATGCAGACCCGCTTTTGGCCACGAGCATTGGCGACCGACGCGGTGACGGCAAGCTAGGCGACCTCTCGATCGTTGAAGTTAGCCGTAGCCAAACTCGCAGCAATGAGTTTCTAAAGCGATTGAATGTGATTGATGCGGATCAGTTGCCAGTCGATCTGCAAGTTGATTACGCCGTTTTGAAACGCAGTATGGAAAATGCGGTCACCAGGCTTGGATTTTCCCAAGCTCGCTATATGATCTTCACCAATCGCGGCGGCTGGTTTACCAATTTTGCCTCGCTCCCAAACCGTTCTCCATTCTTCAGCATGGCCGACTATGAAAGCTATATCGGGCGGTTGCGCGGGTATGCGCAAGTCAATGCTGATGGCATTGAGCGCAGTAGGGTGGCCCTGGATTGGGTGCGCCCACTGGTCCAGCCTTGCGAACCGATGGAGGGTTTAGAAAGTCGGATTGCTAGCCAGATTGTCGACGATTACACATCCTCTCCATTCTGGAGGCCATTCTCTGGTGATCGGCCCGCTTCTGTCACAGACGCACAATGGCAGGATTTGAAATCGCGCGGGCGCGAGGCAATTGAGCAGGTTGTGCTGCCGGCGTATCGCGAATTCCTTACCTTCTATACCGCGGAATATGCCCCCAATTGCCGTACCGGAACTCCGGGAATTCTCGCCACCCAAAATGGCAAATCTTACTACGACCACCTCGTAAAGAGCTTCACTACGACCGATATGACGGCGGATGAGGTGCACAATCTGGGCCTGTCAGAGGTCGCCCGCATTCGCGCCGAGATGGAAGATGTTGCGGCCTCAGCAGGATACGAGACCCGCGAAGCTTACATCGAGCATCTGCGCACCGATCCGCAATATTACATGACCGATGCGGACGAATATCTCGCTTACACTCAGGCGCTGGCCAAGCATATCGATGGCTTTATGCCGAAGCTGTTCGGCCGCTTGCCGCGCAATCCTTATACAGTCTCGCCGATTCCGGCGGCTCAAGCACCGGGCAACACGACGGCCTACTACGAGCCCGGTTCATTGAAGACCGGCCAAGCGGGCATTTATCGGCTCAACACGACCGAACTCGACCAGCGGCCATTGTGGGAGTTGCCTGCGCTTGGCGTGCATGAGGCTGTGCCGGGCCATCACCTACAAATCTCGCTTCAGCAAGAGCTCGACATTCATCCGCTGCGCGCGAATGGCACCTATTTCACCGCCTTTGTGGAGGGATGGGGCCTTTATTCAGAGCGGCTCGGGATCGAGATGGGGCTGTATGATACGCCCGCGAAGGAGATGGGGCGGCTGTCCTATGAGATGTGGCGCGCGACCCGTCTGGTGGTCGACACTGGTTTGCATTCAAAGGGTTGGTCGAAGAGCCAAGCGGTGGATTACATGCTGGATAACACCGCGCTGTCGCCTGCCAATATCGACGCCGAGGTCAATCGCTACATCACCTGGCCGGGACAGGCGCTGGCGTACAAAGTCGGCGAGCTGAAAATTCGCGAATTGCGTGCGTGGGCGGAAGAGAAGCTGGGGGCAGAATTCGACCTTCGCGCCTTCCATGACACCGTGCTGGAGAATGGCTCGATACCATTATCTGTGCTTCAAACGCATGTGGAGCTCTGGCTTCAGAACGAGCAAATTCGCATCAATCGGGAACGTCGTGCAGCGGAAGTCGCAGCAGAAGCGGAGCAATATGTTCGTGGGAAAATTGCCGCTGAAAACGCTGCAGCGAAAGCCGAGCGCGCGATGATGCGTTAAGCCGCCTTTGCGGGCAGCGGATCAGTGCTCGCCAGCACTTCCTCGCTGATCCTGCGGATGTTCACCTGTGCCTTCAGGCGCGCGCCGAGCAGTGCGGTACCGCTCACCTTGCGCTGAACGAATAGGGTTTCAACCGGCGGAAAGGCCCAAGTGTCCTTGTCCTGCGCGATTTGCATGCCCTGATCGCGCAGCAAAGGAACAAAGGCGCGGTCGCCAAAGTCGAACGGCGCATCCTTGCGCATTTCATTCACGACTATGTCGATCATTTTGTCGACTCGCTCACCGTGCTTTTCGACCACGATCGGCAACATAAATCCGGCGGCAATCGTCTCTTCGCGCACCTTGTCCTTGTCGCCTGCCAGACCCGCCTCGAGCAAGCGGCGATAGGCATTGCCGACGTCGGGATCGACATCGCGGCACGCTCCAAAGTCGAGCAGTACGATCTCACCTGTTTCCTTGCGATAGCGGAAATTGGCGAAGTTCGGATCAGTTTGCATCACGCCGAATTCAAACAGCTCGCGCGCGACGAGGCGCATCAGGCGGCCCATCACTTCATCGCGGCGCTCGGGTGTTTCATTCTCCAGCTCTTCGATAGAGCTGCCTTCTTCAAAGCTCATGGCGAGAATGCGTCCCCGGGTCAGCTCCTTGTGCAGCCGCGGGACGACGAAGCCTTCCTCTCCGGCCAAGCGCTCCCGGTACATCTCCATCTGCGCGCCTTCGCGGTGGTAATCCGCCTCTTCGTGCGGCTGTTTCTTTGCCTCAGCCAGCAGCGCGTCGATCTCCAGCTCTGGCGGGGCAAAGCCGGATACGCGCAGCAAGGTCATTACATTGTCGACGTCGCTGTCGATGCTGTCGGCGATGCCGGGATATTGCACCTTAATCGCAAGCTCTTGCCCATCGCGGGTCAGCGCCTTGTGCACCTGGCCGATGCTGGCGGCGGCGATGGGGCGCGGGTTGAACCAGCGGAACTGCTTGCGCCAGTCCGGTCCCCATTCCTGTTTCAGCACGCTGTCGAGCTGCTTTGCAGGCATGAAGTTCGCCTGATCGCGTAGGGTCGCGAGGATCTTGGCCAGTTCTGGCGGCAGAAAGTCGCCTGAATCCATGCTGATCATCTGCCCCATCTTCATCGCCGCGCCGCGCAGGTGGGAAAGGCGGTCGGTCATGCGCTGGACATTGCTGGGGGTCAGGACGAGATCGCGAGCATTAATGCCTTCGCCGCGAGCCAGCCTGCGCGCCCCCTCGGCCATCATCCCGCCCGCCACCCCAGAGGCGAGCCTGCCGAAGGTGGCCAGCCGCGACACCCGGCCCGATGGCACGGCGCGCTGGCGAGCTTTGTCTTCCCGGCTTTCAGCGGGGCGGCTGTTTTCGTCGAAAGTGTCGTCGCTGCTCAATGTCTATCCGATCAAATGGCGCGAGGGTTATCCGCGCGGTTACCCAACAAAACGGTCCGGCCCCCGCACCGTTCCTAGTCTTATGCGTTCGCTGTGCAAGTCGGCGCTGCGCAGTGATGAGAGGAGGGCAGGGCGAGAACAACTGGCGGGAACCAATCGCCTATGCCAAACGCTGCTCCCTCGATGACACAAGACGCTTCTCTCACGCTCGCCGCGCGAATTCTTGGCTATGCCGGGCTGCTCCCACAAGCCATTGCGCTTGGACTGGTGCTTTATGGCGGGGAGGCTTCCTATGTCGCGCTCGCAGGCGGGTTTGCCTATGCGGCGCTGATTTTCAGTTTTCTGGGCGGCGTGTGGTGGGGTCAGGCGCTGGCAAAGGGCAATGCGGGCGCGGGTTCTTACCTGATGGCGGTGCTGCCCAGCCTGATTGGCCTTGCGCTGTTCCTGCCCTGGACCTTTGGCTGGGAATGGCCGGGTCCGGCGCTGCTTTATCTCGGCGTATTGATCGCGCTCAGCCCGCTGGTCGACCGCGCTCTGGGCTATGCCGCGCGCGATTTTCTGTCGCTGCGCTGGCAATTGTCGATCGGGCTAGGCGCGCTGACATTTGTACTGGGGTTGGCGGCGAACCGCATCGTTTAGCCGCGAGGCTCAAAATCAGCCTAACGCCGTATTACCGCCTAGTAGCCTGGCGGAATTAACCTAAATTCCGGCTGCATTTCAGTATTCGATGTCGTTAACAGAGGCCTATTCGGCGCTCATTTGAAGCTCCGCGTTAACCCTAAGTCGCAGCTAAGATTTCACCAACATCGCATATTGGGGTTCGCATAGGAGACCAACTATGCGTCAGAAAATTATCTATGCCATGCCCGCTGCGGCAATGATGTTTGCGGCCTCGCCAGCGATGGCGGGCGAGCGTGCCCAAGGCGGCTTTCGCGTCAGCGCGCAAGTTCCCGTTTCATGCAAGATTGAGCCTGGCGTGTTCAGCGCTCAGGACGACAATGAAGTGGTAACAGGCACTTTGTTTGAAGCGTGCAATACCAATCGCGGCTTCTCCGTGATCGCAACGCACCGCGAGTTGGCCGTAGGTGAGCGCGTTAGTGTCCAATATGGCCGTGACACCAGCGAGCTGAACCCAGGCGGTTTCTCTTTTGTCGCTATGCGCTCAGGCGCGCGCTTTGGCCCAGTGCCAGTGACAATCCAAACGGGTGATATTGCGCAGCCAATTTCGATCAGCTTCTCGCTGACGGCAGTCTAACTTACCCAATCGCGGTAAAACGCAAACGGCTAGCATCCACACCGGGTGCTGGCCGTTTGCTTGTCTAGGTTTGGCGTTGGTCGCGTAATGCTGCTGGCGGTGCAATGCGCCGCCAGATGTTAAGTGCTGATTAGATCGCGCTAACCGACACTCGGACCCGGTCGGCATATTTGCCCGCCTCGGCAAAGAATGGATCCACCATCACCCGCAGCGGGTGCAGATCGCCAAGCGAATCTGTGTGCTCCACAAACTCGCGGCCGTTTGCGCCCATCAGATCCACCTTTTCGCCGCGCATCCGCAGGATATAGGGGATCTCATCGCGCCCTTGATGATGGCGCAAGACGCCTCGGTTTTCCGATCTGAATTCAACGCGGTAGGGCGAAGTGCTCCAAATTCGCAGGCCAAAGGGGTCGGACCGTGTAGATACATCGGGATCAAGTGTCCCGAGATTGATGCGCCGAACGCTGCCGCGTCCGCTGGCGCCGACAATGCGCAGGGCGACCGCGGTTGGAATGTTTACCCGTACAGATAGCTCAAGGGTGTCAACCAGATCGCCATTTGCATCGCGCAAGGTGGCGACGAAATCGCGTGAATAGGTGCCCGCATCAAGGCCCCATTCGGTCGGGAAGCCTAGCTGAACGCGCACCGCGCGCCCGTTGCGGCTGCCCGGGACACCGCGCAGGAACAGATCGTTGTTGATCGGACCTGCTGTTGCATCGTCAGCGAGAACCTCAAGCCGCTGTCCGCCAGAGCTAAAGTTGAACTGGACTGGATCATCACCCGCTACGCTGTTGCGGCGAGCGATGCGCATGAACGCCTCGCAAGGGCCGTTGCCAGCTGCGTTGCGAACCCGGATTTCAAAGTTTTCACGGGCGCGTTCACCAGCGCCAATTTGAATGCCAGAGACGTTTACATTCTCGGTTGTGTCCACAAACTCAGGGCGGCAGCCGCCATCTTGAGCGGAAACCGAGGCGCTCGCGCAAAGGGCGCCAGCAACAAAAATGGTGCGAAGAATGGTCATAATATGCTTCCTTATTCCTCGATCGCCGGGAGCTTAACGTCACCCAAGCGGAACAAACCGTCTGAATCCTCAGGCACGGTAAACTCAAAGCTCGACGCGCCGCCGTCATAAGTGACACGGTAGCTCTTGCCCGGAGCAAATCCGATCATGCCGAACCGGCCTGTAGAATTGGTGAAGAACTGCTTTTCTTCAAATTCGTCATCATCCAGCGCCACGATCGTACCGGAGACGAGCGAAACGGGCTCTTCACCGCGATACAGATTACCGACGATGCTGACGAAGTAGTCATTACCGACCTCAAGCGTGTAGCCAGCCCGGTATGGGGGATCCAAACGCACTGAGCCTTCTCCGATATCGTAGCCAATCGCGCCGCCTTCGACGTCATATTGCACTGTCTGGTCGGTGTAGGACGACAAGCGGCCCTGTAACGCGCCGCCAAATACGCCGCTGTTCGCTTCGTATTCGTTGTCGGCCAAGGTGCGTCCGCTGATCACTTCGCCTTCGGCCAAGGTTTCGTGCGGGTGGAGAATTACAAAGGCATCGCGCACAGGGCGACCAATCGCGAACTCCTTGCCCGCAAAGGCGACGGAGGTGCCGACCTGCAAGCGGTAGCGTTGTTCTTGATCAAGATTGCCAAAATTGTCGCCAGCGGTGAATGCCGAGAAGCGCGTGTCAAATCGGTTTGCGGTGTAATCAAACGAAGCGTCTATGCGCGATTGGTTGGGGTCGGTTGTGACACCAACATCATAGCCAAACGCACCGACACGATTTTCGCTGCCTTTCGACAGGTTGGCACGGAACGTTTCGGAGCGGCTGCGATAATCGGCAAGCGCGCGCGTGCTCGGACCAAAGACATAAGAGACAGCAACGCGTGTGCCCCATTCGCTGCCAAAGGCATCGCCAGTGCCGTACTCCGCACCGATTGTGACCTGCAAGCGGTCACTGACGCGGTGGATGTAATCGACAAAGACGTTGGTTAGGTCTTCCTGGGGACCGGAGCGGTGCGAATAGAGCGCGCCGGCCACCATCCTGCCGCGATCGGTGAGGGTGCGGTTATAGTTTGCACTGACCGTTACCAGATCGAACGCCACCGGAATGAGGCTGGAAATGGTGGTAAAACCCTGTCCAGTGTAATCCACATTGAGCGTAAAGCCGCTGCGATTGGTGAAGCTGTTGCCGCCGGTAAAGCGATAGCTCGCGCGGGCTGCAAATCCTGTTCCGCCTTGCTCGCTGAAGCTCGCGGCCCCTTGCAGGTCGAAGAAGCCGGGAATGAATTGCGGCACAATGCTGCTTTCCACACCGAACAGCTGAACGTCCTCAGAAATCTGAGCCGCGCCGCCCAACACCAGATTGTCCGAAACGCCTTTGCGATAGAGCCCGGTTACGGCGATATCATTGGTGTAGTTCGGCTCAAACGCGAGGTCGCGGGCGATGAAGCCTGCGGCGAAGGAATATTCCTCCTCGCCAGCTTCCAAATTGAGCGGTTGGAAAAAGTAGTCGAGGTTTACGAGCTGTTCGCGCCCGCCAGAATCGCGGATTCTGAGCTCAACGTCATTTGCCCCGAGCTGAACTGGAAGGCTGGCGAGGTCATAGGTGCCCGCATCCAGCTCTAACCGTTGAAACTGTTCACCATTGATGACGACGTCGACCGTTGAGCGATTGTCGAGAAAAATCTCGCCCGCACCCAAACGGGCGGCTGGCAGAAATGGATCGAAGACACGGCGGCTCTTCTCAACGCTGACACCGCCAAGAAAAGGGGTGCGCAGCAGGCTGAGCGATTCCAAACGCAGGTCACCTGCAGCAAAGCGGCGATATTTCTCGCGCTGATCATAGACAGCCCGCACACCGCGGCGGAAAAACCGCATGCCATCACCGAGTTGGTCTGAATATGCGCCATCATATTCTACGACAATGTCGCCGATACGGGTTGCGCCATCGAAGAAGAATTCAGGCGTGAATTCGTCTTGCTCGGTGTCATATTCAAGATTGGTGTTGATGTTGAGATAGGTGGAGAAATTCTCTGGCTCGAGCAGCGTCAACTCTTCGCGGCTGCTTCTGGAGTCTGGAGCAATCAAGTCGCGCGTTTGCCGCAGAGTGCCATCAATCTGGACGATCGTGACCTCTAGCAGGTTCTGATTAAACGCGAGTTCAATACCCGCCTCGGCCAGCGGCTCTGGGCGGATATTCTCGCGGTTCGCACTGTAGGTGTCGAACCGGCGCAAACCCTCTTCATTCAGGATCAGCGCAAGCTGCTCACGCAGCATGTCTGTGCCGATAAGGACGCTGCCATCTCGTTCAACTTTGACCGAGACATCGCCTAGCACTTGGCTGCCCGAGACGAGTGGGACGTTGAATTCGAGGGAAGGGCGCTCTTCAACCGTTTCCACTTCAGGCTTGCGGTTGACGAATGTGATGCCCGAGCGCGTCACGACTTCCGGTTCATCATTCGCTGGAACAGCAGGTTCAGCTGGCTCAGCGGGAGCAGCTTGGCCAGTTTGATCATCAGCGGGATCCGCTGGCGCATTGTCCTGAGCATAGGCGGCGGTTGAAAGCGGAGCTTGCAAACACCAGGCGAGTGCAACCAGGCTCAAAGCCGGCGATTGCAGAGCGATCTTTGTAGGGCGCATCATGGCCTCACTGCTCTACTGGTGTGTCAATCTCGATCGTAACCGAGGCGGGATCAAGTTCGGCGTCCATTGGGACGAAGAACAAGCGATCTTTGCCCGGAGCGACCACACCTGCACCGATAAATCTCGCGATTTGCTCGGGGGTGAATGTCGCTTCGAAGGGCTCGCCATCGGTGCGTGTGCCGGTCATTCGCCATGTCGAAAGACCTGCTAGGAAGTAGCGGTTGCCATCATTGCCAACGAGCACCTCCAGCCCACTTTCTGGGCGGGTCGGTGGAGGAGCATCAGGGTCGTCCTCAGTCTCAGTGGCTTCGGTGGTGGGAACTGTAATTGTTGCTGGAGGAGTGGCAGGAATGGTCCCGTCATTCTCAGCCGCAGTCAGAGCCGCGTCGCGAGCATCCTGCTCAGCTTCCAAAGCGGCTTGCGCTTCTGCAGCTTGCTGCGCTTCCAGCTCGTTGATCTCGCTCTGGAGCAGAGGAACTTCGCGGGTGACTGAACTGACCTCGCGGATAACGGGCTCAGAGCGTGCGCCCTCAGGGAACACGTTCATCAAAACATTGTAATTGATGACGACCTGAACCTGCGACTGGGCCTCCGCGTCAATCTCAACCGGCAGCTGCCGGATCGACATGTAGTAAATTTCCGAAGTCGCAATTTCGGGATCGCCGACATATTGGACGCGGAAAACCTGACGCGACCTGCTCTTCAGCAAGACCTGAGTGGGGAACACCAGAAAATCTTCTTCAGCCGGGATCAGGCTAAGCTCGCCCTCGGTTGAGATATCACCACGCATCATCAGCACTTCGTAGGCGATGTCATTGTTGGAATCGCTCACCATTTCGATGCGCGTGACTGCGCCGCGGCCATCCGGCTCGAGGTCTGCGATCATTGGTGAAACGCGAGCGGCCATTGCGGCGCTAGGCGTTGTTAGAAGAGCAAGCGCACTAAAGGCTGCCCAAATCGGCCGAAACATGGAAAAATCCCCCTACAAGTCAGCAGTGCGCCCATGCACAGTGTCTTGGTATCCTCGAAACCGACCCTTATTTTTTTGTTGTTGGTCTGCGTTAGAGTCCAACTATCGCTTCGCGCAAGTGAATTAACTCTTAACTGAGAGCGCCTCGCCGAAGCTGTGTCTTTTGGGTTGAACCGTTGTGGTTTCTCACCCGGAGTTGAAACGGGGGAAAGGAACGAATTCCTCTCCCCCAATCTCATTTATAAGCGAAGTGTCGCTTAGATTGCGCCGAGTGTAACGGTCGCAACAGCAGCGTAAACGCCTGCCAGTGGACGTGGCGATTCTTGATCGTTCACGTTGATCACTGTGCGCAGAACTGCGCGGTTGTGGAACGCGCCAACCTGAGTTTGAGTGCTTGATGAACCATCTACCGTGCGGTGATCAACCGTTGCGAAGTCGGTGTTGTCATCTGCACGCAGACGAAGACGATACTCAAGCTTATCAGTGAAGTCGTCGGCGTCTGGACCGTCGTTGGTTTGCGCGAAGTTCTGCATCGCTTCACCTTCGAGGGTGATCGAAGCTGGGTAGTTGCAGCTCGCCCAGATGCGCTGACGCTCAACATAACGGTTGTCGGTCAATGTCAGTGCGTCTGCACCTGAATCTTCCTCAATGTCGAGGAAGCCGAAAAACACGGTGTCAGGATCGTCAACGCTGCACTCAGGTTGTACGAGTGCAGTGACTAGGAAGTCATCAGAAGCCGTAAGCGATTGAGCGGCGGCAGGTGATGCAGCAAAAGCAGCGCCGAGTGCGCCAGCCATAAGTAGTTTCTTCATTAATCTTCCCCTCTAGAAAGTAACTAGGATTCCAAGTCATCAACGCCCTGATTATCTTATACTCGACGCGAATCGAGTGCGAACTTGGTAAAGAAGGTATTAACGCGTAATCGCTGATATGCAACGACTCATCCCAGCTTCTAAACAGGGGTATCTGATTCTAAACGATAAATTCATGTAACTCAGCGGAGTTAACCGAGTTGTGTGTCAATTCGAAACAACGCAACACATTCGCCTTACCGTCATTTTCGCTCCTGCCGACGTTTTGCGCTTTTGGTTAACGGGGCCTCGCCCAATTCAGCCGTCAAGCGCGATCACTACTCGCGTATTTGTCGCAGGTCCGCCGGCTGATGAGATGCAGCCCATTCGCGTTCAAGCAGCCCCTATATAGAAGCCTGGCAATTCATCAGTGATATAAAAATGGTCGGGGAGAGAGGATTCGAACCTCCGACCCCCTGTACCCAAAACAGGTGCGCTACCTGGCTGCGCCACTCCCCGACCGATCATCATCTCTGGCGGCTTACGCTCCATCAAAAGAGCGCGCGCAAGGCGATGTGAGGCGCGCCTATTAGGAGCGGTTTATCGCTATGGCAAGCGGGTTCCGCACCGGCAGTAAAAAGCGGTTGAGGAGAAGCCGGGGCAGCGGGTGACAAATGGAGCAGCAGCGCGCTAAGATCACCCGCATGGCAACGCTTGAAAACGCTGAAACACATCCGTCTGAACTGCTAGGCCCAGGGGCGCCGGGCGCGCATCCGGAATGGCAATATCTCGACCTGATGCGGCGCATTTGGGAGAACGGGAGTGAGCGCACCGACCGCACCGGAATTGGCACACGCTCTATAATGGGCGCGCAATTGCGATTTGATCTGGCGGATGGCGCCATGCCGTTGCTGACAACCAAAAGGGTCTATTGGAAGACCGCGACGCGCGAGATGCTGTGGTTCCTGACCGGAGAGACCAATATTCGCCCATTGGTGCTGCAAGGGGTGAAGATCTGGAACGAATGGCCGCACGCCAACTACGTCAAGGCGACGGGCGAGGACATTGCGCTTGATGATTTCGTCGCGCGGATTGCCGATGATGAAGAGTTCGCAAAGCGCTGGGGCGATCTTGGCCCGGTGTACGGGAAGCAATGGGTCGACTGGCCGACTTATCGTTACCGCAAGGATGGACTCTATGAGAAAGGCGAGGGCATCAATCAGGTGGCGCAATTGATCGAAGGCCTGCGCACATCGCCCGGCAGCCGCCGTCACATTATCGAGGGGTGGAACGTGGCGGAGCTTGATCAGATGGCGCTGCCCCCGTGTCACAAGACCTATCAGTTCCACGTCGATGGCAGCGGGCCGGAGGCGCGGCTCAATTGCGTGCTGTACCAACGCGGCTGTGACGTCGCGCTGGGCCTGCCGTTTAACTTGTGGTCAGCGGCGCTGCTGCAGCGGATGATTGCGCAGCAGGTCGATATGCAGCCGGGTGAGCTTGTGTGGATGGGCGGGGATGTTCACCTCTATCTCAATCACGAGGAATTGATCACCGAGCAACTGAGTCGCGAGCCGCAACCGCAGCCGACCTTCACGATCACGCGCAAGCCTGAAACAATTTTCGATTACAAAATCGAGGATTTCAGGGTCGATGATTACGCGCCATTGCCTCCGATCAAGGCACCTGTTGCGGTGTAACGGCATTCGCTTGACCGCTTTGGCACCTTGAAATAAAAATTCGCGCGAACGCAATTATTGCAAGCCCATCGTCCGAGTGGGTGATCCAATTGGGAGAGCGCTGATATGGCCGACGCTGATATGGTCGATGGGGCCTCAGGCAAGAGCGGCGACAGCCCGCAGACCGGCGATAACCGTCCGGCCCTGGCACTGCATGTGCCTGAACCGCGATCGCGCCCTGGCGATCCGGTCAATTTCGCAGATGTAGATGTCGGCGCGCCCGGCGATATGCCGCGCCCGGATGAAGGCTGCGCGCCCGGCGATATGAAGGACTTGGCCTATGGTCTGGTCCGCGTGCTGGGTGATGACAACAAGGCTCACGGTCCGTGGGATCCCAAGCTCTCGCCAGACACATTGCGCACCATGCTGGGCCATATGGCGATGGTCCGCGCCTTTGATGAGCGGATGTTCCGGGGGCAGCGTCAGGGCAAGACCTCGTTCTACATGAAGTGCACCGGTGAAGAGGCGACCAGCGTCTCTGCCGGCATGGCCCTCGCCAGCGACGACATGGTGTTCCCAAGCTATCGCCAGCAAGGCATTCTGATCGCGCGCGGCTATCCCCTGATCGAAATGATCAATCAGATCTACTCGAACAAAGGCGACAAGCTGAAGGGCCGCCAGCTGCCGATTATGTATTCGAGCCGTGAGCACAGCTTTTTCAGCATCTCCGGCAATCTCGCGACCCAGACCCCGCAAGCGGTCGGCTGGGCCATGGCGAGCGCGATCAAAGGCGATAGCCGGATTGCCGCAACTTGGGTGGGTGAGGGCTCCACGGCAGAGGGCGATTTCCACAGCGCCTGCACCTTTGCGACCGTTTACAATGCACCGGTTATCCTCAATGTTATCAACAACCAGTGGGCGATCAGCAGCTTCTCTGGTTTTGCCGGGTCTGAGCGGACGACCTTTGCTGCGCGCGCGCTGGGATATGGCCTCGCTGGCCTACGCGTGGATGGCAATGATGCGCTGGCGTGTTTCGCCGCGCAGCAATGGGCCGCGAACCGCGCGCGCGCCAATCAGGGGCCGACCTTGATTGAGTACTTTACCTACCGCGCGGAGGGGCATTCCACCTCGGATGATCCATCCGGCTATCGTAGCGCTCAGGAGCGCGAGGAATGGCCACTGGGTGATCCTGTCATGCGCCTCAAAAACCACATGATCGCAATTGGCGAGTGGGATGAGGAGCGCCAAGAGGCAATGGACCTCAAATGCGCTGAGGAGGTGAAGGCCGCGACCAAAGAGGCTGAGAAGAACGGCATTCTGGGCCACGGCCTGCACCATCCGTTTAAGACGATGTTCGAAGACGTGTTTGAAGAGCTGCCTTGGCACCTTAAAGAACAGGCTGCTCAGGCGACCCGTGAGCGTGAGATCAAATGGCCTGATCAGCATCCCAAAGATGGAGCCGGCAAATGAGCGCGCATGACGTGAAAAACGCCGCCGCCACCGGCGAGCAGGCCCAGGACGAGCGCCGGATCAACATGATCGAGGCGATCAACGAAGCGCTCGACATCATGCTGGAGCGTGATCCGGACACCATAGTGATGGGCGAAGACGTCGGCTATTTCGGTGGTGTGTTCCGCGCAACGGCTGGCTTGCAGGAAAAACACGGCAAGACCCGCGTGTTCGACACGCCAATCTCTGAATGCGGCATCATTGGTGTGGCCGTGGGCATGGGCGCTTACGGTCTGCGCCCAATCCCGGAAATTCAGTTTGCGGATTATATCTATCCCGGCCTTGATCAGCTGATCTCTGAGGCGGCGCGGCTGCGCTATCGCTCAGCGACCGAATATATCGCGCCGCTGACCGTGCGCTCTCCGTTCGGCGGCGGGATTTTTGGCGGGCAGACGCACAGCCAATCACCAGAGGCCCTTTTCACTCATGTGGCTGGCCTGAAGACGGTGATCCCGGCGACGCCATATGATGCCAAGGGTCTGCTGATTGCGTCCATCGAAGACAATGATCCAGTGATCTTCTTTGAGCCGAAGCGGATTTACAACGGCCCATTCACTGGCTTTTACGATAAGCCGGTTGAGCCGTGGAAGCGGCACAAGGATAGCGTGGTGCCAGAAGGGTATTACAAAATCCCGCTCGGCAAAGCGCGCCAGGTCACCGAGGGCGAACAGCTCACTGTGCTCGCTTACGGCACGATGGTGCATGTGGCCGAGGCGGTTTGCGCCGACAAAGGCGTGGAGGCCGATATCCTCGACCTGCGCACTCTGATGCCGCTCGACATTGAAGCCATCGAGGCCTCTGTGAAACGCACTGGGCGCTGCCTGATCGTGCACGAGGCGACCCGCACCTCTGGCTTTGGCGCGGAGCTTTCTGCGCTGGTGACCGAGCGCTGTTTTTACCATCTGGAGGCGCCGGTTGAGCGCGTCACTGGATTTGACACACCCTATCCGCACAGCCTCGAATGGGCTTATTTCCCCGGCCCGGTTCGCATTGGCGAAGCGATCGACAAGATTTTGAAGGACTGACCTCAGATGGCAAAGTTCACATTCAATATGCCCGACGTGGGTGAAGGCGTGGCCGAGGCCGAGATCGTCGAATGGCAGGTCAAGGTCGGAGATCGGATCGAAGAAGATCAGCACATCGTCGATGTCATGACCGATAAGGCCACGATCGACATTGAAAGCCCGGTGACCGGCACCGTGACCGAAGTCGCGGGCGAGGCGGGCGATATCGTCGCGGTTGGCGCGATGTTGCTGGTTGTTGAGGTTGAGGGCGAAGTGGAGGAAGAGCCGCAGCAAGAGACCTCGGAAGTCGCACCTTTTCCTGAAGTGGCGGTTGAAGATCCTTCTCCTCCTCCCGTTCGCCCTGAGCCTGTCGAAGGGCTGTCCTCTACCTCTGATGAGGATGAAGGCGAAAATAGCAGTGCTTCGGAGTCGAAGACGGCGCCTAGCGCCACCAGCTCAGAGCCAACGGAAACCAAAGTCCTAGCCACCCCAGCGGTGCGCAAGCGCGCGCGCGATCTTGGCATTGATCTGGGCGAGGTAAAGCCTGCCGCGGATGGCCGCATTCGCCACGCCGATCTCGACGCCTTCCTGTCGTACAATGCAGGCGGCGGTTTTGCCCCGGCTGGCACCCCGCGCAGTGACGAACCGATCAAGGTCATCGGTCTGCGTAAGCGGATCGCGCAAAATATGGCCGCCTCCAAGCGGCACATCCCGCACTTCTCCTATGTCGAGGAAGTCGATGTGACGGAGCTGGAGCGGATGCGCGCGGACCTTAACGCCAATCGCGGGAACAAGCCAAAGCTGACCATGCTGCCGCTGCTGATCAGTGCATTCTGCAAGCTGATCCCGGATTATCCGATGATCAATGCGCGCTATGATGATGAGGCGAATGTCGTCACCCGTCACGGCGCGATCCACCTCGGCATGGCCGCGCAAACCGACAGCGGCCTGATGGTGCCAGTGATCAAAGATGCGCAGTCGAAAAATATCTGGCAGCTTGCCCGTGAAATCGGCCGCTTGGCGGAGGCCGCGCGCGACGGCTCGGCCACTTCAGCGGAGCTTTCGGGTTCAACCCTGACGGTCACATCGCTCGGCCCGTTGGGCGGGGTGGCGACCACGCCGGTCATCAATCGGCCAGAGGTCGCAATCATTGGCCCTAACCGGATTATCGAGCGGCCAATGTATGTCACTGGCCCGGATGGCACGGAGCGAGATCGAGAAGCGCAAGCTGATGAATATCTCGATTTCCTGCGATCACAGGGTGGTTGATGGCTATGATGCAGCGAGCTTTATTCAGGACGTGAAAAAGCTGGTTGAGACGCCAGTTTTGCTGCTGACGGAATAAAGTTTTCAAAATGGCAAAAAATGACCGTCAGAGCCGTTGACAGTCAGATCAGTGGGGCCTAATGGCCCTGCTCCCAAGCGGTGCAAACCCACATTATGCGGGTGTAGCTCAGTTGGTTAGAGCGCCGGCCTGTCACGCCGGAGGTCGCGAGTTCAAGTCTCGTCACTCGCGCCACTTGGGACCTTTTTCAAAAAGCTGATTAGTAAGGATCCGTCGGGCTACCCGGCGCGGTCTAGTCAGCGATGAAGGGTGAGCTGATATCGCCGCCCAGCAGCAAATCGTAATTGAGCTCCATCATTCGCATAGTCACGGCGCCTTGCGAAGCGATGAAGGCGCGTTTTCTGCGCTGATAAAGCTTGGTTAGCGCTGCATCGTACAAATCCATCTGCTGTTTGAACGGTGATCGCGCGATCCGGCGGCGTTCCTTAGCGGGAAAGACATCAGTTGATGGAATGATGCCACGGATCATCATCATACGCACAATACCCCCGCCCTCGAGGAAAGCTTGCTCCGGGACTTCGTAGCCAAGAGCCGTGAATTGCGGATTTCCTCGTCGAGACACCAAGTATACCATCAGGACGCTTTTTTGCCCGTTTCGAACGGTCGGCACCATTGCCAGGCGCGATTGTCGGCCATCATATTCTGTCCACGCGCGCAGGCTGCGAAACACTGGTTTGCCAGTCATCTTTATATCTGTCGCACCGACCATATCCTGAAAGGCTCCTTGGAAGGTCGTGATATTAGATTGGGGACCGGTCACCCCATAATATCCACGTGGAGCTAGCGGATCGCTGATATTGGGCGAATAAGTGATGGGCTTGGTAAAAGGCCATTTGAGCATGTCACTTTGATCGGTCGGCAGGGCATAATTCCCGCGTGGCCGGGCGACCCGTTTAGCGCTTGGCTGCGCGGCGGCGGTGCGCGTCGGCCTGCTGTTTGATGCTGTCCGCGCTGAGCTGCGGGGCCGCGCGGTTTGCTGTCCTGGAACCCAGCCGGGCCGATCAGCGGCAGCAATGGATGACCGGAAGTTTGAGACACTGCCCACCCGGCGCAATAGCTTGTCGATATTGGCTGGGTCATCCAGCAGCACGACGAGACGGCGCGATACGCCCCGATTGGACAAGGTTGCGGCAAATGCCTTCCTACCCTGCGGCGTACTCGCATAACCTGTGATCTTCGGCATACGCTGGTTGGAGACATCCTCAGAGACGATTTCCTCAACCGCAAAGGGCATGGCGGCCAGCGCTTGCTCGATCACCGCCTCTGATGCGCTGTCGGGCATACTGGCGAGGTTGGAGCCATTCTTCTGGTCGATTTCCCATAGCAGCAGGACCAGCACTTTGCTGTCGCTGCGCTCGCTGGAATAGAATGTGCCGTAATCCGTTGCTTCGCGGGTCCAGCCGGTTTGCGCGGCGGTCGGCGCAGCAAGCCCCAAAGAGATTGCACCAAGAAAAGCCCAAGTGGTCGCACGCCGCATTATCGTTTCCTTCCAAATGTTTGGGAAAGAATGACTGGGACGCGCTGTTCTATCAAGCTTCGCTGTGCTCAGCGCGGATCACTTGGCGCGGGTACAGCCTCGTTTCGTCGCATCTCGCGCTCTAACCCACGCCAAAGCGTTGCTGAGCATCCGCCGATAGTTCGGATCATCATAGCTGGTGTGATTGTGGCCGATGGCGGAATAGAACGCGCGGCCTTCTCCTAAGCAGCGGGTCCAGGCGATCGGGTGGCCTTCTGGCCCGCCGCCCATGCGCAAATTCTGCACCGGGCCGTACTGGTAGTTTTCCGGGCTGTAGCTGTCTTCGTCGAGACCCAACAACGGGAAGGCATCGCCTAGCTCTGCGCTGTCAAAGCTGTACCATTCATCATTGTGCATCCAGTCCGCAGGAATGCCGTCCATAACGGGATGGTCGACCGCGAGATTCACGACGCGCGCCTCCTGAAATTGCGGGCCAGCCGGGTGACCGATAAATTCCGGCCCGATCACCTGGTCATCGTACCAGCTCCAATCGCCATGCGAGTTGTCGCCAGAGCCGTGCAGTGCGATCAGCGCACCCCCTGCTTCCAGCCAATTGCGGAAAGCCTGCTCTTGCTCGGGCGAAAGCGCGTCACCGGTCATGTTGTTGAACACCACGACTTCAAACCGCGCCAATTGCTCGGGGTTGAAGACCGCGGCGTTTTCGGTCGTGAACAGACCCATCCCGGTGTAGCCTGCCATTTCGGCAAAGAACCGATCCGCTCCCGCGATCCCTTCATTGTGCCGCCAGCCGCGCGTCTTGGAAAACACCAGCACCGCAGGCTGCGGCATATGTTCGGTGATTTCGGGCGGAGCGCTGTCATAGGGCGCGGCTGCCTGATCAGTCTGAGCGGCGGAAGGCGCGCAAGCGGCGAGTGTGAGAGCGAACGGAGCGATAAACCATTTCATTCGCCCACTGTATCAGCGCAGACCCGCGCGGCAAGGCGCGGCGCTGGAGCTAATCGAGCAGACTTAGTCCTGAGGCGGGGCCGGCGGGCTCCGGCTGCCGGTCTCCATCCAGATCAGGAAGCGTTTGAGCGGCAGCAGCCAGACGACACCGAGGAAAATGTAGACGATTGTCTGGACCCATCCGGGCCAGGTGCTGATCGTGGTCGGCGCGAAATGGGCGATCACGAAGCCGTAGGCGATCAGCGCGATAAACAGGCCAATAATGCCCGCTGGAATTCGCCAAGTTGGTTCTTCGCGCATCGTCTTACAATCCGTAGGCTCGAGTGGGGGTGATGATCGCATCTAGGGCCATGTCATGCGGCTCGACCGGCAAGGCCTCGCACAGCCGGACATCCCATGCCAGCCCAATGGCCAAGCGGCCCGGATGTTCCGAGAGCCAGCGATCATAATGCCCGCCGCCTTGGCCCAGACGCTCGCCATTCTCGGTGAAACCGATCAGCGGCACGAACACGACGTCGGGAATGATGGGCGCTGCATCCGCGCGCGGCTGAGCCACGCCAAATGGTCCGTCCTCCAACAGGTCATCAATGTAAGGATCTGCATACGTCGCGAAGGTCATGGCGCTGTCTCGCCCGTCAAGGCGGGGTAGGGCGATGGTGCGGCCCTGCTCGTGGAAGAACTTGGCATAGCCCGCCGCCGGGGCCTCATCCACGCTGGCGGAGTAAAGGCCAATGCTGGCGGTTTCGCTGATCCGCGAGAGTAGCGCGCCTGGCGGGCGGCTGAACAACAGTGCCTTGATCGCCTCTAGCTGGGCGAGCACATGCTCACGGCGCGCCTTGCGGAGCGCTTTGCGCAGTTCGGTTTTGCTCAGCAAAGTCACACTACCTCAATCCGTCCAATCGGCCCGCAGGGCCGCAAGCCCGACTGGGCGCCCGCAGCGATGCGATCATCGATCGCGATGAGCGAGGAAGTCGCGGCGCGGATGCGCTGCGAAAAACAAGTGACGGGACCACCATAGGCCGGACCAGGAGAAATCCTCTGACGCGAAAACGTCAGGTGGGCGCCGTATGCCCAAATCCCACGGCCGAACCGGTGGACTCAGGCAGGGACAGCTCCCGATGGATTGCTTATAGCCTCAGGGATATTCAGTCGGCTCGCGCCGGGCAGCCCCGCCGACCTCTAATTAGGGTGCGCAGGGTCCATCCTCAAGCGAAATGTCTGTAAGGTGCCTCGTTCGCTCAGCGCTTAAGCTGCTGAGCCTTCCAGCGCCTCGGCAAAGCTCTCTGCCTTGGCTGCCAATTCTTCCAGCCGTCCTGCGATCAGGTCTTCGCCAAACATATCGCGCTGATCGGCGGCTTCCTTTGCCTCTTTGAGCTGTTCGGAAAGCGATTTTGCTTCTTCGCGGGCGGTTTGAAGCTCTTTGCTCAGGCTCTCCAGCTCATCGTTGAGGCTCGATTGCGCCGAGCGCAGTTGTTCGAGCTCCGCCGCATTTTCAGCGTTTGCGGTATCATCAACGCTTGGTGCTGGCGCCGCCGCAGCCGGCGCGCCGCTTTTGCCGCTGGCCTCGTGCACCTCATCCGCCAGCATCAGCGAGGCGAAAAGAAAGTTCTGTGCGTCCTGCGGGGTCCGGGCGCTGCCCATGGCGTTGAATTTGGCATCAATCATGCCGCCCAGCATTTCGATGTGGGCTTCTTCGCCGTCGGCGCAGGCGACCTGATAGGAGCGGCCACCGATTTGCAATGTAACGGTACTCATTCTTCCAGCTCCGCAATCACGCCGTCCAGCTCGCGCAGGGTATCGGCCACTTCTTCACGCAGTTTCTCGTGGCTGTTGACCAGCGCCATCACGCGGGCAGAGTTCGTGGCCTCTTCCTCGCTGGGCGTATCGTCTGGGGTGGGGGCTGGCGGATTGGCCGCGCGCGCCGCATCCATACGGCGAAGCGCATTTTCGATCCGTCCAATCGCCTCATCAATTCGTGCTTCACTCATGGGTTGGGCGTTTACCAAGAAAGATGAGGCACTGCAAAGCCTTGGTGATTGCTGTTGATAAGTGTTGGTAGCGGAGCGTGCAGAAACCGGGCTGGGTGGATTGTGCGGGGTTAGCATGGGGCCTGCGCTTGACCTCACTATGCGCCTCGGCGAAGGCTTCTCCAACACCGAATCGCTGCACAATCGCGCCGCTTCGGATGCATATTTCGCTGGCACCAGGAGCCCACCCGAGCATGACGACTGAACCCGCCCGCTTGCAGCAGATGGCGAACGCCATTCGCGCCCTTTCCATGGATGCGGTTCAGGCCGCCAATTCAGGCCACCCGGGAATGCCAATGGGCATGGCGGACGTCGCCAGCGTCCTGTATTCAGGCCACGTCAAATTTGACCCAGCGCGCCCGGATTGGGCTGACCGCGACCGGTTTGTTTTAAGCGCTGGCCACGGCTCGATGATGATCTACTCGCTGCTGCATCTCACCGGATATGCCGCGCCGACGATGGATGATATCCGCAATTTCCGCCAGCTGGGCAGCCCGTGCGCGGGCCACCCGGAAAACTTCCTGCTCGAAGGCGTGGAATGCACCACCGGCCCGCTGGGGCAAGGCCTGGCGATGGCTGTCGGCATGGCGATGGCAGAGCGGCATTTGAACGCGACCTTTGGCGATGATCTGGTCGATCACCGCACCTGGGTGATCGCGGGCGATGGCTGCCTGATGGAAGGGATCAACCACGAGGCGATTGGCCTTGCCGGGCACCTTCACCTCGGCCGCTTGATCGTGCTGTGGGACGATAACAATATCACCATTGATGGATCAGCAGATTTGTCGACCAGCGAAGACATTAAGGCTCGCTATGAAGCGACAGGCTGGCACGTTGTCGGCTGCGACGGCCATGACTTTGCCGATATTGAGCGCGCTATTTCAGAGGCGGAGGCCGATGGCCGCCCATCGCTGGTCGCTTGTAAGACAGTGATCGGTAAGGGTGCCCCGACCAAGCAGGGCACCTCAGCCACGCACGGCGCGCCGCTGGGTCCAGACGAAATTGCTGGCGCCCGCGAAGCGCTGGGTTGGCCGCATGAGCCATTCACGGTGCCTGCTGAGACATTGGCCGACTGGCGCGCCACCGCCGATATGGGCCGCGAGGCGCATGGCGCATGGCAAACGCGCCTCAATGCTTCTGCACATAAAGCAGAGTTTGAGCGCCGCATGGCTGGTGATCTGCCGAGCACCTTTGATCTCGATAGCTATATCAAAGGCTTGATTAAAGAGCCTGTCAGCGTCGCGACCCGCAAGGCGAGTGAAATGGCGCTGGCTGAGATCAATCCGGTTTTGCCCGACACCATCGGCGGCAGTGCCGATCTAACCGGGTCAAACAACACCAAGGCGGGCGGGATCCAAGCGTTCTCTGCCGACGATTATTCGGGCCGCTACGTCTATTACGGCATTCGCGAGTTTGGCATGGCCGCTGCGATGAACGGCATGGCGCTGCACGGCGGCGTGATCCCTTACGGCGGCACCTTCCTGGTGTTTACTGACTATGCCCGCGGCGCGATCCGCCTGTCCGCTCTGCAGCAGGCCCGCGCGATCTATGTGATGACGCATGACAGCATCGGGCTGGGCGAAGATGGACCGACGCACCAACCGATCGAGCATGTCGCCTCGCTGCGCGCGATGCCCAATGTACTGGTGATGCGCCCATGCGACGCGGTGGAAACGGCGGAATGCTGGAAAACTGCGCTGGAGCAGCCGGATCGCCCGACCATTCTTGCACTCACCCGCCAAGGCCTGCCTCAGCAGCGCCTTACCGATGCTGGCGAGAACCTGTCGGCGCGCGGCGGATACCGGACCAAGGCTGCGGGCGCAGACCGCAAGGTTGTGATCTACGCCACCGGCTCTGAAGTCAGCCTGGCCGCTGAATGCGCCGCCGAGTTGGAAGCTCAGGGCATTGGCACGGACGTTGTCTCCATGGTCTGCACCGAACTGTTCGACGAGCAGGACGAGGCTTACCGCGCAGACATTCTGGCGACCGGCGAAGATGTGCTGCGCGTTTCAATCGAGGCGGGCACGACCTTTGGCTGGCAGAAATACACCGGCATTGGCGCAGACGCGCTCAACATCGGGATCGACACATTCGGGGGCTCTGCCCCGGCGAAGGATCTGTTTGCGCATTTCGGCCTGACCGCCGAAGCCATCCTTCCGAAAATCCACAACAAATTAAACGGTTAAGTAGGAGTTCTCACTATGGCGACGAAGGTTGCAATCAACGGTTTTGGTCGCATCGGGCGGCTTGTGGCGCGCGCCATTCTGGAGCGCAGCGGTCACGATCTGGATCTGGTCTCGATCAACGATCTGGCGGACACGAAATCCAACGCTCTGCTGTTCCAATATGACAGCACGCATGGCCGCTTTCCCGGCACGGTAGAGGTCGGCGAGGGCGCAATTATCGTCAATGGCAAGAGCATTGCGGTCACCAGCGAGCGCGATCCCGGCAATCTGCCGCACGCTGCGCAAGGCGTGGACATTGTGCTGGAATGCACCGGCTTCTTCCAAAGCCACGAGGCCGCCGAGCCGCACCTGACGGCAGGCGCAAAGCGCGTGTTGATCTCCGCCCCAGCTAAGAACGTGTCCGCCACTGTCGTGTACGGGGTGAACCACGATGTGCTGACCGCGGATGATGTGATCGTCTCCAACGCCAGCTGCACCACCAATTGCTTATCGCCAGTGGCGAAGGTGCTGAATGATTTGGTTGGCATTGAGCGCGGTTTCATGACCACGATCCACTCCTACACCAACGATCAGCGTATGCTGGACCAGATGCACGGTGATATGCGCCGGGCTCGCGGCGGCGCGCAGAACATGATCCCAACCACCACTGGCGCGGCGCGCGCGGTGGGTCTGGTGCTGCCAGAGCTGGCGGGTAAGCTCGACGGGTCGTCCGTCCGCGTGCCAACGCCGAACGTTTCACTCGTCGACCTGGTGTTCACACCGGGCCGCGACACCAGCGCAGAGGAACTGAACGCTGCGCTGAAAGCCGCGGCAGACGGCCCGATGAAGGGCGTGCTCGATTACACTGATCAGCCGCTGGTCAGCAGCGATTTCAACCATCACCCAGCCAGCTCGACCGTAGACAGCTTGGAAACCAGCGTGATGGAGGGCAAGCTCGCTCGCGTCGTATCGTGGTATGACAACGAATGGGGCTTCTCTAACCGGATGATCGACACAGCCGGCGTAATGGCGAAATTCCTGTAATCCTCTTGCGCTCATCCTGAGCTTGTCGAAGGGTGGGCGCCCGCCAATCGTACTTCGACAGGCTCAGCACTAGCGGAGTTCCAAATGCCCAACTTCAAAACCCTCGATGATTTGCCCGCAGACCTGACTGGCAAGGTGGCGCTTGTTCGCGTTGACCTCAACCTGCCGATGCAGGGCGGATCGGCCAGCGATTTGACCCGGGTTGAGGCGATCAAGCCGACCGTCTTGGAGCTGAGCGAGAAGGGCGCGAAAGTCCTGATGCTCGCGCATTTCGGGCGTCCAGGCGGCGCGCGGCATTCGGCGCTGTCGACCAGCATGGTCGTGGGCGATGTTGAGGGCGTGCTGGGCAAGGAGTTGATGTTCATCCCAGAGGTCGCTGGCCCGGTGGTCGAACAATCGATCGGCATCTTGCGCCCCGGCGATATTGGCTTGCTCGACAATGTCCGTTTTTGGCCCGGTGAAGAGGCGAATGATCCGAATTTCGCCCAAAGCATTGCGGCACATGGCGATTTCTACGTCAATGACGCGTTTAGCGCCGCGCACCGCGCCCATGCGACCACCGAAGGCATTGCGCATCATCTGCCTGCCTATGCTGGCCGCGCGATGGAGCGCGAATTGACTGCACTCGACAGCGCGCTCGGCAATCCAGAAACCCCGGTTGCCGCCGTGGTTGGCGGGGCGAAAGTCTCCACCAAGCTCGACGTTTTGCAAAACCTCGTGGGCAAGGTTCAGCATCTCATCATCGGCGGCGGTATGGCCAACACCTTCCTCGCGGCACGCGGAGTGGATGTCGGGAAAAGTCTGGCCGAACATGATCTTATCGAGACAGCCTCGAAAATTATGGACGAGGCGGATCATTCCGGCTGCACGGTACACCTGCCTTATGACGTCGTGGTCGCCAAAGAGTTTGCCGCCAATCCGGCGAGCCTTCGAACCTGCAATGTCCATGAGGTCGCAGGCGATGAAATGATCCTCGATATCGGCCCGCTCGCCACCGAGGCATTGGCCGATGTGCTCAAGACCTGCCGCACTCTGGTGTGGAACGGTCCGCTCGGCGCGTTTGAGACCGAACCCTTCGACACCGCGACCATGGCGCTGGCTCGCCATGCCGCTGCTCTGACGCAGGAAGGCTCGCTGATCTCTGTTGCGGGTGGGGGCGACACCGTCGCTGCCTTGGCGCAAGCGGGCGTGACGGGCCAAGTGACCTATATCTCCACCGCTGGCGGGGCCTTCCTCGAATGGATGGAAGGCAAAGTGCTGCCCGGCGTCGCGGCGCTGAGCGCTTAGACCATGGCCGATTTTGCCGCCACGATTGAGACGCTGGAGCACCGCTTTATGCGGGCCTGGATGCGGCGTGATAACCGCGATCTGCGCAAGCTTGTGCGGCGCGATTTCATGATGATCGTCGGCGCAGACCGCTCGCAATTGCTTGACCGGCCTAGCTTTCTGGAGGCGGCAGAGGGCCGCTTTGGCTGCTCCGCCTATCGCTTTCGCGAGGTGATCATCAACAAGCATGGAAAATGCGCCTGGTTCGCCGCCGGGGTTGATCTGGAAATGCGGATCGGCGCGCGCGATTGGTCCGGCCAATTCTGGCTGACGGATCTGTGGCGCAAGGGCGCGGTTGGCAACAATTGGAAACTTGCCGAGCGAAGCCTCTCGCGCACAGACCCCGAAGAATCGCTGCCCGCTGCGATCCAGAACCTCCAGCTGTGGAATTGATGCGCGCATGAGCGAGACTGAATATGGATATGGCGGCGCGGTTCGCTGTGAACAGGGCGAGTTTGAAGGCTGGTACCATTGGAACCACGATGCCTTTGAGACGCAATCCGGCCCGTTTTACATGCTGCGTCAGGATGATGGCAGCTACGTAAGCGCATTCCGCGCGCAGGACCGCCATATGAATGGCGGGGGCTTTATGCACGGCGGCTGCCTGCTGACCTTTGCCGATTTCGCGCTGTTCGGGATTGCCACGGATGAGCTGAACGGTGGGACCGCGGTAACGCTCAATCTCGCAGGCGATTTTCTGGACGCAGTGCCCAATGGATCACTGGTCGAGGCGCGCGGCGAGGTGACACGCGGCGGGGGCAAAACAATCTTCGTGCGCGGCATGGTAACAGCCGACGGCAATCCCGCACTCAGCTTCACCGGGATTATCCGGCGCCTGGGCAAGAAGCCTGTATAAAGCAAATGGCTGGTTGCGGGCAGTCAATGGGCTGGCTAAAGCGCGCTCAGACGCGCTCTCGCATAGGTATGCATCAGCACACCTTATAGCATCCAAGGTGAATGAGGACTTCCGATGAATTTCGATGAAATGACAGCCAAGATCGCTGGCGGCCAAGGCTTTATCGCGGCGCTGGATCAATCAGGCGGCTCCACGCCAAAGGCTCTGCGCGGCTACGGAATTTCTGATGAAGCATGGTCCGGCGATGATGAGATGTTCGCGCGCATCCATGACATGCGTAGCCGTGTCATCACCTCGCCTAGTTTCGCCAATGGCAAGATCATCGGCGCCATTCTGTTTGAGCGCACGATGGATAGCGAGGTTGAGGGTGCCTCAACCGCTGATGCATTGAAAGAGCGCGGTATTGTGCCGTTTATCAAGGTCGATCAAGGCCTCGCTGACGAAGCGGACGGCGTGCAAATGATGAAGCCGCTGGATAAGCTTCCCGCGCTGCTCGAAAAATCTGTCGGTCATGGCATGTTCGGCACCAAAATGCGCTCTGTCATTAAGTCTGCGAACGCCGCCGGCATCGCCAAAGTGGTGGAGCAGCAATTCGCGGTCGGCAACCAAATCGCTGACGCGGGTCTTGTGCCTATGCTGGAGCCGGAATTTGACATCACCGCCGCAGACCGTGCGGAAGGCGAGCGCATTTTGCTGGCCGAAATTATGAAGGGACTGGATAGCCTGCCTACAGGCCGCAAGGTAATGTTGAAGCTATCTATCCCGGTTGAGGGCGGCCTCTATGCCCCAGCCATCGCCCACCCCAATGTGCTGCGCGTGGTTGCATTGTCGGGTGGTTTCTCCACCGATGAGGCATGCGAGAAGCTCGCTCACAATCCCGGTATGATCGCGAGCTTTAGCCGCGGCTTGCTGCAAGATTTGCGCGCGGCGCAAAGCGATGCGGAGTTCGACGACACGCTCGGCAAAGCCATCGACAAGATCTGCACCGCCAGCGTTGCGGGCTAGTCTCCCCGCAGCGATTGTAACGCAGCGATTGTGATTGGGGGGATTGGCGCGGGCGGCGCAGCGGACTAAGGCGCGCAGCATGGCCAATGATAATCACGATACGCAGCTATATTTGATCTCACCGTTAGAGGTAGGCGGCGATTTTCCTCAGCGGCTCAAACGCGCACTCGCGGCGGGCAAAGGCCTAGTCACTGCCTTTCAATTCCGGGTCAAAGGGTTGGATAGCCACGAGGCAGCGACGCTCGCAGAGCCTTTGCAAGCGATCTGCGCCGCGCACGATGTCGCCTTTATCGTCAATGACAGCGTGTCGCTCGCAAAACGCCTGAAGGCGGACGGTGTGCATTTGGGGCAGGGCGACGGCGACCCAAAGGAAGCGCGCGAAGAGCTGGGACGCGAGGCGCAGATCGGCGTCACTTGTCACGCCTCACGCCACCTGGCGATGGAAGCAGGCGAGGCAGGCGCAGACTATGTGGCCTTTGGCGCATTCTTCCCCTCGACCACAAAGGATAAGGGCGATGCCGAGCGCCCCGAGCCAGAGCTGATTGAATTTTGGGCCGGCCTGTTCGAGATCCCCTGCGTGGCCATCGGCGGCATCACGCCAGATAATTGCGCACCCTTGGTGGAGGCGGGGGCAGACTTCCTCGCCGTTTCGGGCGCGGTCTGGAATGGCGATGAAGTGGCCGCGATTGAGGCCTTTGCGAAGGTCTTGCGGGATTAGGGCGCTTTCTAGGCTGCGCGCTTAAACCACTGCAACCAATCAAAACTCGGCCTAGTCACGCCGACCCAGTTCCGAGCTTTGGTGCAAGCCATGCCAATCCATGAGCCGATTGTGTCTGATGGACAGTTAACCCATCAATCTTTACCCTGACTGGAAAGAGTTAGGGAAGAGGAGTGGGCACAAATGGGGTCCCGTGAGGCAATGCCATGACAGAGGCAGGAAAGGCTACCAGCTGGAGATCCAAGCTGGCTCTGTTCCTGCCCGGAATATTCCTCATCGGCTTTAACATTGGCACCGGCAGCGTCACGACCATGGCTTCTGCAGGAGCCAATTACGGCATGGCGCTCTTGTGGACGGTGCTCATTTCCTGCGCCGCGACCTTTTTGATGGTTGCGACCTATGGCCGCTACACACTGGTGACTGGCGAAACCGCGCTTGAGGCGTTTCGCAAACATATCCATCCGGCAGTTGGCCTGTTCTTTATCGCTGCCCTTGGCATTGGCGTATTTGCTAGCCTTATGGGCGTTATGGGCATCGTGGCTGAGATCGCTTACGAATGGTCCAAGACATTCATTCCGGGTGGGATCAAGCCGCTTTATTGCGCCGCGTTCTTCTGTGCGATTGCCTATTATATCTTCTGGGGCGGTCACACGCAGATTTTTGAGCGCATTCTCGCTGTGGTCGTCGCCATTATGGGCGTCTGCTTCGTGCTCAATTTCTTTATTCTGATGCCGCCCGTTTCGGATATGGCCGCAGGTTTGGTGCCTTCTGTGCCCGATGTCGGGTCAAGCGAAGCCGGGCCCTTGCTGCTGATAGCCTCAATGGTCGGCACCACCATATTCTCCGGTCTGTTCATCATGCGCACCACCCTGGTGAAGGAAGCTGGTTGGACGATTGCCCAAAACCAGCAACAGCGCCGTGACGCGGCATTCGCGGCGGTAATGATGTTCATCATCAGCGCATCAATCATGGCGGCCGCCGCGGGCAGCCTGTTCGCAGAAGGCATCGCGCTCGAAAAAGCCTCGCAAATGATCGGCTTGCTTGAGCCACTTGCGGGACCGCTCGCCGTTTCCATCTTTGCCGTTGGCATCATCGCCGCTGGGGTCTCCTCGCAGTTTCCCAACCTCATTCTAATCCCGTGGCTGCTGTGCGATTACCGCAGCACGCCGCGCGATATGACGCTTTGGCAGTACCGATTGTTCGTCGGGATCATCTCGTTGCTGGGGCTTGTCGTGCCGCTTTTCGATGCGAGGCCGGTTCTGGTCCTGATCCTAAGTCAGGCCTTCAACGTGGTGCTGCTTCCGGTCACGGTTGCTTGTATTATGTATCTGGGCAATCGCGCTGATTTAATGGGCGAATATCGCCATTCATGGCTGACGAATTCCGGACTCGGGGCGATATTCCTGTTCTCACTCGTCACCGGCTATATGGGCTTTCAAGGCCTGATGGGCATGATTTAACGGAGCGACGATTATGCGCGAATCCTGGCGTTGGTTTGGGCCAAACGATCCGGTCAGTCTGGAAGAGATCCGCCAAACGGGCGCCACGGATATCGTCAGTGCCTTGCACGATATTCCGATTGGCCAGCCTTGGCCGCGCAAGCAGATTGCGGGCCACCGTGCAATGATTGAAGAAGGCAATGTGCCCGGCTCAACTCTGCATTGGACCGTAGTTGAAAGCATTCCGGTGCACGAAGATATTAAGCTCGGCGCAGCAGGGCACGAGGCCTATGTTCAGGCTTGGATCGAGAGCATGGAAAACCTCGCGGCAGAGGGGATCAAGACCATCTGCTACAACTTCATGCCTGTGATCGATTGGACAAGAACGGATTTGCGCCACCGCCTGCCAAACGGGGCGTATGCGCTCAAATTTGATCAAGATCGCTTTGCTGCGTTTGATCTCTTCATTCTGAAGCGCGCTGCCGCTGATGCGGATTATAACGAGCCAGAATTGGCGCGCGCAAAGGCCGCATTTGATGGGATGTCGCAGGAAGAGGTTGATAGTCTCACCAAGACGATCATCGCCGGGCTTCCGGGCAAGATGACCGATGCTTATTCGCTTGATGATTTTCGCGCCATCCTGGCGAGGTATGATGGGATGGATCACGACCAATTGCGCGCAAACCTTGCCGGGTTCCTTAAGCGCGTCCTGCCCGCCGCCGAAAAGCTGGACGTAAAGCTCGCCATCCATCCCGATGATCCGCCATGGAATATGTTTGGATTGCCGCGCGTGATTTGCACACCGGCCGATCTGGACAAGCTGTTTGCTGCGGCTCCAAGCCCATCAAACGGCATTACCTTGTGCGTTGGCACCTATGGCAGCAGGCCCGACAATGATTTGCCGCAAATGGCGCACGATTACCGGGACCGCATACACTTTGCGCATTTGCGCGGTGTCTCGCGCGATCCAGCAGAGCCGCGGACATTCATCGAGGCGAGCCACCTGGATAGCGACATCGATATGCTAAGCGTGATCCGCAATTTGCTCGCTAACGAGCGAGCGACGGGGCGCGAGGTCTTTATCCGGCCGGATCACGGCCATTTGATGATGGGAGACATCTCAAAGGCGACCAATCCAGGCTATTCAGCGATTGGCAGGATGAAAGGATTGGCGGAAATTCGCGGAGCCATCCGCGCGCTTTCTGCGTCTGCTAATCCCGGCTGAAACGCTGTGCGCTTGTGCGGGTATGTCGGCGTTTGGCTAAAGTGATGATCTTTTCCTGACCCACATCCAGTCAATGATGCAAGTTAAGTGCCTTGCCGTAGGTCGCGAATTCCGGGTTTGCAGTTGGCCAGCGTTGAGAGCCAGAATCACCTGCTGTTGGGCCGCGAATCGGTTTCGACCCGATTCATGGAATTGGTCCAAGATTTTCTGAAATCCGGCTGAAAACCCGAAAAAAGCCCATTTTTCGCAAAAAAAGTGGCCGAAAACGAAAATTACAACGCTTTTTACAACGCTTTTACAACGCTCATTACAACGGTCGCCTGTCATCACGTGCCTTGAAGACGAGGCGCCCTGCCGGTGAGGTGTGGCTGATTGGTGAACGTACGATCCCGCCAATTGGTCACGCCTCATTGGGCCGCTCTCCTATATGGGCAGCAACCAAATGCGCCTCGTCTTGAATGTGAACAACACCAGCAAGACAGGGACATTACCCATGAAAAAGACACTTCTACTTTCGACCGCTGCCACAGCAACTTTGGCTGCGCTAAGCTTCCAACCCGCACCCGCGCAGGCGGAAACCTGCCTGCTCGACACCAATGGAGATGGCGATGCCGATACCAATGTCGATACCACTGGCGGTGCCACTGACGACAATGGTGATGATGACACGCTCGCTTGCGGAGTGGGCGCCGACGCATCGTCACTCAGGGGAACAGCGATTGGCGCAGACTCGGTTTCCACTGGGGGAAATTCAACGGCAATTGGCACTATCAGCCAAGCTACAAATGTACAAACCACTGCAGTAGGCGTTTCGGCAAACGCGAGCGGCGACAATTCGAGTGCATTCGGCGTTAACAGCCTCGCCTCTGGGTCTGGGTCTACAGCAATTGGCGTGGCTACGAGTGCTACGCAAACTGGCGCAACCGCCATCGGCGGAGACGGAGGCGATGCAGACATTCTGGGCGCGCAAGCGACTGATATTAATGCAACAGCCATTGGTTCAGATGCCGTGGCGAGCGATTTCGGCAGCACGGCGGTCGGAAGCCAAGCGATCGCCAGCGGCGATATTTCGACCGCAGTCGGCTCGAGCGCGACGGCCAGCGGTGATGCTGCAAGCGCTTTTGGTGAAAACGCCCTTGCGACCGGAAATCAATCGGTTGCTCTTGGCTCAGCATCCGAAGCGGTTGGATCCAACTCTATCGCAATTGGCGAGGCGGCCTTCGCAGATTCATTTTTAAGCACCGCAATTGGCAGCGAGGCTGCTGCGACCGCGGCCTCCGCAGTAGCGCTTGGTAACAATTCTGAGGCCAGCGGGACAGGAGCCATTGCTATCGGCGGCGAAGAGAACGGCGAAAACGGCTCAGGCGCGCAGGCAACCGGCGAAGGCGCTGTTGCTTTGGGCGCGAGTGCTGACGCCCTGTCAAACGACTCGATTGCAATCGGTCGCACTGCCAGCACAACCGCAAGTGGAGCGATTGCTATTGGGCTGGATGCAGCCGCAGAAGGCTCCGCGGCTGTAGCGCTCGGCGAGCGCTCATCTGCTTCCGGGACATTTGCGACAAGTGTCGGTTTGATCAGCAGCGCGACCGGGGACGGAGCATCTGCCTTTGGCGCGGGAGCCGATGCGACCGGCGGAACCTCTGTGGCAGTTGGCTTCAGTTCAGCCGCCAGCGCAACCGGCGCCACCGCCATTGGCGGCAATTTGGGTTCAGAAGGAGACCCTGGTGCACAGGCAACGGCTCAAGGCGCAACGGCAATTGGTGCGACAGCCCAGGCCACAGCCGAGCGCGCCACTGCTTTGGGCACGGGCGCCATTGCCAGTGCCACCGGTGCAATCGCGATTGGAACGGATGATGGTGGTGACGGCGCTGCAAACGCGTTGGAAGCGAATGCCATTGCGATTGGAACCTCTGCTTTCGCTTTTGGTGGCGATGCGGCTGTTGCGATTGGTTTCCGTACCATTGCGAGGGACGAAGGGGCGACCGCAATTGGCCAATTTGCGAATGCTGCCGGTGCGAGCAGCTTTGCCGGCGGCGAAAGCTCTGCAGCGCGAGGGGCTGCTTCAATCGCGATTGGCGGCCGGTCGCCGGAATCCGGAGAAGGCGGAGGTGCTAATGCAAGCGGGACTGACGCGATTGCGCTTGGGGCGAGTTCCGACACAACAAGGGACGGTGGAATCGCCTTTGGTGCGGGAGCCGCTAGTAATGGCTTGGATGCGGTGGCCGTGGGCAGGCGATCCCGCGCACAGCTTGAGGGCGCTACCGCGCTAGGAGTGGATGCGGATGCAACCGGTGTAGGTACCTTTGCCGGTGCCGCCAGAGCGCAGGCGACGGCTGCCGGCGCGGTTGCGCTGGGCGCGGATGCGGTGGCGAATGCTGAGGACAGCTTTGCCGGAGCTGTCAGAGCGCAGGCCTTAGGCGCATCGTCAGTTGCGTTAGGTGCGGATGCGGTTGCTCAGCAGGATAACGGCATTGCGATTGGTTCAGACGCGAGTGCAACGCGGGTGAGCGCTTTGGCAGTGGGTACGGGCGCTTTGGCCGAATCGGTGGGCGCAACTGCGCTGGGCGAGGGTGCTGTGGCGCGCGGCGATGATGCCTTTGCATTGGGTAACAGCACCTTTGCTCGCGGCGCGGAGGCAACGGCGATTGGCGGTAATGCCCGTGCAACCATTGCTGGTGCGATTGCTATCGGGGGTAGTTCTCGAGCGCAGGCTGCCGATGCACTGGCGCTAGGCAATGGTGCGTTTGTCAATCAGGAAGGCTCAACTGCGATCGGCGCAGGGGCGACCACAACAGCGGCCAACCAAGTGACGCTGGGCGGGACGGGTAGCTCGGTGCGGATCGGTGATATTGATGCAAGCACTACGGCTCAGCAGGGGCCAGTGGACGTCGTGACGGTGGATGCCAATGGCACTTTGGGCCGTCAGAGCGTTGCCACTGCTGCCTCGGTCGACAATGTCCGGGTAGCGCTGAACGCTGTTGCCCAAGTCTCGACCGCTCAGTTCGATGCTCTGTCAGGAAGGGTGCAAGACCTCAGCTTCCGTCTCGAAGACGTCAACGAAGGGCTGTCAGGCGGCATTGCAGCGGCCATCGCGATGGGCAACGCCCCCATTATTCCGGGCAAGAATTTCTCGGTATGGGTGAACGCCGCAACCTACAATGGTCAGCAAGGCTTTGCTGGATCAATCACGGGCGCGGTATCCGAAGGCGTCTATCTGTCGGCTGGTGTCGGCGGCAACACGGGCGACGGCGAGGTCAGTGGCCGCGTCGGTGTCGGATTTGGGTTCTGAGCTGGAATGATGCGCCGGTTCGATGGCGCGTGTGAAGAGATGATGATGGATGGTGGGGAGCGGGCCTTTGCCGAGGTTCGCTTCCCGCCAGAAAAGCGGACACTGATGTCTGAAATCGCGTCAGCTTAAGGCAGCCTTTGGCGGTCGGACATGGCAGCCATCAACACCACAACCGCAATCTAATCCCGGCTAAAACGCTGTGCGCCTGTGCGGGTGCAAAGAACCTTTGTTAAACGGCCGTTTGCGTCCAGTTTTTGAAGTTGGTTCGTGCCGATCCGGCGATAGCGTTCGCCCTTTTTGGCGCCTCGGGTAAAGGTCAGCACGCGGCCCTTTAGCAGGTATACGCCGCCGCCTTGCTCGCTGCTGTAGCTGGAGGCTGCGCCGAGGCGAAAGCCGGCATCCTCGATCACATCATAGGCCGCGCCGGTTGCATCGCCGGGCAGGGCGCATTGATAATTGCCCTGCGGCATGGTCGACAGCATACTGCCATCGCCGCTGGCCTGGCCTACTCCAGAGCCTGTGCCTGCGCCGGGATTTTGACTGCGCGCATGCGGGGCCATGGCTGCGATCGCCGCTGCAAAAGCCGTTATTCCTATGACATAGCGCATTTTCATTTGGCCCCGTTATCATGCGGCAAATGGGCGCACCACCACGTTTACCATGTGTTTGCCATAATCATGCCCAGCTTTACCTCGCCTGAAGCCTCGGCTATGCGCGCAGCCGCAAGGTTGCCCGATCATCGGGCGCGTACCCATTATTTCCGACAAGAAGGCCACAAGCCCCATGAAGATCAGCGGCGTCGATATCCGTCCCGGCAATATCATCGAGTATGAAAAAGGCATCTGGAAAGTTGCCAAGATCCAGCACACCCAGCCTGGCAAGGGCGGGGCCTATATGCAGGTGGAGATGAAGAACCTGCAGGACGGTCGCAAAACCAACGTCCGCTTCCGCAGCGCTGACACGGTTGAGAAGGTTCGCCTGGATACCTCGGACTATCAATTCCTCTATGAAGACGGCGATATGCTCGTCTTTATGGACCAGAAGAATTACGAGCAGATCATGCTGCCGTCCGATCTGCTGGGCGATGCGCGGCCGTTCCTGCAAGACGGGATGGAGGTCCAGCTGGAACTGTGGGAAGAAAAGCCGATTTCGGTTCAGTTGCCCAACCAGATTGAGGCTGAGATTGTTGAGGCCGATGCCGTGGTGAAGGGGCAGACCGCCTCGTCCAGCTATAAGCCTGCTGTGCTCGACAATGGCGTGCGCATCATGGTGCCGCCGCATATTGGCGCTGGCACACGCATCATCGTGGATGTCTACGAACAGACCTATGTCGGGAAAGCGGGCTAACTTCTCATGTCGATGTTTTCAGGTCTCATCCGCGTGATGGAGCGCGCCGCGCGCAAAGCGGGCGGGCGTTTGCGCCGTGATTTTGGCGAGGTGGAGCACCTTCAGGTGAGCCGCAAGGGCCCGGCAGACTTTGTCAGCAAGGCCGATATGCGCGCTGAGCGTACGCTGTATGACGAGCTGCTGAAGGCGCGGCCCGGTTGGGGCTTTGTGCTGGAAGAGGCGGGCATTATCGAGGGCGATCCCGATATGCCGCGCTGGATCATCGATCCCTTGGATGGGACCAGCAATTTCCTCCACGGCATTCCGCATTTTGCAATTTCGATAGCGGTACAGGAGCCGCGCCTGGGAGGGCCGGATGCGAAGGGCAATGCCTGGGGCGATGTGACCGCGGCGGTGATTTATCATCCGATCGAAGATCACACCTATTGGGCAGAGAAGACCCGCGGCGCATGGCTGCAGGATGCGCGCCTGCGCGTGTCGGGTCGTTCGCAGATGAGCGACGCCTTGATCGCGACCGGCATTCCGTTTGCGGGCCACGGCGATTTTGCCGAATGGAGCCGCATTTTCGGCGCCATCGGTCCAGAGGTCGCAGGGATCCGCCGCTTTGGCGCCGCGTCGCTTGACTTGGCCTATGTCGCGCAGGGGCGCTTTGATGGCTTCTGGGAAAGCGGGCTGAACGATTGGGACACGGCGGCAGGATGCTTGCTGATCCGCGAGGCGGGCGGCTTCGTCAGCGATTTTCGCGGTCGCTCCAGTCCGATCCATTCCCAGCAAGTGCTGGCCGCGAACAATGGCCTGCATTCTAAGCTGCATAAGCTGCTGGCGAATTCCCTGAAGTAAGGCTCTTGATGTGAGCGCGGGGCGCGGCTAACAGGCGCGCTTCACGCATGGTGTGCCCCTGTGGTGGAATTGGTAGACGCGCTCGACTCAAAATCGAGTTCCTAACGGAGTGCCCGTTCGAGTCGGGCCAGGGGCACCAAAATCTTTGATTTTGGTTTTTTGGTTTTGCGCACTGGCATCCGCCAGCGCGATATCCTCGCTCACGCGATCAAAGATCGCGTCGCTGCGGGCGGGCGTCTTTGTTGTCCTACCGCTTCGCTACTTGAGGACAGAGGGCCTTGCGGCGCTGCGCGCCGTGCTCCGCCACCAAGCTAGTGACAAAGCACCAAGCGTCATAGCACTAGGCTGCTGGCCGGGAATGGCTCGGTCCGCGACCAGCGGACCGCAAGGGCGCACGCCCGCCCGAGCTTATGCGAGGAAAGCCAAGGCGGACGGATGTCCGCCGCCCGGCGCTTGGAGTCGGAGCCGCAGGCGTAGACGGCGCGCAGCGCCAGCGCGTAAACAAATAACTCAGGCGTCGGGGCGCGAGATTGGTGGGAGGCACCAAGAGTCTTGGCGCAATCTCGATGGGGTGAGCCAAGAGGGGATGAGTTTTTGTTTTCCGCAGCACATCCGTGCTGCGATATCCTCGCTCACGCGCCTTTCAGGCGCATCGCTGCGGGCGGCCACAAGGGCCTTGCGGCGCTGCGCGCCGTGCTCCGCGACTAAGCCAGTGACAAAGCACCAAGCGTCATCGCGCGGGGTCGCTTGCTGGTAATGGACCGGTCAGCGATCAGAGAGCGTTGTTGCATTGATGTAACTTTGAACATGACGCAGAGACTACAATTCTAAAGAAAATTCAAAAAAACGTTGCGTTTCTTTAAGTTCACCTACAATTCGACAATCATGGCGGTTCAAGATGATAGACGCGAAATTGAGCAGATCGAACTTTTCGAGCTGTCTGCGCCCAACGACAAGAGTAGGTCAGGCACTGACGCAATACTGGAGCATAAAGCTGGCCCGATCGAATTTGAGTTGAAGAGTACGACGAAAGAAAGCGTGACGACAGTTAGGGACTTCAGTCAAGATCATATTGACAAGTGGGTAGGTAAGCACTGGCTTTTCGGTTTCTACACGCCGAGTGGAAACGCTCTGAGGTATACACGCTATGCATCGCCAAGCATGATGGCACCATGGATAGAGAGTAAGCGAAAATATATCGAAGTAGATTTTAAACTCGCTAAACTCGCACCGCAGAGGCTCACGCTCAGCGATCTTAATAATTGTGTCGGAGAAAAGACGAACTACACACTCGCCGACGCTCAATCTCTTCATAAGAAGCAATTGAGCAAGGGTGAATACTACGACTTCATGGACCGCGAAGCAGGTTTTTCACCTGAGCGTATGCTGGAGCTATTGAGAATGCGTTGCGGCTATGTTTTGCAGCGCGGCAGTACGCTTAATAATCCACATATTCCCAAAGCCACACTGGAGAAATTTCCTAAAATCACCGACCGTCACGCGCAAGTGCTACGCGATTTGGTGAATCAATCTCTGAAAAGTTGATCCGCCACACTATTGGCAAGGGCGTATGCTACCGGAGGGCAAACTGAATTCCCTATCAGTCCCAGGCGTTGATATACTGCTCCAACAAATTTCCAATCTAGTGGAAATCCCTGTAGAATTTGGCATTCCTCGACACAGAGCCGATAAGTCTGGTTTTTCGTTGGGAAAGCCGCTGCTATTGATCGACTAGGCGATACGCCGTGGGGCCAAATTCCTAGGTCGGCCCACTTACTTACTGAAGCAGTGCTGTTGGCAACGGAGGTTGTTTGACGAGGTCCAGTAAGTGTGCAGCGAAGCGTCGGGGCGGGGCCATCTTTGCCACACATCCGAAGACCCAGTGCGCTTCGAACGCCACGAGAAGTGGCGCTTTTTCGTATAAGGCTAGGATCGAACGTTCGCCCAATTTTGCGCTTAGCTCCGACAATAATCGCTCGTCTTCGATCTTGGGGGACGCCGAAATCCTTTGAAGATAGAACGAAAGTGGAGAGCTGGTAGGATTCGCTGATCTTACCAAACAATTTCTCCCGATATGTCGCGAAATTCGAGGAGAGGAAGCCCAGTACGTTCTCGGCCACGAAAACGTCTGGATTAATTTCTTCGACCGCCCGTAGAAAGTCTGGAAACATATCACGTTGGTCATTACTTCCCTTGCGCCGACCGGCAATTGAAAATGGCTGGCAAGGAGGGCCGCCATGCAACAAATCGACTTTGCCTCTGTAGTTACTCCAATCGATTTGGGTAACATCACCAAGAGAGCCCGCAACCACCGTCCAATCTGGCCTGTTAGCTCGGATGGTGTCGCCTGCGAATTCGAGCACGTCATACGATGCAGTATGGCTGAAGCCCGCTCGGTCGAAGCCGAGATCCAAACCACCACCTCCACTAAACAAGGACAGCGTACGTATGCCATTGCTGGTAAGTTGGGGCATATCTAGAGTTGGATCGTATGCAATCGTTAGCGGTATATCCGGCTCTTGCGCGGCCCGTTTGTTGGCCTCTTTTCGCGCTAATTGTGATTGGCGTGATAATCGAGCGTACTCTTCGCGTCGCTCGTCCGATATTTCCCATGGAATATGTTTTGCCACATGCATAACGTATACTATGATTCAATAGTCGGCGTTCCACAAGTGTTCTTGCTGTAAATTTTGGGGTTAATCAACCAATTTGGACCTTTTTGTCTCCTTCCCTTGACCCCCGCGCCACCCCCCGCTAAAAGCGCGCTCATCCGAGGCGTGCTGCGTGCACACCCCGGCCAAATAGAGCTGAACATTGCCGGTTAAGTCCCGGAGGCCTCGCTCGCTTGAGCTAGGCCTTTTCTATTTGCTCTTCCGACGTTTGTTATCCTGAAACGAGTTCAGGATGACAGCTTTGCGGGAGGGTTGGGGCGGCCGTCAAAGTAACCCGGTGCTTTGTTACCGGGTGGAGTGTTTCAGTTTGTTTCTGCGCACCGCGTGGGCGGCCCGTCATGCTTCGACAGGCTCAGCACGAACGGGCCGCTTGAACGAACTTCACTTCATCCGACCAGCCAAGTGCCTGCCTCAGCGGCCAGGACCGAGCCCCTTCATGCGGAAGTGGGAACCGGTTCCGCGCCCGGAAGGGGCGTCCTGATCCGGTAATCCCGCCGGATCAGAATAAAAGGTGAAGGTATTCAATGCCTACGATTAACCAGCTGGTCCGCAAGGGCCGCGTTCCGCAGAAGGCCAAGTCCAAGGTCCCTGCGATGGAAGCAAACCCGCAAAAGCGCGGCGTTTGCACACGCGTTTATACAACGACGCCAAAGAAGCCGAACTCCGCTCTGCGTAAGGTTGCCAAGGTGCGCCTGACGAACCAGCGCGAAGTCATCTCCTACATTCCGGGCGAAGGCCACAACCTCCAGGAGCACAGCGTTGTGCTGATCCGTGGCGGCCGTGTGCGCGATCTTCCCGGTGTGCGTTACCACGTCCTGCGCGGCGTGCTCGACACACAAGGGGTCAAGGACCGCAAGCAGAGCCGTTCGAAGTACGGCGCGAAGCGTCCGAAGTAAGGTTTAACGCGGCGGCGGCCCACTCCCGCACCCGGATACCCTATCAGAGGTATTCTTTGGGTGGCCGGGTGGGGGAGTGGGCCGGTGCCGCAGGACGCTCACGGATGTGAGCGGCCACTCCGAAGGAGTTAAGAAATATGTCACGTCGTCGTAGGCCCGAAAAGCGGGTTATCTTGCCGGATCCCAAGTTTGGTGATCAGGTTTTGTCGAAGTTCATGAATAACCTGATGCTGGACGGTAAGAAGTCCACTGCAGAAGGTATTGTTTATTCAGCGCTTGATACGGTTGAGGCGAAGGCCAAGACCGATCCGCTTCAGGTTTTCCATGATGCGATCAACAACATCAAGCCGCAGGTCGAAGTGCGCAGCCGCCGTGTTGGTGGTGCGACGTACCAGGTTCCTGTCGAAGTGCGTCCAGAGCGCGCTCAGGCACTGGCGCTGCGTTGGATGATCTCGGCTGCTCGCGGTCGTCCGGAAACCACCATGAGCGCGCGCCTTTCTGGTGAGTTGATGGATGCGGCTAACAACCGCGGCAATGCGGTGAAGAAGCGTGAAGATACGCACCGGATGGCTGACGCCAACCGCGCGTTCTCGCATTATCGCTGGTAATCTGGCGCTGGTAACATGGGTGGCGGTAGGACTTACCGCTGTCATAAACGTCACTATATGGGGGTGACATTGGTTCACCCCCACAAACCTATCCGAGGAATTTGATATGGCCCGCGAGTATCCGCTGGAGCGCTATCGCAATATCGGCATCATGGCTCACATCGATGCTGGTAAGACGACTACGACCGAACGCATCCTGTATTACACCGGAAAGTCCTACAAAATTGGCGAAGTGCATGATGGCGCTGCGACCATGGACTGGATGGAGCAAGAACAAGAGCGCGGCATCACGATTACGTCCGCTGCGACGACCTGTTTCTGGAACCCAGAAGATCCGACGATGGATCCTATGAGCGACCCGAAAGAGCTGCGTAAGACACCTGAGCACCGGATCAACATCATCGATACTCCGGGCCACGTTGACTTCACGATTGAAGTTGAACGTTCGCTGCGCGTGCTTGATGGCGCGGTTGCCTGCTTCGACGGCGTGGCTGGGGTGGAGCCTCAGTCCGAAACCGTATGGCGCCAAGCCGACAAGTATAAAGTACCAAGAATGTGCTTTATCAACAAATTGGACCGCACCGGCGCCGACTTTAAGTACTGCGTGAACTCGATCATCGAGCGTCTCGGTGCGACACCGGCTGTGCTGTATCTGCCAATCGGTATCGAAGCTGATCTTACGGGTCTGGTTGACCTGGTGAACCAGCGTTCGATCACTTGGAAGAACGAAGATCTCGGCGCAGAATACGTCTATGGCGAGATTCCAGCGG
The DNA here is from genome assembly GCF_057364995.1 of Erythrobacter sp. JB3-1. Lineage (NCBI taxonomy): Bacteria > Pseudomonadati > Pseudomonadota > Alphaproteobacteria > Sphingomonadales > Erythrobacteraceae > Erythrobacter > Erythrobacter sp. JB3-1. The sequence continues at coordinate 2,931,941 of NZ_CP200289.1, read as the reverse complement.
ACATGGCCGATGAAGCGGCTGAATACCGTGAGAAGCTGATCGAGCTTGCTGTTGAGCAAGACGATGACGTGATGGAAGCGTATCTAGAAGGCAACGAGCCTGACGCGGTTACGCTGAAGAAGCTCATCCGTAAGGGTACGCTCAACCAGAGCTTCGTTCCTGTGCTTTGCGGCAGTGCGTTTAAGAACAAGGGCGTTCAGCCTTTGCTCGACGCGGTTGTCGACTACATGCCGAGCCCGCTCGACGTGGAAGCGATTAAGGGTGTTAAGCCTGATTCTGAAGAAGAAGATCTCGCGCGCATCCGACGATGCTGTGCCGTTCGCGGCGCTTGCGTTTAAGGTTATGAACGATCCATTCGTTGGCTCGCTGACTTTTACCCGCATCTATTCCGGTGAGCTGACAAAGGGCACCGTCTTGAACTCTGTGAAGGGCAAGAAGGAAAAGATCGGCCGTATCCTCGAAATGCACTCCAATGACCGTAAGGACATCGAAGAAGCATTCGCGGGCGATATCGTCGCATTGGCCGGCATGAAGGCGACCACCACTGGTGATACGCTTTGCGATCCAGCGCACCCGATCATTCTTGAGCGGATGGAATTCCCGGATCCAGTTATCGAACTCTCTGTGGAGCCGAAGACCAAGGCTGACCAAGAGAAGATGGGCGTTGCGCTCAATCGCTTGGCTGCTGAAGATCCAAGCTTCCGCGTTACGACTGACCACGAAAGCGGTCAGACGATCATCAAGGGCATGGGCGAGCTTCACCTCGACATTCTCGTCGACCGGATGAAGCGCGAGTTCAAAGTTGAAGCTAACGTTGGTGCGCCTCAGGTGGCATATCGCGAGAGCTTGGGCCGTGAAATCAACGTCGATTACACCCACAAGAAGCAATCGGGTGGTACCGGGCAGTTTGCTCGTGCCAAAGCGACCTTCACTCCGGGTGAGCGCGGTCAGGGCATCGTGTTCGAGGACAGCATTAAGGGCGGTAATATTCCTAAGGAATACATCCCATCGCTTGAGAAGGGCATCCGTGAGCAAGCCGACAGTGGCTATCTCATTGGCTTCCCAATCATCGACTTCACGATCCACCTCACAGATGGTGCGTTCCACGATGTCGACTCGTCCACCGTGGCGTTTGAAATCTGCGGTAAGGGCGCAATGCGCGAAGCAGCAGAGCGTGGCGGTATCAAACTGCTTGAACCAGTGATGAAGGTTGAGGTTGTTACTCCTGAAGAGTATCTCGGCGACGTCATCGGCGATCTCAACAGCCGCCGCGGTCAGATCCAAGGCACAGATAGCCGGGGCAATGCCCAAGCTGTCGAAGCAATGGTTCCGCTCGCAAACATGTTCGGTTACGTGAACGAGCTTCGCTCATTCAGCCAGGGCCGTGCGCAATACTCCATGCAGTTCAGTCACTACGACGAAGTGCCGGCGAGTGTTGCACAGGAAGTCAAAGAGAAGCTTGCTTAAGCTGATCGCAGGGGCTAGGGGCTGCGCCTGATTCAGCGGGCGCGCCTTTTCCCCGTAGGAATTCAATTTAGATAGAAGGTTTATACGAGACATGGCGAAGGAAAAATTCGAGCGGAACAAGCCGCACTGCAACATCGGCACCATTGGTCACGTTGACCATGGTAAAACCACTCTGACTGCAGCGATCACCAAAGTGATGGCTGAAGCTTCAGGCGGCGAAGCCGTTGACTTTGCAAACATCGATAAGGCTCCGGAAGAGCGCGAGCGCGGGATCACGATCTCGACCGCTCACGTTGAATACGAAACCGAAGCACGTCACTACGCACACGTCGACTGCCCAGGCCACGCTGACTATGTTAAAAACATGATCACTGGTGCGGCGCAAATGGACGGCGCGATCCTGGTTGTGAACGCAGCCGACGGTCCAATGCCACAAACTCGCGAGCACATCCTGCTTGCGCGTCAAGTTGGTGTTCCGGCTCTGGTTGTTTACATGAACAAGGTTGACCAGGTCGACGACGAGGAAATCCTCGAACTCGTCGAAATGGAAGTTCGTGAACTGCTCAGCGAGTATGGCTTTGACGGCGACAATATCGCCATCACCAAGGGCTCAGCTCTTGCTGCTCTGGAAGGCCGTGACGAAGCAATCGGCGCTGAGTCGATCAAGGCTCTGATGGCGTCTGTTGACGAGCACATCCCACAGCCAGACCGTCCAGTGGATCAGGACTTCCTGATGCCAATCGAGGACGTGTTCTCGATCTCTGGTCGCGGTACTGTTGTAACCGGCCGTGTTGAAACCGGTAAGGTCAATGTTGGTGACGAAGTTGAAATCGTCGGCATCAAAGACACCGCCAAGACAACCGTTACCGGCGTTGAAATGTTCCGCAAGCTGCTCGACTCGGGCGAAGCTGGCGACAACATCGGCGCACTGATCCGCGGCGTTGGCCGTGAAGAAGTTGAGCGTGGTCAGGTTCTTTGTAAGCCTGGTTCGGTTAGCCCGCACACCGAATTCGAAGCGAACGTTTACGTTCTTTCGAAGGATGAGGGTGGCCGTCACACGCCATTCTTCGCAAACTACCGTCCACAATTCTACTTCCGCACCACCGACGTGACCGGCGAAGTGATCCTCCCAGAGGGCACCGAGATGGTAATGCCGGGTGATGACGTGACGATCAACGTTAAGCTGATCGCTCCAATCGCTATGGACCAAGGTCTTCGCTTCGCGATCCGCGAAGGCGGCCGTACCGTTGGTTCGGGCGTGGTTGCTAAGATCACCAAGTAAGCGTTTCGCGCCTCTCACGTTTCGCGCCTCTCACGGGGTGCAGCGATAAAGAGTGGCCCGGTTCTCAATGTGAGAGCCGGGCCCTTTTTATGTGAGGTGAGCTGCGCGTCTGGCGCGCCCAAATGCATGCTTTTGAGAGGCGGTTTTTTATGACCGCAATTCAGGGGTTGCCACAGGGCGGGTCTCTCCGTATACGCGCCTCCACAGGCCGAGGATCTCGTTCGCGGCAACGCAATTTTATAAGGCCGCCCGTTCCGGGAAATCCGGAGAACAGCGGGGCGGGCCTTTTTCTTTTTTGAGAGGCGTAAAAACCTCTTTGGCTCTTTCGCATTGGTACAGGTAATGGAAGCTCAGAATATCCGTATTCGCCTTAAGGCGTTCGACCACCGCGTTCTCGACCAGGCAACTGGCGAAATCGCTGAAACAGCACGTCGTACGGGTGCTCTTATTCGTGGCCCCATTCCTATGCCAACGCGCATTGAGAAGTTCACCGTGAACCGCGGCCCGCACATCGACAAGAAGTCGCGCGAGCAGTTCGAGGTGCGCACCTTCAAGCGGTTGCTCGATATCGTGCAGCCTAACGCTCAGACTGTCGATGCTTTGATGAAGCTTGATCTGGCTGCTGGCGTAAATGTTGAGATTAAGCTCGCTTAATCTACTGCCCTGCGTTAGTGGGGCGAGGTCTTCGGTACGGACCATCATAAACTGACCGAGAGTTTTGGGGCCCTTATGGCCCCGCTAGCATTCTCCCAAAGCGGAAAATGCCAGCAAGACATAGGGATACCGCCGGTATTGTCTTCGGACTACGCCGGGTCTGCGTCCCCCGTCTCGCTCAACCGGCCATGTGGCTGTGCGAGCATTCAGCCCGGACGGGGCGATGCATAAAATTTGGGTTGAATGGATCTGTCTGTTTTGGGCGGGTTCGCAAGCACTTTGGGATGGGCCCTGAGTGCCTCTGTTTAGGAGTTTTGACGATGCGCACTGGCGTGATCGCAAAGAAAGTCGGGATGACCCGCCTGTTCCAGGACGATGGACGTCACGTTCCCGTGACCGTTCTCGCACTGGAAGATTGCCAGGTTGTCTCGCACCGCACCGCAGAGCGTGATGGCTATTTCGCTGTCCAGCTCGGCGCAGGTACTGCGAAACAAAAGAATGTAGCTAAGCCACAGCGTGAGCATTTCGCGAAAGCGGAAGTCGCGCTGAAGAAGCAGGTTGCTGAATTCCGGGTCGAAAGCGAAGAGGGCCTTGTCCCTGTCGGCGCTACTATCAGCGCTGATCACTTCCTGGCTGGTCAAAAGGTCGACATCACTGGTCACACTCAGGGTAAAGGCTTTGCTGGCGCCATGAAGCGTTGGGGCTTCGGCGGTTTGCGCGCCACCCACGGTGTTTCGATCTCTCACCGTTCGCACGGTTCGACGGGTAACCGTCAGGATCCGGGCCGCGTGTTTAAGGGTAAGAAGATGGCTGGTCACATGGGTGACCGTCAGCGTACCCAGCAAAACCTCGAAGTTGTCCGTACGGACGCTGAGCGTGGTTTGCTCTTCATCAAGGGTTCGGTCCCTGGTTCGAAGAATGGCTGGTTGCTGGTTCGCGACGCTGTGAAGCTCGCAATGCCGAACGATCTTCCGTTCCCGGGCGCCGTTATTGAAACTGCTGCGCCAGCCGCTGAAGCAGCTGCGCCGGTTGAGGCTGCTGCTGACACCCCTGCTGCTGAGGCCGAAGCGCCTGCAGCCGATGAAAACAAGGAGGGCTGAGACCATGAAAGTCAAAGTCCAGAAAATCGACGGGAAGGCTTCGGGCGACATCACTCTTAATGATGATGTGTTCGGCGTAACTCCGCGAGCCGACATTCTGCACCGGGTTGTGACCTGGCAGCTGGAAAATCGCCGCGGAACCGCTCGTCCAACGCGTGAGCGTTCGGATGTGGCTCGCACCGGTAAGAAGTTCGGCGCGCAAAAGGGTTCAGGTGGCGCTCGTCACGGTGCTCGTTCTGCTCCGATCTTCATCGGTGGTGGTAAAGCCCACGGTGCACGCAAGCGTGACTTCAACCAGTCGCTGAACAAGAAAATTCGCGCACTCGGCCTTAAGATGGCTCTATCCAGCAAGGCTAAGGACGGCTTGGTCGTTCTCGACAGCCTGGCGATGAAAGAAGCTAAGACCAAGGTGCTCAAAGGGCACCTCGAAAAGGCTGGTTGGGCTGGCAAGGTGTTGGTTATCGACGGCGACAGCATTGACGACGGCTTCAAGAAGGCCGCTGGCAACCTGCCAGGTATCAATGTGATGCCGGCAGCCGGCGCGAATGTTTATGACATTTTGAACCACGACACGCTGGTCCTCACCAAGGATGCTGTCGAAAAGCTGGAGGCGCGCTTCAATGGCTAAAAAGCAAGAAGTTGATGCCCGTCACTATGACGTGATCTTGGCCCCGCACATCACCGAGAAGTCGACACTTCTTTCGGAGAACAATGCGGTGGTTTTCAAGGTGGCACTTGATGCGACCAAGTCGCAGATCAAAGAGGCGGTTGAAGCGATCTACGACAAGAAGGTCACTTCGGTTAACACCATCGTGACCAAGGGCAAGACCAAGCGCTGGAAGGGTAAACCTTACAAGCGCATCGACGTGAAAAAAGCGATCGTTACCCTCGTTGAGGGTGAAATGATCGATATCACTAGCGGTATCTGAGGCGGATCATGGCACTCAAGAATTATAAACCGACAAGCCCCGCACGTCGCGGCCTTATCCTTGTCGACAAGACCAGCCTCTGGAAGGGCAAGCCGGTCAAGTCGCTCACGGAAGGCAAGCGTAAGTCCGGCGGCCGGAACAACAAAGGTCATGTCACCTCGCGTGGCATTGGCGGCGGTCACAAGCAAAAGTACCGCTTCATCGATTTCAAACGTCGGAAGTGGGATGTTCCTGCAACCGTCGAACGGATCGAATATGACCCGAACCGTACGGCTTTCATCGCGCTTCTGAAATATGAGGACGGCGAGCAAGCTTACATCCTGTGCCCTCAGCGTCTCGATGTTGGTGCAACGGTTGTAGCTGGTGAGAAGACCGATACGAAGCCTGGCAACGCCATGCTTCTGGGTCAGATGCCGGTTGGTACGATCTGCCACAACGTTGAGATGAAGCCGGGCAAGGGCGGTCAAATCGCTCGCTCTGCTGGTGCTTATGTCCAGCTGGTCGGCCGTGACCGCGGCATGGTCATCGCGCGCCTGAACTCTGGTGAGCAGCGTTACCTGCGGGCTGACTGCATGGGTACGGTTGGTGCAGTGTCGAACCCTGACAACCAAAACCAAAACCTGGGCAAGGCCGGTCGCCGGCGTTGGATGGGCATTAAGCCGCTGACGCGTGGTGTCGCTAAGAACCCTGTCGATCACCCCCACGGTGGTGGTGAAGGCCGGACTTCGGGCGGTCGTCACCCGGTTACCCCATGGGGCAAGCCGACCAAGGGTGCACGTACTCGCAAAAACAAGCAGACGGATAAGATGATTATCCGTTCGCGCCACGCCAAGAAGAAGAGGTAAGACACGATGGCACGTTCCGTCTGGAAAGGTCCTTTCGTCGAGCTCAGCCTTCTGAAGAAGGCGGAGGACGCACAAGAGGCAGGCAACAGCAAGCCGATCAAAACCTGGTCGCGTCGCTCTACGATTTTGCCGCAATTCGTCGGTCTGACGTTCAACGTCTATAATGGCCACAAGTTCATCCCGGTCTCGGTTTCCGAGGAAATGGTCGGGCACAAGCTTGGTGAGTTTTCGCCTACGCGGACATTCCCTGGCCACGCTGCCGACAAGAAGGGTAAGCGCTAATGGGCAAGGCAAAGTCACCTCGCCGTGTTGCTGATAACGAGGCTTTGGCCGTCGGCACCTCCATTCGTGGTTCCGCGCAAAAGCTGAACCTCGTGGCGCAGCAAATTCGCGGCAAGAAGGTCGAAGAGGCTCTTAACATCCTCACCTTCTCGAAGAAGGCAATGGCCAAGGATGCGACGAAAGTTCTCGCATCGGCGATCGCTAACGCGGAAAACAACCACAATCTCGACGTCGACGCGCTCGTCGTTGCTGAGGCTTCGGTCGGTAAAGCGATTACCATGAAGCGGTTCCACACACGTGGCCGTGGTAAATCGACCCGCATCCTGAAACCGTTCAGCAAGCTGCGCATCGTAGTTCGCGAAGAGGAAGAGGCGTAAGATGGGTCAGAAGAGTAATCCGATCGGTCTGCGCTTGCAGATCAACCGTACTTGGGACAGTCGCTGGTACGCCGAAGGGCGTGACTACGCGAGCCTGCTCAAGGAAGACATTGAGATCCGCAAGTTCATCATCAAGTCGCTGCCACAAGCTGCGATTTCCAAGGTGGTGATCGAGCGTCCAGCCAAGCTTTGCCGCATTTCGATCTATGCTGCCCGTCCCGGTGTTATCATCGGTAAGAAGGGTGCGGACATCGAGAAGCTGCGCGCCAAGCTGGCGACGATGACCTCGAGCGAAGTGAAGCTGAACATCGTTGAGATCCGCAAGCCGGAAATCGATGCGAAGCTCGTTGCTCAAGGCGTTGCTGATCAGCTCATTCGCCGTGTGGCTTTCCGCCGTGCGATGAAGCGCGCCGTTCAGTCCGCTCTGCGTCTCGGCGCAGAAGGCATCAAGATCACATGTGGTGGCCGTTTGGGCGGTGCAGAGATTGCGCGCGTTGAATGGTACCGTGAAGGCCGTGTGCCGCTGCACACACTGCGCGCCAACATCGATTATGCCGAAACCGAAGCGCTTACCGCTTACGGGATCATCGGCATTAAGTGCTGGATCTTCAAAGGCGAGATCCTCGCTCACGATCCAACTGCGCAGGATCGCCTGATGATGGAAGCTCAGACTTCCGGCGTCCGGCCGGCTCGCTGAGGTAGGTAGAGACAATGCTGCAACCGAAGAAAACCAAGTATCGCAAGGCCTTTAAGGGCAAGATCAAAGGCGACGCCAAAGGCGGCACGACTTTGAACTTTGGCTCCTATGGCCTGAAGGCTCTCGAGCCTGAGCGGATCACCGCGCGTCAGATCGAAGCGGCTCGCCGAGCGATCACGCGTCACATGCGCCGTCAAGGTCGCCTCTGGATCCGTGTGTTCCCTGATGTGCCAGTGTCCAAGAAGCCTGCCGAAGTTCGTCAGGGTAAGGGCAAGGGCTCCGTTGAATTCTGGGCTGCTCGCGTAAAGCCGGGCCGCATCCTGTTCGAACTCGACGGTGTCCCAGGCAAGATCGCTGCGGAAGCGTTTGAGCGTGCGGCCATGAAGCTGCCAATCAAGACCAAGGTCGTTGCTCGTTTGGGCGACACCTCTCACCTGGGAGGCAAATGATGGCTAAAGGTAGTATCGCTGTCGAAGATCTTCGCACCAAGACCGACGATCAACTCTCGGCTGAGCTCACCGAGCTGAAGCGTGAGCAGTATAATCTGCGGTTCCAGGCTGCAACCAACCAGCTCGAAGCTCCAGCTCGGATCAAGCAAGTGCGCCGCACAATTGCTCAGATCAAGACGCTGCAGAACGAGCGCGCAGCAGCCGCTGCGAAGGCTTAAGGAGTAGACAATGCCAAAACGTATTCTGATCGGCTCTGTCACCTCCGACAAGACCGACAAGACCGTGACCGTGAAGGTCGAACGTAAGGTGAAGCACCCGCTGTATGGGAAGATCATCCGTCGTTCGAAGAAGTATCACGCTCACGACGAAAAGAACGAATTTGCCGTTGGTGATGTTGTGCGGATCGAGGAGACGAAACCGATCTCCAAGACCAAGACCTGGATCGTAAAAGACCGGGTTACCGCAGGCGGTACCCAGGCGGTCGAAGCTGATCTCGATGTCGAGGCAGCCGGTAACTGATTGAATTGATCCTCGCCTTGGCGAGGACACGCGTAGGAACTGCCGGACTGGTTTCGGCAAGCCAATGAGAAGGAAACGGATCAATGATCCAGATGCAATCCAATCTCGACGTCGCGGACAACAGCGGCGCAAAGCGCGTCCAGTGCATTAAAGTGCTGGGCGGGTCTAAGCGCCGGTTTGCCTCCGTGGGCGACGTGATCGTGGTTTCCGTCAAGGAAGCTCAGCCACGCGCTAAGGTGAAGAAGGGCGATGTTCATCGCGCTGTCATCGTGCGCACGAAGAAGGACGTTCGCCGCCCAGACGGCAGCGTGATCCGCTTCGACAGCAATGCCGCTGTACTGGTCAACAAGAGCGAAGAGCCAATCGGTACTCGTATCTTTGGCCCAGTGGTCCGCGAACTTCGCGGCCGCGGCTTCATGAAGATCATCAGCCTTGCGCCGGAGGTGCTCTAATGGCCGCTGCTAAGATCAAGAAGGGCGACAGCGTCGTTGTGCTTTCGGGCAAGGACAAGGGCCGCACCGGCACTGTCCAAAAGGTCATGCCAAAAGATGGCAAGGTCGTTGTCGAAGGCATCAACGTGGCTGCCCGCCACCGCAAACCAAGCCAGCAAAACCCGCAAGGTGGCATCGATCGCTTTGAAGCACCGATGAACATCTCCAAGGTTGCATTGGCTGATCCGAAGGATGGCAAGCCAACCCGCGTCCGTTTCGAAGAAAAGGACGGCAAGAAGGTTCGCGTTGCTGTGAAGAGTGGAGAGACCATCGATGGCTGATGCATACACTCCGCGCCTGAAGGCGAAGTATGACGAGCAGATCGTCAAGGCGATGACCGAGAAGTTCGGTTATAAAAACCGTCTTGAAGTTCCTAAGATCGCAAAGATCACACTCAACATGGGTGTGGGCGAGGCGAGCCAGGACAAAAAGAAAGTTCAAATCGCAGCTGAAGAAATGACCCTGATCGCAGGCCAAAAGCCTGTGATCACTAAGGCGAAGAAATCAATCGCTCAGTTTAAACTGCGCGAAGGCATGCCAATTGGTTGCAAGGTTACCCTGCGCCGTGACCGCATGTATGAATTCCTCGACCGTCTGGTCACCGTTGCAATGCCACGCATCCGCGACTTTCGCGGGCTGAACGCTAAGTCGTTCGACGGCCGCGGCAATTACGCAATGGGCCTCAAGGAGCAAATCGTGTTCCCTGAGATCAGCTACGACAAGATCGATACGGTGCGCGGCATGGATATCATTGTCACCACCACCGCAAAGACTGACGAGGAGGCACGCGAATTGCTGCGTCTGCTCGGCTTCCCTTTCCAGGGTGAAGCCAATCCGTCTGAAGAAAAGGCGGCAGCGTGAGCTGCGCGTCGCAACGACTAGAGAAGAGAGCTTAAGTCCAATGGCGAAACTGAGTTCGATCAATAAGAATGAGCGTCGTAAGAAGCTCGTTAAGAAGTACGCAGACAAGTACGCTAAGCTGAAGGCGATTTCGAAGGACACTTCACTCGACGAGAGTGAACGTCTGGTAGCGCGCCTGAAGATGGCGGAACTCCCGCGCAACGGGAACCCAACGCGGGTTCGCAATCGCTGCGCGACCACCGGCCGCCCACGCGGCTACTACCGCAAGTTCGGCATCAACCGCATTGAATTGCGGAATCTTGGTAACAAGGGTCTGATCCCTGGCCTTACCAAGTCGAGCTGGTGAGGAGCTGATAGATGGCTATGACCGATCCATTGGGTGATATGCTCACCCGCATTCGCAACGGACAGCAGGCAAAGAAGGATTCCGTTCTTTCGCCAGCGTCTAAGCTGCGTGCAAACGTTCTCGAAGTGCTTCAGCGCGAAGGCTACATCCGTGGCTACAGCGAAGACACCTCGGGCAAGCACCCGGCGCTGCGGATTGAGTTGAAATATTTCGAAGGCGAGCCTGCTATCAAGCACGTAAGCCGCGTCTCTAAGCCTGGCCGCCGCGTCTATTCGGGTTCGAAAGAACTTCCGACTGTTCGCAACGGCCTTGGTATCACCATCGTCTCGACACCGCGTGGTGTGCTTTCGGATAACGAAGCACGCGATAGCAACGTCGGCGGCGAAGTGCTGGCGGAGGTGTTCTGATGAGCCGTATTGGCAAAAAAGCTGTCGCCATCCCCAGTGGGGTGACCGCCAGCATTGAGAATGGCACGCTGAGCGTGAAGGGCCCAAAGGGCACTCTCACGATGGGCCTGTCTGAGCACATCAGCTACACGGTTGAAGGTGACGAGATCCAAGTTAAGCCTGCGAACGACACCAAACTGGCTCGCTCGTTCTGGGGTATGCACCGTACATTGGTGTCTAACCTGGTAGAGGGCGTCACCGAAGGCTTCACCAAGACGCTTGAGATTTCAGGTGTTGGTTATCGTGCGAAGGCTCAGGGCAAGTCCTTGAAGCTGGAACTTGGCTTCAGCCACGATGTGAACATCGATGTGCCTGAAGGTCTCGAAGTGAAGACGCCTGATCAGACCACGGTTGAGATTTCCGGTATGGACAAGCAGGCCGTTGGCCAGCTTGCTGCTGAAATTCGCCGCTGGCGTAAGCCTGAGCCTTACAAAGGCAAGGGTATCAAGTATCGCGGCGAGTATGTCTTCCGCAAGGAAGGGAAGAAGAAGTAAGATGGCTAAGCTTTCCCTGTTTGAACGCCGCCGCCGCCGGGTGCGCACCGCACTGCGGACGCGTGCTGGCGATCGTCCTCGCTTGTCGGTGCACCGCACTGGTCGTCACATCTATGCTCAGATCATCAATGATGCTGATGGCCGCACTGTGGCTGCCGCATCTACTCTGGGTGGCAAGAAGTCTGGCGCAAATGTCGATGCCGCTGCTCAAGTGGGCAAGGATATCGCTGCTGCCGCCAAGAAGGCTGGCGTGACCACTGTCGTGTTTGATCGCGGCGGGTTCCTGTTTCATGGCCGCGTGAAAGCGCTGGCCGATGCCGCTCGCGAAGGCGGGCTGGAGTTCTGATGATGGCTGACGACAAGAAAACTGAAGCGCCTGCTGAAGAGGCCAAGACCGAAGAAACTGCAGCACCTGCAGTGGAAGCGGCTCCGGCTGCTGAAGAAGCGAAACCTGAAGAAGCGGCTGCTCCGGCAGAAGCGGCTCCAGCGGAAGCGCCTGCAGAAGCTCCGGCAAAAACCGATGCTCCTCAACAACGCGAAGGCCGCGGACGTGGCCGTGGCGGCGACAATCGCGGCGGTGGCCGTGGTCGCGGTGGCCGTGACAATCGTCGCGGTAAGCGTGAAGAGGAAGATGATGGCATCATCGAGAAGCTGGTGCACATCAACCGCGTCTCTAAAACGGTGAAGGGTGGTAAGCGTTTTGGCTTTGCTGCACTCGTCGTTGTTGGTGACGGCGCGGGCCGCGTTGGCTTTGGTCACGGTAAGGCTCGCGAAGTTCCAGAGGCGATTACCAAAGCAACCGCAGCCGCCCGTAAGAAGATGGTTCGCGTTCCGCTTAAAGAAGGCCGCACTCTGCACCATGACGCTAAGGGCCGTTTTGGCGCTGGCAAGGTGACCGTGCGTACAGCACCTCCGGGTACCGGCATCATTGCTGGTGGTCCGATGCGTGCCGTCTTTGAAAGCCTGGGCGTTGCAGACGTTGTGACCAAATCGGTCGGTTCGTCCAACCCCTATAACATGATCCGCGCTACCTTCGACGCGCTGACCAATCAGACTTCGCCGAAGTCTGTCGCTCAGCGCCGGGGCAAGAAGGTCGCCGACCTTCTGGGCCGTGGTGGTTCAAGCGAGGTGGAAGCAGAAGCTGAAGCCGCGGCGATTGTGGAGTAAGACCAATGGCTGCTAAGAAAACTATCAAGATCAAACAGATTGGTTCGCCGATCCGTCGTCCAGAAAGTCAGCGTAAGATCCTGATCGGCCTGGGCCTCAACAAGATGCACAAAGTTGTCGAGCGTCAGGACACCCCTGAAGTTCGCGGCGCGGTCGCAAAGATCCCGCATCTGGTTGAAGTGGTTGACTAAAATTTGGTGAGCTCCCGCGAAGGCGGGAGCCGCCTGCCTCTGGCATAGCGCTGGTGGCATAAGGTCCCCGCCTTCGCGGGGACTCGCAATTTGAAGCGCGAACAAAAGCGAAAGCGAGTGCACACATGAAACTCAATGACATCCGTGACAATGAAGGCGCCCGTAAAGGACGCATGCGCAAGGGCCGTGGTATCGGTTCTGGCAAAGGCAAAACCGCGGCCCGCGGTCAGAAGGGCCAAAAGAGCCGTTCCGGCGTAGCGATCAAGGGCTTTGAAGGCGGCCAAATGCCGCTTCACATGCGCCTGCCAAAGCGCGGCTTCAACAACCCGTTCGGCAAAGACTTTGCAGAGATCAACATTGGCATGGTCCAAAAGTTCATCGATGCGAAGAAGCTCGACGGCAAGAAAGCTATCGACGAAGCGGCTCTGCGTGAAGCAGGTCTGGTTCGCGGCGGCAAAGACGGTGTTCGTTTGCTCGGCAAGGGCGAACTGAAAGCCAAGGTCAAATTCGTCGTTGCTGGTGCGTCTAAGGGCGCCATCGAAGCGGTTGAAAAGGCCGGCGGCAGCGTCGAAGTCGTTGTCGTGAAGAAGCCTTCGGGCAAGCCGAACCCTGAAAAAGCGGCAGCAAAAAGCAAATAATGCGGGTATTGGTGAGCGAGGGGTTCGACATTCGGCTCCTCGCTCCCTATCTAATCCTTCGTGCATAGACCGGTGAGGGCCGGTTGGTCTGTTTTACGGGCTTGCTGGACGGCAAGGACACCCAAGGACGGGCTATTAGCCAGACGCTAGGATCGATATTTAGACATGGCATCACGCGCCGATTCAATCGCGAGCAATATGAGCCTCGCCAATTTCTCCAAAGCCACGGAGTTGCGCCAGCGTATCTGGTTCACCATCGGTGCGCTTATTGTCTTCCGCTTTTTGAGCTTTGTTCCGCTGCCCGGGGTCAATCCATTGATCCTGGAAACGCTGTATGACCAAACGCGCGGCGGCATTCTTGACCTGTTCAACACATTTTCCGGCGGCAGCCTGGAGCGGATGAGTCTCATCGCGCTCGGCGTTATGCCGTACATCACCGCCTCGATCGTGGTGCAGATGGCCTCGGCCTTGCACCCAACGCTCGCGGCGCTGAAAAAGGAGGGCGCAACCGGGCGTCAAAAACTCAACCAATACACCCGCTATGGCACGGTTTTCTTGTGCATCATTCAGGGCTGGTTCCTAGCTGCAGGCCTGGAAAGCTTTGGCGCGCAAAGCGGGCTGCAAGCGGTCGTCAATCCGGGCTATATGTTCCGCGTCGGCGCAGTGATCAGCCTTGTCGGCGGCACTATGTTCCTGCTGTGGCTGGGTGAGCAAATCACCTCGCGCGGGATCGGTAATGGCGTCTCGCTGATCATTATGGCGGGCATCGTCGCGCAGTTCCCGACCTTCGTGTCAAACATGTTTGAGGGCGGCCGCACAGGTTCGATCTCGCTTGGCCTGATCGTTGGTTTTGCCATTATGGTTGTGGTGTTGATCCTGGTGATCTCCTTCGTGGAGCGGGCCCAGCGGCGCTTGCTGATCCAATATCCTAAGCGCGCCACGCAAAATGGCGTGATGCAGGCGGATCGCTCGCACTTACCGCTTAAGCTCAACACCGCTGGTGTTATCCCGCCAATCTTCGCAAGCTCGCTGTTGCTGCTGCCGCTGACGATTACTCAGTTCGCTGGCGCCCCAACCGGCGAAGAAGGCGCAGGCGGCTTTGCACAAAGCCTGTTGTTCTACCTCCAGCCAGGTGAGTGGATTTACCTCACGCTCTATGCGCTGGGTATCATTTTCTTCTGTTTCTTCTACACCGCAGTTGTGTTCAACCCGGAAGAGACGGCGGACAATCTCAAGAAGAACGGCGGCTTCATTCCGGGCATTCGTCCGGGTAAGCGGACGGCGGATTATCTCGAATATGTCCTCACCCGCATCACTGTGGTCGGCGCGCTCTATCTTGCGGTCGTCTGTGTGCTGCCGGAATATGTTATTCGCCAGACCGGCCTGCCGCTGTTCCTTGGCGGTACCAGCCTGTTGATTGTGGTGAACGTCACAGTCGATACGATCAGCCAAGTGCAGTCGCATTTGCTGGCGCACCAATATGGTGACCTGATCAAAAAGGCGAAACTTAAGGGTCGTAAGCGCTAATCGGCGCGCGAGCATCTGGGGGATTTTGCGATGAACATCATTCTTCTTGGCCCTCCGGGTGCCGGTAAGGGCACGCAAAGTGCCGGACTAGTAGAGCGGCACGCGATGGTGCAGCTTTCCACCGGCGACATGTTGCGTGCGGCGGTGAAGGCTCAAACGCCAGTTGGTCTAAAGGCCAAGGCTGTGATGGATGCGGGCGAGCTTGTTTCTGACGAGATCGTTGCTGATCTGATCGATGCTGAACTGGCGGCGATGGACGCTGGTACGGGCGCTATCTTCGATGGCTATCCGCGCACGGCATCACAGGCGGAAACGCTGGACGGAATTCTCAGAAAACATGGCCGCACTCTTGATCACGTGATTGAGCTGGGCGTCGATATTGATGCTTTGGTCGAGCGGATCACTGGCCGTTTCAGCTGCGCGAATTGCGGTGCTCTCTATCACGACACGGCGAACCCACCGGCGTCTGAGGGTGTGTGCGACAGTTGTGGACACACAGAATTCAAGCGTCGTCCTGATGACAACGAAGAAACTGTCCGCACTCGGATGGCGGTCTATCGCGGCGAAACCGCGCCGATCCTGCCGGGCTATGAAGCGCGCGGGATCGTGACGCGAGTGGACGGCATGGCTGGCATCACCGGTGTCGCCAACGCGATTGACGCGGTGCTCGCTTAAGCGGGCAATTGGCGGGGCAGGGGACGAACTCTGCTCTTTCACACATTATCGGCATCGCCTAAACCGCCTCGCATAGAGATGCGAAGAGGACAATTGTGATGCGTGTAGTTTTGGCTGGTTTGGCGGCATTGTTGGCGGCTCAGCCGGTTGCTGCTGAAGTGATTGCGACCAGCGAGAATGGCTTTGTGACCCGCGATGAGGCGGTGGTGGAGGCCAACCCCAAAGCGGTTTGGCTGGCGCTGATTTCGCCCGCTCGCTGGTGGAATTCCTCGCACACATGGTCTGGCGATTCAGCTAACCTCACCATTACCCCGCAGGCAGGCGGATGCTTTTGCGAGCGCATTCCTGAAGATCCTGACCCAGAGAAGATCACGCTTGAAGGCAGCGTTGAGCACATGCGTGTGATCCAGGCCTATCCAGAGCGCGCTTTGCGAATGCAGGGCGCACTGGGCCCACTGCAAAGTGAGCCAGTGACCGGCATTCTGACCGTTGCAATCAGCGAAGTCGAGGAAGGCACCAAGATCGTCTGGGAATACAATGTCGGCGGCTCCATGCGCTATAAGATTGGCGAGATTTCCGCAGCGGTTGGCGGAGTGATGACCCAGCAATTGTCCGGCCTCGCGCAAAGTCTTGGCATCGTCTCGGGTCCGGCGCCCGCCAGCGACGATGCTGATGACGCGAGCGAAGAAGCGAGCGCGGACGAAAGCTCTGAAGAACGCCCAGAAGGGCCAGCAGATGAAACGGGCGAGGGCACCACCAGCGCGATTGGCGATGACTTTCTCGAGGGTGTTGAAAGCGCCAATTAGTACAGGCGCCAAGACTAGTTTTCCGCAGGTTTATAGGCCCAGTTTTGACCTTGCGCTCGCAGCGCGCTAAATTGCAAAGCATCACTAGTGAGCAAAGCGGGCATGCCTCGCGCAATTTTGCCGCTAAACGGTTCCACCGGACGAACTATTTCGTCCGATCGTCGCGCTATGATTTGCTAGCGGTTGACGCGCTGCGCGAATCGTCTTAAGCGCGCCCTTCATTCGAGATTTTCGAACCGAGTCCGGCAGGTAGCCTTATTGATTGGATGCCAACCGGGCTTTTTGCCGTTTAAGCGGTTTTGGCATGTGTCAGATCGGCTGAGCGGCGGCGGAAGTCTTAAGTGAAGCGTTGAGATAGGGGTGGGTTGCATGTCGCGCTCATGTCCCTGTGGAGCATGGAGAATTAAGTGGCTCGTATTGCTGGGGTGAACATCCCTACAAATAAGCGTGTTATTATCGCGCTTACCTATATTCACGGCATTGGTCGCACGACCGCCGTGAAAATCGCTGACAAGCTTGGCATTGATCACTCTGCACGTGTGCAAGATCTTTCTGATGAAGAAGTTTTGCGTATTCGTGAGGCGATTGACGCTGATCACACCGTCGAAGGCGACCTGCGTCGCAACACCGCGATGAACATCAAGCGCCTGATGGACCTTCGGTCTTATCGCGGCCTGCGTCATCGTAATGGATTGCCTGTGCGCGGTCAGCGCACTCACACCAACGCCCGCACCCGCAAGGGTAAGGCCAAGCCGATCGCCGGCAAGAAGAAGTAAGCCTTGCTTGGGTCTTCCCAAGCGAGCTTTTACCTTCTGACGAGTTAAAGGATTTAGCCAAATGGCACGCGAACCAGGTCGGGTTAAAAAACGCGACAAAAAGAATATCAGCAGCGGCGTTGCTCACATCAACGCCAGCTTTAACAACACGATGATCACCATCACCGATGCACAAGGCAATGCGATCAGCTGGTCCAGTGCTGGCATGATGGGCTTCAAAGGTAGCCGTAAATCGACGCCTTATGCAGCCCAGGTTGCCGCCGATGATGCCGGCAAGAAAGCCGCTGAGCATGGTGTTCGCACTTTGGAAGTCGAAGTGAAAGGCCCAGGCTCTGGCCGTGAGAGCGCATTGCGCGGTCTTGCAGCTGTCGGCTTCAACATCACATCTATCCGCGATGTGACGCCAATCCCGCACAACGGCGTTCGTCCGTCTAAGCGGCGCCGCGTCTAAACCGTCCCAGTTCGGCGGCCCTGGTGGCCGTCGCAACAATCCGGCGGCCAAAGCGCAGTTCGCGAAAGCGCCAAGGCCCGCCGATAATTTGAACCGCTGCATAGCGAATTAGGGGAAATCCATGTCCGTCAATACGAAGAACTGGCAGGAACTTAAGAAACCCAACGCTCTCGAAATCAAGGAAGGCGGCGATAAGTCTCGCAAGACGACATTCGTTGCTGAGCCGCTTGAGCGCGGCTTTGGTCTGACACTCGGTAATGCGTTGCGCCGGGTACTGTTGTCCTCATTGCAGGGAGCAGCGATCACCTCGATCAAGATTGAAAACGTACTGCATGAATTCTCGTCGCTCGCCGGTGTGCGTGAGGACGTGACCGATATCGTGCTGAATGCAAAGCAAATCTCTTTGAAGATGGAAGGCGAAGGCGCGAAACGTCTGCAGCTTTCCGCGACTGGTCCAGCTGAAGTCACCGCCGGTGACATCGCCGTGTCTGGCGATATCGAAGTGATGAACAAGGACTTGGTCCTGTGTCACTTGGACGAAGGCGCGACGCTCAATATGGAGCTGACCGCTGACGTGGGCAAAGGCTACACGCCTGCTGTTCAGAACCGTCCGGTTGATGCGCCGATTGGCCTGATCCCGATTGACTCGCTTTATTCGCCAGTCCGTCAGGTCAGCTACAAGGTTGAAAACGCCCGCGTCGGTCAAGAGCTTGACTATGATAAGCTCAGCCTCACGGTTGAAACCGATGGCACTGTGACCCCAGAAGATGCCGTGGCCTATGCTGCTCGCATTCTTCAGGATCAGCCGACCCTGTTCGTCCACTTCGAAGATGGCATTCCGCAGCCGCAAAGCGCGATGATCGGCCAGGCCGCTCAGCCGCAAGAGGACGATGCGAACCAGCTCAACCGTTACCTTCTCAAGAAGGTCGACGAGCTGGAACTCTCGGTCCGCTCTGCCAACTGCCTCAAGAACGACAACATCATCTACATCGGCGATCTGGTTCAAAAGACCGAAGCCGAGATGCTGCGCACACCAAACTTTGGCCGCAAGTCGCTTAATGAGATCAAGGAAGTTCTCTCCAGCATGGGTCTGCGCCTCGGCATGGACATTCCAGGCTGGCCACCAGAGAACATCGAAGAAATGGCCAAGAAGCTCGAACAAGAGCTGCTGGGTTAAAAATTGCGTGAGTCCCCGCGAAGGCGGGGACTCTTGCAACAAGAGAGCCACGCCTGCGCGGGGGTTCACATTGGGAGAAGGTGACAGCCCATAACGGTCACCAGCTTTGGGCTACCTGATACGGGCCCCAATCGAACTGAAGGAAGATATAATGCGTCACGGAATTTCACAGCGTAAGCTGAGCCGTAAGTCGGGCCACCGTAAGGCTCTGTTCCGCAACATGGCAGCGGCTCTGATCAAGCACGAGCAGATCCAGACCACTCTGCCAAAGGCGAAAGAATTGCGCCCGTATGTTGAGAAGCTGATCACGCTGGCAAAGCGTGGCGGCCTGTCAAACCGCCGTCTGGCTCAGTCGCGTCTGCTAGACGAGACCCAGCTGAAGAAGCTGTTTGACGTTCTGGCTGAGCGTTACAGCGACCGTGATGGTGGCTATACCCGCGTGATCAAGGCTGGCTACCGCGCCAGCGATAGCGCGCAGCTCGCAATCATCGAATTGGTTGAGCGCGATCCAGAAGCTAAGGGCCAAGACAGCGGTCCGGTTATGTCTGACGAATATGACGAAGAAGAAGTCGCGGCGTAAGCTGAGCTTCTCTTTTGAGACAGCAAAGGGCTGGCGGAGCGATCCGCCGGCCCTTTTTGTTATGCGGCGCCGGATGCATGGCTTTTCTTTTGATACGCTGCGGCTAGTGTCAGGCGCATGAAGACCACACTCATGGCCGCCGCAGGCGCTGCTCTCGCTCTCACATTATTCTCCCCCGCTCCGGCAGCCGCTCAATCGGCGCAGGAACGCTTGGATGCGCGCTACGACCGCGCGCTTGCGGCAGGGTACAAGGCGTTGATGCTGTGCAGCGGGATTGCGAACTCCGAACGCGTGGGTTCAGGCCGTACGCCGGAGCAAATCCATGAGTGGGAATTGACGGGTATTCAGGCACCGCTTGATGATATTATCCGTGATCTTCCTTACGAGATTGTGCGGGGCGAACCGATTGAGTTTCAAAGTCCAAAGGCTGGTTTCGTGCGCCATGTCGAGGTGAGTTGGGCCGACGATATGCCGCCTAGGATTGCGGAGTATCGCGGCAGAAATGGTTGTGCGGTTCTGCCCATGGGGACGAATCTTGGCACCTTAACGGACAAAACCGTTCAAATGCGGCTCCAGTCACCTGTCGTTCCTCCGCCTATCGTAGAATCGAGCGAGCGGCTTTCCGTGGCCTTGCGAGACAAGACGATGGACATCATCGAGCGCGACCACGCCAGGTTTCAGGAAACTGCGCAATTGGCCTTCAGTGACATGTATGGCGCCGGCTCCCGTACCACCGCAGTCTTGATAAGTCAGAACAAACGCATGCGCTTTGAAGGCTTTGCAGATGGCTACAGCCGTAATACACCGCAGCGCACTTGGTCTGTGGCAAAGAGCATTGCCGCGACATTTATCGGGATGGCTGTCTTGGACGGCGCGGCGGATGTTGCTCAAAGCGCGGGGCTGGGTGAGGGCGAGGGCGATCCTCGGTCAGCAATTACTATCGACCACGCGCTGCGGATGGCGACAGGTCGATATTCAGACACAGCAGGAAATCGCACCGACCCTCTGTATTGGGGCGGGACCACTGTTGACGAGCGGGCCCGCAACTGGCCGCTCGTTCACAAGCCCGGTACGGTTTACCGCTATGCAAACAACGATACTCTGGTGGCCATTGAGCCGATCCAGAAGTGGATTGACGACAAAGAGCCCGAAAAGCTCGCTGATCTGCTCGGCATGTTTGATACGTCGATTGAGAAGGATTGGCAGGGAAACTATGTTCTTTCCAGCCAGGTCTGGGCATCGGGGGCAGATCTCATGTCTTTGGGTCAGTTGTATCTCGACAAGGGCAAACATCGGACCGGAGATCAGCGTTTTCCTGAGGGCTGGCGCGATTATGTCTCCACCCCGTCCGGCCCTCAGCCAGAAGGCACTGACTGGGGCTATGGCGCTGGGTGGTGGACGTTCCGCCGTCCTGAAGGAAACGCGTTTGAGGGCATCCCTGACGACGCCTTCGCCGCGCGCGGCAACCGCGGGCAATATGTCGTGGTTGTGCCTTCCCGCAATGTCGTGATCGTGCGCCGGGGCGAGGATATGGTCGGCACGCGCTTTGATATTGCCGCGTTTACCCGCGATGTGCTTGCCCAGCTGGATTGATCCACCGAGGGTAGAAACTGTGATGTTCAGATAAGTCTGTATAAACCTGAACAATCGCTGCAAGGGTCAGTCAGGCTTAGACAATAGCGAATCATCCATAAGGGGTTTGTAGCCGGGACACCCCCGTTTCGGCGCAACCCGAGGATGAAACCCTATGACGAAATTGACCAATATGTTGGCCAAGGGCACGCTCGGGACTGTCGCGGCAGGCGCGATGGCCCTGGCATCTGCAACTCCAGCCATGGCGCAAGAACGCCATCGTGACCGCGGCATTGACGCAGGCGATGTGATCGCTGGCGCTGTGATTATCGGTGGAATTGCCGCTTTGGCAGGCGCCTTTGATAATGACCGCGACCGCAATTATCGAGATCGCAACCGGAATTACGACAATCGCAATTATAACACCCGTGTAAACTACAACACGCGCAGCAATCCGCGCGGTGCAGTGGATCGGTGTGTCCGAGCAGCCGAAAACCAGGCACGCAGGTTTGGCGGATATCGGTTCGCCGATGTGACGCAGATCCGCGATGTTGATCGCACCCGCAATGGTTACCGCGTTAAAGGCCGGATCATTGTTGACGGATCGCGCGGATATAACCGCAACCGTTCTGACCGCGGCAGTTTCACCTGCTACGTAGGCGGACAGCGCGGCGCCCAGGTCGATTTTAACGGCGTTCGCGGGCTTCGGTAATATCCGGTCCAACAGATCTCTATGACCACCAGTGTGGGCGGTTCAGGCAAGTGTAAGCCTGGGCCGCCTATGCGCATAGGCACAAGAGAGCGATTGGTGGCACGCTCATCCGCAACAGGAGGGACTCCAATGGCCCATATGAAGTATTTTGGCGTATTGACCGGCATAGCAGCGGCAAGCGCTTTGTCCGCTGCGCCAGCAAGCGCGGCTGAACTGTCAAATAGCGCAGCACCAACAAGTCTGGCTGAGGGGACGTTTTCCAGCGCTCCCGCATTTGACTTGTTCACGCCAGAGGCAGAGGCGGCTGACTATTTCGGGTATCGCCGGTATCGCGGCTATCGGCGTCACCGCCGGGTGGATGCTGGTGACGTGGTTGCAGGTGTCCTGATCCTTGGCGGGATTGCCGCAATCGCTAGCGCAGCGTCCAACAACAAGCGCGACCGGGACCGGGACCGCGACTATGATCGGCGCGACCGTGACTATGACAACCGTGATCGCCGCCGGGGCGACAGCCGCTCTGACGGCGGCTCTGGCATCGACAATGCCGTATCACGCTGTGTGAACCAGATTGAGCGTGACGTGCGGGTTGAAGGCGTGGACAGCGTTGACCGCACGGGCGAGGGCTGGCGCGTGACCGGCTCAATCTACAATGGTGATCGCTTCACCTGTCAGATTGGCAATGATGGCCGGGTCAGCAATGTTAACTTTGGCGGCGGTTTCTCCGGCGCGTCTGCTGACGATGTGGACGACCGCCAGCTGAGCGATGATCGCTACACCGAGGCACGCCGTGCGCGCGGCATGTCTGAGCCTGATCGCCGCTATCAAGCGGCAGTGGTGCGGCCAGCGCCAGAAAACTCGGCGCAACCAGCCTATCCGGGCGGACCATTGCCGGGTGAGAGCTTTGACGACCGGGTGGATGGCGACATCGGCGGTTAAGCCTGAGCCAGACGGTTAAGGTCTGAAACTTGAAGGAAGGGGCGGGCTATTCCGCCCCTTTTTTCATGGGGCTCTCTCGGTAAGACGGGAGTGAGATCTGCCATACGACCGCCGCCACGCGCAGCGCATAGCCTGCGGCAAACGCGATGGCCCAAACGGCCATATTGGGCAGGCCGAGATGCGTTGCTGCCAGCATTCCTGCCACGGTCAGAGATGCGCTCAGCGCGGCGGCCGTGACGTAAAGCTCTGGCCGCATGATCACCGATGGGCGGCCGGCCACGACATCGCGGATGATCCCGCCGACACAGCCGGTGATGATCCCCATCAGCGCGGCGGGCACTGGCGGAATGCCGTATGCGGTCGCCTTTGCCGCGCCCAGCACCGCATAGGCGGCGAGCCCAGCGCCATCAGCGATATCGAACAATTTGCCTTCCCAGAACCGGGTCGGGGTGAACCAGGCGAACAATGCGGTGGACAGGCAGATGGCCGCCACCCACGGGTCCGTGATCCAAAACACTGGCGCATCGATCAGCAAATCGCGCACCGTGCCTCCGCCCACGCCCGTGACGAGTGCGAAGAACGCCATGGTGACAAAGGTCTGACGTTCCTTGGCGGCGATGACCGCGCCAGACAGAGCGAAGATCGCGATGCCAACGACATCGAGAATATCGAGAACCGGGGTAAGAATTTCCTCGTTCATGCCTGGATCGCCGCGTCCGTGCTGCGGCGGGTTTTGCGCCTGCGAAACATCAGGATCGAGCCAAGCAGAGAACCGATCAGGCCCAAGGCTGCGAACAGGATCAGTGTCGGGTGGCTGCTATCCTCCCGCTCTGAAAGGTCCATGATATGCAAGCCCCACATGAAATCGAACCAGCGCCACCAGCCGGTGCGCACCGCCTCGATCTCGCCCGTGTCGCGCCCGATGTAGATATGCGCGCCATCCTCCAGCGCGACCTGCCACACCGGCATGGGGCGGCGGAAATCAAACGGGACTTCATCCGCTTCAAAGAAGGTAACACTGCGCACTTTGTCTCCGCCGACGATGCGTTCCGCCACAATCGCGCGGGCCTGAGCGCTGTCCAGCGGAGCGATGCGTTCACCACTGGTCATATCGACCCGGGTTATAGCGCCATCGAGCGCGGTCAGGATCGCGACCGCGCGGCCATCCTGCATAACGGCGCGCATTTCTTTTAGCGCGGCCTCGCTGGTGGCAAGCTCGCTATCGGGCAGGATCAGGGGTTGCTCAGGTGTCTCAATGCGCAGGTGATTGCCGCGCACTTCCTCAATTGGCTTAGCGACCATGAACAGGCCGGTAGCGGTCCACATCACAATCGGCACGCCGACGAGCCATCCTAGCCACACATGCCATTTGGCGAACGTACGCATGAGCCGCTGTATCCAGGTTTTGCGGGTCATGCCAAGTCCTTTGTGGGCGAATCTAGCCGTGTAGAATTTCGCCTATGGCTTTGGCTGCGTTGATGCAATCGAGATCAGACCAGCGCGGTCCCATTACCTGCATTCCGCACGGCAGGGTCGCGCCGCGATCGGTGCCAGACCCGATGGGCAGGCAGGTCGCCGGCAGGTTGGGGAAGGTCGCAAGGCCCGCCCATGTCAGGCCAGCGCCCGCGGGCATCTCCGCGCCATTGACGTGCAAGGTGGCATCGAAGATCGAGCCATCTCTATGCGGCACGGCCAGCACCGGCGCAGGCGGGGCGAGGACAAAGTCGTAGGTCTCAAACACGCGCTCCCACGCGATCTCGTTGCGGGTCTGCGCATCCAGCAGGTCAAACCAGTCAGTGGCGGTCGCGCGTTTGCCATTGGGCGCAGGGGCGCCGCGCGCCATCGCGGTGTTCATCATCCTCAGGTAATCGGCCTGTTGCTGAGCGAGATCGGGCAGCAGATCGCTGCTCCGGTCGATGCTCACACCTGCGGCCTCAAGAGCCGCCAGCGCAGCTTCGGTCGGCGCGCGTACGCTGTCATCAATCGGGCTGTCCGGGTAATCCAGCACCGCTAGCAAGCGGCATTGCTTCAGCGGCTTGTCCCCCTCGCGGAGCGGCATGGAGGCACCGATCCGCATCAGCGCGGCAAGATCATCGGCATTGCGCGCCAATGGCCCGGCAATCGACAGCGCGCCATCGTGCCCATCTTTGCCCTTCATCGCCGGGTGATCATGGCCATGCTTCGACACTAGGCCCCAGCTGCTCTTATGCCCCCAGACCCCGCAGAAATGCGCCGGCACGCGGACAGAGCCGCCTATGTCCGTACCAAACTCGCAAGGCACCATTCCGCTGGTGACGGCGGCGGCGGATCCGCCGGATGATCCACCGGGCGAGCGCTCATGATCATGCGGATTGTTGGTGCGGCCATAGACTGGGTTGTTCGATTGCCAATCGGTGAGATCGGGCGGGACGTTGGTTTTGCCGATGAAGATGACGCCAGCGGCCTTGAGCTTCGCCACGAGCTTTGCGTCTCGCTTGGCGATATTGCCCGCAAATTGAGTGTGCCCCCAGGATGTGGGCAGCCCCTCAATGTCGAAGCTTTCCTTGATCGTCATCGGCACGCCAAACAGCGGCTGATAATTCGGGTCGCCTTTTGGGCGCGGCGTCACACCGTCGAGCGCGCGGGCCGCTTCACTAGCGCGCTCAAAATCCGGCACGGCCAGCGCATTTACATGGCCATCAAAATGCTCAATTCGGATGATCGCGGCATCCACCGCCTCCGCCGGGCTCATTTCACCAGCACGGATGGCCGCAGCCGTTTCAAGCGCGCCGGGTTTGTCGGTCAGTGTTGGATAGGCCAAATGATCATCCCCTCTAAAAACGCTTTAGCGGCTTAAAGCGACGCGAGAAAGCGGTCTTCAGCCTCATAGTCGAACAGGTCCCATGGATAGGCGGCAAGTTGTGGGAAGGCCGCGCGCCAGTCGTCGGGGTGGAGGTCTTTCAACCAGCCTACGGTTCGATCTAGGCCAGAGCCAATGCAAAAGTGGCCTGAACTTTCCGCTTTTTTATGGGAAACAATGAATGGCTTGGGCACAGACCAAGGAGTTCGGCCGACCATTTCGTCAGTGGGGGCATTCAACAGTTTGAAATCGACTTCGCAGTTTAGCAGGTTCGCAATGCCTTGACCGATCTCGGCGACCGATGGCGCGGGATCGTCTGCGATGTTGAAGATGCCGCCAAGGTCCTCATCGGCCATCTGCTGCGCACAACAAGCAAGGCAGAATGCGCTTGTCGTACTGAACTGGCTTTTGCCTTGGAACGCGAGAGGGATGGTCCGGCGACCATCCAATATACGCTTAACGAACCACCACTCGCGTGGGTGACGGCTGTACTCACCAAAAATTGCGCAGGGGCGCAGAACAGTCGCGCGATCACCAAAAGTGCTGAGAGCTTTGTTCTCCATACGGACTTTGCGGGTTGAGTAAGTCTCAGGTCCCGGAGTTACAGTTGCACAATCTTCCGCAATTGGCCCCTCGAATTCAGGGAAGCCATTTAGCGCGGCTTCATCCAGAGTTCGCCCCTCAGTGTCGCAGTATACGCTAGCCGAGGAGATCACCATTAGGCGACCAGTATGGTTCGGATCGTAACGGGCCGTGTCGACCTCATCAAAAGCAATTGTGTCAATGACGACGTCTGCTGATGGCGGCGCGTGTTCACCTACGGAGTATTCGACAAAGCGCTCGTAGTTATGGTTATGCCAAGAAGGCTGAGATCGCGCATACACTGTCACGTCCCAGCCATGGAAACCGAATTGGTACGCGGCGGTATGACCAATCTGTCCCGCTCCTATAATCGCAACAGAACGGGCCATATCCGGTGCCTCCTAGCCAATCACATATGGATGGGCTTGCCCGTCACGGCCATCGCCGCCTCTTTCACGGCCTCGGCGTGGGTCGGGTGCGCGTGGCAGGTGTAGGCGATGTCTTCTGACGTTGCGCCGAATTCCATCGCTACCGCTACTTCTGCGATCATCGTACCGGCCAGGCTGGCAACGATGTGCACGCCCAGCACGCGGTCCGTTTCGGCATCGGCGATAACTTTCACAAAGCCATCGGTGTCGCGGTTAGCCTTTGCGCGGCTGTTTGCCATCATCGGGAACTTGCCGACTTTGACCGTGTGGCCTGCTTCTTTCGCCGCCGCCTCGGTCATGCCGACATCGGCGAATTCCGGCATGGTGTAGACCACGCCTGGGATCACGTCGTGATTGATGATGCCGGTCTCGCCTGCGACGTTTTCTGCGCAAGCAATGCCTTCATCCTCGGCCTTGTGGGCGAGCATCGGGCCGGGGACACAGTCGCCGATGGCCCATACGCCGTCCACTTTGGTGCGGAAGTCGTGGCCGACCTCGATCTGGCCGCGCTTGTTGGTTTCAATCCCTATCTTGTCGAGCGCCAGGCCTTCGGTGTTGGGCCGGCGTCCGATTGAGACAAGCACGTGGCTGGCCTTGATCGTTTGTGCCTGTCCTGAGCCTGTCGAAGGGCCGCCTGCGGATTTCTCCACGCTCAGCGTTACGCCCTTGGCGGTCGCTTTTGCGCCGGTGACCTTGTGGCTGAGCATCAGCTCCATGCCTTGCTTTTTGAAGATCTTGCCTGCTTCCTTGCGAACATCCGCGTCCATTCCGGGCAGCAGCTGGTCGAGGAATTCGATCACAGTGACCTTCGCGCCGAGGCGACGCCAGACAGAGCCAAGCTCCAGCCCGATTACGCCGCCGCCGATCACGACGAGGTGCTCTGGCACTTCTTCAAGCTCTAGCGCGCCAGTGCTGTCGACGATGCGTTTGGCCGCATTGTCGACCTCAACGCCGGGCAGGGGCGTGACCGAGGAGCCGGTGGCGATGATGATGTCTTTCGCGGTGACCGTTTCCGCCTGTCCTGAGCCTGTCGAAGGGGCGACTTTCACCGAATGCGCATCTTCAAATGCGGCGTGACCCTTGATCCAGGTGACCTTATTCTTCTTGAACAGGAATTCGATTCCGCCCGTGAGCTCGCCCACGGCCTTGTCCTTCTCCGCCATCATCACGCCCAGATCGAGCTTTGGCTTGGCGGTGATGCCCCATTTGGCGAAATGACCACCATCGGCCTCTTCAAACAGCTCAGAACCGTGCAGCAGTGCCTTTGAAGGGATGCACCCGACGTTGAGGCATGTGCCGCCCAGCGTCTCGCGGCTTTCAACGCAGGCCGTTTTCAGGCCCAGCTGCGCCGCGCGAATTGCGGCGACATAGCCGCCCGGTCCCGCGCCAATGACAAGGCAATCGTAGTCGTAATTCTCAGCCATCAATAACTCCGCTCATCCTGAGCTTGTCGAAGGATTGTCCTTCACTTGGTGTCCGTTGCTCAAAAGTGAAGAGCAGGGCTTCGACAGGCTCAGCCCGAACGGATTAGTGTGTTGCGTATAAATCGATCAGTATCCGGATTGGTTCGTTGATCGCTTCCTTGGCCTTAGCCCTCTGCGGCCACGCCCGTTTCGGCGATGCACGCGTCCATAATCTCTTGTGATTTAGCAGGGAGAGGAGCGAGTTCCATACCCACCTCTTCGATGACTTTGCCAGCGCCGCAATCACACACGGTCTTGGCGGTGTCTTCATCCGCGCCGGTGGCAACGGCAGACTTCACGCAGGATTCAACGAAGTTGGTGCGGAATTCCGCTTCCTTGTCTTCCTGCGACGCGCCGCAAGCGGCCAGAGTGACGGCTGAGGCGGCGATGATTGCAAACTTGATGCGCATAGTTAGTCCTTCCTAGAACCTCATTCAGGTCGGGCGATCGATCTAGATGCCTGCCTTGGCTTCGCATTCGGCGGTTATGGATTTGAGTTCGTCTTGATCGATTTCAGCGCGTTCGCCGAGGCCATCCGATGGCAGGTCCGTTACCTCAACCATGCCATCGGCAACGCAATCGCAGACAGCTTCTTTCTGTTCAGCAGAAACGCTGCCGCCGACGTAATTCATCGTGCAGGAGCCATACATGCCCGTTCTGAAATTCTCTTCGATCTTCGCCTCAAGCTCTGGGTCGCCGCCGCAAGCGGCCAGGGCGGTCGCACATGCGCCGAGGATGAGAGTGGTGGTGAATGTTTTCATCTGTTCTTCCAATCGTATGATGGAGAGTGACTTAAAGGTCGATCAGCATCCGGGTTGGATCTTCGATCGCTTCCTTGATGATCTTCAGCGCGGTCACAGCCTCACGGCCATCGATCAGTCGGTGATCATAGCTGAGGGCGAGATACATCATTGGGCGGATCACAACCTCTCCGTTGATCGCGACCGGGCGGTCTTCGATCCGGTGAAGGCCGAGCACGGCGCTTTGCGGCGCGTTGATGATCGGCGTTGACATCAGCGATCCGAACACACCGCCATTGGAAATGGTGAAGGTACCGCCGGTCATGTCGGCCATGGTCAGCGTGCCTTCCTTAGCGCGCTTGCCAAAGTCGGCGATGTCTTTCTCGATCCCGGCAAAGCCCTTTTTATCGCAGTCGCGAACGACCGGAACGACAAGGCCGTTGGGTGCGGATACGGCGACAGAGATGTCGACATAATCGTGATAAACGATTTCATCGCCTTCGATATACGCGTTGACTGATGGCACATCCTTCAGCGCGAGGCAGGCTGCCTTGGCGAAGAAGCCCATGAAGCCGAGGCGGATATCGTGCTTCTTCGCGAACAGGTCTTTGTATTTGCTGCGCGCTTCGATGACCGCGCTCATATCGCAATCGTTGAAGGTGGTGAGCAGCGCGGCGGTGTCCTGCGCGCCTTTCAAACGTTTCGCGATGGTCTGGCGCATCCGCGTCATCTTCACGCGTTCGTCATTGCGGCCAGCGCTTGGCGCGGCTGTGCCAGCGGGCGTTGCAGCTGCTGGGGCAGGGGAGGCTGCTGGTGTAGGATCGCCCTTCGCCTTCGCCGCGGCCAGCACGTCTTCCTTGGTAAGGCGGCCGTCTTTGCCAGTGCCTTTGATGGTCGAGGGATCAACGCCGTGCTCCAGAACCGCGCGGCGGACTGCTGGGGAAAGCGTTTGCGCGGCGGCTTGCAGATCATCGGAGCCTTCCGCTTTGGCTGCTGGTGCCGGAGTGTCTGCCTTGGCTGTTGACGTTGGTCCTGGGCCTGCGTCTGCATCAACGGTTGCTATTACAGCCCCCACTTCGACTGTGTCGCCAACTTCAGCTCTGTGTTCCATCAGAACGCCCCCGATGGGCGAGGGCACATCAACGGCGACCTTATCGGTCTCTAGGCTGACAATCGGCTCGTCAGCGGCAACAGTGTCACCGGGCTGTTTGAGCCATTCGCCAATAGTGCCTTCGGTGACGGATTCGCCGAGCGCTGGGACTGTAATATCTTGGGCCATAATGGGTTCCTTAGGCCTTTTTCTTGCTGGATTTACTGGATGAATTCGAAAGGCCGAGCGCATCTGCGATCAGCGCTTCTTGCTGCTCTGCATGCCGTTTGGCAAGGCCGGTGGCTGGCGACGCGGATGCATCACGCCCGGCATAGATTGGCCGCATGCCATCATGGCCGGCCGCGCTCAGCGATCCCTCGATCTGATTATCGACGAACAGCCACGCGCCGTTGTTCTTGGGCTCTTCCTGGCACCAGACGACCTCTTCGAGGTTCGTCATCCGCTTAAGCCGCACGGCCAGAGGATCGCCAGGGAAAGGATAGAGCTGCTCAATGCGGACGATCGACACATCTTTGATCTTCGCCTTGTCGCGGGCTTCGATCAGGTCATAGGCGACCTTGCCGGAACACAGGACCAGACGCTTGACCTTCTTGTCATCAATCTTGGTCGTGTCCGACTTGATCCGCATGAAGTGGTGATCGCCAAGGAATTCCTCGCGCGGGCTCTTTGCCATCGGATGCCTTAGCAGGCTCTTCGGCGTCATAATCACCATCGGCTTGCGGAACGGACGCAGCATTTGGCGGCGCAGAACGTGGAAATAGTTCGCCGGCGTGGTGATGTTGCAGACCTGGATATTGTCGTTTGCGCACAATTGCAGGAAGCGTTCGAGCCTGGCGGAGCTGTGCTCTGGACCCTGGCCCTCATATCCATGCGGAAGCAGCATGACGAGACCGTTAGCGCGCAGCCATTTGGCCTCACCACTCACGATATACTGATCGATCATGATCTGCGCGCCATTGGCAAAATCGCCAAATTGCGCCTCCCACAGGACCAGTGATTTCGGGTCAGCCATGGCAAAACCATATTCAAACCCGAGCACGCCGTATTCCGACAAGGTGCTGTCATACACCTCGAACTTGCCATGCGGCAGAGTGGTGAGCGGGATGTATTTGCGCTCGGTCTTTTGATCGACCCACACAGCGTGACGCTGGCTAAAGGTGCCGCGCCCGGAATCCTGACCAGACAGGCGCACGCCGTATCCGCCCATTACCAAGCTACCGAAAGCGAGCGCCTCTGCGGTGGCCCAATCGAAGCCTTCGCCAGTGCTGAACATTTCGCCTTTGGCCTTGAGCACGCGACCCAAGGTCTTGTGAATGTCCAGATCGTCCGGCACTTCGGTCAGGATGCGGCCAAGGCTGTCGAACTGCTTCGGCTCAATTGCCGTTTCGACGTTGCGCCGTGCGGATTCTGGATCAACCGGCTTGTTGAGGCCAGCCCAGCGGCCCGCGAACCAATCCGCCTCATTCGGCTTATAGCTCTTAGACGCTTCAAATTCCTCGTCGAGTTCTGCGACAAATTCGTCCTGCAACTGCTTCAAGGTATCCGCCTCGATCACGCCTTGCTCGCTTAACCGCTCAGCGTAAATCGCGCTGACTTTCGGGTGAGTGCGGATCGCATCATACATTAGCGGCTGCGTGAATTTCGGCTCATCGCCCTCGTTATGGCCAAACCGGCGATAGCACCACATGTCGATCACAACGTCGCGCTTAAAGGTCTGGCGATATTCCACCGCCAGTTTGCACGCGAAGGTCACCGCCTCTGGATCGTCGCCGTTTACGTGCAGGATCGGCGCCATCACGCCCTTCGCCACATCCGATGGATAGGGCGAGCTGCGCGCAAAGCGCGGCGAGGTTGTAAAGCCGATCTGGTTGTTAATGATAAAGTGCAGGCAGCCGCCCGTGTCATAGCCGTTCACGCCTGACAGGCTGAGGCTTTCCCACACCACGCCTTGCCCAGCGAACGCCGCATCGCCGTGGATCAGGACGGGCAGAACCTGATCCTTCTTGTCCAGATCATCGCGGATTGCCTGCTGCGCGCGGACCTTGCCAAGCACGACCGGATTGACCGTTTCAAGGTGCGATGGGTTGGGGACGAGCGACATGTGCACGTCGATGCCGTCAAAGCTGCGGTCGGTGCTGGTGCCGAGGTGATATTTCACATCGCCAGAGCCGCCAACATCCTCTGGATTGGCAGAGCCACCGGAGAATTCGTGGAATATGACCTTGTATGGCTTGGCCATAACGTTCGCGAGCACATTAAGCCGCCCGCGGTGCGCCATGCCGTAAATGATCTCGCGCACGCCGGAGCTGCCGCCATGCTTTATCACAGCCTCTAGGGCAGGGATCATGCTCTCGCCGCCGTCCAGGCCAAAGCGCTTGGTGCCGACATACTTCTTGCCGAGGAACGCTTCATATTGCTCGCCGCGAACCACCGCGGCCAGGATGGCGCGTTTGCCCTCAGGAGTGAACTGGATCGTCTCGCCGGGGCTTTCAAATTTGTCCTGCAGGAACCGCCGCTCTTCGGTGTCGGCGATGTGCATGTATTCCAGGCCCACCTTGCCGCAATAGGTCGCGCGCAACGTGTTGTAGAGATCGCGCACGCTGGTCCATTCCAGACCGAGCACGCCGCCAACATAGACCTGAGCGTCTTCCTTGCCCGCAAGGCCGTGGAATTCAAGCGTAAGGTCGGCTGGCACATCGCGGTGTGAGAGGCCCAGCGGATCAAGATCCGCCGCCATATGGCCGCGCACCCGGTAAAGCCGCACCAGAGTCATGGCCGCAATCGAAAGGCTCGCAGCCTCTTCAATCGCCGCTGGATCCAGCGCCTTGCCAGCCTTCTTCGCCGCCTTTTCAACCGCCAGCTTCATGACCGTCGGGTCAAGCGCCTGCGTCAGATCATCGGCATCCTCGCCGCCGTTCAGCGGCCAGCGCGCATTGCCCCAGGAAGGGCCGGGCTGGGGCTCATCGAGATAGAAGTCTTGCGGTTCGTTACCCATAATTAAGTGCGAGTCCCCGCGCAGGCGGGGACCTCCTTCAATTCAAGTGAGGTATATTTTGACTCAGATCGTGCCAATCGGGATTTTGTTCTTCGATCCTTTTGACTTTCCATGATCTGTTCCACTTCTTCATTCGTCTTTCGAGCAATTGCGCATCGCTTAAATTGTCGCACCGCCTAAACCAAACCAGTCGGTGACATCGATACCTCTTGGTGAAACTGGAAATCGCACCCGCACGACGCTGTTCGATCCTTGCCGCGAGATGGACAGTCACACCCAGATAAAGAACGCCGTCCTTCCGGTTGGTCAGTATGTAGACAAAGCCTCCTCGCAAATGGCACTCCGTGTAGAGACAGGTCCCCGCCTGCGCGGGGACTCAGCTCATTAAAGTAAAGCTCAGGCCATTTCCTTGAGCATTGCATCCAAAGTGGTGCCCAGCTCAGATGGTGAAGGGGATACACGGATGCCTGCGGCTTCCATCGCGGCGATCTTGTCGTCCGCGCCGCCTTTGCCGCCCGACACAATCGCGCCAGCGTGGCCCATGCGGCGTCCCGGAGGCGCCGTGCGGCCAGCGATAAAGCCAACGGTTGGCTTGCTGCGGCCCTTGGCGGCTTCAGCTTTGAGGAATTCAGCCGCTTCTTCTTCCGCGCTGCCGCCGATCTCGCCGATCATGATGATCGACTTGGTTTCCTCATCGTCCAGGAACAGGTCGAGCACGTCGATAAAGTTGGTGCCATTGACTGGGTCGCCGCCAATGCCGACCGCCGTGGTTTGGCCCAGGCCAACCATCGTGGTCTGATGCACGGCTTCGTAAGTGAGCGTGCCAGAGCGTGAGACCACGCCAACGCTGCCCTTTTGGAAAATGCTGCCCGGCATAATGCCGATTTTGCATTCGCCCGGGGTCAGAACGCCGGGGCAGTTCGGGCCGATCAGGCGCGATTTGGAGCCTTCGAGCGCAGCTTTCACCCGCACCATGTCGAGCACAGGAATGCCTTCGGTGATGGCAATGATCAGCTCAACCTCGGCGTCAATCGCCTCGCAAATGGCGTCGCCAGCGAAGGGCGGCGGCACATAGATGCACGATGCGGTTGCGCCGGTTTCAGCTTTGGCCTCGCGTACGGTGTTGAAATTGGGCAGGCCGATATGCGTCGTGCCGCCTTTGCCGGGCGTAACGCCCGCAACCATTTGCGTGCCGTAATCCAGCGCCTGCTGGGTGTGGAACGTGCCGGTGTCCCCGGTCATGCCTTGAGTGATGACCTTGGTGTCTTTGTTTACGAGAATGCTCATTCTTGCTCGCCCTCTTGGTTTGGAATTTTTGGGGAGGTTTCCGGAGTAAACCTGCGGTAGCTCAACATGTAAAAGCCGGGATAAAATACATCTTCAGGAAGGTCCGATGCGGCTGAAAAGGAATTGGTGTAGCGTGCTATTGTGCGCACATGCGTGGGCGAAATGTCGTCCCAAACCCACGTGCCATCGCGATGGTCACCTGGTGAGTTGCCAATGCCTGAATCAACCTCTTTACCGAACACCGCACCCAGCAATTTGCCAGATGGCATAAAGGGAAGATCAGGCACCATCGTAACACAGAGAAATTCTGTCGCGGCGATATTGCCTTCGCCCTCGACGTAACGGGCAGGCTCGCCTTCTTCCGCCTCGATATTTCGCACAGCCATGAACTGGATAAGCTCCAGCTCTTCCACCGTCTTTGTAAAGACGTTGATATTGCTGTCGATCACTCGGTCTTTGGCTCTGAACTCAGCCGCGCGCCGAGTGAGAGCGTCATCATCTCCATCACGCACCGCCCACCCTGTGCTGAGCAAATCGCCATCTGGCCTAAAGCCATTGACGCCGGGGCAGTCGAGCAGGTGAGTCTCCATCGCGTCGACAAAAGCGAGCGTCGTGTCATGTGCTGTTGCAGGCGCCGCAATTGCGGCGAGCAAGACGAGGGGGGCAAAGCGTATCATTTGGCGGCTCCCACTGTATCTGATTTGAGGGCTACGCCATCGAATTTGAAAATGTCCGCCAATTGGCTGCCTGGCGGAATGAAGAACACTTGGAAACTGTCATGGGCAGCTTGCGTGCCTGGCTCCCAATCGGTGATTTGAACGCCGTCTTGGTCGATGGCTTTGGTCGGCTCGCGGTCAAGCCATTCCGCTACCGTCTCTGGCGGGATCGCGCGTGTTTCGCCGAGATCGAACAGGCGGCAGGCGCTGACGCGTGTGCCGTCGATCTTAACTTCGGAAAGGACCACATAAAGTTCTTCGCCAGCGACAGTCTTTTTGAAGACCTGCATGTCGCTCATAGTGCCGCCAGCTTCGGCAACTGCCGCCTCGCCAGTTTCCTGAGCGAAGACGAGAAACGTAACGAGCTGCGTGGGGGCAAATGCGGAGCCTTCTTGCCAACCCGCTGCGGTTAGCGAGGCAGCGGTTGCCGCCTGATTTTCAACCGAACCACAGCCTTCGCGAAAGGCATTGAGCACTTCGAGCGCCGGGTATGAGGTGTCAATGGCAGCAACCTCGGCTGCAGCAAACCTTATGATATCTACTCGAAGCACGGATGGCGATTGCTGAGCGCCTTCCGTCACGGCAGGAAATAGCCGTGTCGCGAGACCGGTGCTGATCCCGCCGTTTTCGTCTCTCCAAGCGGCCGCGCTGCTCTTGGGCGCGTCTACATTGTCGGACTGGCGTCCTACAAAGGCGCTCAGCGCGCTGGTCGAAAACTCGCGTGTTTCGCCGATGTCATGCAAGCGGCAATAGGTATAGCGTTTGCCTAATAAATGCGTGCCTTCAACTGCTTCGATCCGCACTGACTCGCCGCCAAGCTCGCCCGTGAAATAGGCGGTCTTGCGGTTTTCAAGCGGCAGGTCGAAGCCGTCATTGCGGTCTACAACCTGGGCCAAGAGTGCGTCTTCCGACAGCTCAACCGGTGTAAACCCGGCGTTAGAGAGAGCCTCGGTCGTTTGTTGCCAGGACACCAGATTGCCGCAAGCCGATTGAACGCCGGATACCACCGCCACAATTGGGTAGGCATCGTCGGTCGGCGCGGTGTCCGCATGGCCGAGATGCGCAACCGCTGGCGTGGCCGCTGCAAGGAAAATCAAGGGGAGAAGGGCACGCTTCATAGGGTGTCGCTCGCCTCTGCGGGATTGGCCTTCATCCGCGCCCGAATGAGCATGATGGCGGAGATGATCATGCTGACGATGCACCCGGCCCACATTGGGACGAGCGGGATCAGGATGAACGCATGCGGGCCCAGACCAACGACGGCCAAACCAGCCATCGACAAGACGAGCACCGCAGCGATCGCAATCAAGGCCGACTTCGCATTCATAGAGCGCAGGATAACCAGCCCGAGCACGATCGGCGCGGCAGCAAAACCAAGCATGAACAGGGTGATCCCCAAGTCATCGAAGTCCATCATGCCCGCGCTGCCGCTCGCATGGGCAGAAGCGACAAGTCCAGCAGAGTCAAGGCGAGGGTTGCAAGCATCAGCCTTGGGCGACGGCTTTGAAGTCTTTGTTGATCAGGATGGACATCTACGTTTCGCCTCTTTTGGATCTTGGTATGGTCAGTTAGCTAAGAGTTTTAGCTGGTTTTTAGGATTCTGCGACTTTAACAAAGCCTACATGAATTGTGACGCCGGGGCCCTGACTGTGGTTGTTTCGGCGCAGCTCAACGGATCCAAACTTTGGGTGACTGAAGAGCAAATTTTCTTCCATACCGGTTCTAGCTCTGACCTTGCTCATCAAAGCAATGGCTTCATCCTCATTCTCAGCCTTTGCTCCGA
The DNA here is from genome assembly GCF_057364995.1 of Erythrobacter sp. JB3-1. Taxonomy (NCBI): domain Bacteria; kingdom Pseudomonadati; phylum Pseudomonadota; class Alphaproteobacteria; order Sphingomonadales; family Erythrobacteraceae; genus Erythrobacter; species Erythrobacter sp. JB3-1. The sequence goes on along the minus strand of NZ_CP200289.1, from coordinate 2,895,550 downwards.
TGTTGCAGATATAGCGGCCCGGAATCTTGAGCGTCCTTTCTGGGTGGCTTCGTTCTTGGTAGTACCAGATATTGTAATCGCCGAACTTTGCGTTCCGGGAAGTTGGATCATACCTTTTGTCGGTCTTTTCAATCAGTATCAGTTCCCAGCCCGCGTCAACGAGTTTGTCCGAGACAGTGTCGATTGAAATTGATTGGCTCACGTAATCGATGCATGCTTCCATTCCGACATTGATCGGATCACCAGAATAATCACTGCCACTTGCTTCGCATCCCATAAGAAGGATGGGGGCTAGTACAGATGCGAGAGGTGAAGGCGACTTCATATGCGGCTATGCCAGCGAGCTATCCAGACCCTTACACGCATCAAGCAGCTCTTCGACTGCATCCACGCTTACTTGGAAGCCAGCTTTCGCGGTTTCGTCGAGTTCGATCTCAACGATCTTCTCAACGCCGTTCGCGCCAATCACAATCGGCACGCCGACATACAGGCCATCGACGCCGTATTGCCCCTCGAGATAGGCCGCGCATGGCAGGACGCGCTTCTTATCCTTGAGGTAGGCTTCGGCCATTTGGATCGCGCTGGTCGCCGGGGCGTAATAGGCTGAGCCATTGCCGAGCAGGCCAACGATTTCGCCGCCGCCCTTACGGGTGCGATCAACGATGGCGTCCATCTTCTCTTGCGTGGACCAGCCCATCTTGATGAGGTCTGGCACAGGAATGCCCGCAACGGTCGAATATTCGAGGATCGGAACCATGGTGTCGCCGTGGCCGCCAAGCACGAATGCGGTGACGTCTTCCATCGACACGTCAAATTCGTCAGCGAGGAAGTGGCGGAAGCGCGCGCTGTCGAGCACGCCCGCCATGCCGACGACCTTGTTGTGCGGCAGGCCAGAAAATTCACGCAGCGCCCAAACCATCGCATCAAGCGGGTTGGTGATGCAGATCACGAATGCGTTCGGGCAATTGGCCTTGATGCCTTCGCCAACGGCTTTCATCACCTTGAGGTTGATGCCGAGCAGATCATCGCGGCTCATTCCCGGCTTGCGTGGGACGCCTGCGGTCACGATCACAACATCGCTGCCCGCGATATCGGCGTAGTCGGTGGTGCCTTTGAGGTTCGCATCGAAACCCTCGACCGGGCCGGATTGCGACAGGTCGAGCGCTTTACCCGCAGGCATGCCCTCAGCAATGTCAAACAGGACGACGTCGCCCATTTCTTTCATCGCTGCGAGGTGGGCGAGAGTGCCGCCAATCATTCCAGCGCCGACGAGTGCGATCTTATTGCGTGCCATGTTCTTGCAAAAACCCTTCTTTAGAAATCGGCGGGACGAAAGCTAAGGTGTTGCATGTGTGATGCGCAGCGACCGTCCCGAGCAGCTGATACATCTGCGTTTCGTAAGATGGATTAAGCCTGCGGATAGGGGATTGCAACCGACAAAGGCCTTGATGTCGCAACTATTTTCGCAAATAGTTCGCAGTTGCAATAGCGAGCTGATTTCAAGCTGTTTGAAGCTCTTCTATCGGCCATTGCGTGATGCACTGTTAGTTCGAAGAGCGTTGGCATTGAAATCACAGCGCCAGTCGCTGTCCGATCAGCTGTCTCTCAAGGTAGGGGCTTGGCGAACAAGGCCTATTCGGCGCAGCGTTCGCACGGCGGGCTAGCCAGTGATGCTCTTGCCCGGGAACGGCGTTTCGCCTTCGCGCTCTTGCTCCAGCAACATTGCGGCCAGATAGTCGGGCACGGCGCGGCTGAAATAGAAGCCTTGGCCCAGATTACATCCAGCAGCGCGTACTGCCTGGACCTGTTCAATCGTCTCGAGGCCCTCAGCCACAATGTCCATTCCCAGGGTTGAACCCATTTCGGCCACTGCCCGGATAATCGCATCACTGCGGCGGCCCACATTGGGGCCAGAGACGAAGCTGCGGTCAACCTTAATCTTCTTGAACGGGAAGGTGTTGATATAGCCGAGTGAGGAATAGCCCGTGCCGAAATCATCCAGAGCAAAGCGCACACCAAGCGCAGACAATTCTTGAATGAAATTGCCTGTTGCGTGGTTGTCTTCGATAAACAGGCTCTCAGTCACTTCGAGTTCTAGACGTGATGGATCAAGGCCTGCTTCGCGCAAAGCATTGCGGATGGCGAGGGCGGCGCCGGGCGCGCGGATCTGCAAGGGCGACAGGTTAACCGCGAGAGAGATGTCCTCTGGCCACTGCGCGGCGGTGCGCGCGGCCTGCGCGGTGATCCAATTGCCCAGGGTGACAATAACCCCGGTCTCTTCGGCCACTGGGATGAACTCGTCGGGACGAAGCTCGCCTTTTTCCGGGTGGAACCACCGGATCAGCGCCTCAAATGCGCGTATCTTGCCCGTCTCCAGATCAATGATCGGCTGGTAGAAGATCGACAATTCGTCGCGTTGCAGCGCAGTGCGAAGCTCGTCTTCAATCTCGCGCCGGCGAATAAGATCTCGGGTCATGGATTGGTCAAAGAATTTCGTCTGCGAGCGGCCGCCCACTTTCGCATGGTACAGCGCCAAGTCAGCGCATTGCATGAGGCTGTCAGCATCTGCTCCGTCATCCGGCAGCAGAGCGACACCAACCGAAGCGCGCACTTCGAGGCGGTCGCCATCGACGCGCACGGGGCGCATGATTTCTGCGTGGATTTCGCTGGCGAGCCGCTCTGCATCCACTCGATTGTCAACCGGGCAGAAGACAATGAACTCATCCCCGCCAAAGCGCGATACCGTGGCCAGATCTGGCGACACTTCACGCAGGCGGCTGGCGACCTCGGTCAAAACCCGGTCTCCAATTGGGTGGCCAAGCAGATCGTTCACTTCTTTAAAGCGGTCGAGATCAATCCAGAACAGGGCAAGCCGGGTGTCCTCATTCACGGTCATCATGGTTTCGACCATCGAGTGGTTGAGACCTGCGCGATTGGCGAGACCTGTCACCACGTCTGTGCGGGCCAAAACTTGCATTTTTTTTGCGAGTTTAGCGCTGGTTTCAGCCGAAGCGATGGAATCCCGCAAGACTTTAAAGACCTTGAATGTGATCGACATCATTGCTGGGATCAGCAAGCAGATGTTGATGAACAGAGCGATGAAGGCGAGGGTGCTCGCGTATAAAGATACGGCCATGATCGGCGCGCACACCAGCGTTAATTGGCCCAGGGCAATAGTCGGCCTGCCCGCGTTTCGGGCGCAAATGCCTACCCCATAACACAGGGCATTGGCCACCATCAGCACTTGAACCTCGGCGCTGGCTTGAAACCAGATCGTTAAGGCTGCGATCAAACCAATAGTGAACGCGTAGCTGAAGGCACCAATTTCGTAGATTAGCTCGAGGCTGCTCGTGCTGGTGCTGTCCTGATCGGCGGATAGACCAAGGGCCGCTACAACCCGGGCAATCGCGATGACGCTCAGGATAGCGCAGCCGATGTAGAGGATTTTGAGATCGGCCACCCATGCTGCCACGGCGGTGCAGCCAATGCCATTAATGGCACCGATCGCGAGGCTACCAGGCTGAGTGTAGAGCGTCTTGACCAGCGTTCGCCGAACGCGCTCAGACAGAGTGTCCGAGCTTTCCTGCACGCGCATGGCTGCACGGATTTTGGAAAGAGGGCTGGCTTTACCTGACATATGCATGGGATAACCCCAATTGGTCAAGGCAAGGTTAACACTCTACTTACCAAAAATGCTCATTAAAAATCAGCACTTTAAGCGACGGGATTGAGCTCTGAAGCGCCCTGTGTCTCGCTATCTTGTTGGTCAAGCTCCGCCGCAAGGCGGCGATCCAGTGTACGGGTAATGCTGAGCCACCAGTCATAGGCCTGGCGATCGCCAGCGAAGAATGCCTGTTGCGCTTGGGCCCGTGCAGCGCGCGCAGCGCCCAGACCGTGCTCGGCAAAATGGCGCAGCGAGGCCTTAAAAATCTCTTCACCCGGAGCTTGATTTCCGTTGTCATTTGCAGGCGCAGCTGCTGCGCCCGCTGCGCGCCAAAGCGCGGGCAACGGGCGAACAATTTGGGGTGCGTGCTGCGGCGAAATGAATGGTCATTCGGGCAATTTCCGTCCTGTTTGGCACTTGTGGGCGCGCTGTCGATCCCGGCGCGCTTCAAGCTCGATCATGAGGACTGCTCTAGGGAGGAAGGCGCTAAAGCTGCGTGTGAAGATAAGGTTTCCGGCGTGTTAACTTGCGCATAGGTGAAATGAAATTACGCGCTGAGGCAGCGCAAATTTTGCAACGCAGCGGCCGTTACTTACCCGGGGTTTTCGGCGCGGCTTCAATGGCGTCTGGCGAAATGCCCATACGCTCTGCGGCCAACCGGTCCGCCTCTTGCGCAGCCAGCGCAGCGCCTGCGCTGTCTTTCCATTGGCCCGCGTTGGAATAGGGCGCTTTCACTTGCCCCGCGCCGCGCAGGTTCTGATCCGCCAGATCCGCGTCTGGCGTGGATGGCTTACGGTTCGTAGCAGCGTTTGCCGCACGGCCTGGCGTGAAGGTTGCGCGTGTTTCGCCGCGTGATGTGGGCACGGCACTCACGGTCGCTGGCTCAATGCGCGGGGCCGCCGTTGGCGCGCTTGGAGCTGCTCCAGAGGCGCTCACACCCGGCTCATAGTCAGCGTAGCTTTGGGTGAAAGCGCTCTTCTTTCCTGCACTTCCGCGGTTTTTGTAGAAACGATGTGCGCCGATTGTTCCTATGTGATCAAGCGAGCTGGCCCAGTACGGATTGACCCAAAGCGTGTGGTAATGGGTCGCGTGGCCAATCGGGGCATAGACGCTGCCGGAAAGAGCCTCTGAGGCGATCCGCCGGGCGCGGGCCATGCCATTGGCGCTCGGCGTGCGGCGCATGCTGCCATCGCAGGTAAATGAGAATTGGCAGCCGGTCGAGCGCTGGGAGCCTTCGAACACGACGCCGCAGACGCTGGCGGGCCAGCTGGTGTGGGCCACGCGGTTCAGAACGACCTGAGCAACGGCGCGTTGGCCGGCTTCACTCTCGCTGGCTGCCTCGTAATAGATGGCTTGTGCGAGGCAGGTTTGCGCGCGCGATTGGCTGGCGCTGCCCGCGAAGCTCGCAAATGGGCTGGCGGCGGGGCCGACATTGATCAGCTCGCCGAGTTCGCGGCCATCCGCGCTGGTATCGAGAGGATCGGTGCTGGGCAGGGCAACCAATGCCTCACTTGGCGGATCAGCGAGATAGTAGAACGCAGAACCAGGGAAGCTGCCGCCTGGTGTTTCAAACGGCATCACCGGCACATTTTCATAGGCAATGTAGGGCGTGTCGCTGCCCTCAATCGGTGCATCGCCCGCAATCGCGCCAAAATCGCCGGGGGCCGCCATGGCGGGCACAGCAATCGCTGCGACCAGCACCATCAGGCGGCGCTTCATCGGTAATTTGGGCGCGGGCAAGGGCGGTTCGCCTCCGGATCGGTCCGGCAGGCAAATCGGCTTTTGCCGGTCAGAAGTTTTGGAAAAGGTCCACATGGTGCGCATTGCTGGATTACGGTGCGCGCCGCGAATTTGCGATATGAGGAAATCCACCGTCCCGAAACCGAACACATTGTTAACCCGGATTAACCCCTGCCTTGGTATGGAGTTTTCCTCGCATCTTGCGGCCATGCGTAGAGCCGCCTATCCCATCGCAAAAGAGGGATAGGGATCAGAATTTTGGGTGGGAATGCGCAGGCCTTTTTGACCGCAGGAAAGGCTTTGTCAGCGGCGGCATTGCTCGTCCTCGCTGCCGCCTGCAGCGCGCCTAAAGCCCCCTCGGATGATGGCTCAAATGGCTCGTTGAATGCCCCCGAGCTGGCGAGCGCAAACCCCTCTTTTGTAAGCCTAAATCCGTGTATCGATGCAATTCTAATCGAAGTTGCCGACCCGGAGCAAATCCTGGCGCTGTCGCATTACAGCCGCGATCCAAACTCCAGCTCCATTGATCCGGCCCGAGCGAGTGAGTTTGCGGTAACCGGCGGGACGGTGGAGGAGGTTGCGGCACTTAATCCCGATATGGTGCTGGCGGGTGAGTTTATTGCGCCGCCGAGCCGTAATGCACTTACTGACTTGGGCTTTCCGATAGAGCCGTTCGGCATCGCCTCGGATCCGGAGCAGAGCTTTGCGCAGATAAAGCGGCTTGCTGAGCTGGCGGGGCATCCGCAGCGCGGGGAAGAGCTGATCGCCAAAATCAAGCGTGCGGTGGCTGATGCTGGGCCGCCGACCGGTTTTCAAACAGCCTCTGCGGTTCTGTGGCAACCGGGCCAGATCGTCCCGGGTGAGGCCACTTTGGTCAGCCATCTGATGCGCGAAACCGGCTTTTCCAATCACAGCGCCGCGCAAGGCTTTGGCCAAGCGGACTATGTCTCATTGGAGGGCCTCCTGTCCGATCCGCCGGCGCTGGTTCTGGTCGCGGGAAACAGCGCGGGGCAGACGCACCCTTTGCTGAAAGAGCTTACCAGCACCCAGGTAGAAGCCTTTGATACAAAGCTTCTTTATTGCGCCGGACCGACGATTATTCAGGCCGCTGAGCGCCTTAGTGAAATCCGCGAAAACTTGTCCAGAGAGGCCTATCAGTGAACATCGCGGCGCACCGGGCATCCTTGGTCTTTGGCGGGCTGTTGGTGCTGGCCTTGCCGCTATCGCTGCTGGCGGGGCGGGTGTGGATTGATCCGTTCGCGGTTACAGAGACGGGCAGCAACGCTGCGCTGATCCTGATGGAGCTGCGCCTGCCGCGCGGGCTGCTGGCGATTGCGATTGGTGCGGGTCTTGGTGCTGCGGGCGCGGCGATGCAGGGCTATTTGCGCAATCCGCTGGCGGATCCCGGACTTTTTGGCATTGCACCGATGGCCGCGCTTGGCGCGGTTGCTAGTTTCTGGTTTGGGGCGGTGCTGCCCGGTGCATTGGCTTCATGGACACTTCCCGTCTTTGCGCTGATCGGCGCGGGCGCGGGCATGGCTTTGCTTGCGCTAATCGCCGGCAGGACGCCATCGGGGCGAGGCGGGGGGCTAGCGCTGTTCACGCTCGCAGGCCTAATGATCGCAAGCCTTGCTGGCGCTGTGACGGCGCTCGCCATCACGCTTGCGCCCAATCCCTTTGCCCTGTCGGAAATTGTGCTGTGGCTGAATGGAGCGCTCACCGACCGATCGTGGCGCGAGGTGATGATCGCGGCTCCGCTCATCGCGGTCGGCCTGATCGTGCTGTCGGCCGCCGCGCGCTCGCTCGATGCGCTGACTTTGGGTGAGGACGCAGCGTGGAGCATGGGCGTCGATCCGCGAATGCTGTTGCGCCTGCTTGTCGTCGGCGTGGCGCTGACCGTCGGGGCAGGGGTTGCTGTGGCCGGTATTATCGGATTTGTCGGGCTGATCGTGCCGCATCTGGTACGCCCAATGACGGACCGCATGCCTTCGAGCGTGATTTTGCCGAGTGCGCTCGCCGGGGCGCTGCTCGTGTTGGTGGCGGATAGCGCGGTGCGCGTTCTGCCGTTGATCACAGAGCTGCGTCTGGGCATCGCGCTTTCTCTAATCGGCGCGCCGTTCTTCCTGTGGTTGCTGCTGAAAATGCGCCGGGGGATGCTATGATCTTGCAGGCCCATGATCTCTCTGTCTCCCGCGCAGGTGCGCCCGTGCTCGATGATATTGCCGCGACCTTGCTGCCGGGCCAGATCACTGCGATTTGCGGCCCGAATGGGGCGGGCAAGTCGAGCCTGATACTGACGCTTGCCGGATTGCTGCCAGCGGTGGCAGGCGGGGTGTCGCTGGACAAGCGCGACATTGCCGCGCTCCATCCAAAGGACCGCGCAAAAGCTATCGGCTACCTCCCGCAATCCGCTGAAATCGCTTGGGATGTTGCGGTGGAGAACATCGTCGCACTGGGCCGGATGCCGCGCGGTGATGGAGGCAGCCAGCGCGGAGAGGACGCCATCGAGCGAGCCATTGAGGCATTGGCGCTGGGCGACCATCGCCGCCGCCCGGCCAGCAAATTGTCCGGCGGTGAACAGGCGCGAGTATTGCTCGCCAGAGTGCTCGCCGGAGAGCCGCAATGGATCCTGGCCGATGAGCCCTTGGCTGCGCTCGATCTGGCGCATCAGACCGCGCTGATCCAGCATTTCAAGAGCGCTGCGGCGGCGGGCAAAGGCGTGGTGCTGGTCGTGCATGATCTGGCCCAGGCGATGAACCATGCGGGCCGCGTGCTGGTGCTCGATCAGGGGCGGCTCGTCGCCGATGGCGCGCCGGAAGATGCGCTGACCAATGAAGCCATCGCCAAAAGCTGGGGCGTTGACACCAAGTGGATCGGCGAGCCGGGGGCAAGGGCGCTGATCACCGTCTGAACCTCAGCCGCAAACGGGTTCAAGTCCCTGTCAGCAAAGCGCCTTTAGCATATCGATCATCAGAGCATTATGCTGGGGAGTGGGTATGAAGAGTTTTCCAATTGCTTGTTGCGTCGCGGCGGTTGTGGCCGCTGCATCCGCTCCGGCCTATGCATGCCAAGGCCCGCAGTTTGAATCCGTGGTCTATCCCGTAATGGAAGAGAAACCGGAGCAAAACGACGGGGCCAAGGGCGACGTCTTCAAGATCCGCTATTCTGGTGAGCGCGCGGGGCGGCAAGATCGGTTATGGCCCAATTTCTACGTCGTGGAAGTGACAGAAGGCAAAATGAAGGGGCAAAAGCTCGCAATCCCGGCGCATGTCACCTCGTGCCATTCGGTCAATATCGAAGACGGCGCAGAGGGCTATGTCATTGGCAGCGTGGAAAAAACTGGCCGTGATGGCAAGCAGCCGGAGATCCCAATCCTTCGCACTGGCATGAGCGGCACGGTGCGAAAGGGTTATCAGTTCCCGCCGCGCAGCCGAGCACTCTGGTGATTCCAGCCAATCTGACTAGCGTGTCTGGTTTCGGGTGACTCATCGCAGCCGCGAAATGACCGTTCTTGGGGGTGAAAGCGGACGTTAGCCATCACGTTAAGCCGGATTACCTGTGGCGACGAATTGAGATCGCTGAGTTTATTGTCCTATTTCTACGCGGAAGCTTAAGCCTTATTCTGACCCGTCGAGCCAAGCCTCGGCTTGGGCCTTGGTTTCAAACAGACCGGTGTCGTCTTTCTGCTTGGTGATACGCTTTAACTGCATACGCTGGACGATGGTGCCCACGACGCTTGCCGATTTTCTAAGCCCGTGCGCCACAGACCATGTGAATATATCGAATGTCTCGTCTGTTCGGGTTTGTGGTATGGTCATGGTTCGAGTCCAATCGGCCAAGATGTCGAAATGCCCATCTTTGGATTTGGCCGCCAAAACAGCGTTCTGGTATGCGGTCTTAAACTCGCGCACATCGTAATCAAAGTTGTCTGAAAACGTGATTGTAACTCGGTTCTTTTCTGGATTGGATTCGATCTTGTACATTCCAGTCCCCTGATCCCTTGTGCAAAGCGTGCTTAAGCGGAAAAATACAACTGCGTAAGGCGAACTAGGATACGGGCTTGTGGTAAATAAAGCCTTGCGCGTCTTGATATAGGTTGAGACACGCTGTGTGTTTCGGTCCGCAATTGGGGGTGGTGAGCGGCCATTCAAGTAATTAACTTTTTGCTCCTCTTTGCGCTTGGTTGACTGTCTGGTTCTGACTGCATTAGGCCCAACGGCAGACATTAGGGAACGGGTCTGCTGCGTTTCGAATTGGCCCATTGACGATGGTCGAATCAATTTAACTGAATGCCTTAAGGCGCCCAGGATGAGGACGCTGAACCCAATCGAATTGCTATTCTAATTTATACAGGGAAGACAAAATGGCCTCATTTACTTACAGCACTATTATTGAAGCACCGATCGAAACCGTATTCGATTATGTGAGTAACGTCGACAATCGTATGGATTGGCAAGAGGCCTTGATAAATGTTGAGCGTTTAACACCTGCGCCAGATGGCATCGGAACCCATTGGAAAGAGACCTTTCTATATGGCAAAAAACCTCAAACTGCAGACATGAAATATGCCGCATTCGAGCGCCCTCATATTTTCACCGAAGATTTTGCAAGCGGTAAGGCCACAGGCGTTATCGATGTAAAATTCGCTGAAAAGGGCGGGGATACTCAACTTTCCGTTGAAGCCACAATGAATTGGAAAGGGGCTTACCGTTTATTGGCACCACTGCTGAATTCACTGTTTAAGAAAGCCATTTCAAAGGATTTCGGCGACATAAACACAAGACTCAAAGGCCGGATATAGCAACATACAGCCAGTAATGGTTTGCAAACTCGCTTACATTCAATAGCTTCAGTTGATTAGGTTAGACACTCTTGTCCTCAAATCAGCGAAATGCGAGCGGCCCAAACTCGCCCAGAACACGACGCTGGGAGTACTTAGCTCTTTGGTGCATTCTGGCGAGTTCGGGTCTTAGTTTATAATGCCGCTAATGACTGCTTTTGGAATTTTGGGGTCGCCATCGGAATGACGAAGATTTGGGCGCAAAGCTGACACCGTTATGAACGTCCGCAAATGGGTCGTAAGCTGAAAGTCGGCTTTAGAGAACGACTGGTGAAAAATCGACCAGGCAGGAAATGACGGCCTATCAGTCGCAGTTGGGCACAAGAGTCACGTTGGCTGGGACCAGCGGCACGCCGCCCATAGGCGCGCCTCAACTTGCGCTTAACCCTGTTTCAAGCTCTTGCCTCTAAAGTCCGCCACAAACGGACAACAGGAGGCTGCTCGTGCTGCTCGAACGTATTTCAAGAATTGGTTTGATTGTTAATTGGAAGACCTTGGGCGTCGCGATCCTGGCGGTGTTTGCCACGTGGTTTTCGCTGAAGTTGAACCTGGTCGCTGATTACCCGCTGACGATCATCTCGACCGCGGTAATCTTCCCAATCGTGTTCTCCATCGGCCATGCATACAAGCGGCGCGAGGCGGCGCTGGATGACTATGGCACGATCAAAGCCCATGGCCGCGCGATCTATTTTGCTGCGCGCGACTGGCTGCCAGAGGAAAACGAGGAACGGATCAAGCATCTTGAAGGCGCACTGGCGCGTTTGCTGCGCGGATGCCGCGATATGTTCAAAAGCGATTTGGCAGATATGCCCGCGCGCGAACAAGCCGTTTACGCCTCGTTCTCTGAGCTTTCCCAATTTGTGAAGCGGATGCGCGCAGAGGGGCTGGCGTCGGGCGAGTGCAGCCGCTGCAATCAGTACCTCTCAAAGATGATCGTCGCCTTTGAAAGCGTGAAACACATCTATCAATATCGCACGCCGCGCACGCTCAGCGCCTTCAGTGATTTCTTCATCATCATCCTGCCGATCATTTACGGCCCATATTTCGCGCATCAGGCGATCGAATATGAAGCGCCCATGCTGACCTATGTGATGCCCGTGCTGTTCGCGGTGATCCTGACGGGGCTGGACAACATCCAAAGCCATTTGGAAGACCCGTTTGACCAAATTGGCCCAGACGACGTGGCGATCAATGCGGAGAAATTCGTTGAGCTGCTGACTTGCGGCGAGGAAGGTGGGCCTTGCGCCGTTGTGTCTGAGCCGCAAACTGCCTGATCCAAGATCAGGGACAGGGGCGTGAGCCACTGGCGCAAAACAGAACGTGCGGCGGGAGGCTACCGGCAGGTACCCGCTAAGTGGTTCATACGTCCTGTTTCGGACGGGCTATCGTATTTGTGAGCTGACCGACTTTGGGGGTGGAGGCGGACGTCTGGTTTCGCTCCAGACATCCGCCATCGCTTTGACGCACGAGCCGTTAGAATATCCCGGCCACGCCTACGCTCGCGCCGGTATTCTTGTTGCCCGCATGGCTAACGCTGGCGTTGATCGTGATCGGAATGTCGACGTTCAGCCTGTGTGACAGGCCAAGGCTGAAAGCTTGTTGCCCGCGGAAGGTCGCTCCGCGGACTGCGTATCCTGTTTGACCCGGTTCTGGCGGGAAAGGAGCCTCTGCCTGAGCCATCGCGGCGGCTACGCCTGAGCGCACGTCGTCATCGAGGTCTTCCAAGCGGAAGGCCAAATTGTCCACCCGCCCGCTAAGCGCATCGAACTGAGCGGTGGAGACTTGGGCAACAGCGTTAAGCGCCACCCGCACATTGTCGACCGAAGCGGCGGTGGCCACGCTCTGACGGCCCAGCGTGCCGTTCGCATCCACCGTCACCGCATCCACCGGCCCAATCTGAGCGGCTGTGCTCGCATCAATGTCGCCGATCCGCACGGAGCTGCCCGAACCGCCAAGGGTGACTTGGTTGGCGGCGTTGGTCACGGCCCCGGCTCCGATTGCAGTTGAACCTTCCTGATTGACCAAAGTGCCATTGCCCAACGCCAGAGCATTCGCTGCCTGCGCGCGGGCTGTCCCGCCAATCGCCGTCGCGCCGGCAATGGTTGCGCGAGCTGAACCACCAATCGCTGTCGCATTGGCCCCGCGGGCAAAAGTGCTGTTGCCCAGCGCAAAGGCATCATCGCCGCGCGCCGTTGCATTCTCACCAATTGCCGTCGCGCGAACGGACTCGGCCAAGGCTCCCGTGCCAAAGGCAATCGCACTCACCCGCGTCGCGCTCGCCCCGGCACCAATCGCAATGCCATTGTCCTGCTGGGCAGCAGACTGCTCACCAAGGGCAATCGCCGCATTGCCCGTCGCGGTTGCGAAGTCACCGATTGCAACCGCGTCAAAAGCAAACGCATTTGCCTGCTGACCTATTGCGACTGCGCCGCCTGCAGTCGCGCCTGACTCAACACCTATTGCAATCGTGCTAGTCTCGGTCGCGTCAGCGCCTACGCCCAGCGCCAGACCGAAAAAGCCACTCGCATCGGCGCCCGCGCCCAGAGCAATCGCGCCAGCCTGAACCGCAACAGCGCCCGCGCCAAAGGCAATGGAATTATCCGCTCGCGCATCCGCATCCGCGCCCAGCGCTATGGAACCGGCTCCGGTGGCGTTCGAGCCCGCAGCCCCGGCAAAACTGTTTTCACCGAATGCCTCGGCGCCGTTACCCAAGGCGACAGCGCCCGCTGCTGTCGCTGCCGTATCTGCGCCAAGCGCCACCGCGCCTGTGAATGTGGCCTGCGCACGCGCGCCGCCAGCAAACCCGTCCTCGGCGGTGGCGACCGCTTGTGTGCCCAGCGCCAGCGAATTTGTGCCGACAGCGTTAGTTTGGGCTCCAAACGCAGTCGAGCGATCTCCGCCGGCAAAAGACCCCAGACCAAGCGAAACCGAATTCACACCGGTAGCAATGGCTGCGCCGTTGGCATCGCTGCCGCCAATCGCGATTGAACCTCTAGCCCGGGCCTTCGCGCCGTTACCCAAGGCCACCGCGTCTACGGCACTCGCACCTGCAAAGTCGCCAATCGCCACCGCGCCATCGGCTAGCGCAACTGCTTCGTCGCCAATCGCCACAGCGCCATCGGCCGTCGCGTTTGCGTCGCTACCAATCGCCACCGCGCCAAAGCCCGTCGCATCTGCAAGGGAGCCAATCCCCACCGCGCCATTGGTCGTCGCTTGTGACTCAAGCCCGATAGCTATCGCGCCGGCTGCTAAAAGTGTTTGATCTGCGCCAGTGACGACTTGTGCGTCCAGACCAATAGCAATCGCGCCGAGCTCCGTCGCCTGCGCGCCTGTGGTGTCTGCATCGCCTCCATCTCCGCCGATCGCAATGGCCCCTAAGGCGCTCGCTCCCGCACTTTCGCCAATCGCGATGGCACTCTCGGCGCTCGTTTCTGCTTCCGAACCAATGGCAATCGAAGCAGTGCCGGATGCGATAGCCGAGTCTCCGTTAGCAACTGCCCTTGAGCCGGCCTGGGAAAAAGCGCCCAGTGCAAGAGAACGCACGCCTGTGGCGCTTGCGTCAAAACCGATAGCAGCCGAATTGTTGCCCGCCGCATTGGTATCTTGGCCAAGCGCGGTTGCTTGAGTGCCAGTTGCATCAGAGCCTTGTCCAATGGCTGTGGCGCCGCTTGCAAACGCATTGGCCTCATGGCCAACCGCTGTTGATTCATCGCCGCTTGCCGTGGTCTCCCCGCCAAGGGCTGTGGCATCTAGGCCGCTGGCGTCTGCATTTAGGCCAGTCTGTGTTGACTGAGCCGCGGCGGGTGCGGGTTGAATTGCCAGCGCGGCGATGGTTGCAGCAGCAGCGGTCGAAAGTAGAGTGGTCTTTTTCATTGTCATGTTCCCTGTCTTGTGTGTGTTGTTCACATTCAAGACGAGGCGCTTTTGGTTGCTGCTCATATAATAGAGCGGCCCAATGAGGCGTGACCGATTGGAAGGGTCGTACGATAACCAATCAGCCACACCTCACCGGCAGGGCGCCTCGTCTTCAAGGCAGGTGATGACAGGCGACCGTTGTAATGAGCGTTGTAAAAGCGTTGTAAAAAGCGTTGTAATTTGCGTTTCTGGCCACTTTTTTTGCGAAAATTGGGCTTTTTTCGGGTTTTCAGCCGGATTTCAGAAAATCTTGGACCAATTCCACGAATCGGGTCGAAGCCGATTCGCGGCCCAACAGCAGGTGATTCTGGCTTTCCACACTGGCCGGCTGCGCACCCGGAATTCGCGACCTACGGCAAAGCACTTAACTTGCATCATTGACTGGATGTGGGGCGCAAGCCGACTGTCAGCTTTCGGCACAGCAATTAGTGAAAGCGCTTACACAGAGAAAATGCAGGGTCGCCCCGGTTGGACAGACTAGTCAACTTGACTGGTTCTGTGCCTACCGGGGCTTCGTGTTTTGGTTCGCAGGCCGCGGGTCTACTCGCCGCCGGCCAGCCCGCGGCTTTCGATCATATATTTCACATCCGGCTCGCGCCCGGCGAATGTGCGATACATCTCAAAATAGTCCATCGTGCCGCCGCGGCTGAGCACGGTTTTGCGGTAGTGATCGCCGTTCTCACGGGTCAGGCCGCCATTATCGATGAACCATTGGCGCGAATCCTTGTCGAGCATTTCGGTCCACAAATAGCTGTAATAACCCGCAGAATAGCCCGCGGGTGAGCTGAAGATGTGGTTGAAATAGTTTGACCGGTAGCGCGGCGGAACCAGATCAATCTCAAGGCCCAATTCGCCTAGCGACTGACGCTCAAACGCATCGACTTTCTCTGGCGTGTCGATTGCTGCGGCCTCCGCTGGTGAGAGCGCGTGCCACTTCATATCGAGCAGCGCGGCGGCCACCACTTCGCCAAAGTCATAGCCCTGGTTGAACTTCGATGCGGCCTGGATCTTCTCCACCAGCTCCATCGGGATGGTCTCGCCGGTCTCATAGTGCTTGGCGTAGTTTTGCAGCACCTCTGGATAGGTCGCCCACATCTCGTGAACCTGGCTGGGGTATTCGACGAAATCGCGCGCGGTCGCCGTGCCGGACAGGCTTTCATAACGCTGATCCGCGAAGAAGCCGTGCAGCGCGTGGCCAAATTCGTGGAAGGTCGTCTCGACCCAATCAAAGCTGACGAGTTGGACCTCGCCATCGGCAGCTTTCGGGATGTTCAGCACATTGTAGATCACCGGCTTGGTGCCCCACAGATCGCTCTGATCGACGAAGTTGCTCATCCATGCGCCGCCGCGCTTTGATGGGCGCTGGAATGGGTCAAAGTAGAACAAGCCAAGCTCGCTGCCATCGGCATCGAACACGGTGTAGACCCACACATCCGGGTGATAGACAGGCAGATCGGTGCGGCGCTCAAAGGTCAAGTCATAGAGCTTCTTAGACATGTAGAACACGCCGTCTTCCAGCACTTTATCGAGCTGAAAATATGGCTTCACCGCGTCTTCATCAAAGGCGTATTGCTCCGCCTTCACTTTGCCCGCGAAGCGGTACCAATCCCATGGCTCAACCTCGAAATTGAGGCCATCTGCGGCGATCCGCTCGTTGAGGACGGCGGCTTCGCGGCGCTGCGTTGCGGCGAGGGCGGGGACCATTTGCTCCATGAAATCGAGCGCGGTCTTCGGCTGCTTCGCCATGCGATCGTACATCGTGTAGCTGGCCCAATCGGGCTGGCCGAACAGAGCTGCCTTTTGCGCGCGCAATTCGGCGATCTTGGCGAGGATCATGCGGGTGTCATTCTCGCCGCCTTGGTCGGAGCGGTACGCGCTGGCTTTGAACAGACGCTCGCGCACTTCGCGGTTTTCAAGCGCAGGCAACAATGGCTGCTGCGTCGTGTTCTGCAAAGCGATGGCGAACTTGCCGTCCATGCCCTTTTCCTTCGCGAGCGCGGCCGCGCCCTCGATCTCCGCATCGGACAGGCCGGCCAGCTCTGCGCGGGTGTCGACGATCACCGCACCATCATTGGTCGCATCGCGGACCTTCTGGCTGAAATCGGTGGTGAGTTTGGAGAGTTCAGAATTGATCGCTTTGACCTGCTCGCGCTCTTCCTCGGTCAACAGCGCGCCAGCCTGAACCATGCCGGAATAGGTCTCTTCCAGCAACTTCGTGTCTTCGACGGTCATCGCCATCGCGGCGCGATTGTCATAAACCGCCTTCACCCGGGCAAACAGTTCTGGGTTGAGGGTGATCGCATCGCCATGCGCGGTCAGCTTTGGGCTGATTTCCTGATTGATCGCGTCCAGCCGGTCGGTGGTGTTCTGGCCCGTCAGCGCAAAGAATACGCGCGCCACGCGGCCCAGCATCCGGCCAGACTTTTCCAGCTCAACAATCGTGTTGCTGAACGATGGTGTCGCCGGATTGTTGATGATCGCCTGAACTTCGGCCTGCTGGATTGCCATGCCTTGCTCAAAAGCGGGGATGTAATCGTCTTCGCTGATCTTGCTGAAATCAGGGGTCAGGAAGGGCAGCGTGCTGTCAGAAGCGAAATAGCCAGTCCCGGCCGGTATCTCAGGGCTATATTCAGCCTGGGCCTGGGCTTCTGCGATCGGGTTGGTTTGGTTCACCCCAGTCTCTCCGTTGGTGGTCGCGCAGCCTGCGGTGAGCATGGCGGCGAGGGTAATTGCGGCAGTTTGGGCCTTGAGTTGGGCCTTCATAAGAGCTCCGGTAAATTACGAATTTGTGTGGCCGTGTATTGCGGGTAAATTATGCTTTGGGCAAGCAAAAGGACCCACCAGCCTGCGCGCGGGTGGGCCCTTCTGAGGATGTAGTGACTCAAGTCAAAGCTAGTCTTTGGATGCCACTTCGGCAAAGTTTGCTGTTCGAAATGAACCACTTTGGGAAGCGACTTCGGCGACACACTCTTTTGCCGACTTTGTACATTCTGCAACGATAGAGTTTTGGGTCGTGCTATCAATTTTGGGATCAAGCTTACCTGTCACGTTGTTGATCATCGCCAATCGCTTAGCTGAATTTGACTCCGTACCGAGTTCGGTAAGCAAACCGCCCCAAGCAATTCCGAATTCCGCTTTGGCATCTAAATGAGTCGGCTGTCCTCCAGTTGAAACTACCGCTGCACCTCCGTTTTCTGCGAGTTTCTGTGCAGCAAGTCCGGTAGCAAAATATTGAGCTAACTCAATGCTACCTTCGCCGCTTTCTTTTCCATTTGATGAACCTGAGCCCTTGGCGCCAAAGCTAGCGAGCACTGAGAAGCTATCTTGCTGAACGATGTCTTTGCCTCTGGATTGTAAAGCAACAAACTTACATGGGTGAAGGACGGCTTCATGGCCAACAAGGTTATGCTGTCCGAGTTTCTCCGGGCTAATGTCGCAAGGTGAAAGGTGATTATCTGAATCTTTCTTTTCGCGAACATTTGCAAGAAGAGGCATAAACACTGCCTCTTGTCGGTCAAATCCAACATTGACGGAAGGAGTCTCTCCCGCTGCCGCGCCGACTTTTACACCCGCAGTTGTCGTAGTCGCAAAAACCATTGTGTTTGAGTGACGAATAGCTTGAACACACCCCGCCAATGCGGGCAGCGCCCCCAGCAATATCAGCGCTGAGTATCGTTTGCGTAACATATATCTTCCCCCTCTAATTGTTCGAGAATTTTCGAAGCCTGCTCGGCCTCTGCGTCTGATCGGATGATGATCAGCAATTGGCAGTCAGCGGGGTCGGTAATCACCCATTCCTCTTGGCTGAATCCGAGCCAAGCGGCTTCGCCAATGGCGGCGCCGTAGCCGAGGCCGATGCCATTGCGTTTGAACGCGATCAGGTTGCCGCTTGTTTCAGGAATGACGATGCGGGTCAGGCCGAAGCTCACGATCTCGCGTTCGCTGTCTTGGTCGAGGACGACCGTTGTGCATGCCGCTTGTGAAAGAAGCAGTAAGCCGCACAAGAGCGCTCGCGCAGTTCTGAAGCCCAAAATGCTCCCCCAATTCGAGGCCGCCACGTTCCCACGCAGCGGCCTCATCTCTAAACTCATGTTCCGGCAAACTCGCCTTAGGTGCGACCCGAAGGGCTTGTGGGAAGACTAGCAAAGAGGCCTTTTACACTAAGCATATTCGGGGGCAGCGGAACTTAAGTTTTCCTGTAGGGTAGACGGATTTTTCCAATAAAAACAGGGGTTGTGAGATGAAATGTTGTTGCAAATGGGAAAAGCACGTGAGACTCGTAAAGCCTGCAAACAGGCCGCCGCGAACTAGCCGATGTTACGCTTTTCATCGCCAATGGTTTGTACAAACTTGCCGGTTTCATTGACGATTCCCGAAAGTTGCTGTGCGCTGTCTTGAGATGCATTGGCTAGGCGCTGTATCAGAGCAACAACGCTGTTTGTGTCGCGATTAACATTGGCAACCAATTCACCCATGCTGGCTGCGCCTTCAGCTCGTTTCATCGACAGCGTCGGTAATGCTAGAGAATTTCGCAAGCTGACTTTGCAGCGCTTCGAGCAGCAATTGGTTTTCTTCGCCCAATCGCTCTGCAAGCTCACACATCAAATTGCTCGATTGCTGGCTTTTCTGTGTTGAAGAACGGATGGCGTCGATCTGCTTTTGAACCATATCCGTCGCTGATGCGGTTTGCCCGGCTAAGCTCTTCACCTCTTGCGCGACAACGGCGAATCCTGCGCCTGCATCGCCTGCACGCGCCGCCTCGATGCTGGCATTGAGCGCAAGAATGTTGGTTTGATCGGCTACGTCCGAGATGGATTGGACGATCTTTTCAATAGCGACAACTTCCTCGACGGCTTTCGCATTGTCATTCGCGGTCAGGCCCGCTTGATCAACTGCTTTGACCAACACACTGCGGTTTTCATCCAGACCAGACTTCACATTATTGAGCGCCTGCTCAAGGACGCCAGCAGCATTGGCTGCATCTTGCATCGATTGCGCGGACTGCTTTGAAATCGCCGCTGCTTCGATTGTGGCGTGCTGCAGTTCCAAAATCTTGGAATCGGCACCTTGGGCCTCGTCACGCAAGGCCTCTGACACGGACAATGTGTTTTCGATCTTGTTTGACAGGGTTGCAACGAATTCACTGCCCATCCGGTTGATCTTATCTGCGCGATAGCGTGCATCCAGCTGAGCCCGGAAGCTTGAAATGATTTCGAGCTGGATAAAGGCAAGCTGATTGAAGAAGGTAATGTCGGGCAGTGCATCAGCAACAGAATTTGCACCCTGTGCAATAACCTCAATCACTCCATTATAATATTTGGAGCGTTTCTGGATCATCATATCCTGGCGGTCGATCAACCAACCAGCAAGGCCAAGCCAAGCAAGCCTGTCCATCCATTCGAGTTCATCTGTGGCGGTAAAAATGCCGAGCGAGCGTTCGACCGATGTCTGCACCACTTCCTCATGCGACAATTGACGGCCGAGCAGCGCACTCATAGTTTCGATATTGCTACCGTCGATTTGTCCGTCCCAATAGGTTTGGGAGAACGCTTCTATTTCTCGGGAATAGCGCGCCCAGAACTGAGCAATCTCGGCACGCAACGTACCGTCACCGAACAATGCCTTTGCGCGTTGTTCAAACAATTCTGATCTAATTTCATACGAATTCGCGAAATCAAATTTTGCGTGGTCCATAGTGATCAATCGCTCCCTTACGGCCTCCTACCTAAAGATAGTAAATAAAGCTGAAACGGTACTGAGGCGATTTTCCTGCTAGCGCCGCTGGAACATGTGGAGAACATAGCGCCGAGAAGCGGCTTTGTATCGGTGCCTCTGGACTCAAAGGGATTGAGGCCCCAATTGGTGTGCCATGTCCCTCACGAAAATCTCAGTTCGCGGTGCCAGAGAGCACAACCTCAAAGGCGTTGATATTGATTTGCCGCGTGATGCGCTGATCGTGGTCACAGGCCTGTCTGGCTCGGGAAAGAGCTCGCTTGCGTTTGATACGATCTATGCTGAAGGTCAGCGGCGCTATGTTGAGAGCCTGTCGGCCTATGCGCGGCAATTCCTTGAGATGATGCAGAAACCCGATGTTGAACACATCGATGGGCTGTCGCCAGCGATCAGCATTGAGCAGAAGACGACCAGCCGCAATCCGCGCTCAACCGTGGCGACCGTTACCGAGATTTATGACTATATGCGCCTGCTGTGGGCGAGGGTGGGCGTGCCGTACTCACCGGCCACCGGCAAACCGATAGCCGCGCAAACCGTCAGCCAGATGGTCGACCGGGTGATGGAACTGCCTGAGGGCACGCGCGCCTATCTGCTCGCGCCGGTGGTGCGCGGGCGCAAGGGCGAATACCGCAAGGAACTGGCCGAATGGCAAAAGGCGGGCTTCACCCGCGTGCGGATCGATGGGGAACTATACCCAATCGAGGAAGCGCCGGCGATCGATAAGAAATTCAAGCACGACATCGAAGTCGTGGTTGATCGGATCGCAGCCAAACCCGGCATGGAAACCCGCCTGGCCGATAGTTTCGAAACCGCGCTGAAGCTGGCCGAAGGGCTGGCCTATATTGATCTGGCGGATGGCACGGTTGAGGATGCCCTCAAGTCCGTCCGCCCTGAGCCTGTCGAAGGGCTGTCCTCCACTTCCGAAGAAAAGGGCATGGCTTCGACAAGCTCAGCCCGGACGGAAAAAGGGGGAATCTTAAGGGAGCAGGGGTTCCGGATAATCGCATCGTCTTTTCAGAGAAGTTCGCCTGTCCGGTCAGCGGGTTCACCATTGAAGAGATTGAGCCGCGCCTGTTCTCATTCAACGCGCCTCAGGGGGCGTGCGCAACCTGCGACGGTTTGGGCGAGAAGCAATTGTTCGACCCGCAATTGGTGGTGCCAAACGAAGGGCTGACCCTGAAACAGGGCGCGGTTGCGCCATGGGCGAAGAGCAATCCGCCTTCGCCCTATTATCTGCAAGTGCTGGCCAGCCTGGCCAAGGCGTATGATTTCAATCTGACGACGCCGTGGCGCGATCTGGAGCCTGATCAACAGCTGATCATTCTGCAAGGGACCGGCGGTATGCCGGTTGAGCTGACCTTTAAGGACGGTCGTAAGGAATACACGGTGCGCAAACCGTTTGAGGGTGTGATCGGCAATCTCAATCGCCGCCTGCTGCAAACCGACAGCGCGTGGATGCGCGAGGAACTGTCCAAATTCCAAACCGCGCAGCCGTGCGAGAGCTGCGGCGGCAAGCGGCTGAATGAAAAGGCGCTGGCAGTAAAGGTCGCGGGCACGGACATTGCCGACCCGGTGAAGATGAGCGTGTCGGATGCGAAGGACTGGTTCCTGGCGCTCGATGAGAAGCTGACCGATCAGCAATCGCAGATCGCCAAGGCGATCCTGAAAGAGATCAACGAGCGGCTCGGTTTCCTCGACAATGTCGGGCTGGATTACCTCAACCTCGATCGGACCAGCGGGACGCTCTCTGGCGGGGAGAGCCAGCGCATTCGGCTCGCGAGCCAGATCGGCAGCGGGCTCTCTGGCGTTCTCTACGTGCTCGACGAGCCGAGCATTGGCTTGCATCAGCGCGACAATGACCGGCTGCTCGAGACGTTGAAGCGCCTGCGCGATCTCGGCAATACGGTGATCGTGGTGGAGCACGATGAAGACGCGATCCGTCAGGCGGACCACGTCGTTGACCTTGGCCCGGGCGCGGGCGTGCGCGGCGGCGAAGTGGTGGCGCAGGGCACACTGAAACAGATCATGAAGTCGAAAAAGTCGCTCACCGCAGACTATCTCACCGGGCGGCGCGAGATTGCGGTTCCTGCAGAGCGGCGGCCCGGCAATGGGCACAACATTACGGTGCGCGGCGCTCAGGCGAACAATTTGAAAGACGTCACAGCGTCGATCCCCTTGGGCACATTCACCTGCATCACCGGGGTCTCCGGCTCAGGCAAATCGACCTTTACCATTGATACGCTCTATGCCTCCGCCGCCCGCGTGCTGAACGGCGCGCGCGTGATCGCGGGCAAGCACGATAAAATCGAGGGCCTCGAATATTGCGACAAGGTGATTGAGATCGACCAGTCGCCGATTGGCCGCACCCCGCGCAGCAACCCGGCGACCTACACCGGTGCCTTCACCAATATCCGCGATTGGTTTGCTGGTCTGCCAGAGGCGAAGGCGCGCGGGTACAAGCCGGGCCGCTTCAGCTTTAACGTGAAGGGCGGCCGCTGCGAGCAATGCACCGGCGACGGCCTGATCAAGATCGAAATGCACTTCCTGCCCGACGTCTATGTCACCTGCGAGGAATGCGGCGGCAAACGCTACAACCGCGAGACGCTGGAGGTGAAGTTCAAGGGCCTCTCCATCGCCGATGTGCTGGACATGACGGTTGAAGATGCGGAGGGCTTCTTCAAGGCCGTGCCGCCGATCCGCGACAAGATGCGGATGCTGAACGAGGTCGGCCTTGGCTATGTGAAGGTCGGCCAGCAGGCGACGACATTGTCGGGCGGTGAGGCGCAGCGGGTGAAGCTGGCGAAGGAGCTGTCCAAACGCAGCACCGGGCAAACGCTCTATATCCTTGATGAGCCGACCACGGGCCTGCACTTTGAGGACGTGCGCAAGCTGCTGGAGGTGCTGCACCGCCTCGTGGAGCAGGGCAATTCCGTGGTGGTGATCGAGCACAATCTCGACGTTATCAAGACGGCCGACTGGATCGTTGACCTGGGCCCAGAGGGCGGGGTGCGCGGCGGCGAAGTGGTCGCAGCGGGCACGCCGGAGACGGTCGCGAAAGAACCGCGCAGCTTCACCGGCGGATACCTCAAGAACATGCTGAGCAAGGGGCCGGCGAAGCAGGGCGCGAAACCGGCGAAGACCACCAAGAAGAAGGCGAAGGCTGGCTAAGGCTTACCCGCGCGTCGGGTCTGCGATCAGCCGGGAAGCTCGCTGCCAATGGTGAGCGCGCCGTAGATCACCGGGCTGGCCACCAGCACCAGTAGCAGAGCGATGTTCACCCGCTTGCTCTTGGAAAAGAACAGCCAGAACATCGCCGGGATCGCTGCCAAGGCGGCCAGGCCAGCCAATATGCCAGCAATGCCGGCCTGTTGCGCTTCCCGCGTTGCCTCAAGCTGCTCCGGCGTCGCCAGCAATATGCCCGCAACCGTACTGATCGCATTGATCCCGATCACGCCGCCCATGATCCAGCGTTTCTGCTGCCAATACCATGCGTCAAAATCGCGCCAATCGGCGGGCTTGTCGGGGAACACCAGGCTCGCAATCAGATAATACCAACCGATCGTCAGCAAGATCCCGATCACCGTCCCGCCATTGAACAGCAGCGTCTCGCGAAAGCTGTACATGTGCAGGAAGAACGTCGACTGATCGAGGATCACCACCAGCCCCATCAGCGGCACCAGCCACCCAATCGTGATCGCCTCAGACGCGGGATCGACCCCGGCCTTTTGCCGCGCGCGCAGCTTTAGCACCCGGGCAAAGCCGCGCAGCACCTCAGCCATGGCGAGGCCCATCAGCAGCACGAACGTTTCGAGCAGGAATTGGAAGCCCGATATGGTGGTCTCTTGCATGGATGATTGCCCCGTTATGTCGGTCCAGACTATCGCGCAATCCGCCCTGCTGGCAATGGTTTAGATGTCACCCGCCAACACACACGATTGCCAAGCCCCGCGCGCTGTGTAGGATGCGCGGGGCCGGGACACGGCGTATCACACCAGACAATTGAGGGGTCTTTCATGTCATTCACTACCAAAGCATTCGCGCTACCCGCATTGATGACGGGCGGCCTGTTGCTGTCTGCCTGCGGCGACTTGGTCGATAAAGACGCGATGTTCGACGAATTTGGTTCAGAATGCCAATCGTCCTTCGCCGCAGAAGTCGGCGGACCGGCGGAATTGGCACAGCCATTTTGCGATTGCTCTGTTGGTAAGATGAAAGAGCAGGATTTCGGCCTGACCGATCTGGTCGATGAGGAAAAGATGACCGCGCTTGGCGAGGAATGCATGAACGAGGTTCTGGCTGAAACGGGTACGGGCGCAGACGCCCCCGCTGCGGAGTAAGCCCGCACGCGCAATGCTCCGTCCGGGGCTGCGCTTAAAGGTTTAGGATTTTGAGAGACGCGCTCTTCCTGCGGGGAGGGCGCGTTTTTTTTGTTGGTTTTGTCGAGTTTAACTCGTTCCCAAAAGCCCGTCTTCACCAAGACGGGCAAAGGCGTTACCAATTGCACTATCTCCAAATCTCTCTCTTTTCTGGTCACTCCATGAATGGAATGCGGAGATCAAGTCATCCACAGATTGGTTGCTTTGGTTTTTTGAGAGATGGTGCGTTGTAGAGAGCAACTCAAGTCCATAAGGGCTTTCAAACCCTTCAATAAGATGAGACAGTTTTCTAACTATCTCTGAGACTTCATGGCTTTTTTGCTCGTTTATCAAAAAATCGTCGGCTGCAGCATAGCCAGCCTTGGTCACGTGACTGACTTGGTTGCTCCCAGTAAACCCGGCAATTGCGCCTTGTTTTTCTAGTGTCGCAAAAGCCCTTTTGAGATTTTCTGAATAGGGGCCAAATTTGTTTTTATGAAATGAAAGGCCAAAAGGAATCCCGAGTTCTTGCAAAAAATAGGTCAGTTTTTGCAATGACAACCGATCAAATCCATCACCAAACAACGGTTCTAGGTCTCCAAGCGTTTTCAAAAGTGCTGCGCGACGAAACGTGAGCTCAATCGAGTCTTGATTGGCGTGCTCTGGATTATCGCGTTCTTCCAAAGGTTCTAGAACGATGATTTCTGTATCGAGTCCTTCGAGTTTTTCTATTATCAAATCTTTCACAACTCTCCACTCAAGCCCGCCGTTGCCACATCCGAGTGGAGGCATGGCTATTGAACGAATTTTTCCGGTCTCTAGCTCATTTCGGAGTGCGATAAGGCCATCACTGACATATTCAATTTTGGATTTTGCGCGCCAGTGATCTTTGGTCGGAAAGTTCACAAGATAGCTAGGGCCATGTTCCGTCAGCAAATCAGTTTGCTCATAGATGAAAAGGTCGCCGGGCCTTAGTTTTTTTGATTGGCAGAGTTTTCGATAAGCAAGATAATTTTTTGGCCATCTCCGCTTAAACTCTAAAGCCACACCTTTGCCCATAACTCCTACGCAATTCACCGTATTAACTATCGCGTCAGCTTGCTCAGTAAACAAGTCCCCTTTTTTAAATGTAATAGACATCAGAAAAAGCACCCAGGCTTAGTAAGAACAGGAATAGTCATATTTTTGGAACGCAAGATTGCCGTAACTTCTTGGTTCTTCGTATCATTGGGAGTTAAAATGCACTCAGCATGATCCAATGGCACCGCGTCTCTAATTAGGAATTCTGCCATCCTTCGAGATTTTCTATCCTGATAGCGCTCCGGCTCAGCGCGGTCCAAAAAGTAGCGACAGCAGCCTTGATATCCAATCTCTGCAACATGGCCAGCCATTGGTGCTTCGTCAAACAGCGCCCATTTAACGGTATCTTGGAGTTCTTCCAATGACTGCCCAAAAACAATTTCGACCGACCTATCATTTAGTGCTGTGTTCGAAAAATAAGTCAGGAAGGTGTCGTTCTCGATTAGCTTCGCAGCCTTGTAGACGACAAATGAGCGGTCAGCTTGGGTCGCTGTTCCAAGGCTCTCCCCATTCGGAGCTCGTAACTCGACGTTTCCTTTGTAGATTGTGTAGCAGAAGGCTGTGAATGGCGAAAAGTAGAATAGCACATAGTCATTCACAACACCTCCACATGGCATTGTAAACTCTTCAGTTCCTCGGCGTTCAACAAGCTCTCTGTAGGAGGTTTGATGGCAGGCTTGCATAGGGAAGTGGTTCTTCGCTCTTAGCTCTTTGTCCGCCGCAAAAACCGCAATATCCGCTGTATAGACTTGTCTAAAGACGAAGCGTTCCGGCACCAATTGTTGTCCCCTCGGCGACTTTAAAATTCCCTGTTTGTTCCTTTCATTGACACCATATTCATCGGGCTTGCAAGACCTATTTTATTGCCGCTGAAATTGGCTCGCTGAGTTTTCCTACACGCCAAAGTTCCTATAGATGGTCCTGTTCCCTTGAACTGAAAATCAAAGGCGAACGACCATGGCCCAAGGCCCAACATTTCCTTCCCGCGGTCCCTATGATGCGCGCCGCAAACTCCCCCAAAGCCCTTATCCCACGCGCCCCGGAGACCCCGGACCGGCTGAGCATGCGCGCAGCTCGGCTCGCGCATGTCGAGGCTGGGCGCATAGGGGGCAGGGTGAGGTAGTTTTTTTGGT
Organism: Erythrobacter sp. JB3-1; assembly: GCF_057364995.1. Classification (NCBI taxonomy): domain Bacteria; kingdom Pseudomonadati; phylum Pseudomonadota; class Alphaproteobacteria; order Sphingomonadales; family Erythrobacteraceae; genus Erythrobacter; species Erythrobacter sp. JB3-1. The sequence goes on along the minus strand of NZ_CP200289.1, from coordinate 2,869,090 downwards.
GCCATGCGGTTGGGTTGCACCAAGAGGTGGGGAGTTTTTTGTTTAGACCCTGCGGGCGGGGCGGATTTTTGTTTACGCCCTCAAGCGCCGGGCGCAGCGCATCCGCGCTGCTTGGCTTTCCTCGCTCACGCGCCTTTCAGGCGCATCGCTGCGGGCGGCCACAAGGTCCTTGCGGCGCTTCGCGCCGTGCTCCGCGACCAAGCCAGAGACAGGGAGCCAAGGTTCTTGGTGCTACCCCAACTACCTCGCGCGCTGACGCTTGTTTATTTGTTTGCGCCCTCAAGCGCCGGGCGCGGGCCATCCGGCCCGCTTGGCTTTCGCGGCATAAGCCGCGGCGGCCGGTCGGCCTTGCGGTCCGCTAGTCGCGGACCGGACCATTCCAAACCATCGATCTCGCGCCAAGAACCTTGGTGCTCACCCAACTACTTCGCGCCAAGCGTCTCGGCGCTACCCAGCGATCTCGCACCAAGAACCTTGGAGCTACCCAAATTACCTCGCGCCAGGAACCTTGGCCCCATGCAGTTGGCTTGGAATGGTTCGCGAGCCGAAGGCGAGTGCAAGGGCGCACGCCCGCCCGAGCTAATGCGAGGAAAGCCAAGCGGGCCGGATGGCCCGCGCCCGGCTCTTGAGGGCGCTAAAAAAGGAATCAAACACCATGACTCAGCTTCTCCCTCTTCCATCCGTCCCGCCAGCGCTCACACCGGCGCGGCGTGCCGCCTTTCTCGAAAACCTGCGCCTCTATGGCAATGTGCGGCTTGCGTGCCGGGCGGCTTCGCTCAGCCCGCAGACCGCTTACCGCGCGCGTCAGGCGGAGCCGCGCTTTCTGGACGAGTGGGACGCCGCTCTGGTGATCGCTCGCACGCATGTTGAGTCGATCCTGGCCGACCGCGCGATCAGCGGGGTGACCGAAAAGGTGTTCTATCACGGCGAGGAGGTGGCGACCCGCACCCGCTATGACAGCCGCCTGCTGCTGGCGCACCTCGCACGGCTCGACCGATTGGCAGAGCGCATTGAGGAGAAAGAAGCCGAGGAGGCGCGCTTAAAAGCCCAAAGCCAAACGCGAAGCACATGCGGCTGCTACCAGCACCAATCGCGAGCCGAAGGCGAGTGCAAGGGCGCACGCCCGCCCGAGCTTATGCGAGGAAAGCCAAGCGGGCCGGATGGCCCGCGCCCGGCGCTTGAGGGCGCAAACAAACAAAACGAGGATATCGCGAGCGCGGATGCGCTTGCGGAACAACAAAAAACTCCAAACTCCCAATCCCCCTCAAATCCCCCGATACCCGAACTCGAACAGCGCCTGATGGCGATGGAGGCGGAGCGGCCCATCACTGCGCGCGCGGTGCATCAATTCGACGATCCGGGCGAGGCGGAGGCGGCGCAATTGTGCGCCTTTGAGGCGGGGCTGGAGAAATGGTGGGCCGTGGCGCGCACGCAGGACTTGCCCGCGCATATTGCTGAGGGCGCTATGGCCGAGGGCGCGGATTACTCGGGGCATGAGTGAGGTGTGTGCCGGTGCGCTCGCACCTGTGCCCAGGCGGTCCGCATCTGCTCACATCGCGGCTTTGCTGCGCGCTCCTGCCCGCGCATTCACATTGGCGGGGGCAAATCTTAACACTTGTCCGATATACTAAAGTCTATGAGAAACATTACCTTAACACCGATCGTCCTATTTTCCGCTGCCGCTTTGCTGGCCGGGTGCAATGCGCCTGACCCGTCGGATTATGGCGGCGGGGCTGAGGGGGCGGCCATCGCCAAGTGCATCAGCCGGACGGAGCGTGCCGACAGCTCGATCACGCGCGAACAGGCGGGCGAGATGTGCACCTGCATTACCGAGAAGATGAGCAAGGCCATCACCAATGGCGGACGCGGTATGTCGGAAGCCACCCTAACGTCCTGCGCAACCAAGGCGGGCATCACGCTCGAATAGCGCGAGTTGCTCGTGCGCTGCCCCGTGCCGATCGCGCGGGGCGCTATGGCCGAAGGCTGCGCTCAATCGGGCTGTGAGAGAGGGCCGAGATTTTGGCCCCTGGACTGTGTTCCATGTGTTCCAAGCGAGCCGCGCGCGCGGTGAATGGAGGCGCGGGGAGGGACGGGCACGCTAATGCGGCCACTGGCTCTCGACGATGTCCTTGGCTTCCTTGAGGCCCAGTCCGGTACGCTCGCGAACGAGCTTGATCGCCTCGATCTTGCGACCGTTCATGAAGGCCGCGCGGACTTCCGGATCGTTGCTGAGGTCGATGGTGGTGCCCTGAAGGCTGTGATGCGGTGGCGTAAGCGGCTCTGGCGCGCGCGGAGGGGTGGGAGTGCGGTGGCCAAAGCTGGAGGCATCGCGGCGCTGCTGCTCGATCATGTCGCCGCCTGTGCGCCTCAGCACAATGACAGCGAGGATGAAGCCGGTGGCTATGCCAGCGCCGAAGATCAGAATACCGTCCATCAGCGGGCGACCAGTTCCAGGTCCACGCGGGCATGGCCTCTGCTGATCATGCCGATCTCCTCAGCCGCTGCGCGCGAGAGGTCGATGACGCGGCCTTTCACGAACGGTCCGCGATCGTTGATGCGCACGGTGACAGCGCGGCCATTGCGCGGGTTGGTAACGCGCACGAGGCTGCCGAAGGGCAGGGTCTTATGGGCGGCGGTCATGGCGCGCATGTTGAAGCGCTCGCCATTGGCGGTGAGGCGGCCGTTGAAGCGGCGGCCGTAGTAGGATGCGATGCCGCTGCCGAGATTGCGGATGCTGCGCGGCTCCGGCGGCTTGGGTTCAGCGGTCGGCTCAAAGCTGGTGAGGTCGACCGCGCCAGGGGCGACGGTGATGGGGCTGGGCGCGGTGTTATAGGGGGCGAACTGCGCGTCGAAGGAGGCGGCGGATCGGGGGGCTGCTTGGGGCTGCTGCTGGGTCTGCGGGGTTTGCAGGAGCGCGCCGTCTTGCTGAGCGAGGGTGCTGGAGGGGACGGATGCGAACAGGAGCAGGGCCGTGGCTACGCCAACGCCGCTCGCGCAAACTCGCTTTGATACCCCTCTCATAATGGGCATGCTTTAGGCGAAAAGAGGGGGAGAGCACAATCGGGCGCAGCTCTGATTGCCCGGTTTGATGCCCGTTCTGGCGTGGTTCGGGTTTGCGGAGTGGGCTGCCACTTGGCGAAAACCAGGCGCGCAAAGCAAATGGGGCCGGCATTGCTGCCGACCCCACTCTTACCGACGCGTGGTCAACTTGCTTGGCGAACCTCGCAAGATGCACTTGGCATCCGGTTTCTTGCCTCCGTACGATGTACGGCGGGCTTTTCACCAGTGCTCGCACCGGCATCCAGCTTCACTTGCAAGCAGTCTCTGCATTCCTGAACCGAAGTTCCTGTTTGCATCCTCTGCTCCTCGGGTGGAGCTGAGACCATCAATCTGTATTGCCTTCGATCTCAAACAGTCGATCCGGGTCCAACCCTTTTCGCCCTCAATCTCCGACCAAATTGGTGGCCATCTGATGGGTCTGCTTCGCGATCTCCTCAAACGATCCAGTCTGGTTTTGGCCGAAGCCATTGCCATCCTGTTTCTCAAAGCTCGCGTGGACAATCACCATCGCGTCGATCGTTACAAAAAGTGCTTAAAAATAGCGCCTTGCGGCCCTCTTCTCAATCCCTTTTCTGCCCTTTCGATGTTTAGAAACTGCGCCCAAAAACCGAGTCGCGCAAGTGGTGCAACCCCGACTTATCCACTTTTGCCCAGATCACTTGTGGACGAGGGTGGATAAGTCAGCGGCTCGTCGCAATCGTAAAATGAGCGCTCAAAAATGCGCCTCTTTTGACGATCAGCGGCCGCGTTTCCGGCCTCTTTGAGCGAGCAGTTTGAGTCGCAACGCGTTTAGCTTGATGAAGCCTTCAGCGTCCTGCTGGTCATAGGCGCCTGCATCGTCCTCAAAGGTGACGACGTCTTCGCTGTAGAGGTTGTAGTCGACATCGGCGCGGCGGCCAACGACCTGCGCATTGCCTTTGTAGAGCTTGAGGCGGACGTCGCCCGTGACGCCAATCTGGCTGTGATCAATTGCCGCCTGCAGCATCTCGCGTTCTGGTGCGAACCAGAAGCCGTTGTAGATCAGCTCTGCATAGCGCGGCATCAGCTCGTCCTTTAGGTGGGCAGCGCCGCGGTCCAGCGTCAATTGCTCTATGCCGCGATGCGCCCGGGCGTAGATCTCGCCGCCCGGTGTTTCGTACATGCCGCGCGATTTCATGCCGACAAAGCGGTTCTCAACCAGATCAAGCCGGCCAATGCCATGCTTGCGGCCAAGATTGTTGAGCGCGGTCAGCAGCGTGGCCGGACTCATCGCTTCGCCATTGAGGGCAACACCGTCTCCCGCCTCAAACGCGATGGTGATGTATTCCGGCTCGTCCGGTGCGTCCTCTGGATTGACCGTGCGTGAGTAGACGTAGTCGGGCGTCTCTTCCCATGGGTCCTCGAGCACTTTGCCCTCAGAGGATGTGTGCAGCAGGTTCGCATCGGTAGAAAAAGGGCTCTCGCCGCGCTTATCCTTTGGCACGTCAATCTGATGCGCTTCAGCCCAAGCGATCAGCGCTGTGCGGCTAGTAAGGTCCCATTCGCGCCACGGGGCGATGACCTGAATATCGGGGTTCAGCGCATAGGCGGAAAGCTCAAACCGCACTTGATCGTTGCCTTTGCCGGTCGCGCCGTGGGCAATGGCATCCGCGCCAGTTTCAGCAGCGATTTCAACCAAGCGCTTGGAGATCAACGGGCGGGCAATCGAAGTGCCAAGCAGATAGTCGCCTTCATAGCGGGCATTGGCGCGCATCATAGGAAAGATGAAATCGCGTACGAATTCCTCGCGCAGGTCTTCGATGAAGATGTGCTTTTCCGGAATGCCCATCGCGCGGGCTTTTGTACGGGCAGGCTCAATCTCCTCGCCTTGGCCGAGATCGGCGGTGAAAGTGACCACCTCCAGCCCGCGCTCAACCTCCAGCCATTTGGCAATCACAGAAGTATCAAGACCGCCTGAATAAGCGAGAACCACACGTTTGATATCGGACATTGTCACACCTTCGTCTCGGCGCAGCGCGCCTCCGTCATTTTGTGCAGTGGCCGCTAACAGGGGAGGGGGTGCGGGGCAATGCTTGTCAGCGGCGATGCAGGCTGCATGGATAGGTCAAAGCTTGTGAAAGCGCTGATTGATCACAATATCTGTGCTTCAGCAGGGTCGGAGGGATCACGATTATGGACGGCGAAACCGCACCAAAGGCGAAGAAAGGCCTGTGGGGGCAAGCGCGCGAATTGGCGCAAATGGCACCGCCAGAACGCAATCGATGGGTCGATTTCCTGCGGGCAATCTCAATTCTTGCGGTGGTGTTCGGCCATTGGTTGATGGCCGGACTGTATGTTGATGAGGCAGGCGCGCTGCAGCGCGGCGATTTGATTGAAACCTCGCCGTGGACGCATTGGCTAACATGGGCGTTTCAAGTGATGCCGGTGTTCTTCCTGGTGGGCGGATATTCTAATTCGGTGAGCTGGGAGGGGACTTTGCGTAAAGCGAGCCCCGGGCAAAAGGGCGTATACCGCGATTGGCTGGCGAGCCGCGTTCAGCGTTTGATTGCTCCGACGTTCCCAGTCCTGCTTGTTTGGGCAGTGATCGCTTTGGCATTGACGCAGATCGGTTTTGACCGGGCGCAAATCCGCATGGCGACCGAAGCGGCTCTGATCCCTGTATGGTTCTTGGCGGTCTATCTGCTGGTGACGGCCTGCATTCCGCTGGCTGTGAATGCATGGAAGCGTTGGGGTTGGGCCAGCTTTGCGATATACATTCCGATTACCGCGCTGGTGGATTGGCTGCGGTTTGAGCACGGTGTACCTTACATCAGCTTCACCAATTTCCTCTGGGTGTTCCTGGCGATTCACCAGCTGGGTCTGGCGTGGCGCGATGCCAAGTTTGACAATCGCTTGTTCGCCTTTGGCTGGTTTGCCGCCGGACTGGGCGTGCTCATTTCGGTCACCGTTTATGGGTTTTACCCAGTGTCGATGGTATCTGCTCCTGATGGTTTTTCAAACTCATTGCCGCCAACCTTTGCGCTGCTGGCGTTGGGAGTCGTGCAGGTCGGGCTTGTCCTTGCATTGGAGCCACTGGGGCGCCGGATGCTGGACAAGATCGGGATATGGACGGCTACAGTTCTGATGAACGGCATGATCATGACCGTTTTTCTGTGGCACCTCACCGCCTTTGTGCTGGTGATGACTTTCACGTGGATCGCGCTTGGCGGGATTGGGCTGGATAGCGTCCCGGGCACGGGCGAATGGTGGGCAACGCGGCCCTTGTGGCTTGGTATCTATATCGTTGCGCTGTTGCCCTTCATCGCGGTGTTCGCAAAGCATGAGCGCAGCTTTGGCCCGACCAGAGGCGGCCGCACGGTGCCGCGCGCCCGAGTGGTCGCAGGCGTTGTGTTGATCTGCGTAGGGCTGGGCGCGACCGCTGGGATCAGTATTGCCAGCCCGGAAGGGATCACAGGCGTGCGGATATGGGTGGTGGCGCTGCCATTTGTCGGTGCAGCTTTGCTTGGCTTTGGCCCAGCGTATCGTCCCAGATCGCGCGATACGGCTTAGTTGAGGCCTGCTTGCGGGTTCACTTCCGGTTCAAGGCACTAGGAGCAGACACGGCGCACTAGGTCGCACAGACACGCAGTGAATTGGCCAGTAGAGGCCGATAGCTGCTATGAGAGCGCAGCCCCGCTCAGGGTGTGATTCCCGCGCAGGCGCTAGCTTGGGGGGAGTGCTATGCGACTTTGGCTTTATGGTTTGGCGACAGTGATCGCGAGCATCGCTACCCTACTGCTGGCGATTACCCCAGCACCCTCTCAGAAGACGCAGGCCCGAACTGGCAGCGCGGCCCAGCTAACCGCAATGCTGCAAGGCGGCGGTCTGGATGTGCAATGCGACAACAACCGGACATTCTGCCGAGCGGACGTTTCGCGCTGCGATAGTAATGAGCGTGAACGGCAAAATTGGCGCACACAATGCCTTGCTCCGCATAAAGAGAGGTATGAAGAATGCGTTCGGACCTTCCGCAGTCCTCTTAATAATGGATATGGCCGAGACTACCAAAGACGCGCTGCGCAGGCAGCCTGCAGTCACCTTGCCAATTATGCATCGACCCGGTGCCAAGTAGAGCCGCAGATTTGCCCGACCTACCGGCAGTGTGAGCAGCAATTTGGCCAATGTGTGCGGGATATGGGCGCAGCTTTGCGAGATCGACAGAACTCTCGCGATGATAGCGCTAATGTTCCTGAGTCGCGGCCTGCGCCGGAGACCCGTCCTATCTCTCCACCTGCGCAGCCCGACACGCGCTACCGCGTCTACGTGAAGAACGGATGCCGCAAGTATATCGAGATCGCATATTTCTATGAAGAAAGCCCAGGGCAATGGGCCAAGAGCGGTTGGCGCGGGTTCCAACCCGGGCGTGTCGGTGAATTGAAAAGCCCGATCATGACGCGGCGCTTGGGGCTCTTCTCATCATTAGGTTTTCCGGAGCAAAGGTATCGGCGCGGCTTCAATGAGAAAAAGAGCGTAATTGATCGTGACTTTCTGGTCCCGATCAACGAGCCATTGCGGGGCAAAGGAGCGCGCACCGTGCCGTTCGATATGCTCGAATGGGCCAGCGACATCTCAAAACCTGTGATTGTCATTGAAAACTGCGATCAATACGAGGCGGGCGTTAGGATCAAGCAGCCTCAAATTCATCCTCCCGCTGAGGAGCCGAAGCCCGTGTTGTTGCAGGTTAACCCTAGCCCTGAGCCCGAGCCTGCGCAGCCCAGAGTGATTGCGGTTGAGGAACCTCCCGCTTCTGCGCGTGAGCCGATACAGCCAGCGGCATGTCAGGAGATCGACCGCGCGGCGATGTCACCTGCGGATATCGAGCGCTACGAGAGCTTGGCCGCGCGGGGCATTATCAAACTTTGCGAGGTGGACTAAAGGCTCTTTTGCGCTGGCGCTTCTATCAGACGCTTTTCTTCCGCCGTGATGTAATCCCGCGTCAGCGGCAGAGCATAGCGATTGCGCGCATATTGGATCTGATAATTGCACATGCTGCCACTCTCGAACACGGTCGCTGCGCCCGATAAATAGAACGTCCACATCCGGAAAAAGCGCTCGTCATACATCGCGATCATTTTCTCGCGATTGGCGATGCAATTGGCGTACCATTGGCGCAGGGTCTTGGCGTAGTGGACGCGCAAGGTCTCTACATCAGTGGCGATCAGGCGGAATTTCTCGCTGGCTTCGACAGTCTCTGAGAGGGCCGGGATGTAGCCGCCTGGAAAAATGTATTTGCGCGTGAACGCATCGGTCGAGCCGGGGCCGCCCATCCGGCCAATCGTGTGGAGCAGCATGGTGCCATCATCGGTGAGCATATTGGCACAGGCCTCAAAGAAGGTCTCAAACTGCGGTTGTCCAACGTGCTCAAACATGCCGACTGAGACGATCCGATCAAATTTGCGCCCAGCGGCGGCGAAGTCCCGGTAATCGACCAGCTCAATGCTCACGCGGTCGGCGACACCGGCGTCCTTCACGCGTTCCTTAGCCAGCGCGATCTGCTCTTCAGACAAGGTGATCCCGACGACTTCGACATCGTAATTGCGCGCCAGGAAGATTGCCATGCCGCCCCAGCCACAGCCGATATCGAGCACTTTTTGGCCCGGCTTGATGTTCAGCTTCGCCGCGATATGCGCCAGTTTGGCCGTCTGAGCCTCTCCCAATGTGATGTCGTCTGAGGGCCAATAGCCGCAGCCGTATTGCCAGTGCTCCTCGTCCAGCATCAGGCGGTAGAAATCGTTGCCGATGTCATAGTGATGCGCGACGTTGCTTTTTGAGCTGATCCGGTTGTTGACCTTCTCAGCGGCAAAGCTCGCCTTGTTCAGCACTCGTCGCAAAAATTTGGGCGGGCCGATATCGCCGCCTTTGTCCCAGGCGTTGTTTTTGCGCAGGAGGGTGACGAGCCCCATGATGTCGCCTTCTTCGATGATCAGGCGGCCATCCATAAAGGCTTCTGCCGCGCCAAGGCGCGGGTCCATGATGATGTCACGCGGGACTTTCCCGTCGGTGAGGCGCAGGACAATCTCAGGAAAGCCTTCTTCCGGCTCACCATACGTCTTGTCCGATCCGTCAGCGAAAACGACGCCCAAGCGCCCGCGTTTCACGCCTTTAGTCAGAAACCGATCGAAAAGTGTTTTGCTCATACAGTGCCTTTTTCGCAGCGATCCACCATTCGGTTACGAATGCCAGCCTTGTTCGCGGTGTCAATGATGGGTTATCCTCTCAGCTATGAGCGACGCAAAAACGACACCGACCACCGTTTCGGTTGATGATTTTATCGCCGCGGTAGAGCCCGCCAGCAAACGCGAGGACGCCAAGGTCCTCGATACGCTGTTTCGTAAAGTGACCGGGCACAGCCCGCAAATGTGGGGCCCGACCATCATCGGCTACGGCAGCTACCACTACAAATATGACAGCGGGCGCGAGGGCGACTCCCTTCGCTCTGGCTTTTCACCGCGCAAGGCGAAGCACTCGCTCTATTTGATGGGCCGCTACTGCGATGAGGCCACAGGCAAAAAGGTCGACGGATTGCTAGAAAAAATGGGCAAACATAAAACCGGCGCGAGCTGCGTCTATGTGAACAAGCTTGCCGATATTGATTTGAGCGTTTTGGAAGAGATCATCGGTGTTTGCTGGGACGCGATGAACCGTAAATATCCGGGCTAAGCCGCTTAGATCCCGGCATACCATTGATAGCCCGCCGGGTGATCCTCCCAAAATCCGCCCATGCCTTTGCCGATATTTTCAAAGCTGGAAACGGCCTCAATGGCGGTCAGATATTTGGGATGCTTATAGCCAAGCTGACGTTCAATCCGCATTCTTAGCGGCGCGCCATTTCCCTCTGGCAAAGCCTCACCGTTTAGCTGATGCGCAATGATTGTCTGCGGGTGATAGGCGTCGACCATATCGACACTCTCATAATAGTCTGCGCCGTACAGAGTGTCGGCGCAGTAGAAGACGATGAAGTTCGCCTCGGGCTTAACCTTCGCCGCATCCAGCACTCCTGAAAGCTGCGGACCGGTCCATTCGCCAATCGCGCTCCAACCCTCGACGCAATCATGCCGCGTGATTTGAGTGCGCTGGGGAAGGGCGCGGATATCATCCATGCTCAGCGACAATGGCTCTTCAACCAGGCCGCGCACTTGCAGGCGCCAGTTCGCAAATCCATTCGCCAGCTCGGCGCGGTATTCCGGCGTATCGACGGTCTTTGAGCCGTTGCTGCGGAAGGTCGGCGAGCGATCCTCTGGCGCATATTCTGGGGCCAAAGCTTGCCGGTTAGCGAGGGTGCGATGCGCCGCCCGATGCCAGTCTTCGGCGGCCTCAAACAGCGAGTTGGCCGTATCTGTGCCGGCGATTTTGGAGCATGCGCCTGTGCCGAGAGCGGCTGCGCCTACGAGCAGTGTTCTACGCTTCATCGCTGTTCTCCATTCGGCCACCGGCAATCATTGCCCAGGTTTGCTTGATCGGACCTGACAGCAGCACCAGCACAATATGCAGGGCGACAAAGCCAAAGGTTGCAAAGGCAAAGATAAAGTGCAGGCTGCGGGCGCTTTGTCTTCCGCCGAGAATGTCGACGAGCCAAGGCGCAGCGGGTTCAAAACCGGGACTGATCGCCAGGCCGGTGAAAACGAGCATGGGCAGGAATATGCCATAAACCACGCCATATGCTAGTTTCTGGAGGAAATTGTACTTGCCGCTGCGTTCCTCGCTGCCGTGATCAAAGTTGAGCTTCAGGTGCTCTCGCACATCCTCTGCAATGGCAGTGGCTTTCCATTCAGCCCGCCGTGTCAACAGGTCCCGGAAAAAGTGCCTGTTCGCAAGCATAGCGATCCAGATGAACAACAGTCCAAGTGCAAATGGCCAGGCCATCAGAAGGTGCCAGTCTCGCGCCTCGGCCAGATTGTATCGGCTTGGGATTGTGGCCCAGCTAGGAAAGCGCATGACGGCGAGCCAGGCATCCGCTGGATCAAAGCCGTAATCGCCCCAATAGAGATAGCGGTGCGCGTTCGATATCGTCAGGCCGGACATGAAGAGAATGATCAGCGATACGGCGTTGATCCAATGCCAAATCCGGGTCGATAGCGCGTGTCGTTTTTTGATCGGCTTAGTCATTGTTCAAGCACCCTCGCGCGCCAAGTAAATGACGTCGCGATCCTGTGACAGCATGTGCTGACCGCTGTCGATGAACAGGGTTGATCCGCTGCGCAAATGGCCTTGGGCTAGGAAGAACGCTGCATCGGCAATTTCATCCGCGCCGGTCTTTCGGCCCAGCAAATTCAGTCGGTGCGAGGTTTCCGTCTCATCCTGCGTCTGGTCGTGGCTGGCCAAAATTGCACCCGGCGCAATGCCATAAATGCCGTCTTCATCGCCTGCTGCGCCCATCGTCAACATCGGAATGGTCGCGTTCAATGCGTGCTTTGCCATGGTGTAGCTGAAGAAATCGGGATTGGGATTTTCCAGCTTCATATCAGTGATGTTGATCACGCAGCGTCCCCTGCTGGATTGTGCGGCGGCCAAAAAGGCCTGAGCCATGCGTGTGGGCGTAACCGCGTTGACTTGCATTGCCTCCCGGTTCGTGGCCGGGTCGAGCACGGTTACATCATCAGGATCAAAAACTGCTGCGGAATTCACCAGGGCGCGCCATTCGGAATGCTGCGTAGCCAATTCCTCGACGATCGCGACAGCAGCATCGCCGTCATTCAGATCACATTGGGCCGTGCTGGCAGAGGGCAGGGCGGCCGCCAAGGCGTCGGCTTCATCCGAAGAGGATCGGTAGTGGATGACCACGTGCCAGCCCTCTGCGGCGAACCGGCGCACAATCTGCGCGCCAATGCGCGCTGCGCCGCCTGTGACCAAAACTGTTGGTTGGTTCATCATTTCTATTGAGCAGACTTTCGCGTTCTTGCCTAGCGTGCGTATCTGTCACCGATGGATTTGAACTGGAGTATGCCGAGTGTCTGCAAGGTGTGATTTGATAGATGTATTCTGTGATGGGCTGTTGAGTGGAAACCCACTTGCAGTGGTCCATGGTGCGGAGGCCATGTCAGCGGATCAGATGCTCGCATTGACTCAATGGCTTGGGTTTTCTGAGACGACTTTTCTGCTCCAGCCAACTGATCCCGGAGCGGATTACCGCGTGCGGATATTTTACCCGGGAGGCGAACTGCCGTTTGCTGGTCATCCCACTTTGGGTACATGTTTTGCTTGGTTGGCTATGGGTGGCAAGCCGAAAGCGAAGGGAATGGCCGTGCAGGAATGCGGCATCGGGTTGGTTGATGTTCGATTTGATGAAGATCAATTGGCGTTCAAAGCCCCTGCGCTCCTTAAGCATGAGCCACTGACAGAGACAGAACGCGCGGCTGCGGTCCAACTTTCCGGGATTGATGAAGATGCATTGGTCGAGGCAGTTCACATAGTAAATGGCCCGCGATGGCAGTTGCTCAGACTGCGTTCGGCTGCGGATGTTTTGGCTGCAAAACCCGCTGGTTCAGCGCCGCTCGGTACTGACATCGGTCTTGCCGGACCACACTTAAGCAATGCTCGCCGCGATTGGGAACTGCGGGCGTTTTTCGCGGACACTCATGAACGTTTTGTCGAAGATCCCGTAACCGGTAGCTTTAACGCTGGTGTGGCTATGCACTTGTTTGGTGAGGGCTTGGTCGATGGTTCTTATTTAGCCGGGCAAGGTCAAGTTGTTGGAGCAGATGGTTTGGTCGCTTGCGAGCAGGATGCGTCAGGCGCCATTTGGATCGGCGGCACTTGCCGAATGATAAGCAGGGCGGGGCGATTGAATTGCCAATTTCTGGCGGTTGAGCGCCCATGGAAAGACGCCGCCAACCGGTGAAGGTTGGCGGCGCCAAAGGTGGAGTGGGGCCACCTTATTTCAACAATGACTTAGCGGCACTTAAGATCCCCCTTGTCGATTTCGCGTCCCAAAAGGCCGCCTGCAACACCGCCAAGCAATGTGCCGAGAAGCTTGTCGCCGCGCCCAGCAACCTCGTTGCCGATCAGTGCGCCAACGCCTGCTCCGATGACTAGGCCGGTGGTGCCATTGTCGCGCTTGCAATAGTAGCGGCCATCCCGTCCGCGCCATACGCTGTCACGGCGACTGATACGACGCGGCTCGCGATAGCGACCATTGCGGTCATAACGATTTTGGCGGCTGTTCTTCCGATAACGGCGATCATCGTAGTAGTCCCGATCATCACCATATTGATGAGTGGAGGTCTGGATGAGGCTATCCATCGGGATCACCATCACATTGGATACAGCCGAATTGGAAGCGATGCTGGGGGCAATCTCTACCGCTTGTGCAGGAGCGGCGGCGATTGCAAGTGTACCAGCGGCGGCGAATGCGGCGAGATTTTTCATAGCGTGTCCCTCTTTTCGTTCGAGTTGCCCGGTGGGGTGAGAGGACATTCGTTCAGAAAAGGACAACGCAAGATGAACGATTTGTTGGAAATTGCGTTCAGGCGACGAGCCGCTTTTATTAAGCGATGAATTGAATGATCAGCGCAATTTTGCTGCTGCTTTGGCCCGAACCTTAGGAGACAACGACTCAAGCTGGCTGAGTTCGCGCAACTCTTCCTGCGCTCCTTTTCCGGCGATTATCACGGCAAACACTCGCTCGACGCTCCATTCGGTTGCGCGGAGAGACACGCGCTCTAGCGTGTCGCCCGCCTGCGCGGTGCCGTCTTCGACCACCCGAAAATACCATCCGCATCGGCCAGAACTGATAATGGCGGCGACCATTTCTTTGACGCCGAACCGGTGTTCAATCTTCCAGCATGGCTGGCGTGGTTGGCTGATCTCCAGCAGTGCGCTGCCCAAACGGAATTGGTCACCGATGTGGACCTGCGCCTCGGTCAGGCCGCTAACCGCTAGGTTTGATCCGAACGCACCGGGCTGTGAGAGTAGAGCGTGTTCGCCGATCCGGTCTCGCCAAAATGCGTGATGATCAACGGGATAAAGATGCACCGCCATCTCCGGGCCGCCGTGCACGCTGCGGTCGGCTTGCTCGTCTACTTCCAGCCCTTCGGTTCCAATGTGCAATGGGCCTTCAACGGGCTGCTTGGCGATGGCGCTTGTTTCTTCGCCGCGAAAATTGGCCGCTTTACCGGCGCAGATTGCGCTGACTTCAAACTTCATGCTTTTCTCACTGTCAGAGCAATCCAGTTTCTTTGAGTTCCGTCACTGCCTTTGCCCGCAAACCCATCGCTGTCCTCGATCGCAAACCCGGCAGAGCGGTATTGCGTTTCCAACCACTCGCTGGACGGAAAATTATGCAGCCGGCCAAGCAGATCGCGTCCTTCGCCATCGCCGAGCTTGTAACTGGCGTAATGCCACCCTCTCGGTCTTAGAGCCCAGTGAATTTTGCCAAGAACATTTGGCAATTCCGCGCGCGGGCAGTGCAGCAAACAGGCATGCGCCCACACCGCATCATATTCATTCGCGGCGGAAAGCTCATCAAACCTCATGAGGCGAGCGCCAACATCAAACCGCTCGTTTGCCTTTCGCACCATTGCGGCAATGCCATCGGTCGCATCGAGTGAGAACCCGCGCTCCTTTATGCGAGCCGCGTCACGTCCGCCGCCGCATCCAAGTTCGAGAACCTTTGCGCCTGGCTCCAAGCGGTCCAAAAAAGCATCAAGGTGGCGACTGTGCGATTGGGCAAAGCTCAGCGTATAATGCGGCGCATTGCGCTCATAATACTCAAGCGTTACCGGATCGATGCTCACTCGCTCGCCGCTTCTGCCTCAGCAGCGGCTACGGCTTCGCGGTCCATTTGCGCACGGCTTTTCTTCTCCGCTGCGGTTTTTAGCTGGCCGCAGGCGGCATCAATGTCTCGTCCGCGCGGGGTGCGCACTGGTGCGCTAATCCCGCCTTCGAAGACGATGTTTGAAAAGCTGCGGATCCGGTCTGGGGCGGAGCATTCGTAATTCGCACCGGGCCATGGATTGAACGGGATCAGATTGACCTTGGCGGGCAGGTTGAACTGCTTGAGCAGACGAACAAGCTCATGCGCGTCCTCGTCGCTGTCGTTCTTGTCCTTCAGCATGACGTATTCAAAGGTGATGCGCCGCGCATTGGTCGCGCCGGGATAATCGGCACAGGCCTGCAGCAATTCTTCAAGACCATATTTGCGATTGAGCGGTACGATCTCATCGCGCACATCTTTGTTCACCGCATGCAATGAAACCGCGAGGTTGACGCCAATCTCTGCCCCGCAGCGCTCCATCATCGGGATGACGCCGCTGGTCGACAGAGTGATCCGTCGCTTCGACAGGGCGAGCCCTGCGCTGTCCATTACGAGCAGCAGTGCGTCGCGGACATTGTCGAAATTATACAGCGGCTCGCCCATGCCCATCATCACGATGTTGGTGAGCAAGCGGCCATCCGCGCGGTATTCTGCCTCGTCCTCATTCTCGGCAAAATCCATCTTGCCCTTGGGCCATTCGCCCAGAGCGTCCCGCGCGAGCATCACTTGGCCAACGATTTCGCCCGGCGTCAGATTGCGAACCAGGCGCATGGTGCCGGTGTGGCAGAAGGTGCAATTGAGTGTGCAGCCCACTTGGCTGGACACGCATAAGGTCCCGCGATCAGCATCGGGGATGAAGACCATCTCATAGTCATGGCCATCATCGGTCTGCAGCAGCCATTTGCGCGTGCCATCGGTGCTATGCTGAGCCTCAACCACATGCGGGCGGCCAATCACAAAGCGCTCGGTCAGCCACGGACGCATGGTCTTGGAAATGTCGGTCATGTCCTCAAATTCGGACACGCCGCGATGATACAGCCAGTGATAGACCTGCTTGGATCGCAGCTTGGCTTGTCTTGTATCCAGACCCGCCTCTTCAAACAGCTCGCGAATGCGCGCTGGTGGCAGGCCGATGAGGTCGACGCGGCCGTCCTCGCGCGGGGTAATGTCGCGCGTAGTGGGAACCGGATCGATTTGTCCGGCGATGGGCATGAGGTTGGTATCGGCCATAAGTTCGCCGCATATAGGCGCGCAAAAGCGCCTTTGCTAGTTCGGTCTATCTAAGCTTTGCGCAGCCGAGCAGCGCGGCGTCGATTGCGGTAGCGGCGCCCGCGAGCTGGTATCTGTCCGTGAAGGCGCGGCCACCTTTGTCGCGGGTGCGCACACTCATCCGGGTGGCGGAGCGCATTGCGGCGACGATTGCGGCGTCCATGCGGTCATCTTTCGCCCAAGCATCGCCGCCTCCGCCCGTGAGGTCGAAACGCTTGTCACCAATGGTCAGACGTATGGTCGCGCGCTCGGCAATTTCGCGAGATAGCCGCAGGTGAACTTGATTGCGGACAGAGCTTTTTGGCCATGTCGCAATACTGGCAAAGGGCGCATAGTCGCGCCGCGTCGTCGCGCTGGACGGTTTGGCGATGGCATAGCAGCGCGGCGTGCCCTGATCGCGGAAAGCGGCCCAACTGGAATAAACGCCAAGGCTGTCTTTCGCAGACAGCGGAGCAGCCAAAGCAGTCCCCAGCACCAGCGCGCCGAGCAATAGGGTATGCGAGACAAATCTCTTATCTTTGCTCGCCATGTCGAACCGCCCCCTTAGCGCCAAGCTATCGCAAGTAGTAGCTGACCGGCTGCGCTCGTCCGGCTTCTTGCGGATACATATGGCTGTAGGACACAGCGTTTCCGAGCACACGCATGATGTAATAGCGGGTTTCGAAATTGGCTGGCACGCGCTCAATCCAGGTGACCCAGTCGATGTCGCCGCGGCGCGGATCGCCATTCAGGCGAAGCCATTGGTTCACCCGGCCAGGCCCAGCGTTATAGGCGCCAATGGCGAGCGGATAAGCGCCGCCATAATAGTCCATCATCCGCGCGAAATAAGCATCGCCCAAACGCATATTGTAGCTGGGCGAGCCAATCAGATTGGCCGAGAGATATTGCATCCCGAGCTTGCCCGCTTGCTCACGAGCTGTTCCCGGCATCAATTGCATCACGCCGCGCGCGCCGGCGTGGCTGACCCGGAAGCGGTCAAATTCGCTTTCCTGACGGGAGATCGCGTGCACCATCGTCCAGTTTGCACCCGAAGGCGGCGTGACAGTTGGAAAGCCAAGGCGCTCAAAACCTTTCAGGCCGTGCTCGCCCGCTGTCATGCCAGCTACAACGGCCATTTCATCAAGGCCAGTTTCAGCGGCGAGGTCAGCGACCATGCTCATTTCTTCGGGCGTGTCGGCAATGTCAGCGACAGCTTCGAAGAAGCGGCGCTCTGTTTGCCACGCCATGCGGTTTGCCGCGATAGAGCGGATGGCCTTTACAACTGGACGGCTGTTGAAGGCAGTGCGCTGAGCTTGGCTAACCTCGATGGGCGCAAGCGGCGCGAATTGCGGCAGCGGGCGGCCCAAAGCTTCATGCGCGAGCTGACCATAGTAATACTCGGGGAACTCGGCGGCCATTTCGAAATAGCGAGTTGCCTCAGCGGTTTGCCCGGCCTGACGCGCAGACCGGCCAGCCCAGTAAAAGCCTTTGGCCCGGATCAGAGGCGTGCCGGCGCCCGCTCCGTAGCGATAAAACAGAGGCGCTGCGGCGGCTCCATTGCCAAGGCTCCAAAGCGCCTTTGTCCCGCCCAGCCACATCAAATCGGTGTAGCGATCGCGAAGAGCGAAAGAGCCTTTCGACACATCGGTGCCCGGTGCGAAAAGATCATCAGCAGAGGCAGCAATCTCGACCGCTTGACGCGCGCCCGAGGCTTTGGCGACACCCAGCATTTGCGCGACCATATCCTCTGGCTTGTGCGAGGTGCGGGTGAAATTGGTACGCGTCGTCAGAACATTTGCGGCCTGAGCGACTTGACGTTTGGAGCGCAATTGCTTCACGTAATTATAGACGAAGCCGGGATCGCTGAGCGCGCCTGAGGGCACATTGCTAGTGTCTCCGCGAATCACGGCCAGGCGGGCCATCGCCATCTCGCGTTCGCTCGGCGCAACATTGACCATATGGCGCACGGCCGCTTCACTTTCGCTTTGCCACAGGAGCGCATCCATCCGCGCGCTGTGATCTTCTCCGGTGAGGCGTGATCCAAACAGACCCATGATGTAGGCTTCTGCCGGGCCGCTCATCTCGCCGCCGCGCCATGCTTCGCGCGCAACGTCAAAGGCTTCCGTGCGCTGCGCGCCAGCCAGAGCTAGTGCATAGCGTGCGCGGCCAGGATTGGTGAGCGGCGTATGGGCATCAAAGAAGCGGATAAGATCCGCTGAAGAAGGCGCTTCGTTTTCTAACGCATTTTCTGCGCGCACTCGCAGAGTGGCCATGCGCGGAAAGTCTGGATAGGCGAGGGCAAAGCCAGCGTAATCTGAAAAACTCGAGAGGCGAGATTTCTGCAAAACTTCCCACCGCGAGATCGCTTGCCCAATGGCGCGCGGCTGCTGGGCCAGCATCGTGCTGCCCCCTGGCGAGCTTGTATTCTGGGCAAAGCACGGGCCCGTCATAGCGGCTGTGCTGGTGAAAAGAATGGCGGCGACGGCAAGGGGATTGCCAAAAGAACTTTTACGCATGCTGGACATAATGCCGATCGGCTCCTTATCAGGCGCTGAACAAGTGCCTTAGCTTTTGGAGAATTGCTTCAAATAGTCGCTAAGTGCCTAGATAGAGGAATACAACAATGTTTAGCGGTTCAATCCCCGCTCTGGTGACTCCTTTTCGCGATGGAGCGTTTGACGAGGCTGCATTTCGCAAATTGGTCGATTGGCAAATTGAGCAGGGCAGCGCGGCTCTGGTCCCGTGCGGGACGACGGGTGAAGCATCGACTTTGTCCAATGCAGAGCATCACCGCGTTGTTGAGGTTTGCATAGAGCAAGCCGCAGGCCGGGTGCCGATTATTGCGGGGTGCGGTTCCAACGATACGAAGAATGCCGCGCTTCATATGAGCTTTGCCAAAAAGGCTGGAGCCGCCGCAGGGCTGTGCGTTGCGCCCTATTATAACCGTCCAAGTCAGGCTGGGCTGATCGCGCATTTTAGCTTTTTGGCCGAAAACTGCGGCCTGCCGATTGTGCTTTATAATGTACCGGGCCGCACGGTGACAGATATTGCGCCGGAAACCACGATTGAGCTCGCCAACAAATTCCCTGACAAAATCATCGCCATTAAAGATGCAAGCGAAGATCTTTCCCGGGTGGCCGATCACCGCATGGGCATTGGCCGCACGTTCTGCCAACTGTCTGGCAATGACGAACTGGCCCTGCCGTTCAACGCTGCGGGCGGCAAGGGGTGCATTTCTGTCACCGCTAATGTCGCCCCGGCGCTATGCGCAGAATTTCAGCAGGCCTGCGCCGACAATGATCTGGTCCGAGCGCGTGCTCTGAATGATCAGCTTTACCCGCTGCATTACGCCATGTTTTCCGATTCGAGCCCGGGTCCGGTAAAATATGCGCTGAGCCGGGTGCAGGATTGGGCAACGCCAGAGGTTCGATTGCCCTTGTGCGAAACGAGTGAGACATCGCGGAGGGCAGTGGATGCGGCGTTAGAGCATGCGGAGTTGGTTTAGGGCCTAATCCGCTGGATTGTGCAGTTCGACAAATCGAACGGCCGCATCAAGCATGGTACGCCGGGTTTCTGAACGTGACAGCCAGTGATCTTCGCCTTTTAGGCTGATCATTTCGTGCGGTTTTTTCGCGTCTTTAAGTTTGTCGGCCATTTTTACTGAGTGACTGAAAGGTACGACAATATCGTCGCGTCCATGGATCAGCATAATCGGCGCATCAGCTTGGTCTGCAAAACGCAGCGGTGAGACTTCATCCCAGCGATCGCGTGGGCCGAGCTGTTCGAGCAATGCAACCTTCGTTGTCCGATCGCTACCTGATGCGCGGTAGTCTTCTTGATACATATCCTTGATATCGCTGACTGGTGCGACTGCCACTGCGCAACGGTAAATGTCTTGCTGTAAAGTGACGCCTGCAAGAGCAGCGTAGCCGCCATAGCTTGCACCGACGATGCAGGCTCGGCTCGGATCGACGATCCCCTTCTCTGCTAAAGCGGCAAGACCGTCCGATTTGTCGGTCTGCATCTTGCGGCCCCATTCGCCATATCCCGCCGTACGGAATTCGTCTGAGCGTCCCGTTGAGCCGCGGAAATTGGGTTGGAACACGGCATATCCGCGCGAAGCGTAGGCCTGTGCCCACCAATCAAACGTGGCCTTGTCGCGTGCGTGCGGTCCGCCATGCGGCAGAACCACAACTGGTAAGTCCTTCGCTTCGCGACCTGGTGGCAAGGTTAGGATGCCGTCCATATCGAGGCCGTCACTGGCGGTGTACTTAAAGGTAGAGATCAGACCAACACGCTCTGGACCAATTGCAGTCCGTTCGTAAGCAATAGCATTCGCACGCAAGTTTTTGACATCCACTGCGTACCAGGTGCCGCTGTCACCGTTGCCAGCAGTGCGCACGATCATTTGTGAGAGGTCTCCGGTCCAATCGATCGGACTCGTATCGAAATCCTTGAAGGCACTGCGAACCTTGCGCAAAGCACTGCCCTTTGCTTCGTCTTGAAATACGATGCGTTCTTTACCGCCACGCTCACGGTAACCCATCAGATGGCCAGTCTTTTTGTCGAAATACACTCGTTCAAGACCAACGTCGGGCAGAAAATCTGTCATCTCTCCGCCGGAAATTGGCACTTCTTGCCACTTTATGCCGTCATCCGTGCGCTCAGACAGAATGACTGTTGCACCGTTGTAACCAAGTCCGACCAAGCCGATCCGTGCCTGAACATTTTGTCCGCTGGCGATTTCATCACCAGACCCATTGTGGAGCTTCCATTTGCCGTTTCCATCGTTGATGTCGAAGGTTGCGGCAATGTTGCCGTCTGCATCAATCAGCCAGTCGTTATCGTGCCCAGGCCGAGCCGCATTCGCCACTCGTTTGACAGAATAGTCCTGCATATCGACCCGAAACAAAAAAGGTCGACCGTGATCAAATGTATAATCTGACCGATTATTTTTCTTGAGTTGAATCCCGCCATAAAACCCATAATAGCGGTCATCAATTTTACGGACACCGTAGTCACCTATGATCGCATCCAAGATATTGCGTTTTTTAGAAAAAATCATCCCCGCATCTGCGCCTGAGGTAACGGGTATTATCCGGCCAACATAGAATTCAGCTTTGTTGGTAGTGAAGTTGAATCCCAAGTCTTCAGTCTGGCTAGAGGTGAGCAAAATTCGTTCATCACCGATCCACTGAATGTTACGGATTTTCATATCACCAACCGCAACGGAAGTGAGTATCGTGTTTTGGTTCTCAAGAACTATGAGTGCCCGAGTACCCTTCACGGTGGTGATCATCGCGATACGTTGGCCCGATTCTGACAAAGCTGCATCTTCGATGCCAGGGAGTGCGCCGTAAGCCGCTAGCGGCAATGGTTCCAGTTGCTTACTCGCGCCGCTGCTCGCGGGTGTCGCTCCTTCTCCGTCCTGCGCAAGAAGAGCTGCTGGCGCGGTTGCGCAAAAGATCGCAGACAAAACCACTTTTGATAACGAACGCATTGAATAAACCCCTTACCGATCCGTATATTAATCAGCTATATTTGCCCCGCGCTGTACCCTGGCGCTGCTGTATAATGCCAAAGCCAACTGAAGTTTCAAGTAATCTAAGCGCCTGATTGCGAATCTCGCACAAGACACTACATCACGCGCATCATGGCGAGACCGAAACCCGAGACCTTTGATAAGCACAAGACCGTGGCGGAAAACCGCCGCGCGCGCTTCGATTATCATATTGAGGACAAATATGAGGCGGGTCTTGCGCTGCAGGGCACCGAGGTAAAGGCGCTGCGCTCTGGTCAGGCTACCATTGCGGAAAGCTATGCCGAAGTGCGCGACGGCGAGGTTTGGCTGATCAATTCGAACATACCGGAATACAGCCACGGCAATCGCCTGAATCACGAACCGAAGCGTCGGCGCAAGCTCCTGCTCAATACGAGAGAGATTGGAAAAATGTTCGGCGCTGTTGAGCGCAAGGGCATGACGCTGGTTCCACTGTCGATTTATTTCAACAAGCAAGGCCGCGCTAAAGTTGAGCTAGGTCTCGCGAAGGGCAAGCAGGCGCATGATAAGCGTGCGAGCGTCAAAGATCGCGACTGGAAGCGGGACAAAGCCCGCCTGATGCGCGAAAAGGGTTAAGTCCAAAGCGTGCGCAAACGCTCTATTCATTTAATAGTCGCAAAGTTTTGTAAGATCACCAGCGACCCACTGTTCAGCGGCCAAATCCTACCCATATGAAGCGCATGTCCTATCCCTTGCACATTCTTGTAGCTTCACAGTCTTTCGCTGTGGAGAGCCAAGTGCCTTGTGCAAACGGCGGACAAGGGCTCGCGTCATGAGTCAACAGCGCAGCAAAACCTGGGCAATGGATATGCTGCGCAAATATATGCCGACGCGTGAACAGATGGCCGAGAACAAATATCTAAAGCCGTTTGCGCACCGCTTTCTCTCGCCTGAGCTTTGGCGCTTTACCCGCCGTTCTGTCCCGCGCGGTGTCGCGCTTGGGCTGTTTTGCGGATTTATCATTCCCGTATTTCAGATATTCCTTGCCGCCTTCCTCGCTTTGCCGGCGCGCGCGAATGTGCCTCTTGCTACGGTGGTCACCTTCGTGACCAATCCCTTCACCTTTCCTTTCTGGGCCGTGCTCGCTAACCGGCTCGGTGACCTCCTGTTGCGGCTTGATTTTGCTGGAACCGGAGAGGCTGCTGAAAGTGAGATGGCGAGTGGTCGCTGGGCCTGGCTCTTCGAACTTTTTGAAGATGTGGGCGTTACCGTGCTTGAAACAGTGTTCGGCTTTGTGGTTCTAGCGCTGGTCAGCGCGGCCCTAGGTTATCTCATTTCCGGTGCAGTGTGGCGCGTGATGGTTGCGCGCCGCCGTGCAAAACGCTTGGCGCGGATGGAAGCGCGGCTCGACCAGAGGCTCAATGCGAATTAAGCACTGAATCGGCCGGTTCGAAGAGGACCGCGAACGATCCTTATTGCGCAGCGCCACCAAAGTGCTGCATCCATGCCGCCGAACCAAAATGTAAAGTGCGATAGAAAAGAGCGCTATGAAAGCCGTCTTGCAGGCCAATGATCAAAACCGATTGATGATCGCTGCGCTGGCGGCTGCCTTATGCATCAGCGCTGGGATCCTATGGCTGGCAACACGTGAGCCTGCGTTGGTGCTGTCTTATGCCTTAGGGTTAGGTGTCTTGCTGGTCGGCGTGTTCACTTTTGACCGGATGCGAGCTGAGCCAGCGGCGCAAATTGAAAGCGCGCCCGACTGGACGGTGACGATCGCCGCCATCGAAGAAGCTGGCGAGGCTGTAGCGATTACAGACCGGGCGAACCGTCTGGTGTGCGCGAATTCCGCATTTATCGACGGCTTTGGAATTGGAGCGGCGCCGCCTTCTTTGCCTCTGGAGCGCGAAGGGCTTGAGGCAATGACCCGTCTGGCCCGCGAAGCTTGGCGCGATGGATCGGGCGCATTGAAAGAGCTGGCCGGTCAGGCCGGAGAAACCCCTTGGAAGGTCACGGTTGAACGGGCGGGCCGGGGCGAAGATCACCTAATCTGGCGTTTCCGGCGCCACGTCATGCCGAGTAGCGACGCTTTGGCCGACCTCAATCTGGCTGGGCCATTCGGTCTGATGCTGAGCCGAGCAGGCATTGAGAGCGCGGTAACTGGCCCGGACGGCGTCATCAAAACAGTGAGCGCAGGCTTTGCTGAGCGGGCAGTTGGCGATCCCACGGCAACAATGGCGGGTCAGGATTTTGTGACTTACCTGCGCTCTGATGACCGCGACCGGATATTTTTTGCGCGCGAAGGGCGAGGGGGCACGCCGCAAACCTTGATCCACGTCCCGCTCGATGATCCAAGCGGTCAGGTCCAATCCGGCCCTGATGAAGGGCCGTCCCTGATGCTGCTCGTCGACAGCGGTGTTGGGATCGGCAGCGGATGGGATGGCTCCTCGCAGGCGGGCGTGGCGCAACTCGACGCGTTGCTCGCGCAGTTGCCTCTTGGGCTGGCGATGACCGACCGGGACGGGCGTTTCCTTTTCTGTAACGACGCCTTTTTGCGTTCGGTAGACCGGGAAGGGCGAGGTTTGCCTGCGTTCCCTACCGATCTGGTGGTGCGCGAAGACAAGGGCGCCATGTCCGACGCGGTGCGGCGACATGGCCGCGGCCCAGCGACCAGCGGTGATATGGCGGTGCGCCTATCGATCCAGCCAGAGGAACCTGTTTCGATTGGTCTGGCCGGAGTGCGCGGATTGGGCGAGGCGGCGGTGCTGCTCAGCCTTGCCGATTCGAGCGAGGAAAATCAGCTCAAACGCCAAGTCGCGCAGGCCACAAAGATGCAGGCCGTTGGGCAATTGGCGGGCGGCGTCGCGCATGACTTTAACAATGTGCTGACCGCGATTATCGGTACCTGCGACTTGATGCTGCTACGCCATACGCCGGGCGATAGCGACTATGACGACATTCAGCAGATCCGCGCCAACTCCAACCGCGCGGCTTCGTTGACGCGCCAATTGCTCGCCTTCTCCCGGCAGCAGACCCTTCGCCCTGAAATCCTGCAATTGCCTGACGTGGTGAGTGAAGTTGGGCCGTTGATCAAACGGCTGCTGGGCGAGAAAATCCAATATTATGTCCAGCATGACCGTGACTTGGGGCCGGTACGCGCTGACCCTCAGCAGCTTGAGCAAGTGATCATGAACCTCGCGGTGAATGCCCGGGATGCGATCCAATCAAACGGCAAGGGCAGCGGGCGTATCTCTCTGCTGACGCGCAGCCTGCAAGCCAAGGAAGTGATTAAGCTCGGGTCGGAAATTTTGCCCGCGGCGGATTACACTGTGCTGATCGTACAGGATACCGGCGGCGGTATTCCCGCGCATGTCTTGCCCAAATTGTTTGAGCCGTTTTTCACGACGAAGGAACAAGGCAAAGGCACGGGTCTTGGCCTTTCGACCGCTTACGGCATTGTTAAGCAGTCCGGCGGATTTATCTTCGTCGACAATGTTGTGGATCAAAACGACCGTCCGAAGGGCGCGCGCTTCACGATCTATTTCCCCGTTTACGCGGGCGAAGCGCCCAAGAAGATCGCCGACGCTCCGCCAGAGCCATCATCCGACTGGGCCGAAGGTGGCCGGATTTTGCTCGTGGAAGATGAAGACATGGTGCGGGCAGTTGCGGAGCGCGCGCTTGCCCGTGCGGGCTATGAGGTCACTGCCTGTCCCGGAGGGGAAGAGGGTCTGGCAGCAATTACAGACGGCGGCGAGTTCGACCTCATCGTCAGCGATGTCGTGATGCCCGGCATGGATGGCCCCGCCATGGTCCGCGCGATTCGTCAAAAGCTGCCGCATATGCCGGTGTTGTTCATGTCCGGCTATGCTGAGGAGCAGCTGCGCAAAGACATTGATATTCCCGACATGCACTTCATTCCCAAACCGTTCAGCGTTCAGGCGATCGGCGACAAGGTAGGCAATGTGATGCAGCGGGTTAGGCGGAGCTAAGGCTCTCCGAGACATCTCTCTAGCATCCTGAAATTGCTATAAAAAGCGAATGTTCGAATGGTTCACAACCACCATACTTGCACTAGCCAAGGGTCCATTCATCGCGCATACAGTACGCCCCGTCATGCTAATTGGCGGGTTCAATAGGAGGCTGGGTGATGAACGCGATTAAGCTGGGATTGGTGTCAGGTTTGGCACTTGGGATGAGCGCTCTTGGGGCTACAACGGCTACCTCACAATCGCTGCTAGATCCTGATGAAACGGCGCAGGGCGATGTCGCGGTTACCATCTACAACAACAATCTCGCGCTGGTGCAGGACGTGCGCCAAATCAACATTGAACGCGGCCGCAGCCGGGTTGAATTTCCCGATGTATCGGCGACTATTCAGCCGCAAACGCTGAGCTTCTTTGCGCCGAACACCTCGATCATTGAACAGAATTTTGACTTTGATCTGCTGACGCCAGCGAAGATGATGGAGAAGGCGATTGGCCAAACGGTCACTTTGCTGCGCACCAACCCTGCGACCGGTCGAGAAACCAGAGAGCGGGCAAAGGTGCTCTCCACGGCAGGCGGCGTTGTGGTCCAGATCGGTGACCGGATCGAAGTCTTGCGTGATGACGGCCTTCCGGTTCGCGTAATCTTTGACCGGGTGCCGCCCAATTTGCGCGCTCGCCCAACATTGTCAGTCAACCTTAACAGCACGCGCGGCGGAACGCGCCCGGTTTCGATCCGCTATTTGACCGGCGGGCTTAGTTGGAACGCAGACTATGTCGCGCTTTATAATGAGCAAACCGGTTCGATCGACATGCAGGGCTGGGTCACGCTCACGAACAACACTGGCACCACGTTCAACCAGGCGAAGACCCTGCTGGTTGCTGGCAATCCGAACAATCGCGGCAGCCGAGGCCGTAGCGGAGGCAATCAGAACTTGATTCGACCGGGAACAGAAACCGCTGAGCGAGAGCAGTTGGGAGATTTCTACCTCTACCCTATCAGCGGACGCACAACGATCGCCAATGCGCAGACGAAGCAAGTGAGCTTCCTCGATGTGCAATCGGTCCCTGCGCGCAAGATTTATGAGCGCACAATTGGTTGGCTCTCGAACGACAGCAGGCCGGTGAACGTCTCGAGCGCGATTTCGTTTTCCACTTCGCGTGATCAAGGACTAGGTGACGCTCTGCCATCGGGCACAGTGCGTTTTTATCAGCGCGACAACCAAGGCACGCCGCAATTTATCGGCGAGAACAACATCGGTCACACGCCGATGGGCAGCGAACTATCGCTGAGAACGGGTGACGCATTTGATATCTTTGTGCAATCTGAAGTCGAAAAGCGCGAAGAGATCACGAGTTCAGAATGGGAGCGAACCGCGCGTTATCGCGTGATTGAGGATGGCGAGACGACCCGCCAGGTCGAGGTTGAGCGCCCCAAGAAATATTATCGCACAACCATGCGCTACACGCTGACCAATGCGAAAAGCAGCTCGATCGATGTCGATCTGACCCAAAGCGGGCTTTATCGCGGATATTGGTCGAACGATTACCGCGTGGTCAGCGAGGACATTCAGGGCGAACAGATCAATTTTGATCGGCGCAAATGGATCGTGCCTGTGCCCGCCAATGGCAAGCGCGTGGTGCGCGTCACATACGAAACCCGTTACTAAGGGGGCGGGCGATCATGCGGAGCCCCGCATTCATTGGACTGGCTCTTAGTCTAATGGCCAGCGCGGCTGTCGGCTTGCCTGCCACCGCGCAGGACAGCCCGGCGGTCACCTCGTCCGAAGCGCAAGCCGCACCCCAAATTCAAGCTGAGCCAGCGCGGCAGGCCGTCGACGCTTCTGCGCCGCAATCGCTTTCGGTCACCGTCTACCGCGATCCGCGTAGGCAGCTTGGCCAAGAGATGAACCGCCGTTGGCCGCAAGGTTTCGCCATGATCAGCGAGACCCGCACGGTCACTCTGCCGCCTGGCCAATCGACCATCCGCTTTGAAGGCGTAGCCGAGGGTATGGTCGGCGTCAGCGCCATCGTCTCGGGCCTGCCCGGCGGCACGATTGAGAAGAACCGCAATGCAGACCTGCTCTCACCCGCTGCGCTTGTGAACGGAGCGCTCGGCAACCGCGTGACTTTGACGCGAACCAATCCCGCGACCGGAGCGGAAGAGGCTGAAACTGCGGTTGTACGCACACGCGCGGATGGCGGTTTGGTGCTGCAAACCGACCAAGGGTATGAGGCGGTGCGCTGCGCGGGCTTGCCAGAGCGATTGACCTTTGACCGCGTGCCAAAGGGTCTTTCGGCCAAACCCATTTTCACCATCGATACCCAGGATGCGAGCGGGGGGACATATGAAGTCGTCCTGACCTATCTCGCATGGGGCTTCGATTGGCAGGCCAATTATGTTGCCACCTTACCCGACCCTGCGGACGGCTCTGCCGCAAGCTCAGCGCGGCGAGGGGAGAACGGCAACTTTAAACTCGGCCTGATGAGCTGGCTCACGATCCTCAATGACAATGGCCAAAGCTTCGACGATGCAGAATTGTTGGTGATCGCGGGTTCACTCAGCGTGGTCAGTGATTTTCGCAGTCTTGCGACCCCGCCTCGGGCCGCTCCGCTGCGTCTAACATGCTATCCGATTGGCAGCACGGCCGCTGGGTCTCCGGTCCAATCGCCTCAGTCGATCGTTGTGACTGGGCGTCGAAAGAACTCACGGATGGAGCTTTCTGCGCCAGCGCCGGTCATGGCAATGGCAGACGCACGGGGTTCCGTTGGTGAGGCGGAAGCTATGCAGGCGGTCGAAGAGCAGCTTGGCGATCTTAAGCTGTACCGCGTGCCGGAGCGAGTGAATGTCTCAGCCAAGGGCCTCAAACAGATTGCCTTTCTCAACCGGCAAGAGGTTGATGCGCGCTATCTCTACACGGTCAGTTGCGGGTTCTCCGTCACGCGTGAAGGGCAGCCCAATCCTGGTTTTGAACGCGCAGGCATGTTGCTGGTGACCAAGAACGAGACTGAACGAGGGCTGGGCGTGGCGTTGCCTCAGGGCGGACTGACCGTGTTTGAACCAAGCAGCTTTGGTCCGCAATTGGTCGCAGACGTTGATATGCGCGACTATGCCGAGGATCAGGACGTCGAGCTGGAAATGGGGGCTAGCAACCAAGTTTTTGCGAAATGTCTGCCTGCTCCTGGCCTTGTGACAAACGGCAATATGAACGGCTGGTTTGGCAATGGTGCGGAGATCACAAATGCCAATTCGCACCCCATCACGGTGCGGCTCGACATCGGCGACTCGGCCATTTGGGAGGTCCGCCTAAAGGGTGCTAAGACTCGCATCAAAGATGGCCGCATTATCGCGGAAGTGGATGTTCCGGCAAATTCGGAACGCACGTTCCGCTGGTCAATCCGCGACCCCGCATAACTTTTTTCTAGGGTCTTTCTAAAGTAATTTCAGGTGTTTGCTGGCTTCGCTCTGGTGGCCAAGTAGCAATTTTTATGTTCCCTACTTGTTCTTATGGAACAAAGTAGGTACAAGCTGTCTCCACAAGGGGTGGTCGATAACAATTTGTCGGCCCTAGGCAAGTCAAGGAGGCCATGCGATGTCTGCAAGTCTGAAATTGGTAGAAAAAGGAAAGACCGTGGACCGTCAAAAAGCGCTCGACGCTGCACTTGCGCAAATAGATCGTGCTTTCGGTAAAGGCTCAGCAATGAAGCTGGGCTCTCGCGAAGCAATGAATGTTGAATCCATTCCAACTGGTTCCTTAGGACTTGATATCGCGCTTGGTATTGGCGGTCTTCCAAAGGGCCGCGTTATTGAAGTGTACGGGCCGGAAAGCTCGGGCAAGACGACCTTGGCACTGCATGTCATCGCAGAGGCTCAGAAGGCTGGCGGTACAGCGGCTTTCGTCGATGCGGAACACGCTCTCGATCCGGTCTACGCTAACAAGCTCGGCGTCGACATTGATGAATTGATCGTCTCTCAGCCTGATACAGGTGAGCAGGCACTTGAGATTACTGACACGTTGGTTCGCTCGAATGCGATTGACGTGCTGGTGGTCGACTCGGTCGCGGCGCTCGTCCCCCGCGCAGAAATTGAAGGCGAGATGGGCGATTCCCACGTTGGCCTTCAGGCGCGGCTTATGTCCCAATCGCTGCGCAAGCTGACCGGGTCGATCAACCGTTCGAAATGCATGGTCATCTTCATCAACCAATTGCGGATGAAGATTGGCGTTATGTACGGCAACCCAGAAACGACGACCGGTGGCAACGCGCTTAAGTTCTACGCTTCGGTTCGTCTGGATATTCGCCGCACGGGCCAGATCAAGGACCGCGACGAAGTGGTCGGCAACTCAACCCGCGTTAAAGTGGTGAAGAACAAAGTCGCGCCGCCGTTCAAGCAGGTCGAATTCGACATTATGTATGGTGAAGGAATTTCCAAGATCGGTGAGATCCTTGATCTCGGCGTGAAGGCAGGCCTCGTAGAAAAATCAGGCAGCTGGTTCTCCTACGACAGCGTGCGGATTGGTCAGGGCCGTGAAAACGCCAAGACCTTCCTCAAAGAGAACACAGAGATGTGCAATCAGTTGGAAGCCGCCATTCGCGGCCGCACCGACGAGGTTGCCGAGGAGATGATGACAGGGCCGGACGCGGACTCTGACGACTGATCCTCAAGCGAGTGCGGTAATCGCATTCGGAAAATCGGAAAGCCGGCATGCGCCATCCCCCTTGGCGATGCCGGCTTTTCTGCGTCTGGTTCCCCCATTGCCTCTGCAAAATCGGGGGATACGGGCCCATCTGCAGCAGCACCGCACTTATGAAGAATTGCGAAGTCAGTGTGCATTGATCACGCGGTGGCTTGTCGCTGACCGCGTGATTGCCTAACTGCATTCTCGCAATGACTTCGACCAACGATATTCGCCGCTCTTTTCTCGACTTTTTCGGGAATGCTGACCACGCTGAAGTGCCCAGTGCACCGCTGGTCCCTTATAATGACCCGACATTGATGTTCGTGAATGCCGGCATGGTGCCGTTCAAGAACGCATTTACGGGTCTGGAGACGCCGCCCGCACCGCGCGCCGCGTCATCGCAAAAGTGCGTGCGGGCCGGGGGCAAGCACAATGACCTCGATAATGTCGGCTACACTGCGCGGCATCACACCTTCTTTGAAATGCTCGGCAATTTCTCGTTTGGCGACTATTTCAAAGAGCAGGCCATCTTGAATGCTTGGACGCTGTTGACGAAGGAATGGGGCCTTCCCGCAGAGAAACTGACCGCGACAGTTTATCACACCGATGACCAAGCGTTCGATCTGTGGCGCAAAATTTCTGGCCTGCCAGAGGAACGGATCATTCGTATCCCGACCAACGACAACTTCTGGTCAATGGGTGACACAGGACCGTGCGGCCCGTGTTCGGAAATTTTCTATGATCACGGCGATCATATCGCAGGAGGCCCTCCGGGCAGCCCGGACGAAGACGGCGACCGTTTTGTTGAGATTTGGAATCTCGTCTTCATGCAGTTCGATCAAAAGGCGAGCGGCGAACGCACTGACCTACCGAGCCCGTCGATTGATACCGGCATGGGACTGGAACGCATCGCTGCCGTTATGCAGGGCGTGCACAACAATTACGACACCGACACGTTCAAAGCGCTGATCGCGGCCTCGCAGCAACTCACTGGCGTAGGCAGCGAAGGCGATACTGTCGCGAGCCACCGCGTGATCGCTGACCATCTGCGTTCGGTCAGTTTTCTGATGGCGGATGGTGTGCTGCCGTCGAACGAAGGGCGCGGGTATGTCCTACGCCGGATTATGCGCCGCGCTATGCGGCATGCGCATTTGCTCGGAGCGAGCGAGCCTCTGATGCACCGGCTTGTCCCGGCGCTGGTGACAGAGATGGGGCAAGCCTATCCAGAACTCACACGCGGACAGGCCTTGATTCAGGAAGTGCTCGAACGCGAGGAAACGCAGTTTCGCAAGACCTTGGACAAAGGCCTAAAGCTGCTCGATGAAGCGACAGGCACCATGAGCGAGGGCGGCGAACTCGACGGTGAGACCGCGTTCAAACTCTACGACACCTACGGCTTTCCCTATGACCTCACCGAAGACGCCTTGCGCGCGCGCGGGATCGGCGTTGACAGCGCAGGTTTCGAAGCGGCCATGGAGCGCCAAAAGGCAGCGGCTCGCGCCGCTTGGAAAGGCTCTGGCGACGCGGCCTCGGGCGAGGTCTGGTTCGACATCGCAGAGCGCGAAGGCGCGACTGAATTCACCGGCTACAACTCCACCTCGGGCGAAGGAACAGTGGTCGCGATTGTAAAAGACGGTGCAGAGGTTCAATCAGTCAAAGCTGGCGAAAGCGCCATCTTGCTGACCAATCAGACACCGTTTTATGGCGAAAGCGGCGGGCAAACCGGCGACACTGGTAACATCAGCACGCCGAGCGGATTTGCGGCTGAGGTCTCGGACACGGCGAAACCGCTAGGTCGCCTTCACGCGCACCAGATTAAGGTGACCGGAGGTGCAGTTTCCGTCGGCGACAATGTTCATCTCGAAGTGGATGATGTGCGGCGCGCGCAGGTGCGTTCAAATCACTCCGCAACCCACCTAGTCCACGCGGCACTCCGCAATCGGCTTGGCGGGCATGTGACGCAGAAAGGCTCGCTGGTCGCAGAGGACCGGTTGCGGTTTGATTTCTCGCATCCAAAGCCCTTGGAGGCTGAAGATATCGCTGTGATCGAGGCTGAGGTGAACGCCGAGATTAGAGCCAATGAGCCGGTCGGCACGCGGTTGATGAGCCCCGATGACGCGGTTGAAGCGGGAGCTTTGGCGTTGTTCGGCGAGAAGTATGGCGAAGAAGTGCGCGTGCTGTCCATGGGACGTGCGGGTTCGGAAGGGCGTTCCTTCTCCGTCGAACTGTGCGGCGGAACGCATGTTTCGGCGACTGGTGATATCGGCGTTTTCCGGATCATTTCTGAGAGCGCTGTGTCATCGGGCGTCCGCCGGATCGAAGCGTTGACTGGTGAGGCTGCGCGCAATTGGTTGGTCGAGCGTGAGGAAGCATTGAAGGTAGCGGCGAGTGCAATTCGCGCGGCGCCAGAGGAAGTGCCAGCGCGGGTTGCGGCGCTGCTCGATGAGCGCAAGCGGCTTGAGAAGGAACTCGCCGAGGCGAAGAAGGCGCTGGCACTTGGCGGAGGCGGTTCGGGTGGTGGCGGCCCGGCGACCTCAGATGAGGACGTTGGCGGTGTGACCTTCAGTGGTCAGGTGCTGGATGGCCTGAGCCCGAAGGAACTGCGCCCGCTGTTGGACGAAGCGAAGAGTCGACTTGGTTCCGGGATCGCAGCGGCGATTGCTGTCAACGATGGCCGGGCCGCAATTGCGGTCGCGGTGACCGACGATCTAACCGAGCGGTTTGACGCCACGGCTCTGGTGCGCGCTGGCGTGGAAGCGCTGGGCGGCAAGGGCGGTGGCGGTCGGCCTGACATGGCTCAGGGCGGCGGTCCCGATGGCAGCAAAGCGAGCGATGCTCTCGCTGCGGTGAAGGCGGCCATAGCCGGTTAAGACGCAGGTTAAGGCGCGCTGATTGAGGTGCGCAACTGCGGCTTGCTGGATAGCTTGCCGTCGCGCTCCAAACGCTCACGGAATTCGTCCCGCTTCTCATGGATAGAGGCGATAACCGGGCCCATCGCGATGCCGATATCGACGAGCACGGCTTCCGATAGCTGTAGCGAGCTTTCCAGGTTCTCCGGCACCGCATGACTGGCCCCGGCGCGGTATAGCGCTGCCGCGTGATCTGTATCGCGCGCGCGCGCAACGATCAGAAGGTCAGGATAACTCTTACGCAGTTTTGTGACCAAGCGCTGTGCTAGGACGGGCTCGTCCATTGTCAGCACGATCGCCGGTGCCTTCTCAATCCCGAGCCGGGAGAGCGCATCGCCGCGCGCCGCATCGCCAAAGGCGGAGCGGTAGCCATCTCGCGCGGCGCGTTCGATCAGGTCTGGGTCCGAATCGAGCGTCACATATGGCTGATTGTGCGTCACCAGCATATCCGCGATTAGGCGGCCGACACGGCCTGCACCGATGATGATGGTGCGCGCTTCGTCCTCGTCTTCATCCGGGAGCTCGGGCACCGGCTCCACCCGCCGCGCGATGACCCGGCCAAGTCGGGCGAGCAGCGGTGTGATGGTAAGGCCAATTGCGGTGACGATCTGCCAGAATTGCGCGGTCTCTGTGTCGACTACGAGAGCCGTGGTCGCGGCGGCCAAGACGATCAGCGTCGTCTCACTGGGGCTTGCCATCAGCACGCCGGTCTCTGCTGCGGTGCTCTTACGCGCGCCCATCAGACGCAGCAACACGCCTGTGACGATGGCTTTGAACACCAACACGCCGACCACTGCGAGCATGATCTCAGCGAGGTTCTGCCAAATCGTGGCGAGGTTGATGCTCATCCCGATCGTGATCAGGAACACGCCGAGCGCGAGGCCCTTGAAGGGCTCCATAATGCTCTCAACTTCGCCGTGATATTCGGTTTCGGCGATCAGCAGGCCCGCGATCAGCGCGCCAACGATGGGCGAAAGGCCCACCGCTGAGGTCGCGAGGCTGGCGCCGATGACGACCAGCAGTGAGGCGGCGAGGAACAACTCTGGACTCTTGGTGCGCGCGGCCTGCGAGAAGAGTCGGGGCAATGCGAAGCGGCCAATCACGAGCAGCGCAAGGATCAGAAGACCACCTTGCCACAGAGTGTCGGTAAGGCCGCTCCAACCTTCGGCCTGAGCATGCGGGGCAAGGGCGCCGAGGATGAAGGCGATCGGCACGATCATGATGTCTTCGAACAGCAGCATGGATAACGCCGCGCGGCCGACGGGCGACTTTGTGCCAGATATTGGCAGCACGATTGCGGTGGAGGAGAAGGCGAGGGCGAAGCCGAGTGCGAGCGCTCCGGTCCAGTCCATTCCGCTAACATAGCCGAAGAATGCGGCGGACGCAGAACCGATGATCAGCAGCTCTAGCGAGCCAAGGCCGAAGACCAGTTTTCGCAATTGCCACAGGCGGTTGAACGAGAGTTCTAACCCGATTGCGAACAGCAGCAGAATGATGCCGAAGTCGGCAAAGGGCGTTAATCGCTCCGGGTCTGATATCGTGACGTGTCTGAGGCTGGGTACGGCTTCGACCAGCGTGCCGAGGCCGTAGGGGCCAACCAAGACCCCGATCAATATGAAGCCAATGATCGGCGTGATGCGGAACCTGGCGAAGACCGGAATGACGATTCCGGCGGCGCCCAGGATGACCAAAGCATCCTTCATCATCGGTGAAAGGGAGAGTTCGCCCGCCATGTCAGCAGGCCAGAAGCGGCGCTATGGCATCACCAGCCATCTGCGCCGCTCCTGTATCAAGCAAGATCGAAATTACGACCAGTTCGCCATTTCCTTCTCTAGGTTCGTGACGATCGCCTCGAAGAACTGCTCTGTTGTCAGCCAGCTCTGGCTTGGACCGATAAGCAGTGCGAGATCCTTAGTCATCGCGCCGTTTTCGACGGTTTCGATGCAGACCCGCTCAAGCGTTTCAGCGAATTTCACGACTTCTGGTGTGTCGTCGAACTTGCCGCGATACATCAGGCCGCGTGTCCACGCGAAGATCGATGCGATCGGGTTGGTCGAGGTCGCTTTGCCTTGCTCATGCTGGCGGAAGTGACGGGTAACGGTGCCGTGTGCGGCCTCCGCTTCCACGGTCTTGCCATCAGGGGTCATCAATACGGAAGTCATCAGACCGAGTGAACCGAAGCCTTGAGCTACGGTGTCGGACTGAACATCGCCGTCATAGTTCTTACAAGCCCAAACGAACTTGCCGCTCCACTTGAGAGCAGAAGCGACCATGTCGTCGATCAGACGGTGTTCGTATGTGATGCCGGCTTCGCTGAATTTGGCAGCAAACTCATTGTCATAGACTTCTTCGAACAGGTCTTTGAAACGGCCATCATACTTCTTCATGATGGTGTTCTTGGTCGAGAGGTAGACCGGCCATTTGCGATCCAAGCCATAGTTCATGCAGGCGCGCGCAAAGTCGCGGATGCTGTCGTCAAGGTTGTACATCGCCATGGCGACGCCGGATGACTGGAACTCATAGACATCAAGGTCGATGTTTTGGCCATCTTCGCCTTCGAACACGAGGCGCAGCTTACCCGGACCCGGGATCAGCGTGTCGGTGGCGCGGTATTGGTCACCAAAGGCGTGACGGCCAACCACGATTGGGTCGGTCCAACCTGGGACCAGACGCGGGACGTTATCGATCACGATAGGCTCACGGAAGACAACGCCGCCCAGGATGTTGCGAATCGTGCCGTTTGGCGAGCGCCACATCTGCTTAAGGCTGAACTCTTCAACGCGGGCTTCATCAGGAGTGATGGTCGCGCATTTCACGCCAACGCCGTGTTCTTTGATCGCGTTCGCCGCATCGACGGTTATTTGGTCGTCGGTTTCGTCGCGCTTCTCAATTGAGAGATCGTAATACTTCAGGTCAACGTCGAGATACGGCAGGATCAGCCGTTCACGGATCCATTGCCATATGATCTTTGTCATTTCATCGCCGTCGAGTTCAACGACCGGGTTCTTGACCTGGATTTTTTGCATGGGAAGTGTCCCGTCCTTCATTGGATTTCGTGTGTTCGGATTGTGTTAGATAATCCCTGACCGCAGGCCTTAGCAGCTTTTGCCCATCCCTCAAGCGTCAGCATGCCCCTAAATGCCATTGTTTTGCGGGTTTTTGTGCCATTCACGGCTACCATCGGTTCATCGCGGCTAAGGCACGCTTGGAACTGATGGAACACAGTCTTGGTGCGAAAATTCAATCGATCACACGCTGCCTGTTTGATCGGATTTATCGATAAGTGGCGAGCGCACGGCATGGACGCTGCTATATCGCGCACTGAGAGGAGTAGGAAAGCGTTTGCTGCCCGCACTAAGGCCCGATTCCGCAACGATGCAAGTCGCCCGTAAACCCACGCAAACCCAATCTCAAACGCGCAAACAAAAACCCGCCGGGTAGGGCGGGTCTTCGTGGGTTTCGTGATGGTGGGCGTACCAAGATTTGAACTTGGGACCCCTGCAATGTCAATACAGTGCTCTACCCCTGAGCTATACGCCCGCACCATCAAGTTTGCCATGATTGCTCATAGCGGAGCGGCGCATTAACGCGGCTCTTTCAATCGTGCAAGCCATTAGCTTGCGCGCACGCCCAAATTCTAAAGGCTTGCCTCGCGCTGCTCTTCAAACACGCGCTCCACCTCGAGCACGAGATCGCGCAGGTGGAATGGTTTGGAAAGCACCTTGGCGTGGGGCTGTTCGCGGCTTGCGCGCAGTGTAACGGCGGCAAAACCCGTGATAAACATGACCTTAGTGCGCGGGCTGATCTCTGCGCAGCGCTGCGCCAGCTCAATCCCGTCCATTTCCGGCATGACAATGTCTGACAGAAGCAGGTCAAAATGCTCTTTTTCGAGCAATGGGACCGCTTCGGTTCCCCGATCCACCGTCGACACCTCATATCCGGCATTGGTCAATGCCCGCTTTAGGTAGGTGCGCATGGCTTCTTCATCCTCGGCGAGGAGGATCTTAGGGGAGGGGTTTGTCGTCATGCAGAATCCAATAGCACCGCGAGCTTAAGAAATCCTAGCGGAAGATGCGATTGCCCTGCTTTGAGACATGGCTCGTCGCATTTACTGTATTTGCGATGTTTTTGACTTGGCCCGCGAAAGCAGGCAGCAAACCTAAGGCTATGGTTTTCAGCAAACATCATCAGGACGATTCGCGCCGTGAAAGCGGCGGCAGGGTTGCGGGCGATGCCCATGGCCCTGCGTTCACTTTTACCGCGCCCAGCTCCATGCCATTGCCGGTTATCGTCGCTGCGCCGCACGGCGGGCGGGTATATCCATCCAAAGTGCTGGCGGAAATGCGCGATCCAGAGCTTTCGGCCCTGCGGTTGGAGGATCGCTATGTCGATTTGCTGGCGAGCCGTATTGCAAAGCAAACCGGCACGGGATTGATGGTGGCGCACGCGCCGCGCGCGATGCTGGACCTCAATCGCAGCCGAGAGGATGTCGATTGGGGTATGATCATCGGCGAGGATAAGCCGGTGGTGCGCAATTCTCAGGCTAATCGCCGCGCGCGCAGCGGGCTGGGCCTCGTCCCGCGCCGCTTGCCGGGGTTCGGTGAGATTTGGCGCAGCCCACTGACGCGCCGCGAACTTCAGCAGCGTATCGACAATATTCACCGGCCTTACCATGCGTTTTTGACCCAAGAGCTGGAGCGGATTCGCGATCGCTGGGGCGCGGCTCTGCTGGTCGATTTGCATTCCATGCCGCCGCTGCGCCGTCCGGATTCGCAGACCCGCGCTCCCAAAGTGGTGCTGGGCGACAGATTCGGCGCATCGTGCAATGGCGGTCTGATCGACCGCGCGTTCCGCTTTCTTGAGGGTCAGGGATATTCCGTTGCGCATAACCGGCCGTATGCGGGCGGATTTGTGCTCGACCGGCAATCATCGCCGGCGCGCGGTATCCATGCGGTACAAGTTGAAGTGTGCCGGTCCACCTATCTTGATGACCGGATGGCTGAACCCAGCGCTGGGCTAGGCCCGATGGCGAAAATGCTGGCCGGATTGGTGCGAGAACTGGGCGCGGAAACGGCGCGATTGGGCGATGATGGACGGTTTGCGCAAGCTGCCGAGTAAGCGCAGGCTCTGCCTGCTGAACTTTCGCTACCAAGCAATTGATTCCACATAAAAAACCACCCCGTGCAAAACTGCACGAGGTGGCCAAGGTTCAGGGAGGATCGCGCCATTTGGCGCGGTCTGTCAGCTCGGTCATGAGGGCAACCTTGCTGACACCAAATAAATAGGGCTTGGCAAAGGCTCGTTCAAGCCCCGGCCAAGCCCTGAGTGCTTCGTTAAGGAAGCTGCGTAGTGCGGATCAGTTGACCGCAGCTGGCGCAGGTGTTGGTTCAGGCATTTTGCCTTGTGCGGTTTGACGCTCAAACAGAGTGCGCATCAGGTTCAGCGAGAACAGGTGAGCGTGGATCAGCAAGATCATACCGTTCTTGTTCAGCGCCTCGAGAGTGTCCGCTGGCAATTCGCGTAGTTTCTTTTCGTCGACCATGCGGAAACCGCGGTAGACAAATGGATTGTCAGGCATGTCGTTGCGGGTGATCGCAATCTCGCCGTCCATCAAAATGTCGAGCTTTTTCAACTCTTCCAGGAAAGCGCGGGTGCGCTGGCCGGACTCTTCGAACTTGCTGCAGAAATCGAGCACGCTCTTGGTGTATTCGGTGGATTCACCCTTGTCGTCGAACAGCTCATTGCCTTCTTTGTTGTTGCCAACGACGCCAGAGCTTGGGTCGAAGCAGAGCGAAAGTTCTTCTGAACCTTCCTGCAGTTTGGCGAGCATAAAGGGATAGCGGCGCACGTAAGCTGGCACGTAATTGTCAGCCATCATCTTGCCGTCGTCACCGATGAAGGTGTTCACGCCTTCGTTAAGACCCATCAACGCAATCGGCAGTGGGTTTTCGCCAGCGGTAAACACAATCGGGTAAGAACGCTGGGCATCGACGAATTCGTCAACAGTCAGCGGGATTGCGTGAGTGTCGGCGAGGAAAGACGCATCGTCGAAAGGCTTTACCTTCCAATCCTTGTGCTCCTTGCTGTTAAGCGGGAGCAGGTCTTTGTAAAACAGTGGAAGCTGCGGCTGAGGCGCGCTGGCCATGAGGTTTCTCCGAAAATTACGGTGCTGAAAAATTTGGGCGACTGGATAGCAAGCTACAAGCCGAACGGGCCGCGCTTTAGGCGTTCATGCGCCCGCGCGCAAGCACGGTTCAATGATTGATGAGCAGCTTTCCCGGGTTGAACAGTGATTTGGGGTCGAGTGCCTGCTTTACACTGCGCATGATTGAGAGCGTGGCAGGATCGCTGAGTCGCTCCAATTCGTGCACCTTGAGCTGGCCGATGCCGTGTTCGGCGCTGATCGAGCCGCCCCATTCGCACACCATTTCATAGACGAAGCTGGAGATTTTCTTGCCTTCGGTCTCCTCCCATGTGCCCGGTGTGGCACCGCCGGGGGCGAGGACGTGAAAATGGACATTGCCGTCACCCAAATGGCCAAAGGCCGCCGCCGTGGTGCCCGCAAAGGCGCTTTCCACCGCCGGGATCGCCTTCAGGATAAACTCGGGCATTTTCTCCACCGGCACAGAGATGTCGTGCTGCATCGCGGGGCCAATGGCGCGCTCTGCAGCGGAAATCGAATCGCGCAAGAGCCAGAATTGCTCCGCCTGCGTTTCATTCGCGGCGATCACGGCATCTGTGAGCAGGTCTTTCTCAAAGGCATCGGCCATCA
The DNA here is from genome assembly GCF_057364995.1 of Erythrobacter sp. JB3-1. Taxonomy (NCBI): domain Bacteria; kingdom Pseudomonadati; phylum Pseudomonadota; class Alphaproteobacteria; order Sphingomonadales; family Erythrobacteraceae; genus Erythrobacter; species Erythrobacter sp. JB3-1. The sequence goes on along the minus strand of NZ_CP200289.1, from coordinate 2,829,169 downwards.
CTGTCTCGACCCGATCGCGCAGGGCATCGGCGTCGTCTGCGGTCGAGACGAACTCGATCAGCGCATACCATGCATGGCTCTGGTTGAGCGGAGAGCGCGCATCCGGCAGATGATCGAGCACATTGATCATGCAGTGGTCGGGGATGACCTCAAACCCCTCCAGCGTGTCACACATCGCGCGGTCGACATGGCGCAGCAGGGTGCGAGCCGCGGTGATGCTGGGGAGGCCAGCCCACATCGCGATCCGGCCGTGATGTTCGGGCAGCAGGCGCAGATTGGCGGCAGTGACGATCCCCAGCGTGCCCTCTGACCCGATCAGCAATTGTTTGAGGTCAAACCCGCGATTGTCTTTCTTTAGCGCGGCCAGCCCGTCGAAAATCTCGCCATTCGGCAGCACCGCCTCCAGCCCGAGCACCTGAGCGCGCATCGTCCCATGCCGCAGCACTTGCGTACCGCCTGCATTGGTGGACACGAGCCCGCCGACGGTCGCAGAGCCTTTGCCGCCCAGCGTCAGGGGAAAGCGCATCTGTTTGGCCTCAGCCGCTTCGTGCAGATTTTGCAAGATCACACCCGCCTCGCACACGGTCTGACCAGCGTCGGCGTCCATGCTGCGGATATTGTTCATCCGGCGCAGCGACAGCAGAATGGCCGCGCCGCTCTCGTCCGGAGTTGCTCCGCCGCACATGCCGCTGTTTCCGCCTTGCGGAACGATGGGAATGGAATGCTGCACGCACAGTTTGACCAGCTCAGCGACTTCCTGGGTCGCGGCAGGCGAGGCGAGGGCAAGTGCCCGACCCGTGTAGCGCCCGCGCCAATCGGTCAGCCACGGCTCCAGCGCATCATTGTCCTGCGTGAAGCCTTTGGCCCCAAGCAATTGCGCCGCTGCCGCAAGGAATTCATGGTGGTTCGTCATTGCGCTCGCTATGCCACACAGCGGCGCAAATGCTCCAGAGTTTTGTAATCAAACTGCCAATCAATTAAGCCGCCATTCAATTCTAGCTGCTAAACGCGTCTCATCGAGCAAGCCCATAGGGGGTGAGCGACACTTTTTAGGAGGCCCAGACCATGCAAGGCATGCTCGCATTTGCGGCCCCAATTGCGTTGCCAATCACCTTGTTTGCCGCGCTCGCCTCGCAAAGTACTGGTGTTGCCAATGCAGCCCCTGCGCCGTTTTCGCCGGTTCCGGTCGAAACGCAGTCGCCCGATGTTGCTCCGTCCAATTCGCTAAGCGATGAGCAGAAGCCGCCGCTGGCGAAATCACAGGCAAAGGCGCGCAGCCAGCCTGACATTCCCGTGTCCGCCAATCCGCTGAACGCGTGGCAGCAGACGAACACCGTGCATCAGGTGCGCATTGAGCAGCGGGTGATTATCCGCATTTCGCCTCAGCGCCCGACCCGCGGCAATCAATTGCTCGCTGACCTCCCGCGCCAAGGCCTGAACACCCGCTATGAAGAGCGCAAGATGGACAAGTGCCTCGCGGTTGAACAGATCGCAGGCGTTCAAACCGGGCGGGGCAACCGCCTGCTGCTGTTCCTGCGCGACCGCCGGATCATCTCGCTCAACCTCGAAAAAGCCTGCCTCGCCCGAGAGTTCTACTCCGGCTTCTACGTCGAGAAGAACAAGGACGGAAAGCTGTGCGTTTCGCGTGATAAGCTGCAATCGCGCGCAGGTTCAAAATGCGAAGTTGAACGCATGCGGCAATTGGTGGCGGTAAAAGACTAGCCGCTGCATGGGATGCCGAGCGCAGCCATGCCCCGCATCCAAGCGCCCATTTTCTTGACTTTACGGCCAGTTTCGGCGATTGGCACGGCTCACCTTGAGCGAAGGGTTCGCACAAGGTTCTGACCGGCAGCGTGCTCGCTGCCCGCTATATCCGGAAAACACGCTTATAATGACTTTCGCCGATCTCGGCCTCTCACCTGAATTGCTCAAAGCCGTCGAAGACGCTGGCTACACTGAGCCCACCGCAATCCAAGCAGAGGCGATACCGCCCGTGCTGATGATGAAGGACATCATCGGCATTGCACAAACCGGCACGGGTAAAACCGCCAGTTTCGTGCTGCCCATGATCGATATCATGGCCAGTGGCCGCCGCCGCGCGCTGATGCCGCGCTCGCTTATTCTTGAGCCTACGCGCGAACTTGCCGCGCAAGTCGCAGAAAACTTCGAGAAGTATGGCAAGAACCACGACCTTAAAATGGCACTGCTCATCGGCGGCGTCCAAATGGGCGATCAGCTGAAGGCGCTGAACGAAGGCGTCGACGTTCTGATCGCGACCCCGGGCCGCCTGATGGACCTGTTTGAACGCGGCAAAATCCTGCTCAATGGCTGCGAATTGCTGGTCATTGATGAAGCGGACCGCATGCTCGACATGGGCTTTATCCCGGATATAGAGTTCATCTGTTCCAAACTGCCTGAAACGCGGCAAACCATGCTGTTTTCAGCGACCATGCCGCCGCCCATTGCCAAGCTGGCGAAGACATTCCTGTCTAATCCCAAGCGGATCGAGACGGCGCGCGCGGCGACCACCAACAAAGATATCACCGCCTTTAAGGTGCATGTTGAACAGCGCGCGAAGCTGTCGACGCTGCAATGGCTGCTGCGCAACGACCTCGTCGAAACCGCGATCGTGTTCTCGAACAAGAAAATGACCGTTCGCGAGCTCAACAAGAAATTGCAGAACGATGGTTTCCGCAGTGGGGAGATCCACGGCGACATCGATCAGAACACGCGCCAGAAAGAGTTGGAACGATTTAAATCAGGCGATATCAACATTTTGGTCGCCTCTGATGTAGCCGCACGCGGGCTCGATATCAAAGGCGTCAGCCACGTCTTCAACTATGACACGCCGTGGCATCCGGATGATTATGTCCACCGGATCGGCCGCACGGGCCGCGCCGGGGCAAAGGGCCGCGCGTTCACCTTTGTGACCAAATCCGATGCTGAGGCGATCGACAATGTCGAGAAGCTGACCAAGAACAAGATTGCGGTGTTCGGCAAAGACGACGTGCGGGTTGAGATCGCCGATCCAAAGGTATCGAAATCCTCCGATGATGATGGCGAACAGCCAGAGAAATCGGAAAAGCCCGCGCGCCGCTCTCGCTCAAAGAAGCGCGATGAAGATGGCGATACGCAGGACGCTCCGCGCGAAGCAAAGAAGGAGCGCAAACCGCGCCGCGCCCGCGAAGATCGCTCAGAGCGTGAAGAACGGCCTGAGCGCGCGGAAAAGCCCGAGAAACGCAGCCGAGGCGGACGCCGCCGCCGCGACGAGGACGATGAGCCAGTGCCAGCTGGCGAATGGAACGGTCCAAAGCCCGGTTTTCTCGACATGGGCTTTAAGGACTAAATTCTTTTCGGCTTAGGACGTCTAATCCCTCACACCGCAGGAGTCTGCCGCGAGTTCCGCGAGGAATGCTGCGCTTTCGTCCAATCTCAGGGCCACACCTGAGATGGCTTTGGTGCCTCCGAAAAAGGTCGGAATCTTGATCGGCTGTTTGAGGCGCAGGCTGCAATTGGGCGAGGACAGTATCGCGAGGTTGAGCACTTATTTGTTTTCCAACTCCTCGCTAGAGAAAGCAGCATGGTTGGAGGCAATTGAGCCGCGCGGAACCTCAAAATCATAAAGCATCCCGCTGCGCACGCGCACGCTGTCCTCCGTTAGCAAGACTGGATTGATGCGGAAGCTCTTGAGCAGCGCCATCGTCCAGATCACGCCCCAAACGCTCAGCGCCAGCAACACCCAAGCAATTGTCGGGTTCCACAGCATCAGCAGGAAGTGCACCACACTGAGTTCGATCAGTTGCAGCACCAGAAAGGTCGCTACCATAGGCGTGAGATAGGTGTGATAGGCGAAGGCGCGCGCTCCGGCGGGGACATCGACAGGCGCGCCCCAGCGCAGCAGGCCGAGGCTCAGCACTTTGCATTCGCTTACCACTTGTCTGACGAACGGCTTTGGCAAAACGCGTTCAAACCCGGCGATGATCGATCCGGTTTCGCGGTAGGTCGTAATGATCCGGACTGCGCACATCGTCAGATAGAGGGCGAGGGTGGCGCCAGCGGCGATCAGCACTTGCGGCAGGGCTAAGTATTCTGCGCGAACGGGCGCGGACGCCCCGACAAGGATCACAATGCTGGCGACCGCGATCACGCCGATCACTTGAAAGAACGCAGGCTTGTGATCCTCTGTCTTCGCCATCAATGCGAGCAGCAAGGCATCCGGGACGACCCATGCGAACAGAATGGCGGCCCAGCCAGAATTAGCCAATGCCCAAGGTGTGAAGGTGAGAAACCTGGCCAATGCGATGGCGGCCAAGGGGAGCAGCAGGAGCAGGCCGTTCGCTATTGGGCGAGGCAATGCGTGCATGGTCTGCTCCTTACGCTATTTGTTCGTTCAATAATCCACTGGCGAACCAGTGCCAATGCGATTGTGCGCATCAAGTGTTGCTATGAGCAAGAGGCGGCGTTTCCGCGTTTACTGATCCGTATCGGAAATTTGCTCAAGGTGGTGAGAAAGAAGGCCTAAGCACATGATCGGGCCTGTTCTTGCTTCCTGCGCGGGATCGACAATCAAGCCCAACGAGCCGGCAGGCAATTCGCCTTCAGTGATGCGCTGTTCCTCAGCCTCTATTGGAGCAATTTTCGCTCCGCGGACATCGCACTGCTCTGCTATTTCCAGAAATGGTTCAAGATAGTCTCGCGGACCTACACCCATTACCACTGGCTCATCTCCCGGATCGACTGAAAGTTCGAAATGGTTTGCTGGGAGATCGCATGAAGTCTCTTCGGAGTTGCCGTTAGCATCGTGTTTCAATGAAGTTGCCACAGGTGCTAGTTCGTCGCAGAGTTCTTCGGAAGATACCGGCAAAGGCAACGAAAAGCTTGGGAGTAGCCTTACAACCGTCATTTCCCCCGTACTTCCGGTGCAGGAAATTTCCCACCCATTCTTTGAGGCTATGCTCTTAATGAGCGCAATTTGCGGCGGCATTCCGGTGGCTAGCGTCGAATGCCTTGGCTCCACGCGTTTCATTAGATTTGAGCCGAGTTGAACAAAGGCAATTGCGCTGAGCCCAAAGAGGGCGAGGAGCCAAAATACAATTCTCATCGTTTTTGATTAACCCCCATTTCACAACGTCCGAAGATGGACCGGATCACCCAGCCAATTTCACAAAGCTGTCGAGCACGCGTTTTGTGCCGAAATCTTCGAACTCGATCTCCAGCTTGTTGCCTTCCTGATCGGTTACGCAGCCGGTTCCGAACTTCTCGTGGTGGACCATCGCGCCGATGGTGATGTCTAGCCGAGGTTTTGCGGCAAAGCTGGCGGCGGAGCGGGTGTTTTCGCGCATACGCTTTGGCTTGGTGTCATAGCCAGTGGAGAGCGCGCGCTGCCATCCGGGGCCGCGGTTTTCCGCTTTGCCGGGCTGTGTTTGCGCGACATGGGCGAAGGGGTCGTCTTGCTCGCTCCAATTGGCCTGCCACAGGGAGGCGCCGCCGGTCATGGTGGTTTCCTGATCGATGTGTTCGTCGGGCAATTCCTCGATAAAGCGCGAGGGGATGGAGCTGGTCCATTGGCCGTAAATCCGGCGGTTGGCGGCGTGGAAGATGTGGCATTTGCGCCGGGCGCGGGTGATCGCGACATAAGCGAGCCGGCGTTCCTCCTCCAGGCTGGCGAGGCCGCCTTCATCGAGTGAGCGCTGAGACGGGAACACGCCTTCTTCCCAGCCGACGCAGAACACATTGTCGAACTCCAGACCCTTGGCCCCGTGGATCGTCATGATCGTGATGGTGTCTTCATCGTCGCTGCGATCATTGTCCATCACCAGGCTGACATGCTCCAGGAAATCGCCGAGCGTTTCGTATTCCTCCATCGCGCGGGCGAGCTCTGAGAGGTTTTCCAGCCTGCCAGCGGCCTCTGGACTGCGCTCGTTTTGCAGCATGTCGTTATAGCCGGTTTCATCGAGCACCAGCCGCAGCAGATCGGCCGGTGTCAGCTCGTCGACGCTTTCACGCCAGCAGAGGAATTGCCGCATGAGCGCGCCAATGGTGTTCGCCGCGCGTGCGGGCAGCTCGTCACTGTCAGCCAAATCGAGCGAGGCGGCGGCCAGCGGCATGCCCGTGCGGCGCGCATGGCTGTGCATTTTCTCTAGCGTCTTTGCGCCAAGCCCGCGCTTGGGCTGGTTATAGATCCGCTCAAAGGCGAGGTCGTCTTGCGGCTGAGCAATGACGCGCAGATAGGCGAGGGCATCGCGAATTTCGGCGCGCTCATAGAAGCGGAAACCGCCGATGATGCGGTAGTTGATGCCGATCTGGATGAAGCGGTCTTCAAACTCGCGCGTCTGGTATTGCGCGCGCACCAGAATGGCGACCCGGTCCAGCGGTGCGCCTTCGCCCTCCAGACGTTCGATCTCTTCCCCGACTCGGCGGGCTTCTTCGGGCGCATCCCAGACGCCCACGACTTTTACTTTGTCGCCCGCGTTGACCTCTGTCCAAAGGGTCTTTTCGTGCCGCTCACTATTGGCGCGGATCAGGCCGGATGCGGCGCCCAGGATATGCGGGGTGGAGCGATAATTCTGCTCCAGCCGGACGACATGCGCGCCGGGAAAATCCTTCTCAAAACGCAGGATGTTGGCGACCTCCGCCCCGCGCCAGGAATAGATCGACTGGTCATCATCGCCGACGACGCAGATGTTCTTATGCTCCTGAGCCAGCAGACGCAGCCAGAGGTATTGGACCGCGTTGGTATCCTGATATTCGTCAACTAGGATGTATTTCCAGCGCCGCTGATAATCGGCCAGCACATCGTGATGCTTGCGGAAGATATTGAGGATGTGCAGCAGCAGATCGCCAAAATCGCACGCGTTTAGCGCGATCAGCCGGTCCTGATAGGCGCGGTACATCGCTTGCCCGCGGCCATTGGCAAAGGCCTCGCTATCCCCGGCATCGAGATCGCCGGGGTTCAGCCCGCGGTTCTTCCAGCGGTCGATTAGTCCCGCGAGCTGGCGCGCAGGCCAGCGCTTCTCGTCAATATCCTCGTCCCGGATCAGCTGTTTGAGCAAGCGCAGCCGATCGTCGGTATCGATGATGGTGTAATTCGATTGCAGGCCAACCAGCTCCGCATGGCGGCGCAGCATCTTGGCGCAGATCGAGTGGAACGTGCCGAGCCACGACATACCCTCAACGCTTTCGCCCAGATGGCGCGCGACCCGCTCACGCATCTCGCGCGCGGCCTTATTGGTAAAGGTCACACACAGGATTTGGCTGGGGTAGGCGCGCCGGGTCGCCACCAAATGCGCCAGCCGCGCGGTCAGCGCCGCCGTCTTGCCCGTGCCAGCCCCGGCCAGCATCAGCACCGGGCCTTCTGTCGTCAGCACAGCTTCACGCTGCGGCGCGTTTAATTGCGCGGCATAGGCCGGGATCGGCGCGCTACCGGGCGGGGGAGCATTGGCGGGTATGGCGTGGGGGTCTGTCATAATATTGCGGTGAACAAGTAGAGAACGTGATCGCCGCCCGCAAGCACGCAAATTGCTTCATGCACGTCTCTTCCTTGGGAGAATGTGCAAGTCCGCCGGAGTATTTGCGAGCCGCTATCAACCCACCGCGCTTTCGCCACGTATAACGCTTAGCCGTGCGCGGGATGCGCCGCGTGCTTCGCCAAAGCCTTCGCAAGGGGGCAAAGCCTCGTCATAAGGATGGGGCTTGCTCAAGAGGGGAACTCATACGGGCAAGCGGGTCGCGTTCGTGACGCTTGGGATCAATCTTTATGGAGAACCCCATGCGTAAGTCTTTTACTTTTCTAGCCAGTGCCGGCCTTATGGCACTAGCAATTCCAATTGGTTCAACCGCGTTGGCTCAGGACGAAGCAGCGCCCGCCACATCCACCGATATGACACCCGATCAAACGGCTGCTTATGACAGCCGGCCGCCTGATCAGCAGGCCGCCTATGACACATGGCCGATGGAAACACGCGGATATTACTGGACTCTCTCGCCTGATCGTCAGGAGCTTTTCTGGCGCCTGTCGGACGAGGATCGTGTGCTGATCACCTCCATGAGCGGACCGGACCGCGAATCGACATGGCAGGTTATTGAAGCCCGCGCAGCCGGTGCAGCGGAGCCTGCACCAGCCCCCGAAGGTGAACCGGCAGACATGCCGCCACCAGAAGGCGGTGAGTAAGGTGTGATCGGCTAAATACGGCCGATCATATCAATCGAAGCGAGCGGTGGGCGGTGCAGCGTCCTCTGCCTGGGATGAATTTGCGCGAAACAGAACAAGTTTGCCTTTGCCGACCCGCCGTTCCGCTTCGATTTCCAAACCCTTGAGCGAACCTTTGATCGAGACGTCCTCTTTGGCCGCCACTTCCAATGCGATCCATGTGGCTGGGCCAATCCAATTGAGACGCTGAAACCGGTCAAGCGCGACCATTCCCGCTCCGGTGAAATAGGGCGGGTCCATTAATATCAGATCATAGGGCGCACGCGCCGGGCCAAGGCTCATGACAGAGCCGCCTTGCACATCGGCGCGGTCTTTGGCGCTAAGTGCTGCGATATTGGCGCGAAGCGTGGCGAGCGCCGCGCGGTCTTGCTCCACGAACAGGCAATGCGCCGCTCCGCGAGAGAGAGCCTCTAGGCCCAATGCGCCGGACCCTGCGAACAGGTCTGCCACGCGCAGGTCTTCAAAGCTGCCGAGACGGCTGTGCAGCATGCTGAACAATGTCTCACGCGTCCGGTCCGCCGTTGGCCGGGTCGCATCGCCTTTCGGGGCGGCAACTTTGCGTCCGCGCCATTCACCTGCAATGATCCTCATTGGCCTTGATTGTCCTGCTTATTTTGCTTGCGGGCCTGTTTCAGAGTGCTGACAAACCGGTCAAGATCGCCCTTGCGAATGCGCACGGCCTGGCCGCGTCCCAGATCCGCCAGCTCAAACGGGCCGTAAGCGGTGCGGATCAGACGGCTGACCTCTAGCCCCAGATATTCCAGCACCCGGCGAACTTCGCGGTTTTTGCCCTCGGTGATGGTCATTTCGATCCACTGATTGCGGCCGCCGCCTTTCCCCCCGTGTTCTTTGTTCGCATTGATGGAGCCGTACCGCACGCCGTCGATCTCAATACCCTCGGCCAAGGCCTCGAGTTGTTCCTGCGACACATCGCCGAATGCGCGGGCGCGATAGGTGCGCGGGATGCCGCTTGCGGGCAGCTCCATTTGCCGCTTCAGCCCGCCATCATTGGTGAGCAGCAGCAAGCCTTCGGTGTTCAGATCGAGCCTGCCGATTGGCATCAATCGCGGTGTACCCTTGGGCAGAGCATTGATCAGCGCATCATAGATTGTTGCGCGGCCCGTAAAATCACGCTCTGCCGTCAGCAGGCCGGTCGGCTTGTGAAAGGCATAGAGCTGAGATGGCTCAATTGGGCCGACGGCTTTCCCATCGACGGCGACACCGCGCAGGTTGGTGAGGAAGGTCGCGGGCGTCTCCACCGGCTTCCCATTCAGAGTGATACGGCGATCATCGATCATCCGCTCGATCTCGCGGCGGCTGGCGATGCCTGCGCGCGCCAGCAGCTTGGCAATGCGGTCGCCCTCTGGGCGGTCTGCAGACCTCGACGTATTGGGGTGCGTTTTGGGAGAGTTTGTCATGACTGGCCCGCGCCTAGGCTCTCCGACGGCGTCGCGCAACAACCTCGCGAGGTGCGCGCTCGCCTAAAGCTCGCCGATCAAGAACGCTGTGACGGATAGGCGGCTGTCATCTGGCAGCGGTGAGCCTGGAGAAAGTGCCTCAGGCGGGTTAGGAATGTGGCCGGAATGGAGGCGGCATCCGCGATAGAGGATCAGCCGGTCTGGTTTCGCCTCAACCTCGCCGATCATTTCATAACGGTTGCTATCGCCGTGGTGATAGCTTGGGGGCGGTGCGCCAAATTCTGCATCATCCTCGGCCAGGCCCTGCTTGTACGCCGGCACCCTCTCTGCCGATACAGTCTCAAACGCCGTGCGCCGGTGGCGATAAAAGCTTGTCCCGCCTTGGTCTGAGCCTTGAGTGTACTGAACCAACGCAATCAGATTGGGCTCTGTGCCGTCATAATGCGGAATACGCTGAGGCGGGGAAAGCTTACTGGGCGGAGTGGTGACAATAGAAAAGGCGCAGCTTTCGATGGTGATTTGCTTGGTAAGGCCAAATTCTCGGGCGAATGCTTCAGAGAGGACTTGTCCCTTGGAGCCAAGGTAGTTTGGATCAAGTGGACTGCGGATACCGGGATAGCCCTGAGCTGGCGCATAGCTCGCCCGGCGCCCGACAGTGATCAGGCGCTCTAATTCGTCGGAGAAGCCATCAATCACCACCACCGGCTCGGCCTCTTTACCAAAGCGGCGCACGTCGTAGCTTTTCTGAGAATTGAGGGCGTCCATATCGGGGAGCTTTATGCGCTCTGCGCCATGGCCGCTGCGATGGATTCGTCAAAGCGCGCAATGCCGCCTTCCAGCGTGCCAAGTGTGAGGTGGTCGATCGCGCCGCTTTCGAGGCCCTGTTGGCCCAGCTCTGCCGCGCGGAAATCTTCGCTGGCGAACACGCCGCCATCCAGCAGATCCCAGCTGCGCTCCCAATGGCTGCGCGCTTTATCGGTCTGCGGTTCCTCCGGGATCAGCATGAAGTCCTCAACCAGAGTATGATTGTGAGCGCTGGGCATCAGCACCATGACATTCACATAGTCAGGGCTGGGCACGATGATTGTCGCGGGCAGCAGTTGGTAGGCAAAGGTAACGACCTGACGCAGCTGCGTCATATCCTCAAAACCCAGCCCCTCCATCTCCTCCAGCCGCCCCACGGCAGAGCGTTGATGCGGGCCGATATTGTCGCCGCTGGTCACGCCATCCTTAAAGAAGGGGCCAATCGTGTTCGCATGCAGCCGGGTGACATGATAGCTTTCGAGGAAGGCATCCATGATGAGCTTCCAATTGCCCGCGACCGAATGGGTCTTGCGGCGGAACAGATGGGCCTGATCCATGCCAAAGGCAGTAAAGTCCTCGCTCAATGTCTTCGCGTGGCTGAAGTCTGCGTCCGTCTGGGCCGCAAACCAGATCAGCCCGCCTGCCTCAAAGGAGGGAAGCTCAGCCAAGCCGTGCTCGCTCTTATCAAAACCCGGAAATGTCTCTGCGCGGGGTAGGGCAAGCAGTTCCCCATCCAGCTTATAAGTCCATGCGTGATAAGGGCACACCAGACGGCTGGCGCATTGCACTTCATCACCCTCTACCAGGCGCGTGCCCCGGTGACGGCAGACATTGAGGAACACATGCACTGTGCCGCTCGCATCGCGGGTGATCAGCAAAGGACGGCCCGTGCCATCATGCGGCACTGACATTCCCGGCTCTGGCAACAAAGCAGAGGGCGCGAGCACTTGCGGGAGGCGGTCAAACAGCGCCGCTTTCTCCGCTGCGAAATGCGCTGGATCGGTGTAGAGGCTCGCAGGGAGCGTCTTGATCCCGTCTTTTGGCCGCGTGCCGCCCGCCTTGATTTGCTCGGCCAGGGCCAATTGACCCGCCGTCGGGCGTAGGATTTGGGCCGGATCATCCACCAAAGGTGTTGATGGCGTTGTTGGCGCGTTCATCGAAGCGTTCCTATTCCTCTCATCCGCGAGTAGTGTTGCAGAAATCGGCCGGTATCGAAAGGCTGGGATCGAAAGGACGTTCGAATATGTCAGAGGCAGCGGCCAAGGCAAGTAAACCGGGCTGGGCAGAGGTCTTTCGCTCGATGGGGCAAAAGAAGACCGGCTATATGGCGCTGTTCGGCTTTGCCAGCGGTCTGCCCTTTGCTTTGTTCCTGGGCACTTTGTTCGCATGGCTCAGCGATGCCGAGGTCGATCTGGAGACCATGGGCGTGTTCTCGCTGATCGGATTGGCCTATGCATTCCAATTCCTATGGTCGCCGCTGATCGACAAGGTCAACATTCCCGGCATGCGCCGCCTGGGCAAGCGTAAGCAGTGGATTGTGCCCTCGCAATTGCTCCTAGGGGCCATCCTGGTCTCGCTTGCGCTCAGCAATCCCACCAATGAGAGCATCGGCTGGTTCAGCCTGCTCGCAGGTATCGGAGCATTGGCCAGCGCCACACAGGACATCGCTATCAACGCCTGGCGCATTGATGTCGCTGACGAGAAAGCGACGCTCGATATCCTCTCCACCGTCTATCAAATGGGATACCGGCTGGCCGCGCTGGTTGGCGGGGCATTGGGCCTGATTATTGCCGCGCGGATCGGCTGGCCTCAGACCTACTTGCTGATGGGTGCGATCCTGCTGGGCATTGGCTTTATCGGCCTGTTTGCGCCTGACAGCGACAGCAAGAAACTGGCCGAGGGGCAGCCCGCGGTCGTCGATGAGCTGTTCGTGGGCCTGCGCAAGCAAGGCGAGCTCGAACCCGGCATTCGCGCCAAGGCGCTGCTGGTGGTGGGCGGCTTATGGGCAGGCGCCATCGGTGTGGTCGTGACCTTCATGTATATGTCTTTGGCCTACGCGCCGGAGGACCGTCCAAACCCGACCGAGTTCACCGTCAATTATGGCCCGTGGATCATTGTGGCGACCATCATTGTACCCGCGTTGATCGCAGGCTGGCTGGCGAGCCAAAAGAAGCAGGGTAACTATCTGCTCACCGAAGATGCGCCCGCGCCGCAGGGCAGCGGGTTTGTGATGGATCACCTTTACCGCGCGCTCGTTTTGCCATTGGTTGAATTTGTCGGACGCATCGGCTGGTCGCTGGTGCTGATCCTATCGCTCGTTCTGACCTACAGGATTTGCGACGCGATCTGGGGCAGCTTTGCCTATCCGTTCTATCTCGGCGAACTCGAATACACCAAAGACGAGGTTGCCTTCGCCTCGAAGTTCTTCGGCGTCGGGGCAATCATCCTCGGCCTTGCGCTGGGCGGCTTTATGCTCACCATGATGGGCCGGATGCTGACGCTGACGATTGGCGCTTTGCTCGCCGCGCTCACCAACCTGCTCTATGCCGATCTGGCGCTGGGCGGGGCGAATATGCAGGCGGTCAGCGATGCGGTTGGCTTCTCCTGGGCGATCAGCCAAGTGCCCGTCATCGGCAGCCCATCGCTCGCCAAGCTGACCTTCACGATCTTCTTTGAAAACCTCGCGATCGGCATCGCAGGCGCGGCCTACATCGCGTGGCTTTCCTCCATCGTGAACAAGAATTTCAGCGCGGTGCAATATGCCCTGCTGTCCTCGCTCACATTGCTAGTCGGCACCTTGGGGCGCGGAGCTTTGGGCGAGATGATCGAGGACCAAGGTTACTATGATGTCTTCATCCTGACGACCCTGATCGGCTTTATCGCGGTCGCACTGTGCCTGGCTGAATGGTTCCGCCAATCACGCAGCGGGCCGACCGGCTCCGGGGTCGTCACGCCAGAGGCGCAGCCAGCGGAGTAGGCGCCTTTGGCTGAGCCTCAGCTTAGCGCGAAGCGCGACTGGTGGAGCGCGGCGAGACCCTATTTTGAGAAGGAATCGCTCGCCGCGTTCTTTGTCGGCGTGTCCTCTGGCTTTCCCTATGCGATGATCGGCGCAACGCTGACAACGCGGCTTGCGCAGGATGGGATCGACAAGGCGACCGTTACCGCTTTCACGCTGGCCTTCCTCGTCTACAATTTCAAAGTGTTTTGGGCGTGGGTCGTCGATGGCGTGCGCATCCCGCTGCTCGGTCGGTTAGGGCAGAGGGTATCGTGGATGCTGTTATCCGGCGTGATGGTGATCGCGGCGGTGGTCAATCTCGCGCTGGTCGACCCATCGGGCAATCTGCCCGCGACGATCATCGCCGCCGTACTGGTCGGCATTGCTGGGGCAACATTCGACATTGTGATCGACGCCTACCGGATCGAGACGCTGAAGCCGTATCAGCTAGGCACGGGCTCGGGGATGAACCAATATGGCTGGCGCGTCGGCTCCGCTGGGGCTGGGGCCATCGCATTGGTGGTCGCCGTGCGATACGGGTGGGAGGCGGCCTATCTCTCCTGCGCTTTGCTGGCGCTGCCCGCGATGCTCACCGCGCTGATCATGGGCGAGCCCGCACGGCGGCAAGTTACGATCGCGCGCAAAGGTGTTAGCGACGTGTGGCAGTCGATCGCCGGGCCTTTCAAAGAGTTCTTTCAGCGGCACGGCGCGTGGCTCGTTCTCGCCTTTATCCTCGTCCACAAAATCGGCGATACGCTCGCGAACCTCACATTTCGGCTGCTGTTCGATGATCTGGGGTTCAGTAATGATGAGATCGCAATTTACGACGTAGGCGTGGGCTTTTGGGCCTATCTGATCGGCATCTTTGTTGGCGGGATCATCTATGCGCGCCTGGGCCTGAAACGCTCGGTCCTGATCGCGCTCATTCTGATGGCGGTGTCGAATGTCAGCTTTGCAGCCTTGGCGGCGGCGGGGCATTCAAATCTGGGGCTCGCCTCGGCCATCGGGTTTGAGAATTTCGCGAGCGGATATGGCGGCGTTGTGGTGGTCGCCTATTTCTCGGCGCTGTGCGACCTACGCTTTACCGCGGCGCATTATGCGATGATCAGCGCAGCGGCGAGCATCGTCGGCAGGCTGATCACAGGGACCACGGCAGGCGGGCTGATCGAGGCGACCGGCTATGTGAATTTCTACCTGCTCACCACAGTCTTGGCGGTACCGGGGATTGTGTTGTTCTGGTGGATGATGCGCAGCGGATTGGTCGACGATTCCATGGGCACGGCGGGGAGGGAGCAGGAGCAAGCCGCCGAGTGAATGCGTGAGATACCGTCTGCCCTGAGCCTGTCGAAGGGCTGCCCTGTTTCTTTGATCGATAAAGAGAAGTTCAGTCGTTCGACAAGCTCAGGACAAGCGGGTGTTCGTTAGTCCGGGATCTCGTCATTCAGGCGCAGGACTTCGCCCGCCAGATAGAGCGATCCCGCGATCAGCACAGGGTAACCGTCATCGGGAATGTTGAGCAGCGCGTCTTCAATGTCTGATGCGGCGCGCGCGTCGGGTCCGAACGCTTCGGGCGGGTGACAATTTTGGCCGGGCACCGGGACGATAGTGAGGCTGCGCACTTTGTCGCCCAGCGGATCGAGCAACGCGCGCGGGTCTTTGTTGGCGAGCATGCCTAAGATGAGATGGACTGGTTCGTCGAAATGTTCGGCGATCGCCTTTCCGGCGTTCGAATTATGACCGCCATCGAGCCAAACGGGCTGTTCTGGCGTGAGCGCTGTTAGCGGGCCATTGGACAAAAACTGCATCCGGGCGCGCCAATTGGCCTTTCTCACGCCAAGCGAAATCGCATCGTGGCCAACTGTCAGTTTATCCTGAATTAGCAGCATGGAAATTGCCAAACCTAGGTTCCGCAGCCGATGGTCCCCGCTAAGGGCTGGTAGCAGGTGGATAGTGTCATTCGAGTTTGGGAGGTAATTGGCCTCGCCGTTCGAAATGTAGAAGTTGAGGAATTCCTCTTGAAGGATCGCACCGATACTATTTGCGACATCCTTGACCGCTGACTGTGCCTCATTTGGATAAAGATCACTGATCGTCACCAACGGCACGCCCTTTTTCGCAATCCCAGCCTTCTCAAAAGCGATCCGAGCCATCGGCTCCTTCGGCACGCCGTCCTCTGGCGCGAGCAGGAACTTCTCGTGATCGATCCCCAGTGCCGCAATCCCGCAGGCCGCGAGCGCGTCGGGCTCCAGCACATTGGTGGCGTCCAAACGCCCTCCAAGTCCGACCTCGACCACGCAGGCATCGGCAGGCACGCGGCTGAACGCTAGGAAAGCGGCGGCGATTGTGACCTCGAAAAAGCTCGGGCCCAGTTCCTCGCACGCGTCCAGCACTTCCGCCAGCAGCGCCGCCAAATCCGCATCGGAAATCAACTCTCCGGCCAGCCTGATCCGTTCATTATAGCGCACCAGATGCGGGCTGGTGGTCATATGGACGCGGTAACCCTCCGCCTCCAGCATGGCGCGCAGGAACGCGCAGGTGGAGCCTTTGCCATTGGTGCCTGCGACATGGAAAACCGGCGGCAATTGGCGATGCGGATTGCCGAGCCGCTCCATCATCGCGGTGATCGTCTCCAGCCCGATGCGCCCCTCCGGCACGCTCAGCCGGCTTAGACGGTCAAGCTGAGCCTGAACGCGCGGGTCGTCGGACTTTCCGAAATCCATTAGTTATTACTCGTCATTGCGAGGAGCCCGAAGGGCGACGCGGCAATCTATCTAACAATGGGTCGTTTGGGCGCAATGCCAGAACATGGATTGCTTCGCCTTCGGCTCGCAATGACGAAGCCCCACTAAGCCGCGACGGGCGGCTGCAGATAGTCGATCACATTGGCCAAAGTGGCTTTCAGATCATGGCGCTTCACCACCATATCGACCATGCCATGCTTGTGGAGGTACTCCGCGCGCTGGAAGCCTTCGGGCAATTGCTCACGAATGGTGTCCTGGATCACCCGCTGTCCGGCAAATCCGATCAGCGCGCCGGGCTCTGCAATCTGGATATCGCCCAGCATCGCATAGCTGGCGGTGACGCCGCCCGTGGTCGGGTCAGTCAGCACGACGATATAGGGCAGGCCGGCCTCTTTCAAGCGGCGCGTCATCACGGTGGCGCGCGGCATTTGCATCAGGCTGAGAATGCCCTCCTGCATGCGCGCACCGCCGGCGGCGGTCACCACGATATAGGGGCATTTGCGGGTCAGCGCCCGCTCGGCCCCGGCGCAAAACGCCATGCCCACGGCCATGCCCATCGATCCGCCCATAAAGCCGAAATCCTGCACCCCGACGACCGCAGGGTGGCTGTCGATTGTGCCCGATCCTACGACAAATGCATCGTGATGCGGATTGTTGGTCCGCGCGATTTTCAGCCGGTCGGTGTATTTCTTGCTGTCCTTAAATTTCAGCGGGTCTTCGGTGACCTGCGGTTGAGGCAGCAGGTCAAACCCTTCGTCCAGCAGCAGGTTCAGCCGCGCATCGGCGCTGATCCGGCCGTGATGCTCACAGCGCGGGCAGACCGAGAGATTGTCCTCATATTCCTGAACAAACAGCATTTCCTGGCAGGATTTGCATTTGATCCACAAATCTTTCTCAGAGCTGCGCTTGTCGCTAAACCCCAGGGAATTGCGGACGCGGGTGAACCAGTTCATTTCAAAATCCTGTTTGCTTGGGCGATCTAGGCTCTAGCCGTGTGGACCGCGTGCGCCAATGCTGATGTCAGCTCTTGTAGCTTGGCGGGAGCCTGTGCGCCATATTCACCGATGATTTCCACAAGTGCGGAGCCGACGACGACCCCGTCGGCGACTTTGGCGATATCGGCGGCTTGCTCTGGCGTGCGCACGCCAAACCCGACCGCAACCGGCAGGTCAGTGGCCGCTTTGAACCGCGCAACCGCCGCTTCAATGCTGTCCTGGGCGGCCTGCTGTTTGCCGGTGATACCCGCAACAGATACGTAATAGAGGAAGCCATTGGCGCCCTCCAGCACGGCGGGCAGGCGCTTCGCATCGGTGGTGGGTGTCGCCAGCGGGATCCAGTCGATGAGATGGGCATCGAGGTCCCATTTGAGCTCTTCGTTCTCCTCCGGCGGCAGATCGACGCAGATCACGCCCCTGACGCCTGCTTTATAGCAGGCCTGAGAGAACCATTGCTCTCCGCGCCGAACCATCGGGTTGGCATAGCCCATCAGCACCAGCGGGACATCGGGATGCCGCTTGCTGAAGTCTGCGGCGATTGCGAACACATCCGCGGTCTTTGTCCCAGCGCCAAGGCTGCGCAAATTCGCGCTTTGGATCGCGGGGCCATCGGCCATCGGATCGGTGAACGGCATGCCCAGCTCAATCACATCGGCGCCGCCCGCGACCAGCGCATCAAGATTGGCCGCGGTGTCACCATCGCCAGCGGTGATGAAGGCGACCAGCGCAGGATGACCCTTGTGGAAGGCCGCAGTGAGAGGGGATGGGGGACGTGTCATTGCTCAGCCCCCTCACCTTTTGGGGAGGGGGTTGGGGGAGGGGCACTTGCCCGCAAGTCAGCCACAAACTCAGACAATTGCACCAAAACTCCGTCCATATTTCCCATCACATCCGAATTTGAAAATCTGATCACACTGTACCCATGATCCTCAAGGGATTTGGTTCGCGCCGCATCATTGGCCTCGCGCCCGGCATGCGTATCGCCATCAACCTCAATGATCACTGTCGGATCGTTAGCGGCAAAGTCAGCGATGTGGGAACCAATTACCTTCTGCCTGCGGAGTTTTATCCCTTGAAATCGGCCTGCGCGAAGCGCCATCCACAGCCGCTTTTCGGGCTCCGGCATGGCCTTGCGCATTTGCTTGGCGCGCTGCGTGAGAGCGGCGCTGCGCATTACCCCTCTCCCAACCCTCTCCCCTGAAGGTGAGAGGGCTTTTGAGGTTTGGAGTCGATAGCGAGGCGGGTCACAGCGGTACATCTTTCTTCGAAAACAGGCCCCACAGGCCGCAAATTACGGCGACAACAAGCATGAAAATCGGCACGCCATCCCAATGGAATTCATCAGCATTGAATGCCTTGAAGAGTATCAACACTGGCGAGATCAATAGACCGATGCCGAAGCCCTTCAGTCCTCGTGCAACCCTAAAACCGCCAAACAATCGTCCCAGAAATGGGGGCTTGCCCCCGACGATTGGGCCGTCATTATCCCACTTCACATCTCCACCCCAAGCTTCTCAGCCACGGTGAAAATGTCTTTATCGCCGCGGCCGCATAGGTTCATCAGGATGATTTCATCCTCGCCCATTTCCTTTGCGCGTTTCGCAACGGCGGCGATGGCGTGGCTTGGCTCCAGCGCGGGGATGATGCCTTCGGTGCGGCACAGCAGTTGGAAGCCATCGAGTGCCTCCTTGTCTGTGACGGCGGTGTATTCGACACGGCCGCTTTCTTTCAGCCAGGCGTGTTCTGGCCCGATGCCGGGGTAATCGAGCCCGGCGCTGATCGAGTGGCCTTCGGTAATCTGGCCGTCTTCATCTTGCAGCAGGTACGTCTTGTTGCCGTGCAGCACGCCGGGTGATCCGCCCAGCAGGCTGGCGGCGTGTTCATCTCCGTCGAGCCCATGACCCGCGGCCTCAACTCCGAGCATTTTTACATCAGCATCGTCGAGGAACGGGTGGAACAGGCCAAGCGCGTTTGAGCCGCCGCCAATGCAGGCGACCAACAGATCGGGCAGACGGCCCACGCGGTCGAGCATTTGCGCGCGCGCCTCTGTGCCGATTACGCTTTGGAAATTGCGCACCATCTCGGGATAGGGGTGCGGGCCGGCGGCTGTGCCGATGATGTAGAACGTGTCGTGGACATTTGCGACCCAGTCGCGCAGCCCCTCGTTCATGGCATCTTTCAGGGTCGCGCCGCCGCTGGTCACGGGCACCACTTCCGCGCCGAGCAATTTCATGCGGAAGACGTTGGGCGATTGCCGTTTCACGTCCTCTGCGCCCATGTAGATCACGCAGGGCAGGCCAAAGCGCGCGCACACGGTCGCGGTGGCAACGCCGTGCTGCCCTGCGCCGGTTTCTGCGATGATGCGGGTCTTGCCCATGCGGATCGCGAGCAGGATCTGCCCGATGCAATTGTTGATCTTATGCGCGCCGGTGTGATTGAGTTCGTCGCGCTTGAACCAGACTTGTGCGCCACCCAGCGCCTCGGTCAGGCGCTCGGCATGATAGAGCGGGGAAGGGCGCCCGACATAATGCTTCATAAGGTCATCAAACTCAGCCGCAAAGGCCGGGTCTTGCTGAGCCGCGCGATATTCCCGCTCCAGATCGAGGATCAGCGGCATCAATGTCTCGGCGACATAACGTCCGCCAAACTCGCCAAAATGCCCGCGATCATCAGGCTGGTTCTTAAAGGAATTGGGGGTGGTGTTGTTCAAAACAAAAAATCCGTTTGGGCTGAGCCTGTCGAAGCCCCGTTCTTCACTTCTGGCTCAGCGCCTCAAGAAACAATGGAGCCCTTCGACAGGCTCAGGGCGAACGGGGTGATTAAGTTGCAAGAGCGGCCTGACAGAAGGCCGCGATCTTGTCCACGTCCTTGACGCCGGGCGCGGTTTCCACTCCGGATGAGGTGTCGACCAGCTCTGCCCCGGTGGCGCGAATGGCCTCGGCTACGTTATCAGCATTGAGGCCGCCGGCGAGGCCCCATGGCACCTTGTGATCGTGACCAAGCAGCAATTCCCAGCGGAAGGTTTCACCATTGCCGCCGGGCAGTTCCTTGGCCGGAGCATCGAACAGGAAACGGTCGATCTTACCGATAAACTTGTTGGCACGTTCCAGAGTGCCTTCGTCTCTCAGGCCGACCGCCTTCCACACCTCGACGTCGGTTTTCTCGCGCACCAATCCTGTCCATTCGGGCGTTTCGCCGCCGTGGAACTGGACAATGTCGGGCTTCACGTCGGCGATGACTTTGCCCATTGTGGTGACATCGGCATTCACGGTCAGCACGACGGCTTTGACCGAGGCTGGGATAAGCGCGCGCAGCCGCGCGGCCTCCGCCAGCGAGACATGGCGCGGGCTTTTCTCAAAGTGCACCAGGCCGATATGCGTTGCCCCAGCGGCGACGGCGGCTTCGATGGTCTCAGGCGTTTTGAGCCCGCAAATTTTGATTAGTGGCGATGTGCTTGTCATGGGCGTGCTTTAGAGCTTGCAATCCGCAGCGCATAGCTAGAATTGGTTGCTGCTGCACAGGTTTTGCTGACGGATGTACGCTTCAATTGGGGAATATTTAATGCGTTCACCTGGGTTTGTGACGGCGTTCGCGGCGCTATTTTTGGCGGCCTGCAATCCGGTTGCGGCAACGGAAGGCGCAGAGGCTGAGATCGCTCAGTTTCAGGAGCGCTTTCAAAGCGGGGATCAGGACGCGATTTGGCGCACAACGCATCCGGAATTTCGCAAGCTGGTGAAGAGGGAGCAATTGTCGGTTATGCTCAGCGACTTTCGCGAGATTCTGGGTGCGCTGGAAAGCACCAATCGCGAGAGTATCAACGTCAATTCCACGAACGGCACGACCAGTGTTGAGATCGTTATGCGCAGCCAATTCGCTAATGGCGAAGCGCTGGAAACGTTTGGATACCGCGAGCAGGGCGAACGCTGGATGCTCATCAATTACGTGGTGCAATCGCCGCTGATCGACGACTATGACTTTTCAAAGCTGGAAGGCGATGGACTGATCTACGAAGCCGCACCGGAGGCAGCGGAGTAGGCGCGAAGCTAGGTTCGATTAGAGGCCCTTCGGGCCGACGCCGGCTTCGATGGTCTCAGGCGTTTTCAGCCCGCAGATTTTGATTTGAGTAGAGGTCATTTGGAGGCTCTGTACTTCCGCGTCCAAGGATTGAAATAGCCAATAAGCAGACCAATCAGCCAAGCTGGCATTGCGAAGCCCGCAAAGATGATAAGGCCGAAACCCCAGCCGAAACATTGCTCTGGATTGGCGTGTGGCGAATGAACGCATCCCTCCGTCATTCCCCACAGAAAATACACAGCGATTGGCATCACGGCTGACGCAAACAATACCACCCATCTGGCTTTCGTGCGCATGTAAATGGATACTGCTGCACCGATTGGTAAGGCGATAAGAAAGATGCCCGAAAGGAGCAGCACGCCCACATCGATCATATCAAAGCGTGGCTTCGATAGCCCTTGCAGCGGCGACGGGGTCTTCCGCGCGGCTGATTGGGCGTCCGATTACCAGCACGCTAGCACCATTGTCGCGGGCGGAGCGCGGCGTGACGACGCGTTTTTGATCGCCTGTGCCTGATCCCGCTGGACGCAGACCGGGGACGACGAAGAAACCGTCTTTCCACTGCTTGCGCACTTGGCCAACCTCTTGGCCGGAGCAGACAACGCCGTCGAGGCCCGCCTCATGCGCCAGTTCGGCGAGCCGCATCACATGCGTTTCCGGGCTGCCATAAATACCAGTCCGCGTGAGGTCGTTTGCATCAAGGCTGGTCAGCGTAGTCACGGCAACCACTTTGCAGCCCTCGGCCGCTGCAGCCTTGGCGTCCTCCATCATCGCGCGTCCGCCGCTGGCGTGCACGGTGACGATGGCTGGCTCGCACAGATGCACCGCCTGCATGGCTCCAGCAACAGTGTTGGGGATGTCGTGAAATTTGAGATCGAGAAAGATCGGCAGGCCGATATGCGCGATTTCATGCACGCCGTGGCTGCCATGCGTGCAGAAAAATTCCAGACCTAACTTCACGCCGCCGATATGTGCTTTTACCTTTTCAAGCAGAGCCTTGGCAGGCTCAATGTGCGGCATGTCGAGCGCGAGATAGATCGGGTTGCTCATATCAGGTGCTGCTTTCTGGTTTCACTGCGGCGTCAGGGGCGAGGGCGCCTGTCTGCGATGCTTCAACCGGCTCCGGTGCGGCGTCCGGCGCAGCAGCGGTTGAAGTCGCCGCCGGTGCATGACGTTGAGACAAAGCGTTTGATTTCACCGCATTCTCAAGGCTGCGGATGCGGCGATTGAGGGACCATTTGCTGCCTCGGTGATATAGCCACATGGGCACAATACCGAGCAGGAATGATACGATCACGATCGCCGGAACCCGAGTGTCCCACACCAGGCCGGGCCAGATTCGCACCTCGGTCGCGCGGTCGAAATTGCCAAAGGTGAAGGCGATGATTGCAATCAGGATCGCAATCCAGATGATCGTGCGCAAAATTTGCATGCAGAGTTTCCTAAACGGCTAAGCCACTGGCGGTGTTTGAGCAGCGCAGAACCTAAGCCTTTTCAGCCTTGAGTCTAGCGCCAGCTGCTGAGCAGCGCATCAGCCAAAGACGCGTGCAAACACCGTGTCGACGTGTTTGAAGTGATATCCGAGGTCGAATTTGTCTTCGAGCTGCTCGGTCGTGAGCGCAGCAGTGACTTCCTCATCACCCTTCAGCAGGTCGAGCAATTGCAGCCGTCCATCCGATTCCCACACCTTCATCGCATTGCGCTGAACCAAGCGGTAGGCGTCTTCGCGGCTGACACCGGCCTGCGTTAGGGCGAGCAGCACGCGCTGAGAATGCACAAGGCCGCCCATCCGGTCCATATTGGCCTGCATGCGCTCTGGATAGACCAGCAGCTTGTCGATCACGCTGGTCAGGCGCGCGAGCGAGAAATCGAGCGCGATGGTCGCATCAGGCCCGATGTAACGCTCAACGGAGGAGTGCGAGATATCGCGCTCATGCCAAAGCGCCACGTTTTCGAGCGCGGGCATAGCATAGCTGCGGATCATGCGCGCTTGGCCGGTAAGATTTTCGGTGAGGATCGGGTTGCGCTTATGCGGCATGGCCGAGGAACCCTTTTGCCCTGGTGAGAAGTATTCTTCCGCCTCCAGCACTTCGGTGCGTTGCAGGTGACGCACTTCCACCGCGAGCCGCTCAATCGAGCCAGCGATGACCGCCAGCGTTGCAAAATACATCGCGTGGCGATCGCGCGGGATCACTTGTGTGCTGACCGGCTCTGGTTTCAGGCCGAGCTTTTCCGCAACGTGTTCTTCGACCGCTGGGTCGATATTGGCGAAGGTGCCCACCGCGCCCGAGACTGCGCAAGTCGCGATTTCCTCACGCGCAGCAATCAGCCGGGTGCGGCAACGGTCAAACTCGGCATAGGCTTGAGCCATTTTCAGGCCGAACGTCACCGGTTCTGCATGGATGCCGTGGCTGCGACCTATGGTGGCGGTGTATTTGTGCTCCTCAGCGCGGCGTTTGATCGCGGCGAGAAGAGCATCCAGATCGGCGAGCAAGATGTCGGACGCGCGCGCCAGTTGCACCGCCAAAGTCGTGTCGAGCACGTCAGAGCTGGTCATGCCTTGGTGCATGAAGCGCGCCTCGTCGCCGACTTGCTCGGCGACCCAGGTGAGGAAGGCGATCACATCGTGCTTGGTCACGGCCTCAATCGCGTCAATTGCCTCAACGTTGATCTTTGGGTTCGTCGCCCACCAATCCCAAAGCGCCTTTGCCGCGCTGTCGGGCACAACGCCCAGCTCGCCCAGTTTCTCGGTCGCATGGGCTTCAATCTCGAACCAGATGCGGAATTTCGCCTCAGGCTCCCACAATGCGCTCATTTCCGGGCGGGCATAACGAGGGACCATGGCTTGGGAACTCCAGTGTGAAATTGCGTGGGTAAAGATGTGGATGCGCGGCTATGCCGCATCAGCGCAGATGGCAAGGGCGAGGGGAGTGCATTGCCCCAGATTCTGCATAGTTCTATCCGCGTCAGTGCCGTCCTCAATTGTTTATCAATCGAATTGCTGTTTTCTCATTTGACAGCAGTATTTCGCGTTATACTCTGTCGGCAATACAGGGAAAACGGGGCCACTTAATGACATTCCAAGTTTCGCGGACGGCAGTTTCGCTGATCGCATTGTGCTGTTCGTCGGCAGTGATCGCGGGGGAAGAGCCGCTTTATGAGCCTGCACCCGCTTGGATTGATCCAGTCATCTTGGCCGAGGTTGAGCGTGATCCCACTAATCGGCAAATCGTCAACGACACTCAGATTCGTATCGAGAATGGGCTGAACTGGGAATACACCGATGTGGTTTACCGCGTCGCCAGCCTGTCTGACCTGTCCAATGTCGGCACTCTGACGGCGCAGTGGCTGCCGGACAAAGGCGACTTAATCGTCCACGAAATCTCGATAGTGCGCGGGGACGAAGTGATCGACCTGGTCGAACAGGGCGAGGTTATGGAGGTGCTGCGCCGCGAGCGGATGTTAGAACGGCGCATCTTGGATGGCTCGCTAACCGCGACATTGTCAGTTCCCGGCCTCGAAGTCGGTGACGAGCTGCGCATGCGCTATTCCGTGACCAATTCCGATCAGGCATTGGGCGAAGAGGTCCAGACCCAGCGGTTCTTGTGGCGCGAACCCAACACGGTTGCCGATTTTGCGCGGATCCGCGCGTCATGGCCCGATGATCTGGATGTGCGTTACAAAGCTGGCCCGAACTTCGATCTGCCGCAGGTTGAACAATCAGACGGACA
Organism: Erythrobacter sp. JB3-1; assembly: GCF_057364995.1. Taxonomy (NCBI): domain Bacteria; kingdom Pseudomonadati; phylum Pseudomonadota; class Alphaproteobacteria; order Sphingomonadales; family Erythrobacteraceae; genus Erythrobacter; species Erythrobacter sp. JB3-1. The sequence continues at coordinate 2,804,202 of NZ_CP200289.1, read as the reverse complement.
CAATTGGCTGGAGGTGACGCTGCCTCTGGAAGAAGCCGATGAGTTCCCGAATGATGCGCCGCTGCGCTATCGTCGGGGCACGATCCTGCAACTCGGCACCTTTGCCGATTGGGCCGAGGTATCTAGCACCATGGCGCCTTATTACGAGACAGATGGTGCGCTGAATGGCCTCGATGATTTGCTCGCCAAGGTGGAGGCCATTCGCGCCGAGCACACGGGCGATCTAGAGCAAGCCGTCGCTGCCTTGGAATTGGTGCAAGAGGACATTCGCTATCTGCTGAACGGGCTTGATGGCGGAAATTACCTGCCTCAGGATGTCGCGACGACTTGGGAAAACAAATACGGCGATTGCAAAGCGAAGACTGTGATCTTGCTGGCGATCCTGGATCATCTGGGGATTGAGGCGGAGCCAGTGCTCGTATCGAGCCGCGCGGGCAACACCGTCCCGATTTCCCTGCCAATTCCCGGCGCGTTTGACCATGTTCTGGTGCGCGCAGAGATTGGCGGCAATCTGTATTACCTTGATGGCACGTCGCTGGGCGCGAATATGCACACGGTCGGCAATGTACCGCCCTTCGAATACAGCCTGCCCATTCGCAGCGCTGGCGCACAGATTGAACCGATTGAGCAGGTTTTGCCGCGAGTGCCGGAATTGCGAATGGACATCGCCGTCGACACCTCGGCCGGTCTGGATTTGCCCTCGCTCGTGACATTCGAAATGAAGTTTTGGGGCGCTGCCGCGGCGCAAATGAATGCCGAGGCTGAAAAGCTCGACGACGAACGCCGCAAACAAATAGGCAGCAGATTTGGCGGCGAAATGGCGTTGCTGGACGTGGATATCATCTCTGGTGAGGATGATAGCGAAGCGACGCTGGTGATGACTGGGATCTCCGAAAATCTATTCGATTTCAACGGTGCAAAAGGGGAAGTCGACGCGACAATTGCCGCCGAGCAGATCACATTCGCTCCCAATCGTTCGCGCAAGGAATGGCGTGATTTGCCGGTTTCCGTTGGGGCTAGCAGCAGCGCAGCGTACAGCATGACAATGACGCTGCCCGACGATTTCGACGGTTACGAACTGGTGGGCAGCGATCCGATCGACGTTGAGGTCGCTGGACAGCGCTATACGCGTCAAACAAGCCTCGACGACCGGGTGTTTCAGGTTTCCGAAATTGTGACCACCAAAGGCGGCGAAATCCTGCCCGAGGCATTCCGCGAGGAACGCCGGAAGGCTGCCAGTCTCGCGCGCCAAGAGACAAAGCTGACCACCTCTGACGATGTGCCGCGCCGCTGGCGTTTCGCAAGGGGAGCGGATCGCAGCGTCCTGGAACCGCTAGAGGCTGCCTATGCGGAATTGATCGACAAAGATCCCGACGACAAAGACCCATATCTGCGCCGCGCCGGCTTTCGTTATGTCACCTATGATTGGGCTGGCTCGCTGGAGGATATGAACAAAGTCATCGATCTGGAAGCGACGGCGGAATATTATGGCCAGCGCAGCTCAGTTCATTCGCAATTGCTGGATCTCGAAGCCAACAAAGCGGATTTGGAAGAGGCCTATGCGCTCGATCCCACCCCATGGCGGGCGATAGATCTTGCCACTGCAATGGCGGATATGGGCGACTATTCCGGGGCGCGCGAAATCATCGAATATGAGGACGGCGACGAAGAAGTTCGCCAAAGTCTGACGGTTGCTCTCGCAGAACTCGACGCACTTGAAGGCCGCGCCAGCGAAGGTCTGGCAACGATCAATCAAATGCTGGCTGGTGATCCCAACGATTCCGGCCTGCTCAATGAGGTTTGCTGGTTCAGCGGAACATGGAACGTCGCGGTTTCAGACGGAATTTCCGTGTGCACCAAAGCGGTCGAGAACAGCGGCGAATCAGCCAGCATTCTCGACAGCCGCGCGATGATCTATCTGCGTAATGGCATGTTCGATAAAGCCATGGCGGACATTGATGCAGCGCTCGAGTTGGAGCCCGATCAAACGGCCTCGGTTCTGCTGCGCGGCCTGATCCGGCTTGAGCAGGGCGACAAAGGCGGCCAAGCGGACGTGGACGACGCACTCGCGCGGGAGCCATATTTGGCAACGGCATATCGGCGCTGGGGGTTTGACCTCTAAGCGACAACTGATCGCAATGCCGATTGGCCGTGCTCATGTGTTAGACAGCTAACAACATGAACCAAAGCGGCGCATCATCGACTGAAAAAAGCGTAAGTTACGCGCGGGGCCGCGCTTGGCGCAGGTTGATGAAGTTTTATTCCGGCAGCACGCTGTTATTTTGGCCGATCACAGATCTGATTACGCGTTTTTTCGTTGCGCAATATTTTTTCCGGTCGGGCTTGGTAAAGGTCGCTGATTGGGAAAAGGCGGTCTGGCTCGCGGCGAATGAATACCCGATTGGCTGGCTCGAACCGACGCACGCAGCCGCGATCGGATTGTTCATCGAATTGGTTTGTCCGCTGCTCTTGTTGGCAGGGTTTCTTATGCGGCCAGCGTCGGCGTTGCTCGCGTCGCTGTTGGTTATTGCGCAGCTAAACTACATCCCGATCACCACCAACCTGATGCTGATTGCCATGCTGATCTGGTTTGTTTTCTGCGGCCCGGCTGCGCTGTCAATCGATCGAGTGTGGGCGGTGACACGCACGCTTGGCAAAAGCCAGATTTTGCAAATTTTGCTTCGTGTTGGCGCATGGCTTCGCCAGGCTGCGAAACCATTTTTGTTGCTGGCGATGCGGGTTTGGCTTGCGCTTGCTCTAATGGCTTTGGCTGGCGCTTTTGAGCCATCCATTGCGCTTGCGACGTGGCTGCCCATTACCAGTTTCAGCGGCACACCCGATTGGCTGGCATTTGTGTTCGGCGGCCTCTTGCTGCTTGGCATTGGCGCTACACCAATATCCTACGCGCTGACCTTTATGATTGGCTATTTCATGCTGGCCGGAGCGCATCCCGATGTCACATTTTATCCCGTCCTGCTGCTGGCGGTTTATGAGGCTCAGGGTGCTGGGCGCTTCTCGCTGGATTATTACGTGGAAAATTGGCTCGCTGGCAAAAGTGGCAGCGCTGAAGACACACCATATGATGATGAAAGCGTCGGCGTGATTATGGCTATCTGGGCAGGTTCGCTGTGGGCGAGGGTAAGCTGCAGGAAAGCGGAGATCGAACCGAAAAGTTAAATCAAGCCCTTAGCGCGCAGGCTGACATGTCCCTCGCGGCCGACGATCACATGGTCGTGTACGGTCACGCCGAGCAATCGGCCTGCTTCGGCGATCTGCAGCGTCACTTGAATGTCTGCGCGGCTCGGCTCTGGATTGCCGCTCGGGTGATTGTGGACAAGGATCAGCGCGCTCGCCCCGACATCCATCGCCTTGCGAATGACTTCGCGCGGATGGATCGAGGCCTCGTCAATCGAGCCATCGCCAACATGGTGATCATCGATCAGGCGGTTCTTCGCGTCGAGATATAGCACTCGGACGCGCTCTACCGTGAGATGCGCCATATCAATCGCGAGATAGTCGATCAGGTTTTGCCAAGAGCTGAGCACTGGTTTGTCCGCGACTTCGCTGCGCGCCATGCGCCGCGCGGCAATCGCCACGCTTTTGAGCGCTGCAGCGCTGCTGTCGCCGATCCCTTTGATCTGTTTGAGCGCCGCCGGGTCCGCATTCAAAACGGCCGACAACGAGCCGAATCGTTTGAGCAGCGCCTTGGCGACGGGCTTTGTGTCGCCCTGCCGCATTCCGGCGAACAGCAGGAATTCGAGCACTTCGTAATCGGCCAGCGCCTCTGCGCCGCCTTTTAGCAGCCGCTCGCGCAGCCGCGCTCTGTGCCCGGCGCCCGCGTGCTTCCCGGCATCGCTGCCGTTCCCGGCGCTGGGCTCTTCGCCAAACATGTCTTCAGCTTGCGGCAAGCTGCCTCCTTATAACGCGAATATGCGCGCTAGTGTCTTGCTTGCATTGCCTTTAACGCTCGATACGCGCAAGTGTGAGCTTATCATGGCGTCAGCCCAAACGGAACATCTTGAAGAGACGCCCAAGTGGAGCCTGTGGCCGCGCCGCAGGCGTTGGCGCGCGCTCATATTAGTGCTGTCACTGCTCGGCATCGCGGGCGTGTGGGTGTGGATGGCGCGCGAGCAATATGCGGGCAATTTCATTGATGCAGAGCTGGCAAAGCTGGAGCTGCCCGCGGATTATGAAATTGTCTCTATTGGTCCGCAGCGTCAGGTTTTGCGCGATCTGGTGATCGGCGATCCTGACCGGCCTGATCTCACGATTGAGCGTGTCGTGGTTGATCTTGAATACAGCTTTGGTGCGCCGTCGATTGGCATGGTCGAGGTGATCGGTGCGCGATTGTTCGGTTCTTACCGCGATGGTCGGCTGAGCTTTGGCACGCTGGATCCGGCGATTTTTGGCGAAAGCGATGCAGAGCCGGGCCTTCCGGCAATCGACGTGACACTGGTCGATGCGCGCGGGTTGATAGAGAGTGATTACGGCAGAATCGGGCTCAAAGCCTCGGGGCAGGGTCTGTTGAGCGACGGATTTGAAGGCGTGCTAGCAGCGACAGCGCCGGAGCTTGCGGTTGCGGAATGCTCGGTGGAGGCCGCAACGCTCTATGGTGACGTCACGACGTCAGGTGGGGAGCTGGCATTTGACGGGCCACTGCGTTTGCGGGCGCTCGATTGTGCAAATGGCGGTCCTCAGCTCGCGAGCGCCGATGTCGGCATGCGCTTCACCCTTGCATCGGACTTCGCCAGTGCGGACGGTGAATTGGACCTCACGGCTGAGCAATTGGCTGTCGCTGGGGCAGAGGCCTCTACGCTTGGCGGTGATGTGCAGCTCGGCTGGAAAGATGCGCAGTTGAATGCGCGCCATGATTTGCGCGCGGATAATGTGATGACGCCCTATGGCGCGGTGGCCGGCCTGACGCTGGATGGCACGCTGAGGGCGCAGGACGGGTTTGATGCGCTGGAATGGGCTGGGCGACTAGAGGGCGAGGGCGCAAGCATTAGCGGCGCGCTGACTGAGCAATTGCAGGCGTCACGCAGCGCGGCCGAGGGCACATTGCTTGAGCCTTTGCTGGCTCGGTTCCAGCAGGGGTTCGGTAACGCCACCCGCGATGGCACGATGATCGCCGATGCGACCTTGCGCGTGTCGCCAGAAGTCACCAACCTGATTGTGCCGGAGGCGCGGCTTAAGAGCGCGTCCGGTGAGACATTGCTTGGCGTGTTGCGGCTTGCGTGGACGAGTCCGGTGGACGGCCTTGGTCGGCTTAGCGGTAATATTGCGACCAGCGGCGAGGGTATCCCGCGCATTTCCGGGCGGATGGAGCAGGTCGGCAGCGGCAATCTTGCGCTGCGCCTGAGGATGGAAGAATACGCAGCCGGGGAGAGTAAGCTCGCCGTGCCAGAGCTGCTCGTGACACAGGCGCCGAGCGGCGCTCTGAGGTTTGCGGGCGATGTGCGGGCCTCCGGCGCACTGCCCGGTGGCAGTGTCCAAGGGCTCAGCGTGCCACTGGAAGGCACTTGGTCGCCGCATGGCGGGCTGATCGCGGGTCAAAGCTGCACCAATGTTCGGTTTGATCGCCTCGCGCTCTATGATCTAGCGCTGGATCGGCAAAGTCTCCGGCTGTGTCCTAGCGCTGGTGGGGCAATGGTGCGCTATGGTGAGAATCTGCAAATCTCAGCGCAATTGCCTAGCCTCGCGCTGCGCGGGCAGATCGCGGGCAGCCCGCTGCTACTCGACACTGGCGCTGCCCAATTCGGCTATCCCGGCGTGGCCAGTGCGTCAGACGTGGAGGCGGTGATCGGGACGCGCGAGGAAGGGCTGAGCCTCTCGCTTGGCAACTTAGAGGCGAGCTTTGCCGACACAATCGGCGGCGTGTTCAGCGAAGGCGAGGCGAGGATTGGCCTGGTCCCGCTCGATCTGGATGAGGTCAGCGGCAATTGGCTTTATAACGACGGCATCCTCAGCATTGATGAGGCGCAGTTTCGCGTCACAGACCGGGAGGCAGTCGACCGGTTTGAACCGCTGATCGCCCGCGATGCCGTGATGGTCCTAAACGGCAGCGATATTCGCGCGGAGGCATTGCTGCGCCACCCGGCGACAGACCGCGAGGTTGTGGCGGTTGAGGTCACGCACAATCTCAGCACAACTACCGGCAATGTGGGATTGGATGTCGAACGGCTTGTCTTCGATGGCACCCTGCAACCCAGCGATTTGACGATCTACACCGACGGTGTTGTCGCGCTGGCAAAAGGCGATGTAAGCGGGCAGGGTCAGATCAATTGGACCGCCGATGACATTACCAGTGGCGGCATTTTCACCACCGAGCAATTCGATTTCGCTGCCGCCTTTGGCCCGGTAAAGAATGCCCGCGCGACGGTCGAGTTTACCGATCTCTTGACGCTTACCACCGCGCCTGATCAGACAGTTGATCTCGGCTCCATCAACACCGGTATCGAGGTGCTGGATGGCAAGATCACCTACGCTCTTGAGGAGGGGCGGCTGGTGAAACTGAAGGACGCTCGCTGGCCGTTTATGGGCGGAGAGCTGGTGATGCGCGGGGTCGACCTCAATTTCGCGGTGCCAGAGGAGCGGCGCTATATCTTTGAGATCATCGGGCTGGATGCGGGCACATTCATATCAGAGATGGAGTTCGGCAACCTCTCGGCTCAGGGGACGTTCGATGGCACGATCCCGATCATCTTCGACGCCGAGGGCAACGGCCGGATCGAAAGCGGCCTGCTGATCTCTCGCCCGCCGGGCGGCAACCTCTCTTATGTTGGCGAGCTTGCCTATGAGGATCTTGGCACAATTTCCAATTACGCCTTCGATGCCTTGCGCAGCCTCAATTACAACCAAATGGCGATAACTATGGACGGCAGCCTGACCGGTGAGATCATCACCAGTGTGCGTTTCGACGGGATCAGCCAGGGGCAGGGCACGTCACGCAATTTCATCACTAGGCAGATCGCCCGCCTACCGATCCGGTTCAATATCAATGTACGCTCACAATTCTGGGAGCTCAGCCGGCTGCTGCGCTCAACCTACGATTCCAACTATCTGCGCGATCCATGTCTGACATCGGATCCAAAATGGCGCGCGAGTCGGTTTTTTAAAGTCGCCTGTCAGAACACGCCCGACGTCAATCCAGAAGACATTCCGTTAAGTGAACTGTCCATTCAGCCTCAAGAAAGCGAGAATACGCCATGATCATGTGGAAATTGACCGATCTATGCGGCGCTGCCACAGGGCTATCCATGATGGATAGACTGAATTCATGGCGAACTGCGGGTCGGGCCGGATTGATGGGGGCGGGCGCAATTGCGCTTTGTGGTCCATTGGCGGGGTGCATCAATGTTGCTGCACCTGACAAGCCGATTGTGATCGAGCTCAACATCAATATCCGGCAGGAAGTGGTTTTTGCTTTGGCCGAAGATGCGGCCAACACGCTTGAGGAAAATGCGGATATCTTTTGATGTTCGCATTCGCCGCAAAGCAGGAGGAATAAGAGAATGACAAATATGCGCAAAACTTTGCTTGCTGCCGCCGCTGCGACTGTGGCCATCACTGGCTTTCACGGCGCTGCACAGGCCCAGCGTGATCCGGCCTATGCCGCCGCGCGCGCCAATGGAAGCATTGGTGAGAAGCGCGATGGCTACCTTGGCGTGGCCGGGGCTGAGACCGCTGAGCTTCGCCGATTGGTCAACGATATCAACATCAAACGCCGCGCTGTTTACGCCCAGCGCGCACAGGCGGCCAATGCGACGCTTGATGAATATGCCTTTACCGCCGGTTGTCAGGCGATCCTGCGCACAAGCCCGGGTGAAAAATATCAGGCACCCGATGGCACGTGGCAAACCCGCACAAATGCGGCGCCAATGCGCGATCCACGCTGCCCGTAATTCGGATTAAAATCTGCCAATAGCCAAAGCGCGAGCTGTCATCCTCCCAAGGCGGCTTGCGCTTTGCGCAATGGCTATCGCTATATTTGCCTCCCTAACAGGCCGTTTGATTGTGACTGGCGGTTGACTTGGATATGCCCCCCTTCTAAGGGGTGCGCGCCCTTGGCGGACACCTTGTGGCGCGTGTTTTGGCGTCCAACCTTTAGGAAGCTGACATGAGCGATAAGAAGTCCGCACAGGAACCCATCGCCGAGGATGCGCGTATCGATGCACTCGAGGAGCGGCTGAAAGCTGCCAACGAGCGCGAAGAGGAACGCAACCGGCCTCGGGTATCAGGCACCGATGCGAATTATCGCAGCGGCAACCGGGTACTCGCAGACCTCCTTGGTGGGATTCTTGGCGGCGCAGTGATTGGCTGGACGATTGATTATTTCGCCGACACTTCGCCCGCGGGTCTGTTGATAATGATGGCCTTCGGGATCATCGTTGCCTTCAGGAACATTATTCGAGCGGCGAACACTCGTCCCGATGATATTGATGAGGGCTAAGGTGCTCCGATTTGAGATCATCAGTTGGGGCGCGTTTCTTACAAGGTTTAAGGACTAAGAGATCGTGGCAGCCGAGGCAGGCAAAGTCGATCCGATGAAGCAATTTCAGCTCGAGCCAATGTTTGGTTCGTCGGGCTGGGAGATTGCCGGGGTCAACATCGCATTCACCAATTCCGCATTCTGGATGGCCATCACAACGGTCTTGATCTGGGTATTTGTATTCGGCGGCATGAAGCGCCAGCTGGTACCAGGTCGCTGGCAGATGGCGGTTGAGAGCTTTACGGGCTTTATCGACGACATGCTGGAGGCGAACATTGGCAAGGCAGGGCGCAAATATGTGCCTTATGTCTTCAGCCTGTTTATGTTCATCCTGTTTGCCAATTTGCTCGGCCTGCTGCCGATTGGCTTGCTTGGTCTGCACCCGTTCACCTTTACCAGCCACTTCACCGTGACCGGTGTGCTTGCCATCATCAGCTTTTCGATCGTTCTGGTCGTTGGTTTTTGGAAGCACGGCATCAAGTTCTTCACGCTGTTCGTGCCGCACGGCACCCCGGCACCGATGATCTTGCCGATTGCGCTGATTGAATTCTTCTCATTCCTCATCCGCCCATTCAGCCTCGCATTGCGGCTGTTCGTGGCGATGATGGCCGGGCACGTTCTTCTGAAAGTGCTCTCCAGCTTTGTGATCGACGGCGTAAACGCTGGCGTTGGCATTGGCCTCATGGTCAGCCTGCCAAGCTTTGCTCTGATGGTCGCAATCAGCGCTCTAGAAATTCTCGTAGCCGGAATTCAGGCCTACGTGTTCGCTCTTCTGACGTCGCTTTATATCAACGACGCAGAACACCTTCACTGAGTTTATCTCTCTAATTTATATATTTGATCCCAAGGAGTTTTTCACATGGAAGCAGAAGCAGCTAAGCTCGTAGGCGCAGGCCTTGCAGCAATCGGTGCCGGCATGGCCGCAATTGGTGTTGGTAACGTGTTCGGTTCGTTCCTCGAATCCGCACTTCGCAACCCAGGCGCAGCGGACGGCCAACAAGGCCGCCTGTTCATTGGCTTCGCCGCAGACTGAGCTTCTCGGCCTGCTGGCATTTGTTGTCGCGATGATCCTGATCTTCGTTGCCTAATAGCAATTTCGGTATCCCGGCCTGCTGAACCAGCGGGCCGGGCCGCCCTAATTTCTATCGACGACGTTTAAGATCCACTTTACAGGTTTCGGACCGCTCTCATGCCTCAGATAGCCCAATTAGCCGAGTTCTACTCCAGCCAGATTTTCTGGTCGCTGGTGTTTTTCGGCCTGACATTCTTCGTCATCGGACGCGGAATGGTGCCCAAAGTGATGGGAACGGTCGAACTGCGTGACAATCAGATCGCTGACGATCTGGCTGCAGCGCAGGCCGCTCGTGACGCGGCGGACGAGCAAGAGGAAGCATGGCGCAAGCGCGAGAATGAAAATCGCGCCGCTGCCCAAGCAACCATTGCAGAGGCCAAAACCAAGGCTGCGGCCAAAACCGAAGCAACGCTGGCAAAGGCGCAGACCAAGATCGATGCAAAGCTGGAAGCAGCCGAAGCAGCGATCTCTGAGGCCCGCACCAGCGCAATGGCTGAGGTTGAAACCGTCGCTGCTGAAGCAACGCAAGACATTGTCTCCCGCCTTGCCGGAGCCAAAGTCGACAAACGCACCGCGCGTTCTGCGGTGAAGAAAGCGCTCGCCAATGGCTGATCTCATGTCACTCTTGGTCGCCGCCGGCAACGCCACTGAAAGCATGTTGGCGACAGATGAGGCGGATTCGGTCTACCTCAAGGATGAGCCATCAGCGCTGTTCCTGCAGGATTACCAGTGGGTTTCTCTGGCGATGCTGGTGCTGATCCTGATCTTTGTTTGGAAGAAAGTTCCAAGCCTGATCACCGGCGGGCTCGATAAGAAGATCGCTGAAATCAAGCAGCAACTTGACGAAGCCAAGAGCCTGCGCGCCGAAGCAGAGGCTCTGCGCGATGAATATGCGGCCAAGATCGCTGGCGCTGAAAAAGACGCCGAAGCGATGATGGAAGGCGCCACCCGCGAGGCGGACGCTATCCTTGTCAAAGCCAAAGAAGACGGCGCAGCTATGGTTGCTCGCCGTCAGCGTATGGCAGAAGATAAGATCGCTGCGGCTGAGCGTGATGCGGTTGAAGAAGTTCGCAGCAGTGCGGTGGATGCGGCCGCCGCGGCGTCGCGCAAGATCATCGCTGACAAGCATGATGCCGACGCTGACCGGGCGCTGGCCGACGAGGTAATCTCAGCGATTTAAGCGCTGGCCTTTTGCGGATGATGAAGAGGCGGCTCGATTGGGTCGCCTTTTTTATGTTCGCGAACCCCCGAGTAGGCGGGGGTCTCTCTCATGGGCAAAGCGCAGATTTGAGATAGGTCCCCGCCTGCGCGGGGACTCACCTATGGCTAGCTGCCCGGCTCAAACACCACTTTTCCCACCAGTTCACGGTTCGCCATCGCCTCAAACCCTTCGCGCCAACGGGACAAGGGCAACGTGCGGTCGATGGCTGGGGTTAGCCGGCCCGCAGATGCCAGCTCTGCAATGGCGGCGTTGATGGCGCGGCCCCGCTCAGGAAAGCGCCGCGCATATTCGCCCGCGCGCAGGCCGACAATGGAGAAGCCCTTGATCAACGGAATATTGGTCGCGACCTCTGCGATCCGTCCGCTGGTGAAGCCGACCACCACCAGCTTTCCGGCAAAGCTGACGCAGCGTGTGCTTTCGTCAAACAAATCGCCGCCAACGGGATCGAACACGATATCGCACAGCTTTCCGCCGGTAATCTCGGACACCTGCTCGCGAAAGCGCCCTTCGGCGGTGATCACGGCGTCGGGCCCATAAAGCGCAGCGATCGGCTCTCGCTTGGAGACGACACCCGTTGTTGCGAGCACTTTCGCGCCGAACGCCTTGGCGAGATCCACCGCCGCTAAGCCAACACCGCCGCTCGCACCGTGCACCAACACCCATTTTTCGCCGCTGGCCCCGTCTAACAGCCCGCACAGCTCGACAAGCCCTGTGTAGGCGGTTGAGTAAGCCGCTCCCATGGCTGCGCCCTCGGCGAAGCTTACATTGGCGGGGAGGGGGGATAGGCCGCGCGCAGGGATGCTTGCGAGCTCAGCGAAAGCGCCGGTTTTATTGCCGCCCATGACCCGGTCGCCGGGGGCAAAGCCGCTGTCAGGCTCCGCTTCTATGACTTCGCCTGCCAGCTCCAATCCGCTGACAAAGGGAGGCTCTGGTTTGAACTGATACTCACCGCGCGTCATTAGCAGGTCGGGAAAATTGAGCGATGCGGCGTGGATCTGCACCAACACCTGGCCCGGACCGCGCACAGGCTCTGGCGCGTTCACCAGCGTCGCGCCTGATAGGTCGCTCGATAGCGTCTCGACCGTGAGAGCCTGCATCGGGCTTAGAAGTTATCCTTGGCGCTGCGCAGCGCGGCGAAGGTTTCATGCGGCTCGTTGCCGCCCCATTTCGCCATCATCGCCGGATCGTCCGCGCGCAGGAAAGGGTTCGTCTCAAGCTCGCGTTTCAGTATGGTGGGCACGGTCGGTTCACCGCGAGAGCGCTTGTCTTTAATCTCAACGACGTAGTCTTGCAGCGCCGCGTTGTCCGGGTCAGCGTGCAGCGCAAACTTTGCGTTCGCCTCGGTGTATTCATGCGCGCAATAGAGCGTCGTCTCGGTCGACATGCGCCGAATCCGGTCGAGGCTGGTCCAGAATTGCTTTGGCTCGCCTTCGAACATCCGCCCGCAACCCAGCGCGAACACAGCATCGCCCACAAAGGCTACGCCTTCCTCGACGATGTGGTACGCGATGTGACCATTGGTGTGGCCTGAAACGTCGATGATTTCGGCGCGGTGCTCACCCAAATTGACGCTGTCGCCGTGCGCAACAATGCGGTCGATGGGGGAGAGTTTCTCCACCTCTTTGGGCGCGAGCACGCGCGCACCGGTCGCCTCGACGATTTCCTTGTTCCCGCCAGCATGATCTGGATGCCAATGGGTGTTCCAGATGTGGGTGATTTTCCAACCCTTGCTATCTGCCTGGCGCAGATATTCCTTGGCATCAGGCGTGTCGATCGCGGCGGTCTCACCGGTCACGGAATTGTGCACGAGGAAGCCGTAATTGTCGGACAGGCAGGGAAACTGGTGGATTTGGATCGTCATGTCGGGTCTTTCCGCGGAAGATGAAGCGCGATGATACGCCTCTCAAGCGCGTGATGGAAGCACCAATGAAAAACCCGCCGGCAGCAATGCCGGCGGGTGTCTCTTTCCGTGAGTCCCCGCGAAGGCGGGGATCTCGTTAATCTAGGCGCTGTGCCATTGGAGGCTCCCGTCTGCGCGGGAGCTCGCCATTTCGCGACTTAGTCGTCTGACTTCTTCAGAGCTTCGCCGAGGATATCGCCAAGTGAAGCGCCGCTGTCGGATGAACCGAACTGCTGCACCGCTTCCTTCTCTTCAGCGATCTGACGCGCTTTGATCGAGAAGTTTGGTTTCTTCGAACGGTCAAATCCGGTGACCATTGCGTCAACCTTGCTGCCGGTCTGGAAGCGATCAGGACGTTGCTCGTCGCGGTCGCGGCCGAGGTCCGAACGCTTGATGAAGCCGGTTGCGCCGTCGTCGCCAACCTGCACTTCGAGGCCGCCATCGCGAACTTCGAGAACAGTGACAGTGACGGTTTGTCCCTTGCGCAGCGAATCTGCACCAGCGGCGCCGTCTGCGGTTGGTGCGCCCTTTTCAAGCTGCTTCATGCCGAGGCTGATGCGCTCTTTCTCAACGTCAACGTCAAGAACGATGGCTTTGACTTCTTCACCCTTGCGGTGGAGCGCCAATGCGTCTTCGCCCGAGATGCCCCACGCAATGTCGGACATGTGGACCATGCCGTCGACATCGCCGTCGAGGCCAACGAACAGACCGAATTCGGTTGCGTTCTTGACTTCGCCTTCGACGATTGTGCCAACTGGGTGCTTCTCTGCAAACTCGTCCCAAGGGTTGCCTTGAGCTTGCTTGAGGCCGAGCGAGATACGGCGCTTTTCGCTGTCCACTTCGAGGACCAGAACGTCGACTTCTTGCGAAGTGCTGACGATTTTGCCTGGGTGAACGTTCTTCTTCGTCCAGCTCATTTCAGAGACGTGGACCAGACCTTCGATGCCTGGCTCCAGCTCAACAAATGCACCGTATTCGGTGATGTTGGTGACGGTACCAGAGAGCTTCGCGCCCATTGGGTACTTGGCTGCAACGCCGTCCCATGGATCGCTTTCCAGCTGCTTCATGCCGAGGCTGATGCGCTGGGTCTCTGAGTTGATGCGAACGATCTGAACCTTCACCGTGTCACCGATATTGATGACTTCGCTTGGGTGATTGACGCGCTTGTAGCTCATGTCGGTGACGTGCAGCAGGCCGTCGATACCGCCGAGGTCGACGAATGCGCCGTAATCGGTGATGTTCTTGACGACGCCATCGATAACCTGACCTTCGGCCAGCTTGTCGATCAGCTCGCTGCGCTGTTCTGCGCGGGTTTCTTCGAGGACAGCGCGGCGTGATACCACGATGTTACCGCGGCGACGGTCCATTTTAAGCAGTTGGAACGGCTGAGGCACTTCCATCAGCGGGGTAACATCGCGCACTGGGCGGATGTCGACCTGGCTGCCAGGAAGGAACGCGACAGCGCCGTCGAGATCGACTGTGAAGCCGCCTTTGACGCGGCCAAAGATGCGGCCTTCGACGCGCTTGCCTTCGCCAAATTCGTTTTCGAGCTTGTCCCAAGCAGCTTCGCGGCGGGCGCGGTCGCGGCTGAGCATGGCTTCGCCATCGGCGTTTTCTACGCGGTCGACATACACTTCAACCTCAGAACCGACGCTGAGGCCGTGGTCGTCATCACCGCGGGAGAATTCTTTAAGTCCGACGCGGCCTTCTGATTTGAGGCCCACATCGATGATAGCCATACCGTTTTCGATGGCCGTTACGGTGCCTTTTACAACGCGGCCTTCAAAGCCGCCGTCGTCTGCACCGCCAAGTTGTTCGTTAAGAAGCGCTTCAAAATCGTCGCGCGAAGGGTTGGGCGAAGTCGCCATAGGTCAGGAAATCCTGTTTACATTTGCTACCGGCCACCGGTTTTTCCGGGGTCTTAAACCGTCTCTGAGCACCATTGCTCGGCCTAACGGGGCAAGAGGGCCGTAATCCGCATGAGGCCGAATGCGTTCATGCGGGTTCGAAACAATCGGGTATGATTGGGTGAACGGGGGCGCGCTTAGGCCAAGGGCGGCGCAAATGCAAGGATTTTGCGGTTCCAGGACCTAACCCAAAGACCGTCCGTGCTGAGCTTGGCGAAGCACTGCTTTTCTAGGGCGTGTGCTGTGCCTGTGTTTCGACAGGTGCAAGCGGGGCAGATCAACCCTAGAGTTGCTGCTCCACAGCCGCAATTACCGCAGCGATGGCTTCGTCTTTGCCCAGCGTCGTCGTGTCGATCACCATTGCATCGGGCGCGGCCTTTAGCGGGGCATCCTTGCGGCCAATATCGCGGTTGTCGCGCGCGATGATGTCTTGCTCAATCTCCGCGAGCGGAATTTCGATTTCACGCCCTGTCATCTCAAGCCAGCGGCGGCGTGCGCGCTCGGTCGCGCTGGCGGTGATGTAGAGTTTAATCGGGGCGTCTGGGGCAATAACGGTGCCAATATCGCGCCCGTCCAGCACTGCGCCGCCCTCTTGCGTCGCAAAGGCACGTTGGCGAGCGAACAGCGCCTCGCGGACCTCCGGATGGATGGAAACACGGCTCGCAAGACCGCCGCTTTCCTCGCTGCGCAATTGCTCATCGGCGAGCAAAGCGTCGGGAAATTCGCAGGCCGCCAGAGCGTCTGCTGGGTCATCAGGATTGCCCTGATTGATCGCAACTTGCCGACCAACCGCCCGGTAGAGCAGGCCTGTATCGAGATGCGGCAGGCCGAAATGCGCCGCCAGCGCTATGGCGATGGTGCCTTTGCCAGAGGCGGTTGGGCCATCAACTGCGATGATCATGCTGCGGCCTTGCTCCTCATCCTTAGCGCCTTCACCAAACCGAACACGGCAATCGCGGCCCAGAAGCCTTCCAGCACCAGGCTTGGCCAATTGGTGTGGACCAGCAGGCTGATCGTGAGCAGCGCGGCCCCGGTCAGGTTCGTACCGTGAAGGATAAACGGGTTGGGCTTATCTTTGACCGTGAGATAGGCGTAGGCGGCGATGATGCAGGCCGTGCCGACGAAACCGATGATCGAATAGATATCGAGCGGGGTGTTCATCGCTTTCCTCGCAATTCTGCGTCTTCGTCACCATGAACTCGTTTCAGGGTCCATCCCCGGCGTGGCCCTTCGAAGATCGTTCTGGCGATGGATGCTGAAACAAGTTCAGCATGACGGGTGAGATAAGTCCTCAATTTGATGCCGCCTCAAGCAAATCCATAAAGCTGGGAAAGCTGGTGCCGATGGGCGAAGTGTCGTCCACGGCCACACCGCGCACGCTGGCGAGGCCCGCGACCGCCATGCTCATCGCAATACGGTGATCGAGATGCGTAGTGACCGTTTGGCCCTCCGGCGTGCCGGACAGAGGCTCGCCGCCGGTGCCATGGATCACTAGGCCATCCTCTTGCTCTTCGATGCTTGCCCCGGTCAGTGTGAGCGCGGCGGTCATGGCTGAGAGGCGGTCGCTTTCTTTCACGCGCAGTTCTTCAAGACCGCTGGTGCGCGTTGTGCCTTTGGCCAACGATGCGGCGACAAACAGCACAGGAAACTCGTCGATCATGCTCGGCGCGATGGCTGGGTCGACATCAATTCCGGTCAGTTCAGAATGGCGCACGCGCAGATCAGCGACTGGCTCGCCGCCCACTTCGCGCAGGTTTACTTCGTCGATGGAGCCGCCCATTTCGCGCAGCACTTGGACGAGGCCAGCACGGGTCGGATTCAGCCCGACATTCTCGATCAGCAAATCGCTGCCCGGAACAATCAGAGCCGCGACCATGAAGAACGCCGCGGAAGAAGGGTCTCCCGGAACGGTTACGTGCTGGGGCTTTAGATTAGCTTCGCCGTGAATGCGGATGATGCGGGTGCCATCGTCTCGCTGGACCACGTCCAGCTTCGCGCCGAAGCCCTTCAACATGCGCTCAGTGTGGTCGCGGGTGGGCACAGGCTCAATCACAGTGGTGATCCCCGGCGTGTTGAGCCCTGCGAGCAGAACGGCGCTTTTCACCTGAGCGCTGGCCACTGGCAGAGTGTATTCAATCGGTACGGCGGGCAGGGCGCCCCGCATCATCAGCGGCAAAGTGCCGCCTGCGGAGCTTTCGAAACTCGCGCCCATCAGGCTCAGCGGATCGATTACGCGGCCCATTGGTCGGCCTGAGAGGCTGGCATCGCCTGTAAACGTAGCTTTGATCCCGTGGCTGGCGATGATTCCCATCAGCAGGCGGGTCGACGTGCCGGAATTGCCCATGTCGAGCGCTTCGCTCGGCTCCAGTAATCCGCCAACGCCGACGCCGCTAATGTGCCAAGTGACTTTACCCGCGCCATCGTCGTCACGCGTAATCTGCGCGCCCATCGCCCGCATCGCGGCGGCGGTGGCCATCACATCCTCGCCTTCCAGCAGGCCGCTTGCGGTGCTTGTCCCCACAGCAAGGGCGGAAAACATCAAAGCGCGGTGGCTGATCGACTTGTCGCCGGGCACGCGCAGATTTCCGCGCAAAGGGCCAAGAGGGGCAAAGGTGTGAGCAGGCAAGATGCAGCTTTCTGAAAATATTAAGCGATGAAATAAGCGCGGCGTCTTTGACAGTCACCCACGCATCTGGCAAGGCGCGCCGACTTTGGAGCGGGGCTCTTGAACTACACCTCAATCGGCCCCACAAACCACACCATATTTTTGCCCGCGCCAATCGCGGCCCGCGGCGTTAACTCGAGGATTAATTGATGGCGAAGCCAGAATGGGGCACCAAGCGTTCTTGTCCCAAATGCGGAGAGCGCTTTTACGATCTCGGCAATGATGAGCCGGTTACCTGCATTGAATGCGGCGAGACCTGGTCTCCTGAGCCTGTGCTCAAGACCAAACAGCCAATTCCGTTTGAAGCCGACGACAAGAAGAAGGACGGCGAAGCCGATACCGATCTGGGCGGCGACGATGATGAGCTGAAAGACATCGAGAACATCGATGACGGCGAAGATTCACCGGACAATGATGTTGATCTGGGCGGCGATGATGACCTTGGCGTGTCCAAGGGTAAAGGCGACGACGAAGATCACGAGAATTAATTAAGGCTTGCCTTTCGAGGGGGTAGCCCATAATGGGCTGCCTCCTTGCGAAAGCGAGGCGCTGGTCTTACGTCAGTAAGCCAGACACATCGATGATAGGGGCCTTAGCTCGGCTGGGAGAGCGCAACACTGGCAGTGTTGAGGTCAGCGGTTCGATCCCGCTAGGCTCCACCATCGAACCGGATATGTTGATATCCGGCCATTATCGGGCTGCAAAGAGCAGCTCCCTTGCGCTTCCGGTGCTCACGATCTGTCCGATCGCTGCGCTCCGGTTCTCGGGAGCCGCCTTTTCGCCGCGATACTGACCGAATATCAACACACCCGGATACATGGGTAAAATTGGGGCATATCCCCGCGCTGGCCAACGAGGTTTCGTTCGCCGGCGTTTTTTGCGTTTAGTTCTCGCCGTGCGCGGCAAGTGAGGAGTTGAAGACGATGTTTGACAATTTGTCCGACCGCCTTGGCGGGGTCTTCGATCGTCTTGTCGGAGCGTTTCCAGCAAAAGTGGGAACCGGTTTTGCGGTTCGGAAACGCGACCAGATAAAACGCAAACAAGGAGCATTCGGCAATGTTTGACAATTTGTCCGACCGCCTTGGCGGGGTCTTCGATCGTCTCAAAGGTCGCGGCGCGCTGAAAGAACAAGACGTGCGCGATGCAATGCGCGAGGTCCGCGTGGCTTTGCTCGAGGCTGACGTGGCGCTGCCCGTGGCGCGGCGTTTCATCGATGCAGTGACGGAAAAGGCCGTTGGCCAGGACGTTCTGAAATCGGTCACACCGGGCCAGCAAGTCGTCAAAATCGTCCATGACGAGCTGGTTGATATGCTCGGCGGGCCAGAGACCGAAGGCCTGATTCTGGAGGCGAAGCCGCCGGTTGTGGTCATGATGGTCGGTCTGCAGGGCTCTGGTAAGACGACGACCACCGCAAAACTCGCAAAGCTGATCAAGGAAAAGCACGGCAAGAAGGCCATGATGGCCTCGCTCGATGTCAACCGCCCGGCTGCTCAGGAGCAGCTCGCGGTTCTGGGCGAGCAGGTCGAAACTGCAACTTTGCCGATTGTCGCTGGCCAGCAGCCAGTGGACATCGCACGCCGCGCAATGGAGGCCGCGCGCCTTCAGAACTTTGACGTGCTGCTGCTCGATACCGCAGGCCGCCTGCATGTCGACGAAGCGCTGATGGCGGAAATGAAGGCTGTCTCCAGCGTTTCTGAGCCGACTGAAGTGCTGCTGGTGGTTGACAGCTTGACCGGTCAAGATGCTGTAAATGTTGCGCAAAGCTTTAGCGGCGAAGTTCCGCTGACCGGTGTGGTCCTCACCCGGATGGACGGCGATGCACGCGGCGGCGCGGCGCTTTCGATGCGCGCGGTTACCGGCAAGCCGATCAAGTTTGCGGGCACGGGCGAGAAGCTCGACGCGATTGAGGTCTTCCGCGCAGGCAGCGTGGCTGACCGTATCCTTGGCATGGGCGATGTCGTCAGCCTGGTCGAAAAAGCCGCTGCGACGATCAAGGAAGAAGACGCTGAACTGCTCGCAAAGCGCATGTCGCAGGGGCAATTCGACCTCAATGATCTGCGCATGCAATTGCAGCAAATGCAGAACATGGGCGGGCTCGGCATGCTGGCGGGCATGATGCCCGGCATGAAGAAGGCGAAGGCGGCAATGGCCGCCGCCGATATGGACGACAAAGTGCTGCTCCATATGGACGCGATCATTGGCTCTATGACGGCCAAGGAACGCGCCAATCCTGCGCTGATGAATGCCAAGCGTAAGCGGCGCGTTGCGGCGGGTAGCGGCACCGAAGTTCCGCAGGTCAACAAGGTGCTGAAGATGCACCAGGAAATGGGCCGCGCGATGAAACAGATTAAGAAGATGGGCGGTCTGAAAGGCCTCGCATCCATGTTTGGCGGAGGCGGCGGCCCAGGCGGAATGATGGGCGGCCTACCCGGCATGGGCGGCGGCGCTGGCGGGCCTGGTGGTTTGCCGGGGCTGGGCGGTCCAGGCGGCGGATCCGGCGCTCCGGGCGTGGATCCGAACACGCTGCCCCCTGAACTACGTGATATGTTGAATAAGAAGTAATTTTAAACGATTTCAAGAATTTGAGACTGGAAAGGTATCTATAATGGCAATTGCACTGAGGCTCTCGCGCGGTGGCGCAAAGAAGCGTCCTTATTACCGGATCGTAGCGGCAGACAGCCGCGCACCACGCGATGGTAAGTATCTGGAGCAAATCGGCGTTTACAACCCGCTGCTCGCCAAGGATGACGAAGGCCGCGTGAAGCTCAACGAAGACCGCGCGAAATATTGGCTCGGCGTTGGCGCACAGCCATCTGACCGCGTTGCGCGTTTCCTTGATGCTGCTGGCATTCGTGAGCGTGAAGCTCGCAACAATCCGAACAAAGCGAAGCCGGGCGAAAAAGCGACCGAGCGCGCTGAAGAGAAGGCTGAAAAGGCTGCTGCCGCTAAGGAAGCGGAAGAAGAAGCGAAGAACGCCGCTGCAGAAGAGGCAAAGGCTGCTGCAGAAGCACCAGCAGAAGAGCCTGTTGCGGAAGAAGCGCCTGCTGAGGAAGCTGCTCCAGAAGCTGCGGCCGAAGAAGCACCAGCAGAAGAAGCGGCTGCTGAAGAAGCTCCAGCGGAAGACGCTGGCGATGAAAAGTCTGAAGGCTAAGTCTCAATGCCTTACCCCGCTCACCCTGAGCCTGTCGAAGGGTTGTTCTTCTTTCGGGAATACCGTTCCAGAAACAAGTGCAGTGCTTCGACAAGCTCAGCACGAGCGGGGCTGGGGTGTTGAGCGATAAGTCCATCGAGCTGGCCGCCATCACTGGCGCGCATGGCGTGGCGGGCGAAGTCCGGCTGAAACTGTTTGGCGAGGGCGTGGAAGCGCTCTCGCAGCATAAGAGTTTCACGGCCGGCAAAGACGGGCGTGTCCTAACGCTCAAGAAAATCCGCTCCGACAATAAGGGCGGGGCGGTTGCCCGCTTCGCTGAAGTGGCTGGGCGCAATGAGGCAGAGAAACTGCGCGGAACCGTGCTGATGGTCCCGCGAGAGGCTCTGCCAGACCTCGCCGAGGGCGAGTTCTACCACGCCGACCTTCTGGGTCTGGAGGCCTTCACCGATGCGGGAAACCGCGTGGGCACCGTCGTGGCGGTCGAGAATTTTGGCGCGACCGACGTGATCGAGATCGTGCGCGAGCCGCCGCCTGAAAAAGGCACCAAGACCTTTATGGTGCCGCTGATCGATGCGGCAGTGATCGAATGGGACACAAGCAGCCTTGTGATCGCCGCCGATTTCGCTGAAGGCTGATAGCCATGATGATGGTCGGTGTCTTTGGGATTGTATTTCTTGGCTTACTTGTCATCGTTCTCGCCCGCGCTGCGGCTTGGGTGATTGAACGTGCAGTGCCTAGATTGGGCCTCTCTGCACGATCAGCGATTGCTGCACTCATTGCGGGATTCTTGCCGCTCATTCCAGCGGCTTTCTATGGGGCGACCGAGGAAGCAGGCGTTAACCTCATTGAGGTCTTCGAGCCATTGCTCCTCGCTGGCCTCCTTCTCGCCGTCGTTTTTGGCTTCCCAGCAGCCTTTCTTTCCTCTCGCAAGCGTGCGCGCAAGCACGCTGAATCGATCAATCCGGAAACCTTTGAATGACCAAACTCCCCGTCGCCATTTGCCAAGCTGCCCCGGTCCCCTTCGCGATTGGAGTGGGCATCGCAAAGGCCGTCGAACTCGCTGAAAAGGCGATCAAAGACGGCGCGAAGCTGGTTGCCTTTGGTGAGACGTTCCTAGGCGGCTATCCGCTGTGGCTAGACGAGTCCCCCGGCGCGGCGCTGTGGGACCATCCGGGCACACGCGCATGCCATGCGATCATGCTGGAAAACGCGATTGTCGCGAATGATGAGCGGCTGCTGCCGCTGCAGGAGCTGTGCGATGCGCATGACGCCTGCATCTCCATCGGCGCGCATGAGCGGGTGCGCTCCAGCCTTTATAACAATCAACTGATGCTGCGCCCCGGCGAGGCTCCGTTGGACCACCGCAAGCTGGTGCCCACGCATGGCGAACGGCTGATCTGGATGCGCGGCGATGGCTCAACCCTGGGCGTGCATCAGGCCGAATGGGGCAAGGTCGGCAATTTGATCTGCTGGGAGCATTGGATGCCGCTGGCGCGCGCAGCGATGCACAACCTCGGCGAAGCGGTGCATGTCGCCGCATGGCCGACCGTGCGCGAGGAATATGCGCTCAATTCGCGGCACTATGCCTTTGAAGGCCGCTGCTTCGTGCTTGCCGCAGGGCTGGTTCAGCACAAGACGGACCTGTTTGAAGGCCTAGAACTCGCGGAAACTGGTAATGCCGATGTTGGCGCCGCCCGCGCGCTGATCGAAGCAATTGAGAGCGACGCGCTAAACCGCGGCGGTAGCTTTATCGCCGCCCCCGATGCGCGCGTGCTGGCACAAGCGGGCGAGGGTGAAGAGACGCTCCACGCCGAGCTGGACCTGTCAGAAATTGGCGCAAATTTGACGAGCCTCGACACAGATGGTCATTATTCGCGCCCGGACGTGTTTGA
The DNA here is from genome assembly GCF_057364995.1 of Erythrobacter sp. JB3-1. NCBI lineage: Bacteria > Pseudomonadati > Pseudomonadota > Alphaproteobacteria > Sphingomonadales > Erythrobacteraceae > Erythrobacter > Erythrobacter sp. JB3-1. The sequence continues at coordinate 2,781,905 of NZ_CP200289.1, read as the reverse complement.
GCTGAGTGTCGATACGAGGGCGAAGGATGGGGTGAATTGGGGCGGCAAGGCACGCGTATGAGCCTTGCGGCTGTTATTCCTCTTTGGACGACTGGATTGCTATTCCAAGTTGGGTCAATCTGGCTTTATCTCTACTGCTATCGACAAGCCCTTGGCGCTTTTAGCCAACGTGAAATCGAGATTTTCATTCCGGCAATTCTACCAGTTCTCGGGACATGTCTTTGGATCGTTGCTCTGGTCGATTATTCAAGTGTTTATGGTTTGGAGCAATCGTTACGCTGGACGTGGTGGCAGCCCACCGGCGCAGTGATCGGCTTCTGTTGTGGCAATCGCTTTGCTGCTTGGTATCGAAATCGAAAGCTGGATGTTAGTTGAGATGATCCTCGTCACCATAGCAAACCCCGCGCATCCTGAGCTTGTCGAAGGATTGCACTCTAACTTTTCTGCCGGCGCGGAAGAGGAAGGCAGCCCTTCGACAAGCTCAGGGCGAGCGGAGATAGTGAACTAGGCTATGACCTTCGCCGCCACCATCCTCACGCTCTACCCAGAGATGTTTCCCGGTCCGCTTGGCGCTAGTCTAGCGGGAAAGGCCATGGCTGAGGGCAAATGGTCGTGCGAGACCGTTCAAATCCGCGATTTCGCGCTTGATAAGCACAAGAATGTCGACAGTCCGCCGGCGGGCGGCGGTGCGGGTATGGTGCTGAAATGCGATGTGCTGGCGCGGGCCTTGGACAGCGTAACTCAAGCACAATCTCAAAAGCCCTCCCTCCTTCAGGGGGAGGGTTGGGTGGGGGGCAATACCAGGCGAGCCCCACCCCCAAACCCCCTCCCCTAGAGAGGAGGGGGCTGCTTCGCATATCCCCATCCTCGCCATGACGCCGCGCGGCAAACCCATCACTCAGGCGCGCATTCGCGAGATCGCAGCTGGGCCCGGCGTCACGCTGCTGTGCGGGCGGTTTGAGGGCTTTGACGAGCGCATTTTTGAAGCGCGGCCCCAGATTGAGCAGGTCAGCCTGGCCGATATCGTCTTATCGGGCGGAGAAATGGCTGCGCTGACCATACTTGATGCTTGCATTCGGCTGCTTCCCGGCGTAATGGGCGCGCCTTCAAGCGGTGCTGAGGAGAGCTTTGAAGAAGGTCTCCTTGAGTATCCGCACTACACCCGACCTCAAGAATGGGAAGGGCGCACGATCCCTGAAGTGCTGCGATCGGGGGATCATGCGAAGATCGCGGCGTGGCGCAAAGCCATGTCGGAAGATCACACTCGGTTACGCAGGCCGGATCTATGGGAGCGTCATGAGGATGCTCGGGTCCAGTCTGCCTCTGGCGCGCGGCGAAAAGAAAGGACACGGACCAGTGAACCTGATCCAGCAAATCGAAGCCGAAGAAATCGGCAAAGTGACCAAAGAGATTCCTGAGTTTCAGGCCGGAGACACCGTACGTGTCGGCGTGAAAGTCACCGAGGGTAGCCGCGAGCGTATCCAGAACTTTGAAGGCGTTGTCATTGCGCGGTCGAACCGCAGCATCAACAGCAACTTCACTGTGCGCAAAATGAGCTTTGGCGAAGGTGTGGAACGTGTGTTCCCACTCTACGCCCCAATCGTCGACAGCATCACCGTGGTTCGCCGCGGCGTTGTGCGCCGTGCGAAGCTTTACTATCTGCGCGGCCGCACCGGTAAGCGGGCTCGTATTGCTGAGCGCCGCGAGAATGCGCCAAAGGCGTAAATCCTCACACGAGAGATTTGAAGGGCGTTCTGGGAGACCAGGGCGTCCTTTTTCGTTGGGGCTTTGCATTCTCGTTCAAGATTCGTCATTGCGAGCAACCGATAGGTTGCGCGGCAATCCAAGGCCCGATCCTTAATTGGTTGGCCTTAGGCCTGCTACGCAACCGCTTCGCTTGCAATGACGAGGTAAGTTTTGGAATGCGCCTACTTTATGCTGCTGCCGCCGCAATTCTCGCAACACCAGCCATCGCGGATGATCACGCAGTGACTGATACGCCAGAGCTGACGTTTGAGCGCGTCTTCGCCTCGCCATCGCTGAATGGTCCGGCGCCGCGTCAGGCGAAACTGTCGCCCGATGGCCGCTATCTCACAGTGCTACGCAACCGCGAAGATGAGCGAGAGCGTTATGACCTGTGGGGTTATGACCGCGATAGCGGCGAGTGGACGATGCTGGTCGATAGCGAAGCGCTGGGCTCTGGCCGCGAGCTGTCCGAAGATGAAAAGATGCAGCGCGAGCGGGCGCGGGTCGGCAACCTCAGAGGCATTATCAGCTATCAATGGGTGAGCGATGGTTCGGGTGTGCTCGTGCCGCTGGATGGCGATTTGTACCTCGCGAAGCTCGATGGTGAGGTGACGCGCCTGACGGACACTGAAGAGAGCGAGCTGAACCCGAAGCTGAGCCCCACAGGCGGTGCTGTATCCTTCGTGCGCGAACGCCAGTTGTGGGTGGGCAAGGTCGGCGAAGACGCTGCTCCGATTACACCGAAGGAAGGCGACACAATCCGCTGGGGTGAGGCGGAGTTTGTGGCTCAGGAGGAAATGAGCCGCCTGACCGGATATTGGTGGGCACCCGATGACAGCCGCCTGGTTGTACAGCGCACCGACGAAAGCCCGGTTGGCATCGTGACCCGCGCGGCGATTGGCGCGACGGGCACGCGAGTGTTTGACCAACGCTATCCTGTCGCGGGCAGCGACAATGCCGTCGTTGAGCTGTTTGTGATGAACCCCGATGGCGGTGAGCGGGTGAAGGTCGACCTCACCAGCAATCAGTCGCCTGAGTCCTACAAAGTGGATGATCCGACCGATTTCTACGTCGCGCGGGTCAATTGGAGTCCTGACGGCAGCCTGTATGTCCAGCGCCAGAACCGTGAGCAGACCGTGCTTGATATGCTCAAGGTTGATCCGAGCACCGGCGCGAGTGAGGTGTGGTTTACGGAAAAAGCTGCGACGGAAGACTATTGGATCAACCTCAGCGACAATTATCGTTTTCTGAAAGACGGTACTCTGCTGTGGTGGTCTGAGAGGGATGGATTTGGCAATTTCTATCGCATTTCCGACGGACATGGTGAGGGTGTTGCGGATCACCACGAGACAGATGAGACTGGTGCTCCTATCGTCGTGTTATCTAGGACTGAGCAACTCACGAATTTCAAAGAACCAATAAATGCGCTAATCGGTGTGGATGAGGCTGAAGGCGTCTTCTTCTATCAGGGAACAAAAGACGTCCTAACCCAGCAAATCTATCGCACCAATCTGGATGGGACTGGCGAACCTATCCAATTGACCGATGATGCCTTCACCCACAGCGCAGTGATGGACAGTGATGGCAAGACCTTGCTGATCACGCGCTCCAACCACAACCAACCACCGCAATCGGTTCTGACCAATCAAGACGGGGAAGTGCTCGCCGCGATTGAGGCCAATCTGATCGAGGGCGATCACCCGTATGCGCCTTATCTGCCCAGCCATCGTCCCGCTGAATTCGGCACGATCAAGGCCGCTGATGGCGAAACCGACCTGCACTACAAGATGGTCACGCCCAAGATGGAGCCGGGCAAGAAGTACCCGGTATTTTATTACCATTATTCCGGCCCCGGTCCGCAGATCGTGACCAAGGGCTGGGACGGCGCGCTGCAACAGGCGGTGGTCGATGCTGGCTACATCTGGTTTGAACTCGACAATCGCGGCTCTGCCAATCGCGGGGTCGCATTTGAACAGCCGCTTTACCATGCAATGGGCGGTGTTGAGGTGGACGATCAGCGCGAGGGCGCGGAATTCCTCAAGACTCTCGATTTCGTCGATGGTGACAAGATCGCGCTCTATGGCTGGTCCTATGGCGGCTATATGACGCTGAAGCAGATGCAGGCCGATCCGGGGCTATATGCCGCCGGGATCAGCGGCGCTCCGGTCACCAAGTGGGAGCTTTATGACACCCACTATACAGAACGCTTCATGGGCGATCCGCGCGAAGTGCCAGAGGCCTATGAAACGGCCAGCGCCATTCCCAATGCGACCAAGATCAGCGATCCCTTGCTGCTGATCCACGGCATGGCGGATGACAATGTGGTGTTTGAAAACTCATCTGAGTTGATCAGCGTTCTGCAAGAGAACAACGTACCGTTCGAAATGATGCTTTATCCCGGCTACACGCACCGGGTTGCTGGCGAGAATATCTCGCCGCATCTGTGGAACACGATCTTCACTTTCCTCGAACGGAACGGCGTGACCCCGCCGGAATAGGCACGCGCGATTGGGCTAGCCATTCCAGCGCTGTCGCGGCGACTTCGCCGGGCGCTTCGACTTGGGGGTAGTGCCCCACGTTAGAGATCAGATGCGCGCGCGCACGAGGCACAATTTCGCGCCATTTGTCATAGGCGTGCTTGCCAGAGACGGGATCGAGCGCGCCGTTGATCAGGCCGATCTTATCCTGCGCCTCGACCAGCGCGGCCTCCCAGCGCTCCTTATGCGTGCGGCGGTCCGCGATGTAATGCAGCAGCTTGTGCGTCAGCCGGTTGCCGCCATTGTGCGCGATGAACTCCCAAAACTCGTCCAGCTCCGCCTCGCTCGGCTGAGTGTCTGGCCCAAACACTTCGGAGAAGCTCTGCCCAAAGCGTTTGCGGTTCATCAACAGGCCGACCAGAAATCCGAACGGTGAAACGCCGAGTTTTTGGATAGGTCTGGCACGGTGCTGGTCGGGGAATATCCCCCCATTGAGGAACACCATCATACAGAGCTGCTGCGCCGCAGTGCCGTCTTGCTGGCGGGCGAGCAGTTCCTGCCCAACGGACACACCGTAATCATGCACGAGAGCGTCAAACTCTCCAATGCCGAGATGCGCGAGCAGAGCCTCTTGCACATCGACCTGGGCATGGATTGTATAACCATTGCCGCCAAAGCCGCCGCGCGGGTTGTCTGACAGTCCAAAGCCCAGCATGTCGCAGGCAATCAAATGGTATTTTTCGCCCAGTTTGTCCCACGTGCGAGCCCAATCAGACGAGCATGTGGGATAGCCGTGCACCAGCAAAAGCGGCCTCGCATCACTATTGCCGTCGGTCCAATAGGCAATCTGGTGCCCTTGAAAGCCGAAATAGTTCGCTTTCTCGCGCCAATGCGCGATACCGCTCTGCATACGTTTCCCCTCCTGATGTGCCCAAGAAACTCTTGCCAAGGCATGTTAGGCGCGGCAGCGCACAACGTGAAGTTGAATTTCCATTGGAGTATGTGATTTGGGTTACCGGGTGGCTGTGGTCGGTGCGACTGGCAATGTCGGACGCGAGATGATGCAAGTGCTGGCAGAGCGCGAGTTTCCGATTGAGGAAATCGCCGCTGTGGCCAGCTCGCGTTCGCAGGGCAGCGAAGTGGAATTCGGCGACACGGGCAAGATGCTCAAATGCCAGAATATCGAGCATTTCGATTGGAACGGTTGGGATATTGCGCTGTTTTCCGCCGGGTCCGGCCCGGCAAAAGAATATGCGCCAAAGGCCGCGGCAGCAGGCTGTATCGTGATCGACAATTCCTCGCTTTACCGCATGGAGCCAGACGTTCCGCTGATCGTGCCAGAGGTCAATCCGGATGCGATTGATGACTATACGAAGCGCAATATCATCGCGAACCCGAACTGCTCGACGGCTCAGCCGGTTGTCGCTCTCAAGCCCCTGCATGATGCGGCCAAGATTAAGCGCGTCGTCGTCTCTACCTATCAATCGGTGTCTGGCGCGGGCAAATCCGGCATGGACGAGCTGTTCAACCAGAGCCGCGCGATCTTTGTCGGTGATCCGGTGGAGCCTGCGACCTTTACCAAGCAGATCGCGTTTAACGTCATCCCGCATATTGATGTCTTCCTGGACGATGGATCGACCAAGGAAGAGTGGAAGATGATGGTCGAGACGAAGAAGATCCTCGACCCGAAGATCAAGCTCAACGCGACGTGCGTTCGGGTGCCGGTGTTTGTCGGCCATTCCGAGGCGATCAATATCGAGTTTGAAAATGAACTGTCGGCCGAGCAAGCCCAGGAAATCCTGCGTGAGGCGCCGGGGATCATGCTAATCGATAAGCGCGAAGACGGCGGCTATGTGACGCCGACCGAAAGCGCCGGAGATGGCGCAACCTACATCAGCCGCGTTCGCGAAGACCCAACCGTTGAAAACGGCATCACCTTGTGGTGTGTATCAGATAACTTGCGCAAAGGCGCTGCATTGAACGCGGTGCAGATCGCCGAATTGCTCGGGCGGAGGCATCTGAAAAAGGGATAAAGTATGCGTGGTTTGGTGATCTTATTGTCGGCATTCGCGCTCGCCGCTTGCGACAGCGGCACGGTCCCAAGTCCAAGCGAGCGTATGAATGAGCGCGGTGACCCCGCAGCGCCGGCGATCGCCGACAATGCGGTTGAACTGCGCGCGGAGGGGCTTGCGGCTGGATCGGAGGCGTTCTTTTTCTCCTCGGGCATGGTCGAAGTGCGTTACGCTCTTGGCGATGTTCTTGGTCCCGATGCTGGCATCGTTACGAACATGGAATGCGGAGCCGGGCCGATTGAGACAGCCACCTTTCTTGGCGGACTGACCGTCAATTTCCAACAAGGCATGTTGGTCGGTTGGAACCTTGGCCAAAGTGCAGATCCAGAGGCGGAAAAGATCACGGCTGCTGGGGATGTGCAGTCTGGGCACTCCGCGGGAAGAGGTGGCCGCGACCCCTGGTTTTCAACCGCTTGACGGAAGCACCTTGGGTGAGGAATTCGCGCTTGGCGGCAAGATCGGCGGCTTCATAGAGGAAGACAAGGTCTCCATGCTTTATGCCGGCACACAGTGTTTCTTTAGGTGACGCATTTTGGGTGGAGATTTTTGTAAGGCGCCGCGCTAGTCTGTGCCGATGACCTTAAAAGCAGATATCTATTTCAGCTTCCGTTCCCCATATTCTTATCTCGCCATTGGCCGTTACCGCGCGCTCGCGGAGGAATTTGATCTCGAGATTGCGCTGCGCACTGTGTGGCCGATTGCGATCCGTGCGCCGGAATTGTTGTTCACCGGAAACCCTGCCGCACCGCGCTATATCCTGATGGATCTCGATGCGGGTCGCCCAGCATTTGGGCATCCCTTATCGCTGGCCGCGTCCTGATCCTGTGAACCAAAATCTGATGACGCGCGAGATTGCTGAAGAGCAGTCACTTATCCGCCGCATTTGCCGGTTGGGCCAGGCCGCATCGCGCCGAGACAAAGGGCTGGCGTTTGCAGACGAAGTGTCCCGCATTGTCTTCTCCGGCGAAGTCGATGGCTGGGACGAAGGCGAACACCTTGCGGGTGCAGCGTCCCGCGCAGAATTGGATCTCGCCGAACTTGATGCCGAAGTGCTGAGCGACGCAGCGGTGCTAGACGCCGAAATCGCTGACAATCAGAGCGCGCTGGAGGCGGCAGGCCATTGGGGCGTGCCCACCTTGGTGTTTGAGGGCGAGCCCTTCTTTGGCCAGGACCGGATCGAAATGGCGAAATGGCGGATGGAGGAAAAGGGGCTGGCGAAACGGTGAGCGCAGACGCAACCAACGCAGCCAAGCATTCAGGTGGCTGCCAATGCGGCGCTGTGCGCTACACGATCAGCGGTGACTTGCCGTCAGCCTATGCGTGCCATTGCGGGGAGTGCAAAAAGCAATCAGCGAGCGCATTTTCCATCTCCATTCCGATTTCGTTCGGGCGTCTCAGTATTGAGGGTTCTTCGAAGATGTTTGAGGTCACCGCATTTAGCGGGGCGGTGAAGCATTGCTATTTCTGCGGCGAATGCGGGACACGCATGTGGCACAGATCGAGCGCGTCACCTGACAGCGCGACTTTGAAAGTTGGAACGCTGGATGACGGCAAAGACCTTGCCCCTCAGTTCCATCTTTGGACTTCGAAGCAGCAAGCAGGAATTTCGCTTGATCCAGAGGCATTGAAATACGAGACGCAGCCGGACAACCTACTGGAACTGCGCGAGAGGATGCAAAATTGAGCGACTTTGTTACCGAGCATTTCGCGAGTTTCGACGGCACAAGGCTGGCCGTACACCGTATGGGTGAGGGGGCTCCGGTCATTCTGCTCCATGGCCTGTTTTCCAGCGCGGATATGAACTGGATCAAATGGGGTCACGCCGCCCGCATTGCCGAGGCCGGCTTTGAAGCGATCATGCTCGATTTTCGCGTCCATGGAGAGAGCGAAGCTCCGACCGAACCTGCCAATTATCCGAGCGGCGTTTTGGTCCGCGATGCGGCGGCGTTGGTCGAGCATCTTGAGCTGAAAGATGGCACCTATGACCTCGTCGGCTTTTCGCTGGGGTCGCGCACAGCATTGCATGCGACGGCCACGCAGGTGCTTGCCCCGCGCAAATTGATGGTATGCGGGATGGGCGTTTCTGGCCTCAGCGAATGGCAGAAGCGGGCGGCCTTCTTCAAACGCGTCATTGATGAGTTCGACACTATCGAGCGCGGGGATCCAGCCTATTTCTCGCGCCAATTCCTGAAGTCGCAAGGGGTGGACCGGGTCGCGGCGCGCTTGCTTCTTGATGCGATGGGCGATCTCGACCTTGCTAAGCTTTCCAATGTGACCATGCCCACGCTAGTCGCCTGCGGCGTCGATGATCAGGACAATGGTTCTGCGACTGAGCTTGCCGAATTGCTCCCCAACGCAACCTATCACGAAGTGCCCGGCGCGCATCTCGACAGCGCGACCAAGCCGGAACTGGGCGAGGCGATTGCTCAGTTTTTGAGCGCTTGATTCCAGGCCCGTCGCAGTTCAAACTCATTTCACAAGAAACCAATTCCTTTGAGAGGTTATCAGGCTCATGAAGCTCCCATCTATCGCTCCTAAATTCATGATGGCATCGGCCATTGCAATTTCGCTAGCCTCGACGCCGGCTCTGGCCGACGGGCACGCAGCAGATGAAGCTGCACCAGCGGCGGGCACAGAGTTTCCTGAAACGCCTGAGGGTGCAGATGCATGGGTCGCCAGCGTTGAGGCGGAGCTCAACACTTTTTCCAAAACCTATGGCCATGTGCTTTGGCTGAACCAGACAAACATCGGGCACGATAGCGATACGCTGGCTTCGCAATACGGCGCGGAATCGACTCTGAAATCGGTAGCTTTTGCCAATGAAGCGGCAAAGTATGCCCGTATCCCTGGCCTCAACCCTGACACCGCGCGCAAGCTCGATATTTTGCGCAATGGTATCGTGATGCCTGCGCCAAGCCGTGAAGGCGCAGCGGCTGAGCTGAGCGAAATCGCAACGCAGCTCGGCTCTGCTTACGGCAAGGGCCGCGGAACGCTCAATGGTGAAGAGATCGGCGGCTCTGACATTGAAGCGGAAATGGGCAATCAAGACCGCACGCCTGCTGAGCTGTCCGAAATGTGGGTGAGCTGGCACGACAATGTCGGCGCGCCGATGCGTGAGGATTACGCGAAGATGATCGGCATCGCCAATGATGGCGCAAAGGAGCTGGGCTTTGCAGATCTGGGCGCAATGTGGCGCTCAAATTACGATATGGACCCAGACCAATTCGCCGCCGAAACGGAGCGGATGTGGCAAGAGGTGAAGCCGCTCTACATTGCGCTGCACACTTATGTTCGCCGCAAGCTCAATGAGAAGCACGGCGATGCTGTGCAACCTGCAACCGGGCCGATCCGCGCCGACCTGCTCGGCAACATGTGGGCGCAGGAATGGGGCAATATCTATCCACTGGTCGCGCCAGAGGGCGCTGGCGATATCGGATATGACCTCACCGATCTGATCACCGAGAAGGGGTATGACGAGAAGGAAATGGTTCGCGTGGGCGAGCAGTTTTTCTCCTCACTCGGGTTTGAGGCTCTGCCGGAAACCTTCTGGGAGCGCAGCCAATTCACAAAGCCGGCCGACCGCGAAGTGGTGTGCCATGCCAGCGCGTGGAACATCGACAATATTGACGATCTGCGGATCAAAATGTGCATTAAGCGCAACGCCGATGACTTTGTCGTGATCCACCACGAGCTGGGCCATAATTACTACCAACGTGCCTATAATCAGCAGGATTTCCTTTATCTCAACGGCGCTAATGACGGTTTTCACGAGGCGATTGGTGATATGATCGCGCTGTCGATTACGCCGGAATATCTCGTTCAAATTGATGTGCTTACGCCAGAGGAAGTGCCAAGCGCGGACAAGGATATCGGTCTGCTGCTGCGTCAGGCAATGGACAAGGTGGCGTTCTTACCCTTCGGCCTGCTGGTTGATCGCTATCGCTGGGGACTGTTTGATGGCTCCACCAGCATGGAAGATGCGAATGCATCTTGGACTGGTCTGCGCACTGAATATCAGGGCATTGTCCCGCCGGTAGAGCGCAGCGAAGAGAACTTCGATGCGGGCGCGAAATATCACATCCCCGGCAATGTGCCGTACACGCGCTATTTCCTGGCGCGCATTCTGCAATTCCAGTTCTACAAGGCCGCCTGCGATACCGCCGGATGGGAAGGGCCGCTGCACCGCTGTTCGTTCTATGGTAATGAAGAGGTTGGCAAAAACCTCAATGCGATGCTCGAGATGGGCGCGTCAAAGCCGTGGCCGGATGCACTCGAGGCCTTCACTGGCGAGCGACAGATGAGCGGCACAGCCATGGTCGAATATTTCGCACCGCTGCTGGAATGGCTGAACGAGCAAAATGAAGGCCAGGAAGCGGGTTGGTGATTGGCCTGCGAGCAGGGTTGGTTGGGGCTGCAGCGCTGGCGATATCCGCCTGCGCGCCCGTAGAAAGCGACGCTGAGCAGTCTGGATGGACCGTTTACGTACCGCTTGGCGAGGCCAAATCCGGCACGACCGGCGAACTGCTGTTCGTGGCCAACAAGAGGGGCAACACGCTTTCCAAGATCGATCTGGCGACGGGGGAAGAAGTACTGCGCAAGAATAGCTGCACCAACCCTCACGAGTTGGCGATGTCGCCTAATGGCAGATTTGTGGCGCTTGCCTGCTATGGAGGAACCACAGTGGATTTCTTTGATATTGATGATCTCAACCGAGTTACGAGTGTGGAATTGGGCGAGAATGCCCGTCCGCATGGGATCATGTGGATGGATAGCGGGGTGATCTATGCAACGGCGGAAGGGCGGCAGTCGATCTTTCGCATTACCGATGATGGGGCAGGCAATCCCGCGCTCACGGAATATCCCACCGGCAAGCAGGGCAGCCATATGCTCGTCGTCGCGCCGGATGAAAGCGCGGCTTGGACAACCGATCTTGGTTCAAAGACGGTCACTCGCATTGACCTGATTGGCGACGCGCCACCTTTGTCCGTCACGGTGGGTGAGGAGCCGGAGGGCATTTCGCTGGCACCTGATGGCAAATCTCTGTGGGTATCCGCACGCGGTTCCAATCAGGCGTTCGAGCTCGATCCCGTCACAATGGAAGTGCGCAATTCGCTAGAAACCGGCCGCTTTCCCTTGCGGCTTTCGATCCGTCCGCAAGGTGACGTGGCGGTCACCTCTGATCTGCGGGATGGCAGTCTGAGCGTGATCGACCTAGAGACCGCTAAAGTGATCCGCACTATTACCGTATCGGGGCCAGAACAGGCCGAGGAACGCTTTCAGGTCACAATCTTGTGGTCTGATGATGGCAAGCGGGTCTATGTCGCCGAAACGGCTAGCGACACCGTTGCAGAAGTTGATTATGAAAGCGGCCAGGTGCTGCGACGTTTACCGACTGGAAATGGCGGTGATGGCATGGCAATCCTAGGGGCGACGGAATTTTTCTCGCCGTGAATGGCTGAGTTTTGGGGGTAATGATTGTGCGTTTTTTATCTGTTGTAGCGGCTCTTGGAGCGTCCTTGGCCATGCAGCCAGCCATCGTCCAGGCTCAGGGGCAGCCGCCAGCGCAAGCCGCGCAGCAAAACCCGCAGGTCGTGACGCAGTTTGACGCGGCGACGATCTCGCGCTTGCTGCTCGATGTGCAAACCACTTGGCAGGTAGAAACCGATGCGAATGGCGGAACGGTTTACCGCGCGCAGGCTGGCACCGGGATCAGCTTTGCTCTTTCCCCGCGGGCGTGCACGCCGCAGCAGGGGTGCGTTGGCCTGCTAATGCTGGCGACATTTGTCCGCGAAGACGCTCGCCCGCGCGCTGAAATTGATGATTTTATCAATGAGTACAACAACCTCAGCCCGAGTAGTAAAGCCGTGCGCGCCGGAGATCAGGCGGTTGTCCTGCAGGGCTATGTCAATTCTTCCTATGGCATTAGCTACGCCAATGCGCAGGCGCAATTGCTGCTTTTTGGCCAAGAAATCCAGAAGATGCGTGCAAGTTTGACCGAGTTCTCAGCACAATCGCGGTGAGGGCGCGGGGGACCAGCGTGCGCAACTGCTCTGAGTAGCGCAAGACTTCCCCTACGCTGCGCGCAGGTTGTTCATGAATTGATCGGTGGATTTTTCGAGAGTTCGAACATTCTCGATCAGCATCGCGGCCGCGTCGTCCAGTTCGGCTGCCAAATGCTTGGTGTTCTCGGCCTTCTCAGCGAGTGACTTGCTGCGCTTGGCCATATCGTCGACCTTGCTCGCGGCGCGCTGCGCGTGGTCTTCGATCGCGCCCGCAGACTGACGCTGAGTCTCAACATCACTGCGGATTGCCGTGGCGGCTAGGCTTAGCTCACCAATCGCGTGGTCTATCTCGCTGAAGTTTTGTTCCGCTTCCAACGTTCCGTCACGGACACCGTTGAGGAGGGAGTCGATTTGGCCAGCGGCTTCTGTCGCTTGCTGGGCAAGTTCCTTCACCTCATTAGCGACAATTGTGAACCCGCGTCCCGCTGCGCCGGCGGTTGCTGCCTCGATCGATGCGTTGAGCGAGAGCAGGGTGGTGCGGTCTGCAATCCGCACAATTGCGCGGGTCGCTTCACCAATGTTGTCAGAACGCTCAGTTAGGCTGCCCATCACGTTACTGCCGGTGGAGCTGCGCGTCGTGGCATGGGTGGTCAGCTCGTTTTGCTGGCTCACGTTGACCGCGATACTGGCGATGGACTGGGACAATTGGGCGACGCCGTTGGCGACAGCTTTAGCCGCCTCGGAAGCCTGCACAGCAGAATCCGCTACATCGCTGGCTTGGTCGCCCGTTTCGTGCGCCACATCATCGATAGTCTTGGTCGATTTTTCGAGCAGTGATGCGGTCTCAGCAACGGCAGCCGTGACGCCTCGGACCGAACGTTCAAACTCAACGGAAATTCGCTCAAAGTCTGCTTTGCGCCGCTCAGCCTGATCAGCTTCTGATTTGAGGCGTTCCTCACGCTCGCGTTCGGCCACTTGAAGGGCATCTTGAGCTTCTTTGGCAAGACGGCTGCTGGCCTCCGCCAAGCCGGCGCTTTCATCACGTGCGCGGCCCAAGGATGCAATCATTTTAGTGAGCTGGCTGCAAATGTAGCACATGATGCTAGCCTGCAAAGCAACGGCAACCGCGTGGATCAGCACGCGCCCGATACCGCCACCACCGGAGAAAACCCATGCAGGCGCTGCAAATGCCAGGGTCAGGTGATGCACCGCCACCAGCGCGCTTGCGAAAATAATAGCACGCACGTCGCACAAGATAGTAAGTGTGGCGAGCGCGACGAAGAAGTACATGTGCATGTCGACTTGCCAGACCCAGCCTTGCACCGCGTAAAGCAACAAAGCAGGCTGCATCGCGACCATGAGAGCGACGACTAGGCGGGCTTGTGCATCGCTGCGCCGAGCGCGCATGCAGAGCGTGGGCAAGATGTTGAGAGCACCGCTGACAAGCGCGGCTACGCTGGCGTTTGCGCCAAACTCTAGGCTGGCAATGGCAATAGCGGCCGTAATGCACCAGCCAGCGATGGTCAGCAGTTTGACGCCAGTGCGGCGAAGGGTATCAATCTCGTTTAACATTAGACTGGCTCACTGACGCAGCCCGCGCGAGAGGCTGCTAAAACAAGGATATTGTGGTCGAGTAACAGGTCCGAGAAACTCGGGCGCTGCCCAGTGACTACGTACGAACCGGGGATGGTACCGCGGCCGATAATTTGAAGTCCGGGCTGCGAGAGGATCTGAGGCATTGTCTGTACCGCGCTCTCACCGATGGGGTAGAGCGTGACTTGTTCACCAGATCGCGGACCAAGGAACAGGCCGCCAATCAACAACCCCACAACTGTGAGTTGAAGTAGAGCCAGCGGTGCTCGCCGTTTGGGCGTGCGATTGATTTTTTTGGTTCGGCGACCGACATGTTGCCGTGACTGACAGGTGATGGTTAAAATGAAGTTTACCGATTGTTAAATGACGATAACGGAAAACTGCTTAGCCTAATAAACCGCAGACTTTACCTAAACGGTGGCTCGTTAAACGCGCGCAGCTTGCGGCTGTGCAGACGGTTACCTTCATCGCGCAGGCGCTTGCACGCCTCCAGGCCGATCTGAAGGTGAGCTGCGATTGCTTCTTCGTAGAACTGGTTCGCTTGGCCGGGCAGTTTGATCTCGCCGTGCAGCGGCTTGTCTGAAACACACAGCAAAGTGCCATAGGGCACGCGGAAGCGGTAGCCTTGCGCGGCAATCGTCGCGCTTTCCATTTCGACCGCAATCGCGCGGCTCTGTGAGAATCGCTTGGCTGAGGTGGAGTAGAGCAGCTCCCAATTGCGGTCGTCCGTGGTCACAACCGTGCCAGTGCGCATCCGCTGCTTCAGGTTCGCGCCTTGCGCGCCAGCGACTTCTTCGGTTGCCCCTGCAAGCGCCTGCTGAACCTCAGCAATCGGAGGAATTGGAATTTCTGGTGGCAGCACACCGTCAAGGACATGGTCATCGCGCAAATAAGCGTGTGCGAGCACGAAATCGCCGATCTTCTGGCTAGAGCGCACGCCGCCGCAGTGGCCGATCATCATCCATGCATGCGGGCGCAGCACGGCAAGGTGATCGCAAATCGTCTTTGCATTGGATGGGCCCACACCGATGTTTACCAAAGTAATCCCGCGTCCGTCCTCTCGGATCAGGTGGTAAGCGGGCATCTGGTGCCGCCGCCATGCGGTATCATTGAGCTGTTCCTGCGCGTTGTCGGTGCATTCGTGAATGTTGAGACCGCCAGCGCCGGTGAGGCCAGTGTAGCCCCCCTCGCAAATCTGCTGAGCGCCCCAATTGACGAACTCATCGACATAACGATGATAGTTAGTGAACAGAATAAAGTCCTGAAAATCCTCAACCCTTGTCCCGGTATAGTGCGCGAGGCGTGCCAGCGAATAATCCGTGCGCAGACCATCGAACAGCGACAGCGGCATGGCGTGCGCTTCATCAAATTCGATCCCATCGGCCAGCTCATCACCAATCAAAGCAAGGTCGGTGGAGGGGAAGTGCTTGGCGATGTCTTGGGGCGCGATGCCAACCATCGCCGCACCCGCATCGCCATCCAAGACATAGGGGAAGGGGATTTCTTGGCGAGAGCGGCTGACCTCGACCTCAATCTCATATTCTCCCGCGATGAGGCTAAGCTGTTCAGCAAGATAGCCGGCGAACAGGTCAGGGCGGGTAATGGTCGTTTGATAGGTGCCGGATTGCTCCAACCGGCCAAAGGCCCGGCTGCGGTCGAGTGGCTCGCCAATGCCGGAATAATGCACGGTGAGCTCTGGATAGGCATAGCTTCCATCTTCGCGGCGGCTAGCGGGCGGGATGGTGCCCTTGGTCCCATAAGCCATGACATCCTGGCGAAGGGTCGAGACCGCTTCGTCGTAAATGCTGTTAAGCTGCGCGATGGTGTTTTCGATTGATTTCATGTGCTGGTGTTAGTGTCCAAAATAGGAAAATTCAAAGACAGCTCAGATGTAGGGGGCATTTCGCTCCAAACTCTCGCCTTTACAAAAAGGGCGCGAAGCCGGTTTGACCTCGCGCCCTTCATTTATTGGCGTAAAAGAAGTGCCAAGCTTATTCGCTTGCAGCTTCCTCTTCAGCAGCGGCTTCTTCAACCGCTTCTTCTACAGCAGCACCGTCTTCGAGCAGTTCGGCGGGAATTTCGCCTGGCTCAAGGGTAGGGTCGATGCGATTTGCGTCGGCCGCTTCCTCGATTTCCTTCTGCTCGTCTTCAAACAGCTGAGCCAGAACGTCGACGCCTTGGCTTTGCAGCTCGGCTTCGTCGTCACTGCGCGCAACGTTTGCTTTAACGATGACGTGAACCTCTGGGTGCAGAGCGACAGTCACATCGTGCATACCGATCGCTTTGATCGGGCTGCCCATGATGACTTGCTTCTTGTTCACATCGTGGCCTTGCTCAGTCAGGCCAGCGATCATGTCGCGGACGTTGACGGAACCGTACAGCTGGCCGGTGTTGGAAGCTGCGCGGATAAGCACCACTTCTGCACCGTCGACCTTGCTGCCGACCTTTTCAGCTTCACCGCGACGTTCTGCGTTCTCTTTTTCGAGGCGCTCGCGGTTGGCTTCAAACACCTTCTTGTTGGCGTCGTTAGCGCGCAGGGCCTTCTTCTGCGGAAGCAGGAAGTTGCGGGCATAGCCGTCTTTAACAGTGACGACGTCACCAATGGTGCCGAGTTTCTCGATCCGTTCGAGGAGAATGATATCCATGTCGTCTCTCCCCTTACTTTACGATGTAAGGCAGCAGGCCGATGTGGCGTGCGCGCTTAATGGCTTTGGCGAGTTCACGTTGCTTCTTAGCAGAAACGGCGGTGATGCGCGATGGAACGATCTTACCACGCTCAGACATGAAGCCTTGCAGCAGGCGAACGTCTTTGTAGTCGATCTTGGGTGCGTCGTTACCCGAAAACGGGCAAGATTTGCGGCGGCGGAAAAAAGGACGTGCCATTAGTCGCGCTCCTCTCTGTCAGAGCGGCGCTTACGGTCACGCTCGTTCTTACGCATCATTACGCTTGGACCTTCTTCGTGCTCTTCGACACGGATAGTCATGTAGCGAATGACGTCTTCGTTGATACGGGTCTGACGCTCCAGCTCTTCAACCACGGTGCCAGGGGCATCGATGTTGAGCAGCACAAAGTGTGCCTTGCGGTTGCGGTCAATTTTGTAGGCGAGCGATTTGAGGCCCCAAGTTTCAGTCTTGGTAACCTTGCCGTTGTTCGCTTCTACGATTTCTGTGGCGGTTGCCGCCAGCGTGTCTACCTGAGCTTGGCTCAGGTCTTGACGCGCGAGAAAGATATGCTCGTAATGAGCCATCTCGCATCCTTTCATATTGCTACCGATCGTTGGCCATTTCGCAGCGGATCCGCGAGTGCCCCTCCGGCTTTCTTCATACGCCCTAACTCAGGCGATGGGCGCACATACCGCCTTTGCCGCCAAAAGCAAGCGCGAATGCGACTGTTTGCAGAGCGTGGCGGCCCGGTTGACCTGATGCGTGGGGGCTATAATTGATGGGTTTACATGATTTTTTATCGTGGGAGGGTCGATCAATGAAGAAGTTCACTGCGCTTGCCGCTTTAATAATGCTAAGCGCCTGCGGTGCCTTGGCTACGACGGAAAGTAGCTATTACATCGCTGCTGATGCGCCAACCGAGCGCGCCTGCGATGGTCCGCCAAGCCGGGCGGCCATTATGGAAGGGCAGAGCGTTCGCATCTTCGACGATATCGGACTGCTGTGTGAATTTGATGGGAATATGCAATTGACCGCAACCTATGCCGAGGTGGACGAGGGCGGCGCAACGCATGTCTACACGGTCGTTGATGACCCGATGGCGGCCAACCCAGTGAAGACCTTTGGCCCGATCAGCGAATAATTGAAGCGCGCCAGTGGTTTGGGATTCTGCAGTGGCGTCATTAGAAACGTATAAGAATAGAACAGGGTAGGATAGCGACATGCCATCAGGATTGGTTGCACTTTTGGATGACGTGTCGATCATAGCGCGCACTGCGGCGGCTTCGATTGACGATATCGCGGCGGCGGCCGGACGGGCCGGGTCGAAGACTGCGGGCGTTGTGATCGATGATGCTGCGGTTACGCCCAGCTACGTCACCGGGCTCTCGCCAGCGCGCGAGCTGCCGATTATCTGGAAAATCACCAAGGGCAGCCTGTTCAACAAGCTGATCATATTGCTGCCCGGGGCGATATTGCTGTCGGAATTCCTGCCCTCGCTGATCATCTGGATATTGATGCTTGGCGGAGCGTTCCTTTGCTACGAAGGCGCTGAGAAGGTTTTGGAAAAACTCGGCGGGGCGAAGCACGGCAAGACCGTCGATGATGAGATAAGCGATCCCGTCGCCTTTGAAAATCAGCGTGTGGCGGGCGCCATTCGAACCGACCTGATCCTGTCGGCAGAGATTATGGCGATCACGCTGAACGAGCTTGATCTTGATGTGTGGTGGGAGCGAGCAATTGCGCTTGGTATCGTTGCGATAGCGGTGACTGTTGCGGTTTACGGGGCCGTCGCGCTGATCGTGAAGATGGATGATGTGGGGCTGCACCTGACTAAAAAGGACAGCTCGGTTGCTCAGAAATTCGGCCATTTGCTGGTCAATTCGGTGCCCAAGCTGCTGATCGCATTGTCCTTTATCGGTACGATTGCGATGCTGTGGGTCGGCGGCGGCATTATCATTCACGGCACGCATGAGGTTGGTCTCCACCTGTTTTATGACATCGCACATGGCGCAGAAGCAGCCGTGAGCGGCGGGTCAGGCGCAATGGGCGGTATCCTGGGCTGGTTTACCTACGCAGGCATTTCGGCGGTGCTCGGCCTAGGGCTGGGCGCCGTCATCGCTTTTGTGCTGCACAAGGTGATCGGCTATGAAGGCGCGCATTGACCCGAACTAGCGCTCTTCCAGTCCTCTACACTTGTGCTGGCTCGCGCGGTTTGCGCGCGACTTGGGCGGCAGAGGAGGCGGGCGCTGACATTGATCTGCGGATACTGCCATTCCCGCCGCGCTATCTCGCGCCTGAATATCTGGAGATCAATCCGCTGGGCACAGTTCCCATGCTGATTGATGGCGACGTGCGGATGACGGAAAGCTGCGCGATTGCGCATTTTCTTGCGACCCGCAACGGCATGACAGAGCTGGCGATTGCTTCGGGTGAGACCGATTATGCGGAATATTGCGATTTCACCTATCACGCTGATGCAACGATCACCTTTCCGCAAACCGTATATATGCGCTTTGCCATCTTCGAAAAGGAGAGGGGCCTATCCGAGGCGGGGGAGGCCTATGCCAAGTGGTTCCACAAGCGCTTGGTGAAGGTTGAGCAGCGTTTAGACGGGCGCGAGTTTCTTTGTGCAGACCGCTTTACCGTCGCGGATATTTGCGTTGGATATGCGCTGGTTTTGGCCGAGAAAGTTGGGCTCGATGACGGCGTCCCTGACAGCTTGAAGGCTTATCGAGATCGCCTAGTCGCTCGCCCTGCTTACATGCGGGCGGTTGAGCGAGAAGAAGAGGGGCGGAAAGCTCTAAAAAGCACTTAGGCGTGGGATTTACCCTGCGTCTTTCCGATCTAATTCCAACCCACATTTCGTGCAGGTGCGGTTCGGCCAGGGCACTGCAAAGATCCCGCGAAAGAACAGATTCTTGCCGCATTTGGGGCAATTGAAGAGGCGCATGCGCGCATTGACGAGCACCAGCATGATGATCGCCACTGCAAACGCCCAACTGGTGTGGCCGATCATTCGGTCGATAGTGATCACAAACAGGAACGCTGCCAGCATGGCCGCGCCCATCAATCGGGCGTGGCGCACCGCGAGCGAGTAGACCGTCATTTAAGCCCTTCAAACAGGGTCTTGGCAAAGCCTGTGAGCGTGTCATCGCGAGCGCCCATGATCACAATTCTGTCACCCGGCTGAGCGATCTCGGCAATATGCGCGCCGCAATCCTCGCGCGCGCCAATGTGCCGGGCAGAACCGCCAGCGTCTTCGATCAGCTTGATGATCCGCTCCGTGCCCTCGCTGCGGTCGACTGTGCCGCCATAGTAAACCGGGTCGCACATTACGGTGATGTCGTCCGCATCAAGTTCGCGGGCAAAGGTTTCAGCCAGTTCATCGCCCATCTGGCGAAGCGGCCCGTATCCGTGGGGCTGGAAAAAGGCGATCACGCGGCCCGGCGTCCCCTTCAAAGTGCGCAATGTCGCCGCGCATTTCTCTGGATTGTGGCCGAAATCATCGATCACAGTGATGCCGCCGGGGCTGGTGCCGATCACATCAAAGCGGCGCGCCAGTCCTTGAAACTGATTGAGCGCGGCCACCGCATCTGCCACCGCAATCCCGGCTGCATTCGCCGCAGCAATCGCCGCCAAAGCATTGGAAAGGTTGTGCAACCCCGGCATTGGCAGGGTCAGTGCCGCAGTTTCACTAGCGCGGTTGTCGATCACCTTGGCCTGAAGCGTGAAGGGCCCTTCGACAATGGAGCCTGTCTCCACGGTGATATCAACGTGTGGATGTTCCACCCCGAAGGAGATCATCTGCCCCTTGCCATCGGCCACGCTGGCTTGGCCAAGCATGCGCGCCTCATCATTGTCGAAATTTACGACGCCGCAGCCTGATGATGCGAGATAATTGCCAAACAGATCGCGCAATTCCTCCAGGCTCTTGTGATCGAGGCTGACGTTCAGAAGCACACCAATGGTGGGACGGTACAGCGCGATTGAGCCGTCGCTTTCGTCGACTTCGCTGACGAAGATTTCCGGGCGGCCAACCCGGGCGCTGGCGAACTGATTGTCCGCTGCGACAAAATTCTTCATCACCGCGCCGTTCATGATCGTCGGATCATAATCCCGCGCGGCCAAGATTGTGCCGATCATACCGGTGACGGTGGATTTGCCGGAGGTGCCGCCGATCGCGACCGAATATCCTGCTTGGTTGAACAGCATTGCCAGCACTTCGGCCCGGGTCAGCCGTTCACAGCCCAGCTCTTTCGCGCGCGCCGCATCAGGCACCGTGTCTTCAACTGCGGCAGAGGCAACCAAAACCTGATTGCTGGAGGTCAGGCCGCTTCCGTCTTGAGGGTGAAGGGCGAAACCATTGTCCGCGAGCCAGGCGAATTTTTCGGGCGTGTGGCCCTGATCATAGGATCGGTCAGATCCGGCCACTTCGCAGCCCATGCCGCGCAGGATTTGCGCCAGCGGAAGCATGCCAGATCCGCCAATGCCGCAAAAAAGAATGGCCGCTGTGTCAGCGCCGCTTGATCGATCCCTTTGCCCATGCGAACCACCGCTATTAAGATGTGCCGGGCAAAACAAGTGAATTAGAACAAGACTATGACAAATATTGCGATTTGTGCGCCAGCGACGCCGATCACTCTGGAGCAAGCGGATGCCTTGAATGAGCTGGTGGCGGCTGAATTCCCGATGCACAACGTCACGTTCCACGATCAGTGCTTTGAATTGGATGGCCATTTTGCTGGCCCTGACCTGAGGCGGCTAGAGGCGCTGCTCGAATGCGCGAATGATCCCGCCTATGATGCGGTGTGGTTTGCGAAGGGGGGCTATGGCTCCAACCGGATTGCTGAGGCGGCGGTGGCGCAGATGAACACGGCGGCGCGGGCGAAGACCTATGTCGGCTTTTCCGACGCGGGCTATTTGCTCGCTGCGCTCTATCGCCATGGAATCGGACAGAGCGTCCATGGCTCTATGCCGGTCAGCGCGCGCAGCGAAGGCGGCCGCGAGGCTGTGCGCCGGGTGCTGCGCTGGTTTGCGGGCGACAACAGCGGGCTAGAGCCAAGTGTTGATGGCAAGACTCCGGTGGTCGCCTTCAACCTCATCACATTGTCGATGATTGCGGGCACGCCGATGATGCCGGATCTGTCGGGTCATGTGGTTATGGTCGAGGAGGTTAGCGAGCACCTTTATTCGATCGACCGATTGTTCTTCAATCTGGCGGGATCACTGCCACGGGTCGCGGGATTGCGGCTCGGCTCGGTTACCAACGTTCCAGAAAACTACCGCGAGTTCACTCAAAGCCCGGAAGAGATCGCCAAATTCTGGTGCGCGCGCGCGGGCATACCCTATCTGGGCCGCGCAGAGATCGGCCACACCTCTGCCAACAGAGTTGTGCCGTTCGGTCTTGCCAGCCCATCCAAGGCTTCGTAACCGCAATCTGAATAGAGGCTGCCCGCCCGCGCCCTCCGCCCTTCCACCCGGAACCTACCGGGATACCATCCGGGTGGAAGGGCGGAGGGCGCGGGCGGCTAGGCATAAAGGAATTTGAAGTGCGAGCATTCGTTTTTCCAGGACAAGGCAGTCAAAAGGTCGGCATGGGCACAGAGCTTGCGGCGGCGAGCGCTGCGGCGCGGGCCGTGTTTGAAGAGGTCGATGAGGCTTTGTCGCTGAAGCTGTCTGCGATAATGGCCGAGGGGCCAGCAGACGACCTGACGCTTACCGAAAATGCGCAGCCCGCGATTATGGCAAACGCCATTGCGACCCAGCGCGCGCTGGAGAATGAGTTTGGCCTATCGCTGACCGAAGCGGGTGACTGCGTCGCTGGCCATTCGCTTGGTGAATATACCGCCCTGTGCGCGGTAGGAGCCTTCTCGCTGGCGGATACTGCGCGGCTGTTGAAACTTCGCGGCAGCGCGATGCAGGCGGCGGTTCCCGTGGGTGAGGGCGCGATGGCGGCTCTGCTCGGCGCAGATATCGAGAAAGCCAGTGCGTTGGCAGCCGCTGTAGCGGACGGTGAAGTGTGCGAGATCGCCAACGATAACGATCCCGGCCAAGTGGTTATCTCCGGCCAAAAGGGCGCTGTTGAGCGTGCTGCTGGCATGGTGAAGGATCACGGGATCAAGCGCGGCGTGTTGCTGCCCGTGTCCGCGCCGTTCCATTGTTCCATGATGCAACCTGCCGCTGACCGAATGGCAGAGGCCTTGGCCGCGACGCCTCCCGGCGCGCTGGCGCTACCGCTTTATGCCAATGTCACCGCATCCAAAGTGACCGACCCCGCCGAAGAGCAAAAGCTGCTGGTTGAGCAAGTCACCGGGCGCGTGCGCTGGCGCGAAAGCGTAGCGCAAATGCACAGCGACGGCGTGAATGAATTTGTTGAACTGGGCGGCAAAGTGCTCGCCCCAATGATCCGAAAGATCGCTGGCGAGGCGGAAACCGTCAGCCTAGTCACCATGGAAGACCTCGAAGGTTTTGCGAAGGAGCACACATAATGTTTTCACTCAGCGGAATGAACGCTCTGGTCACTGGCGCGAGCGGCGGCATTGGCTCATCGATCGCGATGGCGCTCGCCAGTCAGGGTGCCCGCGTCGCATTGTCGGGCTCTAACGGTGACAAATTGCGCGCGTTCAGAGAGCAGATGATCAACGAAATCGGCGGCGATCACGTTGAGATTACCTGCAATCTGTCCGACAGCACTCAGGTCGAGGAACTGATCCCAGCGACGCTCGATACGCTTGGCGGGATCGATATTCTGGTCAACAACGCAGGGATCACCCGCGATAACCTAGCCATGCGGATGAAGGACGAGGAATGGGATCAAGTGATCTCCGTCAATCTCGAGGCCGCCATGCGCCTGATGCGGGCCAGCGCTCGCCCGATGATGAAGGCGCGTTTTGGCCGGATCATCAACATCACCAGCGTGGTCGGCAGCACCGGCAATCCTGGACAAATGAACTATGCCGCGGCGAAAGCTGGCCTGACAGGTCTTACCAAGAGTTTCGCGCAAGAAGTGGCCTCGCGCGGGATCACCGCCAATTGCGTCGCGCCGGGCTTTATCCGCACCGCTATGACCGCCGCTCTCGACGAAAAACAGCAAGAGACCATCAACGCGAAGATCCCGGCAGGAAAGATGGGCGAGGGCGATGATATTGGCGCAGCCGTCGCTTACCTTAGCAGCCGAGAGGCAGGCTATGTCACGGGCCAAACGCTGCATGTGAATGGCGGCATGGCGATGCACGGCTAATTCGCCCGTTTCGGCGGCGCTGGTTTGCGGCCATTGTCTGGTAAACGGGCCGTTATCCCCAAGGAATCGCCGCTGGAAACACCCCAAGCTTGCCCGTGGGTACAGCCCCGCTAAGGTCGCACGAGGAATTCCGGCGCGGATGGGCGATTCCTGCCCTTAGAGCGCGTCATGCAAAGTAAGGGTAATAGGCTAAGCAATGAAGGCTACGATCGAACGCGCGACGCTCCTGCGTTGTCTCTCTCATGTTCAGTCGGTTGTTGAACGCCGCAACACCATTCCGATCCTGTCCAACGTCCTGATCGACGCCAGCGATGGCGGCAGTGTGAAGGTGATGGCGACCGACCTCGATTTGCAGGTGGTTGAGACCATGGCTGCCGCCTCGGTAGAAGGGGCAGGGGCGATTACCGTTTCTGCGCACCTGCTGTTCGATATCGCTCGTAAACTGCCAGAGGGCAGCCAGGTTAGCCTGGAAACGGCCGAAAACCGGATGGAAGTGAAGGCAGGCCGCAGCCGCTTTAAACTGCCAACCCTACCGCGCGACGACTTCCCTGTGATTGTCGAGGGCGATCTGCCGACCAGTTTTGAGCTGCCAGCGCGCACATTGGCTGAGATGATTGACCGCACCCGGTTTGCGATCTCAACCGAAGAAACCCGCTATTATCTCAACGGCATCTTCCTGCACGTGACCGATGATGATGAGCCTGTGCTGAAGGCTGCTGCGACCGATGGCCACCGCCTCGCGCGCTTCACGCTTGCTCGTCCAGAAGGCGCAGAGGGCATGCCGGACGTTATCGTTCCGCGCAAAGCGGTCGCGGAACTGCGCAAGCTGCTTGAAGAAGCGATGGACGGAAATGTTCAGATTGATCTGTCGGCCAGCAAGGTTCGCTTCACACTCGGCGGGGAGGGCGGCGTTGTCCTGACCTCTAAGCTGATTGACGGCACATTTCCAGATTACAGCCGGGTTATCCCGACCGGAAATGACAAGCTGCTTAAGCTTGATCCGAAGAGCTTCTTTGACGGCGTGGATCGAGTTGCGACTATCGCGACCGAGAAAACACGCGCGGTCAAAATGGGCCTTGATACGGACCGAGTGACCCTGTCTGTAACATCGCCAGACAACGGCACAGCCGCAGAAGAACTGGCGGGCGAATATAAGTCTGAAGGCTTCGAAATTGGTTTTAACGCCAATTACTTGAAGGACATTCTTAGCCAGATCGACAGCGACACAGTCGAATTGCATCTGGCCGATGCCGGAGCGCCAACTCTGATCCGCAAGGATGATAAGTCACCAGCGCTCTATGTCCTGATGCCGATGCGGGTTTAGACAACGGATACATGACCTGGTTGCTTGCCCCCTTTATAATTGCGGTCTTTATCGCATTGTGGCTGGTGGTGGGGTACGGCATCACAAAACTTTCGGCATGGGCTGATCTAGAAGAGCATTGCCCGGACCGCGTTGATGCCAAAATTGTGTGCACGCTGGGATTCCAAGGCGCTTATCTGGGCCGGGAAGCCTTGGGGCCAAGCTTTCGCGGGTGTCTGACCTATGATGTTGGCCCGGAAGGTTTCCGCATCCGCATTTCGCGTCTTTTCGCTCCATTTGCGAAACCGGTGTTCATCCCGTGGAATAAAGCTGATGCGGAGTTGGTCCGTGTGTTTGCGTTTAAAACATGTCGAATAAAGACCGGTCCACAGCGCAATGTCTGGATCACCATACCCACCTCCTCAGCTCAGTCATTGGCCGCTGGCAGTGGCGGTGCGTTTGCTGTACCCGGCAGCGCGCAATGAGGGAACAGAATGAGTGGACAAGGCGTGGTGAGCATCACCAAACATACACTGTTGATGAAGTCTGGCATTTTTGCGGGTTTTCTTGCGATTTGCCCGCCAGCCTTAGCGCAAGAAGATGCGGCGTTTCAGCCCGCTTTTAGCGCGGATAATGATCTTGATTGCGCGATCTATATTGGCGCTCTTATGGCGGAGCTTGGCGATGAGATGACGCCGGACGATCAGACCGGGCTAACGTCAACCTTCACCTATTTCCTGGGCGGATACGAAGCGCAGCGCGGTTTCAACATCACGCAAACTTTTACCGATCGCTATCCGATCTATGCGGTCAGCAATCCTGCGACCATTGCGCAGACATGTTCAGTACGGATGCGAGCGTTTGGTGTGCGGCTCAATGATGCGGGAAGGGCGCTTTCGCGCTTGCAACCGCCATCAAACCCGGCCCTGCAAGGGGAAGAACCCATCGCAGATCCTGCTGGCGAGTAAGGCCTTATGGCACAACCTGCCGCCAAGGTCCGTATCTTTGGAACCGTCACCTCAACCTACACCCGCATAGTTGAGATCACGTGCGAAGAATTGGGTGTAACCCACGAAATTATAGCAACCCCGGCGCAGTCCCCGCATAACCGCCATCCTTTCGGCAAACTGCCGGTGGTTGAGGTGGATGGGCTCGAATTGATCGAAAGCGTCGCCATCACCCAATATCTCGACAATGCGCACAATGGCGGCGCTCTTCAGCCTGCCGATCCGGCGGCACGTGCGGTGATGGATAGATGGGTCGCTATTGCCAATAACTACCTGTTTCCACTGTTTGAAAACGGTCTGGTGATGCCATGGATCATGCATCGCTACGCCGGACATCCGTTGGATCAGGCGAAGATTGAGCATGCGCTTCCTCAGATCAGCCGGGCGCTTGGTTTCCTGGAGGCGGAGATCGACAAGGATGGCGCATGGACCTGTGGTCCATTCGATCTGGCTGACGTGTTTCTGTACCCTGTGCTGCGCGGTTTGGAGATGACCCCGCAAGGTGCGGTGGGCATTGCCCAGTGCGATGGCTTGCAGCAGTGGATGCGCGCCTGCGAAAAACGTCCCTCGATTGCCTCAACGCAGTGGGAAAGCGAGCCGTGATCGTCTAGCATCCTGGCGCAAAGAGGAGATCCAAGATGACAGTCCAACAAGTCCACGTGTCCAAAAACGAACTCACCAATGCCGCTCTTGTCGAGGTCGACAATGGGGAGCTTGCCAGCGGCGCAGTGCGGCTCGAGATTGAGAGCTTCTCCGTCACGGCCAACAACATCACCTATGCGGTGATGGGAGACGGTTTTGGCTATTGGAGCTTCTTCCCCGCGCGCGAGGGCAGCGGCATTGTCCCAATGTGGGGACACGCAAAGGTCGTGGAGAGCAATTCTGAGGATTTCGCCTTGGGCGAGCGGGTTTATGGATACCTGCCAATGGCATCGCATCTCGACGTAATCCCCGGCAATGTATCGGCCGGCAGTTTCATCGACACCACCGATTATCGCCAGCCGATGAGCCCGGTTTACAATCAATATTCGCGCCTCGCCGCCGATCCGGAGCATGATGCCAGCAAAGAGGCGGAACGGATGATCTATGGCCCGCTGTTCAAAACGGGCTTCATCATCGACTATTTCATGCGCAACAATGAATGGTTCGGGGCCGAGCAAGTCATCCTGACCAGCGCATCGTCCAAGACCGCGATGGGCCTTGCCAGCGTAGCGCAGCAGAATTCTCCGGGTGTGAAGCGCGTCGGACTGACCTCGCCGGGCAATGTCGAATTTGTCGAGAGCACCGGGCTTTACGAAAAGGTCTGCTCCTATGATGAGGTCGCCATGCTCAGCCTGCTGCCAGCGGTTGTGGTCGACTTCGCCGGCAACGCGGGGCTGCTCGCGAAGATCCACGAGCATTTTTCCGACGCGCTCAAATACTCATGCCTCGTCGGCGCGACCCATATTGAGGAACGCGGCGAGGGCGGAATGCGCAGCGATCGCGGGCTGCCCGGGCCAAAGCCGACCTTATTCTTCGCGCCCGATCACTTCGTGTCGTTCTTTAAGGAACACGGCCCTGCCGACGGCGGGATGATGATTGCCAAGACCTGGCACGGTTTTCTCAGCGCAGTGGATGGCTCGGTGCAGATCGAGAAGCACTCCGGCTTGGAGGCAGCGCGTACGACCTATCTCGAGATGGTGGGCGGACATGTCGATCCAGCCAAGGGGATTGTGATTGAGCCTTAGGGATTCGGTGGGTTCGCACCTGCTTTAGGGTGACGTTAGATTGGTTCTGTTGGTCTGAAGTTGGGGGTGGAGGCGGCCTGACCGCTTTCGGGTGATAGAACGCGATGTTTGGCTTTGATCACAGCCGACCATTGCGCGATACCTAGCGATGGTGGGCAGTTTCTCTCGACACCCGTCTATTGATCGGATTTCTTCTGGTCCTTTTTTGGTATACATAACTGAGATCCGACTGCCGCCATCAGCAGGCGATCCCGAGCCTCCTGAACTTAGCTCCTGTAAAGTGGCGCTTCTCGAACTCCATCTTGGCAATGTCACTACAGAACAGAACCGGTTTTGAAGCGTGCATGTCTCTCCAGAAGTGACGAGATCCGATACGCTCGGTATCAAAAACGTACTCTTCTCCTGAATCGCTGAGCGAATGATAGTTGCGTGTCCCGGAAGGAAGAATCGTCGGCTCTGCTGTAGTTTTCTCGGGATTAATCGAAGAAATCCGATTGAGGACGTTCCAAAACCATCTCTTCTCCAATAACTTGTTTCGGGACTTAACCAGCTCGAGGGGTTCAAACTGATGCGTCCCAGGGTCAAGATGTTCGATTAGCGTGCGCATTACATCGCTGACGGAGTAAACATTGGACTAAAGAAAATCGTCTGGCTTGACTTTGGAATGCCAACTTAGCTTCGTTGGGACCGATTCCGGGATCACGCGGCAACCCGAGGTGAAAACCGATATCGCCGGACTTATGCCGCTATCGGGCTTCCTCTTTTCAAGGGTAAGTCTCGCCCCGCGGTGCGTGGACTTGGGCCAATGCAGAAATTTTTCGTCCATCGTCCCGCGTGGTATACGAGTTTCTGGCTGATAGCGCACTCGTGGATGGTAATATTGCATGTCCCAGACTGTGTAACTCAAAATCAGACCCTCTGTTGCCTAACCTACTATCGATCTGCGCTTATGCGGAATTTAGGTATTGAATCCAATGATGGAAACTGGGTCGTAAGCTGAAAGTCTGGTCCTATAAACAGTGCTCAATTAGCGGAGCTCGTCCGCCCTTATTCCGCCGCTTCAGCCAGTTCGGCTCTTTGCGGGCCGCGGATTAGGCCGCCGGGCGCTTCGCCGGTCCATTGGCCTTCGCGGAATGTCACCACACCGTTCTTGATCGTGCAGGCGTAGCCATCGGCCTTTTGCAGCAGGCGTTTGCCACCAGCAGGTAGGTCAAAGGCGAGCCATGGGCGGCCGAGTTTCAGGCGCTGCATGTCGATAACGTTAAGGTCCGCAAGATAGCCCGGGGCGATCACGCCGCGATCTTCCAGACCATAAAGCACGGCAGTGTCGCGGCATTGCCGTTTGATCGCATGTTCCAGGCTGATCTTTCCATCCCGCTTCCGGTCGCGCACCCAGTGTTGAAGCATGAAGGTGGGCGAGGCCGCATCGCAGATAGTGCCGCAATGCGCGCCGCCATCGGATAGGGAGTTCACCGTGTCCTCCGCCTGTTGCAGCGGCAGTAGGAAGTCGAGATTGCCCTCGGCATAGTTCAGGATCGGCAGGTAAATGAAGCCGGTCGCATCGTCGCGGCACAGCATGTCATAGGCGTATTCCTGAGGGTCGACGCCCGCCGCGAGTGCGCGCGCATTTACGCTGGCGCTCGCATCGGGTTCATAGTCGAAATCCGGGTCCATCTCATATTGCAGCGCCCAGCCTTGGGTGATCACCATCACGACTTGGATAATGTCGGTCGGCGCTTCCGAATAGTCATTGGCCTCCGACAGAAGCTGAGCCTTGAAAGCGGGATCGAGCAGTTTTGCCTTTTGCGCTGGCCAATCGAGGTCCTTGATTTCCTGCCAACTGGGACGGAAGGCGAAGGGGTTCACCGTTCCCTGCCACGCCATGATGATTCCATTTCCGCGCAGCGCGATCTGCGCAACGATGTTGGCGCCATTGTTATTCTGCGCCCGCATTTCAGAGATTTGCTCCTCCAGCGGAAGCTCTTTCGCGATGCTCTGCAGCGCGGCGAAGGTGACCGGGATGCCGGCCTCGCGGCTTAGTTGGCCCATCCACTCAAATTCGTCCCAATCCCTCTGCAGATCGCTCGCCATTTCGAACACGGCATGACCGCCTGCCGCCTGCGCGCGGCCCATAGCGCGGCCAATGGCGACAAGCTCATCAGCGGTGGCGGTCGTGCCGGGCACGAGCTCTCCATCGACGGATTTGTGCAGGACTGTGCGTGAGGTTGAGAAGCCCAGCGCTCCTGCACGCACGCCTTCCTCAACGATTTTGCCCATCGCCTCGATGTCATCTTCGGTCGGAACGGCGCCCGGCTGCTCGCGGTCACCCAAGACATAGGCGCGCACTGCGCCGTGGGGGACATGGGTGCCGATATCCATCGTTCGGGGCAGTTTTTCGAGCGCATCGAGATATTCTGGAAAGGTCTCCCAATCCCAGGTCATGCCCTCGGCCAGAGCCGTACCGGGAATGTCCTCGACGCCTTCCATCAGACTGATCAGCCATTCGTGGCGATCCGGCTTGGCAGGGGCAAAGCCGACCCCGCAATTGCCCATTACGACCGTGGTGACGCCGTGCCGGCTGGACGGTGCCATCTCCTGATCCCAAGTGGCTTGACCATCATAGTGGGTGTGGATGTCGACAAAGCCGGGCGTGACGATTTGTCCGCTGGCGTCGATCTCTTCCGCTGCATCGCCGTGCACTTCGCCAACTTGGACGATGATGCCGTCTTTTACCGCAACATCGCCTGCAAAGCTATCCGCCCCGGTGCCATCGACAATCGTGCCGCCCCGAATGATGAGGTCAAACTGCGCTATAATCTCTCTCCACTGTTAAGCGGAGAGAATGTCGTATTGAGCCCGCGCTGTCTAGCGGCCCGCGCTGTAAAGCCTATGCCGCCGTGCGAAGTTCGCTCACGGTCGCGGGCGGATCGAGGAATTCGCGGATTGCGGCGACGCTCTCTTCCTTGTGGCTGAGCAGGAACAAATGCCCGCCGCCTTCCATCACGATCAGTTTTGAATTGGGGATCAGGCTGGCGAGGAATTTGCCATTGGTGAGCGGGACGATCGCATCATCGTCGCCCATTAAGATCAGCGTATCCTTCTTCATAAAGGGCAGGGCAGGCGCACTCGTCCAGCCGAGCATACACAGCAGCCGATACATGTAGCCCCGCGGAGAAGGCGGCGTGAGGCGCGACATATGGCCGGATTTGCCCGGACCCGCGCCCAGGCCTTCGCCGTACAGCGTTTCAAAATTCTTTTGCATAAAGGCAGGGTCGATATAGCGGCGCGGATTGGCCATCTTCGACAGCACTTTGGGACTGCCAGGCATCATCAACATGCCCGCGCTGGTCGCGATCAGGACGAGCCTGCGCGTGCGGCCAGGATGCTGGATCGCAAAATGCTGAGCCATGCCGCCGCCCCAGCTAATGCCCATCACATCGACCAGATCGACGCCCAGTTGATCGAGCAGTTTAGAAGCAGTCCAGGACATGGTCCACGGCGTGTAAGGGACAAGCGGGTCAGGCGATCCGCCAATTCCCGGCATATCGAACATGATAAAGGCGCGCTCTGGTAGAGCAGCGGCCAGCGGCGCAACCGCTTCGATATTCGCGCCAATCCCGTTGAAGAATAGGACCGGCGGATGTTCCGAAGCCTTATCCAGCCGCCATATCGCAACGCGCAGAGAGCGCCCGCCCACATCCTGCAAGCCGATTACGGCGTCCTTCATTGCGTCGTCTTTTGCGGCCCCGTCCAAATTCACTTCCCTTCAATGTGGCTGAGGCGGTATTCATCGATCCCTCATGAACACCGCCCCAATTGCTATTTGTCGCTGCGCCTAGGCCTCGCGGCAGGCACACTAAGAGGCGTTACACCTCTTCCACTACGTATAGACCGGGGGCCGCGTCCAGCGGCTTGTACTTTGTGCTCCCCAGCTTTTGCGGCGCAGCCTTGGTCTTACCAGAGCGTTTCTGAACCCACTCCATCCAATATGGCCACCAGCTACCTTGAACCTCTTCGGTGCCTTGCAGCCATTCGTCAGCCGTGGGCGGCAGCTTGCCCTTCTTCTTTTGAATGAAGTACTTAGCCTTTGGATTACCCGGCGGGTTCAGGATCGCCTGCATATGACCGGACTGGCTGAGAACATAGGTCACGTCCTTTGATCCAAACAGGCCTGTGGAGCGATATGTCGCTTTCCACGGGGTAATATGGTCGGTTACCCCGCCAAGCACGAATAGGTCGGATTTCACCTTGGACAGGTCAATATGATGATCGGCCATCTCCACTTCGCCCTGTTTGGTGAAGGCGAGCGTTTCAAACAGAGTGAGGAAGTCGGCCATCAGACTGCCTGAGAGATTGGTCGCATCTGCATTCCAGAACAACACGTCGAATGCTGGCGGATCCATCCCAAGCAGGTAGTTGTTGATCACATAATTCCAGATCAGATCATTTGGGCGCAGCCAGGCAAAGCCGCGTGCCAGGTCATCGGCCTTGATAATACCGGCCTTTTTCGCGCGTTTACGGGCGATCGCCATGCCGTTTTCGGACACGAGCGATGCGGCCTCCACATCGGTCGGCTTGGGGTGCAACACGCAGACCATCAGCGTCAGCGTGCCGAGCAGATCGCTCTTTTGCGCGGCTAGTTTTGATGCGAGCACGGATGCGGTTTGCCCGCCCGAACAGCCAGCCGACACATTTACGGTTTTAGAGCCGGTGATCTGAGCAACCGCCTCCATCGCCTCTTCGCAAGACCGGATGTAATCCGCAATGCCCCATACGCCCTGTTCCTTGGTCGGGTTACGCCAAGAGATGACGAAGGTTTGGATGCCGTTGTCGAGCTGAAATTTGACTACGGATTTATCCGGCGACAGATCATTGATATACATCTTGTTGATCTGCGGCGGGACGGTCAGCTGCGGAATTTCATGCACTTCATCGGTGGTTGGGGCGTAATGCACCAGCTCCATCATCTCTGTGCGAAGCACGACGGAACCTTTTGAAGTCGCGATGTTTTCGCCAAGCTTAAAGGGGCGCTTATCAACCTGGCTGACCATGCCCTTATTGTTGACCAAGTCATTGTAAGCGTTCTGCAAACCCTTGATCAGCGACAGGCCGCCTGAGTTGATCAACTGCTTTTGCGCGATCGGATTTCCGATCAACGAATTGGTCGGCGCAAGGCCGTCTAGAATGATGTTGGAGATGAAATTGGCGCGGTTGCGTTCGAGTTCGTCAAGCTCCAATTCTTCAAGCCAGCTACGCATCCCTTTTTGCACTGCCAGATAATATTGCGCGCCCGCCTTAAAAAACGGATTGAACTGCCATGCGGGGTCCATGAATCGCTTGTCTTTTGGGTCTGGCGCCAGCTCGCTCTTGCCGGTCATGATCTTGACCATGTCTTCGCTCATGTTTTGAGCATGCTTCATCAGACGTTTTGGATCAGAGGCGGTCTCGCGCAGCAATAGAGCAACCGCACCAACAAAATCTTCGCGCGCGACGCCGATCAAGGGGCCCAAGGCATTGGTTGATTGCGCCGCTTCGTTCTCAAGCTTTACCGTGCTGTCTGGCATCTCATCCCCTTTATTGGCTTCTAAAGAGCCTTTGGTATGGTATTATCACTATATTCCGCTGCACTCTAACCCAATGTTTAGCGTGGGCAAGAGCGGGCCTTAGTAACTGCCATTAGCGTGAATGCAGAGCGGCTTAGAAGAATTTCAACCATTCTGGGTTAGCTCCCGGCCCCTAAGCGAATTTACGCAAACTGCGTGCATGTTCAAAAGGGGCAGTCACTCCAGTGGCCGGATTGTTTTTCAAGCTTACAAAATCGGCAGAAGTGTCAGAGCAAGAGGTGCCAGAACCGGCACCTTTGCGGCCGATCAGCGCGAGTGATTTGGAACGCCGTGTCGAACTGCTCGATAGCTTGGAAAGCGCTGGTCTCGGGTGGTTTTGGGCAAGCGATTCCAAGGGGCGGCTAATCTACCTCTCCGACGCAGCGACGCAGCAGCTTGGCCTTGAAGAAGGGCAGAGCGCCATCGGCATGCCGTTGGCAGAGCTGTTTTTGCCTGATAATGATCAAGCAGCCGAAAGCTCTGAACGTCCACTCAAATTTGTGCTCGCCGCGAAAAACTCGATTAGTCCAATGACCGTTCGGCTTGCCGGGACGCAGGGCGAGGTTTGGTGGGAAATTGCGGCCAAGCCGCAGTTCGACGAGAACGATCATTTTACCGGCTATCGCGGCAGTGCCAAAGATATCAGTGCGACCCACCAAAACCGGCGTGACGCAGAAAAACTCTCGAAATTTGACTCGCTAACGGGCTTGGCTAACCGCTACCGGATGACGAAGCAGCCGACTTCGACACTCACCGCCTTCCGTTCTGCGAAGCGCAGTGTAGCGCTCATGATGCTGGACCTTGATCGGTTTAAACAGGTCAATGACACGATGGGCCATCCCGCTGGCGATGAGCTTCTGAAACAGGTGGCTGCGCGGCTTAAGCGCTTGATTGGTGATCGCGGTGAAATAGGCCGTTTGGGCGGGGACGAATTTCAGGTCATCCTGCCCGACATTGATGATCGCGGCGTCTTGGGCGACCTGGGACAGCGTGTGATCCAGATGCTGTCGCAGCCTTACTCAATCAACGGCATGCGCGCGGTTATTGGTTCGTCGATGGGCATTGCAATCGCGCCCTATGATGGCATTGATGCAGACGAATTGGTGAAGGCTGCTGACTTGGCGCTGTACTCAGCAAAAGGGGAAGGGCGCGGGCAGTACCGGTTTTACTCCAGCGATCTTAAAGAGGGCGTGAAGCACCGCCACCGGATCGAAGAGGATCTGCGCGACGCAATCGCCAAAAACGAACTGCAAATGCACTACCAGCCGATAGTCACCGCCGAAAAGCACCGGGTCGAGTGCATGGAAGCACTGATGCGCTGGGAACATAGCGAACGTGGTATGATTTCTCCCGGTGAATTCATCCCCGTTGCTGAGGATGTCGGGATCATTCGAGAGCTGGGCGAATGGGCGCTGAACGAGGTGTGCAATCAGGTCAAACTGTGGCCTTCGTCGGTGCGAGCTGCTGTGAATGTTTCGGCGGTGCAGTTTGCTTCTGACGACTTCGTCAAGATTGTTCGTCAGGCGCTCCTCGCTTCTGGCGTCAATCCTGCGCAAATTGAGTTGGAAATCACCGAGAGCGTGTTCGTGGGCGATCTGGAACGGACTTTCCGCCTGTTCCGCGAACTGAAAGAGCTTGGCGTGAAATTGGCGCTTGATGATTTTGGAACGGGGTATTCCTCGCTTAGCTATTTGCGCGATGCACCGTTTGATAAAATCAAGATAGATCAGAGCTTTGTTCGGGGTTGCTCAGCCGATGATAACAACAATGCTGCGATTATTGCGGCCATTGTGAGCCTCGCAGAAGCGCTCAATATGGAGACGGTCGCGGAAGGCGTTGAGAACAAAGACGAGCTCGCGATGGTGCAAAAACGCGGTGCCAGTCACCTACAGGGCATCTTGTTTTCCCGTGCTGTACCAGCACAAAGTGTTTTGAACCGGTTTGAACGTGGTGAATTTGAATATGAACCTCAGGGGCCAGAAAAGTACCGACCGGATCGCCGGACGGAATTCCGCCGAATTGGTCTGATCCACGATGATCACCGTTACAAAGTGATGCTTCGTAACCTATCGAAAACCGGCGCGAAGATTGAAGGCTTGCTGGACGTGCCGCTCGACACGCAGGTCGTGCTCGATTTTGGCGGTGGGCAGCTTGCTGTGGCTACTGTTCGGCGTTCCGAGGGCTTTAGCCAAGGGGTCGAGTTTGAGACCCCGCTTATCAATGATGGCGCGGATGGCCTGTGCACGCGGCACCGCGTTTCACCGTATCAAATCGAGGCGGTAGGGCGGCCACTCACTTCGCTAGCCAAAGATGCGTATGCCGCCTTGGCTGGCAATGTGACAGGGTCGAGCAAGGCCTTCATCGAGGTCGATATTAGCGGGACCTCGGGCGTCGCAGCCTAACAGGCCATTAAAATCGCACGACTGATTGCAGACCTTTTCGATCATAGTTTGCCGGAATTAACCATGAAACCCAGCGTTTACCCGTAGCCGCCTTTTCATGACCCCGAAGCCTTGGTTAAAGCGGACTAAACTGGAGCGGAAAATCACTCCTTGAATTAACTGTTTCCTAAACGCCTACCCCCCAATCCCGGCCTATGAATGCGCCGGTGAAACCACTGTATTTGGAGTCTGAGGAGCAGGGCGATGATCGTCCGCATTCCGTGCGTGGTGATAAACCTAATCGCACTAGTGATGACCGGCGCGGGCTAGAGCGCGTGCGGACCTCGATTGCGCCAGCGACAGTGCGTGAAGAGGCAGCCGCCAACACTGAGCACAGCTATTACCTACCACCTCGGCCGCGCGCGATGGCAGGTTTTCTACTGATTGCGTACATTATTGCAGCAGCCATCGCAGGCGCGGTTCCGCTTGGACCTTGGGCGATTGTTGGCGCGATTGTTTCGATTGGTTGCTTCGCCGTCGGGGGCGCTCTTTCCGCATTCGAACGGCGCGATGAAACGCCTTACTCCATGCGGCTTGGGGTGTTGCTGATGGGAGTCGCCATTCCAATG
The DNA here is from genome assembly GCF_057364995.1 of Erythrobacter sp. JB3-1. NCBI lineage: Bacteria > Pseudomonadati > Pseudomonadota > Alphaproteobacteria > Sphingomonadales > Erythrobacteraceae > Erythrobacter > Erythrobacter sp. JB3-1. Next base: position 2,745,461 of record NZ_CP200289.1, on the reverse strand, counting down.
CTGAGCGCGGGAACGGTGCTTGGCCTGTGGGTTCTCGAAGGGCTTGCGTGGCAATGGGCGGTCGGCACGATCGTCTGCATCCATGCGGCCTGCGCCGCACTGTTCGGGATGCGGATCGTCTCATTGTTCACCGCGAAGTTCGGCGTTTGGGCTGGTTTCGCCTTGATCGATCCAAGCCCGTTGACATTCTCGGCATTGGCTGGCGCGGCCATCGTTTTGATGCTGGTGGCGCGGTTTGAATGGCTAAGCGCCCATCGCCGGCAGGTTGCGAGAGAAGCGCGGGAGCGCCTCGCCTCAAGGGCCGAGGATATCCTGCGCAGTTTTGAAGAAACTGGCCAAGGGTGGTTTTGGGAAACCGACAGGCGCGGCCTGATCAGCTATATCTCGCCATCCGCTGCAGACATTATCCAAAAGCCGGTTGAAGATATTCTGGGCCGTCCGCTCAGCGCGATTGTCGATATGACCTCAGGGCCGACGGGAGCAGAGCGGACCCTGTCTTTCCACCTGTCTGCGCGCTCCCCTTTTAACGAGGTGGAGCTGCGCGCAGCAGGGATAGCGCCGGAGCGCTGGTGGGCGTTAACCGGTCGGCCAGTCTACGACAGTTTCAAGAACTTTTGCGGTTTTCGCGGCCACGGCTCTGACCTAACCGAGCAGCGTCGCAGCGAGCAGCAAGTTTCGCGCTTGGCGCATTATGATAGCCTCACGGGCCTCGCCAATCGGATGCAAATGTCCCAGACGTTGGAGCGGATCCTGGGTTCGCCGCGGGAACGTGATCGGGCGTGTGCGCTTTTGATGCTTGATCTCGATCGCTTCAAGCAAGTCAACGACACCTTGGGCCATCCCGCGGGCGACGCATTGCTGAAACAAGTGGCCCTGCGCCTAGAGCGCACGGTGGGCAGCAAAGGGCGCTGCGGCCGATTGGGCGGTGACGAGTTTCAAGTTATTATTCCGGGCCACAACTCACGCGAATTACTGGGTGACCTCGCCACACAGATTATCGAGGCACTCTCTCAGCCATACTCGGTCGAAGGCCAGAGTGTGGTCATTGGAGCCTCCGTCGGGGTCGCAATTTCACCTGAGCACGGCTTCTCTAACGAAGAGTTGATCCGCAATGTCGACTTGGCTCTCTATGCGGCGAAAGACGCGGGGCGGGGCACGTTCCGTTTCTACGCGGCTGATCTGCATTCCGCCGCCGAGGCGCGCGCGCAATTGGAGAAAGACCTGCGCGAAGCGATTGCGCAGGGGCAATTGCAATTGTTCTATCAGCCGGTCGTGTTTGCCGGGAATGAGAAGATCACCGGCTTTGAGGCCCTGCTACGTTGGCACCATCCAACCAAAGGCTGGCAATCTCCCGGAAAGTTCATCCCAATCGCAGAGGACGCGGGCCTGATCGACCAGATCGGAGCGTGGGCGCTGCGCACAGCCTGCGCTGACCTAGCGCGCTGGCCTGATAGCATTCGCTGCGCCGTCAATGTCTCTCCGCTGCAATTCTCAAACCCCGAATTGCCGACGATTGTCGCCAATGCATTGGCGCATAGCGGCATCGAGCCATCACGGCTTGAGCTGGAGATTACCGAGAGCGTTTTCCTCAACGACAGCGCAGGCACGGAAGCAATGTTCGCGAGCCTTAAACGGGTCGGCGTGCGACTGGCGTTGGATGATTTTGGCACCGGCTACTCGTCGCTCGGCTACCTGAAAAAAGCCCCGTTCGATAAGATCAAAATCGACCAGAGCTTCGTTCGCGGCGCCACCGAAAAGGGCAGCCGCAACGGCGCAATTATTGCCTCCATCACCAGCCTGGCCGAAGCCCTGCGGATGGACACAACGGCAGAGGGCGTTGAAACATTGGACGAGCTTGAACTCGTCAGGCAACTTGGTTGCAGCCATGTGCAAGGGAACATCTATCACAAGGCTCTGAACGCGAATGACGCGGGGGAGCTGGTGGCCGGCGATCTTGCAATCAAGGCGGAGGGACCGCGCGCTGCCCGTGCCCCTCGCAAGGTTTTGCTGCGCCGAATTCTGGTCAGCTATGATGGGAACCGCATCCCGGCGACACTGCGTTCAATTTCTGAGGGCGGGGCGATGATCGATGGGGTCTGGAACGTGCCAGAGGGAACACTGATCAAGATCGACTTTTCCAAGGACCGTTCAGTTAAGGCGCAGGTGCGCTGGGCCAGAGAAAGCAAGATCGGCGTGGAGTTCGCGTCACAATTACAGCGCGCGCTGGATGGCAGTTTTGATGTACTGCGCGAGGGTTGATTGGTTGGCAAGCACACCGGGGAACATGCGCCTGCCTGTTAGGGCTATAGTAACTATCACGGTTTACACCTTAGTTAGCAGATAGTGTTTGCCGTTCGAGCAAATTGAAGAGGAATGCAAAAGTGGCCCTGAAGGGTTTCTTGTCATCGATGGGGGGAACTGGCTCGGCGCGCAGCAAGCGTGAACGTGTGGTTTCTGCGCTTTCCGATGACGAAAAACTGGCGATGCTCGAGGACTTGGAACATTCCGGATTGGGTTGGTTCTGGGCTAGTGATGCGGATGGCAACCTAACCTATCTCAGCGGCGCTTTGGCCGATTGTATTGATGTTCCGCTGGAAGAGCTGATTGGGCAGCCGCTGGCGAGCGTCTTCAATCCGCGCGACGGGGATGGGCGGACAAAATCGCTTCCCCTTGTGCTTGGCGCGCGCAAATCGTTTTCTGGTTTTGTCGTCGAAGCGGCCAGCGGAAAGACCAATGCCGTGCTGCGTTTGGCTGGCAGGCCCGTCGAAGATGATCGGGGGCGGTTTACCGGCTTTCGCGGAACCGGCGCGGATATCACGCAAGAATTTCACCACGAGGAAGAGACCTCACGGCTCGCCAAATTCGATTCTCTAACAGGCCTCGCAAACCGCCACCGGATGGCGCATATCATCGAGTCCACGCTGACGGCGTTCCAGGCAGCTAAGCGCAATTGCGCCATACTGATGCTCGACCTTGATCGCTTTAAGCACGTCAACGACACGCTCGGCCATGCGGCGGGTGATGAATTGCTGAGGCAGGTTTCGGCGCGGCTCCAACGCTCGATTGATCACGAGTGCGAGATTGGCCGATTAGGCGGGGACGAATTCCAAGTCCTGCTACCTGACATGGATGATCGCGGCATCTTGGGCGAGGTCGCAATGAAGATCATTGCGATGCTCAAGCAGCCCTATTCTCTCGAAGAAGGGCGCTGCGTCATCGGGGCGTCGGTGGGCATCGCCATCGCGCCGCATGACGGCGTGACCCGCGAAGAGGTGGTCCGCGCAGCAGATCTTGCTCTCTATGCAGCCAAGAACGGTGGGCGCGGCCAATACCGCTTTTTCTCAGGCGAACTTGAAAACGAAGCCATCTTCCGCCGCCGCCTTGAAGAGGGTCTTGGCGAGGCGGTGCGCGAAGAACAGCTCTTCCTCAAATACGAACCGATCGTTGCAGCCCAAGGCATGAACGTGGAGTCGCTAGAGGCGCATATCTGCTGGAATCATGCGCAGCGCGGCGAGATCGACCAAGATGAGTTTGCCGGGATCCTTGAGGGCTCCAGCCAGAATGTAGAAGTGGGCCGCTGGGCGATTGAGCAGGCTGCACGCGATGCTGCAAACTGGCCCGAAACTGTGCGTGTTTCGGTCAATGTACCGGTGCAATTGTTCAATTCAGAGGGCTTTGTCGATGGCGTCGCCGATGCTCTGAAAGGGGCGGACATTGCGGCCGCTCGGCTTGAGCTGGAAATACCCGAGGCGGTTTTCTTCGGGGACACGGATGGTGTCGACCGGACCTTGGCCGCTTTGTTTAAGCTAGGTGTCCAGCCGACGCTTGATGAATTCGGCAGCGGCTATTCTTCACTGGCCTACCTGCGCCGCGCGCCTTTCGATACGATCAAGATAGACGAACGCTTAATCGCAGAAGCCTCGGATAAAGATGGCCGAGAGCTGGGCCTGGTGAAGGCGATTGTCGCGCTGGCTGGTGCGCTGGACATGAACACTGTCGCCAACGGCATTGAGTCTATGGAGCTGCACCGGGTGCTGGGTGAATGCGGTATTTCCTATCTGCAGGGGCCGATTTACTCCGATCCGATCGCGATCGATGCTGTGTTTGATGCGTTGACTGATGAAGCGTGGAATATCGAACCTGACAGCGACCGGACCAAGCGTGCGCGCCGCCGCACGGTCTTCCGCAAGATCCAAGTGATCCACGATGATCACTCCTATGAAGTCACCTTGCGCAATCTGTCCAAGACCGGCGCTTTGATTCAGGGGCTGGCAGAGGTTCCTAAAGGCACGCAATTCGTCGTCGATCTAGGCGGCGGCCAATTGGCCGTGGCGACCGTGATCCGCTCAAATGCTGACACCCAAGGGCTCGAATTTGAACAACCACTGATCGACGATGGCTCGGGCGGGCTGTGCACGCGCAACCGGGTCTCTCCCTATGCGTTGGCCTCTGCCGGTGCGCCCTTGGCTGCGCTCTCGCAAGGGAGCTATAAAGGCATGGAAGGCGGGATGCTTGGCCAAGGCGGCGCAAGTGTGCCGCAGTTCGGCTATGCCAACACACCGAGGCCAGAAGTGGCCTAAAACCTGCGGGTTTTGCACGCTCTTTTGGGAGTGTTGCGATTTTCGCGAATGACATGGGCAGCGCGGCCCGCTAATTGGCACAGCCAATGACTGACCTTTCAAAAATCCGCAATTTCTCAATTATCGCTCATATCGATCACGGGAAGTCGACTCTGGCCGACCGCTTGATCCAATTCACGGGCGGGCTGACGGCGCGCGAGATGTCTGAGCAAGTCCTTGATAACATGGACATTGAGAAGGAGCGCGGGATCACCATTAAGGCCCAGACCGTGCGCCTTAATTACAAGGCGAAGGACGGCGAGACCTATCAGCTCAACCTGATGGACACGCCGGGCCATGTCGATTTCGCGTACGAAGTGAGCCGCAGCCTGGCCGCGTGCGAAGGCGCCTTGCTGGTCGTGGACGCCGCGCAGGGGGTGGAGGCGCAAACCCTCGCGAATGTCTATCAATCGATCGAGCATGATCACGAGATCGTGCCCGTCATCAACAAGGTCGACCTGCCCGCCGCAGAGCCAGAACGCGTGCGTGAGGAAATCGAAGAAGTCATCGGCCTTGATGCCTCCGAAGCGGTCATGTCCAGCGCGAAGACCGGCATCGGGATCGAAGACGTGCTGGAGGCCGTCGTCGCCAAAATCCCGCCGCCCACCGGAGAGCGTGACAAGCCGCTGAAGGCGAGCCTCGTCGACAGCCGGTACGACCCCTATCTTGGCGTGGTCATCCTGGTTCGCGTGATCGAGGGCTTCCTCAAAAAGGGCCAGAACATCACCTTTATGCAAGGCGGCACGCAGCACCTTGTCGACCGCGTCGGCTGCTTCACCCCGAAGCGTGAGGATCTGGAGGATCTGGGCCCGGGCGAGATCGGTTTCATCACCGCGCAGATCAAAGAGGTGGAGCAGGCCCGCGTGGGTGACACGATCACCACGGTGAAGGGCGGGGCGAGCGAGGCGCTGCCCGGCTATAAAGAAGTGCAGCCGGTGGTGTTCTGCGGCCTGTTCCCGGTCGATGCGGCGGATTTTGAGAAGCTGCGCGAGAGCATCGGCAAGCTTCGCCTCAATGACGCCAGCTTTAGTTTCGAGATGGAAAGCTCCGCCGCATTGGGCTTTGGCTTTCGCGCGGGCTTCCTTGGCCTGCTGCACCTGGAGATCATCCAGGAACGCCTCAGCCGCGAGTATGACCTTGATCTGATCACCACCGCGCCGTCGGTCGTTTACCGCCTGCAATTGGGCAAGACGAAGAACGAGGACGCGAAGGAAATCATGCTGCACAATCCCGCCGATTGGCCGGATGTGAACCGCATTGAAATGATCGAAGAGCCGTGGATCAAGGCGGTGATTTACACCCCGGATGAGTACCTCGGGGCGATCCTGAAACTGTGCCAGGACCGGCGCGGGGTTCAAACCGATCTGACCTATGTCGGTGGGCGCGCGCAGGTGACCTATGAGTTGCCGCTAAATGAGGTGGTGTTTGATTTTTACGACCGTCTCAAATCAATCTCGCGCGGCTATGCGAGCTTTGATTACGAGCAGATTGGCCTGCGCGAAGGCGACCTCGTGAAGATGAACATTCTGGTCAATAATGAGCCGGTTGATGCCCTGTCCCTGATCGTACACTCCGGCGTCGCGGAAGAGCGCGGCCGCGGGATGTGTGAACGCCTGAAAGACCTGATCCCGCGCCACTTGTTCAAGATCCCGGTGCAGGCCGCGATCGGCGGCAAGATCATCGCCCGCGAGACGATTTCGGCGATGCGCAAAGACGTGACCGCGAAATGCTATGGCGGCGATATTTCCCGCAAGAAGAAGCTGCTAGAAAAGCAGAAAAAAGGCAAAGCCAAGATGCGCGAGTACGGCAATGTGAGCATTCCGCAGGAGGCGTTTATCGCTGCGCTGCGGATGGGGGAAGAATAGCGAAGGCGCCTAACGCCGGAGCTTTCGTTGAAAGCGACAAGTTAGAAGCCGGTGCGCGTTAGCGCATCGCGTATTCCGGCCGACCTCGGCGCGCAGCGTCGAGGATCGACGGGGCGGGCCAGCGGAGCATTTGGCCTTAGGGCAAATGCGAAGCCGGGCCGCGACGGAGAAGGCGAAGCCCCGCGCCATCCGTCATCCCGAACTTGTTTCGGGATAACCTTCTCAGCAAGGCGCCACCCGATGTTATCCTGAAACGAGTTCAGGATGACGTTTATTATTGATTGGGCTGTCATGCCTGTCCGAGACGGAGAAGGCGCGTGAGCTTAGACAATTGACCTACTTAGTTTCCGTTCGCCCTGAGCCTGTCGAAGGGCTGTTTTTACTTTTGTTGCGCTCAGCCAGAAGAAGTGCAGTGCTTCGACAAGCTCAGCACAGACGGTTTTGTGTTGGTCGCTGATCGATCAACATCAAACGCGTAACGGCGCGTGACTAAGTAAATGACAAGCGTCTGGCGCAATAGTTAGCTAAAACTGTGGATTGAGTATTGTTGGCACTTGAAGAACGAGAGTGCCAATGCAATCCAATCTATAGACGTGAATTGGGGATCGAGCGGTAACTCGACCCCCGTTTCACCCACCGGTTTCCTGAGCGGTTGCGGTGGATGGTGTCCCGTGTTCGGGATGTCTTGCCTTTGGCAACGACACTGACAGCCAGTCAAGCGACCGCTTGTTTTACACAAGGTTGTACACATGGCTAACTACAGAATTACCCACAGTCGTAAAGATGGAGCTGACGCTGACCGGCGCATGGATGGCTTTATGATTGAGGGACAGGGCTACTTTGAGATTGATGACGTAATTCGATTTGTGAAAAATCCGGAAAATCGCTTTACCGTGACCGCCTTTGGAAGGGTTGTGCGGGTTGAAGTCCGGCGCCATACGAACTCAGGGCGGGAATTTCTCACAACTGAGGGCGATGGTTTTCCGCCGAACAACCTTCTTATGCTTCCTGATTGTTGAGGGGCTTGAACATGAAATTCACTCACTATGATCTTGGCCAACAAGATCGAGGAACGACTGTTGAAGTGACGTTGACGGCAGGAGCAAATGTTCGATTGATGGATTCAGCTAACTTAGCGAAATACAAGCGAGGCAAAGCACACCGCTATGCTGGCGGTTTGGTCAAGCGGTCACCACTTAGACTGACAATTCCTCGTTCAGGTCGTTGGCATGTGACGGTTGATCTTGCCGGTCTTCGTAACAACACGCGTTCATCAATAAGGATTTTGCCAGGAGCGTTACCGACTGCAAATGAGGCTCCACTTTCTAGCGTACCAGGCCTTCTCAGAGAAGAGCCTATGCTGGCTGGTAAAGAAAACAGGGCGTATGACGTCTTTATTTCACATGCTTCCGAGGATAAAGAAGAGGTTGTAAGACCTTCGGCTCATGCCCTTCGCGAAGCTGGTTTAAGTGTTTGGTATGATGAATTCGAGCTCAAGATCGGCGATAGTTTGCGTCAAAAAATCGACCAAGGTCTGGTTGCCAGCCGGTTTGGGGTGGTGGTTTTATCGCCTCGATTCTTGGCCAAAGGTTGGACCAACTACGAACTTGATGGGATTGTCACACGGAGCGTCGACGGGCAGCAAGTTATGTTGCCAATCTGGCATGAGATCACAAAGAAGGAGGTTATCGACTTTAGCCCATCATTGGGTGACAAGGTGGCAAGAAACACTGCTACGTTTACTGTCGAAGAAATAGCAGATGAAATCGCTGACTTTGTTCTGTCAGATCAAACGGATTCAGAAAATTCGGCTTAAGACGCCCGCTCAATCAGCTCCAGCGCCGCCTTTGGATCAGCATCTACCATTCCCAACAGCGTCCGAGCAGGCGCATCGGGTGAACGGCGGTTTTGCTCCCAATCGCGCAAAGTCGCGACGGGCACGCGCAGTTTGTCGGCGAACTTCACTTGGCTAAGTTTGGTCTTGGCCCTGATAGCCTTCACATCTGGGCCAGCGGCAACGCGGCCCTTGGTGGTGTCGCCTTGAACGAAGGCGATTGCGTCCTTCAGACCGGCGGCAATTCCGGCAAAATCTTCGTCCTTCATGTCCTCAACTCCTTCTTGAGCCTTGTGGTCAGCGCCTTAAACAGTTTTTCCTGTTCATCGGTCAGCGTGTCGTCATCCTTTTTGTCGAGCACCCACAGCAGGAAGACCGGGTTGTCGCGGTCGGCGAAAAAGCTGAACACGCGATAGCCGCCGCTCTTACCAGAGCCATACTTCGCAACCCGACCTTTGCGCAGTCCGCCGGTCTTTCTGATGACCTTTCCATAATCCGGCGTGCGGGCATATTCGTCATAGATTGCAGCCAGTTCCTGCGGTGAAAGGCCCAGCTTTTTCACGCGTGCGGTGAAGGCCGCTGTTTCGACCACCGTATGGATTGGTGCTACGCTCATGATGAGAGCTATACGGCCATGCCGTAGCTATTTCAAGACAAAAGTATACGGCATTGCCGTATTAGCGCCTTGGCCTTTTTGGTACGCCCTTCGACAGGCTCAGGGCGAACGGGAGTGTGTGTCTGTTGCGGGCGCCCGGTCGGGCTTGTGGTCTGCGAAACGCGGAGCGATCAGCGCTATCCAACACTCAGGCCGCTTTGATATCGCGCAGCTGCGCTCTCATTTTCCTACTCCCACGCAGGGCGCTATGGCGCGGGTATGCGCTTGCATCTCAACCTGGATCGGAAAAAGCGATTAGTCAGCCGCGTTGTGATCGATTGGAATTTTGGCCTAAGACTGTGTTCCAGCCGTTCCAAGTGTGGCTCACGTGCGGTGAGCCGAGGCCCATGCGGATATGCGAGAGATGTGCATGAAGTGTGGTCTGCGGCGTCAACTTCACTTGGCGTTCACGTAAGGCGCGGTTATAGGGTGGGATATGACTAACGCCCCTGATAGCGCTCGCTCTTTCGCCCGTATCCTCCGCAAGTCTGCCATGTTGGCGGGTATTGCCGGTGCCACCCTGTTTACCACGGCGTGTGGCGGCGGCTCTGCCAATGAAGACGTGGCCTATGTCGCGCGGGATGTGGAATCGCTCTATGGCGAGGCGAAGCGGCGTATGGATAGCGGCAACACGCTGCTCGCCGCGGCGCTGTTTGACGAGGTTGAGCGGCAGCACCCCTATTCGCCATGGGCGCGGCGGGCGCAATTGATGAGCGCTTTCAGCTACTACGTGGCGCGGGATTACAACAAGGCGATCCAGAGCTCGCAGCGGTTCCTGTCGATCCACCCGGGCAATAAGGATGCGCCCTATGCGTATTACCTGATTGCGCTGTCCTATTACGAGCAAATCAGCGATGTGAACCGCGATCAGAAGATCACCGAGCAGGCGAAGACGGCCCTGCGTGAGGTCAACCGGCGTTTCCCGGCGAGTGAATATGCGGCCGATGCGCGGTTGAAGCTGGACCTGGTGGATGATCACTTGGCCGGCAAAGAGATGGAAATTGGGCGGTACTACTCGCGCTCTGGCCGATGGCTGGCGGCGAATCTGCGGTTCCGCAATGTGCTGGAGAACTTCGATACGACCAGCCATGCGCCGGAGGCTTTGTACCGCCTGACGGAAAGCAGCCTGGCGCTGGGCGTGCCGAATGAAGCGGTGAAGTATGCGGCTGTGTTGGGGGCGAACTATCCTGGTGATGAGTGGTATGAGAAGGCCTATGAGCTGGTTCAAGACCACGCAGCGGGCGTTTCGCCAAGCTGATCGGTCGGCAGGTGCGGGCTCGGGGCAATCCCTTAGGTCGCTGCTAGCTTAGCATTAACCAAATGTCATCCGCTGTGCGTTAGAGCGCGCGGCCATGAGACGTTCGTTTTGCTTGAACCTATTCGCGCCGCTGTTTGCTTGTCTGGCAACTGCCGGCTTTGCTGCGCCTGCCGCCGCGCACCCTGATCACGGATTGGTCGGCGGGGCTGAGGCTGGTCCAGGCGAAATCCTCATCGGAGGAATGCTAGATGGGCGCCGCGACGGCGTGAAGTTTGATGGCATTGCAGTAACGATCAACGGCGCACCCACGGAACTGGCCAAAGATGGACATTTCACCGCCGCCGTGCCGATCGCGCCCTATTACCGTGTCGACATCAAAGGCGAGCGCATTTTCACCATGGTGCAAACCTTCGGCAATGCAGAGCTGCGCGATGTGCGCTGTGAGTGCCTGTCGATCCCGCCGATTGAGCTGGTCGCGCGCAAGAAGGGCCGCATTGAGCTGTTCTTTGGCGGCGATAGCATGGCGGGAAGGCGCTATTTCTCCGCCCCGCGCGGTGAGAAAGCTGTGCTCGATAAGGTCACGCTCGACAGCGATCTCGATCAGCTGTTCACCGCCATCAAGCCCTATCTTGAGACCAGCGATCTCGCCTCTATCAATTTGGAATCTGTTGTCGCGGACGAGCAACCTGGACCTCCCGCACCGAAAAAGTATCTGTTCTTCTCGCCGAAGGGTTTGACGCATGCTCTGGCGCGCGCAGGGATCGATCACGTATCGCTCGGCAACAATCACACCGCCGATTACCGCGATGCCGGGCTGAAAACGACGATTGATGCCTTGGACGCCGCCGGTGTCGCATGGTCTGGGGCGGGGATGGATGTGACCGAGGCAGAACGCGCCTCTCGCTTCGATCTCGCTGAGCACCAGCCGGGCATTTATGGCTTTGTCGGATGGCGCGGCACATGGACGCCAAACCAGACGGCGACCGAGACCAAAGGCGGTGCGGCCTGGGGTAAGCGCAGCGATGTTGAGCGCGTGACTAAACGTGAGCGACGTGCTGGATATGTCCCGATCATGCATTTCCACGGCAATCTGGAATATGCCGACCGGCCATCAGAACTGTCGCTCCCACGCTTTCGCGCTGCGATTGAAAAGGGCTCTCCGCTGGTCATCGGCCATCACCCGCACGTGACCCATGGGCTGGAGATTTATCGCGGCGGCCTCATCGCGCATTCGCTCGGCAACTTCCTGTTCGATCAGGAGCATCCGCATACCCAGGTCACCTATGCGTTGAAAGTCTGGCTGGAAAAGGGCGAGTTCCTGCGCGCAGAGGCAATCCCGCTCAACATGCTGGACTACCGCCCCGTTCCGGCGACCGGCGGCATGCGGCAAGCGGTGCTGACCCGGCTGCACTGGCTGTCAGAAGAGATGGGCACGGTGCTGGCGCAGACCGGTGGTCATTCCGCGGTTTGGGCCGAGCGTAGGGGCATTGAGCGCCCGCAATGCCGTTTCCCCAAAGAGTTCAATCTAGTGCATTTCGCGCCTGCCTGTATGAGCGACCGGGGCAGTTATGGCCGCAATATGATCCCGCGCGGGGACTTTGAAAACACCCAGTTTGAGCTGGCCGGTGACCGCTTCTGGATGTCGCGCAATGCCGCGATTGATTTCCGCACCCGCGCTAATGGCGAGGGCTATATGGCGCTGCTCCCTGATGGCGGGCCGAAGCTGCCTTATCTCTATTCACGCTCTTACATTCGCGATGTCTATGCGACCCGTTTTACTCTGCAGAGCAAGATCAAATTGCCGCGCGATGCCGAGGTGGAATTGATCGTGAAAGAACGCCCACAAGAAGGGGCTGCGCCATCATCCTCTATTCGCGGCGTGTCTCTTGGCATGCTGGAAGTCAGTGGCGGTGATTGGCGTGATTTGAAGTTCGATTTCAACCGACCAGAAGAAGCCAATGGCGCAGCGCGCGCATTCCGCGTGATCCTGAAAATCCGATTCAAGGATAAGCGGGCTGCTGGCGACAAGACCATTGAACTTGATGATTTCGAGCTGATCGAATGGCCTGACGAAAACAGTCAGAAAGATCCAGCGCAGGCGTGGCGGTGGACCCATTATCAGCCCAATATTTCACGCGCTGAGAGCGTCACGGCTAGCCCGTCTGCTGGCGAGTAAAACTCAGCCAAGAACCTCGGTCAACGCACGCAGCGCAAAACAAGCTGTTCGTTGTCTCAGCTCAGCAGGTGACGCGCGGCATTTGAGCGGTTAGAAAACCCGCTGAAATGCTGACCCGTCTGTCCATCCGCAATATCGTGCTTATCGAGGCGCTTGACCTAGAGTTCACGCGCGGCCTTGGCGTGCTCACGGGCGAGACGGGCGCGGGTAAGTCGATCTTGCTCGATGCCCTCGGCCTCGTGCTGGGCGACCGGGCAGAGACCTCTTTGGTGCGTGCGGGCGAAGCCAAGGCCAGCGTCACGGCCAGCTTTGAATTTGGCGCGTTCCCTGCTGCTATCGCGGCCATTCTGGATGAGGCTGATATAGAACTGGAGCCCGGCGAGCCGCTGATTATTCGCCGTCAGGTTAAGGCCGATGGCGGTTCCAAAGCCTTCATCAATGATCAGCCCGCTGGCGTTGCTTTACTGCGTGAACTTTCTGCATCTCTGGTGGAACTGCACGGCCAGCATGATGATCGCGGTCTGGTAAACCCGCGCGGGCACCGCGCTTTGCTAGATCGCTATGCCGGGACGGATCTCACTGGGCTGGAGCGCGCATGGCAGGCATGGGCCAAGGCAGAGGCGCAATTGGCCGAGGCGCGCGGATCGGTGGAACAGGCCGCTGCTGATCAAGAATTGCTGCTCGCCCATTTGGCCGAACTGGCCGAGATTGAACCGCAGGCGGGCGAAGAGGTTCGCCTCGCAGAAACTCGCGCTGCCATGCAAAAGGGCGAGAAACTGTCCGGCGATTTGGAAGAGCTGCGCCATATTTGGGAAGGCTCAGATTCGCCGCTCGCATCTTTGCGGGTGGCCGCCCGCAAGCTGGACCGGATCGCTGGCGAGCACCCCTTGCTGACCGAGGCTTTGGCGGCGCTCGACCGCGCAGTGATCGAGGCCGGTGAGGCGGAAGACCGGATGATGGAGGCGGGCAATGCTCTGGTCCATGATCCGCAAGCTCTGGACGACGCTGAGACGCGTCTGTTTGAGCTGAGGGCGATCGCGCGCAAGCACCGATGCGACGTGGACGACCTGCCAGGGCTGATGCGCGATATGCGGGCACAGCTAGATGCGATCGAAGGCGGTGAGGCGCAATTGGACGCGCTGGAAACGGCGGCCCGCGAGGCGCGTGAGGCTTATCTAACCAAAGCGGAAAAGGCGCATGCTGCGCGGCTCAAAGCGGCCAAGAAACTGGACAAGGCCGTGGCAGCAGAGCTCGCCCCGTTAAAACTGGATGCGGCGCGTTTCCTAACGGCGGTTGGCAAATTGCCCGAGGAAAAATGGGGTGCGGCCGGAATGGACAGCGCCGAATTCCTGATCGCGACCAATCCGGGCGCCGATTTTGCGCCGCTCAACAAGATCGCATCGGGCGGCGAATTGTCGCGCTTCATCCTCGCGTTGAAAGTGGCCTTGGCCGAGCAGGGCGGGGCCGCAACGGTGATCTTTGACGAGATTGATCGCGGCGTTGGCGGCGCGGTGGCGAGCGCGATTGGAGAGCGGCTCGCAAGGCTGGCCGACGACGAGGGGCAATTGCTGGCCGTGACGCACTCACCGCAAGTCGCCGCACGCGGCGGGCAGCATTATATGATTGCGAAAGCCTCCAACGGCACCGTCACCAAGACGTCGGTCTCGAAACTGAGTTCAGAGGAAAGAAAGGAAGAGATCGCAAGGATGCTGTCAGGCGCGGAAGTGACCCCAGAGGCCCGCGCGCAAGCAGACCGTTTGTTGGAGAACGCATGATGGAAGGCGTGAAACCTAAAATGAGCGGCCTGCAAATCGTGGTATTGGTAGCGGGTGTTGTAGCGATCTTGGGTGCGACAGTGTCTTGGCTCGTGGTGACCATGGTCAACTCGCACTACAATCCCATCGATGCGAATACTTGGCCGACTTATGCGATAACGACCGCGATGTGGCTTGGCTTTTCCGGTGTTGTGGGATGGCTGATGCTGCGGCTCGCTCGCGGATATGCGTCGGCTAAAGGCTGGGCTATCGCAGGCTGCTTTGGTGCGGCGCTCTTGATATTGTCGATGTTTGTTCTGGTTGATTGAGTCTTGCAGTGAGCCCTGACACTTTCCAATACGATGGAGTTGCGTGATGCAGCGGCGTGAATTTGCAGGCCTTGCTGCATTGTCCTTGTTGGGCGGGTGCTCAACCAAACTTTTAGGAGCTCAACACTTGGAAGAAATGTATGGCTTGATTGCCCAAATGAAAACCGCCGACGGTAGGCGTGAAGAAGTCATTGCGGCCTTACTCGAAGGCACACGCGATATGCCAGGCAGCATCGTCTATATGATCGCCGAAGACCTCGACGATCCCAACTCAATTTGGATCACCGAAGTTTGGCAGACAAAGACGGATCATGCGAACAGCCTCCGGCTGCCTTCAGTCCAGGCCGCAATCGGCAAGGCGCGCCCGCACATTGCCGGTTTCGGAACGCGGGTAGAGACAAAGCCTGTCATAGGAGCCTGAATTGGCCAACCTCTCCGAAGCCGATGCAGCCAATGAGCTGATGCGCTTGGCGCGCCTGATCGCGAAGCATGACAAGCTTTATCATGCGCAGGACAATCCTGAGATCACCGATCAGGAATATGATGCGCTGGTGCGGCGCAATGCGGACTTGGAAGCGGCGTTTCCGCATCTGATCCGCGACGATAGCCCGTCCAAAAATGTTGGCCACCAAATTGCTGCCTCACCGCTAAGTAAGGTGACGCATGAGGTCCGCATGATGAGCCTCGACAATGGTTTTTCGCGCGAAGAGATCGAAGAATGGACCGCGCGGGTGCGGCGTTTCCTGTCGCTCGATGACTCCGAAATCATGGGCTTTACTGCAGAGGACAAGATCGACGGCCTGTCATGCAGCCTGCGCTATGAGGGCGGAAAATTGGTGCGCGCGGCAACTCGCGGTGACGGGCAAGTGGGCGAAGATGTGACCGCCAATGTGCAGCATATCGCCGATATTCCGCAGGAACTGAGCGGCGATGATGTGCCAGATGTGTTCGAAGTGCGCGGCGAAGTCTACATGGAAAAGCAAGCCTTTGCTGCGCTCAATGCTGCGCAGCAAGAGGCAGGTGGTAAGCTGTTCGCGAACCCGCGCAACGCTGCTGCTGGCTCGCTGCGTCAGAAGGATGCGAGCGTTACCGCGAAGCGCGTTTTGCGGTTCTGGGCGCATGGCTGGGGCGCGGCTTCAGCAGTTCCGGGCTCAACGCAAAGTGAGGTGGTGGAAATCTTGCGCCGCTGGGGCTTTCCGATATCGCCGCTGTTCAGGCGGGTTGAAAGCACGGATGCTTTGATCGCGCATTATGAGAAGATTGGCGCGGCGCGTCCGGACCTCGATTACGAGATCGATGGCGTCGTCTACAAAGTCGACCGGCTCGATTGGCAGGGCCGGCTTGGCTTTGTCGCCAAGGCTCCGCGCTGGGCTCTCGCGCATAAGTTCCCGGCGGAGCAAGCGCAGACCACTTTGGAGGCGATCGACATTCAAGTCGGGCGCACTGGCAAGCTGACCCCTGTTGGCAGGCTGGCCCCGGTTCTGGTCGGCGGGGTGACGGTCACCAATGTGACGCTGCACAACCGCGATGAGATTGCGCGTCTCGGTGTGCGACCGGGCGACCGCATTGTGGTCCAGCGCGCCGGTGATGTGATTCCGCAAGTGGTCGAAAATCTGACCCGCGATGCGGAGCGCGCCCCCTTCAATTTTCCCGATGTGTGCCCGGAGTGTGGCAGCGAGGCCGCGCGTGAAGAGGGCGAGGTTGATATGCGCTGCACCGGCGGCCTCATCTGCCCGGCTCAGCGTACACAACGGCTCGAACATTTCGTTAGCCGCAAGGCGATGGATATTGATGGGCTAGGCGAGAAGACGATCGCGCAGTTTTTTGATCTGGGATGGCTCGAAAGTCCGGCTGACATTTTCCGTCTAAAGGATCGCCGTGACGACATACTTGCGTTGGAAGGCTGGCAGGAGAAGTCGGTCGATAACCTCATCGCATCCATTGGGGCGAAGCGCGAACCCGATGCAGCAAAACTGCTGTTTGGTCTTGGTATTAGGCATGTCGGTGAGGTTACTGCGCGTGACTTGATGAAGGCCTTGGGTGACATCAATATGCTGCGAAATGCTGCGCAGCAATTTGCAACATACCGCAGCGAAAATCCGCTGGAAGAGGACGAGAAACCATCCCCCTTCAAGGCCCGAATGGATAACGCAGCGAAAGACATTTTCGGCGTCAGCGACGGGTTCGGCGCGACGGTCGCGCATTCGCTCGCAGACTTCTTTCACGAGCCGCACAATGTCGCGGTTTGGGAGGATATGCTGAGCGAGGTTTCACCGCCGCCCTATGTTGTCGAAACCCTCGACAGCCCAGTTGCGGGGAAGACCGTGGTCTTCACGGGCAAGCTAGAAACAATGAGCCGTGATGAAGCCAAGGCGCAGGCCGAACGGCTCGGCGCGAAGGCCAGCGGTTCGGTGAGCGCAAAGACCGATATTCTGGTCGCGGGACCAGGCGCGGGATCGAAGCTGAAGAAGGCGCAGGAGCTTGGCATCGAAGTGATGGACGAGGCGGGCTGGGCCGCGATTGTGGCGGCAGCGGAATAATGGATATTTGCAACTTCACATTTGTAAAACGAATGGTCTTTGGCTTCGGGGCGCTGTTCATCGCATTCTCCAGCGCTGCTATTGCTCAATCGCAGGTCCAAGCCGACGACAGTCCTGAGGTTTTGGTTATTCCATTCGAACCGACTCTTAATGAGCCGCTCGCCTATACCGTTGTGATTGAGAAGCGTCGCCGGCGTGGAGATAGTTCCCTTACATTTGAGCAAGAGCTCATGTTTGAGCGATTGGGAGAAGGATACTTAGCCCATATCGATGTCTTGGCTCTATCAGTAAACGGAACGAGGCTCGATCTCGCAGTGGATCAAGCGCTCGATCAGTTACCGCCTGCCATTCGACCTTTCATCATGTCGGTAAAAATGGAACTCGATGAGTTTGGTGAACCAATCCGGTTGAGAAATTGGGAGGAGTTCAAATCTCTTCTCGTTCAATTACCTGATTTTGCAATGAAAGAGGCGGGGGTGAAAGAACGAGAGGCTGCAGAACTAGCAAATGAACTCATATTCGGTCCGATCGTGTCAGCTTCGGCTGAGGATGCCCCAGCAATCATCGTGCAAGGTTGGCCAGAAATCTTAGGTTATGGCGGTACCGAGCTGGAAGGCGGTGAAATCTACGAAACGGATACTGCGATTGAAGGAGGCCTGTTGTCTGTTCCGGTTGCCGCAACGGCTCAGTTGTCGATGCGCCTTACCGATAATGGTCATATCCGGTTTGAGCAAACCGTTAGGCCAGACCCAGATCAGCTGAAGGATGCTATCACTGGAATCAGGTCTAAATTTGAAGTTTTGGCTGACACCGCAGAGAATGACTCCATCGAAAAACTAGAAATGGTCGATGAGTTGGAGGTTGTTTTTGACGCCCTCACTGGGGTGCCTATTCGCGCTGTAATAAATCGAGAAACGGTCATCGATGAAACCATCGTTTCTGGCGATACCATTACGATAAGTCAGATTGAGAAATGACAGACTTCCTAACTCAAGCGCACCCGCAAGCTCTCCGCATCGCTGAGCAACTCCGCGAGCGCGGTGAACGTATCGCCGTTGCGGATGGTGCGACCGGCGGGCTGATGTCGGCCAGTATGCTTAGCGTGCCGGGCGCGCTTGATTACTTTGTTGGCGGCGGGGTTGTCTATTCCTTCCGCGCTCGCGACGTCCTGTTCGATCTTCCGCGCGACGCATACAAAGGTATGCGCGGAGCGAGCGAGGAATATGCTCTGCTTCAGGCGCGCGCCATTCGAGACAATCTAGGCGCAGATTGGGGGATCGCGGAAAGTGGCTCTGTCGGTGGCAGCAAGCACCCTAGCGGCGCGCCATCGGGGCGCAGCTGCGCAGCGTTAGTTGGACCGGATAGCGAGCACACTCTTGTGCTGGAAACTGGCAGCGAAAACCGAATTGAAAACATGCAGGCCTTCACCCGTAATGCGCTCAATCTGCTGGAACAAACGCTCGCCGCGTAAAACTTTTTCGCGCAGTCTGTCGAATCTGACTTGCCAGTTTCGTCTTCTCATCAGAGCCTCGCCGCAGTGGTGCGGGCCGCAAAGGAGAAGACCCCATGCAATATATGTTGATGATCGCCGAAGATGAGAGCTTCTATCAAGGTGATGACGCCGAAAAGCGGATGGAGGAAACCATCGGTAAACACATGGCCCTGATCGAGGAAATGGAAAAGGCGGGCGCCTATATCGGTGGTCACCGTTTACAGGATGCGGGCACCGCGACGACGATTAAATACACATCGGGCGAGGGCGTATTGCATGATGGCCCGTTCGCCGAAACGCACGAAGAGCTGGGCGGCTATTACATCATCGAGGCGGCCGACCTGGACCGCGCGATTGAATGGGCGCGCAAGATACCCGTGCCCGGCAATGGTGCAGTCGAGGTTCGCCCTATTTGGCAGGATTGATTTGCCGGATACGCGCAGCAGTATCGGTGCCGAGATAGCAGGCGCGCGGCCAAGGGTGATTGCCGCCCTGGTCGGGCAATTTCGCGATATCGATCTGGCAGAAGATACCTTTGCCGAGGCTGCTGCGACGTTTCTGGAAAAAGGAGTGTCGGCGGACAATGTGCCAGCGTGGCTGTTCACCGCGGCGAAGCGTAAGGCGCTGGACGCACTGCGCAAACGTGCGGCGCAGGCAAAGCATGCTGCCGATGAGGCGCAGGTGAGCGAGATGAGCAATGTGATCCAACTGCCCGAGGCGATACCGGACGAACGGCTGAGGTTGATCTTCATTTGCTGCCACCCAGCGATTGCTTTGGAGGCGCGCACGGCGCTGGCGCTGAAGGTGATTTGCAGATTGCCGGTGCCCGAAATTGCGCGAGTTTTTGTCAGCAGTGAAACGGCAATGTTTCAACGCATCACGCGCGCGAAGGCGAAGATCCACAAAGCGGGCATTGCATTTGAATTGCCGCCGCGAAAGGCTTGGGGGGAGCGGCTTGATCCAGTGCTGCTGACTTTGGAGCTCGCTTATACTGTCGCTTATCAGGATGCTGCGGCGGAGCGTGACGGAGAACTGGCGGGCGAGGTTGTTCGGCTCGTCAACATGGTGGCCGAATTGCTCCCACAGGAACCGGAGGCCTTGGGGCTTGCGGCGCTGGTTGCGTTGGCACGATCGCGAGAAGCGGCGAGGGTGGATGACGCTGGGGCGATGATCCCCCTGTCTCAGCAGGATTGTAGGCTGTGGGGCGGCGCGCTGATCGAACATGCGCGCGGTTTGCTCGATCGCGCATCCGAGTATGCGCGGACCGGGCCCTACCAAGTGATGGCCGCCATTCAGTTGTGCCATGCGCGGCGTAGCGTGGATGGGAAAACCGATTGGGCGGCGATTGTGAAGCTGTATGATGCGCTGATGATGATGCGTCCGGGCGCGGTTGTAGCGCTCAATCGGGCGGTTGCATTGTCGCAAGTGGAAGGCGCAGCCGCAGGGCTGGCTGCGTTAGAGGAACTTCCGAGAGATAAGCTCCAGTTATTGAGGCCCTATCATGCGGCGCGGGCGGATATGATGATCCGATTGGGACGTGATGAAGAGGCGAGGACGTCTCTAAGCGCAGCATTGAAGCTCGATCCGCCCAGCGCTGAGCGGCAATTTCTGGAGCAACGCTTGGCGACGCTCCGCTAGAGTTTAGCGCTCGCCCAGTTCCGTGCGGTGCACCGGGAGCCATTTCATCACTCCGCCAGACATCGGCGTCCAAAGCCCTGTGCGAATGCCTGCCATCGCGAGCCGGTTGCTGGTCCATTGGTTGCACGTCTGCTTGAAGTTGTAGCGTGGGATCGCGGTGTAATAGGCATCCTGGCTGAACGTGTCGCGCTCATAGTCGCGAAAGGGATCGGCACCCAACGGCGGCAGGTCCGCTTCGATAGCTTCGACCAAGGCTTTGTATTGTTCGCCCGACACCCGAATCGCGCGGCGTTCTTTATCGAGGGGTGGATTGTTATAGCGGCTGACGCGGATCACGCCGGGCCCGCCAACCGTTGCAATCCTGAGCGCACTGGAAACCGACAGGTCAGAGATTTGCGGTATCTCCATCATCGCTTGCCTGTCGCCAAATCCAATCGCGACATGGGTCGGCTCGCCCGTGCCCAGCCATTCATTCGCGTTCGGAAAGGTCTCGCGCCAATCCTTATGCGCATTGGCAATCGGCAGCACGAATTGGGTGTGTACGCCATTGGTCTCGACCATGATGGTGACCGGGTCGGCGATGGGTTCCTCGGCCGGCACGCCGCGCGGGATCATGGAGCCAAACCATGCGGTGAGCAGGAACAATGTGAGTGCGGCGGCCACAGCGATAAGCGCATATTTTAGCGCTCGGCCAATGCGGGGGAGCACTTTGCTGGCCATTAGGCGCTGCGCCGCCTCAGCCACAGGATCGACCAATCGCCTCGGATCAGACGCGCAGTCAGGCGAAAACCTGCGCGGCGATAGGCTCGGCGAATGCCCGGCTCTTGCGTGGTCAGCAGGCCAGCGAGCAAAACGCTGCCGCCCGGCGGGACTGAGGCGGCGAAGTCGGGTGCGAGCTCGGTCAGTGGACCAGCCAGAATATTGGCGATCAAGAGGTCATAAGGTGCGCGGGCGCTGAGCAGCGCGTCATCCATGCCATCAGCGATTACCATCGCCATTTCGCCGGGGCGCGGGCCAAGCCGCATTTTGTTGAGCGCGGCATTGTCCTCGACCACCTGAACGCAGACGGGATCGATATCGGATGCGGTTGCGCGCGCGGCGGGCCAAAGCTTCAGCGCTGCAAAACCTAGCAGCCCGGTGCCCGTCCCGATGTCGGCGATATTGCGCGCGTTCATGCCAGTGCCCTTCATGGCGGCGAGCATTTCTAAGCAGCCAGCGGTGGTCTCATGCTGGCCAGTGCCGAAGGCTTGTGCTGCGGGAATTGCGAAATTGATCGCGGATGGGTCTGGCGCAAAGTCGGGGGTGTGAATGTGAAATGGCCCCGCGCGGATTGGCTCGACGCCTTGTTGGCTCAGCGTCAGCCAATCTTGATCGGGCAGTTTCTCAACCGTGATCTTCGGCGCTTTGCCAGAGAACAGATCGGCGAGGGCGCTTGTCTGGGGTGCGCCGGGCTCGCTCGGATACCATCCCTCCAGCACCCATTCCTGCGGGCGATCCTCGGCAATTTCGCGGCCAGAGATGACGAGATCAAAATCCCAATCATCGAGCTCATCATGCGTCAACAGAGCAGCTTGCACGACCTTCTTCGGCGCGAAGGCCGAGAGTTTCCAACTGGTACTCATTCAGCGGCCTCTTTGGCGAGGCGGGCATCAAGATCGCTGTGTTTTTTGGCGGCATATTGGGCGCAGGGCGCTTCCATAGCCAGCAGGCCGCCCTTTTCAAACCATTGGAACAATTGTCCATGAGACGGATGCGCGGCGATCAAGATGTCGCAATCTATCGCGGCCAAACGAACGAGGCCCGCACGGTACTTTGCGACGTAATCGGGGTGATCGGAGAAGCGATATCCATCTGCGCTAACCGGAGAGAGGCTGTCGGCGTAGACGATGGTTTTGCAAACTTCGTTCTCGCAGCTTTCCCATTCCCAGCTGAGCGCTCCGGGCGTGTGGCCTGGGGTGGCAATGGCGCGGACTTTCAGCCCTGCTTCATTGAGCATGTAAAAATCAGACGCTTCATCACAAACCTGCTTTTCTCCCTTTAGAACATTTAGCTTTGCGACTGTTCTCATGGGGTCGTGCATGCCGAATTGTGGATCATTCTGACTTGCTTCACCTGTAAGCATCAAGACAGGTGCTGCTTCTGGTGAAGTGAAAACGTTAGCGCCTGTGATCTTCTCCATTTGTGCCATTCCACCGACGTGGTCGAAATGCTCGTGGGTGTGAGTGATTGCCTTGATGTCCGTTACTGCGAATCCGAGACGTTCGATATTTCGAGCAACCACGCGAGCGCCTGCATCTGTGCCTGTGTCGATCAGAATGTGTCCCGCATCTCCTGAAATTAGGATCGCAGAAATGCCACATGTGCCGACGTAATATGAGTTGCCATGAACCTTGAACGGTGGGGCCGGCTTGTCCCATTCATCCCACGGCTCGCAGGCGTCGAGGAATGCCTGTTGGTCGGCGGGGAGCCGAGAAGGCTCTTCTTCATTCGCGAGCGAAGCCGAACACGCCGCAAGCAACAACGGGCCCGCGATCAAGCACAATTTACCGAACATAGCTTGCTCCATTCGCGTCGATCACGGCGCCGGTCATGCTGGGTGGGGCATCAAGCGCGCAAAAGGTGATGATACGCGCGATCTCTTCTGGCTGAGCGACCTTGCCCAGAGGAATGTCTTTCAGCAGCCTGTCGCCGCCGCGCGATTCCAGATAGTCTCCGGCCATCGCCGTATCTGTAAAGCCCGGAGCTATCGCGTAGCTGAATATGCCCTCGCTCGCATAGGCGCGGGCGATAGTTTTGTGCATGGCCAGCATCCCGCCCTTTGCCGCTGCATAATGCCAATGCGCTGGAGAATCGCCCCGGTGTCCTGCGCGGCTAGCGACATGCACTATGCGTCCTGTGGTACCCGTGTTTTGCCAATGGCGCACCGCAAAGCGGGAAAGCTGGGCAGTCTGCGGTCAGGTTAATGCGCAGGGTGTCTTCCCATCCGTCGAGCCAGGCAATGTCAGAGCCATCCAGAGGATTGGCGTCAAACAGTCCTGCATTGTTGATCAGCACATCCACCTTACCACCAGTCTTCTCCAGCATGGCGTCCCATAGAGCCTGCGCTGCGCCGGGGTCGGTGAAGTCTGCGGCAATCGTCTGATCATCGCCGCTGCGGGTTGCGTGGCCGGTCACTTTGGCCCTGCGCGCGGTCAGCTCATCTCGGGCAGCCGCGCCGATCCCGCGGCTCGATCCGGTAAGGAGAATGTACTTCATGCAACACTCTATCCAAAACTTTGCACCGGGAGTCGAGCGCTCACCGCTTGTCACACGCGATTGTCACGTTAAGTGGGGGGAACGAAATGTATGGGATCATAAAATAATGGCGAATAGACCGCTTTCCCCCACTTGCAGATCTGGCGCTGGGGGCCGCACATGCTGGTTTCGATTCTGCACCGGGCATCCGGCGATGGCTTGGCAGTTGTTGGACTGGCCGTGCTCGTGTGGTGGCTCGGCGCGCTGGCCAGCGGGCCAGAGGCGTATAACGCGTTTCACACCGTGGCGACTTCGCCGTTTGGCTATGTTGTGCTGGTCGGCCTGACCTGGGCGTTCTTCACCCATATGATGAGCGGCCTGCGGCACTTTGTGCTCGATATTGGCGCTGGCTACGAGCTGAATGCCAATAAGATCTGCTCCATCGCATCGCCTATTCTAGCGATCCTCCTCACTGCGGCCTTCTGGGCCTACATGCTGACGAAATAGAGGCGCAGACATGGGTAACGGAACTTCACTCGGAAAAGTACGCGGTCTCGGCTCTTCACATGCCGGCGCGCATCACTGGCTGCTGCAACGCTTCACAGCGGTCGGCAATGTCGTCCTAACCATCTGGCTGGTGGCCAGCATCATGCTGCTGCCGGACCTCGGCTATGCCACTGTCAGCAGCCGGATCGCTCAGCCTGTCCCCGCCACTGCGATGATCCTTCTGGTGATCTGCACATTCTGGCACGCGCGCCTGGGTCTTCAGGTCCTGATCGAAGACTATGTTCAAAACAGCGGCACCAAATTTGGTCTGATCGCTGCACTCAACCTTGCTGTCATTGGCGGCGGTGCCTTCGCTATCTTTAGCGTCGCCCGGCTCGCCCTCGGAGGAGCCGCCTGATGGCTGATTTGAATTCTTACAAGATTATTGATCACACATATGACGTCGTTGTTGTTGGCGCTGGCGGCTCAGGCCTGCGCGCAACGATGGGCGCGGCGGAAGCTGGCCTGCGCACGGCGAACATTTCCAAGGTTTTCCCAACCCGTTCGCACACCGTTGCAGCGCAAGGCGGGATCGCGGCATCGCTGGGCAACAACACGCCTGATCACTGGTCATGGCATATGTATGACACGGTGAAAGGTGCCGATTGGCTGGGCGATCAGGACGCGATTGAATATCTCGCGCGTGAAGCGCCCGCCGCTGTCTATGAGCTAGAACATGCTGGCGTTCCGTTCTCTCGCAACGAAGACGGCACGATTTATCAGCGCCCGTTTGGCGGTCACATGCAAAACATGGGCGATGGCCCGCCGGTTCAGCGGACCTGCGCCGCGGCCGACCGTACCGGTCACGCCATGCTGCACGCGCTCTATCAGCAGAGCCTGAAATATGACGCGGACTTCTTTATTGAATATTTCGCGCTCGACCTGATCATGACGGGCGAGGGCGGCGATCGCAAATGCGTCGGCGTGATTGCTCAGTGTCTTGACGATGGTACCATCCACCGGTTCCGCGCGCAGAACGTTGTGCTGGCAACTGGCGGTTATGGCCGCTGTTACTACACGGCGACCTCGGCGCACACTTGCACCGGTGATGGCGGCGGCATGGTCTTGCGCGCTGGCCTGCCATTGCAGGACATGGAATTCGTTCAATTCCACCCGACCGGCATTTATGGCGCGGGCGTCCTCATCACTGAAGGCGCGCGGGGCGAGGGCGGCTACCTCACCAATAGCGAGGGCGAACGCTTTATGGAGCGCTATGCGCCATCTGCGAAGGATCTCGCATCGCGCGACGTCGTCAGCCGCTCTATGGCGCTGGAAATGCGCGAAGGGCGCGGACATGGCGCAGATGGCGATCACATTCACCTACACCTCGATCACATTGATCCGAAGGTCTTGGCCGAACGCCTGCCGGGTATCACCGAGAGCGGCAAGATTTTTGCTGGCGTGGACCTAACCAAGCAGGCTCTGCCTGTGACCCCGACCGTGCATTATAATATGGGCGGCATCCCCTGCAATTATCACGGCGAAGTTGTGACCATCGGCCCGGACGGCAATCCGGATCACGTGGTTCCTGGCCTATTTGCAGTGGGCGAGGCGGCCTGTGTGTCTGTCCACGGCGCAAACCGCCTAGGCTCAAACTCGCTGATCGATCTCGTGGTGTTTGGCCGCGCCACCGGCCATCGTCTGCGTGACATTACAAAGGCGGGCGCAAGCCAGCCCGAGCTGCCCGCAGATAGCGCCGAGTTGGCGCTCAGCCGGCTTGACCACTTCCGCTATGCGCAGGGCGGTTCACCAACCGCACAAATCCGCAGCGAAATGCAAAAGGGCATGCAGAAACACGCCGCTGTGTTCCGCGACAGCGCGCTGCTCGAAGAGGGCGTCAAAATCCTTGCCGAACAGAACAAGCGCATGGAAGACATCCACGTGTCCGACCAATCGCTCGTCTGGAACAGCGACCTGATCGAAACGTTGGAGCTCGACAATCTGATGTCACAGGCCAATGTGACGATGGCGAGCGCGGCGAACCGCAAGGAAAGCCGCGGGGCGCACAGCCACGAGGATTTCCCGGATCGCAACGACAAAGAGTGGATGAAGCACACCATCACATGGTTTGATGGCTGGGGCGGCGGCGCCAAGGGTAGCGGCAAAGGCGATATGAAGATCGGTTATCGTCCCGTACACGAATACACGCTGACCGACGACGCGACCTACATTGAGCCAAAGGCTCGGGTGTATTGATTTATGACCGGCGACCCCTTCGGCGCAATTCTTCTAAGGGGTCGCCGCTCTTAGCTCCTCAAGAGCTTTTTTGGCCGAAGCGCTGTCCGGATCGCGGGCCAACGCCTCTTTGTAGCTTTTGATCGCGTCTGCGGTACGCCCAGCTTTGCGGTATCCCTCACCGAGGCTGTCATAGGCATTTGCCGAGTTCGGATAGCGCGCGACATTCCATTCAAAGAATGAAACGGCGGCGGCAAATTGCTCTTTGCTCATCAGGCCATAGCCCTCTCGATTGATGCGGGCCTCCGACAGGTCATAATCCTCTGCTTTATCGCCTAGCGCGTCATAGGCGGTCACCATTGCATAATGGCCATCGCGCAGCAGGATCGGGGTAAGCAATTCTGAAAGACGGCGCTTGGCCAATTGCATCGGCTTGCCATTCAGGACTTGCATCAAGTCCCGGCCCATTGGGATAACCACACTGCCGTTGTTGGTGTTGTTCAAAACAACCACGAAATCGCGGGTCGCCTCGGATCGCAGGTAATAGCTCTGGTAGCCGGGAATACTGCCGGTGTGTCCATTCAAATCCAGCGTTTTGCCATCTGGTATCCGCAGTTTTTCAACTCCCCAGCCAAAGCCGTAGGGAAAGTCCGCCTTCACCGACATCATTGAACGCCGCATTGGTTCGCTGATGATGCTATCGGAATAGAGTGCAGTGTCGAAACGCAGCAGATCGCGGGCCGATGAGTAGATGCTGGCCGCCGCAAAGAATATGCTTGGGTCAGTGGGGATCGGATAGGTCAATTCACCGGTTGGCTTTTTCGCATAGGCCGTCGCAAGATTGAGGAGAATCGCGCCTTGCGTGTACGATCCGGAGGCCGCCATTCCGGCAGGATCAAAGATGCGTTCCTGCAAATTTTCGGCATAACTTTTGCCCGTAACTTCTTCGACAATAATGCCGAGCAGAATGAAGCCAGCGTTGTTATAACGCCATTTCGTGCCGGGTTCTTCTAGCAAAACCGGCTTGATTGAGTTTTGAGCCAACTCACGGGGCTCGAAGGACAGGCGTGCGGTTTCCTGCCACCAAGGGTCATTGAAATTCCCCGGAATGTCTTGCATGCCAGAGGTGTGACTGAGCAGTCTGTTCCACGGTGATGTCAGAGACCTCGGTCTCGGCGTATATATCCGGTAGGTATTGTCCCAGTGTTCCGGATAGTGAGAGAACATCCGCCTCTACCAGGCTTAAAACCAATGTAGCAGTCAAAGGCTTGCTCAGAGAGCCAATGCGGTATTTCGAAGTCGGCGTATTGGCGACGCTCCATTCGACGTCGGCAAATCCATAGGCGGCTTCAAGCAGGATTTCTCCGTCTCGTGCGACCAGCACTGTGCCGCTAAATCCTCTGTTCTCGGCATAGCTATCTGCCAAGGCCTTAAGGTCGGATGCAGTTGATTGATCCTCTGCCTGGGCCGTGACCGCGCTGAAACAGAATAACAGGGCGCACAATGCCCGCACAATTTTCGCCATATTCGCCCCAGCCCCAAATTTGTTTACAGGTGTAATCGACTGGGTAACACGGGATGCAGGAGGGTCAAGGCCGCCTGCCGCGCCGGAGTGCTTGACGGGGAAGCTCGAAAGCCGCAGCTTGAGCCTCATATGAAACGGGGCACATCTTTCCGAATCGCGGTCGCGGCGCTCGCGTTGGTGGTCGCTGGGCCAGCCTACACGCAGAGTAATTCGGACAGCGTCAGCAATCCCAATCAGCCGCCGCCGCACACCAAGCCGTGGCCCAATTTCGCCAGCGGCACCAGTCCAGCTGCGATCAAGAACAGCCTGTTGGAATCGCCAGAGTTTGAGCGCGAGAGCTCGCCTGCGGTTTTGCTGCGCGAGCGGCGTAAGCTCGATGCCGCTTTCAACGCGCTTCAGCCCAACCGCTCTGGCACGGTCGATGCCTATGTGCTGACCGTAGCACTGGATAGCGACCTGGTGTTTGCCCGTGAAGCGCGCGAGGCCGCCAAGGTGCTGTCGCGGCGATATGGCGCGGCGGGGCGTACGATCACGTTGGCCGGGCCAGATGGCACTAGCAACGAATTGCCCAAGGGTTCGATCAGCGCGTTTCTCTCGACCCTCGCCCAAATTGCCGAAGTCATGGACACCAGCGAAGATGTGCTGGTGCTCTATACGACCAGTCATGGTTTGCAGCATGGTTTGGCCTATCACTACGGCGACACTGGATATGGTGTGCTGTCGCCCGATCATTTTAAGGCGGCGTTGGAGGAACTCGGGATTGAGCGGCGCATCCTGATTATCAGCGCGTGTTATGCTGGCGTGTTCGTGCCCAAGCTCGCGAGTGAGAACACAGCGATCCTAACGGCGGCGGCGGATAATCGCACATCGTTTGGTTGCCGCGCGGACAATGACTGGACGTTCTTTGGCGATGCGCTGATCAACAATGCGCTGCGCAAACCGCAATCCTTGGCCGACGCGTCGAAAGCGGCGAACCGCTCAATTGCGGGGTGGGAGGCGAGGGCGCGTGTGCTTGCTTCTTTACCGCAGACGCAGATTGGGAAGGGGGTAGGCGAATGGATGCCAGCGCTGCGAGTGCGCACGCCTCAAAGCGCGGGCACTCCGGTTGGTCGCCCAGCGATCAGCACTTTGGGGCAAAGCGAATCTAGGCAGCCGGCTCGTCGACCTCGGTAGGCGCGCGCCGCGCCTCGACGATAGTGACGGGTTCGGCCAGCATTTGGCCCTTCATCCAGCCTTCGCCTTTTGCCGGATCGATTGGAGCGGCATGGATCGCCTCCACCACGTCCATCCCATCGGTGACATAGCCAAACACCGCGTAACCATTGCGCCAGACCGGATCGTCTGACGTCGGGTTTGCGTCGAGCCCGGTTTGATCGCCGAGCATGATAGAGAAATCCCCATTGGCCGTGCCAGGTTCGCCCATTGCCATCGACAAAGCGCCGCGCGTGTGGCTGAGTCCGGTGAAAGTGGTCGGTTCGTGCTCGATACCGTCAAGCACGCGCTTCGGATCCCATTGGGTGCCGCCCTGGATCAGGCCATTGGGCTGTTTGCCCCAATCGAGCGGCATGGCACGGTAGAAGACGGTGCCGTCAAAGCGGTCCTCATCAACATAGCGCAAGAAGTTTCCCGCTGTGATCGGCGCGCGCTCTGTCTCCAGTGCGATGGTGATCTGGCCAATTTGGGTTTCCAGCACAACGCTAACCGTTTCAAACTGAGGCGCGGGCTCAGGCGCGGTCAGCGTGTCTTCCAGTTCCTGAGCTTGCGCGCCCATGGTGATGAGGATTGTGGCGGTGGCGAATAGTGATTTGATCCATGTCATTCGTCGGAGGATATCGCAGTCTGATCGAAGGGCAAGGGGCGGAGCGTAATGTTCATCCAGCCTTAATGTTTACAAACGTAATCGCTAAGACTACAGACGTAATCGAGAGCGGGAGGCTCACGTGACACAGTCCGAAAACGAAAAACCAACTGGCAATTCTAAGCCTGAGCGGATCAGCGATGCTGAGCATGCCGTGATGGAGGCCTTATGGGAAGGTGGCACCTTAAGCGCCGCCGATGTCTGCGATGCCGTTTGCGAACCACGCGGATGGAGCCTCGCCACAGTCAAAACTCTGCTCTCTCGCTTGGTTGGCAAGAATGCCATTGCGGCGCAGCCAGACGGCCGCCGCTTTCTCTACAGCCCATTGATCGCGCGGTCTGACTATGTCGGCGGCGAATCCCGCCGCTTGGTCGACCGCCTTTTTGGCGGCAGCGCGTCCTCTTTGTTTGCGCATCTGGCGGAACAAGAGGCGCTGAGCGAGGAAGATCTCGCGGACATTGAAGCTCTACTCAAGGAGTTGAAACCATGATGGATTGGCTACTTGATACCCTGCTGTGGACCGCCGGATTGATCGCGTTGGTCCTGCTTATTCGCCGCCCCGTTGCCCGTTGGTTTGGGCCGCAGATCGCTTATGCCCTATGGGCGATCCCGGCCTTGCGCTTGCTGCTGCCGCCGGTGGAGCTGCCTGCATGGCTGAACCCTGAGCCACGTGACGCTGCACCCGCTGAGAACCTTGCGGATAGCAGCGCGTCCGAGGCGGCTTCTGGTGATTTCCTATTTACGATTGTCCAACCCCAAGCTCCTGCTGCGACTCTGGGGCGGTTGGACGCGGCGCCCGGCCTGCTAATGCCGACAACCCCGATGCCGATCCTTGAGATTGGCATTTCGGTATGGCTGGTTGGCGCCGCCCTTTTCTTTGGCTGCGCTTTACAGCGTACTTCCGCTTGCGGCGCGAGCTGCTGGAGGATGCACGCGAGGTGGGCCGCTATGGCCGCGTCCGGCTGCTTGAAACCTCCGGTACCAGCACGCCGCTCGCCTTTGGCGTGGTCGATCCGGTCGTGGCGCTGCCGCATGGCTTTATGGCGCAGGCCGACATCACAGCGCGCAATCTGGCGCTGGCGCATGAGCTGTCGCACCATTCTGCCCGCGATTTGCTCGCCAATATGATTGTTCAACCCTTGTTCGCTTTGCACTGGTTTAACCCGCTTGGCCGCTATGGCTGGCTGGCGATGCGGCGCGATCAAGAGGCGGCCTGCGATGCCCGGGTGATGGCTGAAAAAGCCCCCGAAGAGCGCGCAGTCTATGCCAACCTCATTACCACTTTCGCAGCAGGGCCCAAGTTTGCATTGGCCGCGCCTATGGCGTGTCCGGTGCTGGGTGAGAAGTCGATTATCCACCGTCTAAGGAGCCTGAAAATGTCCAATATGTCCTCGCGCCGCCGGATCGCTGGCCGCGTAATGGTGGGGGCCGCTGTCCTCGCGCTGCCGCTAACCGCATCGATATCCTATGCGGAAGGCACCGTGCCCGCCGCGCCGTCGGCTCCTCTTGCGCTGGGTGCCCCATTGCCGCCTGCACCGCCAGTCCCGCCTACAATGCTGCAAGCAGCCGCTATCGAAGCGATTGATCCAGGTGCGAGCCAGGAACAGCTTGGTGCGATCGAAGAAGAGATCGAGCGGGAAGAAGAGCGTATTGAGTTAGAAGTCGAACGCGCTGAGGAATTGGCTGAACGGGTGGAAGAGCGTACAGCAAGAGCCCAGGAGCGTGCCCAAGAACGGGCTGAGCGTAGCCGCGAACGTGCTGAACGCGGCCGGGAACGCGCAGAGCGCCGTCAAACGCGCAGCATTCAAATTCGTCGCAGTGTGGGGTCGAATAGCCCTCTCAGCGACAAAGAGGTTGAGGAGATCATGGTCGATGTCCGCCTCGGCCTTGCAGAAGCTGACGCAGCGATTGCCGAAGCTCACCGCGAGATCAAGCTGGCCCATATCGATATCAAAGACGCGACGACCAAGGTGAAAATGAAATGCCGCTCCGGCCAGGATGAGCCTGCTGAGGTTGTCGAGCACAGCAATGGTCGATCCACTGTCTACCTCTGCCAAGCTAAAGTGATGGCAAAGGCCCTCGAAGGTCTGCGTGAGGCGCGCGAGGCGCTGGCAGATAATGCCGAGATTCAAGGCAATCTGCGCAGCCAGCTGCTCGATACTTTGGATGAGCAGATCCGTAGTTGGGAACGCACCAACCAGAGCTGATCCAAGCAGTTAAACGCTGGGTTAAAGCCCTGGACGAAATCTGAAATAATAGAACGGCGGGCACCTATTTTGGGTGTTCGCCGTTTCCTTTCAGTCGGTTCATATGCAATTCAGTTCGTCGCCTTCATTGCACGTTTCATCGTGCGACAGGAGGGCGAGATATGGCGAAAGAACGATCCCCAGGACTGAAATTACTCTTTGCGGCCATCATCGGTATGGCGTTGACTATACCTTTGTTGGCTGTCTACGCACTGGTCTATGACCGGGAAAATCAAGCGGACATCGCGCAGCGATCCATCACTGAGGGCTGGGCAGGGGCACAGGTGCTCGCCGGGCCGGTGCTGGTCGTGCCTTACAATGAAGAGCGCGTCACCAGTGAGGTTGTGAACGACCGCACTGTGTCGCGCACCATTATCGCTCGCGAGTTGCTATATATCTCTCCGGAGAAGCAAGACATCGCAACGGCAATTAACCCCGAGATCAAAGCTCGCGGTTCAATCCACAAATCGGTGATCTATGATGTTGCGCTTTCGGGTACGGCAGCTTTTGCATTGCCGAGCGACCTAGACCGGTTCGGCGTTGAGCCAGAGCAATTGCTGCTGGATGAAGCGGAAATTCGTTTTCCGATCTCTGACCCACGCGGCATTCAAACCGATGCAGAGATGGCCATCGGGGGCCAGGCCATTGCCCTGCGCCCAGGCCTCGGCACAGGCAGCAATGGCAGCGGTATGCACGCATTCCTTGATTGGACCGGTAGCGAGCCTTTGGCCGTAGAGTTCAATTACAAGCTGCGCGGCAGCAGCGCGATCAGCATGGTGCCGCAGGGCAAGGAAACCAATTGGTCGGTCGAATCGGAATGGCCTCACCCAAGTTTCACGGGCACTTTCTTGCCCGGTGACGAAACGGTCGAGATCAGCGATGCGGGCTTCAAGGCCAGTTGGTCGATCTCGAACCTCGCGCTTGGTCAGACCTTGGTGCGTAACACCGAGGCGCAGTTGCCAGGGCTCAATCCGCGTGACCGTTTCTCTGCCCATTCGAATGATGGTAGCGACGTGAGCATCGCCACGATCCGCTTGGTTGAACCGGTTGATCTTTACAGCCGCGTCAATCGCTCGGTGAAATATGGCTTCCTGTTCATCGGCTTCACGTTCCTCGCCTTCCTGATGTTCGACATCGTGGGCGGTGCGCGTGTGGCGGCGGCGGAATATCTGCTGAGCGGGGCAGGGCTTGTCCTGTTCTTCGTAATGTTGCTCGCCTTTTCCGAGATGCTCGGGTTCATGATCGCTTATCTGATCGCGAGTGCTGCAACCATCGGTCTGCTATCGGCTTACAGCGCGGCAATCCTCCGCAGTTGGAAACGGGCGAGGGTCATCGCGGCTCTGCTGGTTGCGCTATACGCGGGCCTCTATGTGCTGCTGAACCTAGAAGAATGGTCGCTGGTGATCGGATCAGTGCTGCTGTTCGTTGCACTGGCAGGCATGATGTACGCGACCCGTCAGATCGATTGGTCCTCTGCGGTCAAGTCTGACGATCCAGCACATGCCGTCCCGGCGGAGGCGGCTGCGAGCTAAGTCGCACGCGCTTTAACCGACAAACATTTCGGGGCCGGAACGGGTAAACCGCTCCGGCCCCGATTGGTATTGGGAGCTATGAAAAGCTTGGCTCAGCCAAAGTCGAAATAGACATTGCAGACATCGCTATCTGCGCTGTCGAGACCCCGGCGCAGGGCCTCCATGCGTTGCTGGCTGGTGCCGTGCGTGAAGCCTTCTGGATTGATCCGTTGCCCAGCATTGCGCTGCAAAGTGTCGTCGCCAATTGAGGCGGCTGCACGCATGCCTTCTTCCAGATCACCGCGCTCGATCAATTGGCGGTTCTTGCCCGCCCAGACCCCGGCATAGCAATCAGCCTGCAATTCCATGCGCACCTGCAATTGGTTGCGATTGCCCGGATTCTGCTGCTGCGCGCTGCGCACCTGCGTGGCAAGGCCTGTGAGATTCTGGATATGGTGCCCGTATTCATGCGCGATCACATAGAGGCGCGCAAAGTCGCCGCCCGTGCCGGACATGCGAGCGAGTTGATCATAGAAACTGGTGTCGATATAGATACCCATATCGGCAGGGCAGTAAAACGGGCCAGACGCGGAACTGGCGCTGCCGCAACCGCTCGTGTCTACGCGGCCTGTCTGGAACAGATCAAGGAAGGGCTGTTCAAAGGGTATACCAGCGCGGGCAAATTCCTGCTCCCATGTCTCATTCAAGGATGTGAGCGCTGCGCAGGCCTCGGTCGCGTATTGGCTGCTGGAGCAGATTTCCTGCTCGCTGCGCTGACCGGCTTGCGTTTGCGATTGCGGGCTTTGCTGCTGTACGCCTTCGACCACGCCCAGCATTTGTCCCGGATCAACGCCAAAGACGATCGCACCAATCGCAACGATCACAATCGTGCCGCAGCCCATGCCGCCAGCCCGTCCGCCCGGCATTCTGCGCCCGCCGCCATTGCTGGAGCGGACTTTGATCTTGGATGTGTCGAACGGATTGAGCCGCATTATGTTTTCCTCCCTGGTCCAGATCGCGCGATCCCGCTGCGCCTAGACTGCATTTCGCACATTGCTGCGCTGCGGTCTGCATAAATGCTGGACAGGGCCGCCTGCAATGGCAAAAGCTTGGGTCGACACAAACTGCAGGAGTTACCGATGTTCCTTAAGGGCAAACGCGCGCTGATCACGGGATCAACCTCCGGGATTGGCTTGGCCGTCGCCCGCGCGCTTCATGCAGAGGGTGCAGAGGTAATCCTCAACGGCTTTGGCGACGAGGCAGAGATTGCCGCGCTGCGCGAGGAATTGAGCGCGGATTACAGCGGTGCTAACCTTCTCGATGCCAGCGCGATTGAGGCCATGATGGCCGAGGCGGGTACGGTGGATATTCTGGTCAACAATGCCGGGATGCAGCATGTTGCTCCGGTTGAGGAATTCCCAACCGAGAAATGGGATCAGGTGATTGGGCTCAATCTCACCGCACCCTTTCATACCACGCGGCTTGCCGTTCCGGGCATGAAGGAGCGTGGGTGGGGCCGGATTATCAACACGGCGAGCGCGCATTCGCTGACCGCCTCTCCGTTCAAGAGCGCGTATAACGCCAGTAAGCATGGCATCGCCGGCTTTACCAAGACTGTCGCGCTGGAGCTGGCGCAGACCGGAGTGACAGCCAATTGTATCAGCCCCGGCTATGTCTGGACGCCGCTGATCGAGGGGCAGATCCCCGACACGATGAAAGCGCGCGGGCTGACCCGGGATGAGGTGATCAACGATGTCCTCTTGGCAAAGCAACCCACGAAGAAATTCGTACAGCCAGAGGAAGTTGGCGCGCTTGCGGTCTTCCTTTGCCGTGAAGAAGCGGGCAATGTGACCGGAGCTAATTGGAGCATAGACGGAGGCTGGACCGCCGAGTGAGCAAAGCAGGGGCGCAAACAGGGGCGAGGCTAGCAGGTCTTGCAAGAGCATGCGTGGTGGCCGCCCTTGGGCTGGCGATCAGCGCCTGTGTCGGCTCGCCCGTGGCCAGCGTTTCCAAGGCGGAGCGGGCGCAAATCGCCGCCAGCATGACGCGCGATATCAATGTCCTCGCCAGCGACACCTATGGCGGGCGCAAGCCTGGAACCGATGGCGAGGTCCTGACAGTCAATTATATCATAGATCGGTTTCAATCCGTGGGACTGGAATCGGGCACGAATGATCCCGGCAATCCCTGGCGCGCCCCAGTTCGCTTGATCAGCACGCAGCCGAGCGAAAGTTCCGTTACGCTAAGTTTCGGAGCCCGGGACGTTGAATTGCCTGCGGAAGTCGCTGCTGCCTACACCACCCGGCAATTGGCCCTGGTTGAGGGTGCAGATGTGGTTTTTGTTGGCCGTGAGGCAACACGCGTCCCCGAGGAGCGGGTCGCAGGCAAAGTCGTCTTGATGCTGGACGAGGACGGCGTCAGCGATGCGCGCCGCGAGATACTGTTCGCCAAAGGCCCCGTGGCCATCATCACAGTGCTGCAGGATACCAAATCAATTGCAGACCAGCGTTTTGTGCGTGAGCGGGAACGCTTCATTCTTGCGAGCCGTGAAGGGCAGGAGCTGCGCGCTTTCATCACCAATTCTGTAATGCTTGGGTTGTTGGGCGAGGATCGCTGGGACGAGCTGCTGCAGGCTTCTGATGAAGATGAATTCGAAGCGATTGATCTTACCATGGCGGCCACAATCGAGGCCAAGTCAAAGCGGCGCGAGTTTAATTCGTTCAACGTGATTGGGCGTTTACCGGGCACGCGAACCGCAGATGGTGCTGTTTTGCTGCTCGCGCATTGGGACCATTTGGGAACCTGCAGGACCGGAGCCGATCAGGACAAGATCTGTAACGGCGCGATTGATAACGCCAGTGGGATCGCCCTGATCATTGAGCTTGCCCGCCGTCTCAAAGAAGCTGGGCTACACGATCGCGACATCTATGTGATGGCCACGACGGCTGAGGAAGCAGGCCTCCTCGGTATCCGTGCTTTCACAGAAAAGCCCTCCATTCCGCTCGATAGCATTGTTGCCGCCTTCAATTTCGACAGCGTCGCGCTCGCCCCGCAAGGCAGCCCGGTTGGCTTCATTGGGGAAGGGCGCACTGTCCTTGATGAGGTTGTGATGGATGTACTGAATGATGCGCGCCGAAAGCTGGGCAGCCGTGAAACAGCGGAAAGCTTCATCCAACGCCAAGACGCCTGGGTCTTGCTACAGGAGAACGTCCCCGCACTTGTCTTATCGACGACATTCGGCTCGGAAATCACGCTCGGGCCGTATCTTGAGGCCGATTACCACCGCGTCTCAGACGACATCGACAAAATAGAGCTCGGCGGAGCGATTGATGACCTGCTGCTGCACGAAGAACTGGTCAAAAGACTGGCCGATACGGAGGTTTATCCAACGCCTTAAGCAACAAGCTGAGGATTAAGAGCGCTTTTCGCACCCGCACACCCTAGCGGATTGGGTGAAGTGCGGTTACATGGGCCGCCACATCAATCATGCTATGACTTAGAAAGTGGCACTTATGGACATCCCACTTGGCCTTACATTCGACGACGTGTTGCTGCGTCCGGCCGAAAGCGATGTGCTGCCCTCGATGGCGATCACGCAAACTCAATTGACGCGCGGCATTGCGCTCAACATTCCTATTCTTTCCGCTGCGATGGACACCGTGACAGAGGCGGATATGGCGATTGCCATGGCGCAAATGGGCGGGGTCGGTGTGCTGCACCGCAATCTGGAACTCCCCGATCAATGCGCCGCCGTTCGCGCGGTGAAACGCTATGAAAGTGGTATGGTCGTCAATCCGATCACCATTGGTCCGGACGCAACGCTCGGCGATGCGCAGGCTTTGATGGATCTGCACAAGATCAGCGGCATTCCCGTAACGGATGTGTCGGGCAAGCTCGTCGGCATCGTTACCAACCGCGATGTGCGTTTTGCGGAAAATCCCGCTCAGCCTGTGCGCGAGCTGATGACGACCGAGAATCTAGCAGTTGTCCCGCTTGGCACAGGTCAGGAAGACGCCCGCCGTCTGCTCCACGCTCGCCGGATAGAAAAGCTGCTGGTGGTGGATGATGATTACCGCTGCATTGGCCTGATCACGGTCAAAGACATTGAAAAGGCAGTCAATTACCCAGATGCGACGAAGGATGAATCTGGACGCTTACGTGTGGCCGCTGCTACCACGGTGGGCGACAAGGGCTTTGAGCGCACAGAGGCCCTGATCGACGCAGAAGTCGACGTGGTGATCATCGACACGGCACATGGGCACAACAAGGATGTGGCCCGCGCGGTTGAGCGCGCCAAGGCGCTATCCAGCACGGTTCAAGTTGTGGCTGGCAACGTTGCCACGGCGGAAGCGACCCGGGCGCTGATCGATGCGGGCGCGGATGCGGTGAAGGTCGGCATTGGGCCGGGATCAATCTGCACCACGCGCGTTGTTGCAGGTGTGGGCGTTCCACAGCTTTCCGCCATTATGGACAGCGCAGCGGAAGCTGCCAAATCCGGCGTTCCAGTGATCGCCGATGGCGGCCTGCGGACCAGCGGCGATGCGGCGAAAGCGCTTGCCGCGGGTGCTTCCACCGTAATGATCGGCTCTATGTTGGCCGGTACAGCGGAAAGCCCGGGCGAGGTGTTCCTGTATCAAGGGCGCAGCTACAAATCATACCGCGGCATGGGTTCTGTCGGCGCGATGGCGCGCGGCAGTGCAGATCGATATTTCCAGCAAGACGTCTCTGCGATGAAGTTGGTCCCTGAGGGGATCGAAGGCCAAGTGCCGTTCAAAGGCCCGGCGGCGGACGTGGTCCACCAATTGGTCGGCGGCATTAAGGCGGCGATGGGCTACACCGGTTCTGCCACCATTCCTGATCTGCGTGAGCGCGGCAAATTCGTTCGCATCACCAATGCCGGTCTCTCTGAAAGCC
This sequence comes from Erythrobacter sp. JB3-1, assembly GCF_057364995.1. Classification (NCBI taxonomy): domain Bacteria; kingdom Pseudomonadati; phylum Pseudomonadota; class Alphaproteobacteria; order Sphingomonadales; family Erythrobacteraceae; genus Erythrobacter; species Erythrobacter sp. JB3-1. Next base: position 2,707,292 of record NZ_CP200289.1, on the reverse strand, counting down.
ACGTTCACGATGTGGCGATCACCCGCGAAGCCCCTAATTATCCGACGAGGTAAGCAATGGAATTGGTTATCCCCTTCATGTTGTTTCTTCTCGAAACTCCACTTGATGATCCGTCACGCGCTGAGCTGACGCGCCATCCGTTTCTGTTCGCCAGCGAAAAGGAATGCCAGAAGGCGGCTCAGGAATTTGAGGCAACAGTTCCCGCGATAAAACCAGCAGAGCCGGTAACACTGAAGTACTTCTGCAAGCCTGTGCCCCAGTCACCAGAATTTGAGCGGCTGTTTGCAGAAATGGATGAAAATCGCGCTCGTGCTAAAGCGATAAGCGATTGAGGCCCGCAGCGCGCGTTCAAGCAGCCATCGAACTGCTCGATACAATCATCGACTGCGCCCGGCGTAAGGCCGCCCCGGCAGACCGTTTAATCTCGGAATATTTCAAGGCGCGGCGCTATGCTGGCTCCAAGGATCGGCGCGCCATTCGCGAGCTGGTCTACCGCGCGATCCGCCTGTGCGGGCCAGTTCCCAAGAATGGGCGAGCAGCGATGCTTGCTCTGGGGCAGGAAGATCCTGCGATCCTCGAGCTGTTTGATAGCTCTGATCATGGCCCGGCTAAAATCCGAGATGGCGAAAAGTTCGCCAAGGCCGGTGTCGCACCGGGATGGCTGATCGAATTGCTCTCACAAAGTGGAATTACCGGCAAGGCCGCAGAAGCACTGCTCGGCCGCGCGCCGCTCGACATTCGCGTGAATTCGCTGAAGGCTGATCGTGACACGATTGAGTTGCCTGAACCGAGTGAGAAACTGGCTTCAGAACACGGCCTGCGCTTTCCCTTCGGCACTCAGGTGGAGCAATGGCAGGCTTACCGCGATGGTCAGATCGAGGTGCAAGACCACGGCAGCCAGCTGGTGTGCGAAGCACTGGCGGCGAAACCCGGCGATACCATAGTTGACTTGTGCGCGGGCGCAGGCGGCAAAACGCTCGCTCTTGCGGCAAAGCTGGGCAATGCAGCCTCACTTGTTGCTTCCGACACAGACAAACGCAGGCTTGGTAATCTGGCCCCGCGCGCGGCCCGCACGGGCGCAGAGGTCGATCACATTGTCTTGCTCGATCCGGGTAAGGAAATGGAGGCCTTGGCCCAGTGGACTGCGAAGGCAGACCATGTGCTGGTCGATGCGCCGTGCTCTGGCAGCGGAACCTGGCGGCGTAATCCGGAAAGCCGTTGGCGTTTGGACGAGGCTGAGCTTTCTCGCCTTAACGAACTACAGGACCATGTACTCGACATTGGTGCACAACTGGTACGTCAGGGCGGTTCTATGGTGTTTGTCACTTGCTCGCTGCTTGATGCGGAAGGCCCGCACCGGATCAAAGCCTTTCTCGAAAGGCACGAGGGGTGGACGGCCAAGACACCCGAACTGGCGCTGGGCACACCGCGCGGTGACGGCCTGCGCCTAGACCCGTTCCAACACGGCACGGACGGATTTTTTGTCGCAAATCTGGAATATGCGTGTTAGCGATTGCCACATGGCTGAGCCCCAAACTTCCCGCTTAGCCTCCTTTAAGGAGACGCTCATGCGCTTTGCGCCCGCTGCCGCTGCACTATCGCTCGTTTTCACTGTTTCTGCGAGCGTCATTAGCGCGCAGGATTATGAGCCTGATGCACGCGCAGCCGCTCTGGTTGCGCAAGGGCAAGCAGCGCTTAAGGCTGACGATCCGCAGGCGGCGATTGATGCTTACGAGGCCGCATTGGCAGTTGATCCGGGTTATGTCGGCGTATTTATCGAACTGGCAAATGTTGCCCGTTTCGAAGGGCTGCAAGGTAAGGCGATCCGTTATTACCGCGAGGCATTGGTGCGTGATCCCGGCAATTTTGCGGCTATGTCGGGAGAGGGCGAGGCACTGGTAGAGAAGGGCGCGCTGGAGAAGGCGAAGCTCAACCTAGCGCAGCTGCGCAGCCTGTGCGGCGCGAATTGCCCAGAGACGGTAGCGCTACAGACCAGCATCGCAACCGGCACCCAAGCGCGGCTCGCGGCGGAAACGGCCGGTGTTGAAGACGGCGTCGCGCAAAATTGAGCGTCACTACGCTATATTAGCGGCGTAAATTCTTCCACCAAGGCCGCGTAAACGTCGCGTTTGAAGGATACGATCAGCTCCGGCAATTGCGCGGGTTCAATCCATTTATAGCATTCAAATTCCGCCGGTTCGTGCGCGTTTAGATTTATATCTGCCTCGCTCCCCAAAAACCGGCCAAGGAACCAATGCTGTTCCTGCCCGCGATATTTGCCCTTCCATACCTTGCCGAGCAATTCGGCTGGCAGATCATAGCGGTGCGTGGTCGCTGAGCGCGCAATCACCTCGACCAGTGCCGCTCCAATGCCCGTTTCCTCCTCCAGTTCGCGCAGAGCCGCCTGCTGCTCGTCCTCGCCCTTATCGATTCCGCCCTGCGGCATTTGCCATGCGCCCAGCGTTTTGGGATCGCGGTTAGCATCAATCCGCTGGCCCACAAAGACATGGCCATCGGCGTTCACAAGCATAAAGCCAGCACAGGGACGATAGGGCAGATTGCTCATGTGGAGGTTCCTGCAAGCATGTGTTTCATGGCGGCGAAGATCCGCTCCAGATCGGCTTGAGCGCTGGGCACGGCACCGCGCAGATTGGTGAAGGAATGCGTGACGCCTTTGACCTCGATCAGCATATGATCTGCGCCTGCCTGTGACAGGGCAGCGCCGTAATCCCGACCGGAATCGCGGATCGGATCAAGGCTGGCAGTGACCAGAACGGTTGACGGAGCCGCCGTGTGACCACCCAGAATGGGGAAGGCGCGCGGGTCATTTCGGTTTGGCTGGTATTGCGCGTCGAAGAACTCGACGGCGGCCTTGGTAAGTACATAACCGGTCGCAAATTCCTCGATGCTGGCCGATCCCATCGCGTCACTGGCCAGCGGGAAGATCGGCACTTGCAGTACCACCGGAACATCGGCCGGGTTTGCTGCCAATTGCTGGCCCATCACGATTGCGGCGTTGCCTCCAGCGCTATCGCCAATCGTGATCAGGCCTGTCGGTGTGAGGCTCAGTTCTGACGGAGCCGACGCGACCCAACGCGTTGCCGCCTCGCAATCCTTAATCGCCGCGGGGAAGGGGGCCTCTGGCGCGCGGCGATAATCCACGGCCACAACCGGTAAATCCATCAGATGCGCGATTTCCGTGCAGAGATTGTGGTGGGTGTCGAGATCGCCAATCACATAGCCTCCGCCGTGATAGAACATGATCACTGGGCCGGCCTCGCGGGTCTCCCGCGCATCATACAACCGCAGGCCGATATCGCCCGCTGGACCGGGGCAGGTGAGGTCGCGGATCACCGCCAGGTCACGCGCGGGTCTATCTGCCATAGCATGCAACGCGCCATAGCCTGCACGCGCTTCCTCCAGCGTCATGTTGGCGATGGCTGGGCCGTTTGCGGCGGCCAATGCCTCCAGGAATGCCTTCATATCGGCACGGATAAACGGTGCGGTTGCACTCATAGTGATGTCTCGTCCCAAACTTTGTCAGGTCTTGCGTTAGTCTGCTCTGCGCGGTTTTTCCACTCGCAAACAAAATGTTCTAACGGTAAGGTGCAAACATAACGGGGGATGGGTCAGTGATCAGATATATTGAAGGCGGAACGGTCCAATATGCGACCGAAGAAAACCGGCTGCTCCTGCGAGAAAACCCTGAAATCAGCTTAATGGCGAGGGTTTTCGGCGGGCTTGGCGGCGTTGCGTTCTTGTCAGTTGCCGTCCTTTTTTGGTCGATGGAGGTGAACAATGCCGATGAATTTACCCCATGGCTCAGGATTGTTCTGTGCGCTGGATTGGCCAGTATAGCCGTTATCTTGGCCAAAGGATCTTTATCCCCCGAAAATCGATTGAAGAAGTAGATTTGGATGCAAATGCGCGTGAGCTGCGGGTGAGTAAGGTCAATCCTGCTGGGAATGCCAAGCTTCGCCATACGGTGCCGTTTAAGGACATCAAGCGCTTCTATGCCGGATCGGAAGGAAGCGCCGAACTGCACGAAACAGGCAGCACCGTTCTCTACATGGAAGGCGAGGGCGGGCCAAAAAATGGCGCCTTGATGGTTGGCAGTGTCATGGAACTGGAACTGCAAGCGCGAAATTTGAACAAATTGCTGAATGCCCCGGTATCAGCGAGCGGGGCGAATAGTGAGGCGCAAGGGTCTGCCGCGTCACGGGGCCAAGGCTTCGGTAGAAAAGGCGCATAGTTGGATAATCTTACACACTCTCTAGTCGGCGCATTGCTGGGCCAGGCGGGGCTTAAGAAGAAAACTGGGCTCGCAATGCCTGCGCTCATCATTGGGGCGAACTTGCCCGACGTGGATGCGGCGTGCTTCTTCTGGCTTGACGGGCAGGAGCATCTTGGGTTCCGGCGCGGCATTACGCATGGCCCGCCCGCATTGGTGTTGCTGCCGCTGATACTGGCGGGGCTGCTATGGGGATTCGACCGGTGGCAGGAAAAACGTGGAAAGCGGCCTGAGGGTCGCCGCCCGGTTAGCTTCAAATGGCTTTTCTTGCTGAGTTTTATCGGCTGCCTGACGCACCCAGCGCTAGATTGGCTGAATGTCTATGGCATCCGCTTGCTTGAGCCGTTCTCCTCGCAATGGTTCTATGGCGACACTCTATTTATTATCGACGTGTGGCTGTGGGTGCTGATGGGCTTTGCGACGTGGTTTTCATTGCGCCGCGAGAAGAAGGGCGGGGATTGGATCAAACCCGCGCGCGTCGCGATAGCGGTGGCGCTGGCGTACATTGGGCTGAATGGGGCGATTACTCAACGACACCTACCACATGCAGCTGATCAGCAAGCAGCAGAAAGTACGGTGATTGCTAGCCCTGTCCCATTTGCGTTTTGGGGACGCGACATGATTTCTGGTAAGAACGGAAAATACTCACTTTTTGAGTATGATATTGACCGGGATTATGACGTCTTTTTCATCAATTTGGTTGGCCAATGTGCGCTTGGGCCAATTCGACAAGGGGCGAGAGGTAATCCGCAGGCTGAAGCCTTCCTATTCTGGTCACGCGCACCCTTTGCCGAGCGCGCCAAGGACGGTTCTGTAATCTTACGCGATGCTCGTTTCTATGATCCACTTGCTCGAGATCGTTTTGCGGTCGCCTTGCCGAATGTTCAGTGTGAAGAACCTCCCACTTCGTCACCCTGAACTTGTTTCAGGGTCCATCCCCATCGCACTCGATTATTTAAGAGAATTCGATGGATGCTGAAACAAGTTCAGCATGACGACGTTGGTAGTTCAGACCCGTACAGGCTGAGCCCGTCGAAGCCCTGTCCTTCTTGTAAGAAAAACGGACGTGAAGAAACGCAGCCCTTCGACAAGCTCAGGGCGAACGGAGGTAGTTGGTGAGTTCCCCACAAATCGTCTGGCTGAGGCGTGATCTGCGCATGGCCGACAATCCAGCTCTGTACGCAGCCGCGCAGCAAGGCCCCGTCATTGCCGTCTATGTGCTCGATGATGATTGCGCGAAGGGCCATGCCTATGGCGGGGCATCGCGTTGGTGGCTGCATCACTCGCTGGAGAGTCTGTCGAAATCGCTTGGGTCCCGCAATGCGCGGCTGATCCTGCGGCGCGGCGAGGCGGTGGAGGAGCTGACTAAGCTAGTCGAGGAAACTGGCGCTGAGACTGTCCATGCCAATCGCCATTACGAGCCGTGGTGGCGCAAGGCGCAGGGGGCGCTCGCTGAGAAGCTCGACCTTCAGCTGTATGATGGCAATTATCTGATGCCGCCGGGCTCGATCACGACCGGCTCTGGCACGCAGTACAAGATCTACACACCGTTTTCCAAAGCGAGCCTAGCGCAATTCCCGCCGCGCGACGCTCTGCCAGAGCCAGAGACCTTGTCTTCGCCAGATGAATGGCCCGCCAGCGATACGCTCGAAGATTGGCGGCTGCTGCCGACCAAGCCCGATTGGGCGGGCGGTATGCGCGCGTTCTGGGAGGTTGGCGAGGCGGCCGCGCATGAGCGGCTCGCATGGTGGGAAAACCACGTCGAGGATTACGATGAGGCTCGCAATCTCCCCTCGGTGGAGAAGACATCGCAGCTGTCCCCGCATTTGCACTTTGGCGAAATATCTCCGGTGCAGATCTGGCATGCACTGAAGCATAAGCGTTCTGACGGGTGGCGGACCTATGAGAAAGAATTGATCTGGCGCGATTACGCACAAAACGCGATCGCGCAATTCCCCGCCTATGCCAGCACGAATTACCGCGAGGATTATGACAAGCTGAAATGGCGCGATCCGCATTCTGACAAGGCCGCCGCGCGCGATCTCAAAGCCTGGCAGGACGGCAAGACCGGCTACCCAATTGTCGATGCCGGGATGCGGCAATTGTATCAGACAGGATGGATGCACAACCGCGTGCGGATGATCACGGCTAGCTTCCTGATTAAGCACTTACTGATCGATTGGCGCGAGGGCGAGAAGTGGTTTTGGGATACGCTGGTTGATGCCGATTACGCCTCTAACGCGACGAATTGGCAATGGACCGCCGGAACAGGTGTCGATTCCAACATGTTCGTGCGGATCATGGCGCCGCTCAGCCAGTCCGAGAAGTTCGACAGCGCGGCCTATATCCGCGAATATGTGCCGGAGCTGGCAGACCTTAGTGAGCCGTACATTCACGACCCTGAGGAGCATGGCTGTCTGCCCAAAGCTTATCCTGCAAAAATCATCGGCCACAAGGAAGCGCGCGAGCGGGCGCTGTCGGCGTATAAGGCGATGAAGGGCGAATAGAGAAACGCTTCGTGCCATTCGCACCCTTGTCCTTAGCCGGCTCATCCTACTAAGGTTGCGGTTCGAAAACAGTTTGAGGGCAGGGCACAAATGACGATTACAAAGACACTACTCAGTGGGATTGCTGCGCTTGCGATTGCAGGATGCTCGGCGAGCTATAGCGGCCCGGTCGAGACCCCTGCGGCGGCTCTCGAACCAGTGCAGTTAGTCACTCCGCCAGAGCGTGATCCGTTGGAACTGCAAGTGCTGTTTTGGGACAATGAGATCCGATCTGCGCGCTTCCGGGAAATGGAAAACTGGTTTGCGGGGCATGAAGTGCCTGCCTCCGCCAATCCGCGCGAGCTTCCCGAGGGAGCGCCTCTACCGACCGAACTCCAAGCTGAGATTCGCGAATTGATGACGCAATCGGGCGCTTCTGGTGTGATAGTCATCAAGAATGGGACAACACGCTTTGAGGGCTACGGCCTCGACCTGGGTCCAGAAGACCGCTGGACCAGTTTCTCCGTCGCCAAGAGCTTCACCTCGACCCTTCTGGCTGCCGCCATTGCTGATGGCTTTATTGGCAGTTTGGATGATCCCATCACGCAATACGTGCCAGGGCTGGTGGGGTCATCCTATGACGGCGTGACCGTAAAGCAGCTCGCCACCATGACCAGCGGTGTCGACTGGAATGAAAGCTACACTGATCCGACCAGCGACGTGGCGCAGATGAACCGTTTCGTGCTTGAGTATGGCGCAGACGCGATCGTTGCGCAGATGAAGGAATTGGGCCGCGCGGCAGAACCGGGCACGAAGTGGAATTACAGCACGGGCGAGACGAACTTGATCGGCATGGTGGTCGAGAATGCTATCGGACTGCCACTTGCCGAATATGCGCAAACCAAGATCGTTGAACCCGCTGGATTTGAAGGCGGACTGTTCTGGATGACAGACCCGCGCGGCGGCAATATTGGCGGATGCTGCCTCTCGCTGCGCCTGCGCGATTATGCCCGGATGGGACAGTTTGTGCTGGGTGGCGGCGATGGTGTCGTGCCGGAAGGCTGGTTCGCCGATGCAGGCGCACCGCAGGTCGATTTTGGAAACGGCGGCTTTGGATACGGCTACCAATGGTGGACCTATCCTGGCGGGAATTATGGGGCCCAAGGCATCTTTGGACAGTCCATCACTCTTGTTCCATCTGAACGGCTGGTGCTGGCAGTGGTGAGCAACTGGCCAACAGCAACCAGCGGCGAATACCGCACCAAATGGGGCGGTATTGCGGCTAAGATTGCAGCAATTGATTGAGCGCTAGGCGCCGCGATTACCGGCGGTAGACGCCGGTCTCGCTGTAGCGTTGCAGGATATTGTCATGCACGATCGGGCTGAGCAGCTCGTTGAAAGCGCAGCCGACGACGCAATTGTCCCACCACACGACTTCGCATTGCAGCGATTCGAGGCCGGGCAGGGTTAGCCAGCACATTTGGCCTTCGTGCATGCGATTGATCGATGCGGCGGAGAAGCCAGAGATCGACAGGTCGTGGACGACAGATTGAAACGCGCGGCCACCCGACGCCCGCAAAGTTGCCGGAATCGTGAGCTTTGTGCGCGGTGAGCAGCGGTCTTCTTGCGCTGCCAATGTGTAACGGTCGTGTTCGGTCTGCATGGGATGCGTACCCTCATATCCAATCAGCTTGTGGTCTCTTGCCGGTCGGTCTTGATGCGCAAGTTCACCGCCCAACGTTAAGGGCGCGTTACCGGACATGGTTGCCAGATATTTACCAGAGGCGCGATGCAGTCGGTGCGGACGCAAGGCTACCGGCGTTCGAAAGCAGGCTTATCGAACGATTTGAGATGCTTGTGGGCGGTGTCGCCTAGTCCACGCGTTCGCGGTGGCCAGTCTCAAAGTCCTCGGTGAGCAGTGCCGTGATGCGGTCTGCGACAACCGTAGGCTCTTTCACTGTCTCAGGATTCTCGCCCGGATAGGCCCGCGCGCGCATTTCTGTGCGAGTCGCACCGGGATCCAGGATAGCCACGCGGGTGTTGCCGAGTTTCTCGACTTCCGCTCCGTAGCTCAGGAGCAGATTGTCAAACGCCGCCTTGGTCGAGCCGTACGCGCCCCAGAATGGGCGAGGGCCAGCGCCAACGCTGCTGGTCAAACCGACAATGCGGCCTGCTTCGGACTTCTTAAGCAAGTGGTCAAACGCAGCGAGCAGGGCCTGCGTCGCGACGACATTGGTCACCAGCGCCTTGTTGTAAAGCTTCGGATCAATCTGCGTGACTGGTGACAGCTCTGGTAAATAGGCGGCTGAAATAATGAGATAATCTAGCGAATCCCAGCGGCCAGCAATGGCACCAGCTAGGCGCGTGACAGCATCTGGCTCAGTCAAATCCACCGGGGCAATCGTCGATGTCCCGCCCGCGTCGTGGATCGCATCCTCTATCGCTTCGAGCGCCTTCACTTTGCGGGCGACCAGAATCACATGAGCACCGGCCGCGGCCAGAGCCTGCGCCGTGGCCGCGCCAATTCCGCGGCTAGCGCCCGTAATAAGCGCAGTTTTACCGCTCAGCGGTTTGTCCTGTGACATGTGATTCTAGGCCGCTTTGTGATCAGTGAATGGCAGTTGGGCTGGCTCATACTCACCCATATCAAGGTCGGTGAGCGTCGTTGGATAGTCCCCAGTGAAGCAGGCATCGCAGAATTGCGGGCAGGCTTTGTCGCGCCCCTTGGCCCCGACCGCGCGGTACAATCCGTCAATCGAGATGAAGGCGAGGCTATCGGCCTTAATGAAATCGCGCATCGCCTCCGGCTCCATGCGGGCTGCGAGCAGTTTGGAGCGTTCCGGCGTGTCGACCCCGTAGAAACGAGCTGTGCGCCGTGGGCGGGCTTGCGACGCGGAAATGCACCTCGCTCGCGCCGGCTTCGCGCATCATCTCAACAATGCGCAGGCTAGTGGTGCCGCGCACAATCGAGATCGTCGATCAGCACGATCTTCTTACCCTCGACGAGACCGCGATTTGCGTTGTGCTTGCGCTTCACGCTCGCATGGCGAGCCGTATCGGACGGCTGAATGAAGGTGCGCCCCACATAGTGGGAACGGATAATACCGAGCTCAAAAGGTAGGCCTGAGGCGTGCGCATAGCCGATGGCTGCCGGAACGCCGCTGTCCGGCACGGGGATTACCAAATCGACATCGCAGGACGATTCTTTGGCTAATTCAGCGCCGATGGCTTTGCGCGCCTCATAGACGCTGTGCCCAGCAAAAATGCTGTCTGGGCGGCTGAAATAGACATGTTCAAAGATGCACGGGCGCGGTTTGTGATCGCCAAATGGGCGGATCGGTTTGATCTCTCCAGAAAAATCAACCTGGATCATCTCGCCTGGTTCAACCTCTCGGATCAATTCTGCGCCGACGACATCAAACGCCACGCTTTCGCTGGCAAAGACGACGGCGTCGCCCATTTTGCCCATCACCAACGGGCGAATGCCCAGCGGATCGCGGCAGGCAATCATACCCTCTGGGGTCATAACGATCAGAGCGTAAGCGCCCTCAACCAATCGCAATGCATCGATCAAGCGGTCCGCCACCGTCGGATAGCGCGAGGTTGCAACCAGGTGGATGATCACCTCGGTGTCAGAGGTCGATTGGAAGATCGAACCGCGCCCAACGAGGTCCTTACGTAGTGCCTGAGCGTTGGATATGTTTCCGTTGTGCGCCACGGCGAAGCCGCCGCTGGCCAGTTCTGCATAGAGCGGCTGAACATTGCGCAGGCCGGAGCCACCAGTGGTCGAATAGCGCACGTGACCCGCCGCCATTCCGCCGGGAAGCTCGTCAATTGCTTCTTGCGTAGAGAAATTCTCCGCCACTTGGCCTTGGCCGCGCCGCGAGAAAAAGGTTTCGCCATCAAAACTGGTGATGCCAACGGCCTCTTGCCCGCGGTGTTGCAGTGCATGAAGCCCCAGAGCCGTGGCCGCCGCAGCGTCGGAGGAATTGATCGCTCCGAAGATGCCGCACTCCTCGCGCAGGGTATCACCATCTTCATCGTGAAAGGGGTGCGTGAAATTCATCGCCGATCCTGCCTAAAGCGCCGCTGCTGGATGGGGCCTCAATGACGATGTTACAGCTCAATTACAAGCGATAAGGCAGTGCGTTCACCGGCCTTTTTCACACAAGCGCGTGGTCGGCATACATTGCGCCGCCGCCCCGGCGCGCTTACAGGCTTCGTTAAGCCTTAATTGATCAGAGCTTTAATCACTTTGTTTCTAACGCCTTTTGAATGGATGATCGCCAAACGCTACCTCTTGCCGGGCAAGGGGGAGGCCTTCATTGCGCTCGTCGCCGGAATATCGGTGGGCGTGGTGATGCTGAGCGTCGCCATGCTGGTCGTCGTGATGAGCGTGATGAACGGGTTTCGCGCAGAATTGCTCGACAAGATCACGGGGCTTAATGGCCACGCGATTGTGCAGGCTTACAATGATGATCTGGGCGATTGGCAAAGCGTGCTGGAGGATGTGCGCGCGACACCTGGCGTGGTCGATGCCTCTCCACTGATTGAAAAGCCGCTGATGGCCTCATTGAATGGTCGGGTGAACCTGATCTTCGTGCGCGGCAACACAGCTGAAGATATCGAGGGACTGGCGGAAACGGTAGTTCAGGGCGATATCAGAGACTTAATTCCCGGTGAGCGCCGCATCGCCATAGGCTCCCGTTTGGCGCAGAACATTGGCGCGGGGGTTGGCGACAGCCTGACGATAATCAACCCGCAAGGACGCACGACGCCGTTCGGCACCTCAATCCGGCAAGTGGATTACGAGGTCGTCACGATCTTTGAGGCTGGCATTTACGATTACGACGAGACCTTCGTGATCATGCCAATAGCCAATGCTCAGCAATTGCTGCTGATGGGCGATAAGATCGGGATGATCGAAGTGACGGTGGAAGACCCAGATAAAGTCGGCTCCATCTTAGCGCCGGTGCAGGAAAAGCTCGCCGGGCGTGCGGTCGTATCAGATTGGCAGACGATCAATTCCGCTCTGTTTGAGGCTCTGCAGGTTGAGCGTGTTGCGATGTTCTTTGCGCTTAGCTTCATGGTGCTGGTGGCCGCTTTTAATATCCTTTCGAGCCTGGTGATGCTGGTCCGCGCGAAGACGCGAGACATCGCGATTATGCGCACGATGGGGGCAACCCGGCGCAGCCTGCTCAAGATATTCGTCACCACCGGCTCCACGGTCGGAGTGATCGGAACCGCCGCTGGATTGGTACTCGGGTTTATCATCCTCTATTTCCGAGGGCCAATTGTGACATTCATCGCTTGGTCCACTGGTCAGCAGATTTGGGACCCTGAGGTGCGTTTCCTCTCCACCCTGCCTTCGCGCACGGACCCATGGGAAGTGGCGGGCATTGTCGCACTTGCACTGATCCTAAGCTTCCTAGCGACACTATATCCTGCTCTGAAAGCCTCCAGCACGGACCCGGTACAGGTGCTGCGATATGAGTAATTCCGGCGTTTCACCAATTGCCTCACTCAAGGGGTTGAAACGCAGTTTCACTCAGGGTGAGCAAACCATTGAAGTTCTGCGCGGCGTTGATCTCGACATTATGCCGGGTGAGATCGTCGCTCTTCTAGGCCCATCAGGCTCCGGCAAATCGACCATGTTGCAAGCGGTTGGCCTACTTGAAGGCGGATTTGAAGGCTCGATCGCGATTGCCGGGACCGAGGCAAGTAAATTGCCAGCGGACCAGCGCACCGCTTTACGGCGTGATCACCTTGGGTTCGTCTATCAATTTCACCACTTGCTGCCCGATTTTGACGCGCGCGAAAACGTGGTGATGCCGCAAATGATCTCTGGTCAGGAACGCGGCGCGGCTGAGGCGCGCGCCGATAGCCTGCTAAGCTCACTCGGCCTTGAGCATCGCCTAACTCACCGGCCCAGCCAACTTTCTGGCGGGGAGCAGCAGCGTGTTGCCGTTGCCCGGGCGCTCGCGAACCAACCGACCTTGGTGCTAGCGGATGAACCCACCGGAAACTTGGACGAGACGACCTCCGACCGTGTATTGGGTCAGTTCCTAGAGCTGGTTCGCGGCGAGGGCAGCGCAGCTCTCGTTGCGACACACAATGAACGTTTGGCCGCCCGTATGGACCGGGTTGTGAGGTTGCATGACGGGGTGCTCGAATAAGGGAAGTACGTTATGAGCATTTTTCTATCCGCGATGGTATTGGCTTCGGTTCAGAGTGCACCGGAAAATTACGAAGTCCCTCCGCCAATGGAGGTCTCTCTGCCCAAACCACCCCCGGTTTGTGCGAGTAACCAGCAAGCCCAGTTCGATTTTTGGCTCGGTGAGTGGGATGTTTTCCCCAGTGGTTCAGACGAACTTGTGGGACACAGTAAGGTCGAGCGCATCCATAGTGGGTGCGCTGTCAGAGAAAACTGGATGCCATTGGACGGGCGGACCGGGAGTAGCCTCAATAGCTTCGATCCGCGAACAGGCCAATGGCATCAGACTTGGGTGGGCTCATCGTCGCTAAGAATTGAGTTTGCCGGTGGCTTTTCTAGGAATTCAATGGTTCTAACCGGCAATTGGCCGATGATGGGTGCTCCGCACCGCCTGGTGCGCATGACATTCACTCCTAGTGAGGACGGAAGCGTCCGTCAGTTTGGGGAAGCCTCGACGAACCACGGAGTTTCATGGCATTCATTTTTCGACTACACATATCGGCGAAGGGAACCGAGCTAGCCATGACCACAATCGCTGATTTTAAAGTGACCACCAATCGCGGCGAGGAATTGGACCTAGCCGATAAGAAGGGACAGGTCCTACTCGTCGTCAACACCGCCAGCAAATGCGGCTTTACCCCGCAATATGACGGTCTGGAGGCGGTCTTTCAGAAATACAAGGACCAAGGCTTTGAAGTGCTTGGTTTTCCCTGCAATCAGTTCGGCGCTCAGGAACCCGGCAATGCCGAGGAAATCCAAGAGTTTTGCAAACTCAACTTTGGCGTAACCTTCCCGCTGATGGAGAAGGTGGATGTCAACGGCTCTGACGCGTCGCCGCTATTCGACTGGATGAAGAAAGAGGCGCGCGGGGTAATGGGCACGACCGCGATCAAGTGGAATTTCACCAAATTCCTGATCGATCATGAGGGCAATGTCGTGAAGCGCTATGGTTCTGCAGACAAGCCGGAGTCGATTGCGAAAGACATCGAAAAGCTGCTCTAATTCTGACATCACAGGCATCGTCATTTCCTCTTTCGCGAGGATGACAGGGGAGAGAAAGCTGTGGATTGCCGCTTGGCCTAAGCGAGGCTGCTCAGCATAGTGCCAAGATGGCATTTGCTCCGTTCATCCCGCTTCGCGTTCTATCGTCTTACTCCATGCTGGAAGGGGCGATTGATCCCAAGGGGATCGCGAAACTGGCTAAGGAGCGCGGCTTTCCTGCCATCGCCATTTGCGATCGTAATGGCCTCTATGGCGCAGTGATGTTCGCCTCCGCCTGCAAGGCTGAGGGTGTGCAGCCGATTATCGGGACTTTGCTGGGCGTCGCGCGGCCGAGCAATGATGAGCGCGAGCGGACAATCGTGGATTACCTGCCGTTGTTTGCTCAGGATGAGGCGGGCTATGACAATCTGTGTCACCTCGTCTCAAAGGCGCACCTTGATCGCCCGCTGGAGCTGGACCCGCATGTCGATATGGCAGAGCTGGAAGGGCGGACCGATGGACTGATCGCGCTTACCGGAGCGGGCGAGGGCGCACTCACGCGGCTCTTGGCGGAAGAACAGACCGAAGCGGCGCACTCGCTTTGCGACAATTTGCAGCGTCTTTTCCCGCAGCGGCTTTATGTGGAGCTCGCGCGCAATGGTGATGATGCGGCTGCGAAGGCTGAGGAGGCTCTTATTGAGCTCGCCTATGCCCGCGATCTGCCGCTGGTCGCGACAAACCCATCGAATTTTGCCGACCCGCATATGCACAAGGCGCATGATGCAATGCTGTGCATTGCCAATTCGACCTATATTGAGAACGAGGATCGCCCGACCTCCAATCCGCAGGCCTTCGTAAAATCGGCGCCGATGATGGATGAGCTGTTTGCCGATGTTCCAGAGGCGATGGCGAACACTCTGGTGTTGGCCCAGCGCTGCGCCTTTGCCCCGCCGTATCGTGACCCGATTCTGCCCAGCCTCGCCGGCGATCTGGAGGGCGAGGCGAGAATGCTGGCGGAGGAATCCAAAGCTGGCCTCGAAGCGCGTCTGGAGCCTTACGGTGAGATGTCTGACGAGGAGCGGAAGGTCTATTTCGACCGCCTCGACTACGAGATCGACATCATCGTGAAGATGGGCTTTCCCGGTTACTTCCTGATCGTTGCCGACTTCATCAAATGGGCCAAAGACAATGGCATCCCGGTGGGGCCAGGGCGGGGTTCGGGCGCGGGGTCAATTGTCGCTTGGGCGCTAACCATCACCGATCTTGATCCGATCCAATTGGGCCTTCTGTTTGAGCGCTTCCTTAACCCAGAACGCGTATCCATGCCGGACTTCGATATCGACTTCTGCGAAACGCGCAGGAGCGAAGTGATCCGTTATGTTCAGCAGAAATATGGCAATGATCACGTCGCTCAGATCATCACCTTTGGTAAACTGAAGGCGCGCGCCGTCCTGCGCGATTGCGGACGGATTCTCCAGATGAGTTATGGTCAGGTGGACCGGCTGTGCAAAATGGTGCCGAACCATCCGACCGACCCGTGGACTTTGCCGCGCGCACTTAATGGAGCGGCGGATTTCAAGGCGGAATACACCAATGACAATGAGGTGAAGCGCCTCGTTGATTTGGCGATGCGGCTGGAGGGGCTACCACGCAATTCCTCTACCCACGCGGCGGGCGTTGTGATTGGCGATCGCCCGTTAGCGCAGCTGGTGCCACTTTACCGCGATCCGCGCTCTGACATGCCGGTGACGCAGTTTGACATGAAGCACGTTGAAAGTTCGGGTCTCGTCAAATTTGACTTTCTTGGGCTCAAGACTCTGTCGGTGCTGCGCAAAGCGGTTGACCTATTGGAACTACGCGGAATTACCATTGATCTTGGCGAGCTGCCGCTTGATGACGCGGCGGTCTATGACCTTATGCAGGATGGTAACACGGTTGGTGTGTTCCAGCTGGAATCTGAAGGCATGCGGCGCACGCTGAAAGCGGTGAAGCCAAGCAATTTTGGCGATATCATCGCGCTGGTGTCGCTCTATCGTCCCGGTCCGATGGACAACATCCCCCTGTTCGGTCAGCGCAAGGCTGGCGAGGTTGCGATTGAATACCCCCACGCGAAGCTCGAAGGCATTCTCTCAGAGACATACGGGATTTTCGTCTATCAAGAGCAGGTGATGCAGGCCGCACAGATCTTGGCTGGATATTCGCTCGGCGATGCGGATTTGCTGCGCCGGGCGATGGGTAAGAAGGTCCAGGCAGAGATGGACGTCCAGCGCGGCCGCTTTGTCGAAGGCTGTAAAACTGAAAGCGCCATTGAAGCGAAACAAGCCAATGAATTGTTCGATTTGATCGACAAGTTCGCTGGCTACGGTTTCAACAAATCGCACGCGGCGGCCTATGCGCTGCTCGCCTATCAAACCGCATGGCTGAAAGCGCATTACCCAGAGGAATTCTACGCCGCTTCGATGTGTTTCGACCTGCATCAATCCGAGAAGCTTTCGATCTTCGTCGATGATGCGCGTCGCTATCCCACAGGCGATGAGGGCGGGATCACGGTGCTGCCGCCAGATATCAACCATTCTGAAGCGCGTTTTACGGTTGAGCAGACCGACAATGGTTACGGCGTGCGCTATGCACTAGCGGGGATCCGCAATGTCGGCGAGAAAGCGATGGATGCCATCGTCGCGGAGCGTCAGGCGAGCGGTCCGTTTGAAAGTCTGCAAGACCTATTCGACCGTCTGCCACAGGGCAGTATGAACCGCCGCCAGCTCGAAGGTCTGGTCGGAGCAGGCGCGCTCGATGGCCTAGAGCCTAATCGCGCGGCGATCTTTGCCAATGCCGACATGCTGCTGGCGATAGCCGATGCGGCAGAACGCGAGCGCTCCAGCGGGCAAGCGGCGCTATTTGGCGGCGAGAATGCCCCGCAAGAGGAGCTGCGCCTAAAGGTGACCGAGGAATGGTCACGGACGGAGCAAATGGCGAAAGAGCGCGAGAATTTTGGGTTCTATTTTGCGGCTCACCCGGTTCAGCAATATCGCGAAATTGCCTCCGCCAATGGCGCGCGAACTTATCAGAGCTTAATGGAGGCAGGCGCACCTCCTGGCGGGCGGGGAACCGCCGTGATTGCTGCAATGGTGGAGGGCATGAACAAGGCGCGGACCAAACGCGGCGGTGAATTTGTGCGCGCAGATTTCTCCGACTCCAGCGGGCAATTCTCGGCCGCCTGTTTCGAAGAAGCGCTGGTGCCCGAATTTGAGAAATGGGCCGCAGAGGGGTCGTGCTTGCTGCTATCGGTCGAGCTCGATTCGCCTAACCCCGGTGAGCCGCCGCGATTGACGGTGCGCGGTGCAAAACCCCTAGCCAGCGTAAGCGGGCGCACCCCAATGATAATGCGCGCCGATGTGACCCGGCCGGAGGCATTGGGTGAATTGAAATTGTCGCTCACAACGGGCGAAGAGGCACCGGGCGAGGTGCTCGTGCGGCTGATCCTGACGGACGGGCAAGAGGCGCATATGCGGCTTGGACGCAGCTTCATTCTCGACGGCGATTTGGCCGAGCGCGTCGCCGACATCGAGGGAATAGGGAACGTTGAGCTGCAGCCGCTGCGGGGCCGCGCGAACCTAAAGCTGGTCGCTTAGAGTCTTAGGGGCCGGTTCGTCCACCTTCGAAGGCCGTTCAAACACAGACGTAAAACGAGCCACGATTAGCAGGATAGTTGGCACCATCATGGTGTTCCAAATGTCTTTCCAGTGCGCGTCTGGAATAGGCCGACGTCCCAGCTGCTGCGTGGTCTGCGCATCCCACAGTTCACCCAGTAAAGTAATGGCCAACACCAGCACCCAAGGCTTCCAGCTCGACGCTTTCCATCTTAGCAGCAGGCACGAGCCAAGGTAGACGGCAAGCGCCACATAAATATGCAGCGCGTCTTTCGCGAGACTGGTGTTTTCAACCAGCCATAATTTTAACTGTGTGAACGTCTCTATCACTTGCGCGCCCCGGACTGATCGCTAGTCTCTAAGAGCAAAGCCATGAACGGCAAACAACGAATTTGGGAGAATGAATTTAATGCTCGGAGCGATGCAAGACTGGACGATGCGGATCACGCATGTGATCGATCACGCGGCCCGCGAAAACGGTGGGCGCGAGATTGTAACGCGCTGGGCCGATGGTAGTGAGACACTCACCGATTGGGCCGGCATCCGCCGCGACGCCCTGAAGATGGCGCAGGCATTGAAAGCGCTCGGTCTGAAAAAAGGAGATAAGGTTGCCAGCCTTGCGATGAACCATTCGCGGCACCTGGTTAGTTGGTACGGGGTCGCTGGAATGGGTGGTGTTTTGCACACGGTGAACCCGCGCCTATTCGACGATCAGCTCGAATATATCGTCAATCACGCCGAGGATAAGGTGCTGTGTTACGACGCTGCCTTTCAACCCATCGTCGATAAGATGAAGGATAAGTGGACGAGCGTTGAGCATTATATTTGCTACGATTCTGGCAAGCACAGCCCAGCGTTTGAAGACTGGATTGGTGCGCAGGATGGCAATTACGAGTGGGAAACGGGTGAAGAAACCGACCCCTGTATGATCTGCTACACATCGGGTACAACCGGCAATCCAAAGGGCGTGCAGTACGAGCATCGCTCGACCGTACTCCACGCCGTTGCTGGATTGCAGCCATCGACATTCAATTTCAGCAGTGCCTCGGTGATGCTGCCAGTGGTGCCGATGTTCCACGCGGCTAGCTGGGGTCTCCCCTATGCGGGCGCAATGGCGGGGATCAAATTTGTCTTTTCCGCCGTCAATGATCCGGCAGTCCTGCATGAGCTGATGATCCGCGAAAAGGTTACAGACAGCGCCGGTGTACCGACTGTTTGGCTCGCCCATTTCCAATATTGCGACAAGGAAGGCCTCGACCTGCCTCCGCTAAAAGCAGCGACGATTGGCGGTTCAGCCTGTCCGCGCTTCATGATCGAGCGCCTGATGAAAAACGGCACGCGGGTGCAGCACGCTTGGGGCATGACCGAAACTTCTCCGATCGGAACGGTTGGCGGGCCGACCCATGATTGGGATGAGCTAACCTTCGAACAAAAAGTAGATAAGACGGCAATGCAAGGCCGCCCGATTTTTGGCGTTGAACTGCGCATTGTTGATCTCGATGACAATACAACGGAACTGCCGCGTGATGGCGTTGCCTCGGGAGCGCTGCAAATTCGCGGGCCCTGGATTATTAAACGCTATCTCAAGGCCGAGACCGACGCCGTCAATGAGGATGGCTGGTTCGATACGGGCGACGTTGGGATCATCCATCCCGACGGTACATTGCAGCCGACCGACCGGACCAAGGATGTGATCAAATCCGGCGGGGAATGGATTAGCTCGGTTGAGCTGGAGAATGCGGCTGTTGGCCATCCCGGGATTGCCGAGGCCGCCTGCATTGGCATGTACCATCCAAAATGGGATGAGCGGCCAGTGCTGTTCGTGGTCAAGAACGAGGGGGCGGACCTGTCGAGCGACGATGTGCTGGAGCACCTCAAGCCGCTGATTGCGAAATGGTGGATGCCCGATGCGGTCGAATTTGTGAACGACATTCCGCACACCGCAACTGGCAAGATTTCGAAGAAGGACCTGCGCGACCGCTTCAGTGATTATAAGCTCGAAGGCGCTTAGGGGACCGGGGCCATCACTCGGCTAATCCTGCTTAACAAACCCTTTGGTGTGTTGTCGCAATTTAGCGGCGGCAAGGAAGGTATCCAAGACACGCTGGCGCATCTGGTCGATGTGCCGGCGGTCTATCCCGCTGGGCGCTTGGACAAGGATAGCGAAGGGCTGTTGCTGCTTACCGATGATGGGCGTTTGCAATCACGCATAGCGGAGCCGCGCTACAAGATGGAAAAGACCTATATTGCCCAGGTTGAAGGAGAGCCGGATACGCAAGCGCTGGAGGCGCTGCGGCGCGGAGTGAAGCTGAAAGATGGGATGACAAAGCCCGCCAAAGCTGAGCGGATTGATCCGCCTGATCTATGGCACCGCGATCCGCCTATCCGCTTTCGCAAGAATGTGCCCGACAGCTGGATTTCCCTCAGCATATCAGAGGGCAAAAACCGCCAGGTCAGGCGCATGACAGTCTGCCGTGGGCTTGCCAACTTTGCGGCTCGTACGCTGGAGTGTTGGCGAATGGTCAGTCGATGGGTTGTCACCCGGCGAGTGGCGCGAAGTTACAGTTTGAGGAGGCAAGTTGATGACACGCTATATCGATCCTAGTCCGAGCAATTTTCAGGCCTTCAAGGACCTGCCGCGGGATGAATCGATCCATATGCTCAATCTGCTGCGCTATCGCGAGCTGGCTGAGTACCCCGAGGGGCACGAGCATCATGGTAATGGTTGGAGCGGGCGGCGCGCCTATGAAGAATATAGCGCGACCAGTGGCCCAATTTTTCGCAGGGTAGGCGGGTCGATTGTGTGGCGCGGGGAATTTCAGACCATGGTTACGGGGCCTGAGCCGGATGACAAGGTTTGGCACGATGGCTTTGTCGCGAAATACCCAAACAGTGGGGCGTTTTTCGAGATGATCAAAGACCCTGACTATCAACTGGCAGTTGTGAACCGCAGCGCTGCTCTGATCGATAGCCGTTTGATGCGCTTCAAGCCAGGCGAGGGCGGGGACGCCTTTGGTTGATCGCGCCGGAGCAAACACTGGTTATGGGATGCCTCGAAATCGGATCAAAAAAGGGAAAATTAACCCAATGCGCCAAGGCTTTTTTAGCCAATCGGTTTAATCGGATGGGAAATCCCCCAAGCTTAACGTGGATACCTAGTTTAATCTAAGGATTCCGAGGTAAGGCCATGATCAAACTGTCAAAACATCTGTGCATTTGCGCAGCGCTATTCTCGAGCAGCGCTGCGTTTGCGAGTGATTCTGGCTGGATGATCTCGGAGACAGACGGGCAAGTTTCGATCACCCGTGATGCGAAGGCTTTGTATGCGGCCAAGGGTACGCGTCTGGAAATCGGCGATGTTGTGCGCACAAGTGAGGGCGGCCGCGCGGTTTTGGTTCGCGGGGACGAGTTCTACATCGTCTCGCCTAAGGCTCAGGTCCGCATCAAGAAGGCCGAAGAACAAGGCGTCGCTGCGCAAGTTTTCCAATATATTGGTGAGAAAGTGCTCGGAATGGAGCGCAAAGCCAAGGGGACGCCGGGAACAAAGCAGCCGGTGTTGGCCGCTGTGGTGAAGGGCTATGGCGACAAGCCAGAGAAGCCTGACCTCAAGGATTTCGAGGGAGCCGCCCACACGCTTAATCCAAGCGAATGAGCTGAGCAGAAAAGCTATTTCTCGGTTAGTCGAGGCATCAAATCCACGAAATTGCAGGGCCGATTACGGTTGTCCAATTGCTCGTAAAGGATCCCGTCCCAGCCATCTTTTACGGCGCCGTTTGAACCCGGTAGGGCAAAGACATAGGTACCGCGCACCACGACCGCGCAGGCCCGAGATTGGACCGTGCTGGTTCCGATGGTCTTGAAGCTGAGCCACCGAAACAGTTCGCCAAATCCGGCAATATCCCGCGCACCCTCGATCCGGGACAGCGCCTCTGGCGTGACATCGCGTCCAGTCAGGCCAGTGCCGCCAGTGCTGACAATCGCATCGATAGTTGGGTCATCAATCCAAGCATTGAATTGATCAAGCAGTGTGCCAGCATCGTCTTTAACGATTGCGCGCGCTGCCAGAGAGTGTCCTTTGCTAGTGATCCGTGCGGCAAGAATGTCGCCGGAGGTATCGGTTTCTGCGGTCCGCGTGTCGGAAACGGTCAGGACCGCCATATTGATCGGGGTGAAGGGTTTCGCCTCATCAATGGCCATCGCATTCTACCTTTCCAAACGTGCAGAGCGGCCCATAGACATTTGCGGAAACTCTGGCCAGCGCCCTTCGGCAAGAGCGCGGCGGCTCGGCGAAGAAACGCCCGCAGCGCGCTCGTACATCCAGTAGTTGCGCATCACGATTGCGACATAGCCGCGCGTTTCCCAGTAGGGGATCGATTCCATATAAAGCAGCGGATCGTCATAATCGCGCACTTCGCTGTTCCAGCGACTGATCGGGGTTAGGCCTGCATTATAAGCGGCCATGATCTTGGGCAGCTTGCCCTCGGTCGCATAGCTGTCACGCAGCATTTCAAGATGGCGCTGACCATAGGCCAGGTTGACCTCTGGATTGTTGAGATCAGCATAGCTTGCGCCAAGGTTTAAGCTGCGATTGTGATCGCGCGCGGTACCCGGCATAATTTGCATCAGACCGCGTGCATTAGCCGGGCTAACCGCGCCAGCGCGGAAGTTTGATTCTTGCAAAGCGTGGGCAAAGGCAAGGGCGGGATCCACGGTCCAGCCTGTCGCCGGCTGCCAGCGCGCCACGGGATAGCGCAGCGACGGATGAGAGCGCGCCCCACGCGGAGCGTTGTGCGCCATAAATAGCTGTGTCGATGGCATGCCAAGCTCGCGGGCAAAGCGCGCCAGTAGAGGAAATTCGCTAGGATTGCCGATCCGCGCTTGATGGCGCAGCACTTCATCGGCCAGAACTGGACGGCCAATCTCGTTAAGAGCCGCCGCGATACGCACATTGGCGCTGCGCTCCAGAACTCTCCAATCATCTTTGGTGAAAGGTGCAGGCTTTGCGCTTTCGGGAACTGTCACGCCCAATTGCTCGCCCGCCAGCAGGCCATAAAGCGTCTCGTCATAGCGCGCAGCAGCGTTAAGGTGACGCTGAGCCTGACCGGGTTCGCGGCAGCGGACCAATGAACGGTGTGCCCAGTAATGCGCCGCAGCGGCCAGTTCTATATTGCTGGATCGATCAGCGGCGCGGGCAAAGCTTTCACCCGCTAGCGCGCAATACCCCTGACGCCATGCGGCAAGACCTGCGACCCATTCACCCTCAGCGACCCAAGCGCCGGAACCTTCCGAAACGGTTTCTGCCAAGGCCTGAGCCGAGGCATCATCATTCTCGATGTAATAGCTCCAGGCGACTTTCTGACGCCATTCCGCCCGTGCAGCCGAGCTGAGCTGCGGATCGATCTCAATCAGCAGGCTGTGTGCGCCTGCCGGATCGTCGTTCTTGATGCGGTCAAGGATCGCCGACTTAGTGGTTGAGGGCATTGTGCCATCGTTCACCGGGCGCGGACGTATCCGCTTTGATGCGTAAGGTTGGCGGCTAAACCGCTGAGCCTGAGGCAGATAGGGCAGGTTTTCGACACCACGCTTGGCGCCCATGCGGCTAAGCTGCGCTGCTTGCGGCAAGTGAACACCATCGTCGAACCAGCGCGCAATTCGCTCAGCCTCAATTTTGGGACTCTTTGCGTGGGTGTAATATTCTGCCCGAGCAATCTGGTGCAGCAATCCGCCCTGACGCTGGGCCAGCATGCCTTCGACGCGGTCCCATTGCTGCGCATCAATCGCGCGGAATAGATCTGAGTAGAACGCGCGCTCGTTGCTCGAAAGCACATTGGGCACAGATGCACTGCGCCCGTTTGAGCTTGCATCGTAATGCGCAACCATGCTGCCCGCTTGCGCCATAGCAGCGCTTGGCGTGGCAAGTGCGGCGGCGATTGAAGCGGCTAATATTGCTGGCCTAAGGCTTTTCGCCATCACCGATTTGCCGACCATTCAATCCATCTCCGCCAAAAACGCGCTTTCAGCCTGGGGCTTGCCATCAGGCTTTCCAAGCTTTCGCTAACAAGAAGCTTGGTTAATGGCTCACTAGGGTTGTTTTCTGGTTCAGATGTGTGGTTACTTTTTTGTGAATTGATTGCGTCTTGCGCCGCTGCGTGGCCCAAAAGCGGTGGGATGTTAGAGCCGAGCGCCAAAACCTTTTCCGACGCGGCCAGTTTGATGTGCAGGGCCAAGACCTCTGCCATTCCCGCATGCGCCATTGCGGCCGTGTCCGCCATTGGCGTGGGCCGGGTGAGGGCAGAGGCGAAATAGACATCCTCCGATGAGAAGCCCATCGCTGCCAGCATATTGCCAAGCAAGCGCCCCTGAGGCCCGGACAGCAATTGATCCTTGTCGCCGTCCTCTGGTGCGAGCACTAGCACCATCAGCTTAGCGCCCACATCTCCGCGAGGAGGCACGCGGCCGCGCGGCCCGATTGGATCAAGACCCGGCGCATTGAGCCACCATTCCTGAAACGTTGCGAGGTCACTCGGCGCGTCCTCACCCAGCAAATCACCCTTTGGTCCAAGAGTTTTTCGCAGATCGCTCGGTGCTGTTTTTGGCGAAGTCCCACCGGATTTCTGAGCTTTTTTCGCCTCAGGACCGCTTTCTGGCGCCGCTTCCACTTCTGGTTTGGCAAGCCAATCCGTAACGTCATCGACAAAGTCGATGTCCACGCCCGCCGCGCGCCACCAATCAAGGGCAGCGACAAATTCTCGGGACAAAGGCGGGGCTGGGGCGGTCATACTGTTAATCGCAGGTCTTGACCTTAGCCGTGCCAGTTAGCAAGTGGGTAGGCACGCAAACTCTAGGATTATTCGGGGATCAAATAGGCTCATGAGCGAACGGGAATCAATGCCATGCGATGTCGTTATTGTCGGCGGCGGGCCAGCGGGCCTTTCTGCGGCGATCCGGCTGAAACAGATCAACGAAGAGCTTGAGGTCGTTGTCCTTGAAAAGGGCTCCGAAATCGGCGCGCATATTCTGTCTGGAGCGGTGGTTGATCCCAAGGCTCTGACGGAACTCTTCCCCGAATGGCGCGATATGGATTGCCCTATGGCGCAAACTCCAGTGACCGATAACTGGCACTGGGTCCTGTCGAAGAATGGCAAGACATCGATCCCGCATCTGATGATGCCACCTTTGATGAGCAATCACGGCTGTTACACTGGTTCGCTCGGCAATATGACCCGCTGGCTGGGCGAGCAAGCCGAAGCGCTGGGCGTGATGGTTTTCCCCGGCTTTCCCGCCAACGAAGTGATGTTTGATGACAAGGGCGCAGTGCGCGGTGTCATCACGCAAGACATGGGCATCGCGGAGGATGGCTCGCAAAAGCCGGACTATCAGCCCGGCATGGAGATCGAGGCCAAATACACCCTGTTTGCTGAGGGCGCGCGCGGATCGCTGACCAAGCAGATGAAGGCGAAGTACGACCTTGAGGCCAATTGCGAACCGCAGGTTTACGGCCTTGGCATCAAAGAATTGTGGGACATTGAACCGGGCAAGCATGTGCCGGGCCGCGTCATTCACACGCAAGGCTGGCCGCTCAACGAAAGCGGCACTTGGGGTGGCGGTTTCTTCTACCATCAAGCGAACAATCAGGTCGCGATCGGCTTTGTCACCGCGCTTGATTACAAGAACCCTTGGGTTTCTCCCTATCAGGAATTCCAGCGTTGGAAGACGCACCCAGAGATCAAGGCGATTCTCGAAGGCGGCAGCCGCGTTGCCTACGGTGCGCGCGTCATCAACGAAGGCGGTTGGCAGTCTGTGCCAAAGCTCGCCTTCCCTGGCGGCGCGCTGATCGGCTGTGCGGCCGGTTTCGTAAACGTGCCCCGGATCAAGGGCAGCCACACCGCCATGAAGAGCGGTATGCTGTGCGCGGAGGCCATCGCCGCAGAGATTGAGGGCCACGAAAGCCAGCCAGAGCTTCAGGGGTATGAACCCGCCGTACGCTCCAGTTGGATCGCGGATGAGCTCAAGAAGGTTCAGAACGCAGAGCCTGCCGTTGCCAAATATGGCGATGATATTGGCACGATCCTGGGCGGGATCGACATGTGGATGCGCACGCTCAAGATTGGCCTGCCGATCAGCATGAAGCACCATGCCGATTACACCATGACCGGGCGCGCTGATCTCTATCCAAAGATCGATTATCCGAAGCCCGATGGCGTGATCAGCTTTGATCGTCTGACCAATGTCGCTTTCAGCTTCACCAATCACGCAGAGGACCAACCGGTTCACCTGCAACTGGGCGATGTCGACCTGCAAAAGGCGAGCGAATTTGACGTCTTTGGCGGTCCTTCGAACCGGTATTGCCCAGCGGGCGTCTATGAGTGGATTGAGGAAGAGGGCAAGGAGCCCAAATTCCAGATCAACTCGCAAAACTGCGTCCACTGCAAAACGTGCGATATCAAAGACCCTAACCAGAACATCAATTGGGTCACACCAGAAGGTGGCGGCGGCCCGAACTATCCGAATATGTGATGGCGGAAGGGGATGAGACGGGGGTGGCACCCGAAGTAATCGAATACCGGATCAGAGCACAGATAGTATGGTATCTTGAAACTGCATCTTCGCCCAATGAGCAAAGAGAATACGAAAAGAACATTATCGAGGCAAAGTCGCCTGGCTTGGTCCCAGCCGAAATGATCGAGCAGTGGGCCGATTGGGTATTAACCGAAGGTCACGACTATAAAACGGTTTTAATTGATCGGTATTCCGAGCCAGTGTTCTCCAAGGCAGAGCAACAAGCAATTTTGGGTTTCCACGAAGTCTGGAATGAGACAGCCGATACCACACCTGATCCATTGCCTTGGACCATTGAGGACCTGATCGGCACCCCCGAATGGGATCGGTTTGTTATGGGGGCTAAGAAAGCGCTTGCTGTTTTCATGCGTCGTGGACACTTGCTCGATCAAGCAAAGTTCGACAACGAATGAAGGAATCCGCCTACGCCAAGATCAATCTCGCGCTGCATGTCCGCAAGCGCAGAGACGATGGCTTTCACGAGCTTGAAACGTTGTTCGCCTTTGTCGATGCCGGCGACATGCTGAGCGCTCGCGCCGCCGAGCTGGACACCGTCCAGACCCTCGGCGAATTTGCAGGCGGGATTGACAATCCGATGGACAATCTCGTGGCGAAGGCTCTGGGCGTGTTGCCGCGGACAGAGGGTCTTGCGATCACGCTGGAGAAAAACCTTCCCGTTGCCGCTGGCCTTGGTGGAGGTTCGGCCGATGCGGGCGCGCTGTTCCGGATTGTTGAGCAAACGCATGGCCTGCCGGATGATTGGATGGAGCGCGCCGCAAAGCTTGGCGCAGATGTGCCCTGCTGCGTGCGCAGTGAGACCACAGTGGGCCGGGGAACTGGCACCGAATTGGAGCCAATCGATAGCGATCTGACCGGAACGCCCGTCTTGCTCGTCAATTCGCGCGTGCCGCTCTCAACCGGCCCGGTGTTCCAAGCGTGGGACGGGATCGATCGCGGCGCTTTGCCCGCAGGAACAGCTCGCGAAATCGCTCTTGTTGGCCGCAATGACCTGACCCAGCCAGCGATAAGCATATGCCCAGCAATTGGCGAAGCGTTGGACGCGTTGGAGGGCACAGACGCGTGGCTCACGCGCATGTCCGGATCTGGTGCGACGTGTTTTGCGCTCTACGATAGCGAGGCCGCGCGCGATGCGGCGCAGGCGACCATCACACAAAGCCACCCGGATTGGTGGCAATTGGCGGGCAAGCTGCGATGATCTCTCCGATGATTGATGAAAATCCTTTCCGACAAATGGGTGAGCCGGCGCGCGGCGGGATCGTTTGCGTTGCCGATCATGCCTCCAACTTCGTACCAGAGGATGTGCCGCTTGGCATTTCGGATTCCCTGCTGGAAAAGCACATTGCCATCGACATTGGCGTGCACGGCGTGGCCGTTCGCATGGCACGTGAGTACGGTATCGCCGCGCATCTCGCCACCGTCAGCCGCCTTGTCACCGATCTTCACCGAGAAGAGGGCCATCCCGGCGTCGTGCCGACGGAAAGTGACGGTCACCTGATCCCCGGCAATATCGGAGCCGATGTCGAGGGGCGGCTAGAGCGGTTTCACAGGCCCTATCACGCCGCACTCGGCGCATGGCTCGACGAGGCTGCACCCAAGCTGATCATTTCGCTGCACAGTTTCACGCCTCGGCTGGAATCGCGCAGTGAGGACCGCCCGTGGGAGATCGCGCTACTCTACAATCAAGATGACCGCGCGGCCCGCCATGCGATCAATCTGTTCGGAGAGCAGGGGTTGAACGTCGGCGACAATGAACCCTATTCCGGCCGCGAGCTCAATGCGACGATGAACCGCCACGCCGAGGCGCATGGGCGCTATTATTGCGCAATCGAGGTCCGCCAAGACCTGATCGCGACCCGCGTTGAGCAATCGCGCTGGGCAGCAATGATCGCAGATGTATGCGGAAGGGTTGCACTCGCGCTCGACTAACGGCAGTGGGGCTTCATCAGAGCTCCAATTTGAGAAATATTATGTCTTCGCGCTTCGATAAAACGAAACTTCCCAGTCGTCATGTCTCGGTCGGGCCAGAGCGTGCCCCGCACCGTTCCTATTATTACGCGATGGGGATGAGCGAGGAAGAGATTGCGCGTCCATTTGTAGCGATTGCGAGCGCCGGTAATGACAGCGCGCCGTGTAACACAACGCTCGATCCGCAGGCGAATATCTGCCGCGAGGGTGTGATCGAAAATGGCGGAACGCCGCGCCGCTTCAACACGATTACCGTCACCGACGGCATTGCGATGGGCCATCAGGGCATGAAAAGCTCGCTGATCAGCCGCGAGATCATCGCAGATTCGGTGGAGGTTTCCGTCCGCGGACATTGCTACGACGCGCTCGTTGGGTTCGCTGGCTGCGACAAGAGCCTGCCCGGCATGATGATGTCGATGCTGCGCCTCAACGTTCCGAGCATTTTTGTCTATGGCGGCTCGATCCTGCCTGGCACTTTCAACGATAAAGACGTGACTGTGGTCGATGTGTTTGAGGCCGTGGGTCAGCACGCAGCGGGCAATTGCCCTTTGCAAGAGCTGATCGCGCTCGAAAAGGTCGCTTGCCCCGGCCATGGCGCATGCGGCGGTCAATTCACGGCCAACACCATGGCCTGCGTAGGCGAGGCGATCGGATTGTCCCTGCCAAACAGCAATATGACGCCAGCTCCGTATAAATCACGCGAAGAGATTGCGCGGGCTGCGGGCGTACAGGTCATGAACCTTTTGGAGCTCAATTTGCGGCCCCGCGACATATGCACGCGTGAAGCGTTCGAGAATGCGGCTCGAGTTGTTGCTGCGACCGGTGGCTCGACCAATGCGGCATTGCACCTTCCGGCGATGGCTAGCGAGGCAGGCATCGAGTTCGACCTGTTTGATGTCGCGGAGATCTTCAAATCCACGCCTTACATCGCTGATCTAAAGCCTGGCGGGAAATACGTAGCCAAGGACATGCACGAGGCGGGCGGTGTCTACATGGGCATGAAAACCCTGCTCGACGGCGGTTTTCTCGACCCCAACCCGATAACAGTGACCGGCAAGACCTTGGGCGAAAACATCGAAGAAGTGACCTGGAACCCGGATCAGAAGGTGTTCTATGAGGTTGCTAAGCCCATCACGCCCACGGGCGGCGTTGTTGGCCTGAAAGGCTCACTCGCTCCCGATGGTGCTATTGTGAAGGTCGCAGGCATGGAGCGGTTGCAATTCACCGGCTCTGCCCGCGTGTTCGATTGCGAGGAAGACGCCTTTGCCGCCGTGGAAGCACGCGACATTGCTGAGGGTAGCGTAATCATCATCCGCTACGAGGGGCCAAAGGGTGGCCCTGGAATGCGCGAAATGCTCTCCACCACGGCGGCGCTTTACGGGCAGGGCATGGGCGAAAAAGTAGCGCTCATCACCGATGGCCGTTTCTCCGGGGCAACACGGGGCTTCTGTATCGGCCATGTCGGGCCAGAGGCGGCGGATTGCGGGCCTATCGCACTCGTCGAAGATGGCGACGAGATTGCCATTGATGCGGAGGCGGGCACGATTGATCTCAATGTTGGCGAAGATGTGCTGGCCGAGCGCCGCAAAGGCTGGCAGCCGCGCACAAATGACTATCAAGCTGGCGCATTATGGCGCTACGCTCAGAACGTCGGCCCCGCGAGTAAAGGCGCGCTCACTCATCCCGGCGCTGCGAAGGAAGCTCATGTTTTTGCGGATATTTAGGGCTGGTCTGACCGTGATTTTGGCGGGTGGCGCGCTCGCTGGTTGCGGTGCAGAGCCTGTCGGAACGCCGCAAGGCAGCGATATCGACTGCGCAATTGGAGCGGGAGCGGATTATTCGACCGTCTGCACTTTGGAACAGGCGGCAGATGAAAGCGGCGCGTTCTTCCTGTTACATCACCCAGATGGCGGCTTTCGCCGGATCACATATGATGCGGCCACCAGCGAGCTGTCAGCAATGGACGGAGCAGATGCACTTCAGGATCGCAGTCTTGATCCCGCAGTGATCCGCGAATTCGCAATCGGCGAAGACCGCTATTTGATCCCCGCGGAAATGCTGGTCAGTGTTTCAGAGTGAATGATCCTGAGACAATGGAAATCGTCAGGCTAGCGGCCAAGGGCGACGGAGCGAGCGCCGACGGCCGCCATGCATCTGGCGCTTTACCAGGAGACGTCATCGCTCCCGATGGCACGCTCACGCGCGGTCCCCACCACGTCGATCCACCTTGCCAGCATTTTGAGCGCTGTGGCGGGTGCCAATTGCAGCATGCGGACGAAGAGACATTGTCTGAATTCGTGCGTTCGCGCGTCGCCAATGCGGCTGAGGGGCAGGGGCTGGAGCCGCGCGAACTGTTGCCGGTGCATCTCTCACCGCCGCAAAGCCGCCGCCGGGCAACTCTCCATGCTCTGCGCAAGCATCGCCGCGCGTTGCTCGGCTTTCGCGAGGCCGGTTCGCACAGGATCGTCGACCTCAAGGAATGCCCTGTTCTCGTACCTGAATTGGCGACAATGATCGTGCCTTTGCGCGCCTTTATCGCAGAGCATGGCAGCAAGGCTCCGGTCGATATCGCGCTCGCATGGACCGATCAGGGTGTCGATTGCAGCCTCACCAACATCACTCTCGAAGGATTGGAGGCGACAGAGGCGGCACTCGATTTCGCGCGGGATCAAGGGCTGGCGCGGCTTTCGATAGATCAAGGATACGGCGCGGAAACCGTGTGGGAGCCTGAGCCGATTAGCGTTACTTTGTCAGGCCTGTCTGTGCCCATGCCCGCAGGCGCTTTTCTGCAGGCGACACGCGATGCGGAGACGCGCATGCTTGCAGACGCATCGGAATGGCTGGAGGGTTCTGGCGTAGTTGCGGATCTCTTCTCGGGGCTTGGCACATTTGCTTTCGGCCTGGCACAGGGGCGCAAGGTTTTGGCCGTGGAGGCGGATCAGGCGGCTCATCTTGCGTGCAACTCCGCTGCGGGGCGGGGCCAGCGGGAGGTTCATGCCATGCACCGTGATCTGTTCCGCAATCCTCTGGATGCCAAGGAAATCAGTAAGTTCGCGGCCGTTCTGCTTGACCCGCCGAGGGCGGGAGCGCGCGAGCAGATCGGTCAAATCGCGCAAAGCACGATTAAACGGGTTGTCTATGTCGGCTGCAATCCATCAAGCTGGGCACGCGATGCCGCGCGCTTGATCGAGGCTGGTTTCACACTAGAAAAATTGCGCCCCATTGGGCAGTTTCGCTGGTCTACCCACGTTGAGTTGGTGAGCCTGTTTACCCGAGAGTAGATCAGGCGCGCAGCCCGGCAAGGATCTGAGCCCGAAGCCAGTCGGCGGCATGCGGCTCTACATAGGCGTGTCCGGCCCCCTCACAGGTCGCAATCCGGGGATCATCCGCCACCCAACTGGCAGCAAAGGCCTGGGCAGTGCGGTCACTGCTGGCGAGCAGGATGCGCACTTGGCCCGAAAAGCCAGCTAGGCCCGCCTGCATTTCAGCCGCTAGGCTGGTGGCTTCCGGCGCAGAACGCAGCGATCCGGTCAGCCCGCGCGCCAGCTTCTTGAGATCCACCCCGCCGCGCAGCAAACGCATTATCTCACTGGGGTTCTTGAGTTTTTCGGCATAGCGAGCACGGATCGCATCGGGCGGAGGCAAATCACCTGGCTCATCCCCTTCGATCGTCCAGGGATTGGATAGAATCAATCCATCACACTCCGCGCCTCCCGCCAGCATCAGAGCCGAGGCCGCGTCGCAATTCCCAAAGGCGATCATCCGCTCCACCTGAGGAGCAATGGCGCGAAAGGCCTCGATTGCGGAGCGAATATCCTTTTCTGACTTACGGAAACCACGATTTTCTCCTTCGCTGTCGCCAACGCCGCGCCGGTCGAAGCGGAACACTGGGAAGCCAGCCTTGGCGATCTCTGCTGCTAGCCGCGCTTGCCCGGAAAAGGCACCAGCGCGAATTTCATTTCCGCCACTGACGACCAGCAGTCCTGTTGTTCCCGGTGCAGTGTCCAATGTGCCTGCGCATTTGAGCGTTCCGCAGCCATAATCCATGTGCAGGCGGCTCATGGTGCGACCAGCTCTTCCGCAACCAGAGTGGCGAGGGCGGCCGCTTGCTCTGGATCTTCATCAGGCTCTGCGCGCAGCCAAAGCCCGCGTCCGCCGAGCTCGCTTTGCGTGATCTCCGTAAGGCTACCCAAGGAAAACTCGTCTGCCCGCTCCAGTTCGCGCACTAATTGCGCGCCCATATCCCAGCCTGCAAAGGCCATGCCGCTCTCGCGCGCGATTTGCAGCAGATCGTCTGAGCTTTCATCAGCCCCAGCTTCGCGAGCGGCAATCACTTGCGCGCGGATCATGCTGCGCAGCTGTTTTGCTCCGGTCTGTGGAACATATGCCCAACCTGGCAGGTCCGGCGGCGCAAACAGCACACCAGCCCGAAAGGTCAGAACATGCGTCGCCCTGCAATGGCTCGCGGCTGCGCCCATCGCTGACTGCCACGCGCCCACACTTTGCTGCGCCAATGGGGCGGTACTCTCGTTCCAACCAGGCAGGTCTGGCATTGCTGAACCTATTTCCAGGCCATCAAGCAAGCGCATGATTTCAATGATTTGTCTGCGGAATTTGTTGTGCTCATCAAATAGCGGCGGGATCACCAGAACGCGCGGGCGCCCAGGATGGTCAAATTTCGCCAGCATTTCTTCTGAAATCATGCCGCTGGGCTGCGGGCAGGGCCAGTGGGTTAGCACGTGCCCGATCAGCCTTCGATGATCTTAGCCTCGGCAAAGGCGAGCAGCCCGCCATAGGTTTCGAGCATTTCGCCATCCACGTCGTCGTCTTCGATCACGATGTCGAGCCGGTCTTCCATCTCGGTGAGCAGGCCTGCGACCGCCATCGAGATCAAGCTCTGGCAGGTCGCCGAACAGGCCGGTTTCCAGGGTGAATTCGTTCACGTCGTCAGCGTCTAACCCCAGAACATCGGCGATAATCGCCTTAAGGTCACGGTCAATCGCCGCGCGGCTTTTGCCGATGCCTGACATATCCGTCTGCTCTGATGCGGTTGCCGAATTGTCGGTGACCGGATTACTGCTCATGCACCCCTCGTTTCCCGGAATTTAGCGGGTTTCTACTGATACGGGCGCTCGCCTTAGCTCTGCGCCTCACGCTTCGCAAGTCGCACAGTGGTTTGCCGAACGAGCCGCTTGGCTAGTGCGGGCCAGGCCTTGGACTGGCGCGGATCAAGGCAATCAATCCGATAACGATGGCGCGTCTCGCCCATCCACTCAGCCTTATAGGGTTGATCACCCGTGCCAAAGTCGATCAGTTCGACTTGGTCTTGATCGATGACACGCTCAAACAAAGCAGCCGTTAGTGTCGTGCCTGCCGAGAGCTGTTTGTGGCTTTCCAAGTGGGCGAGCTTGTGAATGTAAGCGCAGCCATTTTCCACGGTCCAACACTGCGCAGCGACCGGCGTTGCGTCTTCATAGGCGAGGCCCAGTCGCAGGCGCCCCGCATTTCCTTCCGCGCGTGCGAATTCGCGCAGCATGGCAGGCTCGTCTTCTTCAGGCTTCCAACTGGCGGCGTAGATCGCCTCATAGCTGGCCCAAGCCGCTTCATCGAACGTCTCGAGTATCTCGACGCGGACCTTCTTGGCCTTGCGCTTCAGCGTCGTGCGCATCTTGCCCGGCCGCTCAGCCCAATATTCGGCAAAACTGCGCCCGCGAACGTGCAGGATGTGGTTGAGATCGCTTGGCTCGCTTTTGACTGCCCAACCCGCCGCCTTGAATGCCTTTGCAAGCCGCGTTGCCGAGCCATTTTCGTCTGGCACAGGCTCTAGCGTTACGCGATGGCCGTGCATCTTTAAACTGCGTGCTATCTCAAACAGTAGGCGGTCTCCAAGATCGCCCAGAGGGACCAATTCGCGCCAGGTAAAATTGTACCAATTGCGCATTGGGGTGAGGTGATCTGCGCCTGCCTTCAACACCAAGGCCGCGCTGCGATCGCCTTCTTTGGCAACCACAATCAGTGGTTTAAGGCCGGTTTCAACCAACAGATCAAACCATTCCGCACGCTCAAAGGGAGAGCTAACCACGCCATCATCCGCTTGATGACATAGGTCATGCAAGACGTTAACGGTGTCATGGTAACTCACGGTGATCACTCGATCGTGCCTCTTCGGATTAGTCATGCCAAGCACCCTAGATGAGACAGCCAAACCGCTCGACCACATCGCCGAACGCGGCGCGGAATGTGGCCGCGCGGATGCGCCTGCTCTGGTGCTTCGTGACCGGACGTTTAACCATGAGGAGTTAAGACAGCGTGTCGCCATTCTCGCGGGCTGGCTTCAGAGCGCTGTGCCGGAGAAGGGCGCACGGGTCGCGAGCTGGGCAGCGAAGGGGCGGCTGACTTGCTTGCTGCCAATGGCAGCGGCGAGGGCGGGTCTGGTGCATGTGCCGATCAATCCCCTGCTTAAACGGGCGCAGGCAGCGCATATCTTGGCGGATAGCGGGGCAAGCCTGTTGATCGCGAATGCTGCGCGGCTAAAATCGCTCGAAGACAGTGATTTGCCGGTTTCCTGCGGCGCGATGGAGCAAGATGAGGCTCTATCGGCGGCTACTACGCATGACACGCCGCTTGGTCCCTCCGGTGCGGATCCCAGTGAACTGGCGGCCATCCTTTACACCAGCGGCTCCACCGGGCGGCCCAAGGGCGTGGTGCTGAGCCATGCCAACCTGTGGCTCGGGGCGGTCAGCGTCGCAGATTATCTCCAGATGGCAGGCGATGACGTGACGCTTTCGGTCCTGCCTCTCAGCTTTGATTATGGCCAGAACCAACTGCTTTCGACGTGGTACGCAGGTGGCTGCATCGTTCCACTCGACTTCCTGTTTCCGCGCGATGTGATGAAGGCTTGCGCCAAGCATCAGATCACGACCTTGGCCGCTGTGCCTCCGCTGTGGGTCCAACTCACCGAGCTTGAATGGACGCCAGAGGCAACCGCTTCCATGCGGCGTATGACCAATAGCGGCGGGGCGCTGACCACCGAGCTGGTCACGGATCTTCGGCGGATATTCCCCGATGCTGATCTTTATCCAATGTACGGCCTGACTGAGGCGTTTCGCTCTACCTATCTTGATCCGTCGCTGGTCGATTCGCACCCAACTTCAATGGGTAAGGCAATTCCTTTCGCAGAAATTCTTGTCATTAATGAAGAGGGTGAAGTGGCGGAGCCCGGCGAGGAAGGTGAGCTTGTTCACTGCGGTCCGCTCGTCGCCAAAGGCTATTGGCAAGACCAGGAGCGCACCGCGCAGCGGTTCAAGCCTGCACCGCGCCAGTCGCGGTACGGCGGTACGGCGGTCTTCTCTGGCGACCGAGTGCGCCGGGAAGAAGATGGTCTGCTCTATTTCGTTGGTCGCCGCGATGCGATGATCAAGAGCGCGGGCAATCGGATTAGCCCCGCAGAGATCGAAGTAGCCGCAATGGCCTGTGATGAGGTGCAAGAAGCGGTGGCCCTCGGCCTGCCAGACGAGCGCCTTGGCCATGCGGTGCATCTCGTGGTGCGCGGTGTTGAAAGCGAGGTCTCGCACAAGGATTTGGCCAAAACGCTCAAGCGGGAGCTTCCTAATTTTATGCAACCTCAAGCGATCCATTGGCGCGATGCGATGCCGCTAAATCCCAATGGGAAGATTGATCGCACGGCCCTGCTTAGGGAGCTAAGTCAATGATATCGCTGGATAAGGCCAAAGCGCTGGGGCCGATCCCCGCTGGGTTTGAGACACTTGATGGCGAACTCGCTATTGGCGGTAAGCGAGCCAGCGAATGGGCGCTGCAAGCGGGCAGGACCCCGCTGTTCGTATATTCCAAGGACCGCCTTGATACTCGTGTCGCGGAGCTGCGCGCTGCGCTGCCGCCGCGCATAGGGATCAATTATGCGGTCAAAGCCAATCCCTACGCCCCTGTGATTTCCCATATGGCGGCTCTAGTCGATGGGTTCGACATCGCCTCCTCCGGCGAGCTCACCATGACCAATACCGCCGGAATTGATCCGGCGCGCGTCAGTTTCGCAGGGCCCGGCAAGCGCGATGATGAGTTGGAAGCGGCTATTTCTACGGGCGTAACGCTCAACTGCGAGTCCGAAGGCGAAGCACGCCGCTCGCTCAAAATCGGCGAGAAACTAGGCAAGGCCCCGCGCATGGCTCTGCGCGTGAATCCGGATTTTGAGCTTAAAGGCTCCGGCATGAAGATGGGCGGGGGCGCGAAGCAATTTGGCGTGGACGCGGACAAAGTGCCCGTTCTGGCGCGCGAAGTGATCGCCGCGGGCGCCGAATGGCGCGGCCTGCATATCTTTACAGGCAGCCAGGCCTTGAGCGCTGAGGCCATTATAGAAGCACAGGGCAATGTGCTGAATTTAGCCGCAAAATTGTCTGACGAGATCGGCGGGCTGCTGCCAAAACTCAATATGGGCGGCGGATTTGGGATTCCTTATTTCCCCAATGACTCGGCCTTGGACTTACCGGCGGTTGGTGCTGCATTGCATGGGCATGTGGCAAAGCTTCCAACGCCTCTTGAGAACACAGAGTTGTGTCTTGAACTCGGTCGCTATCTCGTTGGCGAAGCAGGTGTCTATCTTACCCGGGTGATTGATCGCAAGGTCAGTCACGGCACGACCTATCTGGTCACGGATGGCGGATTGCATCACCAACTCGCCGCATCAGGTAATTTCGGCACGGTTGTGCGCCGCAATTACCCCGTCGCCATCGCCAATCGATACAACGCGCCAGTGGATGACGTGGTCAATGTGGTTGGCTGCCTATGCACTCCGCTAGACCGTTTGGCCGACAAAGCGGGCCTGCCACGCGCCGATGTTGACGACCTGGTCGCGGTCTTTTGTGCCGGGGCATATGGGGCCAGCGCTAGCCCCAACGCGTTCCTTGGCCACGGCCCTGCGGCGGAAATGCTCGTGTAAACGCTCAAACCCCCGCAATTCTGCGCGTTTAGAGTTTGCCAAGCCGCTGTCCCGAAACGGGATAGGGGGCCAAAACAGGCGTTATTACTAACACAATGTTCACCAATATGAGCGAGAGAGTTCGGGTCATTCGCGGGCCCAGTGCTGCAGGTCGCTCCTGTGGCTGATGCTGACCCCGCCGACCTAGGCAAGGATACGTATCAATGAAGACCTCTTTTTCGCTTTCCCGGATACTGGGACCTGCTGTTGCAGTTTCGCTGCTCGCCGGTTGCGGTGGTGCGGGGCAAGAATTGCCTCCGGCTAGCTTTGCAACCACGGAAGAGGGGCCGAGCGAAGAATATGTGATTGGTCCGCTTGACCAAATCACTATCCACGTTTGGCGCAATCCAGAGTTGAGCGCTGAGGAAATTCAGGTTCGCCCTGATGGCCGGATTACGATCCCGCTAGTGCGCGACCTTCCTGCCGTGGGCAAAACCGCCACCGAATTGCAGAACGACATCCGCGATCAACTCGCTCAATATATTGAGCAGCCGATTGTCTCGGTGATCGTCAACGAGTTCTCCGGCACGTTTAACCAGCAAATCCGCATTGTTGGCTCAACCGAGCAGCCAGCATCTTTGCCTTACCGGGCGAATATGACCGTGCTTGACGCGATGATCGCTGTGGGCGGTTTGAGCGAATTTGCCGCTGGCAACCGGGCAAAGCTGATCCGTTTGGACCGCGAGAGCGGTGAACAGGTCGAGTACCGCCTGCGCCTCAAGGATTTGCTCAAAAAGGGCGATAGCGCCGCAAACGTGACCCTAAACCCAGGCGATGTAATCATCATCCCTGAGAGCACCTTTTAAGGACCTCCGTCGCGCATGAGCGAGATTTTTGAAGAACTGCGCACAGCGCTTTACTCGGTCTGGCACCGCCGGTGGCTGGCGCTTGCCGTCGCCTGGGGCGTGTGCCTGCTCGGGTGGTTGGTGGTCGCAATGATCCCCAATTCCTATGAGGCGAAGGCGCGCATCTATGTGGATGTGGACGATGTGCTGTCCGAACAACTGGGCATTGCCGGCGATGGCCGCGAGGAAATCCGCCGCGTTCGGCAAACACTTGCCAGCGCTGTAAACCTTGAAAAAGTCATCAACTCAACGCGTTTGGGTGAGAATATCACAGAACGCTCGGCGCTTGAGACTGAGATCAAGAACCTCGATGAGAAGGTGACTGTTACGAGCGAGCAGGACAATCTGTTCGTAATCACCGCGACGGTCGGCAAAGGTGATCTGTCTGACGCTGAGAACGCCGTTCTAGCGCGTGATGTGGTCCAGAAGCTGATCGATATCCTACGCGATGAACATGTCGCGGGTAGCCGGGCGCAGGTTTCCGGTGCCGTCACTCAGATCGATGAACAGCTTGAAGAGCGCAAGCGCGAGCTTGAAGCGGCAGAACAGCGCCGTCTCGCCTTTGAAGCGCAATATCCTGACTTGATCGGGGGTTCAGGTACGCTTGTAACCCGCCTTCAGCAGGCGCGGACAGAGGCGCGCGGGATCGAAGCTGACCTCGCTGCTGCTGAAAGTGCTTTGGCCGCGATCAACGGCCAATTAGCGGGGACGCCGCGCACCATCGACACGCCGGGCACTGGCGGTCCTCGGGCCGCTCTATCTGGCGCCCAAGCGCAATTGGCAGAACTGCGTTCGCGCGGGCTGACCGACGAGCATCCCGATGTGGTTGCAACCACACGCCAAGTTCAAATCCTGACCCGCCAAGTTGCGGCAGAAGGGCCGAACGCCGGCGGCGGCGCACCAAACCCAGCATATACCTCGCTGACCTCGATCCGTGCAGACCGGCAAGCCAGCGTCGAATCGCTGCAATCCCGGCGTGCAGCGATCCAATCAGATATAGCCGCGCTGATGGGCAGCCAGGCCGCTGAGCCAGAGGTCGCCGCAGAAGCGAACCGGATCAGCCGCGATTATGAGGTGCTGCAGCAGAACTACGAAAAGCTGCTGCAAGACCGCGAAGAACTGCGCACGCGCGGCGAAGTGGAAGACAACACCAGCCAGTTTAAATTCCAGCCGACCGATCCGCCAGTGGTGCCGCAAGGCCCCGCTGCACCCAATCGTCCATTGTTGCTGCTCGGCGTGCTGTTCGTAGGTCTCGCCGCTGGGGCAGGGGCCGCTTACGCGCTCAGCCAACTGCGTTCGACCTTCGCAACGCCAAAGAAGCTGGAGCGCGCGCTCGATCTACCTGTGATTGGCTCGATCTCGATGACGGTATCCGATGCCGCGAGGGAACTGCGCACAAAACGGTTTAAACAATTCGCTGGAGCAACCGCTGGGTTGTTCGGTGTGTTCATAATTCTGCTGGGCATTGAGTTTGTCTCAGTCGGCGCGGTTGCGTGAGGGGGCTGAGATGACAGAACACAGCAAAATTTCACGCGAAGGGACGACCAAAGTGAGCGGCAAACCGTCGCTGTTTGAGCGTGCAAACGATACCTTTGGCCTGGATGCCTTGGCATCAGCAAAGCCGCCTGTGCGCCTGCCAGAAGGTGAAAAGTGCGTTCGTCGGCCGGTTACCGCTTCAAGCGCTACTGCTCCTGTAGCGGCTTCCGTAGCGACGACAGTCCAAACTTCTGCGCCAGAAGATCCCAAAGTAGAGCCCATCAAGGCGACCCCGCAGGCTGTCGCTCTCGGCAATACGCTGCAACCCATCTCCCGCGATCATCTTCGCGATGCAGGGCTGATCGTGCCAGAAGACGGCGTGAGTGAGCTGCTCGAAGAGTTTCGCATCGTCAAACGGGAACTGCTTGCCGATGCTCGCGCCGGCGGATCATCGAAAGCACAGCAAATTCTCATTTCTTCGCCGCATCCTGGCGAGGGCAAGACCTACTGCGCGGTCAATCTGGCGATTGCTTTGGCGGCTGAGCGTGATCTCGAAGTGCTGCTGGTCGATGCTGATGTGATCAAACCCAGCGTCCCGGCACGCCTTGGTTTCGAACCGGGTAAAGGCCTGATGGACGCATTGGCTGACCCGAGCCTTCAGCCAGAAACGCTCGCGGTCAAAACAGATATCGACAATCTTTCCGTGCTGCCTGCGGGCAGCCGCAATTCCAATGCCGCCGAATATTTGGCGAGCGCCCGGACCGGCGACGTGCTTGCACGTCTGACACAGGGCGCGCCGAACCGGATCGTCATTTTCGATACACCGCCCGCGCTTGCTGCCTCCGCAGCAGCCGAGCTCGCCGCGCATGTTGGCCAGGTTTTGCTGGTCGCCCGCGCCGATGAAACAAGTCGTGCAGCGCTTGAAGATGCGCAGCGGCTGCTGTCGGCCTGTGTCGACATTAAGCTGTTGCTCAATGCAGCACAATTCAGCCCGTCAGGACGCCAGTTTGGCAGTTATGGCGCGCAGGGGGAAAGATCGTGATTAAAGTTCTCAGAGCAGCTCTGCTGGTCGGGCTGGCGGCCATTGTCGTCGCTGCGCCCGCTCAGGCGCAAGCACAGGATGACGGCGGCAATTCAGGCACCTCAGACGGCCCGCGTGTTGCTGTGCAGCCCTATATTGAGGTGTCTCAAGTTCTTTCGGCTGAGCTGACACCGGGCGATGACGTGCTGACCTACACTCAAGTGGCAGCAGGCGTGGATGTATCCGCGACGGGCCGCAACAGCGGTGGTTCGTTATCGCTGCGCTACGAGCGCAACATTGGCTACGGCGCGTCTGACGGCATCGATTCCGATACGTTCAGCGGCGTTGCACGCGGTTATCTCTCGATTATCCCGCGTTCTTTGACGCTGGACGCAGGGGCTTTGGCTAGCCGCACGCGAATTGATGGCTCTGGCGGGGTCACTGCCAATCCGTTGGTGCAAGACGATGCCGAAAGCCAAATCTACAGCGGCTATGTCGGGCCAACTCTTGCAACCCGCGTTGGTGCGGTCGATGTGACCGGCTCTGCTCGAGTGGGCTACACCCGTCTTGAGGCGAATGACGCGATTGTCACTCCCTCCGGAGACGTCGCCGATGTGTTCGACGACAGTGTCACCTACAACGCACAATTGCGCGCTGCCACCCGCCCAGGCGAGCCTCTGCCCGTTGGTATTGGAGTTGGTGGGGGATATTTTCAGGAAGACATTTCCAACCTCGACCAACGAGTCCGTGACACCTATGTTCGTGCCGACGTGACCGTGCCGATTACCAGCAATCTCTCGGTTGTCGGCGGCGTCGGCTACGAAGATGTTGAGGTTTCGAGCCGCGATGCGCTGCGCGATGTTAACGGCGATCCCGTGATCGGCACAGATGGCCGCTTGGTCACAGACACCAGCGCGCCGCGCCAGCTCGCCTTTGATATTGATGGTTTTATCTGGGACGTTGGCGTGCTCTGGCGCCCGAGCAGCCGCACGTCGCTCGCGGCGACCGTTGGTCGCCGTTACGATTCAACCACCTATTACGGCAACTTCACATTTGTACCTGATAGTCGCAGCCAGCTGAGTATCTCAGTCTACGACGCGGTCAGCGGATTTGGCGGATCGCTCACCAATTCCTTGGCAGCATTGCCAACCGAATTCTCGGCCATTCGCAACTCACTGACCGGTGATTTCGGTGGGTGTGTCGGCGGAGAAAGCGGCGCGGGCTGTGCTGGCCTGTTCGGCTCAGTCCGTTCAGCCGCCTTCCGCAGCCGCGGCGCCCAAATCGCTTATCAGCGCCAGGTTGGCCGCCTCAACGCGGCAATTGCTGCTGGGTATGACAATCGCCGCTTCATCGCAGCACCGGGAACGATTTTGGCCGCCGCTGACGGTGTGACCGACGAGAGCTATTACGTGCGCAGCTCTCTGAACCGCCCAATCGGCAACAATGCGAACCTCGCGGTCAATGGTTACGTCAATTGGTTTGGCCGCGGTGATGGCATCAACGGCAATGTCACCGGCTATGGCACTTCGGCTGCTTACAGCCGCTCGCTCACCGGCAAGCTGTCGGCCCGCGCGGCGGTCGCTGTGGATTACCTCGATTCCGATTTGTCGGCTGATGACTTCGCCTTTGCAACGGCGCTGCTCGGCCTGCGATACGACTTCTGATCTGGACACACTGACGATGTACGAACAATTTTACGGCTTCAATTCTCGCCCATTTCAGCCGACCCCTGATCCCGAGTTCTATTTCGAGAGCGCGAGCCACAGGAAGGCTTTGTCCTATCTCGGCTATGGCTTGAACCAGGGCGAGGGATTTATCGTCATCACTGGCGAAGTGGGCGCGGGTAAGTCGACCTTGGTGGCGCATCTGATGCAGCGGATCGACCCGGAGGCACTGACTGTCGGCCAAGTCGTCACCAGCGCACTCGACGGCGAAGAGCTGATCCATGTGGTTGCGCAAAGCTTTGGCATCGAAGTCACAGGCCGCGACAAAGCAGGCGCTTTGGGCGCGATTGAGGGCTTCTTGCAGGACGAAGCGCGCGCAGGGCGGCGTTGTTTGCTGGTCGTCGACGAATGCCAGAACCTGCCTGTCGGCGCATTGGAAGAGCTGCGCATGCTGTCTAATTTTCAATTGGGATCGCACCCGCTGCTGCAAAGCCTGCTGCTGGGTCAGCCAGAATTTCGCACGACAGTCGCGAGCCATCCTGACCTCGATCAACTGCGCCAACGCGTCATCGCTTCGCACCACCTGGAAGCGCTCGATGAGGAAGA
Organism: Erythrobacter sp. JB3-1; assembly: GCF_057364995.1. NCBI lineage: Bacteria > Pseudomonadati > Pseudomonadota > Alphaproteobacteria > Sphingomonadales > Erythrobacteraceae > Erythrobacter > Erythrobacter sp. JB3-1. The sequence continues at coordinate 2,664,521 of NZ_CP200289.1, read as the reverse complement.
GGTGGAAGCCTATATCACCCACCGGCTCGAGCATGTCGGGTGGCAGGGTAATCCAGCGATCACCGCCGAAGTGCTGAGTGCCATTTACGAGGCAACGGATGGCATTCCGCGCCGTGTGAACCAGATTATGAACCGTCTGCTGCTGCTCAGCGCGATCGAAGAGCAAAGCGAGCTGACCACAGCGATGGTTGAGGCTGTCTGCGAAGAAATGCTAACCGATACATCAAAAGGTGCGCGCGATATTCCAGCGCAAGTGACTACCTCTGCATCTGTTGCAGACGCGGCAATTAACGCGGTGCCTGCACCAGAAGTCGCCGCCTTGCTGGCAGAGCGCGATCAGCGCACCTCCAAGCTGGAGGCTGCGATTGGTGAGTTGCAAGAGGCAGGTTCCCACGCGCAGCCAATGGAAATGGATCCGGAGGTAAGCGAAGCGATCAACCGCATTGAAAGCCGGCTTGAAGAACAAGAGCAATCTTTCCGACATGTCGTTGGCATGCTGATCGAATGGCTTGAGGAAGACGCATCGCGCGAGGCCGCGTAAATGAACGTCGCGCCGAATTTCTCCAAGGATGTGAAGGCTCAGGTCGTCAACGGCCTGTCCGTTGATGTCGAAGACTGGTTTCAGGTCGGCGCGTTTGAGGATGTGATCGAGCGCGGCGAGTGGGACGGGATCAAGACCCGCGTCGAAGACAATATCTACCGCATCCTCGATCTGTTTGCCGAGGCCGACGTGCATGGCACGTTCTTCACCCTTGGCTGGGTGGCAAAGCGCCATCCACAAATGATTCAGCGGATTGCAGATGCGGGCCATGAAATCGCGAGCCATGGCTATGACCACGCGCGCGTCTTCACCTTCACACGTGAGCAATTTGCCGAAGATCTCAAACTGTCGCGCGATATCCTGCAGGACTGCTCTGGCACCGAGGTTGCCGGCTACCGCGCGCCAAGTTTCTCCATCGACCAGCGCACCCCTTGGGCCTTCATGGAACTGGCAGAGCAGGGCTACACCTATTCTTCCAGCGTCGCGCCGATTGCGCATGACCATTATGGCTGGCCTGAGGCGCCGCGTTTTGCCTTTAAGCCGATTCCTTGGTCCGACATGATCGAGATCCCGGTCACCACCGCCATTCTTGGCGGCCGGCGTGTTGCGGCGGGAGGCGGCGGGTTCTTCCGCGTGCTGCCCTATGCCTTTTCGCGCTGGGCGATCCGCCAAGTGAACCGCCGCGAAGAACGCCCGGCGGTGTTCTATTTTCACCCTTGGGAAATTGATCCCAATCAGCCGCGCGTTGGCAATGCGCCGATGCGCTCAAAGCTGCGCCACTACACCAATCTCGATAAGATGGCGGGCAAGCTGGGCGAGTTGGTTCATGAGTTCCGCTGGGCACGGATGGATATGATCGCCCTGCGCGAAGCATCACGGGCCGTCGACCTGACCCCATGAACGCGCCTGTGAAACTGCCTATCACCGTCTCGCAAGTGGACTTCTCGGACGCCCAAATGCTGGAGCGGCTTGAGGGGTTTGTGCGCGAGCATAAGGCAAGTCTGTTTCACCGCCCAGCATGGCTGAAAGCAGTGGAAGCGGGCACAGGTCAAAAGGCCTGCGGATTCATCACTCAGCAGATGGGCGTAGTTACCGGTTGGCTGCCGTTGACCGATGCGCATTCGCCTCTGTTTGGTCGGGCTTTGGTCTCCAGTGGATTTGGCGTGGGAGGCGGTGTCTTGGCCGAGACACAGGAAGCGGCTCAGGCCCTTGCTGGCGCCGTACAAGATCACGCGGTTAGGAATTCGGTTGCCAGCGTGGAACTTCGCGGGGGAGCCGTGCCCAATGGCTGGAAAAGCGTGAGCGACAAACACGCGGGTTTCATCGCCGAGTTGTCAGAGGATGACGAGGCGCAATTGCTAGCCATTCCGCGCAAGGCGAGGGCGGAGGTGCGCAAGGGCCTGAAAGGCAGCCTCAACGTACGCATTGGCCGCTCAGACAGCGATTTGTCGGCTCATTATGCGGCGTACAGCAAGAGTGTCCGCAATCTTGGTACGCCCGTGTTTCCGAAAACGTTGTTCAAGGCGATGATTGAGGCGTTTCCTGACAGTGCCGATATCCTCACTGTGTATTCGGATGAGGAGCCTGTCTCCAGCGTTTTGTCCTTCTATCACGAGGGCGCAGTTATGCCATTTTGGGGCGGTGGCACATTTGCTGCGCGCTCCCTGCGCGCCAATGAGCTAATGTATTACAAACTCATGTGCCACGCGCGTTCGCTTGGTATGTCACACTTTGATTTTGGCCGCTCCAAGACCGGCAGCGGCCCCTACAACTTCAAGAAGAACTGGGGCTTTGAACCGCAGCCGCTGACTTATGCCCATTGGCATGCGCCGGGCACCGAGCCGCGCGATGTCGACCCGACCAGCGAGGCTTATTCGCGCAAGATTGAGCTCTGGAAGAAGCTGCCGCTGCCGATTGCCAATGCGATTGGTCCATGGATTGCGCGCGGACTGGCCTAGGGACCGGGCAGGCTGATGGGTGATATCCTATTTCTGGCGCACCGCGTACCGTTTCCGCCCAATCGCGGGGACAAGATTCGCGCGCATCATTTGCTGAAGAAACTGGCGCAACTTGCCCCAGTCCATGTCGGCTGCTTCGCGGAGAATGCTGAAGACCGCGCAGCTGTGGACGAGGTCGATGCGCTCGCCGCCTCACAATGCGTCGTCGATCGGCGTAAACCTCTGGCGCTTGCCGGGGTCGAAGCGGTGCTGACCGGCAAACCAGTCAGCCTCACCGCATTTCACAGCGCGCGATTGGAAAGCTGGGTTCAGCAGACCCTCGTTAAGCACCCAATCGACATGATCATCATCTTCTCCGGGCAAATGGGCCAATATGTGCCCGATAGCTTTAGGAGTAGGGTGGTGATCGACCTCTGCGATGTCGATAGCGCCAAGTTCGAAGGCTATGCCGAAGCGGGCGAGCGCGTCTGGCTGAATACGCGGGAAGGGCGCTTGCTTGCGGCGGAAGAAGAGCGCCTCGGCGCGCGGGCCAATGCGACTATTTTGATCAGCGAGAACGAAGCTGAACTATACCGGAGCAGGCTGACCGATCCATCGCGGGTGAACGTCCAAGTGATCGGCAATGGTATTGATGCCGCCGCCTTTGATCCCAGCGCAGTCGAGCCGCATGCCGAATTGGCAGCTCGCAAGGGTCCGCACTTCGTGTTTACTGGGCAAATGGATTACCGCCCCAATGAGCAAGCGGCTGAGTGGGTGATTGAGCAATTGCTGCCCGTCATCCGAGCCAAACACCCTGAGGCTGAGTTTCACATTGTGGGCCGCAATCCGACCGCGCGACTGCTCGCCCGTTCGGACACGCCAGGTCTCTCCATTTGGGGTGAGGTGCCGGACGTCAAACCTTTCATAGCGGCGGCGGACTTTTTGCTCGCGCCGCTGCTGATCGCGCGCGGCGTTCAGAACAAAGTGCTCGAAGCGATGGCGATGGCGAAGCCTGTAGTTCTCACCCAAGAAGCCGCGACTGGCATCGCCGCCCGCGACGACGAGCATTGGCTGGTCGCGCCTGCGGACCCCGCGCAGATGGCCGCTCGGATTGAGGCGGCTTTGGCCGATCCCGATGCATTGTTCGACCTAGGAGCCTCAGCGCGGCAATTCGTGCTGGATCACCATGCGTGGGATGCGATGCTCGAGCCACTTGGACGCTTGGTTAGGCCAGCGGGCGAGGCGCGAGATGCAGCCTGAGAAACTCACTCAGGATTGGCGTCAGCAGAGCATCGCTGACCACGTGCCAAGCGCCTGGAAGCAGCCTCTTGTGATGCTTACGTTTGCAATCACCGCACTTGTTGTTTTGGCGGCGCGCGAATGGGGCGAGATGCTGCATCAATGGTGGAACATCGACACCTACAATCACATCCTGTTGGTGCCCGTCATTGTTGGTTGGCTAGTATGGTTGAAACGCGATGAGCTTGCGGTCGCTAAACCGAAAGGCTGGTTACCCGGTCTCGGTCTCGTTGCTGCAGCACTTGGACTGTGGACGGCTGGTCGCATCACCGGAATCAACCTCGTCGCCCATGCTGGAGCGGTTGGCGCAGTCATGGCCGCCGCTCTTGCTATCATTGGCCCACGCATCTCCGTGCTGCTAGCCCTGCCATTGGCAATGATTGCATTTCTGGTGCCCTTTGGCGACGAGATCATCCCACCGCTGCAAATGATCACCGCTGAGATTGCAATCTGGCTCACCCTTTCCAGCGGCGTCCCTGCAGAGATCGACGGGATTTACATCAATACGCCGGTTGGCCTGTTTATCGTCGCCGAGGCTTGCTCTGGGGTGAAGTTCCTCGTCGCCATGGTCACTCTGGCGGTACTGATCTGCTTTACACAGTTCACCAGCTGGAGCCGCCGCGCGGCCTTCATGCTGGCCGCTATCATCGTCCCAATCCTGGCCAACGGAGTCCGCGCCTGGGGCACGATCTATATTGCCCAAAGCCAAGGCGTCGAATTCGCTGAAGGGTTCGATCATATCTTCTATGGCTGGATATTCTTTGCCATCGTTCTGGTGATCATGCTCGCGGGTGCATGGCGCTTCTTTGAACGTGATCCAGAGGACGCCGGGTTCACATCTGAACAGCTGCGCGCAATGCCTTGGGTTGCTCGTCTAGAGCGCTTCAACGCCAGCCATGCAGCCATCCTGATCAGCATCACCATTTTGGCGGTCCTCGTGGGAATTACCGTCGCTCTGAAACCGGCTGTCGCCATTACCGCGCCAATCGGCTAGGCGGCTCATCCTATGTGCGGGATTGTCGGAATTTTTCATGCGGAAACGCCCAAGCCCGTCGACCCTGCGCGGGTGGAACGGATGTGCGATGCGCTGGTCCACCGCGGTCCGGATGGAGCAGGCGTTTGGACCGCTCCAGGCATAGGACTGGGGCACCGCCGCCTCTCAATCATCGACCTTGAAGGCTCTCCGCAGCCGATGGCAAGCATCGATGGCCGTGCCGTAATCAGCTTCAATGGCGAGATCTACAATTACCGCGAATTGCGCCGCGAACTTGAGCAATCCGGCGCACGGTTTAAAACCTCAGGCGACACCGAAGTCATTCTAGCCGCGTGGCAGCGCTGGGGCCCGGATTGCCTTTCGCGCTTGAATGGCATGTTCGCCTTTGCGATCTACGATTTGGACAAACGCAGCCTGTTCTTAGCCCGCGACCGGCTCGGCGTAAAACCGCTGTTCCTAGCGCGACTCAGCGACGGCAGCCTTGCCTTTGCCTCTGAACTCAAGGGCCTGCTTGCACATCCTTTGCTGCGACGTAGGCTGAACCCGCAAGCGCTCGATGATTACCTTACATGGGGCTATGTTCCAGACAGCCGCTCGATCCTGGCAGGGGTAGAGAAACTGGCCGCTGGTCATTTCATGCTGCTCGAACATGGTCAGCCGATTAGCGCGCCAAAACGCTGGTGGGATATCAGTTTCGAAGAACGCGCACGCGGCTCCGAAGCAGACCTGTCTGCGCAATTGGTCCATTTGATGCGCGAGGCAGTGCAATCACGCATGGTCGCAGACGTGCCGTTGGGCGCATTCTTATCCGGCGGTGTCGATTCCTCTAGCGTCGTTGCCTTGATGAGCGAAGTCAGCACAGAGCCTGTGCGAACCTGCTCAATAGGGTTCGATGTCGCGGCGCTGGATGAGACAAGCTACGCGCAAACCGTCGCAGAGAAGTTCAGCACCGACCATGAAGCGCGAACGGTTGGGCAGGACGACTTTGGCGCCGTCGATGCGCTGGTCGGCATGTTTGACGAACCCTTTGCCGATGCATCCGCTTTACCGACTTGGCGGGTATGCCAGTTAGCGCGTGAGAAGGTGACCGTGGCTCTGTCAGGTGACGGCGCAGATGAAGCATTCGCGGGATACCGCAGGCAGGTCTTTCATCATCATGAAGAGCGCGTGCGATCGATTTTGCCTGCCGGTCTACGGGAACCCATATTTGGGGCGCTTGGGCGGGCATGGCCAAAGGCGGATTGGGCACCGAGGCCGTTCCGAGCCAAATCCACTTTGCTCGCGCTCGCTGAAGGAGGTGAGGCGGGTTATGCGCGCGGGCTCTCCGTCAACACCCCTGAACAGCGCAGCGCGCTCTATGACTCAAGCTTCGCCAGCGACCTTCAAGGCTATCGCGGCGAAGATGATCTTATCACAATGATGGAGAGCGCTCCGGCGCGCAGCGGGCTCGACCGGGCGCAATATGCGGACCTCAAATTTTGGCTTTCTGGGGATATTTTGACCAAAGTCGACCGCACCAGCATGGCCGTTAGTCTGGAGGCGCGGGAGCCCTTACTGGACCACCGGTTGATCGAGTTCGCGGCGCGTCTACCAGAGAAAATGCGGGTGCGCGGATCGACCGGGAAATACCTGCTCAAGAAATGCATGGAGCGATATTTGCCGAGCGATATTCTCTATCGGCAAAAGCAAGGCTTCGTGACGCCAATTGCGGACTGGCTGCGCGGGCCATTGGCTGGATCGGCGCGTGCCATTGCATCAAGCTCGCAGCTAGCCCAATCGGGATGGTTTGATCGCAAGCACGTGGCTGAATTGGCTGAGGCGCATATCGCAGGACGCTCAGATAACTCGAGGGTTTTGTGGCAATTACTGATGCTCGAAAAGTCAGTCACCCGGCTAGGTGTCAGTGCATAACGGCGACTAACAAAAGGGCACTGTTAACCATGCGGTGACCCAAACTGAGACGTAAACACTTGTTGCGATCATGAATTAGTATTTGCACTTAAACAGTGGCCGTGCCTAGATCGCTGCATATCGAAGTAAATCGACGATCCAGCTCAATGGGGCGAATACAAGATCGAAGCTTCGCCATGGTGGTATTTGGAGCATTTCGAGAATGGATAGCGGGGCAAGCAAAGCAATCCCTTTCACTGATGACGAAGAGTTGTTCGCGGAAAGCGCATTGCATGCATCAATTCCAGAAGAGTTATTTAAACTCAGTGAAATAGACGTGATGTACGACGATACGTCGGGCACGCTGTGGAGCTATATGAACCCGGTCGATCGCCCTAGCTTTACGCGGGCGATGCTGGATAATTTTGAAGAATGGCAGCGGCAAATTGCGCGCGGCTTCGGCCCTGGCAAAGTGCCTTTGAGGTACCTTGTGCTAGGCAGTCGCGCGTCCGATGTGTTTTGCTTCGGCGGTGATCTTGCGCTTTTCCAAAGACTGATCCGAGAGCGTGATCGCGATGGCTTGGTTAACTATGGCCATCGCTGCTGCGCGATCCTTCATCGCAATATAGAAGCGCTCGATATTCCGATGTTGACCATCGGCATGGTGCAGGGCGCTGCGCTTGGTGGCGGGTTCGAAGCACTGCTATCGTTTGACTACATTATTGCCGAAAGAACCGCGACATTTGGCTTGCCAGAGGTAATGTTTGGCCTCTTCCCAGGCATGGGCGCACACGCATTGCTGTCCCGCAAAATCGGCAGCGCGATGGCGGAGCGGCTTATCATGTCAAACGAGACCTACACGGCTGAGCAAATGTACGAGATGGGTGTTGTCCATCAGCTAGCTGAACCGGGTGACGGCGTGAATGCGACGCGTGATTTCATCAAGAAGTCTGAGCGACGCCATGCTGGACTGGTGGGTTCTCGCCGGGCGACCAAAGAGGTTTGGAACCTTCAGCTTTCGGAGCTCAACCGCATAACGGAACTGTGGGCGGATACAGCGCTTGAGCTGCGCGAGCAGGACCTCAAAGTGATGAACCGGCTGACCACGGCGCAAGAGCGTCTTGCAGAACGCATCGCCGCCGCATAGGCTTGTCGTTAGCTCTCGGCTCCATGTCCAAGAGCTAGATACTCATCGCTCTGCATTTCTTGCAGGCGGCTAGCCGTGCGTTCAAATTCAAAGCTGCCATCGCCGGCCTGATAGAGCGCATCTGGCGCTCTCGCGGCGGTCGCGAACAGCTTCACCTTATGCTCGTAAAGAGCATCGATCAGGGTCACAAACCGCGCCGCTTCATTGCGCATTTCCGGGCCCATTTGCGGGATGCCTACGATAATGACTGTATGGAAATTGCGCGCAATGGCGAGGTAGTCTGGCGCACCGCGTGCCTCTGCACACAGCCGTTTGAAACTGAATACGCCAACGCCTTTCAAAGACTTAGGCACGTGGATGGTGCGCTTTCCGCCCACCTCCAGCTCTTGTGACGGCACGTGCTCAGCATCCTCTGGTGCAAAATCCGTCATGCGGAAGAACACCTCTCGCACCGCATCGGTCGCCGCATCGCCTATGGGTGTGTGCCAGGTCGTCAGGTCACCAATCCGGTCGAGCCGGTAGTCGGTCGGACCATTGAGACTAACGACGTCGAGTTCCGCCTCGATCAGGTCGATGAACGGCAGGAAGTGCTCTCGGTTGAGCCCATCCTTGTAAAGGTCTTGGGGAGGGCGGTTTGAGGTCGTCACAATCGCCACGTTGTGCGTGTTGATAATCCGCGCAAACAGGCGGCTCATGATCATCGCATCGGCAGAGTTGTTCACCACCATCTCGTCAAATGCGAGACAGCGCAAATGCCCTGCAAGCCGCTGTGCCGCCACCGGAATGGGATCGCCGCTTTCGGTCTTGCGCGCTTCTCTCAGCTCTGCGTGCACCTCTTGCATGAAGGCATGAAAGTGAACGCGCCGCTTCTCTTTGATCGACAGGCGTTCATGGAACAGATCCATAAGCATCGACTTACCACGGCCAACCCCGCCAAACATGTAGACTCCTTGCGGGCGGACCTTCTTCGCGCCGAACAGCTGCGTCAGCAGCCCGCCAGAGGTCTCCGCCTCCAGGTCCTTCTGCAGCCGATCAAGTCGCTCCGCAGCGCGCCTCTGGTCCGGGTCGGGCCGCAGCTCACCATTGGCAATCAGACGTTCGTAACGCGCCAGCATCGGCTCTACTCGGCGTTGCTCATGCGCGCGGCTTCATCTTACGCACAATGCCGGAATAGCTCGCGACCACATCGTCATCCTGAGCCACCTGTCCGCGCAGAAACAGCATACGGCCCGTTTCTCGCACGATCTCCGTCACAGCGTCCAGCGGCCGTTTTGGATCACCGCCTCCCACGAACTGCGTCGAAAGCTCCAGCGTTACAGAAGGCCCCGCATTCCCGCTGCCCACGACATGCATGGTCGTGAACATGGAGATGTCGATCAGGCTGAGCGTTACCGCGCCGTGGATGATGCCTTGCAGGTTCTCATGCCGCCGCTCCGGGACCATGCGTAGCCGGCATTTGTCGCCCTCTGGCCGCGTGATCAGCTTCCCCATCACCGCGCCATTGAACAGCGTCTGGTCTTTCAGGTTCCAGTGATGCCAACCCGGATTGTCAGGATCGGGGGTATGCTCGAATACCTCGTCGTCTAACGTCACCGGATCAGATTTCGCGCTCTGCCATCATCTTCTTGGTCTCTGCGATCGCCTTTGCTGGCGAGAGGCCTTTCGGGCAGACATTGGCGCAGTTCATGATCGTGTGACAACGATACAGGCGGAACGGATCCTCCAACTGATCGAGCCGCTCACCGGTCATCTCATCGCGGCTATCCGCGAGCCAGCGATACGCCTGCAATAGGATCGCAGGGCCCAGGAACTTGTCCGAATTCCACCAATAGCTCGGGCAGACTGGTCGAACAACAAGCGCACAGAATGCACTCGTACAGCCCGTCCAATTGCTCGCGCTGCTCCGGCGTTTGCAGCCGCTCTTTACCCGAAGGCGTCGGCGTAACCGTCTGAAGCCATGGGCGAATGGACGCATATTGCGCATAGAAGTGCGTGAAGTCCGGCACCAGGTCCTTGATCACATCCATATGCGGCAAAGGAGTGATGCGAACCTCACCCTTCAGGTCTTCAATCGCGGTGGTGCATGCCAGGCCATTCTTGCCATTCATGTTCATCGCGCAGGATCCGCATATCCCTTCGCGACAAGAGCGGCGGAAGGTGAGGGTGGGATCAACCTCGTTCTTGATCTTGAACAGTGCGTCGAGCACCATCGGACCGCAATTGTCGAGATCGATCTCAAACTTGTCATAGCGCGGGTTGTCACCGCTATCGGGATCATAGCGATAGATCTTGAACGACTTAGCGCGCCCGCCATCTGCCTTGTGCACTTTGCCCTGCTTGCTGATCTTTGAGTTCTTAGGAAGCGTGAAAGTCGCCATTACAAATCTGATCCCATTGCCTTGTGACACCTATCTAGCGGCTTGGCGCGCGAGGGCAAGACGCGGAGTGTTGCGAGTATGGCCACAATTGTTGAGTAACGTTCATGGTCCCCGGTCACCGCTCGCATTCTCAACGCTTCGTCGCGCGTGAGCCACGCTTGGAACACCTGGAACACAGTCCTAGCGGCGAAAACCAATCGATCAAAACCGCGCGATTGATCGAGAAAAGCGATCAACCAATTGCGGGATATGCGGAACTTACACGCCATTGCGGCCTTTTACCTCGCATGAGCGATGTAGGACACAGCAAACCGGACGGCTCCGCCCCCTGGCCAGCCACCGCCGCCGTCTTTGGCGCAAGCGGCGGGATCGGCCGCGCTCTGTGCGAAGCGCTGGCGCAAACCGGCACGCAGCGGATCTATGCCGGATCGCGCAGCGGAGATGCGCCAGCGGGCGAGGGCATCATCCCCTTTGCCTTTGACCTTCAGGACGAGGCCAGCATCGCCCACGCCGCCAGCATGGTGCAGGACACCCCGCCGCAAATGATCATCGTCGCCACCGGCGTGCTGACCTTGGCCGATGGGCGCGGGCCAGAGCGGACTTACAAACGCCTTGACCCCGCAACTATGGCAGAGGTGCTGGCGCTCAACACCATCGGCCCGGCGATGATCGCAAAGCACATGTTGCCGCTGCTTCCGCGCGAGGGGCGGGGCGTGTTCGCGGCGTTATCGGCCCGCGTCGGCTCCATCTCGGACAACAGGCTGGGCGGATGGCACAGCTACCGCGCCTCAAAAGCCGCGCTCAACATGCTGCTCAAAAACTTCGCGCTGGAAATGGCCCGCACACACAAGGAAAGCGTGGTTGTCGGCCTGCACCCCGGCACCGTCGACAGCGCTCTGTCGCAGCCATTCCAAAAGGGCCTGCCCGAGGGCCAATTGTTCACCCCTGCAAAATCCGCCGCGCATCTGCTCGATGTGCTGAGCGGCCTGGATGCGGCCCACAGTGGCAGAGTGTTCGATTGGAAGGGCGAGGAAATTCTCAGCTAAGCCTCAATCCCGCGCCCCCATTCTCCGAATCAAGGTGATTCGCGCGGGGTTGCAGTGATTCGCTTTGGCCAGAGAAAATTCGGCCAAAATCGCGCCAAAACCCAAAAAAAAGCCCATTTTTCGCAAAAAAAGTGGCCAAAACCGCAAATTACAACGCTTTTTACAACGCTTTTACAACGCTTTTACAACGCTCATTACAACGGTCGCCTGTCATCACCTGTCACGAAGACGAGGCGCCCTGCCGGTGAGGTGTGGCTGATTGGTGAACGTACGATCCCGCCAATTGGTCACGCCTCATTGGGCCGCTCTATTATATGGGGAGCAACCAAAAGCGCCTCGTCTTGAATGTGAACAACACACGCAAGACAGGGAATTAAACATGAAAAAGACCACTCTACTTTCGACCGCTGCTGCTGCAACCATCGCCGCGCTGGCAATTCAACCCGCACCCGCCGCGGCTCAGTCAACAGAGGTCGGCACGAATGCAAACGCCAACGGCGAAAATTCCACAGCCGTCGGAGGGGCTGCCAGGGCGGAAGGCGATGAATCAACAGCGGTTGGCCATGCTGCAGTGGCTGATAACGACCGCTCAACGGCTATAGGCACGTTCGCACAAACAATAGACGACGCTGTGGATGCCACTGCGGTCGGCGTTTCTGCAGTGGTGAACGGAGACCGAGGCACAGCAGTTGGACGCAGCGCTTTTGCCCAAACCGATGGTGCAGCGCTCGGGCATGCCGCTCGTGCCCTAGCCACAGCCACAGCAATTGGACAAGACTCTGATGCAAGTGCCTTTCAAGCAATTGCGCTTGGTCAACTTGCCAATGCGTCCGCAACCGGTGCCACCGCGCTTGGAGGAGGCTCTGCTGCATCTGGCACTCAAGCAATTGCGCTTGGTCAAAATGCCAATGCGTCTGCAAACGGTGCCACCGCGCTTGGAGGAGGCTCTGCTGCATCTGGCATTCAAGCAATTGCGCTTGGCCAAAATGCCAGTGCGGCGGGCAACAATTCGGCTGCTATCGGTTTTGACTCAAGCGCCACAGGTGTGCGTTCTGTTGCACTGGGTGCTTTTTCCCAGGCCAGCTCAAGGGGAGTTGCTAACGGAGACTCGGCTATTGCATCCGGCACTGCTGCGATTGCCATTGGCTCGCAGTCGGGAGCAGGCGCCGAAGGGGCCATTGCGATCGGCGGAGATGGAAACGATGCAGACACCACAGGCGCGCAGGCGACGGAGCTCGGCGCGATTGCTATTGGTCTGGACGCACAAGTCGTTACTGGCGCAGATCAAGCAGTTTCAGCCTTTGGTGCGATTGCTATAGGGCGTTTGACGGAGGCGACGGCTACTGGCGCAGTGGCGATTGGCGACCAAGTAGACGCGATGGCCGATGGCGCGGTGGGGATTGGCTCTTTTGCACAAGCGACGGCCGATGGCGCGGTGGCGATTGGCGATCAAGTAGATGCGAGGGCCGATGGCGCGGTGGGGATTGGCTCTTTTGCACAAGCGAGGGCCGATGGCGCGGTGGCGATTGGCGATGCAGCAGATGCGACGGGCGAAAGCGCGGTGGCGCTTGGAGAAAGTGCGGGAGCAAGCGCCTTTGGCGCCATTGCGATCGGCGGAGATGGACCAGACGAGGACACAGGCGGAATATTTGGAGCGCAGGCGGACGCGGATGGCGCGATTGCTATTGGTCTGGACGCCCGAGCCGTCACTGGCGCAGGTCAAGAAGCTCCAGCCTTAGGTGCGGTGGCGATTGGCCTATTGTCATCAGCGACGGACGAAGGCGCGGTGGCGTTTGGCGCATTTTCATCAGCGACGGCCGAGGGCGCAGTGGCGCTTGGCGGTGCTGCAGATGCGACGGCCGAAGGCGCGGTGGCGCTTGGCCGGGCCTCAGAAGCGACGGCCGTTGGCGCGGTTGCGCTTGGGCGAGGCGCATTGGCAGAGCGAGATTCCGCGATAGCGATTGGCGCTAACGCATTTAACGACGGGATATCTTCAATCGCCATTGGCGATGGAGTAAATGTGTCAGAAACCAGTGCCATAGGTATTGGAGACGGATCACGAGCATTTGGGTTCCGTGCAACCGCGATCGGCTCTGAGGCTGCAGCTACCGGTGAAAACAGTTTTGCCGGTGCTGCGGGTTCGAGCGCCACCGGAGCCAGCTCCATCGCGCTGGGCTCGGATGCGGATGCTCAGCAAGACAACGGCATTGCGATTGGTTCGGGCGCGAGTGCGACCCGGGTGAGCGCTTTGGCAGTGGGTACAGGTGCTTTGGCTGAATCGGCGGGCGCAACTGCGCTGGGCGAGGGTGCTGTGGCGCGCGGCGATGATGCCTTTGCATTGGGTAACAGCACCTTTGCTCGCGGCGCGGAGGCAACGGCGATTGGCGGCAATGCCCGTGCAACCATTGCTGGTGCGATTGCTATCGGGGGGAGTTCCCGGGCGCAGGCTGCCGATGCACTGGCGCTAGGCAATGGTGCGTTTGTCAATCAAGAAGGCTCAACTGCGATCGGCGCAGGGGCGACCACAACAGCGGCCAACCAAGTGACGCTGGGCGGTACCGGTTCATCGGTGCGCATCGGTGATATTGATGCGAGCACGGCGGCTCAGCAGGGTCCAGTCGACGTTGTGACGGTGGACGCGAACGGCACTCTGGGCCGTCAGAGCGTTGCGACAGCGGCCTCGGTCGACAACGTGCGTGTCGCGCTGAACGCCGTCGCGCAGGTCTCCACCGCGCAGTTTGATGCGCTCAGCGGACGCGTCAGCACTCTGTTCGACCTCACCGACACCATTGATCGAGATGCGCAGCGCGGCGTTGCCTCGATCGCGGCCCAAGCAGCGCCGCATTTCCCCAGCGAAGCGGGCAAGACCAGCTACGCCTCCAACGTTGCGACCTATCGCGGTGAGGTTGGCTTCTCAGCAGGCCTGATGCACCGCTTCGAAGGCGACTTCGCCATCACCGCCGGGGTTACCTATGCAGGCGGCAATTCCACCAGCGTTCGCGCAGGCATCGCAGGGGAGTTCTAGGGTTGCGCTAAAACAACTGGGGAGCGGGCGCTGCATGGTGTCCGCTCTCCATCGCAATTTGGGATAATCCCGCTCAAACAATTCCGTTCCGCCTAAGGCCCTCGGCGATCAGTGTTTCGATAAGGTCTTCCTGGCTCCACCCAGCAAGCTCTGCCGCGCGTCCAAAGACCTTTTGCGACCACAGATTGCAATTGAGGTTGAGCTCCAGAAAGGTGATTTCGCCCGTGTTCTCGTTCACGCGGAATTCGAACCGGCCATAATCAAACGGGCGGTATTCTTCCCAGCTGTGCTTGGTCAGCGCAGCGATCTTCGCAGTCAGTTCTGGATGCTCAAAATGTTCCAGCGCATACTTCTGGCTGCGGTCAACCAGATCGCGCTTCTCCTGATAGGTGCGCAGATGCGACGGGTCCGCCTGGCGGAAGATCATCATGGGCAGGATTTGCGGCTCGCCATTGATGGTGACGACCGGAACTTCGACATCGCTGCCATCCAAGAACGGCTCAACAATCGCGTCTTGCCCGCCATTGCTTTCGTCATTGTGGATGCGCTCCACGGCGGCCTTCACGCCTGCCCAATCGCGCGCATCACCCACGCCCCAGCTTGCCGATGAGGCATTGGGTTTGATCACATAGCGATCCGCCTTGGGGCATTTCGCCTGCTCAATCGGAGCGCCTTTGCGGTAAATCGCCCAAGGCGCGGTAGGGACGCCCGCATCCACGGCTGCGCGCTTCGCCAGATGCTTGTCATCCGACAGTCCGCGCAGGATCGGGCTGGCGCCGAGATAGGGAATGCCCGCGCGCTCACATAGCAGCGGCACCAACATTTCTGAATTGAAAAAGCCGGCGCGGTTGAGCAGCGGAAAGACGAAATCCACATCTTTGGGCGGATCAAATAGAATATCGAAGGTCTGGGTAATGGTCAGTTTCAGCCCAAGCCCCTCAAGCACCTCGCGCATTTCGCGGTGGTACATCGCATGATTGCCATCCTCAGGATGGATCTCACCCTCCCACAGCGCGTTTTTTGCAAGGAACAGGATATGTGCGCGCTTTTTGACCTCATCGGGAATGCGCAAAGGGGTTAGCGTGTCTGTCATGTTTTCATGCCTAGCAAGCGGTATGGTGCCGCGCATTTACGGCGGAGAGACGGGCGGCGCCAGCGGAAAACTTACCCGGGGTATCAACCGGTCCAGCGCCGATACACTTCCCATCGCTTATGACCGTGAATATAGCAACGCTGGGTCGCATTAAATAAACTGATGGAATGGTCGCTCATTACAAAGATAAAATACAACAGACCCGATAATGGGCTCGATCGCACCGTAGCATGTGACGCATTGGTCAGTGCGCTGTCCTCTGGAGGGGACGAGCGGATCACCTTGCGGGCAGAGACCGGCCTGAATAAATACCATTCTGCGCCCTATCCGCGCGATGTGGTGGCCTATTCCTCCTCGACGGTCAGCGATATTTCCGGCCCTGCTTTTGCGCATCTCCTGGCGCTGGAAGCGGCAGAGGATTGCCCAACCTATTCGGACCAACTCGATAGCCTGAGACGCCGGATCAAAGCCGCCTATTCTTTGTCCGCGGCAAGCGAGATTGTATTCGCGGCATCCGGCACTGATCTGGAATATGTCGCGCTGGCGAGCGTTCATGGACGCGCTCCCGGCGGCATCCACAATATCCTGCTGGGCGCCGATGAAATCGGCAGCGGCTGCATCCACTCCGCCCATGGCCGCTTTTTTGCTAAGGCAACGGCGCTGGGCATTCCATCAACCCCGCGAGAGGATGTTGCGGGTTGCTCCTCGATTAGCCTGGTCGATGTGCCGGTCCGCTGCAGCGAAGGTGCCGCTTGCTCCAGCGCAGAGATCGCCCAGAGCCTCGCGAGTGAGATTGAGCTTGCCAGAGCCTCAGATCGCCATGCTCTGGTGCACATCGTCCATGGGTCCAAGACCGGCCTGGTCCTGCCCGATCTCACCGATCTTGACGAGCTACAGGCGCGTTTTGGCGATCATGCGACCTTCGTCGTCGATGCCTGCCAAGCCCGCATCACCAGCCCAGCGATTGCCGCCTATGTTGAGCGCGGCTGCATCGTTCTGCTGACCGGATCGAAGTTTATGGGCGCGCCGCCGTTCAATGGCTTTGCCGTTGTGCCTTCCGCTGTGGCGGCGCAAGCGGCATCGCTGCCAAGGGGTTTGCTCAAATCTTCAACCAGGCGGAATTCCCCGATAGCTGGCCTGGCACCGAAGCATTGGGCGAGGGGGAAAACCGCTCGCTCGCGCTGCGTTTGGAAGCCGCTGTCTTTGAGCTTGAGCGGTTTCAACGGATCGCGCCAGCGAGGGTTGAGGCGATGATTGCGGCGTTTGAGGCAGCGCTTCAGGCACAACTTATCGAGCCGCTGAGCGTAAAGCGTGTGCTGCCCAACTTCACTTCCGCCGAGGGCGCTAAGCTCGATTTACCGATTGAAATGCGCACCTTGGTGACGCTTGATGTCAGCATGTTGCCGTGTCTGCGTACTTTTGATGATGCGCAGGCGCTTCACAAAGAGCTGGCCCATGATGGCGTGCGGCTTGGCCAACCGGTGAAATGCGTGCGGCAGGACGGCGGGTGGGGCGGCACTCTGCGCGTTGGCCTGTCCATGCCGATCATGAGCGCGTGGGCTGATACGAGCGCGGCTGAGGTCGAACGTCAACTTGCGTATGATCTGGGTCTGGTTGCGGACAAATTGCGGGAAAAGACGCTGACCTTCGCCTGATCACAAGCGCATGATTGGCTTTTGATAAAACTGCGGTACACTGATCTCCTGTTGGTCTTGGGAGGGTGCCGATGGCTGTTCAAGAATGGTATGATGCGCACATAATGCCGCGCTTGGTCGGCTATGCCTGCGCGCAAGGCCAAGTGATGAAACGCCGCTCAAAGGTCGTGCCGCTCGCCCGCGGTGATGTGTTTGAGCTGGGCTGCGGCGGCGGGTTAAACCACCAGTTTTATGATCGCGATGCCGTCACCAGCTTTGCCGGGATTGATCCGCATGGGGCGCTGCTCGATCAAGCAAAGGCCGCTGCCGAGGCCAAAGGCTGGCCCGCTGACATTCGTGAAGGGGTGGGCGAGGCAATCCCCTTTGCCGACCGTTCATTTGATAACGTGGTTTGCACATTCACTCTGTGCACGGTCGAAGATCCCGCTCAGGTCATGTCGGAAATGCGCCGCATCCTGAGACCCGGCGGGCAAGTGTTGTTTTTGGAGCATGGACGCGCGCCAGACCCGGATGTCGCCAAATGGCAGGACCGGATTGAGCCGATCTGGAAAAGGCTTGCCGGCGGGTGCCACCTGACACGGCCTATCGGTTCGGCCCTGCGCGGGGCGGGTTTTGACGTCGAGCCGCATGGGCAGGGCTATCTCCCAAAGGCTCCCAAGTTTGCGATGTGGAACGAGTGGGGCGTGGCGCGTAAGCCGGGGATGTAACTATCACCCCCGGCTCACGATTGCCGCTATAGAACTGAATTTACTCAGTTAAATACGATATTATTCGCCAAATGTCCGCTGCCACCAGCCACGCTTAGCCTTGCCGCCAGCGGCTGGTGCTTCTTCAGCAACCTCGGCTTTCGGTTCAGCAGGCGCGCTTTCGCTTGCTGAAGCCTCGGTGTCAGCCTTGGCCGCTGGCTTTTTCTTGGCGCGCGGTTTGGCCGGAGCCTTTTTCTTAGCAGGTGCCTTTTTCTTGGCCGGTGCTTCGTCAGCTTCCGCCTCAGGAGCATCCGTCACTTCTGCGGCTTCCTCAGGCTTCTTCTTAGCCCGCGAAGCCCGTTTGCGCTTCGGCTTCTCTTCCGCAGGCGCTTCTTCTGCAGGAGCGACTTCCGCTGGAGCCGCTTCGGTCTCTGCTTCAGGCTCAGGCTTCTTCTTAGCCCGCGAAGCCCGCTTGCGCTTTGGCTTCTCTTCCGCAGGTGCTTCTTCGGGCGCAGCATCGGCGGCAGGTGCCGCTTCCCCTTCGCCTGAGCTTGCTTCTACGCTCTCGGCTGCTTCCTCGGATGCGTTGTCGCCTTCCTTGCGGCGGCGGCCCCGGCCACCACGGCGGCGGCGACGCTTTGGCTTGTCTTCGCCATCATCGTCATTGGAGGCTTCACGCCCGCCATCGCTGTCTTCGCCATCTTCACCGTCGTCATTGGCTGCATCATCACCGCGATTTTCGTCACGGTTCTTGTTGCGGCCCCGGCCACCACGGCGACGGCGACGGCGCTTCTTCTTTGGCGCGTCATCATCATCTTCGTCTTCGTCGAAGCTTTCTTCTGGCAGATCATCATCGTCATCTTCATCGACGATGGGCTCAAACTTCGGTGCGTGTGTTGGGCGAGGGCCAGCACTGGCAACGCTCATCTTTGCGCCTTCATCTTCACCTTCCGGGACGACTTCGACATTCACGCCGTAACGGTCTTCAATCTCAGCCAGATCGCTGCGTTTGGCGTTAAGCAGGTAAACCGCCGCTTCCGTGCTGGCAGACAGGCGAATGATGGTGCCTTTGCCCTTAGCTGCTTCGTCTTCGATAATGCGAAGCGCAGACAGGCCAGCGGAGGATGCGGTGCGAACCAAGCCAGTGCCATCGCAATGCGGGCATTCGCGGGTCGTCGCCTCAAGCACGCCAGTGCGCAGACGCTGGCGGCTCATTTCCATCAGCCCAAAGCCAGAGATGCGGCCCACTTGGATGCGAGCGCGGTCGCTCTTTAGAGCTTCCTTCATCTGCTTTTCGACTTTGCGGACGTTGGAATTGTATTCCATGTCGATGAAGTCGATCACGACCAGACCGGCCATATCGCGCAGGCGCAATTGACGGGCGATTTCGCGTGCAGCCTCTAGGTTCGTGGCAACGGCGGTTTGCTCAATGCCGTGCTCTTTGGTGGAGCGGCCAGAGTTGATGTCGATTGAGACCAAGGCCTCGGTCGGGTTGATCACCAGATAGCCGCCCGATTTGAGCTGAACCACCGGATCATACATCGCCCGCAACTGGTCCTCGGCGCCGTAACGCTGGAACAGTGGGACCGGATCGGAATAGGCTTTCACCCGGCGCGCGTGGCTGGGCATGAGCATCTTCATGAAGCTCTTAGCCGACTTATAACCTTCCTCGCCCTCAACGATCACTTCCTCAATCTCGCGATTGTAGATGTCGCGGATCGCCCGCTTGATCAGATCGCTGTCTGAATGGACCAGCGACGGCGCGGTAGAGGACAGCGTCTTTTGACGGATCTCGTCCCAAAGGCGGGCTAGGTAATCAAAGTCACGCTTAATCTCGGTCTTGGTGCGGCTGATGCCAGCGGTCCGAACGATCAGGCCCATAGTCTTAGGCAAAGAGAGGTCGGAGACGACTTGCTTCAAACGCTTGCGATCAGACGAGGAATTGATCTTGCGGCTGATCCCGCCGCCGTGCGAGCTGTTCGGCATCAGCACGGTGTAACGACCCGCGAGGCTGAGATAGGAGGTGAGGGCAGCGCCTTTGTTCCCGCGCTCTTCCTTCACGACCTGAACCAAGATCACCTGACGGCGCTGGATAACGTCCTGAATTTTGTAGCGGCGACGCAGCGCCATACGCTTGGCGCGCACTTCATCGACTTCTTTCGCGCGGCTGCGGCTTTTCTTGTTGTCGCCTTTTCCACCCTGACGGCGGCGGCCACGTCCGCGGCCACGGCGGCTGCGGCGCGGCTTGTCGTCTTCGTCGGAATTTTCCCCATCAGATGTCTCGCCATCCTCGGCATCATCGTCTGAGCTGTCGTCGTCATCATCGTCGTCATCGCCGTCGACGGTGCCTTCTTCGATGGTGGCGACTTTGTCTTTTTCAGAGGTGTCGATCTCTTCCATGCCGTCTTCGGCGAGATCTTCTGCCAAAGCCTCAGCGGATTCGTCCTCAGCGTCATATTCCTCGCCGGGGACATTGCCTTCGTCCTCTTCCTCAGCGCGCAGACGCGCCTCTTCTTCGGCGGCCTCCGCTTCTTCAGCAAGCAACCGCTCCCGATCATCCTGAGGGATCTGGTAATAGTCCGGGTGAATTTCACTAAAGGCGAGGAAGCCATGCCGGTTCCCGCCAAAGTCGACAAAAGCCGCCTGCAGCGATGGTTCTACCCGGGTAACTT
Source organism: Erythrobacter sp. JB3-1 (assembly GCF_057364995.1). Classification (NCBI taxonomy): domain Bacteria; kingdom Pseudomonadati; phylum Pseudomonadota; class Alphaproteobacteria; order Sphingomonadales; family Erythrobacteraceae; genus Erythrobacter; species Erythrobacter sp. JB3-1. The sequence goes on along the minus strand of NZ_CP200289.1, from coordinate 2,644,158 downwards.
TGGCTAGATAAATATTGCCTTTGATCTGCTTGTGTTCGGCAGATTCAAAGTCGAACTCCTCAATCCGGTTGCCTTTTAGTACCGCCACCCGGGTTTCTTCCGAGTGGCGCGCATCGATTAGCATGCGCGTTGCCATTATGTTGTCTCCACGCGCCTATGGCGGCTCGGTGGCCGCTCATAAAACGCAATTTGTATGATGAAACGGCTCGCCAAATGTCTTGGAAGACATCGCTAGAGCCGGTCGATTTATCGGATCCCCGAGCACCAATTGCGCGGGGTTTGATGAATGTGTCTGCTGCGGCAAGAGTGCGGGATTGACCAAATTCATGGCCCCCGTTTCGGCTCGCACAAACCGTCGCCAGCGCCGGGCGCTGCAACTGGAATTGCGAGGAGAAGCGTCTCGTCACTGCATCAACCTGTTAAGTGGCCTTGGCAAAAGGGTTCTGCCTAGGCGTCGAGAACAAATTGGCGAGTCGCACCGGGCTATCCCACCGCGCCGGCCAATTTTCGATGAAATCCTGTTAGCATCGTGGGTTAGATGCCGCAACCATATTGCGTTCTCCTATCACAACACACTACGCCATTATGGATATGTCACTGCGTACGCTGATCCTGATGGTTATTCTGCTGCCGGCCTTACTGGTGGGCGGGGCGATCGCGGCGGGCGTAACAATACCGGTTCCGCAATTGGGCCGCGACTATGTTCAGCGCATTAGCCTGGGCGGAGAGGGCGGACCGCTGGCTTTGCCTGACATCACCGGCCCTGATGACCTCACCCGGCCTCTGGTCGTGATCGATGCTGGGCATGGTGGGCGCGATCCCGGCGCGGTCGGTGAAACGCCCGATGGCCAAGTCGTTCGCGAAAAGGACGTGACGCTCGCAATCGCCTTGGAGCTGCGTGACCAATTGCTAGCCGATGGCGGCATCCGCGTGGCCATGACCCGCAGCGATGACAGCATTGTTCCACTAGGCGACCGGCCAGAGATCGCGCGGCAATTGAACGCTGACTTGTTCGTGTCGATCCACGCCGATTCCGCTGGCGGCATAACCGATGTCTCTGGCGCGAGCATTTACACTCTGTCCTCAGAAGCCTCGAGCGAAGCCGCCGCCCGGTTCGCCGCGCGTGAGAACGATGCCGACCGCTTGAACGGTCTCGCCATCGAGGGACAAAGCGAAGAGGTCAGCGCGATCCTCGTCGAATTGTCGCAGCAGCAGACGCAGGACAGCTCAGCCGATCTAGCCTCGCTGATTATTCGTGAAGGCGAGGGCGAACTCGCCTTTGTCGGCACGCCTCAACGCTCCGCTGCTCTGGCTGTCTTGAGAGCACCTGATGTGCCGTCAGTCCTGTTTGAAAGCGGCTTTGTCACCAATCAGGCAGACCGAGCGCGCCTCACCACGGAAGAGGGCCGTGCGACCTATGCGCGTGTTTTGGCCCGCGCGATCCGCATTTACTTTGCGCGCAGAGCGGAGAGATAGCCGCCCGCATCACTATGCCGACTGATGCAATCTGACGACAAGCCTCAGGTTCATCGGATAATCACACACAAGGCGCTAGCGCCCGCAAAATCACTCATGCTAAGACGCGATCAATTATGACTGAGTCCACCCAACAGACATCGCTTGAATATTTCCGCTACCGCCTAGGCAGAGACCTGAGCGCGGCGGGCGGTTGGTTTAAGGCGAAATGGAAGTCGAGCCTGCTGTTTAAGCTCGGCGCGTTTGGCCTGATTGTACTGCTGCTTGCATGGGTAGCTGGCTGGGTTTTCCTGGCGCGCGATCTGCCCGATGCGGAAGGGCTTCTCGATTATGAGACCCCGCTGCCCACCGTGGTGCGCGGGATCGATGGCGAGATTGTGCATTCCTACGCCCGCGAACGCCGGGTCCAGCTGCAATATCCAGACTTCCCAGAAAAGCTGGTTGAGGCCTATCTGTCGGCGGAAGACAAAACCTTCTTCTCGCACGCCGGCGTCGATATCACCGGCACGGCCAATGCTGTGTTCGACTATGTCAGCAAGCTTGGCTCGGGTGACCGGGCCGTGGGCGGCTCCACCATCACTCAGCAAGTGGCGAAAAACCTGCTGCTAGGCGATGAGTATTCGGTCACACGTAAGCTGAAAGAAATGATCCTCGCGAGCCGCATCGAAGGGGTGATGACCAAACAGGAAATTCTTGAACTGTACCTCAACGAAATTCCTCTGGGTCGCCGCAGCTTTGGCGTGCAAGCGGCAAGCCGCGCCTATTTTGACCGCGATGTTGCCGATCTTGAATTGCACCAAATGGCCTTCCTCGCGATCCTGCCAAAGGCACCGGAACGCTACGGCCGCGCGGCCAATGAAGATCGAGCATTGGAACGCCGCGATTTCGTCCTCTCACAAATGGAAGAAAACGGCTTCATCACCGCTGAGGAAGAAGCCGCTGCCAAAGCCAAACCACTAGGCCTCGTGCGCCAGCGCAGCCAGCGTTCGGTCGATGCAGGCTATTTCCTAGAAGAAGTCCGGCGCAAGCTGATCGCGGACTTTGGCGAAAGCGCCGAGGACGGCGAGAACAGCGTCTATGCTGGCGGCCTATGGGTGCGCACCTCGCTCGATCCAGAGATGCAGGACGCCGCGCGCAAAGCTCTGCGCCAAGGCCTCGTACGCTATCACGGCAGCCGCGGTTGGAGCGGACCGATTGCCACCATCAATTTCGATGACGGGCCGTGGGACAGTCAGCTCGCGAGTTCTAACATCAGCGTCAATTACGAAAATTGGCGCGTGGGCGTGGTTACCAACCGCAGCGGCTCCAGCGCCACGATCGGATTCTCCGATGGCGAAGAGAAACCGCTGAGCGGTCTGCCCAACGCGCTCAAAGCAGGCGACGTGATCGCCGTGCGGCCCAGCGGCAATGGCTACCGTGTGCAGGCGATCCCGCATGCTCAAGGCGGGCTCGTCGTACAAAATGCGCAGTATGGCCGGGTGCTGGCGATGCAAGGCGGGTTTGATTATCGCCTGTCTGACTTTAACCGAGCGACCCAAGCAGAACGTCAGCCAGGCTCGACCATCAAGCCGTTCGTCTATGCCACCGGCCTTGACCACGGCATGACCCCATCGACCGAAATCGATAACTCACGCTATTGCTATTATCAGGGCCGCCGTCTGGGTGAGAAGTGCATTCGCGGCGGTCGCGCGGGCGAATTTCCGCTGCGCTACGGCCTTGAGCAATCGCAAAACATTATGACCGTTCAGATCGGCATGACTGCGGGCATGGACAATGTCGTTCAGCAAATCGAAGATCTGGGCATTGGTAGCTACGATCCCTATCCGGCCTTTGCATTGGGCGCGGGCGAATCCACCGTGATGAAGATGACGGCAGCTTACGCCGCGCTCGCCAATCATGGACGCCTCAACGATCCAACGGTGATCGACTATGTTCAGGACCGCGATGGCAAGGTGATTTACCGCGCGGACAATCGCAAATGCGATGGCTGCAACATGCCGAACTGGGATGGCAAGCCGATGCCTCGTTTTGGCCTGAAAGGTGAGCAAGCAATGGACGCGCGCACCGCATTCCAGACCATGCATATGCTGAAGGGCGTGGTTGATCGCGGCACCGCCACCGTTCTCAACGATCTTGGCCTGCCGCTGTTCGGCAAGACTGGCACAACCACCGGGCCAAAGGATGTTTGGTTTATCGGCGGCACGCAAGAGTTGATTGCGGGCGCTTATGTGGGCTTCGATACGCCGCGCAATATGGGCGGCTACGCTCAGGGTGGCACCATCGCAGCCCCGATCATCAAGACACTGATCCGCGAATCGCGCGACAAATGGTCTGACCTTCCGGCAATTGCGCCAGCGGGCGTCCGGATGGTCCGGGTGGACCGCCGCTCGGGCAAGCGAGTGCTTGATGGCTGGCCCACGAATGACAAGCGCTCCGCCATCATCTGGGAAGCGTTCAAGCCGGACACTGAGCCAGAGCGTTCAACCCGCGCCGATGAAATCGCGGCCAAGCGTGACGAGATCCTGGAGCTGATCAAATCCGCTCGGGGCAGCGCGGCTCAGGCCACCGAATCCAGCGATGGCGAGGTCGAGGACTTCGTCGAGGAACAAGGCGGTCTGTATTAGCGGCGCGTTTGCTCAATCCGCCGCCGCCATTCCCGCTCAAACTTTACAATCACGGCCCGCCCGTTAATCGGGGCCATTCAAACCACCGCAAAGGATTTGCCATGCGCGCAGAGGCGCAAGCCAATATCGACCGGATCGAAGCTGCGCTTGATCTGGTGCGCCTGTCGCTCGATTGGGAGCGCGCTTTGCGGCGTCTGGACGAGCTGAACGCGCGGGTTCAGGACCCCAGCCTGTGGGACAATCCCAAGGAAGCGCAGGCGGTCAGCCGCGAGCAAAAGACGCTGGAAAACGCTGTTGCGACGGTGCGCGATATCTCCTCTGAAATGGCCGATGCGATCGAGTTCATCGAGATGGGCGAGGCCGAGGGCGAAGAGGATATCATCAATGATGGCCTGAAGAGCCTGGAGAAGCTCGCCGATCGTGCCGACGCCGACAAGGTGCAGGCGCTGCTCTCAGGCGAGGCAGACGCCAACGACACCTATATTGAAATTCACGCGGGCGCTGGCGGCACCGAAAGTCAGGATTGGGCCGAAATGCTGTTTCGCATGTACGGCCGCTGGGCCGAACGGCGCGGCTATAAGATTGAAACGGTCGAATATCAGGCGGGCGAGGCTGCTGGTATCAAATCGGCCACCCTGCTGGTCAAAGGCGAGAACGCCTATGGCTATGCCAAGACCGAAAGCGGCGTTCACCGCCTCGTGCGGATCAGCCCCTATGATAGCAATGCGCGCCGCCACACCTCGTTCAGCTCGGTCTGGGTGTATCCAGTGATCGACGATGATTTCGAGGTTGAGATCAACGAAGGCGACCTCAAGATTGACACCTACCGCGCATCAGGTGCGGGCGGACAGCACGTCAACACCACCGACAGCGCGGTGCGGATCACGCACCAACCAACCGGCATTGTCGTCGCCAGCCAAAACGACCGCAGCCAGCATAAGAACCGCGCAACCGCAATGAACATGCTGAAAGCGCGCCTATTTGAACGCGAAATGGCCGAACGTGAAGCGGTCGCTTCTGGCGAATACCAAGAGAAAAGCGACATCGGTTGGGGTCACCAAATCCGATCTTACGTGCTGCAACCCTATCAGATGGTCAAAGACCTACGCACTGGCGTTACCTCAAGCTCGCCCGACGATGTCCTGGATGGCGCGCTTGATCCGTACATCTCAGCCGCTCTCGCTCAGCGCGTGACGGGTGAGACAGTCGAAGTGGAAGACGTCGAGTAAATTCGGACAACACTGCCCAGATCAGTAATCGGGCAAAAAGCGGTAATCTGCGACAGGAATGATCTGGACCGGTTGAGGCGTCGTTAGAAACGCAACGACATCCTGAGCTGCACTCATCAGCGCTTCGCGGGTTTTGAAGTCACATATCTCTATCCGGCGGTCCATGATCCGTTCGACGTTCTCATTCGGTTTCGTCCCTGCGCATTGCGGGGAATAGACTTTCACCGTGCGGTCTTCGTCAATATTCGCAATCAGATAGGGGCGCTCCAGAGTCCCATCTTTCTCGAAACTCAGCAGCAGATGCCAACCATCCGGCGTGTTCGGTATCTCAATGAATGCGACATGCTGAGTCTCTCCTCGGACGCGAATCTCCTCGCCGTCCGCGTTGAATTTTTCGCCTGCTGTTCGCACCAGTTTGACCCGCCGATCAGGTTCGACGCTGACGACCTCTTGGCCCAGTCCCACTGGTCGGTCACGATCCATTGTGTTGTAAACACGCCCGTTGAGATCGACCTCGGCGTAGTCGGCTGGGGTGAACAGAGGCTCTTGCGACAGCCAACAACCGGAAAGTCCGAGCACCATCGCAAAAGACACAATTATCCGCTGAAACATCAAAACCCCTATCAAGACTTGCCCAAAGCACCGATCACGGCGACACAGCTTTTGCCATTCTGCATTAGGATATGTAAGCGCGCGGAACGATGAACATCCGTATAACACAAATCTTGGGCTCTCTGCCTCTTGTCTTGGTCTTGGCCGGGTGCACACCGCAGGCAGAGCAAGGCGATCGGCCGGAAAGCGCGCTTGAGTTTCCGCTGCCCGACAGGCCCGTTTCGACGATCACCTCAAACCAGTTTTCTAACGAGGACGCACGTGATGATCGCGGCGAGGCGCAAAAGGTCATGGACCTTGCCAATATTGGCGAGGGCATGACAGTCGCCGATATCGGCGCGGGCGAGGGGTATTACACCGTTCGCCTCGCAGAGCGCGTAGGAGAGGCTGGCCGCGTGCTGGCTCAGGATATTGACCGCGATGCCCTCGAACGGCTGGGCCGGCGGGTCGAGAAAGAGCGGCTGGAAAACATCTCGATCAAGCTGGGCGAGGTGGACGATCCACAATTGCCCAACAGCAGTTTTGACCGCATCTTTCTGGTCCACATGTATCACGAGGTCAGCGAGCCCTATGCCTTCCTCTGGCGGCTGTGGCCTGCAGTGGCGGAAGGCGGGCAAGTGATCGTAGTTGATACCGACCGGCCCACAGATCGCCACGGCATGCCGCCCAAATTGCTGTTCTGCGAATTTGACGCGGCAGGATACCGCCTGATGGAATTTCTTGAGAAGCCGGATATCAAAGGGTATTTCGCGCGCTTTGAGCGGGCAGACACTCGGCCCGAGCCTAGCGAGATACAGGCCTGTAGCCTGAACAAGAAATAGGCGCCGAAGCGCTCAAACTGTGCGGACTTCCGGGGATAGTCGGCGGTAGCAGGCAAAATGTGACATTGTGTTGCACCGCGCGCGACCGTACACTCGATAGCGAAAAGTGCGTGGGCAACCTCGCTGGGGAGCGTTCATTGTTTAGGGGATTTGGGCCATCCGCCGCGCGAGCGGCGAAGATCGATCCCGCGAACTTCATGTAGGCGTTAACCGGGCGGCCTTGCGCTCTTTAATTCAACCATGCGGGGTGCTACGCGCTGCCGCGATCACAATGCCAATAGGTTAGGAGTACCGCCCGGGATGACAGATTTTCCAACCAGCTTTGACCGTGAGGATCTGCTCAAATGCGCGCGGGGCGAATTGTTCGGCCCAGGTAATGCGCAATTGCCAGAACCTCCAATGCTGATGATGGACCGGATCACCGATATCTCCGGCGACGGCGGGGAACATGGCAAGGGTCATGTGGTGGCCGAATTTGATATCAAACCGGACCTATGGTTCTTCGACTGCCATTTTCCTGGAAATCCGATCATGCCTGGCTGTCTTGGTCTCGACGGCCTGTGGCAGCTCACTGGCTTCAACCTCGGCTGGCGCGGCTGGCAAGGGCGCGGCTATGCGCTGGGCGTGGGCGAAGTGAAGCTCACCGGAATGGTGCGGCCAGATCGCAAGAAGCTCACCTACTTCGTGGATTTCACCAAAGCGATGCAATCTCGGCGTTTGACGATGGGTGTGGCCGATGGCCGGGTAGAGGCCGATGGTGAGGTCATCTATCAAGTTAAAGATATGAAAGTTGCGCTCTCAGAGGCCTAAGGCCCAGAGACGATAGGGGAAAATCATGCGTCGCGTCGTCATTACCGGACTGGGGATCGTTTCCTCGATTGGCACCAATCAAGCAGAAGTGCTGGCATCGCTGAAGGCGGGCAAATCTGGCATCAGTTTCAACGAAGACATGGCCGAACACGGCTTTCGCTCTCAGATCGCAGGTTCGGTGGACCTCGATGTGAAAGAGCACGTCGACAAGCGCACCTTGCGCTTCATGGGGCCGGGCGCTGCCTATGCGCATATTGCCATGGGTCAGGCGATTGCCGATGCGGGTCTGGAAGAGAAAGACGTCATCAACCCGATGACCGGCGTGATTGCTGGATCGGGCGGCCCGTCAACCTCTGCGATGCTGACGGCGCATCAAACGGTTCTTAAAAACGGCTCCACCAAGCGGATCGGGCCGTTTGCTGTGCCCAAGACCATGTCCTCTACGGTCAGTGCTAACCTCGCGACAGCCTATCAAATCAAAGGCATGAATTTCTCGATCACCTCGGCCTGTTCCACCTCGCTGCACTGCATCGGCCTGGCGGCTCAGCAGATCGCATTGGGCCAGCAAGACGTCATGTTTGGCGGCGGCGGTGAAGAGCTGGATTGGACATTGTCCTGCCTGTTTGACGCCATGGGCGCGATGTCGAGCAAGTATAACGACACGCCGGAGCGCGCCTCTCGCGCCTTTGATGCGGACCGCGATGGATTTGTGATCGGCGGCGGCGGCGCAATGGTCGTGCTGGAAAGCCTCGAACATGCGCAAGCACGCGGCGCGAAAATCTATGCCGAAGTCACCGGCTTCTGCGCCACTTCGGATGGTGCGGACATGGTTGCGCCTTCGGGTGAGGGCGGCGAGCGAGCGATGCTCGGGGCCATCAAGACGCTCAGCGAAGACCGCAAAGTCAGCTATATCAACGCGCACGGCACCTCCACGCCGGTCGGCGATGTCGGCGAAATCGAAGCGGTGCGCCGCGTGTTTGGCGAAGGCACCACCCCGCCGGTTAGCTCAACCAAATCGATGACGGGCCACAGCCAAGGAGCCACCGGCGCGCAAGAGGCGATCTATTGCCTGCTCGCCTTGGAGCATGATTTCATCATTCCGTCGATTAACGTGGAAACGCTCGACCCGGCATTGAAACCGGAAGAGATTGCGACACAGTTGGTCGAAAATGCCGGACTTGATACGGTTATGACCAATAGCTTCGGATTTGGCGGCACCAATGGTTCGATGTTGATGTCGAAATTTCACGGGTGAGAATTTAGCGCAGGATAGTCTGCCAATAGGTGAGGTAAGATAGGCATGGGCGTCCTTACGGGAAAACGCGGACTTGTGATGGGCGTCGCGAATGATCGCTCAATCGCCTGGGGAATTGCCAAGGCCTGCGCCGATGCGGGCGCTGAGCTTGCCTTCACCTATCAAGGTGAGGGATTTGGCAAAAGGTTAGAGCCGCTTGCGCAGAGTGTCGGCTCGGACGTCATGCTCGATGTCGATGTAACCGATGACGCCTCATTGGATGCTGCCTTTGCCGCTTTGCAGCAACGCTGGGACACGCTCGATTTCGTGGTCCACGCGATCGCGTTTTCCGATAAGTCGGAGCTGACCGGGCGGTTCCTCGATACCTCGCGCGATAACTTCAAAAACTGCATGGATATCTCCGCCTACAGCCTGATCGAGGTCACGCGCCGCGCGCATCCGATGATGGTGGAAAGTGGCGGGACGATCCTGACGCTCAGCTATATGGGCTCAACCCGCGTGACGCCTAATTACAACGTGATGGGCGTGGCCAAGGCGGCGCTGGAATCGACGGTTCGCTATCTGGCCGATGACCTTGGCCCAGAGGGCATTCGCGTCAACACGATTAGCCCTGGCCCGATGAAGACGCTGGCTATGTCGGCGATTGGCGGCGCGCGCAGAACCTATCGTCACACGGACACCAATGCCCCGATGCGCAGCAATGCGACGCTGGAGGCGGTGGGCGGCACGGCGGTCTATTTGTGCAGCGATGCGGGCGCTTTTACGACTGGCGAGATCATCCACGTCGATGGCGGCTTCCACGTTCTGGGCATGCCGCAGCTCGAAAATTTGTGATCGGTGATTGATGATCATGCATTTTGGTGAAGCCAGCCTTGCGGATGAGAGCGTCCTGAAACTGCTGGAATACCACCATGCGGATATGCAGGTCGTCTCGCCGCCGGGCACGGCCTATGCTTTTGATATCGAGCGTCTCAACGCGCCTGACATTCGACTGTTTGGCGCGTGGGAAGAGGGTGTCTTGCTGGCGGTAGGCGCGCTGCGTTCCCACTCAGATTTTGCCGAAATCAAGTCGATGCGCGCCGCGCCCGAGGGAGCTGGGCGAGGGGCGGGCAAGGGATTGCTCGCTCGCATGCTGGAGATTGCGCGCGCCGATGGCTTTCATACCGTAAAGCTCGAGACCGGAATCAGTCCTGCTTTCGATGCTGCAAATGGCCTTTATCGCAGCTTTGGTTTCACTGAGACCGAGCCGTTTGCCGGATATCAGGACAATGGCGACAACCGCTTCTACGCCCTCTCTTTGAGTGCTGCGCAGTGACCGAGACCAAACCTCCACGCCCCGGCTTTTTGAGCCTCGCCAGCGAGCTCTTGGCTCTGCCCAAGGTGATTGTTGCCCCTCTGCGTTCCGCCGATCCGGTTGAGCCATTTGCGAACGGCAAAACTGCTCTGGTCATTCCCGGAATGCTATCAAACAATGCCGCGACCGCGCTGCTGATCGCAAACTTGCGGCAGGCCGGGTTTGACGCGCATGGCTGGGAAAATGGTCTCAATACCAAGGTTACGCCTGCGCGCATCACCGCCGTGGAAGAGCACGCTGCAAGATTGTCAGATCAGGCCGCGCAAAAGATCGTCGTGATTGGCTGGAGCCTTGGCGGTTTATACGCACGGCTGCTGGCACACCGCCTGCCGCATCACATTGATCTGGCCGTGACATTGGGATCGCCGTTCTCAGGCGATAGCCGGGCAAACAATGCCTGGCGTCTGTATGAGGCGATGAACGATCACAGCGTCGATAACCCGCCGTTTGACGAGGATTTGTCGGTTAAACCGCCTGTGCGTACTCTGGCGATTTGGTCGAGCAGGGACGGGGTGATCCATCCTGAATGCACCGCTGGAACGCCAGAGCAGTCGGACCTGCGGATTGAACTGCCCTATAAGCATCTCGAGCTCGCCGCATCGCGCCGCGCGATCCGCGAGCTGGTGGGTATCCTGCGCGAAGAAATGCGTGACGGCGCGCCTTCTGCGCTCGCCTTGGCCCGGCTGCCTGTTCTGACGGACGAAGAAATCGCCCGCAGGCTGCCCGTTTGGACGGTGCTGTCGGACACGTTCCTAGACACCGAACTCGACGAGCATCACTATTTCCGCATCGCTGAGATGATCACTGAGGCGGGCTATTCCAAGGAAGAGCTGGAGACGATCTACCGCTGCGAGGTGGAGCCAGCGTTCTCGTTCAACCTGCTAAACCCTGCGGGCGAATGGGCTGGGTGGCCTGAGGAATTCATCTTGGAACGCGTACTCGCAAGCCGCAAAACACCCGAGACGCAGGCCCGGCCGCGCGTCATCATGCACGATCACATCAAATCGGAATGGGTGAAGATCAGCCGCGCTTTGGACGCGCTCTAAAACCTCGCCAAATCCTTAGTCGATGTCCCAGGCGCGCTCGCCGTGGCTGGTCACATCCAGGCCTTCGATCTCTTCATCCTGTTTGACGCGCATTGGGAAGAATGCGGAAACCATCAGCGCAAGGATCGCCGTGCCAATCGCGCTCCACAAGGCAACCGCGCCAACACCAACGAATTGTGCGAGCAACTGGCTGCCCATGTCCATGCCGGGGAAATAGCCTGTTCCGCCAAGCTCTGGGGCGAGGAACACCGCGAGCAGCATAGTGCCCAGCAATCCGCCCACGCCGTGAACCGCAAACACATCGAGCGAATCGTCAATGTGCCATTTCAGCTTAATCAGCTGGATCGCGCCGTAACACACCAGCGAACCCGCTATACCGAACAGGATCGCTGCGCCGGGTGAGACAAACACTGCCGCTGGCGTTATCGTGGCGAGGCCCGCAATCGCGCCCGTCGCCCAGCCAATCGTGGTCGGCTTACCCAGCGCGAGCCGTTCAACCAGCAGCCAGGTTAGCGCGGCTGCACTGGCGGCAATATGAGTGTTGATGATCGCGGAGGACGCGTTGTCATTCGCGCCTAGAGCAGAGCCGCCATTAAACCCGAACCAGCCCACCCACAGCAGCGCTGCGCCTACCATGGTCAGCGCGGGCGCATGCGGCATAATCATCTTCTTTGGAAAGCCGTCTCGCTTGCCCAGCAGCATTGCGACCAGCAGAGCTGAGACACCGGCGGTGGTGTGGACCACCAGGCCGCCCGCAAAGTCGAGCGTGCCAAACTGGGTTGCGAGCCAACCGCCGCCCCAGAGCCAATGCGCAACCGGCGCGTAGACGACGAGGCCCCAAAACCCGCAAAATGCCAGCACCCATGCAAAGCGCGCGCGTTCAACCCATGCGCCTACCATCAGCGCTGGGGTGATCACCGCGAAAGTCATCTGGAAAAGTGCAAATGTGCTTTCCGGCACCAAAGTGCCATCGCGCACCGTGCCCAAATTATCGAACATCAAGGCGTTGCCCGCACCCATCCAGCCAGTCGTCACCTGACCAAAGGCGACAGTGTATCCAGCAATCACCCACAGAACGGAGGCAAGCGCGGCAATCGCGCCGCATTGCAGGACGACCGAGAGCAGGTTTTTAGAGCGCACTAGGCCGCCGTAAAACAGCGCCAGACCCGGCAGGGTCATCAGCAGCACGAAGGCGGAAGAGGCCAAAATCCATGCGGTATCGCCCGTGTCCGGTACCACAGCAGCTGGCACCGCGGCTTGCACAGCCTCTTGCGCCGAAAGCGGTGCGGCCAGACCCGCAGCAACGATGAGTGAAAGCGCCTTGCGCAGCATCCTAATGTCCCCCCAATGCCGCATTTTGTTACGGTCATTGCTCAAATTGATCCCTTTGCACGCGCTTTGTTTCAATCCGCGCACAATATCAATGGCATTAATTACAGTTACCCAGCGATCATTGCGCAATTATTGGGCGATCAGTGCCTCCAGCACTTGATCAGGCGGGCGGTGCCCATCGGCCCAGAAGCGGATATTGGCGATTACCTTCTCGCCAGATGCCTCGCGCCCTTCCGCCGTCGCGCTGCCGATATGGGGCAGGGTCATAACATTCGGGTGCTGGAGCAGGCGTTTATCGACGTTCGGCTCATCGGGATAAACGTCCAGGCCCGCACCGGCGAGATGGCCGCTGTAAAGCGCCTCGATCAACGCTTCTTGATCGATCAATTCCCCGCGTGCGGTGTTGATCACGCTTGCACCCGGCTTCATCAACGCAAAGCGCCGGGCATCCAGCATATTGCGTGTCTCATCGGTCAGCGGGCTGTGGAGCGTGACGATGTCGGCCTCAGCCAGCAAATCATCGAGCTGTTCGACGAAGCGCGCTCCAAACATCTTCTCAATCGCCTCTGGCAAACGCTTGCGATTGTTATAGACGATTTCCAGCCCGAAAGCGCGTGCGCGGTGCGCGACCGCCTGACCAATCCGGCCCATGCCGACAATTCCCAGCGTCTTTTCGCCGAGTTTACGGCCCAGCAGTCCGGATGGCGCCCATCCGGTCCATTCGCCGCGCCGGACCAAGGCCGTGCCTTCACGAATGCGCCGCGGCACACCGATAATCCCCGCCATCGCAATATCGGCGGTGTCATCGGTGAAGACACCCGGCGTGTTGGTGACGAAAATCTTGCGCGCCGCTGCGGCCGCCAGATCAATATGCTCAATCCCCGCACCGAAACTCGCGATCAGGCCCGGCTGCTCGCCAGCCTCGGCGATCATTTCCGCATCAATCCGGTCGGTAACGGTTGGGACCAGCACATCGCAGGTTTTCATCACCTCGATCAAAGCCTCGCGGCTCATTGGCTCGTCAGTGGTGTTGAGCTGGCAATCGAACAGCTCGCTCATCCGCGCCTCCACAGAAGGCATCGGCTGGCGGGTCACCACCACTTTCATTTCGCGCGCATTGCGGCGCTGGGTCTGCGCAGGTTCATTTGGCATGGGCTAGGGCTAATGGCTTGTGGGCGCACAGGTCAAGCGCGCTTGAAGCCGCGTGCCCAATGAAGCTATGGATGGAGCTGTTATGAAACGATTTGTTGTCTCTGTCTTAACCGCGCTGGGCCTGCTCGCTTTGGTGCCCCTTGGCGCGCCGCTGAATGCGCAGGACCGCGAGACGCCCTATTGGGCTTCGATTGATTCTGAGCAGGTCAATATGCGGGTCGGGCCGAGCGTCGATTACCCGATTGAATGGGTCTACAAACGCAAAGGCCTGCCGATCAAAGTCATCCGCTTGCGCGAAGGCTGGCGCTTGATTGAAGACCCCGATGGCCAGCAAGGCTGGGTCACGCGCAGTCTGCTCAGCGCCGCGCGCACGGCCATGATCATCGGCGAGGGGCCGATTGACCTGCGTGCCTCCTCCAGCGCCGCTTCTGCGCTCAGATGGCGGGCCATGCCGGGCAATGTCGGCAGGCTGGGAGAATGCGAAGCGGGTTGGTGTGAGCTCGATATTGCCGGGCGCAAGGGTTGGGCACCGGAAGACCGCCTATGGGGCACCGGCGCTCCCTGACGGACACGCGCTATTCCAGCGGCGTGATCTCATAGCTTTCGCTGCCGTCTGACAGTGTTGTGGTGAAGCTGCCATCAGCATTGGCCGCGTCATTATCCCAGCAACGTTGCTCTCGCGCTTCGCCATCTTCGCCGCGCGGATTGAAGCAAAACGTCGCGCCATCAACGTCCCACGTGCCGCTGCCCACGCGGACATTCTGCGGATTGTAGTCAATGTAGGTTCCGTCCGGGTCCAGCTTCGTCTTGGCGTAGATCGTGCCATTGCTGCCAATGGCATACAGGCCAGGGACCATCACAAAGCCTGGCGCATCGGTGGTTTCAGCGCGGGCAGGGGCCTCGGCTGCTTCACCGCTGACTTCCGTATCATCCGCGCCGCCGGTCGCCGTCTCACCACAAGCACTGAGCGTGATTAGCGCTGGCAGAGCGAGACAAGCGGCGACTTTGCGAAACTGCATCAAACGATCTCAACCGCAACGGCGGTTGCTTCACCGCCGCCGATGCACAGGCTGGCGATGCCCTTGGTCTTGCCCTGTTTTTTGAGCGCATTGAGCAAGGTCACAATGATCCGGGTGCCGCTGGCGCCGATGGGGTGCCCCAGGGCCGTGCCGCCGCCGTTGACATTGATGTTCGCGTGATCAATGCCGAGGTCGCGCATTGCGAACATGGCCACGCAGGCGAACGCCTCGTTCACTTCCCACAGCTCAACATCGTCAACCGACCAACCGGCACCCTCAAGCACTTTTTCAATCGCTCCAATCGGGGCAACAGTGAAATCCTTCGGCTCGCGCGCATGGGCGGCCATGGCGACAATCTTGGCGACCGGTATCGCGCCCTTTTCCGCCGCGACGCTTTCGCGCGTCAGAACGACCGCTGCCGCGCCATCAGAGATGGAGCTGGAGGTTGCCGCCGTGATCGTGCCGTCCTTGGCGAAGGCTGCACGCAATTGCGGGATCTTGTCCGGCCGGCCTTTGCCCGGTGCTTCGTCAGTGTCGACGGTGACATCGCCCTTGCGCGTCTTGAACGTCACCGGCACGACTTCATCCGCAAACGCGCCGCTTTCAATCGCAGCATTGGCGCGGCGCAGGCTTTCGATGGAATATTCGTCCATTTCCTCGCGCGTCATTTGATAGTCGTTCGCTGTGTCCTGAGCGAAAGTGCCCATCGCGCGGCCTTCCTCATAGGCATCTTCGAGCCCGTCGAGAAACATGTGGTCATAGGTCGTGTCATGGCCGAGCCGCGCGCCAGAGCGGTGCTTCTTCAGCAGGTAAGGCGCATTGGTCATGCTCTCCATGCCGCCGGCGACCACCATATCGATCGTGCCCGAAGCCAAAGCCTCGCTGCCCATTATCACCGTCTGCATGCCAGAGCCGCAGACCTTGTTGACCGTGGTCGCTTGGACAGTTTTCGGCAGACCAGCCTTGATCGCGGCCTGGCGGGCAGGGGCCTGACCCAAACCAGCAGGCAGCACGCAGCCCATATAAGCGCGGTCGAAGTCTTCGCCGTTTACACCCGAACGCTCTACCGCAGCCTTCACTGCTGTTGCGCCAAGGTCCGTCGCCGAAACATCGGCCAGCGCGCCTTGCATTCCGCCCATTGGCGTGCGCGCGTATGAGAGAATGACGATCGGATCATTGGCGGAAAACTGGGCCATTTGGGGTTCCTTGGCTAAAATCTTAAGTTTCGTATCACTGAGTGATGTCATGCGCGATGTAATGCTGCGCTGCGGCATTGGCAATGTGCAGTTTCATGGTGCGACGCGCACTCGCATTGTGCTTGTCACCTGCGCGTTTTTTGGCGACAAGCATGGCAAATCAAAACTCAAATTTCTGGAGAGAACCCCATGGCCGATGATCGCAAAGCAGACTTGGACGCCATTTTGCGGCGCCAGCGAGAGGCCTTTACCGCGTCCCGTCCCGAAAGCATGAACATGCGCAAAGACCGGGTAAAGCGGGCGATGGCGCTGCTGAAGGATCACAGCGAGAACCTGTGCAAGGCGATGAGCGCGGATTTCGGCAATCGTTCCGTCGATCAATCAATGATCACCGATATTGCGGGCACAGTTGGTGCAGGCAAACATGCACTGAAGAACATGGACAAATGGGCCAAATCTGAAAAGCGGCCCGTACAATTTCCCTTGGGGCTGCTGGGTGCAAAGGCCGAGATTCGTTATGAGCCAAAAGGCGTGATCGGCATTCTCAGCCCGTGGAACTTCCCGGTGAACCTCGCGTTCTCGCCGTTGATGCAGGTTTTGGCAGCGGGCAATCGCGCGATGATCAAGCCGAGCGAATTTACTGAGCGCACCAGTCAGCTGATGGCGGAATTGGTCGATGAGTACTTTACGCCAGACGAGGTCGCTGTGATCACCGGCGGGCCAGAAGTGGCCGCTGCGTTCTCCGAACTGCCATTTGATCATTTGGTCTTCACTGGCTCCACGCCAACCGGGCGCCGCGTGATGGAGGCTGCATCAAAGAACCTGGTGCCAGTAACGCTAGAGCTGGGCGGAAAATCGCCTGTTATCATGGGCAAGAGCGCCGACTTTGCCAAAGCGGGTGAGCGCATTGCGCTGGGCAAAATGATGAACGCAGGCCAAATCTGCCTCGCACCGGACTATATGTATGTCCCTCAGGACAAGCAGGAAGAAGCAATCCAAGGTGTCTCCGACGGGGTGGCCAATATGTATCCGACCCTGCTCGAGAATGACGACTACGCCTCCATCGTCAGCGATCGCCATTTTGAGCGCCTTCAAGACATGGTCGCCGATGCCCGCGATAAGGGCGCGGAGGTGATCGAGGTCAATCCCGGAAATGAGGATTTCAGCTCGGCAAACCAGCGCAAAATGCCGCTCACCATCCTCAAAAATGTGACCGATGAAATGGAAGCGATGCAGGAGGAGATTTTCGGACCTGTCCTGCCGGTAAAAACCTACAAGACTGTCGATGATGCCGTTGATTATGTGAACGAAAATGACCGTCCGCTGGGCCTCTACTACTTCGGCCAAGACACCGAAGAGCAAGAGCGCGTGCTGACCCGCACAATCTCTGGCGGGGTCACCACCAACGACGTGATCTTCCACGTTTCAATGGAAGACCTGCCGTTTGGCGGCGTCGGACCATCGGGCATGGGCAGCTATCACGCAATCGAAGGCTTCAAGGAATTCAGTCACGCCCGCGCGGTCTATCACCAGCCCAAGATCGACATTGCCAAACTGGGCGGGTTTAAGCCGCCTTATGGCAAAGCCAGCCAGAAAGCCGCCGCAACAATGATGAAGTGATGGGGAAAACCACGCGCTGCTGAATGCTACGTTTTTGCGTCGCGGAACCCAAGCACACTTCAATCCACGCAAAGCCGCCGGATCGGGCGGTTTACCTAGTCTCATCAAATGATGCAGGAAATGCCTGATTCGCGGGCTTGCGCGGCGTGCACGAGAGGCCTAAGCGACCCCCTGGGATATTAATCACTGTCTGGACTTTATCGTGGTCGACCTTAGCCAGTATCTGCCGATACTGATTTTCATCGCCATAGCCTTTGGCTTGTCGTGCCTTTTCGTATTTCTGCCAATGGGCGTCTCGCGCCTTACCGGGGCGCACAATCCAGACGCTGAAAAGCTGTCTGAATATGAGTGCGGCTTTCCTGCGTTTGAGGACGCGCGCAGCCAGTTTGACGTGCGCTTTTACCTCGTCGCGATCAGCTTCATCATCTTCGATCTAGAGGCCGCATTCCTGTTCCCATGGGCAGTTAGCCTGGGCGAGACAGGTTGGGTCGGATGGATCGGCATGATGACGTTCCTCGGCATTCTGGCGATTGGCCTCACTTACGAATGGAAGAAGGGGGCTCTGGACTGGGAATGAGCACTTCAGCAAACATCACCCCGGGTAGCCCGATCCTTGACGCCGCTGGCAAGCCGATGAGTGGCCTGCCCACCGCGCAAGGCGGCGAAGTGCGTCAGCCTGATGCGGATTACTTCAATGCGCTCCAGACAGAAGTGAACGACAAGGGTTTTCTGGTCACTTCGACCGAAGACCTGTTCCAATGGGCGCGCACTGGCTCGCTGTGGTGGATGACGTTCGGCCTCGCATGCTGCGCGGTTGAGATGATCCACGTGAACATGCCGCGCTATGATATGGAGCGGTTCGGCATCGCCCCGCGCGCGTCACCGCGCCAATCGGATGTGATGATCGTCGCTGGCACCCTGTGCAACAAGATGGCTCCGGCCCTGCGCAAGGTCTATGACCAGATGTCCGACCCAAAATATGTGATTTCGATGGGCAGCTGCGCCAATGGCGGCGGCTATTACCACTATTCATACAGCGTCGTGCGCGGATGCGACCGGATTGTTCCGGTTGATATCTACGTGCCTGGCTGCCCGCCAACGGCAGAAGCGCTCCTCTACGGCGTGATGCAATTGCAGCGTAAGATCCGCCGCACCGGGACGATTGTGCGATGACAGTCCTCCATTCCGCTCCCAAAATTGCCTCCAATGAAGGTGTGCTGGATGCGCTGACCAAGGCGCTGGGCAAATCCGTCATTTCTGGCGAAGAAAAGCATGGCGAGATCATCCTCACCGTAGCGCGTGACAGCATTGTCGATGTGCTGCGCACCTTACGCGATGACCATGCCTATCAGCAGATGATGGAAATCGCCGGGGTCGACTATCCTGACCGCGCAGAGCGGTTTGAAGTCGTCTACATGCTGCTCTCGCTGACCAAGAACCACCGCATCATGGTCAAGCTGTCGACCGATGAGGCGACCGCCGTCCCATCGATCACTGACCTCTGGCCGAACGCTGGCTGGTTGGAACGCGAAGTGTTCGACATGTACGGCGTGAAGTTCGCCGGGAATCCAGACCTGCGCCGCATCCTCACCGACTATGGCTTTGAAGGGCATCCGTTCCGCAAGGATTTCCCGATGACCGGCTATACCGAGCTGCGGTATTCCGAAGACGAGAAACGCGTTGTCTATGAGCCGGTAAAGCTGGCGCAGGACATGCGGACTTTCGACTTCCTCTCACCATGGGAAGGCGCGGAATATGTGCTGCCCGGTGATGAAAAGGCGGACGAAGAAACCAACGGCAAGGGAGGTGACAAATGAGCAGCTTCCCCAACCCGTTCGCCCTGAGCCTGTCGAAGGGCTGTTTTTCTTCTCGCAAGCCACAAAGAGGTGAAGTGCAGGGCTTCGGAGTCGAAGACGGCGCAAAGCGCCACCGGCTCAGCCCGAACGGTTTCCTTTGGAGAGCTATGTCATGAGCCACGGCATACAAATCGAAGAATCGCCGACCACTGACGGCGATGTGATCACCAATTACACGATCAATTTCGGGCCCCAGCACCCTGCGGCGCACGGTGTGTTGCGGATGATTATGGAGCTGGATGGCGAAGTGATCGAGCGGGTCGACCCGCATGTAGGCCTGCTCCACCGCGGCACCGAAAAGCTGATCGAGCATAAGACGTATCTGCAAGCGCTGCCGTATTTCGACCGCCTGGATTATTGCTCTCCGCTTTGCCAAGAGCACTCTTATGTGCTGGCGATTGAGAAGCTGCTGAACATCGAAGTGCCAGAGCGCGCGCAATATCTGCGGGTGATGTTCGCGGAGCTCACACGCATCTGCAACCACATGCTCAATATTGGCGCGCACGTGATGGATGTTGGCGCGATGACGCCGAACCTATGGGTGTTTGAGCTGCGCGAGGATTGCCTCAATTTCTTCGAACGCGCATCGGGCGCGCGCATGCACTCCGCCTGGTTCCGCCCCGGCGGCGTGCATCAGGATGTGCCAGAAAAATTGCTCGTCGATATGGGCAATTGGATCGACAACCGCCTGCCGGAATTGTTCGGCGATGCGATGAGCCTAGTGATCGACAACCGCATCTTTAAACAGCGCAATGTCGATATCGCCGTGGTCAGCCGCGATGACGCGATTGCATGGGGCTTTTCCGGCCCGATGATCCGTGCCGCAGGCATTCCATGGGACCTGCGCAAATCGCAGCCTTACGATGTCTATGACCGGATGGAGTTTGACATTCCTGTCGGCACCAATTCCGATTGCTATGACCGGTTCATGGTGCGCGTGAAGGAAGTTTATGAAAGCGCCAAGATCATCAAGCAATGCCTCGCGGAAATTCCAGAAGGTCCGATTGCGAGCCAGGACGGCAAGGTTTCCCCGCCAAAACGCGGCGAGATGAAGCAGTCGATGGAAAGCCTGATCCACCACTTTAAGCTTTACACAGAGGGCTTCCACGTGCCTGAGGGCGAGGTTTACGTCGCGACTGAAAGCCCGAAGGGCGAGTTTGGCGTCTACCTAGTCAGCGATGGCAGCAACAAGCCGTACCGCTGCAAGATCCGCCCAACCGCGTTCAGTCACCTGCAAGCGATGGATATGATGAGCAAAGGCCACATGCTGCCCGACGCGACCGCCATTCTTGGCGCTATCGATGTGGTGTTCGGGGAGTGCGACCGGTGAGCCGAATGTCCGATACTCAGTTCCAACGTTATTATGCCATACTGGGCTTGATCTCCGCCGCGCTCCTAGTGGCAATGATGTTGTCTGGTGCGGAATTTGACGACGCACTCCGATTTGCGGGTAGCTTTTTAGGCATAACGGGATTTGCGCTTCTTGGATTTGGCCTGTGGACCCGCCGTTATCGTCACAGTGAGAAGAATAATGGCTGATCGTACACCCGCACCTGATACGCCGGAACGCCGCGCACGCTGGGCTCTTTCGAATGCGCGAGCGGAGCACTGCTCGTCGCGGTCGACGTCATATTTTGGGGAGTGTGACCGTTGAAATTTCTTAACATGTTCGTTTCGTTTTTGAGTGGGATCGCGATTGCTATCGGTGTGGCCTACATCATCATCGGGCTGTGGGGCGTCTCATCACCCGATTCCTTGGTCGACTTTCTAGGTGGCGGCTGGGTTTCCAATGATTATCTGGTGTGGGGGCTTATCCTGCCTATCGTCGGCTATCTCGGCTTGCTGAGAGCAAAGGCTGAGCGCGGAGAGCTAACGAACAATGGCTGACCGTACACCTGCACCCGATACGCCGGAACTCCGCGCACGCTGGGGCTCTTTCGAATGGACGAAAGAGAACCGTAAAAAGGCGGATTACCATATCGCCAAATACCCTGATGGGCGGCAAAAATCGGCAGTAATGCCGCTGCTCGACCTTGCGCAACGTCAGGTTGGCGAAGAGACCGAGACGCAGGGCTGGTTGCCGCTGCCGGTGATTGAATATGTCGCGAAATATATCGACTTACCGGTGATCCGCGTGCTCGAGGTCGCGACGTTCTATTTCATGTACAACATGAAGCCGGTCGGGAAATATCACGTGCAGGTATGCGGCACGACGCCGTGCATGCTGCGCGGGTCGGATGACATTATCTCTGCCTGCAAGAAACGCGGGATGGAGTTCGGCAAGGTCTCCGAGGATGGTCTCTGGACCCTGACCGAGGTCGAATGCATGGGCAATTGCGCCACTGCGCCAATGGTCCAGATCAATGATGACAATTACGAGGATCTGACGCCAGAACGCCTCGACACGGTGCTGGATGCGCTGGCCAAGGGTGAGCAGCCCAAGCCCGGCACGCAAGAGCCAGGGCGCCACACGTCTGAGCCGGCCAATGCACTGAGCAACCTTACCGATATGGTCGATGCCAACCACGATTATCGGGGTGACTGGTGATGTGTTTCCAACTCCCCGTCTGCCCTGAGCCTGTCGAAGGGCTGTCCTTCACCCGTGGCGCTTCGTCCGAAGAAAAATCAGTGCGCCGACAAACTCAGCACGGACGCGCTGGGGAAATCGCGCAATGAACGGCGCGACACTCGCTTATACCGTCATGGGTCTCGGAGGTTTCGGCCTCGGAGCGTATATGAGCGCGACGGGTGAGCGCACTATGGGTATCGTATTTATGGCGGCGGGCCTCGCGTTTCAGGTGCTGGCCCTGCGGACCCTCAAAAAGGCACGAGAAAAGGATTTGACCGATGCTGGCCGATAAGGATCGCATCTTCACCAATGTCTATGGCTTCCAGGATTGGGGCCTGAAGGCGGCGCAAAAGCGCGGCGATTGGGACAACACCAAGGCGCTGATCCAGCGCGGCAACGATGCGATCATCGACGAGATGAAGGAATCGGGCCTGCGCGGACGGGGCGGGGCGGGCTTCCCAACCGGGCTCAAATGGTCGTTCATGCCGAAGGAAAGCAAAGACGGCCGTCCAAGCTTCCTCGTCATCAATGCCGACGAATCTGAGCCGGGCAGTTGCAAAGACCGCGAGATTATCCGCCACGATCCGCACAAGCTGATCGAAGGCGCATTGGTCGCTGGTTTCGCGATGCGGGCCCGCGCGGCCTATATCTACATTCGCGGTGAGTACATCCGCGAGGCTGAGACGCTGCAAAAGGCGATCGACGAAGCTTATGACGCCGGGCTTATCGGCAAGAACGCCAGCGGTTCAGGCTATGACTTTGACGTGTTCATGCACCGCGGCGCGGGCGCATATATCTGCGGCGAAGAAACCGCGATGATCGAAAGCCTTGAGGGTAAGAAAGGTCAGCCCCGGCTGAAGCCTCCTTTCCCAGCGGGCGCGGGCCTTTATGGCTGCCCCACGACGGTCAACAATGTCGAGAGTATCGCGGTTGTGCCGACGATCCTGCGGCGCGGGGCATCGTGGTTCAATTCCTTCGGGCGCGAGAACAACCACGGCACCAAGCTGTTCCAGATCAGTGGTCATGTGGAGCGGCCATGCGTCGTCGAAGAAGAAATGAGCATCCCGTTTCAAGAGCTGATCGAGAAGCATTGCGGCGGCATCACGGGTGGTTGGGACAATCTGCTCGCGGTGATTCCGGGCGGTTCATCCGTGCCTCTGGTGCCAGCGGAGCAAATTCGTAGCGCGCCAATGGATTTTGACGGGCTGAAAGAGCTTGGCTCTGGCCTGGGCACGGCAGCGGTTATCGTGATGGACAAGAGCACCGATATTGTCCGCGCGATCTCGCGTCTCAGCTATTTCTACAAACACGAGAGCTGCGGCCAATGCACGCCGTGCCGCGAGGGCACTGGCTGGATGTGGCGCATGATGGAGCGGCTACGCACTGGCGATGCCGCCATCGAAGAAATCGATATGCTGCAAGAGGTTACCAAGCAGGTGGAAGGCCACACGATCTGCGCGCTTGGCGATGCGGCGGCCTGGCCGATCCAAGGCCTGATCCGTCACTTCCGCCCAGAGCTGGAAAAACGCATCCACGATCACAACGCACAATTCGCGGAGGCGGCGGAATGAGCGCGTGGCTAAATCGAATCTCAAAGTCGAAACTTACTTTGGCATGCTATGCGTTAGGAGCACTGGCGTGCCTTCCCGCATTAAAGCTATCAGCATTAGGAGCTCTCTTTTTCGGATCTCCAGTTCTTGTGCTTGGCTTGACGCCATTGCTGGTTTTCGTGCCAATCGGCGTTGCGGTCAGCCAGTTGGAAGACGTACATTATAATCTTACCGCCGATTATAACTTGTGGGATGCCGGTCGCTCAAACCTTGCTACATTTGTTTTTGTGGTAGCGCTTATAGTTGTTGCCTACACGACCTACCGTGTCATCTCTGGCCCCGCGTTTGGCTTCAATTTTCGTTCCTTTGAGAGATTGCTGGCTAGCCTGGCATATCCAGGCCTCCTCTTTGTATTCGCGCGAGCCGCTCGCATGCTTCATGAGATCAGATTTGTTGTGAACACACATTACACCGAGATTGCCGATGCCTAAGGTAACCGTAGACGGCGAAGAAATCGAAGTCCCCGAAGGCGCGACTGTCCTTCAGGCGGCGGAGCTAGCCGGTAAGGAAATTCCGCGTTTCTGCTATCATGAGCGCCTGAGCATTGCGGGCAATTGCCGCATGTGTCTGGTCGAAGTGAAGCCGGGGCCGCCAAAGCCTCAGGCGTCTTGCGCGCTCCCAACCAGCGAAGGGCAGGAAATCCGCACCGACACGCCAATGGTCAAAAAGGCGCGCGAAGGGGTGATGGAGTTTCTGCTCATCAACCACCCGCTTGATTGCCCTATTTGCGACCAAGGCGGCGAGTGCGACTTGCAAGACCAAGCGGTGGCATACGGACGCGGCGGCTCGCGTTACGAGCGAGAGAACAAGCGCGCCGTTACCGAGAAATATATGGGCCCTCTGATCAAGACGATCATGACCCGCTGCATTCATTGCACCCGCTGTGTGCGCTTCTCCGAAGAGATCGCAGGCGTGGACGAAATCGGCGCGCTTTACCGCGGCGAAGACATGCAGATCACAACCTATCTGGAGCAGGCCGCCAGCCACGAGCTATCCGCGAATGTGATCGACCTGTGCCCCGTCGGCGCTCTGACGTCGCGCCCCTATGCGTTTGAGGCCCGTCCGTGGGAATTGAAACGCACGCTCAGCATTGATGTGTCGGACGCGATTGGCGCCAACATCTCGCTGCATTCGAAGGGCCGCGAAGTCATGCGGGCGCTGCCGCGCGTCAATGATGACGTCAATGAGGAATGGCTGTCGGACAAGGGCCGCTATCAGGTCGATGGCCTGATCAAGCGCCGTCTCGATAAGGTCTTTATGCGCCAGAAATCAGGGAAGGGGCGCGGCAAGCTGACCGAGGCGAGCTGGGACGAAGCGTTTAAGGCCATCGCAAAGCAGCTCAAAGGCGCACCAAACAGCATCGCGGCCGTCGCGGGCGATATGGTCGATTGCGAAACCATGTTTGCGGCCAAGGCGCTGCTCAAGGCTAGCGGATCGGACCTTACCGAAGCGCGCCAAACCGGCATGACCTATGATGTGTCAAACATCGCAGCGGTCAATTTTAACTCGACCCTGGCAGGGATCGAGACCGCGGATTGCATCCTGATCGTGGGTAGCCATGTCCGTTGGGAAGCAGCTTTGCTCAACGCTCGGCTGCGCAAGGCGGTGAAGGGCGGGGCCAAGGTCTATGTGATCGGCCCAGAATGGGAAACGACCTATCCGGCGACCTTCCTGGGCAGCGATCTGTCTGTGCTGAACCGCATCCCCAAGGCTTTGGGCGATGCGATGAAGGCGGCAGAGCGCCCGGCGGTGATCCTGGGCGGCGCGGCTTTGGCGAAGGGGGCCTTGGCTCCGGCGCTGAAACTGGTCGACAAGTTCAAACTGGTTCGCGACGATTGGAACGGCTTTAACGTGCTGCACATGTCGGCGGCGCGCATGGGCTCTTTGATGCTCGATTTCACTGTGCCGGGCGGCGTGGCGGATCTCGCGGAGGCGGCGCCCAAAGTGGTGCTGTCACTCGGCGCAGATGAGATGAACCACGAGCCGTTCGCGGACAGCCTCAAGGTCTATATCGGCCATCACGGCGACAAAGGCGCGCATATGGCGGACATCATCCTGCCCGCTGCAAGCTATGCGGAAAAAGCCGGAACCTATGTGAACACAGAAGGCCGCGTACAGTTCTCCGAAAAGGCTGTGTTTGCACCGGGTGATGCCCGTGAGGATTGGACGATCCTGCGCGCTTTGGCTGACGCTCTGAAAGTGAATGTCGGGTTTGACAGCTTTGCAGAGCTGCAAGCCAAGATGATCGCGGAAGTGCCGGCGCTGGGTGAAGAAGGCCTTGCAGATTATGGCGCTCTTCCAAAGGCGGACAGCAAAGCGAAAGCAGACGGCCTGATCGAGAGCTATCCGATTGCCGATTTCTACCTCACCAACCCCATCGCGCGAGCCAGCGATGTTATGCAGCGATGTTCAGCGGAACTGCTCCACGGTGATGATGTGCGGGAGGCGGCGGAATGAGCGATGCACTAATAATAACTGGTGGAGTGATCGTAGCGTTGGCCTTGGTCGTTACGATCATGAGAGTTTCCGATTGGATTACAATGCGGAAGACTAACGAAGACCTAAAGAAGCGTGTTCCTGACGCTTCCAAAATTCATGAATCGAGTTGGCACGGCTAATGACCGAATTCTTCCAATCTCTCGGCATGAACTACGATTTTGCGTGGTTCACGGCCACCATCGTCGGTATTCTCGCGATTTCGCTGATCGTGATGTTTTCGGTCGCGATGGTGATCTATGTCGACCGTAAGGTGCTGGGCGCGATCATGCTGCGGCGCGGGCCCAATGTGGTTGGTCCGTTTGGCTTGCTGCAAAGTTTCGCCGATGGTCTGAAGGTCTTCCTGCAGGAAACCATCATTCCCACCGCGGCGAATAAGGGCATCTTCCTGCTCGCGCCGATCATCACCTTTACCGTGGCGCTGGCCGCGTGGGCGGTGATCCCGTTCGACGCGGGCGTGGTGCTGGCCGATATCAATGTCGGCCTGCTCTATGTGCTAGCGATCAGTTCGCTGGGCGTTTACGGCGTCGTGATGAGCGGGTGGGCGAGTAACTCCAAATACCCGTTCTTCTCCGCCATGCGCGCCGCCGCGCAGATGATCTCTTACGAGGTCTCCATCGGCTTCGTGCTGGTCTGCGTCGTCCTCTACGCGGGGACGTTCAATATGACCGGCATTGTCGAGGCTCAGCGCGGCCACGGACTGGGCGTGGTCAACGGCTTCTTTATCAATCCGCTGCTGTTCCCGATGTTTGTGGTGTTCTTCATCTCAGCCTTGGCCGAGACCGCGCGCGCGCCGTTCGACCTGACCGAGGCGGAATCGGAGCTCGTCGCTGGCTATCAGACCGAATACAGCTCAATGAGCTTCGCGCTGTTCTGGCTCGGGGAATATGCCAACATCTTGCTGATGTGCTCGCTGTGCACGCTGCTGTTCATGGGCGGTTGGTTGCCGCCGATTGAGTGGGCGCCGCTGTATTATGTGCCGGGGATCGTGTGGTTCCTGGTGAAGACCTTCATGTTCTTCTTCATGTTCAGCTGGATCTGGGCGACTGTGCCGCGTTACCGCTATGACCAGTTGATGCGTCTTGGCTGGAAAGTCTTCCTGCCGATGAGCCTGCTGTTTGTGGCGCTGATCAGCGGATACCTGATGGCGACGGGGCATTTCGCAAAATGATGCGCCTCGCTCCCACCCTCGCATTGGCTCTAATGGCTAGCGGGACAGCCGCAGCCGAGGGAGACGTGCGCGAGCTGACTTTCCATTGCCAGGTGGCCTCGCTCGATGGTGATGTGCGCCCAGTCAGCGGCACAATCACGGATGTTGAAAGCAAACATCCTAACAGTGGGGCCTATCTGAAACGCGCCGTCAAAATCTCTGATCGTGATGAGCAGTTATCAAGCAAGTTTAACGTGTCTCTCCGCTACGGTGCCATTCCTAACAGAACGTTCGAAGCTGTCATCATGTCTGATCCTGTTGAGGGTGCGCCGGCCTTTGGCCCAATAACGCATTTCAGATCCTATGACTTTGATTGGAATGGATCTGTCGAAAATGAGGCCATTGTGGTGCTTCAACACTGGCACGAAAAGCGTCCGGCCGTCAGATCCGGTCTGACCCGTACTGGCGCGGGTATTTGTAAATTTGAAGAAAAGGGTATCGCGGCATGAACGCGAAACAACTCATTAAATCCTTCACCCTGTGGGAATTTCTCAAGGCGCATGCGCTGACCTTGAAGTATTTCTTCAAGCCCAAGGTGACGATCAATTATCCGTTCGAAAAGAACCCGCTGAGCCCGCGTTTTCGCGGAGAGCATGCTTTGCGCCGTTATCCCAATGGTGAAGAGCGCTGCATC
This sequence comes from Erythrobacter sp. JB3-1, assembly GCF_057364995.1. Lineage (NCBI taxonomy): Bacteria > Pseudomonadati > Pseudomonadota > Alphaproteobacteria > Sphingomonadales > Erythrobacteraceae > Erythrobacter > Erythrobacter sp. JB3-1. Next base: position 2,616,237 of record NZ_CP200289.1, on the reverse strand, counting down.
GCGTGCAAGCTGTGTGAGGCCGTGTGCCCGGCGCAGGCGATCACGATTGAGAGCGAACCGCGTGACGACGGTAGCCGCCGCACCACGCGCTATGACATCGACATGACCAAATGCATCTATTGCGGCTTCTGCCAAGAAGCCTGCCCAGTGGATGCCGTGGTCGAGGGGCCAAACTTCGAATATGCGACCGAAACGCGCGAAGAATTGCTCTATGACAAGGACAAATTGCTGGCCAACGGGGACAAGTGGGAGCGAGCCATCGCTGCAAACCTTGAAGCCGATGCGCCCTATCGCTAGGGGCGCGCGGGACGGACACCGGGGATCATGATTCAAACTCTCGCCTTTTATCTCTTCGCCAGCCTAGTCGTGGCGAGCGCCGTCATGGTCATCATGGCGCGCAACCCGGTGCATTCTGTGCTGTGGCTCATTCTGGCCTTCTTCAATGCGGCCGGCCTGATGGTGCTGGTCGGCGCGGAATTTATCGCTGCGCTGCTGGTGATCGTTTATGTTGGCGCGGTTGCGGTGCTTTTCCTGTTCGTGGTCATGATGCTGGACATCGATATGGCCGCGATGCGCGCGGGCTTTATCCGCAATTTCCCATTTGGTCTGGCAATCGCCGCGATCCTGCTGGCGGAGCTGTTTCTGGGCATTGGCGCTTACCAAGCAGGCGGTCTGACACTGGGCACACCAGATGGCACCGGTCAGGCGGCGATGGGCGCGAGCAATATCGAGGCCATCGGTGCGCTGCTGTATGGCAAATACATCGTCCTGTTTGAGATCGCGGGCATCATCCTACTGGTCGCTATGATCGGCGCGATTGTGCTGACCCACCGCGAGGCCAAGCCTGGCGCGCGTGGACGTCAGGACATCGGCAAGCAAATCAGCCGCCGCCCTGAAGAGGCGACAGTTATGAAGAACCCGAATACGGGCGAGGGGGTCGAACTATGAGCGACTTAGGCGGAATTGGCATTGAGCACTTCCTGGTCGTCGGCGCGATCCTGTTCGTGCTCGGCGTGCTGGGGATTTTCCTCAATCGCAAGAATGTGATCGTGATCCTGATGTCGGTCGAGCTGATCCTGCTCGCGGTAAACATCAATCTGGTCGCCTTCAGCGCGTTCATGAATGATCTCACTGGCCAGGTCTTTGCCATGCTGGTGTTGACCGTAGCCGCAGCAGAGGCCGCGATTGGCCTTGCGATCCTAGTGATTTACTTCCGCAACCGCGGGACCATCGCGGTTGATGACGTCAATCGGATGAAGGGATAATCGGTCCATGCATTCGATACTGATCATCGTATTCCTGCCGCTGCTGGCAGCTATCATCGCCGGGCTGGGCAACCGTATGCTTGGCAATGTCGCGGCAAAGTCGATCACCACTGGCGCGCTGTTCATTTCAGCCGCGCTTAGCTGGCCGATCTTCCTAAGCTTCCTGAGCGGCTCCGCGGAGGCTGAGGTTGTCCACGTCCTCGATTGGGTACGCTCGGGCGATATGACGTTCGATTGGGCGCTGCGCGTCGATGCGCTGACCGCCGTAATGCTGGTCGTCATCAACAGCGTGTCTGCGCTCGTGCACCTCTACAGCTGGGGTTATATGGAGGAAGACCCGGATCAGCCGCGTTTCTTCGCTTATCTCTCGCTATTCACCTTCGCGATGTTGATGCTGGTGACCGCGAACAACCTGGTCCAAATGTTCTTTGGCTGGGAAGGGGTGGGCCTGGCGAGTTACCTGCTGATCGGGTTCTGGTTTAAGAAACCAACCGCTGGTGCCGCCGCGATCAAAGCCTTCGTGGTGAACCGCGTCGGCGACCTTGGCTTTATGCTGGGTATCTTCGGCATCTATCTAGTGTTCCAAACCACATCGATCCCAGAGATTTCGGCCGCCGCGCCCGCGATGAGCGGGTCGAGCATCGGCTTTCTCGGCATGCGGCTCTACACAATGGATATCATTGCGATCCTGCTGTTTGTGGGCGCGATGGGTAAGTCAGCGCAGCCGCTGCTGCACACCTGGCTGCCAGACGCGATGGAGGGCCCAACGCCCGTTTCTGCGCTGATCCACGCCGCAACCATGGTGACCGCTGGCGTGTTCATGCTGTGCCGCCTCTCGCCATTGTTTGAGACCGCTCCAACGGCACTGATGATTGTGACCGTGGTGGGCGCGGCGACCTGTTTCTTCGCGGCGACCATCGGCACAACGCAGTGGGACATTAAGCGCGTGATCGCGTATTCGACCTGCTCTCAGCTCGGCTATATGTTCTTCGCTGCGGGCGTGGGCGCGTACAATGTGGCCATGTTCCACCTGTTCACGCACGCGTTCTTTAAGGCGCTACTCTTCCTTGGTGCGGGCAGTGTGATCCATGCCATGCATCACGAACAAGACATGCGCTATTACGGCGGCCTGCGGAAACAGATCCCGATCACCTTCTTTGCCATGCTTATGGGTACGCTCGCGATCACCGGTCTAGGCGTCTACCACCTCGGTATGGGCTTTGCCGGCTTCTGGTCGAAAGACGCCGTGCTGGAGGTCGCCTTTGCGCGTGGGACAGAGATTTCAGTCACTGCCTTCTGGCTCGGCGTGGTCGCTGCTCTGCTGACCAGCTTCTATAGTTGGCGCCTGATGTTCCTTACCTTCTGGGGCAAGCCGCGCTGGATTGAGAGCGAGCACATTCAGCACAGCGTTCACAAGACGCCTGCTGAGGCTGGCGAGGACACAACCGGCGGATATCACCCGCATGAAAGCCCGATCACGATGCTGATCCCGCTTGGTCTGTTGACCATTGGCGCGGTAGCCGCTGGTCAGGCGTTTGCGCCAAGCTTCCTAGATGATGCAGCGTTCTGGGCTGGTTCAATCTTCTACAACGCAAACCTGATGAGCGCGATGCACGCCGTTCCGTATTGGGTGAAGTACTCAGCTTTGGTCGTGATGATCATCGGCTTTGTCGGTGCCTATGTCGCCTATATCGCGAAGCCAGACATTCCCGCGAAGTTCGTTGCGATGTTCCCATGGCTGCACCGTTTCGTGTACAACAAGTGGTATTTCGACGAGCTCTATGACGCGATCTTCGTCAAGCCAGCATTCTGGTTTGGCCGTCAGTTCTGGAAACTGGGCGATATCGGCACTATTGACCGCTTTGGGCCAAACGGCGTTGCCTGGGTGGTGGAGCAAAGCTCTGTCGCGGCGAAGAAGGTCCAATCGGGCTATCTCTACACTTACGCATTGATCATGTTGCTGGGGCTGGTGGCCGCTGTGACATGGGCCTTGTTCTAAGGGGGGCATGGAATAATGGACGGCTTCCCAATTCTCTCGCTCATGATGCTTGTGCCCTTGGCCGCAGGCATCGGTTGCTTCTTCGTTGGCGCAAATACTGCGCGCTGGCTCGCTTTGATCGGCACTTTAATCACCTTCGTGCTCGGCGCGCTGCTGTGGGCCAATTACGAAATCGGCGGTCCGCAATGGCAGTTCACTGAAAGCGCTGAGCTGTTTGCGGGCTTCAAATATGCGCTTGGGATCGATGGCATCGCCTTGATGCTGATCATGCTCAGCGTGTTCCTGATGCCGATCTGCATCATGGCCAGTTGGACCGCGATCCAGAAACGCGTTGGCGAATACATGGCCGCCTTCCTGTTTATGGAAGTGCTGATGATTGGCGTGTTCGCCGCGCAGGATCTATTCCTGTTCTACATCTTCTTCGAAGCCGGCCTGATCCCAATGTATCTGATCATCGGCGTGTGGGGCGGCGATAACCGCATCTACGCCAGCTATAAATTCTTCCTCTACACGCTGCTCGGCTCGGTTCTGATGCTGATTGCGATGTTCTGGATGGTCGCAGAGGCCGGCACGTCAGACATCCCGACGCTGATGCAGTACGACTTCCCGGTTGGCGCGCAGACGTGGCTGTGGCTCGCATTCTTCGCCAGCTTTGCGGTGAAGATGCCTATGTGGCCGGTTCACACATGGCTGCCCGATGCGCACGTTCAGGCGCCCACGGCGGGCTCTGTGATCCTTGCCGGCGTCTTGCTGAAACTTGGCGGCTACGGCTTTATCCGTTTCAGCCTGCCGATGTTCCCCGATGCCAGTGCTCAGCTTGCATGGCTGGTGTTCGCCTTGTCGATGGTCGCAGTGGTCTACACGTCGCTCGTCGCGCTGGTGCAGCACGATATGAAGAAGCTGATCGCCTACTCATCGGTGGCGCACATGGCGATTGTGACGGTCGGCCTGTTCGCCTTCAACATTCAGGGCCTCGAAGGCGCAATGATCGTCATGCTCAGCCACGGGCTGGTCTCTGGCGCATTGTTCCTGTGCGTTGGCGTGATCTATGACCGGCTGCACACCCGTGAGATTGACCGCTACGGCGGGCTTTCGATCAACATGCCGTATTACGCGCTGTTCTTCTTGCTGTTCACCATGGCCAGCATTGGCCTGCCCGGCACCAGCGGCTTTGTGGGTGAGTTCCTCTCGCTTGCCGGCATTTATCAAGTGTCGACCTGGGTCGCGCTGATCTGCACCACAGGAATCATCCTGGGCGCAGGCTACATGCTGTATCTCTACCGCCGCGTCGCCTTTGGCGATCAGAAGAACGCGGATGCGGCAGTCATGCTCGACCTCGACAAGCGCGAATGGGCCATGCTGGCTCCAATCGCCGCCGTCGTGCTGTGGATGGGCGTGTATCCAGAGAGCTTCCTTGCGCCCATGCGCGCAGATATCGCGACGTTGGACGCACGGCTCGCCTCGGCTGCACCAGAGGGTGACAGCCAGCTTCAAGCCGGTCCGCCGCGCGAGTCCGCCGCCAATGCGGTGCCAGAACCAGAACATGGAGAGGGTGAGGGCGCCCACTGATGGACTACGCAACTTCCTTCGCGCTGATCGCGCCTGAATTGCTGCTGACGGTCTCTGGCCTGATCCTGCTGTTGGTCGCTGCCTTTGGCGGCGACAAAATGGCGCGGCCAATCGCTATCCTCGCAGCGGCTACCCTGTTTGGCGCAGGCTTTATGCTGGTGCCCGGCCTCCACAGCGGGGTTATGGGCTTAGACACCTACGCCTTTGGCACTTTGATGCGGGCAGATGCCTTTGCCCTGTTCGCCAAGGCGATGATCTATCTTGCCGCCATCGGCTGTCTGGTGATTGCGCCAGCTTATTTCGCGACCGCCAGCAATGGCAATGAAAGCGGAATGCGCGCGGAATATCCGATCCTCGTGCTGTTCGCCGTGCTCGGCATGAGCATCATGGTCTCGGCCAGCGATTTCATGACCCTATACCTCGGTCTCGAGCTTAACAGTCTAGCTGCTTACGTGCTCGCATCGGTGCTGCGCAATGATGGCCGCTCGTCTGAAGCCGGCCTGAAGTACTTCGTGCTCGGCGCGCTGGCATCGGGCATTCTGCTTTACGGCATGAGCCTGCTCTATGGCTTCTCTGGCAGCACAGAGTTCGGCGCGGTTCGCGCCGGACTGTCGGGAGAGCTCGCCACTGGCGCACTGTTCGGCCTCGTGTTCGTGCTTGCAGGCCTCGCGTTTAAGATCGCCGCTGTTCCGTTTCACATGTGGACCCCGGATGTTTACGAGGGCGCACCTACGCCCGTCACCGCATTCTTCGCCACCGCGCCAAAAGTTGCCGCTGTTGCGCTCACCGCGCGCGTCACTTTGGAAGTGTTTGGCGAGCAATCTGATGCGTGGCGTCAGATCGTCATGTTTGTCGCTTTGGCGTCAATCATTGTCGGGGCGCTGGGTGCTATCGGTCAGAACAATCTGAAGCGACTGCTCGCCTATTCCTCGATCAACAATGTCGGCTTTATCCTTCTGGGCCTTGCGGTGGCGAACACCGCCGGGGCGAGCGCGATGATGGTCTATCTGTTCATCTATGTCGCCATGTCATTGGGCAGCTTTGTTGCCTTGCTGATGCTGCGCGGTGAAGACGGGACTTTGTTCGAAACTTTCGACGATATCAAAGGCCTCGCCACCACTCAGCCTGTCATCGCATGGTGCCTCGCGGCGCTGATGTTCAGCCTGGCCGGTATCCCGCCGCTGCTCGGTTTCTACGGCAAATTCGTTATCTTCCAGGCCACCGTTGAGGCGGGCCTTGTCGCCTTTGGCGCAATCGCGATTGCCGCCAGCGTGATCGGCGCGTTCTACTACATCAAGTTCGTGAAGGTCATGTTCTTCGACGATGAAGTCGGCCTGGTGAAGGGCAAGAGCGACCTGTCGCACTGGGTGCTCCTGATCATCACCACCTTGATCATCTCGCCGCTCGGCTATCTGCTGACCCCGTCGATCACCGATCTGGCAAACAAGGCTGCTGAAGCTCTGTTTCTGGTCGGGTAGCGCGGCCAAGGAAGTTCAGCAGCCACGCCTTGACCAATATTGAAACCATTGCCGAGACCGGATCGACCAATGCCGATCTGCTCGCGCGTGTGCAGCGCGGCGAGGCACTGCCTGAGGGGCACTGGCTAAGAGCGGAGCGTCAAACGGGTGGGCGAGGGCGGTTGGGCCGCAAATGGGAAAGCCCCAACGGCAATCTGTTTTGCAGCACCGTGGTACACATTGGCGCCGCTGATCCCGCGCCGCACACGCTCAGCTTTGTCACCGCACTGGCCGTGTTTGACACGCTCAAGCGCAGCCTGCTTGCCAATACGCCTATCATCCTCAAATGGCCCAATGATGTGCTGGTGGATGAAGCAAAGATCTCCGGCGTTCTGCTCGAACGCAGCGGCGATACCATCGTCGTAGGTATCGGCATCAATGTCTGCCACGCCCCGAAAATGCCGGATCGCAAGACCACCTCCATCGTCCATGAAAATGGCAAGCACGGCGGCAGCGCGGAATTGGTGCTCTCCATTCTCGCAGAGAACTTTGCCGCGCGATTGGCCCGCTGGCGCAGCGCCGGGCTTTCGGCAACGCTGGACGATTGGACCGAGCGCGCGCATCCAATCGGTTCAAGGCTATCACTCAAACCCGGCGATGATAGCCCGGTCACTGGCCAGTTCGCTGGTCTCGATAATGAAGGCGCTTTGCTGCTACGCTTGGAGAATGGGGCGATGCGCACTATTCACGCAGGCGACGTCTCCATGATTGCTCAAGGATAACCGCCCATGTTGCTCGCCGCCGATGTCGGAAACACCAATGTCGTCTTTGCTTTGTTCGACGGGCAGGAAGTGCGCGCGCGCTGGCGCATCGCAACCGACCCGCGCCGCACGGGCGATGAATATGCGGTGTGGCTGCTCCAATTGTTGGAAATTGAAGGCGTTGCGCGCGAAAAGATCACTCAGATAATCTTTGCCAGCGTCGTACCGCGCGCTGACCATAACCTCACGGTTCTGGCGCAGAAATACTTCAAGATTGATCCGCTGTTCGCGGGCAAGGATAAGGCCGCTTGGCGCTTTGAGATTGATGTCGATCAGCCCAGCTCGCTTGGCGCAGACCGCGCGCTCAACATCGTTGCCGCGCATGCGAAATATGGCGGCGATTTGATCGTCATCGACTTTGGCACCGCGACCAAATTCGAAGCGATCGATTTCAACGGCACTTACAAGGGTGGCTCCATAGCCCCAGGGATCAATCTGTCGCTTGATGCATTAGTCGGTAAAACGGCAAAGCTCCCCCGCATTGCGATCCGCGCGCCCGACAGCCGCAGCGTTATTGGCCGCAACACAGAAGACCAGATGCTGATCGGTGTGTTCTGGGGCTATGTCGCGATGATGGAGGGCATTGTTGAGCGTATGCGCGCAGAGATTGGCCGCCCTGCAAAAGTGGTCGCAACCGGCGGCCTTGCGATCCTGTTTGACGATGCGACTGACATCTTCGACCACGTTGATGCGGACCTGACAATTCAAGGCTTGGCGATCCTCGCCGAGCAAGCTGAGAGCTAATAAACCTTACGTGAAAAAGAACTTCACTCCTGAAGACGAACTGCTGTTTCTGGCCCTGGGCGGATCCGGCGAAATCGGCATGAACGTCAACCTCTACGGCTGCAAAGGCAAGTGGCTGATGGTTGATCTGGGCATGACCTTTTCCGGCAATGAATATCCCGGGCTCGACCTCGTCTTTGCTGACCTTGAGTTTATCGAGGAACGCACCAAAGACCTGCTCGGCATTGTGTTGACCCATGCTCACGAAGACCACATTGGCGCGGTTCCCTATTTTGCAGGCGAATTGGGCGTGCCGCTTTACGCAACGCCGTTCACCGCCGATTTGGTCGCGCGCAAGCTGGAGGAAGCCGGGCTGACCGGTCAGGTCGAGCTCAATATTATCGAGGAAGACCACGGCCAGATCTCGCTCGGCCCGTTCGACATCACCTATGTTCCGCTGGCGCACTCGATTGCGGAGGGCAACGCCCTGCTGATCGACACCCCGCATGGGCGGATTTTTCACACCGGCGATTGGAAACTCGACGAAGAGCCGATCATTGGCGAACCGACCACGGAGGAAGAGCTGAGAGCAATGGGCGACGAGGGGGTGCTCGCTCTGGTCTGCGATTCGACCAATGTCTTCAATCCCAACCCCAGCGGTTCAGAAGGCGGCGTGTATCGCGGCCTGATGGAAGAGGTGGCGAAGCACACCGGCAAGCGGGTGATGGTGACAACCTTCGCGTCTAACGTGGCGCGGCTTCAGACACTGGGCGATGTCGCCCGCGAAACTGGTCGGCAATTGTGCGTCGCGGGGCGCTCGCTCGACCGCATTATCGAAGTCTCGCAAGACAATGGCTATCTTCAGGATTTCCCTGAAACGGTTGATTGGAACACCGCAATGGGCCTGCCTCGCGGCGAAATCCTAATCCTCGCAACCGGCGGGCAGGGGGAGCCTCGCGCTGCTCTGTCACGCGTGGCCGATGAGAACCACCCGATCTCGCTCACCAGCGGCGATGTCGTGCTGTTTTCGAGCCGCCAGATACCCGGCAATGAGATTGCGATTGGCAAGGTGCAAAACCAGCTGGCGCGGCGCGGGATCACGATGGTCACCGACCGTCAGAGCGAGATCCACGTCTCTGGCCACCCTGGCAGGCCGGAACTCGAAGCGCTCTACAGCCGGATTCGCCCAGAAGTGCTGGTGCCCGTCCACGGCGAAATGCGCCACATGATGGAGCAAGCGCGGGTCGGCAAAGACAATGGAATTCCGCACAATATCGTGCAGGCCAATGGCGACATCGTCCGCTTGGCCCCGGGTGAACCGGGCAAGCTCGCCGAGGTCCGTAACGGCCGCCTCGTGCTCGACGGCGATATCATCGCGCCCGCTGATGGCGATGCGATTGTGATGCGCCGCCGGCTCGCGCGTGAAGGCGTGGTGTTTGTTGTGCTCGCCCCGAATGGCGAATCTGAGATCGAGGCACTCGGACTGCCGCTCGATGAGGATATGCCGGACTTTATCGCCGAGGCGAAAGCCGACGTACTAAAGGCGGTGCGCAAGCTGAAAGACCGCGATGTCGCCGAGATTTCCGAAGCCGCCCGGCTCGCGACCCGCCGCGCGGCTCAGCGCTGGTCTGGTAAGCGACCACAAGTGCGTGTGATCCTGCCCGGATTGGACGGCAAAGGCGCCCGCTGATGCAGTGGACCTCTATTGCCGCGATTTACCTGCTGTTTTGGGTGATGACCGCGTTCATGATGCTGCCCTTCGGCATCCGCACGCATGATGAGGTGGGTGAGGCGCGTGTCCCCGGCCAGGCGGAAAGCGCACCTGCGAATTTCCGGCCGGGCAAACTGCTGTTCCGGGCGACCATCATCTCGACCGTTATGACCGTGCTATTCGTGCTCAACTACGAATATGGCTGGATCGGCCCGGACGATATGAACATCTTCCCAGAGCCACCTGAGCAAACTCAGCGATAGGCCGCAGACCGATCCCCTATGGATCAGTTGCGAAGCCGCTCAATCGCTTGTGCCAGCAAGACATAGAGCTTGCCCATATCAGAGCCCAGCACAGTCACACCCAGCGCGTTGCCATCGCGGGTGGATAGCAGTGAGCGCAGCATCGCCTCAAAGTCGTGGATGTAGCGGCTGACATTGCCCCGGAACACATCGTCTGACTGATACAGCTCTGCGATCTCGCGCGCCTCGCCATTGTCGATGATCCGCACAGCCCGACGGGTGAATATCCCGCGGTCGCCTTTAAGGTAAGCCTCCCAAGCGGTGTCCGTCACATCGGTTGATAGCGCGGTTGTGATGTCGATCGCATTGGAATTGAGGCTGTCAGTGATGAGAGCCATACGGCGTGAGAAGTCATTGTTCGCCTGCTCTTCTGCCAGTTCGCGAGCGCGCGTAACGCGTTGCTCAAGATTGCCGGTCAGCTCGTTCACCTTGGACAGCTGATCGCGCAATTGCATAGCAGCCTCGCGGCCAGCGCCAGAGGCCTGCGACGCGGTTTCTTCCAAGCGGGCAATCGCCTCCATGCTCTCGCTGCGCAGCGCATTCTCCAATGTCGTCACCGCTTCCGCGCCCATGTTTTCGGCCATTGCGCCGATCCGGTCGCGCGCGCCGTCTTCAATGGTGGCAAAGGCAGAATGCGTCGCCACTTCGAGAGAAATGATCGCTTCACGCAGCTGTTCCTGCGTCTCGCTGGACAGCGTATGGGTCTCGTCCGAGAGCTTGGCCAATCCGCCGCGAAGCCCTTGGAGTTTCGCAATTGTCTCCTCGGTCTGTTCGCCCAGCTTGATGTGGAGCGCCTCTATGGAGTTATCTGTCTCGCTGATGTGAGCCTGTGCCGTCTCCAGATGGCAGGCGAGGGCATCGCCATGCTGGGTCGTCTCGCCCATGCTCTTGCTCAGCATGAAGGTGCGGTTTTCAACGTCGGACGAGCTGCTCAGATGTGGCATCAACCGCTTGCGCAAAGTCTTCGCGCGCCTGTTTTGCACCCGATTGGATGATCTCAAGCAAGCGCACACCGCCTTCGGTCAGCGATGCGATTTGTTGTTCGGTCTCGGCCAATTCCGTGCGGTTGCCCGCCAATTGCTCACCCAAAGTGGCAAGACCAGCATCGACACTAGCTCGCGCGTTGTCGCCTTGCTCGGTGATGTCGGCAAACAGACTGCTGAGTTGGTCCAGCTTCTCGGCCATATCCTGACCGTGACTTACCAACTTCTCGGTCTCGGCAATCTGCGCCTCGCGCCGCTCTGACAGAGCCTCGTCAAGTTCGGCCAGACGCTGCGCCAGCACCTCGGTTGCTTGGGCTTCGCGTGTGTCAAAGTCATCCTGACGCTTGGCCATATTCTCGGCAAAAGACAGGTCACGCTCAGCGAGGGTTTGCTCAAACCGGCTCGCTTCGGCATTCAGCCCAGCGATCCGTTCACTTGCTCCGCGCGCAGCTTTAGCATCCAATTCCTCAAGGTTTTGGATCACCTCAGTGATTTCATCGCGCAGCTGATCTTTCGATTTGCGCAGTGCATCCAGCGATTCCGCCTCAGCTTCACGCAGGCTAGCGGCCAGAGCCTCACCTTCACCGCGCAGCAGCGCAATACGTGCCTTCAACGTCGTCAGCGACTTCTCCTCCTGCTCCGCAAAATCGCCGTCGAGCTCAGAGAGGCCCTCGCGCAGGTGATCCGCGCGCTGACGCATCGCCGCAAGCGCGCCAACCTCGCGATTGTCGAGCTCCGTGCGATAGGCGTCCGTCTTTTCGTTGAGGGCCGCAAAGCGCGCGGCGGTCTGCTCTTCGATTTGCGCCATTTGCGCCTCGAACCCAGCCAAAGTCTCATCAACCTTGCCGCTGAGGGCTTTGACCTGCTGCTCGCTGGCCTTGCCAAAGTCGTTAAGACGCTCAAATCCAGCGATCAGCTTCTCCGGCTGGTCACTCGCGGTGCGTCCGGCATTCCCAACTTGGTTGGACACATCGCGCGCTGAGGTCGCGATAACCGGCAAATCATCCCGCAGACGGCTCATATTCGCCAGCGCCGTGTCGCTTGCCTCGCCAATCCGGTCGACTTGCTTACCATTCTTTTTGATCAGCGTTTGCAGCTCATCGGCATGCGTAGAAATACGTTCACTGGCAACTCGGCCCAGCGAATCCAGCTCACGCGACTGGCTGCCCAAAAATTCGCGCGCAAGACTCAGCTCGCGGTTGACCACGCCAAGGCGAGTCTCAAGCTCCGCAGATTCCGCCGAAAGCATCGCCGCCGTGTCGGCAAACCGGCGCGCCTCGCGGCTCGAATTGCGCATGGCGACCAGCCATGCAATGCCGATCAGCAGAACCGGCACAGACCAATCGATGATCCATTTGGTCCATTGCTGCGGCGTGCTCGAAACGCTGAGAAGTTCGCCGCGCAAGGCCCAGATATAAAATCCGCTCCAGGTCGCGATTGCCGCGATCGCCAGGGTCGGCACCACCCAGCCAAAGCGCGGGCGGGGCGGGACGTAATCCTTTTCCTCCAGGAGATAATCATCGCTGTAGTCATCGGACAGCTCAGCCTCATCCTCGGCCTCGAGGCTGGTCTCCAGCTCCACGCCTTCGATGGGTTGGTTGGGCGCATCCTGCGCGGCTTCGGACCCTACGGCCCGGATATGTGGTTCGCCAGACATGTATGGTTAAATACCACACAACCACAAAGGATAAACCCCGCATTAACTCTCACACGATAAAGCGAGGCATATGGCGTATGAAAATGGTGCTCTTGATGCAACACTAGCGGCCGCAGCCGGAGATGATCCCGCTTTGCGGCAAGAGCTGCGCGCAGCTCTGATTGAAAGTGCCCATAAGCAGCTGGACCTGCTCAAACGCTCTCGCTGTGATGGCAATTGGCACGTTGCGGCCATGCGCCTTAAAGGCCTCGCCGCCAGCTTTCACGCAGAAGACCTGCTAAACGCAGCCGAAGATGCACTGGCCAGCGCGCCCGGCGAACCCGCCGCAATCCGCGCGATTGAGGACGTGTTGGCGCAGGTTGCCGGACCCAAGCGCTAAAAGAATATCGGTAAAAGCGCCGCGCCACCGCTTGGCATAGCGCGTCTATTGCCCTTACCCCCGATGTATTCGGAGGGAATTGGCCGTGCGCACCGCCTTATTAGCCGCGCTGAAATGCACAGAGACCGGCGAAATTCGCGCGTTCTTGCCGCTTGCCGGACGCAGTGTGCTGGCATGGCAGTTTGACCTTGCACGCTCGCTTGGTTGCGAGCGGGTGATCTGCCTATGCAACGCCGCCGGGCCTGAGATCCTCGACATCCAGCACGAAGCGGAGACCGCTGGCGTGCAATTCCACGCGATTAAAGGCCCCTTGCAACTTGTTGGCCTGACCACCGCAGATCAAGACCTGTTGATGATGCTGGATGGTCTGGTGATGGAGCCAGAGCTAGCCGCATCGCTCAACCAGCAAGGCCGAGTGGTTGCGACCATTCCCGCAAGCAGCGGCCTAGCCCAAGAGCATTCCGCTGACTTTGAGCGCATCGACGCAGAGCGCGCCTGGGCCGGGCTCGCCATTCTGCGCGGGCGATTGGCGGAAAAGCTCGCTGATCTACCCGGTGATGGTGATACTATGTCGCTGTTGCTGCGTTTGGCGCTGCAAGCGGGTGAGAAAAGCGTTTCCGTCGATGCGGAGAGCCTGAGCGGTGGCGGATTGCTGCTGACGACTGACGCCGGTGCGCTGGAGAAACGTCAGATCGCTCTCATTGAACGCAGCGCCCAAAACACGCCTTGGACAGGGCCATCGCAGGCGGCAGCGGCTTTGCTCGCTGCCAAAACTGCACCGGCAGGATTGGAACGCGGCCCGGCAATTTCCGCCACTATCGGGCTCGCCAGCTTGGTCACCATGGTCGGAGCATCATGGCTAGACCAGGCCGCCGGAGGGTTGTTCGCCGGGGCATTTGGAGCATTGGCCTTGGCCTTCTCTGATGCAGGCACCCGGCTCAAATCTGCGCTCTATGGATATGCAGAGGACGCCAAACAATCTCGATTTACGAATGGCTTGCGCGATATTCTTATCGCGTTCGCACTATGCCTTAGCATGTATCACGGGATGGAAAGTGCCAATCTGACGCTCGTTTTGCCGCTCCTCATGGTCGGCCTTTTGCACCTCGCATCCGCCGCTGAAAACGCCCGCTGGCGCGCTTTTTGGGGCGAGCGAACACTGCAGCCGGCAGCGCTCGGGACATGTGCCATTTTCGGACAGCTGACAGCGGGGATTGCCGTTCTTGCGCTAGGCGCTTTAGCGCATGCTTTGCTGCGTCTTCAGAAAGCTGAAACGACGCGCGAGTAACATGCGTGCTGAGAGGCGTGCAACGGGGGCAAAGCCACGATGGAAAGATCCGCGTATACCGCGATCGAAACCATCCTGAGGGATGAATTGGCGCGTGGTGACACCGCATTGAGCGGGGTCGCGCCCGTTCTTGCACACATGCTTTCCGGTTCTGGCGGCTCATTGGTAAGCGAAGCGATTGTCGCGAAATTGCGCGGAATGCTGAGCCATATGGCGAACCAATTGCTTGCCTCCAAATCACCCGATTTCGGCGCAGACGAGGCTGACCGACTGTCCGCCGCACTCGCCAGCGACAGCGCGATTTTGAGCCATTGCTATGCAGCGGCGATGGAAGGCCATTTGGCCGAACGGTTGGAGCGTAAGACCGCGCTCGATCAGGTTCTTACGCCCCTGATGCAAGAACTGATCGCATCCGAGAGCAGCGATGTTGCCGAGCTCGCCATGGCGGCCATGGCGGCGCAATCGCGCTTTGTGCAATATCAAAAGCGGATGCATCTGCCTCTCACAGAGCTGCCCGCAGAGCTGTTTCAGAGCCTGCTCCACAACTGGTCCCAAGCGCCTGAGAACACAGCGAATGAGGCCGAAATCGCAGCGACACGCGCTGGGACAGATCAATTGAAGGCGTCCTATGACGAGGGCGCGACGCGTGTCGGTCTGCTCTCACGCCTCGTTTCGGCCATGCGGGGCGGGGCGAGGGCATCACTTGAGCTCGAACATGCGGGATTTGCCCTGTTTGCCACCGCCTTAGGCACGCTAACCCGGCAAGCCCGCGAATTGGCTGTGCTGTCCTGTCATGAACGCCAATCCGCACGGCTCGCGCTGGGCCTGCGCGCGGCGGGAATGATTGAGCGCGAGATCGAACGCCAATTTGCTCTGTTGCACCCGGACCAACAATTGCCCGGCGGATTTGACGATTTGCTCCCCGATCGCGCGCAAAGCCTGCTAGGGCACGCCGCGATGCGTGTCGATAAGAGCGCGGTAACGAGCGGAACGACCTAAACGGACGATGAGCAGCAGTGATACTTTGCTGGCCGCGCGAGGCCTGACCGATGATCAAGATCGGTTGCTGTCGGCTGATGAGCCGCTGGCGGACCTGCACGCCCGCTGCGGCGGCGCTCTGCCAGGCGTTTTGGCGGTTCCAGAGCTGTTGGAGTTGGTGCGGCAAGGGCGGACCTTTGGCCTGCGGCTCGCCCGCGAATTTGCCGCCTTTGACGGCGAAGATATGGTTTCCGGCTTTGTCCGCATCCACCCACTCGCCGGGGACGCTGGTGGTGGATGCGAGATCCTGATCGAAAACTGGCACCGGCGCGAGGCCCGGCCCGACAGCGAGGCAAAGCTCGCCAAACGGCTTGATGCCATCGACCGCGCCACCGCAGAGATCACTGCGCGGCTTGATCGCAAGCAGAATGTTCAATTGCTGAGCGCAGGGGCAAGCGATGCTGGCGAGCTGGAGGAAGCGGTTAGCCGCGATCCCGGCAAAAACTGGACGGATTACATCGGGTTGGAAGGCGTAGCCCATCATCAACCGCTGCACTGGCGCTTGCTGGATGGCGCAGCCTGTACGATTCCCGGGTCTCAGCGCCATTGGCGTGCGCGCTTAATCCCGCTTGGCCCAGCAGCGGAGGCTCCGCGCGGGTTTGAGCTGCTGCTGACTTCTGACGAGCCACTCGTCACAGAAGTTGTAGGCGCTGGCGGCGGGAAAACGCGCGAAGATGCGCATATGGAATTGATCGGCAGCGCGCTGACACCCGCTTTGCGTCAGCCGATTGCGCGCGTCATTGCCAATGCGGAGACCATCAGTTCAAAACTCGCCGGTCCACTGCGCGATGAATATGCCGAATACGCTGGAAATGTCGCCTCGGCGGGCAAGCATCTCAACGCGATGCTGGAGGATCTCGTCGACCTGCAAGTGGTTGAAAGCGATGGGTTCAAAACTGCGCGCGAGAGAGTCGATCTGGTCGATGCGGCGCGGCGCGCAGGGGGCATACTGGGTGTGCGAGCGCAGGCGCGCAACATCACGCTCGATTTGCCAGACGAAGGCTCCAAAGTGATCGCGATTGGCGAGTTTCGCCGTGTGCTTCAGGTGCTAATCAATTTGATCGGCAATGCGATCATCTACTCACCGGACAGCAGCACAATCACCGTCAGCGTCGATGATCACGAGGGTGAGGCGGAGCACGCCAGTATCACCGTGGCCGACCAAGGCCCCGGCGTGGCTTCTGCGCAAACCGCTCGGATTTTCGATAAGTTTGAGCGGCTTGGCCGCGAAAATGATAGTGGTTCAGGGCTAGGGCTCTACATCTCGCGGCGCTTGGCGCTGGCGATGGACGGCGATTTGATGCTCGAGAGCGAAGCGGGCGAGGGTGCGCGCTTTACGTTGAACCTACCCAAAAAGAAGTAGGCAGAGACTGCAAGGGGCGCGGCGGTGCCGTTACCTGCGAATACGCTCAGCCGCCCACAGTAGCAGCGCACCAATTAGCAATGTGATGAGACCGTAAAGCGCCCATTCGCGCTTTGCGAGCATGAAGCTGTTCTCGGGCCAGTTGAGCACGCCCGCGCCCTGCAAAGCCCACATTCCGCCCGAGAAAACGAGCGCGGCACCAAAAACTTGGAACACCAGTCTTGCGACAATGCGTCCCATTAGTGCCGCGCTCCTTTATCTGGCCTAGCGTTTGTCCAGTGGCACGTAGTCGCGGGTCGTCGGCCCAGTGTAAAGCTGACGCGGACGGCCGATGACCTGACCTGGATCGGAGATCATTTCGTTCCACTGCGCGACCCAGCCCACAGTCCGCGCAAGCGCGAACAGAGCGGTGAACATGGTGGTAGGGAAACCGATCGACGACAGGATGATCCCGGAATAGAAATCCACGTTCGGGAACAGCTTCTTTTCCTTGAAATAATCGTCGTTTAGCGCGAGTTCTTCAAGCTGCAGAGCGGTCTCAAACACGGGGTCTGTGACGTTCAATGCTTCAAACACTTCACGCAAAGTCTGCTGCATCACGGTCGCGCGCGGATCGTAGTTTTTATAAACCCGGTGGCCAAAGCCCATCAGGCGGAACGGATCGTTCTTATCCTTCGCGCGCTCAATGTAGTGCGGGATGCGATCAGGTGTGCCGATTTCCTGCAGCATGTTGAGCGCCGCTTCGTTGGCGCCGCCATGCGCCGGGCCCCAGAGGCAGGCAATGCCCGCTGCGATACAAGCGAATGGGTTTGCGCCCGAAGAACCGGCCAAACGCACGGTTGAAGTCGAAGCGTTTTGCTCGTGATCGGCATGCAGGATGAAGATGCGGTCCATCGCTTTTTCGATGGCTGGGTGCACCTCATATTCCTCAGCCGGAACGCCGAAGGTCATGCGCAGGAAATTGCCCGTATAGCTGAGATCATTCTTCGGCTGCATGAAAGGCTGACCGACGGCATATTTATACGCCATCGCTGCAATCGTTGGCATTTTCGCGATCAAGCGGTGTGAGCTGATCTTGCGGTGCTCTGGATCAGAAATGTCGGTGCTGTCGTGATAGAACGCAGACAGGGCGCCAACCACGCCGCACATGATCGCCATAGGGTGCGCATCGCGGCGGAACCCCTGGATAAACTGGCGCAGCTGATCGTGCAGCATCGTGTGCCGCGTGATCGTGTAATTGAAGTCTTCCATTTCGGCGGCATTGGGCAGCTCGCCGTTGAGCAAGAGATAGGAGACTTCCATAAAGCTGGAATGTTCCGCCAGCTGGCCAATGGGATAGCCGCGGTGCAGCAGCACGCCTTCGTTCCCGTCGATGTAAGTCAGCGCACTTTCACAGCTCGCTGTAGACTTATAGCCAGGATCAAACGTGAACGCGCCCGTTTGGCCATACAGCTTGCGGATGTCGATAACATCGGGTCCGGTGCTGCCTTCGAGCACTGGGAAATCGTAGGTTTCGCCCCCCAGCTCGAGCGTTGCCTGTTTGTCTGCCAAAACCTGTCTCCTCAAATTCAACCTACCGCTTCTAAGCGCGATCTCACTCGCGCTCAGCCTCAGCCGGCTTGCGCGTCCAAGCGCGCCAAAGCTTCTTCCCGTCCCAATAGGACCAGAACATCGAAAATACCGGGCGAATTCATCGTTCCGGTGAGAGCTGCACGCATAGGCTGCGCGAGCTTGCCAAAGCCCAGCTCGTGGGCCTCAGCTAGTGCCTTCGTAGTGGCTTCGAGGGCCTCACTTGTCCAGTGATTTTCCTGCGATAATGCTTGCACAACGAGCGAAAGCCGCGCTCGGCCATCCTCGTCGAGCGATTTTGCCGCCTTTTCCGTCATTTCCAGCGGACGCTGCGCAAACAAAAAGCCAGCCCCTTCAGCCAGTTCGTCAATGTTTTTCGCTCGCACTTTCAGCACTGGCATAGCTTTGGTCAAAAGCTCTAGATTCGCGTTGCTTTCGATCCGGCCCATGGCGAGTTTCGCCAACATCGCGTCATCGGCCTCGCGAATGTAGTGCCCGTTGAGGCTTTCCAGCTTCTTCAGATCAAAACGGGACGGGCCTTTGCCAACCCCTGACAGATCAAACAGCTCAATTGCTTCTGCGCGGGTAATCTCTTCACGGTCGCCATGCGCCCAGCCAAGGCGGAGCAGGTAGTTGAACAAAGCGTCGGACAGTATGCCCATCTCATCGCGGTAGGCCTCTACGCCAAGCGCCCCGTGACGCTTCGACAATTTTGCTCCGTCCGCCCCATGGATCAGAGGAATGTGGGCATATGTCGGCTCAGGCCAATCGCCCTCAACTTTATCCATCGCATGATAGATCGGCAGCTGGCGAAAGGCATTGTTGAGGTGGTCATCACCGCGGATCACATGGGTCACGCCCATGTCGTGATCATCAACGACAACGGCCAGCATATAGGTCGGCGTTCCATCAGCGCGCAGGATGATGTAATCATCGAGCTCTTCGTTCTTGACCGAAACGGAGCCTTGCACTTCGTCGGCGATGGTCGCCTCGCCCGATTGCGGGGTTTTGAGCCGAACGACATAAGGCGCGCCTTCTGGTGCTTCGGATGGATCGCGGTCGCGCCAGCGCCCGTCATAGCGCATGGGCAGCTTTTTCTCGCGTTGCTCCGCGCGCATGGCTTCAAGCTCTTCCGGCGTAGCAAAGCACTTATAGGCGTGCCCTGCATCCAGCAGCTTATGCGCCACTTCTGCATGGCGATCCGCTCGCTTAGATTGGAATACCGGCGCGTCGTCATAATCGAGGCCAAGCCAATCAAGCCCGTCGATTATCGCATCAATCGCCTCCTGAGTGGACCGCTTACGGTCGGTATCCTCAATGCGCAGCAGAGCCTTGCCGCCGTGATGACGGGCATAAAGCCAGTTGAACAAGGCCGTGCGCGCGCCGCCAATATGCAAAAAGCCTGTGGGCGAGGGGGCAAAGCGGGTGACAATCGCTTTTGCGCTTTCGCTTGCCATAGCCTGTGAATTCCTTTTCAAGTTGCTCATGGGCCAAGAGGGGGCGCCAAATGTGCCGATTGGCGGCGGGGCTGGTGAAAGCCCCAATGCCAGTGATGTTGCAGTGCAGCGCCATTGGCGCAAGGCCCCGGCTTTGTCCAGTATCGGGTCCAGTATTGGCCCGGGCCTAGCCTCCAAAATTGAAGGTTTTTTAGCTGGGGCGGGTTTCGACCGCGCACCGTGGATCGCTGTGCTGTTCGCAGGCGGTATTCTATCATGGTTCGCGCTTAGCTCGCCGCTGCAATGGGCGGCGGGGATCGGGGTAGGCCTGCTGCTAGCCATCGCGGGCGCCGCAATTTGGCGCGGGGTCGAGGACCGCGTCTTGCTCAGGCAGACAATAATCGCCGTCGGGCTGGTGTTCGCCGCCGGGATTGCGACCATTTGGATGCGCTCAGAACTGGTGGGGGCAGAGCCCATTGAGCGCCCGATTGTTGAGCGGGTTCAAGGCTTTGTTCTCGAACGCGAAGATCAGCCCGCGCGCGAGCGGATCCGATTGGTCCTGGCCATGCGGGACGCTGAGAATGGCGAAAGCCGCAAGATCCGTGTGAATGTACCACAGGATAAGGTCGTGGACGGCTTGAGCGAGGGATCGGTGGTGCGCCTGCGCGCGCGCTTGATGCCGCCAGCCTCGCCGATGCTGCCAGGCTCATACGACTTTGCCCGCGCCGCCTGGTTCCAGGGTTTAGCCGCAACCGGCAGCTTGGTTGGCGAGATCGAGCTGATGGAGGGTGGGCGTGACACCGGCGCCATTCCAAAGGTTCAGCGCGTGCTCTCGGCCCATGTGCGCGAGCGGGTGGACGGCTCAGCAGGCACAATCGCGGCAGCTTTTGCGAGCGGCGACCGTGGCGGGATTGCAGAGGCCGACGAAATCGCGATGCGCGATGCGGGACTAACCCACTTGCTCTCGATCAGCGGGCTGCATGTCAGCGCCGTCATCGCTGCGGCCTATTTGGTGACGTTGAAGTTGTTGGCTCTCTTTCCGGCGGTGGCGCTGCGTGTGCGCCTGCCGATCTTGGCCGCGGGGGCAGGGGCGCTTGCGGGCGTTGGATACACGCTGCTGACGGGGGCGGAGGTTCCGACTGTGCGCAGCTGCGTCGCGGCAATGCTGGTGCTGATAGCGCTCGCCATGGGCCGCGATGCATTGTCGCTCAGAATGGTGGCGATGGCGGCGATATTCGTCATGCTGCTGTGGCCGGAATCGGTGGTGGGGCCGAGCTTTCAGATGAGCTTTTCTGCCGTGATTGCGATTGTGGCGCTGTCGAGCTCTGGACCGGTGCGCGCGTTCCTCGCTGCGCGGGAGGAGACATGGCTGCGGCATGTCGGCAGACGGGTGATCATGCTGTTCATTACCGGTCTGGTGATCGAGATCGCGCTGATGCCGATTGTTCTATTCCATTTCCACAGGGCAGGGGTCTACGGCGCTTTTGCCAATGTCATCGCGATCCCGCTGGTCACCTTCATCTCAATGCCACTCATTGCCTTTGCGTTGTTCCTTGATCTGATCGGCCTTGGCGCGCCCGCCTGGTGGCTGGTGGAACGCTCGCTTGAGCTGTTGCTTGCGATTGCACATTGGACGTCGAGCCAGCCCGGTTCGGTCAAACTGATGCCGCAGATGGGCAGGCTCACTATCGCGCTGTTCGTTATTGGCTCACTATGGCTTGCCTTATGGAATGGCCGCGCGCGGTTGCTGGGATTTGCACCCGTTGCGGCGGCTTCGATCATGCTCATGGTGACGCCTATTCCTGATGTGCTGATCGGGCGCGATGGGCGCCATGTCGGTGTGACGATGGATAGCTCGCTGTTGTCGCTGCGCAATTCGCGTTCTTCCTATGCGCGAGACAACCTGCTCGAACTCGCCAGCGTTTCTGCTGATCCCATTCCGATGGCGGAATGGCCCGGAGCGCGGTGTTCTACCGAGTTCTGCCTTCTCCAGATTGAGCGCGGAGGCCGCGACTGGACAATACTGATGGCGCGAAACCGAGAGCTGATCGAGGAACGCGCACTCGCCGCCGCTTGCGCGAGAGCCGACATCGTCGTGGCCGACCGTTATCTGCCGTGGTCTTGCAAACCCAAATGGCTCAAAGCCGATCGCGGGTTTCTACAAGAGCATGGCGGGCTGGCGCTCGATCTGTCATCGGAGCGGATCACCAGTGTTGCCAGCAATCAGGGCCAGCATGGATGGTGGCGCGGGAAAGCCGACGATTAGCCAGCCACCCCGCGCGACCTATTCACATCGCAATTAGTGGTAGCGCCGCAGGAGGCCTGCGAGCTTACCCTGAACCTGAACTTCGCCCGGTTGATAGACCTGCGCATCATAGGACGCATTGGCCGGATCAAGCCGCACTGTCCCGCTGTCGCGGTGGAGGTATTTGAGGGTTGCTTCCTCGCCGCGCACCAGGGCCACAACGATTTCGCCATCTCGCGCGGCGTCCGTGCGCTTTACCAGCGCAAAGTCACCGTCGAAGATGCCAGCCTCAATCATCGAATCGCCAGACACCTCAAGGGCGTAATGCTCGCCCGGTCCCAGCAAGGCCGCCGGTACGGGAAGGCTGCTTTGTCCCTCAAGCGCCTCAATCGGAGCGCCCGCTGCGATCCGGCCATGCAATGGCACCTCGATCACGTCATTTGCAGGCTCTGGACTGGTGTCATTCGCGCTGGGCATGGATGTCGCCCGCGAGACCACATCATTCGCCACCGCCGCCGCAGCGCGCGGAGCAGGCGTTGCATCCTCAGGCTGCTTGATCACCTCCAGCGCGCGCGCCCGATTGGGCAGCCGCCGAATGAAGCCGCGTTCCTCCAATGCCGAAATCAGTCGGTGCACACCCGACTTGCTCTTAAGGTCGAGCGCTTCCTTCATTTCTTCAAAAGAGGGTGAAATTCCCGTCTCTTCAAGCCGCTCTTGGATAAAGCGGATCAATTCGTGCTGCTTTGCCGTCAGCATTACGATAGTCTCCCTAAAACAGGTCGATCGCCCCAGCGCCGGTTAGGGTGGCGAGGGACCATTTCGCGCACCAATAACGTGAACGAATAAGGAACAATTAGGAAACTTCATTCACCGAGTCAAGTCGGCAACTCACGCAATACCGCCATTTTCGAGGGTTAATGCGGTGACGAGCTCTCCTGCGCTCGCTGCGTCGGCGCCTTCGCGCCGCAGGATCAGGCAGTTCGCACCCGCCAATGCCGCTAGCGCGCTGGAGTCCTGAGAGCCAACGCGGCGCACCGTGCGGCCGTCGTGAACAGCGCGCAGAAACTCACGCCGCTTGCCAATCGTGGGCAGGTCTTCCGCCAAAGGCAGTGTCAAAGCCGGGGGAAGGGGAGACTCGGCCCCCATGGCCGCGCGCACAAGCGGCAGAGCGAACAGGAAGCACGTCACGAAGCTGGAGACGGGATTGCCGGGCAGACCTAGGATCACCTGCCGCGTGCCACCCGCGCGTTCCCGCGTCGCCACCATCAGCGGCTTGCCGGGTTTGATCGCGACCTTCCAGAACGCGATTTTTACGCCCCATGCCTCTAGTGCTGGCTGGATCAAGTCATGGTCGCCCACCGATGCACCGCCGGAGGTGATGAGTATGTCCGCATCCACCGCCTTGGTCAGCGCGCTCGCCAAGGCATCGTGATCATCCGGCACCGGGCCGATGCGCGCGACATCGCACCCGAGCGGGCGCAGCATGCTGGCGATCATCGCGCCATTGCTTGCCGGGATCTGGTCAGCGCCGCATTGCTCCGGGTCGGCGGCTAACTCGTCCCCGCTGTCGAGCACCGCCACGCGCGGAGCCGCGCCCACCATGAGCCGACCGTGCCCCGCCGATAGCGCGAGCGCGAGTTGTCCTGGCCCGATGCGGGTGCCAGCGGTTAGGACCGTGTCGGCTTGCGCAAAGTCGAAGCCGCGCATCCGCACGTGCTTTCCCGGCGGCGGCGTATCGCTCGCGCTCACCAACGCGCCGTCCACATCGGCGTTCTCTTGGATCAGCACGCTGTCCGCGCCATCAGGCATATGCGCACCGGTCGATATCCGCACGCATTCGCCATTGGACAATGCGCCTGCAAACGGCGTGCCTGCTCGGCTCTCTCCCACGCGCTCCCACGGGCCATCACCAGCAATCGCATAGCCATCCATCGCCGACAGGTCCGCTGGTGGCTGAGTGCGCCGTGCGGTGAGGTCTTGCGCGAGGTAGCGCCCCAGCGCTTCCTCTGCGGGCAGCTCGCATGTCGCCATCTCTGGCGCGAGCTCCAGCAGCCGCGCCTGCGCGTCTTCCAAGGTCAGCAGAGCGCTCAAAGGTCGGCCTTCCAATGCCCGCTCTTGCCCCCACGCTTCTCGATCAGGCGTACCTCGCCGATCACCATGCCCTTATCGACCGCCTTGGCCATGTCGTAGATCGTGAGCAGCGCGCTCGACACCGCGACCATCGCCTCCATCTCCACGCCCGTCTTGCCGGTCAGCGAAGCGCGGGCGGTTGCCCGGATCGCGTCCTCTTCGAAGGTGAAGTCGAGCTCCACCGCGTCCAGCGCGAGCGGATGGCACAGCGGGATCAACTCGCCTGTCCGCTTGGCCGCCATGATCCCGGCAATCCGCGCGGTCCCCAGCACATCGCCTTTGGGCGCATTGCCATCGCGCACGGCCGCCAGCGTCTCTGCGGTCATCGCGATCCGGCCAGAGGCGATGGCGACGCGTTCGCTCGCGGCTTTGCCGCCAACATCGACCATGCGGGCCGCGCCGTCTTCGCCGAGATGGGTGAGTTTACTCATGGCTTTGCTCCCTTCGCTTCACCGTGCGTAGAGCACGCTTGGAACACCTGGAACACAGTACAGGGGTTTAAAACCAATCGATCACAAGCGCGGCTATTGATCAAATTTATCGATTGAAAAGATTGAGCCGCTCCGCCCGCACCCTCCACCCTTCCACCAGGATGATCACTCCGGCGTACAATCCGGGTGGAAGGGTGGAGGGCGCGGGTGGATCTGCACTTGGTCGAAAAAGCCATATCCATCTTCTGCCAGCTTTGAAGAATGTAGGACAGACCCTGCACAATGGGCCGCCTAGCCGTTCAGCAGGGTTCGCGTCGCCGCCGCCACATCATCCGCCCGCATCAGGCTCTCCCCGACCAGGAAAGTACGCACACCCGCCCGCGCGAGCCGAGTGCAATCTTCATGGCTGTTGATCCCGCTTTCGCCGACGATCAACGCGCCTTCAGGAGCGAGCGGAGCAAGCCGCTCGGTCGAAGCAAGATCAGTGGTGAAGGTCTTGAGATTGCGATTGTTCACCCCGACCAAAAGCGACTTGAGCGAATGCGCACGTTCCATCTCTGTCTCATCGTGCACTTCGACCAGCACATCCATGTTATGTTCGCGCGCGGCCGCCTCGATTTCCTGCATCTGAGCGTCTTCGAGAGCAGCAACGATGATCAGGATCGCATCCGCGCCAATCGAGCGAGCCTCGGCGCATTGCCATGGGTCAACCATGAAATCCTTGCGCAGGACCGGCAGTTTGCAGGCGGCGCGCGCCTCAATCAGAAAATCCTCATGACCCTGAAAATAGGGTTTATCGGTGAGCACGGACAGGCAAGTCGCCCCGCCAACCTCGTAATCGCGCGCATGGTCCGCCGGGCGGAAATCTTCGCGGATAATCCCTTTGGAGGGTGAGGCCTTTTTGACCTCTGCGATCAAGCCAAAGCCGGATGTGCTCGCTTGGCGCAATGCCGATTCAAACCCGCGCACCGGGCTTTGTTCGCTCGCCCGGCTCTCCAGATCAGCAAGCGAGGTCAAAGCCTTGCGCGCATCGACTTCGCGGCGCTTGGTGGCGCAGATTTCTTCAAGTTTGTTCATGATGCTGGCCTATTTCGCCAATTCGATCCAGCGGGCAAGCAATTGTTTCGCCTTGCCGCTGTCCAGCGCTTCCGCCGCCATTTCAGCGCCAATGCCCCAATCGTCGGTCTTGCCCGCGACGATCAGAGCCGCCGCCGTATTGAACATCACTGTATCGCGATAGGCGCTTTTCTCTCCGTCAAGCAGAGCGGCAAGCGCTTTCGCATTGTGCTGCGGGTCGCCGCCGCGGATCGCTTCCAATGGTGCGTGGTCTAGCCCCGCAGCGCTGGCATCGACGCGCTTCATGGTAAAATCGCTCCCTGTCACGTCAGCCACTTCATTGCCGCCGGCGAGGCTCAATTCATCGAGTCCTTCATCGCCGGACACGATTAAAGTGCGTTCTGTGCCCAATCGCGCGGTCGCATCGCCATAGATCGGGACGTAGCCGGGACGAGCAATGCCGATCAGCTGGCGCTTGACGCCGACGGGATTGGACAGCGGCCCCATAAGGTTGAAAATCGTCCTGCGGCCCAGTTTCTTGCGGATCGGTTGGATGCGTCCCATCGCCGGGTGGTGATTGGGCGCGAACAGAAAGCAGATACCGATTTCACCCAGAGTCCTCACAGCCGTTTCGCCCGCGACCTTCATATCGAGGCCGAGCACTTCCAACGTATCGGCCACGCCTGCTTTGGACGAGATCGCGCGGTTGCCGTGACGCGCCACGGGCACGCCGCAAGAGGCGACAACCAAGCCGACAGCGGTTGAGACGTTTAGCGTGTGATGACCATCGCCGCCTGTGCCGCATACATCAATGGCATTGTCCGGCCCCGCGACCGGGACGAGGCGCGCCCTCAATGCCCGGGCGGCTCCGGCAATTTCTTCCGCAGTCTCGCTGCGCTCGGTCATTGCGAGCAGAAAACGCGCAATTTCTTCGTCGCTTGCTTCGCCATCCAGGATCCAGCCAAACACCTCTTCAGCCTCGGCCTCGCTCATATGCGGGACGGCTAGCGGTAGAGTTTTCATGCGAGCTCCTTCGTTGGCAATCCGCAAAGCGTCATGAAATTGGCGAGCAGATCATGGCCATGCTCGGTCGCAATGCTTTCTGGGTGAAATTGTACGCCGTGGATCGGCAGGCTTTCGTGGCGGAAACCCATCACCGCCGCGCCGTCGAGGCCGGGGGTCGCGCTGTGGGCGTTGGCGATCAGGCCAATGGGTTCCTGCTCGACGACCAGGCTGTGATAGCGCGTCGCATTGAACGGCGAGGGCAGGCCAGCGAACACGCCGGTGCCGTCGTGTGTGACGGGCGAGGTTTTGCCGTGCATCAAGCCGCCGCGCACCACTTTGCCGCCGAAATGCTGGCCGATGCTTTGGTGGCCAAGGCAAACGCCGAGCAAGGGCCTCTCCGCATCCGCGCAGGCCGCGACCAGGTCGAGGCTGATGCCTGCCTCATCCGGTGTGCGCGGGCCGGGTGAGATCAGAAAACCGCTGGCATTTGTAGCGATCGCTTCACGCGCGCTCATCGCGTCATTGCGCTCCACCCGCACATCCGCACCTAGCTCCATCAGATAATGGACCAGGTTGAAGGTGAAACTGTCGTAATTGTCGATGACGAGTATCATGCGTGCATCCCCGGCTCAGCGATTGGTAACAGCGATGATCGGGCCAAGCCCGGTGCGGCTGTCGAGCCGCTCGCTCGCCGGATCCCACAGCGATGAAACCTGACCATCGAGATAGAGCGCATCGGGCACGTTCAGCTCGTCGCGGTAAAACCGGGCGAGCTGGCCAAAGCTGAGCGGCGCCTCTGAGCGCACGAAATGCGCCTTGCCATCCTTATCAATGCCAACCCCATTGCGGATCGCCCGGCTTGGGCCATTTTCCGCGATTTCCGGGTGCAGCTTTCCGCCGATCACCAGCATCGGGCCGGATTGCGTCCCGAATTGCGGGCGGTCGCGGACGTTTGAAAAGAAGCTGTCAGAGGTGCGGATGCGCCATGAACCGCCCGTTCCATAGAACACGCCATTGGGCTTCAGGTGGAAATTGCCTGAGCCATCAGAACGGTTGAGCTCTTTGATCCGGTCGCCGCCTTGCACGTAATAACCGATGGGCTGGCCGTTATCGCCGTACATGCCCCCGTTCACCGCAAAGGCGACGGTACTGTGATCAATGCTGCGGGCAAAGGCACTAAGCGAGCCGTAGGCCGCCCCGCCGCTGGGGCCGAGCGCGGTGCGAATGCGGTGCTTGGCCGGGTCTGCAACGCAGTGGGTTAGGCGCACGCCCTCGAAGGTGGCGGATTTGCAGACGGAGGCGACCGATGGGGTTTCTTCGACCTCAGGCACATCTTCTTCGGCCACTTCCACCACTTCTGGTGCGGGCATATCGGAATGATCGCCAATCGCGGCTCTGGTAACAGGCTCGCCCGCTGGCTGCTCCTGACAAGCGGCGAGAGCGAACATCGCGGCGAGGGCGAGGGGAAAACGCTTCATTGGCCGAACCCCGGCTCGCCCGCGACCCGCACGGCTTCGCGTGCAGCGGCAATCAACGCGCCCGCTTTCGCGCCGCATTCCGCGAGCTCATAGTCTGGATCGCTATCGGCGACGATTCCGGCGCCAGCCTGCACATGCATCATTCCATCCTTCACCACGGCCGTGCGCAAGACAATGCACGAATCGACCGATCCATCGGGCGCGAAATAGCCCACCGCCCCGGCATAGGCCCCACGTGTTTCCGGCTCCAGCTCAGCGATGATCTCGCACGCCCGGATCTTGGGAGCGCCAGACACTGTGCCCGCTGGAAAACCCGCAAACAGCGCATCGAGCGCGTCTTTGTCTTCCGCCAGCTCGCCAATCACATTGCTGACAATGTGCATGACATGGCTGTAGCGCTCGATCGTGAAGCTGTCTGTCACCTCCACACTGCAGCGCGCGGCCACTCGGCCCACATCATTGCGTCCCAGGTCAAGCAGCATGAGATGCTCTGCCAGTTCTTTCGGATCAACCAGCAGGCTGGCCTCATTGGCCTTGTCCTCGGCCGCATCCATGCCGCGCGGCCTGGTGCCAGCGATGGGGCGAATGGTGACCTCTTTCTTGCCGCTCGCATCATCGCGCACCCGCACGAGGATTTCTGGGCTAGAGCCAACAATCGCAAAGCCCGGCAGGTCGAGGAAATAGAGAAACGGCGAAGGGTTCACCCGGCGCAGCGCGCGGTACAGCTCCAGCGGGGGCAGCCGAAATGGACAGGTGAAACGCTGGGCCAGAACCACTTGGAAAATATCGCCTGCGGTGATGTAGTCCTTCGCACGGGCGACCATCGCTTTGTAATCCGACGCGTCCATCACTGGCGACAGCTCAGGCTCAGCGGGTTCATTCATGCGAACAGGCGCAGGGCGGCGCTGCGAGAGCTTGCTCAGCGTCTCGTCAATCCGCTCCCCAGCGCGGGCAATGGCGCTATCAACCTCTCCCGCCTGCCAAATTGGCGCGATGCAGAACAGTTCATCCGTCAGCCCGTCGAACACCAGAATGATGGTCGGACGCACAAACAGCATGTCGGGCAGTTCAAGCGCGCTGTCCGGCGCGCGCGGCAAGCTCTCGACCAGTCCAATCGTTTCATAGCCAAAATAGCCGACCAGACAGGCAAGCGCTGGCGGCAATGCCTCCGGCACATCAATGCGGCAGGCCTGCGTCAGAGCGCGCAGCTCCGTCATCGCATCGCCGCTGCACGGCTCAAACGCCTCACTATCACTACGCCACGTGCGATTGATCGCGGCCGTCTTGCCTTCGCCGCGAAACACGAGGTCAGGATCGAGACCCAGCAGGCTGTAGCGCCCGCGAATCTCGCCGCCTTCGACCGATTCGAGCAGAAAATCGCCGCGCCCCGGCTCAATCAGGCGCTGGGCCGCGCCCACAGGCGTATCGCTATCCGCGATAATCCGGCGCCACACCAAAGCAGGCTTTCCCGCCCGCAGCAGTTCGGCCGCGGGCCTCGCATTTTCAGGGGCACCACTCACAGCAATGGCGGCGCGCTTAGGTTTCGCCGGCGAGCTGCTTACGCACCGCCTCGATCGCGTCTTCATTGCGGTCCACGCCCAGCTCTTCACGCATCGCTGCGGTCAATTGCTCGGCATATTCGTTGGAAATCGCCGGGCCCAGCTGAGTAAGCGTCGCTTGCAGCAAGGGATCATCATCCGCGACTTCGTCGGTGCTGATCTCCTCCAAATCGACCACGAACCAGCCCAGACGATTTGCCCCTTCAAGCCGCTTCGTCGTGCCTTCTGCCATGCTGAACAGCAAAGCGAGCGGCGGAGCAGGGCGCTGCTGCTGTTGCAGCAATTCGGTGCGTCCCAGATCAATCGTCTGGATCGGAGGCAGGCTGGTCTCTTCCGCGTTCACCGCTTCGACCAAAGTGCCTTCGCCGCGCATCCGCTCAAGAATGCGGTCAGCCGCCGCCTGCGCAGCGCTGTGCCCTTCGAACAAGCGCCAATCGAACTCAACGCGCTGGCGAATGTCAGCCAGCGCCGCGACCGAGCTTTCGGTGACTTCTGGCACTTCAAACACGATGAACACCTGGCCGCGAACAACCTCGGCCAATTGCGGCTCGCCTTCTTCCATTTCGAAAGCGGCACCGAGCGCAGTCTGAAGCTCCGGCGGCGCCGTTGCGCCTTCCGCGCTGTCGAACACGCGGCCATCAGCGGTGAGGGCAGGTGTAGTTTGCAAGGTCAGACCAAATTCCTCGGCCACATTGGACAGCGAGATGCCTTCATCCACCTGCTCTTCGATCCGAGCGCTGAAATCGGACAAAGCGGCGGCGCGTTTTTCCACCGTGAGGCGCTCTGTGATTTCTGGCGTTGCATCGGCGAGGCTGCGGGCTGGCGTGCTGACGACATCATCGACGCGGGCAATATACCAACCGAGCGAGCTACGCGCAGGCTCGGCCAATTGACCGCGCGGCGCGGCAAACACTGCAGTGGCAACGGCGCTGCTGGTGACAGAGGCCAGCGAACTTTCGGTCTGACCCTCACTAGAAGAAACAGAGAAACCTGCGCTTTGCGCAGCGGCCTCTAGCGAGGTTCCGGAACGGACCGCATCACGAATCGCATTGGCGGCGTCTTGGGTCGGAACAAAGAATGAGCTGATATTGCGCGTTTCGACCGCGGCATATTGGACCGCATCGCGCTCATAGCGCGCCGCGATCTCCGCAGCGGTCGGCTCAACACGGGTGTTGATATCTGCCTCGCTAAAGGTCGCATAACGAATGGTTCGGCGCTCTGGCTGGATGTAGCGAGTGCGGTTTTCTTCATAAAAGGCGCTGATTTGCGCGTCTGTGGGATCGCCTTCCGGCGCAAAAGACGTGCTGGGAATAAGCGCGATCGTGCCTTTGCGGCGCTCCCGCAGCAGAGCAGTGTAACGGCGAGCAATGCTGCTGGGCACTTGCGGCGCGCCGAGCGATGGCACCAGCATTTGTTGGGCCAGCAGGCCATCGGCCAAATCGCGGCGAAGCACCGCATCAGTCAGGTTCTGCGAGCGCAGCGCATTTTGATAGACAGCCTCGTCAAATTCGCCGGTTGCCCCACGAAACGCCGGGATCTGCAGAATTTCGCTGTTCACCAGGTTTGTGCCCGCGCGCAGGCCATATTTTTCGGCGTATCCCGCAATCGCATAGCGATCGATCAACTGGTCCAGCACCTCTTCCAGGCCGCCTTGCTCGATAAACATCGGCATGGTTGTGGTCGGGCTTTGCTCGCGCACTTGGCGCAAAGCCGAATTGGCCAATTGGTTCAGTTCTGAACTGTCGATGCGGTCGTCGCCAACCACGGCGATCCGATCATTGCCAGCAACCCCGCCAAAGGTGTTGGTGTTAGCCACATCGCCGCTCGCAAATGCGAATGCGATCAGCACCAGGAACGCCAAGGTCAGGCCAAGGCCAATTTTCGATTGAAAGAATCTGCGAAAGAACGAAATCATCTGGTCTTTAATTCCCAAGCCATTAGGGGACTAACACCGCGGTTAGCGGAAAACTGGTTCGGCTTTATCCGCCCTGCGACCTCGCGGCAACAGTCCACTATGCGTTTTGACTGGATCACTTTCCTCAGCTAGCGGACGCGGCCCCCTGCTCCTAAGTAAGGGGTGAGATTCGAATAACGCATAATATTGGCGCAGGAAATTAATATGGCCCAGCGGCCTTACATCGTCGGAAATTGGAAAATGAACGGCACTCGCGCCATGCTTTCTGAAGCACGCGCAGTGGACCGGGCCGCTCAGCGGCATATGAAGGTGGAGGTCGCATTGGCCCCGCCATACACACTGATTCATGCGGTTCACCGCGAGGTGGAGCAGATTTGGGTTGGTGCTCAGGATTGTTCACCCAATCCCGATGGCGCGCACACGGGCGACATCTCAGTGCCCATGATCGCGGATGCCGGCGCGAAGTTTGTAATTCTGGGCCACAGCGAGCGCCGCCAAGGCTACGGCGAGACGAACGAGCTGGTCCGAGAAAAGGCCGAAGCCGCGCTCGAAGGCGGACTGCGCGTAATCATCTGCTGCGGCGAGGCGCTGGAAACCCGTGAGGCGGGCCAAGCAGAGGCGTTTGTCTCCGAACAATTGAAGGCGTCCTTGCCGAAACTTGAGGATGCTGGGGAAAAAGTCACCGTCGCTTACGAACCGATCTGGGCGATTGGTACCGGTAAAACCGCAACCGTGGATGATATTGCCGCGATGCATGCGATGATCCGGGCACTGCTGGTCGAAACCTATGGCGAAGAGCAAGGTGCAGAGGTCCGCGTGCTGTACGGCGGCTCGGTTAAGCCTGAAAACGCTGGGGAAATCCTCGGCACTCCAGAGGTTGGCGGCGCGCTGGTCGGCGGGGCCAGCCTGTCGGCAGAGACGTTTATGAACATCGCTCTGGCCGCCGGAGATACGGTCGAGGGATAGGGTCCGATACCTCTCACCGGGTAATCAGGCTTGTGCGCGCGCCGCTGCGCACCTAAATGGCGGTCTCATTCAGATAGGTTTTGTGTAGCTCATGTCGTCGATTTTTCTGTTTCTCACTGTTGTTCAGGCGATTGTCGCCGCTGCGCTGGTTGGCGTGGTCCTCATGCAGCGTTCAGAGGGCGGCGGCTTGGGCATTGGCGGCGGCGGCAACCCCGGCGGCGCACTGGGCGCACGCGGTGCGGCAGATTTTCTGACCCGCGCGACCAAATGGCTGGCGGTGACATTTGTTGCGCTGTCTATCGCACTCGCAGCCGTGGCTGTAGATGCGACGGGCGGCACCGACATCAGCACTACGATCGACCGCGATGTTCCCGCCGCTGACCCGCTCAGCACTGGCGGCGCAGCAGGCGCGGCACCTGTTCCCGTAGAGCCGACCGGCGAAGAAGACCCGCTCGCCGCTGAATAAGCGCGACAATTTCGTAACACTTTGTGATGGCTGTGGATGGGCGCACTTTTCAGTGCGCAATTCGCTTGCCACGAATCCACTTCGAGGCTTAATCCCCAACTCCCATGGCGCGGTACATTTTCATAACCGGCGGCGTGGTCTCCTCGCTCGGCAAAGGTCTCATGGCAGCAAGTCTTGCTGCCCTCCTACAGGCACGCGGGTACAAGGTCCGCATTCGCAAGTTCGATCCGTATCTCAATGTCGATCCCGGCACGATGAGCCCGTATCAGCATGGCGAAGTCTATGTGACCGATGACGGGGCCGAAACGGACCTCGATCTTGGCCACTACGAACGCTTTACCGGCGTTTCTGCGCGGCAAAGCGACAACATCACCTCTGGCCGGGTCTACCGCGATATCATCACGAAAGAACGCCGGGGCGATTACCTTGGCGCGACCGTGCAGGTGATCCCGCACGTGACCGACGCGATCAAACAGTTCGCGCTCGATGATCAGGACGATCTCGATTTCATCCTGTGCGAGATTGGCGGAACGGTAGGCGACATCGAATCGCTGCCGTTTATGGAGGCGATCCGGCAACTTCGGAACGACCTGGAGCCGCTGCAAACGCTGAGCGTGCATGTGACGCTGGTGCCTTACATCGCGGCCGCCGGTGAGCTGAAGACCAAGCCAACGCAGCACTCTGTGCGCGAGCTTGCCAGCCTCGGCATTAAGCCCGATGTGCTACTGTGCCGGGCAGAGCATCCCATTCCCGATAGCGAGCGGCGCAAGATCGCCAATTTCTGCAATGTGCGAATGGAATCGGTGATCCCGGCGCTCGATGCGCCGTCAATCTATTCCGTACCGCTGCAGTATCACGAGCAAGGCCTGGATGCAGAGGTTCTGCGCGGCTTTGGCATCACTGACGCGCCGCCGCCTGATCTATCCCAATGGCATGATGTCACCGACCGCTACTTCAACCCAGAAGGCGAAGTGACCATCGGCGTGATCGGCAAATATGTCGGCCTACAAGACGCCTACAAGAGCCTCAACGAAGCGCTGGTCCACGGCGGCATGGCCAACCGGGTCAAGGTCAATATCAAGTGGATCGATGCGGAAATCTTCGAAGGCGACGAAGACGAAATCATCGCAAAGTTGGAGCCGCTGCACGGCATTTTGGTGCCCGGTGGATTTGGCGAGCGCGGCAGCGAAGGCAAGATTGCGAGCGTCCGTTTTGCGCGCGAGCGCAATGTTCCCTTCTTTGGCATCTGCCTCGGCATGCAAATGGCCTGCGTCGAAGGCGCACGCGATGCCGGTATCGATGCGGCATCCTCAACCGAATTTGGTGAAACCAGCGAGCCTGTGGTCGGCATTATCACCGAATGGATGACCGAAGAGGGCTTGCAAACCCGCGAAGATGGCGGCGATCTGGGCGGCACCATGCGGCTTGGCGCTTATGATGCGAAGCTCGGCGCGAACAGCCACGTCTCGCGCATTTATGGCGGCGCAGCGGAAATATCTGAGCGCCACCGCCACCGTTACGAAGTCAATGGCGCCTATATTAAACCGCTGGAGCAGGGCGGTCTTGTATTCTCCGGCATGTCACCCGACGGCTTGCTGCCCGAGATTGTGGAGCGGCCCGACCACCCATGGTTTGTCGGCGTGCAATTCCACCCAGAGCTGAAGTCGCGTCCGTTTGATCCGCACCCCTTGTTTGCCGGCTTTATCTCAGCCGCGCTGGAGCAATCGCGCCTCGTCTAAGCGCGCTTTGAAGCCACACATTTGCGCCGCGAATCGCCGCCTGTCGCTAACAAAACGAGCCATCAGTTCGTCATCTGCAACCTATTTTTGCAGCGTTCTTAAAGCCCTACAAAAATGACCTTGCACCGATTGCAAGTTTACCCTTACCGACGCGGTAAGGAGCCTAGCGGCTTCAACAGGTGGTTGGGGGCAACTCGCCTTATGCAAATAGCGGGACCGTATTGGCGGCCCGTGCACTGCTCGACGCGAGTCTCACCGTCTTCTGCGACCCAGACGGTAAGCCTTGCTAGAGGCGGCAAATGTCGCGGGGGCGGACTTTGACGGTCCGCCCCCACATTTTTTCAGAGAGCTTG
Source organism: Erythrobacter sp. JB3-1 (assembly GCF_057364995.1). NCBI lineage: Bacteria > Pseudomonadati > Pseudomonadota > Alphaproteobacteria > Sphingomonadales > Erythrobacteraceae > Erythrobacter > Erythrobacter sp. JB3-1. The sequence goes on along the minus strand of NZ_CP200289.1, from coordinate 2,581,334 downwards.
TAAGTTGGAGAAGCGAGCGGCTTAGGCAGCGTTCGCATCATCCTCTGGCGTGTCAGGAACCGCGGTCAGAGTCGCCGCGCCGTTCACTGCAATCTTCTTCGGCTTCATCGCCTCTGGCACTTCGCGCACCAGATCAATCACCAGCAGACCATCGGCCAGATCAGCGCGCTCTACGCGGACGTGATCGGCGAGCTCAAAGCGGCGTTCAAACCCGCGATTGGCGATGCCAACATGCAGCATCTCTGCCGCTTCGTGGCTTTCTTCGCGCTTCTTACCCTGGACGGTCAGCAGGTTTTGCTGAGCCGTGATCTCAATGTCTTCCGGGCGGAAGCCTGCAATCGCCAGCGTGATGCGGTAATTGTCTTCGCTGCTGCGGGCGATGTTAAACGGGGGGTAATTATCGCTGGAATTGCTGCGAGCCTGGCTTTCGAGCAGGTCGAACAAGTGGTCAAAACCAACGGTGGTCCGGCGATAAGGGGTAAAATCTAGACGTGACATAATTTCAAATCCTCGTGTTTGAGCAATCTGTATTTTCAAAGCGGGCCTGCCGAATGCAGCACCCATTTGCGCCAGCATTAATCCCCAAGACTGGCGGATCGTGCTGACACAGCATATCTAGGATGCCATACAGTGCCTTTCAAGAGGTAGTGCGCTGGATAAAAGGCACGCGCTTTCAGCCCCTTAAATAAGAAAAGAAGAGTTTTTAATGACCCAGCCTAATATCGATATCTACTCCAAATTCACCTGCCCATTCTGCGTTCGCGCCAAGAATTTGCTGAAGAGCAAGGGCGCAGAATTCAATGAGTTTGATATCACCATGGGCGGCCCGAAAAAGGCTGAGATGCTGGAACGCGCGCCAAATGCGCGCACCGTGCCGCAAATCTTCATCGGCGATCTGCATGTGGGTGGCTCTGACGATTTGGCAGCGCTGGAAAGTTCGGGGCAGCTTGACGCCCTGCTCGCGGGATAGGGCTTCTAACGTGCCCAAGATTGCTGTCTTGCAAATGACCTCGGGCATCGACCCGGAGGCGAATTTCTCGACCATTGAAAAAGCGGCACATGATGCGGTCGCTGAGGGCGCTGTCATGCTATTCGCGCCCGAAATGGCAGGTCTGCTTGATCGCAACCGGGCTCGCGCCACCCCATGGATCACCGGGTCCGGTCCAGGGGCGATGGCGGAACGGCTCAGTGAGCTTGCGCAGCTCCTACAAATTGACCTCGCTATCGGATCGATCCCTGTGGCGGGCGAGGGCAGCAAATTCGCCAATCGCGCGTTTTACGTCCCCGCCAGCGGCGCGCCTAGCGTAACTTACGACAAGATCCATATGTTCGACGTCGAACTCGCAAATGGTGAGACTTGGCGCGAAAGCTCAGCCTATGAGCCGGGCAAAGATGTCGTCACTGTTCCAGGCACCCCGCTGGGCACGCTCGGCCTCACCATCTGTTATGATATGCGCTTTCCCGCCCTGTTCGAGGCTCTCGGTCAGCGTCAATGCGACGCCATTGCTGTTCCTGCTGCCTTCACCGTGCCCACCGGCAAAGCGCATTGGCATGTTCTGCTGCGCGCCCGCGCGATTGAGGCGCAGGCCTTCGTCATCGCGGCTGCGCAGGTGGGCAACCACGAGGACGGCCGCGAAACCTATGGGCACAGCCTGGTGATCGACCCCTGGGGCGAAGTTTTGCTCGATATGGGCGGTGAGGGGCCGGGCCTCGGCTTTTGCAACATTGATCTGGAGCGAATTAAAGAGGTGCGCGGGCAGCCGCCCAGCCTTGCTAATAAGCGGGAAATCCCCAAATAGGGCGCATCATGATCGTCTTCGACCTCCATTGTGAAAGCGGCCACCGTTTTGAAGGCTGGTTCCGTTCCTCCAGCGACTTTCTCGACCAGAGCGAGGCGGGCTATGTCGCCTGTCCAAAATGCGGAACCACGCGTGTCGCCAAAGCGCCCATGGCGCCGGCTGTTCCGGTAAAGGGTAACAGCGCGCGCAGCGATGCGAAAAAGGCAGAGGCAGCGAAGGAAGCCGTCGAGGCGGCATCGCAAGCTGCGGCTGAAACCAAGAAATCAGACGCTTCTGGCACAGGTGACACTGCCAAGCTGTCGTCGGACCTAATCAAGACGCCCGATACTTCGGCGGTTCCTGTGAGGGCCGGGCAGTTGTCCAACACGCCAATGACCGCAGAAATGAAATCGGCCATCGCGAAACTCGCAAAGGCGCAGGAAAAGGCGCTCAAAGACAGCATGTGGGTTGGCAATAAGTTCGCCGAGCAAAGCCGCGAAATGCATTACGGCGAGCGTGATGAGGCCCCAATCCACGGGCAGGCGAGCCTCGATGAAGCCAAAGCTCTGGCCGAAGAAGGCGTGCCGATTGCGCCGCTACCGTTCCCGGTTGCACCACCAGAAAAACTGAATTGATCGATTTTGTTTGCGCCCGCCCATCCGGGCGAGCGATTTCCTCGCTCATGCGATCAAAGATCGGGTGGCCTATGGCCGTCTCCGACTCCGCTGCGGGCGGCCACAAGGGCCTTGCGGCGCTGCGCGCCGATATTGCGCGAATAGTAAACCCTGTTATTGGGCATCGCGGGGCCCCGTAGCTCAGCCGGATAGAGCACCAGATTCCTAATCTGGGGGCCGCGTGTTCGAATCACGCCGGGGTCACCACCTTCTTTAGATCAGAAAACCGGCCTTTTTCGCGGTGTCGATTACGCCTTGCGCGAGCTCAACCGGGCGATCCTCCTGACAGAAATGTCCGCAGGTGGAGAGCATCGCATGCGGTTGCCCTTTGGCTCCTGCGATACGCTCGCTCAGCGCCTCGCCAAGCCCGCCGGTCACAGGATCGTCTTCGCCAAACAGAGTGAGGAACGGCTTATCGAACGCGCTCAGGCCCTCCCACGCGGCGGTGTTCTCTGCGATACCAGCCATGCCATCTTCAACCGGGACCAGCTCGAGGGAAAGCCCGCGCGCCAGCCTTGCTCGGTTCGTCGGGGAAGGGCGCATCATAGGCGGCGACTTCTGCTGCGGTCCGCTCGGTTGCGGTTGCACGTTGGAGCAGATCGCCGATCTGAAAATCCGGTGAAGCCTTGGCAAATTCGCGCCACGCCAGAAACGCGGGCGAGGGGGTGCCGCCAGTTGGCAGGAAAGTGTTGCTGGCCACGACGCAGGCGAAACTGTCCGGCGCCTCGCCAACCATGCGCAGGCCCAGCAATCCGCCCCAATCCTGACAGAACAGAGCGGCGGTTTGAGGCACAACCTTGGAACGCCATTGGCCAAGCCAATCCATGTGCCGCTGATAAGTGTAGAAGCCGATGTCATCTGGCTTATCGCTTTTACCGAACCCGATCAGATCTGGCGCGAGACAACGAAACCCTGCATCCAGCAGAACCGGGATCAACTTGCGGTAAAGATAGCTCCAGCTCGGCTCACCATGAAACAGCAGGACGGGCGGGGCATCCTTCGCCCCCTCGTCGAGGTAATGCATCCGCCCGGAATGCCCGTCGCCCAGATCAATGTCGCACCAATTCTCCGCGAAAGGATAATCGGGCAGGTCGGCAAAGCGGACGGGATCGTAGGACAGAACTTGCATCAGCGGGTCTCCTCTATCCCCGCTGGGTATCATACAGCGCCGCGATCAACAGCCACAATCTGAGCTATTGCGCGACGCCCGGTCCCGCTCAACCGAGCGTGCTGTTAATCAGACCTCTTCGCCCACATCCTTGCCCATCGGCACGCGCTCTTTGAAGGTGTGCGTGATATATGGGAATGGAATCTCGATACCGGCGTCATCAAGTCCGCGTTTAATCGCGCGCACGACCTGGTCCTTGCTCTCGCGCCCATCGCGCGGCTTTGAACCAGACCACCAACGCACGAGGAAATCGACGCTGCTGGAATTGAATTCCTGCGCGAACACGTCGACGCCTTTTTCAGAATCGACGTCGTCAATGGCCTCCACTGCTCTCGAAATAACGTCAGAGGCCTTGTCCAGATCGGTGTCGTAGGACACGCCGATCACAACGCTGTGACGGCGCAATTCTGCATCGGTCAGGATCTCAACTGGGTTCTTAAACAGGATCGAGTTAGGCAGAACGGTCAGTTCACCAGACATCTGCCGGATATGGGTCTCACGCAGAGTGATATGCTCCACCTTGCCGTAAATCCCCTCGCATTTGATGATGTCGCCAATGCGCATCTTCTCGCGCACCATGATGAGTACACCAGCAAGGAAGTTCTCAAAGATATCCTGAAACGCGAAACCAATCGCCACCGCGCCGATACCAAGCCCTGCGATGAGGCTGGCCGGGGTTAGGCCGGGCATCATCACAATCGCCGCAATCATCAAACCGACGATCCAAACGCCCAGCTTCACCAGCGTCTCGATTAGATTGCGCAGGCTAGGGCGCAGATCTGTTGTGCCGATGATTTTGTCTGTAATTCTAACCGCGAATTTCGCGACTATCGACGTGATAATGACGATGATCAGCGCAATGGCCATCGCCGGCAGGGCGGCGACAAAACTTTGCACCATGCTTTCGATCTGATTGGTGAGTGTTGTAAGCATAAGTGGATTGATTTTCCTCTATTTTGGCCATTAACGAGGCAAACAGGCCGATGTTCCGAAATGGCGCGTCCTGGCGGACTGCCTGCGATAACGCCGCGATCCGACAAACGACAAGCCGGCGCTCCATTTCCGATCAAACACCGCTTGTTTGGGCCCGGAAAAGCGGCAATTTAGCCCGCATTGTAAATTAAAGTTACATTTATGACTGTGTCTGTCGTTTTGTGCTTGAACCGCGCACTTAACTATGATTCTGTGAGATTTATGGGACGTCGGGGAAAACTTCAGCAATTGCCAGCAGATCAGGCCAAACAAGGCCTGGCTCTGCTCGTGCTGCTTGTGCTGACCGCGCTCGCCATTGCGGGCCCAACCGGCCTGCTCGCATGGAATGAAAACGCAAACCTTTTAGACAAGCGTCAGGCCCAAATCGCGATGCTATCGGCAGAGCGGGATGAGCTGCGCAATCGTGTGAGCCTGCTCGATCCCGGCGCGGCCGATCCTGATTTGGTCGGCGAATTGCTGCGCCGTAACATGAATGTTGTGCACCCTGATGAGGTTGTGATCACGGTCGAAGACCAGTGATTGGCTGATCGCACACATTTGAACCTTTCTCAAAATGCAGCACGCCAATCTGGTTAGCCTGCGCACGCCCTTTCACATACGTATGCTGAGACAAATTTGGCCAAGAAATGGTCTGCTTTACGTTGCGTCTTGCCCGAAAACACGATTATAGCGCGCTAGCAATCTTCTCCCCAATGGCGGCGCTGTGCGCGCGGCCAATCAAAGGAAAAACGCATTGGCTAAACAGCCCTCAAACACCGCTGCTTCTGCAAAACAGAGTAAGACCAAAGCGAAGGCCGCCGAAACGAGCGCCGTCGCTGCGCCATCGGATGATCCCGATTTCATGCTGAATTCGCTGCAGGCAGAATTCGAAGATCAGAAGCGCTTCAATGCAACGCCAGAGCAAATGCTCAAATTCTATGAGCAAATGCTGCTGATACGCCGCTTTGAAGAGAAGGCTGGCCAGCTTTACGGCCTCGGTCTGATCGGCGGTTTCTGCCACCTTTACATCGGCCAGGAAGCGGTTGCGATTGGACTGCAAAGCGCGCTCGACAATGATCGGGACAGCGTGATCACAGGATACCGCGATCACGGACACATGCTGGCTTACGGCATTGATCCCAAGGTCATTATGGCTGAGCTGACCGGCCGCGAAGCCGGCATTTCCAAGGGGAAGGGCGGCTCGATGCACATGTTCAGCACCGAGCACAAATTCTACGGCGGTCACGGCATCGTCGGCGCGCAGGTTGCGTTGGGCGGCGGGCTCGCGCTGGCGCACAAATACAATGAAGATGGCGGACTTTGCCTTGCATATTTTGGCGATGGCGCGGCGAACCAGGGTCAGGTCTATGAGACCTTCAATATGGCGTCCCTATGGAACCTGCCAATCGTCTTTGTGGTTGAGGACAACCAATATGCGATGGGCACGTCAACCGCGCGTTCGTCGGCTGAAACACGCTTTTACCGGCGCGGAACATCTTTCCGGATTCCCGGCATGGAAGTGAACGGCATGGACGTTCTCGAAGTGCGCGCCGCAGCCGAGGTCGCGTTCAAGCATGTGCGCGATGGCAAGGGCCCGGTCCTGATGGAACTCAACACCTATCGTTATCGCGGGCACTCAATGTCTGATCCGGCCAAATACCGGACTCGCGAGGAAGTGCAGGAACAACGCGACACGCACGATCCGATTGAACGCCTCAAGAAAACCTTGATCGAAGGTGGTAAATCAGAAGACGACCTCAAGACCGTCGACAAAGGCATTCGCAAGGTCGTTGCCGAAGCCGCTGATTTTGCAGAGACTTCGCCCGAACCGGAAGCTAGCGAGCTCTACACCGATGTTCTGGTGGAGGAGTACTAATGACCAAGCCTCCCAGGTCCAAATACGCCGTGATCGTTAAACCAAGTGCGCTGACAAGGCGCGCTTTGCAGGGCGGGCCAGGTGGCCCGACCAATGAGCGTAACGCTGCTCAGCGTGCTTGGTTTAACGACCGCAAAGCGGCGGACCAATTGGGCCCGAACCCCGCGTCTTTCGTCAATCACAAAGAGGCCACTTTGCTCTCTCCTCACTCCTTGTTTTCGAGCCCAATTGGCTCCGTCACGACGCATTTGGACCTGGGAGGTTTGGTCTAATGGGTATTGAACTCAAAATGCCGGCCCTCTCGCCAACCATGGAACAGGGCACGCTCGCCAAGTGGCTAAAGGCTGAAGGCGACACGATTGAGCCGGGCGATATCATCGCCGAGATCGAAACCGACAAGGCGACGATGGAATTTGAAGCGATTGATGAGGGCGTATTGTCCAAGATCATGATCGCTGAAGGTACCGAGGATGTCGCCGTTGGCACCGTTATCGCGATGATGACGGGCGAAGGCGAGGATGAAGGCGACACCAGCGCGTCTGAACCTGCCCCTGCCGCCGCTGCTGAACCAGCAGCTGATCCCGAGCCAGCAGCTAAGCCTGCGGCGGAAAAGCCAGCACCAGCGGCGCTTGCACACGATCCAGAAATCCCCGAAGGCACCAGCTTCACTAGCACCGCTGTACGTGAAGCCTTGCGCGATGGGATGGCGGAAGAAATGCGCCGCGACGAACGCGTGTTCGTGATGGGCGAGGAAGTCGCCGAATACCAGGGTGCCTATAAGGTCACACAGGGCCTGCTCGATGAGTTCGGTCCAAAGCGCGTGATCGACACTCCGATCACCGAATATGGCTTCGCCGGCATTGGCACGGGCGCGGCGATGGGCGGCTTGCGCCCAATCGTCGAATTCATGACGTTCAACTTCGCGATGCAAGCGATTGACCACATCATCAATTCCGCCGCCAAGACGAACTACATGTCTGGCGGCCAAATGCGCTGTCCAATCGTCTTCCGCGGCCCCAATGGCGCGGCGAGCCGCGTTGGCGCGCAGCACAGCCAGAACTACGGCCCGTGGTACGCAAGCGTGCCCGGCCTGATCGTGATCGCGCCTTATGACAGCGCCGATGCGAAAGGCCTGATGAAGGCCGCCATCCGCAGCGAAGATCCGGTCGTCTTCCTGGAAAACGAGCTGGTCTACGGGCGCAGCTTCGATGTCCCAGACCTCGATGACCATGTCCTGCCCATCGGCAAGGCGCGGATTATGCGCGAAGGCTCTGACGTGACCATCGTTAGCTATTCTATCGGCGTTGGCCTCGCGCTCGAAGCGGCTGAGGAACTGGCAGGGGAGGGCATCGACGCTGAAGTCATTGATCTGCGCACCCTGCGTCCGCTGGACAAGCAAGCGGTTCTCACCAGCCTAGCCAAGACCAATCGCCTGATCGTGGCGGAAGAGGGCTGGCCGACATGCTCCATCGCGTCTGAAATTCAGGCGATCTGCATGGAGGAAGGCTTCGACGATCTCGACGCCCCCGTCCTGCGCGTCTGCAACGAAGACGTCCCGCTGCCATATGCCGCGAACCTAGAGGAATTGGCGCTGATCAATGCCAGCTCCATCGTCGAGGCGGCTAAGAAGGTCTGCTACGCCGACTGAGGGCGGACGGAATAACAACCCACGCAAAAAAGGAGGCTGAACTGCAAGAATGCGGCTCAGCCCCTTTTCTTATTTCACGCGGTATGACGTTTAGAACGTTTCAAAGCGGTCACATGTGGCAGGCGTAACGCCGTCTGAATCATAAAGCTGAGCCAAATCGCGCACGTCCCGCACATTGAACGCTGCAGTGTAGCGAATTTGTTTGGTCGAGATGATTTCATCAAATGGCGTCAATCCGGGATAGTCGTAAAAGACTTCCACGAACATCACGGCCGTACCAGGCGATGCGGTAATTTCGCTACCCGGATCACCCATCCCCTCGAAGGTATCCCCGTTCTGACCGTCGCCCTCAACACCATAACTGGAGCCGATATTCTTCAACCCCATACAACGCTGCCAAGCGATGAATTGCTGAGAATCGTCGACGCCATCGCTGGGTGTTGGGTCATATTCCTGAAGACTAGAGAGGACGACACGGCCATTGTCGAGGATGTCCAAACCACCGCCCAGCTTCCATGCACCGATAAACACTTCTGTGATATCGGCCTCGGTCACCCGGCGCGCTTGCAGCACTTCTTCAGAACCCACTCGCGACGCGTTATCGGCCAGCCGCACGGCAACCTGACTAATGCGCATGTGGGTAACGGTGTAATTGGCAACTTCGGTGCCAAACATGCCCAATGAAAGGACAATTGGCATGGCGAACGCGAATTCTGTCAGCGCTAGACCCGAGGTATCATCGCGCAACAAAGGCAGTCGCGCTGCCCCGTCCTTGAGTGCCCTGAGTGCTTTTTTCGAACGGGCGATCATGTGCAATTTCCTGTTTCGAGTGTGCGATCTTGTTCATCAAACGGTTGGTTTCGAAGTACCGTTGAGGCCGCTAAAGTTACATTCTCGTCTAGCCCTATCAGACCAGCCATCGGGAATACCCGTGGGTAGGTGACGGTTGCAGTGTAAAGAACGGCGTCTCGCGCACTACCAATGCCGGCCTGGCCGCGATCGGGGTCCCATTGGCCATTATCATTCATGTCTTCGAACAATTCATTGTTGTTGCAAATTCCATCACCATTATCGTCTGTGAAGAACTCAGGCTGGCCAATATCCGAGAAGTCAAAGTGTGACAGTTTCTCTAGATCCACTTGGGCCGTGTTGGGCAGCACCTCTGTAACGATATTGATCACTTGCCCGTCAATCGCGCTCTGCTGACTGCCAGCACTTTCAAGTGTCAGGTCCCGTCCAGCTTTCTGCATTGCGCCATTGAGCAAAGCGCTGGTGTATTGCGTATGAGCCAGGTCAAACACACCCATAACCAGCACGATAAGGATGGGGGCTACAAAGCCGAATTCGACCAAGGTCGCCCCGCGCTCATCCTTGGCTAGCTTGCGCATGCTCAAGCGGGAATTTTCAAACATGTGTCCGATCATGATGTCAGCCTCAGTGCAGCGATTTCTTGTGCGATTTCGCGGAAAGTATCCGACAGGCTGTCTCCGTTTTGAGGGAAGTAGGCTCTGTTGGGACTTGCACAGGTGGTAAGATCTTGGACAGTTTCATCGTTAGGGTCCGTTGGATCGATGTTGTCACCAAAGCCGATGGTCCAAACTGTGATGTTCTCTTGACGCGCTGCCCGACAAACCGCCTGGAAACGGGCCGCATGGCGTTCGGTCAGATCAGTAAAGCCATCATCCGTGACGCGTGGCTGCCACCATTCCAGTCCATAGGTGGTGTACAGTCGATCGATTGGCTGAAGGATACCATCGGTCATGTAAACGATATGGCGTGCAATCGCGTCGCCATTTGGAGCTGAGGCGTTATCAGCAGCAAAGATGCCGTTCGGTGAAATGAACCGGCCACCCCAGATCATTCCAATGTCATGATAGGTGTTCCCGCCTGGGTTCAGGCTGTTCAGATACGTAACCAGATTGCCACGGGTAAAGCCGGTTGGGCTGTCAGGACCAATCTCTTCAAGGCGTCGTGCCGGAGCAGGACAGCCATTTCCAGGTTGATTCTTGTTCGCAGTGGTCGTTTGTTGACCTCGAATTCGGTCATTACGACTTACTTCGCTCTCACCATCATCGTAACGATAGAACACCGCACCTGGAATGTGCGGCTTCCAGCGTTCGGCCTCAGTCGAGGGTATAAGATTGATGTTCAAATCAGGCGTCGCGTCAGTAATCGTATCAAAATTGTCGAGGCTGTCCGTTGTCGCCTCCTCAATACAACCACCCCAAGGCACGTCAATGAAATCACCTTGATTGCCCACTGGAAGGCTGATCTGATTGTTTGTGTAGATGCTTGAGAAGTCGATCGTCTGCCAATCTGTCGCTTCTGCTGGTACGTTGGCAGTGTCCAGATCGAGATAGGTGTAATCTGCGAAGGTCCGAACCTCCTCCTCAATGAGGGTGTAGTCTACCTGCGCGGTTGATTCAAAAATATCATATCCGACCCTACAAAAACCACTGTTGCTGTATCGGAAATTTGGCTCACGGCGCTCAATTTCAACTGTCGCACCGGTCCCGGTTGTGGTCCGAATTCCGCCCGAAACAGTTTGACTTGTGACTGAACCCGACGAGGAGTCCAAAGAGTCTTCATCTATTGTCTCGCTTGGACCGTCCGTGAATTCCGGGACGGCCTCTTCGCATCTTGATTGCGAAACACTGCCTTGTGCAGTCGTCAGAAAACTATCAAGCGTCTCTGGCCCACGGCTAGTGATGCCATCACTGGTAAGGCTTACAGTGCGCCAATCGATATCAAAGTTCGCATAGCGTGTGGGATAGATATGGTTCGATGCCATGTGCTCAACGGGGATCGAACCACCAACGTTCACATTCATCGAGAACGGTACGAAACCATATCGGATCTGAGCGCTGCGCGCACTCGAACCTTCTACCGCGTCGTAAAAGTCCAGTACGGCCGCGCGGAGCGCTTCGATACGCGTTTGACCGGGTGTGCCGGAGGCGCCGCCCATCGACCCCGTCACGTCCAATACGAACATGACATCGGTGTTGGCGATGTTCACCTCAGCCGAACATCCGACGGAAAGATCAAAGCCTTCAAAACCGAAGATGTGCATGAGTGTCGTTGGCAAGCGACCGCTCGCCGTGCCCTCAACGCGGTCGTCATCCGGCGCTGTGAATGAATGAGTTAAGTTCTCGAGGCCGAAGAGGCCATCGTCATAATTTTCTTCGAAAAAGTCCGAACCAACTCCGCCGTGAGTGCTCGAGTCGAACGCGGTCGCATCTCCCATGGCTCGGCGAGCGGCGAGAGCGCCAGCATCGCAGGCTGCCTGCAAACGGGTGGAGGCCATGTAGTAGCGGCTGGCATCAACTGCGCCGCCGACCATGCCGACCAAGGGCACGAGAGAGGCTGCTGCGATGACGATGGTATTCGCTGTTGGGTCTTTTGCTAGCGCCCTGAAAAACGATGGGTTGCCCATGACTTTCGATATCCTTGCGAGAAAACACTTGTGTTGGGCTGACATAACGGCACTAGGTAATCGCAATCTCAACGTGCATGGTAAATTTTGAGTGAATACGCAGATTGTGTTTAACCATGATTTTGTTGAATAAAGTCGGGCCATGAAAAGGGTGTAAAAACCGTCTCTTTGCCGCTAGCGCAGGGCCCGTGGACACCATTGAAACCGACATTCTGGCGAGCGAGTTTGAGCTAGCGCTGGCGCATACGCGGGCAGACATGCGCCCGCGGCTGCGCGCTTTATGCGCTCTGGATCAGAGGCTTGCGCGGATTATCGGTAAGGCAACCGAGCCTATGCTGGCACAGATGCGCTTGTCGTGGTGGCGCGAAATGCTGGAGCAGGAACTCGCACAGCGGCCCCAGGGTGACACGGTGCTCGATGCAATCGGTAAAAATTGGGCCGGTGAAGAGGCCGCTTTGCGCGATCTTGTTAACGGTTGGGAGCATTTGCTGGCCGATCCGCCGTTGCCCGAAGCCGAAGCTCAGCAATTCTTGGAGGCGCGGGCAGGGGCGATTTGCGCCTTTGCTAGGGTTTCGCCGGGCCAAAAGGCATACGAATGCGTTAACCTTGCGGCCCAAACCTGGGCAATTGCCGACCTCGCGGCCAAGGTGCACTCCGACACGGAGCGCAATCTGCTGCTCGATATGGGGCGGCGGCTGTGCGCTCAAAAACCAGAAAAACTAAGGGATTTTAAAGGTCTCGCAGTGCTTTCTGCTTTGGGACGGCGGGCCATCGCAAATGGTGGCCGCCCGCTAATGGAAGGACGCGGCGCCGGTTTCACCGCTTTTCGTGCCGCTTTGCTTGGCAAGTAAAACACGCTAGTACCCTTGCATCGGTGCAATTCATGGGGAGGGGCCCATGCGGCAAGTAGTTCTCGGGGCGTTTCTTGGCTTGATCATGGCCGGTGTTGGCACGTTTTGGTGGCAGGGCCGCGCTCAGGTGGAGGACAACGCGCCGCCACCGCCTGAGCCAGAAGAAACCGCACCTACACCCGATGTTTTGCCAGAGGCCGATCCGGGCGATCTCACCGGCCCGGCACCGCCAAAGGCCAGCGAGCTGACCAAAGAGGAACGGCGGTTCTTCCGCTATGACCGCAATCGCGACCGAATCATCACCCGCAATGAAATGCTCTCATCCCGCTCGGATGCGTTCCGAAAACTCGACAAAGATGGCAATAATTTGCTGACTTTTGAGGAATGGGCGGTGACAACCTCAAAACGTTTCGAGGGCGCGGATGCGGATGGTAATGGGCAGTTGACCACGGCCGAATTCGCCAGCACCGCTCCGAAACGTTCAACCCGGCGGCCAACCTGCCGCTGCTAATCTAGCTTAGGCCGGGACCGGCTCTCCTGCTTTGAGCCATTCGGCCAGTTCCGCCTTGGCCCGGTTGGTGTAGGCTTCCTTGCGCTGTTTCTTGCCCACCTCATGCAGCGGTGGGAACAGGCCGAAATTCACATTCATCGGCTGAAATGTATCCGCCTCTGCATCGCCAGTAATATGGCTGAGCAGAGCGCCGATTGCTGACGCCGCTGGGGGAGGGGACCAATCGCGCCCGGCGAGTTCCTCTGCCGCCATCATCCCCGCGATCAGGCCCACGGCAGAGCTTTCGACATAGCCCTCACACCCCGTCACCTGACCGGCAAAGCGGATATGCGGCGCGGCTTTGAGGCGCAGCCGACGGTCCAGCACCATTGGAGAGTTGAGAAAAGTGTTGCGATGCAGGCCACCTAGGCGCGCAAATTCCGCGTTTTTTAGGCCGGGAATGGTGCGGAACAGCTCCACCTGAGCGCCATATTTCAGCTTCGTCTGAAAGCCCACCATGTTCCAAAGCGTGCCCAGCTTGTTGTCCTGCCTCAGCTGGACCACGGCATAGGGCCAGCGGCCTTGCGGAAATTCCTCGGTAACATCGCGCGGATTGTCGAGCCCCACTGGCTTCATCGGACCAAAGCGCAAGGTATCGACCCCGCGCGCCGCCATCACCTCAATCGGCATACAGCCATCGAAATAGGGCGTGTCCTTCTCCCATTCCTGGAATTCGGTTTTATCGCCGTCGATAAGCCCCTGATGAAATGCGAGATATTGTTCCTTCGTCATGGGGCAATTGATGTAATCGCCGCCCTCGTTGGAGGCAGAGGTCGTCTTGTTCCAGCGCGATTGGATCCAGCAGATGTCCATATCGATGCTGTCGCGGTGAACAATCGGCGCAATCGCGTCGAAAAATGCCAGCCGCTCTTCACCCGTTGCCTTCACAATGCTCTGGGCGAGTGACTGCGCGGTGAGCGGTCCGGTGGCCACAATCGTCATGCCGCTATCGGGCAGGGCATCGACCCGTTCCCGCACAATTTCGATATTGGAATGCTCGCTCAGAGCCTTCTGCACCTCGGCGGAGAAGACATCGCGGTCCACCGCCATCGCGCTGCCAGCCGGCACGCGGGCGATCTCTCCGGCGCGCATCACAATGCTGTCCATCGCGCGCATCTCATGATGCAGCAGGCCAACCGCATTCTTGGTATCATCATCGGAACGGAAGGAATTGGAGCACACCAGCTCTGCCAGCCCGTCGGTCTGGTGGGCAGGCGTCATCTCACCGCCTTTGTCCTCGGGCGCGCCGCGCATTTCAGACAGGCGCACGCGCACCCCGCGCCGAGCCAATTGCCAGGCCGCCTCGCTGCCTGCGAGACCGCCGCCGATTATGTGAACATCATGTGATTTCATACGCACGGACCTAGTGCTTGCACGCCCCACACTTCAAGTCCAAGAAGCGCAAATAGGGGTTCACAATGGCAAAAGACGCAGCAAACTCTTCCGATCACGCGCTTGCCGCGCACCGCCCATGGCTGCTGGTTAGCTTGGCAGCGGCGATTGCCTATTACTTCCTATGGAACAATCCCATCGGCGGCGTCTGGCTGATTGCACTGAAGGGGGCGTGCGTTGGTTTTCTGGCGCTCTACGCGATGCGCCGCACCCGTGAGGTGAGGCAAAGTGTAGATGCCGCGCTGATTACCGTGTTCCTGGCCCTGTGCGCGGGCGCAGATATGGCAATTGAGCTGAGCTTTAGCGTAGGCGGTGCGGTGTTCTTCGCCGCGCATTTGGCAGCTATTGCTCTGTTCCTGCGCAACCGGCGGGAGAAAACGGTGCTCAGTCAAAAGCTGTGCGCGGCCGCTTTGCTTATTGGTGTACCCATCATCTCTTACCTGATCGCGAAAGACCCGCTTGTCGGGCTCTATGGTCTGGGGCTTGGCGCAATGGCAGCTTCCGCTTGGATTAGCCGCTTCTCCCGTTATCGGGTGGGGATCGGTGCTGTGCTGTTCGTGCTATCCGATATGCTGATCTTCAGCAGTATGGGCAGCATCGATCTGGGTTCGATACCCGATGTGGCGATCTGGCCGCTCTATTACCTGGGCCAATTCCTGATCGCGACTGGCGTGGTTCAGACCCTGCGCGGGGATCTGCCCAAATCCAACTAAGCTAGGGTAGGGCACCGCTCTGGTGGGCGCTGTATTATTGCGAGCACGCCAACGAGAAAGGGCCAAGCAAGCTCTCGCTCACCTGACCCCGAGTACTCGTCAGAACTTTGTTATTCCGGCGGGTCTTCGCCGATGTCATCATCGCTCTGCGGCGGGGTGTGCGGCGTGGTCTCATCATCACCGCCCCGGCGATCGACCATTTCCTCAGTCACCGCTTCTTCCGCGGCGTCCTCAGGCTCCTCCGTCTCGTCGATCTTCACCGCGCT
Organism: Erythrobacter sp. JB3-1; assembly: GCF_057364995.1. Lineage (NCBI taxonomy): Bacteria > Pseudomonadati > Pseudomonadota > Alphaproteobacteria > Sphingomonadales > Erythrobacteraceae > Erythrobacter > Erythrobacter sp. JB3-1. Next base: position 2,566,013 of record NZ_CP200289.1, on the reverse strand, counting down.
GACGATCGTCTCGCCTTTGCCGACATCGAACAGGCGCACACCAGCGGTGTTGCGGCCAAGAACGCGCAAGGTATCGAGGCCGATGCGGATAAGCTTCGCCTGATCCGTGACCAGCATCAATTGCTCGCCCGACAACACAGGGAAGCTCGCCACAACTTGTCCATTGCGGGCAATGTTGTCGATATTGGTGATACCCATGCCCCCGCGTCCAATCCGGCGGTATTCATAGGCGCTGGAAATCTTGCCATAGCCATTGGCGCAAACGGTGAGGATGAACTGCTGCTTCTCTTCAAGCTCGGCAAAGCGTTCCTCGGTTAGTTCCGGCGAGCCTTCCCTGTCAGCCTTCCATGGCGCGAACTTGAGATATTGCTCGCGTTCTTCTGGTGTGGTGCCTGTCGCACCTAAGACTGAGAGCGATACGACCTCATCATCAGGCTTCAAGTTCATGCCGCGCACCCCGGTTGAAGTGCGAGAGGTGAATTCGCGCACATCCATGCCGGCAAAGCGGATTGCCTTACCCTGACGCGAAGCGAGCAGAACATCGTCCGTTGCATCGAGCAGAGCGACACCGATGAGCTTATCATCGCTATCGGCATCAAACTTCATCGCGAACTTACCGTTCGACGGGATATTGGTGAATGATCCCATCGAGTTGCGGCGCACGCGGCCCTTAGCCGTGGCAAACACAACCGAGAGCGCCTCCCAGCTCGTCTTCATCCTCTGGCAGCGGCAGAACCGTGCGGATCGTCTCACCGTCATCGAGCGATGGCAGCAGATTGACAATCGGCCGCCCGCGCGTCGCCGGGCCGCCTTCGGGCAGCTTCCAGACTTTCAAGCGGTAAACCTTGCCCGAAGTGGAGAAGAACAGCACCGGATTGTGCGTCGAGGTGACGAACATTTCCGAGATTGCGTCCGCATCCTTGGTCGACATGCCCGCGCGGCCTTTGCCGCCGCGATTTTGCGCGCGGAATGTGGAAAGCGGCGTACGCTTGATATAGCCGTCGTGCGTAACGGTGACGACCATCTCATCGCGCTCGATCAGGTCTTCATCATCGAGGCCATCCCAAGCCGGCGCAATTTCGGAAACGCGCGGCGTCACATAGGTCGCGCGCACTTCTTCCAGCTCTTCGCGCATCACCGCGTAGAGCTTTACCCGGTCGGCGAGGATCGCGAGGTAGCCTTCGATCTTATCGGCCAGCTCTTGCAGTTCGCCGCCGATCTCATCGCGCCCCATCGCCGTGAGACGGTGCAGGCGCAGTTCGAGAATGGCGCGAACCTGCTTCTCTGAGAGGGTGTATGTGCCGCCCTCCTGATCAGCCGTCGGCTCGATTGCTTCGATCAGACTGATATATTGCGCAATGTCGCCAATCGGCCATTCCTTAGCCAACAAGGTCGCCCGTGCAGCCGCCGGATTGGGCGCACCGCGGATCATCGCAACGACCTCGTCCAGATTGGAGACCGCAACCACCAGACCAAGCAAGAGGTGCGCGCGTTCACGCGCTTTGTTCAGTTCAAACTTGGTGCGGCGCGTGATCACTTCCTCGCGGAAGCTGATGAACGCCTGAATGATGTCGCGCAGCATCAACGTCTCTGGACGCCCGCCCCTGATCGCGAGCATATTGGCCGGGAAGCCTGATTGCGCCGGTGTGTAGCGCCAGATTTGGTTGAGCACGACCTCGGCGCTCGCATCGCGTTTCAGATCAACGACAACACGCATACCCTCGCGTGAGCTTTCATCGCGAATGTCCGAAACACCTTCGATCCGCTTGTCCTTGGCGGCCTCTGCGATTTTCTCGACCAAGCCGGATTTGCCGACCTGATAGGGAATCGAAGTGAGCACGATGCTCTCGCGGTCGCCGCGCTTCGTCTCAATCTCATGGCGGCAACGCATCAGAATCGATCCGCGGCCCGTCGTATAGGCGGATTTCGCTCCGCTGGTGCCTAAGATCAGTGGGGCCGTGGGGAAATCGGGGCCGGGGACATATTCGATCAGTTCCTCGGTCGTGATCGCCGGATTGTCTATATAGGCAAAACAGGCGTCGATCACCTCGCCAAGGTTATGCGGCGGGATGTTCGTCGCCATGCCAACCGCGATACCACCGGCGCCATTGACCAGCAGGTTAGGAAAGCGCGCTGGCAGAACCTGCGGTTCGGTCAATTGCCCGTCATAGTTTGGTTGGAAGTCGACTGTATCCTTGTCGAGATCGTCGAGCAGACTGTTCGCGACACGGGCAAGGCGCGCCTCGGTATAACGCATACTCGCAGGCGGATCGGGATCCATCGAGCCGAAGTTACCCTGGCCATCAACCAGCGGCACGCGCATGGACCAATCCTGGGTCATACGGGCCAGCGCATCATAAATCGCGCTGTCACCATGAGGGTGATAATTGCCCATCACGTCGCCGACGATCTTGGCGCTCTTACGATAGGGCTTACCAGCGACAAAGCCGCCTTCTTGACTGGCGTAGAGAATCCGCCGGTGCACCGGTTTCAGCCCGTCGCGCACGTCTGGTAAAGCGCGGCTGACGATCACGCTCATCGCGTAGTCGAGATAGCTCGTCTTCATCTCATCGACGATGTCGATGCGCTCAAATTCTTCCATTGGGGTCGGGGGCGTTAGGGTTTCGCTATCGTCGCTCAATGTAGGGCCATTTCTGTGGTTGCCGTATCAGGTATTAATAAGCCTCGTAGCTTACGCCTCAGCACGGCGTTTCGCCACCTTGGAAAGCGAGGAAGCAGGCCCAAACGCCCGGTTTTCCACACCTGACACGGGTGAAGGGCGAGGGGAGGCAGTCCCGTCTCATTTCGGCGCAAGTAAAGAACCATTCAAAGGCCATTCAGGCGCCATAGGCTAAGCCATAATTGCAAAACTGCCCGCCTGCGTTAATGGCGTTAGACAGACATGAATCACCAGCGCGATAACACGCGCCACACCCTAAATTGTTTCAGGAGAGACGACATGCGGATTTTTAACATGGGCAGCGCTCGTAAAAAGACCGGTTCACACCTCGCGCTTGCGATTGCACTGGCAACCGGAACGGCCGTAATTGGCTCGACCGCGTTCGCCGATACCGCTCATGCGCAGGACAAAAAGAAGAAGAAAAGGAAAGAAGAGAAGGCGCAGTATTCTGAAGAGTTTATCGCGGCCTACACACCGCTTAACACCTCGGTGAACGAGGAAGGTGCGGACGTCGCATCGCTCAAGTCGCAGCTCATTTCTTTGGGTTCTTTGTCAATCTCACCGGATGAAAAAATCGCTGCAGGCGGCTTGATTTACAACGCCGGTGCGAAGACGAGCGATCGTTCGCTACAGATCCAGGGCATGGAATTGATGCTGCAAAGCGGCAAGGTTGAAGCTGCCAATCTCGGGCGTTTCAACTTCATCGCCTATCAGCTGAAAAATGCCGAAAGCCAGTTTGCCGAAGCGCGTCCGTATCTGCAGGCCGCAATCGATAACAATTTCACCACGGACACGGTAACCTTAGCTGATCTTCAGATCGCTATGGCAGAGAGCTTCTTCTCCGAAGAACGCTACCGGGATGGCTTGTCCTATCTCAACAATGCAATCGCCAATACCAAATCGGCTGGCGGTACGGTGAATGAGCAATGGTATCGCCGCGGTCTGACCGTTGCATACAACAATGAAATCGTTCCAGAAGTCTATGACATCGCAACCGCTTGGATTGCCGATTATCCATCAGAAACGAGCTGGCGTGATGCAATCAACCTTACCCGTAATCTGAGCGATTATCAGGGTGGTGAGATGCTCGACCTTATGCGGCTGGGCCACAAAGTGAAGTCGCTGCAGAGCAAGCAGGACTACATCGAATATATCGAAGCAGCGGATGCCCGCCTGCTGCCGAAGGAAGTATCTGATCTTATTGAAGAAGGTTATGCCAGCGGCGTTGTGAGCCGGGACGACATTTATGTCGCTGACTCGCTTCAAATCGCTAAGGGCCGGGTCGCGTCAGACCGTTCTGACCTGCCAGCATTGGAGCGTGATGCCCGCGCAGCCGGCGCTGGTCTGCGCACGATCAAGGCCGCCGGTGATACCTTCCTGAGCTACGGCGAACATGCCAAGGCCGCTGAGTTCTTCCAAAAGACGCTGGGCATGCCCGGTGTTGATACGGCGGAAACTCTAACCCGCCTGGGCATCGCGCAAGCTGGCATGGGCCAGTATGACGCAGCGAAAGAGAGCTTTGCCAAGGTCGAAGGCCCGCGTAAGCCAATCGCGCAATTGTGGGCCGCTTATGCTGGTCAGAAATCCTCGCCTGTGGCTCCTACTACAGCGACGGCTGCACCAGCGGACACGCTTGAAGCACCTGCAACAGGCGGCTAATCCTGCACAGGATTGTTGCACAGAAATGAGGCGCTGCGGCCCAAGTCGTGGCGCCTCATTGCATCATATGAGCGGTCAGCGGAGCCGTTTGACGATGGGTTGGTTGTCTGGCCCGCGTTCGACATCAAAATTGCCGAGCGAACGGAACAGGTCGGATAGGCTTTTGAACCCGTAATTTCGCACATCGAAGCTGGATCGATTGCCGGCGATCTGGCCGACCTGTTGTAGTCTTGCGTAGCCTTTATCATCACGCTTCGCTTCAGAATAGGCCGCAGTGATCAATTCGATCAAATCCTCATCGACCAGTTCGGTTTTCGTTTTGGAATCGCTTTCACCGCCATTCGATTTCTCGTCAGCATAGGTCGATATCAACTGCTGGATATCGATAAAACGCGTGCAGACCGACTTAAAGGCGTCAGGCGTTTTCGCCTCGCCAAAGCCATAGACGAGTATCCCATCCTGGCGCAGGCGCGTGACCAGCGGCGTAAAATCGCTGTCAGAGGTCATAATGCCAAAGCCATCAACCTTGCCCTGATTGAGCAGATCAATCGCATCAATCGTCATCGCCATGTCAGTGGCGTTTTTGCCTTTAGACACATCGAATTGCTGCTGAGGCCGAATACCGAATTTGTTGGTGAGGTTACCCCATTTCTTCAGGTTATCCTTCGCGAAATTGCCATAGGCGCGGCGGATATTCACTTGACCCAGCTCGGCCATAACGGTCAGCACAGGGTCGATGCCCTGCGGGGTGGTGTTGTCTGCATCAATCAGCAGAGCGATGTTTTTCAATTCTGTATTAGACATGCAACGTTAAATGGGCGCGCAGGGCAGGGGGTACAAGCGCTTAATCTGCGCAGCTGTTCACGCGAGTGCTTCGAAATCGCCTGTTTCCTCGTCCAGCGAGTACAACACGCCATCAGGAATGGCGAAGTGCGCGCCGCGCAATTTCAAATGGCCAGCATCTTCTGCTTCTTTGACGAAGGGATAGGAACGCAGGTTGGCTAAGCTCTGCCGAACAGCAGCCAGTTCCATCGCACGTTCCGCATCTTTCCCTTCGCGCCCCAATGCCCGGCCAATCGCTTCTGCAGGTTCGCTAAGGTGTTCAAGCCAACCGGATAGCAATCCGCCGCTCCCCGGCTCCGTATTGTCGAAAGAGTGCGCCAGCGCGGCCTTGCAACCACCGCATCTACCGTGGCCCATCACAACCACCTGCTTCACTTCGAGCATTCTCACAGCGAACTCGATCGCTGCGGGTGCTTCGGGTTGGTCAGCGGCCTTTTCAAACGGGGGCACAAGCGCGGCGACATTGCGCAAAACAAAGATGTCGCCGGGATCAACGTCAAAAATCTGAGCGGGGTCCACACGGCTGTCGCTGCAGCCAATGATCATCAGCTTTGGATGCTGACCCTCAGCGACGGTTTGGTCAAACCGAGCCTGCTGGCGGGGGTATATCTCTTTACGAAAACGCTCATAGCCTTTTAAAAGTTCTGCAAATTCAGGCATTAAAAGCGCTCCCCTCGAATAACCTCCACATCCCACATCGATAGGATGAAGCCATATTTAGTCAGTTCTGGTGCCAGCGCCTCTGCCAAAGCCTGCGCTTTGTCTTCGGCGGCAATAGTGAGCACGAAAACTTTGTCTGTGCCCATCACCCGCTCTTCGCGCCAGCGCCCCTCACGTCCTTTGCCGGAGCTTACTGGAACCACTGTCCAACCGGTGATTTCCATCCGCTCAATCTCATCGGTAACCCGCTTGAGAAGGGCGGTATCGGTGAGGATCTCAATCCGCTTGCGAATGACGGTTTCAATCATGGAATTGCTCCTACGCTGCCCGGATTACCCGTTAGAGCGCTCGCCAGCATGCTAATCAAGCCGATATTGATCAGGATGTTGAACGGGAAGGTGATTGACAGCGACATGGTGAGGTAAATCCCCGGATCCGCCTCTGGCAGGGCAAGCCGCATCGCGGCTGGCACCGCGATATAGCTGGCACTGGCGCACAGCACGCCGAGCGCTGCAGCGGAGCCGACATCAAGCCCGCATGCGGCCGCCGCCGCGGTACCAATCGAACCGTTGAGCAGCGGCAGGCCAATCGCGATCACCACGAGCCTCCAGGTGATCGCACGGGCGTCCATCATCCGCCGCGCCGCGATCAGGCCCATATCGAGCAGGAACAGGCATAGCACGCCCTTAAATCCAGCCTCGAAGAACGGCGCAACTTCGCCAAATCCTTTTGCGCCGGAAATCATGCCAATGGCGAAGGAGCCCAGCAGCAAGACGACCGATGCGTTGAAGAACACCTCGTGTAGCAAATCGCCGGTTTTCTGCCCGTCTTTCGAGCCCATCCCGCGCGCCAATAGCAAGCCGGTAAGGATCGCTGGCGTTTCCATCGCGGCCATCACCGCCACCATATAACCGCCCGGTGGCTTGCCCTGCGCCTCAAATATCTCAACCGCTGTCACAAAGGTGACCACGCTGACCGAGCCATAATGCGCCGCGACCGCGCCGGCATTGATCCGGTCGAGCTTTGCAAAGCCCTTCAGCGCGATATTTGCGATGAACGGCATCAGGAAACTGGCCGCTATCCCTAGGGCCAAGGCGATCAAGACGGTCGAATCGATACCCGATTTAGAAACGGCCACGCCGCCCTTTAGGCCAATTGCCGCCATCAAATAGAGCGACATGCCCTTCGCAATCGCCTCTGGAATGGCGAGGTCAGAGCGCGCAAAGGCCGCGAGCAACCCGAGCACAAAGAACAGCACCACGGGAGATGTAAACGTCTGAAGAGTGGCTGCATCCATGACGCTACGGCCTAGAGGCGACGTGCAATTCTCACAAGCCACGTTGCATCCGCCATACACAGGCATTTCGGGCCATTGCGAAGGCGCAGCGCATTGCCTAAGTGGGCAGGCATGAACGACCTAGCGAACACCCCTGGCAAGACCCCAGAACGCCCGCCGCGCCAGCGCAAACCGGATTGGATCCGCGTTCGCGCGCCTGTGAGCGAGGGTTATCAGGAAACGCGCCGCATGATGCGCGAGCTCAACCTCAACACCGTGTGTGAAGAGGCAGCATGCCCGAACATCGGCGAATGCTGGAGCAAAAAGCACGCAACGGTTATGATTCTGGGCGATGTGTGCACCCGCGCCTGCGCGTTCTGCAATGTCAAAACCGGAATGCCGCGCGCGGTTGACCCGCTGGAGCCAGAGCACACCGCTATTGCAGCGGCGAAGATGGGGCTGGAGCACATTGTCATCACCAGTGTCGATCGTGACGATCTGCCCGATGGCGGCGCATCGCAGTTCGTAAAGGTGATTGAGGCCCTGCGCCGAACCACGCCCGACACCACGATTGAGATTCTCACCCCGGATTTTCGCGGCAAAATGCGCCCGGCGGTGGAGGCAATTTGTGCCGCCGGTCCCGACGTTTACAACCACAACCTGGAGACTGTGCCGCGTCTGTACCCCACCATTCGGCCCGGCGCGCGCTATTACGCTTCGCTGCGCCTGCTCGAGGAGGTCAAATCTCACGATCCGATGATCTTCACCAAGTCCGGCATCATGCTGGGGCTGGGCGAGCAACGCCTCGAAGTGCATCAGGTGATGGATGACATGCGCAGTGCGGATGTGGATTTCATGACCATGGGCCAATATCTGCAGCCAACGCCGAAACATGCCGCGGTAGAGGAGTTCGTCACGCCTAAGGCGTTTGGCGCCTATGGCTCAATCGCCCGGGCAAAGGGCTTCCTGCAGGTTGCCTCGACCCCGCTGACCCGCTCCAGCTATCATGCAGGTGAGGATTTCGCCGAGATGAAAGCGGCAAGGGCGGAAAAGTTCGCAAAGCAGGCCAAGCGCCAAGCGGATACGCTCAAAATCTGATGCCGGGAATTCGCGAAACTCGCAGATTGCCATACAGCGCGGAGCAGATGTTCGATCTGGTCGCGGATGTAGGCCGATATCGCGAGTTTCTGCCCTGGGTTATCGCCACGCGGGTGCGCTCCAACAGCGAGACCGAAATGGTCGCGGATATGGTGGTGGGCTTCAAGAGCCTGCGCGAAAGCTTTACCTCGCGCGTTCATAAGGAGCGCGCGAAGCTGATCGATGTGCATTACATGGATGGCCCGCTCAAAGACCTCGACAACACGTGGACTTTTCGCGCCATGGATGATGGCGGCTGCGAGATCGACTTCTCAGTCGATTTTACATTTAAAAACCGCATGTTCGAGGCGATAGCCGGACAGTATTTTGACCGCGCGTTTCGGCGTATGGTTGAGGCTTTTGAACAGCGCGCAGCCGCGCTTTACGGCAGCAGCAATTCGAGCGCCACCAGCGCCGCCTGATGGCGGATCGCGGCGCGATCTTTCACATCAAAGTGCTTTAGCTCGCCCTCTGGCTCGCCATCGGAATTGCGGATGGCGCGCGCGAATACGACCGTACCAACCGGCTTTAGCTGAGTGCCGCCGCCGGGGCCGGCAACGCCGCTGATCGCGACTGCGCAGTCCGCATTGGAATTCTTGAGCGCGCCCTGAGCCATGGCCCACACACAGGCGATGGAAACCGCACCAAAGGTCTCGATAATATCCTGCGCCACATCGAGCGATTCCATCTTGGCCTCGTTCGAATAGGTCACAAACCCGCGATCGAGCACAGCAGAAGAGCCCGGTATCTCGGTCAGAGCCGCCGCGACGAGGCCGCCGGTGCAACTTTCGGCCAGCGACAGCACACGGCCAGCGGCTTTGTTCTCATCAACAACACGCTGAGCCAGCGCGATGATATCATCGGGCAGCAGGCTACCAGTCATTCGTCACCCGTATATGGGCAGACTTCGGGGTCTTTAAGGTCAGCCATATCGGCAATAAAACTCACCAAACCGCCAATATTCTCTGGCGGTAAAGGCGCAACCAAGGACATGCCGCGCTCCACCTTTGTGCAGTCCGCCGGTTTGATTGATCTAGCGATCTGCTCAACCAAGACAGCATCAATCAGAGGCCGAAAAGCGCTCATACTTTCGGGATCGCTAGAGTTGAGCAATCCGGCCAATGGATTCGCTTCGCCGCCTTCGCTCGCCATTGTCTTGTCCATGAACACACCGAACATGCGCGACATGCCGGGCCAACTGCGCTCTTGCAGGCGCGCAAATTTCGCGGTGAAGGCCGCGCCTTCGGTGGCCCAAAAGCCATCGGGCGACAGTTCGCTCGCGCAGGTCCGGTCGAGCGCCTGGCTCACCAGCGGCATCGCATAAATCGCCGCATCGCTGAGGTCCGCTTGATCGACGCAGGGCGCCTGAGCCTGCGCAACTTGGGCCTGCATCAATGCCGCGGTGGCCAGCGCAAAAGCGGCCGCTTTGGTGAATGTGCGTTTCATATATCTGTCCTTCTAAGCGCTGGTATACAGGCTGATGATAGCCTGCGCCGCGATACCTTCGCCGCGACCGGTAAAGCCCAGCCTCTCGGTCGTGGTTGCTTTGATACTAATGGCGTTTTCTTCCAGACCCGTCATCGCGCCCACCGCCGTGCGCATGGCCGCGCGGTGAGGGCCGATCTTGGGTGCCTCGCAAATGAGGGTGAGGTCGATATTGCCGAGCGCAAAGCCGGCTGCGCCTGCCAATTTGACCGCATGCTCCAGAAACTGCGCAGAGCGCGCTCCGGCCCATTGCCGGTCGCTGGGCGGGAAATGCGTGCCGATATCCCCGTCGCCAATCGCGCCCAGCACAGCATCGGTGATCGCATGCAGAGCGACATCGGCATCGCTGTGGCCGGATAAACCTTTGTTATGGGGTATTTGCACGCCGCACAGCCATAATTCCTCGCCTTCGACCAGACGATGGACGTCAAAACCCTGACCTACCCTGAATGGCGCTGAATGTGCGTTCATGAAATCCTCTGCGAATGTGATCTTTTTGAGGCGTTCGTCCCCTTGGACAAGGGCGATGCTGCCACCGTTCTCGGTCAGCACCTGCGCATCATCGCCAGCGGTTTTTGCGCCATCCCATACGCGGTGGGCGGCGAGGATATCAGCGTAGCGGAAGGCCTGAGGGGTTTGCACCCGGCGCAAAGCCTCACGGTTGGCCTTACCCGCCATCATATTGCCATCACCAGCCACCGCGAGGCTGTCGACCACCGGAAGCGCCGGAATGGCGCCCGAATGGTCTGTCAGCGCCTCTAACAGGCGGCGGATCACTTCATTCGGCAGATCAGGACGCGCGGCATCATGGATCAGCACAGTCTGCGGCCCGTCAGAGGCCAACGCCTCCAGCCCATTGGCGACCGATTCCTGCCGAGTTGCACCGCCGCTAACCAATTCGATCCCGCCAATCCCGGCGAGCGCTTCCTCGGCCAGTTCACGGGTACCCTCGGCCAAGACCACCACAATCGGAGCTGCCCCCGCAGCGGCCAAAACCTCCACCGAATGCCGGACAAGCGGTTTTCCGCGAAACTTGCGGAACTGTTTCGGCAGTTCACCGCCTGCGCGCAGGCCCTTGCCAGCGGCAACAACAATCGCAGCGAATTGGGGGAGGGTGGGTTCATCACTCATATGGTCCAGCGCGCTTAAGGTCTGGACGGAATTTGCGCAATCCACTATGCGCTGCCCAAATTTTAGGCACAATTGATAATATGACCGCGCTTCCACCTCCTCCGGCCCTTAAGCCCATTCAGATCGGCCCTGTCCAGATCGACGACCCTGTGGTTCTCGCCCCGATGACGGGCGTGACGGATATGCCGTTCCGCACTCTGGTGCGCCGTTATGGCTCTGGCCTCAATGTGACCGAGATGATCGCCAGCCAAGCCGCCATCCGAGAAACTCGGCAATCTGTGCAAAAGGCCGAATGGGACCCGATTGAGGAGCCCGTGTCGATGCAGCTCGTTGGGTGCGATCCCGTCAGCATGGGCGAAGCGGCGAAATTGCAAGAAGACAATGGCGCCGCGATCATCGACATCAATTTCGGCTGCCCAGTACGCAAAGTCACCAATGGCATGGCGGGCAGCGCGCTGATGCGGGAAGTGCCGCTGGCGACCAAACTGATGGAAGCGACCGTCAAAGCCGTCGATGTTCCGGTGACCGTGAAAATGCGGATGGGCTGGGATCACGACAGCCTCAACGCCCCGGAAATGGCGCGGATTGCCGAGGATCTTGGGGTGAAGATGATCACCGTCCACGGCCGCACTCGCAATCAAATGTATAAGGGCAGCGCCGACTGGTCCTTCATCCGCAGAGTGAAAGAGGCGGTCTCCATTCCGGTCATCGTCAATGGCGACATTTGCACCATCAATGATGCTTCCACTGCGCTTGAGCAATCAGGTGCAGACGGACTGATGATTGGCCGCGGCGCTTACGGAAAACCGTGGCTGCTGGGCCAAGTCATGCATTGGTGGAAAACCGGCGAAGCGCTCGAGAGCCCCAGCTTTGACGAGCAATATGAGACACTTGTTGAGCATTATGAACGCATGCTCGACCATTATGGCAGCGAGGTCGGCTGCAAGGTCGCGCGCAAGCATATTGGTTGGTACACCAAGGGAATGCACGGCTCAGCGGAGTTCCGCAACAAGGCCAATTTCATCGAGGATCCCAAGCAAGTGCTGGGCGAGATTGAGCGCTTTTACGAGCCATTCCTTCGGCGCAGAGCAGCATGACCATGGCCGAAACACGGCCTTCCAAAGACCCCGTCACCGATCACGCCAACAGACCCGATGCCGCCTCGCAAATCGGCGGGTTGATCTTTGCCGTGGTGCTGGTCGATCCTGATACGCGCATCGCAGAGGCCAATCACGCAGCAGAAAACCTGCTGGGGCAAAGCGCAAAGCGTCTGGTCGGAAGATCTGTGCGCGAAGTCGCCGAAATGCTTGATGCGCGCGTGCGCAACCACATTCGCACTTCGCAGGATGCAGTCGTTGCCCGCGACGTAACCTTGCGCATTAACCGCGAGGAAAAGCGGGTAAACCTGACGATTTCGCCGCTGACGCAGCATCCCGGATGGCGGGTGATCACCCTCTCAGAAAGCGCGCGGGATGACACCGGGCGCGATGAGCAAAGCGAAGCGACACTCGGCGGTCCAGCGATCCTGGCGCATGAAATCAAGAACCCGCTCGCCGCCATTCGCGGGGCAGGGCAGCTAGCCGCGCGCAAATTGCCGCATGCCGACAAATCGCTCGCCCGGATGATCACCGACGAGGTGGACCGCATTGCGCGCTTGATCGACCGGATGCAGCAATTAGGCAGCAAGCAAACCGACCCGGTCGCGCCCTGCAACCCGCATGAGGCGATCCGATCCGCGATAGCCACCGTGCGCGCTGCGGGCAGCAATGGGGTGGAGATCATCGAGGAATTTGATCCCTCTCTGCCGCCGGTTTTGGCCAATCAGGATGCGCTGGAGCAGGTGCTTATCAACCTCATATCCAATGCCCGCGACGCAGCGCAGGAGCATGAAAACCCTCGCATAATCGTTCAGACACGGTTTGTGAGCGGGCTCGCCTTCAACGCAATTCGCATGGGCCGCGCGGTCCGCCTGCCGATTGAGATTACAGTTAGCGACAGCGGGCCGGGCATTGACGAGGCCCTGCGCGATCATGTGTTTGAGCCGTTTGTGTCCTCCAAGAAATCCGGCCAGGGGCTGGGCCTCGCGCTTGTACGCAAGCTGGTGCGCGATATGCAGGGCCGGATTGGCCACGAGCGAGACGCCAGGGCGGGCCTGACCCGTTTCCGCATACACCTGCGCCAAGCCAAGCCTGGCGTGCAAGGAGCGGCGGCATGAGCGGCAAAATCTTACTTGTCGAAGATGATGGCGCGATTGCCACCGTCATTATCGCGGCGCTCGAAGACGAAGGCTTTCAGATTGATCGGTGCAGCAGCATCGCGGAGCGCAATCGGCTGCTTGATTCGGGCGAATATCTCGTGATGTGCACCGATGTGATGCTGGAGGATGGCGACGGGCTTGCCTCCATGCACGAGGTGAAATCGCGCGCGCCGGATATGCCGGTGATCGTCCTTTCGGCGCAGAACACGCTCGATACCGCCGTACGCGCCAGCGACAGCGAGGCGTTTGAGTATTTCCCCAAGCCATTTGACCTCGATGAGCTCGTCCAGGCTGTGCACCAGGCCGCTGGCCAGCGCAGCAAGACCGCCGCCGCGCCGGAAATGGAAGGCGACGGCATGCCCCTGGTCGGGCGCAGCCAGGCAATGCAGGGCGTCTACCGGATGATCACGCGCGTTCTGCGCAATGATCTCACTGTGCTGGTCACCGGCGAAAGCGGGACGGGCAAGGAATTGGTCGCCGAGGCGATCCACGAGCTTGGCTCGCGCCGCACGGGGCCATTTGTCGCGGTGAATGCGGGCGCGATCCCCGCCGACCTGATCGAAAGCGAGCTGTTCGGGCACGAAAAGGGTGCCTTTACGGGCGCGATCGCCCAAGCCATTGGTAAGTTTGAGCAGGCCAATGGCGGCACCCTGTTCCTCGACGAGATTGGTGACATGCCCGCAGAGGCGCAGACCCGCCTGCTGCGTGCACTCCAATCGGGCCAGATCCGCCGCGTTGGCGGGCGGCAGGAAATCGCCATCGATGTGCGCATTATCGCCGCGACCAACCGCGACCTTGCACCGATGATTGCCGCGGGGAACTTCCGCGAAGATCTGTTCTACCGCCTCAACGTGGTTCCAATTGAGCTGCCGCCTCTGCGTGAGCGGCGCGAGGACATTGAGGTGCTGTCGCAGCACTTCCTCGCTCAGGCAGCGGAAGATGGCTTGCCGCGACGGCAATTGGCCCCAGAGGCGGTTGAAATGCTGGAAGAGCGCAACTGGCGCGGCAATGTTCGCGAGCTGCGCAATGTGGTCTACCGTCTGGCACTGATGGCGCGTGATGATTTGATCGATAGCGCGAGCCTCTCCGACATTATCGGTGCAGAGACGCAGCCGGGAGGCGAGGGCGCCCCAAGCGGGTTTGCTGGTGCGCTGGACCAATGGCTGGCTGACAACAATCCTCAAAACGGCGCGCTTTATCACAGCGCTTTGGCCGCTTTTGAAAAACCCCTAATCGAACATGCGTTGGCCGAAACAGGCGGCAATCAACTGCGCGCGTCCAAGCTGCTGGGGATCAATCGCAACACTTTGCGCAAGCGGATCGGTGATCTTGAGATAGAGCCTGACCGCTTCACAAGACCGCTTTAACGCAATCGCCACAGTTTGGCCTTGCAATTGAGCAACACTGGCGTTGTAAACTCGCAACGATGGACACGGCGATAGCAACATCAACTCAGCGCTCACCGCGCTGGTGGCGGCGGCTCATCGTTCGTTCGCGGCGCGCCAACATGTTCGCTTGGCTCGAAGCACTATCGGCAATCACTCTGATTGTTGCTTTGTGGGCCACCTGGTTCGCCTATTCCTCCGCCCCGCAAGAAGACGAATTGCTGCCCAGCCTGCAGGTTTCGCTGCTGCTGATGGCGACATTGGTCCCGGCGATGGCGTTGCTCGTCCTCATCGGACGGCGGCTCGCGCTGAGGCGCGCTGCGGGCAGCACCGCTCGCCTGCACGTGCGACTGGTGTTTTTCTTCTCACTCATCGCCGCAATCCCAACGCTGCTCGTGTCCGGTTTTGCTGCATTCCTGTTCCAATCGGGCGTGGATTTTTGGTTCAGTGATGATTCCAGAGGCTTGATGCGCAACGCCAATGAACTGGCGCAGAATTATTACGACCAAAACCAGCGCGATGTGGAAGAAGAAACCATCGCCATGGCCAGCGATATGCGCTTCATCCTGGAGCGCATTTCTATCGCCGACGAGGGTTTTGCCGACCGCTATGCCTATCAGGCGCAGGCCCGCGAAATCTCGGAAAGTGCTGTGCTGCAACGGCTAGATGACAACACGCTGAGAACCGCCGCCATCATGAACCTGATGGAGGACAACAGTCCGCTCGCCTTCAGCCAAGAGGTGCTGTCCCGGCTAGATTCGGGCGAATTTGTGGTTGTTCGGGGAAGCCCGGAACGGATTGTCGCACTCGCACCCATCGACCGCGAGAGTGGCATCTATCTCTATAATGCCCGCACATCTGAGGAAGATTCCTTTGTTTACTGGGAAAAGGCGCAATCTGTTGCCGCCAGCTATAACGCGCTGACTGCCGATGCGCGCACCCTGCAATTGCGGTTTAACCTCGCGCTGGTGGTGGTCAGCCTGCTGCTGGTGGGCCTCGCCATTTGGTTCGCTCTGCGTTTTGCTGACCGACAGGTTGAGCCGCTGACTGATCTCGTCGGGGCCGCACGCAAAGTGGGGCAGGGCAACTTCGCGCTGCGGGTAGAAGGGCGCACCGGGGCGGATGAGATCGGCCTGCTCAACCGCGCTTTCAATCGCATGACATCGCAGCTCGAAAAGCAGACCGATGATCTGATGAACGCCAACCGCCAGATCGATGATCGGCGGATGTTCACAGAGGCGGTGCTGGAATCGGTCAGCGCAGGTGTCATTTCGGTCGACGATGAGAGCCGCGTGATGCTGATGAACAATTCCGCGCAAGCTCTGCTCGCCGATGACACCGACACCGATCTGACCGGCAGCTCAATGTCGGATCTGTCTCCAGAGATTTGCGCGATCCTGCGCGAGGGCAAAGAACGCGGCCTTGTGACCCATGCCAAGGGATCAGAGCTACTGACACTGGCGGTCAAGATTGCGCCGGGAATGCGCGGCCATGTGATCACCTTTGAGGACATCACGCGCCAATTGCTCGATCAACGTCAGGCCGCTTGGTCGGACGTCGCGCGCCGTATTGCCCACGAGATTAAGAACCCGCTCACGCCGATTCAGCTCGCAACCGAGCGGCTCAAACGCCGCTATCGCAAGCAGATTGAGACCGATGGCGAGCTGTTTGACGAGCTGACCAGCACAATCGTGCGACAAGTCGGCGACCTACGCAAAATGGTCGATGAGTTTTCGTCGTTTGCGCGCCTACCAAAGCCGGTGTTTCGCAATGAAGATGCGCTCGATCTGGTGCGCCAATCGCTGTTTTTGCAGGATGTCGCCCACCCCTGGGTCAACTTCCAGCTCAACTATGATCAGCTGATGCGTGAGGATATCTTGCACAAGACGCTGAGCTGTGATCGGCATCAGGTTGGCCAGGCCATGACGAATATCCTCAAGAACGCGGTGGAAGCAGTCGAATCGCGCCGGGCTGATGCGGAGCCTGATTTCCAAGGCCAAGTGACGGTCGAAATGGCCAGCGATGAGACCACGTTCACGATCTCGGTCGAGGACAATGGGATTGGCCTGCCGCAAGAGCGCGAGCGGATCACCGAACCCTATATGACGACCCGCGAGAAAGGCACTGGCCTCGGCCTCGCCATCGTCAATAAGATCGTCGATGAACACGGCGGCGATATGAGCTTTGCATCCGCGCCAAGCGGCGGCACCCGGGTGCAATTGCGCTTTGCCCGCGATCCGCAAGTGACCGAAAGCGAGCCCTCATAATGCCTCTAAAATTCGCCCAAACTCTGTTCCCCCCAATGCCCCCAAAAATGCCTCAGGGAGAAGCCAAAAATGGCTATTGAAATCCTGGTTGTCGATGATGAACGTGATATTCGCGAGCTGGTCGCCGGAGTGCTCGGCGATGAAGGTTATGAATGCCGAACCGCCGCCGATAGTACTGGTGCTCTAGCCGCGATTGATGAACGCCGTCCGAGCCTAATCTTACTCGACGTCTGGCTGCACGGCAGCGAGATGGACGGGCTGGAACTACTCGATGCGATCAAATTGCGCGAGCCGGACCTGCCGGTCATCATCTTCTCTGGTCACGGCAATATCGACACCGCCGTATCTGCCGTCAGCCGCGGGGCGATGGACTTTATTGAGAAGCCATTTGAGGCTGAGCGTTTGCTGCTGCTCGTCGAACGCGCGACCGAAACAGAGCGTCTGCGCCGGGAAAACTCGCGGCTGCGCGAGGGCACAGTGGAAGGCGCTGAATTCACCGGCAATTCCTCCGCCATCAACACCGTGCGCGCGACCCTCAAACGGGTTGCAAACACGGGCAGCAGGGTCCTGATTTCTGGCCCAGCGGGGGCGGGCAAAGAGGTCGCCGCGCGCCTACTTCATTCTTGGAGCCCACGCGCGGAAAGCGCCTTTGTTACGGTCAATTCTGCCCGCATCACATCAGAGCGCTTTGAACGCGAGCTGTTTGGTGAGGAATCGAACGGCAAGCTGGTTCAACCTGGTCTGCTTGAATTGGCCGATGGTGGGACATTGTTCCTCGATGAGATCGCCGACATGCCGATGTCGACCCAGGCACGCATTTTGCGCGTCCTCACCGAACAAAGTTTCGTGAGGGTAGGGGGCACACGCCAGATCGGCGTCGATGTCCGCGTGGTGTCCGCCAGCTCGCGCGATCTCGCGCTCGAAATGGAAGAAAAACGCTTCCGCGAAGACCTGTTTTACCGCCTCAATGTGGTGCCGATCACTATACCGTCATTGGCCGAGCGGCGCGACGACATCCCCGCGCTGGCTGATCATTTCTTCACGCGCTATTCGACCGACCAAGGGATTGCGCCTCCGCAAATCTCTGAGGAAGCCATGGGCGCGCTTCAGGCCTATGATTGGCCCGGAAATGTTCGCCAATTGCGCAATGTGGTGGAGCGCACCATCATCATGACCCCGCGTGAGAAGCTAACCGTGGTCGAAACGGAGATGCTGCCATCGGAAATCACGGGCGGAAAGCTCTCCGCTTCTGGTCAGGGCTTTTCCGCCATGATGGGTGTGCCACTGCGCGAGGCGCGCGAAAGCTTTGAGCGCGAGTATCTGACCATCCAGATCAGACGTTTTTCGGGAAACATCTCAAAAACGGCAACTTTCATTGGAATGGAACGCTCCGCCTTGCACCGCAAGCTAAAGCTGCTTGGCATGGCCGAACGGCGCGAGACGGCGCGCAAGGAATAGCCCAAACCCCAAGTTATTCGTCCAACTGGCCATTTGCGCCGATTAACACGAAGCTTGCATAAAACTCAGCCATTGCCCCAAGGCAAAGCAATCGCCATGTTACGGGCGAAACGGCATGAGGGATGGGTGGGCTATCCCTCGGCCAGATTGCGGACCGAACAAATCGGCCGCCAAAAACAATAGGAGCATAAAAATGTCCGATGGGCGAACTCTCTCCCCGCGCCCCCGCAGCGAACCGGCTGAGCCAGCAGGCAAAGCAGTGGCAAACGATGGCAAGCAAGCCAATTTGCAAGATGTGTTTCTTAACATGCTGCGCAAGAACAAGATTCCTGTGACGATGTTTCTCGTCAAAGGCGTGAAACTGCAGGGAATCGTCACGTGGTTTGACAATTTCTCGATCCTGCTGCGCCGCGATGGACAATCGCAATTGGTCTATAAGCATGCGATCTCTACGATCATGCCGGGCCAGGATATGGACGCCGATCAGTTTCAGATCCGCGCCGGCAATAAACGTCAGCGATTGCTGCAGGATATCTTCCTCAGCCGCGTGAGCGAGGCCGAGGTGCAGGTCACCATGTTCCTCGTCAACGGCGTGATGCTGCAAGGCCGCATCGCGTCTTACGACCTGTTCTGCATGCTGTTGGAGCGTGATGGCGCCGTGCAATTGGCATATAAACACGCTGTTTCGACCATTCAGCCCGCCGGGCCGGTTGACCTCAGCGATGATGGCGAAGAGTTCGGCAGCCGAAGTTTCGATGACGATCTGCAGGATGAGGTAACTCGCGGGGCGCGGGCCCTTGTGCTGTGCCCGGATATCCGCACGCTCAAATACGATCTCGACGCGCCGGAACGGCTCGAAGAGGCGCAGGGCCTCGCGCTCGCGATTGGCGTGGTCATCGCGCATTCCGAAATTCTGCCGATCCGGCAGATGCAGCCAAACACATTGTTTGGCTCTGGCCAGGTGGAGAATATCGCCGCCTGGTGCGAGCTGCACGAGGCAGAATTGGTGGTGGTGGATGGCGCGTTGACGCCGATCCAGCAGCGCAATCTTGAGGACCGGCTCAAGCGCAAGGTGATCGACCGCACCGGCTTGATCCTGGAAATCTTTGGTGAGCGGGCGGCGACGGCGGAAGGCCGATTGCAGGTCGAGCTTGCCCATTTGGACTATCAGCAAAGCCGCCTGGTGCGCAGCTGGACCCACTTGGAGCGGCAACGCGGCGGCTTCGGCTTCCTCGGCGGCCCGGGCGAGACCCAGATTGAGGCCGACAGGCGGATGATCCGCCAGCGCATGGGCCGGTTGCGCCGCGAGCTGGAGCAAGTGCGCAAGACCCGGCAATTGCACCGCGACCGGCGGGGCAGGGCACCGTGGCCCATAATAGCGCTGGTCGGCTATACGAACGCTGGGAAATCCACGCTTTTCAACCGCTTGACGGGCGCTGAGGTGATGGCGGAAGACCTTCTGTTCGCCACGCTCGACCCGACAATGCGCGCGATCAGCATGCCCGGCGTTGAGAAGGCGATCCTGTCAGACACCGTTGGTTTTATCTCTGACCTGCCGACGCAATTGGTCGCGGCATTCCGTGCGACCTTGGAAGAAGTCACTGGGGCGGACATCATCCTGCATGTGCGCGACATGGCCAATCCGGCCCACCAAGCCCAAAAGAAGCAGGTCATGGACGTGCTCGGCGAACTCGGCGTGGTTGAACCGACCACGGGCGCAAGCGATATTCCGATCCTTGAGGTTTGGAACAAGATTGATTTGGCAGAGCCTGAGCGCGCCGAGGAACTGCGCACAGCCGCCGAGGCGTATGATGATTGCGCCGTAATTTCAGCGATTAGCGGCGAAGGAATCGACGAGCTTCTCACCGTGGTTGCCGATCTGCTGACATCGAAGGCCCAAGTGATCACCGTGACACTGCCCGCCAGCGACGGTCGGCGGATCGCATGGCTGCATGCGCACGGCGATGTGGTGGATGAAAGCGACGCTGGGGAAGGGGACACCGGTCCTCTAAGAGCGTTGACCGTTCGGCTCAATCCCAAGGAATTGGGGCAATATGAGACGCTTTAGCGCCGTTTAGTCAGGCTTTTCGTTCCGCTTTACCTGTTGCCACAGCCGTTCTTGCTCATCGAGCGATAGATCCGCGAATGCGCCTTCGCTCAGCGCCTCCATGCTGCGAACCCGCCGCTCAAACTTGGCATTGGCCGCCCGCAAGGCATCCTCAGCGCTGATCCCATGCGCGCGGACGTAATTCACCGCCGCAAACAACAGATCGCCCGCTTCCTCAGCCTTGTGAATATCCGAAGATGCCGCCTCAAGCTCCTGCATTTCTTCAGTTACTTTGGCGGCAGGCCCAGCAGTGTCCGGCCAGTCAAACCCAGTTCGCGCGGCGCGCTTTTGCAGTTTTTGCGCCCGCATCAGCGCCGGCAGCGCCAAGGCAACGCCGTCCATCGCGCTGGTTTCGCCTTTTTCGCTGCGTTCGGCCTCTTTCAGGTTCTGCCAGCGGGTTTCCCCCATGGTTCCGTATTCACCGCCGAAGATATGCGGATGGCGCGCCTCCATCTTGTCTGAAATCGACCGGGCGACGTCCTCAAAGGCGAATTCACCGTCTTCCTCAGCCATGCGCGCATGAAACACGACCTGCAGCAGCAGATCTCCAAGTTCACCGCGCAATTCATCCATATTCGCGCGCTCAATCGCATCGGCCACTTCGTAGGCTTCTTCGATCGTATAAGGCGCGATTGTCTTGAAGTTTTGCGCGACATCCCATTCACAGCCGGTCTCGGGATCGCGCAACCGCGCCATAATACCGAGCAATCGATCAATTTGACTGGATGGGGGAGTATCGCTCATTGGGCCCGCAGTTCCGTAATATAAGATTGATAATATATATTATGTTAAATAACAGACAATGTACCAATGGCCTATGATGCCCCTCAGCCTCTGATCAGACTTACCAACAGAAACGCTCCGCCGAAGATCGCAACCCACGTCAGAGCCTGCTGTGCGGTCTTACCCCAGTCTTTCTGGTAAGACGCATAAGCGCTGCCGACCAAAACCAGCCAACCAATCGCCAGGACAATCTGCAAAACCGCCATCTCTGTCATGCGATAAGCTCCAATCCATCATAGCCGACCACCACGTGATCCGGCGTCTCATCAACGAGCGTCTGATAATCCATGCTCTTATCCAGATGGCTCAGCACCAGTTTCTTCGCGCCGCAGCGTTCGGCCAGTTCCAAAGCCATCGCCAGATTGGCGTGCGTTGGATGCGGATCACGCCGCAAACAATCGCTCACCAGGATATCGACGTCCTCATAGAGCTCAACCATCTCTTCCGAGATTGCGCTAAAGTCCGTTGCGTAAGCGATTGATTTGCCGTCCGCTTCGAACCGATAACCG
Organism: Erythrobacter sp. JB3-1; assembly: GCF_057364995.1. Classification (NCBI taxonomy): domain Bacteria; kingdom Pseudomonadati; phylum Pseudomonadota; class Alphaproteobacteria; order Sphingomonadales; family Erythrobacteraceae; genus Erythrobacter; species Erythrobacter sp. JB3-1. The sequence goes on along the minus strand of NZ_CP200289.1, from coordinate 2,544,376 downwards.
GTTGTTTCGCCAGGACCGTGTTCCATTTGGCACCATTCCACGCCGAAACCCGCCGCCATCCGAATATTATCGAGCGTTTCCAGCTTGGCGATGGTCGGATAGCCTTCTTGCCCGGCGAACACATAGCCAAAGCGTTGGCGCAAACGCCGCGCGGTGTCCTCACCGGCAAAGCCCGGAATTGGCGCGGCTCGGCCATAGCGCATCACGCGCAGGTCATCGATCCCGTGGCAGTGATCTGCGTGATCATGGGTCCAGAACACTGCATCAACCTTGCCAATCTTGTTGGCCAGCAATTGCGCGCGCAAATCAGTCGACGTGTCGACCAGCACGCGCGATCCATCATTGCTCTCAACCACGATCGATACGCGGGTGCGGCGGTTTTTCGGCTCGTTCGGGTCGCAATCGCCCCAATCATCGCCAATTCGCGGGACCCCTGTCGAGGTGCCCGAGCCGAGCATGATGACCTTCACAGCGCCGCCTTGCTGAACAATTGTTTGAAATTCGCGGTGGTTTGCTCCGCTAATTCTGAGAGTTCTTGACCTCTCAGCTCCGCCACAAACCGCGCCGTATCAGCAACAAAGGCCGGCTCGCATGGACGCCCGCGATGCGGCACGGGAGCGAGGAAAGGACTGTCTGTTTCAACCAACAAGCGGTCCGACGGTACATCCTTAACCACGGCCTGTAAGTCTTTGGCGTTCTTGAATGTTACGATGCCAGAAATCGAGATCGATAGGCCCAGATTGAGGACTTTCTGCCCAAACTCAGCCGAGGCTGTGAAACAATGGATCAGCGCCGGAAACGCGCCCTTCTCCATCTCGTCGGCGAGGATTTCCAGCGTGTCCTCTTCGGCATCGCGCGTATGAATAATCACCGGCAGCTGAACCTCGCGCGCGACATCAATATGCATGCGGAACAGGCGCTTTTGCGTCGCTCTGTCGGAATGCTCGTAATAATAATCGAGGCCCGTTTCCCCAATGCCAATGACATTGGGATTATCAGTCGCCGCGAGCAATTCTGCGCGGGTCAGATCACCATGCTTGTCCGCCTCATGCGGGTGGATGCCGACGCTCGCGAACACGTCCACCTCACGATTGGCGGTGCCAACCACCTGATCCCATTCGCTTTTCTTGGTCGAAATGTTGAGAAATGCGCCAATCCCGGCGCCGCGCCCACGCTCCAGCACGCCCTGCTGGTCCTCAATCACGCCCTTATATTCAAGGTGGCAATGGCTATCGACGAGCATTATTCGGCCCCCTCGCCCTCTGGCAGGTCGAGCCGCGGGAAGATTGGCGTCGGCTTGCCGACGGTAAAGCCGCTTTCGACAAGGCGCGCATACCACTGGGTATCGCTCAGGTTTGCGTAGGCGCGCTCATCCGCTGGAATGCCCGGCTGGTCGAGCAACGCAGCGGCTTTTTCAGGCACGACGGGCTGGATCGCTATGCCAAGATCGCGCAGCGCCATGAACAAAGTGAGCAGCACGACCTTCATCCGCTCTGGATCGGTCTTGCGCAAAGTCCAGGGTGCCTGCTCATCAACATATTGATTGCACGCATAAACGGCCTTGATCCACTCCTCGATGCCGACTGAAAACGCCAGATCGTGAAACGCGTTCGGCAGGCCGTCCGTGGCCGCTGCCCTCACCTGCGACAGCAGCATTTCATCGGCCTCGGTAGGCGCGACATTCTCCAAAACGCCATCCATATTCTTGGCGATCATCGACAAGGTGCGCTGCGCCAGATTGCCGAAGGAATTGGCGAGTTCCGCATTGGCACGGTTTACAATTGCCTCTGGGGAATAACTGCCGTCCTGGCCAAAGGCGACTTCGCGCAGCAGGAAATAGCGCAGCGGCTCCACCCCAAAAGTCTCTGCCAATTCAATTGGATCAACGACATTCCCGGCACTCTTACTCATCTTCTCGCCGCCGCGAGCCAGCAAGAACCCGTGCCCAAACACCCGCTTAGGCGTCGGCAGGTCAGCGCTCATCAGGAACGCGGGCCAGTAGATCGTGTGGAAGCGCACGATATCCTTGCCGATCAGGTGCAGATCGGCGGGCCAGTATTTCGCATAGTCGCCGGTCTTATCCGGATAGCCAAGCCCGGTGAGATAATTGGTCAGCGCATCGACCCAGACATACATGACGTGATTATCTGAACCGGGCACTTTCACACCCCAATCGAAGCTGGTGCGGCTGACCGAGAGGTCGCGCAGCCCGCCTTCAACAAAGGCCATCATTTCATTGCGGCGACTTGCAGGCTCTAAAAAGCCCGGTGTGCGCAGCAGCTCGAGCAATTGGTCCTGATATTTCGACAGGCGGAAAAACCAGCTTTCCTCAACTGTCCATTCAACTGGCGTGCCTTCAGGAGAGAGCTTTTCGCCCCCCTCGCCCTGTTTCAACTCGCTTTCGTCATAATAGGCCTCGTCGCGGACCGAATACCAACCTTCGTAGCGATCGAGGTAAAGGTCGCCCTTGGCCTCCATCGCCTGCCAAATGGCTTGGCTCGCGCGATGATGATCGTCTTCAACCGTGCGGATAAAGCGGTCATATTTCACATTCAGCGCGTCGCACATATCCTGAAAATAGCCGGATATTTCATCCGCCAGCTCACGCGCGGTGCGGCCTTGTTCTTCGGCCTTGCGAGCCATTTTGAGGCCATGCTCATCCGTGCCGGTTTGAAACCGCACATCGCGCCCTTGCAGGCGCTGAAACCGGGCGATCACATCAGCGGCAATCGCCTCATAGGCGTGGCCGATATGCGGCCGCCCATTGGGGTAGCTAATCGCGGTGGTGACGTAGAACGGATCGGTGTTTTGAGGCTCAGACATTGGGCCGTGCGCTAGCGCCAGAGGCGGAGACAAGCAAGGTTCCGATCTCCATCGCCAGCAGGCCGGCGTCATAGTTGAAGGTCGGCGCCTGTCCCGCAAGCGCGACAAGCTCTCCATGCGCCTCGATCAGAGCCATGCGCTGCGCCGGATCGGCGGAGCGTGCGGCCTGCGCCGTGATGGCCTGCGCCAGTTCGAGCACGGCTTGCAATCGTTCGCGGTCTGGGCGGCCGCCGATTAGGCGGGCCAGCTCTCCCCGCCCAGTAAACTGAGGGTCGCCTTCGCGCAGCAAGCCGCCAATGCTGGCTGCAATCGGTGCGAGGTCTTGATTCATAAAGCGCAAAGCCGCGCCGTAAGATCCGCCGCTGGCAAGCCGCGCTGCCTCCAGTGCCGCCGGATTGGTCTCGCCCGATTGCTCGCTGAGCATCTCCTCCGGCTGGCGAGCGTTCAGCACAGGAAAGCGCATGATGCGGCAGCGCGAACGGATCGTCGGCAAAAGCCGCGATGGACGGTGCGTCACCAGCAGGAAAAACGTGCCCTGCGGCGGTTCTTCCAGACTTTTGAGCAGAGCATTGGAGGCGGAGGTCTCCATATCATCGGCCGGGTCGACAATGATGGCGCGCCGCGAACCCAACGTCGGCCGAGTGTTGAGCCGCTTTTGCATCGCGCGGATCTGCGCGACGGAGATATTGCGCTTGATTTGGTAGGGCTTGCCCTCCTCGCGCTTCTTCTCTTCCTTATCGTCCTTGGGCAGATGGGTTAGCGTGATGATATCGGGATGCTCGCCCGCAGGTTGCGGCACGCCCGGTTCATCCACCAGCTCGCGCGCGGCGGCCAATGCGAAGTCATGTTTGCCAAGCCCGCTCTTGCCCGCGAGCAGCCAGCCATGGTGCATCCGCTCACTGGTCAAGGCATCGCGCCATTGCCGCCATGGGCCATCGTGATTGGGCCAATTCATGCAGAAGCGCTCAGCATTGGCTCGAGCGCCGCGAGAACACGGGTTTGAACTTCCTCAGGTGAGCCGCCGCCGTCGATCACTGCAAATCCGTTCGGATCGCTTGCTGCGAGAGCACGAAACGCATCCGCCACGGCGCGGTGATAGTCACGGCTGCGCCCGCCAATCGCGTCGCTGGCATCGCCGTCCCGCTCGGCCAAGCGCTCCAACATACGCGCCTCGTCAATTTCCACGAGGATGGTGAGGTCTGGGCGCAGGCCGCCGCTGCCGATTCGGTGGAGTGCTTGCACCGCCTCATCGCCGACATGCCCTGCCCCGCCTTGATAGGCGCGGCTTGAATCGACAAAGCGGTCGCAGATCACCCATGCGCCGCGCTCTACCGCCGGGCAGATAACGCGGGCGACATGGTCGGCGCGTGCAGCCGCGAACAACAACGCCTCAGCCTGTGCGCCCCAGCCTTTTCCGGGAGGATCGAGCAACAGATTGCGGATCGCTTCCGCCCCCGGTGTACCGCCCGGTTCGCGGGTTAGGACCGCCTCGATCCCGCGCGCTTCCAAGGTCTCGGCCAGCATTCGTGCTTGAGTTGATTTGCCCGCTCCTTCGCCGCCTTCAAAGGCGATGAAACGGCCATTTCGAGCGCCCCCACTCATGGGAGCCACCCAGTCAGACCATTGATCAGCCGGTCAAACACGCCAGCCTCGCCTACGTCCTCTTTTGCTAGCAATGGGACATTGGCAGGCTCCATGCCCTCGACTGAGATCTGCAAGCTGGCGACCTGTTCACCCGCGGCAATGGGAGCGCGCAGCGGGCCGTCATAGGTGATCGCCACTGAAACCTCAGGCGATTGCCCCTTCGGCACATTCACGAACACTGGACCATCTGTGACCAGAGCGACCCGCCGGCTTGCGCCATTCTGCACCCGCGCAAATCCGACCTGTTTGTCGCCGCCAACAACGCGGCGGCTGTCAAAGGCGGAAAAACCCCACTCGAGATAGCTCTTGGCTAGCCGCGCCCGTGCGCTTTGGCTGCCAACACCACCAATCACCATAACGAGCCGCTGGCCATCGCGTTTCGCTGTGCCCAGAAAGCCAAAGCCGGATTCGTTGGTGTAGCCGGTTTTGATCCCGTCCCCGCCCTCAAACGATCCGACTAAAGGATCGCGATTGCTTTGCGTGATGCCGTTATAGGTGAACTGCCCGCGCCCGATGAAACGCGTGTATTTCTGCGTATGCTTCGATGTCAGCGCTGTGCCCAGCGTGACAAGATCGCGCGCGGTCGTGAAGGTCTTGCCTTCGTCGGGCCAGCCATTGGGCGTGCCAAAGCGGCTGTTCGTCATCCCAATCGACAGCGCCTTTTCATTCATCAGCGCGGTCCACGCGGCAACCGATCCCGCATGCCCCTCTGCCAAAACGATGGAGCCATCATTGGCCGAGACGGTTGTGATCCCGGTCAGCAATTCATCAACCCGAATGCGCGCATCAGCGGGCAGCCACATGGTCGAACCCTTGCCATTCCACTCGCGCCAAGTCTCTGGACGAATGGTGAAAACTTCAGCGGGCTGGAGCACGCCTTCTTCCATCAGTTCAAAAGCGAGAAAGGTCGTCATCGCCTTTGTCATGGAGGCTGGAACAAAGCGGCGGTTTTCCTCGCGCGCATGCAGGACTTGCCCGCTGGTGACATCCACTAACAAGGCAATCGGCGCTTCACTGTCAGTCGGAACCGCAGGCAACAGCGCGCTTTGCCCGGACGCTACGCTCGGGGCGCAGAGCATGGCCATAAAAGCCGCCGCAATCCGGGCTTTAGCTTGCAAATTTGAGACGCTAACACTCACCAGCGCAGCTATAACCACAGCCTTTCGCCTTGGCGAGACGCCGCGCGGTTTAGTTCACGATCTCGTCAGCCAGCAGCCCAACGCTCATCGCGTAATAGTTGGAGCAATTGTACTCCAGGATCACGCGGTAATTGCTGGTAAGCAGCCATGCGGGCCGTCCCGGGCCATCGGGCTGGAACAGCGAGGCGAGCGTATCATCCGCCAGCGGTCGCTGAGGCTGAACCCCAAGCTCGCGCCATTCGCGCACTGTCTTCCACTGGCTGTGGCGTTCGTGGACACGCGGGCACACCGGCGCACGCAGTTTCGTCTTATAGGCATCGACGTTGAAACCACTCGGCACGCGCGCACGCACGCCCCATGGCTGACCCGTGCGCCATCCCGCGTCTTTGAAATAGTTCGCAATCGAGGCAAATGTATCCGCGCGGTTGGAGAAGATGTTCGCCCGGCCATCGCCGTCCCCATCTTCCGCCAAACGCAGATAGACCGAGGGTAAGAACTGCGGATTGCCAAAGGCACCCGCATAGCTGCCGACCAATTGCTGGCGTGAATAGCCTTTGTCGGCGACCTTCATTAGCGCGACCCATTCGCCGGAGAAGAGTTCGCGGCGGCGCCCCTCCCATGCGAGCGTTGCGAGGCTGCGCGACAGGTCAAAATTGCCGCGGATCCGGCCATAGCTGGTCTCATGCCCAAAAATCGCGACCATGATTTGCGCTGGCACGCCATATTCGGCCTCTATACGGCGCAGGGTTGTGCGGTTTTCGCCAAACACTCGGCGTCCGCCGGCAATGCGGGTCGGGTTCACATGCTTTGAGATGTAGGGCGCAAGCGCGGGATAGCCGCGCCGGGTTGGGCTGCCCGGTTGTCCGCGATCAAGCCGGATCACCCGGTCATTCGGAGTCAGATCGGTCGTCATCCGCCGGATTGTCGCCTCGCTAACACCTTCGGCCCGCGCGCGCGCTTTCAGCGTTTCCATATAGGCCCCAAACGACTGCGTCGCAGAGCTGCTCTGCTGAGCGATTGCTGGGGTAGACGCCGGAGGGGTGCCGAGGGCCGCCATGAGAGCGGCGGCGGTGATTGCGAGTTTGTTCAAAGCCATGCCCCGGTTATTCTCACAGCCAACATGAATTGCCAATTATCGAATGCAATCTAATCGACAGACTTCACGAAAAAATGTGTCAGTCGGAATGAAATGCACGGCACGCGAGATATTCGTAGTCTTCGCGGCAGGCATCAGCGACTTTGCGATATTGCCCCTCCAGCTCTGGCAATGAGCCCGGCGCAGGGCCAAAGCCGGTCGAGGCGTTGACCTTGTCATACCAATGCGCGCCCCACACGCCGTCTTCGGGCAGCGGCCCCTTTTGCCATTCAAGCATGGCCAGATCCCAAGCGATCTCAAGCGCAGCGCACAGGCCCGAAAGCACCTTTGGCGGATCACGCAAAATCGCGTCGGAATCAACCACCACTGGCGCTATCCCGCTGCGATCTGCCTCTATATCGAAATATTCGCGCAGCTGCGCAAACCCCAGCATTTCCGGGCGTCGCAGCTCATTCTTGGCACGGTAACTCGCAACCACACGCTCTGGTGCGCGGATCAGAAATGCGTGCGTATGATCTGGCATATCGCGAATATGCACACCGCCAATCATGTGATGCGGCATATGCTTCTGATACCAGACAGGCGCGCCGCCCGGCACTGGGCCAGATTGCGCGGCGAGCACGCTATGCCAGTCGCAATCCATATCGGCGATTGTCTCTGCCGCCATGGGATGGGGCTCGCCGCTGTGTTTTAGGAACGCGCCGTAAAAGGGCTCATCGCTAACCGCGCAGTCGGCGCGTGCGCCAAAACTGCGCATCATGGCGGTGGAGATATTGCGCGGACCGCTCCACATCGCGATGCGGATCGGCGCTGTCATTGCGCAACATCCCGGTCGATCAGTTCGCGGTAGTGGCCTTGCAGTCGTTCGACCAACGGCCCCCTCCCCTGCGTAAGCACCCGGCCGTCCACTTCCGTCGCGGGAACAACGCCCGCAAAAGTGCCGGTGACGAACGCCTCATCCGCGCCATAGACATCGGTGAGCGAGAAGTTCTTTTCGAACACCGGAATGCCCTGCTCTCGGCAAATCTGGATGACGTTCGACCGAGTGATACCGCCAAGGCAATAATCCCCGCTGGAGGTCCAAACCTCACCGCTGCGAACAATGAAGAAATGCGTCGAATTGCAGGTCGCGACAAAGCCATGCGGATCGAGCATCAGCGCCTCATCCGCGCCCGCCTGTGTCGCTTGGATACAGGCGGTGATGCAATTGAGCTTTGAATGCGAATTGAGTTTCTGATCCTGAACCGCCGGGTCGCCGCGCCGCACATGCACGGTGAACAACCGAATGCCGTCCTCAATGGTGCTGGGCAGCGCCGTCTTATATTCCGGGATAATCACGATAGTGGCAGGCGAAATGACCACGCGCGGGTCTTGATAGGGCGTTGAGCGAATGCCGCGTGTCACCATCAGGCGAATGTGCACGCCTTCTTCGCCCTCCATCGCATTACCTGTGATGGTGGCATAGAGCCGCTCTGTCAGTTCCTCTCGCGACAGGCCGATGTCCATCGCAATCGCCTTTGCGCCCTCAAACAGACGGTCAAGATGCGCTTTAAGAAACGCGACCTTGCCCTTGTGAACGCGCAGTCCCTCCCACACGCCATCGCCCAGCATAAATCCGCTGTCGAACACGGAAACGCTGGCCTCTGCTCGCGGCACGAGCGCCCCGTTGACGTTGATCAGAATGGTGTCATTGCGCGGGTCAGCCGCGTAATCATGAGTGCCTTTTGCCATATTTGCGTTTTAGGCTGACCTTTATGGGTGACAACAGCGAATTCAGTCGCTAGCGAGCGTCCCCAGCGCGGACAGTTGGCAGAGTGGTCGAATGCACCGGTCTTGAAAACCGGCAAGGGTGCAAGCCCTTCCAGGGTTCGAATCCCTGACTGTCCGCCACTAAAAGGCTCCACATTTGTGGGGCCTTTTTGCGTTTAGAGGCTGGCTCTAAAAATGCAGCGCGCGGCCATAGGCGTCGAGCACGCTCTCATGCATCATTTCTGACAAAGTCGGGTGCGGGAAGACCGTTTGCATCAGCTCTTGCTCGGTCGTCTCCAAGGTCTTGCCCACGGTATAGCCTTGGATCAGCTCAGTGACCTCCGCGCCGATCATATGCGCGCCTAGCAGCTCGCCCGTGCCCGCATCGAACACCGTTTTGATGAAGCCTTCCGCTTCGCCGAGCGCGATGGCTTTGCCGTTGCCGATGAAGGGGAAGTTGCCGACACGAACCTTATGCCCTGCCTCCTTTGCCGCCGCTTCGGTCATCCCGACGCTGGCGATTTGCGGGTGGCAATAGGTGCAGCCTGGGATGTTATTTCGATCAAGCGGGTGCGGGTGAACATCCTTATTGCCCAGCTCCTGAGCGATCGCCTCGGCGCAGCTCACGCCCTCGTGGCTCGCTTTATGCGCCAGCCATGGCCCAGGCGTGCAATCGCCAATCGCCCAGAGGCCTTTGGTCTTGGTGCGACCAAACGGATCAATCTGAATAAAGCCGCGGTCCATTTCAGCCAGCTTTTCCACCCCGATATTCTCAGTATTGGGCTGGATCCCGATGGCGGTGATCACATGGCTGAATTCTGTGGTCGAGGCTTTGCCAGCCTTGTCCTTAATCGTCGCGGTGACGCCTTTGGCGCCAACTTTCAGTTCATCCACTCCGGCGCCAGTCATCACTTTGATGCCTTGCTTGGTAAGCGATTTTTCGAGGAAAGTAGAAACGTCAGCATCCTCAACTGGCACGATCCGGTCGAGCATTTCGACCACCGTCACATCCGCGCCCATATCGTTATAGAAGCTTGCAAATTCGATACCGATCGCGCCCGAACCGATTACCAACAGCTTGCTCGGCATTTCAGGCGGGGTCATTGCGTGGCGATAGGTCCACACGCGCTTCCCATCAGCGGGCGCAAACGGCAGGTCGCGAGCGCGCGCGCCGGTCGCGACGATCACATGCTTGGCGGAGAGCTTCTCCTCGCCCTTATCGCCCTTCACAGTGAGGCTGGTCGGCCCAGTCAGCTTGCCTTCACCCATGTGAACGGTGATCTTGTTCTTCTTCATCAGGTGGCCAATGCCCTGATTAAGCTGTTTTGCGACGCCGCGGCTGCGCTTCACCACAGCCTCCAAATCGGCCTCAATCCCTTGCGCCTTCAGGCCGTAATCGCCCGCATTCTGCATGTAGTGAAATATCTCCGCCGAGCGCAGCAGCGCCTTGGTCGGGATACAACCCCAATTGAGGCAGATACCGCCGAGGTTCTCACGCTCAACAATCGCCGTTTTGAGGCCCAGCTGAGCACAACGGATCGCTGCAACATAGCCGCCGGGGCCAGAGCCAAGAACAACCACATCATAAGAATTGGCCATCGAGAATATCCTTCCTTGGGGAGAAAAGCGCCTAAACGATCTGAGGCGGCGCAGCGAGCGCGCGCGGCCGATCATTGGCATCCAGAACTACAAATTTGAAAGTGCCTTGAGAAACTTTGGTGGTGGCCTCGCCATTCCGTGTTCGGGCGATGCCTTCCGCCTGAATAGTCAGTGATGTGTTGCCGCGCACGCTGATCTCGCAATAGATCGACAGTTCATCGCCGACCTCCATCGCGCCCGGAAAGGCGAAATCCGTCGCGGCCACGACCACCGCTTTGCCTTGTCCCTCGCGGCTCGCCAAAGAGCCAGCGCCCAGCGCCATTTGGCTCATCAGCCATCCGCCAAACACACCGCCATAGGGGTTGGTGTCAGCAGGCATAGCCGTGACGCGGATAAGAGGGCTGCGATCAGACATTCGCAGCCTCTCGCTCCGGCTTTAGAATCCAGAACCAGCCAAGAGTGGCAAAGACCAGCGCTGCGATCAGAGATGGGACGCCAAACATCAACGCCAAGAACCTGTCACCAAACACGAGGCAGACGAGGATCATCACCACCCCGGCGAGCGCCGCGATTGTGAACAAAGTCAACGGCGATTGCATGAGATGTCGCCGCGCAAGGAAGTAGGTTAGGAGCGACACCGGCAGGCCAACACAATAGCTGCCGAGCAAGGCAATAGTGCTCCCCTGACGCACCGGCGAGGCAGGATTGAGATCAAGGCTATCCCCGTTAGAAATCAGATATGCGATGGGAAACAGCCACGCCGTAAGAGCGGCTATAAACGCAATTATGATCGCCTTGCCCAATACGGCAATTGTCACACCACCAGCCCCATTGGATTTTCGATCAGGCTCTGGAATTGAGCGAGCAATTTCGCCCCGTCCACCCCGTCGATTGCGCGGTGATCGAAACTGCCCGTCACAGTCATCACGGTCGCAATGCCAAGCGCGCCATCAACGACCGCTGGCCTTTGTTCGCCCGCGCCGACGGCCAGGATCATGCCCTGCGGCGGGTTGATCACGGCATCAAAATGCTTGGTGCCGAACATGCCGAGATTGGAGAGCGAAGCCGTGCCGCCCTGATATTCATGCGGCATCAGCTTGCCATCGCGTGCCTTGCCAGCCAGCTCCTTCATCTCGGTTGAGATTTCAGCGAGCCCCTTGCGCCCGGCATCGCGGATCACGGGCGTGATCAGGCCGGAAGGCGCAGCCACCGCGACAGAAATATCCTGGCGGCTGTACTCATGCATAACGTCGCCTTGGAAGCTGACATTGCATTGCGGCTCACGTTGCAGCGAGCGTGCCAGCGCCTTGATGATCAGGTCGTTGACGGAGAGTTTCACCCCGTCTGCCTCAAGCGATGCGTTGAGTTCTTTACGCAGTTTCAGCAGCGCATCGAGCTGAACATCGACCGTCAGATAGATGTGCGGAATTTGCTGCTTCGCCTCGGTCAGGCGGCGAGCAATGACCTTACGAACATTGTTGAGCTTCGCCTCGCTGTAAGGCGCGCCGCCATCATCGGGCGACATGGAGGGCGTGGGCGCAGCCGCTGGCTGAGCCGCAGGTGCAGACGCGCTTGCAGCGGGCGCTGCACTGGCGCTCGAGTCCTCGACATCTGCTTTCACAATCCGGCCATTCGGGCCAGAGCCGGTGACGTGCGAGAGATCGACACCCTTTTGCTCCGCGATCCGCTTCGCCAAAGGAGAGGCGACAATCCGCCCTTCCGATGATGCAGCCGCAGATCTTGCTGCTGGCGCAGGCGCTGCTGGAGCAGGAGCTGCCGCTGGCGCAGCAGGCGCTTCAGCCGCTGGCTCTGCCGGGGCGCTTGGCGCAGGCGCGGCGCTCGGCGCGCTCACATCGCCAATATCTTCGCCTTCTTCCGCCAGCATCGCGATAACCGTACCGACCGCAACGTTCTCGCTGCCTTCCTCGACCAAGATCGCCGCGATGGTGCCTTCGTCGACCGCTTCGAATTCCATCGTTGCTTTGTCGGTTTCAATCTCGGCCATGATCTCGCCAGAGTTCACAGTATCGCCGACCTTCACCAACCATTTGGCAAGCGTCCCCTCCTCCATCGTTGGAGAGAGAGCGGGCATCTTGATTTCTACGGCCATGGAGCGGTCAAATCCTCGTCGCTGGTGTTGTTTTGCCCGTGTGACGAATTCAGCCGCTTCGGGCAAGGCCTTGCATACGAAACCATTTGAAAGGATAGCTACCTCAACGGGAGCGAAGAATATGCGTACATTCCTGGTTGTGATGGACGAGAGCGAAGAAGCGCGGGCCGCATTGCGCTATGCCGCGCGGCGCGCCGTCGCGGTAAAAGGCGCGGTGCACATCCTTGCGCTGGTCGCTCAGCAAAACGTTAGCGCGTTTGGCGCGGTGCAAGACACCATTGAACAAGAGGCGCATGACCGGGCAGAAATGCTGGCCAATGGGATCGGCGGAAATTTGCTGGCGGAAAGCGGGATCATGCCAACAATCTCGGTGAAGGTCGGCAACAACCAATCAATCGTCAGCGACTTTTTGAAGAACCACAAGGAAGTGGCCGCATTGGTGCTGGGCGCGGCGAGCGGCAATCCAGGCCCGCTGGTCACGCACTTTTCCACGCATGCGGGCGAGCTGCCCTGCCCGCTCTATGTAATCCCGAACGACTACGACGAAACCAGCAGCGATCACGGAGTGTGATTGCGGCTTAGCGCAGGCTTACCGATCCTATTTGCGGCGTCCTTGATGGCGGATGTTGCCGGGACGGCCGCGTTTGCCGGCGGCGTATTTTCCCTTCTTCGGCGGACCCTTTTTATAGCTCGGTTTACCTCGTCGTGGCGGCGGGCGATTTCCGCGCGGCTCAATCGCTTGACCATCGGCATCAACTGGCACAAATTTCAGCGCACCGGTGAGCGCATTTGCCTCCGCCAGTTGCAGCGTCAGTTTATCGCCGGGCGAATAGCTGGTGCCGCTGTCCTCACCCACCAAGGATTGCGCCGCTTCTTCATAGCGGAAATGCTCTGCGCCCAATGTGGAAACCGGCACGAGGCCATCACCGCCAAGACCTACGATTGTGGCGAAGAAACCAAAGCCCTGAACGCCGGTAATACGCGTTTCAAAATTCTCACCAACTCTGCCGGATAGCCATGCGGCGACATAACGGTCGATCGTATCGCGTTCCGCCTCCATCGCCCGGCGCTCTGTCTGACTGATCGCGTCAGTGATCTGTTGCAGATTGTCGCGGTCACGCTCTGACAGCCCGCTTTTCTCTGGCAAGGACACCTTCGGCTTAGGCTGCTCCAGCTTATACGCGTCCACCAAAGCGCGGTGCACCAGAAGGTCTGCGTAACGCCGAATGGGCGATGTGAAATGCGCATACGAACTGAGCGCCAGGCCAAAGTGCCCCGAATTGGCTGGGCCATAATAGGCCTGCATCTGAGTGCGCAGGACGGCTTCCATCACCTGCGCCTTTTCATCCTCATCGCTCACATCTTTGAGCATGCGGTTAAACAGGCTCGGCGTGATGACCTGACCCAGAGCGAGCTTTTGCCCAAAGGTCTCCAGATAATCGCGCAGCGCGATCAGCTTCTCTCGGCTTGGTGTCTCATGCACGCGGTAGACCACAGGCGAGCTCTTCGCCTCCAGCGCCTGAGCCGCCGCGACATTGGCCGCGATCATGAAGTCTTCGACCACGCGGTGGGCATCGAGCCGTTCGCGCACAGCGATCTCTGCGATCTGACCTTGCTCATTGAGCACAACCCGCCGCTCTGGCAGGTCCAAATCAAGCGGATCACGCGCTGCCCGCGCCGCCGCGAGCACTTTCCATGCTGCCCACAGATTGCCGAGAAATTCCGGTGTGTTGTCACCGTCCACCGCCGCCTGCGCATCTTCGTAAGCGATATTGTGATGGATGCGGACAATCGCTCTGGTGAAGCGGTGGCTGGTGATCTTGCCCTTGGAATTGATCCGCAGGTGACATGCCATCGCGGCGCGATCTTCGCCTTCCCGCAAAGAGCACACATCGGCGCTCAATATCTCTGGTAGCATCGGCACGACGCGGTCAGGGAAATAGACCGAATTGCCGCGCTTTCGCGCTTCCTTGTCGAGCGCGCCGCCGGGACGGACATAATACGACACGTCAGCAATCGCGACGAGCGCTTTGAACCCGCCCTCGCCATCAGGCTCCGCCCAGATAGCATCATCGTGATCGCGCGCATCGGCGGGATCGATTGCGACGATGGGCAGGTCGCGCAGGTCCTCGCGCTTTTCCTCGGACAAGGTCAGCTCGGTCGCGGTCTGCGCTTCCGCCAAAGTCTCTTCTGGGAAGGTTTGCGGGATGCCATGCTTGGCAATCGCTATCAGGCTGAAACTCTTGGGAGCCAGCGGATCGCCGATCACCTCGACAACTTTGACACCGGCGCGTTCAGAGCGGCCCACCCGCTCACACAGGACCAGCTGCCCCTCTTCCGCTTCGCCCACATCGGCGATGGGTGAGGAATTGCGGATGCGTTTATCGACCGGCGCCAGCCATGCCTTGCCGCGTCCATCGAGCTCAACCACGCCAAGCAGACCGTCGCTGCGCGCGGGCAATTTCTTCATTGGATGGGCGACCCAGCCAGCATCGGTTTCTTCGGTGCGGGACAGCACCCGGTCGCCGCGTTTGAGCGCAGGCATGCCTTTCGCCCCGCGCCCGCCTTTCAGCTCTTTGACCGTCAAACGCGGCGGCTTATCCGGCGCATCGGCATCCCAATTCTCCGGGACTGCAATTGCTTCGCCATCTTCGATATCGACAACCTTCAGAACGGTCACTTTCGGAACGCCACCCATCCGGTGATAAGCGGTCTTCTTACCGTCAATCAGGCCTTCCTCGGCCATGTCCTTGAGCAACCGCTTAAGCGCGATCTTCTCCTGACCTTTCAGGCCAAACGCTTTCGCGATCTCACGCTTACCCGTGGGGCCGTGCGCAGTCTGAATGAACTCCAGCACCTGCTTCGCACTCGGCAAGCCCGCGGGGCGTTTCATTTGTCTTTTGGCCATGAGAATTCCGTTCGCGCTGAGCCTGTCGACGTACAAACACTTGACTGGGCTCGCCCTTCGACAAGCTCAGGACGAGCGGTCTCTAATCGTTATCGGCAGCTTTCGCCACCGGCGCGAATGCTCCGCCGGGGACTGCGCTGGAAACGGGCGAGCAATAGCTGCCCGTGCAGGCGGCCACACCCAGCAGCCAGTCATCACCGCGCAGAGGAACGGCTAGCTCAATTTTGGGAGCATCGGTTGCGGGGATAGCGCTTTGGATGTCCTCACCCTTAGTGCCATTGGGCAAAACGCCGCGCCAATAGGATTCATCCGTACGGCGGGCCTTGATTACATAGCGATCCGCTCCGGGAACCGCGTCCAATTCCAGCGCTGTGTCCACCCGCACGGCCGCATCGGCGGTGACCGCTGGCGGCATCGGTGCCTTGGCCAGACGGTGAAGCGCGCGGACGTTAAATTGCGAAGAGCGGGTCAGATAGTCAAAGTCGATCTCGTCCACGGTATCGCCGTATTTGATGCCGTTCTCGGTGCGTAGATCCTGGTGCTGATGCTCATAATCTTCCACGGAGACCGCGATGCGGATGGCCGGATAGCCCTTGTCTAAGAACGGGATTTGGTCCCCGCCTCGCCCCATACGGTCCGTCCGCCAGATCTGACGAACTTGCATGCCGTCAGGATTGGCCTGAGCCAGATCCCCAAGCCAGCGGGCGAGATTGCGCCCGGGCATATCGTTCTCACCGCCAAAACGGCGCTGTCTTGCGCGCAGCTCTTCGGTGGAATCGGCGCGGGGCCCTTCGGAGAAGACGCGCACATGTTTCGCGTCGCACACGCCGTCCGACCCGCAGGAATTTCCGATCATGTCGTTGTTGAGCACGGCCTTCACGGTCATGCCCTGCTCCTCGACCCAGTCGGCAAGGATGCGCGCTCCATAAAGGCCCTGCTCCTCACCGGTCAGCAGCGCGTAAATAATGGTCGAGGGATATTGCTGTTTGGAGAGGATACGGGATGCCTCCAGGATCATCACGCTGCCCGAACCATCATCATTCGCGCCCGGTGCGTCGTCGGTTCCATTGAGCGGGTCGGTGACCCGGCTGTCATAATGCCCCTGCACGATAATCACTTCATTGGGACGTTCGGTCCCGCGCTGGATGGCAACCGCATTGCGCACCAAGGTTGGCTGAGGAATGCGCCGCCCATCGGGCTCGACCACGCGCTCGACCGATTGAACCTCCAGGCAATCATCGCAGCCCGTCCCAATCCGGCGAAACTCATCCAGCGCCCAATTCACCGCCGCGCCAATTCCGCGCTTCGGATCGGTTTGGGACGACAAGGTGTGCCGCGTACCGAACGAGACGATCTTGTCCATATCCGCACGCAGGCGCTCTTCGGAAACCTGCGCTGCAAGACTGTCGTCAGTCGCGGCCGGAACATGGTCATCAGCGGCCAGCGGCGTGGCAATTAGCGAAGCGAGAATAGCGAGTTTTTTGATCATGCCGTGATGTTTGCCGCGACATGCGAATGCGTGCAAGCTCTAGTACGCGCGCGCCACCAAAATTCGCTCGGCCGCAGGTTCACCGGTGAAGATGCAAGCGCCGTCTGCCGCATCGCTGCGGCGCGGAACATTACGGAAAGTGAGCTTGTGTTCTTTTAAGCGCTCGACCACTTTTTCCAATGCGTCCCCGCTTGGCTTTGACCACTGAACCTCGACCCAACCCGGATACTTGCCGCCATTTGCAAAGTGGCTGGCCACGTCAGCCCAATCGCTGATCCCGCGGGTGATATTCGCATCGCGCCGATCGCGCGCTTCGTTAAAGAGGTTCGCCTGAATGTCTTCCAGCATTGCGCCAATTTCGCCCGCGACATCATCGCGTTTCGGCGCAGCAAAGGCGACTTTGCCGTTCTCTGGGTTCCACATCTTGTCGCGGCGCAGCAGGCTGACGACGCCCGCCTCCATATCGCGCCCGCCAACCTCAATGATAATAGGCGCGCCCTTGCGCACCCAATCCCAGCGTTTGGCGGTTGCTTTGCCAGGCGCCGTGTCGAGCCAGATGCGGGTCTTTTCACCCAGCACAGTTTGTGCCGTCGGCTGGCCATAGAGCTCTCGGCAATATTCGAGCAGCGCCTCATCCTCAGGTTTGTCGCGCAGCATGGGCAGGATGATGACTTGGTGCGGCGCAATCGCGGGCGGCACGCGCAGGCCATCGTCATCGCCGTGGGTCATAATGACGCCGCCGACCATGCGGGTTGACACGCCCCAACTGGTGGTGTGGCAATATTGCTGAGCGCCCTCGCGGTCTTGAAACTGGATGTTGGCTGCCTCGGCAAAATTGGTGCCGAGATAATGCGATGTGCCCGCTTGCAGAGCCTTGCCGTCCTGCATCATTGCCTCGATCGACCACGTCTCGACCGCTCCCGGGAAACGCTCGTTCTCTGGCTTCTCGCCAGCGACCACTGGCATGGCCAAATCTTCTTCGGCGCAGGCGCGGTACATTTCGAGCGCGCGGTGCGTCTCTTCTTGGGCCTGCTCCTGATTTTCGTGCGCAGTGTGCCCCTCCTGCCAGAGGAACTCACTGGTGCGCAGGAACATACGCGTCCGCATTTCCCAGCGCACGACATTGGCCCATTGGTTGGTCAGCAGCGGCAGGTTGCGCCAGCTCTGGATCCAGCGTGCCATCGCATCGCCAAAGATCGTTTCTGAGGTTGGTCGAACCACCAGAGGCTCTTCCAATTTCGCCTCAGGATCAGGCACCAATCCGCCCTCTCCATCGGCGATCAAGCGGTGGTGGGTGACGACAGCCATTTCCTTGGCAAAGCCATCAACATGCTCCGCCTCACGCTCAAAATTCTTGAGCGGGATGAACAGTGGGAAATAGCAATTTTGCACGCCGGCAGCTTTGATGCGGTCATCGAGCAGTCGCTGAATACGCTCCCAAATGCCGTAGCCCCATGGTTTGATCACCATGCATCCGCGCACGCCAGATTCCTCGGCCAGATCAGCCTCGGCAATTACGGTTTGATACCATTTGGCGAAATCGTCTTCGCGCTTCACATTCAGAGCGTGGCGGATGTTAGACACAGTGGGTCTCTCTCAAAATCTTAGAGCGGGTATTGGGTTGATCGAGCGGTAGCGCTAGGCCCGCCGCTCGCAATTCGCAAATGGTGTCGCGACTATTTGCTCAGCTCATCAAGCTTCTTTTGCATCTCGGCCATTTGCTCACGCAGCGCATCGATCTCGCCATTGGAGCTAGAACCAGCGGCCGCTTTCGGCGCGGCGGACTTGCGCTTGCTGGCGACGCCCGGAATGAGGACATCCGCCGCAGCGCGCATCATCGCCATATTGGTTTCGTGGATCGCCGAGATCGGATTATTCGACATGCCTTTTTCAAAGGCTTCGCGAATCTTCGTTTGATTGTCGCGAAAATTGGCCATGCTCGCCTCAAGATAAGACGGCACCATCGCCTGCATGGAATTGCCGTACATGCCGATCAATTGGCGCAGGAAACCCACGGGCAGCATTTGCTCACCATTGGCTTCTTCGTCCATGATGATCTGGGTCAGAATCGAATGCGTGATGTCATCGCCGGACTTTGCATCAAGCACCTGAAATTCAACATTCTCGCGCACCATTTCAGCCAGATCATCAAGCGTGATGTAGCTCGAGGAGCTGGTGTTGTAGAGCCGCCGGTTGGCGTATTTCTTGATGATGATTGCATCACCGGCCTCGCCAGTTTTGCGCGAGCCTGATTTTGCGGCTTTTGACTTGCCTGCCATTATTTGGATCCCATGAATTTTTGCGTTGCAGCGCGCTTAGCATCTGCACAATGTGCAGCGCAACATGAACGTTTTCTAGGATCCGAAACGCTGTCCCAGAATGGTCAGCAATTCATATTGCGATAGGCCGCTTTGCTGCGCAGCATTTTGCAATTCATACGGCACAGATAGCCAGTCGCCCTCGCGCAGGCTTGGCGCGTCGCTGAGGTCGACCACCACCATATCCATGGAGACCTTGCCGAGCAGCGGCAGCGGGGTTTCAACGTGAAGGAAATGCGCGCCGCTGCGCCCATTCACATTGCCCCAACTGCGCAGGAAGCCATCGGCATAGCCCAGCGAAACGGTCCCAACACGCATATCGAGGGGTGCGGTGAATTCGCTATTATAGCCAACGGCGTCGCCAGTTTTTAGGTCACGCGTCTGGATGATAGCCGCCTCTGGAAAGGCGACTTGTTTGATGACGCCCGCAAGTTCCTGCCGCGCGATGCCGCCGTATAGAGCAAGGCCTGGTCGTGTGAGGTCAAAGGCATAGTCGCTGCCCAAGGCGATCCCGGCGCTGTTCGCCAGACTTAGGGAATTCCAATCGATATGCGCCTGCACCTCGCGAAAGCGCGCCAATTGCCGTGCGTTCATTTCGCTGTCTTCATCAGCGCAGGCGAGGTGCGACATCAGCACGTCGACATTGAGCTGTTTGATGGCCTCATCACCAACCTCAGAAGGCGCGATGCCAAGCCGGTTGATCCCGGTATCCACCATCAGGTGACAGCGGCCACCATCCGCCTCGTTCCATCGGCGAGCCTGCTCTAACGAGTTGATGACAGGCACTGCTCCGCTGGCCTTTGCATAGGCGGCATCTTGCGGCGTGATCGGACCATGCAGCACCGCAATATCGCTCGCGTGAACATAGTGCGCAGCCGCTTCGACCTCGCTCCAATGCGCGACGAAAAACTCCTCCGCCCCGGCATCACGAAGTGTCGGCAGGCAGTGCTCTACGCCTAACCCATAGCAATCGGCTTTGATCGCAGCGCCCGCGGAGGCATCACCTGACATGCTATCAAGCGCACGCCAATTGCTGGTCAATGCCGCATGGTCAATCCTCAAACGAAGACTTGGCGTTGCAGGATCAACCAACATCGTCGGAGAAGTCACGCGGCGGCCCAGACGGCAGGCCCCACCAGGCGACGACGAGCCCAAAGGCGACAACGATCCAGGTGTACCAAAGCCCTGAGTAGATGTTGCCCGTGCTCGCGACGATCACCCCAGCGATCAGCGGCAGGAACCCGCCAAGATATCCGGCCCCAATGTGATAGGGGATCGACATGGAGCTGTAGCGGATACGCGGCGGGAACATCTCTGACAGCAGCGCCGCGACCGAGCCATAGGTGAGCGCAGACAGGACGCCGAGAGCCAGCAGCGCAGCTATGATACCCACGATGTTGATCAGTGGCGGAACCTGACGCGAGAAATCGAACCCTGACTGGGTCAACGCCTCTTGCAAGCCTGCTGTCCGCGAAGCCGCACCTTCTTCGGTTTCTTCGAGCCATTCCGGCGCAATGGCAACCGGTTCGCCGCCAACGGTAACGCCTAGATCGCCGCCCGGCTGAAGCGTGTAGGACACGCCGCTGCTGGTCAGGCTGCTCAAGATTTTGCCGCACGGCGTCTGTTCGCGGTCAAACAATTCGGCGAATGGATCGGTGACGCATTGATCGCCGCTGACAACAACCGGAGTGCGCTCCGCTGCCTCGGCTAGGCCAGGATTGGCCAGGCTGCCCATGAACCAGAAGATCGGGAACAGCGTCGCGAGCGTCGCCAAAGCGCCAATGATGATCGGCTTCTTGCGCCCGACCGTATCCGACCACTTGCCAACGATCAGATAAAGACCGAGCGAGAGCAGCCCCGCGATCAGCAAGATGACTTCAACCGTCCCCTCATCAAGCCGCATATTACCCTTCAGGAAGGATAGGCTTGAGAAGAATGCGGTGTACCAAATGGTCGTCAGAATACCGCTGACACCGAACAGAGCGACAAAGATGCGCTTCTTATTGCCCGGATAGGTGAAGCTCTCAATGAACGGATTGCCCGAGGTTTCTCCCGATTCCTTCATCGCCTGAAACACAGGGCTCTCAGACAGTTTGAGCCGCATCCACAGCGATATGCCGAGCAGGATGATCGACAACAGGAATGGCACGCGCCAGCCCCAATCTGCGAAGGCTTCTTCAGGGATGATCCAGCGGCACAGCAGCACAACAATGATGGAAAGCACAAAGCCCCCCGCCACGCTGGCCTGAATGAAACTGGTGTAGAAGCCGCGCTTTTCAGGCGGGGCATGTTCAGCGACATAAATCGCCGCGCCGCCATATTCGCCGCCCAAGGCGAGGCCTTGAAGCACTCGCAGGAATATGACGATGATGGGGGCAATAATCACATACCCCTCACCATAGTTTTCTTTGAGCGTATCGACCGTGGGAATCAGCCCGACGCCAGCGGTCGCAATGCCCATCAGAGTGACAGTCACGAGGAACGTGTATTTGCGCCCCAGCCTATCGCCGAGAAACCCAAACAGAATTGCGCCAATCGGACGGAACGCAAAGCCGAGCGCGAAGGTGGACCACACTAGCAGTAGCGCCAGTGTCGGGTCATTCACGTCGTAGAATGCGTCTTTGAGGATGTAAGCAAGCGTGCCGTAGATAAAGAAATCGTACCATTCAAAGATGGTCCCGGCGCTGCTCGCACCGATCACAAGTTTGATTTCTTTCTCGCTTGGCTCGCGCTGCTTTAGCGCTTCTGCATCCACCATAAGCCCCGTGGTCCTCTTCTGACTGGCCGGTTTTCCTTGGCCTTATTCCAGTAGCACTAGCTGCTCGGCTACTGCGAGGAAAGCGCGTTACTCGCAGCCTTCCACACGAGCATTAATGCGCCATGCCGCGCCGGATGCTCCAATGCTGGCGCCAAAGCATCAAAGCCCGACCAATCTGGCCGGCCGCCTTTGCTGCTCAACCATTGCTCAATTTCACGCGTCTTGGTGATTATATCAGCTGCGCTGCGCCCTTGGACATCAGCGGCCATGATCGCCGCAGACGCCTGTCCGATCGCGCACGCGGTCACTTGCATGCCGATCCGCTCAATTGATCCGTCTTCCCGGCAGTCGAGTGCCAATTTGATTGAACTGCCGCATGTACGAGACCGCGCCTCGCCGGGGAATTGGAACGCATTGCTGAGCGGATAATTGGCAAGCCCTGCGGCAAGACCAAGCAATTGAGGCGAGTAAAGCTTAGTCGCCTTTACGCCTGCCACAAGCGATCCATCATTCAGTCAGGCTGGCGTCGTCAGCAGTCTCTTCCTCGTCAGAGAGCTTTGCGCGACGCTCAGCAATGGCGGACACCAATTGGCGGGAGAACGCATCAGCGGCCGGGTAGGTGCGGGCGGCCGTAATCCATGTCGGACGACCTTTGAAACCCCAGACCGTGTCAAAGCCTAGCGCCAGGACGGAGAAAGCAAACACCACGATAAGTGCGCCTTTAACCGCACCAAAGCCAAATCCAAGCACCCGGTCAATTGGGCCAAGAATGGAATTGCGCGAGGCCTCACCCACATTGTTCGCAATTACCTTCATCGCCGCATATGGAATGAGCAGTAGGAGCGCAAAGGCGAGTATCGGCGTTCCCGGGTCGGCATCGATAAAATCGCGCAGGCCCTCGGTCAGCGGCGCATGCAAATAATAGATCGCAAAGGCTGATAGCATCCACGCCGCCAGCGAGAGGACCTCTTGCACAAGGCCCCGCATGAAACCACCAATCGCGGCAACCCCCACGATTATGAGCACGATTATGTCAAATATAGCCATTACTGACTTGGGTTATTCCGTCCCAACCACTTGGTCAACGAGGTTAGAAAGTTGTCCCAAACCGTGATAATTGAGCTTGGATGAGCCGAGCTTTTTGTCAGATGGGCCATAGCCCCTGGCAAAGCCCAACTTCACCGCCTCTCTAAGGCGCAGATCCCCATGAGAAACCGGGCGAATTTCCCCGGCGAGCGACACCTCGCCAAACCACACAGCCTTATCTGGCAGCGGCTTATCAGCGAGCGCAGACATCAAAGCCGCCGCAACCGCCAGATCAGCGGCGGGATCAGCCAATCGGTATCCGCCTGCGATATTAAGATAGACTTCTGCTGAGGAAAAATTGAGGCCGCAGCGCGATTCGAGCACGGCTAGAAGCATCGCCAGTCTACCGCTGTCCCAGCCAACCACTGCGCGCCGCGGCGTGGCGCCCGATTGCAACCTAACGATCAAAGCCTGTATCTCGACTAAAACGGGCCTTGTCCCTTCGAGAGCAGGAAAGACTGCGCTGCCTGCGAGCGGCTGGTCTCGCCCGGACAGGAATAGCATGGAAGGGTTCGTAACCTCTTCCAGTCCTTCGTTTGCCATTGCGAACACGCCGATCTCATCGACCGCGCCGAAGCGGTTCTTCAGCGCGCGCAGGATCCGATATTGGTGGCTGCGTTCGCCTTCAAAGCTCATCACCACATCGACCATGTGCTCCAGCACGCGCGGGCCAGCGATATTGCCATCTTTGGTGACGTGCCCGACCAGCACCAACGCGGTCCCGTTTTCCTTTGCATAACGGATCAGTTCGAGCGCACAGCCGCGCACTTGGCTGACGGTTCCGGGGGCACCTTCAATCGTGTCGGAGTGCATCGTTTGAATCGAATCGATCACCAGCAGAGCGGGCGGATCGCCAGCCCCCAAGGTGGTCAGAATATCGCGCACCGAAGTTTCTGATGCGAGCCTGATCGGCGCGTCGGCAATTCCCAAGCGTGCAGCGCGAAGACGCACTTGCCCAGCGGCTTCTTCCCCGCTGACATACACCACATCACCATTTGAGCGCGCGATTGTCGCCGCCGTTTGGATCAGCAAAGTCGATTTTCCGATCCCCGGATCACCGCTCATCAACACAGCCGATCCCGGGACCAGGCCGCCGCCAAGCGCGCGGTCAAACTCTGCAAGACCAGTCGGCCGCCGCTGAGGCAATTGCGCGGGGCCATCCAGCGGCACAAACTCCAGCGCCCGCCCTCCGCGCGAAAGATCATGCTTCTGAGAGAACACCGTCGCCGGTGCATCCTCTGTCATCGTGTTCCATTCAGAACAGTCAGGACATTGCCCCTGCCAGCGGTGCGAAACAGAGCCGCATGAACCGCATACATATCGCCGTTTGGTCTTTGCCATTCCAATTTCGTAGACGGAACATTTGCGGAACGCAATTGCCATTCCTGACTTTCCACGTCATCACGATTCTTATGCGGCAAAAAGAACTTCGTCTCGCTCTGGTTTGCTACGGCGGTGTCAGCCTTGCGGTGTATATGCACGGGGTAACCAAAGAGATTTGGCATCTGGCCCGCGCGAGCCGGGCGTTTCATGCAAATCACGAAGCACCGTGCAGCGGGGTGGCAAAAGTCTATTGCGACTTGCTGCGCGAAATTGAGCGCGATTACTCGCTTCGCCTGCGCGTTATGCCGGACATTCTCACCGGGGCGAGCGCCGGCGGCATCAACGCGGTGTTCCTCGCGCAGGCCATCCATTCAGGCCATTCGCTCGAACCGCTGACCGACCTATGGCTGGAAACCGCTGACGTCGAAGAGCTGACCGATCCCAAAGCGCAGCCGATGTGGCGCTATGCCAAGATCTGGGCTCAGCCGATTGCTGAATGGGTGCTCAGCCGTCCCGGCAACGCCGTTAGCGAAAGCGTGTCGCCAGAGACACGATCCGAGGTGCGGCAAAAAGTCTCCCGCCTCGTGCGTGGCCGCTGGTTCAGCCCGCCGTTTTCTGGCGACAAGTTCTCCAGCCTACTGTTTGAAGCGCTCGAAGGAATGCGCGTGGGCGAGCGCGGAGACCCTTTGCTACCGCCCGGCCATCCCATCGATCTGTTTGTCACCACTACTGACTTTCGCGGCCATGTGGAAATGCTGCGCCTCAACAGTCCGCCCATTGTTGAAGAAACCGAGCATCGCACCCCGATCAGCCTACGCGCCAGCACTCCTGTGCAAAGCAGCGAAGGACTGACCCATCCGCTGGAGCTGGTGCTAGCGGCGCGGGCAACGGCCAGTTTCCCGGGAGCCTTCCCGCCGCTGCAACTGGCGGAAATTGATCGCTTAGCGGAGCGCAAGGGAGTGGATTGGACATCGCGCGCGAGTTTTCTCAACCGGATCATGCCTGTCCATATGCGCGACGGGACGGAGGACGGCGTGTCGCTGATTGACGGTTCTGTTCTGGTCAATGCGCCATTTGGCGGAGCGATCAAGGCGCTGCATGGTCGCCCCGCTCAGCGCGAAGTGGACCGCCGGTTTGTCTACATCGATCCGCGCCCTGACCGCGCGGGTTCAGTGAACGAAAATCACGATTCACCCATCGGCTTCTTCGGCGCGATCTTCGGCTCTTTGTCGACCATCCCGCGCGAGCAACCCATCCGCGACAATCTGGAACGGATTGAGCAGCAATCTCGCGATGCCGAGCGGCTGAGCCGGATCGTCCTGGGCCTGAGGCCAGAGATAGACCGCGCGGTTGAGAAACTGTTCGGCATGACGTTCTTCCTCGATAGTCCCAGCCCAAAGCGTTTGCACAATTGGCGGGCCAAGGCACAGCAGGCGGCCGCTGAGAGAGCGGGCTATGCCTTCCAAGCCTATGCGCAGACCAAGTTCAGCGGCATCATCGACCGCCTCGCAGAGCTTGCTCTGGAAGCAGCGCCAGAGCTGTCGTTAGCAGACAGCATGCCGATTGCCACCGCGATTCGCCGCGAATTGGAGCGCCGGGGGCTGAGCGATTTATCCGACGGAAGCGGAGGCGCGAGCGAAGGAGCGATCCAATTCTTCAGGGCTCACGACATCGGCTTTCGCATTCGGCGCTTGCGCCTGCTCGCGCGCAGGCTGGCGCGGGATTGGGAAACCGATCCGGAGATACCAGACGATGCGCTCGATATCGCGAGGGAGAAAATTTACGACATTCTCGCGCTCTATTTCTCAGCCGATGATATCTCTGGACTGAGCGACGAATTCGCGGGCCATGCGCGGAATGCGCTAAAGGATCCAGGCGCCTTGCTCGATTATCTCGCCGAGCAGCGCCTGCTGCCGGAGACCGATCTGGAGGCAGAACGGATATTCGCAGAGGCGCTGGCGCAAATGCCCAAGAACCTGAAGCGGCGAATGCTGCTGACCTATCTTGGCTTCCCGTTTTACGATGTCGCCACCCTGCCCCTGCTGCAGAACGAAGGACTGACCGAGTACAATCCGGTCAAGGTTGACCGCATCTCTCCCGATGATGCGCGTTCCATCCGCGAAGGCGGTACACGCGCGACGTTGCGCGGTATTGAGTTCTACAATTTCGGAGCGTTCTTCAGCCGATTTTACCGCGAAAACGACTATGTCTGGGGCCGCCTGCACGGAGCGGAGCGGATGATCGATCTGATTGCATCGACGGTCGATGCCGGGATGAAACCCGAATCCATCCGATCCGCCAAACGCTCCGCATTCCTCGCCATTATTGACGAGGAATTGGAGGTTGGCCGGTGCCGCGAGCAATTGCTGCGCGGACTAAGAGACGAGATCCTCGCGCGTTTTGCGTAAGACCAAGCGCTCGCTTAGCCTTCGATGCTGGTCCAGATAGCGGTCACGAATGCGTCATCGCTGATGAAGCCCTCGCCGCGATCAAAGTCGGCCAGCGGTTTGGCTGCAACTGCCTCTTCCAGCGTCTTGCCAGCTTCATTAAGCGCTTCCACGCGGGACACTGCCTCGCCGATCATCGCGCGATAGGCCACCATTTCGGCCTTGTTCGACATACCGCCATGGCCCGGAATAACCTTGGTCTCATCATTGATCATCGTAATCACGAGATCGAGCGTGGACATCAGGTTGTAGACACTGCCGCCAGAGCGGGTGTCGACAAAGGGATAACCCGGGATGTTGAAATAGAGGTCTCCCATATGAACGACATTGGCTTTGTCCCACATCACCACGCTGTCGCCATCGGTATGGCCACCGCCCAAAAAGGCTAGGTTGATAGTGTCGTCGTTGAGATGGAAGCGAAGGCCCTGGCCATAGGTCACAACGGGCAGAGCAACATCTGGCGCTGGATCTCCGTCGCGGCCAGACAGAGACGGATCAGCCATGCGCACACGGACATTATCGTGTGCAAAGATTGTCGCGCCGGTCTTGCCGAAATTCTCGTTCCCGCCGGTGTGGTCACCATGCCAGTGCGTGTTGACGACATATTTCACCGGAGTTGCGCCAAGGCCTGCAACAGCAGCTTCAATCTTTTCAGACAGCGGCGCGAACTGATCATCAATCATGACCGTTGCATCATCACCGTAGCTGACACCTATATTGCCGCCCGCGCCGAACAGAACCGCTACGCCAGGTGCGATTTCCTCGACCGTAATTTCCACATCATCGAAGTTGCGCTGAGCGAAACTTGGCACAGCCAGAAATGGGGTTGCAGCAGCCAGGGCGAAAACGGCAAAACGGTTCATAATTCTTCTCCAGTCGCCTGCGAAGTAACCATAAGCCGCGTGGTTGTCGAGTTGGCTAGGCGTGCCCTAGGCGGCGTCAAATGCGACGGTGAGTCGCTCGCCTTCACCGAAACGCGAGGTGCCGTGGTAGAGAAAGCTCGGGAATAAGATCAGGTGACCGGGTTTGGGCGCGAAGATTGCAACAGGGGCGAGGTCTATTGGAATGTCTTCAGGGGGCCGGCCAAGCTCGAGCTCCCCCTCGCCTTTACCAAAGGTATCCGGCACCGCGAGGTGAACAGCCGAACTGATCAAACCGCTGTCATGCATATGCGGGAAGTGGCGACCACCAGCGGACAGGCGGATGGACCAACTCGCAGTTATTTCGGCTTGCCTTCGCCCCAACGTCGCAAGCGGGTGTTCGGCCGGCAGCGACGCCATACTAGCCGTGTATTCAGCCAGCACCCCATGGATGCGATCAAACAGAGCCAAAAGGCAAGGGTCGCTGCGGTGCCGCAAATCATTGAGTGTCTGCGTGCCGCCTTCGACGCTTTGGCCCAAGGGCGCCGCGTTCATATCGTGTAATCCGCGCAGCGGCTGGACCGTCTCGGTCAGTTCATCGGCGCTAAGTCCGAGGTCGAATTGTTCTGCGGCAATCGTCTCAGGATACAGCCATTGATGGCGCGGATCGCTTTCGATGCGCCAGCACAGCTCGGCCAGCGCCCAGACGCCAATATCGGCTTTCCCCAAGGCAAGCGCGCGATCAATTGCCGCGCTGGCGTCTCCAAACACCCCTAGCCGAAGGGAATTGCGTGCCTTCTCATATTCCAATTCCGGCAGGTCTTCAGGCAAATTTCGCAGTAATTCGGCCGCATCTTCGCAGCGCCCGGCAAAGCCTGCAAAGCGTGCCTCGATCAGTTTCAGGCCTGGAATATCACCGATCCGGCGGCGCAATTCTGACGCCTTTTGCGCGGCATCCTCATAGCGCCCGGCACCGCCCAAGAGTGCGAGAAAGGCGAGCGCCAATTTCGGGTCGTCAGGCCGTGCCTCCAGCGCGGATTCTATGGCGCTAAAGGGGGCAGGATCGCCTAGTATGGCCTTCAATTGAGCCAAAGCCCTATGGCCAGAGACCCACTCAGGCGCCCGCGCAAGCACCGCTTCCAAGCGGTCCAAAGGCAGCATGTCACCGCGAGAGGCACGGATCGAAGCCTCTGCAATCAGCAATTCGCCATCATACGGCTCGTCCTTGAGCGCAGCGGAGAGCAGCTCGCCCGCATTGGCCGAACCTTGCCGATAAGCGTTGAGCGCTATCTGTTTGGCGCTGCCAGCAGGGTCAGTGCCAGACAACGCATCAACCGCCGAAGGCGTCCTTCAACTTGGAGAAAAAGCTGCGGCTTTCAGGGCACTCGTCTCCGGTTTCGGTCTCGCGAAACTCTTCGAGAATGTCCTTTTGCTTGCGGCTGAGCTTTGTCGGTGTTTCAACCGCAATCTCTACCACCAGATCACCTCGCCCGCGCCCTTGCAGCACTGGCATACCGGCACCGCGCACGCGCAATTGCTTGCCCGATTGGATGCCGGTTGGGATGTCGACCGAATTAGTCGAACCATCGAGATCCGGGATATCGACACTGCCCCCCAGAGCCGCTGTCGTAAAGCTGACAGGAACGCGCGTGGCCAGAGTGGTGCCTTCGCGCTGGAATAGCTCGTGCGGGGTTACGTGCACGAATATGTAGAGATCCCCAGGAGGGGCTCCGCGAGCGCCCGCTTCACCTTTACCGGTCAGCCTAATGCGCGTGCCGGTATCAACGCCGGGCGGGATGTCCACTGACAGAGCCTGAGCGCGGTCAACGCGCCCTTCCCCGCGGCATGAACCGCATGGTTCCTCCAATACGGCGCCGCGGCCGCTGCATGTTGGGCAAGGCCGTTCAACCACGAACAGCCCTTGCTTTGCGCGCACAGAGCCATGCCCGTGGCACAAATTGCACTGTCGTTCGCTGGTGCCGGGCGCTGCGCCGGACCCATCACAGGTGTCGCAGGCTTGCGAGACTTCAATTTCGATCTCGGTAGACTTGCCATGGAACGCCTCTTCGAGGGTAACCTGCATGTCATAGCGCAGATCAGCACCGCGCCGGGTCTGCTGCCGGCCACTTGCGGCCCCGCCAAAGGCGCTGCCAAAGATCGTTTCAAAAATATCGCCAATATCGCCGAAGTCCGCCTGGCCGCGTCCGCCGCCAAAGCCGCCTCCACCGCCGCCGTTCATTCCCTGCTGGAATGCCTCGTGACCATAGCGATCATAGGCCGCGCGCTTTTGCGGATCTTTGAGGACTTCATAGGCCTCATTACAGGCTTTGAATTTCGCTTCTGCTTCCGCATCGCCCGGATTGCGATCGGGGTGAAACTTCATCGCCAGCTTGCGATAAGCGCTCTTCAGCGCCGCCGCATCAGCGTCGCGGCCCACCTCGAGCAATTGGTAATAATCTAATTGGGTAGCAGCCATGGTGACCTTGGTCCCTAAAACCTAGCTGCCGTCAGCGTAGACCTTTGGCGGGCCACGCTGACGGCAAGATAGTTTTTCATGAGGACATCAGTCCTTGTTGTCTTCGTCCACTTCGGAGAATTCAGCATCGACAACGTCTTCGTCGTCTGACGCATCCGAAGAGGCATCGCCGTCACCGCTGTCACCAGCAGCAGCGCTTTCAGCTTGCTCTTTCTCGTAGATTTGCTGACCCATTTTCATGGCCGCTTCAGTGAGAGCCTGAGACTTGGCGTTGATTTCATCAACATCGTCGCCTTCCAGCGCGGTTTTCGCTTCGCCAAGCGCGGTTTCCACCGCAGACTTGGTATCGGCATCAACCTTATCACCGTGCTCTTCGAGCTGCTTTTCGGTCGCGTGCACGAGACTGTCGGCTTGGTTGCGAGCTTCCGCAGAGGCCCGGCGCTTCTTGTCTTCTTCAGCGAATTTCTCAGCGTCTTGAACCATTTGATCAATGTCATTGTCGGACAGTCCGCCCGATGCCTGGATCTTGATCGTCTGTTCTTTGCCGGTTCCCTTATCCTTGGCAGAGACGTTCACGATGCCGTTCGCGTCAATGTCAAAGGTCACCTCAACCTGCGGAACGC
Organism: Erythrobacter sp. JB3-1; assembly: GCF_057364995.1. NCBI lineage: Bacteria > Pseudomonadati > Pseudomonadota > Alphaproteobacteria > Sphingomonadales > Erythrobacteraceae > Erythrobacter > Erythrobacter sp. JB3-1. Next base: position 2,513,928 of record NZ_CP200289.1, on the reverse strand, counting down.
CTCGCGGTGCAGGCGGAATGCCGACCAGATCGAACTGACCCAGCATCTTGTTATCCGCCGCCATTTCGCGCTCACCTTGGAACACGCGAATGGTCACCGCATTCTGATTGTCTTCAGCGGTTGAGTAGGTCTGCGTCTTCTTCGTCGGGATCGTCGTGTTGCGATCAATCATCCGAGTAAAGACACCGCCCAGGGTCTCAATGCCGAGCGACAATGGCGTCACGTCGAGCAGCAGAACGTCTTTAACATCTCCTTGCAGAACGCCAGCCTGAATGGCCGCGCCCATGGCAACCACCTCGTCTGGATTCACGCCAGTGTGCGGCTTTGCCTCAAAGAAACCTTCAACGACTTCGCGAACCTTCGGCATGCGGGTCATACCGCCGACCAGGATCACTTCGTCGATGTCGTCTTTCGACACGCCCGCATCTGCGAGGGCTTTCTTACATGGATCAAGCGTGCGCTTGATCAGATCGCCGACCAGTTTTTCAAGGTCGGAACGGCTGAGCGTTTCAACCAAGTGCAACGGCGTGCTTGATCCGCCATCCATGCGCGCTGTGATAAACGGCAGGTTGATTTCGGTCGTGGCCGAGCTTGAAAGCTCGATCTTAGCCTTCTCAGCCGCTTCCTTGAGACGCTGGAGCGCAAGCTTGTCCTTGCGCAGGTCCATGTTCTCTTTCTTTTCGAACTCAGCCGCAAGCCATTCGACAATCGCGCTGTCGAAGTCTTCGCCGCCAAGGAACGTATCGCCATTGGTCGACTTCACTTCGAACACGCCGTCGCCAATTTCGAGCACGGAAACGTCAAACGTACCGCCGCCAAGGTCATAGACAGCGATCGTCTTACCGTCGTTCTTGTCCATGCCATAGGCGAGCGCCGCAGCGGTCGGCTCGTTGATGATCCGCAGCACTTCAAGGCCAGCGATCTGACCCGCGTCTTTGGTCGCCTGACGCTGAGCATCGTTAAAGTACGCAGGAACCGTGATGACGGCTTGGTCGACAGTCTCACCGAGATAGCTCTCGGCGGTTTCTTTCATCTTCTGCAAAATGAAAGCTGAAATCTGGCTCGGCGAATAGTCTTCGCCGCCGGCTTTAACCCATGCGTCACCGTTCTTGCCTTTGACGATGTCATACGGAACGAGGCCCATATCTTTCTTCGTCAGCGGATCGTCGAAGCGGCGGCCAATCAGGCGCTTAATCGCGAACAGAGTGTTGTCTGGATTGGTAACTGCCTGACGCTTGGCCGGTTGGCCGATCAGGCGCTCGCTGTCCTTGGTAAAGGCAACGATAGAAGGCGTGGTGCGCGCGCCTTCAGAATTTTCAATAACTTTAGGCTTGCCCCCGTCCATTACAGCCACACACGAGTTGGTGGTGCCGAGGTCGATGCCGATTACTTTACCCATTATTTCCCCATCCATTACAGGTTGTTGGACGCTGCCTGTGGTGCTCCCCAGAATTGGCGGAACCGTTTGGCAACTCGTTTGTAGGCGGGATATAGGTGCGGTTTTGCTTGGCACAAGGGATGGACGCGCCTACTTTTCGCACCATCCAACAAGGGGACTACAACGTGAAAATGACACAAACATCGCCTGGCTTTCTGCGCGGCATTGCTTTAGCCGCCTGTCTGGGCGTGGCGGCCTGCGGCGAAGAGGCACCTGCCCCGGAACCAGTCGATACGATTGAAGGCATCACGATTACAGATGCACGCCTGGTGCTTCCCCCGGTGTCGGGCAACCCCGCGGCGGTCTATTTCAACCTCAGCTATGATGGCGATCGCGGCATTGCGGTCAGCGGCGCTGAGGTGGCGGGCGCAAAGAGCGCAACCGTTCACGACATGATGGAATATGATTTCAAGATGACCATGGCTGAGGCTGGCCCTGTTCCGCTCACCAATGGCACCGAGGTTGCGTTCGAACCCGGCGCAAAGCACGTCATGGCATTCGAACTCGACGACAGTGTTCAGGCCGGCGGCACCGCCGAGGTAACGCTCAAGATTTCAGGCGGTAAGCGGCATAAGTTCGAAGCCGAAGTGCGCGCAGCGGGCGAAGAGCGCTGAGCGACACGCCCTCACCTGCGGCTCAAAGCCACGCGCTCGTCCCGGCCTGCCCGGTCGGCGGCGAGCGCACTTTGACGCCTGGTGAAATTTGCATTGCCAAGACCGTTTTTGGCACCGCGATTGACTATGAGGCGGTGCGCATCCGGCGCCGCAAATGGTTTCCGTTTCAGCCGCGCAAAGTCACCATGGCCCCGCGCGGCCACGTGCATTTCCACCCCGATGGCGCGGCCTATTGCGATGATTTTTCGGGTGAAGGGCTGATCCGTCAAGGCCTGCTGATCCATGAGCTCACCCATGTCTGGCAAACCCAAACGCGCGGCGATTGGTATTTGCTGCTGCACCGCCATCCCTTCTGCCGTTATGGATACACGCTCAAACCGGGCCAGCCCTTTGCCGCCTATGGCATTGAGCAGCAGGCGGAGATCGTAAAGCACGCTTTCTGGATGCGGCAAGGCGTGCGCGTTACCGGAGTGGCCGATAAATCGGTTTATGATGGCTTGGTGCGCTTTCCGGGTGCAACGGGATAAAACACAAAAAGGGCCGCAAGAAAACTTGCGACCCTTTCCTTAAACTCAGTTGCGCAATTTCGTTTGCGCAGGGTGTCAGTGTTGCACTTCAATCCGGCTTCTTAGCAACGCCAACCATAGCAGGACGCAGCAAGCGATCTTTGATCATCCAGCCAGACTGCATTTCCTGCACAATCGTACCCGGTTCATGCTCATCGCTTGGAATTTCGATCATCGCCTGGTGCTGGTTCGGATCGAGGGGCAGGCCAACCGCCGCCACACGCTCAATGCCGTGGCTCTTGAAGACCTTCTCCAGCTCGCGCTGGGTCGCCTCAATGCCGGTCACCAGGCCCTTCATCTTCTCGTCTTCGCGCAGGCTCTCCGGGATGGCTTCGATCGCGCGGGAGAGATTGTCCGCCACGCTCAGCACATCACGCGCAAATCCGGTCGCCGCATAGGCGCGCGCATCGCCGACGTCTTTTTCCATCCGGCGGCGCACATTCTGAGTCTCCGCCTTGGCATACAGCGTCTCTTGCTTGGATTCTTCCAAATCTCGGCGCAGCGATTCCAGCGCCTCGCTCAGATCATCCTCTTCGCCGTCTTCACCGTCTGGCGCATCTGCGTCTTCCAGAAACTCCTCTGGCACGCCCTTCAATTCTGCTTCTGCCGCTTCGTCGTGCGGCTTATCGTTGTCGATCATCGTCGTCTTGTGTCCAATTATGCAATGAGTTTGCCCAAAGAACGGGCTGTTAAATCCACCATGGGGACCACGCGCGCGTAATTCAACCGCGTCGGCCCGATCACACCCAGAACTCCTACCACCCGTCCCTCGCGATCGCGATAGGGCGAAGCGATGACGGAAGAGCCAGAAAGTCCGAACAATCGGTTTTCGCTGCCGATGAAAATGCGCGTTGCCTCCGCCTCGCGCGCATTGTCGAGCAGAGCGGCAACCGATTGCTTATTCTCGAGGTCATCGAGCAGCGAGCGAACCCGGTCGATGTCCTCCATCGCCGCCTCGTCCAGCAGGTTGGAGGCGCCGCGAACGATCAGGACGGGGCGTTCCTCTGTGTCCTCGCTCCACACGGCCAGCCCGCGCTCAACCAAGTCCTTGCTCGCATCATCAAGCTGAGACTGGCCCGTCTTGATTTCTTGCCGCATCGCCGCGGCTGCATCGCTTAACGTCCTGCCAGAAAGCCGCGCGGTGATGTAATTGGTCGCCGCCTCCAGCGCGCTCGGTGAAACCGCGCCGCCCAGCCGCAAAACACGGTTTTCCACCCCGCCATCCTCGCCAACCAGAACGGCAAGCGCCCTGCCTTGACCCAGATCGACGAGATTGAACTGCGCCAATTGCTGTTCGCGCGTCGGCACCATAACCATGCCCGCAGCACCGGAGAGATCGGAGAGAACAGAGCTCGCCTGCTCCAGCGCCTGCTCCACTGGCCCCGGCTCTCCGAGCCGCTGCTCAATCTGCGCGCGTTCTTCTGGTGTGGGTTCAGCGACCTGCATCATACCGTCGACAAACAGTCTGAGGCCTATTTCCGTCGGTAAGCGTCCTGCGCTGGTGTGAGGCGCGGCAAGCAGGCCGAGTCCCTCCAGATCCGCAAGCACAGAACGGATGGACGCAGGCGAGAGGTTCAGGCCGCTGTCGCCTGACAGCGTTTTTGAACCAACGGGCTGGCCATTATCCATGTAGCCTTCCACCACGCGGCGGAAAATCTCGCGCGCTCGGTCCGTCATTTCTGAAATTGGTGGTGAGGCCATGCGTGCTATTTAGCGTGAAACTATCCCGAGCCAAGCCCGGCCGTGCCCTTGCCGCGACTCTTTTGTCCCGCCAAACCGTGCGCCAAGCGAATCGAACATAGGAAAACATCATGCGACCATCTGGCCGCGCGCCTGACGAAATGCGCGCAATCACAATCGAAACCGGCTTCACAAAACACGCAGAGGGCTCTTGCCTGATCAGCTTTGGTGACACCCGCGTGCTGTGCACGGCCAGCGTCGAAGAACGCATCCCGCCATGGCTGCGCGGCAAAGGCGAAGGCTGGGTCACCGGTGAATATTCGATGCTCCCGCGCGCAACGCACACTCGCGGTTCTCGCGAGGCAGCTCGCGGCAAGCAATCAGGGCGCACTCAAGAAATTCAGCGTCTTATCGGGCGCTCTTTGCGCGCAGTAGTCGATCTTAAGAAGCTGGGTGAGCGCCAAATCACCTTGGATTGCGACGTGATTCAGGCCGATGGCGGCACGCGCACGGCCTCAATCTCGGGCGCATGGGTTGCCCTGCGCCTCGCGGTCAACGGCTTGATCGCTGCGGGCGATATCAAGGAAGACCCAATCACCGCTCAGGTGGCAGCAATTTCCTGCGGTATCTACAAAGGTACACCAGTACTCGACCTCGATTACCCTGAGGACAGCGACGCGGATGCGGATGCGAACTTCGTGTTGATCTCCGGCGGTCAAATCGCAGAAGTACAGGCAACTGCAGAAGGCGCGACCTATGACGAGGAAGGCCTGCTGCGCCTGCTCCGTCTCGCCAATATCGGCTGCGATGGCATTTTTGCAGAGCAGTTGAAAGCGGCCGGCGCCTAAGCCAATGGGTCCGGTTCGTTATTCAATCTCGGAAGAATTGCATCTCGCATTTTGGAAGCTGCAATTTGCCAGCAGTCTGTTTCGCGGGCTTGCAATTCTCACCGGGTTGATAGCGATCTTGGGAGCAATCGCGTTCCTCGTCGATGGCGTGATCGCAGCACTCAGCATTGCTATCGGCGGTGTGATAGGTGCGACGCTGGTCATCGCGATTTCGCGCTTTGTCTTGCTGCCATGGCAAGCGAAGAAAGCTTGGGCGGACTATGCGCTCATCAAAGAGCATGTTGATCTGACGTTGGATGACGAAGGCTTTTCGCTCGTGCAACCGTCCGCGCATGTGAACGGCAAGTGGCCGCAAATCGTCTCATGGGACGAGAGCGAAGAACTGTTCGCAATGTATCTGAACAGCCAACTCGCATATATTTTGCCAAAAGATCAAGTGGATGGGTCGATCATTGACTTCGCACGCGAGCGATTGGTCGCGGCAGGCCTCGTGACAAAAGGAAAGCGCCGAAAATGAGCAAACTTGGCTCTGGATCGCTCGTGATTGCGACGCATAACGCAGGCAAGCTTAAAGAGATTTCGGCCCTGCTTGATCCGTACGGAATGAAGTGCATCTCCGCTGGATCGCTCGGTCTGCCAGAGCCGCCAGAGACCGGCAAAACCTTCGCTGACAATGCTCTGATAAAGGCACGCGCAGCGGCTGAAGCCTCAGGGATCGCGGCCCTCGCCGATGATAGCGGCCTGTCCGTGGATGCGCTGGATGGGCGGCCCGGCATCTACACCGCCGATTGGGCGGAAAGACAGTGGTTTGAAGGTGATCCGGGCCGCGATTGGTACATGGCGATGGGCAAGGTCGAAGGACTGCTCGCTCAGCACGGCGCCGATGCCGACCGCAGCGCGGCATTTCACTGCGTGCTTGCCGTTGCGTGGCCCGATGGCCAGCAGGTCGTCTATGAGGGTACATGCTCGGGTCGCCTAACCTGGCCGCCACGCGGCGAGATGGGTTTTGGCTATGACCCTGTGTTTGTGCCGAATGGCCGTGATCAGACTTTTGCCGAAATCGATCCAGCGGAAAAGCACAGCATCAGCCACCGCGCCGATGCCTTTACCAAGCTGGTCGCGGATCAATTCGGCGGTTGATCAAAGGGATCAGTAGGCGAATTGCCCCGAAACATTGCCCGGTGGCGAGTACCGACAGACGAGGTAATCACGGCCTGACCCCGTCGCTATCCCGCATCCAAGCTCTGTCGAGTTTGCCCAAATGATCTGGGTGTAGTGGCCGACATCGGTCCAATCACCCGTATTGCTCACGTAAGGAAAACGGTCATGGACGTAGTATTGCTTCTCGCTGATCCAACCGTTCGCCATCACCTCGTAAGTGAATGCTCCTTCGGTACCTGCCCAAAGGTTTTCACCTTGGTTGGGACGTGAGGCGCTGGTGCTGTGCTCGAACCGGCCCGTGCTGGCGAGTTCCTCAGCGTAAGCAAGTGCTTGGCGGCTCAAATCATCATCTAGGGTCATTGGCGCAACGCCAACTTCCTGACGCGCTTCATTGTGTTCTTCCAACATCACCCGGAGCATATCGTCCTGACCGGTCGAGGTTGTTGTACCCGTTGCAGGTGGTGGTGGCGGCGGTGGTGGAGGCGGTGGAGGAGCAGGCGGCGGGGACGATGACGTTCCTCCGGTCGCAGCCGTGCTGGTGCTCGATGAAGAGCTGCTTTCGCCGCCTCCGCAACCAGACGCGACGAGGATGATCGCGACTGGCGCGACCATTTTACTGCATTTTTTCGAGATTTTTGACATCAATCGACCTTCCCCAAAACGCTCGCGGCGCTCAACCCACCTTGCGGCCATATGTGTTTCCGGCGGGCCAATATCGGCACACCAGGAATTCATTGCCTCTACCTTGAGCAATTGCGCAGCCGACTTCGCGTGTCTCGGCCCAGACCATTTGGGTGTAATGACCGACGTCCGCCCAATTCCCGGTGCGTGAGACATTCGGGAAAGTGCCGGACCTAAAGTGCCGCTTTTCCTCGGCAAAGAAGTTGATCATCGCGCTCAGGCTAAAATATCCCGCAGTCCCCATCCAGAGGTTTTCACCGCGCCCTCGGCGCTCATCCAGCGAGGCGTGCTGCATTACCCCCTGCGCGCGAGCTGATTGGCCCAATCCTGAGCCTCATTGGCGAGCTGCGGCGACCAAGAAAGAGCCTGAACACCGAATTCGGTGCGCTCTACGTTGTGCGCGTGTAGCAATTCGCTGGCGAAGCGGTCTGCCTGCGAGGCGGAATTCTGGCGTTCTTGAGCGATCGCGCTGGGCGCGCTCAGGCTCGCGAGAAGGGCCAGACACCCAAAAATTTTCGCATGGATTCGCATGCCCACACCTTGACTTAGAGCCTTTAACAAAGGCTGAAAGAAGCGATGGCGCGTGCTCTTTACATCCACTGGCCCTTCTGCGCGAAGAAATGCCCCTATTGCGATTTCAACTCGCATGTCCGCGCCAACGTGGACGTTCCGCTGTGGCAGAATGCGTTGCTCGCCGATATGCGATTTGAGGCGAAATTGGCGGGCGGAGAACCGCTGACATCGATCTTTTTCGGTGGAGGCACGCCTTCGCTCATGCCACCAGAATTGGTTGCAGCGCTGCTGGCCGAGGCGGAGCAATTGTGGGGCTTTTCCCCAAATATCGAAATCACTTTAGAGGCCAATCCTTCCTCTGTTGAAGCCAGCAATTTTGCCGCGCTAGCCAATGCCGGGATCAACCGTGTTTCGCTGGGTGTTCAATCGCTTGACGACGACAGCTTGCAATGGCTCGGGCGTTTGCATGGGGCGGATGAAGCCCTCGGCGCGCTGACCACTGCGCAGCAACACTTTGAGCGGGTCAGTTTCGATCTGATCTACGCCCTGCCTACTCACACCCCGGAATTGTGGGACGCGCAACTTGCCCGCGCGCTATCGCTCGGCACAACGCATCTGTCGCTTTACCAGCTCACAATAGAGCCCGGTACGCGCTTTGCCAGCGATGTGCGGCGCGGGATCTTTACGCCGCTAGACAACGATGCCGCGGCGGAGCTCTTCACGATCACGCAAGAACTGACCGGCAAAGCTGGACTGCCTGCCTATGAAATCAGCAATCACGCACGGCTGGGCGAGGAAAGCTGCCACAATCTCACCTATTGGCGCTATCAGGATTATTGCGGGATTGGCCCCGGCGCGCATGGTAGGCGCGGCGGAATGGCGACAACAAGGCACAAAAAGCCAGAAAACTTCCTTCGCGCGGTCAGTGAGCAAGGGCACGGCATTGCGGAGAAACAGGCGCTTCGCCCGAGAGATCAAGCCGCAGAAGCGCTTCTGATGGGTCTGCGCCTGATCGAGGGGATCGATCTTGGCGCAATGTCGGCACGCTTCGAGCTGGACGAGGCGCAATTGATCGATCCGCGCGGATTGAGGCGCAACTGCGATCTTGGCCTGATCTGGCGGCGCGATGACGCTATCGGCGTGACGCCGGCGGGCCTGCCATTGCTCGACGCGCTGCTGGGCGAAGTGGTGGCCGACAGCCTGGTGGACGCGTGAGCCTGCACGATCTTCTGTCCGAATGGCGCGATCATCTGGCCGAAGGACGGCGGCGGAGCCCGCACACAGTGCGCGCCTACTGCTCGGCGGCGGAGCGGCTGCTCAAGGCACGCGATCTGGCGGACTGGAACAGTGTTGCCGGGTTGGAGGCGCACGACCTGCGCGCGCATCTCGCCACGCGCCGCAATGATGGCCTCTCCAACGCCAGCACTGCGCGCGAGCTATCCGCGCTCAAGGCATTCATCACCTTTGCCCGGGCGCAGACCGGCGATCCCGATCCATCCGCACCGCGCCTGCGTGGACCGCGCACCAAGAAGGGCCTGCCCCGCCCTGTCACCCCCGATGAAGCGGTCAATATCGCCGACCTCGTCGCGGGCATGCCGGATGAAGATTGGATCGGTGCGCGTGATCGTGCGGTTCTGCTGCTGATGTATGGATCGGGCCTGCGCATCGCAGAGGCCTTGTCGCTCAAATGGTCCGATGCGGAGCTGGGCGAGACACTTCACGTCACCGGCAAGGGCGGAAAACAGCGGATTGTGCCGATCTTGCCGATCACTCGGAGGGCCGTGGCACGCTATGCGGAGCTTTGCCCGTGGAAAGCTGAACCAAGCGAAGCGCTGTTCCGAGGGGCAAAGGGCGGCCCGCTGTCCCCCGGCATGGTGCAAAGGGCGATGGCCAATGCTCGCCGCGCTTTGGGTCTGCCAGACACAGCGACCCCGCATGCGCTGCGGCACAGTTTTGCAACGCATTTGTTGGGTGCGGGAGCCGATTTAAGGTCTTTGCAAGAGTTATTGGGGCATACATCACTCGGCTCAACCCAGATTTACACCCAAGTAGATGCGGCGCGAATGCTAGAAAATTACCGTGCTGCGCATCCGCGCGCCGGGAAAAAGAGATAAACGATATAGGAGGGAGAGGTCATGAGATTGGACCTGGTAGCCATATTCGTGGTTGTTTCGGGCGGAGTGGCATTCGCGTATTACAGCGGGGCATTTGGCGGCTCTCACACAAGCGAAGGTTATGAACGCGGCAAATATTACGCAAAGTGCGACACTGACTATTTGCAAAGCGCGCCCTATCTGAGTTTCAGCGCCTCATCCAATCAATGCGAGTGTTTTGACGACAAACTTCAAAAGCTAACACCGTCGCAGCAAGCCGCAGCATACAAGTCTCTCGAAGACCGCCTGACCCTCGCATTCATGGGCAAGGCAGGCGCTAAGGTTGAGGGTTCAAATGTGACCTATAACGACAGCGCACTTGGCGAAGTCAGTGCAAATGTCAAAATTGAGACCAGCGGCAATGCCATCATGGCTCAATGCAACATGTTCTAGCTCACCCGCCCCTCAATCGCGTCCCAGAACAGGTGGTTTTCTGGGCGCGGAGGCGGGTTTCAGAAGCCTGCAGTAACTGTTTGGCCTGCTACACAAGGCTCAATGCAGATTGAGGCTAATGTTGATCCTGAAACGATGCTAGAAAATTATCGCTCAGCGCATCCCAGAGAGCGAAAATCCGCGAAAAAGAACTGACTGAATTTGGGGGTGGAAGCGGACCGCCGGGTCCTAGAGAAATCCCGCAGTTCAGGCATTGGTTGATGATGAGTACGCGTTCTGACAAAACGCGTCTATGACAAGTTCCGACCCTACACTGCCCCTTGGCGCAGCTGTCGTTGACGCGACCAGAAGGTTGCCAGCACTGGAACCGCATTTAGGCCGATCAGTTTTGCTCGAACCCCTGAAGGTGTCACATGTCGCAGGGCTTTGGGAGGCTGCCAAGTCTGCGGACTCCTCCTGGACATATTTACGCTACGGACCATTCCGGTCTGAAGACGAGTTACGCGATCATATTGTTCGCATAGCGAATCTTCCGGACCAGCCTTTCTTCGCGATAACTCCTTCTTCAAGTGGATGTCCGGAAGGATGGGCTTCGTTCTGCGACATTTCTCCAGAAAATGCGTCCATTGAGATTGGAAGCATCTGGTTCTCGCCTCGACTGCAACGAACACGTGCCGGTACCGAGGCAATGTCAATCATGCTGGAACACGCTTTCGAGCTTGGTTACCTTCGCGTAGTGTGGCGGTGCAACGCGCTGAATGCTGCATCCATGCGTGCTGCGGCGCGATTGGGATTCACATTTGAAGGCATTTGGCGAGAGGCAGAGATTGCGAAAGGTCGCCGACGAGATACTGCTTGGTTTTCAATATTGGAAGGTGAGTGGCCAGCACAGCGAGCACGCTTCGAGGCATGGCTTGACGACAACAACTTCGATCAATTGGGCAACGCCAAAAGCTCGTTGATGTGCGCGGCTGAATGATTGGCAGATTTTAGGATTGTTTCGACAACCGACCAACGTTCAAAACTGGGTCGATAGCGGGCATCAAAGCCCCGCGTGACGCCCCTCAATAGCGTCCCAGATCATGCCAGCCGTGTCGGTGCCGTTAAACGCATCGATCGCGACAATCCCCGTCGGTGAGGTGACATTTATCTCGGTCAACCATTTGCCGCCGATCACATCGATACCGACAAATGTCAGGCCCAGCCGCTTAAGCTCTGGCCCCATCGCATCGCAGATCTCTTCCTCGCGCTCGGTCAGGCCGGTTTTCTCCGCGCTACCGCCCATGGCGAGGTTAGAACGAAACTCGCCCTCGCCCGGTATCCGGTTGATTGCCCCCGCAACTTCGCCATCAACCAGCACGATACGCTTGTCGCCCTCTGCCACTTCGGGAAGGAAGGGTTGGACCATATGCGGCTCTGGCCAGGTCTGATTGAACACCTCAAACAGAGCGGTGAGATTGTCGCCATCGGCTGGCACGCGGAAGATCGCTTTGCCGCCATTGCCGTGGATCGGCTTCACCACCACAGCGCCATGCTCTGCCATAAAGCGCTTCACCTCGTCCGGGGAGCGCGTGATGAGGGTCGGCGGCATAAACTGCCGGTAGTCGAGCACCATCACCTTCTCCGGTGAATTGCGGACATTGGCCGGATCGTTGACCACGAGGGTCTCTTGGCCAATCCGCTCGAGCAGGTGGGTGGCGGTGATATAGCCCATGTGAAACGGGGGATCCTGCCGCATCAGGATCACGTCGATGTCCTTGCCCAGATCCAACCGCTTAGATGGGCCTTTGGTAAAGTGATCGCCCTCAACCCGCTGCACCGTGATCGGTGCGCAGTCGGCAAACAGACGGTCGTTCGCATCCAGCGTCAGGCTCTCAACATGATACTCATAGATCGAGTGCCCGCGTTCTTGCGCGGCCAGCATCAGCGCAAAGCTGGAATCGCCCTTAATGTTGATGCTTTCAATAGGGTCCATCTGAACCGCGATGCGAAGACTCATCAATAATCCTTTCAAGGCAGGTGCCAGTCTAAGGCATCCAAGCGTTGGTGATGTGGCGAGGCATGCTGCCCGGTGCAAGGAGGATAACGTCAATTCGCATATCATCGCCCTCGCGCAGGTATTCGTGGGCAACGCATTCGGCCGCGGCGGCAACGCGGGTTAGGCGTCTTTCATCAATCGCGTAGTCAAGATCAGCCTTCTTCTTGCGCCATTTTACCTCCGTGAAGGCCACAAGCGCACCCTTGCGAGCGATGAGGTCGATCTCTCCGCGCGGCGTCTTCACCCTTTGAGCAAGGACCTGCCACCCCTTCAGGCGCAGCCACATGGCCGCCCGTAATTCGCCATCGCGGCCGCTCTTTTCCGCGATCTGCCGCTTCATAGCGCTTTGAACTCTACTGCGCGGGCATAGAGCGTCTTGCGGTCCAATCCGCTCGCCTTGGCCACTTGTCCCGCCGCCTTGCTGGGGCTCATGGTTTCTAGCGCCTCTCTCAGCAGCTCATCAGGATCGCCGACCGGCGCATCACCCGATGGGGGGCCAATCAGAAGCACAATCTCACCTTTCGGCGGATGATCGGTGTAGTGGGCCGCCAGCTCGCTTGCCGTCCCCACCCTGCATTCCTCATGCAACTTGGTCAGCTCCCGTGCGACGGCGACCTGCCGATCCGGCATGTCTGCGGCGATAGCATCAAGGCTTTTAACCAGCCGCGGCCCGGTTTCATAGAAAATCAGCGTTGTGCTCACCGCGCCGAGCTCTTGCAGAACTTCCCCTCGCGCCTTTTGCTTCACGGGTAGGAAGCCTGCGAACAAGAAGCGATCATTGGGTAAGCCCGCGAGTGTCAGGCCCGCAATAGCTGCGCACGCACCGGGCAGCGTAGTGACCGCTACATCAGCCTCCCTCGCATCGCGCACCAGCCGAAAACCGGGGTCAGAAATCAGCGGCGTTCCTGCATCGCTTACCAGCGCCACTGAGCCAGCTCGCGCCACATCAATAAGCTCTCGCCTCGCCCCCTCCTCGCTGTGATCATCATAGCGCCGCATCCGTTTCGAAATGCCGAGATGCGACAACAGCTTGCCCGTGACCCGTGTATCCTCGCAGGCGATCACATCACAGCGTTGCAAAATGTCGACAGCACGGAGCGTTATATCGCCGAGATTGCCAATCGGAGTTGCTACAATGTAGAGGCCCTGCTCAAGTGATTTGGATACAGGCGATGAAGAGTGCGGGTCAGTCACCAAAGCTCTTTGGAACAGCCAACAGGGGTCGGCAAGTATGAAGCGTAATTGGTTTAATCGGCGCACTCTGGTGATTGCGGGCGCTGCCGCTGTGCTCGGCGGGTGTCAGGTGATCCCAAAGACGGGTCCAACCACCACCACGGTCCCTGGCCCATCGACGGAACCTAGCGCGACCGCTCTGCCTACTGACGCAACCCGTCACCGGATTGCTCTCCTCGTCCCGATGTCGGGTAGCACAGGCGCGGTTGGCCAATCGCTGGCGAATGCCACAACCATGGCTTTACTCGATACCAATGCGAACAATTTGCGCATTACGACCTATGACACCTCACAGGGCGCGGGCGCAGCCGCTCGCAGAGCCATCGCCGATGGCAACCGCCTGATCCTCGGCCCATTGCTGTCCGAAAATGTGTCGGCGGTTCAGGCACAGGCCCGCCCAGCAGGCGTGACGACAATCTCATTCTCGAACGACACCAGCGTTGCGAGCCCTGATGTGTTCGTGATGGGACACATCCCAGAGCAATCGATCCGCCGCAGCGTCCGCTATGCCCGCAACCAAGGCGCAACGCGCTTTGCCGCTCTGCTTCCCAATGGTGACTATGGCGAGCGATCAATGAGCGCGCTTAGCAATGCTCTGCGTGATTTTGGCGGATCGCTGACCACAACCCAGCGCTACTCTCGCGGAAACACCTCTATTGTCAGCGCTGCTCAGCGTCTGCGCGATGCCGGCGGCTATGACACGGTGCTGCTTGGCGAAGGCGCGCGGCTATCAGTTCAGGCTGCTGGCGAGCTTAAGAAAGAAAACGGCGTAAACTCCCGCATCCTCGGCACGGAGCTGTGGAGCGGCGAAACCGCCCTCACCCGTTCCAGCGCAATGCGCGGGGCATTGTTCTCTGCAGTGTCTGATGGCCGATATAAGCGCTTTACCGACAGCTATGAGACCCGCTTCGGCTCCAAGCCCTATCGGATTTCAACCTTGGGCTATGACGCTGTCCTGCTAACTCTCAGAGTCGCGCGAGATTGGCGCGTTGGCAGTCAGTTCCCAGAACGGCAGCTGCGCGGATCGCGGCGGTTTCCTTGGGTTGGACGGTCCATTCCGCTTCCAACGAAACGGTGTTGTGGAACGCGCAATGGAAGTACGTGAGGTGCGCGGCAACAGCGTCGTAGTCGTCGACCAGGCACCTCAACGCTTCGAGGACTGAGCAAAACGTAGAGTTACCTGCTTGTTAGCGGCTCTCTGCCGGGCCTATAGCCTTACGCATGTCTGATGATCTGTTTGAAGGTACTCCGTCATCGAGCGGTGATTACGATTCCTCATCGATTGAGGTGCTCGAAGGGCTGGAGCCGGTGCGGCGCCGGCCTGGGATGTACATTGGCGGCACGGATGACCGCGCGCTGCATCACCTTGCCGCCGAAGTGCTCGACAACTCAATGGACGAGGCCGTTGCGGGCCATGCCAACCGGATCGAAGTGCGCCTGGAGGAAGGCAACCGCCTGACCATTGGCGATAATGGCCGGGGCATTCCGGTCGATGAGCACCCAAAATTTCCGGGCAAATCCACGCTTGAGGTGATCCTTTCCACACTTCACTCAGGCGGCAAGTTCTCTGGCAAGGCCTATGCCACCAGCGGCGGTCTCCACGGGGTGGGTGTGAGCGTCGTCAACGCTCTGTCATCACACACCCGCGTTGAGGTAGCGCGGGACAAGCAATTGTTTGCACAGGAATTCTCCAAAGGGCAAACGCTCGGCAAGATCGAAAACCTTGGCGCAACGCCCAATCGGCGCGGCACGCAGGTCAGCTTCACGCCCGATGAAGAGATATTTGGCGACCGCAAGTTTAAGCCGCACCGGCTGTTCAAGCTCGCCCGCTCCAAAGCCTATCTATTTGCTGGTGTTGAAATCCGCTGGAAATGCGCGCCGAGCCTCGCGTCTGAAGACGTGCCTGAAGAGGCGACGTTCAAATTTCCTGGCGGCCTCGCTGATCACTTGGCAGAACAAGTCGGAGCGCGCGAATGCGTCACCGCGCAGGCCTTCACCGGCAATCAGGACTTTCCCGAGGATGACAGCGGCACCTCGCAAGGCCGGGTAGAGTGGGCCATCGCATGGCCGCTCTATTCCGACGGATCGACCAGCCGGTATTGTAACACGGTTCCAACCCCCGATGGCGGCACTCACGAGCAAGGTCTAAGGGCTGCTCTGACCAAGGGCCTGCGCGCCTTCGGTGAGCTTACCGGCACGAAAAAGGCCAAAGACATCAGCGCCGATGACGTGATGACCGGCGGCGAGGTGATGCTCAGCGTCTTTATCCGCGACCCGTCGTTTCAGTCGCAAACAAAGGACCGTCTGACCTCGCCAGAGGCGGCCCGCTTTGTTGAGAACGCGGTGCGTGATCACTTCGACCATTTCCTCACCGACAATATGGACCGGGGCAAGGCCCTGCTCGGCGAGGTTATGGAGCGCATGGATGAACGCCTGCGCCGCAAGCAAGAGCGCGAGATCAAGCGCAAGACGGCGACCAATGCCAAGAAACTCCGCCTACCCGGTAAACTCACCGACTGTTCCGGCGAAGGCGACAAAGAAACCGAGCTGTTTATCGTTGAGGGCGATTCGGCTGGTGGTAGCGCAAAGCAAGCACGCAACCGTAAGACGCAGGCGATCCTACCCATTCGCGGTAAGATTCTGAATGTGGCCTCGGCCACCGCCGACAAAATCCGCGCCAATCAGGAAATCGCCGATCTCTCACTCGCGCTGGGATGCGGCACCCGCAAAGACTGCGACGCTGAAAACCTCCGCTATGACCGCGTGATCATAATGACCGATGCGGACGTCGATGGCGCGCACATCGCAACCCTGCTGATGACGTTCTTCTTCCAAGAGATGTCGGACATCGTGAAAAAGGGTCACTTGTTCCTGGCCAAGCCGCCGCTTTATAAGCTGACCGCTGGCAAAGAGAGCCGCTATGCAAATGATGATACGCACCGCGCGCAGCCGGAAGAGACTGTTTTCAAAGGCAAGAAGGTCGAGGTTGGCCGGTTTAAGGGCCTTGGCGAGATGAACCCGCAGCAGCTTCGTGAAACCACTATGGATCCAGACTCCCGCAGCCTGATCCGCATCACTCTGCCCCAAGAGTTTGAGGACCGCGCGGCGGTGAAGGAGGTCGTCGATCAGCTCATGGGCCGCAATCCAGAGCACCGTTTCAACTTCATCCAAAACCGCGCCGGAGAGGTGGACCGCGAGGCGATTGATGCCTGACGATCAGGACCAGCCTGACGACGCGCCAAGAAAATACCCCAACCCGCGCGAGGAAGACATTATGGCGGGGGACCGCCGTATCTCGCGCCCAGATAGCGCCCTGCCAGATTGGCACATTCCCGATGCCGCCTACCGCCCGATCCCCATCGCCTGGTTTGCGGCCGCGTTTCTGCTGCAATCGATCGTCATGTTCGCAATCTTCATGCTGTTGATCAGCAAGAGCGGATATTTCACCATTGCTGGCGCGGCCATTGCCACCGGAGCAATTGGCGCATGGACTTGGGACCGGGGGATGAAAGATGCCGCGACTGGTTGGAAAGTCGCTACCATCGTACTGCTTATTGTGCAGTTTGCACTGGTCGCGCTGACGGCATCTGCCCGCCTCTAATCCGCCGTTTCAGTATGAATGTGCAGATGCCCCTCTAACGTGCGGTGCACCGGGCATTTGTCCGCGATCGCGATAATCCGCGCGCGCTGATCATCGGTCAGGTCATCGCCCAGAACCGTGATCGAGCGATTGAGCGCCTGAATTTGAACGCCCTCACCCTCCTCCTCGCAATGATCGCAGTCGCTCGCATGATCCCGCTCGTGGGTCACATGCACCTGATAGCTGTCGACCGGCCAGCCCTTGCGGTCTGCATACATCTTCATAGTCATGACAGTGCAAGTGCCCAGCGCGGCGTTGAGCAGATCATAAGGGGTCGGCCCGCTGTCATCACCGCCATAGCTGCGCGGTTCATCAGCGACGAAACGGTGGCTGGTGGTGAACACCTCGGTTCCAAATTTGCCATGGCCAGATTTCACTAAGACGCCCGCTTCCGGCACTTCGGTCTCACCGCAGCTCTTGAGGTATCTTCTTGCCCATGAAGCGATCGCTACAGCAGCATATTCGGCATCTTCTGCCTTGGTCAAAAGGTGATCGGCATCGTCCAGACTGATGAAACTTTTCGGATGAAAAGCGGCCTGAAACAGAGCCGCCGCGTGCTCTACACCGACGATTGTATCGGTTGGCGAGTGCAGCGCGAGATACGGTAGCCTCAGCTCCTTGACCAGATCGAGCAATTTGACCGATTCCGTTCTTTCCAGAAACTCCCGGCTCACCGAAAAACTCTGGCCGCCAATTGTCACCGGCCCCTCGCCCTCGGCGCGGATTGCCTCGTGATCGCCTTTGATGATGTGCAGCACATGCGGAACGTCCGAAGGTGCGCCAATGGTCGCGACAGCCGCAACATTCTCGGCGCCCAGCTCATGCGCCGCGGCCAGCACCGCCGCCCCGCCAAGGCTATGCCCAACCAACAGCAGCGGCGCATCAAAGCGCGCTCGCAAAGCGCCAGCGACAGCGACCAGATCGGCAATGTCTGTGGCAAAGCCAGCGCGGCCAAACTCACCTTCGCTTCCGCCAAGCCCGGTAAAATCGAACCTTAGCGTCGCAATGCCCTGAGCTGCCAGTGCGCGGGCAACGCTTATCGCAGCGCGGCTCTGTTTGGTGCAAGTGAAGCAATGCGCAAAGACCGCAGCACCTCTGACCAGACCTGTGGGCATTTCAAGCGCTCCATCCAGGCTGTGTCCGGCAGTCGTCGTGATCGAAAAAGTCTCTGTCGGCATTGCGGGCCCTCCAATGGGTGATGCTTGTAGAGCTATTAGCGCGCTCAGGCCATTTGGTTACGCCTTGCAGCAGACCGCCACGCAATGCACTATGCATGCCATGCTCAGGAACCTTGCACTCGCTCTCTCGCTTCTACTCGTCCCTAGCTCCATCTTGGCTCAAGACTCGCCCACTAGCGAGACAGTGGCTTCTGAGCCGCTGAACGCACGTGCGCAGGATGTGGTCGCTCTGATGAATGGAGAAAAAGCGCCAGAAGATGTGTTCGGGCCGCAATTTCTCGCGTCAGTGCCGCCAGCACAATTCAACATCGTCACACAGCAGCCGACCTCGCAATTTGGCGCCGCAATCGGAGTGGAGAGCATTGAGCCAACCGGAGAGTTCACCGCGAACATCGCGATCCGATTTGAAAAAGCCATTGGACAGGGCACGCTGGCGCTGAGTTCAACCGAGCCGCACAAAATCGAAGGCCTGTTGCTGCGCCAATTTGATGCGATCGATGACAGTCTTGCTAAGATCGAAGCAGATCTCGCTGCTTTGCCAGGCGAAGTTGGCGCGTATTATGGCCCCATTAGCGGCAATGCCCCCGTCCTCTCTGTCAATCCTGATGAGCAATTCGCCATTGGCTCAGCGTTCAAACTTTATGTGCTCGCAGCTCTCGCAGAAGATGTCCGGGCCGGCGAGCGAAGCTGGGACGAGGTCGTCACGCTCACCGAAAAGAGCTTTCCTAGCGGCATGATGCAAGACTGGAGGAAAACCGCGCCAGTAACGCTGCACACGCTGGCTAGCCTGATGATCTCGATCAGTGACAACACAGCCACCGATCAGTTGATCAAAGAATTGCGAAGAGATCGAGTTTTGCGCGCGCTGGTCGAGAGCGGCCATAGCGATCCATCGAAGAACGATCCCTTTCTCACGACTAGAGAGATGTTCGCTCTGAAAGGTGGCCCTAAGCAAGCACTCGAAGCCTATCAGGCGGAGAGCAATCGCGATCGCCGGCTCGAAATGCTAGAGCAGCTTGAAGCAACCTCCATCACCGCTGATGAGATCAATTCAGCCTTTGCAACCGGTCCGGTCGCGCTGGATGTTGAATGGTTCGCGAGCGCCAATGATCTGCGAAAATTGCTTCAGCGTATTTATGCCGAATCCCATAATGGCGCATTGTCGATCATGGCTATCAATCCCAGCATGCCAGACAATCTGCGCAATCAATGGCGATATGTGGGCTATAAAGGCGGATCAGAGCCCGGCGTCCTCAACCTTACATGGTTTCTGACCAACGAATCCGGCAACAGCCATGTCCTCGTTCTCAGCTGGAACAATCCCGACGCTGCGCTCGATAACACGGCGTTGGAGCTGATCGCGCAGCGCATCCTCGCGCTGCCCCGCTAGAGCGGTGTTCGAGAACAGGCCTCCAGTTTGAGCGCGAGCTTACGTAGCGTCACCCTTGCCACCTGAACGGATCGACCTTAACCCTCGCGCTAAGTGCACTTTCCAATTGAGATTTACAGGAAAACCCATGACCGACACGACGCAGCAGCGCTTTGAAGGCACCAATGATTACATCGCCACCGATGATTTGAAAGTCGCGGTGGATGCTGCGGTAACCCTGCGCCGCCCGCTGCTGGTCAAAGGCGAACCTGGCACCGGCAAAACAGTGTTGGCTCACGAAATCGCAAAAGCCATCGGCGCGCCGCTGATTGAGTGGAACGTGAAATCGACCACAAAGGCGCAGCAGGGCCTTTATGAATATGATGCGGTTGCGCGCCTGCGCGATGGTCAGCTGGGCGAGGAACGCGTCCACGACATCCGCAATTACATCAAAAAGGGTAAGCTATGGGAAGCCTTCACCTCTGAGCAGCCGCCCGTTCTGCTGATCGACGAGATTGATAAGGCCGACATCGAATTCCCCAACGATCTCTTGCAAGAGCTCGATCGGATGAGCTTTGATGTCTACGAAACGCAAGAGCGCGTGGCGGCGAAAGAGCGCCCAATTGTGGTCATCACCTCGAACAATGAGAAGGAATTGCCAGACGCATTCCTGCGCCGCTGTTTCTTCCACTACATCAAGTTTCCAGACCGCGACACGATGCAGTCGATCATCGACGTGCACTATCCTGGCATCCAAAAGACGCTGGTCAAAAAGGCGATGGATATCTTCTACGAGCTGCGCGAAGTGCCTGGCCTTAAGAAAAAGCCATCAACCAGCGAGCTGCTCGACTGGCTCAAGCTGCTGATGAACGAAGATATGCCGCTGGAAACGCTGCAGGATGCCAATCCGAACAGCGCCATTCCACCGCTTCACGGCGCACTGCTCAAGAATGAGCAGGACGTGATGATGTTTGAACGGCTGGCCTTTATGGCGCGGCGCAATCCGACTTAGTTGAACGAGTAAGCAAGCTCCAGATCGCCCCAACGGCGGCCTTTAAAGAACAGCGGCATGTAGACGTTGCGAACGACTATGTACTGCTCGCCGTTACCCTCTTGGCGATAGACCGCCATCATATATGGGGCGTTACTCGATTTTGCCTTCTTGTCGATTGGGTCGAGGATTATGCGGCCGTGGCGACAATACGTCGTGTCATGAACGACATCGCCAATCGGCTCCTTGGAGCGCTCACTAAGGTGCGTCGGCAGAAAGCCGTTAATGTCGGTGCAAGCAGCAGCAACGATCGCTGAATCGAGATCCTTCGCTCTGTCCAAAAACGGCCGCCAGTTTTGATGGGCCCAATCGGTCAGTTTGTTGCGGAAACGCTCTGGATTGCTGTTAGGAATCGGCTGATAATTATGGTCAAACAGTTCCGCTTCGCTGATCTCACCATTTTCTAGTGCAGCCTCTGTATGGACCACCAGCTCCTGCATGAATTCCTGCGCCCGCGAGACCATTGCCTCATCTTCTGGGCACAGGCCAGCTTGGACAATTTTATCAAACATCTCGCTAGCAGTAAGCTCTAGCTCCATCATGCGCAGGTGCGCATTTTGCAGATCTTCCTCGTTCTCACGAGCGGAAATATCATAGCGCGCAATAACTTCTTGGACCGATCCAACATGGCCGCTGATCGTTCCGGTGGACCGAGCAATCACATCGTTTTGCTTATCGACCTCTTCCACCAGTTCGCCAACGCTGCTGATCGTCGTTTCAATCCGCGCAACGGAAGCCTTCGCATCGTCACTCGCAATCGATCCTTGCTCGATCTGGCCAATAACGCTGCTGGCTTCTTCACCCAGGCGGTCGATAGTGAGAGCGATTTCCTCTGTCGCTTTGCGCGTGTCATTGGCCAGACTTTTGACCTCTCCAGCCACCACCGCAAAGGTGCGGCCAGCGTCCCCAGCCCTCATCGCTTCGATAGTCGCGTTCAGCGCCAAGATATTGGTCGTTTCTGCAATTTGATCAATGTCATGAGCACTACGCTTCACTTGTTCCATTGCAGCGGAAAAGCCTGTCACATGTTGGCCGAGGGTATCGACCAAGTTGAGGACAGCATTGATCTGGTCCAATGATGACTGGATAAGCGAGGTGCCTTCGCCCAAGCGCTCAATTGCGCGCTCAGACAGAAGCCGTGCTTCATCGCTCGCTTCAGAAACCTTTGTCTGATCCGCTTCCAGTTCTGAAACGGTATCACGCAGCGCTTTATGCTCTTCGCGCAGGGCCTGAGAGGATTCAATAACTCCGGCGACGATACCGGCTACATCAGTACAGCCTAAAGTGACCGAGCTGCAACTCTCTGGAATTGCCTTGAGGGCGCTGGCACCCTCACGGTCGATCTCAAATGCTTTCATCGGTACCTATTCCTAAAATCTGTGTATGATCACTAGTAACCAGTGATGGTTAGCGAAGGCTTAAAGATATCGAGAAAACGGCCACTTTGCGGCCCCCCGCACCGATTATGCCTTTTTCAGGGCTAGCGCCGGGGCACCGCTGCAGTTAGACCTTCACGCATGTTTTTCAATTTCGTCGACGAACTTCGTGAAGCCGGAATTTCGGCTAGTTTCAAAGAGCACCTCACCTTGCTGGAGGCGCTCGACAAAGATGTGATCGAGCAAACGCCTGAGGCCTTTTACTACCTCAGCCGTGCGACCTTCGTAAAAGACGAGGGGCTAATCGACCGCTTTGATCAGGTGTTCAACAAGGTCTTCAAAGGCATTCTGTCCGATTACGGCCAAAACCCTGTCGATATTCCAGAGGATTGGCTGAAGGCCGTTGCCGAGAAATTCCTGAGCGAAGAGGAAATGGAAAAGATCAAATCCCTCGGTGATTGGGACGAGATCATGGACACGCTGAAAAAGCGCCTCGAGGAACAGGAAAAACGCCACGAAGGCGGCAATAAGTGGATCGGAACCGGCGGAACGTCTCCATTTGGGCATGGCGGCTATAACCCGGAAGGTGTGCGGATCGGCGGCGAGAGCAAGCACAAGCGCGCAATCAAGGTCTGGGAAAAGCGCGAGTTTCAAAACCTCGACAACACCAAAGAGCTGGGCACGCGCAACATCAAAATGGCGCTGCGCCGCCTGCGCCGCTTTGCCCGCGAAGGTGTAGCCGATGAGCTCGATCTGGATGCCACCATCGATGGCACAGCAAAGCAAGGCTGGCTCGACATTCACATGCGCCCTGAGCGACACAATGCGGTAAAATTGCTGCTGTTCCTTGATGTTGGCGGGTCGATGGATCCCTTCATCAAGCTGTGTGAGGAGCTGTTCAGCGCAGCCTCCTCAGAATTCAAAAACCTCGAATTCTTCTACTTTCACAACTGCTTGTACGAAGGCGTGTGGAAAGACAATTCGCGGCGCTGGCAAGAACGCACCAAAACATGGGATGTGCTCCACAAATTCGGTCACGATTACAAAGTGATCTTCGTTGGCGATGCGGCGATGAGCCCCTATGAAATCACCCATGCAGGCGGCAGCGTTGAGCATATGAACGAGGAAGCCGGCGCAATTTGGATGAACCGGGTGATCAACACCTATCCCGCGACTGTTTGGCTGAACCCTGTGCCTGAAAAGCAATGGAGCTATTCACAATCGACCAAGATGCTGAAGCAGCCGGTCAATGACCGGATGTATCCGCTGACATTGGACGGCTTGGACGATGCAACTCGGGAGCTGAGCCGGAAGGTGGGGCATTAAAGTTTATTGAAGGCGGGGCTTCAGGGGATCTCGATAGGTATCAGAAACGTGGAGGCTTTTTTGCGTAAGATTGCGCTTCTTCTATGCTCAACCGCTTTGATTGCGGCGAATGAGCCTGGCGAAACCGAGCCGTCCGAAACTGTCCCTGTAAAACAACCGGACGCGCCGCCACTAGCGCTGCTTTTGCCCTCTTATGATGTCTCAACAAGTCAATCGCGCTTGATCGCTGAGGCGCAAACCAAAGCGGCCGCTCCAATACCATCCGACGAAGAATGCCGTGACCGCGTGGTGGAAATTCGCAAAAAACGCGGTTTGCCGACTTTGGAAGAACTACCAGAATTGCCCGAAGACCCAATGAGCATCTACGCCGTAGACTTTATGCAAGATGGATGTGCAATGTTGGTGATGAAGGGCAATCGCCCCGACATCCGACCACTTCCTGAACATCGGAATGGTCCGCTGCAATTCATTCTGATCGACAGAGATCAGTACAGCAAATGCTCCCGCACCGCCTGCACCCAGGCGGCTTCGTCGTTTGACGCCAGCGCATCGAGATCGCTTGGCCGCGCGGCTGCATCATCAACCCATTCCCGCAGAGACGGACCGCCATTGATCACATCGATGGCCAGCACATCATTGGTGTATTCATATTTGAAGTCTGTCCCGCGCCACAATTCATAGTCGGGATAGAGGCTCCGGATCGCCTTGAAGGCAAGCGCCTGAAGACGCCACGGCTTAAACATATCATGATCGTAATGGGGACCTTCTGCATGGATCATCAAAGCGTTACACAGCTTTCCTGTATGCTTGTGGAAGGTCGGCTCGAACCAACAATCCCTCAAAGCGCAGCCCTGAAGCCAATCAGGCTGGAGGCCGTGCATCTCTGCCAGCACTGCCTTTGCATCAATGTCTGGCGCGCCGAACAAGACCTCCAGTGGCCGCGTGGTACCGCGGCCCTCTGACACGGTGGCACCTTCGATCATCACCGTACCCGCATAGGCGCGGGCCATGTTCACATTGGCAGCATTGGGCGAAGGGTTGATCCAGATCCGCGACGTGGGCCAGCCATAGCCCTCGCCGCTCGGTTCCCAGCCCTCCATCGCAACCACGCGGTAATCCACGTCGAGCCCAAAGTGCGCAATGAACCAGTGCCCCATCTCGCCAAGCGTCAGGCCGTGGCGCATGGGCATGGGCGCGGCTCCCACGAAGCTCTCGTGGCCCGGCACAAGCAAGGTGCCCTCCACTGGCCGACCAGCGGGATTGGGGCGATCCAGCACCCAAACCTCTTTGCCGCCCTTGCCCGCTTCTTCCAGTAGGTAGAGCAGCGTGGTCACGAAGGTGTAAATGCGGCATCCAAGATCCTGAAGATCAAACAAAAAGACATCGGCGCTCGCCATCATATCAGGCGTCGGACGGCGCACTTCGCCATACAGCGAAAACACCGGAATGCCGTATTGCGGATCGATCTCGTCCGCCGTTTCCACCATATTGTCCTGCTTATCGCCTTTCAGCCCATGCTGCGGGCCAAACGCGCTGGTGACATTCACTCCGGCGGCGATCAGCGTGTCGAGCGAATGGGTGAGGTCAGCGGTGACACTGGCCGGGTGCGCGACCAATGCGACGCGTTTACCTTCCAGAGCGCTGAGCAATTGCTTGTCTGCCAACAGGCGATCAATTCCAAACTTCATGGGCACGGATTTGCGGCAGGCGCGCAGCAAAGGCAACTCGCTTTTGCACATAGATTTTGTGCGCTTTGATCAATTATGGTTATAGCAGCGGGTTATGGACTGGACCCTCGCTATTATCGCGGCCCTTTGGGCGATCATTCTCGGCGGAGCGGGCGGCCTGCTGACCGAGATTGGCGAGTGGTATCGCGAGCTTACCAAGCCCAGTTGGCAGCCACCGGATTGGTTGTTCGGTCCTGCATGGACGATCATCTTAGGTCTGTCGGGCTGGAGCCTGTATCTCGCATGGGCAAACGCGCCCTCGCCCGCTGATCAGCGGATTATCGCCGGGCTGTTTGGCATGAACTTCGCGCTGCACCTTGCTTGGTCGCCGCTGTTTTTCAAGGCGAAACGGCCCGATTGGGCGCTGTTTGAAAACGTTTTTCTGTGGCTTTCGGTGCTTTCGCTCGTGCTGGTTTTACCGAACTACTCCGCGCTGGCAGGCTGGCTGAATGCGCCATATCTTGCGTGGGTGACCTTCGCGGCGTTCCTCAATTGGAAGATCGTGCAGCTCAACCGCCCCTTCGGCAGCGGCGCCGCGCAGGAAAGCTAGCGCTCAATCACCAATTGCCGGCAGGCTTCGCTGTGAAACTCCGGCTTGCCCGGTGGAAATGCCAGCGCCCAATATTGGATCGCTCCGTCACCATGCTCAACGATGGCGTTGAGGGCGACCTGCGCAGGACCGGGCAATTCGGCGGCAATGCTGGCCTTTAGCACCAGCTCATTATCGCTGTACGAGCAGGATACAGCAATCGCATCCACCGGAGCATCGCGCGCGCCCTCGCGAAAGTCGTCAAAATCATAGGCCGCCCAGCGCGAAGACGGCGAGAGATTGAACTCGCGGTAGTGTGAGCCGCCGATCGGCTGCCAGAAAATTTCAAAGCAGGTCGTCTTCCACAGGAAGTCTTTGCGCTCTGGCCCGGCGTGCTGAGGCACTTTGATCCCGCCAATTGCCCCGTCGAAGCGAAATTCCGCATCGCAGCCAACCGCCGTGGGCGTAATCTGCGCCGTAACCGCGTTGATGGGCCCGAGATCACATGTCCGATGAAGCATAAGTGGTTGCATGGGATGGCTATCGCTGAGCAGCGCGCGCCAGACAATGGCCATTCATGACTTTCCCGCCGCTTCGCACACTGTTAAGCGCTCGCCATCATGAAAGCATACGAATCTGATCTGCTCCAGCTGCTCGATGAACGCGGCTACATCCACCAAGTCACTGACAGCGGCGCGCTCGATCAGCTCGCGGCTAAGCAGGTTGTGCCGGGATATATCGGCTTTGATGCGACCGCGCCCAGCCTGCACGTGGGCAGCCTAGTCCAGATCATGATGCTGCGCCGCCTGCAACAGACCGGTCACAAGCCGATTGTTGTGATGGGCGGTGGCACGACAAAGGTCGGCGACCCTTCCGGCAAGGATGAGAGCCGCAAGCTGCTGACCGGAGATGCGATCCAAGGCAATATCGCTTCGATCCGCACGGTGTTTGAGCGTTTGCTGACATTCGGCGACGGACCAAGCGATGCGGTGATGGTCGACAATGACGAGTGGCTGTCAAAGCTGGGCTATGTCGAATTGCTGCGCGATGTTGGGCCGCACTTCACCGTCAACCGGATGCTGACCTTCGATTCGGTCCGCCTGCGCCTTGACCGGGAGCAGCCGCTTACCTTCCTCGAATTCAATTACATGATCCTTCAGGCCTATGACTTCCTGGAGCTCGCACGCCGATATGAGTGCCGTCTGCAAATGGGCGGCAGTGATCAATGGGGCAATATCGTCAACGGCATGGAATTGTCGCGCCGGATGGAGAGCCGCGAGCTTTATGGTCTGACAACGCCATTGCTGACCACAGCAGATGGCGCAAAGATGGGTAAGACCGCATCGGGCGCCGTTTGGCTCAACGATGATCAATTGCCCGCCTATGATTTCTGGCAATATTGGCGCAATTGCGATGACCGCGACGTGGGCCGCTTCCTGAAATTGTTCACGGACCTGCCGCTGGACGAGATCGCCAAACTTGAGGCGCTTGAGGGCGCAGAGATCAACGATGCTAAGGTCGTGCTCGCAAACGAAGTGACCAAGCTGGTGCGCGGCGATGAGGCTGCCAAAGCCGCCGAAGCAACTGCGAAGGAAACCTTTGCTGGCGGCGGCGCAGGCGAAGACCTGCCTTCATTGGCGGTGGGCGCAGACGGCATGCGGATTGGCGCGGTGCTAACCGAAATCGGCTTCACCGCCTCCAATGGCGAGGCGAAACGCAAGATCGCCGAGGGCGCGGTAAAGATCGATGACACGGCCGTCACAGAGCCCGGTTTTCTTGTGGCACCGGCGGATGGCGACACCCTGAAACTGAGCCTTGGCAAGAAGAAGCATGGGCTGATTACCCGCTAAATCCCGCCTTTGTGACAGTTCTAAACACCGGCTCTATTTCGCCAGCTTTACCAATTGTCAGCCTTTTCGATCCATTAGAGCTGTCACTCGGACAATAATGGAGGGTCGAGAACTGTGTCAGCCGGAGCGAATCTGAGCGTCACTGATATGCGTCGAGCTGCACGTCACCCGGTCGATTTCCCGGTGATTGTGGAGCACTTTGCGCACGGCGACCTCGAATTACATGTATCAAACTTGTCCGCGCACGGCTTTATGGTCGACGATGCGAGCGGCAATCTCAATCGCGGTGATCGCGTGATCATCCGCTTGCCGATTGTTGGCCGGATCGAAGCCTATTTGATCTGGATTCACGAAGAACGGGCAGGCTTTCAGTTTGAGCGGATCATTCGGATTGACGACTTTATCGAAATTATTGACGCGCTTCAGCCTAATCCGCGCCTGCGCCGCAAGCGCTAAACCTTTGCCGCCGGTCCGTTTGACCGGGCAGCGATACAACAAATAGTTCTCGCACCTTGGCAGGCCATGTTGCGCCTGCCATTGCCAATGCGTGAGCGACACTGATCAAATCCCAAGCCACCCGTTCCGGGTCCCCAATTTCCGCGCCTATTGGGTCAGCCGCTTTGCGATGACGCTGGCGCAATACGCCATGCTGCTAATCATTGGCTGGCAGACTTATAATATCGCGCGCGATGCTGGAATGAGCATTGCCGAGGCCTCCGGCCAGCTTGCGCTTATCGGCTTGTTTCAGTTCCTGCCCCTGTTCGTGCTGACACCGTTTACGGGTCTCGCAGCGGACCGATTTGACAGGCGGCGCCTCGCGCAATTGACCGTATTTTTGCAATTTGCCTGCGCCGCCGCCCTCGCCTGGTTCACGTGGAGCGGAGCGATCACACTCCCGGTTCTGTTCTCGATAGCCGTCCTGCTGGGCATTGCGCGGGGATTTGCAGGACCGGCACTGTCAGCGCTGGCTCCCAATCTTGTGCCAAAGGCGCTGCTGCCGACAGCAATCGCTTTGTCATCCATCGCTTGGCAGGTTGGCATGATCATCGGACCAGCAATTGGTGGCGTTTTGTACCGCGCGGGGCCTGCCCTTCCCTATTTCGCGGCCTGCGCCTTGTTCGCAGTCTCGCTGATCGCACTGTCCATCATTGGCAAAGTGCCGCAGCCAGCGACCCGTAAAGACCAACGGCCCATCGGCGCGATCATCGATGGCGTGTCTTACGTAGTGCGCAACAAGATGGTCCTTGGCGCGATCACGCTTGATCTGTTCGCGGTGTTTCTTGCGGGAGCGACAGCGCTCTTCCCGGTCTACGCACGCGATATCCTGAACGCTGGAGAAGTCGGACTAGGCTTCCTCGCCGCGGCACCTGCGGTCGGCGCAGCGGTTACGGCCCTGTGGTTCTCATTCCGGCCGCTCAAGACCAATGTTGGCCCAAAAATGCTGTGGGCCGTCGCAGTATTCGGCCTTGCGACGATTGTCTTTGGCCTGTCCACGTCGATGCCACTGAGCCTTGCGATGCTGGTGATTGTGGGCGCAGCGGACATGTTTAGCGTCTATATCCGGCAATCCTTGATCCAGTTGCACACGCCCGATGACAAGCGCGGCAGGGTGTCTTCCGCTTCGCTGCTCACGATCAGTGCCTCGAATGAAGGTGGGGACGCGTTTTCCGGTTTTCTCGCCAGCGCCGTTGGCCCGGTTGCCGCCGTTGTGGCCGGCGGAATTGGCGCGATTGTAACCGTTGGGCTGTGGAGCCGAATATTCCCTGTGTTGCGGATGACTAAGAGCTTCGATCCGCCGGAAGACATGCTAGACACACCATCAGACACAATATCCGCCAAGGAAAAACATCAGGAGGCCTGAGATGAAAGCTGCAAACATTCTCGAGACGATTGGCAACACCCCGCACATTCGCCTGTCACGACTGTTCCCCAATCATGAAGTGTGGTTGAAATCAGAGCGCGGCAATCCCGGCGGCTCGATCAAGGATCGCATCGCCCTCGCCATGGTCGAAGACGCTGAGCAAGCAGGCAAGCTCGCACCGGGCGGCACAATCGTTGAGCCGACCAGTGGGAACACGGGTATTGGCCTCGCCATGGTCGCGGCGGTTAAGGGCTATAAGTTGGTGCTTGTTATGCCCGAAAGCATGTCAATTGAACGCCGCCGCCTGATGCTGGCCTATGGTGCGAGCTTCGACCTTACCCCGAAAGAAAAAGGCATGAAGGGCGCGATTGAGCGCGCAACCCAAATCGTCGAAAGCACCGAAGGTGCTTGGATGCCTTCCCAGTTTGAGAACCCAGCCAATGTCGCGGTCCACGCGCGCACCACAGCGAAAGAAATCCTCGCCGATTTCGCCGACACACCGATTGACGTGATGATCACCGGCGTCGGAACGGGCGGCCATCTGACCGGCTGCGCAGAGGAAATCAAAAAGAGCTGGAGCGGGTTCAAGGCGTATGGCGTTGAGCCAGAGCTGTCCCCTGTCATCAACGGCGGCCAGCCCGGCCCGCACCCGATCCAAGGTATTGGCGCAGGCTTTATTCCGGGCAACCTCCACACTGACGCCATCGATGGTGCAATCCCGGTGGACGCAGAGGATGCCCGAGAAATGGCGCGCCGCGCGGCCGCTGAGGAAGGGATGCTGATCGGTATCTCCAGCGGCGCAACACTGGCTGCGATTGCCAAGAAGCTGCCAGATCTGGATGCGGGTACACGCGTGCTTGGCTTTAACTACGATACGGGCGAGCGCTATCTGTCGGTACCCGACTTCCTGCCGGTGGAATAACCCCCGATCCAAGCCGCGAGTTTAATCTGATCTTGACCTTATCGCTTCATCAAAGGCGAGGTCTGGAGATACTGATATGAAATTCATCCTACTTGAATCGCGCGGCGGAAATTACATGGTGGTGGCAGACAACATCGCCTGGCTCCGCACCGGCGAGAATGGCCAAACCAATGTCGGGATGGTCGGGGGCAGTCCGCTGCTCGTCACTGGTTCGATTGAGGAAGTGGCCGAGAAAATTATAGCCGGAGCAAGTTCCGCCTAAAACACGACAAAGGCCCGAGAGTTTGCGCTCTCGGGCCTTTTTACGTGACGATGATATTTGGCGTTATGCCGCTGTGGCAAACGCGTCTGCCGATAGTTTCATCATATTTTCAGAGCCAGCCTCCAGCTTGCGACGCAGCGCGCCCGCATCTGGCAGGAAGCGTTCGGCGTAGTACGCCGCTGCGGTCAGCTTAGCTTCGTAGAACGCGCGGTCTTCTGTGTCCGTTGCCGGCTGCTGGAGCGCGGTCTTACCCATTTTCAGCCACATAAAGCCGAGCGACACAATGCCCATGATATGCATGTAGTGATGCGCGCCGGCACCAAGGTGGTTCGGGTTTGCCATCGCGTTTTGCATGAACCACATGGTCGCGGCTTTCTGCTCGCCCAGCGCCTTTTCAAGCTTGGTCGCAACGTCAGCCAGTTCGGGCGAGATCCTTCGCAGAGGCAATCTCTTCGTCGATCATTGCGAAGAAGGCCTGAACCGCGCGGCCACCCTTTGATGCGAGCTTACGGCCGCAAAGATCCATCGCTTGCACGCCGTTGGTGCCTTCGTAGATCATCGCGATCCGGCTATCACGGACAAATTGCTCCATGCCCCACTCGGTCACATAACCGTGACCGCCGTAAACCTGCTGCATGTTGTTGGCGATGTCATAGCCTTTGTCGGTGCCATAGCCTTTAATGACCGGGGTCATCAGACCGATGAGATCATCCGCGAGCTGGCGCTCTTTTTCGGTTTGCGCCTTGTGCGTGAGGTCCACCTGCAATGCGCCCCAAAGGCACAGTGCGCGCATGCTTTCGTTGAACACTTTCGCGTCCATCAACATCCGGCGAACGTCAGGGTGGACAAAGATCGGATCAGCTTGAGCGTCGGTGTCTGCTGGACCGGTCAGAGCCCGGCCCTGACGGCGATCAAGCGCATAGGTTACAGCGTTTTGGTAGGCGACTTCTGCTTGTGCGAGGCCTTGCATACCAACGCCGAGGCGCGCTGCGTTCATCATCACGAACATTGCAGCGAGACCTCGGTTCTCTTCGCCCAGCATCCAACCGGTCGCGCCGTCATAATTGAGGACGCAGGTCGCATTGCCGTGAATGCCCATCTTCTTCTCGATGGAGCCACAAGAGACACCATTGCGCTCACCCGGTTCGCCGTTCTCGTCAACGATGAATTTTGGAACCACGAACAGCGAAATGCCCTTGGAACTGTCTGGAGCGCCAGGTGTCTTCGCCAGAACCAGGTGAATTATGTTGCTGGTGAGATCGTGCTCGCCGGCGGAGATGAAAATCTTGGTGCCAGTGATCGCGTAAGAGCCATCGCCCTTCGGTTCAGCCTTGGTGCGGATCATGCCAAGATCAGTGCCGCAATGCGGCTCTGTCAGGTTCATGGTACCCGACCATTCGCCGGAGATCATCTTAGGCGCGTACATTTCTTTCTGCTCTTGCGTGCCCGCGGCCAACAAAGCAGCGGTCGCACCGCCGGTCAGGCCAGGATACATCGCAAACGCCTGGTTCGCGGTGCCGATATATTCTTCAAACGCAAAGCCAAGAACATGCGGCAGATCCTGACCGCCAAATTCCTCTGGCCCGGTCAGTGTTGTCCAACCGCTTTCAACCAATGCTTCATACGCTTCTTTGAAGCCATCAGGCGTGGTCACAGAGCCATCTTCATTACGGGTGCAGCCTTGCTCGTCGCCAATCTGGTTGAGCGGGGCGAGAACTTCTGAGCAGAATTTGCCAGCTTCATTCACAACCGTATCGATCATGTCAGGCGTCGCATTCTCAAAGCCCGGCAGATTGCCATAGCTCGCCAGATCGAGCATTTCACTGATGATGAAGCGGGTTTCGCGGGTTGGAGCGGTGTATGTTGGCATCACTAGATCCCTTAGTGGAGTGTCGAGTATTCAGGGGGTTAGGCGGTCAAAGATCGAGCTTTTCAATCTCGGCCACAAAATCGGTAAGTTCCTTGATCGAGGAGTCGATATCGGCCCTCTGGCTTTTCAGCTTGGCGATGTGCGTGCGGCACTTCTCGATCGTGACACGGCGTTGTTCCACGCGGCCATCGTCGAGATCGTAGAGGTCGATCATCTCGCGAATCTCGGTCAGGCTAAAGCCGACGTTCTTTGCCCGCATAATCCAGGCAAGCCTCGCCCGGTCACGCTTTGAATAGACTCGGGTCAGTCCGACGCGAGCGGGAGAGATAAGCCCCTCGTCCTCGTAAAAGCGCAGCGCACGTGCGGTGCACTCAAATTCGCTTGTCAGGTCAGAGATGGAAAACTGTTCACGCTCGTGCTTGTCAGGGCGATCAAGATGCGCGCCATTGCGGCGCCGGCCTGTTTCACCGGAAACATCGGCTTTGCGAGAAGATGATTGTGCGTGTGCTGTAGCCATGCACAATCATCTACCTTACCTTTACGTGAGCGTCAAGTATTGACCTTAACGAGAGGCATCGACCAATTGGCCACCTTCTATCCGGCGGTAGAAGCGGCTGCGCGCGCCGGTGTGACAGGTCGGCCCTGATGGCTGAACCTTCAGCACAATCGCATCTTGATCGCAGTCCACCAACATCTCTTGCACCTCAAGCACATTGCCAGAGCTTTCGCCCTTCATCCAAAGGCTTTGGCGCGAGCGCGACCAAAAATGCGCGCGGCTCGTTTCAATCGTCTTTTGCAAAGCCTCAGCATTCATGAATGCGACCATCAAGACCTCGCCGGTGCCCGAATCGGTAACCACTGCGCTTAACAAACCGCGATCATCAAACTTAGGCAGCAGCTCGCCACCTTGCTCGCGGTTCCGCTTTTCCGCAGCGTCACCGCCGCCCAAATCGTTGCTCAATTGTGAATCCTTCGGTGAATGGGGCTGTTAATGCGATGGCTTGTTGCACGATAACCACAGAGCCTACGCAAAATCCACCAGTCATCGGTTTCGACCTTTGCGAATTAAGACTCCAGTGAGACAAAGCGTCTCAGCAGGCCTTTGCGGGTCTGTCCACCGGATACCGGCGTCTTAAGAATGCCAGGTTCAGGGGGTGACTGTTTCTTCGCCGGCCGCGGGGTGTTGGCGATAGACAGTTCGAACGATGAGGGATTGGATCCTGGTAGCCAAGTTAGGGGGTGGCTGCCTGAGCTCTTTAAGAGCGGGTCCGCATTTTTTCGTCACGTGGCGCCCGGGGTCGTAATGGCCTCGGGCGTTGTGTTTTCTGGCTTCTTTTTCTTAAATTTCAGCCGAGCTCATGCGGTGGAGCGACGCGTCAAACTCGCTGTCGACGACGCGCGCGAAGCATGCGATCGTGACAGAGCAAGCGCCTGCTCTCAGCAACACGCCGACGCAGGCATCGCTGGTTGCTCCGCTGGTGAGAACATCATCGACGAGAATCACATCGCGGCCCTTAATCGCCGCCTTGCGCGACTCTCGGATCGCAATCGCGCCAGACAAGGTCTTGCGCCGCTCCTTCGCGCCAAGGCCGCCCAGACTTGGCGTGCGCTTACGCCGAACCAAGCCATCGACAAGCACTTCGCCCTTACCCCGCTTCGCAAGTTCGTTGGCCAGTAGGCCGGATTGATTAAAGCCGCGCTGCCACAGCCGCCAGCGATGCAATGGCACAGGGATCAGCAATGGCGGCGAATCGCCCTCCTCCGGATCAGGAAGCCGCGCGGCCAGCAATCGACCGAGCAAACCCGCGAGCGAGATCTTGCCGCCATGCTTGAAGGTCAGAATCAGCTTTCGCGAGGCATCGTTATAGACCGTGGCCGCGACAATGCCGGAATGCTTGGGCGGGTCAGCCATGCACGGCGCGCACAGCGCCTCTTCTTCCATTTGATCGGAGCCAAATGGCCTGCCGCAGGTTTTGCACGATGGCTCCCCCGGAATGACCAGATCGCCCCAGCATGCACTGCATACGCCGCCCTGATCGGCAGTCGCATCGCCGCATAGCGGGCAGCGCGGCGGATAGACCAAGTCCACCACAGGCTTCAGCCCCTCAGCGATATGCGCACCCAAACCCATGCCGGAACCCTCGCATGGCTTGCACTGCGGTGGCAAGCACGGCAGGGCAGCGCCGATTATGCAAACACGCCAAGTTCCAACGATCTTTTCCAAAGCACGGCGCGAGGCGAGAGCTTCGCGCGCTTCCCGATTGGCGCAGGCCGATGGGGCTGCGCGTTGGCTGGCGGAGGAGCTGGAGCAGGATTGCATCGAGCGCATCGGTTTTATGCGGCTTGAGCCATCGCGCGCGTTGATTATCGGCGAGGTCACAGGCGATCTTTCCGCCGATTTACGCCGTTTGGGTTCCGACCTCACTACCCTGCACTCCCATGATGAGGAGCAACCAAGCGGCCTATCCGAGCTTGATCTTATTATCAGCCTTAATCGGCTCGACACGGTCAACGATCTGCCCGGCGCGCTGCTGCATTATCGCAATGACTTGGCCGACGGCGGTATCATGTTTGCGCAGATGATCGGTGCAGGAAGCCTTCCCGCGCTGCGCCAAATCATGATGACCGCAGACGCAGACCGTCCGGCTGCGCGCATCCACCCTCAGATCGATAGCCGTGCGGCAACCGGCTTGCTCGAACGGGCGGGTTTCAAGCGTCAGGTGGTCGATAGCCATACGGTAGAGGTCAGCTATCGCAGTCTGGACCGCCTGATCGCTGACCTGCGCGAACAGGCCCTCACCAACGTGCTGGCCGATGCACCGCCGCCATTGACGCGCAGCGAACTCGCCCGCGCGCATGACGCATTCGAAGCGATGAAAGACAGCGAAGGCCGCGTCACCGAGACCTTCGAACTGCTAACCCTTACCGGCTGGCGTTAGTCCCGCAGCGCCGATTGCGCCGCTGCCAACCGCGCGATTGGCACACGGTATGGCGATGCGGAGACGTAATCGAGACCGACCTCTTCGCAAAACGCGATACTGGCGGGATCGCCGCCATGTTCGCCGCAAATCCCGAGCTTGATGTCGGCGCGTGTTGCCCTGCCCCGCTCTGCGGCTAGCTCAACCAGCCGACCAACGCCGTCAACGTCGAGGCTGACGAATGGGTCACGAGCAAAAATGCCCTTATCGACATAAGGCGCCAGGAAACGCGCCGAATCGTCACGCGACACGCCCAAGGTTGTTTGGGTCAGATCGTTCGTGCCGAAGCTGAAGAATGCGCCTTCATGCGCAATTTCGCCCGCCATCAAAGCAGCACGCGGTAACTCGATCATCGTGCCGACCAGATACTCAACTCGCGCGCCCTTTTCGGCGAACACTTCTTCAGCGGTCCGATCAATCAGCTCGCGCAAAATCGCTAGCTCCTTGCGGGTCGCCACCAATGGCACCATGATTTCAGGCAGCGGCGCTTCACCGCTTGAGGCCTGAACGTCGCAAACCGCCTCGAAGATCGCGCGCGCCTGCATTTCATAGATCTCAGGATAGGTGATCCCTAGGCGACACCCACGGTGGCCCAGCATCGGGTTGAACTCGTGCAGTTCGCCCGCCCGGCGTTTGAGGTGATCAACGCCCAATCCCGTAGCATCCGCCAGATCGGCAAACTCCGCATCACCATGCGGCAGGAACTCATGCAGCGGCGGATCAAGCAGACGGATCGTGCATGGCAGGCCCGTCATCACCTCGAAAATCGCTGTGAAATCCGCACGCTGTTCTGGCAGCAGCTTCTCCAGCGCCCCGCGCCGTCCAGCCTCGTCCTCGGCCAGGATCATCTGCCGAACCGCACTGATCCGGCCTGCGTCGAAGAACATATGCTCCGTGCGGCACAGGCCGATGCCCTCAGCGCCGAATTGCCGCGCCATTTTGCAGTCCGTCGGCGTTTCCGCATTGGTGCGCACCCGCATCCGGCGGTGGCTGTCCGCCCATTCCATCAGAGTGCCAAAGTCACCGACCAGCTCTGGCTCAATCGTTGGCACAATGCCCAGCATCACCTGTCCATTGGCGCCGTCGAGAGTGATCTCATCGCCCTCTTTCAGCTCCTGATTGCCAATCCGCAAACTGCGCGAGGCAAGGTCAATCGAAACACCGTTTGCGCCCGAGACGCAAGGACGGCCCATGCCGCGCGCAACCACCGCCGCGTGGCTTGTCATCCCTCCGCGAGCGGTCAGAATGCCCTGCGCCGCGTGCATGCCGTGAATGTCCTCTGGGCTAGTTTCGACCCGCACCAGAATGACTTTATCGCCCCGGCCAGACCATTGTTCTGCCGTGTCGGCATCGAGCACAATTTTGCCCGCTGCCGCGCCCGGAGAGGCTGGCAGACCGGTCGTCATCACATTGCGCGGCGCATCTGGATCGAGCGTCGGGTGCAGCAGCTGGTCAAGCGCCATCGGGTCAACCCGCAGGATTGCGGTCTTCTGATCGATCAGGCCCTCACCCACCATCTCAACCGCCATTTTGAGCGCCGCCTTGGCGGTCCGCTTGCCGCTGCGCGTTTGCAGCATCCACAGCTTGCCGCGCTCCACGGTAAACTCGATGTCCTGCATATCGCGGTAATGGCCTTCGAGCAGGTCAAACACGCGCGCCAGCTCGCCATAGGCGTCCGGCATGGCCTCTTCCATCGACAGCGGCTTTGCGCCCGCCGCATCGCGGGCAGCCTTAGTAAGATATTGCGGCGTGCGAATGCCCGCGACCACGTCCTCACCCTGAGCGTTGATCAGATATTCGCCATAATACGCTCGCTCACCCGTTGCCGGATCGCGCGTGAACGCCACGCCGGTCGCGCTGGTTTCGCCCATATTGCCGAACACCATCGCCTGAACATTGACGGCGGTGCCCCAATCGCTGGGGATGTCGTTGAGGCGGCGATAAACCTTCGCTCGGTCCGCGTCCCAGCTGTCAAAAACAGCGGCGATTGCGCCCCACAGCTGCTCTGCGACATCTTGCGGGAATGGCTTGCCGTGCTCGCTTTCAACGATGCCCTTATACTCGCTCACCAAAGCGCGCCAATCATCCGCGCTCAGTTCAGTGTCGGCGTAAAAGCCATTGTCTTCTTTACAGATTTCCAGCGCTTCTTCGAACAGGCCATGATCCACGCCCAGCACCACGTCGGAATACATCTGCACAAACCGGCGATAGCTGTCCCAAGCAAACCGCTCGTCGCCAGACGTTTTCGCCAACCCCTCAACCGTTTCGTCATTGAGGCCGAGGTTGAGCACCGTGTCCATCATGCCCGGCATGCTCACCCGCGCGCCGGATCGCACCGAGACAAGCAAGGGATCGCTTGCATCGCCAAAGCTCTTACCCACCGCGCTTTCAATATGCGCCAGCGCCTTCGCTACATTCGCGCGGAGATCATCTGAAAAATCCGCGCCTTCTTGCAGATAGCGAACGCATTCTTCGGTGGTGATCGTGAACCCGGGAGGAACCGGCAGGCCAATCGCCGCCATCTCCGCCAGGTTTGCGCCCTTGCCGCCGGTGACGGTCTTGTCTTTTTGGCGGGCATCATCGTGAGCGGCGTTTCCGCCAAATGGATAAACCGTGTTCACGTTACTTGTACCTTTTTGGTAGCGAAATTGGACACTTGCGGGTTCGTCCTGGGGAGAGACATTATCCTTCGATCCGGCTGAAATCGGCGACCTTGTGCACCGCATCGCGGAACCGGGCGAGCAGATCGAGCCGGGCGCTGCGAATATCCGCATCTTGAGCATTGACGATCACGTCTTCGAAAAATTGGTCGATTGGCGAACGCAAAGTGGCGAGAGCGGACATGGCCGCTGCAAAGTCTTCGCTTTCGATAGAGCTGGCCGCTTTGGGCGCTGCGAGATCGAGGGCGTCGATCAGAGCTTTCTCTGCGGGTTCAGGAGACGGGTTGGAGGCTCCGCTGTCCCATTCCTCTTTCTTCAAGATATTGGCCGCGCGTTTGTAGCCAGCGAGCAGGTTTGTGCCGTCTTCGGTTTCGACAAAGGCTTGGAGCGCTTTGACGCGGGCGAGAAGGCGGACGAGATCGTCTTCCCCGCCAAGCGCAAACACCGCGTCGATCAGGTCGTGTCGGACGCCTGCTTCGCGCTGTTGGACTTTGAGTCGATCAAAAAGGAACAGATAAACTTCGGCAGCGAGGTAGCGTGATCTCTTGAGTTGCTCTTCGCTAACTGGCTCGTGCGACTTCCAAACTTCACGCGCGGCAACGAACATGACGTCTGCCATATTTTCACGCGAAAGTTCAGCACCTTTCGCACTTTCGAGCATCCTGCCCAATTTTGAAGTGTGACTTTGGTCAAGTCTGCGAATGAATAACGAGGCTATCTCAGTGAAGACATAGCGAGCGTCAAAACGCAGACCGTTCTCGATCATGAGCGCCGTGATCGCAAGACCAGCTCGACGCAATGCGAAGGGGTCCTTTGAGCCGGTGGGCTTCTCATCGATTGCAAAGAAGCCAAACATCGTATCCAACTTATCCGCCAAACTCACCGCAACCGTCACCGGAGCAGTTGGCACTTCATCGCCCTGCCCCACCGGCTTATAGTGATCGCGGATCGCGTCTGACACTTCAACTGGCAGGCCTTCTTTCGCGGCGTAATAACCGCCCATCAGGCCCTGCAATTCGGGAAACTCTCCGACCATCTCGGTGACCAGATCAGCTTTGCACAAACGCGCGGCTTGCTCGGCGAGGTCGGCTAGTTCCTCAGCCGTTTGTGCTGAGCTTGTCGAAGCACTGCTCTTTTCTTCCGAAGTAAAGGATAGCCCTTCGACAGGCTCAGGGCGAACGGGAGATGGTTTAACGATCCCCTCTTCGCACAGCCAGCGCGCCAGCTTCGCCACGCGGTCCACCTTATCGGCGACCGTCCCCAGCTTCTCGTGAAATGTAATCCGCTCCAGCCCCTTGGCGTGTTCGGCCAGCGTCTTCTTCTGATCCAATTCCCAAAAGAAGCGCGCATCAGCCAGCCGCGCAGCGAGCACTTTGCAATTGCCATCGACCACAACGGCGGGGTCTTCCGCCTCAATATTGGCGGTGCAGATAAAGGCGTTCGCCAGCTTGCCTGCGCTGTCCTCACACACAAAATACTTCTGGTTCACCCGCGCGGTCAGCTGGATCGTCTCTGGCGGCACGTCGAGGAAATCATCCTCAAACCGCCCGAGCAGCGGCACTGGCCATTCGGTGAGGCCCGCGTTTTCAACGACCAGCCCTTCGTCCTCGACGAGTTTCAGGCCAGCCGCCTCTGCCACTGCCTTCGCGCCTTCGCGCACCATCGCTTCACGCTCAACATGATCGACAACCACGCTCGCCTCACGAAGATCGCCAGCATAGTGGTCTGCGTTCGCGATCTCGATATTGCCGTCGGAATGGAACCGATGCCCCTTGGTGACGCGGCCACTCACAATCCCATCCACTTCGCACGGCACCACTTCGCCATCGAGCAGCGCGACAATGCCAGACAGAGGACGAACCCATTTCAGGCTCTCGGTCGAGATCGACGCCGCGCCCCAACGCTGAGACTTGGGCCAGGAGAAATCGCGAATGATCGCCGGAATGGCCTGAGCGAGCAAATCTGCCGTTGCCTGCCCCGGTTTCTCGATGACCGCAAAGTAGGTATTGCGGCCTTTTACATCGCGCACCTCAAGCTGGTCACGCGTCACGCAGTTCTTACGGCAAAATCCGTCCACTGCCTGATCCGGCGCGCCCTCGGGAGGGCCTTTGGCCTCCTCGCGCACAGCCTCTGTCGCTTGCGGGAGATCGCGCGCAATCAGCGCCAACCGTCGCGGGGTCGACCAAACGGTCAGCTCGCCAACGGAAACGCCAGCCGCACCCATCTGTGCGCGGAACAGCTTTTCCAGCTCAGCGCGCGCGCCCTTTTGCATGCGCGCCGGGATCTCTTCGCTGCGCAGTTCTAGGAGAAAATCAGCCATCACAATTCCCGTCTGTGCTGAGCTTGTCGAAGCACTGCATTTTCTTGATTTGGAGTAGCAGAAGTGAAGAGCAGCCCTTCGGAGTCGAAGACGGCGCGGTGCGCCACCGGCTCAGGGCTGACGGATTTGCGAAACAGCCACTCATTTCGACCACTCCGGATATTTCTCAACCCAGCCGGCGGCTTCTTTCTCCATATGCGCCTCGCATGATCCGCGCGCGAGGTCGCGGACGCGGGCCATATAACTTGCGCGTTCCTGCACGCTGATCACGCCGCGCGCTTGGAGCAGGTTGAAGATATGGCTCGCCTCGACCGCCTGCTCGTAAGCAGCGATCGGCACTTGGGCCGCCAGAGCATTTTGGCATTCCGCCTCAGCCTTGTTGAACAGATCAAACAGCGCGTCTGTATCGGCAACCTCAAAATTCCATTTCGACATCTGCTTCTCATTCTCGAGAAACACATCGCCGTAGGAAACGCCATTCTGGTTGAAAGCCAGATCGTAAACACTGTCGACGCCCTGGATATACATGGCGAGGCGTTCGAGGCCGTAGGTCAGCTCTCCCGCCACAGGCTTGCAATCAAATCCGCCCATCTGCTGGAAATAGGTGAACTGGGTGACTTCCATCCCGTCGCACCACACTTCCCAACCAAGGCCCCATGCGCCGAGCGTGGGCGATTCCCAGTCATCTTCGACAAAGCGAATATCGTGCTTCAGCGGGTCAATCCCAATCTGACGCAAGCTCTCAAGATAGAGCTCCTGAATGTCCGACGGGCTCGGCTTCAGGATCACTTGATACTGATAGTAATGCTGGAGGCGATTGGGATTCTCGCCATAGCGGCCATCGGTCGGACGGCGGCATGGCTGAACAAACGCCGCATTCCATGACTCAGGCCCAAGAGCGCGCAAAGTAGTCGCGGTGTGAAACGTGCCCGCGCCCATCCGCATATCGTACGGCTGCAGGATAACGCAGCCATTCGCGCTCCAGAAATCATGCAGCGTCAGGATCATGTCCTGAAATGAACGCTTGGGGTCGCGCTGAGGAAGCTGGGTAGTCATGGCGGCAGGCTTTGGCGGATGCCCTAACCAGCGTCAATGCCGCGGCGCAGCATTGGCACAGAATGGCGCAGATGAAGCGCGGTCATGGTCAGCTATGTGTGACTTTAAGTCAGGTAGTCTTGACATAGTCAGCGAATCACGACATATAGTCATGCATACCTGACATATAGGAATGATCACATGACAGACAAAGAAATAGACTTCGAGCAACTGATCAAGCGGATTTTCCAGCCCGAAACGAGTGCTGACCAAGAATTGATGTGGACCGCCATCGGCTTCTTTGTGTTCGGTGCAATCGTGTTCTGAGCGATAAGCACAGAGCAAAATCAATTGTTTACCTGAGTGGAGTTACCATGTCTGACAAACCCAACATCCAGCTGGATCAAGGAATGGTCGATCAATCGTTCTTGCGAATTTGGATCGGCCTCGGTCTAAGTAGCCTTGCCCTAGTGCTGTACATCGCTGCCGCGGGCTCAGTTCTGAAATTTCCAGCCTTTGCCTTGATCGGCGCCTTTCTGCTTGCGGTGATGCCTTTCACCTCTCGGGATGATTACATCAGCGCAATCCACGGCAAGGCAACCAATGCCGCACTCGGCCTACTCGCGTTATATCTTATTATCACAGGCATCATGCAGGTCATCGATCCGGTCTACGCCGTAACCTTCGAGCAAGGCACAAGCCGCCCCGATCGCATATTCTCCGGCTGGGCCGCCTATTGGTTTGATGGTCTGATTGTCGCGATTGCTGTGTCCTGGACATACTTCGCCGCATTCCTGTTCCACCATTACCGGCCAGGATCGTGACAATGCCTTACTCAATCAAACCAACGTTCGAT
Organism: Erythrobacter sp. JB3-1; assembly: GCF_057364995.1. Lineage (NCBI taxonomy): Bacteria > Pseudomonadati > Pseudomonadota > Alphaproteobacteria > Sphingomonadales > Erythrobacteraceae > Erythrobacter > Erythrobacter sp. JB3-1. The sequence continues at coordinate 2,471,800 of NZ_CP200289.1, read as the reverse complement.
GATGATTACGCCACAGTGTTCATCGCACTGCTGATCGTACTCATCTGTGCAGGATAAGACCGGCATGACCAAAGCAACCACATTTGAATGGGCCGGATGGACAGGCCTAACGACAACTGGCGTCGCGCTTGTCGGCACGGTTTTGCCGATCGCCGAAGACATTGGCGTGGTTGGAGGGGTTATTGCCTTTCTGTGCTGCTGGGTACTGCTGTCGACCCGCAATGCCGATGAATTCACGCAAGCGCTGTGGACTTCGGCGGCGAGTCTAGCATTCACCTCACTGCTCCTGATGATGATTGTCTGGCCGTTTCTTGAAGGCATGGTCGCTGGATTGCGCGGCATCGACGATGCCGAACCCTCCTTCGCGGGCATTATCGGCTGCGCGATTGTCGCTTTTTACATCGGCCTGTTTTGGAAGCGCGTAAGAGGAGGTTCCTGATGCCCTATGATCCCAAAGCTATGGCGGACGACCAGCGGACTTGGTCCTACAAGTTACTTTGGTTGGGACTGCCTTGCTCGATCATACTCCTGATCGGATTGCTGATCGGTGACGACTCAATCCTGATTACTCTTTCCGCCGGTTGGGTTGTAGGATTCTTCATCGGGATGGTCTTTGTGTTCCGGCAAGACGAGTTCGTGCAAAAGCAAATTGCCTTTGCCGCGAACATGGCGCTTTCCTTCGCCGGAATCGCTCTTTTCCTGCAACTGCCAAAGATGACTCCTGTGCTTGGGTCGGCATCAGTTTTCCTCACTGACCCGGCACTGATCCTCGCTTCGACCGCGGTCGTGTTCCACGTATCCTTGGCGTTTCGGCGCCTAAGCGGGCGGTAGTCTGATGAAAAACCGCCTCAAAGTGCTGCGCGCCGAGCGCGACTGGAGCCAGGCCGACCTTGGCGTTCACCTCGACGTATCGCGCCAAGCCGTGAACGCGATCGAGACCGGAAAGCATGATCCTTCCCTCCCACTAGCGTTCAAGATTGCGCGCCTGTTTGACATGCCAATTGAAGAGATTTTCGATGACGAATTCTGATACAGATCAAAGACTGAGCCCGTCCGTCAAACGCGCGATCACTGTCGGCGCCGGAGGCACTGCATTCGTCTTTTTGCTTGGCGTAATGACCGGATTCGTATCTGGTGCGCTCGAACGTGGTGGCATGACGGGGAGTGATACCCTAATCGCAGCGGGCATCGCTGCGGCGATGGCTGCAATCGCTTATTTCGTTTGGCGCTATTGGCCCAACAGCAATGATGAACCCGTGCCTGCCAGCGAGCGCAAATCCCGCAATATCTTCTATGCGTCGATGATCTTGGGAGTGGTGCTTGGCATCTTCATGGTCGTGACTGGCGGAACGCAAAGCGAATCGGTGTTCTCAAATGGTCCGATCTCATCGACGGCGGCCATTGGAGCGATACTCGTCTGGGCCATCATCGCCCCGATCGGCACTCTGTGGTGGCTACGCACAACCGACGAGCACGACATCGCGGCCTATCTCGACGGCGGAAACATCGCCTTTCACATCTATGTCTTTCTTGTTCCGAGCTGGTGGATGGCCACCCGCGCAGGTTGGCTGCCAGAGCAAGATCCAATGATCATCTGGATCGGCGTCGCAGTCATCTGGTGCCTCGGTTGGCTCTACCGCAAATATTTCTAACCCAATCCCATTTTCGAGTTTTCGTTCAACACCTTGTAATGTAACACCCTTAGGAGACTAAACCGATGAAACTGACCAAACCTTTTACCGCCGCCTTTACCGGCATTGCCTTGCTCACCAGCACTGCAGCCTGCGCGCAAACGCAGACCCTGCCAAAGCCGATTGAGACCACCAAAGCACCTGCCGAAACAGTCGAAATGACTGCTGAGCAAACCGCTTCTAACGGCCCTGCTTTGTGGAAGGTGACTGACGAAGACACCACCATCTACATGTTCGGCACGGTCCACGCGCTGCCCGACAATGTTGACTGGTACAAAGGTGAGATCAAAACCGCTCTCGATGAAAGCTCGGTTCTTTTGACCGAAATCAATATGACTGAAGAGACCACTGCCCAAATGCAGCAATTGGTCGGTCAAATGGCTATCCTGCCACCGGGCACTACGCTGCGCAGTCTGTTCACAGAAGAGCAGACCGCAACTTACGAAGCGGCGTTGGCATCGCTCGGTGCCCCTGCCGCTGCGCTAGACCCGCTGGAGCCTTGGATGGCCGCCATCGCGATGTCGCAAATCGCTTTCCAAAAGGCTGGAATTACTGGCGAGAATGGAACTGAAACCGTGCTTGAAGGCATCGTTGGCGACAGCAAGGAACGCGAAGCGCTCGAAACGGTCGAATTCCAGCTCGGCATTTTCGATAGCCTCCCACAAGACGCTCAGATCAAATATTTGATCGAAACTGCTGAGGAAATCGACAACCTTGCACCCGAATTGCAGAATATCATTGATGGCTGGGCTGTCGGAGATGTTGAAAAGGTCGCCAACCTCTTGAATGAAGCCCTGGAAGAGGACCCGGCGCTAGTCGAAGCACTGCTTTACGAGCGCAACAGCAATTGGGCCGAGTGGATCGAGGCCCGCATGGCTGAGCCGGGGACGATCTTTATGGCAGTGGGCGCGGGTCATCTCGTTGGTGAGAAAAGCGTTCAGGACTATCTCGAAGAGCGCGGCATCGTCTCCGCTCGCATCCAATAATGCACCGTTTGGCGAGCGTCCGCTTTGCTGCCCCACTAGCAGCTTTGCTGGCGCTCGCCGGCTGCGGCTCTGACCCAGTCACCTCTGTTGCTGATGAAGCCTCTCCGCCTTTGTTCGAGATCACCAATGCGCAGGGTGAAACCGAGGGGTGGATGCTGGGCACGATCCACGCCCTTCCCGATGGTACGAACTGGCGCACGCCTGAGATAAGGGCGGCTATTGATACAGCCGACTTGGTCGTTGTTGAGGTCGCCAATCTGGAAGACAACGAAACAATCGCCGCGGTCTTTGCTCAGCTTGCCTACACGCCGAGCCTGCCGGACCTCGCCATGCGGGTGAGTGAGGATAAGCGCCCTGCCCTATTTGACCTGATATCCAAATCAAACTTCTCCGCGGCGCAGTTCGGATCGACCGAAACATGGGCCGCCGCGCTGCAATTGGCGCAAGTTGGCGCACAAGGTGATCCGGCGAACGGCGTTGACCGCGCAGTAGTGCGCGATTTCGAAGGCCGCCCCGTGCGAGAGTTCGAGGGCGCAATCGCTCGGCTGCGCATCTTTGACAGCCTGCCCGAACAAGATCAGCGCGATCTTCTCTCCGGCATTATTACCGAGGCAAAGCAGCTTCAGGCCGATCCAGCGCGGCTGCGCAATGCCTGGCTAACCGGTGATACGGCCACTTTGATCGACGCGACCGAAACGGGGATCATGGCCGACCCGGAACTGCGTGAGGCGTTGCTGGTTGGGCGCAATCGGGATTGGGCGAAACAGCTTGAGACCATGCTTGCAGGTGATGAACGGCCGCTTGTCGCCGTGGGTGCCGCTCATCTGGTCGGCCCAGACGGCTTGCCAGCCATGCTATCGGCCAGCGGCTATACAGTAACACCGCTGCACTAACACTCGCCGCCTTGGCCAGAGACACCACACACCCGGCCAAAACGCTTGCCAAGCCCGCACGCACGCCCTAAGGCGCGCCCTCTTCCCCCGTCATGGTCATCCCTGGAGGCGTGGCGCGAGAAGATTTTGAAACTTTATTCCGCATTTGAAAGGTAGACGATTATGAGCGACGCTCTGACACTGCCGGCCGAGGCACGCGAACGGGCAGGCAAGGGAGCCTCCCGTGCATTACGCCGCGAAGGCCGCATCCCCGCCGTTATTTACGGCGGCAAAGAAGAACCAACCACGATCCACATCGAAGAAAAAGAACTGGTCCGTCAGCTGATGACCGGCCAATTCATGAACTCGATCGTGAACATCGATGTTGATGGTAAGAGTGTCCGCACCCTGCCGAAGGACGTTGCCCTGCATCCGGTCACTGACCGTCCGACGCATGTCGACTTCCTGCGCCTTTCCAAGGATGCGAAAATCGAAGTCGCCATTCCGGTTATCTTCACCAATGAAGAAGAATCACCTGGCCTCAAGAAGGGCGGCGTTCTCAACGTGGTCCGTCACGAACTCGATCTGGTTTGCGAATCTGACAAGATCCCAAGCGAGATTGAAATCGATGTGACCGGCAAGGAAGTTGGCGATTCGATCCACATCAGCGAAGTGAAGCTGCCAACTGGTAGCGAGAGCGCGATCACCGATCGTGACTACACCATCGCAACGCTCGTCGCTCCATCCGCTCTCAAGAAATCAGAAAGCGCCGACGGCGAAGAAGCTGAGGGCGAAGAGACTGAAGCAACCGAAGGCGGCGAAGAAGCAGTCTGAAGGTGGCGAGGACAGCGGCGAGTAAATCGCACCGGTCCTTTACAGATGCAATCACCAAGGCGGCGGGCTGGGAAACCAGTCCGCCGTTTTGCGTTTTTGGTTTCCGCACATCATCCGATGTGCGATTTCCTCGCTCGTGCGACCTGAAGGTAGCGTCGCTGCGGGCGGGCGTGCGCCCTTGCGGTCGCTTGCGCGACCAAGCCGGAAAAAAAGCGTCAAGACGCTTGCTCCTACACAGATGGTTTGGAATGGTTCGATGCCTAAGGCCTCGCAAGGCCGACCGGCCGCCCCAGCTTATGCGATGAAAGCCAAGGCGGACGGATGTCCGCCGCCCGGCGCTTGAGGGCAAAAAAATCGAGGACATCGCACATCGGATGATGTGCGGAAAACTAAAACTCCTCGCCGCTTGAGGGGCAGGCGAAGCCTGCTAAAGGAAAACAATGCAGCTTTGGGTTGGACTTGGAAATCCCGGACCGAAATACACCATGCACCGGCACAATGTCGGCTTCATGGCATGCGATGTGCTGGCCGAAATGCATAGCTTTGGCCCCGTTCAAAAGAAGTTTCAGGGTTGGGTTCAAGAAGGGCGGATCGGATCGCAGCGCATTCTGCTGCTGAAGCCCGCTACCTTTATGAATGAGAGCGGCCGGAGCGTTGGCGAGGCCATGCGGTTCTACAAGCTGGAGCTCGACGCCCTCACTGTCTTTCATGACGAGCTCGACCTTGCGCCCTTTAAGGTGAAGGTGAAGCAAGGCGGCGGTACGGCTGGCCACAATGGCCTGCGCTCTATCGACAAGCATCTTGGCTCGGATTTCCGCCGCGTACGCTTGGGCATTGGTCATCCGGGCCACAAAGACCGCGTCTCCGGCTATGTGCTCGGCAACTACGCCAAGGCTGAACAAGACGACCTCGTCACGATGCTGGGCGCTGTCGGAGGCGAGGCGGAATGGCTCGCCAATGGTGATGAACCGCGTTTCATGAGCGAGATTGCGATGCGCCAGCAATGAGCAACCCTTACGAAGAGATGCGCAAAATGTCGGTTGCCGACATTTGCAAATCCGTCGGCGCTCAGGCCACGCTTTTTGTCGGCATCGGTTTGCTGCTGTGGTGGATATCAGATCGCCCGCTCACCGATTTTGTGACGGTCGATTTTCGGCAAATCGCTCTGGGAATTGGCTTAGGCTTGGCAATGATCGCCGTGGCTGTGGCCACCTTCCAAGGCTTGCCGCAGCTCGCCGAGAAGCTCACCCGGCTTCAGGCAAAGAACTTCGCGTTCCTCGAAAAGCGGCTTTCGATGCCGGTAATCATCTTCTTCTCGATCTGCGCGGGCGTGGGTGAGGAGGCGCTGTTTCGCGGCGGTTTGCAAACCCTGATGGGCGAATATGTGGCGCTCCCTCTCGCCGTCATATTCTCCAGTTTGATCTTCGCACTCATCCACTTTGCAAAGCCGCTGATCGCGGTCATAATTTTTGCAATTGGGGCGCTGTTCGGTGTCTTTTACATCTGGAGCGGCAGCCTGCTAGCCGTGATGATCGGCCACGCCCTTTATGACGTCTACGCCATCTGGTTCCTGCAAAAAGAAATGCACCGATTGAACCTGTTTGAGAAACCAGAAGACAAGGATTTGGCCGACCAAGAGCGCGCCGCTGACTAGGGTTCGAACCGCACAAATAATGCACAAAACGAATTCATTCAGGAACCCTGCCGCGCTGGCGCGTTGGTTAGATGAATTGGAGACCATATAATGACCCACGTTACTCGCCGATCATTGCTCGCCGGCGCCGCTGCAACCACCGCGCTCACCGCGACGGCCACACTCGCTCAAGACGACATGCTGACGGCCAAGCCCGATATGTCTGGCAAGAGCATCCTGATCACCGGCTGCTCAAGCGGTTTTGGTCGGTTGATGGCGGAGGATTTTGCGCGCCAAGGTGCGAAAATCTTTGCAACCATGCGCAACCTCCCTCGCACCGAGGCGGACGAGCTGCGTCAATTGGCCAAAGACGAAGAACTCGATCTGCATGTGATCGAAATTGACGTGACAGATGATGCCCAAGTCGCAGCTGGTGTTTCCGAAGCAGAGCGGATTGCTGGCGGCGCGCTCGACATTCTCGTCAACAACGCTGGAATTGGATACGCTGGCCCGATCGAACTGCAAGACATGCAGGCCACAAAGCTGATCTTTGACACCAATGTTTACGGCCCGCACCGCCTCGCCCGTGCGGCCCTGCCTGCCATGCGCAAGGCGAAGAGCGGAATCGTGTTCAACATCTCCTCGCAATTGGGACGCGTTATCGTGCCATCAGCGGGCCATTACTCCCCCACCAAGTTTGCGCTTGAGGCGATGAGTGAGGCCATGGCCTACGAACTGGTTCCGCACGGCGTTGAAGTCTGTGTGATTGAGCCAGGCGGGTATCCAACGAAGGTCTGGGTAAACCGCAATCAGCTCGCTGCGGAATTGAAGGACCGCCTCACCGACGATCAACGCGCAGCATATCCGCAATTGGTCGGACGCATGGGCGAAGAGGACGGTTCACGGCGCAGCGCCGATCCCATGGACGTACCAAACGCGATTGCAGAGATTATCGCTATGCCCGCTGGCACGCGCCCCTTGCGCAAAGAAGTGCATCCCGGTTCTAAGCCGCAAATCGCGATCAACAATGTCGCGGCAGAGGTTCAGGTCGGCTGGCTTGGCGGATCACCCTTTGGCCCATGGATCAAGGCGGTTCACAACGTTTGACCGCCATGCTCGCTGGGCTGGCAATAGGCGCGCCTGCCCGCTAAGGGAGCGCAAATTCCTTGACCTAAGCGAGAATTACAATGGGTTTCCAATGCGGGATCGTGGGGCTGCCGAATGTCGGCAAGTCGACCCTCTTCAACGCTCTTACTGAGACGCAGGCTGCGCAGGCGGCGAACTATCCGTTCTGCACGATTGAGCCCAATGTCGGCCAAGTCGCTGTGCCGGATGACCGTTTGGACAAGATCGCGGCAATCGCGAAGAGCGCCAAGGTCATCCCGACCCAGCTCGCCTTTGTCGACATTGCAGGCCTGGTGAAAGGCGCGAGCCAAGGCGAAGGATTGGGCAACCAATTCCTCGGCAATATTCGCGAAGTGGATGCGATTGTGCATGTGCTGCGCTGTTTTGAGGACGACGATATTCAGCACGTCGCCAACAAGGTTGACCCGATTGCGGACGCCGAAGTGGTTGAGACCGAGCTGATGCTGGCAGATCTTGAGAGCCTGGAAAAGCGGGTTGAGAACGCGAAACGCCGCGCAACCAGCGGAGACAAGGACGCAAAGGCGCTCGCCAGCGTTCTGGGCCAAGCGCTTGATCTGCTAAAAGATGGCAAGCCCGCGCGCCTGACCGAACCGAAGGATGACGAGGAAGCCGCGCTGTTTGAGCAAGCACAATTGCTCACCGCAAAGCCCGTGCTGTATGTTTGCAATGTCGCCGAAGACGAAGCGTCCAGCGGCAATGACCTGTCCGCCGCTGTTTTCGCCAAGGCCGAGGCTGAAGGCGCGCAAGCTGTCGTCGTCTCCGCCGCGATCGAGGCAGAACTCGTCGCAATGCCGATAGAAGACCGCAGCGAATATCTCACCGAGCTGGGCCTGGAAGAAAGCGGCCTCGCCCGCGTCATTCGCGCTGGCTACACGCTGCTTGGCCTGCAAACCTTCTTTACCGCCGGGCCAAAAGAGTCGCGCGCATGGACCTTCCCATCCGGCGCAAAAGCCCCGCAGGCCGCCGGTGAAATCCACACAGATTTTGAGAAGGGCTTCATCCGCGCGGAAACCATCGCCTACGACGACTACATCGCCCTAAACGGCGAAGCAGGCGCGAAAGAAGCGGGCAAAATGCGCCAAGAAGGCAAGGATTACGACGTGCAGGATGGCGACATCATGCTGTTTAAGTTTAACGTTTGAGTGAGCGCCTTACTTCATTCAATACGGTGATAGTTTTGGCGATTCAATTCTGGGCAGTTAAATTTTGGCCAGATTGCACATCAAATCTATTTACGTCATACGTACGGATATATTGACAATGCGCTTGAGTTCTCTATATGTTCTCATAGGAGATTGTGAATGGCTTCCTCAATAATGCAGGTTGCTCGCACCTTGGGCCAGCTAAGCGGTTGGTCTTTAAGCAACCTAGAAATGCAAAAGATGGGGTACATAGCCGAGATGCTTAATCTCGGTCGAAGCGGCATGCCTCTTATCCTAGAAGATTGGCAAGCTTGGGATTACGGACCGGTGCAACCAGAACTGTATCACCGAGCTAAAGCGTATGGGAACGGCCCGGTTCGCGACATTTTTGCGGCTCCAGCCTTGGCTCCTGAATCACAAGGCTTCAAATCCGTCCAAGACGCTTACGCTCTAATGCGTGGTATGCGTCCCGGACAAATGGTCAACGTAACGCATCGCGAAGGCGGTGCTTGGGCAAGTAATTATAAGACGGGGCATAAAGGTGTCATCATCCCAAAACAACAAATCCAAGAAGAGTACGGCACACTCATCAACGACGCCTGCTAAAACTGAACCATCTTTTAGAAACGGCGGCGAAGAAGCTCCTGAAGATCAGGCCTTGGCAAATTTGCAAGCGGAAGTTCAGCAGTTGCGTGATGATCGCAACGAAGATCGTTTCATATATGCCATTGTCATAATTATTCTTATGAATGTGTTGTTTTTCTCGATCGTCGACAACTGGGCTGGAATTTTGGTGATCGGGATTATAGAACTTGTTGGGATCGCCGTACTTGCTCGAAGGCTTGGCATTGAGGAAGTTCGAGAAATCATATCAAAGTTCCTCGATCGTACAGCAGATCACATCGTTCCAGAGAACCGAAAAGGCTAGTAAATCAACACGAGAATAACCGCCGATCCCAAATTGCACCCTCAATGCCGCCCAAACAGCTTCTCGACATCTTCCATATCGAGCTTCACCCAAGTTGGGCGGCCGTGGTTGCATTGGCCTGAGCGCGGGGTGGCCTCCATCTCGCGCAGCAGGGCATTCATCTCTGGCACGGATAGCACCCGCCCTGCCCGCACTGATCCGTGGCAGGCCATGGTCGCCAGCACATATTCGAGCCTTTCGGACAGCAGCAGCGCGCCTGCGTCCTTATCAACGCCGTGTTTCGCAATATCATCGGCCAGATCGCGCAGCAGCTTGTCTGAGTTTGCGCCGCCCAGCGCATGTGGGATTGAGCGGACCAACATCGCCGACGGGCCAAAGCGCTCAATCGCTAGGCCGAAGCGCGCGAAGCCTTCCGCCGCGGCTTCCAGCCGGTCGCAATCCACCTCGTCGAGCTCGACCACATCGGGCACCAGCAAAGCCTGCGCGCGGGCGGTTGCCTCCCCTGCCCCGGCGGCCCTCAGCCGCTCGAGAACCAGCCGCTCATGCGCGGCGTGTTGATCGACCAGCACCAGCCCATCTTTGCTCTCCGCCACGATGTAAGTGTTGGCGACTTGCCCGCGCGCGATGCCGAGCGGATATTCACGCTCTTCCTCGTCAATCGGCGCGGCCTCATGCGCGCGGCCGGTCGGTAGCGCTTCTGCACCGCTTTCAAGAACCTGTGCCTGCCAATCGGGTAGGCGCGGTTCCGACACGCGGTGCTGCGACCTGGAGCTGGAGGGCGTCCAATCGCGACCTTCGAAAATCGAACGAAGGGCCGGTTTCGGCTCTGGCGCAATCGGTTCCGCCTGCCAGCGCTCCATCGCCGCTCGGTCTGGCCCTTGCGCGCTGCGCCGGTCACCTGTTGCCAAAGCCTGACGGAGGCCGGAGACGATAAATCCGCGCACCGCCGACGCGTCGCGGAATCGAACCTCAGTCTTCGCCGGGTGGACGTTCACATCCACTTCCTCTGGCGGCAGGTCCAGGAACAGCGCCAGCACAGCGTGGCGATCACGCGCCAGCATATCAGAATAGGCACCGCGCACCGCGCCGACCAGCAGGCGGTCCTTCACCGGGCGGCCATTCACAAACAGATATTGATGATCGGCGACACCGCGGTTGTAGGTCGGCAATCCCGCAAGCCCGGTCAGGCGCATCATGCCGCCCGGCGTCTCGCGCGTAAGATCAATCGCAACCGCATTGTCCTTAAGCTCGCGCGCGACAATCTGCGCAACACGGTCGGCCAGCGGCTCATCCGTTTGGGTCGCCAGCACGCGGCGGTCCTTGCCATTGGCGCTTTGCTCCAGGGTAAAGGCGATGTCAGGCCGCGCCATGGCGAGGCGGCGCACCACATCTAGGCAAGCGATATACTCGCTGCGCGCGGTGCGCAGGAATTTGCGCCGCGCCGGAACCCTGGCAAACAGCCGCTCCACGCGAACTCGCGTACCCGGCGGCAAAGCAGCAGGCGCATCTTCGATCAACTCACCATGATCGACCACGCGCCGCCAGCCGCTATCCGCATCATGCGGTCGGCTTTCCAAAGTTAGCTTTGCAACACTGGCAATCGAGGGCAGCGCCTCCCCGCGAAAGCCTAGGGTTGCGACCTGTTCAATCGCGTCATCCGGCAGTTTAGAGGTCGCGTGGCGTTCGAGCGCCAACTCCATGCCTTCTGGATCCATGCCGCATCCATCATCGGTGACCTCAAACCGGGTCAGCCCGCCATCCGTTAACCTGATAGCGATTCGCGACGAACCGGCATCCATCGCGTTCTCAACCAGCTCTTTTAACGCCGCCGCAGGCCGTTCCACCACTTCACCAGCAGCGATGCGGTTAACAAGATCGCTAGGAAGGCGACGGATACGGGGCTTATTTTGGGGCATTTGTCGCATCTTAGCCGCCACACGCCGCAATTTCGAGAGCTCCGGGGAAAATGTGCCCCGCTGTCGACAAATATTTTGGCGTTTTTGCGAGGGATTCGCTAGGCGGTTGAGGTGTTGTCATTATTGGGTGCAAATGGTCGCAGGGGGTCTGCGGGATTTGCCTCCAAATCCACGGAAAAACGATAAAAATGAGCTTTCTTTCCAACCTGTTCAAATTCGGCTCCCAAAACATGGCGATTGACTTGGGCACCGCGAACACCCTGGTCTATGTTCAAGACCAGGGCATCGTCCTCAACGAACCGTCAGTGGTTGCCATTGAGACGATCAACGGGATCAAGCGCGTCAAGGCCGTGGGCGATGATGCGAAGATGATGATGGGCAAGACGCCTGACAGCATTGAGGCCATCCGCCCTCTGCGCGACGGCGTGATCGCCGACATCGAAATCGCCGAGGAAATGATCAAGCACTTCATTCGCAAAGTGCATGGGAAGCGCAATCTGTTCCGCTATCCCGAGATTGTGATTTGTGTGCCATCGGGCTCGACATCGGTAGAACGCCGCGCGATCCGCGATGCGGCCTCCAACGCTGGCGCATCTGAGGTGCATCTGATTCTGGAGCCGATGGCGGCGGCAATTGGTGCAGACATGCCAGTGACCGAACCTGTTGGCAGCATGGTGGTCGATATCGGCGGCGGCACCACAGAGGTTGCCGTGCTTTCACTGCGCGGCCTGGCCTACACCACCTCGGTTCGCACCGGCGGCGATAAGATGGACGAAGCCATCGTCTCTTACGTTCGCCGGCACCACAACCTGCTGATCGGTGATGCGACGGCAGAGCGGATCAAGAAGGATTACGGCATCGCAGTCACACCCGACGATGGCGTTGGCGAGAGCATCGTGATCAAGGGCCGTGACCTTGTGAACGGCGTGCCGAAAGAAATCACCATCAACCAAGCACATGTAGCAGAGGCATTGTCTGAGCCGATTGGTGCGATTGTCGAAGGCGTGCGGATTGCGCTGGAAAACACCGCACCAGAATTGGCCGCAGACATTGTCGATCAAGGCATCGTGCTTACCGGCGGCGGTGCGCTTATCCGCCGCTTGGACGAGCATCTTCGCGAAGAAACGGGCCTGCCTGTCTCTATCGCAGAAGACCCGCTGACTTGCGTCGCCGTTGGTACAGGTCGGGCGATGGAAGATCCGATCTATCGCGGCGTGCTGATGACCGCCTAATCAGGCAGAAGGGGAGAAACAGGCATGGCGCCGAATTCATCCCGGCGCTCGGGCCATTCGCGCAGGGCACAATATTCGGTCTTTACCGGCTATCTCCTCGCAGGGATTGGCGCGCTGATTGGCGCGGGCCTGCTCGTCATCTCCTATTGGCAACCCAGCGCCTTTTCTGACCTGCGCGGCGCGGCGACCGACGTTGCGGCCCCGGCCGGCGAAGGCGCGGCTATGGTGCGCAGCGGCAGCGACAGTTTCTGGGACAGGATCACCGCATATTATCAGGCAGGGCAGCAAAACGCGGCCCTACGCGAAGAAGTAGAGATCGCGCGCATCCGCTTGGCGGAAGCCGACGCCGTCGAGCAAGAGAACATCCGCCTTAAGGGATTGCTCGGCCTGTCAGTGACGGAAACCAAACCCGTCGCCGTCGCGCGGCTTGTCGGATCAAGCTCCACCAGCAGCCGCCGCTTCGCTTATCTTGGCGCCGGCCGCAATGATGGCGTCGAGATTGGGATGTCCGTGCGCAGCGCCAGAGGCGTCGTCGGGCGCGTACTGGAAGTCTCGCGCAGCAGCTCGCGCATATTGCTGCTGACCGACAGCGAGAGTGTTTTGCCCGTGCGGCGGGCCACCGATGAAACGGTTGCGTTTGCGGAAGGGCGCGGAGACGGACTGCTTCGGATCCGTCTGATCAATCTGGGCGTCAATCCATTGGAGGTTGGCGATATCTTCCTGACTAGCGGCGCAGGGGGATATTACCGCCCCGGCGTTGCGGTCGCGATCCTGAGCGAGAAAACCAATGACGGTGGCATTGCCCGTCTGATCGCAGACCCATCCGCCACCGACTTCGTATCGGTCGAACCGCTGTGGCAGCCCGAAGCGGTGGAAAGTGCGGACACTCCGATAGAGCTGGAGCTAGCGGAGTAATGGAACGCTACAGCCCGGCGGCGAGATCAGACAGATATGGTAGCCGGATCAACCGCACGCAGTCGCCCCTGCGCGCCAGCATTGTACCCTATGCCTCAATCCTGATCGGCTCGCTGGTGCCATTCGTCCTGCTGGCCGATGTGATGCCGCTCGCCCCGCCAATCGGCTTTATCGTGCTGATTGCTTGGCGGATCATGCGCCCCGGACTTCTGCCGCTCTGGGTCGGCGTGCCGCTGGGCGCATTCGATGATCTGTTCAGCGGACAGCCGTTCGGCAGCGCCGTGTTGCTATGGTCGCTCGCCATGATTGCGCTCGAAATGATCGAAACCCGTTTCCCATGGCGCGGGTTTTGGCAGGACTGGTTCAGCGCGGGTTTAGCCATCATTCTGTATATCTTTGCGGCGATGGCAGTGTCCGGCGCTGCCCCTACGATCCACCAACTTATTGCTGCGGTGCCGCAAGTCTTGCTGTCTGTCCTGCTCTATCCGATAATATCCCGAATGGTTGCTTGGCTCGATAGATACCGGCTCTCGCGTTCGCGGAGGATTGGCTGATGGCGAAGCGTCGCCGCAACCAACCGATTGTCAGCGCCTCCACCCTTAAGAACACGTTCGACCGGCGCAGTATGGTGGTGGGCTCGATCCAGGGCGGGATCGGCGTCCTGCTGGCTGCGCGCATGGGCTATCTCGCGATTGCCGAGAATGAAAAGTACCGGCTTGAGTCAGAAAGCAACCGCGTCAACCTCACCCTGATCCCGCCGCGCCGCGGGTGGATCCTGGATCGGAATGGCGCGCCGCTTGCTTCTAACCGAGCAGACTTTCGGGTCGATTTGATCCCAGACAGGCTGGTCGATGCCGATGCGACAATTGATGAAATTGGCGCCCTGCTCTCGCTCTCCCCAGCGCGGATCGCAGACGTTAAGCAGAAAGTCGCAGCGGTCAGCGGGTTTCAGCCGGTCGAGGTCGCCAGCGGTCTCGACTACGAGCAATTCGCCGCGCTCAGCGTCCGCCTGCCAGATATGCAGGGCGTGGTGCCCCAACGCGGTTTCTCTCGGTTCTACCCGACCGGGCCAAGCGTCGGGCATTTGATCGGCTATGTTGGCCCCGCCAATGCCGAGGAATATGACGAGGAAGAGCGCAATCCGCTGCTGATCACGCCGGGCTATAAAATCGGCAAAGACGGGCTGGAAAAACGGTTCGAGCAGGAATTGCGCGGAGAACCTGGCGCTCGCCGGGTTGAAGTGACCGCATCCGGCCGGATTATCCGCGACCTCGATACGCGGGAGGACGTTCAAGGTCAGCCGGTGCGTCTTACCATTGATGGCCCGCTACAAGATTATGCCGCGCGCCGCATTGGTCTGGAATCTGGTTCTGTCGTGGTGATGGATTGTGCAACCGGTGATCTACTCTGCATGGCCAGCATGCCCAGCTTTGACCCGAACAGCTTTTCTGACGGCATTGGCAGCGTTGAATATGCGATGCTGCGCGAGGATGCGCGCATTCCTCTGCGCAACAAGGTTCTAAAGGGACTCTACCCACCTGGCTCCACGGTAAAACCGATGCACTGCATGGCTTTCCTGAAGGCGGGTATCAGTCCCGATGAAGCGATCACTTGCGCAGGTGGTCGGCGAATCGGCAATCGCTTTTTCAATTGCTGGAGCAATCACGGCCGGGTCGATATGGCCAAGGCGATCTATCAAAGCTGCGACAGCTATTTCTATCATTTCGCGCAGCTGATCGGCTTCGATAAAGTGGCAGAGATGGCCAAGCTCACCGGTATGGGAGAGGAATTCCCCCTCCCCGTCACCAGCCAATTTTACGGCACTGTCCCCAATGCGGAGTGGAAGCGGAACAAGTTTGATCGCGCTTGGGAGCCGTTCGACACGGTCAACGCCTCCATTGGTCAGGGCTATTATCTCGCCAGCCCACTGCAACTCGCGGTCAGTTCCGCCCGGCTCGCAACCGGCCGTCATGTGATGCCGCGCCTCACGATGGATGCGGCGCCCAAAGGCTTTGACCAAGTCGACTTTCCCGACGAGCACGTCCGCTATGTGCGTCAGGCGATGAGCGATGTTGTGAACGGCCCTGGGACCGCTGGACGCGGGCGTTTGCCGTTTCAAGATATCAAAATGGCGGGCAAAACCGGGACCGCGCAGGTGGTCTCGCTTAGCGTATCTGATGGCCGGTCCGGCCCATGGAAGTACCGCGATCACGGCCTGTTCACCTTCTTCGCACCGTTCGACAATCCGCGCTATGCTGGCGCAGTGGTGATTGAGCATGGCGGCGGCTCAGGCGCAGCCTACCCAATTGCGCGCGACGTTATGACCTTCATGTTCGACCCGGCTAAGGGCTTGGAAAAGCTCAACGCTCTGGAGAGGCAATGGGGCGGCACCGCGCAGCAGCGGCTCAATAACAAATACGCCCGCTACGCCGCAGAGCGCGGTGAAGCCGTCGTGGCGGCCCCGCGCCGCGATGAAGACATCTTTGATCAGGTAGAGGCCGAGGCCCGCGTCGCTGCGCAGCAATCTGAAGAGATCGCTGAAGATTTCGTGGCACCGCGTGAGGAGGCCACTCCGCGCGGCGCGCCAACGCCTACTCCGAACCAGACCCTAAGTCCAACGGCTCCCAATGCCCCACGCTCCACGCCGGCAGGTACACCATGAGCCGCGCCGGTAGCATCGTTCCAGAGCCCATCGCGCGTCAGCCGTGGGCGATGCTGATCCCTCTATTTCTACTCGTCTTGTTCGGCGCAGCTGTGCTGTATTCTGCCGCTGGCGGCTCGATGCAGCCATTCGCAAGCTCGCACCTGATCCGCTTTTCAGTCTTCCTCGTGATGGCGTCGATCATCGCCTCTTTGCCGCGCGAATTCGTGAAGTTCATGACCTATCCCGCCTACATCGGGGTCTTGCTGCTGCTGATCGCGGTTGAGGTGATTGGCCAAGTCGGGGGCGGCAGCCAGCGCTGGATCGACTTTGGATTTATGGTGCTTCAACCATCCGAGCTGATGAAACCGGTCATCGTTCTGGTGCTTGCTCGCTTCTACGCATCCTTGCCTGTGGGCCTGATTACGGATTGGCGAGCGATCCTGATCCCCGGCGCTTTGATCGCTGTGCCGATGGCTTTCGTGCTGCTCCAACCAGACCTGGGCACTTCGCTGGCGATCGCCTTTGGAGGCGCGGTTGTCATGTTGCTCGCTGGCCTCCCCTTACGGTGGTTCATTGGTGGCGGCATCCTGGCCGCAATCGCAGCCCCGCTCGCATTCTTCTTTGGCTTGCAAGACTATCAGCAGCGCCGCGTCATGACCCTGTTCGATCCGGAAAGCGATCCGTTGGGCGCGGGCTATCACATCGCTCAGTCCAAGATCGCCATCGGTTCGGGGGGCATTGTTGGCAAAGGCTTCAACAATGGCTCGCAAAGCCATCTGCAATATCTGCCGGAGCCACACACCGACTTTGTCTTTGCAACAATGGCGGAGGAATGGGGCCTTATCGGCGGCATCTTCGTGATCGGGATCTTCGCGATCATCCTGCGCTGGGGCACGCGCGTCGCGCTGACTTCGCGAGACCGTTTCTCTAGCTTAGTGGCCGCCGGAATGGTTGCGACCATCTTCTTCTACATCGCTGTCAATCTGATGATGGTGATGGGCATGGCGCCGGTGGTGGGCATCCCCTTACCCTTCATGAGCCATGGCGGATCATCGATGATGACAAACATGATCTGTATCGGTGCACTGATGATGGTCAACCGCTGGAACAGAAACGCCCCGCGCGGCGGCCTAGAGAACTGAGCCTAAGCTAGATCTTGATCAGGCCGAGTTTCAACGCCTTCACGGTCGCTCCGACCCGGTCAGACACGCCCAGTTTTTCATATGTCCGCTTTGAATAGGTCTTCACCGTTTCTGGCGACAGATTGAGTATGGTCGCAATCACGCCAATGGACTTCCCGCGCGCGACCCATCCCAGTACCTCTTTTTCGCGATCAGACAGCTCTGGAGCGGCATGGGTATTGTCGATCAGCACGCACACTCTTTGGTGCGCGGCTTGGGCAACGCTACGAACTGTGCCCAAGACTGCATCATCCACTTCGGAGACCGGGCGACCAAAGTCGTAACAAGCATAGGAATTGCGGCCTCGCGGACCGAACAAGGGAATGCCAAAGCCATGCACCAACCCCTCCTTCTTTAGCTCTTCAAAGTACTGCAGATTAGCAGGAGTGTTCTCACCGATCTCCATTGCCTCAGCCCATGTCAGCATCGCACCGTGCTCCAGCGTTCTGCTCGGAATAGGGTCCGACAGTCTGAATTCTGACTGGTCATAACGCTCTAACCATTCGCGGCTAAATCCATGCGAATACACGATCGTGCCAATGGAATTGGGTTCTTCGAAAATGGGAGAAAAGTGATAACTCTGCCGTATCACGCCGTGGTTAGATTGAATTTGCCGACCGAAATGCAAGAGCTCACTGAGATCTTCAAATTGCTCTATTTTTGCAAAGTATCGCTGCATATCTTGGTACAGTGTAACACATGTCCCCCAATCAGGCGACTTATGCCTTGCGGTCATTAACCCTAAAGCAAAACTGTAAGCATCTGCGCTTCGGCCCTCGGGTCGCACCAAGCCGAACCTCCCACGCAGATAGGTTTGCATCCAAAGCCCTCCTGATTGGCCTGCGTGCGGCGCGGGCCAATCATGGGGCATAGTGGTTTTTTGATCTAAGGAGTTCGCTATGCGAGTGCGCATGCGCGATCGCTTTGTCCGCGCGCTCCCATTTCGGAGCCGCTCAGGCGACGCGGCATCAAATATCGGTCTCGCCGACGCGCATAGCGCGTTAGAGGTTGCCGCTGTCGCTGCCCTATTGGGCGGTGTCTACAGCCGTGAGTGTGCCGGACAATCAACCAGCCTGCGTCAGGTTCACCGCGTCGCAGGACTAACCCAAAGCGCAGCCCTAAACCTTGTCGCGCGTCTTCAGGATGATGGCATGATCACGATCATCTCGGCGCTTCACGATGAGTTTGAATCCAGAATTGAGCTCACGGAAAAAGCAAAGCGCAAGTTATCGCAATTGACCGAGGCACCCAAAACACCTTCCAATCGCCGATAAGCGCGCTATACGCAGCGCCTTCGCCGAATCGGCATGGCCCAACTGGGGCCTTCGAGCCTCGGCAGACCGGCAGCATCGATAATGATCGAAGCGGCCAGATGGACGCATAGCTCAGTTGGTAGAGCAGCTGACTCTTAATCAGCGGGTCCTAGGTTCGAACCCTAGTGCGTCCACCATTTCTAAAACAATAACTTACGCACTGGTTTGGCTGCAACCTCAGCCTTCATAATTCGAGCCAGTAAGCACATAGTAAGCACGAAGCGTCACACCTAAGTGCTACATAATGTAAATGTGGACTCTGAGACGAATATCAGGAACAAGATCAGCCGGGGTAAATTTACAGCGGTGTTTCTTGTTCAATGTCTGACAGCAATAGGGTGCGAAACTATACGCTTGGATTTCTAGTAGGCGCGATACTCGCTGGAGTTGTTGGCTTTTCGCTCTGGTCTGACGCAACAACTTCAGAGCAACAAATTCGCCTCCAAGCACAAGAACATGCTGAGCAATATGCAGATACCGCCCGCATAAGCGTTGAATGCGAAACCGCCGGTGTCGTTACGGCTAGCGAGAACAATTGCATAACCACTGAACAAGAGGCCGCAAACGAAGCCGAACGCGGTGCATATGATCTCGAAGCTCAGCAAATCATGGCCAACTGGACGCGGGTTATGGGGAAGGCCGCGATAGTTGGGATGGGTGTTGGAATCCTCGGCCTGTTTCTGATTTTCGTGACCTTTTGGGAAACTCGGAAGACCGCCTCTTATGCGAGAGCCCAGCTTGATGCTTTTCACAAAGCGGAAGGTGGAAAAGTTGCTGTTGAGCCAGAGTTTGCCGAAGGTGCTGTTGGAATAGTGCTGAAGGGAATAGGTAAAAGCCCTTGCGTAGTGGTCTACGCAGACTTCAAGATTGAAGAGCTGACAAAACAGAATCTGGATTCGCAAGAGCCTATTGCAATCAATCTGTCCGATCACCCGTTTCGGGGCCCCACTGCCGTTGGAGAGAGCAATCAGTTCCGCCTGCCCAAACAAAAGATTGGACTTTTCGAAATTGGCCTGCGGGTTGTCGGAGGCGTTATTTACACCGACATCTTTGGTGAGGTGCACGCCGGAGCCATTGGCTATGATCTGGTCTACGGAGAGCCCCCTTTCGTATCCAGTCAAAGAGACATGAGCCTTTGGAATGAACTCAGAGATCGCATTGCCCGAGGTGAAAAAGTGGCACCAAAAGCAAAACAATAATTTCAGTAACATCGAAGCGCACTCCTGTTAGGAGCGGCGTCGTGTGCAGTGCACCCTTCGACCTAGTGCTATTCAGCTAGGCTACGTGCGCGCTAACTCGACCAGCCGTCGTCGTGGATGTGAACCGGGATATCGTGCAATCCTACTTCATCCCACTCGCTATCGAGCACGCGATTATCATCCAAAGCCCCCGGAACGATTGGCACAACTGGCACAATAGGATTGCTCATCAGTAGGCCACCTCAGGTCGAACATACGGAACCAGCTCGATGAAGAACGGCTCGCCCTCCACTTCACCATGTTGAGCAACATGACGAGCCAGCGCAGCATCGTCGTCTTCGCCCGCCTCAACTAAGATCGCAGCGCCAAAAGCCATATCAGGAGTTTCAGCCTCTAACGCCGTCACCCTTGCCTCCATCCTACGCAGCATACTGCTTTCCTCCCCTGAACTGCTCCAGGTCATCAAACGAGTAGCACTTCAGCCCATGCGGCTGGCCTGCGCTTTTATCCGTTCCTGAAGGTTTCCGTTGTTGTGCGGAGCCAAGCTCACAGACACGTCTGATCAAATCACCCATTACCCCTACCCCAGTGCTTCCTCGGTCTTCAGCGATGGCTTGATTATGCGAACAATCAACGAGTGGTCCTTTGCGATAGGGCCGTTTGCAGCCTCATAGTCTTCGACGGCTTCGGCCTCCGTCTGCCCCAAGTGCTGAATGATCCGGTGCCACTTTGCGGTTGCGGCATCGGTTTGGCATTCTAGCGCTTCGACCCGCTTGCTCATTCTTGCATTCATTGTTTGGCCTCCAGTGCTGATATCCGTGTTTCGAGATCGCAGGCTTCAACAAGCTGCTTGTGCGCAGTCAGAAGCGCTAAGACCCGGCCTGCCTCATCAGGCGTTACCTCACCATCAGCGACAGCCGACAACACCGAGGACGACGCTGAAACAGTGTCTTCAGCGGTCCTAATCTTGGGAAGCTGGAACTTGACCGGCGAATCCTTGCGAGGCGGTGCAATGCGGTCCAAACAAAGGCGCATCGCGGTCATATCCCCTTCGAGTGCCTTCTCGATGCACGCACGCGTCAGGCCTTCGTGCTCGCCTTCGAGCAGCGCCTCGACCGCCAAGGTTGTCTTGTGCCGCGAACCCTTCTTGCTGCCTCCAAGCTTATTGCCCTTGGCAAACCTGCCGTCCGAACCTTGCCCGTCTTTGATCGGCTTCTTCTCTGCCATCAGCGGCCCCCTGCCGGGTTGGAAAGCCCAGCCGAAACCGCACCGCCCAGAACCGGCGCGCCATACCAATCAGGGAAGACAACATGCAGGTGATCGCCTTCAGGCAGCATGTAGGCCTCAGGCTCAACCCGCTGCACCTCAGTCATAAGCTGCTGCATCGACATTCCCGCTGGTGGAACCAAGTCTAGCGCCGAGCCGTCCAGATGAGCGCTGTTTGCGGCTGGCGAATAGCCACGCCTGCGCATGTCCTCTTGATACTCAGGCGTTCTAAACCCTGACGTCACCCGCACACCGGGGATTGCTTGCTCCAAGCTGCCCACAACGTCACGTTGAGGCGCATCTTCGAATGCGTCCCACTCATCAGGCGCGCTGCCTCCACTGCCGTCTGCATCCGGGAATGCATCCCAGCTATCGCCGGTCGCCCCGCCTGCGGGCAATTCACCTCTAGCAGGCAGAGGATAATCGAGATCATCAAGAACCGAACGAGCGTCTTTGCGGGCCTTCGCGATCGCTTTCTTCGCAAGCCTGCGCTTGCCTGTATCGCTTTGCCCCTCATACTCCTCAGAGCCGATCAGACCCAGCAGACCATTGTAGGTTAGGCGACCAGCAATCTCATGGTAGCGGTCATATTCTTCAGGGGTGTAATCAATACGCTCCCCATCCTCGGTAAAGCTCTTACCCGGTGCAGACACGCCTTGTTCTAGTCTCAGCATCTCAGCAACGACCAGATCGTTCTTGCTCTTGGACTGCCAAAACGGTGAGATGAAATCAGGGCCAAGGCTGTCCATCACGACCGGCTCACCAAACACATCTCGGCGAGGCAGTAGATCATCTGACATTCCGGGCATGCGTGCCTGTATGGCCTCACCCACTCCGTCGCGGGTGCGAGCAATAGGGTCAATCTGGCGAGCCACACCTGCAACGCCAGCAGGCACAGCGAATGAACTTGCCGTGCGCTCAATCCAATTGCCTGCATGTCTGGCGGGATCGCTAAGGCCTTCGACAAATGATGACACACCAGACAGCCACGTCTTGCTTGCGAGGTTGCCCATTACCGAGGCAACAAGCATCGTGCCTTGGTCTTCCTTTTGCCGGTCGCTCATTCCCTCAGGCAGCGTGGCCATGTCAGCGGCAACGCCAATGGTGGTCGAAAGAGGATCTAGCCGGGAATAGCTGATATAGCGGTCGCCAACCTTGATTGAGTAAGGCTGCCAGCCGTCAGCATAGAGCAGCTTGGCCTTCTTTGGATCAGAAGGAACTGCGCCAGTGATTAGACCCTGCTGTGCGAACTGATACATCAGCGTAGCAATGCCGGTTCCGATAGTGGCTTTTGCCAGCGCCAAGTCGCGGCGTTCGCCGCCAGCCTTAAAATCATCACGCCATTCCTTGATGAGCGGAGCGGCTGGGCTTCGTTCCGCAGCGTATTTCATCAAGTTGACCGGAGTGCGAACGAATGGGGCGACCACCTTAGCTAGAAGGCTGTTAGAGGTGATCTGTGACACGCCTTGCCCGACCGGGCCAAGCTGGCGTTGGAAGGTCAGATAGCGGCCATAATCCATCGCCCGCTCAAGCATGTCATCGGTGGGGTTCGCTGATAACTCAGCGACACGCTGTTCAAGCGCTTCCCCCTTGAGGCCTTCGCGGTGGGCATTGCGAACAGCAAGGCCGTTCAATTCCATGCGGCGCGCCATGCCTTTGAATATCTGGTCTTCGGCGGTGAGGAACCGAGTGGGTAGCCGGATTGCTTCGCCCTTCAGGCCGGAGATGGACTTGAATTCGTCGCCCTCTACCTTCGACACAAAGTCATCAGCTTCGCCAGTGCGCAGGGCCTTGGCAAAGAGCTGCAATCCCTCCTTTGTCCCCTGCACTAGACCAAAGGTGCGCGCACCAACTTCACTTGCAAGAATGCGGTCTTTAGCCGCCTTGCCAAGCAACGCTTTACGGCCAGCGCCGACCCCAGCCGCAAGGGCATATTCGGGAATTTGAGCCATCGCCGTGATGGTGTTTGAAACCATGTTGACGACGTGTGTCGGCGGATTGCTCAGCAGAGCGTTGATATAAAGCTCGCTCACCTTATCGCGGAACTTTGGCTTAGCCGCCTGTTCGGCCAGCGCGTTGAACTTGCCTGGTCCCATCTCAACCGCTTCAATCAGCGCATCAGCAGCGTTCTTTAGATCGCCCTCGCCGCCGCCGCCGCGAACGAATGCACCAAGCACATCACCCCGAACGGCCCGGCTGGATGCAGACATTTTGAATTGCTGCAACACCCGGCCAGCCTCAGCAGTTGCCCCAGAGACTTGTTCTTGGATGGCAACATGGCGCACCCATTTTTGCCTAAACTCGGCAAGCAATTCATCACCTGGGCTATCCAGCTTTTGGAGCTTACGCGCTGCGTTCACCAGTTCATTACTCGACTTGGCTAGAATCTGCCTAGCGGCCAGTGCTTCCTCTGCATTGAATGCCTGACCCTTGCGCCGCGACAAGAGTTGGTCCGGCGTCATGTTTAATTCGCCAGCCAGCCGCTCTGTCTCAGCCTGCGTTATGCGCCCCCGGGTGGCAGCATCAAACCCGCCCACCGCACCATGCGACTGTTTAAGCGCACGGCTAATATCCTGCGGGCTGTCGAGCTTGGTAACATCGACATTGCCGACGCGAGTAATCGCATCGGAAGGCCATTCCTCATAGGCCTGCACAGGCGGGAACGGCGCATCGTCAACCGCAACGCTGGATCGATCCTGATAGATTGGGCCATCAGCCTCAAACTGCTGTTGCTCCAGATCGAAGCGCTCAGCCCGCATTGCATCAAACGCTTCAACTTGCGGCTGATCATCGGCAAGAAAACGACGCCCCGGACCGCCCTCATATGTTTCCCGCAATGCACCCAGAAAGGTGTTTACATCAGGACGTTCGACCGACTCTGGAAAATAGCCAGCCTCCCATGCTGCTTCCGCTGCTTCATCAAGGGTCAAGCCGCCCTCATTGTCCACGAGAGGGCCGAACCGGGTTTCTTGCCCAACGTGGTCTAGACCGCGACGTGCAGCGTTCGTTAGCCCCATCGTCGAAAGCTCAGTGCCTTGATCTTTCAGGCCCCCACGAGTGCGAAGGAAACCAACCATGTCTAGCGGCCCAACCTTAGGCACCGCTTCACCCCGCGCGTTGGTTACGGACTGGCGCTGGAGCGCGGTTGCCTCATTCTCGGGTCGAGCCTCCACAAACCGGCCTGCATCAATCGCATCATCAACATCAGGGAGATTGCCCGGCAGCGGCAACATATCGCGCGGCTGGACACGGGAAGATGATGCCAAAAGCTCAGCGCGTGTGCTTGGCTGGGTAAGCGGCCTTGCAAGCTCCATCACTTGCGCCGGTTCATCCTGTGCAGCCATCGCCAAGTTTTGCGGCGCGCCATCGTCAGGGAATACGGCCCATTCATCAACCGGAGGAGCGCTGACTTGAGGCTGCGCACTTTGAGCAGAATTCCGCCGTAGCGCCTGAGCCGCACGCTGTACGGCTGGAACGGCGTGTTGAAGCGCCTTACCACCTACGACGCTCAGACCCGCACCCAAGGGCGCTGTTTGCGCGCCGCCTACGAAGCGCTGACTTACATTACCGCCCGTGCCCAAGAAGCCCTCAGCAAAGCCAGCGCCCGCCCCAACTTTGGCCAATTGCGGCACAGTGCGAGCGCCCGCTCCGTAAGGAATCACCAGACCAGACGTAATTGCACCGCCAAACTTACCGCCAGTCGTGGCGTAAGGGTGAGCGTCAGAATCATAGCGAAGGATCGCATCGTTCTGTTGCTGGTTGTTGAGCCAGATATCCGGCAAGCGCCGATCCGAATTCCAGATATTCTCGCGCCCGGGCGTTGCCCCTAGCGTGTCAACAACAGCGCCCAGTTCGTCCAAGCCTTCAAACAGGAAGCCCGAACCGAAGCCGCGCACGCCCGCACCTGTTGCTCCATCTCCCCGGTCAATCTGATAGGCTGGAGCCTTCACATAATTTAGGCCCCCTGCCTTGCCATGCTCTAAGTAGTAATCGCGTGAACGTTTAATCTCCGCAGCATTGACAATGCCCCCCTTATCTCGGGCAAAAGCCACCGCCTTCATGATGGGAACATTGGGGTCATAGGCCATCGCGAGGAACGCCTTCGCATCCTCTTCGCGAAAGCCAGCCCAAGGCGTTGGCATGTGGGGTGAATGCCCTTTGGTTTCCAATTCAGGCGGACGGTAACCCGGAGCGCGAACTTCAGAGGGCAAGTCTGTTGGCTGCGCGTGAACACCCAGCCGATTGAGCCGGGCCTGATTTTCTGTGTGCTGATACTGAAAACGCCGCTCAGGATCGCTTTCGAGATAGTCTGGAGCAGCGAATGCCTGACCATAACGAAGCGACTGCAATCCGAGGTCATCGCCATCAACCGTTACCGGGGCGACCAGCCGCCCATAACTCTTAGACTGCACCTCGCCAATCTCGGGAAGGTCCGCCGCTGAAAGCGTATCATCCAAGAACCTCTTGGACGCCTCGCCGATCATTACCGTAGAACCGTCACGCGCAAAGCTCTGTTGCGTCAATTCAGGCGCATCAACACCCCAAAGCCTAACCCGTGTATCGCCATCGCGGATCGTATCCCCGTCAGTAGCGATAGGTTTTTGCAAAACCGGCTGGACTGGTTGCATTTGCCGACGCGGTTTCTTGACTTTTGGCTTTGCCCTTGGCTGCTCAACGCTTGGGAATGCGGCCCACGGGTCAGCGCCCTGCGGTTCAGCAGGGGCGTCTGGAAAGGCGTCCCAATCATTCATCAGGGCCGCACCTTCACGCGGCCATCTGGCGTCCTAAATCGAGTACCTGAGGGAAGTGCTTGAGCCTCGGCTGGTGAAGCAACAGTTGGGAGGTCTGTGTTAGGACGACCGCCCTTTGCTGACGCTCTGCCCCTGCCTCTAGTTCGAGCAACCTGCATCCGATTGCCCTGGCGCAAGCGTTCCATGCTTTCGCGATTGCCGTGGCGGGTTGATTCCATCCGCAAATCATTGCCAGTGCGATGATCGTCCAACGCTGTGTCACGATTAAAAGCGGATGGGCCAGATGACCGAAGAACATAGTCCTCCACCGCGTTGTAATACTCATCGGTGCCCGGTTCGAGGCCTAGGCGCTCAGCGTACAGCTCAAAGTCCTCTGCGCCGTCATAAAGTACATCAGACTGTCCGGTTCCGGGATTGTATTGAACCCGGTCGCGCCCAACCGTGAAAGGAGCGCTGGCCCTTAGATCAGCCTCATTCTGGCGTTCAAAATCCTTATAGCGCCACTGCGCTAGCATCTTGGCGTGATCCGCGAGCGAAGACTGCCGCGCATGGTCCGCTTGTGCCCTTTGCGCGTGGTACTGACCAACCGCTACTCCGCCATCGCCGCTAGCCAAACCACCTAGCGCATAGAGCTTGCCGCCCAGATTCGGATCATTGAGGAACCCGCCCTTTTTTGGCTGCTTCATCGGTCCAGCTAGAGCATTAGCGACGCCTTCATAGTCGAAGGGCGAACGCATGGAATTGCCTAGAATACCCGACCGCACGGCTGGCCGAATACTAGGAGCGCCGGAAGGCTGGCCAACAGCATCTTGAGCCATGACAGCATCAGCGCCCTCGGTGGCTGGATTGCCCTCGAGGCCGTTCTTTCGCGCCTCGTTGAGCATCAGGATTCTTGCCGCGTCGCGCGTGCCGTAACGCGAGGGTGGCAAACTGCGCGCGCTTTTTCGACCGCCTCCGAACAGCATATTCTAACCCTCCACCATCAACGCTTGGATTTCCTTGGCCCTCACCATCGCGGCAGGCCCGACCCACTCAGAAACCATGTTCAGCTCATCAGCGGCTAAATCGTCCCCCCTGTCAGCGAGGACGGCGGCGACAGCGACACACTCGGCGGCAAGCCCCACTAAGTCATCGCTTGCACAAAGCCCGATTGCGGTGGCCAAGCACTTCATGAGGCGCCCGCCATCTTCAGTGGTTGTTGAATGAGCAAAGGCCAAACGACCGAAGGCCAAGGCTTCAACAGAAGCTGTCACGTCGTCATCGCGGACCGCGATAGACAGTGCCGCTTGGGAAAGGGTTCGAAGTGATTGAAGTTCGCCATGAGCAGCCGGTGCCAACTTGGCGTATGGATTTAATCCACCCAGGTTCGCTGAGACCTCTTGGCTCCCGCCTTGCGCACCATCGCCAAGCACTCGCGCCCGGACAACCTCTCTGAGGTATTCGGACACGCTGCACCCAGACCTCTCGGCCTCTTCTGCAATCTTTGAATGAATCTCCGAGCTGGCCCGGAACGTGATCTTAACGTCTTGCATTGTCAGTCCTTCTGTCTCTCGACGATGGAACATCAGAATAGGGTGCTGATAGCACGGTTTTTTTTGTCGGTCAAGCGTCGGACAAATAGGCTTTCCTATAAGCTATCCGTCTGCCATCCGTGGCGAATGACCAGACGCACCACCCTAGCCGCAAGCGTGACGACGACGCCTTTCCGATCCGCATTAAGTTGGCTGTGCCGCCTAATGGCTTAGTTAGGCTGGCGGATGATATTCACGCCTGGTTGCGTGGCAACTTAGCCAATGGAGCCTTCGCTGCTCACAGTGCTCGATCTATTGGTGGGAGCGCGATGGCAGTCTATTTCGTGACGATTGAGGATGCCGTCGCTTTTGCAAGCGCATTTCCCGATGTAAAGCTGGCAGGTAAAGCGAGCTTTGTGTGTTTGCGATTTGAACTTTGACCTACTCACTGCCGCTTGCGGTTTTAGTGAATGTCCAACAAGTGAAAGCGAAAAATCATGCAACAAAGACTGTTTCATATTCAACGCGTGACAGTTGATCATGAAGGCGATTCTGAGGGGGGAATAATCGATACGACTAATTGGCAAACGAACGAATTCACCAAGGGGATAGAGAGAGGCTTCAACCGTAGTCGTGCATCGTTTCTCGAAATCGCTGAAGCTGATGATCCACGGCTGGTGCTAGATCAAGGCAACCTGACGCAAACCTACAAAGACAAAGACGACGCCTTCAAGTTAGCGAAGGCCACCAAATTCAGGGATATTGCATGGCACCTTTGGGCGTACAAAAGCCAAGCTTTAAAAGTGGCGAGAGAAGCTATTTTCGAACAAGTAAGAGCAACTTCCTTCGCAAACCTCCCAAGCCGCCGGCGTTCGATTTGGCTCGCCGAAGAAGAACAAATTTCAAAATGGATGACGGCCTTTCAAAGTTATGCGCAAACGACCAACATCAGAGTCTTCGAAGTTGAGGTAATGGCCGAAGCGCGCATACACGTCTGTGACCCCAACTCGATCAGAGACGTTGTTGAATTATCGGAGTTTGCGAGCCTGGCCGAAGACTACTGGCAGGGAAAAATCTCAATTCCCACCGATCGCGAGTATATGATGGAGGGCAAAGTCAGATTGCTAAAAAGAGTGAGTTAATTGAAAAGACAGTAACTGAACTGGGCATATCCCCTCCTAAATACGTAACTGGGCCCTGCCATATAGTGGGTATGATGAAGTCGATCACTACCGCTCAATTCTTCCGCAAATACCCTGAGACGCTTTTTCGAATTTGGTTTCGATTCTCCGGCCTTCGACGCAAGCGTAGCGACGAAGGCGTCAGCATCACCTTTTTGCGTCTTGTGGAGTGCGACAAACTCCTCCAGACGACCTTCTGATTGAGCCTTCGCTAGCGTCAGCGCTTTTTTGCCTGACGTTCCAGTTCCTCCTTTTGAATCAAGTGCTTGATATGATTCATGTTTTGCCTTTTGCGCGTTTTGTGATACTATCACGATATGCGCGTGATAGCCAAAATGGGTGCTAAGGCCCTCCCTTACATCGGGCTGGGGCTTGCCACAATTCTAGCTCTAATGACTATACGATACGTTGACGCAACAGCCTCATACGCCGTGGGTGCGGCGATCCTCATTGCGGTTGCATGGCGACTTTGGGCCTTAAATCGTTGAATCCAAGAAGTCTGTTTGGCTCGGTGGCTCCTTGAGGCTTCGGACCCGAACAACATGGTGCTCTTCGACTTTCCAAGTTTCGTCCTCCTGCAACTCTTCAATAGTCTCCAAATCAACGTCCATCTGAATGCCAATGAGCATTTTCGGGGCGCTGTTTGAGCCTGGCATAATACGAGCGCGAAAATCGTCATCGTCCATAAAGGCCCAAAGTGTTCGGTCGCCTAGGCGGAAACGCCATTTGCTGTCATCGTCTGCGAGAGCGGGGGCTATCAAGGTTAGCGTAACGCGGCTTGGGACAACCCTCGTCGTCCGCGTTTCTGTTACTACTTCAACACTGTCTGCACGAACACTGAACTCGCTCCTTGGAACGATCACACTTGGGCGCTCCCCTGCGCGAAAGGATATGCCGACGCCGGTGACGCTGTTGTCGCGCTGCAATTCTGAGTAAACTCTTCGCGCCTTGTCCTGTGTCGTCCGCGACTGAGCGATTGAAGCAACAACCTCCTCCACTTCAATTCGGTCGTCTTGTGTGAGGTTTTCAATCAACTCGGGAACCTCGGTTGACACCCAATCCCAGAGCGCATCCAAGCTTTTGTTTACGGCCCAACTGCCCGCTTCTAGCGCAAAGAAAATTCCCACTGCTAGCGCAATGGTTTTCAGTTTTTTCGGGTTATCAATGACTCCACTTACAGCGTGAATTACCGAATTGAGATTAATACTACCTTCTGTGCCGCTGATTAGCTCAACACGAACCTCCATAAATGGATCAGCTTGAGCAGCCGCCTCTTGGATCATGCGTGACCACTCAATTGCGGCACGACTGACGACTTCAAGGTCAGCGCGCTCTCCCTCTTTTAGAGCGATATAAAGACTGAGCGGCGTCTCGTTGACAGGCATTGCGACAGTAGCCATTTAACCCCCTGAAAATAGATCAACTGAATTTATTCCCGAATACTTAATAGAATCAATTTCCAATACCAATGGGATTAATCTCTAAAATACCGACACCTCCAACAATCCATCGCGAGATTTCCTGATCCGCGCCGTCTCGTCCATGTAAGTCATCGTGATCTTACAGTTAGAATAAAATGGACTTCTGCAGCAATGTAAGCGAACCTCCTGCCCAAAATCAGAATAGAGCTGGCCTAACTAGTGTTTGGAGATTGAAATTGATGCGGCCCTTTTATCTGCTTCTCGGTTGGTCTCTCTTTCTTTCCATCCCAACAAGAATGGTGGGTGCAGAAACGCGTGAACTCGCCAACCTCTCAGAGTATCTGGCCGCAAAGGCGGCGGTGGAGGATATGTATAGTACTGGCGCAGTGAACACCGATTGCTCGCCAATTCTCTTCTCCATAGAGGATTCAGGCGAGCTTGACCTTAGGCTGCTAGCCCAAAAAAACTACGAGCTAGAACGCAGGCTCGTCAACGCCGGTATTCCTGAGGAATTGTGGCGTTCAGAGTTTCGGAAATTGGAAGAGAAAGCTGTCGCTCTAGAAACAGCCTACACGGCAATAGACAAGCAATTCGGCTTTGTGCGGTCAAGCGGCCCAAACTCCACGATGACTGACCTCATTCAAGCGTCAAAGATTGAAGAGAACTTGCAGCTTCACTTCAATATTCCCGACCCAGAAAACGAGGATTCCAATGAATTTAACCTGGACCTCGATGACGAGGTTTTGCAAAGGATTGGGGAGTACTATGAAGTTCTGAACGAGCCGCCCTGTAACGTAGGTAGTCTCACTGCAGAGCTGCGAACTATCCCGCCGGGCGCAAAGGTATTTCTATCGACGCAAACCGATTTGAAGATTTGCGAAATACGCGGAATCGACCCCTACGATACTGAAAATTGCTTTTGGCGAGAGGAAACCGGCAGCCAGTTTGTGATCGTAGCGGGCAAAACGCCGTATAAGGCGATCTGGTCTGACGGCACTGTTTCGACTGGGCAGCGTAGCTTCGACCAAGAGGTCCAAGGGGAAAAATCCGTGTTTGTTATCAAGAAATGAGCAGAGCTAGTGGTCACCTTCGAATCATTCTTTAAGGAATATCTGACTCTGATCGGCGCTGGCGTCGCCGCGACCGCATTGGTTATGGTGTCCGCCCTTGCTAAGCTGACTCCACCATGGCCTCCCGGCGTTGCCCAACTGACAGCAATAGCCCAGTTGGTGGTCTTAATCCTGGTATACCTTCATTATCGCGGTGCACCGGAAGTTAGGATTTTGCGCACAGTTAGATGGGGGGCATTTTTTAGCGGCCTTTTCGCGTTGCTGTACCTCGTCTTATTTTCGCTACTTATCTTTGAAATGCCTAATGGCGACAACGGTTTGCGCGGCCTCGAATGCAAAGAAGTTATCTACGAAATTTATGAGGGGTCATGCCCGTTCCTGACGCGGGCTGAAATCTCTGAGGGGGGCTATACAGCGGAGAAATTCTGGACCATGCGGAGCATCTTGATCGCACGCATACTCATGCTGATTTCATGGCTGGGTATGTTCTTGTCACTTGTCTGGACTTTCGCTTCTTTCGCCGTTCGGAAGAAAGTTGACCTGACATGATCGACCTTGTGTTTGAGCTGAATGTGATTGGTCAGTAATCTATCCTTCCTCGGTGATCTGAGACTTGCGGTCGACACTCTAAGCAGTTGACTCGTCACCCCCCGATGCCAAACAGCGTTCGGGGCGATCAATAATGTGCAATCTCTATCGCACGACAAAGACCGTAGACGAGGTCGCCAAGTGGTTCGCTGCCATTGAAGCGCTTGGCGGTGCGAACTTCACTTCAGAGGTCTACCCTGGCTACCCTGGTCTAGTCATCGCTGATGGCAAAGTTCAGCAGATGAACTGGGGCTTCCCGCTTACACTAAGGAGCAAGAAGACGGGCGAGCCGCTCAAGCCCAGGCCAGTAAACAACACGCGTTCAGATAAGCTCGATAGCTACATGTGGCGACACTCGTTTGAGGAGCGCCGCTGCCTCATACCGTTGTGCGCTTGGGCTGAGGCCGAGGGGCCGAAGGGAGCTAAGACCCGTACTTGGCTATCACTGCCCGACACGGAGCTATTTGCCTGCGCCGGTATCTGGCGGCGCTCAGATGAATGGGGTGATTGCTACTCAATGGTGATGACCGATAGTGCCGGAGAAGTTGCATCTGTGCACAATCGAATGCCTGTGATCTTGAGGCCCGACAAATACGCCCAGTGGACTGGAAGCGATACAGCCACGGCCAAAAGCCTTTGTCGTTCCTACAACGGTCAAATCAAGATCAACCGCACTCAAGATAGGTGGGCTAGCTAGGCCGATCCGACCGCCACTGAGCTATTGAACAGTTCCGATATCACCGGAGAGAAGTTGCGCAAATCGGTGGCCAATTTCGCCCCATAAATTGACGCCGTCTAAATCGCCGTCAGCCAACAGCTCATTTTGCCTTTGCGTAATGTACGCCCACCCCTCGCCTTCGTGGTTTCTTTCAACCCAAAGGGCTGCGGCCCAAAGTTCGTGTTCCCGGATCACATCCGTTAACCGAGCAGGCCAAAAGCGCGCAAAAGATAGCCACCACTGGCCAAGGCTAGCGCTATCGCGGACAGAAGTGCAGCAGTTGCCAAATGCCTTTTGTCTGGCCCGGTGACCACCTCACCAGACGTATCGACCGAACGCCAGACCCGCCACCATGCGCCAGCCGCAAACAATCCGCACAGTGCGCCTAACCCAATCAACACAGTGACGGGTTCAAGAAGGTGTCCGCTATCCATGAGATTGCACTAAGAGCGAAGCCAGAGTTTGTCTAACCTATTGGCTTGCGCAGAGAACACTTGCGATTGCGCCAAGTCCCCCAGATCGCAGAGCAACGTGGCCAATTCCTGTAGCACCGTCACTGTGTTGCGCTTGGATCGCTGACAACCCGCCGCAGCCGATAGCCGAGAGAACGTTAGAGCCTCAGCCAGACAAACAACCCCGGTCAGATCGCGCCGCCCTTCTGCGGCCTCATGTGAGCGGCTGGCCATCTCTCGCAGTGATCGAACATCACCGCCCGCAGCCTTTTCCACCAATTCCACCAATTCAATCCTTCTGCTGTTTGCCCAACCGGACACCTTCACCACCAGCGCGGCTCACTTCCTCATTGCCGATAAACACGACGCCCGCCTTTTCGAGAGTCTGACGGATCGCAAGCACCCTATCGGGGTTCACTTTGTCACCGCGCTCGAGGCGCACAATCGTCATCCGCCCCACTGGATCACCACCAGCAGCAGCTTTTTCCCTTAACTTGTCGATTGACCAACCCAGCAAAGCGCGGGCAGCGCGGCATTGTCTCGAAATCATGTGAGACTAAATGCACCACTTAAGCCTTGCAGTCTAGGGCAACTGGTGGTAATAATTGTATCAGCACTATAAACAGTGCGGCCAGCCGGGAAGGTAGTAGCTCCCCAAACTGGCCTGATCTCAACAGCCTAGATGGAAGGCAATTGGACTATGAACACCGTTATCGAAACAAGCGTGAATGACAAGCAGGCCACCGGATTAGAAACTGTAGGTGGCGAGGCAGCAACGCAGAACCTCACCGATAAAATCAACGCACACCGCAGCAAAGACCGCTTCGCAGAGAAGTTGGATGCATGGAAGAATCGCCGCGCGGGTTACAATTACAAAACCGCCGAAAACCTTACACAAGAACAGGAGGACGACCGCTATAATCTCTTGCTGATCGCAGAGCGTGAATTACTCAATACTCCAGCCAAGACGGTTGGGGACGTTCGCGCAATCGCTGAGATTATCTGGCAGGACCCCAACAGCCTACCCTTACCTGAGACACTTGCAGCGCTTTTCTGTGGCCTAGTTGCGCTCGACAGAGGAGGTTCAAGCCGGACTTTCGACCCGGCAGAATGGCTGCACTATTACGAACTTAATGGCGGCGGCTGGATCGAGAATGAGGAAGGCATCACACTCATGCAGCCCGCAGAAATGTCTGAAGGGTTAGCGGACCTAATGTGGACCTTAGAAACCCGTGATGGACTAGAGGCGGTCAAAGCAGAAATCCACTGCCAGGGCGAAGCAGAGCAAAAACCACAGGCGACATGGGGTAAGCTGCTCTCTGACTTTGAGACCGCCGACGCGCGGTTGAAGCAGCATTGCGAAATCCGAGACGAGTCCAAGTGCGGCTCACCAGAGAATAAGGCTCATGAGGCGAAAACAGCGGACCTGGCTGATGCGCAATGGGATTTGCTTGAAGCCTTGTTTCGCCACCCATCACCAGACGCAGCGGGCTTTCGACTGAAGGCAAAGCTATACGCTGAAAACTCGGTCTATTCATCTTATCAGAGCCAAGAATTCGCGCTTGTGATCGCACAAGAAGCTAAGCGCTTCACTGACTAACCCGAGCCATCCAGAGAGGCGGGACAACCGCCCGGAGCAAACGCAGCCCCGTTGTCCAAACAGACTGCGATCCCTGAGGCCTCAGCGCTACAGCGTTGGGGTTTCTTTTTGGGAAGCCCGCTTATGCTCGAACCATGGATGACAAGACCTCAGACACCCCCTTCGATTGGGGCCAATTTGTTTGCGAGTTCAGAATAAAGAATGTTCGAATAGTCGCGACGTTTGGCTCAGATGGCGGAGCAATCTCAGAGGCACTTGCCGAGCTTCACTGCACGGAAGGGCGTCTTCAAACCTATGAACAACGCGACGATGGCCCGCTCGACCAGCTAGAGTATCACTTTGGCTTCTCCGCCATTGATGAAGCCGACCCACTCGCCAGTTCATCTTCAATGGGGCGGATTGTCATGATCGGACGCCACCAAAATGGGCTGCGCCTCGAGATCAGAGGCAACGGCTGGATTGGGTACGATGAAAAGGGCAACATTGAAGGACGCTTTGACAAGCCCCCCATCATCATCACCGAGGATGGCGACACGCCACCCGAGTCTATTGAAATGCCGAGCGACGAAGAGTTGATGCGAGGTGCAGACTTTCCTCTCCCGCCAGACTTCAACCGGGCAACCCGCCGAGTTCCAGGCCATGAACAGCTAGATTGGTAACCAACCCAATATGGCTTCAATTGGCTCGTAAAAAGCTGCACAAAACGCCTAAATCGAGCACCTCAACTGACATAATGCGAGAGTAAATCATCCCAAGTAAGCTCGATCAGAATGTTGCCGCGTTCTTTTGCATCGCCGCAGTTGCTGGCCTTTTGGCGATCACGTTTTCAATGGGTCGAATATCTGACGGTTGGGATGCTAGAATCGAGTTTGAGAATCGCGCAATCTTTCAGGCCTCTCTTGATAAAGAGCTTTTGGATTGTGGCGACGAACCAACGGTTGACTGTGCTGAACGCGCGAACGCCAAAGCGATTGACAGCTCCGTGGAAGGGCAAGACCTCCGTGCACAACAAGCCATGGCAAAGTGGGCAGGTTGGTTACTCATTGTCACGGCTATAACAGCCGTCATTTCCGGAGTTGGTTTGTTCGCTCTGTTGCGAACTCTCAGCCTAGCCGAAAAAGCCAACAATATTGCGAAAGAAGCGGTTAGCTCGCAGATACGGCCGTGGGTGGAGATCAGTATCGACTACGACTTTGGAACCACCCTGTGGGTCGCACACAATGAGGTGGAACTCAAAACTCGCATCGTTCTGAAAAACCATGGCGCGTCACCCGCAATTGACGTCAATTACTTCCCTCTTTTGTTTGATGGAAGGCCGACTTCTGGTGATGTAAAACGTGAACTGACAGACGACCTGCAAGCTGGCGACCTTGTGGGCGGACGAACTGCTATTTTTCCGGGCAAGGAACGCCGGCGAACATTCAAGTCTTCAATCACTGGGAAATGGACAGAACCAACGCATTTCACGTTTGCAATTGGATTGATATATCGAACCCAAGGCAATGAGAGCTGGCACACGTCCATCAAAGTCTTCCCGCTTAGAGTCAGGAACGGTCCACACGCGACGCAGGTTGAAAAAATCAAACTTCCCAAGGAACACCAAAACGATCGATATAGCTGCATTCTGAATGAAACCACAGAAGACGCAGGTTACTACGATTGAGTGCAGGGCAAACTGTCCTAGCGGATAACCCAGCCTCTTCGGCCATCGCGGTAACTAACCACTTGTCGTCGTCCATTCCCCAGAGACTTGGACAATTTGCGGGGAAGCAGAAGTCGTTATTGTCAAATCCCGAAAAACTCACTGGAAAACAGCGCCATTTGGCGCAAATACTCATAGATGCTAAACCACCGCACTCGCTGGACGAATATCCAGATGAAATGTCGCTAAACTCGTCCTGCCCGCTTGATCTGCTTAGCAGCGTTCACCTTAATTAGGAGAGGTCGGTGTCTGGGTGGAGTATCAGGGCACCTCCCAAAAAGCTGGAAGCTCAGGATAGGCACCAGCATTGAACCGCCAGCTAACCCCGCCCAGAACACGCCAGCGCGCACGCTTGCCATCCATCACCAGAGCGCGGCTGGAACCCAACCGATCAATCAAGCCGCCAAGCTTTGGGTGTCCGGGACGAATGCCGAACACATCAGCAGTTTGCCAGCCGTCTAGTGCCGCTTGCCGACTGAAGCCCTCAAGCCACCAGTAGGAAGCGCTGACCATTTCAAACCAACGGTCCGCATCAAAGCCGGGATTGGGCTTGCGGGGATCGAGCGTAGGAACAAGGCCCAACCAATTCTCTAGCTGTTGCCTTTGGGAGAAAGCCCCCATCGGGGAACCGACAGAACTGACAGAACCCACCTCTTCTATCGAGCTGGTGGGTTTTGTCGGTTTTGTCGGTGGGTCTGAGGGGCTTTTCTCCGCTACGAAATTCCGCAGCTCGTCTATGTAACCCATCAGGCTAGTCCCTTTGGATTGACCTGGTAGGTTGGCAACGGTGGGCGGCCGCCGCTGGGACCAGGCATATTGCTGGGCTCCACCCGAAGCCAACCGTATTCAACCAGAATAGAAAGACCCGCGTCGATGCGCTCGCTGTTTGCTTGAAGACCAGACCATCCCCGGCGTTCAATATCGCGACGATTGAAGCCACTATCGAGAGCGCCAGCCCTTAGGCGACGCAGGATAACCCGCGCCGATTGAGCCGCATCATTGGTTGCCGATCCGAAAATTCTCATGGCGTGAGTTTCGAGAAATTCACCCCAAGCCATAGCCGACAGAACCGACAATTCCCCAACTGGACCTTTACCGTCGCTCATTAGGTGGTGCAGCAGCGCAAGTGACGGGATTAGCGAACGATACTTCGCAAAGTGGCTTTCTAGCGCAGGGTGGTGTTCTTCGGAACGCAAGCGCGTCATCTGGTCGGTCAACCAAACCTTGAACCTTTCCCCGGCAGCCTCGTCGAAGCGGAGAAACGGAAAGTTCGGGTCGTTCTGATCCACGTGCGCGTCAACACCGTCAGGAGTGAAGCCGTCAAGATACTCGAAGAGGCGGAACACCCGGTCGCGATACTTGCCGTTCGGCACACGATCCACATATTCCCATGACTTTGGCATATCCGGCCAAACAGCCATGGCGAAACGTTGCAACAATCCATCATCAGTGCGGCCTGAAACCGCCCCATCGACATAGCTTTGTATCTTTGCTGGCTGTGTGCCGCCGAGGACGGAGATCGTTACAGACGGAATGCGCAGGTTTTGCCCGCGACCAATCCGGTCAGTTGTATATTCTCCGTCGCCATTCCACCCCTGTAAGTAGAATGCCCGAGCCTCGCTGTTCTCTTCGCGCTCCAAAGGCTTGAGCAGTCCCATGATTTCATCTTTTGAAACTAGCAGTCCGTTGGGGTTGGCGCGCAACAATTCACCGAGCGCCTGATACGACGAATCATTAGTTGAATATCGGCGCAATACTGGGGCGGACTCGTCTTCGATGCGCAAGCCGGAGATGTCTGCGCTGACATCCTTGGCAAGTGCCTTTTTCATCGCCGACTTCGCAGCATCTTTGCGCATGTCGCGTTCTAAGGAGCCAGCGTCATACTCGGCCTGAGCGTCAGCGTGCTGCTCGCTTGCCTTTGCAGATAAGCGACCCAATGGCTTCAGCGCGTGGCTTATTGCTGGCGATTTCATCATACCCGGACGACCGATCAAGCAGCCCCAAAGGTTAGGAACCTCGCGCCAGTCATCATGTTGTTTAGGACGGATGCAGACCTTTCGGCCCACAACCGACGCAGCGCTAACCATTGCCGGAACAGCGACACACTCAGGCGGCGTTTGCATGCGGTCGGAGATGTCGAACACCCAATCGCGCATAACCTCTGGAAGCATGGAGCCATCGAAATCAGCGACGGGGTAGAGGCCACCGGGAAGCTCGCAGGGCTCAGGCCAGATGTCGATTGGCTTGGCACGTTCGAGCGCATCTTTGATTGCAGGCGCGTTCATTGTGCCGCCTCCATTTGAATAAGCTGATTGAAGTCTTTGGCCCCGGTGGGAAAGAACGCCCGCGCCTCTAATCCGCGCTGCGCGTATGCCCACACCGCCTTGTTGGCAGCCTCGCGGCCTGGCCCATCATTGTCGCCGCCAATGGCAACTGAGCGAACCGTGGGAGTGAATTGCACTTTACCCAGATTGCTAGTGCCACAAGCGGCCCAGACTGAACGTTCAAGCTGTTGTTGAAGCGAGAGCGCATCCTCAAGACCTTCAGCAAGGATCATCTCAGACGTCATAGGTGCGAGGCGGATCGCACCGCCAGACACCTTACCCAGCGAGAGCTTCGCTTTAGGCACCTCGGCCTTGCCCTTGCCGTCATATGCCAAGAACGTGCGCTGAATGCCCTGTAGTGGTCCCTCAGGCGACGATATGCAGGCAATCAGGGTAGGATATACCCGCCCGCCCTTACCGTAAGGCAATTCAGCATAGCGAAGCGCCATTGGCAGCTCACACGTAATTGCCCGAGAACGAAGGTAAGTTTCTGCGAGCGTGCCTTCAGCGGGCACAGCAGCAGTCCAGATCGCCTTAGCTTCAGCAATCGTCTCAGACTTTTCCTTCGCCGCTGGCATCGGCGGCAGCTTGACCTTGGGCAACGTGTCCGCGCCCAGCATATCTGCTGCCTCGCGAAAGCCGACGCCGTGCAATTGCTGGATAAAGTCCAGCACATCACCATGCGCCCCGCAGCCAAAACAATGGAAGCGCTGACCACCATCGAAGATTGTGAAGCTAGGCGTGCGTTCAGAATGAAACGGGCAACACGCCTTCCACTCACTGCCGGACGCCTTAAGATCAACGCCAGCACCGGCGACCACATCAGGCAGGTGATTGTCGCAGCGGATTGCATCAAGATCGAGCAACTGGAATGTTTGGGTTTCCATGAAACTCATCGATCAATCCTCCCCATCTTACAGGGGGCGTACTGACCCAGCTTTTTCATAGCATACAGGATTGCCGCATCTCGGTCGTTGGGGCCGAAGTGTGCCAGGCTAGCGCCGCTATCTTCACTTGAGCTGAGCTGAAACACCTCGAAGCCGCCATTGTGTCGCCAGACGTTCATCGTTGAGAAGTCGTCAGGCAACTCCAAGACCGCGCTCGGATGGGCCTTTGTGTATCGCATCGCTTGGTGGACAGCATCGTCATACGTGCCATCGCTCAAGAGTGGCGCTGGCCCTTCATTCTCTGACCAGATCATTGCACGCCAAGTTCCAGCGTCAGTCTGCCCAACAGACACATGAGTAAGGCCGATGCGGGCGGCGACGGGTAGATGTTCAGCACTCATAGCGCACCGCCTTTCTCGGCAAGCGCGCGCTTCAAGGCCTTATCGGCATCCGAGCGTGAAAGCCTTCCTGCAGAGAAAAGGCCTCGCTTCCGACGCTGGATATCCCAGCTCGAACGCTCAACAGTCCAAACCTTGCAAAAACGGCGTAATTCAGTAAGATCGGTGTCGAGATCAAGCCCGGCTAAAAGGCTCTCAACGTGAGGCTCACGAATGGACAATGTCCGGGCGTGGGCCTTTCGCTTTTTCAGGGTAGCGTTCCCCGGTTCTTCGCGGTGCATAACTCACGCTGCTTCCGCTTCGCTGGTGGACTGGAACCGGTTCGCTGCTTTCCATGCTTCAATGTCGGCTGGGTCATAGAGAACGCGACCTCGCTTGCCACTTGTCTTGATAAATTTCGGGCCGACACCTCGTGTGCGCCAATTTTCAAGTGTCCCAGGCGATACTCCTACGCGGGGAGCCGCAGCCTTGGTGTCGAGCAAATCATTCATTTTTTGCACCTCGTGTGTTGGCGGGGACAGTGCCCCGCTTGGGATGGGTGCAAGTGAATTATCAGGGTCGGGCTCTCCTCAATTCCGAACCCGGTTAGAAATCAATCGCGGTCGTTCAAGACTTCTCTTCGATACTCTTTCCAGCACCGGTCCACGAATGAATGAGATAGCTCAACACCGAGTGCGGAGGACTTTTCACTTCGGACTGCGGCGATGACAGCATTGCGATTCGCATACCTTCCATTGATCGGCTTTTGTTTTGCAAGGAACGACTGCAATTCGGTGCGAGCGCTATTGAGAATTTCAAAGTGTTCTCTGGCTTCTCCACTCTTCAGCCACGATTTACGCCGCCCTACCGGGATTGCGTTCGTGTAGTCCCAAAGTTCTCGAAGCTCAGTAACCTCATGGATACCTTCGTAGAATTTCGCCGTCCGCGACTTTTCAGCTAATTCCCTCTGGAGATTTTCACATTGAGCTCCAATCAAAATGCGATCCCAGGCATCGAGGGCAATTCGGGGGCGACCAGCTCCTTGCCTTTTACCTCCCCTAGGCACGCTGTTCGCCAATAAGCGTGATCACATTCGACTTCTTCGCGCCCGTTACCAGCCGCTCAATATGATCCGACCATGCTTGAAGGGCGGCACGCTTTTCCGGCCCCCAATCGTGGCGTTGGTAGACACCAGCAACACCAGACTTCGATTGCCCAACATGGTTCAGAATTGCCTCAGTAACTTCAAAGCGGACGCCTAGCCTTTGCATTCCCGTTGCCAGCGTGCGGCGCAAATCGTGCAGCGTCCAGCGTTCAAGTACCTCGCCATCATTGGCCTTGGCCACCTGCGCATCGAGCCGTCGCTTGGCCTTTGAGTATCCGCTTACCGGCGTCGATCCCGTGGTGGTGAACAGAAGCCCCTTACGCGGCCAGCTATTGTCCCTATCGTCCCAAATGTCCTCAAGGCTTTCAATCTCGGCCAGCGCGCCGGACGATAGCGCCATGTCGGTCGCATTACCGTTCTTGGCTCGCTCGGCGGGAAGCGACCAAAGCGCCCTGCCCTGATCCAACTCGCTCCAAGGCAGGCCCGCTACCTCTTCGCGGCGTGCCCCCGTGAGAATGAGCAAACGAAACAGCGGGCAGAATGGATAGCGAAGCGATCCGCAGGCTTCCCAGACTAGTTTCAACTCCCAATCCTCTAGGAACCTATCGCGAGCCTTCGCACCTTCAGGTCCTTCCATCTCTAGCATGGGCGACACAGACAGATCGCCGTTGTTCACCGCCCAACGAAACAGCCGTCGTAAGATCGCAAATACCTTCTTTTCCGTTGCGGGCATCTTGCGGAGTGGCCGAAGCACGGCGGTAACATCGCGCCGCTGGATTTGTGGCAGTGACTTGGACTTGAGAACCGGCAGCGCATAACGGCGCAGTGTTCGTTCGGCATCTTCCCACGACGCAGGCCAATCGACCTTCAGGCATTCATCAACGAAGCGCGTTACGTAACCGTCAAAGGCAAGCTCGACAGTTTCCCGATGACGTTCTGCCTTTTCACTCTGGGGATCTGTCCCCTGCGACACCAGCAGTGACAGGCGATTAGCTTCAGACCGCGCTTGATCGGCTGCTATCGCGCCATGACGGCCTATTGTATAGCGCCGGACTTTAGAGCCTCGCCCACCCATCCTGAATTGAAATATGTAAACTTTACGACCGGCTGGTGTGACTTTGACACCAAAACCGGACAAGCGATCATCCCACAAAAATACATCGCGCGCCTCAGGGGTTAGACCATCAACGGCGGATTTGGATATTCGAGCGGTGGCCATGTGATTGCTAACTCACTTTCTAGCAATCACGCTAGCATGGGTCAGCGTGAACAACAATGGAACAGAGTGACTATCCCCCTGGATAATCAGAGAGCAGTGCAGGATGTCCACAGAGTGGGCCACATAACTCTTAATCAGCGGGTCCTAGGTTCGAACCCTAGTGCGTCCACCAAATACTCTCATAATTTCAGAA
This sequence comes from Erythrobacter sp. JB3-1, assembly GCF_057364995.1. Classification (NCBI taxonomy): domain Bacteria; kingdom Pseudomonadati; phylum Pseudomonadota; class Alphaproteobacteria; order Sphingomonadales; family Erythrobacteraceae; genus Erythrobacter; species Erythrobacter sp. JB3-1. The sequence continues at coordinate 2,429,803 of NZ_CP200289.1, read as the reverse complement.
TATTACATTCCTTCTTAACTGCCCAATTGGTTGTGGAGCCCAATCTCTCGAATTAGGCTCCCTATAGGCTCCGCTTCTCTGCCTGTGCATAAGCGTCCATCACCGCTCGATTCTAGCCTGTCTGACAACTCTTGCCGAAACTGGCTCTGAAGAACACGAGTCGCTTCACTGCATTGAGCATGGAGCTTTAGCTGCTTCCATCGATCGATTAGCAGCGGACAATCTCCAGACGTTGTATCCAAATTCAAGATCCGGTCCTACCGTCGCGGCTCGGTTGGCCGCTAGGCCGCACCTCAGCCAAATCATCGGATGCCAAACTTGCGCCGAAAGAAACTGCGCTAGAAGGAAGCTGAGAACTCCCGCGCCGTTCTTCATAGTTTCGTCGGATAATCCATTATAGGAACAGCTTTGTGAAGATCACCGACGCCGCAACAAGAGCAACACCGGATATCAAGCCCCACGCATAGAACTTCCAAGGCTCCTCATTTTCCTCGGTCCATCGATGGTTGATTCCAGCCATATCACGCCGAATACTTGCCATCTGCTTTTCTAGCGTCATTTCTTCTGGATCGATTTTTGCGGGCATATCAGAATCCAAGTTAGTCAAATAGTCCTCACTGACAAGACGAGAAAGGGGCCGATTGAAGAAGTCGGGATATGCTGCTTAAGCACACTTGTGCCTTCACAAGGCCTTCAGAGCCCTATTCAACCTGGTTTGCTTGATGCGCTCGGAGAGTCATCTTTGTGGGTTGCTTGGAAAGGTCCAGCCAATCAGATGACTGACTCACGCAAGAGCATCTCTATGAGATGGCCTTGCGTAATCCCCTCCTCGCTGCTTCCTCGACGATAGCTTCACCTACTTCAGGAACCAGCTACGGGTAAATCTGGTACGTGCGCGGGCTCGGCTTTCGACCCGGCTTTTTCCTCAAAGACCGATCTAGACGCGCGTTTTCTTCTTTCGTTGCGTGAACCTGGCGAAGAGCTTCGGTAGATGGCCTTTCAAGCGCATAAGTAATGCGTGTAAAAACCGGCGTCTCGTTCATTAACAACCTCCACAAAGGATCGGAGGCGGCCCGAAGCCGGGTGTTGGAAACCCTGCGTCACCACAAGGCGCCGCCACTTTTAGGCGGAACCTTGGACATACGCGACGGGCACCCGGCCAGCACACTTGCTGAACGGCGGTGACGATCTGAGTTTTCCGCACCTCACCTACCGGGACAGACCAGCACGCGGTGTTTCCATGTCCGATTACAATTGGATGGGCAAGTGACAATCAGAGAACTCAGACGAGTATGGTGTTCCTCTCTGGCTAGAAATCAAGAATCGCCTAGCCGGTTCAAAAAAGCAGACTTCTTGAATCTGGGCATCACCCCGCCCTACCCTCAACGCCCTATCCGTCAATTAGGTGCATTTGCTCTGACAGTGCCGGTCAGCTCAAAGCGCGAGCGTAAATCCGCCATTTACTGGATAGGTCTGCCCGCTGATCCACGCGCTCGCATCGGAGGCAAGGAAGAGAGCCATGTTTGCGATATCATCGGGTTCGCCGGGGCGGCGTACAATGTAGCGGGAGAACATCTTTTTCACCCGATCAGTATCGGCCAATTGCGCCTCGATCGCTGGGGTGCGAGTGGCAGAGATTGCTATGCAATTCGCGTTGACCTGAAACCGTGCGGCGGTGCGCGCAACGCTGCGCATAAATCCTGCGGCTCCTGCCTTCGCGCCGGCATACATTTCCAGTCCCGCATCGCCATTTCGCGCCGCATCGGAGATGATGGTGATAATCCGGCCCGGAGCGTTTCGCTCGATCAAACCCGGCATGACGGCAGCGGTGCAGTTCATCACGCCGTAGAGGTTGACGCCGATTGACTGGTTCCAAACCTCCGGCCCGGTTTCCCAGAACGGCTTCATCACATCTGCGGTCGGGTTTGCGCCCATGTTGCCAGCGTTGTTGATCAGCGTCCCAACCGGTCCCAAGTCGGCTTTGACTTTCGCAACCATGTCTTTGGCCGCATCAAGATCAGTCACGTCGCACTGGACCGCAATCGCCTTGCCCCCTTCTGCGCGGATTTCTTCGGCAACGGCCTCCGCCCTGTCGAGATGGTAGTCATTCACGGCAACGCCGCCGCTGTTGTGGTCGGACAGATGAAGAGCGATCTGCCTCCCCACCCCTTGGCCAGCGCCTGTGACCAGTGAAACGCGGCCTGATTGATCGAGCATATCTTTGTCCATTTGGTGAAATCCTCTCCTAGGCGTCTTAGTGATCTACGACGCTGACACTGTTCCATTTTCAATAAGGTGTTCGATCGCATTGGCGCTGTACCCGGCATCGCTGAGGATGGCTTTCCAGTCATTGCCTCTTGGCGCAACCGCCTGCGGAGCGGCACTGGGGTCGCGTGAAAATTCAGGCGCTGGCTTGGTCTGCAACACATCGTCCACGCGGTGATAGACTTGCCGGTGCGACATATGAGGGTGCTGCGCTGCTGCGTCAGGGGCAAGGACAGGGGCAAAGCAGCCGTCCGTGCCTTCGAGAAGCGATTGCCAATGCGCGCGCGGCTGGCTTGCAAAAAGCTGTGTGAGTTCGGCGCGCAACTCGGGCCAAAGGGCCGGATTGAACTGCCCTTTTTTGAAGCGCTCATCTGTTCCAAGTCCAAGTCGCTCTATGAGTTCGGCGTAGAATTGCGGCTCTAGCGGCGCAATATTGATCCAGCCACCATCGGCACAGCGATAGCTTTGGGCCGCCCAGTGCGAGCTATCGAACCCCTGTGCATCTCTGGCAAAATCGCCGCCGGTGGAGGCAACTATTGATAGCAGCAGATTGAGCAGATTTGCCGACCCGTCGACAATCGCGGCATCGACAACTTGGCCCTGTCCGCCCGACCTGACGCGCAATACGCCAGAGAGGATCCCGAGCGCCAGATAGAGCGCTCCCCCTGCTATATCGCCGAGCACTGTGGAGGGAGCTTGCGGCGCGCTGCCGGAAGCCCCGGCATACCAAAGCGCCCCAGACAGGGCTGTGTAATTGCTATCGTGACCGGCCGATTGGGCGAGCGGTCCCGTCTGTCCCCAGCCGGTCATTCGTCCATAGACCAGCGCGGGATTGCGCTCCAAACACACGTCCGGAGCTAAACCCAGCCGCTCCATCACGCCGGGCCGCATCCCTTCGATGAGCGCGTCTGCATCAGAGATCAGCTTGAGCACAACCTCGCTTGCTTCAGGTGCTTTGAGATCGAGTGCAATCGAGCTTTTGCCGCGATGGTAGATCTGGTTAGGTCGCGCCTTGCCCAGATCTGCCGCCGGTCGCTCTATTGCGATGACTTCCGCCCCCAAGTCGGCAAGCAACATGCCGCAAAATGGCCCCGGACCAATGCCCGAGATTTCGATAACTTTTACCCCGGCAAGGACACCCGTCATTTTAGCAATTGCCGCGCCATCACCCGGTATTTGTGCACTTCGGTCGGCCCTTCATAAATACGGGCCAGCCTTTGGCCATCGTACCAATGGGCAAGTGGGCTCTCGTATGTTCCGCCCGCGCCCCCGTGAATTTGGATCGCGCGGTCGATCACCTTGCCCACCATTTCAGTGCAGACCATTTTGATCATGCTTGCCTCAACCCGCGTGTCGTGACCTTGATCGGCCTTTTCAGCGCAGGCATACATCAACAGGCGGTTTTGTTGGATCTCAATCCAGCTATCAACAATCATCGATTGAATTGCCTGTTTTTCGCTCAATGCGCTGCCAAAAGCGTGGCGCGTTTTGGCGTAGTCGACCATCATTTCATAACAGCGTTGAGCGATGCCCAGGGCGCGTGCACCAACCTCGAAACGAGCTGCGGACAGTGCCTTTTGTGCCCCCTTGAAACCCGCTCCTTCGCCGCCGATCAGGGAAAGCTCATCCACTTTGCAATCGTCGAAAATCAACTGATGTGTTTTGAACTGACCCAACATCGGAATTTCACGAGCGGTGATACCTGGATTGTCGGTCTCGACGCCAAACATGGAAATCCCGGCGGCACCCTTACCCTTCTCGGTGCGAGCAACCACGAAAACATAATCAGCGTAGGCAAAGTTACTGATCCAAATCTTGTCGCCATTGATAACCCAGCCGCCACCATCGGGGGCCCGAGTTGCCCTGGTGTTGACGGACATGGCGGGGTCGGCGCCGCCACTCGGCTCGGTCTGAGCAAAACAATGCCGCTTTTCGCCAGCGAGAAGCGGGTCAAGGTACCGCTTCTTCTGCTCCCCTTCCAAACCGTAGAGATTGGTTAGGCTGCTGCTTCCACCAAATTGAAGCTCCGCCAGGCACTTACATTTCTCTTCAAATATGGCGAGGTAGGTGACAATCGGCAGTTCAATTCCGCCAAGCGATTCGGGCGCTGTCAGACCCCAAAGGCCAGCCGCTTTTGCAGCTTCGCGTCCGGGACCAAAGTCGTCAGGGACAAGCGTTTCGCCCGCCAATATTCGCCTCTCAAGCGGCATCTGATGATCTTTGACCAATCGCCGGACCAGATCAACAATCGCGGTTGTTTCTTCCGAGAGCTGGTACATGTTCGGATTTCCTCACCCAATGGGACATTGTTCTTGACTCATCATCAAGCATGATACTTGTTGACCGTCAAATATATTGCGGGCTGGGAAAGAGCCGCTCATTATAGAGGATGCGGCGCAGGATTGCACAGAGGTCATCGGCGCATTTGGGAGAGAGCAATGCACCTTGGGATACACTTTGACCGCGCCGTTTCTGCCTTTGCACACAAGGAAGCCATTATCGATGGTGCTGATCGGATAAGCTACGATCAGCTTGGCGAAAGCGCGACCCGGTTGGCCAATGCAATGTTGGCGGCTGGCTTAAAGCAGGGAGACCGCGCGGCCATCTTGATGCCCAATTGTTATCAGGCGATTGCTGTCGACGGTGCGATAATGAAAAGCGGGTTTGTGAAAGTGCCGCTCAATACGCGTGTTTCGGCAGGCGAGCTTAAGGGAATGCTTGAGGACAGCGGAGCCTCAATCCTGTTTACTCACGCTGGCTTGGGGGACCTTGCCAAGGCAAGCCTTGAGGGCATCGACGCAGTTCGCAAGGTTGTGGTGGTGGGCGAGGTTGATCCCGACCTTGGTTGGATTGACTTCGACGCTTTCAAGGATGGGGGAAGCACTGATCCTGTCACCGCAAAGCTGGACAAGGATAGTCTGTACAAACTCGCCTACACGTCCGGGACATCAGGAGTGCTAAAAGCCGCGATGCTCACTCATGGCAACTGGATTTGCCTCACCCGGGCCTACCTCATGGCGCAGGGCCTGGATGCATCCGCGCCGAGGCTTTCGGCTTATGTGGCGCCGATCACACATGCCGCTGGCGGGCAGATATTGGCCAACATGCTGTCTGGTCGAAGCAATTTGCTACTGACCAAATTTGAGCCTGCTCATTTTCTGCGGGTCGTCGAGGAATACAAGGTCACCGACGTGCTATTGGTCCCGACGATGATCAATATGCTGCTCGAATGCCCTGATATCAAAACCCGCGATCTCTCCTCGCTTACGAAGATCGTTTACGGCACAGCGCCAATGGCACCTGAACGCATCAAGCAGGCACTTGCCGCATTCGGTCCGGTCTTGTCGCAAGGGTATGGGCAAACGGAATCGACCGGGGTGATTTCAATCCTCGGACTGGAGGATCATCTCGCGGTGAACGATCCACCCCTAGTCCACCGTCTTACATCGGCTGGGAAACCATCTTTTGACGTCGATGTTCGCATAGCCGATGAAGACGGCAATGATGTGCCCGCCGGCAACATTGGCGAGATCATTGTGCGCGGCGATATGGTGATGAAGGGCTATTGGAACGCACCTGAACTTACTGCCGATACCATCAAGGATGGCTGGCTCTACACCCGCGACATGGGCCGGATTGACGAGGATGGGTACCTGTACCTCGTCGACCGCAAATCCGACATGATCATTTCGGGCGGCTTCAACGTCTATCCAGCCGAAGTCGAAAACGCGCTGATGGAACATCCATCCGTTTTTGAAGCCGCCGCCGTCGGTGTTCCGGACGATAAATGGGGCGAAGCGGTCAAAGCGGTTGTCGTGACCAAAGCTGACACAAGCGAAGAAGAATTGGTCGCACATTGTTCTGAACGGCTTGCCCGCTTCAAGGCGCCGCGCAGTGTCGATTTTGTCGACGCCTTACCCAAGAGCGCGGTTGGCAAGACCCTGAGGCGCGTCGTGAAGGAGCGGTATTGGGAAGGCCAAGAGCGCCGCGTGCATTAAGCAGTTAGGGGATCAACGTAATGGCATCTGAACGCCCTTGTTTCCGCATGGCAAGCTGGGCGGTCATGTCCGCAGCCTGTTTCTGGCTTTTTGGCACCGCGGCCTTGGCGCAAAGCCTGCCTAGTGTGGACACCAAGTCTGGGGGTGTGATTGGGCAAGCCAATGACGGGATTGAATCCTTTTTAGGTATCCCCTTTGCACCCTCAACCGGAGGAGCGGCGCGGTTCATGCCGCCCGGTTCGCCGCCCGTGTGGGATGAGCCATTGGACGCCACAAGTTTCGGCCCAGCGTGTCCTAGCATTGACCCCTCGCGCGGCAACGTAAGGATCGAAAGCTCGAGCGAAAATTGTCTCTCTTTGAACATCTGGAGACCGGAAGGCGACACGAGTGATCTTCCGGTGATGGTCTGGATCCACGGCGGCGGATACCAATTCGGCTCTGCGCGAACCGAGGTCATCAATGGCGCTCGCCTTGCCAAACGCGGCAATATGATTGTGGTGACAATCCAGTATCGGCTTGGGATCTTAGGGTGGATGGATCTCACCCATCTGGGCGGAGACGCGTATCGCACCAGCGGCAACAATGGCGTGCTCGATCAAGTTGCTGCGCTCCGCTGGATCAACAACAATATTGCGGCCTTTGGCGGCAATCCGCAAAACGTCACGATCTTTGGCGAATCCGCGGGGGCCGTGTCGGTCGGCACCTTGCTCAACACGAAGCTCGCCCGCGGTCTGTTCGCAAGGGGGATAATCCAATCGGGTCATCCGTTCATCCTGACAACAACGGAAGAGTCTGCCTTTGTAACGCGCAGCATCATGGGCGAAGGTGGGCTCAAAACGGTCGCGGATCTGAAGACTTTGAGCGCTGAGGAGATTTTAGACCTTCAGACATCGTATCTTTCGGGGGTTGGACAAAGGTACACTTTGGGCTCGTTTTTGCCGAGCCTAGACGGAGAGGTTTTGACCGAATTCTATGGGGAGAATTTGGCCGACCCTGACTTCACTCCAGTACCTGTCATGATCGGCAGCAATCGTGATGAGTTCCGCAATTGGGCGCATTTGAATGGGATCGCCAGACTGCCCTTCGACTTCTATCAACCTTGGCTTGACGCGATGACCGATGGGCGAAGCGCCGCCGTATACGATGCGTATAAATCCGAGCGTCCAAGTTTAACCGACGGCGAGTTTGGAATGGCGGTGATGGGAGATGCTCTCTTCAGAATGCCGAGCATCCGTCTTGCCGAAAAGATGAGCGCGAATGGACATCCGGTTTGGATGTACCTGTTCGAGTTTGAAACGAATGTGCCTGGCAGCAAGGTTGGCAGCCCTCATGCAATGGATATACCTATAGTCTTCGGAAATCTGGATGCCCCGCAAACGAGGCAGCATCACATTTTGGTGACTGACGAGAACAGGCAATCCTTACAACAATTCTCCGACCGGGTTCAGGATGCGTGGATAGCGTTTGCACGTAGCGGCGATCCGAGCACGGCGGCTCTGGGTAAATGGCCAGCATATGACGAACAAGCACGCGCAACCATGGTGTTGGATCTGGAAAGCACGCTCGTGAACGATCCCATAAGTGCAGAGCGTAAGATCTGGGACGGCGTAGCGTTTGATGGCATCAATCCGTCCGCGCATCACTCTCAACCCACATCTCACCCCGACACCAAGCTCACGCTTGGTACAATCATAGCGGTGATGGGGCCGATGCAACTTGCAATAGGGATGATAGGTCTCTTGGCGATCATATTGTTTGGCGTTTGGGGGCTAAGACGGTTCTTCCATAGACCTAAGGAAGTGGGCAACTAACGTCCGGAGGTGTTCGGCGACAGAGACCTCAAACAACCAAGTGTGTTCAGACTTATGCAGCCTCAAGGCAACGACATGCAAAAAGCTTCGAGCTCCTTGGGTTTGTTAACGGGGCTCTCTTTCCTCAGACATATTGTCTCGCAAGCAAATACATATTGCTTGGCCAACAAATATCTATAGGCTCCTACGAGCTGGACATTGAATGAACATCAAAAGATGTCTTATGCCGGCTGTTGGGAGAAGAGTTTATGCGTGGAATTATCCTTTCATCCGTGGCACTTGCTGCCTTAGCGCTACCAATGGCGGCACATGCACAAAGCAATGATGAAGAATCGCCAGAAAGTGCCGATGATCGCGTCATTGTGGTCACCGCCCAGCGCCGTGACCAGAATTTGCAAGAGGTGCCACTCTCGGTAACCGCATTTAGCGGTGAGGCGATCGATCAAGCACGTATCACCGACGTCATTGATCTGCAGACGGCAACGCCTGGTTTTCAGGCATCGACTGCGAACCGCCCGGCGACATCAAGCTCCTTCTTTCTACGCGGATTTGGTACGGCAGGCAGCGATCCGGGCATCGAGGCCGCAGTAGGTCTGGTGATTGATGATGTTTATCGGGCGCGGTCCGGTAACGGCCTGGGCGACTTGATCGACATTTCCAGCCTCGAAGTTTTGCGTGGTCCGCAAGGCACATTGTTTGGTAAAAACACAACCGCCGGCGTTATCAAGGTCGCAACCCGGCGTCCTAACCTGAGCGATTTTGAGGGCTTTGGTGAGTTGACGGGCGGTAATCATAACCTTGTCCGTTTCCGCGGCGCTGCCAATGTGCCGATTGCTCAAGACAAAGCCGCTTTGCGCTTCAGTTTCGGTTATCAGAGCCGCGACGGCTTCGTCGATGATCCGTTGCGCGATACGTCATACAATGATCGCAATCGTTTCACTTTTTCAGGCAAGCTCCTTTGGGAGATTGCTCCGGGATTTGAGGCATATATTATCGGCGACTATTCAGAGATAGATGAGTCGTGCTGCCAGTCTGTACGATTTAGCAATCCCGATAATCCATTGCCCGGCATCCTTGCTGGGCTCGCAGATGCGAGGGGTGCGAGTTATCCAAACCCGCCAACACCGACCGAGTTTACAACTTCGGTCAATCGTCCGGTCGTTAACACGAACCGGGATCGCGGTATTCAGCTCCAGCTGAATATCGATTTAGGCGGTGCTGAACTTTCATCGGTAACTGCGTATCGTAATTTTGATGACTTTACAGTCAACGACGTGGATTTCTCCGGTGCGGATTTACTCGGCCAAGAAATCAACTTTGGCATTGAGACTTTCACTCAAGAAATTCGACTACAAGGCGATGCGTTTGATGGGCGTCTCGACTGGTTGGTCGGCGGATTCTATTCGGATGAAAGGATTGATACTTCAGGCAACATCTCGATTGGCGGCGATCTGAACACCTGGGGGCAAATCCTTGGTCTTCCTGCGATTTACCCAGCGCAAGAAGCTGCTTACGGTAATGTTGCGAGTCAGGAAGCCACCAGTTTCTCGATCTTCACGCACAATATCTTTGAAATCGCGGATGGGTTGAACCTTACCGCAGGCCTGCGTTGGACGAATGAAGAGAAAGATGCGGTTCAAACTCCCTTCTTTGATAACTTTGCGTCCAACCTGCCGTTCACTGGTTTTGCGCCAATCGGATTCTCGTCATTTGCTTACGACGTATCGCGTAGTGAGAGTGACTTTTCTGGCACCGCGTCGCTGAGCTATCAGATCACGCCAGATATCATGACATACGCGAGCTATTCGCGTGGTTTCAAAGCCGGTGGTATCGCGCTTGGCCGAGACTCCGCGGGTCGGCAGTTTTCTGTCGATCCAGCATGTTCGGCCACCAATGCGGTCGCACTAGCGGTTCCAGGACTAACAGTGTTTCAGTGTGATCCGCTTGACCCAACCTTCGAGGATGAGACCGTTGATTCCTACGAATTGGGACTTCGGTCGCAGTTTTGGGATCGGCGGATCACGTTTAACCTCACAGCATTTCGAGCCGATATCTCAGGCCTACAGCAAAACACCTTTACCGGGACGGGTTTCTTCGTCTCGAACGCTGGTAGTGCCAGAAGCCAGGGACTTGAAATCGAAGCGGCGGCAAGGATTTCATCAAACCTAAGCTTCGGTGCGAATCTCAGCTATCTCGACACTGAGTTTGGTGCCGAGGTGCCGAGCGTTGCTGATGGAGAGCCCCCTCTGGGTGGGCAGGACCTAGGCGCAGCCCCAGAATGGAGTGGGGCCGTATTTGCAAGCCTTGAGCTGCCATTGTCCGACACGCTCGAAGTTTTCGCGCGGCCAGAATATTACTTTCAATCCTCGACCTTCACCGGCACCCGCGTTGCCAGTGACGGCAGTGAACTGAAGATCGACGGCTATGGTTTGCTGAATGTTTCAGCCGGCCTCAATATCGGTGAGCAGTTCCAGGTTTCGGCATTTTGCCGCAACTGCACGGACGAGGTCTATAACAGCCTGATATTCTCGTCAGTGTTCCAACCGGGAAGCAAGGACGGGTTCCTTGGCAACCCGGCCGAATATGGCGTTTCGCTAAGGTTCGAATGGTAAAAGATGGCCACCCCGCTGTTCAAAACCGCATCACTTCTGACTAGCTCTCCACTGTGGTCCGGTTCCCGCTTTCCGGAACCGGGCCATTTACTTGAGAAGAGCTGCAGACAAAAATTTGGCGAGCGCACACCCAAATGATTCAGACCGCTAGCCACAATATTTGATTTAGGAGAGTCGCCATGAGCGATGTAAAAACAGCCAATGTTAATGAGGGAACAGCAGGAGCGCCCACACCGCGTACAGTCGAATATTGGGCTTCGGAGAAATCGGACGCATTGGCCCTAGTTGAGGACGAGAAAGCGCTGACTTACGGCGATTGGAATGCGCAGGCTGACAAGGTCGCCGAAGGTTTTGCGCGACTGGGAGTTGAAGCGGGCGACATTATCGTTACGCGTCTGCAAATCCGGTTGGAGTGGGCCATCATCGCTTCAGCCGCAGCAAAGCTTGGCTGTTCGATCCTTGGCCTGAACTGGCGCCTTACCCCTAGCGAAGTGAATTACGTTCTTACCAACAGTGATGCCAGGGTGCTCATCTGCGACGATGCCGATCCCGCTGCATTGCTGCCTGCATTCGAAGGTGTCCCGCTCAAACTCAAGGTCTCGCTCGACGTTCCAGCCGATGAGTTTGTCTCGTACGAAGAACTGTTCGCTGAAGATGCCCCGGCGCGTTTCTCGAAGGGTGAGGCGCCGCTGATCATTTACACGTCAGGCACGACCGGCCTGCCCAAGGGCGTAGATATGAGCCCGGGTGAAGGTGCGGACATGCAAAAGCTCATGGAATATGGCCAATCGGTTGCCGCTGCCCGGCCGCAATTTCCTGGTGATGTGGTTCTAATCTCGATGCCGATGCATCATGGCGCTGGCCCCGGGTTTGTCCGCGCAACCTTGGCCAATGGCAACACAGGGATCTTGCAGCGGCGGTTTGATCCCGAAGGCACTCTGCAATTGATGCAGGATCATAAGGTCACATTCTGGACCGGCGTGCCGACAATGTTCAAACGGATCAATGGCCTGCCAGAAGAAATTCTGAGCAAATACGATGTGTCTTCGGTCCGCTCGCTTGGCGTTGGTGCGGCCCCTGTCCCAGCTTCGCTCAAGGAGTGGATCCGCTCATTTTTCGGTGAAGTTTTGCACGAAAGCTATGGCGCGACCGAAGTGGGTATGATCAGCAATTTGGCTCCTGAGGAGCAAAAGCTAAAGCCTGGATCATCGGGGAAGCCACATAAACACGTGCTGATCGAAATCCGCGATGAGGATGGCAATGTGCTTCCCGCAGGAGAATCTGGCGAAATTTGGATCAATACGCCCGTCACCATCCGCAACTATGTGAACGCTGATTTGCTCGGAAGTGATACGCTGGATGATCGCGGCTATTTCCGTGTTGGGGACGCGGCGATGCTGGATGAGGACGGCTACATATACATAACCGACCGGGTCAAAGACATGATCATATCGGGCGGCGTGAACATCTATCCTGCCGAGATCGAGGCAGCCTTGATCCAGCATTCTGATATTCAGGACGTTGCAGTGATCGGCGTGCCCGACGAAGAATTTGGCGAGAAGGTCATGGCTTTTGTCGAACTCAAGCCGGGCAGAAGTTTGGCCGAAGATCGGCTGCGCGACTTCGCGGCGGAACATCTTGCGTCTTACAAAAGGCCGCGCGTCATCGAATTTCGTGACGAATTGCCCCGCAACACCATGGGCAAGCTGCTGAAGAAAGACCTGCGGGCCCCCTTCTGGGAAGGCCGCGAGCGCGCGGTATGACACTGGGCAAAGCAATCGGAGAGGCCGCAAGATGACGTATATTACGACCAAAACGCATGACCACATTCTGACCATAACGCTCGACCGCCAGGAATCGCGCAATGCCTTTAATCGGGCCATGGCCGAAGAGATGGAGCAGATCATCGACGATTACGAAGCTGATACCGAGCTTCGATGCGCGATCATTTGTGCCAAGGGTCCGACCTTTTCTGCGGGGCAAGACCTGAAAGGGGCGCTGAAGGGCGATCTGGCGGTTGCCCCAAAGCGCGGCGGTTTTGGCATTATGAGCATGCCTCCTGAAAAGCCGCTGATCGCAGCGGTTGACGGACAAGCATTGGCCGGCGGGATGGAGCTGACCTTGTGCTGCGATATCATTGTCGCATCTGAAACCTCCGTTTTCGGACTTGCCGAGGCAAAGCGCGGGCTGGTTGCAGTAGGCGGCGGATGCTTCCGCCTGCCCCACCGGATCCCGCATAACATCGCGATGGAAATGGTGATCACTGCTGAGCCGAGATCAGCGCAAGACATGCATCACTTTGGCTACGTCAACAGCGTGGTAAAATCGGAAGAGGTGGTGGATGAGGCAATGCGCTTTGCCAAACTGGTGGCGCGCAATGGCCCGATTGCGGTCAAGGCATCAAAGGCGTTGGCTTACCGTTCTGCAACTGAGCAATGGACCGACAAGCAGGCTTGGGAAGAACAGGGACCAATCGTCGAACCGATGATGAATTCAGCGGACCGTTTTGAAGGTCTCAAGGCATTTGCAGAAAAACGGGACCCAGTCTGGACCGGCAAATGAACCCCACTGCGCAAGGCACTCAGGAAACGCCCATCACAGCGCGGCCATGGCTTACCGTGGCGATGCTTTGTGCGGTGTATGCCTGTAGCCAGCTTGACCGCCAGATCATGGGTATCTTGCTCGAGCCGATCAAACAGGATCTGGGCGCAACAGATACGCAGATGGGCTTCCTCGTTGGGCTGGCCTTTGCGGTATTCTACACCTTTCTCGCCATCCCGATCGCAGTGGTTGCCGACAAGGGTTATCGCCGCAACATCATTGCCGCCTCTGTCATCGTCTGGAGCGCAATGACGGCGGTGTGCGGCATCGTGAACACCTATGCCCAGATGGCGTTCGCGCGAATGGGCGTGGCAGTCGGAGAAGCCGGATCCACACCGGCGTCGATTTCGATTATCTCTTCGCTCTTCGATGAGAAGCGCCGTGCAACCGCCATGAGTGTTTTTGCAATGGGCGCCAGTCTGGGCGTTTTGCTGGCCTTCCTAGGGGGCGGCTTTCTCCTTGATACGGTTGGCTGGCGGCAGACATTTATTATTGTCGCCATACCCGGTATTCTCCTGGGTGTCCTCGTGCTGTTTGTCGTGCGAGAACCGCCAGTGCTGCCGCAAAGCTCTCCCGAAGATAGGGCATCGGTTGGGCCGACTGTCCGGCACATGTTCAAGAACAAGGCGATACGCCACATCTTAATCGGCAAGTCGCTGGGTGGTTTCGTCGGTTATGGAATGATTGTTTGGACGCCTGCATTTCTGGTTCGCACCCATGATTTGAGCGGGACTGAAATCGGGCTAACCCTCGCGCTTTCAGCAGGAATTGGCGGAGCCATCGGTACGCTGATGTCAGGCCGGGTGACCGACTATCTCGGCCAATTTGATGAGCGTTGGCGTGCCTGGGCGATGGCTGTTGCCATGGTGATCGTGGTTCCCTTTTCAATTCTGTGGTTCACGATTGATAACTACTGGTTGGCACTCTGCTTTTACGCAGTGCCTGCATTGCTCGGCGGCTTCTATCTTGCGCCTTCAACCGCTCTCATTCAAAATCTGGTTCAACCTCGGATGCGCGCAGTGGCATCGGCCATTTCCATGTTTCTGCTCAACATCGTTGGCATGGGGCTTGGCCCGCAAGGGGTCGGAATTGTGAGTGATCTGCTCAAGCCCGCATATGGCTCGGATTCGCTGCGCTATACATTATGTATCTTTTTGGCTGTGAACATTTGGTCCGCTGTGCATTTCTGGATTGCCGGAAATCATCTCGGCGCTCCGGGTGACAAGGCAGAGCCAGCAGCAGCGTAATGAAACCAACACCAACATATTTGCTAATGAACAAATAAATGACTTGAAGGCAGCCAGAGCCAATGCAAAGAGTTGCCGCGAAACAAGGAGACAATCATGGATAGCGCAAACGACGCGTTGTTTTCCGCAGAGGGCACTGATGCTGCTGCAAATGTTCCATCGCTCTTGGGCGGAAAGTGCAACGCTTGCGGAAACGTGTTTTTTCCGATGCAACATTATGGCTGCGAAGCTTGCGGATCAAAGGATCTCGCTCCTCAAAAGCTAACCGGTCGCGGTACGCTGATTTGCAGTGCCCCGGTATTCATGTCGATGAACCCCGCCCTCCCCGCGCCCTTTACCATCGGCTCAATTGAGCTGGAAGACGGTCCCAAAGTGCGCACCATGCTGGCGGTGGAGCCTGGGGCGCAACTCACCCCGGGCGATGCGATGGAGGCGACACTGGTGCCGCAACCACGCGAAGGCAAAGGCGAGCATGATCTGCGATTTGCTCCAGCCGGAAAAGGGAACTGATCATGGCTAAACTGATTTCTGATCTTGCGCCCGTTTATGTCGTTGGCGTTGGCTTTCACCGCTACCAGCATGCCTCTGCCACTCCCTACGTCGAGCTTGGACTAGAAGCCGTCCGCGGTGCGCTTTTGGATGCAGGTATTGAATGGGAAGGCGTTGAGAGCTCGTATGTAGCCCATGCACTGCTCGGCATGGCAGTGGGACGCCCAATGCTTAGCCACCTTGGCGCATTGGGTAAGCCAATTGTGCACGTTGAAAATGCCTCGGCCTCTGGTTCGACCGCGTTTCGTCACGCCTGTATCGAGGTGGCCAGCGGGATCAGCGATGTCGCACTTGCGGTTGGCGTAGACAAACCGCCAAAGAAGGGCGTGTTCCGCTCAAAAACTGGCATTGACAATCTGGCGGATGACGCGATCGCTCCGTTCACGCATTTTGCTTTGTTGACCGACGAATATAGCCATCGTCATGGGATCGCTCCCGAAGACATCGCCCGGATCGCGGTCAAAAACCACGCCAACGGAGCGAAAAACCCCAATGCCCAGCGGCAGAAGGTTCGCAGTTTGGATGATGTGGTTGGGGCGCCGCCAATTTCCGGCACGCTAACCGCCTTGCAATGCTGCCCTATTGGCGAAGGCGCAGCAGCCGTGATTGTAGCCTCGGAAGAGGGGATCAAGCGACTGGGAATTGATCCATCTCGCGCAATCCGCGTGGCATCATCGGCAGCGGGCAGTGAGAAGGCCAATCAAGGGCTCAATCCTGACACCGCGCTCAGCAATGAAATCATGATGCGCGCGATCGCCGAGGCACAGATAACACCGGGTGATCTCGACGTGATCGAACTGCACGATGCCTTCGCCACCGAGGAACTGCTCTACGCCGAAGCAACAGGCATCTGCAATCCCGGTGAATTCATCCCGATGCTGAAAGATGGCCATTGGGATATTGGCGGGCAATGCGCGATCAGCCCCTCTGGCGGCCTTATCGCGATGGGCCATCCGGTCGGGCCAACCGGTGTCGGACAAATTGGTGAGCTAACCATGCGGCTGCGCGGGGAAGCGGGAGAGCGTCAACAGCCGAATGCCAAGCATGGCCTTGCGCACATGGTTGGTGTCGGGGCGGTTTGTTACGTCCACGTCCTGTCGAACTAAGCAGTTAGCGACCAGATTAAGGAAAATTCTCGTGCTTATTGAACCACGCCTCAAGAGCGATCTACTGAAAGACAAAGTGGCCATTGTAACCGGTGGTAGCCGCGGTATTGGCGGCGCGACTTCGGAGATGCTGGCCGCCAATGGTGCCCATGTCGTTATTGCAGATGTTGATGCGGAAGCGGCTCAGAAAGCCGTCGATGATATCAATGGTGCTTTTGGTTCCGACAGCGCCAGCGCATTTGTCGGCGACTTGCTTGCAGAAGGAGCTTGTGACGAGCTTGTCCATGGGACCGCAAAGAAGCGCGATCGGCTTGATATCGTCGTCAACAACGCTGGCTATGCCTGGGATGGCGGTATCCACTCCATGACGGATGAGCAATTTCAGGCAATGCTCGACATCCATCTCATCGTACCGTTCCGGATTTCGCGCGCATGTGCTCCCATATTCAAGGCCGCGGCTGAGAAAGAAGATGCAACCGGGGCGGCCGATTATCGCAAGATGATCATGGTTTCTTCCATGGCCGGGCAATGGGGCCTGATGGGCGCCGGTAATTACGCCTCTGCAAAAGCTGGGATGCTTGGCTTGATGCGCACCTTGGCTCAGGAATGGGGCCGCTATCGCGTTAACTCGAACGCCGCAGCGTTCGGGGTAATCCAAACACGTTTTGGTCAACCGCAATCCGAAGATGAAGTCATCGAAGTGGACGGCCGGAAAATCCATGTCGGCATGACGGCCAAGCAAGCTGCGCGAATGGGGGTAAAAGTCGATCCAGACTACAAGCCCACCCAAGAAGAAATCTACGCGACCAAGCCAAATCCGATGATTACGCTCGGTCGCTCCGGCTCGATCCGCGAGGCAGCGGAATCGATTTTTTGGTTGGCTTCACCGCTATCGGACTATGTGACCGGTCAGGTCCTAACGGTCAGCGGCGGCGCGCGCGGAGGAATGAGTTGATCGCTCGTCCGTCGTTTTCGGTTGGTTGTCTTACGGGGCCAACCGGGCGCACATGGTGGCAATAAACTCTTCGCCCGCAGCATTCTGATCGAAGGATTTGTCCAGCGCCGCAAAAGCCATCTGCCCGCGCAGGAACGAGTAGATCACAGGAGCGTGCGCGGCTGGATCGATGTCTGCGCGGATATTGCCCAGTTCGATCCCCGTCCTGATTTCCGCTTCGATCCCCTTCTTTCCCTCGGCGTTGAGCTTAGCGATGGTTTTACTCAATCTGGGGCTTGCAAGAGCTTGCGCGATCAAAATCTGAAGGGTTCTAATTTCCACGCCATGACCTGTTACATAGCTACGCACGAGCGCGATCAGTGTCGGCAGACCGCGCTCGTGCGACGAAATATCTGCAGTGCCTTTGTTGTAAGTGCCAACCACATGCTCTGCGACGCGAGCCAGAAGATCTTCCTTGCTACCAAAATAGTGAGCTGGAAGGCCTCTGCTATAGCCAGCGCTTTCAGCGACGTCAGCGAGGGTGAAACCATCATAGCCAAGTTTGCCAACCAGCTTCACCGCCTGATCAAGCATTTGGGTCTCTGCTTTTTCGCGTCGCTCAGCTTGCGTTCGGCGTTTTACCTCAGCCATCAATCGGTCTCATATTGTTTGCGATTTCGCCAACTAATTAGATCAGAAGTCTGGCGTTCGAATAGGGACTTCTGAAGGCAGGTGTCAACGCGGTCCATATCGGGAGATTGGAGCAAGAGCACCTAGCTCTGAAACTTCTGCGGCTACAGGGCCCGAGCCACGTTCCTCATGTCACGCTCGAGCGGGGATGCCTTCGTCACTAGCATACTGACAGCATCATCAGTTTATTGATCGACTGACAAATAAGTGTTACCGATTGACCGGTCTGCGGTCGAACTGGCAGGTGCCCGCGCTCGGGCTGCTGTTCCGCTCGTCCATTGCAACAAGGGAGAGTCATAATGTCAGTCCAAGAAATCACCCGAACGCCCTTTCCGCTAGTCTCGATGGAGCGGGCGAAATTCAAGGAAACCTATGGCGGTTCCGAGGGTGTTGTTTCGGTGTTTTGCACGATCATCCGTTCTGAGGTGCCGTCCGACACCTGCTTAGTGACGATGCACCCTATCGGCGGTACGGGTTGGCTGCCGATCATGAACGATTTCGTGAAACAGGGCGTACATGTCCTTGCCTGTGACGGGCGATATCGTGGCGCGGACTATGCGCTCAATATGGAGAAATGCGCGGTCGATCTTGGTTCTGCTGTCAAGCATGCCAAAGAGATTCTGGGTTATAAGAAGGTGATCCTACTGGGCTGGAGCGGCGGTGGATCACTCTCGGCTTATTATCAATCTCAGGCAGAGAACCCAACGGTTACATCGAGTCCTTGTGGCGGCGGGGTTGACCTGACCGAGGCTGGTCTCATTCCGGCTGATGGGGTGATCCAGATGGCCGCGCACGTCTCACGCCATCACACGCTCACTCAATGGATAGACGCCTCCATCATCGATGAGGCGGACCCAGACAAGCGTGATCCGTCGCTTGACCTCTATGGCGAGGAAGTGAAGCCGCCCTACTCGGCTGAGTTTCTCGAACGTTACCGCGCGGCGCAGATCGCTCGCAATCGCAAGATCACCGCTTGGGTGAAGCACAAGCTTCAAGAATTGGCCGACAAGGGTCGTGAAAATGAAGAATTTGCGTTCACAACGCATGGCACGATGGCTGACCCGAGGTGGCTCGACCCGGCGGTCGATCCCAATGATCGCAAGCCCGGATGGTGCTATCTCGGCGATCCAAAAGTCGTGAATAACGGGCCCGTTGGATTGGCACGCTTCAGCACCCTTCGCAGTTGGCTATCGCAATGGAGCTATGACGATGCGAATGCTCATGGCCCGGCGAGCCTCGGCCATGTGACAAAGCCCGTTCTGGTAGTCGGCAACACGGCCGATGATGCCTGCACACCTAGCCACACTCAGGCGATCTTTGACGGTGTAGGCCACGACAATAAGGAACTGCACCAGATCAAGGGGGCAACCCATTACTACGCCATGCAACCGGACAAAGCGAAAGAGGCGGCAACCCTTGTGATGAACTGGTTGGAACGCCAGGACCTACGCTGAACGCATTGCGCCTGGGGAGAGGCTCCATGACCGGAAAAGAAAAAGTGTCGAAGGCATGCCGATGACGCGAACGGTCGAAATGGTTGAGGTCGGGCCACGCGACGGTCTGCAAAACGAGCAGACGCTTGTCTCCACTGCAAACAAGGTTGCCCTTATCGAACGCACAATCGAGGCCGGTAGTCGCAGGATCGAGGTGGCAAGTTTCGTGCATCCAAAGCGAGTTCCTCAGATGGCGGATGCGGAAGATGTCATTGCACGTCTGCCTGATCGCAAGGATGTGACCTATATCGGTCTGTGCCTTAACAAGCGCAGTGTTTTGCGCGCACTTTCAACGCGTGAGGGCGGCAGGCGCGGTGTCGATGAGGCCGGCTGCGTGGCAGTCGCAAGTGACGCTTTCGGACTAAAGAACCAGGGGCAAGCGATCGATCAATGCATCCGTGAAAATCGTGAGATGATCCGCTTTGCCAAAGCCGAAGGGCTGAATGCACAAGTCACCATCGCAACCGCTTTCGGTTGTCCGTTTGAAGGTCCAGTCCAGCCCGATACCGTGCTGCGTATCGCCAGCGAACTTGCCGAGGAAGAACCCTTGGAAATAGCACTCGCTGACACAATCGGGGTTGGCGTACCGGGGCAGGTTGAGGAATTGTTCGCCCGCTTACGTGATTTGCTGCCGGAGACAATCGCAATGCGCGCGCATTTCCATGACACCCGCAACACTGGCATTGCCAATATCTGGGCAGCGCTTGGCGCAGGCGTCGATGCAATCGATGCTTCGCTTGGCGGTTTGGGCGGATGCCCGTTCGCTCCGGGAGCCGCAGGCAACGTCGCAACCGAGGATGCCGGCTATATGCTGTCGCGGTCCGGCATAGAAACCGGACTTGATCTCGATAAGCTAATCACTGCGTCGCAATGGCTGGAGGGCGTGATGGGCAAACCCCTGCCTTCCAAACTCGCCAAAGTTGGAGATTTCGTGGCGCTAGGAGCTACGAATGACCCATGAAAGCAAAGGTGACGTGAGAATTCATCGCCGACCTACGGGTGCAATCGACACGTTGGCGCTCAATCAGATCTGATCAAAGGAAACTGACCCATGACGAAGAACATCAAGGCCAACGGCATCAACCATCTTGCAATTTCAACGAACAACATGAAAGAGCAGATCGAGTTCTACACCGAGGTGTTGGGCTTCCGGCTTGTGGCGCTTTACTGGATGCACGGGGTTGAGGGATGCTGGCACGGCTTCCTAGAAATGAATGAAAGCAGCCAAGTTGCCTTCGTTTTCAATCCTGCAAACAAAGATGCCAAAGTCGAATATGGCGTGACCAATCCGGGCCACACAGGCGGGCCTTCCGCGCCGGGCACAATGCAGCACCTCTCTTTCAACGTCGACACGCTTGATGACCTCCTAAACATGCGCGACCGCATCCGTTCGCGTGGGTACAATGTCATGGGGCCGATGGACCACGGCATGTGTCACAGCATCTACTTTCAAGGCCCCGAAGACACCTGCCTCGAAGTCGCGACATCCGGCAATGCTGATTATCCGATTGGGCCGAAGGATTGGATCGATCCTGAAGTGCAGGAACTCGCCGGAATCAGCGACGAGGAATTGGCCAAGTTTACGAACCCCATCGAGTTTGAAGGCCAAGGCGGAAAAATCCCGAATCCCGGTTACAATCCTGAAAGCTATAATCCGGACCGGCCCGTTCAACTCCTCCAAGGCATGTTCGCCATGCCCGATGAGCAGTTCGCCATGATACCAATGGAAAAGCGGCCCCCTTCCATGATGACCGATGAAGACCGCGCAGCGAAACACGCCAACTAGAGACGTTTCAAAAATTGGGGCAAACATCATGAACACAAAAACACCAGTCCACTATACTGGCGTAGCTAAATTCCTGCATTGGGCGATCGCGCTGCTCATCATCATGATGCTGGTATTTGGACAGGGCTTTGATGACATCACTAACCCAGATGACATGGCGTTCTCTCTGAGGGGGCATTCGACGCTGGGCTTTACCGTGATAACTCTGCTGGTCTTGCGCATATTGTGGCGGCTTGGAAACCCGCCACCTGCGCTGCCAACGACGGTTGCGCCAATACAACGCACCTTATCAAAGCTCTCGCACCTGCTGCTTTACGCTCTGATGATCTATGTGCCAGCGACAGGCATCTACACAGCAGCGGCGCATGAATATGCTGTCTTGCCTTATGGAGCGTTCGACGTGCGGGAGGTCTTTGGCTTTCTAGGAGCCAGTGAATTTGACGGGCGGCGTTTCCTGCACGAACTTGGCACTTGGCTGTTGATTGCTCTCTTGGCTGTCCACATCACCGCCGCATTCTTGCATCAATTTGTCCAGAAAGACGGCGTGCTGCGCCGCATGTGGTTTGGACGCGGCAAAAAGACGCACGATCTAACCTGATGATTAGGCATCTGATCAATCTGTGCGCCACCCTGTTAGCATTTGCCGCATTTCCAGTCACGGCACAAGATACGCAGAAGCCCAATTTCCTGATCGTAGTGGCCGATGATATGGGCTGGTCCGATCCCGGATTTCTAGGCAGCCGGATCAGAACACCGACGCTAGATGGCCTAGCGCAGCGCGGCATTTTCATGTCGCATTTCTATGTGGCGCCAACCTGTTCTCCAACCCGGGCCATGCTGATGACGGGGGTGAGCAATCATGCGGCTGGCGTCGGCACTATGCATAATCTCCAGGCCGAAAATCAGATGGGCCATCTCGCCTATGGTGCTCAGCTTCATGATGGTGTCGTAACCGTCGCAGAGATGCTGAGTTCCCATGGCTACAGCACTATGATGAGCGGCAAGTGGCATCTTGCCATTGATGAAGAACAAAGACCGCATCGTCGTGGATTTGCACGCAGTTTTGGCCTTGTTGAAGGCGGTGCAAGCCATTTCGCCGATGCGAAAATGATAACGCCATCGGAGAACGTCACCTACCTTGAGAATGGGCAGTCAACGCAGCTGGCGAACGATTTCTATTCCACCATCGGCTACACCGACAAGATCATCGAATACATAAATGAGGCCGGTGACGAGCCGTTTTTTGCCTATCTGACCTACACAGCGCCGCATGATCCTTTGCAGGTGCCCGATGATTGGATTGACCGCTATAAAGGCGTGTTTGACGATGGCCCCGAAGTATCGCGCGAAGAACGACGCCAGCGTCTCATTGCACTAGGTCACATTCGCGCCGACGCTGAAATGGCAGAAGCGCTCAACTTCCCGTCATGGCTCGATTCCCACCAAGCACCTTGGGCTGAGAGAAGCGATGAGGAACGCCGCACTCATGCCAAACGCATGGAGATCTATGCCGCAATGGTCGAACTGCTCGATCAGGAACTGGGCCGAGTGATCGCTCAGCTTGAAGCCAATGATCAGCTTTCCAACACCTACATCATGTTCATGTCAGACAATGGCGCAGCGGTCACAACGCCCCTCGCCTATCGCGGCAACACGCGCGAATGGCTGCATGAGAATTTCGACCTCAGCCGCGAAGAAATGGGGCAAATGGGGTCCTTCACTTCCATGGGCCGCGACTGGGCGCATGCAAGCAACACACCGTTTAGCCGGTTCAAGGGGTCCGTGGCCGAAGGCGGGGTGCGCTCTCCTTTGATTGTCGCAGGGCCGGGTTTGGAAAACGGCGTCACGCGCACCATGCCCGCGCATGTCACCGATCTGGTGCCAACAGTCTATGAGCTCGCCGGCATCAATCCCGCTAACGACCCGCTCTATGAGGGGAGGCTGCAACCGCAAGGAACCTCGATCGCTCCAGTCTTTGAAGAAGCCAGCTTCGATGACGCGCGCGTCCTATTCAACGAGCTTTTCGGCAATTCCATGGTGCGCAAGGGGCGCTGGAAGGCAGTTTGGCTAAGTCCCCCTCTAGGAAGCGGTGAATGGGAACTGTTCGATATCGTGGCCGATCCCAGCGCCACCAACAATCTTGCCAAAGCTCACCCAGAAGTGATCTCTGAGTTGGTTGCTGCTTATGATGAGTTTGCGCAAGAGAACGGCGTTATTCCGCCGCATCCGCGCCGCAGCCTGCAATCGAACATCTGGTACGAAGGTGAGTGCAATTGGTGGTGCGGCGCGAAGTTCAGTTTTGTTAACACGTTGGCCAATCCCACGGGTCGCGTAATCCTGCTCGTCGGTTTTCTGGGAGTTGTCGGCGTTATCCTATTTCTCGCGATCCGATGGCTGCGGCGTCGCCGCAAGGTGGCACGTTACGGAGCTTAGGAATGCCTACCAAGCAATATGATGTCTTGATCGTCGGCTGCGGTCCGGTCGGTGCGACCCTCGCAAACTTGCTGCGGGAAAGCGGGCATTCGGTTGCGATTTTCGATCGGGACAAGGCAGTGTTTCACTGCCCGCGTGCGATGATGTTCGACCCTGAAAGCTGCCGGATCTACCAACGGATGGGCATTATGGACCGGATGTTCCCGGATGATGCCAAGCCGTTCCAGACCTTTCGTATGGTCAATCACAAGCGCAAAACCCTGGTGGAAATGGACTACAGCAAGGTCCCGCCAAGCCTTGGTCACTCAGGTGTTGGAACCATGTTCCACCAGCCCACCTTGGAGCGCCACTTACGCGAAGACTTCGAGCTGGGCGTGAAAGTCGACAGCTTCCTTGGCTATGAAGTTCTCAGCGTTTCATCGGGCTCTGAGCATGCGACCCTGACCGCGAAGAACACTGACACGGGCGAAGAGACGCAGTTCACCGGAGGATACATTGTTGGCTCCGATGGCGGGGCAAGCCTATGCCGACGCTCGATTGGCGCAAAGCGAATAGACTTCAACTATCGCCGCAAATGGATCGTCATCGACGTGGTCGTTCATGATCGCGCCTATTGGGACGGGTTGGAAGACTTCTCCGAATTCATGTGCCGTCCGAACGGGGCAACGGTGTTCGTCAAAGGGTGCCATGGTCATCTGCGCTTCGATTTTGAGATCGACGAAGACCTGGCTGATCAGTTCACCCATGACGATGCGATCGCGCACATCTCCAATTACATCGACACATCATCCATCGAGATACAGCGATGCGCCCCATACAATTTCTATGCAGGAATGCCCGATATCTGGCGCAAGGACCGGATTTTGCTGGCTGGCGATGCGGCACACCAAACCTCACCCTTTGCCGGACAAGGCCTCAACATGGGCCTTCGAGATGCCGCTCATCTCAGTTTTCTGTTCGATCTGATCTTTGACGGCAAAGCCGACGACCGCATTCTCGATACCTATCACGAGGAACGCTGGCCGCATTGTGAGAAGGTCATCAATAGAGCCTCGCGCACTGGGCTTCAGTTAAGCACGACCAACAAATGGGAACAGCTTAAGCGCAACTTTGGTTTCTGGCTTGTCAGGATGTTCCCAAAATTTGGCGGAGTCGCCAATTCTGATGATCGCTATCCGGCTTATAGGGGCGGCTTGATCGGGACAGGACACCGCCTGTGCGGGAGACGATTGTGCCAACCCGAAATTGTCGATGCCTCAGGTCAGCGCACGTTGCTTGATGAAGTGATCGGGCACGGGTTTGTGCTCTTGGTGTCTGATCGAGCTGAAGGCGAAAGCATCTCTTGGTTCAAAGTGGAGTTTGGCGCCTCGGTTTTCGTGATCGGCAAAGACTTTCAGGATATCGATGGTAGGCTGGCCGACTTCACTGGCGGCAAAGCCGTGCTAGTGCGCCCCGATCGCTATATCTTCGGCGCAAACGAAAATGCGGACGAGCTTTGCACGGCATTTCGCTCCAGGCTCGCCCGATTTCAAACCTAACCTGATCAGAATTCCTTCGCCGCAGCTTTCGCTGCTTTTTTCGCCTTGGCCAGTGCTTCATCAAGAGCTGGCCCCGGCATACCCGTGGGCTGAACCCGGATCAGGTTGATGTCGGTAAAGCCGAGGAAGCGGAAAATGTGATCGATATAGGTGCTGGCAAAGTCAGTCTTGGGCGCGTCCGATGCCAGCGGGAAACGGTCCTCATACGGGCTGCCGCTTGCCATGATCACTTGCAAAGGCCGGTCTGTGATTTGGCCCACATATTCAAACTTATTGTTGACCATCACCGTCACGCCAACTTGGGTCACAAGGTCGATCCAGTGCTTAAGGCGGTAAGGAATTGAGAAGTTCCACATCGCCGTCGACAACACCACTTTGTCCGCTGACTTCAGCCGCTCAATCTCTTGCATCACGCCAGCCCATTCGCCCTGCGCCTCAATCCCTGAACCGGTGGTCATCAGCTTCATGAGGTTTTCCATTTTCTGGTTCGCACCTTGCATTCCAAGCGGGGCCAGTTCGGTCTCAAACAAAGGTAAATGCTCAATCTCATCATCAGGATTGGCCGCTTTGTAGCTTTCCAGAAAATCATTTGCGACTTGGCTGGAATACGAGCTCTCTTTGCGCGGGCTGGCTTCGATAAAAAGTACTTTCGCCATGGGATGCATCCTCTGTTTCTTGGATTTGGGTTGGGATGATCTAAGCCATCAAAGCGATTGGCCATCATCCACGGTAAACGTGCCTCCGGTGACGTGGCGAGAGGCGTCTGAGCACAGGTACATCGTCAGATCATCCAGTGCGTCGATATCCATCAGGCGCTTGCGATGCCAACCAGCGATCTGTCGCGCACCTCCCTCAGTATCAAACCAGTCGCCCACGATCTCAGTGCGAATATAGCCGGGTTGGATGGTGTTGACGTTGATGCCCTTTCGAACCCATTCACGGGCAAATAGTCGGCCAAGATGGGCAACGCCCGCCTTGCTAGCAGCGTAGGCAGCATCACCCGGCGCATTCATTTGTGCGGTAATCGACCCGATCAGCACAATGCGCCCTTGGCTCGCATCGGGAGAATTTGCGGCAATCATCCGCTTTGCGCCCTCGCGGGCAAGCAAGTACACGCCAAGAAAATTGGTGTCGAGAACCGTTCGGAGGCCTTCAATAGGCACGTCGGTTGAACGTCCATTTGCAGCCGTTCCCGCATTTGCGATGACCGTGTCGACGGTGCCGAACGCGGCCTCCGCTTTGTCGTAAGCCGCAACAACAGACGCCTCATCAGTCACATCGAGAGCCACCGCCAAGGACCTTCCCCCAGCGTCCTCGATTTCACCCGCGAGCGCTTTGGTTCTCTCAGTCCTACGCGCACCGAGAATGACGTTTGCCCCCGCATTGGCAAGGACGCGTGCGAGATGCGCACCAATGCCGGATGAAGCTCCGCTCAACATCACAGTACGATTTTTTAGGTCTGAGATCATCGCTTGTCTCTTCGGTCGTCCTGCTTGGATTGCGGAGCAAAAGCTGTCCTTCGCAAGGATTTTCACTTCCAAACTGCTCATTGGAGCTTTAGGTTTTAATTGCTAAGCAATCAACAAATATTATTGATGCGCGAGGGTGCCTTTTGGTGTTTCAATGCCCAGGTACGTTCTGGATTTACAACCTGGCACTGCGTCTTGGCTCGGGTGTAAGCGGCTAGTCAGCTTGGCGGCTAGGTCAACTTATTCGAGGCAGTCCACTGCCGACCCAACTGCTGTCATTGCCGAATTCTGTGCCCCTGACTCAACTTCAAAGATCCCAGGCGAGGGAAGAAACGGGTTTTGAAATTTAGAAGCTAAAGTCTGTCAAAGGCATAGGCACTTACACACGACGTTCAATATTGAGGGAAATCATGAATAGCGAATTGGTAAATCTGGACGTGAGCGACGGTATAGCCACCGTCACGCTCAACCGACCTGAGGCAATGAACGCACTTTCTATAGCGTTGCGGGCGCAGCTCTATGATGTGATCCGCGCTGTTGATGAAGATAGCGCTGTCCGCGCGGTGATCCTGACCGGAGCGGGTGATCGCGCTTTTACTGCTGGTATTGATTTGAAGGAATTGGGCTCCATAGCGGGTGCCTTGGGGAGCGCGGGAAGCGATACTGTTAAGAAGAACGACCCTGCTCAGGCGATAGAGCAATGCCGCAAACCGGTCATCGGCGCGATCAACGGGGTGGCCATTACCGGTGGCTTTGAACTTGCACTGGCTTGCGATGTTTTGATCGCTAGCACCAACGCTCGCTTTGCCGATACCCATGCCCGCGTAGGTGTAATTCCAGGATGGGGTTTATCACAAAAGCTCAGTCGGGTTTTGGGGATCAGCCGCGCGAAGGAATTGAGCTTTACCGGAAACTTCATTGACGCGCAGCAAGCGCTGGATTGGGGGTTGGTAAACCATGTTGTCGCACCAGACGAGTTGCTGCCGCTCGCACGCAAACTCGCTAGCGAGATGGCCACTGTCGACCCCAAATTTCTCACAACCTACAAAAAGCTAATCGATGACGGCTATGCCACCAATTTTGGTGATGCAATCGAGATGGAATATAAATTGGCGTCTGCCGCCAATGCGGAAATCTCTCCCGAGGGTGTTGAGGCGCGCCGCAAGGGCATTTTGGAGCGGGGACGAAAACAGTAAGTCAATCAAGCAAGGTTGGGTCTTGTTTGGGCGTGATACAATCGCCGCCTACACCCCCAATGCCGGTCATCGGCCGCCGCCTTGATCCGGGCCAGTGTCAGTCGTAGAATATTGGCTTGAACTGTGCCGCAAGCCGAAAGTCCGCTGTCCGTGGCTATCAGCTAGATCGGACAGTCCACTCTCGGCCGAAATTTTCACCTGCAGTATGGCCAGGCCGTCCTGCCATTTCTGTATCGGATGATAGGACTGCGCAGCATTGCCTTGGCGAGAGGGGTGTTAGTTACTTGCAATTCGTGGTTGCCTTCTTCTTTTGGACCACCTTCATCAAGCGACGTCCAATAGGCTCGATCCGGGATAAATCGCGAAGGTCCATCGTGACAGAGCCGAAGAATCTATCAGGCTCTAGCACTGAGCTTTCTGTAATTCTGATCTCTACGCGCTTGGCGGATTTCATTCTGGCAAGTTCATCATTTGTGAGAAGGCCGATCGCCCTAGCATTGCCATTGGATACTTCATTGTGTCCTGCAGCGTGAACAAGCACCCCATCAGCATAGACATAATGGTTCAGAGAATAACTGGGAATGTGGGCCGATCCAAGCGAGAGCCGATAGCGGATATTGCCGTTATCTGAGTACCGGACATAAAAGGACGGCTTTCGCCATTTGCCAGAACCCGTGATTTTCAGCGGGGTAATCTGGTAATAATTGTGGTGGCCGTAAACCCGCCAGTCTTCGCTCTCAATGAGCTCGCCACACAAATTCAAGCGAGGCACAAATTGCACCGGCGTTATCGTTTCTTGAGGGGGAGAAAGCAAGGAAGCCGAAGCCGCTATTATTGCTGCATACATGACTGGGTCCTTTCATCTAATCGGAGATGTATTTTGGCCATGTCTATGAGAGCCCGAGGGCTCCCTAGATTGCGCCCTTGCTGAAGCTCTTTAGGAATCCACTCACACCCCTGCTCTCATGCTGGTGAGCCAGTCTATGGTGGACTTATCCAACTGCTGGGCGCTCGGGCCGCGGGTTGCTTTATCAATTATCGAAGGATTGTCGGGATTGCTTGAAATCTCTTTCATGACGGAAAGAACCGCAGACCATTTGCCCGTCGGGGACGCCGCTTCGAGCTCTTCAGGCGTGATAGACTGAAACCGCGATGACGCCTCAGACCAGTCACCACGTCCCATAGCTATCAATCCCCGTAGGAATATGATCTGAGCAAGTCCGGTCGGGAAATCATCTTCAAAAACACTTTCTACAATGTCGAGGTCTTGAGATGCTTCGTCGTATCGGCCTTGCTTGACCGAAATTGACGCCAAGTTGACGCGCGGGCCTTCACAATAAAGTGCAGTCGGCACACGCTCACAAAAAATCGATTTCGAGATTTTTTGGTTTGATGCAGCTTCTTCAAGCCGCCCGATGCTTTCAAGGTAGATGCCATAATAATTGCGCGCTGATGCCTCGGGCAGGCTACCTTCGTCGTAGATCGATTTTATCGATGAGAGCAGCTGATCGAACCTGTCGCTAGTGTCTGCGCGACCTAAGGCGCTGCTGACGAAGGCTTGCATGGATTTCCGATTGACCCGGATATACGGCGCGATTTCGTCGGTTTCCTTTGAACGTAGCCATTCGAGGGTTTCGAAAGCGGTCTTGGGATCGCCAGTCCTGAGCTGCGCTTGAGCCACCAGCACAATGGCGTTGTACTTTCTTCGGTCCAAGGGAACATCGTTTTCACGCACGATCGCTAACCAAGGCCGCAGGCCGCTTAGCGCATCTTCAAAATCACCACCCTGTGATCTTATCATGCCGTCGGCGTAGGCGCGCGCTGCCCGAAGATCCGCGGATGGTTTGGCAATTTTGTCATAGTCGGCGTTTGCCAGAGCGACTTGAGAAAGAGCCTCGCGTTGATTGTCTGTCGCAGAGCGGCTGCCAGCAATCAGAAGGCTGTTGGCCATTGCGTATCGCGTTGTGGCCAGTCTTTCGAGTTCACCCAGTTTCGCAAGAGGGGGAACTGCTGCCTTGAGATGCTTCAATTCTGCTTTGACATCGCCGCGCCCGCGATACGCTTCGGCAAGGATCAGGTGAAGCGTTGAAAGTTCTGTTGGATCGGTCGTTGCATTGGAAGCATTCTGGCTGGCGCGCTCAAGAAGCTGTTCTACTGATTCTCCAGAACTTCCGGTTGTGCTGCGAGGATCGGCGGACAGTAGGATTGAACGCAGAGCATCTCTGGCCATTGCGGCTTCATTAGCCTCTGCCAGAATGCGTTCGTTCGCAGCCTTCTGCGAAATCGAAAGAATGCCAAATGATGCAGCAAGAACGGCAAGGATCGCCAACGCGCTCAACAGAACAGGCCGGCGCTTTTTGGCTCTCTCAGCCTTTGCGATCAGTTCGCTCTGTTTCTCTTTGGCCTCTACTCGGCTCTGATAGCGATCAAGCCGAACGAATAGTTCAGAGGCGTCTGACAAACGCTTAGAAGGGCTACGTGCGGTACAGGCCGCGATGTCCTTGCGTAAGACCGGACAAGCTATTTCGTCTTGCCAGTTCGCTTCGAAAGGGAGCGCCGATGAACCTGCAAAAATCTTATAGAGGATGATCCCAATCGCATATACATCGCTTTGAACCGTGATTGGGCTCTGATCGAAAAGTTCCGGCGCGCAATAGGCCAACGAGCCTGATCGGCGAATTCGCCAGCTCCGAGCTTGAGTGCCCCAACCATTCGATGACCCATCCGCCTCCGGCTCAACATAAGCGTGAGCGAAACCGCCTATACGGACTTCTTTGATGCCATCCCTACCTTTGCCTCCGTTCGCAAAGACATAGATGTTGGCGAGTTTCAGGTCACCGTGAATGACGCCAGCTTCGTTGAGTTTCGCGATCATCGAAACGATCTGCTTGGCAAGGCCAAGCCTTTCCTTCGCACTCAACTCGTCCAACAAGCCATGTGTATTGTCTAGATATTTGAGAGAATGCGGCGGGAGGTCCCAAGTGAGCGATTGATGGACAGGCATCTTCAGATTTGAACGCGGTTGAACAAATGAGTTCTTCGTCAGCTCGCTTTCATCCAGATAATCATAAACTCGTTTTTCATGTTGCAGCCTGCGTGCGCCATCGCTGGTGGTTGCAATTCGTATTCGGCAAGACTGCTCGACATCGTCCGAACGATGACCAATCCATTCTTCTATCCCTGAATTTATTCCGATCCGGTCGACTAGGATCGACCGAGCAGTTGCCACATGATCACCCGCCGACAAACGCTCGTGTGACGGAGCCGCCGCTGCTTGTGCTTCGGCTGTGACATCGGCATCGAAGAAGTATCCGCCGCGGCCTGTCTTCACCAGCGCAGCGGCTTCTGAGCTGATTTCGGCCGTGAGGCGCTTTCGGAGGTAGGAGACCGTGTTGTTCAGCACTTGCCCACCAGATGTATGGCCGCGTGCTTCATCTCGTGACAGGAGTTCCAAAAGATCATCACGCGCAATCAGCTCGCCCGCTCTTGCCATCAAAGCGCTCAAAAGTTTCAAGGCAAGAGGTTCGAGATGGATAGCTCGGCCACAAAATCGAAGTTCAGACTTGGTGTTGTCGAGGACGAGCGGTGACTTCTCTCCAAGAGCAAAGGAAGTGAACCGAAAGATGGAGTGGTGATGCATTTCGCCCCTTTCTCAGCCGCCTCTGACAGGCTCTAAATAGACCGGCAGAGTCGAGTGCTTTGTCCAATCTGTCGAGGGCAATTATCAGAAAATTGGCGCTTCGTTATCGGTTCGTGATTGCTTATCGCTGTCCGGTTCTTGCTTATTGAAATCCGAAAAAACCAAATGCAACCAGAACAGCAACGTGGATTTAAGCCGGAGGGTAAGTATGCGATTAAAGGTCTTGATTGGCGCGCTAGCGTGTACACTCAGCGCAACCTCACTGGCGTCATCTCAGGCAGGCGGAGCACCGCCGTCGTCTATTATTGGTAAGTACCTCGTCTACAAGTCAGGTGCCGTCACGAGCTTCTACAAGCGCAACTTGATCTTCGGTTTTACTCAGACCGTCGAACGCTATGAATATTCGAAAGAAGGCAAGCAAGGCGCGGCGGGGCTAGCCACTTACAATGCGCGGGCTGGAACCATTGAGATAAAGGAGATACTTCCCGCCGAGGACAAAGCCGAGCTGATAAGAAAGAACAGCATTTACCGGCGCTGTTCTGGAGACATCTTTAGCGCGCCGGTTCGCTTCCGGATCGAGCCGGCAATCAACCGGACCACAAGAGCCCCGTTGGCTGGTGTGTGGAATGTTCGACAGGACACCTACACCTGTGAAATCATCAATGTTCGGCACCGCTCGGGCAACAATAGCTGCACCACCACTTGCGTCCGCTACTTCAAAGAGTCTAGCCCGAGGCTAAGGAATATGAAGCTCTACTCTGACCGAGGTCGGGCGATCGCCCTTGGCAAAGGTCGAACGAGCTAACTCCATGCGCATCTTGAGACGTCCTGTTGCGTTACTAATTGCCTGTTTCGCATTGGCTGGCTGCTGGGAGAGTAAGCAGAAAATCTACGACAGCTCCGATTTCTACCATCGCAAGAGTGATGAGATCATCACGATTAGCGATCAATACGGCCCGCTCGGCCTTCATTTTGCAGGCGCTTCAAAGTGGCACTTGCCGATCTATACCGATGCAGAGCCGAACACGACCGAGTTCTTGTTCCGAAAATTTCGGATTGGAATGGTTCCGATCGACCGGGCACTCGCTAACGAGCAATCCGCCAACTGGATCTCGGAGCGCAAACATTCCAGCACACTTCTGAAAGGCGGGAAGGCTAACCTTTTCATAATTGTGCTGGAGGCTGACGAGGTCCAGGGTCAAGGATTTGCTTTCGGATATTTTGAAGGAAACAAGCTGAGCATCTGTCCCGAGGTGCTGCAAAATGGATCGGCTTTCCACGATCGCTTCAAGACCTTCGTTCGGGCTGATGGAACGCCGGCAAACAAGAAACGCGGCGTTGCCAATCTGATCTGGTACAGCGCTGGAGCTGCGCAGCAGCAAGGTAATTTGGATTGCTCCCACTACACGGTTGCGGCGCGTTCTGAGGAAGAATTTGAGGGAATCCTTCAGGCTATTGATCGCGGCGACGCTCTTCGGGCCCAAGGGGGTAGGACATTTCCAAGCCCGTTGCCTGCACCAAAACCTGAATCTCAAACGCAGCATGATCCATCCGCAAAGGGAGAATGCGCTTCCACTGAGATCATCTGCCAGAATCTGCGCGATTACGCCGAAGGACTCGAGAAGATTTTAGAAGATCGGAATTGAGCGAATGTTTAGGAAAATTAATTATTTACACATCGCTATTGGATTCGTGTTCACTTCCGTTCATGCAGCGTCAGCTCAAGCGCAAACGCCGACGAAGTACGGATACCTCGGCTGGATCCACTGCAGTGAAGGATACGGGGGCGCAGTGTCTTGGAAGGGCTACCCGCTCGATAATGCGGAGCAGGCCGCAAAATACCCACGCAGCAGTCTTCACAACGTGCACGTACATGTCCTCAAAGCGAAAGCCGACGTCGAACGAGATGGAAAACAGGCTCATGATCGAGCGGTAAAACTGTGTGCAGCCAAGATCGCTATGTTCAGTCGTCCTAAAAAGAAGGATCTGGTCTCGACGCTGGATATGAGTGAATATCTTCGGAAGAGCCTATATCCGACCGACACTGGGCGCATTATAGTGTTCGACGATGAAGATCGCATCATCGGCGTGTCCGACGTATTGGATATGCGCCAAGTCGGTGGCTTGTACGCTCAGCACCTCATGAGGCAGCGGCCAGAGAAGTAAGGGCCACGCCGCGCTAACAGATGGTCGTCCTTTGCGACTAGCCAGCCCCGACTATGATTGTCGAGGAAGGACACAAGGCTTCTGGCAGTGCCAACCGAGTGCATTTCGAGAGTTCAATTTTATATTTGGCTAGCGAAGCGTCTGCTTATTGCGAGTTGTCGCACCCAACCGGACATTCCGCACTCGGCCCACAAGCGGAACGTCGGCTTTCACGGCCTTGTCACTTGTAAGCGGGCAGTCCACTTGTGTCCGAGAATCTGCCACCGCTCATTGCATTGGACTGGTTGGGAACCGGTAAATTGGCTAATTCCCACAAGTGGTCGTGAGCAGACCGATAGCGTTGAGGGAAACAACCCAACAAGCGGATGTACAATTCATGGGTTTGACCAACAGGTCGATTGCGATCCGTCCCCAAAGAGTCGGCGCGTACATTCGGCAACTTGGCCGAACACCTAAACTCGATCAGACTATTGCCAAAGCCGCACCAGAACCATCATTTCCAATACGTAATGTTTCTGGTGCAGCAGCCTGTAGGGTTCAGAGAGAATGCGTGTCTGACGAGCCGAAGTGGTGATGTTCGGCACGCATTGCATTGGTCTCTCAGTATCCAGCATCCTTTGCATCGTTAGTGGCTCTTGCCGTAGCGGGTGCAGCCGCAGCGGTGCGGATTAAAGTTTGAGCCTCGGCAATCGCAGCCGACTGCTCCATTTCGCCCATGTGGACTTGCGTGCCGATCTCAAGCAAGCGGCCACTGATGACAGTGCCAGTGTTGGCCTCTTCCTCGACAGTTACGCCGTTGCCGCTTGCGATCGCTTTATCCCATTCTGCGCGCACGACGGCCCAATAATCCTCGGTCGCTTTCCAGTATGCATCAGCGGCTCCAGTGGGATAACCGTCAAATGCGACATAGGTGTTGAGCACGCTCTCCTGGACATAGGGCACAGTTTCACCGTCGACCCACTTCATCTTCGTGTTGTCTTGCCAATGAATCCAGCCGCCCGGAAAGGGCTGATGACGGTTGATCGAGCGGTAGTGATCATAATCCGGATTTCGCGTCGCATCGCGGCGGGCGAGCGGGCGCACGGTCCAATTTGATCGCCAGCGGCGCACACCATTGGTGGTTTCCCATTGCCCCCACCCGGCATAGCGCGGGCTGTCATCCACCTGGTAGACTGTTTGCGACCAACGACCAGCTCGCATTGGTTCCGGCACATCTTCCAGCACCCATTTGCCCGTGCTGTTGTAAGTCAAGATTTGCTCAGGCTCATATTCCCAATCCTGCCGCCAGTGCTTGATGACAAACGGGTTCGCTTCCGGTCCAACCACCAGCAGGTGCTGCAGCACAATCTTGCGGCCCGTATCCTCGATCACCCGCACGCTTTCATGCCCGCCTGAGATTTTGGCATCGATCGGCTCATAGCCTTCGCGCCAAGGGGTCGTTTCTTTCATATCGAAGGTAACTTTGAAGTCGCCTGCCATTGCCAGAATGTCGGCGCGGTCCGCCTCGAACGATGCGCTTTCCTGAGCGCTTGTGCGTTCACCGACAGGGGCGTCAGCGAGTGCTGGGCTGGTTGCAAGAGCAAGGGCGCAAACGGCGCCGCCAAATAAGTTTGCAAGTTTCACGGGTTCATTCTCCTGAGATCAAAAAGCGGCGCTGAGCGAGACGCTGAAATTGCGGCCGGGTTGAGTGAAGGCTTCGGTGATGGTGGACGCATCAGTCAGGCCGCGAACATCGCTCCAATAGGAATAGGCCCTATCCGTGATGTTGAAGAGGCCGGCGCGCAGCGTGAATGTGTCGTTGAAGCGGTAGAAGGCCGTTGCATCAAAGATCGCGAACTCTTCTGGACGGAAACAAGTGCCATTGCACACGCCGACCGTTTCATTCGCTTCCTTGCGCGCATTGTAAGTGACGATCAACTCGCCGCCGAAGCGCCGATCCGGGTCGCGATAGCCAATGCCGAACACCGCATTGAGCGGGTCGATGGTCGAAAGAGCAGCAACAGGCGCGCCGGGTGATTGCACCTCGCCATCGGCATAGGCGATGGCGAACCGGGTGCGGAAACCGTTCTGCGCCTGGTAGCTGGCTCTTGCCTCGACGCCGTTGACCTTGACGCTGTCGAGATTGACGAATTGGAAAACACTGGGATCAAATGGCGTGCCGGTGCCGCTAACAACCTCTTGGCTTATGAAGTTGTCATAGTCGGCGACAAAGCCAGTGAGCGACAGATCAATCTCATCCGTGCCGTAGCGCACACCGCCCTCAAATGTTTCGCTGGTTTCTGGCTCGAGATCCGGGTTGGGCGCAGAGGTGTAGCCGAATGCCAGGTTTTCAAAGAAGTTGTTGACCTGGCTTGGCGTTGGCGCGCGGAAACCTTGCGCGTAGTTTGCGAACAGGCGGACATCGCCATTGCCCAGCTTAAGAACCGCGCCGACTTTCGGTGAGAGGCGGGAGCCATCTTGTCCCGATGCTGAAAAGGTCGGCAAAAGCGGATCATCGGTCGGGTCCAGATCATAAAAGTCGAACCGTACTGCTGGGTAAAGCGTGAATGCGCCGTCAGCAATCTCCACCGCGTTACCCACAAATATGCCGCCGAGCGTGAAGTCGGTGACTGGGAAGGCGCGCGTGGGGAAGACCTCGCCAAATGGCGGCACCACTCCATCACGCAGGCCTTCTTGCCGGGTGAAGCTCACATCACCGCCATAGGAGAGCGTGTGCGAGACGCCGCCAGTGTCAAAGCTCGAACGGAAGTCTGCGACGCCGCCATAGACGCGGTTCTCAAACGTGTTGAGCCGTTCGCGATCAGGACGCGGTGTTACCCCGGTTGGTGAGCGATCTTCATCTGCAAATTGACGATCTTCGCCATCCTGCCAATAGGCAGCAAGATGGGCGTAATCGATAAAGCCAGTGCCAGCTTCATCAGCGGTCCATGTCCAATCGGCTGAAACGCGGGTGCGCTCTGTCGTGTCGAGCGCCGTTAGATTGTCGACAATCCAGCTGGGCGTTGGGCCGAATAGGAAGACAGGCCCGCGCCCGGTCAGCACATCGGAGAACACCTCGCGCTCAAGATACTCGCCGGTCAGACGAATGCGGTGGCCGCCATCGCTCCAGACCAATTTGCCGAGCAGTGCGTTGGATTCGCCGTCTTGGGGATTGGGCAAGGTGCGCGTGGGGCCTTCGCCGCCAACGTTTGCCTGGTTGTCGAGCTCTTCAAAATCGCGGCGCGAGTAGGCGAGCAGCGCCGAGAAATTTCCGACACTGCCCGCGATGGCAGACGTGCCAGCGAACTCATTGTCGGCAGAGCCATATTGCGCACGCATAAAGCCGCCGATGCGGTTCCCATCATCAATGAAATCTTCGGGGTCCGACGTTGTGAAGCTGATCGCGCCGGCCAGCCCGTCACTGCCGTAAAATGCTGACGCAGGCCCGCGCAGGATCTCGACCGACTTGATCAGGCCAAGGTCACTGGCGCTGTCTCGGCCAACGCTTTGCGCGCCAAATGCAAACCCTTGCGGCGCGCGAATACCATCCACCTGGATCAGCACACGGTTGCCGCCGATCCCGCGAATATTGAAATCCTCATTGCCAGCGCGCCCAGTCGTGCCGAGCGCAGCGCCAAAGCGGGCTGGAGCGCGGCGGACAGTAACACCTGGCTCAAAGCGCACGAGGTCGCGAATGTCGGTGACTAGCTCATCCGCAATCTGCTCAGCATCGATAACCGTCACCGTTGCGGGGGCGTCGGCAATCGTCACGGGCGCGCGCGTCGCAGTGACGGTGATAGTGTTTTGGTTGGTTTGTTGATCCTCTGCGGCTTCTTCCGAAGCGTTTGCCGCGCAAGCGGACATAATAGCGATGGCAGAACATGCTGCTCGGGCAGCATGACTGAGACGGGTAATTGACAAGTGAAATTCCTCCATAGTGATTCGCAAATGCGAGTCACTTGCATTAGCATCTAGTGGTGCCAGGATTTTGTCAATGCTGTTGACATCGCTTATCGACTTGCCATCGCCTGTCTTGAGAGCGATCTTGCGCCTCTCCACCCGCTCAACTTGGGGGAGTTATCCGTTCTTTGGTCACTACTTTCGTCTTTAGTAGTGGAGCGGACGCAGTCTTTTTGCTCGAAGGTAATCACCGCATCGTCCTGGAATTTGCGCAGTCGGTGCGACGGATCGAATTCGCGCAGCCTACAGCTACACATATTGAACTCAACTTTGCCGTCCTTCACGTCAGTTGCCTCTCTACGCTCGCCACGCCGAACGCCTTGGCTGGAAACGATCAGAAAGTCAGCCTGCCCATTCACCGGTTATCGCACGAAATTCCGATGCGCGGATCGATTGCCATACGCCAGCGCTGAAATAGGGGTCAGCTTCGAATTTGGCCCGGGCTTCCTTTTCATCGGTCGCCTTGATCACCAATAGAGAGCCGGATGGTTCTCCATCCTGCATCAGCGGACCAGCGACCGCGTAGTCACCAAGATGCGCATCGACATGCGCCATATGCTGGGCCCGGAACCTCTCGCGCAATGCGGGGCCGTTCTCGCCATCACGGCAGTAGAAAGCATATAGCGGCATTAGGAACCTTCATTCTGTTTGAGGCCTGAGCCAATTTGCGGCACAGCACCAGCTTGCCAATCATCGCCTGAAAACCGGATGGCGGGCGCAATGTGATTGGCACCGCCATCCGCCTCGATCAACAATCCGCGTTCGGCAATATGCGGCTGGTCGAGTGCCTCGCGAAAGTTCAGAACAGGCGCGAATGCAACATCTTTGTCTGCAAACCACGCCTCCCACTGATCGCGCGATTTCGTCCTGAAGGTGTCACGCAGGAATTGGATCAGTTCGCCCTGCTCTCCTGCCTCGCGCTCAGCATGAGCGATCAGGTCTTCGCGTCCCAATGCGGTGAGCAGGTTTTTCGCAAACTTGATCTCTCGCCCGCCAAGCGCGACGTGGCGCTCGTCTTTGGTGCGATATATCTGATAGAAGCCCGCCCCGCCCAATGATCGCTGGCGCGATGAAACCGGGCTTTGCCCGCCCGCTATCGCGCTGCTGGCGGTGTGCGCACTCCATGGCAGCAGGCTGTCGAACATCGCGCAATCAATATAGGCGCCCTCGCCGCTGCTAGAGCGACCGACGAGCGCCATCAAAACGGCGGAAAGGGCCGTTAACCCCGCTGCCAAATCCGCGCTGGCCACACCGGGGACCACGGGCGTTCCGTCGGCGCCATCATTGACGGACAAAAACCCAGCGAGCGCTTGCACCGCCATATCATGCGCCGGATGATGCGCGATTTCGCCAGTTTGGCCGAAGGCCGAGATTGAGCAGTAAATGATATCGGGCTTGATCGCTTTCACGCTATCAAAATCGAAACCCAACCGTTTCATCACGCCGGGCCGGAACCCTTCGACAAAAACGTCAGCAGTGCGGCAAAGCTCAGCCAAAGTGGTTTGGCCAGCCTCGCTCTTAAGGTCCAGAACCACGCTTTCCTTGCCGCGATTGAGGTTCGCAAACCACACAGAATGATCCGCGCCGTCATAGCGGGCACGCGGCTGCATATCGCGAGCGGGATCGCCTGCTTGTGGCTCAATCTTGATAACGCGCGCGCCTTGATCTGCCATCATCACGGTCATCATTGGACCGGGCAGAAACTGCGTTAGGTCAAGGACTGTAATCCCGGAGAGTTTGCCCATAATCGTTCAGAACCACGCTACTATTTGCTTCGAGAAAAAGCTCCGCGATTGCAGGCGGGCCTTGCATCACGTGTAAGCAGACTTGTGCGAAGGTCAAAGCCGGGATGGCCGCAATTTTTCCTACTGAGTGCAATTTTGCTAGCCCGGCCATGGCTCTTTTCCATTGTGGATGTCGATTGATGCGGCGGTGCGCGAGGATTGCGCACATCTCAAAAGTCACAACGTCACGCTGTATTTGAGGTGTAAGTAACTAAAAAAGAGCGCTTTCGCCTAAAAGTCACAGTTTCGAGAATCGCAAATGTGTTCCACAGAGCGCATCTCGCCCCTTGAAGTCACATTGAAATGTGATAACTCGCAAATATGAGCACATCAACAATCACACGCGTTCGCACACTCGTCGAAAGCGGCGAGATGACCAAAGCCGGCCTCGCCCGCGCCGCTGGCCTTCACGCCAACACTCTGCGCGATTGCGCGGATGAGGACTGGAACCCCACGACAGAGACGCTGACCAAGCTGGAGGCGTTCCTGGACGCCAATGACGAGCGCCCCGTTCTGGTCGGGATCGAAGAGATCATCGACGAAGCGCGCAATGGCAAGATGTACATTCTGGTCGATGATGAAGACCGCGAAAACGAGGGCGACCTGATCATCCCGGGGCAAATGGCAACGCCGGCCGCGATCAACTTCATGGCGACCTACGGGCGCGGCCTGATCTGTCTATCCCTAGATAAGGCACGGGTCGATCAGCTGGGCCTAGAGCCGATGAGCCGCAACAATAAGGAAAGCATGCAAACGGCTTTCACGATCTCGATCGAGGCGAAAGAGGGCGTGACCACCGGCATCTCTGCGGCGGACCGGGCGCGCACCGTCTCGGTGGCGATTGATGCAACCAAGGGCCCGGACGACATTGTTACGCCAGGCCATGTCTTCCCGCTGACAGCGCGTGATGGCGGCGTGCTGGTGCGCGCAGGCCATACCGAGGCGGCGGTCGATATCTCGCGCCTCGCAGGCCTCAACCCCAGCGGCGTGATTTGCGAGATCATGAACGATGATGGCTCAATGGCGAGGCTCGATGATCTGGTCGCCTTCGCCCGCAAGCATGATCTCAAGATCGGGACAATCCGCGATCTCATCGCTTACCGGATGCGCAACGACCATCTGGTTGAGCGGCTGGGAGAGCGCGCGTTCGATTCCGATTATGGCGGCCAGTGGCGGATGATCACCTATCGCAACACGGTGTCCGACAACGAGGCCTACGTTTTGCAAAAGGGCCACATTCAGCCCGGAGAGGC
This sequence comes from Erythrobacter sp. JB3-1, assembly GCF_057364995.1. NCBI lineage: Bacteria > Pseudomonadati > Pseudomonadota > Alphaproteobacteria > Sphingomonadales > Erythrobacteraceae > Erythrobacter > Erythrobacter sp. JB3-1. Next base: position 2,389,293 of record NZ_CP200289.1, on the reverse strand, counting down.
CACCCTCGCGCGCGTTCACCCAATCTCGGTGTTTGACGATGTGCTGGGCCAGCCCGGTCCGCGCAAACGCACTTTGCAACGCGCAATGCAGGCGATTGGTGAGCACGGCTCTGGGATCATCGTGATCCTGACCGGCCGGGTCGGCTCGAGCGGCGAATACACCGCCGATGAAGCCAATCGCAATGTCGGCATCGGCTCACAAATCCTCGCCGATCTGGGCGTCGATGATATGATCCTGTTGTCCAATTCACAGCCCAATGTCGTGGCGATCGAAGGCTACGGCCTGAACATCGTCGGGCACCACCCCATTTCGGAGTAAACACTATGGCCCGCATTCTGATCGTCGAAGCGCGTTTCTATGCGCATCTTAATGACATGCTGATCGCTGGCGCGAAGGCCGCGATTGAGGCTGCGGGGCATGAGGCAGAAGTGCTCACCGTGCCTGGAGCTCTAGAAATCCCGGGCGCAATTGCGCTGGCCGCGGAAGGCGGAGGCTATGACGCCTTCGTCGCAATCGGCGTGGTGATCCGCGGCGAAACCTATCACTTTGAGATCGTGGCTGGGGAAAGCGCGCGGGCGATCATGGCGCTGACCATGGATGGTATTCCAATCGGCAATGGCATCATCACCACTGAAAACGAGGCGCAAGCGCTGGAACGCGCCAATCCCGCAGCCAAGGATAAAGGCGGTGAAGCGGCGAAAGCGGCTCTGGCTTTGCTGGAGCTGACTGAGAGGTTCCCCCGCTAATCCCACCCTATAGGAAGCTGTCCCAACCTCGAATTATCGGACGAAAACTACGTAGTTTCCCTCTGTAGATTTTATGAAGGCATTAGGTTGAATTAGCAGCCATCAACTCGGCGCGCGTTGCAGTGCGCGGGACGCCGAAAATGACCTTCGAATTGGGATCCATTTATTTTGACCGCTCAAGAGAACGCAATCCAAGCTGAGATTGCGCCGATAATCATGACCCTAGAGGCCCAGCTATCGCATCTCGATAGGATCGGCGCCTTTATTGCCGCAGCACATGTGGATGCCGCGATCACAAAACTGCGCATGGATTTCATGTCAGGAATAGAGGGACCAAAACCGCCCAAACGGCCACATGCGTAATCACACGTAAAGCCAAATGTCTTCGACTCCATTACGGAGAGACATCAGGGCGAAACAGGGTGACCGGGGGCAAACCGTTCAACCAATCTTCAAGCCCATATGTGCAAGGAGGATTGCTTGGTTCGCCCGAGTTTCACATCTCTTACTAAGATCGCACCGAGCTAACCATGGATGGGGCTCGCAGATCACCTTTGTCAGACCGCGACATGTCAGATCGCGATATGTCGGACGGCGACATGTCCGAACAGCGTGTGACAGACAGCGCCCTGACAGGTCATGGTGCAGCGGGTGAGCATGCGCCTTTCGAAAGCAAGAACGGGCCTCGGGCAAGCGCCCCCCAATCCATTGGCGACCTTACACCCGTTGCGGACCAATTGATCGCCATCGCAGAGCAATTGCGCTCCGGCGATCAGGCCGCCGCTTTTGCCTCACTTGCCCACGCCACAGGAAGGGCTAGCGCGAACGCTTGGAATGGAGGCGCCGCTAGCCCAAACCCAGACGCGCCAAAGAGCGCGCCAGCAGACCTGTCAGCCCGGCGGCGCAGCTATGCACTGATGGCGCGCAAGGCCTATGATGTGCGCCGCACACGCGGCACCTTCTTCGGTGATCCTGACCTGTTTGGAGAGCCGGCTTGGGACATCCTGCTCGACCTGTACGTCGCGCATGTCGACGATAAGTCTGTTTCCGTCTCCAGCGCCTGCATCGGCTCTGCCGCGCCGCCCACCACCGGGCTGCGTTGGCTCGGCGTATTGGCGGAGCAAGGCCTCATCCTGCGCGAGCAAGACCCCGAGGATCAGCGCCGCGTTTTGGTGCGCCTGAGCGACACCGGCCTGGCATCGATGGACCGCTACTTCGAAGAGGCGGTGAAGCGCGGCGCGGCTTAGCTACCGCGCCGACGCATCAAACCCGCTGCTGTGAGGTCTACGCGTTCAGCGAACCGAAGCAGCCCATCCCAGCATAGGCAGCGCTCGCTCCCAGCTCTTCCTCAATTCGGATCAACTGGTTGTACTTCGCGAGACGGTCAGAGCGGGCAAGCGAGCCCGTTTTGATCTGCCCGCAATTGGTCGCAACAGCCAGGTCCGCGATGGTGGAATCTTCGGTTTCACCCGAACGGTGGCTCATCACCGAGGTGTAGCTCGCGCGGTGCGCCATATCGACCGCAGCCAGCGTTTCGGTAAGCGTGCCGATCTGGTTGACCTTCACCAGCAGCGAGTTTGCCAGCCCCTTCGCAATGCCCATTTCCAAGCGCGCCGGATTGGTCACGAAGAGATCATCGCCGACCAGTTGAACTTTGTCGCCGACCGCCTGCGTCAGAGCCGCCCAACCGTCAAAGTCATCTTCATCCATACCGTCTTCGATGGAGCGGATCGGATAGTCTGCGCACAGTTTCGCCAGATAGTCGGCCATGCCCGGACCGTCCAGCGAAACGCCCTCGCCCGAGATTTCGTATTTACCGTCGCGGTAAAACTCGGTCGCGGCGCAATCGAGTGCGAGGACCACGTCTTTGCCGGGGGTAAAGCCAGCTTGCTCAACCGAGGCCATGATGAAATCGAGCGCAGCACGCGTGCTCGCAAGATCAGGGGCAAAGCCGCCTTCATCGCCGACGGATGTCGCGAGCCCCTTGTCGGACAGCCCTTTCTTAAGCGTATGAAAAATCTCAGAGCCCCAGCGCACCGCCTCGGCCAAAGTTGGCGCGCCAACTGGCATCACCATGAATTCTTGAATATCGATCGGGTTGTCCGCGTGCTCGCCGCCATTAATGATGTTCATCATCGGCACGGGCAGGCGGTGGGCCGAAACCCCGCCGAGGTATGAGAACAGCGGCAGGCCGCGCGCATTCGCAGCCGCTTTCGCCACAGCCAGGCTGACACCCAGGATCGCGTTCGCGCCAAGGCGGCCCTTGTTCTCTGTTCCATCCAAAGCGATCATCGCCATGTCGATATCGCGCTGATCCTCGGCGTGCAGGCCGTCCAGCATCTCTGCGATCTCACCGTTCACCGCATCAACCGCTTTCAGCACGCCCTTGCCCTTGTAACGCGCCGCATCGCCATCTCTCAGTTCAACCGCTTCATAGGCGCCCGTCGATGCCCCTGAAGGCACCGCAGCCCGGCCAAAGCTGCCGTCATCCAGCAACACATCCACTTCAACGGTTGGGTTGCCCCGGCTGTCCAGAATTTCGCGGCCGTGCAGATCGATAATCGCAGTCATGTTTTGCTCCGGAGAGAATGTGTTGTATATTACTAAGACACCCCCATATAATGGGAGCAGGTGCGCTCTATGCTTCGGATCAATTCCGCGCAAGGCGCGTTGAACTATTGAAGCGAATGTGCCCCTACACATCCGCTGTGAATACGTATCTGGAGGATCAAAACAGACCTATGGCTGACGCAAAGAAGACCAAACCCGCTGCAAAGAGCAGCAAGACCACGGCCAAGAAGGCTCCAGCGAAGAAGGCATCGACTGCCAAGAAGGCTGCACCGAAGAAAACCGGCGCAACCGCGAAATCGGCTGAGAAAATGCCTGCCGTGCCGGTTGAAACTGGCAGCGAGCACCGTACTGAGGCGAAAAGCCGTTTTAACGCAGCGCTAGAAGAGGCCAAAGCAGGCGCAGCCGCACTGCGCGCTGAGGCTGGGACACGCGCTGGATCTTACCGGGAGAATGCAATGAATAAGAGTGACGATTTGGTGGCAGACGCCAAAGCCTATGGCGATCAAGCCAAAACCAAGGCGAGCGAACTGGCCACGGACGGCAAGGCCGCAACCAGCGACGCAATCGCATCAGTTGGCCGCGTTGTTGGCGATACGGCCGCTCAAATCGATGAGCGTTTTGGCGAGCAATATGGCGATTACGCCCGCAAGGCCTCGCGCACTTTGGTCGAAGCATCGGCAAAGCTCGATGCGAAGAGCGTGGATGAGCTGGGCGAAGATGCCCGCGAAATGGTCCGCAAGAGCCCCGGCGTTGCCGTTGGTCTGGCTGCCGTCGCAGGCTTCCTGATCGCGCGCATGTTCCGCGGCTCTAACGATTAATCTGCGCTTGCAAGGGGCTGTGCATGCGCGATGACAAACAGCCAGAACGTCTGGGAGAGGATGAAAATCCTCACCCAGATGCTGCGCCAGCGGGCCTAAGCCCGGTGGGAAGCGAGACTGTGCCTGATGACGTTGACGCCCCCTTGCCCGACAACACAGATGACGATGAATTCAGCGAATCTCTAACCGAAGAGATCGCTGCGCTGATCGATGATGGGCGCACCTATGCCGAGGCAGAGCTCGCGTTTCAGAAACGGCGCGCAGGGCTGGCCGGTCGCAAGGTCGGCGGCGCGATCGCCTTTGCGATCCTGGCGCTTATCCTGCTGCATTTGATGTTCATCGCCTTGGCTGTCGGCATGGTGATTGCACTCGAGCCGTTGGTCACGATCTGGGGCGCGATTGGTATCGTCGTCGGCGTTCTGCTGCTCGGTGTGATCGGACTACTGCTGCTGGTCCGCAGCAATGCTCTGGGCCTCGTCGCGTTGTTCAAAGGCGATTACGAGGCATGAGCAAGCTGGATGAGCAATTCCTTGAAGACCGCGCGCTGCGCGACGCGGCCCTCGCCGCGCTCAAGGATGACATCACCCACCTCAAAACCGGCCTGTCCGGCAAGGGGCTGGCAGAGCGCACCGTCCGCCGCATTGGCACGGGCGCGAAAGACGCGCTGGGCGATGCTGGCGAAGCTGCGAGCGACAATCGCGGCATTATCGCGGCGTTGTTTGGCGCAATCGCTCTGTGGTTTGCGCGCGGCCCCATCCTAGAAGGGCTCGGCCTGGAGCTGATCGGAGCCGGCGAAGACGGTGACGAGATCGAGGATAGCCTTGAGGCAGAAGCCTCAGAAGATGGCGCATTGGATGATGGCGAAGAAATCGCCGAGATTGAGATAGCCGCAGAGGACCCAGCCCCTTCCCCTGAGGATGCGCTCAGCGAGACAATACCCGGAGACGACAATGACTGACACAGCCGACAAGCGCGACGAGCTGCGCGCCAAAATCGAAGCCAGCGAGCGCCGCAATGCGAAGCGCACCATCGGCGATGATGCAGCAGAGGCGGCGAGCGCGGCAGGCGAGTTCATCAAGAAAAACCCCGCTGTGGCGATTGGTGGCGCGGTCGCAGCGGGCCTGGCGATTGGCATGATGACGAAGCCGGGCCGCCAAGCGGCTGGTAAGGCCGCCAAGGGTGCAGTCAACGGCGCGAAGAAAGGCGCGGAGAGCATCAAAACCGCCTCTCTCAATGGTGCCAAGAAACGCAGCAACGAGGTGCTCTCGCTGATCGGCGACGCGGTGATTGCTTACGGAATTAATGCGATCGATAGCGCGATGGACGCCGCGCAAAGCGAGCAGGATGCAATCGAAGACTTGAGTGATGCTGGCACCGCCAAAGCCCGCGAGTTGAAACGCGATGCTAGCCATGTAGTGGGCAGCGCCAGCGATACGACGCGCGCGATCTCTCGCCGGGCGACGCGCAAGGCAGAGCGCGCGGTGCGCGACATCAAGGGCCGCGTCACCCGCTGAGCGCCACGTCGCTCCATGTGTTAATGCGCAGGACTTGCGCGCAGCCACGCTTGCTTTAAGGCGCGCGGAGACATTCTTGCTCCCCAAGGAAAGGCGCCAAACATGGAAGAAACCACTCCAACCCAGAAGCTCCACCTCGTCATGGGTGGCCGCGTGACGGACCCTCGCGGGATCGAGTTCGCCGATCCAGAAAGCATCCACGTTGTCGGCGTTTTCAGCAGCTATGATGCCGCGGAAGAGGCCTGGCGCGCCCAGGCTCAGCGCACCGTCGATGATGCTGAGATGAAATATGTGGTGGTGCACATCCACCACCTACTCACGCCTGACGCCTAAGCGACTTCTCAAGAGTGGGTCCAAGCGCGATGGAATACACCATCCGTCCATACGGCGATGCCGATGCGGATCGGCTCGCCGAAATCATGCAGGCCGCGATCCTTGCAATCGGCTCCCGCGCCTATTCGCCAGAGCAAATTGATGCTTGGGCTGGCCGCGTGCCGGGCGGCGAACGGTTTCGCGAGCGTGTGGCGGCGGGCGCGGCAATCTTCATCGCTGCTGACACAGATGATGTGGCTCAGGCCTATTCGCTGCTGGAGATTTCAGCGGAGGACGGCGGCCACCTCGATCACCTCTATTGCAACCCGGACCACACGCGGCGCGGCCTAGCCGAAGCCGTTCTGAGCGCTGCGGAAAGACACGCACGCGAGCAAGGCATCTTCCGGCTCTTCACCGAGGCAAGCGAACTCGCCCGCGCCGCGTTTGAGCGTGCAGGTTACGTGGTTCAGCATCGCCGTGACTTTAAATTAGACGGCGTGCCAATCCACAACTTCGCCATGGAAAAGCCGCTCACCTAGAGCAGCTTCGCCTGCAGAATTTAGATGAACTCGATCTTGTCGACGAGGTAGAACTTGTCACCAGACGGCACAGTTACTTCGATCTCGTCTTCGACCTGCTTGCCAATCATCGCGCGCGCCAATGGCGAACTGAACGAAATGCGACCGGCGGCGGCATCAGCTTCGGTCTCACCGACGATCTGATACTTGATTGGCTTATCATCATCGTCGAGCAAGGTGACGGTCGCGCCGAATACGATTTTGTCACCGGTAAGCGTCGACGGGTCGATAATCTGAGCGCGGCTGACCTTGCTCTCGATATCGCCAATCATGGCTTCAACTTGGCCCTGACGCTCTTTTGCAGCGTGATATTCCGCGTTCTCCGACAGATCGCCATGCGCACGAGCTTCTTCGATCGCATCAACAATTTTCGGGCGTTCATCACGCAAAGCCTTCAGATCGGTGGTTAGCCGCTCATAGCCCTCAGCCAGCATTGGAACTTTTTCCATCGTCGCCATTCCGTCTCTTTCTATTGACGTAAGTACCCGAAAATATGGGTCATTTCATGCATCACCGCTTCTGCTGAGGCGGCGAGATTGCATCGAAATGTCGGGAAACTTCGCTGTATTACTTAGCTATAATAGTCCTGCAATGCGCGGACTTCAAGCTGGCTTGGCTTTACAGCGCCAATTGCCGCCGCCGCAGCCTTCGATGCGGTGGCCGTCGTGTAGTACGGAACCTTCTTTTCCAAAGCGGTGGCACGGATCGATTTGGAGTCCCGCAGCGATTGCCAACCCTCGGTGGTGTTGAAGATCAGCGCGATCTCGCCATCGATGATCTTATCGACAATATGCGGCTGGCCCTCTGCGACCTTGTTGACCTTCTCAACCGCAAGCCCCTGCTCGGCCAGATAGGTCTGAGTGCCGCCAGTCGCGACCACTTTGAAGCCCTTGTCGATCATGCCGCGCACAGCGGGAACGATCACGCTCTTGTCGCTGTTCTTGACCGAGACAAACACAGTGCCTTCGCGTGGAAGGGTCATGCCCGCGCCCAGCTGCGACTTGAGGAAGGCTGCCTCGAAATTGGTGTCGATGCCCATCACTTCGCCGGTTGATTTCATTTCCGGGGTCAGGATCGGGTCAGCGCCTGGGAAGCGAGCGAATGGGAACACCGCCTCCTTAATCGCCATATAGGGTAGATCGCGGCGGAAGGCTGGGAAGTCCGCCAGTTTCTCGCCCGCCATTATACGCGCAGCGATCTTAGCGACCGGCTGCCCAATGGCTTTGGCCACGAACGGCACCGTGCGGCTGGCGCGCGGGTTCACCTCGATCAAATAGACAACCTGCTTGTCGCCCTCTTCCTTTACCGCGAATTGAATGTTCATCAGGCCGCGCACGCCCAGCGCAAATGCCAGCGCTTCTGCCTGACGCTCCATTTCAGCGATGGTTTCTGGCGGCAGCGAATAGGGCGGCAGTGTGCAGGCGCTATCGCCGGAATGCACGCCCGCCTCTTCGATATGCTGCATGACGGCGGCGACACGCACTTCATCGCCATCGCACAAAGCATCGACATCGCATTCGATCGCATCGCGCAGATATTGGTCGATCAGCACAGGGCTCTCGCCCGAAACGTTGACGGCGGTGTTGATGTAATCATCAAGCTGCGCCTCGGAATCGACGATTTCCATCGCCCGTCCGCCCAGCACATAGGATGGCCTCAGCAGCACCGGATAGCCGATATGCGCTGCGACAGCCGCGGCTTCATCGCGGCTGCGAGCAATGCCATTGGCTGGCTGCTTCAGGTTTAGCTTGTTCACCAGCTTGGCAAAGCGCTCACGGTCTTCGGCCAGATCAATCGCATCGGGCGATGTGCCTAGGATCGGGATGCCCGCATCTTCCAGCGCTTGCGCAAGCTTCAGCGGGGTTTGCCCGCCAAACTGCACGATCACACCCACCAACTCGCCGGTGGATTGTTCAACCCGCAAAATCTCGAGCACATCTTCCGCTGTCAGCGGCTCAAAATAGAGCCGGTCCGATGTGTCGTAGTCGGTCGAAACGGTCTCTGGATTGCAATTGACCATGATGGTCTCAAACCCAACCTCTTCCAGCGCGAAGCAGGCGTGCACGCAGCAATAATCGAACTCGATCCCTTGCCCGATGCGGTTGGGACCGCCGCCGAGAATGACGATCTTCTTGCGATCCGATGGGTCCGCCTCGCACTCCGGCTCTCCAAATGTCGGCGCCTCATAGGTTGAGTACATATAGGCCGTGATCGCCTCAAACTCGGCGGCGCGGCTGTCGATCCGCTTAAACACCGGGCGCACGCCCAGCCGTTCGCGCAGCGCGCGCACTTCGTCTTCGCTCGTCGCCCCGGCCATCGCGTGCAGCGCATCATGCAGCAGCCCGCTGCGTTTCGCCTGCGTCTCTGCCATGCCGCCCGCAACGCCGACGGAACGCACCGCCAAAGTCGCCAGCCGCTTGTCGGAAAAGCCCATCGCTTTGAGCGCGCGCAGCCCGTCCGCATCTTGCGGCAAGCCATTTTGAGCAATGTCATTCTCTGCCGCGACGATCGCCTCAATCTGGCGCAGGAACCACATGTCATATCCGGTGATCGGCTGAATATCTTCGGGCGTCATGCCCTCGCGCATCGCCTGAGCAACGTTCAGCAGGCGGTCCGGTGTGCGCTGACTGAGCGCGGCGGTGACGACATCGCGGCTCACTCCTTCCAGCTCGCGGACGCGGTTGAACCCGTCAAGCCCGGTTTCCAGACCGCGCAATGCCTTTTGCATCGATTCCTGAAAGTTGCGGCCAATCGCCATCACTTCGCCGACCGACTTCATCGCGGTGGAAAGCTTCGCCTCTGACCCTTTGAATTTCTCAAAGGCAAAGCGCGGGATTTTCGTGACGACATAGTCAATCGTCGGTTCAAAGCTGGCCGGGGTCGCGCCGGTGATCTCATTGGTGATCTCGTCCAGCGTGTATCCCACCGCCAATTTCGCCGCGACGCGGGCAATCGGGAAGCCGGTGGCTTTGGAAGCCAGCGCGGATGAGCGCGACACGCGCGGGTTCATCTCGATCACGATCAGGCGGCCATCCTTGGGATTGACCGCAAACTGCACGTTCGACCCACCGGTTTCCACGCCAATCTCGCGCAACACATTGAGGCTGGCCGTGCGCATGATCTGATATTCTTTGTCGGTCAGCGTCAGCGCCGGGGCGACCGTGATGCTGTCTCCAGTGTGCACGCCCATCGCATCGACATTTTCAATCGAGCAGATGATGATGCAATTGTCCTTGCGGTCGCGCACGACCTCCATCTCATATTCTTTCCAACCGAGCAGCGATTCCTCGATCAGAACCTCGGTGGTGGGCGATGCGTCGAGCCCTTCGGAGACGATCTTGTCGAACTCCGCCTTGTTATAGGCGATGCCGCCGCCTGTGCCGCCAAGCGTGAAGCTGGGCCGGATGATCGATGGCAGACCAGTGCGCTCCAGAATTTCGCGCGCTTCCTCCAGCGTATTGGCGACGCCGCTACGCGCGCTTTCTAGGCCGATGGCATCCATCGCATCGCGGAAGCGCTGGCGGTTCTCCGCCTTGTCGATCGCATCTGCCTTCGCGCCGATCATCTCAACGCCAAATTTCTCCAGCGTGCCATCCGCATCCAGCGCGAGCGCACAGTTAAGCGCCGTTTGCCCGCCCATCGTCGGCAGCAAGGCCATTTTCTCATCGGGATGCGCCGCGCGCTCTTTCTCGATGATCTTGGTGACGATCTCTGGCGTGATCGGCTCCACATAGGTGCGGTCGGCAAATTCCGGATCGGTCATGATCGTGGCCGGATTGGAATTGACCAGAATGACCCGGTACCCTTCCTCTTTCAGCGCCTTAATCGCCTGAGTGCCCGAGTAATCGAACTCGCACGCCTGACCGATGATGATCGGCCCGGCACCAATGACGAGAATGGAGGATATGTCGCTGCGTTTGGGCATCTAGGCGTGACCCTTAAAAGGATGGTTGTGGTAGGTGAGAGGCATGGCGGCGGTGATCATCCGTCATTGCCCCAATCTCTAAGGCGTAGACCGACATCTTCGGCTGAGCGGATACAGGCGACCTTCTCTTCAGACAGTTTCGGGTCCACTATCGTGAGCAATGAAACGCCATCGGTCGCCTGCGAATAAATCGTCCGGCCAAGCTGGCACTGATCAACAATCGCCTGGAGCACATTCTTCGGCTCGCGGTAATATTGGTCCGCACCCGCTGTTCCAGGAATGCCCCCGCCAGAGTGAATTTCGATCTGGTAACGCGCGGTGGCCGGGATAGCATCATCATGCATGGCCGCGTCATAGTCTTCGACCAGATATTGCTCTTGCTTCGCCGGCGCGGCGCAGGCTGAACCGCTGACGAACAATGCCGCGCATATGCAGGAGAGCAGGAGCTTTGTGCAATTTAGCATGGTTAGCCCTCTGCCTCTGCCGCTTCGGCGTCGCCACCGCTTGAATTCTGAAGCTTGAAACTGATCAGGCGCATTCCCGGCTTTTGCATGGCGCAACCGGTGGACAGCACCTGATTACCCGGCATGGCCTCGCCGCGCACGCGGTAAAGCGAGGGATCGTCGCCAAAATAAAACGCGCCGTCTTCGGTCACGCTCAGCTCCATAAAAGCGGCGACAGGCGGCGCAGTCGCGCCAAAGGCAGACGTCCGCAGCGAGCCGCGCGAGTCCCCGGAGGCCGGAACAATCATCTCATTGATCGCCATCAGCTCCATCTTGGTGATGTCGAACGCATAGGTCGGTACGACCTGCCCCTCTGCCGCCTCCAGCAATTGCTTCACTTCAACTTTGCCAGACAAACGCGCCGCGCATTCCTCAGCGGTCTCCTCAACCTCACGCCAATCTTTGTTTGCGAAGGGGTTATCGCAGGCGGAAAGGAGCAAAAGGCTGACCAAGAGTGCAAAGCGAGGGTCCGTGGAGTTCACCCCAAGTCCCCAACGAATTTCTCAAACAGGTAGAAGCTGTCTTGTGGGCCCGGCGAGGCCTCTGGGTGGTATTGCACGCCGAATGCACGCTTGCCCTTAACCGCGATACCGCAATTGGAGCCATCGAACAGCGATACGTGTGTCTGCTCAAGCGTGTCCGGCAGACTATCTGCATCCACCGCAAAACCGTGGTTCATGCTGGTGATCTCGACCAGCTCGAGTGTCTCGCCCCAGCCTTCGCCCACGCGTTGAACCGGGTGGTTCGCGCCGCGGTGGCCCTGGTGCATTTTCACCGTCTTTGCGCCTGCGGCCAGCGCCAGCATCTGGTGGCCCAAGCAAATGCCGAACAGCGGCATATCACGCTCCAGCAGAGCCTTGATCACCGGCACCGCGAACTCGCCCGTTGCCGCCGGATCGCCCGGCCCGTTGGACAGGAATACGCCGTCCGGTGATAGCGCGAGAATATCCTCCAGTGAGGTCTGCGCGGGCACCACGGTCACTTTCGCGCCGGCCCGCACCAGATTGCGGAAGATGTTGTCCTTCGCTCCGTAATCAATCGCAACCACATGCGGGGTCGCGTCAAACGCCGCGCGGCCATAACCGTGGCCCAGGCGCCAATATCCGCCTTCCCAGTTCTCTTGCGCCTCGCGAGAGACGCGGCTGGCGAGGTCCATGCCCTCTAGCCCAGCCCAATCCTGCGCGCGCTTGATCAATGCTGGAATGTCGAACGTGCCACTGGGCGAATGCGAGATCACGGCGTTGGGCGCGCCGGACAGGCGGATGCGGCGGGTCAGCGCGCGGGTATCAACCCCTGCCAGACCGATCTTGCCATTGGCCGTCATCCATTCGGTAAAGCGTTCGGCGGAACGGAAGTTTGATGGCTCTGTCACATCCTCGCGCACCACGCAGCCAACCGCGCCCTCAACCTGGCTTTCGATGTCTTCGCCATTGGTGCCGACATTGCCGATATGCGGGAAAGTGAACGTCACGATCTGCGCCGCATAGCTGGGATCAGTCATCACCTCTTGATAGCCGGTCATCGACGTGTTGAAGCAGACCTCGCCGACGTTTTCACCGGCGGCGCCAAAGCCGCGTCCCCAGATCACCGAACCATCGGCCAAAACAAGGACTCCCGTCGCGCCGGTGGGTTGCGCGCGAGAAGATGCGGTGTCGGCCATAGGGCGCTCCGAGTCAGTGGTTTCCAGCAATGTCGCTAAGACCCAGCAGCTAGGGCGCAGTGGCCGCCACGTCAACCTAGTCGAGCGGGCTGAAACACGTTAGAGCGCGGCCAAACACTCAATCATCCACAGCTTAGACGAAAAGAAGACCCAGACGATGCCTGAAGGTACCATGCGCGACACAATTAAGGCGGCCACGATTACTGCAATGAAAGCGGGCGAAAAGGAACGCACAGCGACCCTGCGCCAGATCTCGGCCAAGATTAAGGATCGCGACATTGAAATGCGCACATCGGGCAAAGAGACACCGGATGATGAGCTGGTGACCTCAGTCCTGCAGAAAATGGCGAAGCAACGGCGCGAATCGATCACCATGTATGAGGACGGCGGACGCGCGGAACTGGCCGCGAAGGAACAGGCAGAGCTGAGCATCATCGAAGAATTCCTGCCGACGATGATGAGCGAGGAAAAAACCGCCGCCGCCATCGCCGCGATCAAGGCAGAGCTTGGCGCGGACAGCATGAAAGATATGGGCCGGGTCATGGGCGAGCTGAAAAAGCGCCACGGCGCGCTGCTCGATGGCGGAATGGCGAGCGGGCTGGTTAAGGCGGCGCTTTCTTAGGGCGCGATCACGCACAGATTGTTCCACAAGCCGCGCTTGATTGCGGCGGCGACTAGGCGCATTTTCCTCTTATGGCACTTTCCCCGCAATGGCTGGACGAACTGCGCGCGCGGGTGACGCTGTCGACGGTCATCATGCGCACCGACAAGCTGCAAAAGGCCGGGCGCGAATGGAAGGCCTGCTGCCCGTTTCACGACGAGAAATCGCCCAGCTTTACGGTCAATGATCAAAAGGGCTTCTACCACTGCTTTGGCTGCGGTGCGCATGGCGATGTGATCCGGTGGATGACTGACCAGCGCGGCATGGGCTTTATGGATGCGGTGAAGGAACTGGCGGCCGAGGCCGGGATGGAAGTTCCCGCGCCAGACCCCGTGGCGGCAAAGAAGGCGGAAAAGCGCGCCAGCCTGATCGATGTGACTACCGACGCGCAGCAATGGTTTATGGACAATCTGCGCAGCGGATCGAGCGGAGAGGTGCGCGAGGCTCAGGAATATCTGAAAGGCCGCGGTCTCACCCGCCAAGTGCTGGATGAATTCGGCTTCGGCTATGCGCCTGAAAACAAACAGGCACTCGCTGGTGCGCTATCCAAGTTTGACGAGACGATGCTGGTCGAGACCGGCATGCGGATCGCCACCGATGACGGCACCAAATACGATCGGTTCCGGGGCCGCATCATGCTGCCGATTCAGGACGCACGCGGGCGGGTGATCGCCTTTGGCGGGCGCATTCTGGGCAAGCGTGATGGCATTGCGAAATACCTCAATTCGCCGGACACCCCGCTGTTCGATAAAGGCCGTACTCTCTACAATCTGCACCGCGCCTCCCCCGCCTCTCGGCAAACGGACCGGGTGATCGTGGTCGAAGGCTATATGGACGTGGTCGCCCTGGCGCAGGCCGGATTTGAGGACGCCGTCGCCCCACTCGGCACGGCGCTGACCGAGATGCGGCTGGAAATGCTGTGGCGCATGGTCGAAGTGCCGACCCTGTGCTTTGATGGCGACAATGCGGGACAAAAGGCGGCGATGCGCGCAATTGGCCGCGCTTTACCGATGCTTGCGCCGGGGCGTTCGCTCAACATTGTGCGCCTGCCCAGCGGCATGGACCCAGATGATCTGATCGCCAAAAGCGGCCCGCAGGCGATGGAGAAATTGCTGAGCGAACCCGCCAGCCTGCTAGAAACTTTGTGGCAATTTGAGCGCGATGCGCAGCCTCTCGATAGTCCCGAAGCCAAGGCGGGTCTTAAGAAACGCCTGCTCGATCATGTCGACACCATCGGGCACGGCGACATTGCGGCCCTTTACCGCCGCGAATTGCTAGACCGTTATTCCGCCTTTGCCTTCCCGCCAAGGGAACAGCGCGGCGGATCGGGCTCGAACTGGCGCAGCGGAAGAGGAAGTGGCGGCCGCCAAGGCTTTGGCAAACCGCGCAATCCAACTTTATCGGCGGAGGCGCGCGGCCAGTTGCAACGCGCCATGTCTGGCGGGATGCGGGACGCTCTATCGCGCGCCGTAATCGCTGGCCTTGTCCGTCATCCAAACGAGATTTCGCGCCACTCAGAGGCGCTCACACGGCTCGCTCAGCTCGACCCGAAAACAAATGATCTGGTGGAATCCTTGTTCGAACTTGCAGAAACGCTTGATTCGGGTGGCACAAACGCCATATCAGAGGCGCAAGGCCTTCCCGCCCCACCGGACGATAGTCGTTATGCTTTCCTCAGAGAAGGCACCACACCGAGTGATGCGAGCGAGGAATTGGCTGAAGCTGTGTCGTTACTGGTCGAAAGACCTGCGCTGGATGCTGCGCTATTGGCAACCATCGCTAGGTTTGACGAAGACCCTGAGGGATCGATGGCTGAGCAAGCCCGGTTACGACAAAGCCAGACATTATTGAATGATCGATTGAAGGCCTTCGGGCGCCGCAAGGCCGCACAAGCGGCGACAACAGATTTAACCTCGACGCCAGATGACGATCCGGCGAGCGACTTTAGAACGGACTAATTGGGATCCATGGCTTCAAAAGCTAAAGCGCAAGATAAAGAAGATGCTCCACTGATCGACCTCAACGAGGCGTCAGTTAAGAAGCTCATGACCAAGGCGAAGAAAAAGGGCTACATCACCTATGATGAGCTCAATGAAGCTTTGCCATCTGGTGAAATGAGCCCGGATCAGATTGAGGACATCCAAACCGCTTTGTCGGAAATGGGCGTTCAAATCGTCGAGAACGATGAAGAGGCCGAGGCCGAGGCTGAGCAAGAAGCCGAAGTTGCAGAGATGCAGGTCGGCGACGAGAAGAAAGACTCCAAGAAAGCGCCTGCCGCAGCGGTCAAGAAGACCGGCACGGGCGAACGCACCGATGACCCGGTTCGCATGTACCTGCGCGAAATGGGCGCGGTGGAATTGCTCAGCCGCGAAGGCGAGATCGCGATTGCCAAGCGGATTGAAGCGGGCCGCGACATGATGATCATCGGCCTGTGCGAAAGCCCGATCACGTTCCACGCGATCATCCATTGGTCCGAAGCGCTCAACAACGAAGAAATGCGGCTGCGCGAGATCCTTGATCTGGACGCGATGCTTTCGAAAGAACCGCCTGCCGATAAGATGGCAGAGGGCGCCGAGGACGATGACGACGGCGAAATCTCTGAAGAGACCGCCGGCCCAACCATCCGCGACGATGATGACGACGACAGCGACGAAGCATCCGACGAGGATGAAGAGGGCGAAGAAGGCAGCTCCAAGCGCGAAGAAGAAGAGGAAGAGGATAACACTCTCTCGCTCGCGCAGATGGAAGCCACGCTTAAACCAGACGCGATTGAACGCTTTGCCCGCATCACCAAGCTGTTCAAAACCTTTGAGAAACTCCAGGCTGAGCGGGTCGACACTCTGGCGGCTGGCAACGAGTTTCCAAAGGCCAAAGAGAACAAGTACGAGAAACTGGGCGAAGAGCTGACGGCGGAAGTCGAAAGCATGCAGTTCCACGCGACCAAGATCGAATTCCTGGTCGACAATCTCTATGCCTTCAACCGCCGGCTGACCGCGCTGGGCGGCCAGATGCTGCGTCTGGCAGAGCGTCACAAGATCAAACGGATCGACTTCCTCAAAAGCTATGTCGGCAATGAGCTCGACGACAGCCGGATCAAGGCGAACGCGAAGAAAGACAAGAAATGGGCCGCTTTCATTGAGAAAGAAGGCGCAGCGGTTGAGCGTATTCGCACCGAAATCACCGATATTGCCGCCAACACTGGTATGGCTCTGCCGGAATTCCGCCGCATCGTGAACATGGTGCAAAAGGGCGAGCGCGAGGCGCGTATCGCCAAGAAGGAAATGGTGGAAGCCAACCTTCGCCTGGTGATCTCTATCGCCAAGAAATACACCAATCGCGGCCTGCAATTCCTTGATCTCATTCAGGAAGGCAACATCGGCCTGATGAAGGCGGTTGATAAATTTGAATATCGCCGCGGCTACAAATTCAGCACCTATGCGACCTGGTGGATCCGTCAGGCGATCACCCGTTCCATCGCTGACCAAGCGCGCACGATCCGTATCCCGGTCCACATGATCGAGACGATCAACAAGCTGGTGCGAACATCGCGTCAATTCCTGCACGAGGAAGGCCGCGAGCCGACTCCAGAGGAAATGGCAGCGCGCCTGTCCATGCCGCTAGAAAAAGTGCGCAAGGTGATGAAAATTGCCAAGGAACCGATCAGCCTCGAAACGCCAATCGGCGATGAGGAAGATTCGCACCTGGGTGATTTCATCGAGGATAAGAACGCGATCATCCCTGTGGATGCCGCAATCCAAGCGAACCTCAAGGAAACCGTCACCCGCGTGCTCGCATCGCTGACCCCGCGTGAAGAGCGCGTGCTGCGGATGCGCTTTGGCATCGGCATGAACACCGACCACACTTTGGAAGAAGTGGGTCAGCAGTTCAGCGTGACGCGCGAACGCATCCGTCAGATCGAGGCGAAGGCGCTGCGCAAGCTCAAGCACCCAAGCCGGTCGCGCAAGATGCGGTCATTCTTGGATCAGTGATGCTGCTCGTTGTAGAGGCTTTTTACATCTGAATTGGAATAGCTTTGTCCGAGGAAAATTCCGCCGGATCGTTATTGGCAAATAGGCCGCTCATCGTGGCTGTCCTGTATCTAGGGACATTCTTCACCGGTGTGAGCGGTCTAGTCGGGATAGTCTTAGCCTACGTCTTTCGCAGCGGTCTCAATGAAGACTGGGAACGCACTCATTTCGCGTACCTTATCAAGACGTTTTGGATGTTTGCTACCGCGTTTGTACTGGCATTCATTGCGGTTGTTTTCGTTGTAGCTGAAGCGCCTACAGGCGGTCTTTTGGCGCTTCCTGCTGCTGCATTAGGAATTTTGGCAGGAGTACGCTCTGTACTTGCGATGATCAACGCAGCTCAGCAAAAGCCAATGCTCAGGCCAAGTTCCTGGCTTCTGTAGGCTCCAACGCCCCTACCCCTTCATTGAATCGTAAAGCGGCACCGTATCGGCGACGGGGTCAAACCGCACCCAGGTCGCAATCGCGAGCGCGCCGACTAGGCAAGCCCCTGCGATCATAAAGCAGCGTTTTGCATTCACCGCCGGGATCATTGGGCCAAGCACCGGCAGCATCAAAGCCGCGAGCAGCGCCGCCACCATCGGCACATCCGGCCCAACGCCTTGCATAACTTGATGCCCAAACTGCAGCATCAATCCCAGCACCACGCCGCCGCAAAGCACCGAAGCGACCCGCGCAATTGCTCCATCAGCTTTGCCCGTTGCCACTCCTAGAATTCCAGCCAGCAACAGCGGCCAAACCACCAGAAACGCAGTGGTGGGGGCGAATATCTGCATGGCAAGAGCGATCAGAATACCCACAATGCTGCCGCGCCGCCCCGCCCACAATGGCGCGCTGACCGCGAGCGAAGCGATACAGATCAGCAGCGCCTGCGCCTCCAGCATCGGGATCGCGGCCAACCGGTCGTAATAGATATTCTCGCCCGCGCCCTCCCCTGAAATCGCATTGACCGTGTAAAGCGTCAGGCCGCCGCCCAGGATCACCACCGCCGATGCGGCCAAGCTCTTCCACCAGCCACCCGGCGCATTCTTCCGCAAGCAAATTACATGGAGCACCGCGGTCAGCGCGAACAACGCCCAGCCCACGACCGTGCCGTAATGCAGCAGGAAGATGCCGAACACATCGAAGAACGTGCGATCCTCCGCCGCCTCTGGCAGGGCATCCGTATTGGCGAGCGCCAGTGTCAGCTCCAACGTCTGATCGCCCATATCCTGCAACGCACCTTGGTCCAGATTCTCCGGCGTGGCCTTGGGCGAATGATACAGGCCCGGCCTGCCAATAAACGACAGATTGTAGGCTACATATGGCCGCTTGAGCGCGGGAGTCAGATCGGTGTTGTTGGGCAGCACCTCATAAACGAAGCTTGCGAGCGACGACCCGCCCGGCCGCGCAACCGCATCGGCATAGAGCTCAATTGCTGCGCCATTGTCTTTGGAGGTTTGGAACAGGGTTGTGCGCCCGCCCGCACCGCGCGCCTCCAGATTGATAATTGCACCAATCCGGTCCGCCAGCGGGTTCTCATCGATAAATTGCTGTGCGCCCAGCAGGCCCAGCTCCTCACCATCGGTCAGCAGCACGATGATATCGCGATCGGGCTGCCCTTGGCTGGTGATTGCGCGCACTGCCTCCAATATGCTGGCAACGCCCGCGGTGTCGTCAGAGGCTCCGGGTGATCCCCACACCGTATCGTGATGCGCCATCAGAGCGACGGCAGGCTTTGAACGGTCTTGGCCGGGGATTACGCCGATCACATTGGTCAGGGTCAGCGCATCAGGCGTCTCGCCACTCCAGCGGCCAAATCGGGCCAAACTGCGCTCTGGCACCGGCCCTTCGACCAGTGATACCTCTGCGTCCAATTCTTCGAGCTCAGCCGCCAGATAATCCCGCACTTTGGCGTTCGCTTCCGAACCGGTCGGATGCGGCTCTGCGGCGATAATGCGCACATGCTCCATCGCCCGCTCGGCTGAAAAACTCGCCTCATCGCTGTTAATGCTGGCCGGCAATTGCGGCGTGGTGCCCAAAATCGCCAGCGCCAGGCCAACCAGAGCAGTCACAGCCAATGTCAGCCAGCGCATTCAATCCCCCTGCCTCTTCCAAGCGATGCGCCGGGTTGTTCAGCATCTTGCGAGAAAAGCCAATAGCGACGCGTCACGCGCGCATCATGCGAGAGTTAAGAAAGCGCCCGTTCTCCAAAGGAGGCTGAGAATTCACAATGCAGAAAACGGCCTAGCAATGATGTCGCGGTTTGCGCTCTGGTTCATAACCGGGTTCATCGCCAAATTCAGTCACATGATTCATCAATCCTCCATACAGAAGGATTTGGCTGAAGAGCGGTAGTATGTTGTCCCACGAAGGCAGCATACTGCCGGGACCAAACCTGTAGCCAATGCGGGTTGCATCGAGGTCTTCTTGGTTTGCGATCATGCCAGTATACTCCGATCGCCAGCCAACTCCGAACCTGTTTTCGCTAAGTGTAAAGCCGTCCCGATTGAGAATATCGAGAACATACCCCTGTTCAGAAACAACAACTTCGAGGTCGCCGAGCTGGTTCTGACTGATCCCGTCAACGACCACCGCATTGCGGCCTTTCGTGATTACGACTTTGCTGGCGACATAGGCATTGGGATTGCCGTCCCATTGCTCAGTTTCGATCGTAATCTTCGTACCGTTTTCGAGCTTAAATGTGGTCGTGCCCCAAAAATCGAATGCCCGTACCCCATCAACGCCAATGTGCGGATCGCCCCAGATTCTCGTGTATTCATTGGTGTTTGCGTTGAAGACTTCAATCTCGCTGGATCGCTCTTCAAAATTGAGGGTGTAGCCATCCCCCAACTGTAGCTCCGCGCGCCCTTCCCCCGTGGTCTTTGCAACCCATTCTTGGACAGGCTCGGGGCTCGCGCTGGGGAGGCTTGACGTTACCAGCGATGGAGAATGGAAATCTGCTTCCGGGTCCAAATCCGTGTAAGAACGCGCAACCATCAATTCCGGCGTTGTGGCAGAAGCAAACCGACCCGCGTCCAGCGGGTCTTGGAATTGTCCCAAGACATCGGAGGAAATTTGCACCACGCCTCCTGACAGAAGCGGGTTCACCAAGTGCGTTATGACGGATAGACCACCGCCAATCGAGCTGATCATTGCAATTCCCCTAAATTACATCTGCCCTATCCAGCATTGCTAAGGACGTTGCACTCTGCGTTTCGCGTAGATTAGCTCTACAAAACGCATAGATTTGGGGAAGCCGCCGGAAAAGCCGTGCGGTGGGCCTAGTCATCGGGCGCGCGAGCCCCTAAATCACCGCACATGCGTATAGCAATTGCATCAGATCACGCCGCGACCGAAATGAAAGCGGAAATCGCCGAATGGCTCATCGAAGAAGGCCATGAGGTGGCTGACCTTGGCCCAGCAGCGGGCGAGAGTGTCGATTACCCGGACTATGGCTATAAATTGGCCGAAGTGGTCGCGGAGGGAACTGTCGAACGCGGCATCGCTCTATGCGGATCGGGCATTGGCATTTCAATCAGCGTAAACCGCCATCCTGGCGTGCGCTGCGCGCTCGTGTCAGAGCCGCTGTCCGCCGCTCTTGCTCGCGAGCACAACAATGCCAATGCTATCGCACTGGGTGCGCGGCTGACCGGCATCGAAATGGCCAAGAGCTGCATCGCGACCTTCCTAGACACAGATTTCGCCGACGCTGATGATCCCGCTGGCCGGCATCAGCGCCGCGTTGCCAAACTCGGCACCCCGCCCATCCAGACGACACGAATCGAGACCCACCAATGAGCACTGCCCCTTCTGACGTTCTGCCCGTGATGGACGGCTTCTGGAACGATGACCTCGCCGCCGCTGACCCGGAAATCGCGGCCGCTATCACCAGCGAACTGGCCCGCCAACGCGACAAGATCGAGCTGATCGCGAGTGAAAACATCGCGAGCCGCGCGGTGCTGGAAGCCACCGGTAGTGTCTTCACCAACAAATATGCCGAAGGCTATCCGGGCAAGCGCTATTACGGCGGCTGCGACTATGCCGATCAGGTCGAAACATTGGCCATTGAGCGCGCCAAGCAATTGTTTGGCTGCAATTTTGCCAATGTTCAGCCGAACAGCGGCAGCCAGATGAACCAGGCCGTCTTCCTCGCTCTGCTAGAGCCGGGCGACACCTTCATGGGCCTCGATCTCAATTCCGGCGGGCACCTGACCCACGGTTCGCCTGTCAATATGAGCGGCAAGTGGTTCAACCCGGTCAGCTACGGCGTGACCGAAGGCGATGAGCTGATCGATATGGACGCGGTTGCGGCCACCGCGCGTGAGCACAAGCCAAAGCTGATCATCTGCGGCGGCACAGCCTATTCGCGCACTTGGGATTTTGGCGCATTCCGCGAAATCGCGGATGAAGTGGGTGCCTATCTGCTGTGCGATATGAGCCACATCTCAGGCCTCGTTGCTGGCGGCGCCCACCCATCGCCCTTCCCGCACTGCGACATCGTCACCTCAACAACGCATAAGAGCCTGCGCGGTCCGCGTTCGGGCATCATCCTGTGGAACGATGAAAAGCTGACCAAGCCGCTGAACATGGCGGTGTTCCCCGGACTGCAAGGCGGTCCGCTGATGCATGTTGTTGCTGGTAAAGCCGTGGCTTTCCGCGAGGCTCTGCAGCCTGAGTTCAAAACCTACGCGCACCGGATCGTTGAAAACGCCCGTGCGCTCGCCGCTAGCCTGGAAGAAAACGGCCTGCGGATCGTCTCTGGCGGTACGGACAACCATTCCATGCTGGTCGATCTGACGGCGAAAGACGTGACCGGCAAAGCCGCCGAGGCAGGCCTCGACCGCGCTTGGCTCACCTGCAACAAGAACGGCATCCCGTTCGACACCCGTTCGCCATTCGTGACCAGCGGCATTCGTCTGGGCACACCAGCGGGCACGACGCGCGGCTTTGGCCCGCTTGAATTCCGCACGGTGGGCAAGCTGATCGCGGAGGTCGTCGATGGCCTCTCGAAAAACGGCCCAGAGGGCGACGCGCAGGTCGAAGAAAGCGTGCGCTCCCGCGTCAACGAGCTTTGCTCTGCCTTCCCTGTCTACCCGGGCATGTGAAGGACCAAATCCATGAGCACCCCGCAAGATGACGGTCCTGACTGGATTGACGATACTAAGGCTGAGCTCTCCGGCATGGCCAAGGAAGGGATGAAGCACCCTTCGACCAAGCCTGTGCTGACCGGCGCAGCGATTGGTGCGGTTGCCGGTGCAATCCTGCCCGTGATCAGCCTACCGCTCGGCCTTGCCGCGGGCGCTGGCATCGCCTTTTACAACCGTATCAAGAAGTAGCCCCAAACCATGCGCTGCCCCTTTTGCGCGAACGACGACAGCCAGGTTAAGGACAGCCGCCCGACCGAGGACGCAACTGCGACCCGGCGCCGGCGCCAATGCTCCGGCTGCGGCGCGCGCTTTACCACCTTTGAACGCGTGCAATTGCGCGAAATCGTTATCGTCAAAGCGGGCGATGACGGTCAGGAAGAACGCCGTGAGCCGTTTGACCGGGACAAGCTGGAACGCTCCGTTTCGCTCGCCTGCCGCAAACGCGGCGTGACACAGGATCGGATTGACCGGTTGGTGTCCGGTATTCAGCGCCAGGTGGAAACCGCCGGTGATGCCGAGGTGCCCTCTGCCAAGATCGGTGAAATGGTGATGGAGGGGCTGAAGCAGATCGACAGCGTCGCTTATATCCGTTTCGCCTCGGTCTATCGCGATTTCAGCGAAGCGCGTGATTTTGAGGAATTTGCCAGCACCGTGCAGGAAGCGGCGCAGGACTGATCCGCGCGGATGGCCAGCAGCAACCAGCCCATTATCGTCCTGGTCCGCCCGCAAATGGGCGAGAACATCGGACACGCGGCGCGCGCCATGCTCAATTTTGGGCTGACCGAGATGCGCCTGGTCGATCCGCGCGATGGCTGGCCCAATCCCGCCGCTGGCCCCACGGCAGCCGGCGCGGATATCGTGCTGGAGCAAGCAAAGGTCTTCTCCTCCACCGAAGAGGCGGTGGCCGATTGCGCGAACATCTACGCCACGACCGTGCGCAAACGCGGCGTGTCAAAGCCGGTGGTGACGCCCGATGAGGCCGCTCGCGAGATCAAAGCTCAGCCCGGACGCAGTGCGATCCTGTTCGGGCGCGAGGCATCCGGCTTGGCGACCGAGGACGTCGGCCTAGCGCGCAGCATTTTGACCGTGCCGATCAATCCGGAATTTGGCTCGCTCAATCTCGCACAAGCAGTGATCCTGTGCGCTTACGAATGGTCAAAAGTGGCGCGCAGCGAGGCTGGCCTTGCCCAGCCACCGCAAGAGGATCTGCTGCCCCCTGCCCCGCAAGAAGAGCTCGACGGATTGGTCGCGCACTTTGAGAAATTGCTGGAGCCAAAGGGCTATTTCCTGCCCGAGCCACGGCGCGAGGCCACCGCGCAAACCTTGCGCAATGTGCTGACCAAGCCGGGGTGGAACCACTTGGAAATCCGCACCTTGCGCGGGGTCTTGTCCTCGCTCGGGCGGACGCGGCGCGATCCCTAACCCAAACGCGCGGCAAATACGGGGCGGCGCAGCGGCGACAAAGGCTTGACGCGTCCTGCAATCCTGCTATTCGCGCGCCTTCGCAAATTGGCTCCGCACCCCGGTGAAGCGGTAGCCGCGCTTGAGACATCTCAAGCGGAGCGATGCCGGGTTAAACGGTCGCCACTGGGGCGGCTCATGCAATTTGAAAGATATATCTATGACGAAGCGTACCAGCTCGAAGCATAAACTTGACCGCCGGATGGGTGAAAACATCTGGGGTCGTCCAAACTCTCCAGTGAACAAGCGTTCTTACGGTCCTGGCCAACACGGTCAGCGTCGCAAGAGCAAGATGAGCGATTTCGGCCTTCAGCTGCGCGCGAAGCAAAAGCTCAAAGGCTATTACGGCGATGTCACTGAGAAGCAGTTCCGCAGCACCTACAAGGATGCGACCCGGATCAAAGGCGACACCGGTCAGAACCTGATCGGTCTGCTTGAGCGCCGTCTCGACATGATCGTTTACCGCGCGAAATTCGCACCAACGATCTTTGCAGCCCGTCAAATCGTCAGCCACGGTCACATCCTCGTGAACGGCGTAAAGTGCAACATCGCCAGCCGCCGCTGCGATGTGGGCGACGTGATCAGCCTCGGCGCGAAAGCCAAGGAAATGGCGCTGGTTATCGAGGCGCAAAGCCTGCCAGAGCGTGAAATTCCTGACTATGTCGCGCCTGATGGCACCGACAAGGTGACTTTCACCCGCGTACCAAAGCTCGACGAAGTGCCTTACCCGGTAACGATGGAACCAAATCTCGTGGTCGAGTTCTACTCGCGCTAATCCGCGGGCATCTGACACGAAGCAGGGCGGCCTTCACGGGCCGCCCTTTTCGTTTGTTTGTGGTGCAGCTTTCGTTGTCCTGTAGCGACGGCGCTCGGTGGCAGGTCGTCTTCTGTACCGCAAAAAGTGGAACTTCCGCTCTCGACCTAATAGCTGACACTGGAGACTGCAGTTTGCTGTATGCCTCAGTCCGATTGGCAATTAGATCGACCTGAGGTTTCCGAAACATCCCAAATCTCTGCCACCCCATCGAGTGTCCCTACCACTACTAAGCAGCCATCTTCACTAAATCGAGCGCTCTCATATGGCCGGCGTTCCGGGCTAGACAAAGTTGCTAAGTTTCGGCCCGTTTTCACATCCCACACATGGGTAGTGCCGTCATAACTTGCCGTGAGGATTGTGGTGCCGTCGCGACTAAAACTCAGGTCAACGATCCAGTGCTCATGTTCGGAATATGTGAACAGATGCTCGCCCGTTGTTGCGTCCCAAATGCGCGCGGTTCCATCCGTCGCGGCGGTCGCAATCAGAGATCCATTCGGGCTGAAATCGGCATCCAAAACTGTCGATAAGTGGCCCGAAAGTTTCATCAATAGATCGCCCGAATTGGCATCCCATACACGTGCAACAGCATCGCCGCCCGAAGTCACGACTCGAGTGCCATCGGCATTGAAGCTACCGAAGCTTTTGTACCCAACACCCTCATCATGCACTTTGAGTGTTTTCCGGAGCTGGCCGGAGGACGCATCCCAGATACGCGCTTTGTTATCGCTCCCGATCGTCAGGATACGGACGCCATTGGTATCAAAAGACGCGGCAGATACTCCATATTTATGGCCGGTCAATTCGGCGATCTGTTCACCGGTGGAAACTGTCCATAGGCGCGCTGTGCCATCTAGACTCGCCGTCACAATTCGCATGCCATCCGAACTGAAGGAGGCCGAATACACCCAGCCAGAGTGGCCAGATAGAGTCGCTGATCGAGTACCGGTCTGCACATCCCAAATTCGCGCGGTCCCATCGAAGCTTGTGGTAACAATCAGAGAACTATCAGGACTGAACTGTATTGAGGTAATCGTATCGAAGGCACCATCCGAATGGCCGACCAAGGTTCTGATATGTCCTCCGGACAAAGCATCCCAGAGCCGAACTCTTCCGTCACCATCCGCCGTGGCAAGGGTTAGACCATCTCCACTGAGGCTCGCATAAGTTACCGGATGGTCATTGCTGCGAATGACGATAACGTTAGGGTTTTTGGATTGCGGTTTTAGTGCAGCGTCTTCGCTATTCAAGCCTGCGCCCATTGCGAATGCCTGAGGGGCATTCGCGCCCGAGATCGAGATCAAAGGCGCGCCAAATATAAGTAGAGAAAACAGAATACTGATCGTCAGTTTGCGATACATTTTCTCAGTTTCCCTGCTTCGATCAGCTCATTAAGATACGACTGTGATACAGGCAGACGAAAGAGACAAGTCGACAAAACTTCGTGGATTGAACTGATCCTGGGTAACAGGGACTTGCGTCGGTTAGAGACAAGTTGCAGTTAGCCTGATAGCACCCGCGTTTGAGAATTGGCCCGAACGCACCCACAAGGAATGCGTCGATGAGCATGATCTATATCGCCGAGGAAATTGTAATTGAGCGCTCCTCAAAGGATGTGTTTGCATATGTGTCGAACCTGACACTTGATCCCACATGGCGCTCCGAGGTGGTTCGTATGGACGTCGACGGCCCCATGGCGGTCGGGATGAAAATGATGGAAAAATCGCTCTTTTTCAAAATGAAGAGGCTGGACACACCGGGCGTAATCACGGTGCATGAACCGGATATGTGCTTTGAATTCGTATCGAGCGAAGGGGCTGATCTACCTTTGACGGGGCGGCGCGAGGTCGTGAAAGTTGCAGAGCGCCAAACGCTTCTGAAGTACAGGCTGGACACTGAATACGATGGGTCGCGCCTAGCGACATTCCTTACGAAACAGCTCTATTCACACTGGGTCAGAGGCTATTTGAAGCGCCTCAAGACAATCCTGGAAATCTAGTGCCAGAAGAACATCGACGATCACGCTCTCATTCGGACTGACTTTCGCCCGCCTACTAACGGCCTTGTCAGACTGACGAGGCATTTCTGATCGGACGTGCCACCGATAGGTTAGGAACCGCAAGTCGAGAGCTAAACCACCAAGTCCATTCAAGCGCTTCAACTCATCGCCTAAGCTCATCGTCATCGGACTTGTGGTGATGATGTATTTGCTCTTTCCGCTGAGTTTACGTCTGCTTTACGCCCAGAAACAGACCTAAGCGCTAGTTTGCCTCAACTCCAGCAACGGACGTTTCCAACGCAATAGGCGACGCCTAATCCCGCGTGCGGTCCCATTCCTCAAATTCGTATGCGATTGAGCCTTCGACCAATCGCTCCCAAATGTCGCTGATGACATCGCCCGGCAGGCCGCGCGCTTCCGCCTCGGCAACAGCGGCGGCGATCACGCTTCCCTTGCGCGCTTCATCGCGCACCACATCGCGGCTGGGCTTAATCCGCGCCGCCGCCCGCATATAGCCAAAGCGTCGCTCCAGCAGGGCCACCAACTCCCGGTCGGTCGCATCCACGCCTTCGCGCACTTCGGTCATGCTCGCGCATTCCTCAGGGGCTTTGGCGTCGAGAGCTTTGGGCATCACTTAGGATCTTTCAGATAATCGCGCCGAAAATCAGCGGCGAAAGCAGAGAATGTTCCGGCCGCAATGGCACCGCGCATCGCCTTCATCAAGCTTTGGTAGAAGGCAAGATTGTGCTCAGTCACGAGCATCGCGCCCAGGATCTCTCCTGATTTTTGCAAATGGTGCAAATATGCCAGCGAATAGGTGCTGCAGGTGGGGCATTCGCAGCGCTCATCCAGCGGTCCGGTGTCCTCTGCAAAGCGGGCATTGCGCAGGTTAATCGCGCCGTTCCAGGTGAACGCCTGGCCATTGCGGCCCGAACGCGTGGGCAGCACGCAGTCGAACATATCAATCCCGCGCTCCACCGCGCCGACCAGATCGTCTGGCTTGCCAACGCCCATCAGATAGCGCGGCTTATCCTCAGGCAGTTGTCCCGGTGCATAATCAAGCACACCGAACATCGCCTCTTGCCCCTCGCCCACGGCCAGGCCGCCGACCGCATAGCCATCAAAGCCAATGTCAGTGAGCTTCTCAGCGCTGATCTTGCGCAGTTCTTCGTCGAGAGCGCCCTGCTGAATTCCGAATAAGGCTGAGCGCGCCGCATGCTCGCCGCCGCTGTCAAACCCGCCCCGGCTGCGCTTGGCCCAGCGCATGGAGAGCTCCATACTCGCAGCGATTTCCTCACGCGGACGGTCGGCGCGCGGGCATTCATCAAACGCCATCACGATATCGCTGCCCAGCAGGCGCTGAATTTCCATTGAGCGTTCTGGGGTGAGCATGTGTTTGGAGCCATCGATGTGACTGCGAAACTCCACGCCCTCCTCGGTCAGCTTGCGCAGGTCCGACAGGCTCATCACCTGATAACCGCCGCTGTCGGTCAGGATCGGGCGATCCCAATTCATGAAATTGTGGAGGCCGCCCAATTTCGCGACCCGTTCCGCACCCGGACGCAGCATCAGGTGATAGGTGTTGCCAAGGATAATGTCCGCGCCCAGCGCGCGCACGCTTTCGGGCTTCATCGCCTTTACGGTGGCCGCCGTGCCAACCGGCATGAATGCGGGCGTGGCGATGGTGCCGCGCTGCATTGCAATGCTGCCGGTGCGCGCCTTGCCATCGGTGGCAGCGATGCTGAATTTGAAACGCTCGGTCATAAGTCGCGCAGCGCCTAGCGCGTCACTCTCGCAAGCGCCAGCCAGTCTTGAAGATGAATGCGATAATTGCCGTGCAAACCGCAAGGAAACCCAGCGTCAGGCCGAGCGACAAAGCAATCGGCACATCCGATGTGCCATAAAAGGTCCAGCGCAGCCCGCTCACCAGAAAGGCAATTGGATTGGCCAAGGCGACCGAATTCCACGGCTCTGGCAGATCATCGATCGAGTAAAATGTACCGCCCAGAAACGTCAGCGGCGTGAGGATCAAGAGCGGAATAATCCCAAGCTTTTCAAAACTGTCCGCCCAAATTCCGAGAATAAACCCGAACAGCGAGAAACTGGCCGCCACCAGCATGATGTAGAACGCGGCGAACAGCGGGTATTTGATCTCGTAATCGACAAAGAATGTCGCCGTGACGAGAATAATCCCAGCCAGCAGCAGCCCCTTGGTCGCTGCCGCCCCTACAAACCCGATCAGCGTTTCAGCCACGCCAACGGGTGCGGAGAGCAGCTCGTAAATGGTGCCAGTGAAGCGCGGCATATAGATACCAAAACTGGAATTGCTGGTGGTCTCGCCCAACAATGTGAGCATCAACAGGCCGGGAATGATAAAGGCGCCGTAAGCGACCCCGTCAACCGGCTCCATCCGCGCGCCAATCACCGTGCCGAACACGATGAAGTAGAGCGAGGTCGTGAGCACAGGCGAGAGGATCGACTGGAATGCGGTGCGGAATGCGCGCATCAGCTCGCGAGTGTAAATCGACCATGCGCCGCGAAGGTTAAAGCCCATCATGCTGGCTCCTTCTCTTGTGAGAGGAGCGAGACAAAGATGTCCTCCAGCGAGCTTTCACGAATGTCTATACCAGTGAAATCAATCCCCGCCGCGATCAGCGCTTTGGTTAGGTCGGCGACCTGCTGGCGCCCCTTACCCGTCCCATCACCGCCGCGAAAGCACAGCTCGCGCCCGTCTGCGCTGAGCTCCAGAGGAAACGCGGCAATGCTGGGTGGTAGCTCAGACAGCGGCTCGGCCAGTTGGAGCACAGCCTCGGTCCGGCCAAGCCGCTTCATCATCGCGGCCTTATCATCCACCATCAGGATCTTACCGCCGCGAATGATCCCGACGCGGTCGGCCATTTCCTCTGCCTCTTCAATGTAGTGAGTGGTGAGGATGATCGTCGTCCCGCGCTCGCGCAGCGCGCTGATCTGCTCCCACATATCCTTGCGCAGCTCGACATCGACCCCGGCGGTGGGTTCATCAAGGAACAACAGCTCCGGCTCATGCGCCAACGCTTTGGCGATCAACACGCGGCGCTTCATCCCGCCGGATAGCTCGCGAATTTGCGCGCTGCGCTTTTCATAGAGGCTAAGCGAGCGCAGGATTTCGTGGATACGCGCCTTGTCAGGGGCATGGCCAAATAGGCCGCGTGAATAGCTGACCGCACGCTCAACCGTTTCGAACATGTCGGTGCTAAGCTCTTGCGGAACCAGACCAATTCGCGCCCGCGCGCTGCGCCAGCCACTCTTCAAATCATGACCGAATGCGGTGATCACACCGCCGCTTGGCCGCACCAGCCCGCACACCGCGCCGATCAGCGTGGTCTTGCCCGCCCCGTTCGGCCCCAGCAGAGCGAAAATCTCTCCCTTGCGGATCTCCAAATCAACATCATCGAGCGCCTTTACGCCCCCAGAATACACCTTGCTCAGGCCTGCGATGGAGAGAATGGGTTCTTGCATGCCCCTCGGTTACGGCAGCAGCAGGGACGAGTCACCATATGAGTAGAAGCGGTATTTGTTTTCAATTGCATGGGCATAGACCGCCATCATCCGGTCCCGCCCCATTAGCGCGCTGACCAGCATCATGAGCGTTGATTTTGGCAAGTGAAAATTGGTCATCAGCCCGTTGACCGCGCGAAACTTGTAACCCGGCGTGATGAAGATGTCGGTGTCGCCAGCAAAGGCCTCAATCTGGCCATCTGGCCCCGCCGCGCTTTCGAGCAGACGCAGAGAGGTCGTGCCGACCGCGATCACCCGCCCGCCGGCCGCGCGCGCTGCGTTGAGGCGCTCGGCAACATCGGCCTCTATCCGGCCGAATTCGCTGTGCATTTGGTGATCATCAGTGTCGTCAGCCTTCACCGGCAGGAACGTGCCCGCGCCAACATGCAGGGTCAGCGTCTCTCGACCGATCCCCGCCGCATCAATCGCGTTGACCAGTTCTGGGGTAAAATGCAGCGAAGCCGTGGGCGCAGCAACCGCGCCATCTTCCGCGGCAAACATGGTTTGATAGTCTTTGAGGTCTTGCTCATCGACCCCGCGCTTGCCCGCAATATAGGGCGGCAAAGGCATGCGCCCCGCCCGCTCCAGCAGCACCTCGACCGGCTCTTCGCCTTCGAACATCAAGGTTAGGCTGCCATCGGGATGGCGCGCCTCGGCAATGGCGGTCACTCCGCCGCCAAACACCAGCTGATCGCCCTCTTTCAAGCGCTTTGCATTGCGGATGAAGGCCTGCCACCGGCGCAGATCGATCCGCTTGTGCAGGGTCGCGCCGATCTTGGCCTCTCCGCCTGCGCGCCTCCCCTCCAGCCGAGCCGGGATCACGCGGGTATCGTTGAAGACCAGCACGTCGCCCGCGTTCAGCAGGTTTGGCAGATCGCGGACGCTCTTGTCGGCAGAGGGCTCATCCCCCCGCGCCACCAGCATGCGTGCAGCATCGCGCGGGCGCACTGGGCGCAGCGCAATCAGATCTTGCGGAAGGTCGAAATCGAATAAATCAACACGCATTGGCGGGGCCTTAGCCGCGAGCGCGCCATGCGGAAAGAAAAACTAGCTGATTGGCGCGCTTAGAGCGTCTGCAGTAATCTCTTCTTCTACGGCTGGTGCCGTTGGCATTACCTGCGGCTTGTTGTCACTGGCCAGCGAAGCCTGAAGAATGCGGGTTGGCTCGGTAGGCGGTTCGCCGCGATTGATCGCATCGACACCGGCCATATTGCTGATCACGCGGCCGAGATTGGTGTAGCGCTTGTCCAGGCTGAAACGCGGGTAGAACACGATGAAGAACTGGCTGTTCGCGCTGTCTTCCGAGGTAGCGCGCGCCATCGCCAGGCTGCCGCGAACATGCGGCATCGGGTTAAATTCTGCCTTGAGATCCGGCAATTCAGAACCGCCCTGGCCTGTTCCAGTAGGATCGCCGCCCTGAGCCATAAAGCCTTCAATCACGCGGTGAAAAATGATCCCGTCATAAAACCCTTGGCGGGTGAGAGTTTTGATCCGCTCGACGTGGTTCGGTGCCCAATCTGGCTTCAACCGGATCGCCACACGCTCGCCATTCGAGAGGTCGAGCACCCAGATGTTGCCGGGATCCTCGTTCATATCGAAATTCACCGGCGTGTAGACCGGGCGTTCTGCAGCCGGTGCTTCGGCCTCTGCCGCTGGCGTTTCACCTTCTGGCTCGGCGTCCTGTGCAAAGACGGCCTGAGGCGCGGCAAGCAGGGCAAGAGAAGCGGAGACGCAGAGTAGTTTACGAAAGATCATGAAGGTCGTTTTTCCGGGCAATTTGTGTGTCGTCGGCGCTGTTTAACCACGCGCGCCTGACACTTCAATGAATGAGTAACGTCCATCGACAGCTAAGCTTGGGCACGGGGCAGTGTGATTGGCCTAATAGTCGCCCTTCAGGCCGATTTCCTTGACGCGCGCATTCACTTCCTCGCGAACCTCGCCACTGACAAAAGGCGTTATATCTCCGCCATATAGAGCAATCTCTTTCACCAGTTTCGATGCAATCGGTTGGAGCGAGACATCCGCCATCAGGAACACCGTCTCGATATTCTCATCAAGCTGCTGGTTCATCCCCGCCATTTGATATTCGTATTCAAAATCCGCCACCGCGCGCAGTCCGCGGATGATTACTCGCGCGCCCTGCTTTTGCGCGAATTTGACGAGCAGCGCGTTAAAACCCACCACCTCGACATTGCTCACGCCCATATTCGCAACCTCACGCTCCACCATGGCGAAGCGTTCTTCGGTTGAGAACATAGGGTTTTTGGACGGATTAGTGGTTACCCCGATAATGAGCTTATCAACCAGCTTTGCCCCGCGCCGGATGATATCGGCATGGCCCAAAGTGATCGGGTCAAAGGTCCCGGGATAAATTCCGATGCGTTCGCTCATTTCTACCGATCCCTCTCAACCACAAAGCGCGCAAGCGCTCTTAGCGTCTCTGCCTCTTCGCCATAGCTCGCGAGGTGACCAATCGCCTGATCCACTAGCGCGCTGGCCTGTTCGCGTGCCTTTTCCGCGCCCATCAGGGTCACGAAGGTCTGCTTGCCTTGGCTCTCGTCCTTGCGCAGCGCCTTGCCCGCTTTCGCTTCGTCCCCGCTCACATCAAGCAGATCGTCGGCAATCTGAAACGCCAGGCCAATATCGCGAGAATACGCCCGCAAATGCGCGCGCCCTTCAGGGGCGACTTTGCCCATTATTGCGCCCATCTCCACCGATGCGGCCAGCAAAGCGCCGGTCTTCAGCTGCTGAAGCCGCGTTATGGAGTGAAGATCGTATTCGATCCCCTCATCATCCGCGACCATATCCATCATCTGGCCGCCCGCCATGCCTTTCATCCCGCTGGCCGTGCCCAGCGTCATCATCAGCTCGCTGCGGGTAAAGGGATCGGCGCTGGTGCCCTGATCGGCCAAAATTTCAAACGCCAGCGCATGCAGAGCATCGCCTGCGAGCACAGCGGTCGCCTCGTCAAACACCTTGTGCACGGTCGACTTGCCGTGGCGCAAATCGTCATCATCCATACAGGGCAAATCGTCATGGATCAGCGAATAGACGTGGATCGCCTCCACCGCGCAGGCGGCGCGCAGGGCCGCTGTGCGGTCGACGCCGAACAATTCCGCCGTACTCACCAGCAAGAGCGGGCGCACCCTTTTACCGCCGCCGATCGCCGCGTAACGCATCGCCTCGACCAGCCGGGCCCGCGTGTCCTGCGGAACAGGCAAAAAGGCATCGAACACGGAATCGATCTCGCCCTGAACCCGCTTTAACTGATCGGCCAGCAAGTTTGCTTTATCCCCCACGCACTGCCGCTCCTATTGCTGCGCGTCGAGCGGCTCAGTGCCAGCGGCGGCGCCATCGCGGTTGGTCACGATCTTCTCGATCCGCGCGCTCGCCGTATCGAGCCGCTTTTGGCACGCCTCGCGCAGCTTCTCGCCGCGCTCATACAAAGCAATGGATTCGTCGAGCGGCACATCGCCGCGCTCCAATTGCTGGACGATAGTTTCCAGCGCGCTGAGCGCCTGTTCAAAGCTCATTTCGGAAAGTTCGGGCGCGTTTTCGATGATCTGTCCCTCGTAAGACCACAAATTGATTAGAAAGCGGGTTTTGACCCCGGCTCGCGGAGCACGGAGCATTGACCCGCGCGGCGCGCCCGGTCAAGGCTGCGCATGAAACGGGGAAATCAAATGAAGTGGTTCATTGCCTACATCACGGCGGCGCTCGCATTTGGCGTGCTGGATGCGATGTGGCTGAATTGGGCGGAAGCAAACCTCTATCAACCCAACATCGGCGAGCTGATGGCCGACACCATCAATGTCGGCGCGGCGGCCACGTTCTACTTCCTGTATGTCGCCGGTATGGTGTGGTTCGGCGTAAAGCCAGCACTCGTCAGCGGCAGAGTAGCAAGTGCTACACTCAACGGCGCGCTGCTGGGCGCGCTATGTTATGCAACGTTTGATCTAACCAGCCAGGCGGTGTTCAAGGTGTGGGCGACGCATGTTACAGTGCTGGATATCATCTGGGGCGCGTTTGCAACCGGCACGGCGAGCTCTATAGCGGCATTCGTCACGTTGAAATTCACGCAGAAATCCGCGCGGTAATATCGGGATAAGGGGCACCCATGTTTATCGGTCACTTCGCGCCGGCGTTTGCCGCCGCAGCCATCTCACCGCGATCACCGCGGCTGGGCACTTTGTTTGTCGCGGCGCAATTGGTCGATTGGGGCTTTTTCGCGCTGGCCATGGTGGGCGTGGAGAAAATGCGGGTGGATCCGGATGCGACCGTGATGGTCCCGTTTGATCTTTATCATATGCCCTTCACCCATTCCTTATTGGGCACAGCGATATGGGCGGCCGTCTTCGCGATTATCGTGATGATCTTTCAGCGCAATTTCTTTGGCGGGGTGCTTGCCGCCATTGTCGTCCTGTCGCACTGGCTGCTCGATTGGCTGACCCATGCGCCGGATTTGACCATTGCTGGCGGGCCAAAGGCTTACGGTCTGGGCCTGTGGAATTACCCTCAGATCGCGATGCCGCTGGAGCTGCTGATCACCATTGGTGCGTTCATGATCTATATAAAGCGCACGCGCGGCCCGGTTGGCCCGCCGCTGATCTTGCTCGGCGTGCTGCTGCTGCTGCAGATGGTCAATTGGTTCGGCCCCGCCCCAACAGAGGCGAATATGGCCCTCTATGCGCAGGCCCTGATCGCCTTTGCCGTTACAACTGTGCTGGCGTGGTGGGTCGGGCATAACCGCTGGCACATTCGGCGTGGAGGCTTGGCGGCCCCAAGCGAGTGAATTAAAGCGCCGTGCATGAGCGATTCATCACCCAGCAGCGCACCGGAAATCACACCCGAAATTGTCGAGCAGCACGGCTTCTCGCCTGAGGAATACCAGCAGGTCCTGAAAAGCCTGGGCCGCGTGCCCAATATGGTAGAGCTGGGCATCTTTTCCGTAATGTGGTCGGAGCATTGCTCTTACAAATCATCGCGCTTCCATTTGAAGAAGCTGCCCACAGAAGCGCCTTGGGTGATTTGCGGACCGGGCGAAAACGCTGGCGTGATCGATATTGGTGATGGCCAGGCGGCGATCTTCAAGATGGAGAGCCACAACCACCCATCTTATATTGAGCCATACCAAGGCGCGGCGACCGGCGTTGGCGGTATCCTGCGCGATGTCTTCACCATGGGCGCGCGCCCGGTGGCGAATGCCAATGCGCTGCGCTTTGGACGGCCAGAGCATCCCAAGATGCAGCATCTGGTAAAGGGCGTGGTCGCAGGGATCGGCGGATACGGCAATTGCGTCGGCGTGCCGACCGTATGCGGCGAGACCAATTTCCACCCGGCCTATGACGGCAATATCCTGGTCAACGCAATGACTGTCGGCGTCGCGGATACGGATAAGATTTTCTATTCCGCCGCGACCGGCGTCGGCAATCCGATCGTCTATGTTGGCTCAAAGACCGGGCGCGACGGCATCCACGGTGCGACCATGGCCAGCGCCGATTTTGAAGAAGACGCCGAGGCGAAGCGGCCCACCGTGCAGGTCGGCGATCCGTTCACGGAAAAGCTGCTGATCGAGGCGTGCCTAGAGCTGATGGCGACCGACGCCATCGTCGCGATCCAGGATATGGGCGCCGCGGGCCTCACCTCTTCCAGCGTGGAGATGGCGACCAATGGCAAGGCGGGCATCCGCCTCAACATGGACATGGTCCCGTGCCGCGAAGAGGGCATGACACCCTACGAAATGATGCTGAGCGAGAGCCAAGAGCGGATGCTCATGGTGCTGAAGCCCGGCAAGGAAGAGATGGCGGCTGAAATCTTCAAGAAATGGGAGCTCGATTTTGCCGTGATCGGCGAAGTGACCGACACCCGCCATATGGTGCTGGAATGGGGCGGCGAGGTTGTCTGCGACATTCCGCTGGGCCCGCTGGCTGCCGATGCGCCAGAATATGAACGGCCCTATCTGTCCAAAGAAGAATACAAAGTCTGGATCGATAGTCAGGGTGATAGCGGCCTGAGCGATATGCCAACCAGCGAAGATTTGGCGCAGGATACACGCAAGCTACTGGCCAGCCCCGCGCTTGCCAGCCGCCGCTGGATTTCGGAGCAATATGACAGCCAGGTGATGGGCGACACGCTGCAAACGGGCGGCGATGCGGGCGTTGTACGCGTGCATGGCACGAAAAAGGCGCTGGCGCTGACCACCGATTGCACCCCGCGCTATGTCTATGCCGACCCGTATGAAGGCGGCAAACAGGCGATTGCCGAGGCGTACCGGAACCTATGCGCCGTCGGCGCGCGGCCACTCGCCGTGACCAATTGCCTGAACTTCGCAAACCCGCAGCGGCCCGAGATTATGGCGCAATTCGTCCACGCTCTGGAAGGCATGGGCGACGCCTGCCGCGCATTGGACTTCCCAATCGTGTCTGGAAACGTCTCGCTCTACAACGAGAGCAAAGCGACCGGCGGCGGCAGCGCGATCCTACCTACCCCAGCCATCGGCGGCGTCGGCATTATCGACAATTATTCGAAGATGATGACGATGGGGTTTAAGAATGAGGGTGACGACATCCTTATCATTGGAGACTTGCGCGGCCACATTTCGCAAACATTGTGGATGCGCGAATTGCATGGCAGGGAAGACGGCCCAGCACCCAAAACAGACCTTGCAGTTGAACGTGCTCATGGCGAGTTTGTCAGGGAGTTGATTGCCCAGGGCAAAGTGAACGCCGTCCACGATGTGTCCGATGGTGGCTGCTTGATAGCTATTGCCGAAATGGCGCTAAAGAGCGGGATAGGCGCATCTGTAGATGCTTTTGGCGATGCATTGACCGCCTTTGGTGAACAGCAAGGACATTACATTGTTACTACTAATTGCGCCGACGAAATCGAAAGCAATTGTATCCCTGTCACGCATGTTGGCAAAACCGGCGGTATCTCGTTGGGCATCTCAGGCAAGACCGTGACCATCGCCGACCTACGCGAAGCCCACGCCAGCTTCTTCCGCGACTGGATGGAAGGGTGAACGAACCCCGTCCCCCATCATGCTGAACTTGGTTCAGCATCCATCGCCAGCACAGGGTTTGCAAACTTGGCGATGGGGATGGACCCCGGATCAAGTCCGGGGTGACGCCGAGGAAGTTGGCTCGAAAGGTACAATTCAGTTCGTCACCCCAGCGGAAGCTGAGGTCTCAGGCGTCAGAGCGCTCCGCCCTAGATACCAGCTTTCGCTGGCATGACGCTTAGGCATTGACCGACCTCCTCCAACCCATACTCCATTATGGAGGGCATTGGCTCGTCCCGTTCGCAATGGGATGGCTTATCTGGCGTGAGAATTGGCTGCGCGCAGGACTCGTGATCGCAAGTGCCAACCTGATCGACCTCGACCATCTGCTGGCCGATCCGATCTTTGATCCGAACCGCTGCTCAATCGGTTTTCATTATCTACACGGCTGGGTCGGCGCGGGGCTTTACGCCGCAATGATCGCTTTACCCAAAGCCCCGTGGTGGGTTCGCGCGCTCGGCATTGGCGCCTTGTGGCATCTCGCGGTCGACTATGGCGATTGCGTGATGATGACGACCTAGGCCGCCTGCACCTCTGACAGGCCGAGGTTTTGCTCTGCGAAACCTTCCGCATCCAGTTGGGCCAGGCATTGGCGATAGATCACCGGTTCACCGATACTCAGCATTTTGCGGACCACATCGATGTCTTCGCGCATCACCGCCTCAACATCCATATGCGCCAGTGTGGCCGCGGCCCTGCCCAGTGCGCGTCCCTCGCGGATCGCATCATAGAGCGGTGCCTTGGTGCTCGTCACTTTCTTGATCTGACGGGTGGCGGCATAGGCGATGAACTTCACGCCAAGATTGTGGTTCTGCTCATAGCTGAAGCCGAGTAGCGCCGCCTCGCCCAAGGCATCGCGGCCATAGCTGGTGAGGACATGAAACAGATCATGCGTATCGCGCAGGCGGGTGACATACCATTCAACCTGATCCTCTGGGCGTTCTTCGCGCGGACGCCAGGCATAGCTTTCCTCGACCAGACCATTCGCGGTCAGGCCCTCGCGCTTCATAAAGCGGATGTAATGCTGCGCGACCGTGTTTGGGCCGCAATCGTCCCAGCGGCTGTGGTCATCCAGCATATCAGCGACCGGCAGAATGCTCTCGCGCTGCATCAGATCACGAGCTGTGGGCGATTTGAGGAATTCCTCTGCCTGCGCTTGGATCTTACGGCCTTTCAGCGCGTCAATGATATGGAAAACCTGCTTCGTGTCTTCCTTATCCGCCACCAGCTTGCGAAAATGGCTGAGCGCCTTGAACGGGCGAAACCCGGTAATATCCCGGTCCGGGTGCAGCAGTGGAAGGTCGAGCCAGTTCATGAGTTTGCTCCGCTTTTTTCGAGTCGCACACAGCTTATGACAAATAGGTTCATCAAATGCAACCTACATTGGTGTTAGTAGTATCTGCACCCGCCTCTTTCCTTTGCCGCGCCAACGCGCAATAGGTTCATTATGAAAGACCACGATACCGTTCCCTATCACTTGCCCGCCCTGCCCGCAGAAAAGGCGATTGCCCGCGCACGGAGCCTTCGCGACCGATTGAAAGAGCGCCGATCCTGCCGCTATTTTTCCGATGAGCCGGTGCCGCGCGAAGTGATCGAGGCCGCGATTGAGGCCGCTGGCACCGCGCCCAATGGCGCCAATCATCAGCCGTGGCATTTCGCGGTGGTGACCTCGCCAGAGAAGAAGCACGCCATTCGCCTAGCGGCGGAGGAAGAGGAAAAGCGGTTTTACGGCGAAGATGGCGATAAGCCCAAGGCGAGCGACGAATGGCTCGATGCGCTGAGCGACCTTGGCACCGATGCCGACAAGCCGTTTCTGGAGACTGCGCCGTATCTGATCGTCGTCTTTGCCCAACGTAAAGGCGGGATCGAAGAGGACGGCAAGACGCAGAATTACTACGTCAATGAAAGCGTGGGGATTGCCTGCGGCATGCTAATCGCGGCGCTGCACGAGGGCGGGTGTTCGACCCTAACCCATACGCCATCACCGATGGGCTTCCTGCGCCAGGCATGTGAGCGCCCCGAATGGGAAAAGCCGCTGATGATTGTGGTGGTCGGCCGGCCCAGCGCGGATGCGACCGTGCCCGCTCATGCGCTAAAGAAAAAGCCGCTCAGCCAGATCGCCAGCTGGCTCTGAGCTGATTGTGAACTCCCGCGCAGGCGGGAGAC
The DNA here is from genome assembly GCF_057364995.1 of Erythrobacter sp. JB3-1. NCBI lineage: Bacteria > Pseudomonadati > Pseudomonadota > Alphaproteobacteria > Sphingomonadales > Erythrobacteraceae > Erythrobacter > Erythrobacter sp. JB3-1. Next base: position 2,349,810 of record NZ_CP200289.1, on the reverse strand, counting down.
TCGTTCGGCTCAAGAGAGGACCCCGCCTTCGCGGGGAATCACCTAGAACTATGCCGCAACCGCTTCCGGCGTGTTTTCGCTGGCCAGCATGTCGTACGGGTCGATGCCCTCTTCGCGCCAGATGCGGTGACATTCGCGGTACACGCTCGGCTCTGGAATTTTGAGCATTGCGCGCGCCTCATGCAGATCCATCGCCAACAATTCGCGGATCGATTGCTCTATCAATTTGGGAGCGCCTGTACCGGTGCGGCGCGCCTGATTGACCGCACCGATGACCGGTGCCTTGCTGCCCCACACCTGCTTTTTGATGTTCATCGCCCCGGCATAGCCGATCAGCAGATGGCCGTGGCTCGGGCTCTGTCCGTGGGTGAATAGTAGGACGCATTGCTCGCCCAAAGCATCCCGGCCGTAGCCAGTCAGGATGTGAAACAGATCATGCGTGTCGCGCGAACGCGACAGATACCAATGCGTGAGGTCGTCATATTTGGGCCGCCCAATCTTGTCGAATTCAGCAACCAGTCCAGCGGCTGACAGACCCTCACGCTCCATAAAGTCGCAATAAGCATGCCCTAGGGTACCCTTGAGCGTTTTGCGGATCGCAGCATGATCATCGAGAATTTCTGGCAGGCTCGGCTCGCTCGCCCGCAATTCTTCACCGCGCTTGGTCAACGCAAAATTCCGTACGCGTTCAATGTAGTCTTTGGGCGGCAGCGCCTCGAAAATCTTGAAGACCTCGCTTGTGTCTTCCTTGTCCCGCATCAAATTACGGAAATGTCCTATGGCCTTAGGCAATGAATATTTCGGCTGCGGGCGGTCAGGGTGGCGCAGGACAGTGCCGTCGGCGGCATATTCAAGAGCGGTGCTGGTCATCAGTGCGGGCCTTGTTGGATTGCGGTATGGCGGTGATACCGTGACTTACTTACATTAATGTAAATAGCCCGGTTTAAGTCCCAAAACAAGACCTAGATTTGTAAAGAGGTGCTATTCGCCCTGTATTGGCCTCACCCTATCGCGCCCACACCAGCCAGCTCTCAGCCTTCGGCCCATTCGTCTTGCGGGATGCCGAGCAGGGTCAAAATGGCCGTCAGATCACCACCATCGATCCGGCCGTTCGCGGCGGCGCGCGCCTTTGGCTTCGCTCTGTAGGCAAAGCCATAGGTGGCTGCCTGGATCATCGGAATGTCATTCGCCCCGTCGCCCGTGGCGAGGCTGAGCGCGCCCTGCCCCGCCTTGGCGACCTCTTCGCGCAGCACCCGCGCCTTTGTCTCCGCATCGGTGACCGGCCCCGCCAGACGCCCGGTGAGCTTGCCGCCACCCACTTCCAGCACATTGCCGACCACGCGCTCAAAACCCAATTGCTCCGCCACCGCATCGGCGAAATGGTGAAACCCTCCGGTGACCAGCACAGTGCGGCAATCCTGCTCCAGCAGGGTCGCAACCAATGTTGCCGCGCCCGGTGTGGGCCTGATCCGCTCCGCCAGGCACCGCGCAATTGCGCCTTCGTCCAGCCCAGCGAGCAGTTTCACCCGCTCTCTCAGCGCGTCTTCAAAATCGAGCTCGCCCTGCATCGCGCGCTCTGTAATCGCGGCGATTTGCGGCTTGATCCCGGCATAATCCGCCAGCTCATCAATGCATTCTTGCCCGATCATGGTCGAATCCATGTCCGAGACAAACACATCCGGTAGGTCAAAACCCTGGTCGCTGATCAGCGCAGCCTTAGGCTTTAGCACTTCGTCCAGCACACGCGGCAGCAGCGAGGGATCATTCTCCGATCCCCACTCCAATTCGTGCAGGTCATCATCCGGCTGAGTGAACGAAAATTCCGCGTCCGCCGCAGCGAGCCATTCCGGCCCTTCCACAAGACGTGTTTCAAGCTGCGCGTTGTCTGCTATCAGCCGAGCGATGAGCAAAAGTGATACTCCTGATTTGAATCCAGTCGCGCTCATTGCAGGGCCGACCGCCAGCGGCAAGAGCGGGGTTGCAATTGCCCTTGCAAAGGCGCTGGCCGAGGCGGGCAAGACCGGGATTGTGATCAATGCCGACAGCGCGCAGGTCTATGCCGATCTCCAAGTGCTGTCCGCGCGCCCGAGCGACGAGGAAATGGAAGGCATAGAGCACCGTCTGTTTGGCACATGGGACGGGGCGCAGGCCTGCTCTGCGGCCGATTGGGCCAGCAAAGCGCGCACAGAAATCGCGGACTGCCATGCGAACGGCGCGGTGCCGATCCTGGTCGGCGGCACCGGCATGTATATGAATATCCTGCTTGATGGCATTGCCCCGATCCCAGAGATCGACCCCGAAATCCGCCGCCACGTGCGCGCCCTGCCCACCCAAGGCGCCTACAGCGCGTTGAAGATCGAAGACCCGGAGCGGGCACTGATGCTGGCGCCGGGCGACAGCCAGCGCATCGCCCGCGCGCTGGAGGTGGTGCGATCCACAGGCACGTCCTTAAGCGATTGGCACAATGCCAAGACCGGCGGCATTGCTGAGGACATCACCCTGCATCCGTTGGTGATGCTGCCGCCGCGCGAATGGCTCTATGACCGCTGCGATCGCCGTTTTGGCCTGATGCTAGAACACGGCGCAATTGAAGAAGTTGAGGCTCTGCTCAAGCGTAAGCTCGATCTGGGATTGCCGGTGATGCGCGCGATTGGCGTGCCAGAGATTTCTGATTACCTCCACGGCCACATCATGATCCCTGACGTGATCGCCGCAGGCGCTCAAGCAACCCGCAATTACGCAAAGCGGCAATATACGTGGTTCCGCAACCAGGCGCCGCAAGATTGGGCACGTTCTGAATCTAAAAGTGTTGATGTGAGCGATATATTTGCATCATTATTACGTTCTTAATCGTTGACACGATAGATTATAACTCATAGCAGGCTCTCATCAGGCCCGACGCATTATCGCTGCGCCGGGCCTCGTTTATTGATACAAGTGTGTGCCTAAACAAGCAGAGTGAAATCAGCCGCCGGACAGGCATGCAAACCGCGCCTGAGCCAAGCAAGACCGAGAAGGAAGAACACGTGTCGGACCATCCCCACCCCGACCATCTCAAAACCGATCAGCAATCAGGCGCTGCGATCCTAACGCAATGCCTGGTGGATCAAGGCGTTGAGTTCGTATTCGGCTATCCCGGCGGCGCTGTTCTGCCGATTTATGATGAGCTGTTTGGCGATGAGCGGCTGCGCCATATCCTTGTCCGGCACGAGGCCGGGGCTGCGCATGCAGCAGAAGGCTATGCCCGAGCCACAGGCAAGCCGGGCGTGGTTCTGGTCACCTCTGGCCCCGGTGCGACCAATGCTGTCACCGGGATTGCCGATGCTTACATGGATTCGATCCCCATGGTCGTCATCACGGGTCAGGTTCCAACCGCCCTGATCGGCACCGACGCCTTTCAAGAGGCGGACACCGTCGGCATCACCCGCCACTGCACAAAGCACAATTATCTGGTCAAAGACCCGGCGGAGCTTCAGTCCGTTTTGGAAGAGGCGTTTCGCATCGCAACCACCGGGCGTCCCGGCCCGGTTGTGGTCGACATTCCCAAGGACGTTCAGATCGCCGTGCCTTCGCGCAGGGTCGCGGCAACGCTCACCGCATCGCACCGCTATGCGCCGCAAATGGCGGCCCCTGCCGAGCAGGTAATCGAAGCGGTTGAGATGATTGCGGCGGCTGAGCGCCCGATTTTCTACACCGGCGGCGGGGTAATCAATTCCGGGCCAGAGGCGACCCGCCTGCTGCGCCAATTGCAGGACATCACCGGCGCGCCGGTCACCTCCACTCTGATGGGGCTCGGCGCGTTTCCTTCCGAACATCCCGATTGGCTCGGCATGCTGGGAATGCACGGCACGTATGAAGCCAATCTGGCGATGAACAAGGCCGATGTTATGGTCTGCATCGGCGCGCGTTTTGACGACCGCGTCACTGGCAGGCTCGATGCATTCTCGCCCGATTCCAAGAAGATACACATCGATATTGATCGCAGTTCGATCAATAAAACCGTTCCGGTTGAGCTGGGCATTGTGGGCGATTGCTCCACTGTGCTGGGTCAAATGATCGAGAGCTGGGGCGCACGAAAACCTCAGGATCTGGGCGAATGGAAAGCCCGCATCGCCGGATGGCGCGCGCGCGAATGCCTGGCCTATCCAGCAAAATCAGCCAAAGACCCAAGCGCGATCATGCCGCAAAAGGCGGTCGAACGGCTGCACGCCCTCACCCACAAGCGCGATCCGATTATCACCACCGAGGTTGGCCAGCACCAGATGTGGGCGGCGCAATATTTCGGATTTGAACAGCCGAACAAATGGCTCACCAGCGGCGGACTCGGCACCATGGGCTATGGCATGCCAGCGGCCATCGGCGCGCAGCTTGGCTGCCCCGATGCGCTAGTGATTGATATTGCCGGTGAGGCAAGCATTCAGATGAATATTCAAGAGCTTGGGACGGCGAGCCAATACCGCCTGCCGGTCAAGATCTTCATCCTCAACAATGAATATATGGGCATGGTTCGCCAGTGGCAGGAACTGACCTATGAAAGCCGTTATTCCAACAGCTATTCCGACAGCCTGCCAGACTTTGTGAAGCTGGCCGAGGCCTATGGCTGGACCGGCATTCGCATCACCGAGGAAAGCGAACTGGACGCAGGCATCGAGGCGATGCTGGCCGCAGATGGTCCGGTGATTGTCGATTGCATGGTCGCGAAAGACGCCAACTGTTTGCCGATGATCCCATCGGGCGCAGCGCACACCGAAATGCTGCTGTATGGCGATGCGCACGAAGGCACCATGGACGACGAAGCGAAGGCGTTGGTCTAAGCGGGCCGCAAAGGAAACAGCCACATGAAAATTGCGCACGACAATGCCGAGCGGCACGTCCTCACTGTTACGGTCGATAATGAGCCGGGTATTCTGGCCAAGATCACCGGCTTGTTCACCGCGCGCGGCTATAACATCGACAGCCTGACCGTGGCCGATATCTCGGACGATCACGCGATCAGCCGGATCACGATCGTCACCAATGGCCCGCCGCAAGTGATCGATCAGATCGAGGCGCAACTAGAGCGGCTGGTGCCAGTCCATGGCGTCGTCGACCTTACCACCGCCGGGGCGCATGTTGAGCGCGAACTGGCGTTGATCAAGGTCACTGGCACGGGCGAGGCGCGGGTTGAGGCCTTGCGCGTGGCCGATATCTTCCGCGCCAGCGTGGTCGACACCACAACGGAAAGCTTCGTATTTGAGCTGACCGGTGCGCCAGACAAAATTGACAGTTTCATCGCCCTGATGCGCGAACTCGGCCTGGTAGAGGTCGGCCGCTCAGGGATTGTGGGAATGCTACGCGGAGCCGAAGGCTCTTAAACATAGAATTGAAGACAAAGGGAAATCCATGAAAGTCTATTACGACGCCGACGCTGATCTTGATCTGATCCAGAACAAGAAGGTCGCGATCCTCGGCTATGGCAGCCAAGGCCATGCCCATGCGCAAAACCTGCGCGACAGCGGCGTGAAAGAAGTCGCCGTGGCGCTGCGCGAAGGCTCCGCCACCCGGGCCAAGGCAGAGGCCGCTGGCTTTAAGGTGATGAACAACACCGAGGCGGCTCAGTGGGCTGACCTGGTTATGGTTCTAGCCCCCGACGAGCATCAGGCCGCGATCTGGGCCGACGATATGGCCGGGCACATGAAGCCGGGCAGCGCGCTCGCCTTTGCGCACGGTCTCAACATTCACTTTGGCCTAATCGAGCCGCCAGCGGACATCGACGTGATCATGATCGCGCCAAAGGGCCCGGGCCACACCGTGCGCAGCGAATATGAGCGCGGCGGCGGCGTCCCCTGCCTGATCGCGGTGCATCAGGAAGGCACCAGCAGCGGCGGCAATGGCTATGCGAAATCGCTCGCCCTGTCCTATGCCAGCGCGATGGGCGGCGGCCGCAGCGGCGTGATCGAAACCAATTTCAAGGAAGAGTGCGAGACCGATCTGTTCGGTGAGCAAGCCGTTCTGTGCGGCGGGATCACCCACCTGATCCAGGCCGGCTTTGAAACCCTGACCGAGGCTGGATACGCCCCGGAAATGGCCTATTTTGAGTGCCTGCACGAAACCAAGCTGATCGTCGATTTGCTGTATGAAGGCGGCATCGCCAACATGCGCTATTCGATCAGCAACACTGCCGAATATGGCGACATCAAAACCGGTCCGCGCATCATCACTGATGAGACCAAGGCTGAAATGAAGCGCGTGCTCGCGGACATTCAGTCAGGCCGTTTTGTGAAAGACTTCGTGCTGGATAACCGCGCGGGCCAGCCAGAGCTGAAGGCCAGCCGCAAGGCCGCAGAAGCGCATCCGATCGAGAAGACAGGAGCCGAACTGCGCGCGATGATGCCATGGATCAGCGCGAACAAGCTGGTCGACAAGTCTAAGAACTAAGCACAGCTTGGGGCTGCGCGGGAACGCGCGGCCCAGGCAACCTCAGGCAGTTTCGAGCAAACGCTCTAGCGAAATCGGGGCCGCGCTGGTTATCTCAACCGCGCGGTCTTCGCCGTGGACTTGCCCGTGCATATCCGCCTTACGCAGCACATCGTCGCGGGTGTGCAATATCTCTGCAATCTGTTCGCGGGCCACGCCGACCATCGCGGTCAGCCATTCATTGACCAGCGGGTCGCCACTGGGGCCGCGCAGGTCAAACTGATCCAGCATCGCGATCACCGCATAGGCGGGATAGAGCCACTCATCAGTGACCCAGCGATTGGTGCCAAACCATTGCATCGGCAGCCCTTGGTCAGAAATTGCCAAAGCGGCGATATGCACCACATCGGCGCGCGGTTGGTCGCGCGGTGCCAGGGGCGCAGCGATCAGCGGAACGGTGCCGCCGGGCATTGCTGATCGGTCAAAAAACAGATGGAAATGGCCATGCTCACCTTCGGCGCGTTCGCCGGGTGGGTGGCAATGGTAGAAATAACGGCTGCCAGCCGGGCCATTGACAACATCGCCCTCTGGGTAATGTTCCCACAGCTCAGCGGTGCCATCCTCGGGCAAAATTCGGCTCATGAGCGGTTTGCCGCCAGCAAACATCGCCTCTGTGCTGGCAAGCAGCATATCAGCGTATTGATCGCGAGTAAGACGGTCCGTCATGAGTGTTATCCAATTGGTGAGATGCCGCCCCCGCAGTGGGACGGCATCTCTCAAAACTAAATGTGACCGGGTGCGCTAGGAGGTCGCGTCCCCGGCCACACTATATGCACGCCTTAGGCTTTGGGCGCGCAAGGGTTGGCTGCGCAGGGGTTTGCTGCACAAGGATTAGCGGCGCAGGGGTTCGCTGCGCATGGATTGGCCGCGCATGGGTTGGCCGCACAGGGGTTAGCCGCGCATGGATTTGCGGCGCATGGGTTCGCTGCACACGGATTGGCAGCACACGATGTAGACGCCTTGGTCTTGCGAGCCTTCTTCGACTTCTTTGTGGCGCGGCATGGGTTGTAATTACTGAAGTTTGAAGAGCTGCTGGCGCGCGGGCCACATGGAGCATCAGCAAGAGCTGGCGCACCGGTCGATGCAACGGCGAGGCCGCCTGCAACCATCAACATACGGGCGAGGTTCTTAGAATTAGACATGGTAGAATATTCCTTTCGTGGGGTATTTAGGGAGTAGTGATAATGCGGGTGGGAGATTGCGTGTCCCGGCCGGATCAATCGCCGAAGCGTTTGCCCTCGGGAATGTTGGCCCAAGCCGGATCGGACTTGGCAATGAAACCAGTGATGTCGCTCAGCCATGTTTGCTGAACATCGTGGTTGAAATTGAGGTAGAGCTTGCCGCCTTCAATTTTGTAGAGCGTAGGGTCACCCGGTGCGAGCGAACCGCGGCTCATAGCCCAGGCGCAGTGGCCGCCATATTGAGGAGCGAACGCGTCAGGGTTTGCTTTGAACGCGTCGGCATTGGCTTGGCTGGAAAAGTGCCATTCTGCGCCGTCATGCTTCACCATGAAGCGCGCATCGCCCTTCACGGGAACGCCATTGCCTTGGAAATAGCTGACCGTGTCATAGCCGCTAACGGCGACGCTTTGGCCTTCGACACCAACAAATATGCCGCCGTCGGCTTGGGCTGGAATAGCGATGGCTAGGGGAGCGGCGAATGCTGCTGCGATGGCTAGAAATTTAAACTTCATCGGGGTTCTCCAAAACTGTTTATGCCGCGGCCACCGGGCTCAGAGCCAGGGACAGGTAGGGTCAAAAATTGAACCGTAGGGGGGACCGGTTCGTTTTCTGGCGTCTGATGTTTGGCCCAGTGGCCGCGCACATAATGGAGTTCGCAAGGCCTGCACGTTTGGTTTCACTGACTGCAAAAAAAATTGAAATTTTTTGAAATCCGCCCGTGCGGCGACCGAATATTGTTGCGCGCTGCACGCGGCAAAGCCCTGCTAGACAAAGAAAAGTTGAGCCTTCACTGAGGGGCTAACAATGCGCATGCCAAAACCCCTTCACCTCGCCTATGCGGCATGCGGCATCGCCTGGGTCGTCGTTGTCTTCGGCACAGCAGCCGACACATTCCGGGGGCCATACGCCGTTCGCGAGCCCACCGCATCGCAGGAACAACTGGACTCGCTGGCCAAATCCACCCTCGCCAAACTGCAGCGCCGATCGTTTGAAGAAAAGCGAGAGCTGTGCGGGCTGATGCTAGAAGATGAAGACGGGCGGCTGAGCGTGTCAGACATCTTCGAAGGCGATGCCGCAACCTGCAGCTTTCAATGGGTATCCAATCCAGAGAAATTCGCGGTCGCATCGTTTCATACGCATGGCAGCTATAATGATGAGTATGATAGCGAGGTGCCCTCCATCATTGATCTGGAAGGCGACATTGCCGACCGCATTGATGGCTATGTTTCAACCCCGGGCGGCCGGTTTTGGCATATTGACTGGCAGGAGGAAGCCGCCGAGATGATTTGCGGCGAAAGCTGCCTGCCCGCTGACCCGAACTATGTGCGCTGTGACGCGGCTCAACCGGATGAACGCTATACCGTGTGGGAGCTCAATCGGCGGCAAACGTATGAGAGTTTTGATTGCTGATGCGGCTGTCTGATTGCCACAATATCGAGGACTTTCGCAGGCTGGCGAAGGCACGTCTGCCCTTCCCCGTGTTCGATTACATTGATGGCGCCGCCGATGATGAATTGACCAAAGCGCGCAACACCAGCGCCTATGATGCGTGCGATTTGGTGCCAGATGTGCTCGCCGGGGTAGAGGCGATCGACACCAGCTGCACTCTGCTAGGTCGCAAGTCGGCGCTGCCGCTGATGCTCTCCCCCACTGCAGTGCAGCGCGCCTTTCATTGGCAGGGCGAGACGGCGGTCGCAAAAGCGGCGGAGAAATATGGCCTTTGGTTTGGCATCTCTAGTCTTGCAACGCGCAGCATTGAAGAAATCGCCGCGCTGACCAGTGGGCCAAAGCTGTTCCAGCTCTATGTCCATAAGGATAAGGGCCTCAACGCCAGCATGATCCAGCGCTGTCAGGCCTCCGGCTTTGATGCGCTGGCACTGACGGTGGACACAATCGTATCGGGCAAGCGCGAACGGTGCCTGCGCAGCGGCTTCACCACCCCGCCCCGCTTCACCCCGGCCAGCATCTGGAGCTATGCAACGCGCCCACGCTGGACGCTGGATTATCTGCTGCGCGAAAAGTTTGCGCTGCCCAATCTCGATACGCATGTGAGCGAGGGATCGAGCAAGGCGGTAAGTATCGCAGAATACTTCAACACCATGCTCGACACATCGATGGATTGGGACACGGCGGCCAGCATCCGCAGCGAGTGGGGCGGCAAATTCGTGCTGAAAGGCGTGATGAGTGTGAACGATGCTCGGCGCGCGGTCGACATCGGGGCTGATGCGATCATGATCTCCAACCACGGCGGGCGGCAATTGGACGGCAGCCGCGCCCCCTTCGATCAATTGCGCGAGATCGTGGACGCGGTCGGCGGTGAGATAGAGATCATTTGCGATGGCGGCGTGCGGCGCGGAACCCATGCGCTGAAGGCCGTTTGCGCGGGCGCGAGTGCGGCATCCGGCGGGCGGCTGTATCTCTATGCGCTGGCGGCAGCCGGGCAAGACGGGGCCGAGCGCGCGATCGGCATTCTTAAGGAAGAGGTTGAGCGCGGCATGCGCCTGATGGGTGTGACCAGTGTGGATCAGTTGACACAGGATCGCCTGCGCTGGAGATAGCGGCGCATTGACCGGCGGATTGCAGCCTGTCACGAAACCGAAACGTCAAAAGCGCCTGAGAGCGGGCGAGAGTGTTTAAGATCAATAAGGCCGATCATGACAAAGCTAAGGTTTGCAATTCTGACGGCATCCACGCTGGTGATTGCGGCGTGCGGTTCGGCTGAGCCAGACCAAGGCGCGAGCCAAGCCGACGAGTTTGCCGCGCGGATTAAAGGTCCGCCTGCCCCTGCCCCGGCGAGTGACGAAGCGGCCGGTGATCCCGAAGCCAGCACCGCGGCCGATGGCGCCAATGGCGCGGCACCTGCAAAGGCGTCAATCCAGCCAAGCATTACCTATTCTGAGCCTGTGAGCGGAACGAGCGGTCCATTTGTGCCTGGCACCGCCAGCGATCCCAATGCCTCCATCTGCGGAGCGCCAGCGGTCGCGCCGTTTCTTGGAAGAAATGCTGACGAAGCAACGCGGGCTGAAATCGTCGCGGCAGTTGGCTCTCAAAACGAAGTGCGCTTTGTAATTCCCGGTTCGACCTTCATCAATCCTGACCCCACCTCATCGCGCCTCAATGTGATGATCGACAACACCGGGGTGATCCGCGATGCACGCTGCGGATAGCTTTTTTGTGCCGCACGCCCATCCGGGCATGCGATATCCTCGCGGCCAGCGGACAAGTCCGCGCCGCTGCGGGCGGCCGGTCGGCCTTGCGGTCCGTCAGCAGACGGACCGAACCAGCGCTCTGATTTTCAACACACACACACACTCAAAACCCCGCCGGATCGCTCTGACGGGGCTTTGAAATGTTCGAGACTAACTCGCTTAGTCGGTGAAGTGCTCATCCGCTGAGTGAGTTGGATAGTTCGTATCGCCAGCTTCGATGAAGCCAGGGATATCTTTTTGCCAATTCTCTTGAACGCTCTCGTTGAAGTTCAAGTAGAGCTTGCCATCAACGATTTCATAGACGTTGGGGTCACCCGGTGCGAGCGCATCGTTCGCGCCAATCGCCCAGGCGCAATATCCGCCATAGGCCGGCGCATATTTGGCTGGCTCTGCCTTAAACTTCTCAGCGTTTTCTGCGCTGGCAAACCGGTAGTCAAAGCCTTCATAACGCACGGTAAATTCTTCTGAGCCTTCAACGGGAACGCCGTCGCCTTCAAAATAGCTGACCGTGTCATAGCCGCTGACAGCCAGGGTATCCCCCTTGGCCGCGGTGTGAACTGGGCCCGATGCTTCACCGCCAAGATCAGCGAACAGGCCAGCGCTCTCAGTTGCTTCTGCAACGTCAGGGGTTTGAGCTTCTTGACTGGCGCGCCGCAGGCTGCGACAGTGGCCATTAAGGCGATTGCAAATAGTGATTTACGCATTGGGGGGTTCTCCTATTATATGCCTATGTGGCACGATGCTCTTGAGTTCGCACGTATGCAACTTTCGGTTACATTCGACCGAAAATTCCTAGATACTTGCCTTGCGCGCCATTCTGCGCGATGCAGTTAATCATGACGCGAACACGCACGCAGCTACTCCTACGACTTACGCGCCCTTGGGCGTGACCTGACGTATGCTCCCGGCCGGGCATGCGCAGCGCCCAAGGGAAGCCAAGCAAACCCGCCAACAGTCGTAAAATTCAGTTGCCCAACGGCACTCACAAGCACACGAAAGCCGCGCCATCATGCCCATGCTCAACCAGCCTTCGCGAAAATACCGCCCCTTCCCGCAAATTAACTTGCCCGACCGGCAATGGCCCGCGCAGCAGATCACCTCGCCGCCGCGCTGGCTTTCCACCGATCTGCGCGATGGCAATCAGTCGATCATCGATCCGATGGATGCGGTGAAGAAAAACCGCTTTTTCGATCTGCTGATTGAGGTCGGCGTGAAAGAGATTGAGGTCGGCTTTCCCAGCGCGGGCGCGACCGAGTTCGACTTTATCTCTGGCCTGGTAAAGTCAGACCGCGTTCCCGAAGACGTGCTGGTCCAGGTGCTGACGCAAAGCCGCGAGGATTTGATCCGCACCTCGTTTGAAAGCCTCGCCGGAGCGCGCGCGGCAATCGTCCACCTCTACAACGCGGTCTCGCCAGCATGGCGCGATATTGTGTTCCGCATGTCAAAAGATGAAGTGCGCGAAATCGCCATCGCCGGGGCCAAGGTGATGCGCGACGAGGCGGGTGCGCGGCCCGATACCGACTGGCATTTCCAATATTCGCCGGAGACATTCTCTACCGCTGAATTGGATTTCAGCATTGAGGTGTGTGAGGCGGTTATGGGTGTGCTGGCGCCAACACCGGACAAGCCGATCATCCTCAATCTGCCGGCCACGGTCGAGGCGGCAACGCCCAATATTTACGCCGACCAGATCGAATATTTCTGCCGCAATCTGCCGAACCGCGAGAGCGCGGTGATCAGCCTGCACACGCACAATGACCGCGGCACCGGCGTGGCCGCGGCGGAGCTGGGATTGATGGCGGGCGCCGACCGGGTCGAAGGCTGCCTATTCGGCAATGGCGAGCGCACCGGCAATTGCTGCCTCGTGACTGTTGCGCTCAATATGTACACGCAGGGAATCGATCCCGGCCTCGACTTCTCCGACATCGACCGCGTGATCGAGACGGTGGAATATTGCAACGATCTGCCCGTGCACGAACGCCACCCCTATGGCGGGGAGCTGGTCTTCACCGCCTTTTCCGGCAGCCATCAGGACGCGATCAAAAAAGGCTTCGAGGCGCGTGGCACCCAGAACGATGAGGGCTGGCGCGTTCCCTATCTGCCGATTGATCCCGCTGATCTGGGGCGCAATTACGAGGCTGTCATCCGCGTCAATTCGCAAAGCGGCAAAGGCGGGTTCGCCTGGGTTCTGGAGCAAGACCAAGGCCTCAAACTGCCCAAGAAGATGCAAGCCGATTTCAGCCGTCACGTGCAAAACATGGCCGACGAGCTGGGCCGCGAACTCAATGCAGCCGACATCTGGCAGGCGTTTAAGGCCGCCTATCACGTGCAGACCGCTAACAAGCATTTCCAGCTGGTCCGCTATGAAGAAAGCCGCACCGGCGATGGCACGCGGGTCTTCGCCGGAACGATCACCGTTGCCGGACAAGAGCAAAGCGTCAGCGGGCGCGGCAATGGCCTCATCTCCAGCGTTCTGACCACGTTGGAGGAGAACTTTGGCCTGGACCTCAAAGTGCTCGACTACACCGAACACGCGCTGGGTTCTGGCCGCGATGCCCGCGCCGCTGCCTACCTTCAATGCGAGAGCGGCGGCCGCACCATTTGGGGTGTTGGCATCGACGAAGACGTCTCCACCGCCAGCGTACGCGCCGTGCTAAGCGCGGCGAATTCGGCGGTCAAATAGGGTAAGAGGCGCGCGCAGGAGGAACGCAATGTCGAAATGGAAGATCGTGATTGCGCTAGCGCTCGCAGTGATCCTCCTACCCGTAGCGGGCCTAGGCATCGCGAGTCTTTTCGAGCCTTCGCTCGATCCAGAGTTTGAACAGAAACTTGCCGAGGCGAAGCCGGACGGCATTCAAGAGCTCATCGCATCCGAGGCGGACAATCTAAGGATCACCGCGCTTAGCGTAACTGTGCTCGAAGCTGGCGCGGAACCGCAAAACCTCTATTTCGGGCGGGCCAAAAAAGGCGGACTGATGCAGGTCGCCAGCCTTTCCAAAGCGGTTTCTGCCGCCGTCATTCTGATCCTCGCTGAACAACAAGGCGTCGGCCTAAACGATGACATACGCGGCCAGATCACCTCAGTGGACATTGCCGACCTTGAGGGCGGCGACAAACCCGTTACCCTAAGACAGCTCCTCTCACACACAACCGGCGCATCGCAATCGGGTTATCCCGGCTATCCGCGTGACAGCGCTCTGCTCAGCACTGCTGATGTCATTGACGCGCCTCCACGAATTTTCGAGTCTCAACTGGCGTTTGACGGCGCTCCGGGCGAATTTCGCTATTCAGGCGGCGGCTACACTATCTCGCAATTGTGGGCGGAAGATACCGCTGGCAAGAGCTTTGAGGCAATTGCTGATGAGCTGTTACTCGGTCCGCTCGGCATGGCAAAAAGCACATTTGCTCAGCCCCTGGACGAAGCAGCCATTGCGCCGCTGACAATTGTGGGAGCGGATTCCGGATTTGCGCCCACGCAAGGGGTTTTCCGAGCGATCGAAAACAGCCGGCATGTCTATCCAGAGAAAGCCGCCGCAGGCCTATGGTCCACTTCAGAGGATTATGCTCGCTTCGTCTCCGCATTGCTTGATGCCGCCGCCGGAGAAGAAAGCCCAATTCCAACCGGGATTGCGACGGCAATGCTCACTCCAGAGGCCGAAACCGATTTCATGCCGGGTACGCACTATGGTTTCGGCATCATGCTCACTCCTGATAGCGATGGAGGTATCGCGGATGTCTGGCACACGGGCGCCAATGCGGGATATCGCACGCTTTTTATGGCACGTCCGGCTTCCCCTGAAACGCCGCGCCGCGTTGTCGTTTCGCTCGGTAACACTGCCAGCGCAGCCGACCTGAACCGCGCAATTGGCAAGATCTTACTCGGCCGCTGATCGGCGCGCGGAATTGGGATGGCGCCGGCTTTCCTGCAGAGCAGTTTGAACAGAATTGAACGATAGACTTTTTAGGAATTCGTCAGCGCCCGTTTGCAGGCTCGCGATATGCGCATTGAGATTGCTGGTCAGACTGGTTGCTGCAGTCATTTCTTTGGCGATCCCATCGACCAGCTCACGAATGCGCTGAACCGCCTCGCTTGATGACTTTGCACTGAGCGAAGTCTCGTCAACGCTCGCAGCAATCTTTGTAACGGTCGTCCCTTGCAGAGTTACCTCATCGCACACGGCCTGAGTGAGATCCCGGACTGTGCCAAATGTCTCGTGCATCGTGCGATTGGCATTGAGTGCACGGTCGCTCGCTTTTTCAATCCCGCCCAAGCGCGAAACGATATCATCAGTCGCTTTGGCAGTTTGCTCAGACAGGCCTTTTATCTCGCTCGCCACCACTGCAAACCCGCGCCCTGCTTCGCCAGCCCTCGCCGCTTCAATCCGTGCATTCAGCGCCAAAATACTGGTTTGTGATGTGATCGATTGGATCATCTGCGCAATCGATTGAATCGAGGCATTCTGCGAGGTTAGATCATAAACCGTATCTTGGGATTCCTCCGCAATCTGCGTGGCGGCGCCCAAAGACTGCGATGCGCGACTTAGCTCGTAAGTCATTTCGTCCAACGTCATGCGCAGGCTACCTGCAGTGCTCGCAGCATCGCCCATCGCCGCGGCCGATTCGCTTGAGGCGATCGTCACCTCGTCGGCCAAGGCACGCAAATCGCGGATCAACTTGTTGGCTTGGTCCGCCTTGTGATTGCTCTGCGCGCTTTGCTGGGCAGCACGGCTTACCGCGTCGCTAACAGCCGCCCGAAACATTTCAGTTTGCTCACCAACCCATTTGGAATGTTCTTTTTCACGGCATTGCTGAATCTTCGTCAGCATGATTTCGGCATCCAGAGTGTACATTCGGCTGAGTTCGGTCACCAGCGACATGCCCTCTTCCAAGCTATCCGCCGCCTCGAATACCGTTCGCAATTCAAATTGCTGAGAGACGCTGATCGCGCCCAAATGTGCCGCCGGATCTGTACGAGAGGTATAGACCAACTCTGCAATATTTTCGCAGCGCTCGATCCACTCCTCGTCAAACGGAGGTCGGTATTTGACGAGCAGATGCTTCGTAACCTCTTCGACAAAATTCTGGCGCGGATCGCCCTTGATTATGATGCCGACGATCTTCGCATATTGATCAACATAGATCTCCGCCGTTTGTGATGCGACCGCACTCAGAATTTCGTTGAGCCTGTGGTACACGGGCTTATTCGGGTCGTTGATCTCATAGGTCTGTAGCCGCGCCAGCCGCACGTTCTCTGGGTCAATTCTGGCATGATACATTGCGTTTTCCCTGGCTCGATTGCGTTGCAGCCAGTCCATCGCAAGGTATGATTAAGGACGATCTTGGCCGCTTATACGCGCAATGACTTAGCGCAGCGTTTCCTACCTTTGCATGGGCCGCTATGCCTCACTGATGAGCTATTTTCGGGCACAGCGGAATAATCGGAGAAACCGATCAAACGGCGGCGCTGTGATCGATTGGTTTTTCGGCCTAAGACTGTGTTCCAGTCTGCTCCAAACGTGCTTTGCACGCGGTGAACGGAGTGGCTATGCCATGGGCCAAGGGAGAGACAATACCATGAGTGAAGCGATACTTGAGCCTGAGCTGCCGATCATCGATCCGCATCACCACCTGTGGGACCTGCGGTCGATGCTGCCCATGTTCCCAGAACCACGGCATCGCTTCATCGAGACGCTGGTGGACGCAGCGTATTACACCTTCGACCAACTGCATTCAGACCTGCAAACGGGCCACAACGTCATCGCCACCGTCTTCATGGAATGCGGCGCGTTCTACAATGCGGTGCTGGGCGAAGACCTGAAACCGGTCGGCGAGGTTGAGTTTGTGAACGGTATTGCGGCGCAATCGGCGAGCGGGCTCTACGGTCCCTTGCGCGCCTGCGCTGGGATCATCGGCCATGCCAACATGCTGCTGGGCGAAGGCGCTGGCCCGGTGCTGGATGCGCTGATCGAGGCAGGCGGGACGCGGGAAAACAGCCGCTTCAAGGGCATTCGCCATCAGGGCGCTTGGGATGCGGATCCGGACGTGCTTGGCCCTCCGTTCCACGCGCCGCCAGAGCTGTACCGTGATGCCAGCTTCCGCGCAGGGTTCGCCGAGCTTGGGAAACGTGGTCTCACCTTCGATGCCTGGATCCTGGAGCCGCAATTGCCCGATGTGATCGACCTTGCGCGCGCCTTCCCCGACCAACCAATCTGTCTCGACCATTGCGGCACGCCGCTTGGTTCCGCGAGTTACGCCGGCAAGCTCGAAGAGCGCTTTAACATCTGGCGCAGCAACATCATCGAGCTTGGCAAATGCCCCAATGTGATGGTGAAGCTGGGCGGACTGGCGATGCACAATTGCGCGATGCCTGAGGACGGCCCCGCCGCTGGCATCGGATCGACAGAGCTCGCCGCCATGTGGAAGCCCTATATCGAGACCTGCATCGAGGCCTTTGGGCCGCAGCGCGCCATGTTCGAAAGCAACTATCCGGTTGATCGCTGGGGGGCGACCTATCCGGTGCTGTGGAACGCGTTCAAGCGGATCACGGCGGGCGCAAGCGCGGATGAGAAAACCGCGCTCTATGCCGGGAATGCAGCGCGCTTCTATGGCATTGAAGAAGTTCTTTGCCCTTGATGGCATCGCATTCCGCTACGGCAACGAGGGCTGGCCGCGACCCGCCTGCTCTTGGCGCTCGACAAGGCGGGAACTGGCGCTATGCACTGAGCGTAGAAACGCAGAGTAACTGCCTGAAACCACGACCGCATTGACGGAGAAATTGATGTCTCTTCCCACTCCCTTTGATCGCCTGCGCCTACCTCTAATCGGCTCGCCCCTATTCATCGTCTCCGGCCCGGAACTGGTGATCGCTCAATGCAAGGCTGGAATCATCGGCAGTTTCCCAGCGCTCAATGCGCGCCCGCAGACGCTGCTCGATGAATGGCTGCATCAGATCACCGAAGAGCTTGCCAAGTACAACCGCGAGAACCCGGACCGGCCAGCCGCGCCGTTTGCGGTCAACCAGATCGTGCACAAGTCGAACGACCGCGTGATGGCCGACTTGGCAACCTGCGAGAAATGGCAAGTGCCGCTGGTCATCACCTCACTCGGCGCGCGCACTGAGATCTTCGATGCCGTGCGCAATTGGGGCGGCATCACCATGCATGATGTGATCAACAATCGCTTTGCAAATAAGGCCATTGAAAAGGGCGCAGATGGCCTGATCCCGGTCGCCGCTGGCGCTGGTGGCCACGCTGGCACTCTCTCGCCCTTCGCCTTGATGCAGGAAATCCGCGAGTGGTTTGACGGGCTGGTCGCACTGTCGGGCTCGATCGCAAACGGCGCCTCGATCCTATCGGCTCAAGCGATGGGCGCAGACTTTGGCTATGCTGGCAGCGCCTTCATCGCAACCAAAGAGGCAAACGCCGACCAAGCCTATAAGGAAGGCATCGTTGAGGGATCAGCGGACGGGATCGTCTACTCCAACCTGTTCACTGGGGTGCACGGCAACTACCTACGCAGCT
Source organism: Erythrobacter sp. JB3-1 (assembly GCF_057364995.1). Classification (NCBI taxonomy): domain Bacteria; kingdom Pseudomonadati; phylum Pseudomonadota; class Alphaproteobacteria; order Sphingomonadales; family Erythrobacteraceae; genus Erythrobacter; species Erythrobacter sp. JB3-1. Next base: position 2,331,444 of record NZ_CP200289.1, on the reverse strand, counting down.
CAATCGAAAAGGCCGGGCTCGACCCGGACAACCTGCCAGAAAGCGATCCGTCCAAGATGAACTTCGGCAGCGGTGGCAACACCAAAGCGAAGGCGTGGAAAGACATCTGGGGCTCGGGACAAGGGGTTGGCGCAATCAAATCGGTCGACACAGTTGAGGACATGGTCAGCAAGTTCGAGGCTGAGTATCACGCGGCTAAGGCAGCGCTCCTAAACAAGTCAGACTACACTCGCTGGGCTGACTGACGGGACACTTGGCTAAGTTGCATTCCACAGCTGTTCGGCCATCATGTCGAGTTCGGTGAAGTCATAACCGCTGCCAAGCGGGTCCTTGCGGTTGAGCAGCAGCTTGCGCTTTTGGCTGAGCAGGTAAGTGCGCAGCGCGCTTTGTAGCAATTGCAGGCGCATGAGCGCCTCGATGAAAGCGGCATCGGGATCGTGGATGCGGGTTTCAGCCCAGCTTTGCTCAATCCGGCCAACGCGCTCCATCACCATCTCGTTATAGCGGCGGTGCGGGCCGCGATGCAGCGGCATTCCTGTGCGGACCGTCGCGTCTTCGTTGGATGGGAGCAGCAGGCCATTCGCGCGAAAATCGTCGAAGCCAATCGCCGTGCGGCTTACATCGGCAAACAGATGGCCAAAACAGTCACGCCGTAGCAATTGCCTGGGCAGCAAATGGTGTCGCTGCAGGCCCGCATCATACCCAGGCTCTCTGCGGCGATTGACCGATCTGAACGGGATGGCCGCGCGTCGCTTTGCCAGCGCAGGCGCATGCGCTGGCCCGATATTGCCGTGCATGTTGCCCCCTCTAACCGCGTCCTATTCGCGCCAAACCCTCACAAATTTGCCATTCTTCGACGGGCGCATGATCAAACGGCTCCCGTTTGGTGCGACAATCCGCTCGATCTCTTTTAAGCCTTGAATCAAGATCAATTGATTGACCAACCGCACTCCCAATCTGGTGGCGGTAACTTTCCCATCGGCTAAAGGCGGTTCGATCCGCAATTCCTGCCCAATCCAATAGTCGAGACCCACTGTTTGCAGTGCCCCATCGATCGTCTCGCGAAAAGCCGTCAGGCCCAATGCCGGGAAAGACCCACCCTCAATCCAAGCGGTCGAAACAGATTCGAAGTATTGACGCCCAATAGCGCTCTTTGATGGAGACCAGACAACGGCCTCTACATCGTCAAAATGGTGTGTCAGGTCGCGCGCAAGCCCCACCATGCCGCGCATGATCGGCAGCGAACGCTCACCGCCCGACAGATGCTGTCCCACCACGATACGCATTGCCTCGAAGCGGAATCCGTTCGGCGCTTGCTCCAGATCGAAGCGATGTTCAATTTCAGGAAATTCAGATGCGGGGCCTGGAGCAATACCTTCCAGATCAAAAGTCAGTCCTTCGCGTAGCAGCTCCATCCAGGCGTGATCTTGCGCCTCAGGATTGGCAAAGCTGGCGGACTTGTCCGACTGCACATGATCCGCATCCACCAATTGCAGCGGTGTCGCATCGCAAGGATCATGCGACAGCAGCACAGTGTTCTGCTCCGCGAAGAATTCCTTCATAGCGGCGCGATCCGGCCGCTTGCCCGTCGCAAACAGCAGGTACAGGCCTGGAGAGCCAGCTTGTCGGTCTTGATCGATTATCCCGGCCCCCTTCCTCATCCCGCCGCGAAATTTCAGATCGTTTGCAATACGATAGTGACCTGTTTCTTGTTCATCGTCGAGTCCCGTTTTGGATTTGCTCGGGGAAACCCATGCAAGCGATCAAAAAACTCCCAACCGCAAACCTTCGGAAATTGCCTGGCCCAAAGCGCGTGATTGCTCCAGCGCTTCCGTTGGCACTTGTTTCACTGTAGCAATTTTCTGCGGGGTCTGCGCGGAGAAGTTGACGATCATGGAATCAGCTACTCTTTTAAGGCGCCAGCCAGTGGCGATCCGGTCCAATTGTCTCTGCGCCCCTTCCCCATCTGATCCAGCGGCAATGATGCTGGCATATGGCCTACCCTCAATATGTCCGAGCACGTCATAGTAATTTGCGTCGAACATTTCTTTCATCGCCCCGCTCATCGTCGCGAGATTTTCCGGACAGGCAAAGATGTAGCCACCTGCTGAAAGCAAGTCCGCGCTTGTCACATCCTGCGCCTTTAAAAGCGTGCGCACCTTGCCTGCTCCATCGGCCGCCGCCTTTGCCATAGCCTCGCTGGCCCCTGTGCGGCTGTGCCAGATAATGAGAAGCGGAGCATTGTTTTCCATTAAGACATCACAAGCGAGCGGGCTGTCGATTGTCAATCCGCGGCGCTGTCACACGGCGAAACAATAGGCTAAGCTTTGCAATATGGCATCTCCCACAATCTCTCACGTCTTAGGCGTCGCGTCTTCTCTGTCAGAGCGCGCCTGGCAATGGCGCGGCGGCAATATGGAGTTGGGGGCTGAGGCCAATACGCTGACGAATGATATCCTCACCCAATTGTTGCTGACCCGGGGTGTCGCGCGCGAGGATGTGGCCCGCCACGCCAAACCCACCATGCGCGATTTTCTGCCAGATCCATCCGAGTTTAACGACATGGAGAGCGCAGCCTCGCGGATCGCCAAAGCCGTACTCAGCGGAGAGCAGATCACAATTTACGGCGATTATGACGTCGATGGCGCGACCAGTTCTGCCTTGCTCGTACAACTGCTGCGCGATTTGGATGTGGAGGCCGGATATTACATCCCAGACCGTTTGCTGGAGGGTTACGGCCCCAGCGGCGAAGCCTTAGTCAAGCTCGCGCGTTCGGGATCAAGCCTGATCGTTACCGTCGATTGCGGCGCGATGGCGTACGAAGCGCTGGGCATGGCCCGCGATGAAGGCGTGGATGTGATCGTCGTCGATCATCACAAATGCGGCGCCGAATTGCCGCCAACCACCGCCCTGGTAAACCCAAACAGGCTAGATGAGAACGACCTTGCCGCCGCGCATGGTCATTTGGCCGCTGTCGGGGTCGCATTCCTGCTCGCGATTGCACTGGTTAGAAACCTGCGCAGCGAAGGGTATTTCAAGAACCGCAAAGAACCCGACCTGATGGCGCTGCTTGATCTGGTCGCGCTGGGCACTGTGGCCGATGTCGCCGCGCTGCACGGCCTCAACCGCGCTTTCGTTGCGCAGGGGCTGAAAATTCTCGCGCGCCGCGAGCGGATTGGCATGGCGGCGCTCATGGACGCGAGCCGTCTCAAACGCGCGCCGCAAGCAAGCGACCTCGGCTTTGCCCTTGGCCCGCGGATCAATGCGGGCGGGCGGATTGGCGAATCGACTCTGGGCGTGAAGCTGCTGACGACGCGTGATCCAGAAGAAGCGCGCGCCATAGCGGAACAGCTAAGCCAATTGAATGAAGAGCGCCGCGCCATTGAGGCCGAAGTCCAGGAAGAGGCCGAGCGGCAGCTTGAAGGGCAGCACAACCATGCGGTTCACGTGCTTTCTGGTGATGGCTGGCATCCGGGCGTGATTGGCATCGTTGCAGGGCGCATAAAGGAAAAGACCGGCCGCCCCGCCATCGTCATCGCGCGCGATGAAACCGAGGGCCAAGGCAAAGGCTCTGGCCGCTCCATCAGCGGCGTTGATCTTGGCGCGGCGATCATTGCCGCACGGGAGGAAGGCCTGCTGGTCGCAGGCGGCGGACATGCCATGGCGGCGGGTCTCACAATCGAGAATGACAAACTCGCCGCTTTCGCAGAATTCCTCGACACTCGCCTCGCCAAGGATATTGAGCGCGCACGCCTCGGCCAGCGCATGCAGCTCGATCTGTCGGTTGCGCCCGGCGGATTGACGCCAGAGCTGGTAGAGACGCTAGAGGCGGCGGGTCCCTACGGGGTCGGCTGGCCTGCCCCGCGCTTGGCTGTCGGGCCAGTGCGCATCATAAAGGCCGATATTGTTGGCAAGGATCACTTGCGCCTGATTGCGGCAGGTGAAGATGGTAAGTCGTTTAAAGCCATTGCCTTTCGCGCGGCGGAAACGGAAATGGCGCAGACCCTAATTCACCGATCCAAGGGGCGCCGTTTTCATCTCGCGGGGCGCGCAAAGATCGACGATTGGGGGCCGCGCCCTGCGGCAGAATTGCACCTCGAAGACGCTGCCTTTGCTGATTGATTGCGAGAAACCGCCAAGAAACGCCAAAGTTCTTCGATTACAGGCTTGACCGCCAACCACTACCCCACTAGATGCGCGGCCTCGCACACAAGTGTGGCCCCTTCGTCTAGCGGTTAGGACGCGGCCCTTTCACGGCTGAAACACGGGTTCGATTCCCGTAGGGGTCACCACCTTTCGATTTTGCTTAAAAAGCAATATCTTACGGCGGCGATTTTTCTCTTTGTATCACACAGTTGTTACACAGAAGGAAAAAACGCATGCAAAACACCCTATATCGAAATTTCGGAACGAAGAAATCGCGCGGTCGAGAGAATCGACGCATCGAGCGCGACAAGAAAATCGACCGTCAGATTCGACAACTCAAATCTTGCTCAATCTTGAAGCATCGGTTTGGGTCGATACCTTTAGAGCCGTTTTCCCCCTTTATGGGAGTGGATGCTCCGCTTGGTGGTAACAGACGAACTGCCTTTCCACTTAGCCGACAAGTCAACGGAAGACCCCTCCCACAGTACAAAGACCTATCTCGATGGTTCAAATTCGATCTTCTCGCCATGAGCATGCATGAGTATGGTTTTGTAAAGTTCGACATCAGCGTCCACCCGAAACTCGAGAGCCAATGGCTGAATGAAGGACGTGACCCACGTTCGGAATTAGCAGAGCGTACCGCGAAAGAACTCCGCAAGTTACCCAACTGCCCTAACGGTGGCTGGGAATACGGATTTGTTGTGGAAGGGTCAGGGAAACAAAGTCGGCTGAGCAAAGACTGGTCAAACCCCAAACGAGTGGGGCTGCATCTGCATGGGCTTGCTGCTCTCTATGATGCTACAGATATGGCTGCGATCAAGGAAGCGATTGAGCGGGCTTGCGGGCATGGACTTCGTGGGTACCCAAAGGCCAACAACAAGAAATCGCATATCAAGATGTTCGAACGCGAAAGTCGAACGTACCCTAATTACCTGTTCAAATATGCACGCCGCAAAGACGACCGTTTGGGTTACCGCCGAGACTTCATCTCCAATGCGGGAACGGCTTTAGCGGAGGACTTTTGGAACCTCGTCTCTGGACGCGACAAAGACTTCTGGGATGCAGTTTCAATCCACTAACTGTTGGCGCAATGTTTACAGATTGATCATCAAAAATGCTCTTTCGTGTTTCGGTTATACACCTGCAACAGTGCCCTCGCGCCAGCCCGCCTTGAGTTGAAGCCCAATGCAGAGGATTTAGGTTTGTTTACGCGTCAACGTCGAAGTCTTAGCCGGCACGGACTCCATCATTACGGTGCCTCCTATCTGGCGGCTGGTACGGCGCTTTAGCCATTCAGAGCCAAGGCTATGTCGAATTGGTAAGTCAGCATCACGAGGATGCGTTCTGGAGCATACCAAATGGGTCGCTGCAATTCAGCGCAGTAACGGCGTAAGCGCTCTTAGGAACGCTCCCTGAGCTTCTGACAATGTAGTCGCCAATCGGTACGGAATGACACGAGCGGATGAACAGAGCAGACATTCCGGTAACGACCCAATTTGAGACGTCGTTACACCGAGGTCTCCTTCGGTAAGAGGCGATTTGGTAAGGTAGCATTTTCTTTTTAGTGCCCCTCAATCCGCGCATTGACATGCCCAAATTGCGTTCGACCTAAGTCGTCCTCTGAGATGGTGACGTAGAGAGCACCGAGATCGCCCCACATCCATCCCATCGCCAAGTCGCTAGCGATCTGGAAAAGAAGCTGTTCGCAATCGTCAACGGCGTCACCTTGGATCAGGTCAGGCCGCCCTCCCATTCGATGTGCCAAGCCCGGCTCGATGTGCTTTGCAGATTCTTTAGTTGGGAGGACATCCCGCATAAGCGTCTCTGAGGCGCTATTGTCTCGGGTATAAAGGTCAAAGATGTCTTCGCGAATTGCCATCCTGACATGGCGTTTCATATTAATATTACGTCGGCTTTTTTCTAGGACACCGTCACCTTTGGCCCAATATTCTGGGGAAACCTCGGAAAATACACGCGTCAACTGATTCCATGACGAAGCACTGATAAGGGTTTGCGGATCATTGGCTGCTAGTTCCTTCATCGCAGCCTTGACCCCTTCCGCCATTCGAACACCCCACGCTAGGTATTCGCGGCCAAGATGCTCTATCTCTTCTGTCAAAGCCATTTCAGGATCAGGGCCAGGATACATCGCCAGCGTTTCGTCGAGGGCTTTGCGATATCCTGCAAAGCGTTCGATGTTCCATAGCACCCCTTTCAATGGCAGAATTACATCGCCAATTTGTGCCACTGCATCTGTCCGTCCTTCTGCGTGCGCTTGCTCAAGCTCGTCCTTCTTGCTTGCAAATTTGGCGATTTCAGCATCGAAGTAAGCGTAAGCTCTTTTAGCCCATCCGGTGCGGCGTTCAGCGCGCACTACGTTTTCAACACGCGTAAAAAGTTCACTGTACCGGCCAAACTTATGGACTGGCCCGCCTTGATAGTCTGGGCTTTGCATGACGCGCTGGCTGATTTCTTTGCGCAACCCGTCGTGGTCGAATTCTGGCGCGCTAAGCAGTCCGAAGGCTCCGACAAAACTGCGTTCAAAGTCGTCAGGTTGCAAATCTCTTTGAAGACCTTCGATGACATAACGAGCGCCACGCCATGTCAGTGGCCGATCTAATGGCTGAGAGTTTTTGTTGACCCGATTTTGCGCCAATAGTGCTTCGTAAAGGTCTTCGCCCTGATTCCCAGTGGGACCCGACTCTTCAGACCCGATTTCAGCCGGGTCATATTCTTGTACGACGATGTCGATAGGCCATTTACGCCAGAGCTTCGGGACACCTGGCCTGATCTTGGGGGATGTGTAGTCGATGTAATCGGACATCGAGTGGCGGACAGTAGGCGCATCCTTCGGTGGTTGGCGCTCGGAGCCTAAGCGAGAGTTGTGTAACACCTGCACGGTTTTGTTCTCGGCATAGTCTTCAAGCTTCAAGGTCTCTACAAAGAGCAAAAGCCAACCTTTGCGCGGCCCCAAACCATTCCAGAGCGACTCTGGTAAATCATCGCAGCATATCTGAGCAATGAAGTGCAATGGAGCACCTTCGCCGTCACGTGGCCACTTCGTGAACCTAGGCATCATTGGAAGTCCACCCAGCCAAGATCTAGGCGCTTCATCGAAGCGGATGGGCGCTTGGCGTTTGAGAGTAACCGAAGTTTGTTTCAAAGGATCGGCCTTTGTCAAAAAGTTTCCCGCTTTGGAGTCCTATAAACAGTTGGACTTGATATGGAAAACACTTCAGCCAGATGACTGATGGAGTGTTCTCCGGTGGCTTGCATGGGACAGAGTTCATGCTGCTGTTTCTCTGACCGCTTGAGCTGATTACCAAGCCTTTACTGGTCCGGATGCGGAGCGGATCGGTTTCGAAATCGGCGAAAGTGGTAAGGATGTTGGACAACATCTTTCCCATCGGGCCAGTGAGTTCATGGAAAGCCCAACCTTGTGTCCCGAACAGGACAGAAGAAATAGCTAACTCCTTGGTCACGAGGACTGGATCAAAGATTATTTCCCCACGCATCGGCACGCGAACCAGACAGTCCGCTTCCACCCCCAGAATCCGACACTAACTGAACAACTGTCTTGAACCGGAAGCAGACTCTCATTTTGGTATACTCATCCGAGGCGTCTCGCGGCTTCCACGGAACGTCTCATATGACTTAGCCTCCCAGTTCGAGGCGGTATTTTCACCTGGCTCTAAAGTTAAATGAGACAGGAGAAGCAGAATGACCCTTGTTGGATATGCCCGTGTCAGCAGCACCTCACAGAGCCTTGAGCTGCAAACCCAGCAGCTAGCCGATAGCGGCTGCGAGAAGCTCTTCTCAGAGAAGATGAGCGGAACGACAGCGAAAGGTCGCGAAGCGCTTCAGGAGTGCTTAGATTGGCTGAGAGAGGGGGATACGTTGGTAGTAACGCGTCTGGACCGCTTGGCTCGATCTGGCAAAGACCTGCACACCATCATCGACCAACTTCAAGTAAAGCAAGTCGGCTTCCGCTGCTTGCAACAAGGCGCAGTCGATACGACGACCAGTATGGGTAAGCTCGTACTTGGCATTCTAGGCGCTGTAGCCGAATTTGAAACCGACATCAGAAAGGAGCGACAGCGCGAGGGTATTGAGAAGGCAAAGAAGCGAGGCGTCTATAAAGGTAGGCCAGCGAGCATTGATGCGAACAAGGTACGCGAGCTCAAATCGGCTGGTATGGGTGGGGTTGCGATAGCTAGAGAGATGGGCATCGGACGAGCTAGCGTTTATCGAATTCTGGCTTGCTCCGAATGAGCTTATCTCCAAACGGCTTGCCCTGAAACGGTAATATGGTTCAGGGCAAGCTTGAACAATTCAGAGGCCTAAGCTCGCATCTTCGTATTGCTGCCGAACAAAACTAGCTTCGTCGCAGTTCGTGCCGTAGCGGCTGCAAGATAGCTCCAATGCCTCAGCGGTGCTTTTCAAATCTCTCAGCATTTGAGAGCTGAAATCGCTACGTGGCCTAGTGCTGCGAGCTTCGCGACGAGTTTGTGCCATCAATCGTTCGACCGCTCGTTTGCTTTCTTCAGCACATGCAACATCAAACGCATCAATGTTTGCGTTCTCGTACGCGCTCCCAAGCTCATGTAAGTTTAGGGTGCCAACACTCAGAATCTGCTCGCAAGCCTTATGTAGCTCGGTGCATTCAAGCTCATCGCCGCTGGTACAAGACTGATGCATCTGACCTAGATTAATGCGCTGTGCGTTGGGTTCGGCCATATCTGCAACCTCTGTTGGGCTCACTCTAGGTAGAGGTGACTCATGGGTGGTCGACAATACGACACCGAGTAGAAAGCCGACGACCAGGCAAGAGCCGCCAATAATAGCAAGTGTTTGAGTTTGGTTCATATAAGCCTCACATTCTGGATGAGGCCTCCCGGTCAAAGCCGGGTGTTTAGAACTCAGCACAGACGTCCGAGCGCCGCTACCTTTAAGCGGATGCTCTGGACATACGTAACGGCCACCCGGCCAACAATAGTTGACCGGCGTCTGTGATTTGAGGTTCTAAAGCCTCACACCGAGGACTGACCCGATGCAAGGGAGAGACTAGTCACTGGCCAAACTGGAAGCAAGCAAGTGTCTATCAGGTTGGCTCGATTACGCCGAAACTGGGTAGGTACCGATGGGCCTCGAAAAACGCATCCTTCTCACGCGTTGGTATCCACTTCAGATGATTGGCCGCTGGCTTGTTCGGAATGAACTTTTCCAACGCCCTAACCTCGTGTGGAGTGATCTTTGGCACTTTGATGGTAAACGGAACTTCGGACTCAGATGTGAATTCCAAGCTTTCGAAGTCACATTCATCAAAGAGAGCAAGTTCTTTCTCAGCGACAACCATCCATCCAAGCGTCGTCATCGACGCGTTGTCCCGATAACGGATATAGCAAACTTGCTTGAGAGTGCGACGTTCTGGCGCTGCTTTACTCGCATCGGCCTTGCCCAAGACATCTAGAAGCTTTTCCGTGATTACCGTACGCGCAAATTCAGCAATCTTTCCGCCGGAGAAGTCTGCGATCTTTGCATCTTCCTCTACATAGTCAGGAAATTGATCCTTCAATTGCTGAATCTTCTCAGAGACTTCCGGCTCTTCGAATGGGACCTGATTTGAAAAGGTCAATCCAATAAACGAACCGCTCGCAAGATCGCTGGCCACTGTTCTCAGGTCAGAAACCATGTCTCCGCAGAATTGATCATCATAATCGAGCCAAACGAGCGAGCGTCTCTTGAAATCAATCTGAGGTAGCGCTTTAGCCGAGTTTCCAAAGACCATCTTGACACACCGAAAGGGCTTATTCTGTTTAAAGCGCTCTTTGATCTTCAATGTTCTAGCGTCTTCAATGCTGAACATTCTTTTCAGCCCCAAGGCTCGATGCACTATGCGGAAATCTACGAAAGCTACTGAGCCAAATCCGATGTACTGATAATCATCTGGCTTGCAGAACTTCATCCGTCGAAAAAGCTCGCAAAGCATACCCCTTTCCGCGTGCTTTGCAGGGCGAAGGCGATAGTCAATTTTGGAGAAACTACCCGTCATTGCGATCAATCTTCAACCAAGTTGTTGAAGGCAAAATCGAATGACTTTTCGCCGACTACCTTGTTTGACGTTGCACCCAAAAACTCTTTCAGTGTCTCCACCTCATCCTGCCGGCGCTTGTATGTGATAGTGGTAAGCGGCGGCCCCTTTTTCTTGGGCGCCTTGTAGGAAAAGACGGCACGTTCCGTGAGCGTGTCGATTGGTGTCAGCTGAGCCTTCGCAACCGAAGTTGTCAGTTCACGATCCCCTTCTTCATAGTCATTCTCAGCATCGAGGTCGTTCAAGAAATCAATAACCGGCCTCATCGAGGTGATCATGCGCTCAAGGAGCTTGAAATAAGCGGCGTGTTCATAGTCCAAGTCTGTTTTAGTCGTATTCCATGGCAGAACGCTCGCGTCCTTGCAGTCCAAGAAAACGTAACCCCTGAACCTAGAAAATTGCCCGTGGTACTTTGGCGCTTTCGTGCCATCCGCAGTGGTCTCACTCCAGCCCGTCCGAGAGCCTTGATCGGCATTCAAGATGCAGCGGCCATTGCAGAACACGTACCAGCCCGCGTCAGCTTTCTTTGAACCACCTATTCCAGCATATAATCTTGTTTTGAGCGGGTGGCTCCCGCCGATGCTGTCAGAGAACTCCTGATAGAATGGCTCGATCCCTTCACCAGACTTAAGTTGCCATTCACTCGTTATGAGCGCCTCACCCTTGACCGAAATGACCAATCCGTTTCTCATGAAGTGCTGTTGGGTTGTTGCAAGTTCAGATTTTAAGCGCCGAAAGAACAGATCACTATCGAAACTGGTTTTCACACCATCGTGTAGCCGCCGAACCGAAATTGAGGTACCCGTTTCTGACACCGGTATTTCTTTGACCTCAAGGTTTGAGACTCTGAAATCCCAATCCTTAGCCTTGATCCATTTGTCGACATTCACCTCAATATCGAATTTCTCAGATGGTGATGAGGATGCGACCTCAAACTCTCTTCCCATTTTGAAGAGCGCTCGCTTCATGCCGACACCGAATTGTCCAACGGAGAAGTCGGTCTCTTCAAAACCCTCCGCACGGCCGAATTTAAAGGCATACTTCCTAGCAGTTTCTAAGGGTATCCCGCCACAATTGTCGGAAATCTGAAAGCCTTCGCTTGAAAGATCGATATCTACTGAAAGACCATGATAGTCCCCATCCGGCCGTAGTCGTTTCGCACCATCTATTGAGTTATCAACCAAGTCCAAAATTGCTTTGTCCAGTTGAATATCTTTGACAATGATCTGAACAAAAAATGACTTGGTCGGTGAAGCATCAACCGAAAGTGGATCGTCCTGCGCTGGCTCTATCGTAGTCAAAGAAACCCCCTCATCCAAATTCGTGTGCTTAGGCGTAATCTTTTATTTGGCGATACACAACTGATAGAATTTCTTTTGAAATAATTGGACTTACACTGTTACCGATCTGTCTAAAGCTATGCCATTTGGTGGGATGGAATAGATGACGATCTGGGAACCCTTGTAGTCTTGCCGCCTCTCTTACCGTAATTACTCGATCTTCAACTGGGTGTATGGGACGAACCGACTGAAACGAGCCCTTGTCGGAGCCAGTGCCAGCCCTCAAGGTTGGGCAGAGTCCATCTAGTCTCAAACGGTGGTGCTTCCCAATGGGATCAGACTTCCCCGGCCTTACCTCGGAGAAACGTTTGACGACCTTGGATGTATGCTTGGTTGGATGATTACCAGTAAAAGTAAGGTCTGGAGACGCTAGCTTGCGAGCGTAGGCCGAAAGCTCTTCACTAGAAGTCATTTGATTTTGGTCGAAAACACCTTCCTTTGAAGCCAAAGGTCTTGAAGAACTCAGACCGGAAAGCGCATCGCCGACGGTCACTGCCATTTGTCCATTGGGCTGGAACATCTCGGTTGTGATCTTGGCGCATCGATCTGGCAAAAAACCGATAACAAACGCACGGCGTCTCTTTGTAGGCGCACCAAAGTCGGCTGCATTCAGCACCATCGGTTCTAAGACCGTGTAGCCAGCACTCTTCGCGCAACGCTGCGCTTTACTGAGAACAGTGCGTGCTTGACCAAGAAGCAGACCCTCCACGTTCTCCATGACAAAGGCTTTCGGGCGAATTTCCGTAACCAGTCTGAAGAAGTGACCCAATAGGTCGCGGCGAGGATCAGATTCTGATCTGTGGCCGATCATGCTAAAGCCCTGACAAGGTGGCCCTCCAAAAATCAGATCAATTTCTTCGCCAAACTCATCAATGACCTCCCGACCTTTGAGATCGGCGACATCCCACAAAACCAATTTGGTGTCAGGGAAATTAGCTCGATGCGAAAATGTCAGATGCTCGTCGACGTCGTATGCACCCACGACGTTAAAGCCCGCATTTGCAGCGCCAAGCGAGAAGCCGCCCGTACCACAAAAGAAGTCTATAGCCTTGAGTTTGATGTGCAGCTCCTTTCGTACCGCACTAACAAAGTCGGGCCGGTGTGTCGATCGCTATATTTCCTCGGCGTGATAGCTAGCATACTGACGAGGATAAAGCGCAGAATTTGCTACGAACGATGCTACAGAGTATGAAGTAAATACTTATATTTATCAGGTATTTAAAGAATGATTCTGCTTACGTGAAGCGGCACAGATGCCGTAAGCATTGATGCGAACCGGTCATAAACGCGGTTTTCGTGAAGTAATCTTAACCTTCTCATAGCGAAGTGCACGAAACTCTCGATGAAGCTCTTCAATCTCAATCGAACCGACGTAGCGTGCGTCTAGGTCTTCGAGCTGGTGGCCAAGAACAATATCTGCGTAAAATTTGTTGCCCGTGGTGAGTAGGAGTTTCTTGAAAGCACCCCGGAAAGAATAGAACCGGAGCTGACTCCGGCTCTCGCCTTGCCTTTTGGGGAATAGCTTGTCCCGTACATTCCGGTGAAATTCCTTGATGAAAGCACTGTTGCTCCATCTCAAGTCATCGGATGACGCGGTGTATGCTTTCCAGTCAGGAAATACACGAGTTTCCCCTCTCGATTTCAATCGAGCACAATACTCCCTGAATCCCAAATCCAACAGGATATCGAGGATGGGCACTTGCCTTGCGTTGTCTTGACCCGGCTTACCCTTGATTTTGCGATGTTCGTTATCTCTCAAATGCAAATGCGGAACTGGCTCGAAACTAACATCTGAAAGCCGAAGTCCGCCAAGCTCAGCGTCGCGAGCCCCCGTGTAGAGCGCCACGACAGGAACCCAAAACCTCGAGTCTTGCAACAAGTATGAGCCCTGCTCATTGATTCGGCTGGTAGACACGCACCCTGCGAACCGCGGTAACTTGAAAAGCGCAACCAACTCACCCTCAAAGAACCGTCGGTAATTCACGACGGTCTCTGCAGAATTCACTTTTGTGTATGCATCAAGATCAATGCCATCAGCAGGGTTTGGACCAACCCTCCAATCACGGTCGATACCAAAACCAATTACGGACGATACTGCGCTCTTGTAGCTCTGAAGCGTTTGCTTGGAGATTGGACGATCAAGTCCCCCCACTTTTCTGCTCCCCACGTGCTCGACAAAATCTCTAACATGGCTTCGTTCAATTGCCTCAATGGGTATGTCTCCGACAAGCGAAAGAAACTCGTCATGTGCCTTCTTGCGCTTCTGCAAGGTCTTAGGCGGGAAAAATTTGTGGTTGTTCTGAGCCATTGCCACCTCAGAGAATAGCTTGCTCGCTTTTCCATCGATCTTTTTGCTCAGGCTTTCGGCAATCAGCGGTGAGGCAGACGGCGTTGGCTTGGTCCTTCCTTCTAACATCTCGCTGACAGCCCTTTTGCCCTCTAGCCGCCCTTCCCTTACTGCTGACAATACCGCGCCATGCACCGCAGAACCAACCGTCACATCAAGCCCAAAGCGTTCAATGTACTGTTTGGCTATCTCGATTTCCCTCTCAGTCGCACGCTGCGACCCGGCATCCTTTAGCTTCTGCAGCTTTGCATTCTCATCGGCCTCATTTTCGAAACGCCATTCCAGATATTCGTTCGCATCATCGCTATTCTTTGCAGTCAGGATAATGCGGCCGAATTCTCCGACCATGTCTTCCCGGATTGAGTGGGCAATCTGACCGAGATCATAAGAAGTAGGAACACGAAGAGCAGCACTTGAACTCTCGGTGATCGCCGTACGACAAAGTGCAACAGAGACTAGCTGTTCAAAACGTCGGTTCAGCACCGATGCAGCAGCAAAAGCTTCAGTCTGATCTTTGGTTCTTAGCGAGCGTCTAAATGAGTCCACTCCATCAAAGAAGCGATTGAAGGCAACAGCGTCCCGCTTCACCGCAGCAGGTACTCGCCTGACATACCAATACACGCCATTGCGCATCGACACATACGGTATGCCATTCTTGCTCATTCACCATCCTTGTATCACATAACTGTATCACAGTTGAATTTAATTAAGATATTGTCTATAAGTATTTTTCAAGGATACAAGAGTGTAACTTGCGTTTGGTAACCCCTCCCGTAGGGGTCACCACCTCCTTACAGAACCAGAGTTTTAAACGCCGATTTTCGGCGCAAACCGTACTGTGCCCTTCCCACGCTAGTCGCTTGGGGTTACAGGCGAAATCGCGATGGGCAGCCAACACTCTATCCCTCCAGTGAGCGCGCTTTTGGCGCTGGTCACGTTTGTAGCTTTGTTGCTGCTGGGCGTGGACCTGATCGTTGCCTGCGCGGCTTTGCTTTTGTGGCTCGGGTCTTTGGTGCTCGCCACCTCAAGCGCGCCCGATCCGCCGAACACGAAGACCGAGGCGCCGATTACCCAGGATGCGATGCGCAATCTGATCGAGAACTCGTCAACGCCGCTGCTTGTTACAGAAGACAACACAATCGCCATCGCCAATCGCACCGCGCGCAAAATGCTGGGCCAGCATATTGTCGGGCAGGACGCGCGCATGGCCTTTCGCCAGCCAAAGGCGATCTCGCTGCTGTCAAAGGGGCGCAATGGACGCGCGGTCGTGCGCGGACTCGTGCAGCGGCGCGACATCTGGCAGATCAACCGTCAGGCGATCGACGAAAAACTTGCAGTGATCGAGCTCATCAACAAAACCGCCGAGGCGGACATTAGCCGGGCGCACACCGACTTTGTCGCCAATGCCAGTCACGAACTGCGTACGCCGCTGGCAGGCATCATTGGCTATGCCGAAACGCTCAGCGACGGCAAAGAGACGCTCGATTCGCCGATCCCACAAAAGTTTCTCGGCACTATCCAGCGCGAGGCCAATCGCATGCAAGCGCTGGTGTCCGACTTGATGTCGCTATCGCGGATTGAGGCCGAAAAGCACGATAAGCCTAGCGAACTGATGGAGCTTGCGCCGATAGTAGCCCGCGCGGCGCGCGACGCGGCAGGCGCTGAACGTCTCGAGCGGCTACAACTCGGCAAATTTGAGACCGTGCATATTCGCGGTGATATGCAGCAATTGGAGCAATTGGTGCGCAACCTCGTTGATAATGCGATGAAATATGGCGCAGAGGATGGACCAGTTGCCGTCGACCTTATTCGTTCTAAGGACATGCAGCAGGCCCGGCTGACCGTCACCAACACAGGTGAAGGCATTCCGCCCGAACATTTGCCGCACCTAACCCGCCGCTTTTACCGCACCGATCCAGGACGCAGCCGAGCCTCCGGCGGAACCGGATTGGGCCTCGCGATTGTAAAACATATTGTGGAGCGTCATCGCGGCAGGCTCGAAATTGAGAGCGAATTGGGTCAAGGCACTCAGGTGATCGTGCGAATCCCGCTCGAAACACAAGAAAATGATCAACCGCAGCAGGGCACAAAAGACAGCGATATCAAAGGGGGCGCAGCAGACCAGTCCAGCCCCCTCAATTAGTTGTCATGAATTTGTCTTATTTCTTCAACATCGCGGGCGCAGGCACTCAAATTGGTGCTGATCCTGTAGCGATTCTCAGGGGTAAACAGGGCTAACACATGTCGCCGATTACGCTTATCCTGATTGCTATTGGTCTTGGCCTTGCCGGATGGCTGGCGGGCCGTGCGAAGGCATGGAGCTTCCAAAAGTCTGACGCCAATGTGCGCCTGGTTGCGCGCCCAACCTATCACGCTTGGTATGTTGCCGTTTGGGTTGTCCTGCCTGTGCTGGCATTTGTCGCGCTGTGGTCGTTCCTAGCCCCGCAATTGGTAATGCAAACCGTGCTGGCATCGCCTGGTGCGGAAGGCCTCCCTTCCTTCGGTTTCCAACGCGATTCGATCCTGTCAGAGGCCCGCGCCGTTGCTACGGGCAGCGCGCAAGGCGTGTTCAATTCTGATGCGGAGGCCCTGATCGAGCCATTCCGCGAGGCGATCTCGCATTACAATCTGATCGGGCTGGTCGTGACAGTGATGATCGCCTTTGCTGGCGGCGCTTTTGCATTCCTGCGGGTGAAACCAGATTTCCGCGCCCGGACCCGGGTTGAGCGCACGGTGATGATCGTGCTGCTGCTCGCCTCGCTGGTCGCGATCCTGACCACATTCGGCATTTTTGCGAGCCTCGTGTTCGAGACGGTGCGTTTCTTCGGCATGGTCTCGCCCATCGACTTCCTATTCGGCTCGTTCTGGGGCCCAGACCCGATGAGCAATCCTGAGGCCGCTGATGGTACGCGCTACGGTGCGATACCGCTGTTCTGGGGCACGATCTTTATAGGCGCGATCATCGCGATGATTGTCGCGATCCCGCTGGGCCTGATGAGCGCGATTTACCTGACCCAATATGCCAACCCGAAACTGCGCGCTTGGGTAAAGCCAGCGCTTGAAATTCTCGCCGGCGTCCCGACGGTCGTCTATGGCTATTTCGCCGCGCTTACAGTCGCCCCGGCGATCCGCGACATGGCGGTCGCGGTCGGCATTTCCGGCGCTTCAACTGAAAGCGCGCTGGCCGCCGGCGTCGTGATGGGCGTGATGATCATCCCGTTCGTTTCGTCCATGGCCGATGATTCCATAGCCGCCGTGCCCAGCGCCATGCGCGATGGCAGCCTCGCAATGGGTGCAACCCAATCAGAGACCATCCGCCGGGTTCTGTTTCCCGCCGCCCTACCCGGCATTGTCGCGGGCGTGATGCTGGCCGTCAGCCGCGCGATTGGTGAGACAATGATTGTGGTGATGGCCGCCTCAACCGCAGCCAACTTGACGGTCAATCCGCTCGAGCGAATGACCACCGTTACCGTTCAGATCGTCAAGATGCTGACCGGCGAAGGCAGCTTTGATCACCCGGCCACCCTCAGTGCCTTCGCGCTAGGCTTTGTCCTCTTCATGGTCACACTGGCGCTCAACTTTATCGCTCTTCGCGTCGTCAAACGCTTCCGAGAGGCCTATGACTGACACCGCCAATCCAGAACTGGTGCATCCAACGCGCACGCCGGAATTCGCCAAGCGGATCGAGCAGCGATATCGCTCCGAGCGGCGTTTCCGCGCGCTCGGGCTCAGCGCAATCGTCTTCTCCGTCGCCGTGCTGATCTTCCTACTCGGCAATATGCTGATGAACGGGATCGGCGGGTTTCAACGCGCAGAGCTGGCCGTGCCGATTGATTTCGCCGAGGCAGGTCTGACGGGCGATGCGCAATCGCTCAGCTCTCCGGGTGCACTTCAATCGCTCGAAACGCAGGGCCTGCGCGCGGTGGTCGAGTTCTATGCTGAGCGCGAGCTTGGCGAGGCTGGCGCAGCAGAAGTTAGCGATGAGGCCTGGCGCGATGTTGCCAGCGATCTGATCAGTAACCCTTCACTGATCCGCGGTTCTCACACTTTCGACCTACCCGCCTCCTCTGACCTTGCCTCTGGCCTGTCGGGTGAAGGCTCTGCTGAAATGCAGGCGCTCGCCCAGCAGCCGGTCAGCGATGGCAAGCTGTCCAAGAATTGGGACGCCGGGTTCATGACCCGCAGCGACGCGACCAGCCCGCAGCAGGTGGGCATTTGGGGCGCGCTAAAGGGCTCGATCCTGACGATGACGATCACGCTGCTGCTGGCGTTTCCCATCGGTGTGCTCGCCGCTCTATACCTAGAGGAATATGCACCGAAGAACCGTTGGACGGACATTATCGAGGTTTCAATCAACAACCTCGCGGCCGTGCCCTCAATCATCTTCGGCTTGCTCGGGCTTGCAGTGTTCCTCACCTTATTCCCGAACCTGCGATCCGCGCCGCTAATAGGCGGCATGACCTTGGCGCTGATGACCATGCCAGTGATCGTTATTTCGGGCCGCAATGCAATTAAGGCGGTCCCGCCGTCGATCCGTGACGGTGCGCTCGCTGTCGGTGCCTCCCCTGTCCAGGTGGTGTTCCATCACGTGCTGCCTCTGGCCCTGCCGGGCATGCTAACCGGTACGATCATCGGCATGGCACGCGCTTTGGGTGAAACAGCGCCGCTGCTGATGATTGGCATGCGCGCCTTTGTGGCGACGCCGCCCGATGGCTTCACCTCTCCAGCAACCGTCTTGCCGGTGCAAATCTTCCTCTGGTCCGATGAAATCGACCGCGGCTTTGTCGAACGGACAAGTGCGGCTATCATTGTGCTTCTGCTGTTCCTCCTGTTGATGAACGGCCTCGCCATTTACCTCCGCAACAAATTCGAGAAGACCTGGTGACTGTCATTCACGAGAAATTGGTAGACACGAACGCAAAGATGCGCGCGCGTGATGTGTCGGTCTATTATGGCGACAAGAAAGCCATTGATGAGGTGTCGATCGACATTTCACCCGACTATGTCACGGCCTTCATCGGGCCGTCTGGTTGCGGCAAATCGACCTTTCTGCGCTGCTTCAACCGCATGAATGATACCATTCCGGTTGCGCGCGTTACCGGCACAATTGAGCTGGAAGACGAAGACATTCATGGCAATGCGATGGACGTGGTTCGGCTGCGCGCGCGCGTCGGCATGGTGTTCCAGAAACCAAATCCGTTTCCAAAGTCGATTTACGAAAACATCGCGTATGGCCCGAAGATTCACGGGTTGGCGGAAAAGAAGCCCGACATTGACGAGGTCGTCGAAAAGTCCCTCACCCGCGCTGGCTTGTGGGACGAGGTAAAGGACCGCCTCGACGAATCGGGCACCGCGCTTTCCGGCGGTCAGCAGCAGCGCCTGTGCATCGCGCGCGCTATTGCGGTTGATCCAGAGGTCATCCTGATGGACGAGCCGTGCTCTGCTCTGGACCCGATCGCGACCGCCAAAATCGAAGAATTGATCGACGAACTATCCGGTCGCTATGCGATCGTGATCGTCACTCACTCCATGCAACAGGCCGCGCGCGTTTCTCAGCGCACCGCCTTTTTCCACCTGGGCAAAATGGTCGAATACGGGCCGACTTCCGATATTTTCACCAACCCGATAGAAAAGCGCACTCAAGACTACATCACGGGACGGTACGGTTAAATGGCAGAACATACAGTCAAAGCCTTTGACGAGGACATCACCCGGCTTCGCGGTCTGATCGCCGAGATGGGCGGTCTTGCGGAAGTTGCCATTCAGGGCGCGCTCGATGCTCTGGTGCGCGGCGACCAAGAGCTCGCCAAGAAAGTCGTCAAGAACGACAAGAAGATCGATGCGCTCGAAGCCGAAGTCGACAAGCTCTCAGTGCGGATCATTGCCCTGCGCGCGCCGATGGCGGATGATTTGCGCGAAGTGATTGCCGCACTGAAAATTGCAGGCGTAGTTGAACGCATTGGCGACTATTCGAAAAACATTGCCAAGCGCGTGGGCGAGATTGACGGCAAAGACCAGTTTGAACCGCTTACCCTGCTGCCCGCCATGGGTGAAGTGGCGAGCGAAATGGTGCACGATGTGCTGACGGCTTACGCTGCGCGCGACCCAGATCTGGCCCGCGAAGTGATCGCTACTGACGCTAAGGTCGATGCCTTTTACAATAGCATTTTCCGCAATCTTGTGAGTCACATGGTGGAGAACCCTGCGACCATTTCCAGCGCCGCCCAGCTGCTCTTTGTCGCCCGCAATCTGGAGCGGATCGGGGATCACGCGACCAATGTTGCTGAGATGGTGCATTACGCCGCGACTGGCGAGTATCCGCCGGACGACGACCAGTAGGCTCAAGCTGACATTACTTTCACAAATGACGCGAAGTTGTAGTGAAAGTGACAGATAAAACGCTCTTTAGCATCCTTGGGAACGGGAGGGTTCTCAGACATGTCCGCTACTAAACTGCTATTGGTCGAAGACGATCCGGCTCTGTCGGAGCTGCTCGAATATCGTTTTCAGAACGAAGGCTATGACGTCCGCTCAACCAGCGATGGCGACGAGGCATTAATGCTGGCGAGCGAGGATGTTCCTGATCTCGTGATCCTCGACTGGATGATCGAAGGCACCAGTGGGATTGAGGTTTGCCGCAGGCTGCGCCGCGACAAGCAGACCGCGCATGTCCCAATCATCATGCTGACCGCCCGAGAGGCGGAGGACGACCGCGTTCGCGGCCTCGATACCGGCGCAGACGATTATTTGACCAAGCCGTTCAGCCCGCGCGAATTGCTCGCCCGGGTCGCTGCGGTGATGCGCCGCATCCGCCCTGCCTTGGCCGGCGAGACTGTCGAGGTCGGCGATATTTTGCTCGATCCGGTGGCGCATAAGGTGATGCGTGGCGGCAAGTCGCTGCAACTTGGCCCAACCGAATACCGCTTGCTAAAGTTCTTTATGGAAAGCCCAGGCCGGGTGTTCAGCCGCGGCCAATTGCTCGACGGCGTTTGGGGCACGGGTTCAGACATTGAGCTGCGCACGGTTGATGTGCACATTCGCCGATTGCGCAAAGCCATCGAGGTTGAAGGCGCGAAAGATCCGATTCGCACGGTCCGCTCCGCCGGCTATGCGATGGAAGCGGTCTAGCGGCACACGCCCGACCAACGCGAGGCCTGGTCAAAGTGGAAATGGTCTGCATGGGCAGCGTTGTAATCTGGCGATAGAACGGTCGCGAAGACTCCGCATGCGCCATCGCGGACCACGCGCAGGAAACGTCCTTCATCGCTGTCTTCTGGCCAATCGCGAAGGACGCTGATTGTTCGGCCATCCGTCAGAGTAAATCCCGCAATATCAATCGCATTGGCGGTTGCATGTTCGCTCCAGGCGTTTGAACTACCGCCGCGCATCCGCCGGCAATTGAATGCTCCCAAATGCTCGATTGCGGCAATCTCGCTGCCTAAAATCTCGAGCGCAGCAGGCTCTACACTGCGCGCGCGCCACATCTCCAAGCCGGTGGCCACGGGGCAAGTGACTGCCGGCGTATCGGGAGCAAGCGGAAAAGCGCTCAGCTGTGTGCGATCAGGCCTTGCACAAGCCCCTCACCCGTCGCCGCCAGCGCATCAAAGACGACCGCGCTCCGCTCCAGCACAGCGCGGCATTGCGGCACATCGTCTTTCAGCGCCGCCAACTTACCCGCCGTTGCCCAGCCAATCGGATGGCCCAGATCAAGCGGCGCGGTGGGATCATGCTCTGGATGCGCTTTCAGCCAACTCCAACCAGCGAACAATACGGTCGCGATGATCGCGAACAAAATGAAACGCCGTTCCTTGCGGAATTGTCCGATCCGGCGACTGATTTTGGTGAGTTTGCGCTTGCGAGGCATATCAAGGCCTTAGTGGAAGCCGCGTGACTTCGGCAATATCCGATGGCCTCGCAGATGGCCCGTAACGTTTGGAGTTTGCTCAAGCGGCCTAAGAACGCACATTCAAGCGAGCTTGGACCTTCGCCAAGTCAGCGGCAAACAATGCCGCCTGCTCTGCGTGCGCTTCGCCATCCAAGCGCAGCAAATAGGCCGGATGCGCGGTGACCCACAGCTCCGCCTTATCCTCGAGCATGATAGGAGCCCCGCGCGCGGCTTTCAGGCTCACCGTCTTGCCCAGCAATCCGCGTGCCGCCGATGCGCCCAAGGCCAGTATGATGCGCGGTTTTACGATTGCCCGTTCGCTCTCCAGCCACCAGCGGCAGGTGTCGATTTCTTTGGCTGTCGGGGTCTGGTGAATGCGCCGCTTGCCTCGCTGGATGAACTTGAAATGCTTCACGGCATTGGTAACGTAGGCTGCGCTGCGATCAATCCCGGCCTTCGCCAAAGCTGCATCCAGCAATTGGCCCGCTGGCCCCACAAACGGTCTGCCCGCCAGATCCTCCTGATCGCCCGGCTGCTCGCCAACGATCATCAGCGGCGCGCGATGTGCGCCCTCGCCCATAACCGCGCGCGTTCCGCAATCGGCGATCGGGCAATCGCGGCAATTGCGGGCCGCCTCAGCCAGCTCAGCCAGGCTATCCGGGCGTTCGCGCGCCTCGCGCGTTCCGGCCGCCACCATGTTAGCCTCGCGCGCCTGCGCCCCAGCGATCAGATCGGGAATGAGCGCGGCCTCCGGCATGTTCTTCCAGTATTTCTTGGGCATTTCAGACAGCATCGCGCCGACTTTCAGCCGCGCCGGATTGAAGATCGATGCGTAATACGACTTCCACAGCTCCTCCACCGGATCGCCATCCGGCGCATCGCTGCGCTGCGCGGGGCCGCTTTCCCGCATGCTCTTACCATCCCAGTGGAGGCACCCGCGCGGGGTCAGGATCGACCAATTCATGTTGGCAAAGCGCCGCATGAAAAAGCCCGCATTTGCGCGCACAATATGATGATCAGGCTCAAACCAGGCGACATAATGCTCGTCACCCGCGGCATCCTCAACCTGTCGAAACCGGACGAAGGCGTGCATTTTATGACTGTCACGCCGCACCGACTTATCGAGCTCTTCCACCCGGCGCACATCGAGGTCGGTTTTGTCCTCCATCATGCGCGGATTGCTCTGAAGCCGCCACAGCAACCGGTAAAGCAGCGCGAAGCGTTCTGGATCGGAATGCAGCGCCGCATTGCTCGCTAGGCTGAGGAATCGCTTGCTAGCCCGTGCAGGCCGGGAATCTCGATCTGGCACGGGCAGACGCTTAGCCAGTCCGGACGCGCCGCTTCCCGCAAACAGATCGCCCGTCCCGCCCGGCTCGATCCAAGACACTCTGTCTGGCGGCACTTCGCATTGGACCAGTGCGCGCGCCTGATCCCGCCAAAACGCAAAATCATCCGGCGCTGGCAATTGCACGGCGTAATGCGCGATCATGGACGGCGCCCATGTTGAGAGAGCCTGCCCGCTCATGATGCAAACAGCTCCAGCTGTTCCTGCTTAGGCGCGAGCAGACTGCGCAAATCCGCGCGGTCGGTCAGTGTCGTTGGGCGCCAATCAAGCGCGGTGATAAAGGGGCGCACCTTGGCGATCGACTGAGTCAGCCGCGCCACATCATCAAGCCTCAGGGTCCGGTGCCGCCGCGCAGCAATGATGCGCCGCACCGCTGTCGGCCCCAGGCCTGGGACGCGCAGCAGCATTTCCTTGCCCGCGCGGTTCACATCCACCGGGAATGTCCCGCGAAATTTGAGTGCCCAGGCAAGCTTAGGATCAATATCGAGCGGCAGATTGCCATCCGCATCCGTCGCCTCACACACCTCGCCCGGCGCATAACCATAGAACCGCATCAGCCAATCAGATTGATACAGCCGATGCTCGCGCAGCAAGGGCGGGCGTTGCAGCGGCAAAACCGCACTAGCATCCGGAATAGGCGAAAAGGCGCTGTAATAGACCCGGCGCAGACCAAAGGAATCGTAAAGCCGGCTCGCCTTGCCAACGATATCCGCATCAGACGCCCGGTCCGCACCGACGATCATCTGGGTCGATTGGCCCGCCGGGGCAAAGCGCGGTGCGTGGCGAAAGCGTTTGCGCGCATCCTTCGCCTCGATGATGTCGTCCTTCGTCTTCGCAATCGCGCCTTCGATCTGCCCTTCGTCTTTGTCGGGTGCGAGGCGGGTTAGGCCACTGGTCGTTGGCAATTCGACATTGATGGAGACCCGGTCAGCATACAGACCTGCCTGGCGCACCAGCTCCGGATCCGCCTCGGGAATGGTCTTTAGGTGAATGTAGCCGCGAAAATCATATTCCTCGCGCAGAATGCGGGCGGCCTCAACCATCTGCTCCATCGTGAAATTGGAGCTTTTGATGATGCCCGATGAGAGGAACAGCCCCTCGATATAATTGCGCCGGTAAAAATTGAGCGTCAGGTCCGCAACCTCTTGCGGGGTGAAGCGCGCACGCCGAACATTTGAGCTCTTACGATTGATGCAGTAGTGGCAATCGAAAATGCAGTGATTGGTCAGCAATATTTTGAGCAATGAAATGCACCGGCCATCTGGCGCATAGGCGTGGCAAATACCCATCCCCTCGGTCGATCCGATCCCTTTGCCGCCCAGCGAGTTCTTTTTCGCCGTCCCTGAAGACGCGCAAGAGGCATCATATTTCGCCGCATCAGCGAGAATCTCGAGTTTTTCTAAGAGCGATTTTTGAGCCATCGGAACACCCCTTTTGTTCCTTATATGTTCTATTTCAACTCAGTAATAGTGCGCAATTTGCAACCGAAATTTGAACACGTAGCGATCCCTCGCCGAGGGTCGATATCCGCCGCTCAAAAAAGAAATCAGACAAAAACGCTCTGATACGGGAACCACCTCTTTCGTAGTGAGTATTTTGCACAAGTCCGGGCCCCTCTGGCGAGCAATCGTGCTCGTGATGTCGGACGGTAACAGGCGGCCATGACCGCACATCTATGACGGGGGTGCCACGCTCCCCCGCAAGGGAGTATGAAATGAAGAAGTTTGTTTGTGTTTCTGTACTCGGAGCGAGCGCTCTGACACTGGCAGCTTGCGGCGAGACTGCGACTGCTTCGGCCGAGGATTCGAACAGCAATCCAATCACTGCAGCAGAAGTAGAAGCCGCTCAGCAAGCATGGGGCGAAGGCATCGTCGCCATCGGCGCGACCTTCACCGAAGAAGGCGATTTCCGCGCACGCGCTGAAGAGCACATCAACACCCACTATGCTTACGGCGATGACGCAACGATCCTGTTCAAGCCGACTTTGGCCGCTGAAGATCAGTTCCGCGAGAGCTTTGATGAAGCGCTCAGCTATTTCGTAGGTACCGAAGGCACGGAAGATGGCGGTTTCGCAATCGCTCCCTACACCGCAGTGCGCTGGGAAAATAACGGCACCGTAATCGACGAAGATGGCGACATGGCGGTTGCCATGGGCAATTACTTCTTCACCGGCACCGATGGAAACGAGACCAAGGTTGAGTATTCATTCGCCTATGAGAAAGACGAAAATGGCGAGCTGAAGATCGTTCTTCACCACAGCTCACTGCCTTTCAATCCGAGCTAATTACTCAAAATTGACACGCTTAATGGGGTCGGTGCCTGACGGCATCGGCCCTTTTTGCGTTCAGCGGTGGTGAAATTGGAAGCGCGCGCTTACTTTTTGCTTGGATCGAAATCGCTCAGGCTTACGCCGTTCTGCTTGCACAGGTGATCAATAATTGCTGCGTGCATCTGGCCTTCAAAGGCAACACCCGCGAACTCGCCCTCAACCCAGGCGATTGTTCCCATTGGCGCGTTGATACCATCAACTTTCATCACCACTCGGTCGCCAACGCTAGCAAAGCCAGACTTAGCTTTGATCTTGCAGCCACCTTCGGAGATATCGATCAAATCAACAAATACCACGCGCGAACGAACGCGGCTTTTGACCATCAGGCTAAGCGGCTTTCTGTCGGCCGTACGAGGGATGCTGTGCATGTTCATGCTGCCGACATAGCTAAAAACGGTAAACGAATAATAACCGTGCCATTGCAGAAGAGCAGCCGATCAGGCCGCCCTCCCCTGAAATCACCAACGTCTAACCAAACAGGCCGAACGCCAAAATGATAGTCAGCACAATCGGGCACACAAAGCGCACGAGAAGGCGCCAGATCTGGTGGAGCAACCCGTCCAGCCCGTTCTCATCATCGATCAGCCGCGCATCCGCGATCCAGCCAACAAAGATACAGGTCAGGATTGCGCCGATTGGCATGAACAGCTTCGCCGTGACCCCGTCCAGCGCATCAAAGAAATTCGCATCAGCGAAGATCGGGATGAACGCCAATGGCCGGAAATCCGCCATCTCATTGAACGACAATGCCGATAGGATACCCAGAACCGCTGCGCCCACACCCACAATTGCGGTCGCAACCAGACGCGGCAATTTGAATTTCTCAAGCGTGTAAGCGGTCGGCGCCTCTAGCAGCGACACCGAGCTGGTGAGCGCCGCAAAGAAGATCATGATGAAGAACAATAGGCCGATCAGTGAACCAAATGGCATCTGCTGAAACGCAACCGGCAGTGATGCGAACATCAGGCCCGGCCCGGCGCTGGCGGAAAGGCCGGCAGCGAACACAATCGGGAAGATCGCCAGACCAGCGAGCAAAGCAACCGCCGTATCTGCGCCCGCGATAATCCCTGAGGTTTTGCCAAGGTTCGTCTCGCGGCTGGCATAGGCGCCGTAAGTCATCATCCCGGCCACACCGAGCGACAATGAGAAGAACGCCTGACCCACCGCCGCCAGCATAACTTCTCCGGTCAATTTGGAGAAATCGAAAGTAAACAGGTAGCTCACCGCTTGGCTAAACTCGCCAGTGAATGCGCCGTAGATCGTGATCGCCAGGAACAGCACGAAGAACAGCGGCATCAGGTACACCGCCACCCACTCGATTCCGCTGGAAATACCGCGCGCCACGAAAAACAAGGTCAGCGCCAGAAAGCCAAGGTTGAGACCAACCATCAGGCCGCCATTGCCGAACAATCCGGGCAGCAGCCCTTCGATATCGCTCGCAGCGCGCCCTTCAAAAGCGCCCCCAGCAAGGCCGGTTTGCACCAGATCGCTCGCAAAGACGCCGATATAATACAGCACCCATCCGCCCACGACGCAGTAGAAACTGAGGATAAGGAAGGCGGCAAAAACGCCCATCGAGCCAATAATGCCCCAGCCTTTTGAAGCGCCGGAATCCGCCGCAACACGGCGCACGCTTTCCGGCGCAGAAGCCTGACCATGACGGCCAACCAGCACTTCAGACAGCAAAACAGGTAGACCAATCAGCAACACACAGAAAATGTAGAACAGAACAAAGGCTCCGCCGCCATTCTCGCCCGCCTCAGCGGGGAAGCGCCACATGTTTCCGAGGCCAACGGCCGACCCCACTGCGGCCAGAATAAAGGCTGTGCGCGAAGACCAACCCTCACGCGCGCTCGAACCGGAAGAAGCAACCATTTATGTATTACCCTCTCACGCGCCGATCCGGCGCAAATTGTTAGGCGCAAGTCATGCAAGAAAATTGCGGCGGCGTAAACGCCTCTTACAAACGCTCCACGGCGGGCTTTGCCAAGCCTGCATCGCGCGGCTAGAGACTAGCGCCATGTCGACTACATTTCAGCTTGATACGAGCACGAGCCGCGCCACTCCCACACCTAAGCCGAGGAAACGCCTCACTGTGCCGCGCATTCGCGACCACAAGAAGGACGGCACAACCAAAGAACCGCTGGTGATGCTCACCGCATACACCGCGCGTCAGGCGCAATTGCTGGATGCGCATTGCGATCTGCTGCTGGTCGGAGATTCGCTGGGTCAAGTGATCTACGGGCTCGATTCCACCCTGCCTGTGACACCAGAGATGATGATCGCTCACGGCGCAGCGGTCGTGCGCGGCAGCTATCACAGCGTTGTTGTGGTCGATATGCCGTTTGGCTCTTACGAGGGATCAAAAGAGCAAGCCTTTGACACAGCCAGCCGGATCATGGCCGAAACAGGATGCGCCGCTGTGAAGCTTGAAGGCGGCGAAGCGATGGCGGAGACGGTCGCCTTCCTTTCCAACCGCGGGATCCCGGTGATGGGCCATGTGGGCCTAACCCCGCAGGCAGTGAATGTGCTGGGCGGATATGCTGCGCGCGGGCGCAGTCAGCACGAGCATGAGAAGATCATCGCCGATGGCAAGGCTCTGGAGGAGGCTGGCGCCTTCTCCATCGTGGTTGAGGGCGTGATTGAGCCGATCGCCATTTCGCTCACTCAATCGCTCGAGATACCGGTGATCGGCATCGGAGCCTCGGCACAGTGCGACGGTCAAGTGCTGGTCACCGAAGACATGCTGGGCATGTTTGAACGCGTGCCGCGCTTCGTAAAACGCTATGAGAACATTGCAGAAGTGATCGACAAGACGGTTGCGACCTATGCCGAGGAAGTGCGCGCGCGCAGTTTCCCAACCGCTGAGCAAACGTACCAGCCGAAGAGCTAGGCTGTTCCCTCCTGACGGCTCGCAAGCATGCTAGCCAAGGGTGCCGCCCACACCAGTTGCAGCAAATGATAGAGCAGCAGCGGCGCGATTACGAAGCCAGCGGCATTGGGCGGGAATAGGATCGCGGCGAGCGGCGCGCCGATGGCGACACTCTTTTGCGCTCCGGCGAACAGAAACGCGATCCGGTCTGCTCGTGGGTAGCGGAATAACCCGCCGGTGAGCCATGCTCCGGCCATTCCTACCATCAGAAATGCAATGACCAGGCCGAGCAATGCGGCCCATTCAGCAAAGCCGAACATAGTCGCCAACCCTTGCTCGACCGCGTCGGAAAAGGCGACATAGACGGCAATGCCGATCACCATCCGGTCGAGCCAGGCGACTTGGGCCTTGCGTTCTTTTAGCCAGCCAATCGTCCAACCTTGTAGCGCCTGACCAATCATAAATGGCAGGATCAGGATCAGGCCGATGCGGACAATCGTCTCGCTGCCAATATCCGCTGCGTTTCCGCCTCCCAGCGCCGCGAATAATGGCGCGGTGAGGAAGACGCCGGCAATATTGATCAACGCTGCGCCGACCACCGACAGGGCGACATTGCCGCCTGCAAGGCTGGTGTAAGAGGTCGCGGATTGGATGGTGGATGGCAAAGTGCCAAGATAAAGGAATCCCAGCGCGACCAGTGGCGGCAAGGCCAATTGCGCCAGCAACGAAAATCCAAGGCCCGAAAGCGCCATCGCCCCAAACACCCATAGGAACAGCGGGCCGAAGAAGCGCCAATTGGCCAGCCCTCGCGCGATCTCGCCGCGCGCGATCCGCATGCCATTGACCAGGAACAGCACGAAAATACCCGCGTTCGACACCGTCTGGGCGGTTTCGCGCAGCGCTCCAGCCGCTGGAAGCACCAAGGCGAGAACTGTCGCCAAGATCAGCACGGCAATCATCGGATCAGCCAATTGGGATAGTTGCGATTTCATCGCGCGCGCTCTGCCCGGCCCTTTGGCCTTTGTCGAGAGGAGTGCGCTCTTACTCTGCCGGCGGCGCAAACGCGCCCGGACGCAGGCTCTCCGCGGCATTCGCGAAGCCCTGCTTCTCGCTGTCGCGCTCCAACCCGCGCGCAGCCGCTGCCCTTAGGACCAGCAAATGTGGGTCATTGCCCGCACCCAGATCAATCGCATAATCGAGCAGCACCGCCACCCTAAGCCAGTCCTCTGCTGCTGCGCTGCGCTCTGCCAGCATCAGCACGGCCTCCGCATTGTTCGGCTCGCCAGCAAGATGACGCACGAGCAACGTGTCAGCAGCAATATCATCACCGGTCATTCGGTAAGCTGCAATGATCCGCTGGGTCAGCGGCCATGGTCGCCGGATTTGCGCGGCCACTTGGTAAAGTTCCAGCGCTTGCTCTGGATCATTCACCGCAAGGCCAACGTCCCCAATAAGAGAATGCACATCAGCTGATCCTGGAAACTGGCGGCGCAGCGAATTGGCAAGCCGTGCGGCCCCCGCCAAGTCATTCTGAGCAATCATATCGCGTAGCTGCCGCGTTGGCGCGGGCAAGACCGCTCTGCCATCAGCCGTGCTGCCGAGCACCACAAGCCCCCGAACGCGCCCTTCCGCCGCCCGCTCCAGTAGAGGCGCCGCCGCTTCGCGGTCGCCCAGCCGCTCATATGCGCGTCCAACTATGCTGAGCAGGTAAGGCGACGCATCCAGCGAGGCCGTGCGCGGAGCAAAGCGCTCAACCAATTCAGCCTCACGCTCTCCGCGTAGCAGCGCCAGAGCGGTCAGCTCCAACAGTCGGACATTGCCCGGTTGCCGCTCTGCCAAGGCGCTGAGCTTCAAGGCCGCGCTGTCATAGGCATTTTCATTGAGATCAATCAGTCCATCAAGCAGCAGGGCCGCTGGGACATTGCGGCTCACCATGCCGCTGCGTTCCAACAAAGAGCGCGCGAGGATCGGTTTGTCAGCCCGCGCAGCCAGCAAGGCCTGAAGATAGTGCACCTTAGGATGCTTGGGGTCCACTTTGGCAAGCTTGCGAACGATCGCCAGCATGTCGCAATTGCGGCCCAGATCGCCCAAGGTCGCAGCCAAATCGGCGAGGATTTCCGCGTCATCAGGAGCCGCTTCATGAGCGGCCTCAAACCATGGCAACGCGTCCGATAGACCATGCGCATCGCGCACCATCTGAGCGCGTAAATGCAACGCTAAGGATGATTGTGGGCCTAGCTCTAACGCACGTTCTGCGGCCTTTAACGCGGGCAAGTGCTCGCCCCCGCGAAACCGCAAACGTGCAATCGCAACCCACAGCGCGGGGTTTTCCGCGTCGATCGCGAATGCCTGATCGAGCAGTCCGCCCGCCCTCGGCAGATCGCCATCACGCATCGCTGCGCGCGCATCTTTGATTAAAGCGACAAATTCATCGCTGCCTTCAATCGCGGCCTCAGCGGGCGCGCGGGCCTCTTCGCTGGTTAGCGAGCAGCCAGCCAGCGCCAGTGCGCACCCGGCCAGCAGCCAGCCCAGCGCAAAGTTTCTAAGGCCAGATTTAGGCCTGCAAATCATATTGCTTAAGCAGGTCGTACAAAGTCGGCCGGCTGATCCCGAGCAGTTTGGCCGTGCTTGAGATATTGCCCTCGCTGCGCGCCAAGGCATGTCGGATAACCCGGCGGTCCGATTGCTCACGCGCCGCCTTGAGGTTCAGCACTTCGGCATCCTCTTCTTCGCCGCTGTCAAAATCGAGATCTTCTGCGTTTACCAGCTTACCATCGGCCATGATGACCGCGCGCTTCACACGGTTTTCCAGCTCGCGGACATTGCCGGGCCAATCATGCGCATCGATTGAGGCCAATGCGTCAGGACCAAAACCCGTGACCGCTGGGTTCATCTCAGCAGAGAAGCGCTTGAGGAAAGCCTTCGCTAGCAAGATTGCATCCCCGTGCCTCTCGGCCAGGTTCGGGATGCGCACAACGATCTCGGCCAGACGGTAGAACAAATCCTCGCGGAAAGTGCCCGCACCGATCATGTTCTCAAGGTCTTGGTGGGTGGCGCAGACGATCCGGGTGTTCACCTCGATCTGTTTGCGTCCGCCAATCCGTTCAATCGTTCGCTCCTGCAAAAACCGCAGCAATTTGACCTGCAAGGGCAGCGGGATATCGCCAACCTCGTCGAGGAACAGCGTGCCGCCGTCCGCGCTTTCGATCTTACCTTCGGTGGTTTTGACCGCGCCCGTGAACGCGCCCTTTTCGTGGCCGAACAGCTCACTCTCGAGCAGGTTCTCTGGTATAGCAGCGCAATTGATGGCCACAAACGGACCGTGCGCGCGGTCGCTCGCATCATGCAGCCCTTGCGCGAGCAGTTCCTTGCCGGTTCCGCTCGCGCCCAGCAGCATGACAGAGACGCTGGTGCTCGCCACACGCTCAATCGTACGCGCCACTTTCACCATTTCAGGCGCGCCTGTGATCAGGCGGCCAAGGACCGTCTTTTCCTCGCCAGCGCTGGCGACCAGTCGGCGGTTCTCCTGTTCGATCAAATGCAAGTTGTAAGCACGGCGAACGATCAGGCCGAGCGCTTCGATATCAACTGGCTTCTGATAAAAGTCATAAGCGCCGCGTTCGATCGCCTGCAGCGCGCTTTCCCGCGCGCCATGGCCGCTGGCCACGATCACCTTGGTATCGGGCTTCAGCTCCATGATCGCATCAAGCACGGCAAATCCTTCGCTCGTGCCGTCGGGATCAGGCGGCAAGCCGAGGTCGAGCGTCACAACGGCGGGCATTTCGCTGCGCAGCGCCGTGATGGCGGCCTCACGATTGCCCGCAATCACGACTTCAAAATCGTCATAGGCCCATTTGAGCTGAGCCTGCAGGCCCTCATCATCCTCGACGATCAATAGGGTGGGTTTCTTGTCGGCCATTATGCGACCTCGCCTGATTTGGGTTGTTCTTCCTTCGCGAGAATTTCAGCCGCCTCGCGAAGCGGCAATATGATGCTGAACCGTGTGCCCAGCCCTTCACGCGATTCCACATTCACGCGTCCGCCCATCGCTTTCACGATCTCGCGCGCTTCGAATGCGCCGATGCCAAAACCGCCGTCCTTTGAAGAAACGAAGGGTTTGAAGAGACCATTGCGGATGAAACCGGGCGACATGCCAGATCCGGTGTCGATGATATCAAACTGACCATTGAGGCCGTCGCTCGACACGTCGAGATAGATCGGGGTTTCTGGATCGCTTGCATCAATCGCGTTTTGGATCAGATGCATGATCGCCTGCTCCAGGCCTTCATTATCGGCCAGCACGACCGCCGGATCAGCTCGCGTCAATTGCAGCGGATGCGTCACCTCAAAGCGTTTTGCCAGACCCTTTGCCATGGCAGCGAGATCGACCGACCGGCGCTCCTGCGACTGTCCAGAGCCATAGCGGCCCAGACGAGCGAGCAGATGGGTTAGCTTATCGGAAGAATTGCGCAAAGTGACGAGCATATCGGCCCGAAATTCTGGGTTGTCCGCGTGCTTTTCTGCATTGCGGGCGAGCAGGGACAATTGGCTCGCCAGGTTTTTGATATCGTGCATCACAAAGGCGATCCGGCGATTGAACTCGTCAAACCGGCTCGCCTCCATCAGCGCCTGCTGGCCCGACTGCTCAGCCAGATAGCTGGCAAGCTGCTGTCCCACGACTTTGAGCAGATCGTAATCTTCCCAATCGAGACGGCGCTCGATCCGCGGGCGCGCTAGCACAATGGTGCCAACCAGCCGGTCAAAGTGGACAAGCGGAACGAGTGCCCAAACGTCTTCGGCCTCGGTAAGCCATTGAGGCACAAGAGCGACCTCGCCAAAATGATCATTGCCCGCCCGCACATCATCGAGATCAAGGATGTGGTTGTGCTGCTCCAGCAGGCTCGAAAGCTCATAGTCTGCCGCGATCGCTGGCACGGCGATGGTCGGCCAGTTGGAGCGCGCTACCAGCTCCAATTGCGCCTCTTCATTGGGCGCGAGCAGCAGTCCGGCGGGACTATCCGTGATATCGGCAATCGCTTTAATTGCGCGCTCTTGGAAGCTCGGCATGCCGGATGCGCCTGCGGTTACAGAGGCACTGCCAACTGTCTGAGTAAAGCGCAGCCATTCCTCACGGTAATCATAGCGATGCTGAAACAAGTGCTTCGTCGCCATTACCCTCAGCCAGGCGCGTGCGCGCTCAGAAGGCAGCCAAAGAACCGCAGCCATGCCTGCTAAGGCAAGGAAAATCACTTGCGTCGCGCGGCCCAAATCGCCTCCCAGCATAGCGAGCGACTTGGTCACAAAGATCATCAAGACGAGATAGGAACCAATGACCAAAAGCGACAAAGTCTGGAATGTTACCGCGCGCGAAGGGCGGAACTCTAGGTCTGCGCTGCGGGCATTGGCCCCAAGCGCAAGAACGCCAAACATCGCGCCGGATAATACCCCGCGAAGCGCAAGTAGCAGGCCAGGCTCTTCGCCGCTGAGATAGGCGATTGTGTACAGATTGAGATCATAGCTCCACAAGCAAGCGAGCGCGACGCCGCTCCAGCGCAAGACGCGGCGCGCCGCCATAGATGCGCCCACATAAAGGTTGTGGAGCAGCACCAGAGCGCCGATCGCAACCAGCATATTGAGCGCAGAGCTGACTTCGAACGCCATGTTCAGCGCCGCCGGGTCGGAGGCCACTCGTGCCTCAATCAGCAGCAACACGGGCTGCAACAATTGGACCAAAGCCAACGTAATGATCACCGGCCGGGTGGGCTTAAGGCTCTCATCGCGCCCATCATTGGCAAACAGACGGAAGATCAGGAATATCCAGGCGCAATTGCGCGCTGTCTCAGCCAGCCGAACAAGCGGTTCCATTGGCCCCTGCGCCGCGGCCAATGCACACCAGATCCCGGTTAATGCGATGGCACTGAGCGCAGCCGCCCGGTCAGAGCGCGAACGATCTCCATTGCGCGCTGCCCAAAGGGCTGCCACCGCGCAGCAAACCGCACCGGCAATATAGCCTGCAAAGCTGATCAGTGTGAGAAGCTCGCTCTCAGCCATCAGCGAGCGCCCTCTGGCCAGAGGACCACGCGCACGGTTTGCAGCAGGATCACCAAATCAAGGAACGGCGTGTAATTCTTCGCATAATAGAGATCATATTCGAGTTTCTTGCGGCTGTCTTCGGTCGATGCGCCGTAAGGGTAATTGATCTGAGCCCAGCCGGTAATGCCGGGCTTGACCATATGCCGTTCGCCGTAAAAAGGTATCTCTTCTTGCAGATCATCGACAAATTTTGGCACTTCAGGACGTGGCCCGACAAAGCTCATATTGCCTTTCAGAACGCTCCAGGTCTGCGGCAGCTCATCAATGCGAACCTTGCGGATAAAGCGCCCGAGACGAGTGATCCGAGGGTCGTTTTCTTCTGCCCATTTCGCGCCGTCTTTTTCCGCGTCTGTGCGCATTGAACGCAGCTTGATGAGGTAGAATGGCTCGCCATAAAGGCCCACACGCTTCTGCTTAAAGAAGGCTGGTCCTTTGCTGTCGAGCTTTACCAGCAGAGCGAAGATTGCAATGATTGGGAAAGTCAGCAGCAGCAGAACCAAACTGGCAACAATGTCAAATATACGTTTGAATGCGCTAGAAATAACGCGACCAGACGAAAATCCATCAGAGAAGATCAGCCAGCTGGGATTGACCGTATCGAGATCAACTCGGCCCGTCTCACGTTCAAGAAAGCTGGAGAAATCATTGACGTGCACGCCCTTGGTTTTGATCCGCAAGAGATCTGGCAGTGGCAGTGCGTTGCGCCGTTCCTGCAAGGCAAGCACCACTTCACTCACACCGAGGTTTTCGACAAACCGGCCAAGGTCATGGATCGCCTCACGCGCAATCGCCTCTTCGACCACGCGCTCCGGCTCGTTCATCGCGATGTAGGATACGATCGCAAAGCCGGTTTCTGGCTTGTCGCCAAGCTCGCGCAATCGCTGCGCCCTGTCCCCTGCGCCAAGCACCATTACTCGGCGGCGAAAGGCTGAGGAGCCTAGGAAACTGTTGAGGAACATCCGGTCCACCACCAGCAAGCCGATGGCGAAACACATGGTGTAAAACAGGGTGGAGCGCCAGAACGTGTCGGCGGCCAACACAAAGTCGATCACCGCCAGAGCAATGATCCCAAGACTGATCGCGACGAGTAGCCTCGCGCCTGCAAACCGCAGGCTTCGCAGCGCATAAGGCCCGTAAACGCCGACGGAGACCATTGCGACCCACACCACGGCAGCCGAGCCAGTTAGTGGCAGCCAGCGCTCCGCAACTGGGCCCGGATCCATCCCGATCTGCGAGGCCCGCAGCTGCCAGGCAAGTTCACTAGCCAGCACCAAAAGCGCAAAGTCCAGCAGGCCGAGCAGCAGCACAGCATGAGGGATGTAGTGCTTAAACAAGCGGATCATCAGGTTCAAAGCTCGCAGTAATTGCAATTGCGAGTGTGGCTTTACGCGCGAGACCTTAAGTGTCGGTAAATTTTACAGAGCTTCCTCAAAGCCGCGTGATGCGCCGATCTACACGGTTAATGACTTGTGAAAAACGCACTACGTAGTTGCGCCTAATTGTTGGCGGTTCAAATGCGTGCCTGAGCGGCCAAACGCGCGGTTTGCGGGGTCAGGCAATCCGGCCTGCCGCAGCGTGAGCATTTCACGCCCAAGGGCACCGCGTCTTCCTGCGCCAATGAAACACCGCGCGCCT
This sequence comes from Erythrobacter sp. JB3-1, assembly GCF_057364995.1. Taxonomy (NCBI): domain Bacteria; kingdom Pseudomonadati; phylum Pseudomonadota; class Alphaproteobacteria; order Sphingomonadales; family Erythrobacteraceae; genus Erythrobacter; species Erythrobacter sp. JB3-1. The sequence goes on along the minus strand of NZ_CP200289.1, from coordinate 2,295,361 downwards.
CCGCCAATTCGCCCGCAAATCTCGCCTCAATACCCAACACAATCGCTTGGCGCGCGGAGCAAGTGACACCGTCGCCATCGACAGTGCGCGCCATCGTAAACCAGTGCTTGGGCGCCGCCTCGCCTTCGCTGAACAGCACCGGCTGGGTCAACAACGTGCTCGGGCGCTCAAACGCCGAATACGGCGTCCAGGCGGGCCAGCGCGCGCCGTCCAGCGGGAACATCGCCCCGCTCGCCCCAGCGCTGAACCCGGCAAGCTCTCCCGAACGATCCAGCCGCGCAGAGAAGAACGGCAGGCCGCGTTCGCCCACACGCTGCAAGGTCGTTAGCCGCTGGGCAACTTGCGCAAAATTGACCGCGAAGCGCCGCTGCAACACGGTAAGATCATAACCGGTTTGCTCGCACGCCCTAAGGAATCGGCCATAGGGCATCAGCAAAGCGGCCGCGACATAGTCACTGACCGCGCTGCGCATGGCGTCGCGCGCCTCGCGGCTGGTTAGCCCCGCCCCTTCGACCACTGCATCGATTGCCTCGCGCTGTTCCAGCACGCCGACTTGCCGCGCAATTTGAAACCGCCGCGCCGCGCCCGGCAGCATTTCAGACAATTGCGGCTGGCGCGCGTGCAGATCGAGCCGCGCCACTTGGCCCGGGATGACCTCAGCGGGCAGAATGCGCACCGACAGACGGTGCCGCTCTCGCAGGCGCTCATTTAAGGCCACGCTGATTTCGGCGCGCGACAGCCTGAGCTGATCGGCCAGATCCTCGGCTGCGTGATCTAGGTCGGAGAAATGGTTCTGCCAGCGTTCCACCGCCTCGCGGGCCTGACGCTGAGGATCGTCACCGCGCGCCGCGACAACACCGCCGGCATCAAACAGGCGCGCAAAGGCCGCCGCGGCTTGAGGAGCAGCGGCGAGGAATTCCTGCACCTCTTCCCGGTCAATCCCAAGATCGCTAAAACGTTCATCGGACAGGCGGCGCGCAAGACCATCCAGCCCGCCAATCGCCTCATCCTCCCGCAAGCTGCGCGGATCAAAATCGAACCGTTCGATCACCTGCACCAGCACGCGGGCGGACAACGGGCGCTGGTTGCGTTCAATGAGGTTGAGATAGCTAGGCGAGATACCGAGCGAGGTCGCCATAGCGGCTTGAGTGAGGCCCTCGCGCTTGCGCAAACGGCGCAAAGCAGGACCGGCAAGAAGGGAGTTATCAGCCATGAGTGTCTTGTAAATTACTTTACAGATTCACACAAGTTTTGCGGTTTTCGAGCCGATACAGACACGATTGTCTGTAAGGTTTACTGGAGAATCGGGTCGCTGGCGGGCATACAGGATGGCGTAACCCTCCCCATCACGAAGCCGAAAGAACAGACATGACATATCAAGCAACCACCGCAAAAATGCAGCAAACCATCAACGCCAACGGCCCAAGCTGGGGCGCTATTGATGCAGAGGCGACCGCCCGCATGGCGATCCAAAACCGCTTCCCGACCGGGCTTGATATCGCAAAATACACCGCGAAGATCATGCGCGCCGACATGGATGCCTATGACGCAGACCCTGCGAAGTACACTCAGTCGCTCGGCTGCTGGCACGGTTTCATCGCGCAGCAGAAGATGATTTCGATCAAGAAACACTTCGGCAGCACGAAACAGCGCTACCTCTACCTCTCAGGGTGGATGGTTGCCGCCTTGCGCAGCGAGTTTGGCCCCCTTCCCGACCAGAGCATGCACGAGAAGACCAGTGTTCCGGCGCTGATCGAAGAGCTCTACACCTTCCTCAAGCAAGCTGATGCACGCGAGCTGGGCGGAATGTTCCGCGCCCTGGACGCAGCGCGCGAAGCTGGCGATGAAGTGGAGGCCAAGCGCCTTGAACATGCAATCGACAATTATGAAACGCACGTCGTTCCGATCATCGCGGACATTGATGCAGGCTTTGGCAATGCTGAGGCGACCTATCTGCTGGCCAAGAAGATGATCGAAGCGGGCGCATGCGCTTTGCAAATCGAGAACCAAGTCTCTGACGAAAAGCAATGCGGCCACCAGGACGGCAAGGTTACTGTCCCGCACGAAGACTTCGCTCAGAAGATCCGCGCATGTCGCCACGCCTTCCTCGAAATGGGCGTGGAAGATGGCATCATCGTCGCTCGCACAGACAGCCTTGGCGCGGGCCTGACCAAGCAGATCGCCTACACTAAGGAAGAGGGCGACCTCGGCGATCAGTACAATTCCTTCCTCGACTGCGAAGAGGTTGATCCTGCAAACATCCAGAATGGTGACGTTTTCTTGAGCCGCGGTGGCAAGTTGCTGCGTCCAAAGCGCCTGCCGTCGAACCTCTTCCAGTTCCGCGCTGGAACCGGTGAAGACCGCTGCGTTCTCGACGGGATCACCTCACTTCAGGCCGGTGCTGATCTGCTCTGGATCGAAACCGAGAAGCCGCATGTTGAGCAAATCGCCGGCATGGTTGACCGGATCCGTGAAGTCGTCCCGAACGCAAAGCTGGTCTACAACAACTCACCTTCGTTCAACTGGACATTGAACTTCCGCCAGCAAGTGTTTGATGCTTGGGTTGAAGCGGGCAAGGATGTGTCTGCCTATGATCGCGACAAGCTGATGAGCGTTGACTACGACGCGACTGAGCTCGCTGCTGAAGCCGACGAGAAGATCCGCACCTTCCAGTCGGATGCTGCGAAACGCGCTGGCATCTTCCACCACCTCATCACGCTGCCGACTTATCACACCGCAGCGCTGTCGACCGACAACCTCGCTCGTGAGTACTTCGGTGAGCAAGCCATGCTCGGCTACGTCAAGAACGTTCAGCGCGAAGAGATCCGTCAAGGCATCGCTTGCGTGAAGCACCAGAACATGGCCGGCTCTGACATTGGCGATGATCACAAGGAATACTTCGCCGGTGAAGCTGCCCTGAAAGCGGGCGGCAAAGACAACACTATGAACCAGTTCGCGGCTGCTTGAGCAGCAGCCTGTGGGGACGCGTTCGCCGCACCCTGATTGAGCGGCGAGCACCTAGCGGGGCGGATTTGTCCGCCCCGCCGGGAACCAACCACAGGTCTAGAGAGCTTTAGTCTCATCAGCCTAGGAGAGTGACAATGACCGATACTACCAGCCCAGAGCCAGCCCGCGCCCGCGCGCTGCTATCAACCGCCGACATGAAGTTGCTGCGCCGTGCGCTGGAAAGCCATGCTCGCAGCACCGAAGATCGCGACGAGCTCGCTAAGATCAACGCTTTGCACCACCGTCTCGGGACTTACGCACCAGCGCCTGAGTAGGAAAGCGGTTTAACGCACCCAGTTTACCAGTCTCCTGGGGAGGAGAATACGGCCGTCAGAGCAGCGATGCTTTGGCGGCCGTAACATGTGGTTTTGGCCTCAGGCTCCGCTAGTTGCACTTGCGGCCTTGCAGGCCGATGCGTTTCCAGCGCGCCGATCACCCAGCCTTGCGAGGCAGCAGATCAAGCGTGGCCGCTGTCATTGCCTCAGTCGCGGTGGAGATCACCGCTTCTGCATCTGGGGCCCAGAACGGCGAGTGCAGCGATGGCAGGTCTAGCTCGCCCGCCTCTGATTTCGCCCATTGGTCCTGCGGTACGCCGCCAACCCAGAAGATCAGCGATTCGATGTTCTCCGGATCAGCCAGGTAGAACTGGCCGAAATCCTCGCCGCCCATCACGGGCGGGGTCTCGAACACACGCTCGCCAAAGCGCTCCGACAGACCTGCCATCACCTGCTCGGTGAAGTCCGGCGTGTTGTAGGTCGAGGGCAGATATGGGTCCTGCACGCTCACCACCGGCATACGGTCCTCCGGCATGCCCGCCGCCATTGCTTCGGCCTTGGCGATCCGCTCGATCCCCTCGAGCAGCGCCGCACGCGATTCCGCGCCGTAAGAGCGCACTGTCAGCTGCAGCTTCGCCTCGTCAGGGATGATGTTGTGCTTTGCACCAGCAAGGAAGCTACCGACTGTCACCACGGCGGGATCAAGCGGGTTCTTCTCGCGGCTGACAAGGGTCTGCAAACGCATCACAATGCTGCTTGCGACCACGATCGGGTCCTTGGTGGTGTGCGGATAGGCGCCGTGCCCGCCCACGCCCTTCACCGTGATATCGACGCTGTCCACGTTGGCCAACGCATAGCCCTTCGCATAGCCGATGGTACCCGCTGGCGCGCCAGCGGCATCGTGGAAGCCCAGCACATAGTCAGGCTTTGGAAAGCGGGTGAACAGGCCGTCTTCCAGCATCGCCAGCGCACCCAGGCCCAGCTCTTCGGCCGGTTGCAGGATCATCACCAAAGTGCCCTGCCATTCGCCCTTGCGCTCCGCCAGCAGCTGCGCCGCGCCGATCCAGGCCGCCATGTGCGTGTCGTGGCCGCAGGCATGCATCAGGCCGCTCTCGATGCCCGATGCAGGAACGCCTTTCGCCTTAGAGGTATAGGGCAGTCCGGTTTGCTCCGTCACCGGCAGGCCGTCCATATCCGCGCGCAGCATCACAGTCGGCCCATCGCCATTGCGCATCACCGCGACAACGCCGGTCTGGCCCACGCCCTCTGTCACCTCAAAGCCGAGGTCACGCGCGCGGGCGGCCAGCTTCTTAGCGGTCTCGAACTCCTGAAACGACAGCTCCGGATTGGCGTGCAGGTCCTTGTAGAGCTCCATCAGGCCCGGCATGTCCTCGCCCACCGCATCGCGCAGCTCATCCGCCTGCGCCGGCATAGCCAGCGCCACCGCGCCCAGCACCAGCCCCAAGGCCGCCGCGCTTTTCCGAATTACCCGAACCATCGTCTCACTCCCATTGTGATTGCCCTAGTTTCACCGCCCAGCTCCGTTCGCCGCGTGTGAAGCACGCTTGGAACAGATGGAACACAATCTAGGGCCAAAAATCCATCCGATTGAACCATGCCTGTTTGATCGAAAAAAGCGATCAATCGCGGGGGCAAAGTGGCTCATCAAAATCATACAAAGCGGTGTCGCATATTTTCACCGCAGTAGGAAATCGCCAATCGGCCGACCCTACAGACCATAGGTGATCGCGAGCAGCACCGACAAAGTCGCCACCATCAACACCACCAGCGGAACGCCGGTGCGGACATAATCGGCGAAGTCGTAATTCCCCTCTGCCATAATCAGCATGTTGGTCTGATAGGCAATCGGGGTCGCGTAACACAGGTTGCACCCGAACAGCACGGCCAGCACCAGCGGCTCTGGCGGCAGGCCCAGCTGGGCCGCAATGCTAAAGGCAATCGGCGTGCCCACCGTGGCGGCGGTTGCGTTGGAGGCAAAGTTCGTCAGCACCGTGACGAACGCCATGATCGCAGCCAACACCAATGCGGGCGGCAACAGCACCAGCCCCAATGACAGAGCCTCGCCCAGCCAAGCCGCTGCCCCGCTTTCATCAATAATTCGGCCAATCGCGATACTGGCCGCGACCAGCACGATCACTTGGCCGGACAGCGCCCGGCCCACCCGGTCAAACTTCACGCAGCCGGTGACGAACATCAAAATCGCGCCGGCCAGTGCAGAAATCGCAATCGGGAAAATCCCAATCGCGGCGGTGAACACCGAAAATCCCATGATCGCAGCGGCCAGCATGGCCTTGGAGCGGCGCGGCACCTCGCGTGCGCCATCGAGCATCAGCAGGCTGTCGGCGCGCGAAAACGCCTCCAGATCTTCCTGAATGCCCATCACGAGCAGCACGTCGCCCTCTGTAATGCGCAGGTCGCCGCCTTCAGAATATTGATCCGGCCCGCCCAAAACGCGCGCTGGCCGATGAATACCCAGCACCGCGACGCCATACAGATCGGCAATGCCAGAGGACGGCAATGTCCGCGTAATCAGGCGGGAATCCGCCGTCACTGTCATTTCAAAGACCAGGATATCGCTGCCCAGCGCCGCAGAACTGCGCTTAATCCGGTCGAGCACCCAGTTTGGCGCAAGCTCTCCCTTCAGCTCACGAACCGCATCCTCCAGCGCCTCATGCGTGCCAGAGATATGGATGCGCTGCTGGGGCTGTATCGGCCCCTTTTGCTCGCCGTGAAAGACGATACCATCGGGCAGTTTCGGCAGGATGTCGGCGACATCTTGACCGATCAGATCGCTATCACCAGCGATCCTAAGGCGCGTGTGGAACCGCCGCACATTCTGATCCGCTGCGACCTTATTGTCTTTCAGCAGGCGCGGCATGACCAGCCACATATAAGGCAGCGCAACCAACGCCGCACCGAGCACAATTGGCGTGAAATCGAACACGCCCATCTCGCGCATGCCCAAATCAACCGCGATGGAGACCACCAGAATATTGGTCGATGTGCCAATCGTGGTTGCCAGCCCGCCGATGAGCGATGCCGAATTGAGCGGCATCAGCGTCTTTGACGTGGGCAAAGCCCCGCGCGCAGCGAGCGCAGCGAAAATCGGGATCATCAACACCAGCACCGGAGTGTTGTTGACGAACATCGACAGGAACAAAACGATCAGCAGCGAAACCAGCAGGCCAAGCTGAAGGTTGAACTTGAACACCCGTTCCAACACGCGGGCCGCAGGCTCCAGCGCTCCTGTGACGACTAGGCCCCTGCCCATCACCATCAACGCGCAAATCGTGATCAGCGCGTAATGTCCAAACCCGCCAAATGCGATGGCCAGGCCATCGATCTCGCGCGTGCCGGGCAATGGGAAGAAATACAGGCCAACCGCAATCACCGCGATGGTCAGCAGCGATACGATCTCAATCGACATGCGCCCGCGGACAAAGCCGACGAACATAAGGACCGTAAGGACCATGGCAGCCATGGCGTGATATGTTGGAAGCGACAGCATGTTCGTTGCGCGTGAATTCCCAAAGGTCGCGTAGAATATCAAGCGAAATCGGATAAAGCGGGACAGTCTGGCTCTTTAGGTCCGCGCAGGAGAATGTCGCTTGCGGTCAGCCGGTGATCCAGCAATGGGTGAAGCCAACGGGTTTCTGGGAGGGACAAATCAATGCAAGCGCTGGTGTTCAACGGACCGCGAGACATTCGCTATGAAAGCTATGCCGACCCGCAGTTGCGCAGTGACAACAGCGTTATACTAAAAGTGGAAAGCTGCTCAATCTGCGGCAGCGACCTGCACATGTATCACGGCGCGCATATCGGCAACACCGAATATGGCTCTGATATTCCTAAATTTTGCGTCGGCCATGAATTCATCGGCGAGGTCGTTGAGGCGGGCGGCGACGTTCACGGCTTTAAGGTCGGCGACAAGGTTCTGGCCGCGGGCGGAACGGGCTGCGGCAGATGCTCTGCCTGCCGCACGGGCAATGCCGTAACATGCCGTAAAGCGACCGCCTTTGGTCTCAGCACAGAGCTGCAAGGCGGCCAGGCAGAATATGTGAATGTGCCCAATGCCGATGCAACCTTGTTCTCCACCGATGGGCTGACGACAGAACAAGCGCTGCTGCTGACCGATGGCATGGCGACCGCCTATTTCGGCCTAATGCGGGCCGATCCAAAGCCCGGCGGCAGTGTCGCCGTGGTTGGTCTTGGCCCAATTGGCCTGATCGGCGTGGAGCTAGCGTTTCTGCTTGGCGCGAGCCAAGTGATCGCGGTTGATCCCGTGCCCGCGCGCCGCGCGATGGCGGAGAAATTGGGCGCCACCGCCTTTGCTCCGGGACCAGAACTGCATGCGCAAGTGATGGAGGCCACCGGCGGCCGCGGCGCTCAGTCAGTGTTTGAGGCAAGCGGCGCGAAGGGCGCGATCAATGCGGTGCTGCCACTGACCGCACGCGGCGGAAACGCCAGTTTTGTTGGCATTCCAGAGCCTGACGATGTGCTGCCTTTGCCGCTGATTATGTTCAAGAATATCACCGTACGCGGCGGAATTTGCGACGTGCAGAATATGTGGCCGCATCTCGTACCACTGGTGCAATCCGGGCGGATGAAGGCGGATGGATTGTTCAGCCACCAATTCAACCTGAGCGAAGGGGCGGAGGCCTATAAACTGTTCGACAGCCGCGATGACGGCGTGCTGAAGCTCAGGATTGATGTTGGGTAACGTGGTCCCGCGCTAGTAATCCGTACAGACACAGATCACGCAGCCCGATATGCGTCGTCTCATGCTCGCGCAGATGCGCCTCGCGGGTGAAACCAAGGCTCTCGAGCAACCGGATCGACGGTTCGTTATCGACATCCACCTCGGCGATCAGCTTGCGCGTGCCCTCATGTAGCAAGTGCTTCACAAGCGCTTCCGAGCATTCGCGAGCAATGCCCTCACCCTGGCGGTGCATCACCGTGACATAGCCGATTTCCTGCACGGCGTCCTCATGCGCAGGCATGGCGACAAACCGGCCAAGGACCGCGCCTTCACTGTCTTCGGCGATCCATGTCCGCCCATTCCAGTCAGGATCCACCAGCCAGCCCCAAAGCTCAGCCTCTGAGGTGAAATGCGCGCGCGACATATAGAGGTTTTGCTGCTCATCCGCGAAAGTCGGGTACAACGCAGCGCAGTCAGCTTCTCGCAAAGGCCGCATGGTGAAGCGGGTTGTGTTGAGAGTAGTTACTTTGCTCATTGTTGTTTCCGTAGGCCATGCCGCCCGCGCCCTCCACCCTTCCACCCGGATAGTTTCCGGTAGGCTCCGGGTGGAAGGGTGGAGGGCGCGGGTGGCTTGGGACCGAAGCTAAGAGCTCAAATGCGCGACCAACGCCTTTACCTTTTTTTGGCGCCATTGCGGCAGCGGCGCGAGCAGCCAATAGGCACGCTGACTTTCGCTCGGCTCTTCCAACGCTTCCAACCGCCCATCGCCCAGCGCCTCCGCCACCAAAGGCAGCGGCAAAACTGTGCGGCCCATGCCCGCCAGCGCAGAGCTGAGCGCTTGGCCTGGATTGCCCGCCTTAATGCACGCCTTTGTTCCCTCTGGCAGAGACGCGCCCGGCCAATCGATCCAGGCATCGCGGCAACTTGGCGCCGCCACCGTCACCCGCTGAGCGGGGGCCAATTGCGCGCCCTCCAGATCACCGGGGCCGTCTACCAGACGGATCGCCAGATCGAGGTTCGCCTCGGTAAAATCGGCATTTTCATCGGAAACCAGGATATATTGCACCCCGTCCGTCCCGGCCTGAAATTCCGCCAAGCGCGGGGCGAGCCACTGCGCATAGAACTCGCGCGGGACTGCAATTGTATAGCGATCAGAGGCTTGCCCCGCCTGCATCGCCTGAACGCTTTGCTCAAATTGCAAGAAGCCTTCTCTCAGCGGATCGAGCCCTGCCTCGCCTTCCGGCGTCAGCTCCAGACCCTTGCTGGTCCGGCGGAACAGCACCACGCCCAGGTGATCCTCCAGCGCGCGGATCTGTTGGCCTACTGCGGCCGGCGTCACAGCCAGTTCGTCCGCCGCCCGCGTAAAGGACAGATGCCGCGCCGCTGCATCATAAACGCGCAGCGCATTCAATGGGAGATGGGTCCGTTTCACGCAGCCGATCTAGCCAGCCACTAGCGGCTGCGCAAGCTTACGCCGCGTCGCACTTAATGCTTAGGACCGATCCGCCGTTTCAGGCGCAGCCAGCGGGAAGAACGGAATGCGCACCTCGATCGGCGATCCATCACCGCGCAGGAAGGTGTAGAACCCCTCCATCGAGCCATGCGGCGTCGTCAGCGGGCAGCCAGAGACATAATCGTGGCTTTCGCCCGGTGCGAGCTTGGGCTGCTCTCCAACCACGCCTTCACCATCGACATGGTTCACCATGCCGCGCGCATCGGTGATCCGCCAGTGGCGGGTGCGCAGTTGCAGAGGCTCGTGAGAGCCGTTTTCGATCCGAATGTGATAGACCCAGAACCACTTGCCTGCTTCAGGCTGCGATTGCTCTGGTAGAAAATTGACAGCGACCCGGACGGTTACCCCGTCGGTCACAGCAGCGTGTTGAAACAGCTCTTTCATAGGTCTCTCAAGGTAACGATTCTCAGGCCCTTCACAAGAGCACCAACGCGCTTAATCCTCCCTGTATCCCAGATTCATCGCGAATTGTTGGATTTGAGGGGTTGTGCGTAAGGCATAGAAGGTTGGGCAAATGAGATGAAAATCGGCAATGCACGTGGAACAGACTTGTGACGTTGCGCATACTTGACGCCCGAAATGCCGTTGTATCGATGACTCAAAAGAGACTAAGCGAACTACATACCAGTAACGCAAGCCAGAGGTTGAAATGTTTCGAGTCGATTTGTCAGAAAACCGTTTAAAGCAAGTCGAACAGACTACATTCACGCAGGCAGGATTACGAGAACGCGAGCACCTACAAGAATGGCTGGCAAAGTCACCAGAAGCACTCAGTCAATCAATTGGTGAAGAACTCCTCGTAATACAGAAAGAGTTTGACGGTTTCGACGGAACAAGGGAGCGTTTGGACCTGCTGATGCTCGACAAAAGTGGTCAACTCGTTGTTGTCGAAAACAAACTAGATGACTCCGGTCGCGATGTGGTTTGGCAAGCGCTCAAGTATGCAGCATACTGTTCAAGCCTCAAGAAAACAGAAATTGCCGAAATCTATCAACAGTTTCTCGATCGACATGATGACGGCGATGCAGCAAACAAGATTTGCGAATTTCTGGAGATCGATGACCTTGATGAGACGGTCTTAAATGAAGGCAACGATCAGCGAGTCGTATTCATAGCCGCCAACTTTCGCCGAGAAGTCACCTCTACCGTCCTTTGGCTACGCGAACATCAAATCGATGCACGCTGCATAAAAGTCGCCCCATATCTTTTCGACGGCCAACTACTCGTTAACCTCCAACAAGTCATTCCACCGCCTGAAGCCGCAGATTATATGATCCGCATGGCCCAGAAAGACACTGAAGAAAAATCAGTCAAGGGAGCTCAAAGAAAGAGTCATGAGATGCGCTTTTCGTTTTGGGAAGAATTACTCGATTCTTTTCGTTCTTCGGGTCTAGAGCGCTGGCAGAACATTTCACCATCGCGCGACCATTGGCTTACATCGAGATTTGGAGTCTCGGGATGCAACTTGGTTCTCGTCTTCTTGAAGAAAGAGATCCGAGTCGAACTTAACCTTGGTCGTGGCCTCGCAAGCGAAAATAAGTGGCTCTTTGACAGACTTATTGACCAAAAAAGTGAGCTAGATGAACCGCCTGGCCTTGAGCTTCAGTGGCGTCGTATGGACCAAAAAAAGGTTAGCATTGTCCAATGTAAAAAATCTGTTGAAGGCTATGATAAGGAAAATTGGCCGGAGATGATTGAGTGGTTAAAGCTACGCTATCAAGAGATGGAAGGGTTGTTTGTGGAACGCATAGTCAAGCTCACAAACGAAATGAAGTCGGACCCTTAACCTACCCCTTAGCGAGTTCTTCCTCGACTTGGCCCAAACGTTCTTTGCCGAAGAAAATTTCATAGGTGGACGGATCAGCACCCGTTTTGCCGACGAACATTGTCGGAATGCCAAACGCGCCGCGCTCAACCACGGATGATGTGTTTTGGACCAGCCCTTCTTTCACCTCGTCGCTTTGGCTGCGCGTGAATAGATCCGCCGCGTCGAAGCCTGCTGCGCTGAGCGCCGCGCCCAAGGCATCTTGGTCGGTAAAGTCGATGCTTTCCTCCCAAATTGCCTTCAGCATGGCCTCGACAAATTGGACCCCGCGCCCGTCCTGATCGGCGGCATAGAGCATCCGCTGCAATGTGATCGAATTGAACGGAAACTGCGGGTGCATGCGGTAATGGCTGAGGCCGTGCTTGGCGATGAAACGCTGCATTTCCAGCATCGCATATTCATTCTTACCCTTCACATCGGCATCGCGCATGAATGGCGGGGCATTGCCGGTAAGCTTGTGCATTCCGGCGAGAAAAACCGGGATCACATCAATCTCTGCCCCGGTCCGGCGCAGCACCTCGCGCAGCGGCCACCACACCAGATAGGCGTTTGGGCTGACGAAATCGAATGTGAGCTCAACGCGGTTTGCCATGTGGTGTTTTCTCCCGTTCTTGATGGGGAGAATGGGTTGCACACGGTCGTTGGCAGAGCAAGAGTGAGCGGCAAGAGTATTTGTTTTTGCGCACTCGCATCCGTGAGTGGATATCCTCGCTCACACGATCGTAGATCGCATCGCTGCGGGCGGGCTCAAGGCCCTTGCGACGCCTGCGGCGTCGAACCAGGCCCCAAAATACTGGTTTAGGCACGGTAGATTGGTCGCGTCAGCGACGGCAAGGCCGACTGGCCGCCCGCAGGGGCCCGTAGCGAAGCGGAGGAATAGCCCCGAGGACGAAGGCGCGGATGCGCCTTCGCCACAATCAATGCGGCGCTAGGCCCGTTTCCAGACCGGTGCGGTCTTCCAGCGCGAACTTATCGAACAGGTCGGCGCTCGCCGCGTTGAGGCCAACAATCCGCGTGTGGCGGCCGTTGCGGCGCATTCGGTCGACCGCTTTTTCCAGCGCGCCAATCGCGGAAATGTCCCAGAAATGCGCCTTGGACACATCGATCACGACATAATGCGCGGCGTCGTCATACTGGCTTTCCGGGCCGAGCGCATTTTGGAATTTGTCGACGCTGGCGAAGAATATCTCGCCGGTCACGACGTAAACCGCGCTGTGCTCTCGGCGAACACGCTCGACAGAGAACAGGTTGCGAACCTTGTTCGCAAAGAAAATGCCCGACAGCAGCACGCCGACCAGCACGCCGAGCGCCAGATCATGCGTCCAAACCACGACCACGACGGTCGCGACCATCACGGCTGAACTGGTGGGCGGATGGCGGCGCAGGTTGGGGATCGAGTTCCAGCCGAACGTGCCGATCGACACCATGATCATCACCGCGACCAGCGCGGGCATTGGCACCTGGCCAACATAGCTGCCCAGCACGGTGAGCAGAAACAACAGAAACGCACCGGCTGCAAAGGTCGACAAACGCCCGCGTCCGCCGGATGCCACATTGATCACCGACTGGCCGATCATGGCGCAGCCGCCCATCCCGCCGAAACATGCGGCGACGATATTGGCGATGCCTTGGCCGCCGCTCTCGCGCTGTTTGTTGCTGTCGGTGTGGGTCATGTCGTCGACGATTTGCGCCGTCAGCAGGCTTTCGAGCAAGCCAACCGCCGCCATCGTCGCCGAATAGGGCGCGATAATCCTCAGCGTTTCCCACGTCAGCGGCACGTCAGGCAGGGCAAACACCGGCAGGCCATCGGGCAGTTCGCCCTCGCCCGCGACATTGTTGACCGGCAGATTGTAATAGATCGTCACCACCGTCAGCAAGACGATAGCGACCAGCGGACTAGGCACGACCTTGGAGATGCGCGGGAAACCATAAATGATCGCGAGGCCAGCGGCGACCATCGCATAGGTCTCCCACCCCACGCCGGTAAGCTGAGGAATTTGCGCAAGAAAAATGAGAATCGCGAGCGCATTTACAAAGCCGGTGATGACCGAACGGCTGACGAATTGCATCAGCAGGTCGAGCCTTAGGACGGCCGCAATCCCCTGGAAAATGCCCATGAGAATGGTGGCTGCGAACAGATACTCAACCCCGTGATCTTTCACCAACGGGATCACCACAACCGCTACCGCAGCGGTCGCGGCCGAGATCATGCCCGGACGTCCGCCGGTGAGCGCAATCACCATGGCAATCGCAACCGAGGCATACAGACCCACGCTCGGGTCAACGCCCGCGATCAGGGCAAAACCAATCGCCTCTGGGATCAGCGCAAGGGCGACAACGATGCCGGCAAGGATGTCTGCGCGCGGCTGAGCCAGCCAATCGCGCCGGAAATTGCCCATGAAATTGGCATCCGCAGCCATAAAGAATTCCAAAACTTGAGTGCGGCGAAGACCCCCTTCACCGATTGAATTGCCGCGCCTCTAGGCTTTTGTGCTGCAACGCACAACCGCGCGAATGCGTATTCACTGGCGGTTTTCAGTGCATGAGGCGCTTTGGCCACGGGTGCTTCGCAGCGGGAGTTGCTTCGCGCGTTAGGCAGCGGGATTTAGAGCCCGGCCTTGGCCAGCGCTTGATCCAAATCCTCTGTCAAATCGGCCAGGTCTTCCAGGCCAACATTGATCCGCAGCAGTCCTTCCGTCACGCCCATTTCTGCGCGGCCTTCTTCGCTCATCCCGGCATGCGTACTGGAGGCGGGGTGGCACATCAGGCTGCGCGCGTCACCGATATTGTTAGAAATATCAATGAGTTCGAGCGCATCGAGCAAAGCGAAGGCGCGCCCGCGTGTGCCGACATCAAAGGCAAAGATCGGCCCGGTTGCATCCATCTGAGCCTTCGCGAGATTGTGGCGCGGATGGCTTGGCAGGCCGGGGTGCAGCATATGCCCGCCGCCCTTTGCGATGCGCGGCTCAAGAAATTCGCCCAGCGCCACGGCCTGCTCGCTTTGCTTATGCGCGCGCAGCCGCAGCGTCTCCAGCCCCTTGTGCACGACCCAGGCGTTAAACGCGCTGATCGTCGGGCCGGTGTTGCGCTGAAATGGCATCAGCGTCTCATTGATCCATTCCTCGCTGCCGCAAATCGCCCCGGCGAGCACGCGCCCCTGCCCGTCCATCAGCTTGGTAGCGCTGTAAGCAACAACGTCTGCACCAAACTCCATCGGCCGCTGCAACGCTGGTGAGGCAAAGGCATTGTCGACCACGCTGGTGATCCCATGCGCCTTTGCGAGGCCGCAAACATGTTTAAGATCAACGACATCCAATGTCGGATTGGCGGGGGTCTCAAAGAAGAATACTTTGGTGTTGGGCCGGATTGCGGCCTCCCACGCGGCATCATTCGCGCTGTCGATGACGCTGGTCTCAACGCCGAATTTCGGCAGCAGCTCGTCCACCAGCCAGCGGCACGAACCAAACGCCGCGCGCGCCGCCACCACATGATCGCCAGCGGACACTTGGCACAGCAAAGCCGCCGTCATCGCCGCCATTCCGCTCGCCTGAGCGCGGCAGGCCTCCGCCCCTTCGAGCAGCGCGATACGTTCCTCCAGCATCGCAACGGTCGGGTTTTGCAGGCGCGAATAGGTCATGCCTTGCGCATCGCCCGCAAACCGGTCTGCCACCGTTTGCGCATCGTCATAGGTGTAGCCAGAGGTGAGAAACAGCGCCTCACTCGTCTCGCCATGTTCGCTGCGCCAGGTTCCCCGCGCACCGCGCGCGTTGCAGGCCGCCAGTTGCGCGTCGCCGCGCGGTCCATTCCAGTGGTCTTTTTCATAAGATGCCGCTTCTAAGAGGGAGACAGATCACTCGCAAGCAGTCCTTCACGCGCCGTGCGCGCATGGCCGACTACGCCGAGCATCAAACTGCCCTCGATCAGGGTCAGCAGGTAACGCGCCCCGCCCGCAGGATCGGGATCATCGGCGGGCATTTGCGTCTCCAGCCATCCGAGCAGTTCGGCCATCATGCTCTCCGCCGCCTCGCGGTAGCCGGGAACGCCGCGCGCCGTGCCCGCCACAATCTCCCACCACAGCGCCATGAATGGCTGCATCGCCGGTTCGCGGCCCTGCGCAAGGATACGCGCCACGCATTGCTGCCGCGTCACCGCCCTTTCATCGCCCACACCCGCATCCAGCGCGGCGGAGTAAATCCCGGCGATATGCTCAAGAACATCGGTAAGAAGCTGTTCTTTATTACCAAAATGATAGATCAGCATGCGGTCGCTGGTGCCCGCAGCCTTCGCCAAAGGGCGCAGGCTTGCCCCGCCGAGGCCTTGCTCCAAAATATGCTGCGCCAGCAATGGCAACAGCGATTCCTTCGACATTTGCGGCTTCGATATGAGTTTTGACATAAGTCCTTGTAGCGAACGCTACACTGCGTTACAAGCACTTGTAGCACTTGCTACACATGCACGGAGAATCGACCCATGAATCCGCTTGAAATGTCCCCGCTCGAAATTTTGGCCGCCGCTGGTCTGATCTCCATCGCCGGTGTCGCCGCTTATATCGTGATGGCGGATCGTAAAATTGGCAGCGCGGCCATGGCCGCTGCACTTTGCGCCGCATTCCTTACCTATAGCGGGGTCACGATCTACAGCGAGGGATTGTTGCTGGTCTGGACCAATCACACGCACAATATGTGGGGCGTTCAGGTATGGTGGGATTTGCTGTTTGCCGTTGGAATCGCGCTGTTTTTTGTCACCCCGCGCGCCCGCGCCGTGGGTATGAATGTGCCGCTATGGACGCTCGCGATCCTTGGCACGGCCAGCATTGCCTTGCTGGCGATGGTGGCGCGCCTGTTCTGGCTCGAAAGCCAGGCGGAAACGGATGCCTCATAACAACTTACGCTGATCCAAACACTTGCCGCTAAGGAGGGGCGCCGCTAATCGCTCCTCCGCAATGAGCGAAGCCCCTCCCCATCCGCGCGACCCATGGCTGGCCTGTCTGGGCATCACGGCTGTGTTTGCCGCTTTGGCGTGGGTGCGGCTGACGATCCCTTCGGGTCCGATGTTTGATGAGATCCATTATCTGCCCGCCGCGCGCGCGATTTTGGAAGATGGAATTTATCTCAATCGTGAACACCCGCTGCTGGGCAAGCAGTTGATTGCGCTGGGGATTACCCTGTTTGGAGACAATGCGCTGGGCTGGCGCATCATGCCGATGATCGCGGGCGCTGCGGCGCTGTTCGCGGCGATGCGCGCCATGTGGCAGGCCAGCTTTGACCGATTTGCCACCATTGCCTTTGGCGTGCTGGTCGCCAGCGGATTTCATCTCTTTATCCATGCCCGCATCGCGATGCTGGACGTGTTTATGGCCGCGTTCCTGTGCATCGCAGCATGGCAATTCGCCGCCGCGATCAGAGAGGCAGAGCGTGGACGCTTGCGGCTCGCGGCCTGCGGCGTGGCTCTGGGCCTGGCGATGGCGTCCAAATGGAACGCCGTGCCAATTGCCGTGCTGCCGGGCATCGCTTTCTTCGCTGCGCGCCTATCCGCTGGCAGGCAGCGACTGCTCACCAGCACACGCGGGATCCCAGTGCCGGGCATATCGTTGGCTGAGGCGTTTCTGTGGCTCGGCATTGTCCCGCTCGCCGCCTATGCCGCGACCTATTTGCCCGCCTACGGCCTGCTCAATTCGCCGCTGGCAGAACAGGGCATAATCGGCCTCCACCGCGAGATGATCGAGCTGCAAGCCTCCGTCAAACAGCCACATCCCTATCAAAGCACGTGGGACCAATGGGCGCTGAATACGCGCGGCATTTGGTATCTGTACGAGTTTACGGACAACGCTCAACGCGGCGTGCTGCTGATCGGCAATCCGCTTACGATGCTGCTCGGCCTGCCCGCGCTGGTGTGGTGCGCACTGAGCGGCGCGACCAATCGCAATTGGGCCAAGATTGCGGTTGTCGCAGGCTATGCCGCCAGCCTTGGGTTGTGGCTGATCGCGAATAAGCCGATTCAGTTCTATTACCATTATTTCATGCCGAGCCTGTTCCTGCTGGGCGCGCTGGCCCTGACGCTCAGCGATCTGTCACGCAGAAAATTTCGCTGGGCGAGTTACGGTGTTCTGCTCGGCAGTGCCGCGATGTTTGCGCTGTTTTTCAAGATCTTGACCGCTGCCCAGCTCGATGGCCCGATGAGCTTCGTACATTGGACTTGGATCGAGGGTTGGAGGTAGGGCGTTAGCTCTCTTCTCGTCATTGCTTCGCTACGCTCGCAATGACGACTAGCTAATACCTTCCCCAAACGAAGCGGCTGGATAGGGCGTAATTCCACACCGATCCAATCAGGATCCCGGCGAGCGCGGCGAACACCCAGTAAACACCCTGACTTTCGAGCAACGTCGCCACCGCGACGTTGGCGAAGGCGCCCACTGCGCAGGTCGCGCAAAAGCCAAGCCATCCGCGCAGCACCGCGCCCGGCCCGCGCAGCCGCTGATCACGGTAGGTCAGCCAGTTGTTGAGCCAGAAATTGAAGCTCATCGCCGCGAAAACGGCGCCCGCTTGCGCGATGGTGAAGGCCTCTTCCAGCCACAGCAGCAGCAGTGCCAGAACCGCCATATGCACGATCACGCCCAGCGCTCCGACCGTGCCGAACAAAGCAAAACGGGTCGGGATTACGCGGCCCAAAGTCTTGTCATAAAGCCCGGCCAAAAAGTCGAACAGGATCGCGCGGTCAAGCTTGCTTTCGCCCTCGCGGCGCTTGGCAAATGTGAGCGGAAATTCCTTTACACTCAGTGCCTTGCCAGAGGTCGCCAGCAGGTCGAGCAGTATCTTGAACCCGATGCCGGAAAGGCGCGGCACAAGCACGCGCGCCGTTTCGCTGCGCAGCAGGAAATAGCCGCTCATCGGATCGGTCAGATCGGCCCCGGTCAGGCGCCGCGCCACCGCATTGGCAAAGCCGGACAGACGCTCTCGCTCCGGCGCTGCCCAGTCCTGTGTGCTGGCACCGGGAGCAAAGCGTGAAGCGACCGCGACGTCCGCTTCCTGGCTGCGCACAGCATCCAGCATGCTCCCGAGCAATTCCGGGTCGTGCTGGTGATCAGCGTCCATCACCGCGACGTATGGCGCGGCGGTGGCGCAAAACCCCTCAATCGCCGCGCTGGCTAGGCCCCGCCGGCCAATCCGCTGGATCACGCGCACCCGCGCATCGCCCAGCGCAATCGAGCGCGCTTCATCCGCCGTGCCATCGGCGCTGTTGTCGTCGATAATCAGCACTTCCCAGCCGTTCGCGCCCAAAATCGGGGTCAGCGCGGTATCAATCCGCTCCACCAAGGGTGCCAGATTGCCGCGCTCGTTCAGCGTCGGCAGGATGATCGCAAGTTCAAGCCCGGCCGTCATCACGCATACAGCCCCGAGCGCTCAAAGCCGCTCGATAATCGCGCTGCCAATCGCCTCGCAGCCGTGCGAGCCGCCCAAATCTCCGCCGCGAATGCCGTCAGCCAGCGCTTTTGCGACCGCCGCCTCAATCCGCGCTGCCTGTGTCTCCAGCCCGAAGGAATGGCGCAGCATCATAGCCGCAGACAGGACCGTCGCCATCGGATTGGCCTTGCCCTGCCCAGCAATGTCGGGCGCGCTGCCGTGGATCGGCTCGTACAGGCCAAAAGTGCCGTGTTCCGTTTGGCGCGAGCCCATGGAGGCACTGGGCAACAGGCCGATTGAGCCGACCGCCGCGCTGGCGAGATCGGACAGAATATCGCCGAACAGATTGCCGGTAACGATCACGTCGAATTGCGATGGTCCGGTGACAAGCTGCATCGCGGCGTTGTCGACATACATGTGATCGAGCGCGATGTTGTCGCCTTGCTCAGCGGCATATTCCAGCACGGTTTCGCGCCAAATACGGCTGGTTTCCAGCACGTTAGCCTTATCAACGCTGGTCACCCGCCCGCCGCGTGTCTTGGCCGCGTTCCACGCGATAGCCGCGATCCGGCGAACCTCGCTGACGGAGTAAGACATCATGTCCCACCCCTCGCGCTCGCCCGCGTCGTTTACGCGCTCGCCCTTGTCGCCGAAGTAAACATCGCCGGTCAGCTCGCGAACGATCAGCAGATCAAAACCCGCTGCCTGCTCCGGCGCGAGCGGAGAAAGCTCCTCCAGCCCGTCGAACACCTTGGCCGGGCGCAAATTGGCAAATAGATCGAGCTCTTTGCGCAGACCCAGGATCGCTTGCTCCGGGCGCAAATGCCGCTCCAAAGTGTCGCAAGAGGGATCACCCACCGCACCAAACAGCACCGCATCGGCCGCACGGGCCATCTCCAGCGTCTCTGCGGGCAGAGGATGGCCGTGGCGCTTATAAGCGACAGCGCCAATATCGCCTTCAAATAGGGTAAAGCCGGGCAGTGAGAGCGCACCAAGCACGCGCAAAGCCTCTTTGGTCACCTCTGGGCCAATCCCATCACCGGGAAAAACTGCGATCTTCATTAGCAAACTTTCACGTCATCATCCGGGCCAGCCGCTCCGTAAGCAGCACTCGCGCGGCCATAACATCGCGATCACGCTCGGCAAGCACGTATCGCGCAAGCGGGGCCTCAAGCGCCTTAAATTGCGCCATTTGCCCGGCCAAATCGCCGTTTGGATCGGGCTTACCGCCGCCATATCCGAGCTCGCGCAGCAACATAGCCTCATAGGTGACGAGCACAGACAGCCATCCGCGCGCTGAGGGCGCATGGCATATCGCGCCCAGCAGCGCATTCAGCGCTTGATAGAGGGTGGGATAAGGATTGCGTTCTGGCAGCGCCGTTGCCGTCAATGCGCAGACCCATGTGATCGCGGCGGCTGGCAGTGGCTCCGTCATCCACGGCCCGCGGCTTTCCGCCAGCTCAATCCGCGCAAACGGCAATTGGCTGTCCGATTTGGAGCGCAGCTCCGCCTCTATCGAATTGCCCGGGATCATCACCGGGCGCAGCCGCCTCCCGCGACCGCCCGCGACATAGCCTGCGACGAGCCCGTGCTGCTCGGTCAGCATGCGCGCAATCGCGGCGCTTTCTCCATGAGCGCGCGAGGCGACAAGGATTGCAGGCGCTCTGATATTCATGGCAGTCTGCGGTGCGGCGCGCGGAGCATCACTGCCCGGCGCTCAGCCCCAGATGTTCTTCAATAAACTGGGCCTGTTTGCGGAAATAAAACGGCTGATTGCTGAGTTTGCGCCAGCCGTGGCCTTCGTCAGGAATGCGGATGAAGGGCGCTGGCACACCGTTTGCGCGCAGGGTTTTCACCATGGTTTCGGTCTCCATGATGTCGATCCGAGGGTCCATCACGCCGTGTGAATAGAGCACCGGCACATTGATCTGATCGGCTTTGCGGATCGGCGAGTTCACCGCGTAATATTCGCGCCAACGCGGGTCCTCGATATCGCCAAATTCAATTTTGTCAGAGGCCTTGAGCGCAGGCGAGGCAATCTCCAAGGCTGTGACCCAATCCGCCACGCCGAACAGAGAGACCCCGGCGGCGAATTCGCCCGGATATTCTGCCAGCACCGCATTGACGGCATAGCCTCCGTAAGAGCCGCCCATCACCGCTGCCCTATCGCCATCGATCAAGCCATCGGCGGCCAGCGCGTTTTTGAGATCAACCAGATCGCGGATCGAATCGAGCCGTTTTTCCCGGTCATCGAGGGTCGAGTAGGTTCGCCCCAGACCTATCGAACCGCGAATATTCGGCTGGAATACGGCCACACCGCGCGCAACATGATATTGCGCGACCGCGTTGAATCGAGCTTGTGATTGCCCAGAAGGGCCACCGTGGACTGAAAATACCACTGGGGGCGTATGATCTACGGACGCCGTACTCTTCGGAAGGTACAGCAAACCCTGGAGTTCCACTCCGTCACGCGCCGGGTAGCGGACCACTTGCGGGCGAACCAGACGGTGAGGATCAAGCCCGGCGAGGTTTGCGCTGAAAACCTTCTGTGCAGTTCCAGCGATTGGATTTGTCATCCACAACTCGCCCGGTGTCTGCCAGCCATTAATGCGAACAAGCAATTCCCCATCCGCTTCGCAGTCGAGGTAATAGTTGCCTTCCGGAAGCTGCGGCATCTCAATCTGTCGCTTTTCGATGGTTTGCCAGCCATGCAATGTGTCAAAACCATCATTATTGCGGGTCCAATAGAGATAGCTGCCTCCTGACCCGGCACCGCAAAGCTGAAGATTCTCTACATCCCATTCCGCCTCGAAGACCCGCTCGAAGCTGCCACTCTCCACACTGTAGAACGAGAGCGTGCCAAATTCGCGCTCTGCATTGGTCGCGAAGTAGAAACCTGACGAATCGGGCATCCACTCAAATCCGCCCAGTATATGTTCGGCGCGCTCCTCGATTGGCGGTTTGGAAACGGTAGTCATCTGCTTCGTTTGCAGATCGAGTAGATAGAGGTTGTTGGCATCCTCTCCCACCTGCTCCGTAACCAAAGCATATTTGCCATCAGGCGAGATCGAGCGGGCCGCGAGGCCCAACTCGCTCTCGACAATCAGCTCGCTTTCACCCGCCATGGTGCCGCGATAAATGTCGAACACGCCCGCGCCGCGCGCAGTGGAGGCGTAGACAAAGCTGCCATCGCTCGCAAAATCACCGAACACGCGAAAATCACCGCGCGCCGCTGGCAGCACTTCGGTCTCTTCTTTCCCGTCTGGAGTGATGGTGAAATAGGCTGGCTGCTCATTGCCATCGCGGTCGGCGGCATAGAACAGTCGCGATCCATCGGGCGTCCACACCGGCGCGCTCACTCCGGTTTTAAAGGTCACTTGTTTGGGCACACCGCCGCGGGCGGGCATGACCCACAATTCCGATTGTCCGGTTACATCCCAACTGAAGGCGATTGTTTCGCCATCGGGCGAGAGGTTCGCTGCCCCCGGTCCGCTGGCCAGCAGATAGCGCGCAATATCAGCCGGATGCTCGCCCGCGCGGCCAATCGATACGCCGCTACCGTCAGGTTCCATCGCTTCGATAGAGAGGTCTGCGCCCTTAGCGCCGCCGAAACTTTCCTCTGCGTCTTGTGCCAAGACGACGGCAGGCAAGAGAGCAATTATGCCAGTGGCGGCAAGGAGCGATGTGCGAAGCATGGACGGCCTTTCATAACGGAGCAATTGCCCGCGAACCTAGAGGAACGCCGCAGGCTTGCAATCCCGCTGTGGCCGGTATTTTAGGCAGATTACTTCTTGGAGAGCTTGGCTTCGAGCTGCTTGATCCGCGCCTCGAGCGCTTCGTTCTGCTCGCGCGCCTTTTGCGCCATCAGCTTGACCGTCTCAAACTCTTCGCGGCTCACAAAATCGACCCCGCCCAAGGCTTCGCGCATTTTCTCACGCGCGCCCTCGCGGGCCTCGCGCGTCATGCCGGCCATTGTGCCAGCGGCGCTGTTTGCGAGTTTGACGAAGTCGGCGATGATCGGGTTTTCACTTTGCATGGGCTTCAGATGGTGAAGCGAGCAAGATTTGTCCAGAGGAGTGTTTGCGCGTGAACTCGGTTATCGGGCTGATCCTTGACCTAGCCGGCCCGCGCCCTTGCGACGCACCGTGCTCCGAAATCAAGCCGCGACCGTCCCTATAGTTGGATTCGCTGCACCGCCGCGCTTTCGCCAGATGCACCGCCATCTGGGTTGAGCACAAGAAACTGATAATTGAGCATGGTGGCAAACAGCACCCAAGCCAAATAAGGCAGAAGCAGGAGCCCCGCCAGTTTGCGGACCCGATAAAAGGCCCAGATCACTGCCAGCATGGTGGCGATCACGCCGCCAAGCAACCACAGGCCGCCGACGATATCTTGCATCGCGAAGAACACCGGATGCCACGCCAAATTCAAAGCGAAGTGGATGACAAAAAGCCCAATGGCCAATGGCCGACCATATGCGCCCCAAGAGCTGACCACCAACGCGAGGGAGACACCAATCATCACGTAGAGAATGGGCCACACAATCGCGAACGCCACAGGTGGCGGGAAAAGAGCCGGTTTCTCAAGCCCTTGAAACCACAAGGTTTCAGAGCTGCCCAATTGGCCGGAAACGAAACCGAGCAACCCGATTAGAGGAACGAAAAACAAGGACCAGCGCAGCAGACTTGCCCGCAATTGCGCTTTGGACGCGAGAAAAGTCATATCCATCCTCATGTGAGCCGCAGATGCCGCCGTATTCCCCAAAACACGGCGCGATTCGCGGGTGCGATCAGAGCCAGCCGGGATACACATCGCCACCCCGCGCGCCAATCACGCCCGGGCGCAGAAACGATAGATCGTCGGGGAAGAAACGCAGCTCGGCGCAATTTATTGCCAAATTATCAACAAAACCATTGGGACACTTTCAAACCTTCTGCTAGGCCTGCCACATTCCTGCCGTGATTCTTGAGCGCACGACGGTGAGGAACGTTGGAGTGGGGCGCTCAACCCAATGAGGTAAAATTTCTATGCAAAAGACCAAACTCGCATCGATGATGGCGATCGCTGGCGGCCTTTCAATCGCTACTGCTGCGTGTTCAGCACCTGCTGAAGAAGCAAGCACCGACGCAGATACCACTGCAGTTGCTTGCTGTGCTGCTGCTGGCTGCTGTGCTGCTGCTGGCTGCTGTGCGGCTGCTTGCTGTGCTGCTGAAGGTTGCGAAGCATCTGCTTGTGCGGCTGAAGGTTGTGAAGCATCTGCATGTGCGGCTGAAGGCTGCTGTGCTGCTGCTTGCTGTGCAGCCGCATGCTGTGCCGCTGCTGAGTAATTCAGCTAAGCAAAGCTAAACCCAAGTTTGGCTAAACCCAAATTTGGTTAAACAATGCGGGCCGGTGACAACGTGGTTGTCGCCGGCCTCTTTGTTTTTTAGACACAGCCTATGACACCAGAACAAGCCGCGCTCACCGTTATTGAAACGATCACGCAAATGGCCAGCGAGCAGCGCCCGTTGATGGCGCGCGTATTGCCATCTGAAAATGTGCATTTCTGGAAACATTACCCGGAAAAAGACGCGCGCGACGCCAAGACCAAGTCGCGCTGGTATTACCACGTGCATGCGCCGGGTCAGCGCGATGAAAACGAGCATGGCCATTTCCACCTGTTCCTACACCGCGATCAGCTGATCAAGGGCAGTCAGGTTGCCGTGATGCCGCCGGAAGGCGAGAAAGCCAAAGCGCATGTGACCCATCTGGTCGCGCTATCGGTGGATACCAACGGCATCCCAATGTCGTGGTTCACCACCAATCGCTTTGTCACCAATGAATTTCTCTATCCCGCAGAGACGATGATCAAGCATCTGAAGCTCTACAATGTCGATAAGACACAGGAAGATGAGCTGGTGAACCGTCTGGTCACCGCCATGGTCGCGCTATACCGCGAAGAGATTGCCGAACTACTGCGCCAGCGCGATCTCCGTCAGGCCGAACTGGTCGCCGAGCATGGTCCAAAGGGCTATGAGAAACACTGCGGGGTCGAGGTGCTCAGCTCCATCCCGATTGATCTCGACGAGAAGATTTCAGCGCTCGATCTGGATTAGGATGGGTCGAGGCTTGGTCACGGAGCTCGGTCAGCGCAGCCGACCGCTAGGGCGACCGCCCGCCCGCAGCGGGGTCGAAGACGGCCATAGGCCACCCGATCTTTGATCGCATGAGCGAGGATATCGCACTCGCGGATGCGAGTGCGGAGCTAAGAACGCCTCGCACTCACCAGAAACTCAACATTGCCTTGGGGGCCGGTGATCGGGCTTTCCACGATCCCCTGAATGCGCCATCCAGCCTGCTCCAGCCATTCGCGAACCTCGTCGCAAACGCGGGCGTGCAGATCCGCATCGCGCACCACCCCGCCCTTGCCAACTTCCGCGCGGGCGACCTCGAACTGCGGCTTAATCAGCGCCACTAGCTGGCACTCCTTCGCCGCCAGTTCCAGCGGCCGCTCCAGCACTTTGGATAGGCTAATAAAGCTCGCATCGCACACCACCCAGCTGAACGGCTGAGTGATATGATCCGGCGTCAGCACCCGCGCGCTGGTCTGTTCATAAACGGTGACGCGATCATCCTGGCGCAGCTTCCACGCGAGCTGATTGGTCCCGCTATCGACCGCAAAGACATGCGCCGCACCATTTGTCAGCAGCACGTCCGTAAACCCGCCTGTCGATGATCCAACATCCATTGCCGTCACGCCTCTAGGATCGAGCCCAAAATGCTCAATCGCATGGGCAAGTTTGATCCCTCCGCGGCTGACCCAGGGGTGATCGCGGCCGCGCACCTCCAGCGCCGCATCCTCGGCAATTTGCTGCCCCGGCTTGGTCACCTTCTGCTCGCCGACAAATACCGCCCCCGCCATCACCAGCGCTTGAGCGCGTGTACGGCTTTCCGCCAGGCCGCGCTCGGCCAGCAGTTGATCAACGCGCTTCTTTTTTGGTTTTGGAGCGGATTTCGCTGAGGAATTCGGTGTTTTCGGCATAGACGAGGGCCTCGTTAGCGCGCATTGATGCGGCATGAAAGCAATCTACCTCAACGCCATCGGCGCCGTCGCTCTCAGTTTCACCATTGCCGCCTGCGTGCCATCCTCTGAGCCGCCCAGCGTCGCAACGTCCGCTCCGGCGACGACGAGCACACCCGCTGCCGCGCCCAGCCCCTTGCCAGCGGCTCCAAAACCCGCGGCAACTTTGCTGCCCATGACCGGCGGCATATCGTTCCTCGACGCTCCGCAGACGCCAGGCAATTGGCGTTATATCGTGGAGCGCAATGAAACCTTCGCTTTGTTCGGCAGCAGCATAGAGAACGCCCAAGCGATCATCCGCTGCGATTTGGATACGCGCCAAGTCGGGATTGGCCGGTTTGGCCTAGCTGCAAGCGCCGCAGCCATGCGGATTCGCTCTGAAACTCGGGCGAAGGAAGAAATGGCCACAACGCGCGACAGCGGGCAGCCTTTGATCGCCTTTGAAATCAACGCGAATGATCCGGTGCTGGATGCAATGGCGCTGTCAAAGGGGCGCTTTGCGATTGAGACCGCCGGGATGCCGACGCTTTACCTGCCCGCATGGGCCGAAGTGACCCGCGTGATCGAGGATTGTCGGTAGTATATCTGCCATGGCTTGGCTGCGGAGCACGGCGCGCAGCGCCGCAAGGCCCTTGCGGCCGTCCGCAGCGATGCGAGCGTAGCGAGCAATGAGCGAGGATATCGCGAGCGCGGATGCGCTTGCGGAGAACAAAATCGTTTTTAAGCGAGGCGATCTATTCTGACGTGGGAAAAGTTTTTTACAAGACTTGTGTTCAAACCCAAAACGACTCAGATTGATCCTCGAGTTCAGCGGCGAACGCAGTACTCGGCCCCCCGATGATACGGCTGGGTCTTGGCTTAATAGCGCGAAAGGAGGTGATCCGATGTCTCATGGTTCAGTAGCGAGGTCGGTGAAGATCCCTACGGAGCATATTCGGTAGTTTCCTTGTGAAATTAGATGCCGAGTAAGGCTACGTGAGCGGCACTTCCGGCCGCTGACCATGCGAAGGGCAGTTCCGCTGAGGCGGGGCTGCCCTTCTCAGTTTTTTGAGAGGCTTCAAGCGCCAGCACTCACATCCGTTCGCTTGGCTATCCTCGCTATTACGACCTGAAGGTCGCATCGCTGCGGACGGCCAGTCGGCCTTGCGAACCCTATCGGGTTCGATCCACTGCCTGACATCCGGCTTGGTCGCGGAGCACGGCGCGCAGCGCCGCAAGGGCGACCGCCCGCCCGCAGCGACGCGATCTTTGATCGCGTGAGCGAGGAAATCGCCAGCGCGGATGCGCTTGCGAAAAACAAACAAACACACCCCAACCTCACACAAATCTTGCCCTTGCGCGCTCACGGTATTACGCGCGTTCCCATGCAATTTGAGACGATCCCTCACCCCTCGCCAATGGCTGATGATGCGCGCGAAGCCGCCATCGCCGATCCTGGTTTTGGCACGGTCTTCACCGATTACATGGTCACGATTGACTATGATGAGGGCGCAGAGGGCAGTGTCGGCGGCGGCTGGCACTCCCCGCGCATTGGCCCGCGCGAGCCGATTGCGCTCGATCCGGCGGCCAGCGTTCTGCACTATGCGCAGGAAATTTTCGAAGGGATGAAGGCCTACCGCTTGGCGGATGGCGAGCTCGCCTTGTTCCGCCCAGAGGAAAACGCTCGTCGGTTCAACGCCAGTGCGCGGCGCATGGCGATGCCTGAACTCCCCGAGGAGCTGTTTCTGGAGGCCGTGAACAAAGCGGTCACCGCAGATGCCAAGTGGTTCCCCAGCGTCGAGGGCGGCTCGCTCTACATCCGCCCCTTCATGTTCGCAAGCGAGGCGTTTCTCGGCGTGCGCCCGGCCAAGCAATATAAGTTTATCGTCATCCTGAGCGCGGCGGGCAATTACTTCAAATCCGGCGCGCCAGCGGTCAGCATCTGGCAATCGGAATACACCCGCGCGGCCCCCGGCGGCACGGGCGCGGCGAAGACCGGCGGCAATTACGCCGCCAGCCTGGTGCCCACCGGCGAGGCGTTCAAACGCGGCCATGATCAGGTCCTGTTCCTCGATGCAGTCGAAAAGAAATGGGTCGAGGAACTGGGCGGCATGAACCTGTTCTTCGTCATGCGCGATGGCAGCGTGATTACTCCGCCGCTAACCGGCACAATCCTACCCGGGATCACCCGCAACAGCCTGATCACCCTGCTCGGCGAAGAAGGCTTGAGCGTGCGCGAGGAACCCTATTCGATCCAACAATGGCGCAGCGATGCGGCCAGCGGCGATCTGGTCGAAGTGATGGCCTGCGGCACGGCGGCGGTCGTCACGCCGGTTGGCAAGGTCGACAGTGCGGATGGCGAATTCGTGATCGGCAATGGCGGCCCTGGCGAAGTAACCAGCAAAATCCGCGAGAAATTGGTCGGCATCCAGCGCGGCAGCGTGGACGACACGCATGGCTGGGTGAAACTGGTCGGATAATGACTGACCCTCTGGCCCCTACTTTTGTGGAGAGGATGAAGCGTAGCTGGGCGTTTTACGCTCTAATGGCTGGACTGCTTGGGGTAATTGCACTGTTTGCGGTCCGGGCCGAGCAAATCGTCAACACTGATCCAGTTCTCGTTTCAGCGACCGTTCTCTCGTTCGGTACTCACGCCGACTTTGATGGCAACCACCCAACCATGACTGTGAAAACAGAACAGGGCAGCACGCGAGAGATCACGATTGCACCGCGCGTGCAAAGAGCTTGCAGAATAGGTATGGAGGTCGTTCTTGAACGCCGCGATACACATTTGCGAGTGGCACCTGAAGCCTGCCAAACTTCCTTGAAATCGAACTCATGACCAACACCCCCATCCAAGTTGCAGCGCTCTATAATTTTGCGCCGTTTAACGATCCCGCGGCTTTGCAGGGGCCCTTGCAGGCGGCGTGCGATGCAGCGGGAACGCGCGGCACCATTCTGCTCGCGCCAGAGGGCGTCAACGGCACCATCGCGGGAACGCCGGAAGGCATCGAAGCCGTGCTCGCGCACATTCGCACTCTGCCCGATTGCGAGACGTTCGACGTCAAATACTCTCATGCCGAAAGCATGCCGTTTCACCGGATGAAAGTGCGGTTGAAGCGTGAAATCGTCACTATGGGCGAGCCGGGAATTGATCCGCGCGCCAGCGTGGGCCGCTATGTCGATCCAAACGATTGGAACGATTTGATCAGCGATCCCGACACCATAGTGATCGACACGCGCAATGACTATGAAGTCGCGATCGGTCAGTTCGAAGGCGCGATTGATCCCAAGACCCCGAGCTTTCGCGACTTTCCCGCCTGGTTTCGGAATCGCCGCGAAGAGCTGCTGGGCGAAGGCAAAACGCCCAAGGTCGCGATGTATTGCACCGGCGGTATTCGCTGCGAGAAATCGACCAGCTTTCTGCGCAGCGAAGGTGTGGACGAGGTCTATCACCTCAAGGGCGGCATTCTCAAATACCTCGAAAACGTGCCGGAGGACAAAAGCCTGTGGCACGGCGAATGCTTCGTATTTGATCAGCGCGTTGCGGTGAAACACGGGCTGGAGCTCGGATCATATGGGCAGTGCTTTGCCTGCCGCCATCCGCTGAGCGCCGAGGAGATGGCCTCGCCCGACTATGCTGAAGGGATCAGCTGTCCGCATTGCATTGATGCTCGCGATGATGAGCAGCGCGCCCGCTATGTTGAGCGGCAGCGGCAAAAGGAACTCGCGAAGCAGCGCGGCGAGGCGCATATCGGCAAGCCAATTGAGACCTCTGTGGGAGACGCGGGCAACGATGGTTTTGACACAGGTGAAAGCTGGGAGGCAAACTTCCCCGGCGGCCTGACGCCAGACACGCTGAGCGATCCGAAATGACGCATCCGCCAATCCTCTATTCCTTCCGCCGCTGCCCCTATGCGATGCGCGCGCGAATGGCTCTGTGGGTGGCGGAAATCGGTGTGATCCTGCGCGAGGTGAAGCTGTCGGATAAGCCCCCTGCCCTGATTGAAATCTCGCCCAAGGCGACCGTGCCCGTGCTGATTTCGGTTGATGGTCCGGTGCTGGAGGAAAGCATTGAGATCATGCGCTGGGCGCTGGGCAAGAATGATCCAGAGGGCTGGCTGGCGGGCGATGATACGGAGCTTATCGCGCGCAATGACGGCGTGTTTAAGCATCACCTCGACCGCTACAAATATCCATCGCGCTATGAAGATGAGGCCGATCACGGCCAGGTTGACCACCGCGCAGAAGGCTTAGCGATCCTACAAGACCTCGATACGCGGCTTTCCACTCAGGCGTTTCTGTGCGGCGAGAGCCGCACGCTGGCCGATATGGCGCTGTTCCCGTTCATTCGGCAATTCGCCAACACCGACCGCGAGTGGTTTGATGCGCAACCGATCCCGCATTTACAAAAATGGCTGGAGGGGCATCTATCCTCAGACATTTTCAAGAGCATCATGCCCAAATTTGACCCGTGGAAAGCAGGCGATAAGCCAACGCGTTTTGGACCAGATGAAGAACTTGTCCGTTCGTAAAAGACGGCTATTGCGTTAAGCGAAAGTGCAATTGTTTTTTACTCAACGTTTACCTCGAAAGGGTAGCTCCAATCTATGACAAGCAATGACCCTGCACACTCCGCTGAAACGCATGAGCAGTACTGCGAATTGCATACTTCTATCAGTGGCTTCTGGAGCACTGACACGATTCAGTCCTATTTTGACGACTTGAACGAAGCCTCAATGCCGATGCTTGTGGCCAGGAAGCCGATCTATGCGCTTGTCGACTTTACCGAGTTCTTGCCGCAAGATCGGGGCACGGGAGACGCAATTCGGGAACATTTGCTGGTCTCGAAAAAGCACGGACTAAAACGCATCGCCATTCTTGGCGCATCTCCGCTGGCTAAACTGCAATACCGGCGCTTGAGCGAAGGTCTGCAAGTCGAGTTTTTCGATAATAAGGCCGACGGTCTGGTTTGGCTGCGCGCGGATCGTTGATTAGCAAGTGCCCTCAGAATATCGGCATTGGCAGATTTGACCGATAGCTTCGACAGCAAGCTATCCAGTTATGGTAGGAAGACATCATGACAGACAACAAACCAGTTCACACGGTCGCACTGCTAGAGCAGCACTGTGAAACCCATTCCGTCGTTAGCGGGTTTTGGGACATAAAGACGATCCAAACCTATTTCGATGAGGTGAACGAGGTGGCTTTGCCTTTGGTGAAAGCACGCTCACCAATTTACTCCCTGGTCGATTTCACAGGCTTTTTACCGCAAGACCGCGAAACGGCCGAAGCCATCCGCGAACATCTGGTCATGTCGGAAAAATTCGGCCTGAAACGTATCGCTATTCTTGGCGCATCTCCGCTCGCCAAACTGCAATACAAACGCCTGAGCGAAGGCTTGGATGTCGAGTTTTTCGATGACAAAGCCGAAGCGCTGACTTGGCTACGCGCTAATCGCTGATCCGGCCAAGGAGACCAGCTACCAGCCTGGTCCTTAAAGCACTGACCTTCTGATTGTGCGCAAACATGCGCTTACGTCTCGACTGCGCATCACATCAGCCAGAGTGCTCTGCTTTGAATTGACATCAATCAAAGAGCTGAGACACAAATCTTCAATTTGCTAGGGTGCGCACAGGATGACCGTCGTCTTGTCGGGTGCGTCTGCGCTTAAAGCGCTGTGCAGATTACTCAGCTGGTTCCGCTGACAAGCCATCGTCTGAGAAGCGTTGACGCAGGCTTTCAACCTCTCGGTCGATCTGGGTCGCCAAGGTTTCCAATTGGCCAGAGCTGTTGTCGATCTTATCGATCGTCTTGCTCGCTTGCGCAAAGTTCTCTGACACTTGTGCAACCGCGCTGCCACTGTCCAAGGCCTTGCGGCGAACCCCGTCGATCAATCCAGAGAGTTCTGCGCTGGTTGTGCGCTGTTTTTCGACCGAGCTTGCGGCCACTGCGGCCATTTCGCCGACGGTTTCAATCGACGCGTCAATCGCGCGGAACTGCGCAATGGATTCGCCAATCAGCTCAGACAGCGAGCCAACGATTGTTGAGATTTCGCTCGAGGCTTCTTGCGTCTGCTTAGACAATTGCGCCACTTCGCTCGACACCACGGAAAAGCCCTTGCCCGCCTCACCGGCGCGCGCGGCTTCGATCCGGGCGTTTAGAGCGAGCAATCCGGTCTTATCCGAGATCGATTTGATCATCGCCACCAGCTTGCCGATTTCCTTTGCCGACAGTTCCAGCTGGCCGGCAATTTGCGCGCCGCGATCGCTCGCTTGATCGGCGTGGGTCGCGGCTGCATTGGCATCTGCAACGCGCGTTCCAACCAGCTCCAAGGTCTCGCTAAGGACCTGTGCACCCTTGGCCATTTGTTCCGCCATGCTCAGCGTTGCATCGGCCTGAGCGCTCGCATGATCAACCTGCTCACCGGATTCGTGCGAGTGAGCGGCAAGGCGCTCCGATCCGGTCGCAAGGTCGCTTGCCTGAGCATTCAATTGCTGAACGAGTGCGGCAAAGTTTGTCTGAAATTCGCGCAAAGCCTTGGTCGTATTGTCTGCACGATCACGCTCCCGCGTGACCATACTCGCAAGCTCGTTTTGCTCAGCCCGCAATTTGTCCGCGGCGATCTGTTCGGTGGCCTGCACCCGGTCGAGAAAGGCGTTCAGTTCTTCGGCAATATCGCCGCCCTCTTCAAATGGGTCGACATCAAGGCGCGTGCTGAGATCAGCGTCGCCGCTGTTGATTTTGTTCAAAGTCCGCGACAGTTCCGCATTGCCTAGCAACGCGCGGTGTTCCGACAGGTTGAGCCCCCGCCGTTCGTCTTCCAACGGCACGCGCAACTTGCCGCGACTGTGCATGGCGTTTGCGATGACGCCCATCGTCATAAAGGCGAATACGCCAATGCTGAATGCTCCGAGGAATTGAACCCCAAGCTGCGTGAAAAACCCATGAGCCAGGCGGTCTGCTGGCACAATAAAAACCACCGCCAATGTCCCAAAGAAGCCGCCAAATCCGTGCACGCTGACCGCGTAAACCGCATCATCGACGCGGTGCGTGCGCTCCAGCCAATCGGCAAAGAACACACTGCCCACGGCGATCAACGCAGCAGCGCCAATCGCACCCAAGGAATACGCGTAAGGCGCGCTGGCAGTGATCGACACCAACCCGACCAGCAGGCCGTTGATCATTCTGTCGGCGCGGTAATAGCCATCGCGGTAATAACCCGCGACCGCAGCGGCGCAGGCCGCGGCTGAACCGGCCAGCAAAGTGTTGGACAATGCGCGCGCGAAATCATCGCTGCCCGGCTCCAGAGTGCCGGTGTTAAAGCCGAGCCAACCTACAAGCAGGATCAGCGCGCCGCCGCCGGTTAGGATCGGGCTATGGCCGTGGATCGCCCGCATGGCGTCGTCGCCTTCGCCATCTACACTTTCGAGGCGATCAAAGCGGCCATCGCGCGCACCAACTACCAGCAAAATGCCCAGCGCCGCGGCGCCGCCCGCAAGGTGGACGACGCTGCTGCCAGCAAAGTCGATAAAGCCCAATTGTTGCAGCCAGCCCTCACCGCTGCCGCCGGGGAGATAGCTCGCCCAGGCCCAGTGGCCAATCATCGGATAGATCACAGCCGTCAGCGGCAAGGTCATCAGAATATAGGCGGAAAAGCGCATGCGCTCTGCCACCGCGCCAGATACGATCGTGGCCGCCGTACCGCAGAACAAAGCCTGGAAAAGGAGGAAGAGCGTGACTGAGCCTTCGCCCGAATAGCCGAGCAGGCCAGTATCAAATCCGATGAGGCCAAAGCCACCACCAAACATGACTGCGGCACCGAAGATATGGAATACAAGAACCGCGACGACGAAGTCCGCGAGGTTCTTCATCGACACGTTGATGCTGTTCTTAGAGCGGACAAATCCGGCCTCTAAAAACAGGAAACCGATCTGCATTCCAGCTACTAGCACGCATGCCAGCGCCAGCCATATCTCGATTGCCATTTCTCACCCCAACTTCTTTTCTTTTCGGGGTTTTACTCATGAGCGGCTAAGAACAAGTTAACGGCGAGTTAGTCATCATTTCCCGCTGGGAAGCCCGGTTTTCAGATCCTCCAGCCACACATCGGCAACCGCATCAGACGGCGCGCGCCAATCGCCGCGCGGCGACAATGCGCCCTGCGAACTGACCTTTGGCCCATTGGGCAAGGCGCTGCGCTTGAACTGGCTGAAAGCGAAGAAGCGTTTAACGAAACTTTCCAGCCATCCGGCAATCGCCGCAAGGTCGTATTCGTTCTTGCGATTTTCCGGAAAACCATCGGGCCATTTGCCCGCCTGCGCATCGCGCCACGCGTGATAGGCCAGAAACGCAACCTTGGATGGGCGCTGACCATAGCGGATGGTGTGGTGGAGGAAGAAGTCGTTGAGCTCATACGGCCCAATCCGCTCCTCTGTGCTTTGGATCGCGCCATCTTCGCCCGCAGGCACCAGCTCTGGCGAGATTTCCGTGTCCAGCACCGCGCCCAAGACATCGCTGCAGGCATTGCTAAATTGCTCAGTCTGGATCGTCCAGCGGATCAAATATTGGATCAGCGTCTTCGGCACGCCCGCGTTCACGCCGTAATGGCTCATGTGATCGCCAACGCCGTATGTGCACCAGCCCAGCGCCAGCTCTGACAAATCGCCAGTGCC
The DNA here is from genome assembly GCF_057364995.1 of Erythrobacter sp. JB3-1. Classification (NCBI taxonomy): domain Bacteria; kingdom Pseudomonadati; phylum Pseudomonadota; class Alphaproteobacteria; order Sphingomonadales; family Erythrobacteraceae; genus Erythrobacter; species Erythrobacter sp. JB3-1. The sequence goes on along the minus strand of NZ_CP200289.1, from coordinate 2,260,908 downwards.
CACGACAAAGCCGGAATGCTGCCCGGCCAAGCGGAACAGATAATCCGTACGCAATCCGGCCTGAACATTCTCAAACGTCACATCATAGACCGGCTCACCGCCCGCAAACGGGTGCTTCATATCCTCAAGCATCCGCGTAGCCGCTGGCTTAATGTCTATCTCCTCAGCGGTGATTTCCATCGCCTCCATCAGCTTCCAGGCGTTCGACTTCGTGCTGTCAGAGGTGGCAAAGCCGGGCATGGTGTAGCCGCGAATGGCGGTGCGCGGCATCCCCAACCGGTCGCAGGCTTTCGCCGCTACGATCAGCGCATGGGTGCTATCGAGCCCGCCGGAAATGCCGATAATCAAAGACTTGGCATGGGTCGCGGTGATCCGCCGCATCAGGGCATCGACCTGAATGTTGAACGCTTCGTAGCAATCCTCGTCCAGTGTCTTTGCGTTGTTCGGCACAAATGGGAAGCGGCGAACCGGACGGATCAGGCCCTTATCGAGCGCGCCATCCTCAGCAACACCGGCATGGTCGAACACGATCCGGCGATAGCTGTCCTCTGGCCGGCCATGCGCCTCTGCTGCATCGGCAAAGGTTTGGTTACGAACGCGCTCGGCCGCAATCCGCTGGGTGTCGATATCGACCACGCACAGCTCCGGCTCCAGATCGAAGCGCGTGCTTTCCGCCATCAATCCGCCGAGCTCGTAAATTACGCCCTGCCCATCCCATGCAAGATCAGTGGTGCTTTCTCCGTGGCCGCTGGCCGAATAGACATAGGCACAAATCGACCGAGCCGAGCTTGATCGGCAGTGCAAATGGCGATCATCCGCTCGGCCAATCGTGATCGGCGAAGCGGAAAGATTGCACAAGATCTGAGCCCCGGCGAGCGCGGCCATCGTGCCCGGCGGATTGGGTGCCCAGAAGTCCTCACAAATCTCCACGCCGAAGGTGAAACCGGACAGGTTGCTCGCGGCAAAGACCACATCCGTGCCGAACGGAACTTCTTCGCCGTTCACTGCGATCCATAGATCTTCGCAGCCGCGCCCATGCGCGAAATAGCGTTTCTCGTAGAACTCGCGATAATTGGGCAGATAGCTTTTCGGGATCACGCCCAGCAATTCGCCATTCGCAATCACCGCGGCACAATTGTAAACCTTGTCCCCGCGTTTCAGCGGCGCGCCAATCACCAGCACAGGCGAAAGATCGCGTGAGGCCTCGATCACCTCGCCCAGCGCCTCTTCCACCCGGACCAGCAAAGCCTGCTGCAGCAGCAGATCATCAATCGCATAGGACGATAAAGTCAGCTCTGGATAGACCACCAAATCGACATTTTGCGCATGCGCCTTCTTCGCCTCGGCGATCACCCCAGCGGTGTTGTAAGCCACATCGGCCGGGCGCGAACACGGCGTGCTTGTCGCCACGCGCACAAACCCGTGGCTGTGCATGTCGTAAAAAGAATGGCTGCTGGCTGTCACGTGGGCACGCTCCGAATTGGTGTCTGGCGGACCCTTTAGCGGTTTATCACCGCGCATCAAAGGCATGAGAGATGATGCTGCAAAAGCGAACGCAAAGTTTCGCTATTCTGGCTAGCAATGAAAATGAACCCGCCGTCGCATCAACGATGGTTGCGCCCGGCGCAGACATCCCCCACCTCATGAAACACGGGTCAGAACGACACACCCCTCCCAGCTAAGGAGCACATAGAATGGCCGATCCCACCTACACCCCGCCAGAAGTCTGGACCAACGACACCGAGAATGGCGGACGGTTTGCCAGTATCAACCGCCCAACCGCGGGCGCGCGTGAAACCAAGGAATTGCCGCAAGGCGACAATCCATTTCAGCCGTACTCGCTGGCGACGCCCAACGGGGTGAAGGCCACAATCATGCTGGAGGAGCTGCTTGAGGCGGGCCACACGGGCGCAGAATATGACGCCTACACCGTGAACATCGGTGAAGGCGTGCAATTCACCAGCGGCTTTGTGGAGATCAATCCAAACTCGAAAATCCCAGCCTTGCTCGACAAAAGCGGCGACAAACCGTTCCGCGTGTTCGAATCGGCGGCCATTTTAGTGCACCTTGCGGAGAAATTCGGCGCATTTCTGCCGACCGATCCGGCTGCGCGCGCAGAGGTGATGAGCTGGCTGTTCTGGCAGGTTGGCACCGGGCCGTTCATCGGCGGCGGGTTTGGCCATTTCTACGCCTATGCCCCGGAGAAATACGAATATCCGATCAATCGCTATGCGATGGAAACAAAGCGGATTTTCGATGTTGCAGACCAGCGTTTGGCCGAAAGCCGCTTCCTTGGCGGCGATGAATACACCATCGCAGACATGGCCAATTATCCGTGGCTTGCGCCTTTCGTCGAAGGCAAAATCTACAATGAAGCCAAGACCTTCCTGTCGATCGATGAGTACAAGAACGTCGCCCGCTGGGTGGAGGAAATCTCGGCCCGTCCGGCGGTAAAACGCGGCCGGATCGTCAACAAGACCTGGGGCGAGGAAAACGAGCGAGCTGCTAGAGCGTCACTCTGCTGCGGACTTCGAAGGCAAGGCAATCTGACCGGCTGAAGCGATAAAAGGGGCGCACAGGCAAAAATGTGCCTTGCGCCCCTTCACATATAAAATGGCGGCGCTATATAGCGCGCTCTGCTGGGGTGTGGCCAAGTGGTAAGGCACCGCTTTTTGGTAGCGGCATTCGTAGGTTCGATCCCTACCACCCCAGCCATTTTCCTTACCCAAATCATTGAAACTGAGTGCTAAAACCCGGCGCCCATAACGCACGCCTTTTGCACAGGCCTCAGCGCAGCTCCAATGGCTCCTGCGGATTGTTCGGCTCCAGGATCATCTCATTGGTCTGATTGTCGACGCGGTATGATGCGAGCCGCGACAGCAGGTTCATCCCGATCACATTGGTGTTGCCCAGGCTAGGCGCGATCACGACATCAAGCCCGCGCGCAGCCACATTGCCAAAGCGCAGCTCGTCAATTGTGCCAAGAGACGCCTCAACCGGTCCGTTCGCTGTGCCAATAGTCACCGGCAGCCCGCCCGTGCGCGGCTCTATCCCCGCCTGGTCCGCCAAAGCTTGCGATATCGCGGTTAGCGTCGCGCCGGTGTCGACCAGAAAGTTGGCAGGCACTCCGTTCAGCTCCGCGCGCAGCCAGAAGTGTCCATCTTGGCTGATCGGGATGCGGGTCTCCCCGCCCTCCACCACCTGCTGAGGCAGGCCAAGCTGCGGCACGGCGACCTCAATGCGCGGATCAAAGCGGGAGAGCTGAATGATGACGGTGCAAAGAATGCCGACCAGCACCAAAGTGCTGCCCGCGCGCACGAACTTGCCGAACGCCACCTCGCGGCGGATCATCAGTGAGCCGAGCACTCCGGCCATCACCGCTGCCACCGCCAGCATCAGCAATTCCGAGCGCGGAACGGCGGTGAACGCGCCAGAAATGTTGGACAAGAGGTTGTCGAGACTCATTGCCCCTAAACATAAGCGCGATTGCTGTGCTTTTCCATGAACGAGCGCGCTCGCGCCGCCATCAGTTCTAGCCGAGCATTTTTGCCGCCAAGGCGCGGCCTGACAGAAACGCACCCTCAACGCGCGGGCTGTGCAGATAATCCCCGGCAATGCCGATCCGTTTGTCCCCGTCATAGCGCGCCGGTTCACCCGCGACTGGCTCAGCCATCGCATACAGCCAGCGGTGAGCGGTTAAGTGGATTGGCACCGCTAGAGCCACGCCAATCTGCGAGAAGAAATCGGCGAGCAAAATCTCGGCCACTTCCTCCTTAGGCCGATCGAGCACTTCGCGGCTGCGCTCTGGGCTGGCGTGCAGCACCCAGCATTCCTCGCCGGTCCTCCCAGGCTTGGCCGAATTGCGCGCAGCCCAAGAGATCCCCGCTTCGGGATCGCGCAGGCAGTCCGCTTCAATACCAATCTTCTCGCCAAACGCCGCCATCACGGCCCAGCACGGCGCGGATTGCACCTGCAATGCGGCGGCGGCCAGCTCTGGCGCGACTTCAGACAGCAGAACGCTCGCTTGCTCCGCCGGAACCGCGCACACAATCGCATCTGCGACAAAGCTCGTGTCATCTGTCTCCAGCTTCCAACAATCACCATCGCGATGCAGACGTTCGATCCGCGTACTCCACTCAACGCCAAGCGCACTGCCCATCGCGCGGATCGGGCCATTCATGCCCGGCGTCCCGACAAAGGCATCGTCACCCGCCGCTGGCCAAGGCGCGACCACGCCCACTTCCTGCCACTCGCGCACGGCCTCTTTGAAGGCGGGATCACGCGCGGTGAAGAACTGCGCCCCGTGATCAAAGCTGACCGTCTCGCCCGCAATCTCTGCGCGCCGAGCAGCCATGCGTCCACCGGGGCCGCGTCCTTTGTCAAAGATCACGACCTGCTTGCCCGCCGCCGCCAATTGCGCGGCGCAGCTAAGCCCAGCCATGCCAGCGCCGATGATTGCGACGGTTTCTATTGAGTGTGCCATAGCGGGGTAACGCGCGGGCGCGCCTTTCGGTTTCGAAGGAAATGAGGGGTTTGTGAGAAAACGTTTAAGGCGCGGATTTTGGCGGCTTCGCCTCGGCCAGGATCAGGGAGAAACGCTCTTCGCTGTCGAGCCAGCGCTGCTGCGGCTCCCATCCACTCGCGAGCAGCAGCATGTTTGCTGTGCGGCGATTGAACTTGTGGCTGTTTTCGGTGTGGATCGTCTCGCCGCGCGTCATCGAAAAGCCGGTGCCTGAAACGGAAAAGTCGAGATCGCTCTGCGCCACCAGATGCATTTCAATGCGCGCAAAATCATCGTTCCAGCGCGCCTCATGGGCGAAGGCTTGCGTCGGAATATCGCTGCCGAGCTCGCGGTTGACCCTTCGCAGCAGGTTGAGGTTGAAATCCGCCGTCACCCCGGCGGCATCGTCATAGGCATCGACCAAGACTCCGCGATCCTTGATCAGATCCATACCGATCAGCAGGCGCGCGCCCTCACCCAATGTCTCGCGCATATTACGCAGCAAATCGACCGCAGTGCGCGGCACCATATTGCCAATCGTCGAGCCGGGAAAAAAGCCGAGTTTCGGCAAGCCAGCGACCGCATCGGGCAGTGCAACTTGCCGCATAAAATCCGCCTCTACCGGATGGACCGGCAGGCCGGGAAATTTCGCCGCCAGATCAGCCGCCGCCGCGCGCAGAAAATCGCCTGAGATGTCCAGCGGGACATAGGCGCTGGGTTCAATTGCAGAGAGCAGCAGCGGCGTTTTCACCGAACTGCCCGAGCCAAATTCCACCACTGCCCGGCCCGGCCCGATCAGTTCGGCAAATTCTGCGCCTCGCTCGCGCAAAATCTCGGTCTCGGCGCGGGTCGGATAATATTCCGGGATCTGCGTGATGTCTTCGAACAATTGCGATCCGGCATCATCATACAGCCAGCGCGCAGAAATCGCCTTTTGCGGCTGCGACAGCCCGGCCAGAACATCGCTGCGAAACGCGGTATCCACTCCATCATCATCGCGGTTCACGAGCGCAATGCCTTCTTGAGAACTCATCAATTATCCTTGGGCCTAAAGATCTTTGGCAAGGCGCAGACCGGTGAATTGCCAGCGCTGATGCGGGTAGAAGAAATTGCGATAGGACGCGCGCGAATGGCCGCGCACGGTGGCGCAGCCGGCGCCCTTCAGAACGAACTGACCGCTCATGAATTTGCCATTGTATTCGCCCACCGCGCCGCCTGCGGGCGCAAAGCGGGGGTATGGCAAATAGGCAGAGCGCGTGAATTGCCAGCAATCGCCAAACAGCGCCTCTCCGCCATGCTGAGCCGGGGCATGAGCGCCGTCCAATTGGTTGCCGGACGAGGCATCATGCGCAGGCGCGCTGCCCTCCCCGTCTTGGCCGCGCGCAATCGCCTCCCACTCGAACTCGGTTGGCAGGCGCATTCCCGCCCAACTGGCAAAGGCATCCGCCTCAAAATAAGAGATGTGGGTGACCGGCGCATCGGGATCGCGCGGCTGCCAGCCTTGATGGGTAAAATGCTCGCCCGCGCCGCCGCGCTCACGCCAATAGAGCGGAGCAGTGATGCCGTTTTCCCGCCCCCAAGCCCAGCCGTCGGATAGCCACAAAGACGCGGTGGTGTAGCCGCCATCGGCGATAAATTCGTCCCACTGCCGGTTCGTCACCAGCCGGCGCGACATGGCAAACGGCTCCAGCAGGACGCGGTGGCGCGGCCCCTCATTGTCGAACGCAAAGTCGGCGCTCTCGTTATGGTCATGCCCGATCAGAGCAATGCCCCCGGGATGCTCATTCCAACCCGCATCGGCCACGCCGCCCGTACCGCCCGCCGACATCGCGGCCTCTGGCGCGCCATCCCACATTGCGGGACCGAGCGGATTTTGGAACAATGCGTGCTTGATATCGGTCAGTAGCAATTCGATGTGCTGCTGCTCATGCGCAATGCCCAAAGCGATCAGATCAGCGCGCTCTGGGTCACCGATCAGCGGCTCCATCGCGCGGTCGACAGCTCTGCGCCAATCGCGGATTTCATCCAGCGTCGGGCGCGACAACGCCCCGCGGGAAAAGCGCGCGATCCGCTCCCCTTCCGCCTCGTAATACGAATTAAACAGGAACGGCCAATCTTCGTTGTAGAGCGTGTATCCCGGCGCATAATCGCGTAGCAGGAACGTCTCCCAAAACCAATTGGTGTGCGCCAGATGCCATTTTGCTGGCGAGGCGTCCTCCATGGATTGCACCGTTGCATCGGCATCGGACAAACGCTCGGTTAATGCCTCCATCAGCGCTCGGGTAGAGCAATATCGCTCATTCAGATCGGGGCGAGGCTTCGCCTTGTGCACTGGGTGTTCCGGCGATGTCAGCGGCACGCGCGCCTCCCAATTTGTGAGCGTTTCCAATCGCTCAGCAATGGCGCAATGCCCGAAACTTGGGAAAATTGAAAGGCACAGCCCGCAACAATAGGTTGCAAGCACACTTCTCCGCGATGCTTAAGCTGCCATGCGCACGCGATTGCGCCCTGCGCCCTTTGCATCATACAAAGCCGTATCCGCGCGGGCGAACAATTTGAGCGGCGAATCGCCGGCAACAAGGCTGGTGAAGCCAACGCTGATCGTCACTGGAGGCTTCTCGCCAATCGCTGTACCCATCGAAATCGCCAGCCGCAAACGCTCTGAGATGATGCGGGTATAGGCATTGTCAGCGCCCGGCACGATCCAGACAAATTCCTCGCCCCCTACCCGGCCAATAACATCGCCTTCGCGCGCTTGCTCCATCGCAATTTTCGCCACCTCTTGCAGCACTCGGTCACCATGCGGATGGCCATAGGTGTCGTTCACCGACTTAAAGTGATCAATATCAAACAGGATCAGCGAGAGCGGCTCGCCCCTCTTCTGGTGCTGTACCACTTGTTGATCCAGCACTGCCATTACCCGGCGGCGATTGGCCAGCCCGGTCAGTGGATCGGTTTCAGCGAGCTTGCGGGCAACGCTCGCCTCTTGCAGAGCCGATACGCGAGAACGCTCCAGTTTGCGTTCGCGCTGAACCTGGTCGGTCACATCGCGCACCACCGCGACAACGCGCGCGACCTCGCCAGAGGCATTGTGCAGATTGCATGCCTGAACCGAGATCGAGCGCGGCATGCCGTCATAACCGTGAATGTCATAGTGCAGCTCGTAAGGCCCAACTTCTTTGGCCCGCGCGGTGACTTGACCAACAAGGTCGATGTCATTGGCGAACAGGACAGTTTCTGCGTCGCCCTCGATGAACTCTTCATCTTTCGCCATGCCAAACAGTGTGCGCATCCCATCGGACCATTGCTGCGCGCCGCTCGAAGGATCATATTGCCAGATACCCAGGTCGCCGATGTTTTCCGCCATGCGGACCGTGCGCAACAGCTCGCTCATGCGTTCGCCGCGTTCGCGTGCAATGCGCGCGGCAAAGCGGGTCTCGCGGCGGGCATTCACTGTGGCGATGACAAACACCATCGCCAACACACCCAATAGGATGCAGACGGCAAACAGCGCGCTGTTCCCTGCTTCCCCGGTCAACATACCGGCCCCGTGATGTGCCCTCGATCCATAATTTGCAGGCGTTAGCGGGAAAGCGTCAACCGCTTGGCGGGTTGGGCATGCGGGTTTTTACCTAATGTACGGAGGCGTGCGTTTTACCGCGCAGTAAGCATAACGCTCGCCGCCGCATTGAAATAAGGCAGTTCGGCTTAGAATGCCGCGCGATTAAGCCGCGTTGGCTTGGCGTCCAACAACCTCTTGATTAAGCATCTCAGCCAGCAAAAACGCCAGCTCGAGCGATTGCTCTGCGTTGAGGCGCGGATCGCAATGTGTGTGATAGCGATCGCCCAGGCGCTCATCGGTGATCGCCACCGCGCCGCCGACGCATTCGGTCACGTCTTGGCCGGTCATCTCAATATGGATGCCGCCCGGATGCGTGCCCTCTGCGCGGTGCACGTCAAAGAAACCCTTCACCTCAGTCAGGATACGGTCGAATGGCCGCGTCTTAAACCCGGTTTCAGACTTCACGACATTGCCGTGCATCGGATCACAGCTCCACACCACCGGATGACCTTCGCGCTCAACTGCGCGGACCAGTTTCGGCAGGCCTTCGGTGACTTTATCATGGCCAAAGCGAGAGATCAGCGTGATCCGGCCCGCTTCGCGCGATGGGTTCAGGATATCGAGCAATTCGATCAGAGCATCGGGCTCCAGGCTTGGCCCACATTTCATACCCAGCGGATTGCCAATGCCGCGCGCAAATTCGATATGCGCGCTGCCCGGGAAGCGGGTGCGATCACCAATCCACAGCATGTGTGCGCTGGTCGCAAACCATTGACCGGTCAGCGAGTCCTGCCGAGTGAGCGCTTGCTCATACGGCAGCAGCAGGCCTTCGTGGCTGGTGTAAAAGCTGGTGCCCTGGAGTTGCGGAACTGTCGCAGGATCAACGCCGCAGGCCTCCATGAAATCGAGCGACTCGCCGATGCGGTCCGCCATTTGCGCGAACTTAGTCGTCCACGGCGTACGGCCCATAAAGTCGAGCGTCCATTGGTGGACCTGACGCAGATTGGCATAGCCGCCGCCCGCGAAAGCGCGCAGCAAGTTGAGCGTCGCCGCGGCCTGAGAATAGGCGCGCACCATCCGGCCGGGATCATTGCGGCGCTGGACCGGATCAAATTCGATCCCATTGATATTGTCACCGAAATAGCTCGGCAAGGTCACATCGCCGACCGTCTCTGTGTCGGAGGAGCGCGGCTTTGCAAACTGGCCCGCCATCCGGCCGACTTTGATCACCGGATGCTTACTGGCGAAGGTCAGCACCACCGCCATTTGCAGCAGCGCGCGGAAGGTGTCGCGAATGTTGTTCGGGTGAAACTCTGCAAAGCTCTCAGCGCAATCGCCGCCTTGCAGCAGGAACGCCTTGCCATTGGCGACGTCCGCCAGGTCTGATTTGAGCGCGCGCGCTTCCCCGGCAAACACCAACGGCGGATAGGCCGCCAATGTCGCCTCAGCCTCAGCCAGTTCGGACGGGTCCTCATACTTCGGCAAGTGCTTTGCTTCGTGGGACTTCCAGCTTTCGGGGGACCAATTGTTTGACACGTCGAATTCTTCTTCCAAAATTGTAGCGAGGGGCATGGCGGTACTGCCGAATGCTCTCGCCCGTAGGGAGCGCCGTTATCGCCCCTAGGTTACATGTGTAAAGCCGCAATAGCTCCAGCGACAACATTATTTCGCGTCGCTGTGATCGCTTCAACCGATTGGTGGACACTCTAAGGCGGCAAAAAACCGCCTAAAAAGCGCCCGGCCTACCGCTATCGCCCGATTACCTCAGGACGCGGCGCAGGCGCGGCAGCGGCCGCCGGAGTGCCCTCACTCGCTGGCACTGGCAAAGCCTCGGCCAGTTCGGTGCCCTCAGGAATTACGGCCAATCGCCACCCAGGCTGACGCCCGAAATACCGCCCGGCGAGCACTTGCATCACCTGAGGCGTGGTCTGCGAGTAGTCGTTGAGCAGGCTCGGCAGCAAAGCAATGCGGCGGCGATCCGTAGTCGCGCCTTCCGGCTGGTAAAGCCAGAAGGTGTTGCCCGTGGATGCGCGGCTGAACAATTGCCTCAGCGGTTCGGTCACCCGGTCGAGCTCTTCCATGGTCGGCGGCGTGTTGACGAGATCGCGCGCGATTTTATCAGCCTCGCTGAAGAAAACGGGCACGTCTTGCGGCTGCAATTGTGCGAGCGCGGTGATCGTACCGCCGCTTTCCAAATCGGTCGGCCAATTGGAGAGGATCTGCGGCGCATAGCTTGCGCCAGCGCGCTCTCGCATCGCCTCAAGCAAACGGTTGTTGAAGACTTGGATCAGGATTTCAAGCTGGCGGGACTCGCGCAATCTTTGAACGCCCGCGCCGCTTGGCCAAGCGATCACAGCCGCGGCTTGGTTCTTGTCACCGCGGTGATTGAGGACCGTCGTCTCGCCAGCGCCAGCCGGGAATTCCGGTACGCGCGCAGCAACATCAGCAGGTACCGGATCGCGCGCATCGAGCGCGCCAAAGGTGGTGCGCAGCGCTTCCACCGTCGCATCGCGGTCAAACTCGCCGAACACCAGAACCTCAACCGGCCCTTGCGACAACAGCGGCTCCCACACTTCGCGGAAACCCTCTGGCGTCAAATTAGCCAGAGCATCGGGATCAGGCGTGGCAAAGCGGGGATCGCGATTGGTGAGCAGGTACTCAAGATCGCGGTTGATCACGCCATTGGGACTGGTGGCAAAGGCATTATACGCCAGCTGAGCCGCAGCGCGGGCGCGGATCACCGGGTCTTTATCCCAGCGCGGCATGCCCAGCTTTGCAGCGAACAGATACAGCTGATCGGCCACATCGGCAGAGCGCGTGCGCGCGGTGAAGGTGAAGACCGCATCATCGATTTGGAATTCAAAGCCGAGCTTGCGGCCCGTTGCCAAACGGTCGAGCTCTTCCTGCCCCAATTCGCCAAGGCCCGAGCCGACCAAGGCGGTCGTACCTAATGCGGCGTAGGGCGCTGTTTGATCATCAAATGCGCGGTAGCCAGCGCCAAAGCGAACCTTGACGACGACGCGTCCTGGCTCTGCATTGTTCGACCACAGCAGCGCGCGAACGCCATTGTCAAAATCGACCTGCTCAATATCGAGCAGGCCAATCGGAGCGCGCGAGGCAATCGTGCCCGGCTCGCCAACGGCGGGAAGCTCGTCAAACGACACAGTGCTGGCGGCGAGGCGCGAGCTGCCATCGCTGGTAGCGGCGCGTTCCAGCGCGACGCGAACCGCACCCTCATCCGCTTCACCAGCCGACGGCGTCACATAGATGCCGCGCACAACGTCGCCTTGGAACAGCTTGCGCGTCGCGGCGAGCACTTCGTCAGGCGTGAAGCGCGGTTTCGTGCCGCGAAACACGTCCAGCACCACTTCGGGAGAAGCGGTGGTCTCGCGAATATCGACCGCATTGATCAGAGTGTCGGCCAGGTTCGACCCGGCGATGACTGTGCGCTGCTCCACCTGATTGGCGAAAGCGATGTCGAATTCGGCGACCTCGCGGTCGATCTCTTCCTGTGTCGGGCCGCTTTCCAGCGCATCGGCAATCACACCGCGCACATCAGTCATCGCAGCATCCCAATCTTCGGATAGCGGCGCGAAAGTCACAAAGGTCGCGTCGGTTGAGCGCGAGACATCGTCCTGTTGAACCTGCGCATAGAGATAGCTGCCGCCAGAGCGCGCGCGCGATTCCAAACGACGGTTGATGATCGCTTGCGCAACCGCATCAATCATCAGCCCTTCGTTATAAACAATAGTGTCTTCCACCTGCCGCCAAGGGCGCATCACGGCATAAGTCAGGCTGCGCGGCAGATCAGGCTCTACCATTACGCCGACCTCGCCAATCGGACCGCTCTCGCTTTGCGTGTTCGCCGCATCTGCTGGCGGCACGGGATCGCCAAAATCTGGCGTAACACCAGCTTCACCAGTCCCTTCCCAATCGGCAAACCATTGCTCGATCAGGCCCGCCAAAACCTCTGGCGGGGCATCACCGACAACAACAATCACGGTATTTTCTGGGCGATACCAACGGTTGTAGAAGTCTTGCACCTTGGCGCCATTCGCCCCGCGCAAGGTTTCTTCAGTGCCAATCGGTGCGCGGGTGGCCAAACGCTGACCTGCAAACAACACGGAGCGGGTAAACTCGCCCACGCGCTCCGCCGCGCCGCCGCGCTCGCGTTTTTCAGCGAGCACAATCGGCAATTCCGCCGCGACATTCTCATCGCTCAGCACCGGCGATTTGATCATGCCTGAGAGCAGCTTGAAACTCTCCGCCAGTTTCCCACGGGTTACGCCCGGCAGATCAAGTTTATAGGCGGTGTGCGTCGGGCTGGTTTCCGCATTGGCATCGCTGCCAAAGGTCGCCCCCAATCGCTGCCACGTTTCAATCGCTTTCGCTTGGCCCAGATATTTGCTCTCACGGAACAACAAGTGCTCCAGCAAGTGTGCATAGCCCTGTTCAGAATCACGCTCGTGCAAGGAGCCTGCATCAATCCGCACGCGGATCGAAACCTGTCCGGGCGGCACGCCATTTTTGCGCACGGCATAGCGCAGGCCATTGTCCATTTTCCCGAACAACCACTCACGGTCGACCGGAACATTGCTGTTTTCATAGAGCCACGGGACTTCATCCGCCCCTTGCAGCTTTTTCGGCTGAGGAATGATCGGATCAGCGCTCGGCACGCTGATCGCCTCAGGCGGCGCTCCGTCAGAGCTGTTGGGCTCTATATTTTGCGCCGTAGCTGGGAATGTCAAAGCCGCCGTAGCAGCAAGCAGGAGAAGGGCCTTGGGCGCCCGGAAAATCGCGTTCATCGGCGGAATATAGGCAAGCATCGTGTGAAGGGATAGTGAATGCTGCGCAATAAGACGCGATTGTGCGTCATTTTGTGCGGTTTTATTATCAGGTTTGAGCGCGACTACGCCTTGTGGCGGCTTTGCAGCGACCCTAAATACATCAGCATGTTCATAGAAACCGAAACCACTCCGAACCCCGCCAGCCTCAAATTCCTGCCTGGCCGGACAGTGATGACCGCCGGTACGCGCGAATTTTCCAGCCCTGAAGCGGCAGAGGCCAGCCCCCTTGCCCAAGCGATCTTTGACACGGGTGAGACGATCAACGTGTTCTTCGGCAGCGATTTTGTGACCGTCACGGCGGCTCCCGGCGCGGATTGGGGATCGCTCAAATCGCAAGTGGTGGCCATTCTGCTCGATCACTTCGTGTCAGAGGCTCCGCTGTTCAATGCCGCAACGGCGGGCGACATCTCGGTTCCAGCGGACACAGAGCATGTGGTCGAAGAATCGGAAGAAGACGCAGAGATCATCGCCGCGATCAACGAACTGCTCGAAACGCGCGTTCGCCCAGCAGTGGCGGGCGATGGAGGCGACATCGCCTATCGCGGATTTAGCAACGGCGTTGTCTATCTCACTCTGCAGGGTGCCTGCGCTGGCTGCCCATCTAGCACCGCGACGCTCAAGCAAGGGATTGAAGGCCTGCTGAAACATTATGTCCCTGAGGTCGTTGAAGTACGCGCAGCATAATTCAACAGACTTTTGGAGCTGAAATGACCAAGCAATTTCACGGCACCGTGCTGAGCGATGACGCACTCGACCAGCTGTTTAATGAAGCGCGCAGCTATAACGACTGGCTAGATAAGCCGGTTAGCGAAGCGCAGATCCGTCAGATCCACGATCTGCTGAAAATGGCGCCAACCTCGGCCAATATGCACCCTGCACGCTTCATTTGGTGCACATCAGCTGATGCAAAGTTGCGCCTCGCCGAACATGCGATGGATGCGAACAAGCCAAAGATCACCAATGCCCCTGCCTGTGTCATCATTGGCTATGACATCGACTTTCACGAGCATCTGCCAGAGCTGTTCCCACACACCGATGCGAAAAGCTGGTTCGAAGGCGATGAGGCAGGCCGGATCGACGGAGCTCGGCGCAATTCCGCTCTGCAAGGCGCGTATCTGATGCTGGCAGCGCGCGCGATTGGGCTTGATTGCGGGCCGATGTCCGGCGTTGATCTTGACGGTGTGACGTCGGAGTTCTTCGCCGACAGTCCGCGCATGAAAGCCGACTGGATTTGCTCGATTGGATATGGCGATCCTGAAAGCGTCTTTGACCGCTCGCCGCGCCCCGACTTTGGCAAGTTCAACACAATTATCTGACGCCTTCATTTGAGCCGCAATTTCTAAGACTTGCAGGCAGCGCAGCTCTAGGGCATCGCGCAATCCCATGCGCACCTTAGCGATAGAAACGGCGAGCGAAGCCTGCTCAACTGCCCTGTTCGACGGGACGAAACTGGTCGCGCACGAGCATGCTGTGCTGGGGCGCGGACATGCCGAACGGCTGATCCCGATGATTGCTGAACTGCCGGGCAAGGGCTGCGCGGAACGTATTCTCGTCTCGCTTGGCCCGGGCAGCTTTACCGGCGTGCGCATCGGCATTGCCGCCGCCCGCGCGCTCGGCTTTGCTTGGGGAGCTGAAGTCCTCGGCTATCCCACCATGGCGCTGGTCGCCGTGCGCGCCTGGCAATCCTCCCCGCGCGGCGTGACTGTGTGCATGAACGGCGGACACGGCGAGTGGTTCGTGCAGAACTTTGCCGAAGGCGGCGGCTGTGACGACGTTCGCTCGCTCGCCCCAGATGCGGCCAAACTCGCCTGCGAGCATGACACGATTGTCGGCAACCGCGCCGAAGAACTTGCGGCAATGTTTTCTAGCGACAAGCGCGCGCTCAATCTGTTGCCTGATGCTAGCAAGGTGAACTTGCTGCACGAAACGAAGCTAACCAACGACCTGTCGCCAATCTATGGCCGCGCGCCCGATGCCAAGCCGCAAGCAGCAAGGACCCCGCAATGACTGCGCCCACCTGCTTCATCGATCACATCATGACCGTGATGGAGGCGGCGTTTGATCCAGCATACGGCGAGGCATGGAATCGCCGCCAAATCACCGACGCGCTAACCCTGTCAAACACGCATGCTTTGCTAGTGGACCAGAATGGTGCGATATTGGACGAACGCAGCAATGCCGACGGCCAGGGCGCCTGCGGATTTGTTCTGACCCGGGCGGCCCCCGGCGAAGAAGAGCTCTTATTGATCGCGGTGCATCCGGAAAATCGCGGTAGCGGCCTTGCTCAAATATTGATCGAGCAGTCTGCTCAAAGCGGCGCAAAACCGCGGTTCAGAGCGGATTTTTCTGGAGATGCGACGCGGCAACCCGGCGGTACATCTTTACAGCAAGCTGGGTTTTGTACCGATCGGCGAGCGCCCCAAATATTACCGCATGACAAACGGAGAACGGGTAGACGCCATTACTTTCGGGCGTGCGATCTAAAGCTGATTTGGAGGTTTCTCATCTTGATTTAATTGCGAACAATCTGTTCGGTTGGTTGCATTGTAAGAGGAGCTGGTTCATGTCGAATTTATCGGAAAAATCCGAACAAAAAAGAGACGAGGAACTCTAAATGGAAGACTTGCAACTTGAGATGAAGGAAACACTGATAACGCTCACCAGCGATATCGTGGCTGCGCATGTCAGCAATAATGACGTATCTGTTGACGATGTGCCTTCGCTCATCACCAATGTATTTACGGCTCTTTCAGGCCTAGGCGAAGCAGAAGCACCTGAAGAGGTGCGGCCTGAACCGGCTGTTTCGATCCGTGCGTCTGTTAAGAAAGATCACATTGTCTGTTTGGAAGATGGCAAGAAGTTTAAGATGCTTAAGCGCCATCTGATGACAGAGTACAATATGACACCTGATGAATATCGGGCACGCTGGAACCTCCCAGCGGATTATCCAATGGTTGCGCCTAGCTATTCAGAAACACGCCGCGACCTTGCAAAAAAGATCGGCCTCGGCCGCAAGGCTGTAAAAGGCCGCGGTCGCCGTAAGAAGTAATGGAGCAAAGCGGGCCTGAGTTGGTTTTTCCTGCTTTGGCCCGCTTGGTTTCCCATTGGGGCGCTCACAAGGTTATGCCCGTCCTTGTGCAGCTTGACTTGAGCAATCCGCCCTCCACCTTTACAGCGGGTTTGACCGCGCGCCTATCCGAAAGGAAACAGCGTAAATAGCGGCTAACACAGCAATAATATCGGCGGCACAGCTGGCGGAGTAACAAGTGCAGCAAAAGATCGATCTTGAACAATTATGCGCTGAAAAAGGGTTGCGCATCACCGAGCAGCGCCGCGTTATCGCGCGCGTCCTTTCGGAGAGCGACGATCACCCTGACGTAGAACTGCTGCACCAACGCGCCTCTGCGATTGATCCAAAGATCTCAATTGCCACCGTTTACCGCACAGTGCGTTTGTTTGAAGAAGCCGGCATTCTTGACCGGCACGATTTCGGCGATGGCCGCTCGCGCTATGAGCCTGTGCCAGAGGCGCATCACGATCATCTGATCGATGTTGAAACCGGCAAAGTGGTTGAGTTCGTCGATCCAGAAGTGGAATCGCTCCAACGCCAGATCGCGGAGCGTTTGGGCTATCGCTTGGTTGACCACCGAATGGAACTCTACGGGGTTCGCCTCTCTCGTGACGACTAGACGCGAAACGCTCGATCGGGAGCGGCGCCTGGCCGCAATGCGCGGCGAAACGACACCGCTCTCAGCGATCGGCTGGCTCCGGCTAACATATCGCACGATCCTGTTGGCGCTTGGCCTGATTGTCTGTGTGCCGCTGCACTACATCTATCGCATCTTCGCCTACGGCTCGCCCATCCCGATGTTTTTCCTTCGCTATGCCGCATGGGCATCGGGCGCGCGGGTGGAAGTGGTTGGCACGCATTTGAAGCGCGATGTATTTTACGTCGCGAACCACATGTCTTGGCTCGATATTCTGTCAATGGCCGGGGCCTGCGGGACGGCATTCGTTGCAAAGGCAGAATTGGCCGACGCCCCTCTCGTGGGGTGGCTCGCATCGCTCAACCGCACCGTGTTTGTAAAACGCGAGCACCGCATGGGCGTAGCAGAGCAGATCAATGCTCTGAAAGAAGCGTTATCGGACAATTGGGCGGTAACCGTCTTTCCCGAAGGCACGACCACAGATGGGCAATCCCTGCTCCCTTTTAAGACGAGTATGCTCAGCGTGCTGGAGCCGCCGCCGCCTGGCGTCATGGTCCAGCCTGTTTTGCTCGACTATGGCGAAGTGGCCGAGGAAATTGGCTGGATCGGCAATGAAACCGGTCTCAACAACGCAAAGCGCGTGCTATCACGGCGCGGCACATTCAAGCTGCGGCTGAACTTCCTGGAGCCATTCAGCCCGGAGGATTACCGTGGGCGTAAGAAGATTGGTGCAGAGGCGCGGCGCCGCATCGAAGAAGCTTTGCTGGAGACGCTTGGCAAACCGCTGCGCGATTTCCGCCACACCGTCGATCCGATCCGTTACGAAGCGCCAGAAGAGGCGCAGCGCATCGCTGAAGCGCAGGGCGAGAAGCCGGTTGAGAATGCCAACCAAGCCTAGGCAAACCGCCTAAGACCGCGCGAGCTTAAAGGCCCGCGCGCACCAACCAATCGTGGAACAAGCGTACGGGGCGAAGCTCCAGCGCCGTTGGCTTGCACACAAACCAATAGCTGTATGGGCTTTCAACCTCGAGGCCGTAGAGATCGGTCAAGCGGCTGTCAGCCGCGCGGCGCAAGTGATCATCATGCATAATCGCAACGCCTAGGCCTTGAGCGGCGGCTTCTAGCATCAGCTGACCCGAATCGTAATGATCGATAGCGGAAGGATCCATATCCTCCATGCCCAGCGCCTTCTTCCACGCCTCAAAGCTCGCCGGTAGCTCGTTGTGGATCAGGAAGGTCTGCTTCTCGAGCGCTTCCTGATCGACCTTCGTGCCAATCGCCGCGGCGAGTTCCTTACTGCAAATCGCATGGACCAGATTGTGGTCGAGCCGCACCGCATGCAGGCCGGTGTCGGGTCCGCGCGACAGGATGATCGCCGCATCCAGAGTGTCGCCCACACGGTCTTCCAGATGCGGGCCAGTGTCGATGTCGATATGCAGCAAAGGGTGCCGCTTGCGCAGTTCGCCGAGCCTCGGGAACAGGCGCTGGCTGCCGAAAAGCGGCAGCACGCCGAGACGCAGGCGCAGCAGCGAGATATTGTCCGACTGGCTTTCGACGGCGCGGGCGAGCGATTCCAGATGCGGGTTCACCGCCTCGTAAAACGCCTGCCCCTCATCGGTCAGTTGCATGGATTGGCGCGCCCGCGTGAACAGCTTCTTGCCGACGAATTCTTCCAGATTGCTGATCCGGCGCGACAAAGCGGACGGGCTAAGCCCGATCTCTTCAGCAGCAGCACGGGCTGAACCAAGGCGCACAGTTCGCATGAAAGCTTCAAGTGCGCGAAGTGGGGGTAGTCGGCGGGATGGCATGTCTAACTCCTTGTTATAAGGAGCTACGCATGACCAGCAGAAAAGATGCAAAAAATCGAACTAACTGCGAATAATTCTTAGCTAGCTTGTTATTTCCTCACGTTCCGGGGCGTGCAGACGCAGCCGTTTGACGTGTGTTTCATCCGCCGCTGTCACTTCAATCCGCCAGCCGCTGGGATGTTCCAACCGCGTGCCGACGGATGGCACTTGCTCTGCCAAGACGAAGGCGAGCCCGCCCAATGTGTCGACCGATTCTTCAACCTCGGCGAGTTGCGGATCGACCAGCTCAGCCACATCGTCGAGCTCCGCGCGGGCATCGCAATCCCACATGCCCTCGCCAATCGCGACGATCAGTGCCTCTGGCGTCTCATCGTGCTCGTCTTCAATGTCGCCAACAATCTCCTCGACCAAATCCTCAATCGTAATGAGACCGTCAGTCCCGGAAAACTCATCGAGCACAATCGCGAGGTGCACTCGCCGCGCGCGCATGTCGGCCAGCACATCGAGCGCGCCGCGCACCTGCGGCACATAGATCGGCTGACGCATCAAGGTCGTCCAATCCTTGGGCGGCGGTTTGCCATTGGCAAGGTATGGGAACACGTCTTTGATGTGCACCATACCGATCACTTCATCGAGCGTTTCGCGATAGACAGGCATGCGTGAATGGCCGTTCTCGCTGAAGCTCGCGACCAGCTCTTCCCAGCCGATCGAGGCATCAACCGCTATGATCTCGCCGCGCGGAACCGCGACATCATCGGCGTCATGCTCACTGAAATGCAGCAAATTGCGCAGCATCTGGCGCTCAACCGGCGAAAGATCGCCATTGCCATTGCCGCTGTCCTCGCGGTCTTCATCGTGGTTTTCGTCTTCGTGCTCGTCGATCGCGTCTTCAAGCTGCGCGCGCAAAGACCGATCGCCGTCGCCGGCGCCGATGAGTTTTCGAAATGCGGTCCCCAGATTGCTGAGGACGCCGCTGCTACTGTCCGCGTCTCCGGCGGGGGATTGAGAATCGGGCATTGTCAGTTTTGGGCCCTTCGCGGGAGTGCTCCTTAAGTGCTGGGCGTAGCATATGGGTCTGCGATACCCATTTTTGCAAGGATTGCAATTTCCAGAGCCTCCATTGCGTCGGCATCTTCGTCGGACGTTTCGTGATCATATCCCGCCAGATGCAGCAGGCCGTGGGTGATGAGATGCGCGGTATGATGCTCCACGCTGATACCCTTGTCCGCCGCTTCGCGCGCGCAAGTCTCATGCGCTAAGGCAAGATCGCCGAGCATTTCTGGAGGGCCGTCATCCGCGAGCGCCAACAGATTTTCACGTGCCAGCATGGGAAAGCTCAGCACATTGGTCGGCTTGTCCCGGTCTCGCCATTCGCGATTGAGCGCGTGCACCTCTGCGTCATTGGTGAACAGCAGGCTGACGTTGAGGCGCGGATTAGCGAGTTCTTCGGTCACGCCTTGTACTGCTTCCGCCACACGCTCAGCAAGCGCCTCCCACTCGCCAGCAGGCCAACCTTCAATGTCCATGTCGAGATGAATCAGCTAACCCCTCTCGGTTTGAATTATGTTGATTAAGCTAAGCTCATCTCCGATTAATGTGCTCAAGGACCAAGCATTTGTGAGTCCATCTAAATGGACCAATTCCAAACTTGAGAATTGTCCGGCGGCATGTGCCCAGTCACACTGCTTGGCTGCAAGCTTTGCTTGCCACACATCAATAGCCTGATGCGGCCCGTTTGCATCAACTTGCTCGATGTAAGTCCCGCCCTCGTGCTCGAGTATGATCGTAAAAAATGGCACTATTTGTGCTAACTACCCGGCCCTTCATAGGCCTCGACGATGCGGCCAACGATCGGGTGCCGCACCACGTCTGCCGCGGTGAAGCGGGTAACAGCAATGCCGTCCACAGCCTCCAACCGGTCAACCGCGTCGGCCAGGCCGGACATGCGATCACCGCCGGGAATATCGACCTGGCGCGGATCGCCGCAGATCACCATCCGGCTGTTCTGGCCAAACCGCGTGAGGAACATCTTCATCTGCTCACGCGTCGTGTTTTGCGCCTCGTCCAAAATCACAAAGGCATCGGCCAAAGTCCGCCCACGCATGAAGGCAATCGGCGCAATCTCAATCTCGCCGCTGGCGATCCGGCGTTCCACCTGTTCCGGCGGCATGCAATCATACAGCGCGTCGTAAATCGGGCGCAGATAGGGATCGACCTTTTCCTTCATATCACCGGGTAGAAAGCCAAGCTTTTCGCCCGCTTCCACCGCTGGCCGCGACAGGATCAATCGCTGGACGCTGCCGGAAATTAGCTGGCTGACCGCCTGCGCCACCGCGAGATAGGTCTTGCCCGTGCCCGCCGGGCCAAGCGCAAAAATCAGCTCATCTCGCGAGAGCTGCTTCATATAGGGGATCTGATTGGCCGAGCGCGGCACAATCGTCTTGCGCCGGGTGCGGATCATAATCGGCGGGTTCTTCTCTTCGCCTGAGATAATCCCCTCCAGCGTGGGTTCGTGCGACATGGCGATCAGCGATTCAATCGCGCCAGCATCCAGCTCCTGACCCTGAGCCAGGCGGTCATACATGGTGGTCAGCGTTTCCCTTGCCCGCGCCACATTGTCCGCGGGCCCTTCGATCAGGACCTTATCGCCGCGCGCATGGATCATCACACTCAGTCGGTTCTCGACCTGCACCAGATTGGCGTCAAACTGTCCAAACAAGGGGCCGAGCAACGACTGGTTTTCAAAGCTCAGCTCTGCCTTCGCGCCTTGGGCATCGGACGCCGATGCATCATCAGCATTGATGGAACCGGGCAATGCGGCCGGATCGATTGTATCAGAAGGTCTGCGGCCCATAGGATCCTTTGTCTGTGCCAATTGCCTGAGTCGTGAAGGTAAGCCAGATGCGCGCGATGGCAAGCGCACTCGCTATGACCAATGGGGAAAGTCGCACAAGTGCAACACGGGCCTGCCGTGCTGGATGGGCGGCAATACGCTAGCCTGAGACTAACTCGCCGCGCAGTGAGCTGGGGCGGCCTTCGACGATATGCGTGCGGACCATGTCGCCGATTTGCACATCGCCCTCGAACCACACGCTTTGCAGCCACGGCGATTTGCCGAGCCATTGGCCGGGTAGCTTGCCTTTGCGCTCGACCAAGACATCGCAGGTCTTGCCCGCGCTCGCGGCGTTGAACGCCATTTGATCGCGGCTGAGCGCATCTTGGAGGCGGGCGAGCCGCTCTTCCATAACTTCTTTCGCGATCTGATTGTCCATCGTCGCGGCGGGCGTTCCGGGGCGCGGCGAGTATTTGAAGCTGTACGCCTGAGCGTAGCGGACTTCGTCGACCAGC
Source organism: Erythrobacter sp. JB3-1 (assembly GCF_057364995.1). Classification (NCBI taxonomy): domain Bacteria; kingdom Pseudomonadati; phylum Pseudomonadota; class Alphaproteobacteria; order Sphingomonadales; family Erythrobacteraceae; genus Erythrobacter; species Erythrobacter sp. JB3-1. Next base: position 2,239,135 of record NZ_CP200289.1, on the reverse strand, counting down.
TTGAGCGTGTCTTCAAACTCGGCATCGGTCTCGCCGGGAAAACCAACGATAAAATCGCCTGACAGAGCGATGTCAGGGCGCACTTTGCGAAACCGCTCGAGCAGTTTGAGATAGCTCTCGGCGGTGTGCGAGCGGTTCATCGCCTTTAGCACGCGGTCATTGCCCGATTGCACGGGCAGATGCAGATACGGCATCAGCTTTGCGACTTCGCCGTGCGCCTCGATCAGAGCGTCATCCATGTCGTTGGGGTGCGATGTGGTATAGCGAATGCGCTCAAGCCCATCGATCCGCGCGATATCGTGGATCAGCCCGGCCAGACCAACCGCCCTGCCCGCATCATCCTCTCCGCTCCAAGCGTTCACATTCTGCCCCAGCAGCGTGATCTCGCGCGCTCCGGCATCAACCAGCTTGCGCGCTTCCTCGGTCAGATCGCTAAACGGGCGCGAAATTTCCGCGCCGCGGGTGTAGGGGACCACGCAATAGGTGCAGAATTTGTCGCAACCTTCCTGCACAGTCAGGAACGCATTGGGCGCGGTCCGCCGGCGCTTTGGCAAAGCGCCAAATTTCGCAATCGCGGGCATATCGGTGTCGGTCGCGCGCTCGCCCTTAACCGCCTTGTCCAGCATGTCTGGCAAGCGGTGATAAGCCTGCGGGCCCACCACCATGGAAACCGCCGGCGCGCGCGCCATGATCTCTTCGCCCTCTGCCTGAGCGACGCAGCCAGCCACCGCGATCATCGGCGCTTTCTTCTGCGTCTTACCCTTGGTCAGGCGGCCGATGTCGGAATAGATCTTCTCCGCTGCCTTTTCGCGAATGTGGCACGTGTTGAGCACAACCAGATCGGCATCCTCGCCCTCTGGCGCGGGGGTGATGCCTTGTTCGCTCAGCAATTCGCCCATCCGATCGCCATCATAGACGTTCATCTGGCAACCGAAGTTTTTGACGCGGTACGTTTTGGGAGGGTTGGTCGGTTTCATCGCAGCGCGCTTTAGTTGGCCAATCGGTTTGTGTCGAGCAACGAAGTACGGCCGAGACAAACGAATTCGCGTGGACGTCCGCATCTGGGCTGCGGCTTCTCGTCACGCTCGAGGGCAACCCTTAATCCGAAAGAGTAAGCAAGGGTTCAATGATTTAAGGCAAGAAACACCTCCTCAACGAAAGTCTTTTCACTATCCATTAAACCAGCATTGTTAGGACTAACTCCTGATTTTCGGAGTAGTTTGATGAGTTTCTCGGAAATTGACCCCTTGGATGAGATGATTTCAAAGGAGGTCTTACTTGCCTGGGCCCTGACGATATCGTTTTGGATTTTGATGTATATCACAAGTATGTCTTACGTTATCGGTGCCATCCTTATCTTGCCAGTCGTGGCTGCACTGGCACCGTTTATCCCACATTCCATCAGTCTTGAAGCCAGCTTTGCAGCCCTGACTACCATTCTGATGATTTGCATGATTGCTGTGATGATCTTCAGTCAAAAAACAAAAAATAGAGCGCTTTTCTGCCTTAGCGGAATGGCCGGAATAAGTGCAGTCGGGATAATCCTGTCAATTTTGCAAGGAGGCAAGTTCTGGACAGAGTTTGCTTAACCTTAACAAGAGCGCCAGAACGCAATTAGCGGTTCGCTCTTTTACAAGAAGGGTCAGAAAAGTTGATGCCTTCACGCCGCTTGGCCCTAAAAAGCACTTTGGCCGCGCGTGTAGCGGGAATACGCGCTGCGTTCAATCACTCGTCGTCAGCATCCTCATCGCGGCGGGCGATATGCACGCATGGCTCGGTTTGCGCGGTGCCGGGGCCAGGGTGCTTTTTGCCGTCATCGCCGCACTCAACCGCCGGTTTGCGCACGTCGTTTGCTTTGACGACGCTTAGGGCATCCTTGCTCTCATAAGCGGCGATCCAGGTGATGCAGTCGGCTAGCGGGCGGATTTTATGCTTGGTGAAACGGCCCGCTTGCGGTGTGCAATTGATCACGAACAGATCGGATGCGGGGGCCGCGCGGAATTTGCGCAGGCTTCTGAGCGCCTCGCCGCGCTCGTTTATAACAGTGCGATTGCCGTCATTGACCATGGATTTGCCGCGATAAAATGGCGAGACGTTGAACATCCACGCCTTCACATCCGCGTGCCGGATCGAGATTTCCGCCGCCAATGCTCCCCCCAGCGAATGGCCCGTTGTGATCCACTTTGCGTCCGCGTCAAAACGCGCGCGCTCAAGGTCAAAATATTTGTGCGCCAGCTCCAGTTGGTCGTCGCGCACGGTGCCGTAGAAGATATCGGCCGGGCCATCGAAGTCCGTGCCGCGAAACGCCATGATATAGGCATCGGGTGCGCGCTTATCCGCATCGCTAGAGGCCTGACCCGGTGGAGGCGTGAACTGCGCAAAAACCTGATAATCAAATCCGGTGTCTGCATCGTCCTCGTCGATCGGCAGACGCTCCAATCGAACCAGAGAATTGCCCAGCTCAGCGTAGGTGTCGCTGTCGCCAACATAGGCATTGGTCGCGGCCAAAGCGTAAGGGTAGCTCACCTCCGCCGCTTCGCGCACAAAGCCGCACCACCCGCCCGGATCCATCCGGCACGGACTGCGCGATTGACTGATGTTGGGATAGGTGACGCAGCCGCTCAAAGTGAGCAGCAAAAGTGCCAATGCTGCGCGGCGTAGCGTCACCTGATCTCCTGTCTCGTGCTAGCTTAAGCGACCGTTGCTTTGACAATCTTACCCGGGCTCGCTGGCGGCTCACCCTTTGGCAGGGCGTCGACAAAGTCCATGCCTTCAGTCACTTGGCCCCAGACGGTGTATTGCCCGTCGAGGAATTCGGTGTCGCCAAAGCAGATGAAGAACTGGCTGTTCGCGCTGTCTGGCATTTGCGAGCGCGCCATTGAGCAGGTGCCGCGAACGTGCGGTTCTGAATTGAATTCTGCCTTCAGGTCAGGTTTGTCGCTGCCGCCCATGCCGGTGCCGGTTGGGTCGCCGCCTTGCGCCATAAAGCCATCGATTACGCGGTGGAAAATGACGCCGTCGTAAAAGCCTTCCGCCGCCAGCTCAGAAATGCGCTCAACGTGGCCAGGTGCCAGGTCCGCGCGCAATTTGATGACGACATCGCCGGTTTTGCCATCGCCGCAGTCGAGGGTGAATGTAAGTGTTTCGGCCATGTAATGTGTCTCCTGATGAATTTGGCCCTCGCTATACGCATATCTGAAACCGAGTCACCCCCCAGCATGGCGGTGGGCCAGCCGCCCCTACACGCTTGCTTTTGAAGCAGCGCAGCCTAGACCTTGCGTAAATGTCTGATGATGCACGCCTTGATGAAGACCTGTTGGTCGCCGATCTGCCGCAAGATGGCGGTGAGGATGGCGCGCACCCGGACGACCGGATCGATGATGAGCGGCACGATGAAGAAAACCGGCTGAAGCCGCGTTTTGTCCGCTCTGTGCGCCGCGCGTTTGAAGGCGGCGACAACACGGCTCTGCACGAGCTGGTTGAGCCGCTGCACCCGGCCGACGTTGCCGATTTGCTCGAGCTGTTCGATTCTGACGAACGGCAGGGCCTAGCGGGCGCGATGAGCGATCTGATGTCGAGCGAGGTGGTGGCCGAGCTCAACGATCACGTCCGCGAAGACATGATGGAAGCGCTCGAGCCGGAAGCGGTTGCGAGCATTGCCGAACAGCTTGAGACCGATGACGCCGTTCGGCTGCTCGAAGACCTGGACGAGGACGACCAGCGCGCCATCATCGCGGAACTGGAGCCGGAGACGCAGGCCGCCGTTACCAGCGCCCTGTCCTATCCTGAGGAAACCGCCGGGCGCCTGATGAACCGTCATTTCATGGCGGTGCCAGAACATATGACGGTCGGCGATCTCATCGATTTTCTGCGCGAAACCGGCGATCTGGAGCATGATTTCTGGGAGGTGTTCGTTGTCGATCAGCGCCACCATCCCGTGGGTACCTGCGCGCTCAATTGGATCCTCACCACCCCGCGCAATATCAAACTGACCGATCTGATGAAGCGCGACCAAACCCTGATCCCGGTGACGACGGATCAGGAAGAGGTCGCGCTCATGTTTCAGAAATACGCGCTGATTTCTGCCGCTGTTGTCGATGAGAGCGGGCGTTTGGTCGGCCAGGTGACGGTGGATGATATCGTCCACATTATCTCTGAGGAAGCGGGCGAGGACGCTCTGCTACTCTCCGGCGCGGGCGATGGCGACATCAACGAGCCGATCAGAGAGGCCTATTCCAGCCGGGTGCGCTGGCTGGTCGCGAACCTTGGCACCGCCGTCGTCGCGAGCGCGATTATCGCGTTCTTTGGAGCGGCGATTGAGAAGCTCGTGGCCCTCGCCATCCTCATGCCGATCGTCGCGAGCATTGGCGGCAATGCGGGCACACAGACGATGGCTGTGGCCGTGCGCGCGATTGCGACCAATCAGCTGACCCGAGCAAACACCTGGCGCACGGTGTGGCGCGAGGTTCGCGTTGCGATCCTCAATGGCGCGACAATCGCGGTGCTTATCGGAATTGCCGCCACCTTCCTGTTTAGCCCGATGATGGGCGCGGTGATCGGCGCGGCTATGATCATCAATATCGTGGTCGCTGGGCTGGCCGGTGTGCTGGTGCCGGTAATTTTCGAGCGCCTGCGCCAAGACCCGGCGGTGGCGAGCAGCGTGTTTGTGACAATGATCACCGACTCGATGGGCTTTTTGGCATTCCTCGGCCTCGCAGTTGTTAGCGGATTGGTGCCAGCCGCTTGAGCAATTCGCGCAGCGCCCTATCTTAGCCCTTATGCCGCTTCATATGACCAAGATCGCGTTCGGCGCGAAAAGCTGGGACGACCTTGCCGGTTGGTATGAGAATAGCCCCAATCCCAAATTGCTGACGACGAAATATCGCCCGACCCGCCATGCGGAAATGGTCGGCGGGTCACTGTTCTGGATTTTGAACCACTCGCTGGTCGCGCGCTCACCGATCATTTGCTTCTCTGAGACTGGCGATGGGCGCTGGAACATTGAGCTAGAGGCGAAGCTGATCCGCGTCCGCCAACAACGCAAGCGTGCGCACCAAGGCTGGCGCTACCTCAAAGAAGAAAACGCACCCGCCGATCTGGCTGAGGGCGAGGACGCTGGCGACGTTTTGCCGGGCAAACTCGCCGGTAAGCTGGAGCGGTTGGGCCTCATTTAAATGCGAAGTGAGTCAAGGACGCAAAATGCTCGCCTCAGAATATCTTTTCGACAAACAATTTGAGCCGTTTGAGGATGGCTACTTATACTACCCGTCGAGTAAATCAGGTGGGAAATTTGTGACTTCAGAAGAATATCAACTGCTTAAACAAGATGAAATTAGGCGCAATAGTGCAAAAGCTCACTGGAAGGTGATGCTCTTATGCCTATTTTTTGTATTCACTTACGTAGCACTGGAGGTGTATTTCCAGCTGCCAGAATGGACCATCTATCCAGCCACTTTAGCAATAATGGTTTTCATAGGCGCACCTATTTTTTGGCAAGCTTATGCACCCAATCGATTGGTCAGAGGAAGAGAGGAAGTTACCCCTCCGCGCAGCCCCTCCGAAGCTCGCAAAGCCGCAAGAGCATTAATGTCATGGACCTTCGTTGCTTCGGGTCTAGGCCTAGGCGCGATAGCCCTCTATTTCTCTCTGGCGAACCAACCTTCGACAATGGGGGATTGGGTCTTCGCCTTAGGCAGCGGAGCGATGTTCTGCTCATAATTGTGGACTGCATTTGCCAAACTCAAAGATAGCAAAAATTGAGTTTCAGCGCCCTACTCGGCAAACTAAATTGTTGTGACTGAAGTTAGTCAACTGGCTTTGGATAGCTTTGGCGGGCTCGGGATCAGCGCGGGCGTGTTCTTGCGGTATTCCTGATAGGCTGGATCATCGCCCCAGCGCTCTTTGGCTTGCTTTTCCTGCAGGTTTATACCGCTCACCTTGGTCAGCAATAGCGTCACGAAGATCGGTGAAATTACAACCAGCCAAGACCAGCCAGACAGCACCGGCAGGGCCATGATCAAAATGCCGGTCCAAAGGGTGATCTCGCCAAAATAATTGGGATGGCGCGACCACTTCCATAGGCCAACATTGATGAACTTGCCTTTGTTCGCGGGGTCTTTCTTAAACGCACTTTTCTGCGCATCGGCGACCGTTTCAAACGTTATGCCCAGCAGCCAAACCGCAGCGCCCAGCCAGAAGAACACACCGATTGGCGCGCGCTCCATTGCCGTGATCGCCGCCAGCGCCGCAGACGCGGTCAGCAGCACCCAAAGTCCCTGCAGCGTCCATGCAGCGAGGAATCGCGCAGGATTGACCTTGATCTTCTCGAACCGGCTGTCAGTCCCGCCCATGGCGTGAATGCGGATATAGAGGAAACTGCCCAGCCGGATGCACCAGATCGCGACCATTACGGCGATCACAATGCCGCGCCAATCAAGTGGCCACGCAGCCCAAGCGGCAAATGCGGTGACCGACAGATAGGTAAGCGCACCGGTCGTATCGTAAAACTTGTCGGATTTTGCCGCGGCGGACGGGATGAAAACCAGCCAGTTCACCGCCATCGCAAGGACCGCGCATAGGAAAAAGGCGGAAATTCCAAACGCCCCGGCACTGCCCGTTCCCGCTAAGGCGGCGAAACCAAATGCAAAGACCGCGACGACGATGACGACTAGAATGCTTTTCATAAGGTTTCCGAACGGCTTAGGACGAACTCGGTTCCACGGCGGCTTCGCGCTCTTTCATCGCCACTCGGCGCAGCGCGTTGACATAAACATCCGGCGCCTGCGCGCCGGGGATCATGAACTTCCCGTTCACGATCATTGCCGGGACGCCTGAAATGTTGAGATCCCAAGCTTGGCGTTCTTCTGCCTCAACCGCCGCGATCAGCGCCTCGTCGCCCAGAGCCGCCTTGGCAGCTTCCCGGTGCAGGCCGACGCTGGCAGCGATGTCGAGCAGGACATCACGATCAGACAGATTGCGGCGCTGGTTAAAATGGGCGGCAAACAAGGCGAGTTTCAATTCGGTTTGCACCTTAGGCCCGGCTTGCTCCAACGCCCAGGTCAGCAGCACATGGCAGGCGCGCGTGTTCCACATCATGGCCGGCGGCGCGTTGTCCGGGTCCTCGCCTTCATAAGCGAGGGAGACCCCTGCCTTTTCGGCAATCGCTCTCATCTGCCCGCGGATTTTCGCGCCCTCTTCGGCGGAGCGGCGATATTTGCGCTGGAGGTGCGCCTCTTGCTCTTCGCCGGCCTCGGGCATCTCAGGGTTAAGCTCAAACGGACGCCAGCGGACCTGCGCCTCAATCTCTCCGCCCAGCTCATCCAAAGCCTTAGTCAATTGGCCATAACCAATCGCGCACCACGGGCACATCACATCAGAATAGATGTCGATGGTCAGTTGATCAGGCGCACTCATTGCGTTTTCTCCAGCCACCATTTGAGCAGACTATGCGCAATCGCGGCGGGCGGCGGCGCGGAAAACGCAGTATCCTCTCCGCCGATATTGGCCACAGCATGCGCCACTTCGTCCCGCGTAAACCAGCGCGCTTCCTCCAGCTCTTCAACATCGAGCGTGATCTCGGTTTCGTCGGTTTGTGAGTAGCATCCGATCATCAACTGGCTGGGGAACGGCCAGGGCTGGGTCGCTATATATTCGACATCGCGCACGCGCAGACCCGCCTCTTCATGCACCTCGCGCGCCACCGCCTCTTCTATGGTCTCGCCCGGTTCGACAAACCCAGCCAGCGCAGAGAAATTACGCGGCGGGAAACGCGGCTGTCGCCCGAGTAGCAACCGCCCTTCGTTCTCCACCAGCATAATGGTGACCGGGTCGGTGCGCGGGAAATGCTGAGCGCCGCAGCCGCCTTCGTCTTTCGGCGCACAATTGCGCTGCCAGCCGCCCTTCGCCGGGCTGGTTGGCTGTCCGCAATTGGCGCAGAAACGGTGGCGTGCATGCCAGTCGACCAAGCTGCGCGCGCCGCCGTAAATCGCCAGATCAGGCGGGGAAAGCTGTTGGATCGCCTGCCACGCGCGCGGCATGGCATAGGCCGGACCGGTCGCGCCTTGTTCCGGAACGGCGGCAAAGCAGGCCTTGTCATCCATCAGGCCGAGGAACACCAATTCCGCCTCTTGCGGCACATCGGCCAGCGTGCCCCACATCAGCCCGCCCAACTCATCGATTTGCGGCAGAAGACCATCAAGCAGCAGAACCTTGGCGCGCCAATCCATCCGCGCGCCCAGCGCCTCCTTATTCACCCTGATGTGATCCGCGCGGTCTATCGGCGAACCTGCAAAAGCAATCGGGCCAGTGGCTGAAACGCTCGGCGCGGTAACGGGTTTATGCATCCGATTTAGCCGCCCGCCCCGCCGTTCATGTCAGCTTCGAGCGCGGCCAAGAATTCCTTGCGGATTGGGTACGCGGTGGTCGGCATATATTGCGTCCACAAGGCGACTCGCATTTGCTCGCCAAAATCGACGCTGGCGAGCGTGCCTGCCGCCCCGCCCCAGCCAAACTGAGTGCCGACGCTGCGGCCGCCCGCCCCGTGCCCTTCACCTGCGATCCACGAGTCCGAAGTGTCGACCGTGTCCGGCAACAAGTTGGAGGCGCCAATTCGCACCGACTCTTCGCTCATCACTTTGGTGCCATCGAGTGTCCCCATGCCCAGCAGCATACGCTGGAACCGGTCATAATCCTTAGGCGAACTGATCAGGCCGCCGCCGCCGGATGGGACGGTAGGCTCATCGAGATAGATCGAATTGGCCGCTGGATCGATCGGAATTGGGAAACCGCCCGCTATACCGTAATTGTCGGTCATCCGGCCCGTCTCGCTCTTTGGCAGAGTGAAATAGGTGCTGGTCATGCCGCACGGATCAAAGATTCGCGTTTGCAGGAAGCTTTCAAAACTTTGGCCAGAGGCGACCTCGATCACCCGGCCCAGCAGATCAATGCTGGCAGAGTAAATCCATTTTGTGCCCGGCTGCGCCATCAGCGGCAGCTCTGCCAGACGGTCCGCCCAAACCTCAAGACTTGGCGCTGGTGTCACCTCGGGAAGGCCCGGAATAGGGAAACGGCTCACGCGACCACCCACCAGACCTTGCTCGGCAAACGCCTCTAGCAGAGGCCCCTTGCTGGTGATCATATAGCCAATGCCGGCGGTGTGCGTCAGCAGATGGCGGATCGTGATCGGGCGCTCTGCCGGAACAGTGTCATCGAGAGCGGCTTCGGGATCGTTCAGCACTTGCATATCGGCAAAGGCAGGCAGGATTTCACCAACCGGCTGGTCTAGGCCCAGCTTGCCTTCATCGATCAGCATCATGGTCGCCATGCCGGTGATCGGCTTGGTCATCGAATAGATGCGATAGAGCGAATTTTCGTCGACCTGTTTGTCGCTTTGCAAAGACAATGTGCCGCCGCCAACGGTGTGCGCGTGATCTTCCTGAGCATTGCCGAATGTCACCATCATATTGGCAACCTTGCGGGTATCGACATAGTTTTTGATCATAGCCGACACATTCGGCCAGCTCTCGCTCACGTCATGGGCCAGCGCGATCCGGCCAAACGGCAAAGTCGCCAATGCGCTGCCAGCGGCGAGATATGCGCCGCCGCGCAGCAAAGCCCGGCGCGAGGTCGGGCCAGAGTGAAATTCGCGAAATGCCATGAGTGGGTCTCTCCAAACTTTGATTGCGCGCTGTTTGCGCGAGATAAGGTAGGTGGTCAATTAAGACTTGATCTGGGTCTTGAAACTTTAGGGTGTCATAGTCATATAATACACATGCTGAATTTTGTTTCTATACTCATCGGCCTGCTCTCGCTGGTCATCGTCATTCCAGCCACAATCCCGTTTCTGGGTTGGGCCAATTGGCTGGCCTTGCCATTGATTGCGATCGGGATTGTGGTGGGCGCGCTTTCATCGAAGGACAGCGGCCGCAATTTTTGTCTGATCGTGCTGCTAATCGCGGCGGTCCGGCTGACTTTGGGCGGCGGTATTATCTAATCCTTTCGGTGGCTTAGTCCTGCGCCAGCGCCAGCCGCGCCGCCTTGGCAAACAAGGTCGGTAGGCCGGCCTCATCCAGACGGTCAAGCGGCCACCATTCGCCTTTCCCACTCGGGGCCTGATCGCCTTCATAGCGCTCAAGCGTCAGGATTAAGTGGGCATGCGTGAATGTATGCCGAACAGCGCCAAGGTCGCGCCATTGGCCGCTTAGCGGACGCGGGTCGCTCCCGTCTTGGCTTGCGCTCCAGCCATTGTCCGGCAGCGCGCGCATTCCGCCTAGCATGCCAGTGCCTTCGCGTTTGATCAGCCAAACCTCTCGCGCATCATCCTCGCCCCGCTCGATCCAATAGGCTGTGCCGAGGCGCTCTGGCTTTTCCTTTTTGGCTGGCTTTATTGGCAGGCATTCCGGCTCCCCCGCCTGTCGTGCGGTGCAGTTACTAGCGAGCGGGCACAGCAGGCACTTGGGCGCTTTTGTCGTGCACAGGCTTGATCCCAAATCCATCATCGCCTGCGCAAAGTCGCCTGATCGCGCGTCCGGCGTAATTTGATCCGCGCATTCGCGAATGGCCTTGCGCGCGGCTGGCAGAGGCTCAGTGATATTGAACAGCCGAGCGGTCACGCGCTCCACATTGGCATCCACCACGACCGCCCGCTTACCAAAGGCAATCGCTGCAATTGCCGCCGCCGTGTACGCGCCCAGCCCCGGTAGCTTGAGCAATTCCGCCTCGGTGCTGGGAAAGCCGCCGCGTGCAGCAACCTCGGCCGCGCATTTCACCAGATTGCGAGCGCGTGAGTAATAGCCAAGCCCGGCCCATGCCGCCATGACGTCATCTTCGCTGGCCGCCGCAAGCGCCTCAACATTCGGCCAAGTCTCCGTAAACTTGGCAAAATAAGGTTTCACCGCCGCAACGGTCGTCTGCTGAAGCATTACCTCAGACAACCACACCCGGTATGGCCAGGCGGGATCTTCCGGCCGCGCGGCACCCGGCGGATTGCGCCATGGCAGCCGGCGCGCATGCGTGTCGTACCAATCCAGCAAATCGCCAGATATTTCGCCCACATTCGGGAAAGATTGATGCTTGTCGCTAGCGGTCACGCCAAGGCTATGGCAAAGGCTGGGCAAGATCGGAATGGGCATTGAGCAAAGACGCATCATCAGGTGGTGAAAAGCCGGGGAAATCTCCAGCCAAAACCCCGCAAAAGACCGCGGGGCGCAAGTACACGCGCAAACGCGGCATGGGCGCAAAGCCGATTGGCGAGCTGATGCCAGAGATCGGTCGCACGGCGTTCCGCCGGTTTGGCTTTGTGCAAAGCTCCGTCGTCACCCGCTGGCCAGAGATTGTTGGCCCGCACCACGCCAAGGTGTGCAGCCCTGAGGCCTTGCGCTTCCCGCCGGGCGAAAAAGCAGACGGCATATTGCAATTGGTGGTTGTGCCCGCCCATGCCCCGCTGATCCAGCAAGTGATCCCGGAAATTATGGAGCGGGTGAACCGTTTTTTCGGGTATCAGGCCGTCTCTCGCATCAAGCTGCGGCAAGGCGCGGTTAAGCCAACCCATGCCAAAGAACCTGCGAAAGCGCCGCCATCGCTAAAGCCGATCCCGATGGAATTGGGAGACAGCCTGCGCGATATTGGCGATCCTGAACTGCGAACAGTATTGGAATCGCTCGCCCGCACCCTCAGCGACGGCGAGAGAAGTGGGGAAGACGAGAAGTGAATTTGCTTAAGACAGCCGGGAGTGGTTCTGCCTTTGCATTGGCGCTAATGGCGTCGAGCGCGCCAGCCGCTGCGCAAGAACTGAATTCTGAAACGCAGACACGCTCAGGACCATGGCACACCGCCGCTGAACAAACCGAAGATGGGCACATCATCGGTAATCCAGAGGCTGAAACGCTGCTCAGCGAATTTGTTAGCTACACCTGCGGGCACTGCGCGACTTTCACAAAGCAAGGCGACCCAGTGCTCGACATCGTCTTCATCTCGCCCGGCAAATTGCGCTTTGAAATCCGGCCTTACATCCGCAATGCGCTGGACCTGACCATTTCGATGCTGGCCGCCTGCGGGGCTCCTGAGAAGTTCAAGGGCAACCACACGATGTTTATGCGCTCGCAAGGGGATTGGCTGCCCCGCGCTGCGGGCGCGCCTCAGTCTCAGCAAGCGATCTGGGGCCGCGGAGATCGCGCCGCGCGCGCCAATATGTCGAGTGCGCTTGGCCTAACCGACAAGATGATCAAACAGCGCGGCTATTCCGCAATTGAGGTCGACACGTGTCTGGCCGATGATGCGATGGCTCAAAAGCTGATGCAAAACACCGCTGACGATGCCGCTGAATTTGGCGTCCCGGGCACGCCGAGCTTTGCTATCGACGGCGAACTGCAAGAAAATGTGCACGAATGGCGGGCGCTGGAGCCGGTTTTGATCGCGCATATCAAGGCCAAATCAAAAGCTGACAAAGAGCCTCAGCTCGGCGAAAGCCATTTTGACTGATAATTTGTATGATTTCGGGACAATCTCGGCTCTACAATGCCTCCACTGACGGCAAACCCACACATTTGTGAACAGGCGGCCCTTAGGGGACTTTTCCGCCTGTTCCCCTTCGTATACGCTTCTCGACAAGACTTAAGGACAACCAACTCATGACCTTTTCCCGCCGCAATCTTGCCCTTGGCTGCGCTGCTCCATTGGCGTTGGCTCTTGCCGCCTGCAATGACACAGAGGCCAGCGACGATGTGCTGTCCGGCGAACCAATCGCCGCGATCCCAGCGCCAGAGGGCACGTCATGGACAGAGACCGTCGTCGTCACCGAAGAAGGCGGCTATCAAGTCGGCAATCCTGATGCACCGCTGAAACTCATTGAGTTCGCCTCGCACACCTGCGGTGCTTGCGCGAGTTTTGCTGCGACCGGCGTCGCTCCGCTGAAGGAAAAATACGTCACCAGCGGCGTCGTCAGCTTTGAACTGCGCAATTTGGTGCGCGATCCGGTCGATCTCACCATCGCCACTCTGGTGCGCTGCGGCCAGAAAGAAAACATGATGCCGCTGGCTGACCAAGCATGGGCTTCGCTGTCCGCCATTATGGGCAATGTTCAGGGGAACAACGCAGCCTATCAGGCCGCCGGTCAAATGCCGGTGGAGCAACGCTTTATCGGCATCGCAGAGGCCGCTGGCCTGATCGACTTTTTCTCCGCTCGCGGCCTCAGCGCGGATCAGGCGCGCACCTGCCTTGCCGATGGCGCCCGTATCCAAGCCATCGCCGACACATCCGCCGCGCAAGCGGAAGAGCTAGGCGTCAATGCGACGCCAACATTCTTCTTGAACGGTGCCAAGGTCGAAGCGCTTAGCTGGGACCAGCTTGAACCCGCGCTGCAACGCGCCGGCGCTCGTTAATCGAGCGGGATAGCCGGGGGGCACGCCGTATATGCAAATCAGCAAGCTAAAGCTCAGTGGTTTTAAGAGCTTTGTTGAGCCTGCTGAATTGCGCGTCGAACCCGGCCTCACCGGCGTCGTCGGCCCCAATGGGTGCGGAAAATCCAACCTACTGGAGGCAATCCGCTGGGTAATGGGCGAAAACTCGCCCAAGAGCATGCGCTCTGGCGGGATGGAAGATGTAATCTTCGCAGGCACCAGCTCGCGCCCACCGCGTGATTTCGCCGAGGTCGTGTTGCATGCCTCGGACGATGACAATGAAGAGCTGATCGTCACCCGCCGGATAGAACGCGGTGCGGGCAGCGCATACCGCGTTAATGGCCGTGATGTCCGCGCAAAGGATGTATCGCTGACCTTCGCCGATGCTGCCACGGGCGCGCACTCACCGGCCTTGGTCAGCCAGGGCAAGATCGCGCAAGTGATCGCAGCAAAACCGACCGAGCGCAGGCAAATGCTCGAAGAGGCCGCCGGGATCGCTGGCCTGCATGTGCGGCGCAAGGATGCCGAGAGCAAGCTGCGTCAAACGGAGGCGAACCTTGCCCGGCTCGAAGACCTAATGGCCGGTCTCGACACGCAGATGGCTTCGCTGCGCCGCCAATCGAAACAGGCCGAACGCTATAAGAAGCTGACCGATCAGATTCAGATCGCCGAGGCGCGCCTGCTCTTTGCACGCTGGCGCGATGCCGCCGATGCCGCGAAGGAAGCCCGCTCGGCGGCTCAGGGAGCCGATGACAAGGTCGCAGCCGCCAAAGAACAAGCCAATATCGCGCAGAAAGCGCAAGCAGAGGCTGCGGCAAAGCTGACCGAGGCCCGCGACGAGTTGGCCGATCGCCGCGATGACAGCAGCGCGCATGGTCACCGCATGGCTGCGCTGGCGGAGAAGCTGGAAGCGGCAGAGCAGCGGCTGGCCGACCTGGAGCGGCAGCGTGTCCGGCTGGAGGAAGACCGCGGCGATGCGGATCGAATGACCAGCGACGCCGCCGAAGCTCTGGAGCGCCTGACTCGCGAAATGGCGGCGAGCGATGCTGCGCTCAAGCGGGACGAAGAATTGCGCCCCGCCATGGCCGCAAAATCAGAGGACACCGAGCGCGCCAGCCGAACCGCTGAACTTGCTCTGGCCAAAGCGACTGCCGACCACGCCGGCGTTGAAGCGGAATGGCGCGTCGCGGAAGCAGCAATTGAACAGGCGGAGACCCGGTTTACTCGGCTGCGCAGCGAGCACGAGCGGCTTGAACGACAGCAGGCTGAGCTAACCTCAGGCAATGATCCAGAAGGCGAGGTCGCGGCGGCCAAGGCCGATGTATCGGCAGCCGAAGCCGCACTTACGAAACTGCGTGAGACGCTGGTGGCCGACCAAGCGCGCAAATCCGATCTACAGATTGCGCGCGATGATGCGGCAGCAGCGTTTGCAGCAGCGAAAGCAGAATTGGCCGGGATCGAGCGCGAATATTCCGCGCTGACGCGCGACCGCGATGCAAGGGCCAAGCGCACCAAGGACAGCGCTGGCCTGCCGCAAGCGCTCGAGAAGGTCGCGGTGGAGCGCGGCTATGAGCGCGCCATGGCCGCCGTGCTGGGTCGCGATTCCAAATCGCCACTCGGCTCTCCTGAAACAGGCAAAGACGGCCGGTTCTGGGCGGGCGGCACCGCTCCAAAGCCAGTCAAAGACAGCCTGATCGACCACCTCACCCATTGCCCGGAAGAGCTGCGCGCGCGCCTCGCTCTGGTGCATGTGGCGGACGAAGACGATGGCCGAACGCTTAATCCCGGCGAATGGCTCGTCACAAAAGCGGGCCATTTGCGCCGCTGGGACGGATTTGTTGCGCGCGGCGAAGGCGCAGCTGAGGCCGCCAAGCTGGAAGCAGCAAACCGGCTCGCTGAACTGGAAGGCATATTGCCCGGATTGCGGGATGCCGCTGAAAAAGCAGAAGGCGAAGAGCGCAGTGCGCGCGAGGAACTGACGGCGCTGCAAACGAGCCTCGTCGCCCAAGAACGCGAGATTGCGGGCGCAATCGAAGAAGAACGCCATGCTCTGCGGCGTCTTGACCAAGCCGAGGCCGCCAAAGAGCGGATCGCCGCGCGGCTTGAAGAATTGGCGAGCTCCCGCGCGGAACTTGGCGAGCAAACAAGCGCGGCCGAAAATGACCTAGCGAGCGCCAAGGAAAAGCGCGACACCCTGCCCTCGCCCGACACTGGCCGCGCGGGTTTAGAGGCGGCGCAGGCGAAGCACGAGGCCGCGCGCTCTGCCGTCCAAGCGGCGATGGCCGAGCTTGCCGCGCATGATCAGGGCCTCGCCGTGACGCGCGAACGCAATGCGGCCCAGCAGGCAGACCGTGCGAACTGGGAGGCACGCTCTGGCGAGGCCGCACGGCGCATGGCCGAGGCCGGACGGCGGCTGGAAGAGATCGAGCAAGAGCGCAAAGTCTTCGCAGACAAGCCCGCGTCGCTGATCGAAGAGATTGAGCAAGGCGATGCGCTGCGCACACGGCTGGGCGAGGAACTGGCCGTGGCCGAGGCGGCGCTGGCAGAGTGTCAGGCGGCGATGTCCACTTGCGACAGCGCGCTGGCCGAAGCAGGCGAGGCGCTGACCGTCGCGCGCGAAGGCCGGGCTACCTTGGCAGCGCGCGCAGAAAGCCAAGAGGCGCGGCGCGGAGAAATGGCGCGGATCTCTGGCGAGCGGTTCCAATGCCCGCCGCCAATGCTGGCTGAGCGCTTTGAATTTGACGCCGAGACGGTGCTCGACGCGACCGCTGAAGGCAATGAGATGGAACGCCTCACCGCCAGCCGCGAGCGCATTGGCCCGGTGAACCTGGTGGCCGCAGAAGAACTGGAAAAACTCGAATCCGAGCATGGCAGCAGCGCTAGTGAACAGGCGGAATTGACCGAAGCGGTGAACCGCCTGCGCGGATCGATCGGCAATCTCAACCGCGAGGGCCGCGAACGCCTGCGCGCCGCATTTGAAGAGGTGGACGGACATTTCCGCGAGCTCTTCACGCGCCTGTTTGAGGGCGGCCAAGCGCATTTGGCGCTGATCGATAGCGACGATCCGCTGGAGGCAGGCCTAGAGATTTACGCCCAGCCGCCAGGCAAGCGCTTGCAATCCTTGTCGCTGCTATCCGGCGGGGAGCAGGCGCTGACCGCAACGGCCCTGATCTTCGCGCTGTTCCTCACCAATCCAGCGCCAATCTGCGTGCTCGATGAGGTCGATGCACCGCTCGATGATGCCAATGTGGAGCGGTTCTGCGATCTGCTCGATCTCGATGATCCAGAACACGCAAACGCGCTATCTGATCGTCACCCACAATGCTGTTACGATGAGTCGAATGCACCGTCTGTTCGGTGTGACCATGGCGGAAAAAGGCGTTTCGCGCCTCGTCAGCGTCGACTTGGGTGAAGCGGCCTTGATGGTCGCGGAGTAGCTTGAACAGGCATGCGCGCGCAGATTAGCGCGGCAAAGCTTCGATCAAAAACTAAGCTTCGATGGCTGTCGCAAGGCGCGAACGGATCGACTTAAGCTTCGCAATCGCTTCGCTGAAATCCTTGGCTGGAGCCGCGGCAATACCGCCGCTGCCATCATCACCATCGGTGCGGCGATCACCAACCCGGCGATCCAGACCGCGGCGATCTCCACCAGCGCTGTTGCTTGCTCGAAGAGCCGCCTGCGCGCCCTTCAGCGTGTAGCCTTCTTCATTGACGAGCTGATTGATTTTCTCAACCAGTTCAACGTCTTCAGGCCGGTAATAGCGCCGACCACCACTGCGTTTCAGGGGTTTGAGAGCCGTAAATTGCTGCTCCCAATAGCGCAGCACATGCGGCTTAATGCCCAATCCATCACTGACCTCGCCGATAGTCCGAAGCGCACTTTCGTCCTTGCCATCGTCAAAGTCAGTCATTGATTAAGCGCCTTTCGCGATTTGCTCTTTCAGCAATTGGCTAGCGCGGAAGGTCATCACGCGGCGTGGCGTAATTGGCACTTCGACACCGGTCTTAGGATTACGGCCAATCCGCTCGCGCTTATCGCGCAGAACGAAACTGCCAAAGCCGGAAATCTTCACATTCTCGCCATCCGCGAGAGCGCCGCACATCTTGTCGAGAATTGCCTCAACCATGTCAAGCGATTCAGAGCGGCTAAAGCCCATACGGCGGTTAATCGTTTCGGCCAGATCGGCGCGGGTAAGAGTGCCCACTGAACGCATCATGCAATTCCTCCTTGTAGGTGCGACCACAAAGCGTGGCCTAGTAATAGAGTTATCACGCAATTTTCGCAACTTGCCGGTGAATATTGCTGCAAAATTGTGCACATTGTCTGAACGCCAGACGGCGAAAAGACTAAATCCGGATCAGGCTAGCGCCCCAAGTAAAGCCGCCGCCCATCGCCTCCAACATGACCAGGTCACCATCCTTAACCCGGCCATCGCGGCGCGCAGCATCCAGCGCGAGCGGAACCGAAGCAGCGGACGTATTCGCATGCTGATCGACCGTCACCACGATTTTTTCAGCCGGCAAACCAAGCTTACGCGCGGTCGCATCAAGGATCCGAGCGTTGGCCTGATGCGGGACCACCCAATCAATATCATCGGTGGAAATACCAGCATCTTCAATGACTTCATGCAGAACACTGGCGAGATTGACGACAGCGTGGCGGAACACTTCGCGGCCCTTCATGCGCAAATGCCCAACCGTCTGTGTCGTTGACGGCCCGCCATCCACATACAGCAGATCGTGTTGTGCGCCGTCGGCATGCAAGCGGGTGGAAATGATGCCAGCCGCGTCAGCGCTGTCGCTGGAGCTTGCGTCATCGCGCTCGATCACGATTGCTCCCGCACCATCACCAAACAGTACGCAAGTGGTGCGATCTTCCCAATCAAGAATGCGGCTGAATGTTTCCGCGCCGATCACCAAAGCGCGCTTTGCCATGCCCGATTGGAGCATCGAATCGGCAGTCGCGAGCGCATAGAGAAAGCCGGAGCAAACCGCCGCGACATCAAAGGCGATGCAGCCATTGCAGCCCAGCGCATTCTGAACCTTGGTCGCGGTTGCAGGAAATGTGTTGTCCGGTGTGGCGGTGGCCAGAACGATCAGATCGATCTCACTTGCCGCTATGCCCGCGTCATCCAGCGCGGTGCGCGCGGCTGCAGTTGCCAGCGTTGCAGTCGTCTCGCCGTCTGACGCGATGTAGCGCTGGCGAATGCCGGTGCGCTCTACAATCCATTCGTCGCTGGTGTCGACACGCTCGGCGAGCTCTGCATTGGTGACCACGGTAGCCGGCAATGCCGACCCCGTGCCGCGTAGGCGGGAACGCGTCACGCAGGGGCCTCACTATCGGGCTTTTCCGCCTTCACGGTGCCATTCCCATTTTCTTTGAGTGCATCTTCGCCAAGCTCAGCCAGCCCTTGCGAAATCCGCTGTGTCAGGTTGTTCTTCAGCAGGCTGGCGGTCACAGCGACGGCATTGGCAACGCCCGCTGCGTTCGCGCTGCCATGGCTCTTCACCACAACGCCATTCAGGCCCAGAAATACCGCGCCATTATGATTGTTCGGGTCGAGATGATGCCTCAGCAGCTCCGTTGCAGGTCGTGAGACCAGAAAGCCGATCTTGGATCGCAGTGAGCTGGTGAAGGCATTGCGCAGCAGGTCAGTAACGAAGCGCGCCGAGCCCTCGATCGCTTTCAACGCGATATTGCCGGAGAAACCGTCGGTCACAACCACATGGGTTTCGCCGCGATTGATCTTGTCGGATTCGACAAACCCATCAAATTGCAGCGCCAGCCCGCCATCGCTGGCTTCGCTCGCTTCTTGCAAACGAGCGGCCGCGTCGCGCAGAGCGTCTGTGCCTTTGATTTCTTCGGTGCCGATATTGAGCAGGCGGACCTTCGGACGTTCAAAGCCATTGACGATCCGCGAATAAGCCGCGCCCATAACCGCATATTGCACCAGATTACGAGCATTCGCCTCGGTATTTGCGCCAAGATCGAGCATCACGACATCGTGTTCTTCAAGTGTGGGAAGCAAAGCTGCCAAGGCAGGCCGTCCAATGCCTGGCATGGTCCGCAGGGCGATTTTACTCATCGCCATCAATGCCCCGGTGTTGCCCGCGCTGACCGCGGCGCCGGCATCGCCGACTTTCACCGCGTTGACGGCCAGCCCCATGCTTGTGGTCTTTGCGCGGCGGATGGCACGGCTTGGCAATTCATCGCCGCCGATGACATCATCGCAATGCAGGATCTCAGAAGCACTGCGCAGGGCAGGATGCGCCTCGAGCGCGGATTCGATCCGCGCCTGGTCGCCTACCAACAGAAATTGAAAGCCTTCATGACGGCGGCGCGCCAGCGCAGCGCCTTCAACCATTACGCGCACGCCTTCATCACCGCCCATCGCATCAATAGCGATACGCGACAGGCTCATGGCTGGTTCTCCGTCAAAGTCACTGCCGCCTAAACGACTGCGACAACCTCACGCCCGTTGTAGAACCCGCAGTGCGGGCACAGATTGTGAGGGCGTTTCAGCTCGCCACAATTGTTGCATTCGTGAAACGCTTCTACTTTCAGCGAATCGTGTGCGCGGCGATTGCCGCGGCGATGTGGGGATACTTTTCTCTTAGGGACAGCCATTCCGGCACCTGTTTCTCAAATAAACTGTGTCTTTGCGCAGTGTTACGCATCAATATGATGATCCCTTAGGGTAGGCCATCGTGCCGCACAAGTTTTCCCTCGTACGAAAATCCAAGCCAATACCGCCGGGCAAGCCGCGCGCTATAGCGCAAAAATCGCACGTTGCAAGCCGCTCTTGACCCGCCTAGCACCCGAATAACACGTTTTGAGGGAACTATTTATGATTACGCTTCCTGTGACTTTGGCCGCCGCGGCGGCAGCTGCGATCTTGAACATTTGGCTGTCGATCCGGATTGGGCAAGTGCGAAACGCAACGCAGGTTTTTGTTGGCGATGGCGGAAATGAACAAGTCCAGCGTCGGATGCGGGCACAATTGAACTTTGTTGAGAACACGGCCTTTGTGCTGATCCTGGTCGCCGCGATTGAACTTTCCGGCAGAGGCGGAACATGGCTCGCCTATGTCGCGGGCATTTATATGCTCGGCCGCGTGGCGCACGGGTTTGGCATGGACGGCGGTAGCCTCAGCAAGGGCCGGTTTATCGGTACGATCATCACGCTGCTTACACAGCCGGGTTTGGCAGTCGCCGCGACGCTTGTTGTGCTTCGGGTGATTTAGAGCCCGCCTGTATTAAGACAGGACGTAATCGCTCACAAACTGGTTCGTTTTGCGTTCCTGACCAAAGGTGCTGGTCGGGCCGTGCCCGGGAATGAACATCACATCCTCGCCCAAGGGCCAAAGGCGCTGTGTGATCGCATTGATGAGGTCCTGATGGTTGCCGCGCGGGAAGTCGGTCCGCCCGATTGAGCCCTGGAACAGCACATCGCCGACGACCGCAAACCGGCTTGGCTCGTGGAAAAACACCACATGGCCAGGGGTGTGGCCAGGGCAATGGATCACATCCAATGTCAACTCGCCCACGGTGACGGTATCGCCATGCTCCAGCCAGCGATCCGGCTCAAAGCTCTTGGCCTCCATGCCATAGCGCGCGCCGTCATTGTCGAGCTGCTCGATCCAGAACAGGTCATCTTTATGCGGCCCTTCGATTGGCAGGCCCAGTTCCTCAGCCAGCATCCCGGCCTGGCCGCAATGGTCGAGATGGCCGTGAGTGATCAGGATTTTCTCCAGCGTCACGCCGGCCTTCGCCACGCCATCTTTCAGCTTGTGCAGATCGCCGCCCGGATCAATCAACGCCGCGCGCATCGTCTTCGTGCACCAGATCAGCGAGCAGTTCTGCTGGAGCGGCGTCACCGGAATAATCGCGGCTTTCATCGGGGGAGTTTTGGGTTGTTCGGTCATGGCTGAAGATGTGGCTTATGATCGCAATTAAAACAAGCGCTCAGAAAGTTCGAGAACACTAAGGATCAGAGCGACCACAGGCACAGCAAGCCAAGCGCAAAACATACTGACGATCAGCGTCCAACCAATAGCCTCATCGCGACTCACGCCCCGGCCAGCACCAAGGATGCTCAATAACGCCAGCACCCAAACTACGAACGCCAATGCAATCTGCAACCAACTTGCACCAAGGACTAATCTAGAGATTAGAATGGCTGGCATGGTGACAATGGCAGCAAGCACAAAACCATCGCGTATATTGCGTCAGGGATTTTTCAGTTGCTTCAAATCCGCCCCCTTTCCAAACCACGCGGCCGATAATCTCACATTCCTCTGCCGCCACATCAATCGGCGGGTAGGCGAGATTTTGCGAGATCAACGCCAGCCGACCCGGCCCAGCACTAGCCACGCGCTTCACCATCAGATTGTCGCCCAGCCGCACGACATGCACGCCGTCTCTGAAAGGACGCTCAGCGCGGTCGACCAGGATTTCGTCACCATCATGCAGCAGCGGCTCCATCGAATCGCCCGTTACAGTAATCGCGGATAGCTTGGCCCCCTCAAGCCCTTGCTCGGTGAGCCAGCGGCGTGAGAATTGGAACGCATCATAGGGTTCTTCTGAATCGGGCAACGTACCCGGTCCAGCAGAGGCCCCAATATCAAGCCGCGGCACATCGACCCACGCTTTCGCGCTCGTGCCCCTGTCCAATTGCCCCGCCGCAGACGTTGTGTAGGATTTTTCCTTCGAACCACCAGGCAAAGCACCCAGTTCCGTCTCAGCAATGCCAAAGAATCGCGCCAGAACGCGGCGGTCATTTTCCTCAAGCTTCCTAGGCGAGCCTTTCGTGATGAATTGCTGCAGATAACTCGCGTTGCGCCCCAGCATTTTCGACAGATTCGCAAGGCTCGCGCCCCGCTCCTTTGACAAGTCCTGCAGGCGCTGACGCGGGTCGGATGAATTGTTTTTATCTGAGTTCCTCATTTTTCCTTCCTACATGCAAGATTTTTCCTAGACAAGTAGGAAATTGAATGGAACATTTAATGAACATTGAGCGATTCGAAGCAGGATGATTCGCTCTTTTGGTGTCAGATGAAGGGGAAATCATATGCTGATCAGAGTGATCGAAAAGTTCCTGAGGGACCACGATATGCCAGCCACAAAATTCGGACGGTTGGCTGCGCATGACCCGCGCTTTGTGCTTGATTTGCGGATGGGCCGCACACCGCGCGCCGCCACCGAAGCTCGCACGCGCCAGTGGATGTCGGACTATGTCGGCGCGGCCACCGAGGGCGCAAACGCTCCGGCGGAATTTAAGGCAACACCCGGCAGTTTTCGTCCCAGCAGCGGCCTAGCCCCAAGCTATAGCGCCGGAAAGTTCGGCATGAAACTCGCTCAAAACCTCGGTCAGGATATCGCCCATGCTTATTGAAACCAAATCCGCCGACAGCGGCCAGATCGATGTTCCAGCGGATATGATCGACACGCCGCCAGCCACGCAGAGTGCGCAGGCCGTACGGCGAGCGCGGCGTTACCGCCCCCGGCGCACAACCAGCGACCGGGTGCGCGAGGCGTTGCTCAAACTCGCAGGTGGGCGCGGCAACCTGCTCACGCACGAAGAAAAGCCCTGGGCATCGATCACCTTTTCCGGCTCACGCCACGAATTGGTGCTCGAATTTGACGGGATCGCCGCCTGCAAGGTCGGGGAAGAATTTATCGCCGCGCTGCCCGAGCATGAGTTTTCCATACCCAGCCAGCTTGTCGCCGATGCAACGATCTCGAGCGTTGAGAGCAATTACACGCCGGAGCCGCAAATGCAGGTGACGGCGGTGCTGTTTTATTGCTCGAGGACAGCCGACGGGCCGTCAGGCCCGAAGGGCGCCCGCCCGCCCGCAGGCGCACCGTAGCGAAGCGGAGGAGCTGCGCCGAGGACGCTGGCCCGGATGGGCCTGCGCAGTTCAATTAATTCCGCCTTACCACAAGGTTCCGGATTTCGCTCATATCTTCCATGGCAAACCGGATGCCTTCGCGGCCCAGACCTGAATCTTTCACCCCGCCATAGGGCATGTTGTCGACACGGTAGCTCGGCACGTCATTGATGACGACACCGCCGACATCAAGCTCGTCCCAGGCGTCGTACATCTTGAACAGGTCGCGGGTGAAGATGCCCGCTTGCAGGCCAAATTTGGAGCGATTCACTTCGTCCAGTGCAGCATCAAAGTCGGTGAATTTCTGAAGGATCGCGAGCGGGCCGAAAGCCTCTTCATTGATGGCCGCCGCATCGGGATGGACATTTTCGAGCAGCGTCGCCTCGAGCATATTGCCGTTCGACAATCCGCCACCGGTCAGCAAATCCGCCCCGCCCTCGACCGCATCGTCGATCCAGCCCTTAAGGCGCGTCGCCTCACCTTCTGAGATCATGGGGCCGATAAACGTGTCACGGTCTTTCGGGTCGCCCGCGATCAGCGTCTTGGTTTTTGCGACCAGCATATCCTTGAAGCGGTCATAGATATCGGCGTGGATGATAATCCGCTGCACGCCGATGCAGCTTTGCCCGGATTGGTAAAACGCGCCAAAAATGATCCGCTCCAGCGCATCATCCAGATCAGCGTCATGATCGACAATGACGGCGGCATTCCCGCCGAGCTCCAGGATAACCGGCTTCTTGCCAGCCTTTGCTTTAAGATCCCAGCCGACGCCCGGCGAACCGGTAAAGCTGAGCAGTTTCAATCGCCCATCAGTGGTGAACAGATCCGCGCCATCGCGGCTCGCCGGCAGGATCGAAAACGCCCCTTCAGGCAGCACATCGCATTCGGCCAAAACCTCGCCCATGATGATTGCGCCAAGCGGCGTCTTGCTCGCGGGCTTCATCACGAATGGACAGCCCATGGCGATGGCGGGCGCAATTTTGTGCGCAGCGAGATTGAGCGGAAAGTTGAACGGGGAAATAAAGCTGCAAGGCCCAATCGGCACGCGTTTCCACATCGCCTGATAGCCTTTAGCACGCGCCGATATATCGAGCGGCATAACCTCGCCATAATTTCGCACAGCCTCCTCGCCTGCGATGCGAAAGGTATCGATCAGGCGGGTGACCTCGCCCTCCGCATCATTGATCGGCTTTCCCGCCTCGACGCACAGCGAATAGGCAAGCTCGTCAAACCGCTCCTTGAACCGCGCAACGCAGTGCATCAGCACGTCTTGCTTCTCATAACTGGCGAGCTTCGCCATTGGCGCGGCCGCGCGCACGGTGCCTGCAATCGCCTCATCAATCACCTCAGGGGTGGCGAGCGCGGTGCGGAAGGCGACCTCGCCTGTGTATTTGTCGGTCACCGCCAGATCGGTATTGGGCTGCGCAGCCTTATTGTTGAGATAGAGCGGATAGGTGTCTTTAAGCTTTGGCATGGGGATATCCTGATTGGGGGCTTCGGCTCAGAGCTTCGCGCTCAATTCCTTGATCTCATGGTTCAAAATGTGATCATTTTCGCTGTAGTCGACTGGGCAATCGATCAGATGGACGCCCGGCGTATCGCGCGTGTGGGCAAGCAGATCAGTCAAATGCTCGCTGCTGATCACGCGATGACCATGCGCGCCGTAGCTTTCGGCATATTTCACAAAGTCGGGATTGCCATAGGTCAGGCCGTAATCCTTAAAACCCATATTCGCCTGCTTCCAGCGGATCATCCCATAGGCATCATCGCGCAGGATCAGCACAGTCATATTGAGGCCCAGCCGAACCGCTGTTTCCATCTCCTGACTGTTCATCATAAAGCCGCCATCGCCGCAGATCGCCATTACCTTGCGATCCGGATATAGCATCGCACTCATCATCGCTGACGGCAGGCCAGCCCCCATGGTCGCCAGCGCATTGTCGAGCAAGACCGTGTTCGGCAGATACGCGGTGTAATTGCGTGCAAACCACAGTTTATAGACCCCATTATCGAGGCAAATGATGCCATCATTGGGCATGCTATCGCGCACTTGGCGCACCAGATGCGGCGGGAAGATGGGGAAGCGATTATCCGCCTCTAGCGGCTTGGAATGGGCGACCTCTGCCCCGCGATATTCCAGCATGCGTTCGCACAAACAACCATCGCGTTTGGTCGCGCCCTCTTTGATTTGCCAGATCGCATTGGCAATATCGCCGATCACTTCGATCTGAGGGAAATAGACCGGGTCGACCTCTGCGGTCTTGGTTGAGACATGGATCACGGCCGCGCTGCTGTCGGTCATGAAGAACGGCGGCTTTTCGATCACATCATGGCCGACATTGATGATGAGATCCGCGTCCTCAATCGCGCGGTGGCAGAAATCACCAGCGGACAAGGCAGCGCAGCCGAGGAACAGCGGATGCCGCTCATCAATCACGCCCTTGCCCATTTGCGTGGTAACAAAGGGGATCTGCACCTTCTCAATAAACTCGCCCAGCATATTGCTGGTCATCTTGCGATTGGCACCGGCACCGATCACCAGCACTGGGCGCTGCGCAGCGTCCAATGCCTCCACCGCCATACGCACGGCTTTGACCTCCGCCGATGGCCTGCGCGCGACCGAGCGGGCGATCGGCACAGAATCGGTTGGCTCCTCAGCGATGTCCTCAGGCAATTCGAGGTGCGTCGCGCCGGGCTTTTCCTCTTCAGCCAGACGAAACGCCTCGCGCACGCGGCTGGGAATATTGTCGCCTGCGTGCAGCCGATAGGCGTATTTCGTGATCGGCCCCATCATGTCGACCACGTCGAGGATCTGGAACCGGCCCTGCTTGGATTTCTTGATCGGCTTTTGCCCCGTGATCGCCAGCGTTGGCATGCCGCCGAGCTGCGAATAGGCGATCGCGGTGACCATATTGGTCGCACCTGGCCCTAGTGTTGCCAGAAACACGCCGGTCTTACCCGTGTGCCGCCCATAGGTCGCGGCCATAAAGCCGGCGCCTTGCTCGTGCCGGGTCAACACCAGCTTGATCTGATCGGAGTTCGACAGGCTCTCTAGAAAATCGAGGTTTTCCTCGCCCGGCACGCCAAAGATGTACTCAACACCTTCCGCCTCCAGACATTCGATAAAAAGGTCGGAGGCTTTCTTGGTGTTGGTCATCGCTGCGTTCTCCTGAGAGCTTCAAAACACAATGGCTGAAATTGCCTATTGGTTCAGCAGTTGTTGGCGGTGCCTAAGACGGACTGCAATCAATACCCACGCACCGGATCAAAAATCGGCGTAACCGGTTCTCCGCGGCGATATTTCGCAAGATTATCAAGGAAACGCGCTGCGCTGCGAATGAACATTTTGTCCTGAGCACGGCCAGATAAGTGCATGGAGATATGCGCATTGTCGAGCGTCCACAGCACGTGATCCTCCGGCAGCGGTTCGGGCGTGGTGACATCCAAGAACGCCCCGCCGATTGTCTTGGCTTGTAGCGCCTCGATCAAAGCCGGCTGGTCGATCACGGCGCCGCGGGCGATGTTTACAATGACTGCGTCCGATTTCATTGCCGCAAGCTCATCTGCGCCGATCATGCCGTCGGTTTCAGACGTGGCCGGGACCGCCAGAATGACCCAGTCAAACTCACCCAATTTTGCGCGCCAATCATCCGGGGTCAGCACGCCCTCCCCGCCGGAACGGCGCACCACGGTCACATCGACATCGAAGGCCTCGAGGCGCGGTTTGATCAGTTTGCCAATCGCACCATAACCAAGCAGCAAAGCCCTTGATCCGTGCAGCTCGCGCTTGCCCGGGCTGTCCTGCAACCATTCGCGTCGTTCCTGCGCGCGGACAACATCGCGGTAGCCCTTAGCGATATTCAGCATGCCCATTACGACATATTCAGCGATGGTTATGGCGTTGATCCCGGCCCCATTGGTGACCGTAACCCCGCGCTCAATCAGGACATCGAGCGGCAGAAAATCGAGCCCCGCATAGATCGAATTAAGCCATTTCAGCTTTTTCGCGGCGCGCAAAGTGTCGGCCATCGCCGCCTGATCATACATGTCGAACCAGCCGATCTCCGCCTCGGGCACGGCCTCCAGCGCCTCTTCGTGTGTCATGAACCAGCGGATATCGACATCACTCGGCAATTGCGGCTCAAGCAGGGGGCGGATCAGGCCGGAAATGGCGAGGATAGTCATGATGGAAACTCTTTGACGAGAAGCATCCATTCCCAGCCCAGTGGATCGCCGTCCATAACGTTGACGAAGCTCGATTCTAGACCGATTCTGATTCTGTCTGCTTCCTCGAAATCCTTTTCAGCTTTGGCCTTTTTGCGCTGTTCGATCTGTCGATTAATCTCGGCCTCGGTGATCTGCGCATCCTTTGGGCGAAGGCGCAGTTCAGTGCGGGTGAGGTCGAACAGGCCGAGGCCCAAGACATTCGCCATCATCGCCGCGAGGGATATCTTTTTACTCAAATCCACTTTCTTGGTCGCAAGGACGTCCTCAAGCACAGTCAAAGCAATCGCCGTGTTGAGGTCATCAGCAATGGCCGCCTCAAACTTATCAAGCGAAGTCTTCAATTTGCCCCAATCGTCACCCTGAACTTGTTTCAGGGTCCATCCTTCCGCCATCTCCCACGGCTCATCCCCGGCGATCGATGCTGAACCAAGTTCAGCATGACGGGATTTGAGAGCTTCGACTTGCATGACCATCCGCTTCAGCCGCGTCAGAGCCGCTTTCAGCCCCTCCCACGAAAACTCCAGCTCGCTGCGGTAATGCGCTTGCAGGCACATCATTCGATAAGCGAGCGGGTGATAGCCTTTGTCGAGCAACAATTGCAGGCGCAGGAACTCGCCGGAAGACTTCGACATCTTGCCTGAGCGCTCGACCAGGAAGTTGTTGTGCATCCAGATATTCGCACCAGAATTGCGCGCATCGGATAACCCGCCGCAGCCGCAGAACGCTTGGTTCTGCGCAATCTCATTGGGATGGTGGATTTCGCGGTGATCAATCCCGCCAGTGTGAATGTCGAATGGAAAACCAAGCAGTTTTTCGCCCATGACCGAGCATTCAAGGTGCCAACCGGGAGCGCCCTTGCCCCACGGGCTGTCCCATTCCATCTGGCGCTTTTCGCCAGCGGGTGTCTTGCGCCAAATGGCGAAATCGGCCGGATTTCTTTTGTCCTTAACTGGATCAATTCGCATATAATCCAGGGCACCTTCGGCAATCAGCTCTTGTGCGTGCGGTCCAGCCAGTCTTGCATAATTCTGCACGGTCGAAACATCGAAATAGAGCCCGCTATCCAGCTCATAGCAGTGCTTGTCCGCAATGCTTTTTGCGAACTCCAGCATCTCTTCGATGTAGTCCGTCGCGACCGACCATTGGGCAGGTTGGCGGATATTGAGCGCCTTCACATCCGCCCAATAGGCCTCTGTGTAATGCTGCGCGATGTCCCAGATGCTTTGCGCCTTTTCAGACGCCATCTTCTCCATCTTGTCCTCGCCCGCATCCGCATCGTCGGTCAGATGGCCAACGTCTGTGATGTTGATAATGTGCGTGAGGCTATAGCCCTTGTGAGACAGGGTCCGGCCCAGAATATCGGCGAACACATAGGCGCGCATATTGCCGATATGCGGATAGTTATAGACCGTCGGGCCGCAGGTGTAGACGCGCGCCTCGCCGTCATGGACGGGGCGGAAGGGTTCGATTTCGCGGGTGAGCGAGTTGAAGAGCTTGAGGTCAGTCATTTCGCATCGCGCTTTGCCTCTTGCGTCACCCCAGCGCAAGCTGGGATCTCAGGCGGCTATGTTCAGCTTTGCAGTTTTAGACCCCAGTTTTCGCTGGATTGACGAATGCTCAAAACCCCAAAAACTTCACATGCTCGTCCAGCGGCACACGCTCTCGCTCATAATTGTTGAGCGGTGCGTCGGGATCGCGGTATCCAATCGCCATCCCGCAAAACAGCATATAGCGCTCGTGATCGAGGCCCAAATGCTCGCGGATCACATTGGCATAGAGCGCCATGTATTCCTGAAAACAGCCGTCGAGTCCCTCCTCACGCAATAGCAACGCAACCGTCTGGAGCCACATGCCCGTGTCCGACCACTGCGGCTCTTTCATCAAGCGCGGAAAGTAGACGAACATGACCGCAGGTGCTTCAAAACTGGTGGCATTGCGCATCATCGCTTTCATCCGCCCTTCGCCATCTTCGCGCGCGATGCCCATCGCTCCAAACATGCCTTTTGAAACAGCGTTCAGGCGCTCCTTATAGGCTTCTTCCTGGCCCGGCGCGGTCCAATCATATTCGGCCTCTTGCGGCGGGGTGGTGGTGATTTTGGCCTGCAGGTCCGCCAGCGGTTGGCCGGTAAGCACGCTCGCCTCCCACGGCTGATAATTGCAACCAGAGGCCGCCCAGCGCGCGGTGTCCATAACGCGGCGGATGGTTTCCAGCTCGACCGGCTGGTCGGTGAATTGACGCACAGAGCGACGGGATGTGACGGCTTCGGTTACGTTCATTTTCATTCCCTATTCACGGGCGCAGCTACCCAAGGTACATCCATCCCCAGATCTCGCTGCACTGTGCGGAGGACCCAGAGATTACCCCAGTAAGGCATGGTGATTCCTTCTCGCTCCCATGCTTCGTTCGATGCAAGTAGGCTATCTTCAAACTGGACTGCCTGTTGGGGAGTGCAAACTTGATTCCACTCCCGGATTTGTTCGAGAATGTATGACATCCGCTCAGGCTCGCTCATGCCCTCCAACTCTGGGACTTGCTGAAGAATAAGGTTTTCATCTCGAGCCAAAGCGATCGACTCTCTCTGCCGAGCATCTTCGTCTCGCTTTTGTCGCCACCAGCTCAGAAGACCCACATTAGACTCCTCATCGCCCTCGCCCCCTGCCCGTTCCCTTCTCATCCTCAAACAGCTCCGCAAGCTGCTCCATGATCGTGCCACCGAGTTGCTCGACATCCATAATCGTCACCGCGCGGCGGTAATACCGCGTCACATCGTGGCCGATGCCAATCGCGACGAGCTGGACCGGTGAGACGTTCTCAATCCACTCGATCACACCGCGCAAATGCGCCTCCAGATAGCCCGCCGAATTCACGCTCAGCGTGCTGTCATCAACTGGCGCACCGTCAGAAATCACCATCATGATGCGGCGATCTTCGGGCCGGTGGATCAGGCGGGAATGCGCCCACATCAACGCCTCGCCATCGATGTTCTCTTTTAACAGCCCTTCCCGCATCATCAGGCCGAGATTGCGGCGCGCACGGCGCCACGGCTCATCCGCCTGCTTGTAGATAATGTGGCGCAAATCGTTGAGACGTCCCGGCCCCTGCGGTTTGCCATCGGCCAGCCAGGCCTCACGGCTTTGCCCGCCCTTCCAAGCGCGCGTGGTGAAGCCCAGGATCTCTGTTTTGACCCCGCAGCGCTCCAGTGTGCGCGCCAGAATGTCAGCGCTGATCGCAGCGATGGAAATCGGCCGGCCGCGCATCGAACCGGAATTGTCGATCAGCAACGTGACGACAGTGTCGCGAAACTCAACATCGCGCTCGACTTTATAAGACAGCGCGGTGCCCGGTGAGATCACCACGCGGGCCAGCCGTGCGGCGTCTAAGATGCCCTCTTCCTGATCAAAGTCCCAGCTGCGGTTTTGCTGCGCCATCAGGCGGCGCTGCAACCGATTGGCGAGCCTTGTGACCACACCTTGCAGGCCGGTCGGCTGGCTGTCGAGATAGGCGCGCAGGCGGTCGAGTTCTTCCGCATCGCAAAGCTCCGGTGCCTCGACTTCCTCGTCGAATTTCTCGGTAAAGGGCTTGTAGTCCAGCCCATCAGGAATGTCGGCCTGCGGACGATTTGGGCGAACAGGCGCATTGCTGACATCGCCGTCTTCACCCGGTTCGCCGTCCTGCATTTCCTCTTCGCCTGACAGCTCGGTATCAGCGTCGCCGTCGCCATCACCTTCCGCCTGTTCGCCGGCCATATCGGTGGCCTGCGGATCAGCGTCGCCCTCTTGCTGCTCGTCGCCTTCTTGCTCGTCGTCGGCGCCTTCTTCCTCGTCGCCGTCGTCATTATCTGCCTCATCCGGCGCATCTTGCGGGCGGGTGAGATCGAGATCGCGCAGCATATCAAGCGCAAGCTTTTGAAACGCCTGTTGGTCACCAAGCGTATCGGCGAGGCTGCTGAGATCATCACCAATGCGCTCTTCGATGAATTCGCGCACCATTTCGACCCCGGCTCGCGCCTGCTCTGGCACCGCCAGACCGGTCAACTGCTCGCGCACAATTAGCGACAGCGCGCTTTCGAGCGGAACCTCGCTGTTATTTTGAGCCCGGGCAATCGGATCGGTTGCGGTCCGCTGCTCCACCGCCGCATCAAGATTGGAGCGAATGCCCCCGAATGCGTTCGAGCCCAGCGCCTCATAACGCACCTGCTCAATCGCATCATAGCACGCGCGCGCCACCGGCTCTGGCGGGCTGCCACTGGCGTGCAACCCGGCGTTATGATGACGCAATTTGAGCGAGAAGCTGTCGGCGAAGCCGCGCGCCTCGGTGACTTGCTCAGCGGGCAAATCGCGGCCCGGCAAAGGCACGCGAAAACGATTGCCCGCAGAGCCCGGAACATCCGCGCTCCACGCAACCTCCACCTCCGCATCGCGCGCAATTGCGCGGCTGGCGCCGGTCAGCGCCTGCTTAAACGTGTCGAGAGGGGATTCTTCAGCCATTCCAATCCTATTGTGAACTCCCACGAAGGCGGGAGTCCCAAGCACAAATGAGGAGATCCCCGCCTGCGCGGGGACTCACACTCCTAAACGATCTTCTGACCCGTCTTCGCCCAGTCCGCCATAAACGCATCGATGCCCTTGTCGGTCAGCGTGTGATTGAACAGAGCTTTGATCACTTTCGGCGGTGCCGTCATGACGTCAGCTCCGATCTTCGCGCTTTCGAGCACGTGGGTGACGTGGCGCACGCTGGCAACCAAAATTTCGGTCTCAAACATGTAATTGTCATAGATCAGACGGATGTCTTCGATCAGGTCCATCCCGTCAAAACCATTGTCATCGTGCCGGCCCACGAATGGCGAGATAAAGCTCGCCCCAGCCTTTGCTGCGAGCAGCGCCTGATTGGCCGAGAAACACAGAGTCACATTGACCATAGTGCCGTCCGCGGTCAGCGCTTTGCAGGTCTTCAGACCATCAATCGTCAGTGGCACTTTGATGCAGACATTGTCGGCGATTTTGCGCAGCACCTCTGCCTCGCGCATCATGGTTTCGTGATCGAGCGCGACGACCTCGGCCGACACAGGACCATCGGTGATCCCGCAAATTTCCTTCGTCACTTCCATAAAGTCGCGGCCCGACTTGTGGATCAGCGATGGATTGGTGGTGACGCCATCTAGCAGGCCGGTCGCAGCCAGTTCTTTAATGTCGTCAATTTCGGCGGTGTCGGCAAAGAATTTCATCTCGTCTCAGGCTCCTGATGGCAGATCACGAATCGCCAGACCTGATTGGCATAGCGCGGACACGCTGACCAGCCACGCAGACGCCTGCTCTCCACGGTAACGTCAGCAATATGATGATTATTGCGCAGTCGCACCTTGCCGATGGTCGTCAGCCGCGCCCATATTAAAGGCCAATCATGAACCGCGTCCGCCTCCTTGTCCTCAATGCCGCGCTTGGCCCGCTCGATTACAAGCTGCCTAAAGGGGTGAGCGCGCCCGCTGGAACGGTAGTGTTAGCCCCGCTCGGCCCGCGCACGGTCACCGGCATTGTCTGGGATGAAGGGCGCCTGCCCGGCCGCGAATTTGACCCCAGCAAGCTGCGCGCGATCCGAGAAATATTGCCGGTCCCGCCGCTGTCAGAGCCGCTGCGCAGGCTGATCGAATGGACTGCGGATTATTACTGCGCCGCGCTGGCCAGTGTGGCGCGCATGGTCCTTTCCAGCGGAGGTGCCCTGGGCGGCCCTGCCACCATGACCGAATACCGTTTGAGCGGATCGGAAGGCTCGGGCCGGATGACGCCTCAGCGCAAGCTGGCACTTGAGACATTGGCGGGCGAGCAAGGGACCATCCGCGAGCTCGCCGGGATCGCCAGCGTATCGGAAGGCGTGCTGCGCGGAATGGTGAATGCGGGGCTGATTGAGCCAGTGACGGTCGCGATTGATCGCCCCTTCCCGCCAGCCAATCCGGAGTATTGGGTGCCCGACCTATCTCCTGATCAGACCAAGGTTTCAGACCGGCTATTGAAAGCGGTGGCAGCGCGGGAATACGCGCCGTTCCTGCTCGACGGGGTAACCGGGTCGGGCAAGACCGAGACCTATTTTGAGCCTGTCGCAGAAGCCATCCGGCAGGAGCGGCAAGTGCTTGTGCTGCTGCCCGAAATTGCGCTGACCGAAAACTTCCTGGTGCGCTTTGAGCAGCGCTTTGGCACGCCGCCCGTGCTGTGGCATTCATCGCTCAAATCCACCGAGCGCAGGCGGGCCTGGAGAGCCATTGCAAACGGCACGGCAAGCGTTGTTGTTGGCGCTCGTTCGGCGCTGTTTCTACCCTATGCGAACCTCGGCCTGATCATTGTCGATGAAGCGCATGAAGTTAGCTTTAAGCAAGACGAAGGCGTGCGCTACAACGCCCGCGATGTATCCGTGATGCGTGCCCGGTTTGAAAAAATTCCAGTGGTGCTGGCCAGTGCGACCCCAGCGCTGGAAAGCCTGCATATGGCATCAACCGGCATTTACGAGCGGCTGGAATTGCCGAGCCGGTTTGGCGGTGCGACTTTGCCCAAGATTCGCCTCGTTGACCTCACGCAGGAACAGCCGGGCAGCGGGCGCTGGCTGGCCCCGCCTCTTGTCGCTGCGCTCGAAGATCGTCTGTCGAAGGGCGAGCAATCGCTCTTGTTTCTAAACCGCCGCGGCTTTGCCCCGCTCACCCTGTGCCGCAATTGCGGGCACCGCTATCAATGCCCCAATTGCAGCGCGTGGATGGTGGAACATCGCCTGTCCGCACGTCTCGCCTGCCATCACTGCGGGCACGAAACAGCGGTCCCAGACAAATGCGCGGAATGCGGGGAGCCGGATTGCCTCGTCGCCTGCGGGCCAGGCGTTGAGCGCATCGCGGATGAAGTCGCAGAGCTGTTTCCAGAGGCCCGCGTGGCCGTCGCCACGTCCGACACTTTGGGATCGCCCGAACGCGCCGCTGAGTTCATCGCTCAAGCAGAGGGCGGAGCGATTGACGTGATCGTTGGCACACAGCTGGTGACCAAAGGCTTCCACTTTCCAGAGCTAACTTTGGTCGGTGTGGTCGATGCAGATCTTGGCCTTGAAGGCGGCGATTTGCGCGCGGCTGAGCGGACCTATCAGCAGGTTGCGCAGGTCGCTGGGCGCGCTGGGCGCGGGGCAAAACCGGGCGAAGTTCTGATCCAGACGCGCCACACCGACGCGCCCGTTATCGCAGCGCTTGAGGCGGGCGACCGCGATGCGTTTTACGAGGCGGAAACCGAAGCCCGCAAAGACGCAGGCGCCCCGCCGTTTGGCCGGTGGGCAGCGATCATCTTGTCGAGCGAAGATGAGAGGGAAGCGCGCGCCGCGGCCATGCGGCTGGGCGATACGCGGCCAGAGCAGAACGACCTCTACATTCTCGGGCCAGCACCTGCTCCGCTGGCTCTGCTACGCGGCCGATACCGCTATCGTTTCCTCGTCAATGCGCGGCGCTCCGCCAATCTGCAAAAGGTCATTCGCGGCTGGCTGGATGCGCATGATTTCCCGCCGGGCCTGCGCGTTGGCGTGGATATCGATCCCTATAGTTTTGTTTAAACAAACAGTTCGGCACTTTTTGTACACCTGCGCATTAGAAGCTCCATGGCATCCAACCCAATTCTCATCCCAATTCTCGGCGACCAGCCGACCCGCACGCTCGCCAGCCTGCGTGGGCGCACCAAGAACGATAGCGTCATCCTGATGATGGAGGTCTGGGACGAGGCGACATACGTCAAACATCACAAGCAAAAGATCGCGCTCATCTTCTCCGCCATGCGCCATTTTGCCGCAGAGCTGGAAGAGGCAGGCTGGCAGGTCGACTATGTGAAGCTAACCGATGACGACAATTCCGGCAGCTTCACCGGAGAAGTCGCTCGCGCGATTGAACGGCACGATCCGCGCGCTGTGCACGTGGTTGAAGCAAGCGAATGGCGCGTCCAGCAATCGATCGAGGAATGGCCAGACAAGTTCGCTTGCGAAGTCGAGATTCTGCCGGACGACCGCTTCCTATGTTCGCATGCCGAATTTGAGGATTGGGCCGAGGGGCGCAAGCACCTTACCATGGAGCATTTCTACCGCGAGATGCGCCGCAAAACCGGCCTGCTAATGCTGGACGATGGCAAACCGAAAGGCGGCGAGTGGAACCTCGACAAGCAGAACCGCGAACCGCCCAAAGGTGATATGGACGCACCTGCTCGGCCCAAGTTCGAACCCGACGAAATCACACGCGAAGTACTGGCGCTGGTCGAGGACAAATTCTCTGACCATTTCGGCGATCTGGAACCCTTCGAATGGCCGGTGACCAGCGCCGAGGCAGAGCAAGCCGCCGATGCGTTTTTCGCCGAGCGGATTGAGAATTTCGGCCCCTATCAAGACGCCATGGTCTTCGGCTCAGACGACCTCTACCATTCCATGCTCTCAACCAGCATCAATTGCGGACTGCTCGATCCGATCGCTCTGTGTGAGCGCGCTGAGCAAGCCTATGAAGATGGCCGCGCGCCGCTCAATTCGGTTGAAGGCTTCATCCGCCAGATCATTGGTTGGCGCGAATATATTCGCGGGTTCTACTGGCACTTTATGCCGGGCCTTGAAGAGGCCAACGATCTGGAGGCGACGCGCGCCCTACCCGAGTTTTTCTGGACCGGAGAGACGGACATGCGCTGCCTGTCGGATTGCATTCGCTCGACCAAGGAAAATGCCCACGCGCATCACATTCAGCGTCTCATGGTGCTTGGTAATTTTTGCCTGCTGGCGGGGATCGATCCGCGCTCGGTGCAGGATTGGTATCTCGCGGTTTATGCCGATGCCTATCAATGGGTGGAGCTGCCCAATGTCTCCAGCATGATCCTCTATGCCGATGGCGGCGCGCTGGCGACGAAACCCTATGCTGCGAGCGGCAATTACATCAATAAGATGTCCGATTACTGCAAAGAATGCAGCTATTCCGTGAGCAAGAAAACGGGCGACGGCGCATGCCCGTTCAACCCGCTCTATTGGCACTTTATGGACCGTCACCGTGACCGGCTGTCGAGCAATCACCGCATCGGCAGGATCTATGCGACGTGGGACCGGATGGGCGATGAGAAGAAACAGGATTATCTCTCTAGTGCAGAGAGCTTCCTTGAGACTTTGGAGCCCGCTCGCGATGGCTGGGCGCGCGATTAATCGACAGAATTATCC
This sequence comes from Erythrobacter sp. JB3-1, assembly GCF_057364995.1. Lineage (NCBI taxonomy): Bacteria > Pseudomonadati > Pseudomonadota > Alphaproteobacteria > Sphingomonadales > Erythrobacteraceae > Erythrobacter > Erythrobacter sp. JB3-1. The sequence goes on along the minus strand of NZ_CP200289.1, from coordinate 2,202,431 downwards.
GGCAGAAAGCGCCTTTATAAGGCCCGCCGCAGCCGCCGTGTCGACATATTCGCGCAACACTGTGATCTTGCCATCGGATACCTCGCCAACAACGCACACCATCAGGTCGAGCTGGCTGCCATCGGGCAAAGTCCCGCGAACCCGGTGCTCTTCGACAAAGCCCGTTTCAGTCGCGGAACGCACCGCTTCTTCATAGCGAAAATCAGGAACAACCGCATTCACCATTCCAGTGAACTTCAGCAGCCGATCGCGGTCCATTTCGGGTCCGCCGTTTTGTGATCCGCGAAAGTTCTCAGCGCAGCATGCGCGCGCGCGCTCCAGATCGTTGTTCTCAAATGCGGTGAACAATTGCTTGGCAAGGTCGGGTCCAGTCATGACGGCGATGGTAACCGGCATTGTGGTGCTTGAGAAGCACCAGCATACGAGGTGCCAATCGCGCACATCACCACAAAAGGCTCGACAATCCTAACGCCTAGCGCAAAAGCTCGCCGCACAAACATTGGGGGCTTATTTTCATGCTGACTGTCCATCACCTTCGCATTTCGCAATCCGAACGCATCGTTTGGCTGTGTGAAGAGCTGGGACTTGAGTATGATCTCAAGCTTTACAATCGCGATCCAGAAACGCGGCTGGCCCCGGCGGAATTGAAAGCGCTGCACCCGATGGAGATCGCCCCGCTGATCGAGGACAATGGCACGCTGCTAGGGGAGAGCGGAGCAATCGTCGAATACATCATCGGCAAATATGCGCCCGGCACTAATCTGGTCCCAGGCGCGGACAGCCCCGATTTTGCCGATCACCTCTATTGGTTCCACTTTGCCAATGCGACGCTGATGACAAATGGCATGATGAGCATCGCTGTAAATGCGGTTGGCGCCGAAATGCCGCCGTCTCTGATGAAGCGGATCACCAATGCCTGGGCCGCGATTGAGCGGCGGCTGGGCGAAGCGGATTACTTTGGCGGATCGCAGCTCACGGCGGCCGATATTATGATGGGCTTCTCGCTTACAACGGCGCGCGCTTTCAACGACATGAGCATTGACCATATGCCCAATCTGAAGGCCTATTTGCAGCGGATCGGTGCGCGCGATACCTACCAAGCGGCTATGGCCAAAGCAGAGCCGGGCTTTCCACCAAAACTCGACTAACCAGCAAAAGCCTCCGCAGCAGCCGCCTCGACGGTCGCCATCGCCTCGCGCCAAGGTCCGGGACCATAGCTGATCCGCGATACCCCAAGCGCAGCTAGCTCTGCGTTGGTCACCATGCCAGGCAGGCGCATGGCATTGATCGGAATGCTTGTCTCTTCGCACATCCTTTCGATCAAAGCAGGATCGCTTAGGCCCGGCACAAAAAGGCAACCTGCCCCAGCCTCGTGATAGGCCTGCGCACGCACAATCGCTGCATCCACTAACTCGTCTTGATTGGGATCCCCGCCTGCCATCAGAGGTCCGAGGAAAGTGTCAGTGCGCGCATTCACAAACAGGCCCGCGGCCGAGACTACTGCAATACGCGCCGCTTGCTCAGCCACATCGCGCAGCCCCGCGCCATCGATCAAGCGGTCCTCAAGATTGCAGCCGATTGCCCCTACCTCCGCCAATGCCGTCGCATTGTCTGAGAGCTGGTCCAGTGTCGCAGCAAAACCGCTCTCAATATCCACACTCAAGGGCAGTCCAGAGGTCGCCGCAGCAATCTGTTTGGCCGTCACGATCAGCGCGTCAAACGGGATCGCCTCGCCATCATCAAACCCTTGCGCGCCAGCCAGCCCGGCGCTGCCGGTTGCAATCACTTTCGCGCCTGCTTTGGCAACCGCTTGAGCGCTCGCCGCGTCCCAGATGTTGAACAGGATCAGCGGCTCGCCCGCGATATGGAGCGCGGCAAATTCAGACTTTGTCATGTTAAAACAGTTCCTCTTGATCGCTGCCGCTTTCCGCGCCTTCACGCTTGAGCAGCTCCGCCTTAATCTCCGGCCCATAGGCATAGCCGCCGATTGAGCCATCAGCCTGGACCACCCGGTGACAAGGAATCAGCACAGCAATATTGTTCGCGCCGTTTGCGCTGCCGACCGCGCGGCTCGCCTTTGGGTTGCCAAGCATGGCCGCCTGCTGCCCATAGCTACGCGTTTCGCCAGCGGGAATTTCGCGCAAGGCCTGCCAGCAGCGCTGCTGAAATGCAGTGCCTTTCACATCAAGTGGGATATGCAGATTTTCCAGACTTGGATCTTCGACGACCTTCACGACCTGATCGAACAGCGCTTTGAATGGCTGACCAGCTTCGACCAGTTCGGCGTTGGGAAAACGCCCGCGCAGCTCAGCCTCGCCCTCGCCAAAAGCAAGACAACAAACACCAACTTCAGTCGCCGCGACGAGCATCTCGCCAAGGCTTGTTGCAATTACGCTCCAATGCACCGTGCGGCCTGCGCCGCCATTCGACCAATCGCTAGGCATCATACCCATCTTGTCTTTCGTCCCATCGTAAAACCGCGAAGGCGCCGAATAACCCGCCTCATAGACCGCCTCAGTTACCGTAGAGCCCTCGGCTAAGGAGGCTTTCGCTCGCTCCTCCTTGAGCGCGCGGGCATACGCTGCGGGAGACAACCCAAGCGCGCGCTTAAAAACGCGCTGAAAATGCGTCGGCGAATAGCCCGTGAGCTCAGCCAAATCGTCCAAAGTCGGCCTGCCTTCAGAGGCCTTCATCTCGTCAATTGCGGCCAAGACCGCCGCCTCGTCGCGGCCAACATCATCAGGCAGGCAGCGCTTGCACGCCCTCAGCCCAGCATCGCGTGCCTCTGCCCCACTCGCGAAAAAACGGACATTTGCAGGCGAAGGATGACGAGCCGCGCATGATGGGCGGCAATAAATGCCAGTGGTGAGCACGCCGGTCACAAACCGCCCGTCAAAACTGCGGTCGCGCTGCGTCACGGCAGTCCAGGCTTGTTCAAAGGGGATTTCGTTCTCGCTCATGCCATCTGTCTTAGCCGAATGCGCAGATAGTCGCATCCCGAAGCTTGCGGTCAAAGTGAATGCCCGGCAAATACGCGGGCATGAACCGCATTCTCTCTGCCCTGCTGGGCTTCTTTATCCTGCTCACTCCTATCAGCGCTCAGGCCGATGCCGGCGATGTTGACGCCGCTGCCAGAGGCGTTGTGCGCGTGGTCATTATCGGTAGCGATGGCGAAGAGGTGTTCCCGATCAGCCATGGCAGCGGCTTTGCCGTTAGCCCGACGAAGATCGTCACCAATGCTCATGTCGTGCGCGAGGCGCTTCAGGATGACACATTGCGGATCGGCATTGTCCCGACGGAGGGCGAAGAAGGCGGCTTTGGCCGGGCGATTGCGGTTAGCCCGCGCAATGATCTGGCGCTGATCGAGATTACCGAAGGTTCGCTGCGCCTGCCCCCGCTGACGCTCGCGGGCGCGCGCAGCAGCGATATGGGCGAGGTCTCAGCCGTCGGATATCCGATGAACGTCGACGTTGCTCAGGGGCTAGAGTTCAGCGACATCTTCCGTGCGCAACCGCCGGTAAAAAGCCGAGGCTTCTTATCGGGCGAGCGCCCCAGCCGACAATTTGACACGATCCTGCACACCGCCCCAATTGCGCGCGGCAATTCTGGCGGACCGCTGCTCGATGGCTGCGGCCGGGTGTTGGGTGTCAACTCCTTTGGCGCAGATTCGGATGGGTCGGATGCGGAGTTTTACTTCGCGGTGTCCTTGCGGGAATTGCTCCCCTTCCTACGTGCCAATGACATTGAGCCGCGCACCAATGCCTTGCCCTGCCGCTCGATCGACGAATTGAACGCAGCCGAACGCGACCGCTTCGAGCAAGAGCGCGAAGAGGCCCGCGCATTGGTCGCCGCGCGCGAGGCTGAGCTCGCTGACAAGCGCGCCGCCGCCATGCGTCAGGCACAATTTGAAGTGATGGAAGAACGCGACAATGCAATGGCTTTGGCCATGCTGTTCGCGGTCGTCGCGCTTGGATCTGGATATATCGCCTATCAGGCGCGCCGTGACGGTGCGAAGGGCAATAAGGTCATGATCGCCGCGGGAATTGGTGGTGCAGCTCTGATTGGCACGATGATCGTCTGGGTGACGCGCCCTGCGTTCTCCGAGATTGAAGAACGGGTCGCCGCCGCGATGGAAGAAGCAGAAGCGCCCGCAAGTGATGACCCCTCCTCGCTGGCTGATGATGGCACTCTATTGTGTACCTTCATTCCTGAGCGCAGCCGCGTGACCGGCGCCCGGACTGATGATGTTGAGTTTGATTGGGCCGCAGACGGCTGCGTCAACGGCCGCACACAATATGGCATGGCGGGCGGAGAATGGTCACGCGTGTTCGTTCCCAATGACGAAGCGGCGGTCTCTGTAAATTCCTACGATCCGCAGACCCGGATATTCCAAACTGACCGGTACCTCTTGCGCCGAGGCCCAATGCAAGAGGCCCGCGAGGCGCGCTCTAAATACAAGCCTGCGTCCTGCGGCGTTACCGATGCGGCGAGCCAATTGGGAGAACAGCAATCCGCCGTGCTGGCGCTGCTCCCGGATCGCCCGAATGAGCGGCTGGTCTACACCTGCGAATCTCGCGCCAGTTCAGCGGGCACGACCGGCGGTGATGCGGTGGAGGGAGAGGAGTAAACCCTCTCCCCGCAGCGGCGAGCAGACTAAGCCGCTAGCGCTTCGCCGCTCAGCGTAATGCGGTGCATCTCGCGGCGGTGGCCGGCGTAATCGTTGATCGCGTTGTGCCAGCTCGTCCGGTTGTCCCAGATTGCCACTGTTCCCGGCGCCCATTGCAGGCGGCACTGATTGTCATCCGTGAGCGCAGCATCGAGCAATTTGGTGAGCAAAGGCAGGCTTTCTTCGCGTGTCTGCCCAACGAAATTGATTGTGAAGCCGCTGTTTACATAGAGCAGCTTTCGGCCCGTTTGAGGATGCCGGATCACAACCGGATGGATCGCGCCTGTCTTCAGGTTTTGGCCGCGCAGATGCTCTCCCATATCGGTCTGAGCGTACAGACCGCCTTCTTCATAGACATGGTCTGCGGTGTGATACGCCTCTAACCCTTCGATCTCGGCCTTCAGATCATCGGGCAGAGCATCATAGGCGGCGCCCATATGTGCCCACATTGTGTCTCCACCTTTCGGAGGAAGTTCGCGCGCCACGAGCACCGAACCCATCGCCGGGATTTGGTCATAAGAATGATCGGTGTGCCATGCACCGCCAATATTGGTCGATTGATCGGCCTCTTTCTTCACCACTGCGATCTCATTGAAATCTTCCTGCAGCGGGAAATAGTTGTTCACATCAATACCGCCCCACCGGCGACCAAACTTGATGTGATCCTCTGGCGAAAATTCCTGATCGCGAAACACCGCAACGCCGTGCTCATAAATCGCCAGCTTAATCTCCAGCAGCTCAGCATCGCTGCAATCCGCCAGCGAAATGCCGGAAACCTCCACGCCGCATTGCGGCGCCATCTTTGTATGGTGCATGTTTGCCTCTCCTCCGATCCGTTTCTAAAAGAAATTGATCTGAGCGCAAGTTTGCCCCGCCAAGCCACCTAGCGCTTCACGCCAGACACACGCTGTGTAGACAGAGCGCGAACTAAAGTTGGGAAACGACGCAATGCTAAAGCTCGCCAAGGTGCTGATCGGTCTGATTGCCGCCCTTCACATATACATTGCATGGTTTGAAATTTTCGCGTGGGAAACGCGCGGGTCGTCCGTCTTCCCTACGTTTCCGGCAGAGCTCTTCTCGCAGACAGTCTCTATGGCTGCGAACCAGGGACTATATAATGGGTTCTTGGCGGCGGGCCTGATCTGGTCGCTGATGATCAAAGATTCGAAATGGCAAGCGAACGTCGCTTTTTGCTTTCTCTCGTTCGTGGCAATAGCGGGCATCTTTGGCGCATTCACCGTGTCCCCACGCATCGCGATAATCCAAACACTGCCTGCAATTGCGGCGATGATCTGCCTGTTTGTCGGGCGACTGAAGGCAAAGTCTAAACTGTCGTAAAGCGAAAGCACGCAAGCACGTTTGCACAAGATGCAACCAATAAGAGCGGACTCGGCTTGCATCACCTCACACCCGATGCTAGGCGCGCGCCAGCTTTGCCGGAAGACCAATTTGGGCTCTGGAACAGACAAAGCGATGCATCGTTTTTTCGATAGACCTAAGAGGACTTTAAACGCGTGGATATTTCCGCCGGTATTCAGGCTAGCCTTGCAGGACGTTACGCTTCAGCTCTTTTTGAGCTGGCGGCAGAAAACGGGACTGTAACCGCTGTCGAGACAGACCTTGAAGGTCTTGCCGCCGCGCTCACCGATTCGGCTGAGCTGCGCGCTGTCACAACCAACCCAGAGCTTTCGCGTGGCCAGCAGGCCGCAGCGATTAAGAGCGTCGCGGGCCACCTCGGCCTCAGCGAGCTTACTCAGAACTTTCTCGGCGTGCTCGCCGGCAATCGCCGCCTGTCGGCTTTGCCCGACATGATCCGCGCGTTTCAGATGATCGCTGCGGCTCAGCGCGGCGAGGTTACCGCCGATGTCGCCAGCGCTCACCCGCTCAGCGCCGAACAACTTTCCGCCCTCAAGGACAAGCTGACCGCACGCGAAGGCCGCACTGTTAAAGTGAACCCCAGCGTCGACCCAGAGCTTCTTGGCGGGCTTGTCGTCACTATTGGATCGCAGCGCATTGATGGCTCGATCCGTACTCGTCTCAATTCTCTCGCCCAGGCAATGAAGGCCTAAAGGACTACGAACATGGAAATCCGCGCAGCAGAAATCTCTAAGGTCATCAAAGATCAGATCGCCAATTTCGGCACCGAAGCTGAAGTGAGCGAAGTCGGCTCCGTTCTCTCCGTTGGTGACGGGATCGCCCGTATCCACGGCCTCGACAAGGTTCAGGCCGGTGAGATGGTAGAATTCGCCAACGGCGTTCAGGGCATGGCCCTCAACCTCGAGGCGGACAATGTCGGTGTCGTGATCTTCGGCTCTGACGCAGAGATTAAAGAAGGCGACAGCGTTAAGCGGACCGGCACCATTGTGGACGTTCCAGTTGGCCCAGGCCTGCTTGGCCGCGTGGTCGACGCTCTCGGCAACCCAATTGATGGCAAGGGCCCAATCGAAGCTGCTTCGCGCCAGCGCGTCGAAGTAAAAGCGCCGGGCATCATCCCGCGCGAATCGGTTAGCGAGCCAGTACAATCCGGCCTTAAAGCGATTGACGCTCTGGTGCCCGTTGGCCGCGGCCAGCGCGAACTCATCATTGGTGACCGCCAAACCGGTAAGACGGCTGTCGCGATCGACACCTTCATCAACCAAAAGAACATCAACCAAGGCGACGACGACAAGAAGAAACTCTTCTGCGTCTATGTTGCCGTTGGTCAGAAGCGCTCGACCGTTGCTCAAATCGTGAAGCAACTCGAAGAAAACGGCGCGATGGAATATTCAATTGTTGTCGCCGCGACCGCGTCTGAACCTGCTCCGCTGCAATATCTCGCGCCTTACACCGGCTGCGCCATGGGCGAGTATTTCCGCGACAACGGCATGCACGCCGTGATCGTGTATGATGACCTCTCCAAGCAAGCTGTGGCTTATCGTCAGATGTCACTGCTTCTTCGCCGCCCACCAGGCCGCGAAGCCTATCCTGGTGACGTTTTCTACCTTCACAGCCGCCTGCTAGAGCGCGCCGCGAAGATGAACGGCGACAATGGCGGCGGTTCGCTTACCGCTCTGCCGATCATTGAAACACAGGCGGGCGACGTGTCGGCTTATATTCCAACCAACGTGATTTCGATCACCGATGGTCAGATCTTCCTTGAAACCGACCTGTTCTATCAAGGCATCCGTCCTGCGATTAACGTGGGTCTCTCGGTGAGCCGTGTTGGCGGCGCCGCTCAGACGAAGGCGATGAAGAAGGTTTCTGGCTCGATGAAGCTGGACCTGGCGCAATACCGCGAAATGGCTGCCTTTGCTCAGTTCGGTTCGGACCTCGATGCCTCCACGCAAAAGCTGCTTAACCGCGGCGCGCGCCTGACCGAGCTGCTCAAGCAAGCTCAGTTCTCGCCAATGCCCTTCGAAGAGCAGACCGTATCGATCTTCGCTGGCACCAATGGCTATATTGATGATGTGCCGGTTGAACGCGTGAACGATTACGAAGAGCAATTGCTTGCCTTCATCCGCAGCGAGCATGCCGACATCCTCAGCGACATTCGCGAGAGCAAGAAGTTCGAAGGCGATGTGAAGGATAAAACCGTCGCAGCGCTCGAAGCCTTCGCTAAGCAGTTTGCGTAGGACACAAAGGAGCAAACCTACAAACCCGTTCGTGCTGAGCCTGTCGAAGCACTGCATTCCTTTTCGGACGAACGTCAAAAGTGAAGAACAGCCCTTCGACAAGCTCAGGGCGAACGGATTAGGGACATAAAATGGCAAGTCTCAAGGAACTTAAGGATCGGATCGGGTCGGTTAAATCGACTCAGAAGATCACCAAGGCCAAGCAGATGGTCGCAGCGGCGAAATTGCGCCGTGCACAGGCCGCTGCTGAAGCTGCGCGCCCTTATGCAGAGCGGCTCTCAGCCGTTATGGCCTCGCTCGCCAGCAAGGTGAGCGGCGACGGTGCACCGCGCCTGCTCGCTGGCAATGGCAAGGACCAGCGTCACATGCTGGTGCTGGTCAACACAGATAAGGGCCTCTGCGGCGGTTTGAACTCAAACCTCGTCAAAGAGGCGAAGATTCAGGCGAAAAAGCTAATCGCCGAGGGCAAAGACGTCTCGTTCTACCTCGTCGGCAAAAAGGGCCGCGCGCCGATCAAGCGCGAATATCCCAATGGCATTGCCAAGCATTTCGACACTTCAAATGTCCGCACCCCGGGCTTTGAAGAAGCAGATGCGATTGCCGCTGAGCTGGTCGAGATGTTCGATGCTGACGCATTTGACGTGGCCCACCTGATCCGCCCGGACTTTCAATCGGCGCTGGTTCAAAACCCAACCACCACTCAGCTTATCCCAGTTCCCTCGCCTGAGGTTACCGAGGACAGCGATGCTGTGGTTGAGTATGAGCCAGGCGAAGAGGAAATCCTCGAAGAGCTGCTGCCGCGCTATGTTAAGACGCAGATATTCGGCGCGCTGCTTGAGCGTGAAGCATCCGAGCAAGGCGCCTCGATGACCGCTATGGACAATGCGACCCGCAATGCCGGCGAGCTCATCAACTCACTGACAATTCAATACAATCGCAGCCGTCAGGCCGCGATTACCACCGAACTTATCGAAATTATTGCTGGCGCAGAAGCGCTGTAAGAATCACAGGCTAAGGAAACACCATGGCTACCGCACCCGTCCTCAACCAGACCACTAATGGCACGATCGCCCAGGTCATCGGCGCTGTCGTTGACGTACAGTTCGAAGGTGAACTGCCAGCGATTTTGTCCGCACTCGAGACCAAGAACGGCGACAACACGCTCGTTCTTGAAGTTGCTCAGCACCTCGGCGAGAACACCGTTCGCACCATCGCAATGGATGCGACCGAAGGTCTCACACGCGGCAGCGAAGTGATCTCCACCGGCAAGCAAATCTCTGTGCCAGTTGGACCAAAGACGCTTGGCCGTATCATGAATGTGGTTGGCGAAGCGATTGACGAGCGCGGCCCAATCGGCGCGGACATGACCGCTCCGATCCACGCAGAGGCCCCGGCCTTCATCGACCAGTCAACCGAAGCTGCGATCCTCGTGACCGGCATTAAGGTTATCGACCTTCTCGCGCCTTACGCAAAGGGCGGTAAGATCGGCCTGTTCGGCGGCGCTGGTGTTGGTAAAACGGTTCTTATTCAAGAGCTGATCAACAACATCGCAAAGGGCCACGGCGGCGTGTCCGTGTTCGCCGGTGTTGGTGAGCGTACCCGCGAAGGTAACGATCTCTACCACGAATTCCTCGACGCAGGTGTTATCGCCAAGAACGACGCTGGCGAAGCCATCAGCGAAGGCTCCAAAGTGGCCCTCGTGTTCGGTCAAATGAACGAGCCTCCCGGCGCGCGTGCCCGTGTTGCTCTGTCCGGCCTGACCATGGCGGAATATTTCCGCGACCAAGAAGGCCAGGACGTGCTGTTCTTCGTCGACAACATCTTCCGCTTCACCCAAGCGGGTTCGGAAGTGTCCGCTCTGCTCGGCCGTATTCCTTCGGCGGTGGGCTATCAGCCAACCCTGTCGACCGACATGGGTAACCTGCAAGAGCGCATCACCTCGACCACCAAGGGTTCGATTACTTCGGTTCAGGCCATCTACGTGCCTGCCGATGACCTTACCGACCCTGCGCCAGCAACCTCGTTTGCTCACCTTGACGCGACGACCACGCTGAACCGCGCGATCTCTGAGCTGGGCATCTACCCAGCGGTTGACCCGCTCGATTCCACCAGCCGCGTTCTCGAACCGCGCGTTGTTGGCCAAGAGCACTATGAGACCGCTCGTAAGGTCCAAGAGACCCTGCAGAAGTACAAGTCGCTGCAAGACATCATCGCCATTCTCGGCATGGACGAGCTTTCTGAAGAAGATAAGCTGACCGTTGCCCGCGCGCGTAAGATCCAGAAGTTCCTTTCGCAGCCGTTCCACGTTGCTGAGGTCTTCACTGGTATCCCAGGCTGCTTCGTGCAGCTCGAAGACACCGTTGCTTCGTTCAAGGCCGTTGTCGAAGGCGAGTACGATCACCTTCCAGAGCAAGCCTTCTACATGGTTGGCGGCATCGAAGACGTGGTCAAGAAAGCCGCTGAAATGGCTGAGGACGCCTAAGGGCGCTTAAAGGTAAGTCTGATGGCTCTCCACTTTGAACTCGTAACCCCTGCCCGTCAGGTCCGTAGCGAAGACGTCCACATGGTCGTCGTTCCCGGTGCCGAAGGTGAATTCGGCGTCTTGGAAGGCCACGCGCCTTTCATGTCGACCATTCGCGATGGCGCTGTGCAGATCTACAAGACCGAAGGCGCGGAGCCGGAAACCATTGAAGTCAAAGGCGGTTTTGCCGAAGTTGGCGACGCTGGTTTGACTGTACTAGCGGAGCACGTCGAGGTTTAAGCAAGAGCTGACATCACATGAATTTTGAAAAGGGCGGCTCTAACGGGTCGCCCTTTTTCGTATGGGCACAGCTTCTTTCGCCGTGTCAGTCTGCTAGGTTCAGCGAATGACAGGCTGGCACCTCAAGGACACCATCGAAACGCGCTTTGGCCGGATCGCCTCTGGCCAGGCGGGCAACGGGCCGCCTTTGGTGCTCGCGCATGGTTGGCCATGGTCGTCCTATTCCTGGCATCGGATCATTCCCGAGCTGGCAAAACGCTTCACGTGCCATTGGTATGATATGCTCGGCTATGGACGGTCAGATATGCCGAACAGCGCCCCAACCTCGCTGGATGTTCAAGGCGAGCTGTTCGCAGAGATGATCGAGCATTGGCGGCTGTCGGCGCCTACCGTGCTCGCTCATGACTTCGGCGGAGCGACAACTTTGCGTGCACATCTGCTTGGCGAGGTCGACTATGACCACCTCATTCTGATGAATGTAGTCGCGGTTCGGCCATGGGGCTCTGATTTCTTCGAGCATGTCGGGCGTCATGTGGAGGCTTTCACAGGCCTGCCGCCGCATATTCATGAAGCGATTGTCCGAGCCTATATCGGCGGAGCCTTGGTGAGTGATTTGCCTCAAGAGGATTTGGATGCGCTGGCCGCGCCTTGGCTATTGGAGAATGGCCGTACCAGCTTTTATCGGCAATTTGCACAAGCGGATGAGGGACTTACCGAAGTCCTCGAGCCCCTGTTTGGATCGGCCCGATGCTCGGTTGATATTTTGTGGGGGGAGGAAGATCCCTGGATCCCATTGGCCCGCGGCGAGCAACTGCATCGCTACATCAGCGGCTCCAGCTTTACCTGCCTGCCCGGTCTTGGTCATCTACCGCAATTGGAAGGCCCCGAGGCGGTCTTAAACGCGCTCGAAAGCCTAGGTCTATGATCCAAGCCGCGATTTTAAGCAGCTTCATCCATCAACGCGCTGGCGCATTGCGGCATTGGCATAGCGCGCTCTTCGAGTTCGTCGAGAGTCTTATCGATGCCTGCACCCGGCATTTCTTGCGCGATAAAATCGATCAATGAACGCTGGACACGCTGCTCAAATTTCAGACTGGCATGATTGCCGTACACGCTGCGCACGCGCAGCGGCAGGCTGAGGAAGCCAGCGACCAGCAGATACATCTTTTGGTTCGCTTGCAGGTTCAGGCTGTCATCAACGATGATCTCAGCATCGGTTTGCGTAAGCCAGACAATCACAGCGGATTCTGATTTGCCGTTGATCATCAAGGAAAGGCTCGTCGCCTTTGCGAGTTCGTGATTGTCTGCCGTGTGCATCATGTGATCCTTCGTGTTTAGAAGTTCGCGTCTGCGTGTCGTTAGACGGCAAAAAAGTTAACGCGAATTAACTTTGGTCTGTAAAATGATGTAAATCTCTTGGCCCGTCGCAGGAGTTGAGGCGCTGCTAATTTCGCGATCTTTTCGCTTCCCATATGGGCTGCAAATCGCCACTCTCCGCGCCAACAATCTGACGTGAATTCTCATTGGAGAGGACAATTGAAACTTGTTTCCAAATACGCAATTTCAGCCGCGCTTGCCGGAGTGCTTGCGATGACCGCCGCAAACCCAGCCGCAGCCGACGGACACGCCGATGAAGCTCAGCCCGCCGCCGACGGCGTGCCCGGCCCAGAACAAGATCCTTACATCTGGCTGGAGGAAGCGCGCAGTGACGAAGCGCTGGAATGGGTCGAGAATGAGAACAAACTGACCCTCGCCGCGCTCGAAACCGATCCTCGGTTCGAACAGTTAAAAGCAGAAGCGCTCGCGATCTATGACAGCGAGGACCGCATTCCCTATGTGAGCTTCCGCCCGGATGGCCTCTACAACTTCTGGCAGGACAAGGAGAACCCTAAGGGTCTGCTGCGCCGCACGACGTTGGAGAGCTACCAAAGCGATGAGCCTGAATGGGAAACCATTTTGGACGTAGATGCGCTCGCCGCCGCCGAAGGTAAGGAATGGGTCTATCAGGGCTCAACCTGTCTGCCCCCTGCCCTCAACAAGTGCATGATTGCGCTGTCAGACGGCGGCGAAGATGCCACCATCATGCGGGAGTTCGACACCTCTACGAAGAGCTTTGTAGACGGCGGCTTCGCCATCGAAGAGAAAAGTCAGGGCGGCGTCGGCTGGATTGACCAAGACACGCTTCTGGTTGGCCGCGACTTTGGCGAAGGGACGCTGACGGAAAGCGAGTATCCATTCACTAGCCGCGTCTGGAAACGCGGCACTGAACTCGCCGAGGCTCCCGAAGTGTTCCGCGGCCAAGCCAATGATGTATGGGCTGGTGCAAGCCTGCTGCGCGACAGTTCCGGTACGATCCACGCCATGACGGCGTTTCGCGGTGTGAGCTTTCACGAGAGCGAGTATTTCGTCTCGATCAACGAAGACTGGATCAAACTCGACATCCCGAAAAAGGCGTCGCCTTATGGGATCGTCGATGGCCACTTGCTCTACTCAACCGATGTTGATTGGGAAGTGGACGGCCAAACCTTCCCGGCAGACAGCCTGATCGCGGTTGATCTGGAAGAATGGAAAGTTGATCCGAACGGCGCAGCCAAAACTCTGGTTTGGGCGCCGGCAGAGCGCCAGACCAAGCGCGGCGGAGCCATCACGGGCAATGCGCTGTTCGTAACAATGCTCGACAATGTCGTCGGCAAGGTTTTGCAGTTCAACTTCAAAGACGGCGAATGGGTCAGCGAGCAGGTCGACCTGCCAGACAATGCGACACTCGGCATTGCGGCCTCGTCATCAGAAACCGACCAGATCATGTTCACCGTCACGGACTTCCTGAATCCGACGACGCTCTATTACTCCGATGGCGGCGCTCCTGAAGTGCTCAAGACCTCCCCCAGCCGGTTCGACAAGACCGGTATGGAAGTTGAGCAGCATCAGGCAACCAGCGCCGATGGCACAAAAATCCCTTACTTCATCGTCAAACCCAAAGGCATGGCGATGGATGGCAGCACACCGATCTTGATGAGCGGCTATGGCGGCTTCCAAATCCCTCGTCTGCCTGGATATATGGGCACCACGGGCAAGCTGTGGCTGGAGAAAGGCGGCGCTTATGTGCTCGCCAACCTGCGCGGCGGCGGCGAATTTGGCCCTGGCTGGCACCAAACGGCCATCCGCGAAAACAAGCAGCGCACCTGGGACGATTTCATCGCAGTGGGCGAGGATCTCGTTGGGCGCGGCTTTACCTCGCCTCAGCATCTCGGCATTCAAGGCGGATCGCAAGGCGGCTTGCTGGTCGGCACGGCCTTTACGCAGCGACCAGACCTGTTCGGCGCAGCAATCGTCGCGATCCCGCTGTTCGATATGCTGCGTTACCATGTGATCGGGCGCGGCGCCTCGTGGATCGGTGAATATGGCGATCCGCGCAGTCCGGAGCAGCGCGCCTGGATCGAAGGCTACTCGCCCTATCAAAAGATTGTTGATGGCGTGGACTACCCCGCCCCGTTTCTATGGGCTTCAACCGCCGATGACCGCACGCATCCGGCCCACGCCCGCAAAGGCGCGGCCAAGCTGAAGGCGCTGGGTCAGCCTTATTATTATTTTGAAGACATGACCGGCGGCCACTCCGGCGGGGTCGATAACGAACAGCGCGCCAAGCTCCAAGCATTGCAATATGTCTACCTGATGCAGCGCCTGATGGATGAGCGCGAAACTGAGGCTGAAAGCGCCTCTGGCGGCTGAATTTCAGCATCCTGACGAGTCTCTAAACGAGGGCGATCGGTGCACAAAACGCATCGGTCGCCCTTTGCGCATCGGGCTGTGTAAGCGCATCCGACACTTTTCCAACGGTTCGTCGCGCAGACAGAACCTATAAGGTGGTTAGGTCAAAATTAACCATGTTTGAAAAGACGGAATTAAGTCTCTGAGGCTCAATTTTCTATCACCGGGGGCGGTAATAGGAGATTATTTAATGGCTTATCCGCGCGACATATCCATCGCTGAGGCAATCAAGCGTGCAGGCTTGCCCCACTCACACCGGGTGCACTGGTCAAAGGCCCGCAAGGCGGACGTCGTCCGTGCTGTGCGCGAAGAAGTGATCAGTTTTGATGAAGCCCGCGAGCGCTATTTGCTCAGCCGTGCAGAATTTCAGCAGTGGGAACGCGAGACAGGCGGAAACGTCTATCGCATCCGCTCGCTCGAAGAGGCGTAAGCCTTAACTTACTGGTCTAGTCTTCGACCTGGTGATGAACGTTGCGGTGGAGCCCCCTTACTCCGCCGCAACTTCAACCATCACCTCATTTCGGCGCAGTGGCCCTGGCACCATCGGCGCATCGTAAAAGGCATGCTCAAAGCCGCCAATTGGCTTTAGCCCTTCGCTCGCAACCCAATTGCTAAGCTCTGTTTCCATATCGGCCAAATCGCCTGCTCGGGCGTTTCCGCTGAACCTGACCGCAGCGATCCTTCGCCCCGGCACCTGAGTTAGGGTGATATCCGCGGGCGCAGCCGGCAACGTTTCCAGTGTATATTTCGATGGCATGACAAAGCGCGTGCGCCACTGATCCGCCTCTGGGCTGTCGCGCATGACAGGAGCGGTCATCGCAATCGCTTCGTCTTGATCAACCGCGCGGTCTTGCATGACCGGCGCGGTCATGGCGATGTCTTCGCCGCCTGTTGGGCGGTCCTGACCAAAGATGTAAGCAGCCAGGCGGCGGAAGCCTTCGCCGCGCGTGCGGCTTTGATCGCCAGTGTGAGTGACCTCGGCAACGATCATCGGCTTGTAATCGCGCAGCTCGAAAGGAGCTTCCGCTTTCACGACCTGATAGGCAGGCTCTTCAATATCGCGGTATTGCGCATAAACGGCAGCCGCTCCGATGGCTGCTACACCAACGCCCGCTGCGATCCATTTCTTAAAACCCATGCCTTTGGCCCCTGTGCGTGGCTGTCTATGTAGCAGTTACGCGGGCCAATGGTTCCCGGATGCTGTGAGTTTCGGAGGCTCAGAGGCCTCTGAGGCGCGCGTCAGGCGGCTTGGGCGTCTACGTTCAACCCAACGGATCCAGTGCGCTGATCGCTCTTATTCCAAGCCGCGCGCATTTCGTCGATGCAGCCTTGAAGCTCGCGCGAGATCTGAATGTTCTCAGCCGAGCCTTCGATCGCAGCGATGGTATCATCCTTGAGCTTGCCCATGCCTTCAGTGATTTGAGAGAGCTGTTCCAGATGGGCAGATGACGCGGCATAGGTCGAATCTGCTAGCGAAAGCGACTTGTCGAGATTGCGGTCCACGGTCTTGAGCACCTCAATGCTCTTCTTGCCGCTTTCAGTGCTGCTGATCATTCGCGATTCCAGGCTGCTGCAACTGGAGACCAATGATCCAACATCGTTTGTCAGCCCAGAAATCGTGCTGGAGATGCTGCTGGCGCTGTCGCTGGTTAGGTTGGCAAGCTCGCGCACTTCCTGGGCAACGACGCCAAAGCCATGCCCGTGCACGCCCGCTCGGCCAGCCTCAATCAAAGCATTGATCGAGAGGATATTGGTGCGGCTGGCAACTTGTTGGATCGCTTTGGACACGCTTTCAACTTCGGCAAATCGACTCTGGAATTCCGCTAGACGGGAAGACAAATCTTCGATCTGTTTCAGCGCATTATCGAGCGTTTCAACGATGCCGTCGACCTCGTTCGACATATTGTTGGTTGCTTGAGAAGCGTTGTTGAGCGCATCGCGCGCGTTCTCATTTTGCGCACGCAGCGAGCCGATGTCCTCGCCAATAGACTGCGATCTCTCGGTAAGATTATCGACGAAGGCAGCACGCTCAAGCGAGGCTGCATTAACGCGCTGTGCGTTGGAAAGCACTTGCTCGACCAACATCTTCGCTTGCCGATAATTTTGATCGCCCCCTTCAGTCATCCTAAAGGCTATAGTGCCAGTTGCTTAAGGAAATTCTAACCATGATGGCACCGGCACTACGCACCGACACTAGGCGAACCGGTACGGCGAACATTACCGGCGGGTTGGTGCGTAAAAATCGGGCGGTTTGCTCGATACCCAGTTTACGAATTTTCCCACTTTGGGATGGGCACGGATAGTTGGCGCCTCGTCGCCAATACGGGCAAGCTCTGCATTGGTGAAATTGGCATGGATCGCACGGTGGCAGAACGGATGAACTGGGACGGTGCCCCGTCCCTTCTTCGATTTAGGAACCGGGTGATGCCACTGGATCAGCGTGCCAAACGGACGCTCGCACAGCCAACAAGTGAGATCCTCGCCTTCACTCACCCCTTGTTCTTGGCCGCCTTCTTCTTTTTCATCGTGTCGTGAAAGCGGTCGGCCCAGCCGGGTTTCACGAATTGCTCAGCCCGCACCATGCGCAGCTCTCCGTCGGCAACATCACGGCTAACCGCGCTGCCCGCCGCAACGATTGCGTCGGCGCCAATGGTAACCGGCGCGATGAGGGCGCTGTTTGAACCGATAAAGGCGCGCTCGCCGATCACGGTCTGATATTTGAAATAGCCATCGTAATTGCAGGTGATCGTGCCAGCGCCGATATTTGCGCCCGCGCCGACGGTCGCATCGCCAAGATAGGTCAGGTGGCTTGCCTTAGCGCCAGGCCCAAGCGTCGCCTTCTTCATCTCGACAAAATTGCCAACAAAGGCGCCCTCTTCCAGCACCGCACCGGGCCGGAGCCGCGCAAATGGGCCGACCTGAGCATTGCCCCCGACAGACGCGCCCTCAATGTGGCTGAACGCCTTGATATGCGCGCCGTCCGCCACAGTAACGCCGGGGCCAAACACGACATTGGGCTCAATCGTGACATCGCGGCCCAGCTTAGTGTCATAGCTGAAGAACACCGTCTCAGGCGCGCGAAGGCTGGCGCCATCGACCATCGCCTGTTCGCGGCGCGCCACTTGCCAGCGCGCTTCTGCTTGGGCGAGTTCGCTGCGCGAATTGATGCCCGCCACTTCATCAGGATCATCGGTGCCAACCACTGCGCAAACCCGGCCATCAGCAATCGCAATATTAACGATATCGGGGAGGTAGTATTCGCCCTGAGCATTGTCATTGCCGACCCGGTCCAGCAGAGCAAACATGTCCTTGGCGCTCGCCGCCATCAGGCCAGAATTGCACATCCGGCACGCGCGCTCCGCATCGCTCGCATCTTTAAATTCGATCATCTTGCTGATCGCTCCGTCGCCATCCGCGATCACCCGGCCATATTGCAGCGCATCCTCCGGCTCAAAGCCCAGCACCACTACCGCAGGCGTATCATCCTGATGCAGCCGCTTCAGCATCGCCTGCATGGTTTGCGCTCGCACAAAGGGGACATCACCGTAAAGCACCAGCACATCGCCGTCGAAGCCGTCTAGCGGTGCCTGCGCCTGCTGCACCGCATGGCCTGTGCCGTGCTGCGGCTCCTGCAAAGCGGTGTCGGCTCTGCCCGCCACAGCGGCCTCGATTTGCTCCTTACCAGCGCCAACCACGACCACGCGCCGCGCGGGGCTCAGCTCATCAACCGAGGTCATTAAATGGTCGAGCATTGCCCGACCGGCAATCGGGTGAAGCACTTTGTGCAGGTCGGATTTCATCCGGGTTCCCTTGCCCGCAGCAAGGATGATGGCAGCAAAATCAGTCATGCGGCCTCCCTTATAAGTCTGCTTGCATGAAGTGAAGCCGTGCGCGCGCAAAACCTTGCGATTTCACGTCCGTTGGGCCAACCGCCTCCTAATGACAGATTTCCCCTTTGATGCCGTAGGCTTCGACCTTGATGGCACCTTGCTAGACACGTTTCGCGATTTGGGCACAGCGGTCAATCACGCGCTGGAGCTGGGCGGGTTTGATCCGGTGCCGGTGGATAGCTCAAAAGACCTGATAGGCGGCGGCGCAAAGATCATGCTCGGGCGCGCCATCGACGCGCAAGGCGGATTGCCAAAGGAAGAGTTTCGAAAGCTCTACAAGGCGATGCTGCGCTATTACGCCGAGAACAACGCGGTATACTCGCGCCCTTACCCCGGCGTGATCGAAGCGCTAGACGAACTGGCTGCGCGCGGCGTCAAAATGGCGGTTGTCACCAATAAGTTTGAGGAGTTTGCCACCAATATTCTGGGTACGCTGGGACTCACCGAACGCTTTGTGACCATCATCGGCGGTGACAGCATGGGCAAAGGCGCAGACGGCACATATCTGTCAAAACCGCATCCAGAGCCTGTGCTCGCCGCAAAAGAAGCCTGCAATTCGTCTGCCTTCGCGTTCGTCGGCGACAGCTCTTACGATGTCGCCGCAGCCAAGGCCGCTGGCGTGCCAGTGATCGTCGCGGCCTATGGCTATTGCGACAAACCTGCCCACGAATTGGGCGGAAATGCAGTGATTGATTCGTTCCACGGCCTGATTTCTGCCTTGGAATCGCTCTAAGTCCTTCACCCTGCCCTTACGGCACGCGATATCCCAGCCCAGCGGTGTTGCATCGCAGCAGAGAAACTGCCACGCAGCGCCCACACAAACTTTACGCGCGCGTAAACCGCGCCACACCACTCGCAGGAGATACAAGCCATGACCATCGATTTTAAAGACAAGGTAGCCATCGTGACCGGCGCAGGCGGAGGCCTGGGCAAGGCATACGCGCTTGAGCTGGCAAAGCGCGGCGCGAAGGTCGTCGTCAATGACCTTGGCGGTTCACGCGACGGCACCGGCACCTCGGACGCCGCTGCTGAAGTTGTTGCTGAAATCGAAGCCGCCGGCGGCGAAGCGATGGCCAATGGCGGCAGCGTCACTGAATATGACCAGATGGAAAAGATGGTCGCCGACACCAAGCAAAAATGGGGCGGCGTTCATGTCCTCATCAACAATGCCGGCGTCCTGCGCGACAAGACTTTTGCTAAGATGACCCCGGACGATTTTGAGTTCGTTCTGAAAGTGCACCTCACTGGCTCAGCTTTTGTCACCAAGGCATGCTGGGAAACCTTCCGCGAGCAGGCCTATGGCCGCGTTCTGATGACCGCCAGCTCCACTGGACTGTTCGGCAACTTCGGCCAAGCCAACTACGGCGCGGCCAAGCTGGGCCTCGCTGGCCTCACCAAGACGCTGCAACTCGAAGGCGCGAAGTACAACATTCGCTGCAACTCACTGTCACCAGTGGCCGGCACTCGCATGACCGAAGACCTCTTCCCAGAAGAAGCCTTCAAGCTGTTCGCGCCTGAAAGCGTCGTTCCAGCGGCTCTGTTCCTGGTCAGCGAAGACGCACCAACCAACGCCATCGTCGGCGCTGGCGCTGGCGGCTTCCACTCTGCATGGACCGTGATGAACGACGCCGTGTGGCTCACAGATGAAGAGCGCACCGTCGAAGGCTTTGCCGCTCGCTGGGACGACATCAGCGATTTCTCAAACCTGGTTGCTCCGCAGTCAGGGAATGAGCAATCAGGCGCAATTCTGAAAGCGATGCAAAAGGTAACTGGCACTGGCCCAAGCAGCGCTCGCAGCTAAATTACGAAAAAATTGATCTCACAGTAAGACAGCCCTGGCGTAGAAATGCGCGAGGGCTGTCTGCGTTTCGAACACCGAACAACCAATCTTGGCGACTAGGGCTTCAATTTCGCATCGCCTTCGGCAGTTTCCCTAAAGAGGTCTATAACTGCGAAAGCTCACTTGTTAACTCGGTTGAATTTACACAGATTACCTCCGTAAAATTGGGGGTGAATATGGAAATCAACAACGGGATAACGACGCTCATCGCACGAAAACAGCGGACGATCATTGCGCTCTATATCTTTCTTTTTGCGACAGCGATTTATCTACTTGGAGAGGCACTTGAGCTTGCTAGTGTGATAGACATGAACGCGGTGGAACTGTCCACGCTAACCGCAGTTTTCGCAGTTCTTTACATTGCGCAATTACCCATTCTTGTTGGCTGCATTGTTGTCGTGGCAATGTGGATCCATTGCGCCCATTCCAATTTAATCGACGCCGGGCATAGCGATTTGGAGTTTTCGCCTGGCTGGGCGATCGGTTGGTATTTCATTCCGATCGCGAACTTGTTCAAACCATTTCAGGCTATGAAAGAGCTATGGAATACGAGCTTTGGCCTGAGCAACGATTTTGGCGGCGAAGCGCCCTTTGATATAAAGGTCTGGTGGGGCTGCTGGATCATAGGAAACATCATCGGCTGGCAAAGCACGCGGCTATCACTAAATGCCGATGCCGGAGCATATCAGGTGAGCTTGATACTGGGGGTGGTTAGCAGCATTCTCTCAATCGCGTCCGCTTACTACCTCATAGGAATGATCCGTGAGATCACCGATGCTCAAGAGCAAGAAATCGGAGTGCAAGACGTCTTTGCCTAAAGGCTCACTCTATTCGTCGACCGCTTTTACCAGTCGCCGTTCAACCGGGGCAAGCACATTCGCCAGATCATGCCCGCGTTTGAGCGTTTGGCCGTGCTCGCCAAAGAGCGTCCACATCCCTTGCTTATTGCGCAGGCTCGGTCGCTTCTCGATCCGTGCCTGTGGACGTTCAGCCGCTCGGCGAAAGGCTGAGAAGATTGCTGCGTTTTTATCAAAATCCATCGCGTAGTCACGCCACTCTCCGGCGGCCACCATGCGGCCGTAGAGATCGAGGATGCGCTGCAATTCTTCGCGCTCAAAGCCAATTTGCCCCTGAGCGCGGCCAGGAAAGGCAACAACAGAACCGCCCGGTGCCGTGCTTGCGCTCATGCGCGGTCGGTTCCGCTGCGCTTGGCAACCGGCTCTGGTTCATTCGCGTCTTGATCTTGGAGCGGCACGCCTGACTTCAGCGCGTTCATCTCTGCTCGCAAAGCCGCGATTTCGCCTTCAAGCTTCTCGATGCAATCGACGCGGTTGCCCTCGGCATCCTCGCAATTGGGCGTACCGTAGGGCGTAAACTCTTTGATCCATTCTTCAGCCGGCACCAGCGTGGAGCGAGCCTTCAGGCCGACCATAGTCGCCCCCTCTGGCACATCGTCAGTCACCACAGCGTTCGCGCCGACACGGGCACGCTTGCCCACTGTAATCGGCCCGATGATCTGCGCGCCTGAACCAATGATTACATTGTCACATAGGGTCGGGTGACGTTTGCCCCCCTCGCCATTTGTCGGGTTTGTACCGCCCAAGGTGACGCATTGATAAATCGTCACATTATCACCGATTTCGGCTGTTTCGCCGATCACTGTAAAGCCGTGATCAATGAAGAAATTCTTCCCGATTTTCGCGCCGGGATGGATATCGATGGCCGTCAAAAACCGCGAAAAATGGTTCACGAGCCGTGCGAGAAAATACAATTTCGCATCGAAAAGCCAGCCGGCAACCCGGTGAAAGAACAACGCAGAAACCCCTGGATATAATAGGATTTCCCAGCGAGATCGCGGAGCGGGATCGCGCGCATGGACCGAGTCCAAATAAGATTTCAGCCGATCAAACATGTCTTACTCCTTCGGCCAAACGCGCAGGTTTTGCAAATCGCATCACAGCAACCGATGTTGCTCTGGCCCATGCGTTGCCTCCAGCGCGTCACGCCAAACCGACATGGTGGCAGGCACCTGACGTTCAAGGCTGATCCGATCAATTGCGACGACAAGTCGCTCAATTGCTTCATAGCTGCGCACGGCGCGCGGAACCAAATACTCTGACGCGCCATCGGCCAATGACAGGCTGCGCTGCTCCGCAATCGCATGGATCAGTTCCCCCGCCATTGCATCGTCCGGTTCGCCAATTTCCAGCTGCAGCGAGCCCCCATCCTGGAGCGCAAGTCCGGCAGTTTGATCTTCCAAGGTTGAGCATTGGCGATTAGCAGTAGCGGAGCGCCGCTTTCCTGCGCCGCGTTCCAACGATGGAACAACTCGGTTTCATCTTGGCCGTCCGCCCCATCGACGACTGTTATGCCCTGCGCCGAGGCCCAGCGCCCGATCAGGCTCTTGCCGGATCGCGGCGGCCCGGTGAGCACGGCTGTATGGAACGGCCGGCTGGACGGGTCAGACAAGGCTTCCACCACGCCAGCATTGGCATTGCCAACGATAATCCGGGCTGGATCGCCTCGACTGCGCGTCTCAAGCGGGAGTGCGATTTGTAACATCTGAAAACGAGCTTTGCCGCTTTTAACGGCTGATGGCGAGTGCGTTTGCGCCTTGACGCACGGTGAAGCCGCGCGCCCGCAGAGCAGCGGCAAGCTGGCTCAAATCACCGCCGAAGCTCACTCGCATAACCGACGTACCGCCAATCGCCGTGCTGGAAACGGCGGTACCGCGCACGCCGCCGGTGCCGCGAACTGCGCCGATTGCCGCATCAAAGCTGGCCGCATCAGGCGTTGCGAACTGCACGACGAAACTGTTTACCACTGCAGCCTCAGGCGTTGGCGCATCGGTCGGCGTCGTTGTCTCACTCCCCGGATCCGCAGCCTGAGCCGCCGCCGCGGCCTCACGAGCACGGATCGCACGGCCAATCTCGATGAGACGTTGCAATGCAGGGTCAACCTGGCCCGAGCCGCCAAGACGCAGGGTGGGATCGGGTCGCAGTTTTCCGTCGACCAAAGCTTGCTCAAAAATATCGTCAAAGCGCTCAACCGCTTGGCTCAGCATCGCGGGCAGCTCTCTTGAGTTTTCCGCCGTAAGCGAAAATCCGTCGAGATACGTGCTGTCGGGGCCATAACGCGCCGTAAACGTGCCTTCGATTGGCCCGCCAGGGTATTGATGCTCCAGCTTCGCCACTGGCACCAGAACATCGGCGGCGGTGTATTGATCGAGCACGGCGCGCCACCACGCGCGGCTGCGGCGGCTGACCTGACCATAATTGAGCAGGAGCGAATCGCCGCCTGCGCCGCTGGGCCGGACATAATCGATCCGGCTGGTGCCCGGGTTGTATTCCGCCCAAGCCCGCTGCCAGGGATTGCGCACTTCAAAGACGGTGTAGGCCCCGCCTGAGACAGAGACCGGCATCACCAGCATGGGGGCCGAGCTGCGCTTTTGCGCTTGTCCGCCAAGGTAGCGCCCTGCCCGCTGGCGATCAAAGATCACGCCAAGGGTCGCAATGTAGCGTTTTGGCCCGATCCGCTCGCGCTCGATAACAATCGCAGAGACCATCGCATTGAGTTGGCTGTCAGAGACCGATGGTCCGTTGACCTTTTCCCAAGCCAGCCGCTGCGCACGCTTCCATGCCTCTTGGCGCGCTTCCTCGCCGGTATCGCCCTTCACATCGACTTCGATGCCGCGCACATCAATGTCACTCGACGAGGCCGTCGGCGCGATACCGCGATTCCCCGTCACTTGAGCCAAAGCGATTGCCAATCCGACGCTCAGCAGCGCGAACACGCCAATCACCGCCAAAGCCCTTGAAAAGGCACGGTTCCAGCGCGTTGGCTGAGCGGTCGGCATAGGGCCGTTCGAGGCAGAAAGCATTCTCATCGGGGAAAAGCTTGCGCCTTTTGCCGAAAGACGAGTGGAATTCCAAGCGCGAATGGCTAAACGATCACCATGAGTGGCAAGAACTCCCCATATACTTACGAGCAAGCTGGCGTTTCGATCGCTGGCGGCAATGCTCTGGTCAAAGCAATCGGCCCCTTGGCCAAGTCGACCGCGCGCCCCGGCGCCACCAGTGAACTGGGCGGCTTCGGCGGTTTTTTCGACCCGAAGGCCGCTGGCTACGAAGACCCTTTATTGGTTGCGGCCAATGATGGGGTTGGGACCAAGCTGAAGCTGGCGATTGAGCATGATCGCCATGACACGGTTGGCATCGATCTGGTCGCCATGTGCGTCAACGATTTGATCGTTCAGGGCGCGGAACCTTTGCTTTTTCTGGACTATTTCGCCGCCGGAAAGCTGGAGAACGGCATTGCAGAGCGTGTCGTCGCGGGCATAGCCGATGGCTGCAAGCAAGCGGGCTGCGCGCTAATCGGCGGCGAGACCGCTGAGATGCCGGGCATGTATGCACCGGGCGATTACGATCTTGCCGGATTCTGCGTAGGTGCAGTTGAGCGCGGCGAGCAATTGACGGGCGAGAAAGTCGCACCGGGCGACGTGCTGCTCGGCCTTGCGAGCTCAGGCGTCCACTCCAATGGCTATTCTCTGGTGCGCAAGCTGGCCGAAGACTTCGAATGGAAACTCGATCGGCCGGCCATTTTTGATCAAGAACGGTTGCTGATTGACGCATTGATTGAGCCGACCCGCATTTATGTGGCGAGCCTATTGCCGCTGGTGCGCGAAGGGCTGATCAATGGTCTTGCGCATATTACCGGCGGCGGATTGCTGGAGAATATTCCGCGCATCCTGCCCGAGGGCGCACATGCGATGGTTGATGCCGCAAACTGGCCTCAACCTCGCCTGATGGCTTTCTTGCAAGCGCAAGGTCACATTGAGCCAGCCGAAATGGCGCGCACATTCAATTGCGGCGTGGGCATGGTTCTGTCGGTAGACCCAGATGATGTAGAGGATGTGACCAAACGCCTCGAGGCCGCTGGCGAAACAGTGCTGAACATCGGCGAAATTGCTGGCGGTCCGCGCGGATGCACTGTCATTGGCGCTGCGGGCGTATGGTCAGCCACCGCAGATTGGGACGCGACGCATAGTGGCTGAAAAGGCCAAAATTGCGGTCTTCATCTCGGGCACCGGCACCAATATGGCCGCATTGCTCTATGCCAGTAGGCTCCCCGGCTCCGCCTTTGATATCATTCTGGTTGCCAGCAACAAAGCGGATGCGGAAGGGCTGAAGCTCGCAGAGCTCGAGGGCATCTCCACATTCGTCCATTCGCATAAGGGCCACAGCCGCGAGAGCCATGACGCCGCGATGGAAGACGCAGTTCGCGAAGCTGGCGCAGACTATATCGTGCTCGCTGGCTATATGCGGATTCTCTCGGATGAATTTGTGACCCGCTGGCTGGGCCGGCTGATCAATATCCACCCTTCCCTACTCCCCAAGTACAAGGGGCTCGACACCCATGCCCGCGCAATCGAAGCATGCGACAGCCATGGCGGGGCAAGTGTGCATCTGGTCGTGCCAGAGCTCGATGCTGGCGAGGTGCTCGCCCAAGTCAAAGTTCGGATCGCACCGGACGAAACATCGGACACATTGGCCGAAAAGGTGAAGCTCGCCGAGCATCAGCTCTACCCTCGCGCGGTGAGCGATTATGTGTCACGCGGTAATGATCCAGCCTATCTGTTTGGGCGGGTCCGCGCGCTGGCCTTGGCCCTGCCCGAGACGCATGAGCGCGAGAGCCATGGCTCCCCGGGCTTTCGGGTCGGCAGCGAGAAATCCGGCAAGTATTTCGCTTATTTCAGCGACCGCCACCACGGCAGCGAGCATATCGCATTGCTCGTCAAAACCAGCGGAATGGACGAGCTGATGGACCTCGTTGAAGCTCAGCCAGAGGCTTACTACAAGCCAGCGTTCTACGGCGCAAGCGGCTGGGTCGGCGTGATCCTCAACCGGGCGGATATCGACTGGGAAAGCGTGTCTGATTGGCTCACGCGCAGCCGGCGCTCAGTTACTCCTGCCCGACTTACGAAGCTGCAAGACGCAGCGGACATGTTTTAGCCAGCCGCAATTATGCCGCCGCGCACGTCCCCGCTTGATCGCACCCGATTGGTCGACCGCTCCAGCGCCTTTTTGGGCCGGGCGTGGTCCAAAGGTTGGTTGCCGGAACCCGCAATCGAGGCGGATGAATTGTGGAGCATTGCAGCCAAGAGCTTCGGCGAGAATGCGGACGCATATGAGCGCGCAGGCCGCGACGAGGAAGATGTAGCTGACTTCCGACTGAGACTTGAAAAGCTGACTACAAGCGTGGTTGCAGAGGCGGATCTCAACCCGCTCGGCCGAGCAATGGCGCACGGCCAATTGATGCGCGTGATAAAACAGCGCCTGCAATTCGGAGCATTGTGGTCGGCTAAGCCTGCACTCACTGAAACCGCGCTCGCGCCGCCGATCATCATTATCGGTCACATGCGATCCGGCACCACCCGTGTGCACCGCCTGCTCGCCGCCGATCCGGCGCATTCCTCCACCCGGTTTTGCGACAGCCGGCACCCTGTGCCGAGCAGACTACATGCCCGCCGCCTTTGGGGCGGTCTCAACCTCACGATTGCGCGGCGGCTGAACCCTTGGATTGATGCCCTGCACCCAATGAGTTCTGGCCGGGTTGAAGAAGAACTAGGCTGGCTGGCTTGCGCGCTCAACCATTCAACCTATCAAACGCAGTGGCATATCCCGAGCTACAGCGCATGGAGTGAAGCACGCGAGGCTGGCCCGGTCTACCGCGAATTTGCCCGCATCCTGCGAACAGACGCAGCGCACCGCAATATCGCGGACCGCCCACGGGTGATGAAAGTGCCGCAGTTCTCCGAGGATTTGCCATCATTGCTGGCAGAGTTTCCGGATGCCAGACTGGTTGTCGCTCAGCGCGATAGCGAGGACGTGCTGCGCAGCGCCGTCTCTATCGTCGCCAATCAAATGGCCATCCAATGCGACAATTGTGACCTCGATTGGATCGAACAAGAATGGCAGCGCAAGCTCGACCTACGCGATGCCCGGATGAAAGAAGCGCTTGAAAACTGGGATGGCCCGATCGCGCATTTGCAATTCGCCGCCCTTGGCGATGATTGGGAGCGCGAAATCGCGCGGACCTATCAGGCGCTTGGCATTGAGCTATCGGGCGAAGCGCTGCTTGCAATGCAGCGCGAAATGGCGAGCAATGAAGGCGGACATCACACGGCCCATGCTGGTCAAATGGCTGCTTTCACTCAGGCACCCAAGGATTGAGCGCACAAAAAAGGCCGCCCCTCGCGGAGCAGCCCTCTTTGTTCAGCCATTGTCGGCTAAGAATTAGCCGACGATTTCGTCTGCGCTGAAGAAGAAGTCGATTTCGATCTTCGCATTCTCGTCGCTGTCCGAACCATGGACGGTGTTTTCACCGATTGAGAGCGCGTGCTCCTCACGGATTGTGCCCGCGTCGGCTTCTGCTGGGTTGGTTGCGCCCATGATGTCGCGGTTACGCTTCACGGCGTCTTCGCCTTCGAGCACTTGTACGACCACAGGTTCGCTCATCATGAACTCAACGAGTTCGCCGAAGAACGGACGCTCTGAATGAACGGCGTAGAAACCTTCGGCCTGCTCGCGGCTCATGTGGATACGCTTGGATGCGACAACGCGAAGGCCAGCGCCTTCGAGCATGGCGGTGACCGCACCGGTTAGGTTGCGGCGGGTTGCGTCAGGCTTGATGATAGAAAAAGTGCGGGTAACCGCCATGATGAATTTCCTTGATATAAGAGCAGTCAGTTATGATCCGCTGGAATTAGGGTGAGAAACGAAATTTCACAGTGTGATTTCTGGCGCGCGCCCTAGCCGCGCCGCAGCTAAGCTGCAACCCTGCTCTTGCCAGTTATGACTGCGCTGCTGCGAGAATTGCGTTCAATCGCCAGCCATCGCAGGATCAAACCCTACAAGAAACTGAGCCATCGTAGCGTCAGCTTCGGGCGTTGCGTTGAGCGTAATCGTGCGGCCTGTGCCGTCTTTACCGCCCAATATCTGCGCGCCGTCGGATTCCATCTCAAACTCGATCGGAATGCCTGCGTCCTCAGCCTGCTTGCGATAGAACGCTGCCACTTCTTCAGGGCTGTCCTGCGTCTCCATTACCAGCATCGAGCCATAGGTCTGCGCATCTTTGAAATTGGTGTTGTTGATCACCGCCGCACCGGGATAGACCGAAAAGCCATCGGGCAGCTCGACCGGCACATTTTCACCGGAGCGCACCGTCGAAGATCCGTTCTCCGTCTCGATTGCCATGCGCGTCTCACCGGTCTCTGCATCAATTGCGTATTCGCCAGAGGCCTCCGCCTGATCACCTGAAGCGTCAGAACCGCAAGCGGACAGCAGCAAAGTGCTTGCAAGCACTAGAACGGAACGGCGCATTGTGATCTCCTTTGTGTGCCGCGCACCATCTGCTGAGCCTGCGCTCAAAGCAAGCGCTCAGGCGACCTTCACCCATTTGCCATCGTCCTGGCGGAAGAATGAACGCTCTAGTCCCTCTGCGCCATCAAGCGAGCGCCATGTGGCCCGCGCGGCTTCGAGGCTGCTTTCATCAAACAGCAGAAACGCGCGTTCAAAGCCCGCTGGATCGCGCCATTCACCATCGGCGAACACAACGTGGCTGGCGCTGTTCGGGGCTTCACACTTGTCTGATAGCAGGATGGGTTGCCGCTCTGCACCCTCGCCCGATGCTTCGCCATTAGCGAGGAAGCTGTCCGGCCCAGCCTTCCAAAGCCCGCGCGAAATTTCTTGGCGGCGATGAGCATCCTCCGCCACCACCAACAGGCGCTCATCAGAGCCGAGCACGCGCCCGGCGATCAGCGCCACAACCTTTTCGACGGGGTCACGCGATAGCTGCCAAAAATCGACTTTCATGAGTCTTGCTCTAGGCTAAACCACCCACGCCCTCCACCCTACCACCCGGAATATTTTCGGATACCATTCAGGTGGTAGGGTGGAGGGCGTGGGTGGCTGAGCTACTTCACTTTGGAACGTTTACAACGTTCCGAACAATAGAGCACATTATCCCAGTCGCGCTCCCATTTCTTGCGCCAAGTAAATGGGAGGCCGCAACTCGCGCAGATCTTGCTCGGCAGATCAGATTTCTTGCGCATTTTTGGGATGGGCCGCGCTCCTATCCCTCGAGATTATCTGCCACGAACTGATCGATCAGACGCGCGCCATAGCCAGTTGCGCCTTTATCCCAGCTGTGACCAGGCTTATCCGCCCAGACCATGCCGGCAATGTCGCAGTGCGCCCACGGCGTGCCCTTTTTAATAAAGCGGTGAAGAAATTGCGCCGCCGTGATCGAACCCGCGGGACGCGGGCCCACATTCTTGATGTCGGCAATCGGGCTGTCGATCAGCTTGTCGTAAGCCGGGCCAATCGGCATGCGCCACAGCTTGTCACCGCTGTTCTTGCCCGCTGCAAGCAGCTTGTCAGCCAGCGCATCGTCATTCGCAAAGACGCCGCCATGCTCGTGACCAAGCGAGATGATCATCGCCCCGGTCAGCGTCGCAAAATCCACGATCTGCGCAGGATTGTACTCTTCCTGCGCCCAATGCAGCGCATCGCAAAGGACTAGACGCCCTTCCGCATCGGTGTTGATCACCTCAACCGTCTGACCGTTCATCGTGGTCACAACATCGCCGGGACGCTGAGCTTTTCCGTCGGGCATGTTTTCTACGAGGCCCAGCACGCCGATCACATTGGCTTTCGCCTTGCGGCTAACCAGGGACAGCATGCCGCCAGCAACCGCGCCAGCGCCGCCCATATCCCATTTCATATCTTCCATGCCGCCCGGCGGCTTCAGCGAGATACCGCCGGTGTCGAAGGTCACGCCTTTGCCGACGAACACGGTTGGCTTTTCACCTTCTTTGCCGCCATTCCAGCGGATAGCGAGAATACGCGATTCGCGCTCTGAACCCTGGCCGACGCCGAGCAATGCGCCCATGCCGAGCTTTGTCATCTCGGCCTCGTCCAGTACGGTTAGTTCAGCGCCAGAGCCTGCAAAAGCCTCCTCACAAAGAGTAACAAAGCTCTCTGGATAAAGCACATTGGCGGGCTCTGCGACGAGCTTGCGCGTGAATTCGGTGCCCTTGGCCAGCGCCTCTGCCGCCACCCAGGCTGCCTCTGTGCCTTGAGGCGCATTGATAATTGTGACCTTTTTCAGGGTCGCTTTCTTTTCCTCCGCCAGCGTCGTGCGGTATTTGTCATGCCGCCATGCGCGCAGCCGCGTCGCGAGCAGAACAGCGGCAGCCTCTTCGCCGGACAAATCCGCATGGCCCAGATCGAGCACCATCTCGGTCTCGCCCGAGGTCAGGTATTTCGCGACCAGCGCAGCGCCCGCGCGCTCAACATTCATGCGGCGCGCCTCGGCTGATGCTTCGCCCGCTCCCGACAGTGCAACACGGCGCAGCGAGCCATCATCCATCGCAAAGCCTTCAAAAACCTGGCCAGCACGCCCAGCGAAACGAGCCGCATGTGCGCCATCAGCCAATGCTGCATCAAGGTCGCTTAGAGAATCGCCCTGATTAACAATGCGAGCAATCAAGCGAACGTCGGATGGGGATTGGGCGCTGAATTCGATTTGCATAACAACTCCGGGTTGTGCCTCCGGCCAAAGCCGGAATTTGAGCCAGTTTGGCCGCCAAGCGAAAGCTATGGTCGACAGGTGGCCGAATGGCGATTGCGATTAGGCGTGAGCGGTGCGATAGGCAAGCCATGTCGGGAGGTTTCAGGTACGGCGTCCGCGCCGCAGCTTCAACACAGGTGGTATGCCGGATGCGTCCAGCAGCGATTGCTATGCTGCTGGCGGGCCCGTTGTCATTGTCTGCGCCATTGTTTGCCCAGACCGTTCCGCCGCCACAACCTATTCAGCAGGTCACGGAAGCCGATACACTGGAATCGCAGACTTCTGAAACGGGTGATCGCATCGACTTTGAGGCCGATGAGCTCGCCTATGATAACACCGCCGACGTTGTTACCGCGCGTGGAAATGTTGTCTTACGGAGCGATGATCGCTCAGTCCGAGCTGACGAAGTGCGCTGGAACCGCAGTGCCGGGACAATCCTCGCCAACGGAAACGTGCGCTTGGTTGATGAAAGCGGCAACCGGCTGTTCACCGAAAGCGTCGAGTTAACCGACACATTTGAAGCGGGCGCGATGGAGGACCTACTGCTGGCATTGAGGGCTGGCGGACGTCTGGCCGCGCGATCTGGTGAGCGCGGGGATGACGGCACTATCGTACTGAGCGATGCGGCCTACACAGCGTGCGCGCTGGCCGATCAGGAAGACTGCGCCAACAACCCTAGCTGGCGCATTACCGCTGACCGGGTGACATACGACCCTGAAGATACGAGGGTCCGCTTTCGCGGCGCCGTGCTCGAATTGTTTGGCGCGCGCATCCTTCCCCTGCCTGGCCTTGCGATCCGCACCGATGGCCAGTCGGTATCGGGTTTTTTGGTGCCAGATGTACGCATCTCGCAAAGCAACGGCCTGGAGCTGTCGACCGAATACTATTGGCGGATCGACGAGAACAGAGACCTGACGCTGGGCGGGTTCGTCTACACCGACGTTGCGCCCATGGTGTCGGCGGAATGGCGTCACCTGACCGACAAAGGCGCGTATCAGATCACTGGCTATGCGACGCATTCTCGCCGGATTGTGGGCAATGACGGAACGCTGGCGAGCTCCAGTGATCCGCGCGGCTACTTGGATGCGAATGGGAAATTTCAGTTCTCACCCGAATGGAGTCTGACGGGTTCGATCCGGCTTGCTAGTGACCGCACTTTCCTGCGCCGCTACGACCTCAGCCGCGATGACCGGCTGCGCTCAACAATCAATCTGGAGCGGATCGACAACGATTCCTACCTCTCCATCGCCGGCTGGGCGACGCAGACTCTGCGCATTGGCGCGGATCAAGGGCAGGTGCCTGTTGCTCTGCCAGCGATTGATTACCGCCGCCGGATTGCTGATCCGATTGCCGGGGGAGCTGGAATTGCAGTTCAACTCTCTCAACCTGCTGCGCAAAGATGGGCAAGACACGCAGCGCGCCTTTGCCGGAGCGCGGTGGGATTTGCGGCGGCTCACCAACCTTGGCCAAGTCGTCACGCTGAGCGCACTTGCTCGCGGCGATGTCTATCACACCGATCAGACCTTACTCACCTCGACCGAGATTTATCGCGGCAATCCCGGTTGGACCGCGCGGGCGATCGCGATTGCAGCGGTTGATGTGGAATGGCCTTTTGTCGGCGAAGCCTTCGGCGGCACGCAAGTGCTAAAACCACGCGTTCAAGTGGTCGCGAGCCCGCCGATCCGCAATCTGGCCGTTCCCAATGAGGATTCGCGCGCGATCGATTTGGAGGATTCCAACCTCTTCGCGCTCAACCGCTTTCCCGGCTATGACCGGGTCGAAGACGGTGTTCGCGTCACCTGGGGTGTTGACTGGGAGCTGCAACGACCCGGTTGGCGGATCAAATCCACCATCGGCCAGTCTTACCGCTTTGATGCTGCGCGCGAAATCTTCCCGGATGGCACTGGCTTGTCCGAGCGCGTCTCCGACTTAGTCGGACGCACCGAGGTCCGGTTCCGCGACTTTGTGAAGTTCACCCACCGCTACCGGCTCGATAAAGACAATCTTGCGATCCGGCGTAACGAGGTCGACACGACTATCGGCAGCCAGCGCACCTATGTGGAGCTTGGCTATCTGCGGCTCGACCGCGACATTCAGGACCTTGAGGACTTGCAAGACCGCGAGGAAGCCCGCGCGGCCGTGCGCGTTGCGATTGACCGCAGATGGTCGGTGTTCGGCTCTGGCGTGTTCAACCTCACCAACGAAGACGAGGACCCAACCTTCTCGCCCGATGGGTTTGAACCGATCCGCACCCGCTTGGGCGTCGCCTATCAAGATGAGCAGCTAGAGTTTGGCCTAACCTGGCGGCGCGATTTCATCACCGCCGGCGACGCGGCGCGCGGGAACACATTCCAACTGTTTTTCAGCCTCAGAAACCTCGGGTTTAGGTAAGTCCGTTGAGGAGTGCGCCGAAGCCGTTGGCACAGCGCGAAAAAGCGGCTATTCGGCCCGAATATAGGAGGACGCGGTGCTCAGCGCGCAATTGCGCTCAGCGATGGTTAAGCCATAAGCTGGCACCAAGCGAGACAGATGGTTGCGCGGCAAGACTTACAAAGGCGTAAGCTGCGGAAACCAAAACACATTTAGATTACAATCGGGATTTACACGTGACACGCAAATTTTGGTCAAAACTCATCGCTCCGGCGGCTTTGGCAGGTCTTGCAGCAGCGCCGGCTACCCTGCTCGCGCAAGCTGCCGCACCAGCCAACCCGTTCGGCATCCCTGACAGCGTGACCATTTTTGGCAGCTCCAACCCAAATATGCGCACAGCGACCGCCATCGTGAACGACTTTGTCATCACCGGCACGGACATTGATCAGCGCGTGGCTCTGGTCACGGCAGCGGCTGAAAGTCAGGTGTCAGAAGAAGAGCTCGCGCGCCTGCGGCGTCAGGTTTTGCGCAATCTGATTGATGAAACACTGCAGATTCAGGAAGCAGCCAAGCTCGAACTGCCAGTTGACCCTGCCGAGGTGAACCAGACCTATGCGCAATTGGCCGCACAGAACTTTGGCCAAGACCCAAGCGCGATGGACACTTATCTGCGCAGCATCGGCTCCTCGCCTGCATCATTGAAGCGTCAGATCACGGGCGAATTGGCTTGGCAGCGGGTGCTGAGCCGCAACGTCACGGCTTTCATCAATGTGTCCGAGGAAGAAGCACGCGAAGTGCTGGAACGCCTCGAGGCGGATCGCGGCACAGATGAATATCGTCTTGGCGAGATTTACATGTCCGCCACCTCAGAAAATCGCGAAGCCGTGCGCCAGAACGCGCAGCGGATTGTCGAACAATTGCAGCAAGGCGGCAGCTTTGTTGCCTATGCGCGCCAATATTCCGAAGCGACCACAGCCGTTGTGGGCGGCGACACTGGCTTCCTACGCCTTGGCACACTGCCCGGCCCAATGGCCGAAGCAGCGCAGCAGATGCAGCCCGGCCAGCTAGTTGGACCGCTTGAAATCCCGGGCGGTTTCACAATCATATATCTGATCGAGAAGCGTCAGGTTCTGACCGCCGATCCATTGGAGGCGCTGCTCAGCCTCAAGCAAATCTCGATCACTTTTGAGCCGGGCACGACCGAAGAACAGGCCGCGGGCCGGGTCGAGCAATTCGGCACATTCGTTCAAGGTCTGCGCGGCTGTGCGGATGCAGAATCGGCGCGCGACGTTCTGGGCGCTTCGGTGGTTTCCAATGAGCAGATCCCTGCCCGCCAACTGCCTCAGCAGTTGCAGAACATCATTCTCAACCTGCAAGTCGGCCAGTCTACACCGCCATTCGGTTCAATCACAGAGGGCGTGCGCGTCCTGATGCTGTGCGGTCGTGATGATCCGCAGGTTGCGGGCAGCCCGACCGTTCAATCCGTGATGAACCAGATTGAGGAAGAGCGCATCAACAAGCGTGCGCAGCGATACCTGCGGGATCTGCGCAACGACGCCTACATCGAATACAACTGAGCATAGCTTAGGTGGGTTCTGCTGCGCTTCCCCTCGCCGTTTCCTTGGGCGATCCGGCGGGGATCGGGCCAGAACTGATCGCGCATTGTTGGGCGCGCCGAGACGAGCGCGGCATCGCGCCGTTCTTCGTCGTTGGCGGCTTTGACGTTGTGCGAGCCGCTGCTGAAGCGGTGGGCGCGGACTGCCCGGTGATTGCCATCGGAGACACCTCCGAAGCCATCGAGACATTCTCAGATGGCCTGCCCATTTTGGCCGGTGAGGATTGCGAATATCGCCCTGGCCAACCGGACGAGCAAGGCGCAGCGCTCGCGATGCACTCGCTTGCCGAGGCCACACGTATGGCCCTGCTCGGCAAAGCCTCCGCTCTCGTAACAGCCCCCGTGGCAAAATCGCAATTGGCGAAGGTCGGATTTAATTTTCCCGGCCAGACCGAATTTCTCGCCGCTGTGTGCGGGCTCTCGCCCTATGATGCGGTCATGATGCTGGCCGGGCCGTCGTTGCGCACTGTGCCGCTGACCGTGCACATTCCGCTGAGCCAAGTTTCACCCGCCCTGTCGTCTGAGTTAATCCAGCATAAGGCACAAATCGTAGCCGCGGCGTTGGTGCGCGATTTTGGCATTGCCAGCCCGCATTTGGCCGTCGCTGGGCTAAACCCTCACGCCGGCGAAGACGGCAAGTTTGGCGATGAAGAAGCCCGCATTATCACGCCCGCTATCGATACCTTGCGCGAAGGCGGTATCGATGTGAGCGGCCCGCATCCGGGCGACGCTTTGTTTACCCCGCGCGCCCGGGCAGGCTATGATGCTGCTCTGTGCATGTATCACGATCAGGCTCTGATCCCGCTGAAAGCGCTGGAATTTGACGAAGGCGTGAACGTCACTCTCGGCCTGCCGATCATTCGCACTTCGCCCGATCACGGCACCGCATTTGATATTGCGGGCAAAGGTGTCGCAGACTCAGGTGCGATGATCGCGGCCATGCAAATGGCGGCGCAGTGCGCAGCGGCGCGCAAGCCCAATGGCTGATCTCCCACCGCTTAGAGAGGTGATCGCGGCTCACGGACTTAGCGCTTCCAAGAAGCTCGGTCAGAACTTCTTGTTGGACGAGCAATTGCTGGACCGGATCGCGGCGATCCCCGGTGATCTGAACGGTCAAAATGTGCTAGAAATTGGTCCCGGACCTGGTGGGCTGACACGGGCTCTGCTGCGCGCGGGCGCGAAGGTGACAGCAATCGAGATGGATGATCGTTGCTTGCCACCCCTCGCCGACCTAGCCGAAGCATTTCCGGGCAAGCTTACCGTCATCCACGGCGATGCGATGAAGTTTGATCACGATGATGTCATGGGGGGTGAACCGTATCATATCGCCTCCAACCTGCCCTATAATGTCGGCACCGCCTTGTTCGTAAACTGGCTGAGCAGCACGCAGTGGCCCCCGCTTTGGCGCTCACTAACACTGATGTTTCAGCAAGAGGTTGCGCAGCGGATTGTGGCGCCCTCTGGCGGGTCGGCCTTTGGCCGCTTGGCCGTGCTCGCGCAATGGCGATCCGAGGCAAAACTCGCGCTAAAGGTGCACCGCAGCG
Source organism: Erythrobacter sp. JB3-1 (assembly GCF_057364995.1). Taxonomy (NCBI): domain Bacteria; kingdom Pseudomonadati; phylum Pseudomonadota; class Alphaproteobacteria; order Sphingomonadales; family Erythrobacteraceae; genus Erythrobacter; species Erythrobacter sp. JB3-1. The sequence continues at coordinate 2,165,734 of NZ_CP200289.1, read as the reverse complement.
CGTTCACACCGCCGCCCAAAGTGATGAGCGCGATTGTCCATGTCACGCCCAAAGCCGCACCTGAAGGCGTTGTGCCGCGAACACTGGAACGCATCACGGAGGCCGCCTTTGGCCAGCGCCGCAAGATGCTGCGCCAGAGCCTCAAAGGCGTGCCGGGCGCGCTGGACGCTCTGGAGCAAGTTGGCATCGAACCAACACGCCGCGCCGAGACCTTGAGCGTTGATGAGTTTGTCGCCATTGCCAGGGAACTCGCGGGTCACGCTGGTTAATTTGGCGTAACCAAGCTTGCGAACATCTTAGAGGGATTTTGCGATCTATCACGCTGAGCAAGAGACCGTTACCGGACGAACCATCCGGACAGACAGGTAAGAAACGCCATGAGCTTTCTCGAAAAACGCCAGCAGGCGGCGCATAGTGATCAGCGCCGCTCGGGCCGCTTTGCCGTGGAAATTCCAGCGACATTTCGCACCACCAGCGGAGAACGCGCGTGCCGTATGGCCAATATCTCCGACAATGGCGCGAAGCTGGAAACCGACAATCCGCCGGCCATGGGCGTGTCCGGAATGCTGCTGCTCGGCTCTGAGGAAATCTATTGCACGGTCATCTGGTCAAACGACAATGCCTGCGGGATCGAGTTTGAGCGCAGCATTGGCGAGCACGCGCTTGTCCAAATCGCTGGCGAGCGGGTCAGAAACACCGGACCTGTGGCTCAGGCCTGCAACATCCAGATGGGCCGAAAGCGCGGTCGGCTGGTGACGCACCATAGCTGACCGCGCTTTCGCTGGCTGATCTCAGACCGCCTTCTTTGCCAACCGCCATTGATGCAGCAGCGGCTCTGTGTACCCGCTGGGCTGCTCCACCCCGTTAAAGATCAGCTCTTTCGCCGCTGAGAATGCCGCGCCATCTTCATTGCCAGTCAGCGGGACATAGGTGGGATCGCCCGCGTTCTGCGCATCAACCTTGGCCACCATGCGGGTCAGGCTGTCCATCACCTGATCCTGCGTCACGACGCCGTGTAGGAGCCAATTGGCGATATGCTGCGATGAAATGCGCAAGGTCGCGCGGTCTTCCATCAGGCCAACGTCATTGATGTCCGGCACCTTAGAACAGCCCACACCTGCATCGACCCAGCGTACAACATAGCCGAGCAGGCCCTGCGCATTGTTGTCTAGCTCATCGCGCAGCTCCTCATCCGACCAATTGGTGCCTTCCGCGAGCGGGATGCGAAGCAGGGTGTCGACGCTAGGTATCTCGCCCAGCCCTTGCTGGATCTCAAACACGTTTTCCTGATGATAATGTAGCGCGTGCAGTGTCGCGGCGGTGGGCGACGGGACCCAAGCGGTGTTTGCACCTGCGCGCAAATGACCGATTTTCTCCTGCATCATTTGCCCCATCAGATCGGGTGCAGCCCACATGCCTTTGCCGATCTGAGCCTTTCCAGAGAGGCCGCAAGCAAGGCCAATCGCAACATTGCGCGCCTCATAGGCCGTGAGCCAGTCAGAGCCCTTCATCGCGCCTTTGCACATCATCGGTCCAGCTCGCATGCTGGTGTGAATTTCATCGCCTGTCCGGTCGAGGAAGCCGGTGTTGATGAACACGATCCGGTCACGCACCGCATGGATACAGGCGGCAAGGTTCGCGCTCGTGCGGCGTTCCTCGTCCATCACGCCGACCTTGATCGTGTGACGCGGCAGGCCGAGCAAATCCTCCACCGCATTAAACAGATCATTGGTTAAAGCGCATTCTTCCGGCCCGTGCATCTTGGGCTTCACAATGTAGATCGATCCGCATTTCGAATTGCCGTATTTCGCCTGGCCTTCGACATCGATCGTGCTGATGGCGCTGGTGAAAACGGCATCCATGATGCCTTCCGGAATTTCGCTGCCGTCCGTCAGCCGGATCGCCGGGTTGGTCATCAAGTGCCCGACATTGCGCACAAACATCAGGCTGCGACCGGGCAAACAGTCTTTGTTTCCCTGCGCGTCTGTAAATGGCTTATCAGCATTGAGCCTGCGCGTCAGCGTCTTGCCGCCTTTCTCAAAGCTCTCTTGCAAGTCGCCGCGGATCACACCCAGCCAATTACGATAGGCTAGCAGCTTATCCTCAGCATCCACCGCAGCGACGGAATCTTCGCAATCGGCAATCGTAGTCAGCGCGGCTTCGACGTTTATGTCCGCAATGCCAGCTTTGTCCGTCTGGCCGACGGGAGAGGCGGCATCGAACACGACCTCGATGTGCAGACCGTTGTTTTGGAAAAGTAGACCTTTTTCCGTTTTGCCAACATATTGGTTTTCATCCTGCAGCTTGCCGTCATTCTCGTCGGCGAGATCCGCCCAGCTTTGATCAACCAGCGGGAGCGCCTGATCCAGAAACGCGCGGCCACGAGCGATCACTGCATCACCGCGAGCGCGGTCATAACCGCCTGGCTTTGCGGGCGGCGCATCAAGCGCATCCGTGCCGTAAAACGCGTCATACAAGCTGCCCCAGCGCGCATTGGCCGCGTTCAGCAGAAAACGCGCATTGAGGATCGGCACAACCGGCTGCGGCCCTGCCATGGTTGCGATTTCAGGATCGACGTTCTGCGTGCCGATTTTGAACGGGCTTGGTTCCGGGACGAGGTACCCAATCTCTTCGAGGAACGCCTTGTAGGCGCCCGCATCATGGGGCTGCCCTTTGCGGGCATCGTGCCAAGCATCGATCTGAGATTGCAGTTCTTCACGCTTAGCGAGCAATTCCGCATTTCGCGGCGCAAATTTGGCCAGCAAATCTGCAAAACCCTGCCAAAAGGCGTCTACGTCCCGGCCTAGAGGGCCAAGCACTTCGCTGTCGAAGAATGTCGCTAGCCGCTCATCCACAGACAGCCCGGCACGGGAAATCAAATTGCTCATAAGTCCTCTAACACTCCAATGCGCAGCGCAGGGGCCGCGAACAGATCAACATGGGTTCCTGGGGAGGAGGACGCCCCAGCCTATGGCCAAAGCCAATGCGGATTGCAACGGGTGAAAGCCTCACTTCAAAACCACCGCTTGGATGATAGCGTCCGCCCCGCTAGAGCAGTCAGCAATGACAAGCGGAATTCTTGAAAAATTTGATACCGCGGCAATGCTCGCTCAGGTACAAGACTGGTGCGCAATCAACACGGGCACCGGCAATATCGAAGGGCTTGCGAAACAGGCTAGCAAACTGGCTGACGCCTTCTCCGCCCTGCCCGGTGAAGTTGAGCTCATCGATCCAGCGCCCGTCACCGCCATTGCCGCTGATGGCAGCGAGTTTGAAAAGCCCAACGGCCAACATATGGTTCTGCGCGTTCGGCCACAGGCCAATGCTCGCATCTTGCTGACCGGACATATGGATACCGTCTTTCCCAAAGAGCATTCGTTTCAGAACCTGACCTGGCTGGAAGACGATGTGCTGAATGGTCCGGGTGTGGCCGATATGAAGGGCGGAATTTCGGTCATTCTCCATGCACTAACGGCATTTGAAACAATGCCGGGCTCTTCTGCGCTCGGCTATGATGTGATGATCAATTCCGATGAGGAAACCGGGTCTCTTGCAAGCTCCGCTTTGATTGCCGAAATGGCGCGCGGGAAACTCGCCGCGCTCACTTTTGAACCCGCAGCTCTGCCTGATGGAACACTGGCGCATGCGCGCGGCGGCACAGGCAATTACTCCATCATCATCTCAGGCAAATCAGCCCATGCGGGCCGCAATCCGCACGAGGGTCGCAACGCCATTGTTGCAGCGGCAGACTTGATCCTGCGGATCAAAGCAATGGAGCGCGAAGACATCACCGTAAACCCCGCAAAGCTGGAAGGCGGAGCGGCCAATAATGTCGTGCCGGACCACGCTGTTTTGCGCTTCAACATTCGCCCGAAGAGCACAGAGGCGATGCAAGGCTTCGACAACAATCTCAACACTTTGCTGCGCAGCATTGAGAGCAATCACGAAGTGTCGACGCATCGACATGGAGGCGTGACCCGCCCGCCCAAACCGGTTGATAATCAATCGCAGCGACTGTTCGATCTGGTGCAGAAATGCGGCGCACAATTAGGCCAGAAAATCGCCTGGAAATCGACCGGCGGCGTGTGTGACGGCAACAATATTGCCGCATGCGGTGTGCCTGTCGTCGACACCCTGGGCGTGCGCGGCGGCAGTATCCATTCACCCGATGAATTTCTTATCGTTTCGAGCCTGACGGAACGCGCCGCTCTGTCCGCTCTCGTTCTTTCTCGCATTGCTGCTGGAGACATGCATTGACCTTTCGCATGCGCGCATCGCGCACGTCCGATCTTGAGCATTTGTACGAAATGGCAAAGCTGACCGGCGGCGGGTTCACCAACCTTCCCGCTGACCGTGAAGCGCTGGCGGCCAAGCTCGAAACTTCTGCCAAAGCGTTCGCCAACACGGGCAACGAGCTGACGAACGAGACCTTCGTCTTGGTGCTTGAAAATGTCGCCACTGGCGCGGTGCGCGGGACCTGCCAATTGATGACGCAGGTTGGGCAGCAATGGCCTTTCTATTCCTACCGCCTCAACACCCTGACTCAATACAGCCAGGAATTGGACCGCACGGTTCGCGCCGAAATGCTCAGCCTTGTGACCGATCTGGAGGGATCTAGCGAAGTCGGCGGATTATTTCTCCATCCCAATGAGCGCGCTGGCGGGCTCGGCTTGCTGCTCGCACGCAGCCGCTATCTGTTCATGGCGATGCACCGCAAACGCTTCGCCGACCGGGTCCTGGCTGAGCTGCGCGGTATCATTGACGAACGCGGCGGATCACCATTCTGGGACGGTGTCGCCGGGCGGTTTTTCGGAATGGGCTTTCAAGAGGCGGACTATTTCAACGCCATCAACGGCAACCAATTCATCGCCGATCTGATGCCCAAACATCCGGTCTATGTCGCCATGCTGGACAATGAAGCAAAGAAGGTCATCGGCCTGCCCCACCCCACTGGCCGCGCAGCCATGCGGATGCTCGAGAAGGAAGGCTTTGCCTATGAAGGTTATGTCGACATCTTCGACGGCGGGCCCAGCATGATCGCAAAAACCGATCAGGTGAAAAGCGTGGCTGGCTCAACCGCGGCAAAAATCGCGGGTGTTGAGAATACCGAAGGCGAGAAAGCCCTGATCGCGACCGGCTCGCTGAGCGATTTCCGCGCATGCTACGGCCTTCGTTCAGCCTCCGAGGATGGTTCAATCGAAATCGATTCCGTCGCCGCTGACACACTCGACGTAAGCACAGACGACACCGTGTGGAGCGTTGCTCGATGAGCGGCCCGGTCAGCAATCTGGTTGAGGTCAATTTCGATGGCATCGTCGGGCCAAGCCACAATTATGCTGGCCTCTCCCTTGGCAATATCGCCAGCGCCAGCCACGGCGGCGATGTCTCTTACCCGCGCGCCGCTGCGCTCCAAGGCTTGGAGAAAATGCGCGGCAATCTTGCGCGGTTTGGGCATCAAGGCTTCCTGCTTCCCCTGCCCCGGCCAAACAATGCTCTCACCCAGCAACTGGCGGTGGATGAGGACACCCCGCGCCAGCTTCTCGCCGCGGCTTGGTCAGCATCGAGCATGTGGACCGCAAATGCTGCCACGGTCAGCCCAGCGCCAGACACCGCCGATGGCAAATGCCATCTGACACCCGCCAACCTCGTCACCATGCTGCACCGGGCGCAGGAATGGCCCGACACCAAACGCATGCTCGACATCGCCTTTGGCAACAGCGCACATTTCGCTGTGCATGACGCCGTCCCGCCAAGCTTTGGCGATGAAGGCGCGGCGAACCATATGCGCCTATGCGAAGGGCATGGCAGCAAGGGGGTCGAAGTGTTCGTCTATGGTCGTCCAGGTGGCAAATTCCCGGCGCGCCAGCATGAGCAGGCAAGCAGCGCGGTCGCACGTCTCCACGGTCTAAACCCAGACGCCTGCGTCTTTATTGAACAGAACCCGGCCGCGATCGAGGCCGGCGCGTTTCACAATGATGTCGTCGCTGTGGCGAACGAGCATGTGCTGTTCACTCACGCGGAGGCCTTCGCCGATCAGCAAAGCGCTTACGAAGCGATCCGCGCTGCCTTCCCTGCGCTTGAAGTGGTCGAAGTGCCGAGCTGCGCCGTCACCCTAGCTGAGGCGATCCGCACCTATCTGTTCAACGCTCAGCTCGTAACCCAACCCGGCGGCGGCATGGCTCTGATCGTGCCAGAGGAATGCCGTGAAAGCGCGAGCGTATGGGCTTGGTGCGAGGATATGCTCGCCAGCAATGGGCCGATCCGCGAAGTCATTCCCGTCGATGTGCGCCAAAGCATGGCCAATGGCGGCGGCCCAGCCTGCCTTCGATTGCGCGTCGTGTGCGATCCGACGACCGTCGATCCGCGCTTCCTCCTGACCGAAAGCAAAGCCGACATGATGGCAGGTGTGATCGAAGCCAACTGGCCCGAGCAAATCGACCCAGCCGATATTGGCAGCGAAACCCTTGCTAAGTCGGTGGTCGCCGCAAGAGCGGCACTGCTCACCGCGCTGGAACTCACAGAACTTGGTTAAACGAAGTTAACGCGCTTGGCGGCTGCGTCGAGCATGCTTACACTTCTGCAATCATTAACCAATCAGCCGCGCAAAAAAGCGTTGCTGGCACGGCACTTGCACCCAAAAATGCGAAGTGTTTAACGGCGGAGAAACCATGCTGCGTAAGATCGGAAGGCTGTTTGTCATCAAGACAAGGTTCGAAGCCTTCGTGATCATTTACGCGCTTGCACTCGGCGCGACATCGCGCGGCGCAGCCTATTTGCAAGAATATCCCGGATGGGGCGGCCAGCTGCTGTTCCTGGCAACCACGGGCGCGGTGTTCCTGGCCGGGGCTAAAATCCTCGACTGCTTAAAGTATGAGAAGGCTGAGCGGGAGCGTGAGGCGGTTGAACAGGCTGAGGTTTGACCGACCGCTAACAACCCACTTGCGAACCTTCTGGGTGTTCAGTGCCGGCGGGGATAAAGACACGCTGTATGCTAGGCGGCTTCAATGGTATCGGACGCAGCCAACTTGAGTTAGGTCTGCCGCTGCGGCTTTTTCCAAACTCATCCACTATCAATCGACAAATTTGCCGTTTGATAGGCCGCCATTCAAGACAGCCGAGGCTACTGAACATCATTTAGTCGCTTCGGCTGGCCCCCGATTATAATGGAAAGAATATGGGCAACAGAAAACGAAAGACGCTACCGAAGGATTTTGAGGAATCTTTAAGGTCTGGCAGCTTGGAAACGCTGGAAGCTATCTTCGAAAGTGTCGATGTGAACGCCCGCGGCGGGGCATTCAAGCAATCCGCACTGGCCTTCAATGACTGTCCTGACGATCTGTCTCGGTGGCTGATCGAGCAAGGTGCTGACGTGAATTTTGGCGATAGCTATGGCGAAACACCTCTCCACGCCCGGGCTGGACATTGGCAGGGAAACATTGCGGTCTTGCTTGAGCTTGGCGCAGACGTGAACAATGCTGCTGGAGGTCGAGGTACGCCACTGCACCGGGCTGCGGCTGTTGGCAATATTAAGACTGCAAGTCTGTTGCTGGAACATGGAGCAAATCCTGATGCCCTAAATTCGAGAGGCCAATCTCCGTTGGTTTTTGCTTTGGAGCGGTGCAACAACGCGCACATTGCTCGAATGGCACCCATGGCGGAATTATTGTTGAACGTGATGTCCGCACCAACTCCCGAGAAGCCATTCATGGGAGACACCTTAAGCGGATCAGCTGATCAATCCTCAGTCGTAACCCCTGAAATGCAAAGCATGGTAGAGCAGATCGGTGCAAAATTTGAATTCCACCGGGCGGGCTTCAACCCTGAAACCGTGGAGAAAGCTAGTAATGCTCTAGATCGACTCTACGATCTCTTCAAAGTCCGACCCGTTGCCCGACGCGCGGTGCATGATGGCAAGTCAAAAATCATCGCAAAAGCGTCAACTTGGCAAGGCCAACACCAAGAACTTTGGGAGCTGCTAGTTCCCTCTAGTGGTGCAGCATCAACCGTCCAGGGTGAAATAATCCGCATTTCCGGACGGATCAGTGACGAGATCGAACAAAATGGCGGCGTTAACTGGGATGCCGATTATCGGAAGATGGCTGACGCTCTTCTAGCCCACTTGGAACTCGGGAGAAAACTGTCACCTCCCGATCTGAACGTAGCCACTAAAATCGTCTCAGAGGTGAAGACTAAGCAAGGCGATCATACTGAACTTTGTCGGCTTGCAGTGAATTGGGTGAAGCTCAACCCTGCGCCAATCAGCCTCGATCCACCCTCATATGGCAGGTAAAAACACGCATTACAGCATCATTGCGTCTAGTCCGCCTTCACACTCAAAAGGAAACGCAGCTTCTACATTGCAGCCATAAAATGACGGCAGACTTTGCTCGCCAAGCGAGCTTCTTATCTGAAGCGGCAGAAACGTGCTCACACCTCGCCACATATACGTATATGAAGAAAGGTGGGGGGTTCTGTTGCTAGGCCCCCCGGGCCCCCGGAATCCGCTTCTGTTGCCCGGTGGGTCCAACCGCGCTTTAGCTTTGTAAATTCAGGCCGTTAAGCCGTCACATTACGCTGCGATTGCGAGTGCTTCGTTATCGTTTGCACTTATAAAAATGAGCCTTTTACGGGGTTTCTCAACCCGGGCAAAAACTACGCCTTTCAACACACGTCGATCCTAGTTCGGCCCCGTCAAAAACCTCGTGAAAACCGAGAGTTATGGTGGAGCCGCCGGGTACTGCCCCCGGGTCCGTTGCATCTATTATACGCAGCAATTTATCGCCATATCCCGCAAAAACGGGCAGGACCTATATAGACCCTGCCCGCTTAATGTGAAGTGTATGCTTATTTGTGGCAGTCTAAGCCACCCGCTCCCTCCACCCTTCCACCCGGAGCCTACCGGGATACCATCCGGTTGGAAGGGTGGAGGGTACGGGTGGCTTGGCAAGCTCGGGACCGAAGTCCCGAGCGCACCCAAACAACGACGCCTTACTTTTTCAGCGCGTCACGGATTTCTGTGAGCAAGTCGATCTCGCTTGGACCTTCCTCTTCCGCTGCCTCTTCTTCTTGCTTTTCAAACTTCGCTTTTGCTTTTTCAGCGTAGCGAACCAGCAGGAAGATGATGAAGGCGAGGATCACGAAGTTGATCACCGCAGTGACGAACGCGCCCCATGCGAGAACATTGGCGCCCGCCTCGCGCGCCGCTTCTAGGCTCATGCCTGCGTCGACTTCGCCCGACAAGACGATGTATTTGTTGCTGAAATCAACATCGCCGAAGATCAAGCCGACGATCGGCATGATCAGATCAGAGGTCATCGATGCGACGATGACCGCAAATGCGCCAGCGATAATGACCGCAACGGCCAATTCCATGACGTTGCCTTTGGCGATAAAATCTTTGAATTCTGAAAACATGTTATTTTCTCCCTAGACCCGAATTCACCCGCTATTTCGCAGCAAATTCAGCCCTTGCCAAGCGCCCTGAGCCGTCCGTCCACCGCTTGAAAGCGAGCTTAAGTGTGCTATATCTATAGTACAGGACACACTTCTTGATGGTGCGCGCGCCGATCTGGCTGCGCGAGGGAAAGGGACATTCATGGATTTTAGGAATATTCGCCGCTTTGCGCTGGTCGCGGCCGCTTCTTTGGGTCTCGCTGCTTGCGGCATCAACTCGGTTCCCGCCGCTGAAGAAAATGCGAAGGCCAAATGGGCTGATGTCGAGGCTCAGTTTCAGCGCCGCGCGAATCTGATCCCCAACTTGGCCGAAGTCGCTCAAGGTGCTGCTGAAAATGAGCGCGCCATCCTAACAGAAGTAACCGAGGCCCGCGCGAAAGCCACCAGCGTGAATGTCACGACTGATGATCTTGCCGATGGCGCGAAGATGGAAGAATTTGCCGCCGCGCAAAGCCAGATGAGCCAAGGGATTGGCCGGCTGCTCGCCAGTTTTGAAGCCTATCCGCAGATTACCTCAACGCAGGGCTTTATCACCTTGCAAAGCCAACTTGAAGGCACGGAAAACCGGATCGCTGTTTCACTGCGTGATTACAACGAAGCGGTGCGCCAGTATAACACCACGATCCGCACCTTCCCCGATACGATTGGCGCGAACATCATCCACGGCGCAGAGCCGCTGGTGCCATATTCTGCGACGACGGAAGGCGCAGAAGAAGCGCCAGAGCTGGACCTGACGTCAGACTGATCGCCGCAATGTTTCGCCCCATCCTCACCGCTTTTGCGGCGTTTCTTGCGCTGCTTGCGAGCCCTCTGGCAGCGCAAGAATTTCCTGAGCTGACCGGGCGGGTTGTTGATGCGGCGGACATTATTCCCGCCGATGTCGAGGTTCAACTCAATGCCCAGTTGGAGGCGTTAGAGACGCAATCTCAGCGACAGCTGGTGGTCACCACCATCCCGGACCTCCAAGGCTATGACATCAGTGATTTTGGCTATCGATTGGGCCGAGAGTGGGGCCTAGGCGATGCGGAGCGCAATGACGGCGCACTTTTGATTGTTGCGCCCAATGATCGGAAGGTGCGGATCGAAGTTGGCTATGGCCTTGAAGGTTATTTGACTGACGCCCTGTCCTCTTTGATCATTCAGAACCAGATCATCCCGCGCTTCAAGCAAGATGATTATCCCGGCGGCATCGTCGCAGGGACAAATTCGATCATTCAGCAATTGCAATTGCCGCCCGACGAGGCCGCACTGGTGGCGCAGCAGGCCAATCAATCGCGCCAGCAGAGCCAGAACGATGGCGGTTTTCCATTTGGTGCTCTGATCTGGCTTGGCTTCATGTTCTTCTTCTTCGTCCTGCCAATCTTGCGAGGCAGGGGACGACGCCGCAAATATCGCGCGAAAAAGGGCAAAGGTCCTTGGGGGCGACGCGGTGATGATCGTGATTGGGGCGACACTGTCGGCGACATCATTCTATGGGAAGTTGGCAGCGCGATCGTTCGCGGCGCAATGAGCGGCGGCGATGACTGGGGCGGCGGAGGTGGCTTCGGAGGTGGCGGCGGCTTTGGCGGAGGGTTCTCCGGCGGCGGCGGTTCATTTGGAGGCGGCGGCGCCTCTGGGGGATGGTGATCGATGAGCTACCTTACTGAAGCGCAGCACAAAATTATCTCGGATGCGGTCGGCGAAGCGGAGCTTACAACCTCCGGCGAGATCCTGACGGTCCTCGCAGACCGGTCCGACGGTTATTCCGATATCTCGTTGTTTTGGGCAGCCGCGCTGTCATTCACGGCGATGAGCCTATTTGCTGCTCTGCCCCAGCCTTTCCTGGACTTTTGGGACACTCTGATTGGCGGATGGGGCCATGAATGGAGCACAGGCGAGCTGGCCAGCATGACAATCGCGCTCGGGCTCATCACATTTGTGGTCGCTTGGGCGGCGCAATTGTGGGATCCGCTGCGCTTTGCGCTGATCCCTGGGCCGGTCAAAACCGCGCGTGTCCATGGCCAGGCGGTCAAACATTTCAAAGTCGGCGCAGAGGCCCGCACCCATGGCCACACCGGCATCCTCATCTACCTATCGATGCGCGAGCACCGCGCGGAAATCGTCGCAGACCAACCGATTGCCGAGAAGGTCTCGGCCGAAATCTGGGGCGAAGCGATGGCCGATATGCTGGTTGAAATCAGACAGGGCCACATCGCCGAGGGCATGGCCGCTGGCGTGCGTGATGTTGGGCAAGTGCTGTCCGAGCATTTTGAGCGCGCCGACGATGACGAGAACGAGCTTCCCGACCGCTTGATCGAAGTCTAAGCATAGCCGCCATGAGCGCTGACACCCCCGGATTCGAAATCCCTGAAACTGCCGACCTTATTCGCGATACGGACGCGGACAAGCCCGAAGAGGTCATGTGGGAAGGCAAATTTATCACCGCCAAACGCCGCGGCCGGTGGGAATATGTTGGCCGTTCACGCGGTATCCGCGCCGCAGCGATCATCGCCATCGACACAGACCCGAGCGGCGAGCCCCACGTCATTCTGGTCAGCCAATACCGCGTCCCGCTCGGTCAGTTCTGCCTTGAGATCCCAGCCGGCCTAGTTGGCGACGATGAGGGCAAGCAAGGCGAGGCCGCAGAAGAGGCGGCGATGAGAGAGCTCGAAGAAGAAACCGGCTACACCGCTGAACGCATGGAGAACCTGGGCGAGTTCTATTCCTCACCCGGAATGGTGAGCGAATGCTTCACTCTGCTGCGCGCGCATGGCCTCAGAAAGGTCAGCGCTGGCGGCGGCACCGATAGCGAGAATATCATCCCCCACCGCGTTGCGCTGAGCGAATTGCCGCGCTTCGTTGCCGACTGGCGAGCAGCCGGGCACGGGGTCGATGTGCGAATATCCCTGTTCATGATGAGCGGGCTTCTGACAGCATAAATTACTTGAGAGGATTGATGACATGCCAACCAACCGCCCCGGACGCGTAGAGGGTAAGCTCGCATTGGTAACTGGCGCGGCGCAGGGCCTTGGCCGGGCGCACAGCATGCGCCTTGCTCAGGAAGGCGCGCGTGTATTGTGCACCGATATCAATGGGCAAGGCGCGCAGGACACCGCCGCTCTAATCAATTCTGAAGTCGGCTCTGGCCATGCTTTTGGCATCACCCATGACGTAACCGACCCGCAAGCGTGGGAAGCCGCGGTCGATGCCGCTCGCGAAGAGCTGGGCGGTCTCAACGTGCTGGTCAACAATGCCGGAATCGGTGTCGCGGGCAATATTGAGACATGCGATTTCGACGATTGGAAGCGCTGCTTCTCGATCAATGTCGATTCCATCTTCCACGGCTGTCAAAAGGCTTTGCCGCTGATGCGCGAACACGCGCCCGGCTCGATCATCAACATCAGCTCAATCGCGGGTCTTATCGCGAGCGACACGATGCCAGCCTATAACGCGTCCAAAGCGAGCGTTTGGATGCTGTCCAAGTCGATCGCGCTCCACTGCGCGAAGAAGAACATGCAAATTCGCTGTAACTCGGTGCATCCGACCTTTGTCGACACGCCGATCCTTGATGGAACGGCGCAGCATGCCGGGATCGAAAAGGATGTGCTGCTGGATAAGCTCGCGCGGCAAATCCCGCTGAAGTTTGTGGGCGAACCGAATGATATCGCCAATGCGGTGCTCTATCTCGCCAGCGACGAAAGCCGCTTTATCACCGGAGCGGAAATCAAGCTCGACGGCGGTATCTCAGCGATGTGACGGGTGACGGGGCTTTCTGCTCGTTGCGGCAAGCCCCCTTATGCTCAAGTCCAGATACAAAAAGAGGGGCCATTTGGCCCCTCCCGGTTTGTTTAAGTTCGATACGCAGCGGTCCGAAAAACCGGGTCATCTGCTTGTCGTCGCTGCGTATCAGTCGGCAATCAGTCCAACTGCAATGTAGATCGGAATGGTCAGGCCAAAGCCGAGCAGTGTTGCGGCTACAAAGCCAATCCGAACGATGATGGGATCGATGCCGGTATAGTTTGCGATGCCGGCGCTAACGCCCATCAGCTTGCCATTGTGCTTATCCAGGCGAAATCCAGCGCGCGGCGGCTTGCCATTTGGCGAGTTGGTTACGTTGTTCATGCCATCACTCCAAGTGCAAGTGCAGGAGAGGCTGGGACAATGGCCGTGGCCATGAATACAGCGGAGATTGCGAGGGCCGAGACGGCTGCAAACACGCGGCTGCTAAGGTCAATTGAAGCGAACATTTTGATTGGGTTTCCTTTGGTTAGATTGATTGGTTGGTTGCGGTCTGATTAGAAGATCATGCGAACATTCCGGGTGAGCCGGGGACAATCGCGCTGGCCATTACGATGGATGAGATTGCGACTGAGAAAGCGGCTACGATCAGGCGGGAGGCGATGTCGTTGCTAAACATGAGTGTGGTCCTTTTGATGAAACGCTCGGCTTGGAATTAAGCGAACAATTGTGGGCTGGCTGGGAGGATCGCTGTGGCCATGAACACTGCCGAGATGGCGAGTGAGAAAGCGGCGGCGAAGAGGCGGTCTGAAGTATCGGTAGCGAACATTGTTGGTCTCCTTGGTCTTTGTTTCGTTCCTGGTGAGATTGTCTCACTGGATGCCAAACACTCTGCAGGAGCCGTGCCAAACTCGAAAAACGTCGGAATTCTGCCGTTTCTGGAATTTACAAGTTTTAACTTCACGTTCATCAAACCGAAAGGTTGGTAATTTTCACCATCTATTGGGATTTAGATTTTTGGGTGGATTTTCATGGCCATTCTGCGCGCCCATGCTAACCCTGCGCGCTCTATGGCGCTCGAGAAGATTTCCCTCGAAAATTTCCGCAACCATGCGGGCAGTGAGCTTTCAAAGACCGCCAAGTTCAACCTCTTGGTCGGCGACAATGGTGCTGGCAAAACCAATATTCTAGAGGCGCTATCGCTGCTCAGTCCGGGGCGCGGCATTCGGCGGGCAGCTCTCACCGAGCTTGCTCGGCAGCATGCTGAAGGCCCGAGCGCTGGCGGATTTGCGATTGGTGCGAGCCTGACCGAGCAAGGCCTCGTCAGCGCGCGGATCGGCACGTATGTGGAGCCTGACCAGCCGCGCCGCCGCCTTGTGCGGATCAATGGCGCCGATGCGAGCGCCAGCGCGCTCAGCGAATGGCTGGCGATTTCATGGCTGACCCCGGCGATGGACGGCCTGTTCATGGATTCGGCCGGCGCGCGCCGCCGCTTTGTCGACCGTATGACGCTGGCGATAGAGCCGGGCCACGCCAAATCCGTCTCGCAGCCGGAAACTGCTCTACGCGAACGCAACAAGCTCCTCGAGGAACGCGGCGATGCGCGCTGGCTTGATGCGATTGAGGCTCAGGCCGCTCAGCACGGCGCAGCCGTTGCGGGCAATCGCATGGCCCTTATCGAGGCGCTGGGCGTGGAGCTGTCCGCCCTTCCCGCTCAGCCCTTCGCCCGGCCCGTCCTGACATATCGCCCCGGCGGCCCCATGGAACCACAGGCTTTGTGCGATGAGCTTGGCCGTCAACGCGGGCGCGACAGAGCCGCTGGCCGCGCGCTCACCGGGCCGCACCGTGATGAACTCGATGTAGTTATGGCGGGCTCCGGCCAATCCGCCGCCTCGTGCTCAACCGGCGAGCAAAAAGCCATGCTGATCGCTATCACTTTGGCGCACGGCGTTCTGGCCGCAGAGGGGCGGCCATCGGTGCTGCTGCTGGATGAGGTCGCCGCTCACCTTGACCCAGTGCGCCGCGCGGCCCTGTTTGAACGTCTGGGGCAAGGCCGCGCACAGGTCTGGATGACCGGAACGGAACTATCGCCCTTTGAAGAGATCACAGCAGAGGCCGCCATCTGGCAGGTGAGCAAAGGAACCCTAGAGCGGCTTTAGTTCGCCGCGCTGCTCGCTTCCTCATCCTGCGGCAAAGCGGCGGAGACCTGATCCAAAGTCGCTGCGACCAAGCGGTCAATCCCTTCCTCGGTCGGATGAATCCGGTCCGATTGGAACAGATCCGGCTCTTGATAGATATCCTCCAACCAGAACGGGATCAGCGCCGCGCCATATTCGCGCGCAAGGTCGCTATACATGCCATCAAATTCAGCCTGATATTCCGGGCCATAATTGGGCGGAGCGCGCATACCCATCAGCAGAACCGGAATCTCACGCGCCTTTAACTCATCCAGCATGGCAACAAAGTTCGCCCGCGTTTCATTCGGCTCGATCCCGCGCAGCAGATCATTCCCGCCCAGCTCCAAGATAAACAGGTCCGGCTTTTCCTCCTGCGCATCCAGCGTGAAAGAAAGCCGCTGCTGCCCAGCAGAACTGGTGTCGCCTGAAATGCCCGCATTGGCGACCACCGCATTGATACCGGCTGCGCGCAAAGCGTCCTGCAATTTTGCAGGATAACTATCGTCCTTGGCAACATTGTAGCCAGCGAACAGGCTATCCCCAAACGCAACAATGCGCCGCTCTGGGCCTTCGACGGGAACTGGAGTGCCCGCTTGTGGGTTAGCAGTGGGACTATAACCGCTGCCTGCGCTAGCAGCAGCCGTATCAGGAGTCTCACTGCCACATGCCGCCAGAGCCAGCATCAGCAAGGGTGCTGCCAGTTTTAGCGGTTTCTTCGACCAAACGCTGATGCGCATCTATGAGCCTCCGACTTCAGTATCTTGTTTGCAACCCACCCCTATGCCATCTGGACCCTGTGAAAAACCCTTCTCTCGCGATCTCCGCACGTAGCCTTAAACTCACCCTCGGTTCGGCCCAAGCGCCGGTCAATATCCTGCGCGGTATCGACCTAGACATTGCCACCGGCGAAGTCGTTGCACTGCTCGGCCCATCCGGCTCTGGGAAAAGCTCGCTTATGGCAGTGCTTTCCGGACTGGAGCGCGCCACCAGCGGCAGCCTCGAGGTGGCAGGCGAGGACTTTGCCAACCTTGATGAGGACGGCTTGGCGCGCGCTCGGCGCGGACGGATCGGGATCGTGCTGCAAGCGTTCCACCTGCTCCCAACCATGACGGCGGCAGAAAACGTGGCCACCCCGATGGAACTGTCGGGCGGCGAGCATCCTCGCCAGCGTGCCGAAGCGGAATTGCAAGCGGTTGGCCTCGGTCACCGCATCGGTCACTACCCAACGCAATTGTCAGGCGGTGAACAACAACGCGTAGCCATTGCCCGCGCCATCGCGCCCCGCCCAAGCCTGATCTTCGCGGATGAGCCAACCGGCAACCTCGATGCGGCGACCGGCCAAGAGATTGTCGAACTGCTGTTTGAGCGCCGTGCAGAAACCGGCGCCACTCTGCTGATCATCACCCACGATCCGAAGCTCGCCGAACGATGCGAGCGGGTGATCACTATGGCAGATGGCGTCATTGCCTCTGACACCTCGAACGCCCCCGGAGTCTCTGCCGCGTGAGCGCTGCGGCAACTTCAGCCACGCTTTCTTGGGGTGGAGCCTGGCGGATCGCCCGGCGCGATCTCAACGCGCGTTTTCGCGGCCTGCGACTGCTGCTGGTGTGCATATTCCTAGGCACAGCCGCTCTCGCCGCAATCGGCACACTAACGGCGGCGATTGAGCGCGAGCTAGAGTCCAACGGGCAGGAACTGCTCGGCGGCGATCTCGAAATCGAAATTTGGCAGCGCAGCCTCAATGCGGAAGAGCTCAGCGCGATTGGCGAATATGGCGAGATCTCTGGCGGCACCCGCCTGCAAGCTATGGCATCCAGCGGCGAAAATGCGGCGCCGATTGAGCTGAAGGCGGTCGACCAGAAATGGCCGCTCTACGGCACGCTCACTCTAAACGATGGCAGCACGACCGGCGCACCAACGGGCAATAATGCCTATCTCGGCCAAGGCGCGATGGACCGGCTCGACATTACTGTCGGCGAAACCTTCCGCGTTGGCACGGTCGATTTGGTCGCTGCTGGCGTTATCGAAAACGAGCCTGACCGCTTGTCAGAAGGCTTTCAATTGGGGCCGACGATCATTGTCGCAGAGGACGTGCCGGGCCGTGCGGGCTTGCTGGAGCCGGGCTCCCTTTATGAAAGCAAATACCGCGTCGCCTTCACCAACCAGGCGCGCGACCCCGGCGAGGTTGAAGAAGAACTGACTGAAGCCTTCCCCAATTCCGGTTTTGATTTTCGCACCCGCGACCGCGCCTCGCCCGGCGCAGACCGCTTTGTCCAGCGCATGAGCGACTTTCTTACACTTGTCGGCCTCGCCGCCTTGGTGATTGCCGGGATCGGCATTGCAGGGGGCGTCTCGTCGTACCTGGAAGCTCGCAGAAGTAGCATCGCGACGCTCAAGGTGCTTGGTGCCTCGTCCGCCGACATTGTCCGCATATACGCCATGCAAATCGCGGTCGCCGCGCTGATCGGCAGCGCAGCCGGGCTGACCGTGGGCGTGTTGGTGACCCCTGTGCTAGGCGCTGCTCTTGAGGGCTTGCTGCCGGTAGAAGCTGGCTTTGTGATCGAGCCTGCACCGCTGCTGCTCGCGGCCGCCTACGGCTTGCTGGTCGCTTTCGCCTTTGCCGCAGCGCCGCTTTTGCGGGCGCGCACATTCCCGGCGATGGCGCTGATGCGCTCCAGCACCCCGCTGTCGAACACCGATTGGCGGCCGCTGCTTTGGACGGGCGGAGGCATTGCAGCCGTCTGTATCTTAGCGCTAGTCAGCACCAATCAGCTGGTTTTGACCGCTGGCTTCCTATTTGGCGCGGGCGGCGCTTTGCTCGCGCTTGGAGCTCTAGGCATCGCAATCCAGAAGCTCGCGCGCAGTGCGCCCCGGCCCAGCAATCCGCTGCTGCGCAGTGCGGTCACTAATCTCCACCGCCCCGGCGCACCAACCGGCTCTTTGGTCACTGCGCTTGGCTTTGGCTTGGCCGCCTTTGTCCTGCTGGCCGCTGTTCAAAGCGCGATTGACGGCAATATCCAAAGCCGCGTGCCCGCAGAAGCGCCTGACTACTTCGTACTCGACGTGCCGCGTGAGGGCGAAGAGACCTTCCGCGGCCTCATCGAAGAGCAGTTCCCCGGCTCCGATATTCGCACCGTTCCGACCTTGCGCGGCTCCGTCCTGGCCTTTGGTCCCGAAGGCGCGATGCAACGCGTCGCGGACCTTGAAGAAATACCCGAGGGCGCATGGGCGCTGCGCGGTGAGCGCGGCCTCACCTATGCCGACGAATTGCCAGTCGGTAACAGCCTGACCGAAGGCGAATGGTGGGACGAAGGGCATTCCGGCGACCCGCTGGTGTCGATCGACGCGCAATTGGCCGAGGGCGCTGATCTTGGCATTGGTGACAAGCTGACCATCGGCGTGCTCGGCATTGAGCGCACCGTCACCGTCGCCAATATCCGGGAGATCGATTGGGAAAGCATGGGCTTCAACTATGCTCTCGTCTTCTCAGAAAATGCGATTTCCGACGCCCCGCACAATCTGGCGGCCACCATTGAATTGCCCGCCTCTGCTGGCGATGAAGGGCGCGGTGAATTGCTGCGCGCAATGGTACGAGAGTTCCCATCAAGCTCCGTCGTCGAGGTCAAGGACGTGCTGACAGAAGCGCGCACAATCCTGCAGCAAGTTGGTCTTGCGACCTTGGCCGCCGCCGCCGTCACGGTTCTCGCGGGACTGGCCGTGCTGATGGGCGCGATTGCCGCTGCACGGGCCGCGAGAATGCGAGACACCGTCATCCTGCGCGTCCTCGGCGCGAGCCGGAAACAAGTGCTGTTGATGCGGCTGGCGGAATATGGACTGCTCGCCGGCCTATTGGCACTCGTCGCACTGGGCCTTGGCTCGGCGCTCGCTTGGGTGATCATCACTCAATTGTTCGAGTTCGACTGGCTGCCAAATTGGGGCGAAGTGCTGAGCGTGCTCGGCGTCGGCCTGTTTATGGTGCTGGCCTTCGCTCTGGGCGGCTCTCTGCCGCTGCTAAGAGCAAAGCCAGCGCAGGCACTGAGAGAGCTTTAGGCAAAGAAAAAGGGAGCTTGCACAAGGCAAGCCCCCTTTCAAATTTGTGAAGTCTTACTCGAAGACCGAAGAACTGGTCGGATTCTTCGGATCTGGACCAAAGCGGTTGGGTCCTGGCGTACCCGGCAGGCACATAAGCACCAGAAACCCTATACTGGCCAAGAAACCAACAATCGGGATCAGGCTTGCGACCATAATTCCGAGATACCACCAACCTGACATGTCGCGATCGTGCAAACGGCGCACAACGACAGCGATTGAAGGGATTAAAATCGCCAAAGCGTAAATACCAAACAGGCCAAAAAGCAGAGAACTTACCATCCCGCCTCCAGACAGCGCATTCTCAATCGCTGCTGCTTCAGCCATTGGATCCCCGCTAGCGCCCGCTGCGAAAGATGCCGACATCATCGAAAAAACGAACGGGCCGACCAGCACCGTGCCGATGATCAGGTTGAGAAGCGCGAACATCCAATATTCTTTGCGCCGCGAGCGCCCCTGAAAATCTGCATAGCGTTTCAGCGGCAAAATCATCCATTCCATGTAAGTGATCCCCTCAAGTTTAGCTTAGCCCCGGACCTGCGGGACGCGCACTATTTGCACCATACCTAGGTAATAAGCGCAATGAAAAAGGGGCCCGCAATCGCGAGCCCCTCTTTTTAATGATCGTGTCTGTCAGGATCAGAACTTGAAGCGTACAACGCCGCCATAGGTGCGCGGCGCGTTTGGATAGCCTGAAACCGTTCCAGCCTGGGCGACGCCATCAAAGATCGTCAGAATGAAGCGTTCATCGAGCAAGTTCCGCCCGAAAACACCGACCTCAAGACCATTATCAAGTGCAAGAGTAATCGAGCCATTGACGAGATTGACCTCGCGGCGGAACTGAGTTGTGTCCCCAAACGTCGGTAGACCATTTAGAATATCGACGTTGCTTTCATGATTGTAGTCAATCCGGCTCGTCAACCGCGCACCGCTATCCCATTCATGGGTGTAGGTGGCTGATGTCGAAAGTGTCCAAGCCGGGATACCAGCCGGACGCTGTCCGGTAAGATCACCCAATGGACTTTCCTCGAAGCTGTCGAAAAACGGGTCTAGATGCGTCACAGAGAAAGTGAAGAGCAAGCCGTCGGTTGGATTGATATTGGTATCGAGTTCAAAACCACGCACTGACTGTTCACCAGCATTATTGAGCTGGAAACCCGTGCCGGTGAAGAGAAACGACTGGAACCCTTCAATTGTCTGATCGAACACAGCAAAGTTGAAGCCAAAGCCGTCAAACTGGCCTTTTATTCCAAGCTCAAACACTTCTGCTTCTTCTGGCCCGGCAAACCGCGAACCCGTGCCTAAATTAGGCACTGCTAGGCCAGCATCCCGAATCGGTGAAGACGGTGCCAAGATTGCAGAGCCGCCTGCACCAGGGATGAAGTCACCGAAAGCCGGGCGGCTATCACGCGACAAGTTCACCGAACTGGCTTTGAAGCCTGTAGCATAGCTAGCATATGCGTTAAGCTCCGGAGTAATATCCGCAGCCACACGCAACGTGTACGAGAAATCGCTGTCGCTGGTGCTAGATTGCTCAATTCCATTAGGTATATTCAGGAAAGGTGGCTGGAACTGGAACGCTGAGAATCCCAGAAGGCCATTGGGCACCAAACCTGGCACTGGACTGAGATCGAGACCGTCTGGGTTGCCGAGTGCTGCAGCGATAACCAATGGTGCCGCAGGATTGTTGGCTTGGAAATCAGCAAATTGTACAGGGTCAGTAGCGTCGATCCCCAGTGGAGCAAGGGCGCCAACGAGGAAAGCGTCAACTAGGTTAACCTGACCCAGCTCATCAAACGAAGTCTGGCTTAGTGCAAAATCCTTCTGATCATCAGTGTAGTTAAAACCAGCGGTAAATACGAGACCGTCGACGGGCTCAAAATCTACCGTCCCAAAGATCGAGAAAGACTGGTTGTCCAGCGAATAGGCCTCTGTTGTGAGAGGGCCAGCGGAGAAAATTTCGCCGACTGGAATGCCGAGACTGAACGGCCCGCCATCTTCAATCAGACCGAAGGTTCCAAGGCCACCGGCAAGCAATTCGAAAAATGGACGTGCCGAAGCCCCGGTATCAAGCTGACTATTTTGAGTCACGCTTTCATCGAAGTAAAAACCACCGAGCAAAAAGTTGATTGGACCGTCGAAATCCGATGCCAAACGGAATTCTTGTGTGAATGTTTCAACCTGCTGATCGCGAATTTCGCTCACGATGTCAGCGCTGGTAAAATCCACATCCTGATTCACGAAATTCCGTAGCTCGCGATAGGCAGTGATCGAAGTTAAAGTAAGCGCGCCAATGTTCCACTCAGCATTGATCGATCCGCCGTAGTTATCGACTTCATTGACCGGGACCTGACTAAGGAACGTCTCGTCGCTGAAGAAGTCGGTGTTTAGAGCACCGCCTACACCAAACACTGCAGGAGCGGTTGGGCCAGCCACCAACGTATTCACAGTGCAGCACGATTCGTCGATACGCGAGTAATCGAATTGGGCGCGAATGCTAACATCTGGGTTTGGTTCAAACAGCGGCTGCCCGCGCGCATTCCAACGGTTGCGATCGTTCAGGTCAGCATTGTTCAAATTGGTGATTTCAGCGAAACCATCGCGGCGATTGTAGCTGGCATCGACTGCGAATGCGATATTCTCAGTCAACGGCCCAGTCACATCACCCTTGACCACTATAGTATCGAAATTGCCATATACCGCTTCAACAGAACCGCCAAATTCGAATTGTGGTTCCTGTGTAACAACATTGATGACGCCAGCCGACGCGTTCTTGCCAAACAGAGTTGATTGCGGACCACGCAGAACTTCAATGCGCGAGATGTTAGATAAATCGCCGAGTGAGCCAATCGAGCGTGAACGGAATACACCATCGACGAAAACGCCAACCGAAGGCTCAATGCCGAAGTTGTTATCGCCATTTCCGAAACCGCGAATAATAAAGGTCGTGCTGGATGAGTTCTGCGGCTGACTGACCCGCAATGACGGAGTAACGGTTTGAAGGTCTAGAATGTCACGGATCTGCGCATTATCGAGCGTCTCTGCGGAAGTTACTGAGACAGAAACTGGCGTCTCTTGCAACGTTTGCTCACGCTTGGTTGCGGTCACAATGATTTGATTGCTGCTAAAGTTTTCTTCCGCCTCAGGAACTTCAGCATCTTGCGCGGCAGCCATCGTTGGCGCGCCAAGTGCAATTGCTGCCGCACCTGTCATAAGGGCAAGACGTTGTAGGCCGGCAGAACCGGTCGAAATCGAACGCATAGGAACTCCTCTCCAAAAATTCAGGCAGGCCGTATCTCCAAATACGTTAATATCCCTGCCAATCCCGCGTACAGATAGGGCAGTGCCCGCGGTGCCACAAGCGACAAACCCCACTAAACGGTGGGTTGCAACAGCCAGTGTGGCATCGGCGACACAGTGCAAAATTGCTGCAGTGCAATGACTTTTCACGCCCCAATCGCTTGCCGTAACGGCGAGCCTGCGCTAGGCGCGCCAGCAATGCTGCATCGCAGCACATGTCTTACTATAAAATAGGCGGTATTTTGGGGCGTCAATTTGTCGCCAACACCCGCCAATTTCATGTGTTTCTGGCCACCCGGCTTTGCCCCGGGCCTTTATTCGAAAGCGTTTTTCAATGTCCGCCTCTCAAGATCGCGCCTTGCGCAACATCGCCATCATCGCGCACGTCGACCACGGCAAAACCACTTTGGTCGATCAACTCTTCCGCCAGTCCGGCACTTTCCGTGAAAACCAGCGGATCGAAGAACGGGCTATGGATTCCGGCGATCTGGAGAAAGAGCGCGGCATCACCATTCTCGCGAAATGCACCAGCGTTGAATGGGACGGCGCCAATGGCGAAACCACCCGCATCAACATTGTTGACACCCCCGGTCACGCCGACTTTGGCGCCGAGGTTGAGCGTATTCTCAGCATGGTCGATGGCGTGATCCTGCTAGTCGACAGCGCAGAAGGCGCCATGCCGCAAACCAAATTCGTAACCGGCAAAGCGCTGGCACTCGGCCTGAAACCGATCGTTGTCGTCAACAAGGTCGACCGTCCTGATGGCCGCGGGCAAGAAGTCTTGGACGAAGTATTTGATCTGTTCGTCTCGCTCGATGCGAACGACGAACAGCTCGACTTTCCGGTGCTATTCGCCTCAGGCCGCGACGGCTACGCCAGCGAAGATCCAGAGGCCCGCGAAGGCACCCTCGCCCCGCTGTTTGAGCGCATCATCGCGCATGTGCCAGCCCCTGGCCTCGACACCGACGGGCCGTTCAGCTTCCTCGCAACGCTGCTTGACCGCGATAACTTCATGGGCCGCGTGCTGACTGGCCGTGTTCAATCGGGCAGCCTTAAGGTCAATGATCCGATCCACGCGATTGATGTCGATGGCAATGTCGTCGAGGTTGGCCGCGCGACCAAGCTGATGAGCTTTGACGGTCTGGAGCGCGTTCCGGTTGAGAGCGCGGAGGCTGGTGACATCATCGCGCTTGCGGGGCTTGAGAAAGCGACCGTTTCGAACACCATCGCTGACCCTGCGGTGAAAGAGCCAATCGCTGCACAACCAATTGACCCGCCTACCCTGGCAATGCGTTTTGCCGTTAACGACAGCCCGCTGGCAGGGCTTGAAGGCAGCAAGGTAACCAGCCGGATGATCCGCGACCGCCTGCTGCGCGAGGCAGAGACCAATGTTGCGATCCGCATCACTGAAAGCGACGACAAGGACAGCTTTGAAGTCGCTGGCCGCGGCGAGCTGCAGCTCGGTGTTTTGATCGAGACTATGCGCCGCGAAGGCTTTGAGCTGGGCATTTCGCGCCCGAAAGTGCTGTTCCGCGAAGAAGATGGCCAGCGCATGGAGCCATATGAGACGGTCGTCATCGACGTGGATGACGAGCATTCCGGCACCGTTGTCGAGAAAATGCAGAAGCGTAAAGCCGACCTCACCGAAATGCGCCCATCTGGCGCGGGCAAGACGCGCATCACCTTCTCTGCCCCCTCGCGCGGTCTCATCGGCTATCACGGTGAGTTCCTGTCCGACACGCGCGGCACAGGCATTATGAACCGCCTGTTTGAGAAATACGGCCCTTACAAAGGTGCCGTTGGCGGCCGCAATAACGGCGTCCTCATCTCCAACGGCAATGGCGAGACCAACGCGTATGCGCTCAACATGCTTGAAGAGCGCGGCGAACTGTTCGTGGGAGCAACCGTAAAAGTCTATGAGGGCATGGTGATCGGCGAAAATGCGAAACCAGATGACCTCGAAGTCAACCCGATGAAGGCGAAGCAGCTCTCCAATGTTCGCTCATCAGGCAAGGATGACGCAATCCGCCTCACGCCACCCCGGCGCATGAGCCTTGAGCAATCGATTGCTTACATCGATGACGATGAAATGGTTGAAGTGACGCCGGAATCCATCCGCCTTCGCAAGTCTTCATTGTGCCCACATGAGCGCAAAAAGCTGAAGCGTAAAAAAGATGCCGCCTGATCTGTTGCAGTTTTGCTACAGCTCGGGAGTGCGCGACCAAATCCACTTAACTATCTGTATTTAGCTAGTTTTCAAAATAGGTTCAGGAATCAAAACTGAATTTGCGCATTCGTTTGTGTGAAAATTTGCATCACGAAACCTGCGGACTCTTCCCTTCGCTAAATCTGCGCGTATTAAAGCAGGCGAGAGAGAGGAGACCCCCTATTATGAAAAGCTCTAAGACTTTGTTCAAACTGTCTTGTGCGATTGCCGCCATTGGTGCGGCAACGCCAGCTCTTGCGCAGCAGCAAGAGACAGTGACCAGCGACAACACAGCCGTGGAAAGCGGCGATGATAACGAGATTATCGTCACTGGTTCATTCATTCGCCGTCAGTCTCAGGCTGACCTGGCATCCCCATTGGCCACCGTTGATAGCGGCGCGATCGCAGATATCGGCGCGCAAAACATTGGTGAGATCACTCAGTCGCTGACAATCAACAGCGGCGCACAAAACAACCCGGACGCCTTCACCCAAGGCGGCACGACCGGCACCTCAAACATCAACCTGCGCGGCCTCGGCGTTGCTTCGACACTGATCCTGCTTAACGGCAAACGTCAGACTTTGTCGGCATCGCCAACCAACGACGGCATCAACTTCGTCGACACCAGCTCGCTGGTTCCGCTGATCGCGGTTGAGCGCGTGGAAATCCTGAAAGACGGCGCATCGTCGCTTTACGGTTCTGACGCGGTTGCCGGCGTGGTGAACTTCATCACCCGTGACGATTACGAAGGCCTGCTGGTCTCTGGCGAATACACAGAGCACCTCAGCACCGGCAATTACAGCGAATACAACATTCAGGCGCTTGCTGGCGCTGAATTTGGAGACCTCAATCTGGTTGCTGCGGTCAGCTATGTTGACCGTTCACCGCTCACCACCGCTGAACGCCGCCTGTCGGTACCAGCCAACGACACCTCAGCGCTCGGTAACCCTGGTGCGTTCTTTGGAGTGCCAGGCGCTCCGGCTGGCGCACCGACGTTCGATCCGGGCTGTGCGGATGCCGGCGGCACACCATTGCCTGCAAGCGCCGCTGCGGCTCCGCTGCTGCCGGCTGGCATCGGCTTTTGCGGCTTCGACTTTGGCGAGTTCTTCAACCTAGTCCCAGACGAAGAGCGCCTGACCGCTTACGTCTCGGCCAAGGCAGACCTTTCTGCCTCGGTCCGTTTCAAAGCAGAGGTCAGCTACGCCGACAATACGGCGCGGCGCGGCAACTCGCCAACCTTCCCGTTCTTGCAACTTGGCCAAGCGGTTGTCCCGACCTTCAACCCAAACAACCCGTTCGGCGCGGACGTCGTATTCTTCGGCCGTGCAAGTGGTAACGGCGGAGAAGTTTCACCCGCTCTGTTTGAATCGCAAACCCTGCGGATCTCCTCCACATTGGAAGGTGATTTTGAATCCGGTCTGCTTTCGAACGGTCGCTGGAACGTAAACCTAACGTTTGCGGACAATGATTTCACCGGAAACACCGAAGACACTGTTCGTGACCGCTTTGCTTGCGCACTGCGTGGTTTCAACGCGGTTCCAGCGTTCAACGCCGCAACCGGCCTTGATTGTACTGCGTCCAACCCGTTCCTGACGGCTAATGGCGCCGCAATCCCTGCCGATGGCACCTTCTTCAACCCATTCGCAACAGCGCTTGCAGGCGGTGGTAACACCAATGCAGCTCTGCTCGATTACATCACCGAATTCTCGGTTTCTAACCGTGATGCGGAATTGTTCGTGGCAGAGGGTTATGTCTCGGGTGAGATCGCTGAATTGCCAGCGGGGCCAATTGGTATCGCCATCGGCATGCAATATCGCGAACAGCGGATTTCTGCGACGTTTGACGATATCTCAGAAGCAGATGGCTTTGCATTCTTGATCGGTGAGCAAGCATTCTCCGGGGCGCAAGATGTCTATGCGATCTTCGGCGAATTGGCCGTTCCAATCACCGATTGGGCTGATCTTCAGCTGGCTCTGCGCTTTGAAGATTACGGCACCGATGGCGGCGACACACTCGATCCAAAGATCGCTTTGCTGCTGCGTCCGACCGATTGGATCTCACTGCGCGGGTCGTTCTCGACCTCGTTCCGTGCGCCATCGACCTTCCAACAGCAAGGTCAGTCGACCACGCTGCAACAGGTCTCCGACCCACTTGCTGGCAATGCTTTTGTGGCCGTCCGTGCGGTTGGCAACCCGAACCTCGTTCCAGAGGACTCAACCGCTTACAACCTGGGCTTCACGCTCCAACCAATCAGCGGCCTTGAGATCAGCGCAGACTATTACAATTTCGATTTCCAAAACGCGATTGTCCAAACCTCTGCGCAGGCTCTGGTGAATGCTGATCCAAACGGTCCGGACATCATCCGCAGCCCGGCTGGCACGATCATTCAGGTCAACAACAGCTATGCGAATGCCGCCAGCGTCGAAACATCAGGGATTGATTTCTCAATCCGCTATGCAATCGACGTGGGCTCTGCTCGGGTCACTCCAAGTTTCGAAGGCAACTACGTCCTCAGCTACGATCTGCAGGAAACTGTGGGCGGACCTGAAATTGACGGCACCGGAAACCGCAACTTCACCAATTTCGGTTCACCAACGCCGGAATTGCGCTTCAACGCTGGTCTCCAGTTTGAAGTGGGTGCACATTCCCTCAACGTCTTTGGCCGTTACATCGACAGCTATCTCGACGATCAAAACGGCGGAGCAGACATCGACAGCGATTTCCGTGTCGACGTTCAGTACAGCCTCGCGATCAACGAGCTGTTTGACCGTGACAAGGCCGTCACGCTGACCGCTGGTGTTCGCAACGTCTTCGGTGTGACCGCGCCTAGCGTGGCCACCAATGGCGGTTTTGACAGCCGGGTTGCTGATCCGCGCGGCGCCGTTGGCACCGTCGGCCTAGTTGCTGAATTCTAAGACTGAATTTGTTGGCTGAGCCTTGGCTTAGTCCAGCTTAAGACACACACTGGAGCCCCGGACGCCTAGCGCGCTCGGGGCTCTTTCTTTTTGCGCGAGAAAAAATTTTACCTTTTTTGTAACCAAGCCCTTGGTCGCTGCGAACTTCATCATAATCCGTCGGCAATTCTGCCGATAATCCGTTTTGGAGATCACGAAAATGATGCGTTTCTTTGCCCTTATCGCTGCGATTGGCGCCATTGCCATTGGTGCGATGCAACTCTCTGCCAAGTCTGACACGGCCGGCTGGCAGACCTATGACGCGGCAGAATTTGCCATGGCGCAAGGCAAAGGCAAGACCATTGTGGTTGATGTCTATGCCGACTGGTGCCCGACCTGCCGCGCTCAGGCCCCGATCCTCGACGAGCTGCGTAGCGAAAAAGCAAGCGCGAACGTACAATTCGTCAAAGTAAACTTCGACGATGAAAAGGCGTTCCTGCGCAAGCATCGCATCCCGCGTCAGTCGACCGTTCTCGTGTTCAAAGGCGAAAAGGAAGTTGCCCGCACCATCGCGGAAACGAACCGCACTCGTCTGCGCAGCGCCATTCTAAAGGCGCTCTAATCCACTGCGTTTGCGCGCGGCCAATGCCGCGCGCGCGCATCACTGAAAGCTGAAGGCAATGCCATGCTAGGCAGCACGCTCTTATCTTTTGTCGCCGGTCTGGTGACGATCCTAAACCCTTGCGTGCTGCCGCTGGTGCCGATCTTGGTCGCATCAGCTCTGGGCAAGAGCAAGTTTGGCCCCCTCGCCTTGGCGGCGGGTCTGGTCACCAGCTTCACCCTGTTTGGCTTCACCGTCATCGCGTTTGGGTATTCCATCGGGATCAACGAACAGGCCATCCGCCTGTTCGCTGGCGCTTTGCTGGCGGTGGCGGGCGTAGTTCTACTGGTTCCGCAAGCGCAGGTGGCGATCAGCGCTGCCGCCGCGCCAATCTCAAACTTCGGCAATCAGCGGCTTTCCAAACTAAGCGGCGACGGCGCTGGCGGACAGTTCGCCATCGGCCTGCTGCTCGGCATCGTTTGGGCTCCCTGCGTTGGCCCGACGCTGGGCGTCGCGATCGCAGCGGCCAGCCAAGGGCAGGACTTGCTCGCGAGCTTCTTCATTTTCTTGGTCTTCGGATTCGGCGTCGCAACCTCGATCCTAGCCTTCGCTTATGGCTCACGCAAAGCCATGGGAGAGCGCCGCAAGACGATGATGACGCTGGCGAAATACGGCAAGCCCCTGTTTGGCATCACGCTGCTATTAGTTGGCGTCATGGTGCTCACAGGCTTCGACAAAGTGATCGAGATTGCTCTGCTCGATGCCCTGCCCCAAGGCTTGATTGAGTTCACGACGCGCTTCTGAGTAAGGACTGCTGCCCAGCCCGCGCGTACCCCCTCATCGCTAGCCGTCCCTAGACCGCCAACGCACACCTTTCTATGCTCGCCCATCAGAACCGTGATGGAGGGCAAGATGGCAGATACAGACGAGCCGCGGATTACCGGCCTTGGCGGCGTGTTCTACGTTGTCGAAGATCCGGCGGCGACGCGCGAATGGTACCGCGACACTTTGGGTCTGGACGGCGAATATGGGCCGCAGCTTGCCTGGGCCGAGGAACCCAAGACCAATCCATATTCTCTGATCAGCCATTTTTCCGACGGCACATATATCAAGCCCGGCAAGAACGGCTTTATGATCAACCTGCGGGTGAACAACCTCGATGGCTTCGTCGCCAAGCTGAAGAAGAAGGGCGTAAAAATCCTCGATACGGCTGATGAAGGATATGGCAAATTTGCCTGGTTGCTCGATCCCAATGGCATCAAGATCGAATTGTGGGAGCAAGTGGCGGACGAATTGCCGTAGGCCTGCAGCCGCTGTCCCCAATTCTGCGCTAAGGCAACTCAACCCTACGGCGGGCTGCATGGGCGTGTAGTCCCGTGGATTGGGAAAGCCAGTATGGTTAGCGCATTGTTAACCATATCTGCGGCATGCAGGCGGGACCATGAAACGCACCTCAGCTTCTAACAACCTTCCGCTTAGTCGCAAACCCAGTTGTGCATTCGCCATGCGCGCGTTGATCCTGGCCGCTAGCGCGGCCGCTCTGGCGGGCTGCGGCATCTTGCCCTCCTCAAATGGTACCCCATCGCGCACGGGCAGCAAACCGCCCGTCAGCTCAACGCAGGGCGACATCTCAAACCGCGCCGCTGACCGCACCTGCTTTGCCCAGCTCAGCGCATCGGGCGTCCGCTTTGATCCTCTGCCAGATGCCTACGGGGCGCCCGGTTGTAGCAAGCTGGGCACTGTGCAGCTCTCAGCCTTGGCGGGTGACCGCTCCCGCTTTGAGATCAGCAATATCGGCCCGGTGCAATGCCGCACAGCCAGCGCCTTTAATGGATGGGCTAGGTTCGGCGTTGACCGAGCAGCCCGGCAAATTCTGGGCAGCGGACTAGAGCGGATCGAGACTATGGGATCGTACTCATGCCGCAATGTCGCTGGCACCTCGCGCCGCTCCGCCCATGCCCGCGCAGAGGCAATCGACATCTCCGGCTTCGTCTTGAAAGACGGCCGCCGCATCAGCGTGCAAAGCGATTGGTCGCGCGGCAGCGCAGCGGAACGCGAGTTCCTGAGGGTGGTGCACAAGAGCGCCTGCAAACGCTTCGGAACGGTCCTCGGACCCGATTACAACCGCGCGCACGAAGACCATTTCCACGTTGAGGGCACAGACGGCAGCTTCTGCCGCTAAGCCGACTGGATTAGCGACTTAGAAAGCGGCAGCCACTGGCGTCTGGCAACAGCCCAGTGCCCTTCGCCGCGCCTATTCGACCGGCATCTCCGGCTCCAGCTTCGCCTCTATCTTCAAGCGCACAGCCTCGGCTGCATGTCTTGCACCCAGCTTGGTCATCATATTTGCGCGGTGAATTTCAACGGTGCGCGGGCTGATGTCGAGTTCTCTTGCGATCACCTTATTGCTGCTGCCCTCGGCCAGCCAATTGAGCACTTCGCGTTCCCTGTTTGAAAGGCTGGAAATGCGGCTGCGTGCTTCGATCATGCGGCGACGCGCCGCGCCGAACACTTCGGCCTCTTTCTCAATGCGCGTGAGGCAGCGCGAGAACCGTTCTGGGTCGAGCGGCATGGATAAATAGTCGAGTGCACCGGCCTTAATCGCCTCTACAATGCGGCCCGGTCGCGGCTGCTCTTCAACCGCGATCAGCGGCAGCCAAACGCCCAGCTTGCTGAGCCGTTCGAGGATCATGGCAACACCGCCTTCCTCGATCGCATCGCGAGCAATTATGATCCCATCTCGCGGCGGATGCGCCGAAAGATCACTCAGATCGCCATAGACTTCGCAGTGGTGCCCTAAGGCGAACCCTGCGCGAGACAATTCCGCCCTATGACGGCTGGAAGAGTCGATGAAGTGGAGGATGGCTTTGCGTGTCATTCATAATGAATGCGCACTTCCCCATATGGAATCATCCCGAGTTTGGTCCGTTGTCGAGTAGACCTGAACTGGCTCGGAGGGGGCCGAGGTCCAAAATGGATGCAACAGCTTGTGCGACCGCTCAGTGCTTTCGCGGATCAGGTCAAATCACTAGGTTTTCGGGCCGAAACTGTAATCCGGCAAAGAATGAAACGCCGATTTTAGCGCGTCGCCCCAGCTCGATGAGATCGAGTCGAAATAGGGATCGTCATGCGTAATCCGGTGCTGGTGCGTGGGCGCAAAGTCATCGCGGCCAATCACCATCAGATCGAGCGGCAGCCCAACTGAGAGGTTCGCCTTGAGCGTGCTGTCGAATGACACCATCAGCAATTTCACGGCGTCCTCAAAGCTCATGTCGCGGTCATATCCGCGCAAGATAATCGGCCGCCCGTATTTGGTCTCACCAATCTGGAAGAACGGCGTGTCGAGGCTGGCCTCGATGAAGTTGCCCTCTGGGTAGATCATGAACAATCGCGGCTCCATGCCCGCGATCTGTCCAGCCACGATGATCGTCGCGGTGAACTTGCCGCGCCCGCGATCGCCATTGGCGCTTTGGCGTTCTTCGATCGTCGTACGCAGCAGCTTGCCAATGTCGGAGGCGACCTGAAACATGGTCGGCGATTTGAACAACGTGTTCTCACGCTCGTCAGGCTCTTTGGTGCGTTCCTCCAGCTTGCCAATCACCGCCTGAGTAGTGGCCAGATTGCCTGCGGTCATGACCGTGATCATGCGTTCGCCCGGCACGCTCCAATGGAACATTTTGCGGAACACCGAAATGTTGTCGACGCCTGAATTGGTGCGCGTGTCGCTCATCAAAACCAAGCCGCGGTCCAGCACCATGCCAACGCAATATGTCATATGATTCTCTTATGGTTATGAGAGCGCGCAATTAGCTGACTTGCCTCACGCGGCAAAGCGATATTGTGTAGACGCCTATTGCTGGCTTTGCTGTTCCACGGCGACTTCGACCTTGAGTGATTGCTGGGCCGATCCAAAGCTGATCCCGGTGACCGGCGCAGCGTCGCGGTAGTCCCGGCCAGTGGCGACGCGAACATAGCGCGGATCGGGGCTGATCCCGTTGGAGATATCAAATCCGACCCAGCCCAGCCCATCAATATGCGCCTCAGCCCAGGCGTGGCTCGCCTCTTGATCGATCCGGTCGTTCATCATCAGATAGCCGCTGACATAGCGCGCAGGAATATCGGCCATGCGCGCAGCGGCCAGGAAGATGTGCGTGTGGTCCTGACACACGCCCTCGCCCGCCTCGATCGCCTCTTCTGACGTCGTGCTGACCCCGGTGGATCCGGCGCGATAGGCGACCTGATCGCGGATGGCCGCAGAGAGTGCGTGGAGAAAATTGAGCTTGTCGCTCTGACCATCGCCCTCGCCCGCATCCACATCACGCACCAACGCGCGCAGCTTCGGCCCCGGCTTGGTCAGCTTAGTCTGGCCCATAAAGCTCCACAGCGGCAAATGGCCCGAATGGCGGCCAATGACGCCTGCATTGTCTTCCGTCTCCACCACGCCGCGGCAGGTCACGCTGACTTCCTGAGCGCCGGGTTCCAGCGCGATCAGCGTGACGGTGTTGAAATGCTGGTCGTCATATTCCAGCTCGCTGTGCGCGTTTTCATAGTCCATCTGCCAATCAAGGATCTTTTGACCCTGTGTCTCTTTCGGCGTCAGACGCAGCCGCTGGAGCGCATGCACCACGGGATCAGTGAAGCTGTAACGGGTGGTGTGGCGGATCGAGAGGCGCATCAGTGGTGAAACCTGTAATCGCTGGCAATCGCCGCGCTGATTGCAACATTGCTATGCATGAAGCTCAGCAGGAAATCGTGCAGGCCCTGGTCAAATATCTCGTCAACAGTGATCTCGGCAATCTCCATATCGGCCTCACGCATCAAAGAATTGCACTCGCCTTCGCTCCCGTGAATCCGGGCCAAGGCCGCCAATTGATCGCGCAGCGCGCTGCGGCAGAAGGCCAAGCTGCGCGGGAAACGGTCATCCAGCATCAGGAATTCAACAATCCCGCGCGCTTCGATCCGTCCTGCGTGCAGCCATGTGTAGGCGCTCGCCCCGGCGACAGATCGCAACACTTGCTCCCATTGGCTGCTGTCAATCCGAGAGCCGACATGGCCAAGCGTTGGCAACAGCAGATAGTACTTCATATCGAGGATGCGCGCCGTGCTTTCCGCGCGTTCAATAAAGGTGCCTGCGCGGGAGAAGTGATAGGCTTCATTGCGCAGCATTGAGCCCTCAACCGCGCCGTGCACCAGCGTGCCCGCGCGGCGGATCATTCCAACCACTTCGCCGACGGAATTTTGGCCGACCGGGCGTTTCAGCGCGTCTTCCAGCGCCATCCAGTTCTCATTGACCGCAGCCCAGACCTCGCTGGAGATATTGGTCCGCGCCATGCGCGCATTGGTCCGCACAGCGCCAAACATTTCGCGCACGCTGGCGGGGTTATCGCGGCCCCGCAGGATGAAGTTCCATACCTGCTGCCCAGTGTAATCCTCATGCGTGGCTTCATAGGCTGCCCGCTGCCCGGACGTCGCGATCACAGAGCGCCATTCTTCCTCGGCCGTCGCCGTGTCCCTGGTCAGCGCCATGCGCAGCCCAGCCTCTAACAGCCGCGCAGTGTTTTCAGCCCGCTCCAGATAGCGGAACATCCAAAACATGCCATTGGCGGTGCGTCCTAACATCGTGCCGTTCCCCGCCCCTAGTCCTTCAGCACCCAAGTGTCTTTGGTGCCGCCGCCCTGGCTGGAATTGACAACCAAAGAGCCATCTTTGAGGGCTACGCGGGTCAAACCGCCCGGCGTGATGTCGATGCCGTCAGGCGACACCAGCACGAATGGGCGCAAATCGACGTGACGCGGTGCGAGCCCCTTGCGGGTGAAGATCGGGCAGGTCGACAAGGCCAGCGTCGGCTGAGCAATGTAGTTTTCCGGGTTAGCCTCCAGCTTGGCGCGGAACTTCTTGATCTCGCGCTTTGATGCGGTCGGCCCGATCAGCATGCCGTATCCGCCAGAGCCGTGCACTTCTTTCACGACCAGCTCGTCCAGATTGTCGAGGACATAGGCCAGACTGTCATCATCGGCGCAGCGCCAGGTCTGCACATTGGGCAACAGCGGCTTCTCGCCCGTGTAGAACTCGACGATCTCTGGCATGAAGCTGTAGATCGCCTTGTCGTCCGACACGCCCGTGCCCGGCGCATTGGCGATGGTGACATTGCCCGCTCGGTAGACGTCCATAATGCCGGGAATGCCCAGCACGCTGTCCGGGTTAAAAGTCAGCGGATCGAGATAATCGTCATCGACCCGGCGATAGATCACATCCACCTGAGCATAGCCATCAGTGCAGCGCATTTGCACCTTGCCATCGACAACGCGCAGATCGCTCGCCTCCACCAAGGTGGCGCCCATCTGATCGGCCAGAAAGGCGTGCTCGAAATAGGCCGAGTTGTAGATGCCCGGCGTAAGCACTGTGACGTTAGGCTTACCTCTCGTGCCCTCCGGCGCGCATGCAGCCAGGCTGCGCGCAAGGCGGCGCGGATAGTTCGACACACTCTCCACCCCAATGCGGGAGAAGAGATCGGGGAACATCGACATCATCGTCTCGCGGTTTTCGAGCATGTAAGACACGCCCGATGGGGTCCGCGCATTGTCTTCCAGCACGAAGAACTCATCCGGCCCGGTGCGCACCAGATCAATGCCAACGATATGGGTGTAAATTCCGCCCGGCGGGGTGAAGCCGACCATATTCGGCAGCCACGCGTCATTATTGCGCAGCAGCCGCTCTGGCAGGCGGCCAGCGCGGATAATCTCCTGCCGGTGGTACAGATCATAGAGGAAGGCGTTGAGCGCGCGGACGCGCTGCTCAATCCCCTTGGTCAGCCGCCGCCATTCGCCCGCCGTGATAATGCGCGGGACCATGTCGAATGGGATCAGGCGCTCTTCGGCCTCATCCTCACCGTAAACGTTGAAGGTGATCCCGGTGCGGCGAAAGCTCTCGTCTGCATCCTTGGCTTTGCGGCGCAGCAGGTCATTCTTCTGCTCGCCATACCATGTTGAATAATCAGCATAGGCCGGACGCGGTGCCCCATCGGGGTCAAACATCTCATCAAATTGGGAAGCTGACAGAACCGATTACCCCTAAGAATTGCGCGCTATGCAAGGATGCTAAGCATTATTGCGCAGTCTCACAAGCAAAGGTTCAATCGCGATCAAGTTCCTCAAGAACGGCAGAAATCGCCTCTTCCGAATAAGAAAAGCCGATATGGGTGCAGCGCAGGGCAACCGCACGGTCGCGTTCCTCCGCTGTGCCGCAGGCGGCGCGCGGGGCGATCATCCCGTCGCGCGGGCTCCACAAGGCAATGGTTTCAACCGGCGGCTTTTCGGCCAGATCGGTATCGATTGGCGGATCATCGACCGAATGGCCGGTCACAAATTGATAGGCGCGCCAGACATTGTTGGCCCGCGGATCACCGGAAAACGGCGATCCCATCGTGATCACTTTCGCCACCGCTTGCGGTTGGCGCTTGGCCAGCTCGCGCGCGAACATCCCGCCGAGGCTCCAGCCGAGCAGGACGACTGGCTCTCCGGCCCGCTCGCTCAAATTGATCAAGCGCTCCTCTAGACTGGCGAGATTTTCCTCGCTCGGCCCCAGATTAAATCCGAGGCCCCAGCGTTTCGCGGTGTGGCCTGCGCGCTCCAATTGCCGCGCCATAAAGCGCATGCGCAGCGGATGCGTCATAAAGCCGGGCAGCACCATGATCGTGCGCGGATGCTTGGCGCGCTCAATTGCAATCTTGCGGCGCGGGCGCTTGACCACTTCTGCCAGCGCCTCGGCCTCACCCAGAAATTGCAGCAGGCTGGGCCGCGGCGCGCGCTCTTCCTCTGGCTGGCGCGCCAATGCAATCCGGCGCGCGAACTCATCACGCGTCCAAAGCGAGGATTTCAATTCGGCAAGAGTAGCGAGTGAGGCCATAATCTTAGAACAAATCCCTTGGCAAAGCAGCGAGACTTACGGAGCGAAATCATCTTCAATCACGTAAATTAGGCTGCGCGCGTGAACGCTTGGTGAAGCGAATTTGCGCCTAACCACCGCTCTGCCACGGCTCACAGATCATGGCCTCAAACCGGCTTAGCCCGCTGGGCAATCGCCAATGCGTTCGCTGGCGATGTTCATCGTCATCTTCATATCGCCCATGCCGGCCATATTGCCTTCCATCGACATGGTCATATCCATGCTGGTTTCTGTGCCAGTGCCATCCAGGGTCATCACCATCTCGCCTTGACCGGGCACGTTACAGGTCATCTCAGCGCTGATATCGCCGCCGTTGACGTTGAACTTATTGGTTTCGCATTCGCCGTTTTGCGGGCCTTTTGCGAGCTCTTCAAAACCCTTGTCAGCGTCTTCTTGCGACATGCAGGTCTCGGTTACTTGCTGGTCCATGCCGCTCTTCATCATTTCCGCAACTTCTGGCGGAGCGCCGGGGATTTCAACGCTGATCAGCTTGGTGGTGGAGCGATATTGCCCAGCCTTGGGCTTAACCACCTCGCTTGCAACATTAGCCATTTCTTCGCTTGAGACAACGCCGTCACCATCCGCATCGGCATCGGTCGGTCCTGAACACGCTGCAAGCGCTCCCGCGAGCGCCAACACACTTACAATCCGTTTCATATCCAAATTCCCTCCAGAAAGACTATTCATGGTGCTATCTGTCAGAGCGCCACTTCACAAGCACGCATCCGCGCCGCATATGTCTTTGCATGTCCGAACTCGTCATCCGCCGAGGGTTAGAAGAACCCGACACCTCTGGGGATTTCACCCCGCACCGCCCTGATCGTCCGGAAAAAAGCGATCCGGGCAGGCCGTTCAAAGTCGTCTCTGAATATGAGCCTGCTGGCGACCAACCCACAGCCATCGCAGAGCTGGTGGAAGGAGCGAATGCGGGCGAAAAGACGCAGACCCTGCTGGGCGTGACCGGGTCGGGAAAGACCTTCACCATGGCGAAAGTGATTGAGGCGACGCAGCGCCCTGCCCTGATTTTGGCTCCCAACAAGATCCTCGCCGCGCAGCTTTACGGCGAGTTTAAAAGCTTCTTTCCTGAGAATGCGGTCGAGTATTTCGTATCCTATTACGACTATTACCAGCCAGAGGCCTACGTCCCGCGTTCGGACACCTATATCGAGAAAGAAAGCTCGGTGAACGAGGCGATCGACCGGATGCGCCACGCGGCCACCCGCGCTTTGCTGGAACGCGATGATGTGATCATTGTCGCCTCGGTCTCTTGCCTCTACGGTATCGGCTCGGTCGAGACTTATTCGGCAATGATCTTCGACATCAAGAAGGATGAAACCGTCGATCAGCGAGAGTTGATCCGCAAGCTCGTCGCCCTCCAGTACAAGCGCAATGATGCTGCCTTTCAGCGCGGCACTTTCCGCGTGCGCGGCGACAATCTGGAGCTTTATCCATCGCACTATGAAGACATGGCCTGGCGCATCAGCTTCTTTGGCGACGAGATTGAAGAGATCGCAGAATTTGATCCGCTGACGGGCAAGAAAGGCGCAAATCTCGATAAGGTCCGCGTCTATGCAAACTCACACTATGTGACGCCCGGCCCGACCATGAAGCAGGCCGCCGCCGCGATCAAATTTGAGCTGGAGCACCGGCTGAAGGAGCTGCAGGAAGAGGGGCAATTGCTGGAAGCACAGCGGCTAGAGCAGCGCACCAATTTCGACCTTGAGATGATTGCGGCGACCGGCAGCTGCGCCGGGATCGAGAATTATTCCCGTTTCCTAACGGGCCGCCTGCCGGGTGAGCCGCCGCCCACTTTGTTTGAGTATCTGCCGGAAAACGCGCTGCTATTTGTCGATGAGAGCCACCAGACCGTGCCGCAAATCGGCGCGATGTCGAAAGGCGATCACCGCCGCAAGATCACACTGGCCGAGCACGGCTTTCGTTTGCCGAGCTGCATCGACAACCGCCCCCTACGCTTCAACGAATGGGACGCGATGCGCCCGCAAACCTTTGCCGTATCGGCAACACCCGGCGGCTGGGAAATGGAGCAAACGGGCGGCGTCTTTGCCGAGCAGGTGATCCGCCCCACCGGGCTAATCGATCCACCGGTCGAAATCCGCCCGGTCGAGGATCAAGTGCAGGACTGCATCCAAGAATGTCTCGCGGTGGCCAAGAAAGGCTACCGAACGCTCGTCACCACGCTGACCAAGCGAATGGCGGAAGACCTCACCGAATTCATGCACGAGGCGGGCGTTCGCGTTCGCTACATGCACTCCGATGTGGAGACGCTGGAGCGGATTGAGCTGATCCGCGACCTGCGCCTCGGCGTCTATGACGTGCTGATCGGGATTAACCTGCTGCGCGAGGGGCTCGACATTCCCGAATGCGGGCTGGTGGCGATTTTGGATGCGGACAAGGAAGGTTTCCTGCGCAGCGAGACCTCGCTCATCCAGACGATTGGCCGCGCCGCGCGCAATGTTGATGGCAAGGTTATCCTTTATGCCGACCGGATCACTGGCAGCATGGAACGCGCCATGGCCGAGACAGAGCGCCGCCGCGAGAAGCAACGCGCCTTCAACGAAGAACACGGCATCACGCCGCAAACGATCAAGCGCGATATCGCCGACATTGTCGCGCACAGCGCCGCCCAAGATGGGGTGACAGTCGATACCGGCGATGAAGAGGTCAACAATCTCGTCGGCCACAATCTGCGCGCCTATATCGAAGACCTTGAGAAACGGATGCGCGATGCCGCCGCAAACCTCGAATTTGAGGAAGCAGGCAGACTGCGCGATGAAATCCGAAGGCTCGAAAATGACGAACTGGGCCTACCTGATGACGAGAAGAAAGCCCCCAAAGTCGGCCGCTCTGACGCTGGCCGCCCCGGAACGCGCAAGACCCGCTATGGCAAAAAACGCGCGAAATTTATGGGCGGGAAGCCTTAGTTGTTGAGAAGTCGATATCGAAGGATTCCCACATCCAATGAAAATCAAGAGCGTAGTTTTGGCTAACCTCGAAACACCTTGTTGACGAAGAGTCTTTTTGGACTCTTATGAAGAGCTGCATCAAAAAAGAGGCAGCAATGACATCCTTCGAAACCATCAGCATCTTAATCGCACTCATCGCTCTCGCAGGCGGCTTCGCCTTTGCTGGCATTCAAATTGGCAGGTGGATGACGAGCAAGAAATGACCTTGGCCCGAGCCCCCGTCATGCTGAACTTGTTTCAGCATCCATCGCCTTCTCCGAACTCGGTGGCGTTGACCAAGACATGGACCCTGAACCAAGTTCAGGGTGACGAAGTGCTCAAACTTGATCGCTTCGCATCATAGTGCCATCGCACCGTTTCATGATCCGATCCATTTACAGCATTATCGGCGCAACCGTCCTACTCGGCCTCGCCGCGTGCAAGCCGCCGCCAACCGATGCGGATATTGCCCGCGATATGCCTGCCGAGGTGCCGCAGGGCCCCTCTGAACCGCTCGACTCCCCGGATATCGACGGCGCGGTTTGGGCGGCCAGCGCGACCCCTTGGCGGATCATCTATGGCAAGCCCGGCGAAGCGCCCTTGGTGTCGCTTGAATGCGTTGAGACAGACGGTGATCCGAACCTGCGTGTCACCCGCTATGCCGCGGCCGACGAAGGCGCGGGCGCGATCCTGGCCTTTGTTGGCAATGATGAGATTGGCCGCATGAAGGTCGATGCGATCGAGACCAACACCGGTTTTTTGTGGCGCGGTGAAGACCCGGCGACCGATCAGGATTGGGAGCCGTTGATCGGGCCGGATGAAGTGACGTTGACCGTACCCGGCGCTGGGATGGTGACACTGAACCCCAGCCCGCTGCCGGTTGATCTGGTGACCGGGTGCCGAGGCGGCAGGTTGGAACCGCTCAAGGGCGCGATTGATGAGGCGACCATTGAGGACGCCGCGCTAGAGACTAGCGAGCCCGCTCAGCCCGTTCCTTAAGCAAATCTGGGGTCAGCACTTGCGGCAATTGCTCCGCCTCTGCGCCTGACTCATACCACAGATACAGCGGCACGCCCGCCGCACCTTGTTCAGACAGGAACATGGTGATCGCCTCGTCGCGCTGCGTCCAATCGCCCACCATGGTGACTACGCCAGCGGCTTCAAACGCCTCGCGGGTCGCCTCGCGCTCAATTGCGACGCTCTCATTCACTTTGCAGGTGACGCACCAATCGGCGGTGAACCATAGGAACACGGGCTGTCCGCTGGCGCGAGCATCGGCCAGGGCCTGCGCACTGTAAGCCTGAGGCGAATGGATCGATTCCTCGGTAAGGTTCGTCACTGGCGCGGCAAAGCTGGCGGGTAAGGCGAAGGCCCCGAAGATCACAAACGGCGCGGCGATTAGGCCAAAGGCAGGCCATGCCATTTTGCCCGCGCGCTGCAAGCGGCCAACCACCAGCAATGCGACAATCAGGCCGAACACCACAACCAGCGCGAACAGCGCGAAGCCTTGCCCGCCCAGCCGCGCTGTCAGCCAGATTAGCGCAAGCGCGGTCAGCCCCATCGGGATCGCCATGATCCGGCGAAAACGCTCCATCCACGCGCCGGGTTTGGGCAGCATCCGGCGAAGAGCAGGCACAAAGCCGATCAGCAGGAACGGCAAGGCCAAGCCCAGCCCCAGCATTCCAAACAGCAACAGCGCCTGCGGCACAGGCAGCAACAGAGCCGCACCCAAAGCCGCAGCCATAAACGGTCCAGTGCATGGGGTCGCCGCGAAAGCCGCGAGCAGGCCTGTGGCAAAGGCGCTGGCGGGCTCTCCGCCGCGCGTGATGGAAATGGAGGGAAGCTCAAAAACGCCTGCGAAATTCGCGGTAATCACGCTGGCGAGCACGAGCAGCACGATGACAACGCCGGGGCTTTGCAACTGGAACGCCCAGCCCACTTGTTCCCCGCCAGCGCGCAGCAGGAGCATCACCGCGCCCAGCCCAACGCAGGCGAGCACAACGCCAGCGGTGTAGGCCAGCCCCTCAGAGCGCGCCTTGGCCTCGCTCTCACCAGCGCGCGCGAGCGCAATCGCTTTGAGGCTCAGGATCGGGAAGACGCAGGGCATGATGTTGAGGATCAACCCGCCCACCAATGCGCCGAGGATGAGGGTCCAAAGCGGCGGGGTCTGCGGCGCGGAAGAGGTGACAATCCGCTCGCCCGCGAGCGTCACCTCGCCCTCACTCGCCTCAAACCTGACGCCTGCGCCATTGCCGAAAGACAAGATGCCTTTCACGCCGTCCGCAGGCTGTACCTCTTCCACCCAGTCGGACAGTGGAATCTCGACGCTGAGCGTGTCGTCATCGCGGCGAAAGGTTTGGGCGAGCGAATATTGAACCGGCTGCGTATTCTCGATGAACACATGCGGATCGCTGAGGCTCACCTCAGCAGGCAGCGGTATCGCCAAACGCAGGTTTGTGCCTGCAACGGCAAAACTCGCCTTCGCATCCAGCAGCGGTGCAATCTCTGCGCGCCAGCGGGCAAAATCGCCGCCTTGGCTTTCGCGCAAAACGGCATCCTGCGGCACGCACACTTTGTCGGTGCAGGCGAGATATTCGACAAAGCCGGTGATCGGCTCGCGGGTCGTATTATCAACCTCCCCGGTCACGCGGATCGGCACCAGTACCGTGTACGCACCTTTGTAAATGTGGTTCATCAGCTCGGTATCGACCAGCTGCTGCACAAACCGCTCTGGCACGGGATAGAGCGGCTCGCCCATCTCCCAGCCATTGGGCAGGTTCAGCCGCAATTGCATGCCCTGCCCCGCGTCGCCGGGGTTGGACCAATATCCGTGCCATTCCTCATTGCTGTTCGGGTCCGGCGTAAACCTCAGAGCGAGCAGCCATTCCTCGCCCGCTTTCGGCA
This sequence comes from Erythrobacter sp. JB3-1, assembly GCF_057364995.1. Lineage (NCBI taxonomy): Bacteria > Pseudomonadati > Pseudomonadota > Alphaproteobacteria > Sphingomonadales > Erythrobacteraceae > Erythrobacter > Erythrobacter sp. JB3-1. The sequence goes on along the minus strand of NZ_CP200289.1, from coordinate 2,123,486 downwards.
GACCGTCCGCGCGCAATTCCACGCTGATGTTCTCATCGCCAAACCGCGCCTCTGTCGGGATCGCGCCATCCTGAGCCACCGCAGGCGAAACCGCAGCCACAATTGCAAGCAGCGCAAGCACCAGTGCAGCAAACCATAGCTTTGGTAGCGGGAACATTCTTGCGTCTATCACGGTCGAACCTCTAGGACTGTCGAACACTATTCGCAATCACAGCGGCATAGGTTTCATAGAGGCAGGCAGAATGACGAATGACACGCGCGATCTTTTGATCCTTGGCGGCGGGCTGGTCGGCATGACCCTGGCGCTGACCGCTGCGCGCAAGGGCTTTTCCAGCCATGTTGTCGACCGCGCCAATCCCGATGACCTGCTGAAGGAAGGGTTCGACGACCGCGCCACCGCGATCTCGACCGCTAGCTGGCAATTGTTCCGCAATATCGGCCTGGCAGAGATACTGGAGCCGTTAGCCTGCCCGATTGCGAGCATTGCCGTGACCGACCAAATGAAGCCGGGGCGGATCGATTTTCAACCCGAACCGCATGAGGGGTCGCTCGGACGGATGCTGCCAAATCTCAGCCTGCGCCGAGCGATGTTTGAGGCGGCAGCAAAAGAACCGCTGATCAATTGGGTTTCCGAGGCGGAGATCGCCGAGCGCCAGCGCAGCGAATTTGGCGTCGCCGTGGTGCTGAGCGATGACACAAAGCTGAAAGCCAGCCTGATGGTGGCCGCCGAGGGGCGCAGCTCGCCCACCCGCACAGAAGCCGGGCTGGTGGTTGCCAATTGGGAATACAGCCACCGCGCGATCATCGCCGGGCTCACGCACGAAAAACCGCATGATAATATAGCTTGGGAGATATTTTATCCCGCCGGGCCATTTGCATTATTGCCGATGTTGGACGATGAGCAAGGACGGCATCGATCTTCGCTGGTGTGGACCGTCAGCGAGGATGACGCCGCAGGCTTTTTGAAACTATCAGACCGCGCGTTTCTGGCCGAGCTGGAAAAGCGCATGGGCGGAATGTTTGGCGCGGTCACCTGCACAGGTGCACGCTCTTCATGGCCATTGGGCTTTCATCACACCGCCCAAATTACCGGCGAGCGGCTGGCATTGGTCGGTGATGCCGCGCACGGCATTCACCCTATTGCCGGACAGGGGCTCAACCTTGGCCTGCGCGATGCCGCGACTTTAGTAGAAGTGCTTGAAGAAGGACGCCGGATCGGGCTTGATCCCGGCGATCATCAAAGCCTGATGCGCTATGAAAACTGGCGCGGGCTTGATGTCTTTATGGTCGCAACCGCCACCGATGGACTGACGCGCTTGTTCGGCGTGCCGGGCAAAGCGGCCTCTGCCGTGCGGCGATTGGGCATGGCCGGGGTGCAGCGCAGCGGCGCGCTAAAACACTGGTTTATGGACGAGGCACGCGGCGTCTCTGGCGAATTGCCAGAGCTGCTGCGCGCTTAATCTTCGCTGGTCGCCTCTACCGGGCTCAATTGTTCCACCGCATTGCCGGCGCCATCACGCAGACGGCGCGGTTCAAGCACGGCGGCGGTCTCAATCGTGTCGAGCGCATCCATCGCATTACTGAACCGGGTGGCATCCGCGATCCAGTTTTCTGCGCTGGCTGCGCCCGGCAGGTTTTGCACCTCGGCAATGGCTGCATCGACCCGGCCGCTTTCGAGGAACAGGCGGGCCCGGTCCAAGCGGCGCTCTGGCTGAGGGGACGGCGTATCTTCGCGGCGGATCACGAACAATTCGCTGAACTCGCGGCGAATGTCAGCCCAGGAAGAGACCTCGTCAGGCTCAGCGAGATCAGGGCCAAGGCCCTCAAGCCGCGCGAGCAATTGATCGAGCGTTATTGGACGGCGCGAAAAAGAGATGATTGTGCGCACCGCATTTGGCCAGTTATCTCCAAAACGCAGACGCAATTGATCGGCCAGAAAGCCAAGCTCTGCCCCGCGTTCAATCGCGCGGCGGGTCGCAAAGGCGATCAGCAGGCCCTCGGCCCGCGCCGCATTACCAGCCGCCGCCTGCGCTTGCAGGTCAAGCCGCGCAAGGCGCTGCTCCGCTGCTGCCAAACGCTGATCGAGGCCGCCTTGCTGCTCAGCAAGGCCTTCAACGGCCTCAACCTGCTCTTCAATCGCCGCTTCGCTTTCCTCAGTGCTTGGCGTCGGCAAAGCAGGCAGTTCCAGCCCCGGCGTTTCTTCCGAACTGGCGACCGCGACCGGCTCATCTGCCGCTTCAACCGCAGCGATTTCGTTATTGGCATTGTACAAAACGATGTAACCGATCAGTGCTCCTCCAGCAGCGAAGGAGAACAGAGCGGCCAGCATTATTCCTTTGGTTGAGCCGCTTTTGCGGCGACTGCCGAATTTCGATTCCATTTTAGTCCGTTCTGCGATCCGTTGTGCGCGGCCCGTTTTGGGGGCTGAGCCGCTGCCATATTTGTGATGCTATTGCCACATGTCCAGCGTCATGGCTAGCAATTCGGCGTCCCTCGGCCGGGGGCAGCGCACGTATCGGCCCAGCCAGAGCCAGCAGCGGCCAGAATACGCGGGCTGAGCGCAGCCAATGAAATGCGCGATTTGTCGATGCCTAAACGCTCGCACTCTTTGGCAAAATGCTGAGCTGTGGATGCCGAATAAAGCAGCACGATCGCAGGAACCGTCATCAGCTTTGCCTGCGCATTGGTCATTGCAATTTCATGCATCCGATAGACCACTTTTTCGGTGATTGTGATGCCTTCAGGCGGCGTCAGGTTGATCCGTTCCTCCCCTGCGAGGCGCAGGTAATGGATTGGTGAGACGGCAAGAGTGTCCAGCACATGTTGCAAACCGCCCTCGCCAGACAGCGCCACCTTAAAACCCGCATCGCGCGCAGCTTCTGCGGTTGCCTGCCCGACCGCATGAACCGGCAAATGTGTAAGCTCGCTAAGTTTGCTTCCGCCATGACGAAAGGCATTGGCGCTGCCGACGAGAAGCGCCTGCATTGGCCTAACATCGGGCATTTCCCATGCGACAGGCTCTGCTGCAGAAAGCGCGAAGCCCTGAATGGGCAGGCCCAATTCCTCGCCCAAGCCCAGCGTTGATGACAGTCCCGGCTCGGGCCGAACCGCAATGATCTTCTGTGCGCTCATGGGCGGCTCATATCCGGCCTAGCCAGCGCCGCCAAAGTGCGGACGTGTGCCCGGCCCAGCGCGCGACAGCAGATCCGCCGCCAGCGCTTTCGCCGCAGCAACATCGCCAATCGCAAAGCGCGCCTCGCCCTCCACACGCTCTGCCCCATCCGGGCTGAACAGGGCGGCGCGCATCGAAATGCGGTCTCCATCAGCCTCGCACAGCACAGCAACCGGGCTGTGACAGGTGCCGCCAAGCGCCTCCAGCAGAGCGCGCTCCGCCAGAACTTCAGCGCGGGTCTGAGCATGATCAATCGCAGCAACAGCCTTTAGAGCAGCCTCATTGCCAGCGGCGCATTCAATCCCAATCGCGCCCTGAGAGGCCGCCGGGATCCAATCGCCAGTCTCTAGCGGAGTGCCCAAGCCAGTTTCGCCCAAACGCTCCAGTCCAGCCGCTGCGAGGAAGGTCACATCCGCCTCGCCCGCTTGCAATTTCGCCAGCCGGGTCGCGACATTCCCGCGAAACATCACCACTTCGAGGTCGGGGCGCTGATTGAGCAATTGCGAGGCCCGTCGCGGTGCGCTGGTGCCCACCTTCGATCCCGGTGGGATTGCCGCAATAGCACTCGCCCCGATCAGCACATCGCGGCGGTCCGCGCGCGGTAAAAATGCAGCCATTGCAAAGCTATCAGGCCGGATCGTCTCAACATCTTTAAGCGAATGCACCGCAGCATCGATCTGCCCCTCGCCCAGCCATTGATCGAGCTCTTTGGTCCACAGCGCCTTACCGCCAATATCGGCCAACGGGCGGTCCTGAATCTTGTCGCCGCCGGCACGCACCGGCACCAATTCGACCTGATCCTCGCTCCAGCCATGCGCCTCGCACAGCCGCCGCCGCGTTTCGTAGGCTTGTGCCATCGCAAGCGGAGATTCGCGCGTTCCAAGCCGCATCTTGATGGGGTTTGCGGCATCCGCCGCGCTGCTCTGATCGTTAGGCTGGCTCATAGGCATGCTTGCTCTAACCACCTAAGCGACTAAGGAAAAGCCGCATGAGTGAATTGCCGCCAATCATACCCGACGACCAGACCGTGCTAGGCATCGAATCCAGCTGTGATGAGACGGCGGTTGCTGTGGTGCGCGGCGACCGGACAATCATTGCGCAGCGGATAGCCAGCCAAGAGGCGGAGCACGCGCCCTACGGCGGGGTCGTGCCAGAAATCGCCGCCCGCGCGCATGCAGAGCGCCTCGCCCCAATGCTGGAGGCGGTGATGGCGGATGCGGATATGACGCTAGAGGATGTGGATGCGATTGCCGCCACCGCTGGCCCCGGCCTGATCGGCGGGGTGATGGTCGGCCTGGTCAGTGCAAAGGCGCTGGCGATGGCATCGGGCAAACCGCTGATCGCGGTCAATCATCTGGAGGGGCATGCACTCTCCCCGCGTTTGGCCGATGCAGAACTCAGCTTTCCTTATCTGCTGCTGCTCGTATCGGGTGGGCATTGCCAAATCCTGCTGGTGGAAGGCGTTGGCGAATATCGCCGCCTCGCGACCACGATTGATGATGCCTTGGGTGAGGCGTTCGACAAAACTGCGAAGATCCTAGGCCTTGGCTATCCCGGCGGGCCGAAGGTGGAAAAGCTCGCATTAACCGGCGATGCCTCCGCCGTTCCTTTGCCCCGCCCGCTCAAGGGATCAAAGGAACCGCATTTCTCCTTCGCTGGCCTCAAAAGCGCGGTTTTGCGGGCCTATGACAGCGGAGAGCACCGGTCCGAAGACATTGCTGCGAGCTTTCAGCAGGCAGCGATAGACTGCCTGATCGACCGGTTAACCCACGCCCTCAAAGACTTGGAAACGCCCCCCGCCCTGGTGGTTGCTGGCGGCGTTGCGGCCAACACCGCGATCCGATCCGCGCTTGAAGCCTTCGCCGACAAACATCACATGCGCTTTGCCGCGCCGCCATTGGCGCTGTGTACAGATAACGCCGCGATGATCGCTTGGGCCGGGTGTGAACGCATGCCGCTGGAGCAATCTGATCCGCTCGATTTCAAAGCGCGTCCGCGCTGGCCGCTTGATCCAGAGGCGGAAAAAGCGCGCGGCGCAGGAGTGAAAGCATAATGACGGCTCTTTCCACGATTGGCGTGATTGGCGCAGGCGCATGGGGCACAGCTCTGGCGCAAATGCTCAGCACCGACGGGCGCGATGTGCTCCTATGGGCCTATGAGGCGGATTTGGTCGATGCGATCAATTCAGAGCATCGCAATGCGCTGTACCTGCCATCGGCGTCGCTTTCACCCAGCATTCGCGCGACCAATGATCTTGGCGAATTGGCGCAGCCGGACACGGTTCTAGCCGTAACACCGGCGCAAAACCTCGGCGCGGTTCTGTCGCAATTGCCAAGGGCGCCGCGCGATCTGGTGCTGTGTTCCAAAGGCATTGATGCGGGCACGGGCCAGTTGATGAATGAGGTTGCCAAAGCTGTTTATCCAGACAGCGACATCGCGGTCCTATCCGGCCCCACCTTCGCACACGAAGTTGCAGACGGCCTGCCCACGGCGGTCACGCTCGCATGCGGCGGCGGCAATGCGCAGTGGGAGCGCCTCTCACCAGAAATCGCCCGACCATCGTTCCGCCCGTATTACAGTCATGATGTGACCGGCGCAGAGATCGGCGGTGCAATCAAGAACGTACTCGCAATCGCCTGCGGCGTGGTCGATGGCCTTGCGCTGGGCCAGAATGCCCGCGCTGCCCTGATCGCGCGCGGCTATGCCGAAATGCTGCGCTTTGGCGAGGCGCTGGGCGCAGAGGCTGAAACGCTCGCAGGGCTATGCGGACTGGGCGATCTGGTGCTTACCTGTTCGTCGACTTCCAGCCGCAATTTCTCGCTCGGCAAGGCTCTGGGCGAAGGCGGGTCTGCCGCTGAACTGATGGCGGATCGCCGCACTGTTGCAGAAGGCGCGCACACCGCGCCCGTTCTCAAGCGTCTGGCCGAGGAACGCGGCATCACCATGCCCATTGTGATTGCCGTCAACGCAATCCTTGCCGGGGAAAGCCCGCGCACCGCAGTCGCCAGCCTGCTCGCTCGTCCGCTAAAGGCGGAGCAAGAACGCGAGAACAGGAACCATCAGGCTTGAGCCTACCCCCAGCCTCATCTTCGCCGCCAGCCAGCGGAGCAGCCAGCACACCCGGCGATGACAACGCCGATATGCAGGCGCTGGCCAAAGGCGGCCGGACCAATTTCTTTGGCTTCATCCTAAGGCTGGTTGCCCGCCTGCCCTTCCTGTTTATCGCCGGGCGGCTGTACGGAATTGACGCGGTCGGACGCTTCGCCTCTGCGCTAGTTCTAATCGAAATTCTCGGACTCGTTTGTTCTCTCGGCGAAAAACGCGGGCTGGCTCAACGCCTGACCGAAGGCACAGATGGCGACGGCCCTGAGGCCGAGCGAGCCAAGGTAAACCTCGTGTTCGACGGGATGCTGATTGCGCTGATCCTATCTGCATTTGCTGGCCTGATCCTGTGGCTGTTCCCGGTCGTGATGTTCCCGAACGGGATGAACAGCGAATATGACATCTGGCTAATCGCGGCGATCCCAGCCTTTGCGCTCACGGAAATTCTGCTGGCCGCGCAGGCATACAAGTATGACATCGCCACCACAGTGCGCGCCCGCGCTGTGGTCGAGCCGTGGACCATATCAATCATGGCGGGCGTGTTCTTCTACCTGCCGCTTTACAATGGTATCACTGAGTTTCGCGAAGCTGGTCTCGCCCTTGCGTTCATCTGCTCGATTTACGCCGCACTGCTGACCGCTGCATGGTCGTTCTTGCGTAGCTATGGATTGCCGAGCGGATGGCGCCCTCGCCCGCGCTATATGTGGAAAGTCACCGCCCGCGCTCTGCCGCTGATGGGCGCAGACGCGGTCGAATGGGGCACGCGCCGGGTCGATATTTTCATCTTGGGCTTCTTCGCCTCGCCCGCAGCTGTTGCTGTCTATTACATGGCTCAGCAGATCGCGAGCCTGCCGCAGAAACTCAAGACCAGCTTTGAGCCGGTGCTTGGCCCCGTCATTACCAAGAACCTAAAGAGCAAGAACTACGCCGCCATTGCTGCTCAGGTCCGCCAAGTCGGCTTCTGGATCATCGCCGCTCAGGCCGCGATTGCGCTGGCGTTGGGCGTACCGGGCGAAGGTGTGATGGGCCTTATCGGACCGCAATATGTTGGCGGCACTGGCGCACTTGCCTTCCTGCTCGCTGCAGAGGTGGCCGCGGCTATGGCGGTCGTCTCGGAAAGTGTGCTGGTCTACATTGCACGCAAGCGAAACTTGCTGATTTCGGTCGGCACGATTGCGCTGCAGGCTGCGCTTACCATCGGGATTATCAAAGGGGTGGAGCACCTCGGGTTTTCCGAGCCGTTTAAGGCCGCCGGTGCGGCGCTCGCCTTGCTGATCGCACTGGGCTGCGCGAGCCTGGTCAAGGCGCTGCTGCTGAAGAAGCTATTGAAAGCCCCCGTCAGCAATTGGCGCTGGGCTTTGGTCTGGGCCGCCGCCCCCGCCGTTGTGGTCGGCACTGCGGCCACATGGCTACCGGAATGGGCCGAGCTGTTGTTCGGCATTCCGGCAATCCTGCTGACATTCGGCTGGGTCATCTGGCGGCGCGGATTTGGCGAAGAAGACCGCCTGCTGTTCCGCAAGAATGTGGGCGGATAGAGAGCCTCCTAGCCTGCCCGATTAACCGCACGTCCTGCACGTTCAGTCACGATTAACGCCCAAAAGCAGAGCTTTGCATCTCGAGGGTTATTGTGGGGAGTCGTGAAAATGCGGAATTCAAACCTAGCGTTTAAACTGGCAGGCGTTGGCTTGTTAAGCTTGGTGATAGCGGGCTGCGCAGCCAATCAGGGCAATGTCGCCACAACCGGCCAACCTGATGAAAAGGTCGCGGCTGCCCCTCCACCTCCACCGCCTCCTCCGCCGCCACCCCCACCAGCGCCCGTCGCCGCAGAAGCGGTAGTCGTCACGGGCGCGCGGATCGCAGGCGCGGACTACGCACCTGTGACCCGCCGCCGTCCGCCGCCGATTATCGGCGTTCCGCCAGTGCGCGTACCGACCGATCCGGGCCGCGAGCAATATGATGGTGAAGAGGTCTCGCCGGTCAAGCTGACCAGCGCAGAGCCTGTCTCCACTTTTAGCGTCGATGTTGACACCGGCGCCTATGCCAATGCGCGCCGCTTCCTCACGCAAGGGCAGATGCCGCCGCGTGCCGCCGTGCGCACCGAGGAAATGATCAACTATTTCCGCTATGACTACGCCAAACCAGCCGACCGCTCTCAGCCGTTCAGCGTGAACACAGACATTGCACGCACACCGTGGAACGAAGACACCTATCTGATGCGGATTGGCCTGCGCGGATATGATTTGCCGCGCGAAGATCGCCCACCTGCCAATCTCGTATTCCTGATGGATGTGTCCGGTTCGATGGGGCAGCCGGACAAACTGCCCTTGGTCAAAACCGCGCTGGCAGGCCTCGCTGGTGAGCTTTCCCCGCAGGACCGTGTATCCATCGTCGTCTACGCAGGCGCTGCGGGCATGGTGCTCGAACCCACCAATGACACCAAGAAAATCCGCCGCGCTCTGGACGAGCTTTCCGCTGGCGGCTCAACTGCTGGCGGCGCAGGCTTGAAGCTTGCCTACAACATCGCGGAGGACAGCTTCATCAAAGGCGGGGTCAACCGCGTGATCCTGGCCACTGACGGTGACTTCAACGTCGGCGTATCGAGCCAAGACGCCTTGATCGAGCTGATCGAGGAAAAGCGCGACAGCGGGATCACCCTCACCACGCTCGGCTTTGGTCAAGGCAATTACAACGAAGCGATGATGGAGCAGGTCGCCAATCATGGGAACGGCAATTACGCCTATATCGACAGCGCGCTGGAGGCGAAAAAGGTACTGGGCGAAGAGATGAGCTCGACCCTTTTCACCATCGCCAAAGACGTCAAAATCCAAGTCGAGTTTAACCCGGCAGTTGTCAGCCAATATCGCTTGGTCGGCTATGAAAACCGGGCGCTGCGTGAGGAAGACTTCAACAATGATGCGGTCGATGCCGGCGACATCGGCGCAGGCCATCAAGTCACCGCGATTTACGAGATCGTACCCGCCGGAACCGAAGGCTGGATCGCGCCGCGCCGCTATGAAGACAAGCCCTCGCAAACCGCGCAAAGCCGCGAGGCGGAGGTCGCTCAGGTGAAGTTGCGCTACAAATTGCCCGATGGCAATAAATCGCGCCTTATTGAGCGCTTGGTAAAACGCAGCGAACTGCTGCAAGCCAAACAGCCGTCCGGCGATTTTGCCTTGGCCAGCGCCGTTGCTGCCTATGGTCAATTGCTGCGCGGGGACAATCTAATGAAGGGCTTTGGCCACAGCGATATTGAAACGCTCGCCGGCTCTCAGGATGATTACTGGCGGCAGGAATTCATCCGGCTGAACGCACTCGCAGGCAGCATGAAGGGCGGCTGAGGCGCACCAATCTCTCAAAACTTATGATGACCGCTTGGAATGCGCGAAGCGTCGCTGCTATGGCGCGTAGGCAAAGTGGTAATTCATAGGATTGAGAGATGACACCTGAGTTCTTTGAGGCCAATTGGCCCGTCATTCTGATAGTCGCGATTGTGGTGCTGTTGCTGGCGTTTTTCTGGCTGTCGGCAAACCGCAAAGCATCGGTCGTCGATAAGGACACGAAAGATGTTCTGGATGAAGGCGCTGCACCGGCGGCCCGCAATCAGGCGCTCATCGATGCGCCTAAGGCTGCGGTCAAAGATACAGGCGTTCCGGTGCCCGAGGCCACGCCGGAGCCAGCACTGGCGCCCGCGCCCTCCCCTGAACCAACGCCGACACCTGAACCCGTCGCGCCGCTGATCCAAGAAGATCCTGCCCCGCCCGTTCTGGGCGAAGCGCCAAGCGAACCCGCTGGCGAGGCCGATATTCCGGCCCCTGCTCCCGCGCCATCCTCTGGCGCAGCGGATGATCTGACCCAGATCAAGGGCCTCGGACCGAAGCTCGCCGGGCTACTGAACACCCTTGGAGTGACGACGTTTGCCGAAATCGCCAGCTGGGATGAAGCCGATATCGACCGTGTCGACGATCAGCTTGATCGCTTCAAAGGGCGCATCCGCCGCGATAACTGGGTGGAGCAAGCAAAGCTCCTCGCCGCAGGCGATAATGCAGGCTTTTCCGACAAGTTTGGCCAAAATGGTTGAAATAAATGGGAAACATTTGTCCAAACTGTGTTACATAGGAATATGTGAACGAGGAGAGGACAATGACTCAGGCACGGATTTTGGTCGCTGAAGACGAGCGAATCGTCGGTTTTGACCTCTGCGAAACGGTGCAAGAAGCCGGGTTCGAAGTGGCCGGCCCGCACACCGATATCTCCTCGGCGATGCTCTCGTTCCAGAAGAACAAGCCTGACTTGGCAATTCTGGATGTGCAATTGGATGACGGCATCGTCTATCCGCTCGCGCAGAAATTGCGCGATGAAGACGTGCCGATCATCTTCCACTCTGGCCAGTTTACTCGCGACGAGGTGGAGCAGCGCTTTCCAGAGGCGACGACTTTGCTGAAACCCTGCCCGCCCAATGAAATGCTGCGCACGGTTGTGAAGATTCTCGAAGACCAATAATCGCGTCAAATCGCTTATCCGCTAACGCGGCGCTTCCCACACGCCTCCGCTTCGCTTATCTCTGTTCGGTATATAAAACGGAGAGCGATACGTGAGCCAAGACCTGTTTCCTGTACCAGACGAGTGGGCGACAAACGCAAAGTTCAACGCAGGCAAATATCAAACCCACTATGCCCGTTCGATCAATGATCCTGACGGGTTCTGGCGCGAGGAAGCGCAGCGGATCGATTGGATCCAGCCATTCGAAACCGTCAAAGACATAAGCTATCACGAAGCTGATTTTCGCATCGGCTGGTTCCTTGGCGGGAAGCTCAATATTTGCGCCAATGCGCTGGACCGGCATTTGGCGGAACGCGGCGACACCCCTGCGATCATCTGGGAACCGGATGATCCCAGCACGCCGGGGCGCACCCTCACCTACCGCGATCTTCACCGCGAGGTCTGCCGTTTTGCCAATGTACTGAAAGCCAATGGCGTCAAAAAAGGCGACCGGGTCACGATCTATCTGCCCATGGTGCCAGAGGCCGCGATAGCGATGCTCGCGTGCGCGCGGATCGGCGCGGTGCATTCTGTCGTGTTTGCAGGGTTCTCTCCTGATGCGCTAGCGGGCCGGATATCAGATTGCCAATCTGATATTGTCCTGACCGCTGACGAGGGCCTGCGCGGCGGCAAGAAAGTTCCACTCAAAGCCAATGTCGATGCGGCCTTGGAAAAAGTCGATGTCAGCCGGGTGATCATGCTGAAGCATACCGGCGGCGAAATTGGCTTCACCGAAGGGCGCGACATCTGGTGGCATGACGCCATTTCCGCAGCGAGCGATGAATGCGAACCAGAGGTGATGGACGCAGAAGACCCGTTGTTTATCCTCTACACCTCCGGCTCCACTGGAAAACCGAAAGGCGTGTTGCACACAACCGGCGGCTATGCCGTGTGGACCAGCATGACGCATGAATATGTGTTCGATTACACACCGGGCCAAATTTATTGGTGCGCGGCCGATGTCGGCTGGGTCACCGGGCATTCCTATGTCGTCTACGGTCCGCTGCTGAACGGCGCGACACAAGTGATGTTCGAAGGCGTGCCGAACTATCCCGACCACTCGCGGTTCTGGAACGTGATCGACAAGCACAAGGTCGAAATTTTCTATGCCGCGCCCACTGCTTTGCGCGCGCTGATGCGCGAAGGCGATGAGTTTGTGACAAAGACGGATCGCTCCTCGCTCCGCCTGCTCGGCAGCGTGGGCGAACCGATCAATCCAGAGGCGTGGGATTGGTATCACCGCGTCGTGGGAGAGCGCCGCTGCCCCATCGTCGACACTTGGTGGCAGACCGAGACAGCGGGCGCGATGATCACCCCCTGCCCGGCGCAACAGCGCTGAAACCCGGCAGCGCCAGCACGCCGATGTTCGGGGTACAGCCCGCTTTGGTCGATGCGGAAAAGGGCACTGTGCTGGACGGCGCAGCCTCTGGCGCGCTCGTGATCACCGACAGTTGGCCGGGGCAAATGCGCACCGTTTACGGCGATCACAAGCGCTTTTTTGACACCTATTTCAGCCAATATCCCGGCTATTACTTCAGCGGCGATGGCTGCCGCCGGGACGAGGATGGCTATTACTGGATCACGGGCCGGATCGATGACGTGATCAATGTCTCTGGCCACCGCATGGGCACCGCCGAGGTGGAAAGTGCGCTGGTCGAGCATCCGCTGGTCGCCGAGGCCGCCGTGGTTGGGATGCCGCACGAGGTAAAAGGGCAAGGCATCTACGCCTATGTCACGACCAATGCGGGCACCGAGGACAGCGAGGATTTGCGGCGCGAGCTGGTGCAATGGGTGCGCAAGGAAATCGGCCCGATTGCGACCCCTGATGTGCTGCAATTTGCCCCCGGCCTGCCCAAGACCCGCAGCGGCAAGATCATGCGGCGGATCCTGCGCAAGATTGCTGAAAACGATATGGGCAGTCTGGGCGACACCTCGACATTGGCCGACCCGAGCGTGGTCGAAGATTTGGTTGCGAACCGGCCGTCTGTGTGATGGCGCGTGGGGCGCAAAGCTGTCCTACAGCGAGCACCGCGCCTATGGTCTCAGCCACCCTCAAAACAGCCTTGGAACAGGTCATTTCCCAAAAGTCACACTTTGCAACCGTGTATCTGCCCCAAACCTCTGATAAACAGGCGATAATTTCAAAAGTCACACATTTGAAAAAGGCGTATGTGTTCCAAAGCTCAAAACGGCCAACGCAAAACTTGCAGGACGCTGCGAAGCCTGCAACAGACCCTCTAACTGGTTTCAGGAGTAACTAATGGCCGAAATGGCGCCCTTCAACTGGGAAGATCCCTTCGATCTCGAAACGCAGCCGACCGAGGACGAGCGGATGATCCGTGACAGCGCCCATGCATTCGCGCAGAGCGAGCTGCAACCGCGCGTTATCGAGGCCTATCGCAATGAAACCGCCGCACCGGAGCTGTTCCCGCTGATGGGGCAGGCCGGGCTGCTCGGCGCGACCATTCCAGAGGAATATGGCGGCGTTGGCGCAAGCTATGTCGCATACGGCCTGATCGCGCGCGAAATTGAGCGCGTCGACAGCGGCTATCGCTCTATGGCCAGCGTCCAATCGAGCCTCGTGATGCACCCAATCTATGCTTACGGATCAGAAGAGCAGCGGCGCAAGTACCTGCCCGGCCTCTCCTCTGGCGAGCTCATCGGCTGCTTTGGCCTGACAGAGCCAGACGCAGGCAGCGACCCTGCTGGCATGAAGACCGTCGCGAAGAAGGATGGCGCCGGGGAGAATGGGGGCTACGTCATCAATGGTTCCAAAACCTGGATCTCAAACTCGCCCTTTGCCGACGTGTTCGTCGTTTGGGCCAAGAGCGAAGAGCATGGCGGCGGCATTCGCGGCTTTGTGCTTGAGAAGGGGATGAAGGGGCTGTCCGCGCCCAAGATCGAAGGCAAGATCAGCCTGCGCGCATCAACCACCGGCATGATCGTGATGGAAGATGTGAAGCTACCCGCCGACGCTCTGCTGCCTGATGTGCAAGGTCTCAAAGGCCCGTTCGGCTGCCTCAACCGCGCGCGTTACGGCATCGGCTGGGGCGCGATGGGCGCCGCGGAATTCTGCATGCACGCTGCACGCCAATACGGCCTCGATCGCAAGCAGTTTGGCAAGCCTCTGGCCGCGACGCAGCTGTTCCAGAAGAAGCTGGCGGACATGATGACGGACATCGCGATGGGGCTGCAATCGAGCCTGCGCGTTGGACGCTTGATGGACGAAGGCCGCTTTGCGCCCGACATGATCAGCATCATCAAACGCAACAACGTCGGCAAGGCTTTGGACATCGCCCGCCAATCGCGCGACATGCATGGCGGCAATGGTATATCGGAAGAATACCAGGTGATCCGCCATGCAGTGAACCTCGAGACGGTCAACACCTATGAGGGCACGCATGATGTCCACGCGCTCATCCTGGGCCGCGCGATTACCGGCATCGCGGCGTTCGGGTAAGGAGGGCTCGCGTCATCAAACTCCACGGCTACTTCCGCAGCTCAACCAGCTACCGCCTGCGCATCGCGCTGGAGCTGAAGGGTCTCGGCTATGAGAATGTGCCTGTGAACCTGCTCACCTCTGAGCAAAAGGGAGAGACCTTCACCAGCCGCAATCCGTTCGGCTCTGTGCCCATGTTGGAGGCCGATGGCCGCGACCGCGCGCAGAGCATGGCGCTGCTGGAATGGCTGGACGAGGCCTATCCTGACAAGCCGTTGATGCCGCGCGATATTGAGGCACGTTACACCGTGCGCGAGCTGACCTATGCGATCGCGACAGAGCTGCACGCGCCGCTCAACCTGCCGGTCTTGAAGTACCTCAAGAACGAATACGGCCAATCGCAAGACGAGATAGACACCTGGTATCGCCACTGGCTGGCGCGCACGTTGGTGCCAGTCGAGGCACGGCTGGCTCAGCTTGATACGGTCGACTTCCTGCTCGATGCGCCGGGCCTGTTCGAGACCGTGCTGCTGCCGCAAGTCTACAATGCGCGGCGTTTCAATTACGACATTTATGCACACAAACACATCGCGCAGATCGAGGCGGCGTGCCTTGCCCTGCCCGCGTTTCAGCGTGCCCACCCAGACAATCAACCCGACAACCCGGAGAACTCCGCATGAAACTAGCAACGCTCAATGATGGCACCCGCGATGGCAAATTGGTCGTTGTGTCAAAGGATCTCACGCGCTGCTGTGCAGCCGGATACATCGCGCCGACTATGCAGGCTGCGCTGGATGATTGGGAGCGGATTGCCCCGCAATTGGAAGTGCTCGCCACCGATGTCGAGCATCAGGCCGTGCCTTGCGAGCGCTTTCACGAGCGTGAGGCGCATTCGCCTCTACCGCGCGCCTACCAATGGGCCGATGGCAGCGCTTACATCAACCACGTTGAGCTCGTGCGCAAAGCGCGCGGTGCCAAGGTACCAGAGAGCTTCTACTCCGATCCGCTGATGTATCAGGGCGGCTCTGACAGCTTCCTGCCGCCGCGCGCCAACATCCCGCTGGGCGATCCAGCCTGGGGCTGCGACATGGAGGGCGAGGTCGCCGTGGTGACCGATGATGTGCCAATGGGCGTCTCGGCGGAAGATGCCGCCGGTCACATCAAGCTGATCATGCTGGTGAACGATGTGAGCCTTCGCGGGCTAATCCCGGGCGAGCTTGCCAAGGGTTTTGGCTTCTTCCAATCCAAGCCATCCAGTGCATTCTCACCGGTTGCAATCACACCGGACGAGCTGGGCGATGCATGGGCGGACAGTCTCATTCATCTGCCCTTGATGGTCGACTACAATGGCGAGGCGTTTGGCCGCGCAGAAGCAGCCAAGGACGCGACCTTCAACCTGGCGCAGCTCGTCGCCCATGCGGCCAAGACCCGCAGTCTGTGCGCCGGCTCCATCGTTGGCTCCGGCACGGTCAGCAACAAGGGTGCAGATGGAGGCCCGGGCAAGCCGGTTGCCGAAGGCGGGCTTGGCTACAGCCGCATCGCGGAAATCCGCATGATCGAGACGATTGCAAATGGCGAGGCGACAACGCGCTTCATGCGAGAAGGCGACAGCGTGAAGATCGAAATGCGCGATAAGGACAATCACTCGGTCTTTGGCGCGATCGAGCAGAACGTCGTGGCGGTCTAAAGCCGCTTTCCTACTTCAGAGCGCGGCGATAACACTGCCGCTGCTCTTTCAAACCGTCAAACTTCGATTGGGGTAAAGGCCGTCGCCTCATCGCCGGTGTTCGCCGTGCCTTCGGCGTCCATGATCACCAGCTTGGCCTCGCCCTGCCGCGCGCAGGGACGATGTTCGACGCCGCGCGGGACGACAATCATCTCGCCTGATGACAGGTGCTCTGTGCGATCTCGAAACTCCATTTCGAGCGCCCCTTCGACCACCAAGAACAGCTCATCAGTGTCGTCATGCCTGTGCCAATGGAATTCGCCATCAACCTTTGCGAGGCGCACCTCATTGCCATTGTAGCGCGCGGCAAGACGCGGCGCCCAATGCTCAGAGAATGTCTCAAACTTGTCGGCCAAATTGACCTTGCTCGGCGTTGCGCTCGCCATCAATACACCACCACGCTGCGGATGCTCTCGCCAGAGTGCATCAGGTCAAAACCCTTGTTGATCTCTTCCAGTGACAGGGTGTGAGTAATCATCGGATCAATCGCAATCTTGCCCTGCATGTACCAGTCGACGATCTTGGGAACATCGGTCCGCCCCTTCGCGCCACCAAAGGCCGTGCCGCGCCAATTGCGCCCGGTCACCAGCTGAAACGGACGCGTTGCGATCTCTTTGCCCGCTTCCGCCACGCCAATGATAATGCTGGTGCCCCACCCCTTGTGACAGCATTCGAGCGCTTGCCGCATGACATCGGTGCTGCCCGTGCAATCAAATGAATAGTCTGCCCCGCCGTCGAGCATTTCCACCAGATGGCCAACAACGTCAGAGGTCTCTTTGGGGTTCACGAAATCGGTCATGCCGAACTTCTCGCCCCATTCGCGTTTCGCTGGGTTTAGATCAACGCCCACGATCCGGTCTGCGCCAGCCATCTTTGCCCCTTGGATCACGTTGAGGCCAATGCCGCCAAGGCCGAACACGACGACATTGTCGCCGGGCTTCACCTGAGCCGTGTTGGTGACCGCTCCCACGCCTGTCGTAACGCCGCAGCCAACATAACATGCGCTTTCAAACGGAGCATCGGTGCGGATCTTAGCGACGGCGATCTCTGGCAGGACGGTGAAGTTAGAGAACGTCGAGCACCCCATATAATGGTAGATCGTCTCGCCCTTATAGCTGAACCGCGAAGTGCCATCCGGCATCAGGCCTTTGCCCTGCGTCTCGCGGATTGCACTGCACAGATTGGTCTTGCCAGACAGGCACATTTTGCACTGCCTGCATTCCGGCGTGTAGAGCGGGATTACATGATCGCCAGGCACAACCGAAGTCACGCCTGCGCCAACTTCCCGCACAATCCCGGCGCCTTCATGGCCCAAAATGCTGGGGAACAGACCTTCGCTATCCAGCCCGTCCAGCGTGTAAGCATCGGTGTGACAAATCCCGGTCGCCATAATCTCGACCAGTACTTCGCCCGCCTTCGGCCCTTCCAGATCCAGCTCTACGACCTCGAGCGGCCTTTTGGCTTCAAATGCAACGGCGGCTCTGGTTTTCATGGTGCGTCTCTCTCATTCAAATCGAGAGAAACGCAACACCAGCGCGGGGCCCGCGTCAAGCGCGCAGATCAGTCAGCGCGCTTGTTGTCGATCACAGTCACAAAGTCGTGATTGACGTCGCGGTGCTCCGCTTCATCCGCGCGAACGGCGATAATCACATCGCGTAGCCGCGCGTCCTGCGGCAACTGCCAATAGTCGATCGCAATCTGAGGCGCCGGCACATTCTCATGCCGCCCAGCATCAACCTCGGCGAGATATTGGGTGTAGCTGAAGACCGCTTCTTCCTCGAAATAGGCCACCACCCGGTGCGCCGTGCGCGGCGCAAACAGGTAGAGCCAGAAGTAGAAATTGTAGAAGATCAGCTGGGTTACCATGATGAGCATGCGCTCAAACCGGTTCGGATCGGCGATCTTGATAAATGTCATCAGATGCATCCGCTCATTCTCTGCCTCGTCCAGCAAAGTGCGGATCCAGCCCTCGTCATCGCGGATATAGCGCAGCGCCTTGAGGTGCTGCCACAGGCCGCCGACCATTCCGGGCACCGCCGCAACCGTCTCCAGCACGACGGCGCGGTGGCCATAACGTGTGGCGAAGAACTTATCGGCAAAGAACCGCAGCATTTTGACGAAGGCAAAGGCCACCTTGTCGCTGGTGGTGACCGGCGCAACATGGATATCCAGCTCTGCATCGTGGTTCACTTGGCGAACCAGCGGTGCGGTGTTTAGGTGTTTCATTAGCCACTTCCGTAGAGCCGCTTAACAATCGAGGAGCTCAGTCCCCTCTGCGCGCCACGACCATGTTCAGACATGCTTCGTTTACCCAACGCCTAAATGCCTGTTCTGATCCGGAATAAACATCGGATTCGCGGCATTATATGTTCAGTTTTTTGCAACTTGTTGCATCAAGTGAAACCGAGGCTGTCCGCCACCGCTTGGTTCACGATCTTGCCCTGATGGACATTTAGACCGGGCGCGAGATGCGGGTCCTCTTCGCACGCGGCCACACCCTTATTCGCAAGCGCAAGGCCAAATGGCAGGGTCGCATTGTTGAGCGCATAGCTCGAAGTGAGCGGCACCGCGCCGGGCATGTTGGCGACGCAATAGTGAATGATCCCATCGACCTCATAGGTCGGGGCCTCATGCGTGGTAGGCTTTGACATTTCAAACGCGCCGCCTTGGTCGATCGCCACATCCACCAGAACCGCTCGGTTCTTCATCAAACCCAGCATTTCGCGCGTCACCAAATGTGGTGCGCTCGCGCCGGGGATCAGCACCGCGCCAACGACGACATCAGCGTCGGTGATCGCTTGCTCGATCGTTGAAGATGTGGAGTATCGCGTTGTCGCACGCCCTTGGAACATATCATCAAGCTGGCGGATACGCGGCAGCGAGCGGTCGAAAATCTCGACATTCGCGCCCATGCCCACGGCCATGCGTGCCGCCTGCGTTCCAACAACGCCTCCGCCCAGCACGACCACTTTCGCTGGCAGAACGCCCGGCACGCCGCCCATCAATGTGCCGCGCCCGCCATTGTTGGCGCGCAGCGCCATGCCGGCAGCCTCAATCGACAGCCGTCCAGCAACTTCACTCATGGGGGCAAGCAGTGGCAGCCCGCCATGACGGTCGGTCACCGTCTCATAGGCAACCGCGGATACGCCTGCTTCCATGAGGCCGCGCGCTTGATCGGGATCGGGGGCGAGGTGCAGATAGGTGAAAAGGATTTGTCCCTCACGCAACTGCACCCATTCGCTCGGCTGAGGCTCTTTGACCTTCACGATCATATCGGCCTTGGCAAACACTTCAGCGGCGTCAGCCGCAATCTGTGCGCCCGCCGCAAGGTAGACATCATCATCCTTGCTGATGCCTAGGCCTGCACCGGTTTCGACAAGCACCTGATGACCAGCAGCAATGTATTCGCGCGCCGCCTCTGGGGTCAGGCCAACACGATATTCGTGGGTTTTGATCTCTTTGGGGACGCCAACAAGCATGCCGAACTCCTGGGGGAATATGGGTACATTGGGTTCGAATCGAACCTTAGGTGACGCGCAACAAAGTTACAATCGAAACAAACATGCTTGCTTTACTTCGCGGGCTTTGGTGAGACTGCCGCCGCACACAAGCGCACAGCAATTGGTGCGCATATGTAAGCTTGGAGAATTGCCATGACCGCCTACCCTCAAATCAAAATGCTGATCGGCGGTGAATGGGTCACGGACGGCGGCGACGGCACAATGGCCGTCACCAATCCGGCGACCGAAGCGGTGCTTGGTCAATGTCCTAAAGCCTCGACCGAACAACTTGATGCGGCATTGGCAGCAGCAGACGAAGGTTTCAAAACTTGGAGCAACACGCCGGGTATCGAACGCTATAACATCCTGCGCCGCGGCGCTGAAATTCTACGCGAACGCGCGCCGCAGATTGCCGATATCATCACCGCCGAAATGGGTAAACCGCGCGCTCAGGCCCTTCCCGAAGTGGTGGTCTCTGGCGATGTGATCGACTTTCTGGCTGAGGAAGCCAAGCGTCAAGGCGGCCGCCTGGTGCCGCCGCGCCATCACGGCCTTTTGTCTCAGCAAGTGCTTCATATGCCGGTCGGCCCAGCGGTGCTGCTGACCGCATGGAACTTCCCCGTGAACCTCGCCGCACGCAAGCTGGGCGGAGCATTGGCCGCTGGCTGCTCTGTGATCCTTAAGCCTGCTGAAGACACCCCCGCATCTGCGCAAATGCTCGTCGAAGCTCTGGTCGATGGCGGATTGCCAAAGGGCGTCATCAACCTGGTCTACGGCGATCCTGGACCCGTGTCAGAGCACCTCATCGCGTCGCCAATCACACGCAAGATCAGCTTCACTGGATCAACGGCGGTCGGCAAACATCTTGGCGCGCTCGCCGCAAAGAACATGAAACGCTTCACGCCAGAGCTTGGCGGCCACGCACCGGTCATCATCAGTGAAACCGCGGATTTCGAGCGTAGCCTCGCCGCATGTATCGCGGGCAAATTTCGCAATGCCGGACAAGTGTGCGTATCGCCAACGCGCTTCCTCGTGGCCCACGGCGTGTATGACAAATTCGTCAGCGAGTTTGCCGCCCGCGCGGCTCAGATCAAAGTCGGCGACGCAGGCGTAGATGAAAGCGTCGAAATGGGCCCGCTTGCGCACGAACGCCGCGTCGCTGCCATGGCTCATGCACTCGGCGATCTTGGCGGCGGCAAAGGGGAAATCGTCACTGGTGGTGCTGCAATCGAAGGCAGCGGCTTCTTCTACCAGCCCACAGTGGTGGCAAACCCCAGCATGGACAGCCGGTTGATGACGGAAGAGCCATTTGGCCCCATCGCTGGCATTGTGCCCTATGACACAATCGAGGACGCGGTCGAGACGGCAAACGCTCTGCGCTACGGCTTGGCCGCCTATGCCTTCACCAGTTCCTTGGATGAGAGCCATTACTTGGGGCAAAATTTGCGCGCGGGAATGGTGGCGATCAACCACTTGGCCGTATCTTCGCCCGAAACCCCATTTGGCGGTGTCGGCGACAGCGGATTTGGCTCAGAAAGCGGCGAGGAAGGCTATCTCGGATACACCGAGACGAAGCTTGTCACAATTGGCAAAGCAGGCTGAACGCAGCCCGTTTTGTCTCAATCGAGGATAGGTACGATGCGCGAGAGGATGCGGCGCATTGGGCCATGGCTTTCCATCGGCTTGATGCGGCCCCAGCGCGCTCGGCGCGAATATTCATCTTGAAGTTGAACCGTCCGGCCCATCGCATCTGGGCCACTCGACCTGATCGTCGGTATTTCCATTTCTGCTTCCCCAAGAGGCAATCGCCTCGAATCGCTATATTTAGCTGCCTAAGGGCTAACACCTAATAATCTGGAAACAGAATCGTATTTTCCATTTAAGCTGCAGCGAGAAGTAGCTTTTTCCACCAGTTACGCTGCTTAAGCTTGGGTAAAAAGCGGTCTAAACCCGCTGAGCCCCCGCCGCGCGCACGGCCTCCAAAGTTGGGTAACCGTTTACAGCCATCAGCAAATCTGCCTCGGCCAAGATCGATCTCAGCACAAACTCTGCGCCTTTCGCTCCGCCCAAGGCCAGCCCATACGTGTATGGCCTGCCCACGCCGACAGCAGTCGCGCCCAAGGCCAGCGCCTTAACCACATCAGTGCCGGAGCGAATGCCGCTATCGAACAGCACCGGCACATCACCAGACGCCTTCACCACGTCTTCGAGCAGGTCGATAGTCGCGATCCCGCCATTCGCCTGCCTCCCGCCGTGGTTGGAGCAATAAATCCCGTCCGCGCCCGTATCTACGGCCTTTCTCGCGTCATCTGGGTGGCAAATGCCCTTCAGTACAATCGGCAGCTTCGTCACCGATTTCAGCCATTTCATATCGTCCCAGGTCAGCACCTGGCCAAAGGTCGCAGCCCAAGTCATGATCGCCGTCTTGGGATCCTCTTCTGGCGGCTTTTCAAGCAGCGACCGGAACACCGGATCGCAGAAATAATTGTGCAGTACCTTGCCGCGCAATTGCGGGAAGTTTGAGGCGTTGAGGTCGCGCGGTCGCCACCCAGTCACCCACGTGTCGAGCGTGACCACCAGAGCCTTGTATCCGGCGGCCTCAGCCCGGCCGATCAGGCTCTCGGCGAGCCCCTTGTGACGCGGCGTATAAAGTTGAAAGAAACCCGGCGTGTCACCGCAAGCATCATGGACATCCTCCATGCTGTCATTCGCCAGCGTCGAAGCGCACAGTGGCACGCCCGTCGCCGCCGAGGCCTGCGCAGCAGCGATATCGCCGTGCTTGTCCTGCGTCGCCTCGCCCGTCAGCCCAATGGGCGCCATGAACAAAGGGGTCGGCAGCTTCATGCCGAACAGATCAATCGATAAGTCCCGCTCCTGCGCATCGACCATCATGCGCGGGATCATGCCCCAGTGGTGAAAGGCGGATGAGTTGCTGTCTTGTGTATGCTCATCGCCGCACCCGCCTGCGACATAGTTGGTCAATGACGGACCTAGTGCCTCGTGGGCGCGCTTTTCCAGCGTTGCAAAATCAACCGGAAACTCAGGCAAAATGCCTTGCAACCCGGCGTTGTAAATCTCGTTCTGCATCGCTCCGAAATAGCTCATCGCTCAACCCTCTCCCGGTCATATTTAGATTGTGAGCTTGGGGTGAAGAGGAGCTTGAAGCAAATGGTTTTTGCTTGATCGGCTCTAGTTGAAAAAGCGCTGCAAGGCCGGGCGTACCTTCAAGAACTGGATATAGAACCGCTCAAGAATGCTGAGCACAATCCGGTTGCGAGCCAGCAGGCCTAGTGGGCGGAAAAGCGGGATCGCACGCCACATAGCGGCGAATGCAGCCGCGCCGCTCAGCAGCCGGCCGTCTTCGCTTGCATGAAACCTCGCCAGCAATTGCGCCTGGTCGATTGGGCACACAGCCTCGCCCGCTTCCCCGGAAACATCGATGAACTTCACCGACTTGGCCGTGTCCATGCGCCGCATCAATGCGATCTCTCGGGTGCACAGCGGACATGCCCCGTCAAACCATACTATGACTTTAGCCATGTGTTACAGATGCGAACGCAGCGGCTAATTATCAACCAACCAGCTCGAGAAAGCCTGCGTCGGGGCGCTCAGAAATTGATCCCGGCGCGCACGTTCAATTCCGGCGAATTGTCATCACTGCGCTCTGCGCTGCCTCCCAAAGGAAACCCGCCTTCGATCTCGAAACCAAACGGTCCGATGCGACCGCGCACGCCTGGTCCAGCAGAAAAGAGCGATCCCTCACCTACGCCCGCTCCGATATCGGTGACATAGCCGCCATCGACAAAGGCGTAGAATTGGAGAAAATCGAACGGCAATTTGTCGGGTGCAAAGCGATATCTCAGCTCAGCCAGGCCATAAACACCTTCGTCGCCCAGCACTTCGCTGAAATCATATCCGCGCGTGCGGAACGGCCCGCCCAGCGCCATCTCTTGTGGAGCCAGCAGCGGACGATCTGCAATCTGCCCCCCGGCAGCGAAATAGACATCAAAACGGCCAGCGACCGGCAAACGCGCATCGCCCCAGAACAAAACCTTGGAGAATACGCCGTCGCCATCTCTGCGCGAGATCAATGGATCGCCGCGCCGGCTTGCACCCAGGATACCCAGCCCGCGAACGTGGCTTGCCCCGGCGCGGACGCGTCCGCCAGCAACCGCCCATTGCGTCGTAATGCCAATCGAAGCAGTTACGATGGTGTCATCGCGCAGCATCTGCCCCAGGTCGTCTTGCTCGATCGCGATGTAAGAGACATTGCCATTGACCCACAAGCTCTTGTCCTTCGACCTGATGATCGGCTGATCGAGCGATATCCCTGCTCGCAACGAATCTCCGTTTACATCGCTGTCGCCAAAAGGCCCCTCTGGCGAAGTCGAGCCAATCGAGCCATTGATCCCTGCAGTAAGGCCAGAGCTGTTGACCTGCGTCCGGTAGGAACCGGAAACAAAGAGCAACTCTTCTGGATCGACCGGATTGATCCGTAGGGCAACGTAAAGCTGATCCGAAGAGCTGAGCACATCAGTTTGCCGAGTGGAGGCCACCGCGCGGTACGGGCCGAACGAACGCGTGCCGTAATTGTCCGCCTGGATTTGATAGCGGTCCTTTTGCTGATCAAGGTTGACGACCAGAATGGCGCGGCCATCACGGCGTGAAATCTTAGCATCCTTCAATCGCACTGAAGGGATGTCAGTTACGAGCAGCAGTGCCGCTTCCAAATCGCTTTGCTTCACCGGTCGGCCCTGCAGGCGGTTCAGAATTCGGCGAGCTTGAGCATTGTCATAGCCATTGATTTCGATTGCATCGACGCGGCCCTCATCGACCGCGATCTGGACAACGCCAAAACCATTCTCGTTCTCAAGCACGTCCGCTTTAACGTAGGCATAGCCTTCTTCTTTCGCGAGATCGGCGATCTGCTTGGTCGGCTGAGCCAGCACCTCTTCGCTGCGCTCTTCTCCAAAGAAACCCTCGACGACCGCCTGGTAACGAGCATCGTCGATCGCTTCATTGCCGAGAATGACAATCGCACCAATCTGATCGGCCTGTTGCTCTTCGGCGGGCTGCTCGCCCTGCTCATATAGCACTTCGTCGCCGCTCTGCATGACCGACAGCATAGCGATCCGCGGCGGATTGGCGGTCTCCTGCGCGTTCAACGCAGGCGCTGCGATGCATAGACATGCACCCAACGAAACTGCCTTGGTTAAACGCATTGAAACCTCCTGAATGGAGGCGTGCGCCTAGCCGCGGCCCGCTAATAAACTCTTACCCGCGAGCGAATTAGGGAAATGTTAGCTACCCAGCTTCAGCACTCCTTTAGAGGCGGCGGTTCAAAGGCATACTAGCACTGAACTGTATTCTTATTTGAGACTAACCAATGATCCGCCTTGCCAAGAAATCCCTTGTGGTTGCCGCCTTGATGGCCAGCACCAGCGCCATTGCCAGCAGTGGCTGGAGCGTTTCTGAGGCGAGCGGATCGGTTACGATCACACGCGGTGAGAAGGTCATTCAGGCTCGCAAAAACAGCCGCCTTAACGAAGGTGATGTGATCCGCACCGGCACAGGGGCCCGCGCTGTTTTGGTCCGCGGCAAAGAATATCTCGTTGTCTCACCAAAAGCGCATATCCGGATTGCCGAGCCTGAAAAGGCCGGTCCGGTTACGCAGATCTTTCAATATCTCGGCAATGTGCTGTTTAAGATCGAAAAGAAGAGCACCCCTCATTTTGGCGTAGAGACTCCGTACATGGCCGCTGTGGTCAAGGGGACGACGTTCAACGTGTCGGTTGGCGATGATGGCACCAGCGTTCAGGTTACGGAAGGTGCGGTCGAAGTCACCACGGGCGATGATCTCGAAGCAGCCTTGCTGACCCCAGGCCTCGTCGGGCTAGTCGAGGCGGACGCAATCGGCGATTTGATCGTCATTTCGAACGATCCCGATGGCCCTGGTGCGGAAGAAGCAACCGTACGCGGCACACCTAGCTTTGTGCCCGCTCTCAGCCAGCCAGCAGCAGAGCCGGTTACACGCATCGCTAACGCAGCGGCAAATTCTGGCGGCGCAGCTGGCGCTAGCAGCGCCAGCCGCGAACAACCGTTTGCTCGACCTGTTACAGCCGGGCCCACTACCCAAGCTGACGCTGGCCGTGCGAACGGTACTGCCCCAGGATTGCAGGTCGAGATCGGCGCCGCATCTGGCGGAGAGGGCGCCTCTTATGACGACGTCAACGACGTCATAACGAATAGCGGTGGCGAAGAAGAAAGCAGCGCGGCCCAAGATTTCGTCATCTCAGAACCAGGAGATGGTGAAAGCGGCCCGATTGAAGTCATCACCGAGAACGAAGGCAACACCTCTGTTCCTGTCGCAGAAGAGACCGACAGCAGCATTGCAATTGGCACGGTCGATGTCGGCGCTACTGACGAAAATGTTGCACCCGCGAATGACACGGGTCTCGTCTATGCGGAGGATCAGACCAATGGTTCTTGCGCTGATGTCGCGAATTGCTCGGGCGGCGAAAATCCAAACAATGGCGGCGCTGACCTTGATGATGATGCCTCCGATGAAGACATCGGCCTCGATGCTGGCATTGGTGGCCCGCTTGATGGCTCCGATAGTGAAGAAGTCGATGTCGGCGCGGATCTAGGCCTCGGCTCAGGCAGTGACGGCAGCGACGAAGACAACGCCGGAAATAGAAACGGCAATTCGGGTGGTAACAACGGCAATGCCAACGGCCTCGAGAATGGCAATGGTGGCGGAAACGGCAACGGAAACAACGGGAACGGCAACGGCAATGGCGGCCCCAGTTCCGATGATGAAGACATCGGCCTCGATGCCGGCATCGTTGGCCCAGCCGATGATTCCGATAGCGAAGAAGTCGACGTGGGCGCGGATCTGGGCCTCGGCTCAGGCAATGACGGCAGCGACGAAGACACCACCGGAAATGGAAACGGCAACTCGGGCGGTAACAACGGCAATGCCAACGGCATCGGAAATGGCAATGGCGGCGGAAATAGCAACGGAAACAACGGTAACGGGAACGGCAATGGCGGCCCCAACTCTGATGATGAAGATGGCTCCGAGGGCGGTGTTGGCATAGACTTTGGAGCAGACCTCGGCGGAGATGATGGCGTGGATATCGACCTAGGTGCTGATCTCGGTTTGGGCCTGGGGCTGGGCAATGACGACGACGATGATGATGATGCCGGAGAGAACGGCGAAGGCGGCGAAGGCGGTGAAGGCGGAGAGCGCGGTCGAGGCCGAGGCCGGGGCAATAATAACTAAGCTCGAAGCACTGAGTTTCGCCTCTCCAAAGCTCTGATTTTCTGGGTAAACGCGAAAGAAACCTCGCTTAAACCCTTTCCGACTATACGCGTTCCCTTCGAAGCGGCATTCCGCCGTCTATCGGGAGTATTTGCGTGCGGCTAGCCAACGCCTCGGTCACAATGCAGGGCAATGTCGCGCGCGCAGTTGCCTTTATTATGGCGCTGCTTATCGCTGCAATTGCAACGCTGAGCGGGCTGTCGGGCAATGCCGAGGAAACCCTGCGCGACAATCGCGACCGATTGCGTATCAGCGAAGCATCCGGTGAGATCACTGTCCTCGAAATCGATGGACGCTCAATCCAGGCGCTTGAGCAATGGCCTTGGCCGCGCGGGTTCTACGCCGATGCCATTTTAGAGCTGGACCGCTTGGGCGCAGAACAAATCGCCTTTGATGTCGATTTCTCATCACGCTCAGCACCGGAGCAAGACGCCCGTTTTGCAAGCGCCCTTAAACAATTGGGCGGGTCCGTGGTCCTGCCAACCTTCCGTCAAGAAAACCGGGCCAAGCAAAGCGAAGATGGTAAGAACATCACCGAGGCTTTGCCCCTGCCCGAATTTCGCGAGCATGCATTCCTCTCGGCCGTAAACGTGCTTCCAAATGCCGACGGACGGATTGAGTTCTACCCATACGGCGTTTCCACGAATGACGTGCCACGCCCGTCCATCGCAAGTATGGTCGCAGAGGAACATGGCCGGATCGATCAGTATTTCCGCGTCGACCAAGCGATTGATCCCGACACCATAGCGCGCATTTCCTTTGTCGACTTGCTCGAGGGAAAAGTCGCACGCGAACAGGTCTTTGGCAAACGCATCATGGTAGGCGCGACAGCAATTGAGCTCGGCGACCGCTATCCAACCGCTCTGTTCGGGGTTCGTCCGGGTGTCGTCATCCAAGCGCAAGCAGCCGAAACACTGCTGCAAAATCGCATGCGCAGCGACAGCGGCCCATGGTTGCCACTGACCATTGCAGCCATGGTTCTGGCAGTGATGCTGCGCTCACTTTCAAGGGGCCGTTCCCGCGTGGCCTTTGGTGCCGTGTTTATCGGGACTGTGGCCGCTGGCATCGCGCTCGCCTTTGATCAGTTCGCGCTGCCCTACATCCAACTGATCCCAATTATGATTCTGCTTGGCAGCTTCATTGGATTGCACCGATTGATCACATCTGCACTCAGCCTGCGCCATGCGAGGCGCACCGATGCAGCATCCGGTCTTCCCAACCGGCGCGCGCTGGAAATTGAGCTTGCGGACCAAGCAGACCGAGCAATTGCGGTCGCCAGGATCGATGATTTTGAGCAGATTGAAGCAATTGTCTCGGGCTCTGATCTTCCACGTCTTGAGCGCAAGATTGCGAAGCGTCTGGTCGCGCTTGCAGGATCAGAGCAGGTTTATCGAATTGATCGTGCGATGTTCGCTTGGTTCGTTCCGCAAAGCCATAGCGACGCTCTCGAAGAACACTTTGCCTCGGTTCAGTCCTCCTTCGCGGCACCTTTCGATCTTGATGAGAAACGGCTCAAGATCAAAGCCTTTTATGGCAGTTCGCAAGGTTCGATAGCCGATGCGGTGACTGCCGCAGAATACGCTCGCCGGCGCGGCATTGACTGGTCCACCAACGCGCTCGGCCTTCAAGATGAAGCGCAATTCCAGCAGCGAATTCTGGGCGAACTCGACGACGCGATGCAGACCGATGCAATCCATGTTGTCTTCCAACCGAAAATGCGACTTTCCGATAGAGCAATCTACGGCGCTGAATGCCTTGTTCGCTGGGACAGCCCAACTCTGGGGCGAATCTCACCGGCTGACTTCATTCCAATCTTGGAGACCAAGGGCCAGGTCAGCGAGTTGACCAAGTTTGTCCTTGCGAAAGCGCTGGAGCGCAGCCGCGAAGCCAATGAAGCGGGGCAACCGGTGCAATTGGCGGTCAACATTTCGGCGCAATTGCTGTCCGATCCAGCCTTCGTCAACAGCGCAATCGCGATGATGGAAGAGGCGCATAGCAAAGGCGCGTCTGGTATCACATTAGAAGTGACAGAGAGCGCGCCGCTGGCTGATCCAGAGCTCGCCAAAACGACGCTCAGGCGTCTTACCGATGCCGGCGCACGCATCTCCATTGATGATTACGGAACGGGTCAGGCAACGCTCAACTACCTGCAGGGCTTCCCCGCGCAAGAGATCAAACTTGACCAGAGCTTTGTGCGCGATCTCGTTGCCAACCGCGCAGACAGGATCATGGTGCAATCCACGATTGATCTTGCGCATGCGCTCTCGTTCGACATTGTTGCAGAAGGCGTTGAAGACGCGGCAACGATCGAGGCGCTCGCAGAGTTCGGATGTGACTATGTGCAGGGCTGGGAAATCGGCAAGCCGATGGATTGGGCCGACTTTGTTGAGTTTCTGAAATCTGACGAAGCGACTCAAGCGCGAGCTGCCAAACCCGCAGCGGCTTAAACATCTACGCCTTTCCTAGGGCGCTCTTTAGATCGTCAAGGTAAGGCTCAAACGGCTTCCAGGCGCCCTGCCCCTTGCGATTGATTGGCTGGCGTACCTGCTCACTGCTGGCAGTGCGCACGGCGCGATCTGTCTTGTGAAAGTCTAGGCAGGCATCCTCAAACGGCAGCCCCAGATATTCGAGCATCCGCCGCGTTTGCCCTTCGAGATCATCGAGAACATCCTCATGCTGCACGCGCAGAACCCTGTCAGGCAGCACCGTGTCCCAATGGTCCATCAGCTCGACGTAGTCGGAATAGTAGCGCCCAACCTCGGTCAGACCATAGGTGAACTCCTGACCTTCAGCGAACGGCTGTTTAAAGCCGGAGAAACAACAATCCATCGGATCGCGCCGCGCATCGATGATCTTGGCATTCGGAAGGATCAGATGGATCAGGCCAATATGCCGGAAATTATTGGGCATCTTGTCGATGAAAAACGGCGCGCCTTGGCGGTGAACGCGGGTGTTAGTGATAAATTCCTCGCCAAACTTCGCCAATTGGTCGCCGCTCAAATCATGCAGCACAGCCGGATAGAGCGACTGCCCAGCCTTGCGTCCGCGCAGCCGGTGCGCGAGCGCGAGGATATCCGGCAGCTCCAGCGTCCCATCAACCTGGCTGTGGCTAGCCAAAATTTGCTCGAGTAGAGTTGATCCGGCGCGCGGCAGACCGAGGATAAAAATCGGGTCCGGCGCATCGTGACCGGCGCTCTCATGTTTCTCGAACAGCTCTACCGTGCACAGCTCGCGCTGCTTTGCCAGCTCGGCGGTCATCGCATCGGCGCTGTAGCGGGTTTGCGCGCGTTTCAGGTCATTGCCCTGCGCATAAGCGGCAAAGCTCTCTTGGTATTCACCGCGATCCTCATGCGCTTTGCCCAGAGCAAACGACAAATGCACCCGGTCCATAAAAGCGAGATCCGGGCGCGCGACCTGATCGCTCATCGCGTTGAGCTCTTCATCGCTGAAACGGTAAGTCTTCAGGTTGGCGAGCGCGTAATAGGCATCGCCATGGTCACCCTTCGCGGCAATAGCTGCGCGGTATCTTGAAATCGCGTCTTCACTGCGCCCTTTCGTCTTGAGCGCATGGCCCATGCTGGTCAACGTAGCCGGGTCTTGCGGCAGCTTTGCAAGCACCGCTTCGAACAGCTCAAAGGCGCGATCAAAATCGCCTGTCTGCATGCTCTCAATGGCAAGCCGCGATTGGAACAGCGGATTGTTGGAGTCGTTGGCGTGGAGCGCTTCTGCTTCTTCACGCGCCCGCTCAAACTTTTGCCGGCGGCGCAGCACGTCAACATAGTCGAGCCGGAGCTGGATATTGTCCGGCTCAAAATTCACCGCGCTTTCGAGCAAGAACTCCGCATCATCCAGAATGCCAAGTTCCAGCCCGATCTTGGCAAGCAGGCGCATCCCCTCAACATTGCGCGGATTGGAACGCAGGAAATATCGGCAGATCTCTTCTGCGCGCAGCACGCGTCCTTCAGCCAAATGATTGGTAACCGCAATCAGCTCCCGCGGCAGAGCGGCGAGCCGTTGTTGCTGAGCGCTCGCAGCGGCAGCTTCGGCGGCGCGCCCTGACCCGTTGGCGATGCGCGCTTGTTCGCGCCAACTTGCCTCCAGCGCCGGGTTAAACCGGGTGGCGCGGGCAAAGGCAGCAAGCGCATTATCATTCTGCCCCTTAGCTAGCGCCAGATGCCCCTCTTCCTGCCAGGCCCGGCCATATTCTGGCATGGCGGCATGTAGCTGTCTTAAATGGGCTGCGGCCTCATCCCAGCGCCCAAGATATCGGCATGCAACCGCGGCCAGGTACAGCGCGTCGCCATCATCGTGCTTTTCAGCCAGCACGGAGTTTGCGTGCGCGAACCCCTCTTCAAATCGGCCCTGCTGCAGCGCCTCTTGCGCGGTTTTCAGCAGCTCTTCGCGTGTCGCCATTTCACCGCCTTACAAATCCTGTTCGCATAAGCCCAGAGCCCAAAAGCAAAGCGGCGGAAATGAATCCCCTCAGATCCATTCCCGCCGCACTGTCTTGCTGATTATGTCAGATCAATAGTCGTAGGAAATCCGCATTCCGACCGTCAGTGGACGATTGGTGGTGATGCGAGCCCGGTCATTGATGAAGTTGCCCGAAATCTCGGCGCGCTCATCAAACAGGTTCTCACCATATATCTCGAATTTCCAATTGTCGGAAGTCACGCCCGCCGCCAGATCGACCAAGGTGTAGCTGTCGAGCTCAAGCTTGTTGATCTCGATAATGTCGGTCAGCTTGGATGCCGAATGGCTCACTTGAGGCTGAATGTAAGCGCCCAAAGTGTCGCTGAGATCCCATTCGTAGCGGACCCGCAGATTGCCTTGGAATGATGGTGCGAACGCCAAGTTCGTCCCGGCAAGCACGTCATTGGTAGGTGTGAGAACCTCGGTGATTTCAGTGTCGAGCACCGAGAAAGCACCAGCAATTGTCAGACCGGGCGTTGCGTATGGAGCGATTGTGAAGTCCGCCTCCAAGCCATAGATCTCTGCATTGGCGGCATTGTCCGAGAAGAACAGATTGGTGATGCTCGGATCAAAGATCGTCGTCTGCAGATTGCTGATATCGACATAGAATGCACTACCGTTGAAGCGCAGTTGGCCGTCGATCAGGTCGAGCTTCCAACCCAGTTCGTAGTTCTTAACTTCATCGGTTTCGAGCTCGAACGGGACCGTAAATCCGTTGGCGCCTTGCGCACCGCCTGGACGGTTGAGCAAGCCAGGGCGGAAGCCCTCTGAATATGTCGCATAGAACAGCATGTCTTCGTTCGGCGTCACGGTTAGTGTGCCTTTGAAGATGGTACCGCTGGTCTTGGCGACGTCTGGCGCTTGAAGCGCGTTGAACACTTGCGTTGCTTGCGCGGTGCTAAGGCCTGCGGCTTCGATGTCGGCAATGCTATCGCCCAAGGTGAAGGTTTGACGCAGTGCCGCGTCGCAAGAACCGATGAAGGTGAATTGTCCGTCGCCGTCATACAGATCGTTGATATTGGTGCCGAATGCGTTCGCGTCTTCGGCTGCGCCTGAGTTACAGAACGAGCCGTTGGCGCTGCCTTCGAAATCAACTTCGACGTCATAATAACGCGCGCCGAATGTTGCGGTCAGCAGGTCTGGGACGAGATCAAAGCTGGCCTCCCCAAAGATACCAAACTGCTCGTCGGTCCGACGAATATCGTTGCGGAAGATCGTGCTCGCTGGGAACGGACCTTCTTCAGAGATAAAGCCGGCTTGCGGGAAGTTCGGTGCAAACGGACCAAATGGCTGAGCCAGAACATTGCCCGGATAGGCAAAGTCGTTGCGCTCTTGCAGTTCAAGATCGGAGTAGAACCCACCCGCCGTCACACGCCAGCGGTTTTCCGCTGGAGTGCTAAAGCGCAGTTCTTGAGTGAACACGGTGGTGTTACTGTCTGAGGTGACAAACAGGTTTGGCGCTTGGCACGTTCCGCTTGGTGCGGCTGCACCAGGGTAGCTGACCGAACCATCACAGATGTAATACGGCAGGTACTGACCAACGAACAAATAGTCGGAATAATCGACCCGCTGTTCCGTCTCACGATCAGTGTAAGCACCAGTGTAAACGATATCGAGCATCGCCAAGCGGCCTTCGACCGTCCAGCTGGTGTTCGAGAAATTGTCTTCTAGGCGATCATCTTCGAAACGCTGAATTTCGAGATTGTCGAGACCCAGTTCTGGGTCAGCAAAGAACACACCATCGGATTCGACGCTCTGGCGGGTGTGCGACAATGTGACTTTCCAGTCAGGCGTCACTTCCCACAATGCGCTCGCGCGGAAGCCAGAATACTGCGTATCGTTGAAATTGTCTTCGACCAGACCAGCATTGTCAGCATCAATGAAGGTGACAGCCGACAGATCAGCACCTGCTTGGAAGCCACCGCGGTTCGCGTTCACCGGAACACCGTTTGAGCGGACTGTTCCCGATGGACGAAAACGCGCGCTTTCGCTGACATTGCGAGTGCCCGCGACGTTGTCGATATAGCCGCCTTGATCATCAAGGAAGACCACGCCTCGCAGAGCAAAGGTGTCGGTCACTGGCACGTTGACCATTGCTTCGGCCTTGTAGCTCGCTTCACCGCCTTTGGTGAAAGACACGCCGCCAGAGAACCCTGCGTCAAAGCCGCTGAGGTCAGGCTTGTTGGTGATCAAACGGACAACGCCAGCCTGTGAGCTCGCACCGAACAGAGTGCCCTGCGGGCCGGAGAGCACTTCGATGCGCTCAAGGTCAGCGGCGTAAACGTCGAGGTTGCGGCCAGGCTGTGCAAGCGGCTGCTCGTCGAGATAGAGCGCCACGTTTGGCGCGAGGCCTGCGACACCAGCGACCGAGAGGTTCGGCGTGGTTGATGCAAGACCGCGAATGTAGATCGTGCTTTGGCCTGGGCCACTGCCACCGGCGGTGACCGTCGGCAGCTGATCGAGATAGTCTTCAAACGTATCGATGTTCAGCTCATCGAGCTGCTCTTCACCGATGGCGGAGACCGATACCGGCACATCCTGCAGATCTTCACTGCGCTTTTGCGCGGTCACAACAATCGTTGGAACCCCGCCGCGCGCTTCTTCCGCTTCGCCTGCCGGCGCATCTTGTGCGACCGCCGGTGATGCGACAGCAATTGCCAGCGCGCTCACTGAGGCGCGCCTTGCGAACTTAACCATTATGCTTGTCCCCTATAGACATCAGGTGACCCGCGATGCCCGGATGGGCCGCTGAGTCAGTAAAATAGCGCAGTCAGAAAGACTTCGCGCTCTTGCAGGGGCTGGTAACAAGCGATCTAAGGCCCGGCCACAGCTATCGGTTAAATTTTCAGGACTTAGAAACACCATGTTGCAAAATAACAACATGGGCAAATATAGAATGAATTTTCTGAAATAAGAAATACATACTTATAGTTATAAGTTTTTTATTCTCAATTTCTAAGATCTATACTGCATTTCTATACTCGATTTTTTCAAGTTATGGCAAATATCGATCGATTTACTCTTGGCGTCGATCGATCTATAAGGCACGTTATTCTTTTGCCATTACTTTCTCATTCCATTCCTCGCACGCTTCTGCAGTAGTGGGCACGCCGTGATGTTTGCGCACAACGTCAAAAACGATCGCTTTCACGATCGAGATCATCATCAGCAGAACCACAAATGAGAACGGTAAGGCGCCGATGATCATGGTGATGCGGATCGCCTCGATCCCGCCGAGGATCAGCATAGATCCAACGACAAACGCCAGCGCAATGCCCCAGAAGAAGATGTGGTAACGACGCGAGCCCTCATCTTCGCCCGCACCATTGATCGTATTGACGATCAGGATCGCACTGTCAGCCGATGTGATGAGATACGTCATCAGCAACACCACGACCAAGCCTGACACGATCAGCGCGGTTCCATCACCCAGCATCGCAGCCAAAGTCGCGTAGAGTTGATCCGCCATCGGGGCCGCAAGAATGGCTCCATCCGCAGCGCCGCTAAGCTCCAGATCGATCGCTGTGCCGCCCACTAGCGCCATCCACACAAAGCACATGAGCGAAGGCACCATCGCCACGCCGAACACATATTCCCGAACAGTGCGTCCGCGCGAAATGCGGGCGATAAACATACCTACAAACGGGGCAAAGGCGATCCACCACGCCCAATAGGAAACGGACCAACCGAGCTGCCAAGAGACCAAAGCGTCGCCCACTTCGGTGCCGTCGGAAATGAAACGCGCGAGCGATTGCTGCGGCAAAGTGATTACATAATCCCAGGTGGCAACGCCCAGCAGTTTCAATCCATAAAGCCCCGAGCCAACGGTTGCGAAAAGCGCCAAGAGCGCGAAAGACAGCCCCATGTTGAGGTTGGAAAGCCATTTGATCCCGCGCCCTACGCCGGACAATGCGCTGACCGTCGAAGCACCGACCAGTACCAACAGCGCGGTTATGATCCCGGCATTGGAGGCGCCGAGAACACCATCATCTCCTGTCGTCATCAGCCAGTCACCCAAGCCAATTCGGTAGAGGCCAGCGACAAATTGTTCGACACCGAAGCCAAGTGTGTAGGCCACCCCAAGGATCGTCGCGACCACCGCGACGACATCGACAATATGCCCCGCCGGGCCTGACATGACCTTGCCAAACAAAGGAGCAAGGCTGGAGCGAATGGTCAGCGGCAGGTCACGCCGGTGCGCGACATAAGCTATGCCCAACCCGACCAAAGCGTAGGTGCACCACGCGCCAAAGCCCCAATGGAGAAAAGTGTAGAGATAGGCCGGTCGCACCGCTTCGGCTGACAGCGGCTCAATCCCACCGCGTATGATGTCTGGGTTGTTGGCAAAGTGTGCCAGCGGCTCCCCAGTAGAGAAGGTCAGCATCCCAATACCAATGCCAGCCCCAAACAGCATGGCGAACCAGGAGAATCGCGAGAATTCCGGTTTCTCATCTGGCGCTCCCAGTCGCAGACTGCCGGATTGCGGGATCAGCGCCAAAACCGTGCACACCACCACCAAGGTAGCGACCAGATAGATGTACCAGCCGCCAAACAGCGCAATGATCGAGGTGTTGGCCGCCCCTAAGGTCGCCAGTGCCTTTGCAGGAAAAAAGATTGCCCACATAATGATCAAGGAGACGATAACCTTAGACGGGATCGTCACCGCCCGGCTGAAGCCATCGTAAAAACCGCGATCGTGTGTCTTAATTGGCAGATCAACAAGTGGTGGCGCAATCGGCGCGCTAGCTGGCGCGCTGGTGCCGCTGACGGTGTCGTTATGGATAATTGTCTCCCCAGCGCGGGCCCGACTAAACTGGAAAAAAATGGACCCCTGCGCGTGATCCAATCATAGGTTAGACACCGCGCATTGCAAACCCATCGCGCTCAGCCGCGCGAAATCGACCTAGACTGGTGGGCTGGTTCATAACCTCAATCTGCCGTCAAAGTCAGCTCTGCTTGCTTCACATCGCGGCTGTTGCCGCCCGCCATCAGGATAAATTTGCCCGGCTCAACCACACGCTCCATCCTGTCATTCCAAAGGCTGAAATCGGCCGGCTTGAGATCGAAGCGAAGGGCGCGTTCCTCGCCGGGTTGCAGAGTGACACGCTCAAATCTAACCAACTGCTTCACCGGAGTGGTGACCGAGGCATGGACGTCGCGCAAATACAATTGCACGACTTCGTCGCCTGCAAACTGCCCCGTATTCCTCACCGAGACCTCGACCCCGACTGTATCCGAAGTTGAATGCGCCTCGCCGATCACTCGCGGGGCCGAAATTTCGAAGTTCGTATAGCTTAGACCAAAGCCAAAGGGGTACAAAGGCTCCTTACTATCAAACAAATAGCCGCGCCGAGCCTGAGGTTTGTGATTGTAAAATACTGGGAGTTGCCCAACATTTTGAGCGACTGTGACAGGCATCTTGCCGCCAGGATTGGACTTGCCAAAGAGGACGTCGGCGACCGCATTCCCGGTTTCTTGACCTAGGTACCAGCCCTCAATGATCGCAGGGGCCGTTTGGTTTAGCTCGACAATCGATAGCGGCCGGCCATTGAGCAGCACGGTCACCACCGGCTTGCCCGTGGCCAGCATCGCGCGGGCAAGATCCATTTGCTGACCGACCAATGTGATATCGGTCCGGTCTCCGAGGTGCGTCGTCGCCCACGCTTCCCTGCTGGTCTGCTCATTGCCACCGATGACCATGACGATCACGTCAGCATCTTCAGCTACTGTGACAGCCTCTGCGATCAAACGGCGGTTCTCCTCTTCGGGAACAAGATCGACGGGATCAGCCGCCCAGACCCGGCTTTCCGTAATGCGAACGCCTTCGGAGTATTCAACCTTGAACTCTCCGTCGGCAGCGTTTTCTAGCCCCTTGAGCACGCTCACAACTTTGCGAGGGATATCGCTGTAGCCGCCCAAAGGCGTGTCTTTAGCATTTGTCCCGACGACGAGTAACTTGTCGATTGCCTCCGCACTCAATGGCAAGAGGCCGTCGTTTTTGAGCAAGACCATCGACTTGCGCGCAGATTCGCGAGCGAGCGCAATGGCCTCGTCATTGGCTTCAATCCGCTCTGCATAATCCGCATCCGCATATGGGTTTTCGAACATGCCAGCGGTAAATTTCAGCCGCAGGATACGGCGGACTGCTTCGTCGATCAGAGCAATATCCACGCGCCCCTGCTCCACAAGGTCCGGGAGGGTGAGGAATGTATCCGCATCGGCCATTTCATTGTCTACGCCTGCGCTAATCGCGCGTTCTGCAGCCTGCTCTGCGTCTTCGAGCATTTGATGACGGGTGACCATTTCTCTAATCGCGAAATAGTCGCTCACCACGGCCCCTTTGAAACCCCATTCTTCTTTGAGGACTGAGTTGAGCAGCCAGCCATTGGCATGGCTCGGCAGGGCACCAATCTCATTATATGACGGCATCACCGACAACACGTTGGCCTCCTTTACCGCCCGCTCAAACGGGGGAAAGAAATAGGTTCGCAAAGTGTGTTCGCTCAGTTCAGCGGGCGCGACATTGGTGCCGCTTTCCGGCTGACCGTGGCCCGTCATATGCTTTAGCGTCACAAGCACTTTATCATC
This sequence comes from Erythrobacter sp. JB3-1, assembly GCF_057364995.1. NCBI lineage: Bacteria > Pseudomonadati > Pseudomonadota > Alphaproteobacteria > Sphingomonadales > Erythrobacteraceae > Erythrobacter > Erythrobacter sp. JB3-1. The sequence goes on along the minus strand of NZ_CP200289.1, from coordinate 2,085,623 downwards.
GGCAAGTGGCAATTCCCTGCCCTGAAATCCGCGGATTGCCGCCAATCCAATTTCCGAGACGAGGTATGGATCTTCACCGTAGGTTTCCTCGATCCGGCCCCAGCGCGCATCGCGTGCTATGTCGACCACAGGGGAAAGCGCCAGCTGCGCCCCGCGCGAGCGCATTTCACGTGACGCTACGCTGTAGACTTGCTCAACCGGCTGCGGATCCCAAGTGCTGGCCAAACCGATCGCTTGCGGGAAGCTGGTGGCGCCACGCGCGACGTAACCGTGCAGCCCCTCCTCATGCATCAAGATTGGAATGCCGAGACGTGTTTCCTCGACGGCCCAGCGCTGCGCCGCGTTCACATAGTCGACGGTTTCCCGCGCAGTGCGATTGCGCCCTTCAGCCGAAGCCCCCGCATCGCCGGAATTCGATTGGTCAACGCCGCGAAAATCCGATGGGCGGGCAATCATGCCAATGCCATTGGGAAAACTCGCGTGGGCCTTTGCAGAATCGAAATCGCCTTCGGCGGTCTGCACTTTCTCTTTTTGCTCCCAGATCGTGAGCATTTGCGCGACCTTCTCCTCCAGCGTCATCCGCGCCAGCAGATCTTCAATGCGGCCTTCGATTGGCGCGCCCGCGTTCTTGTAAGTTGCCAACTCAACACTCGCGCTTTGTTGGCTCACAGCGACGGTTGGATAGGCAGCAATGCCCCCAAACAATCCGACAACCGCCGCGCAGCCCGCAACTCCCCCTACAAATTTGCGCATATTATCATCCTCACCTTCTCAAATGATAGCGCTATCATACGCTATGAGCACAGCATTGCAATGCCACTCACTGACCGCTAGTCACTATGAGCGAGGGACACTATGGCACGAACACGGCGGCGTAATCGGCAGACAGTAACAATCGATGATGTCGCGCGCCAAGCAGGCGTGTCGGCAATGACAGTTTCGCGGGTAATGAACGCGGAAAGCGGCGTGCGTGACGCGACCAGACAGACCGTCCTTAAGGCCGTAAACGCGCTCAATTATCAGCCCAATCGCTCGGCCCGGCGCTTGGCCAAGGGCGCCGATGTTCACATTGGTCTGATCTATGCGAACCCGTCAGACAGCTATCTTGGGCGGTTCCTAAGGGGCGCGTTGGAAGCGGCGCAAGCGAGCGACAATCACTTGATCGTCGACATCTGCGATGAGAACACGCCAGCCGCCCATGTGGCATCAGCCATGCGCCTGGCAAAGGCCGGTATTGCCGGCGTGATACTACCGCCACCTACGTCTTCAGCGCCGGAGATCCTGTCCCTTTTTGAAGAGTTAGGAATACCAGTCGCGACTGTCGCCAATGGCACCGCAGACAAAAGCTCTAATGATATCAATATTAAGGATGAAGCAGCGTCCATCGCGATGACGCAATATCTGATCGATTTGGGTCACCGAAGAATCGGATTTATCAAAGGGCCGCCTGACCAAATGTCTAGCACTATGCGCGAGCGAGGATATCGCAAGGCTATGGCTGAGGCCCAAATCGAGATTGCTCCAAATTGGGTGGTAGAAGGACAGTACACTTACCGCTCCGGAGTGACTGCAGCCGAGCTTCTGCTAGCCTCCACGCCCCGTCCCAGCGCCATTTTCGCAAGCAATGACGACATGGCTGCAGCGACAATTGGCGTCGCACATCGACATGGCCTGTCAGTTCCTGACGAATTGACCGTTGTTGGCTTTGATAACAGCGCATCTGCGATTTCCGTCTGGCCAGAACTGACCACTATCGATCAACCCGTCAGTGCGATGGCAAAGTCCGCCTTTAACTTGGTGTTGAGTAAGGTTGGCCTGGGCGAGCAAGCCGACGAAGAATATGCATTTGAGCAGTCGCACGAATGCCGCCTGATTGAGCGCGGATCATCCGCGCCTGCCAATCCATAAGTTTGGATTGGACATTCTTTAAGTTACCGCTAACATAAATCTCAAGAATGTCTTTGGGAGAGGGTTCTGGTGACTAATGAGGCAACAACGGATAACGCACGCTTCATCTTTCTGATCGTATCAGTAGCGACGCTCGGTGGGTTTTTGTTCGGGTTCGATAGCGGCGTGATCAACGGCACGGTCGACGGCCTGCAAACGGCTTTCAATTCGACCAGCGTCGGCACCGGCTTTAATGTCGCCTCTATGCTGCTGGGCTGCGCTGTCGGCGCGTTCGTCGCTGGACGGCTGTCTGACAAAATTGGCCGGCGCGCTGTCCTCTTGATCGCGGCAGTCTTCTTCATTGTATCCGCATGGGGCTCCGGCATCGCAGGCGATGCCACCATCTTCGTCATCGCGCGAGTTATTGGCGGTCTAGCCGTTGGAGCAGCCAGCGTGATTGCACCAGCTTATATCTCCGAGGTCGCCCCAGCCGAAAAGCGCGGCAGGCTGTCCTCCATCCAGCAAGTGATGATCATTATTGGCCTGACCGCCGCATTTCTCTCAAATTACTTCCTGGCTGAGTTTGCAGGCGGCAGCCAAGAGCAGGTTTGGGGCGGATTTGAGGCATGGCGTTGGATGTTTTGGGCGGAATTGCTACCCGCCACTCTGTTTCTGGTGCTGCTGTTTTTCATTCCTGAAAGCCCGCGGTTTCTGGTCGCAAAGGGACGCGAAGAAGAGGCTCAGTCGATCCTCCGCTTGTTGCTTGGGGGCGTCGATGTCCCGGCTAAAATGAAGGAAATTCGAGACAGCCTGGCTGGAGACCACCAACCGAGATTGTCTGACCTTGTCTCCAGCCAAACCGGCAAAATCAGAACAATCGTTTGGGTTGGGGTTGGGCTTGCAACATTCCAACAGCTCGTGGGCATCAACATTGTATTCTACTACGGTGCGGTCCTCTGGCAGGCGGTCGGTTTTACGGAGAATGATGCGCTCAAAATCAATGTGTTGTCAGGCGCGCTATCGATTGGTGCGGTGTTCCTGGCGATCGCATTGATCGACAAGATTGGTCGCAAGCCATTGCTGCTCATTGGGTCGGTCGGAATGGCGATTGGCCTCACTGTCATGGCGCTGGCCTTCGCATCTGGCTCCTTGGTCAATGGAGAGTTGGTCCTGTCCGATGGAGCAGGCCTTGCCGCTCTAATTGCCGCCAACGCCTATGTCGTCGCGTTCAACTTCGACTGGGGGCCGGTGATGTGGGTAATGCTGGGAGAGATGTTCCCCAACCAGATCCGCGGCTCTGGCCTGGCGGTTTCCGGCTTTGCTCAATGGATCGCAAACTTCCTGATAATCATGAGCTTCCCATGGCTTCTTAGCAATGTTGGGCTTCCAATCACCTACGGATTCTATGCGCTTGCAGCGCTTGTTTCCGTGATCTTTGTTGCAAAGATGGTCGCCGAGACAGCCGGCAAAGAGCTTGAGGCAATGCAGGGCTAAAATGGCAAGGGCATTGGTCCTTCCTGCCGACATCGGCAACCTTGCTAGGAGGGAAACGACACGGTCAAAAGGCAGGTCGCCATGCAATTGTTAGAGCTGACTTGCGGAGCGACCCAGCTCAGCCTTTCGCCTTGGCTCGGCGGAGGGATTGCCGCGTTCACTTGGCAGGGGCATGATGTCTTCAGGCCTCATACCGGCGGCACCGATCCGCTCGCGCTCGCAAGCTTTCCATTGATCCCCTTCTGCAACAGGATCGCGCACGGCCAAATCCCGATTGGCTCGGGAACCAGTTCAATCCCGCTACTGCACAAAAGCGCCGAACCGGTCCATGCCCTCCACGGTCTTGGCTGGGTCAGCCCTTGGGCGGTCACGCAAAGCTCCTCTAGCAGCGCGATATTGACGCTGCACCATGACGGCGCAGTTTGGCCATGGAGCTTTGAGGCACGGCAAGAAATCACGGCTCAACCCGATGGTTACTCTCACAAAATGGCCCTCACCAACTTGGCCGAAACACCAATGCCCGCTGGACTTGGCCTGCACCCATACTTCCCGAGAGAAGGCGCTCGGCTCAATGCAAATGTTGATGGCGTATGGGAGAATGGGCCGGACCGGTTGCCCACGTCGCACCGCGCATTCTCGCGCCAGCCCAAGTGGTTCACAGGCCCACCAGTGGACAATTGCTACACTGGACGGAGTGCGCCGATTGAGATCTCTTGGCCTACCCACAGGCTGACAATGCGCCCGTCAGCAAATTTGCCCTTCACCCATGTCTATTGCCCGGACGGGAAAGACTTCTTTTGCGTCGAACCCGTCAGCCACATTCCCGATGCGGTAAACAGCAGCCTCAGCCATGATGAGACAGGCCTTAAGATGCTTCAACCTGGCGAACGCATGGAAATTGAGTGCCACTTTTTCTTAGAGGAGACAATCTGATGTGGCTCGGCATTGATTTGGGCACCTCGGGCGTGAAGACCGTGATCGTTGATGATAGCGCCGCAGTTTTGGCGCAAAATACCGTGCCTCTAACGGTCCAGCGCCCGCAAGCTCTGTGGTCCGAACAAAACCCTGATGATTGGTGGGAAGCGGCAAAGACCGCAATTGGCGGCCTGCCTGGCGCTTTACGCAGCCAAGTTCGCGGAATTGGCCTGTCTGGACAAATGCACGGCGCAGTTCTGCTCAGCAAATCTGACAAGGTGCTGCGCCCAGCCATTTTGTGGAATGACGGACGCAGCGCGGCTGAATGCGGCGATCTTGATGCTCTTGCACAGCTAAACACGGGCAACCTCGCCATGCCTGGTTTTACCGCCCCTAAGCTCGCATGGCTGCGCGCGAACGAGCCAGCGATCTTTGAACAAACCGAGACAGTCCTATTACCAAAGGACTACCTTCGCCTCTTGCTGACTGGCGAGAAGGTCACCGAAATGTCTGATGCATCAGGCACTTTGTGGCTGGATGTCGCGAAACGCCGCTGGTCGCCCACCATGCTTAAAGCAACCGGCCTTAGCGAGAGCCACATGCCAGTCCTTATCGAGGGCGATACAATTTCAGGTATGCTGCACCCAAAAATCGCCGACGAACTCGGCCTACCCTGCGTGCCAGTGGCTGGCGGCGGCGGCGACCAAGCAGCAGGCGCTGTTGGAGCTGGCGTAACCGAACCGGGCGATGCTTTCCTTAGCCTCGGCACATCGGGAGTAATTTTCGCCGCCAGCGCGAACTTTGAACCCAATCCGGCGAGCGGCCTTCACGCTTTATGCCATGCGCTGCCGGGCCGCTGGCACACGATGACTGTGATGTTATCGGCCGCGGCATGTCTCGATTGGGCGGCGCGGCTCACCCAATTTCGCGATGTTGAAAATGCGCTTACAGCGGCAGAGGCAAGCACGGTCCCTCAAGACCAACTTCCCCTGTTCCTCCCCTATCTTTCTGGAGAACGAACGCCACACAATGATCCTGCGGCCAAAGGCGTCTTCTTCAACCTCACCCACGAAACTGGACCGGCAGAGCTGATCAGATCAGTGCTAGAAGGCGTCGCTTTCGGCCTGAGTGATGGGCTCAAAGCCATGCCCTCGCCCCCAGCGGAAATGTCTGTGATCGGCGGCGGCGCGCGGTCATCCTTTTGGGCACAGCTCTTGGCCGATATCTTGCAAACTCCGCTCACCTACCGCGATGGTTCGAGTGTTGGCCCCGCAAGCGGAGCAGCCCGCCTTGCTCGCCTCGCAATCACCAAAGAACCGGTCGCTGAGGTCTGCACCCAGCCACCGGTGCAAGCGCAATATTCGCCGCAACCTCATTCGGGAAAGAGGCAGCGTCTATTTCGCTCGCTCTACCCTACTCTCAAATCCAGTTTTGGAGACATCTGATGGGCTATTTCACCGACCTTCCAACCGTGCCCTTTGAAGGGGCCAACACAAGCAACCCGCTGGCCTATCGCTATTACGATGCGGACGCATTGGTGCTGGGCAAGTCCATGCGCGAGCATCTGCGCTGGGCGGTCTGCTATTGGCACAGCTTCGCATGGCCGGGACATGACATCTTTGGTGCTGGAACGTTTGATCGGCCTTGGAAACCGGGCGAGCCTGTCACCGCAGAACTGGCCCAGATCAAACTTGATGCCGCGTTCGACATGTTCGCGAAATTAGGCGCGCCCTTCTATTGTTTCCACGATGTCGATGCGATGGCGGATCACGATAGCCTGGCCAGCTACACTCGCGAGTTAGATTCCATTGCCGATAAAATGTCGGGTAAAATCGACGAGACCGGGACGCAGCTTCTGTGGGGAACCGCGAACCTCTTCAGCCACCCGCGCTATAGCGCTGGCGGTGCGACCAATCCAGATCCAGACGTGTTTGGCTGGGCCGCGCATCAAGTCCGCTCGATGCTTGAGGTCACCAACCGGCTAGGCGGCGCGAACTACGTCCTGTGGGGCGGGCGCGAGGGCTATGATACGATCCTCAACACCAATATTGGGCAAGAACTCGATCAGCTCGGCCGCTTCATGAACATGGTGGTGGAGCACAAACACAAGATCGGTTTCAAAGGCACGATCCTGATCGAACCAAAGCCGCACGAACCAACAAAGCACCAATATGACCGCGACACCGCAACGGTCTATGGTTTCCTCAAACACTACGGGCTGGAAGACGAGGTGAAGGTCAATATCGAAGGCAATCACGCCACGCTCGCTGGCAATACCTTTGAGCATGAGATTGCGACCGCAAACGCTTACGGCATTATGGGGTCAGTCGATATCAACCGCGGCGATCCGCAAAATGGCTGGGACACAGACCAATTCCCGTGCAATGTGCCCGAGATGACATTGGCGATGTATCACCTGCTAAAGGGCGGCGGCTTTAGAACAGGCGGTTTCAATTTTGACGCTAAGGTCAGGAGACAGTCGGTCGATGCGGTAGATCTGTTCTACGCGCATATTGGCGGAGTCGATGTGCTCGCTCAATCGCTGCTCGCAGCCGCAAAGATAATCGAAGATGGCGAGCTCGATAGCTTCGTTGCAAACCGCTATTCAGGTTGGCAGACTGGCATTGGCAGCCGGATCATGAGCGGCGAAATGAGCTTGGCCGAGGTGGCAGATCACGCAGTTAAGGCTGAGCTCAGTCCCACCCCAATTTCCGGGCGTCAGGAATATCTCGAAACGCTAGTCAACCGAGCGGTTTGAGGAAAGCAAGTGGTGCCCTCAAAAGGGTACTGTCACACTAGCGCGAACTAGTCTCCGATTGGCGGAGTTTTGGCAAGGTTAGGTATGGATCAGGCAGCGAGGTTTTGCCAATCAGCCAAAGCGACTGAGCGGCGGGTCTTGTAAATTTATCGGTCGATGAGGTGGCGGTAGGCGTTGAAATGGTTGTGAACGTTGGCGTGGACTGGGCGGTTTGGCTCTCGATTTGCCACCCAAGCTATGCTTCTACCAACGCTCACTTTCGCCTGCCACGTTCGTCTAACAAGACCGACAAGGCCTTTTGATCGATCCTTAGAACTTGCTCAAGATGTTCAGGAACGGCCCATGACTTGAGTAACTTTGGTCGGTCAGATCATCAGAGAAGTCTGACAGTGAATAGCCAACACCTACTTTCACATTGTCACCAATGTGGCGGTAGATCGCACCCAGAGCGCCAAGCCGCATATCGTCGGCCAAAGTGACCCACAAAGCGCGCCCTTCAACCAGCGCATCCCATTTTTTGTTCACGCGGTAGTCGGCACGGAGCACACCCAAATGCGCATCCGAGCTTACGAAGATATCGCTATCACGGGTTACAGAAACACGGCCTTGACGGTAGCCATATTTGGCACCGAGAGTTAGTTTCTGGCTCAGATCATAGTTTAAGTCTGCACTGAAGACGACGCTACGCTGTTTCGGGCTTTCTGCCTGGCCTGATCCGGTGATCTGACCCACTGGGCCCAGATCTTCGAAATAGGTGAAGCGAACAAGACCATTGAAGCGTTCATTATTGACCGGACGGAATGCCAGGCCAGCGACGGCTTCGGTGAACTCAGCCGCATTGACCGAGCCGCTTTGCTGATCGGCACGAGCCAGGTTGAACCGGCCCAATGCAGTCCAGCTCGGGTTCACTTCATAGCTAATATCGTTGCGGAGTAACCAAACGGTCTGATCGATCGTTGCGCTTTTCTCTTTGCGCAGCTCAATCGAGCTACCCAAACGCACACCCTCGGTGGCATATCCAAAGCCTAAGCTACCTGCGGTACGGCGGAACACGCCGGTGGATACGTCGTCAATGCGGCCATTTTCAAAGCTACCGTTGATCGAGATCTTGTCAGTAGGATCGAATTGCAGTCCAAATCCGCGGGTCAATGCCGGCGCAGAGCCGCCAAAGCCGATGCGGTTTTCGCCGTAGACAGACAGGCTGTCGCTAAAGCGTTGGCGTGCACCCACGGTAAGCGTACCGCGGTTAGACCGGGTGAAGATGTTCTGGCTGTCGAGGCCAGTGTCAGTGCGATCTGCGAACAAAGCGTAGCCAACATAGGCTTCTGACCCTTCGCCAAGGCGGCGATTAAGCTGAACATCTGCACCAAGGCCGCCGTCACCGCCGGAGACTTCCCCGCTCAGCGACATTCTTTCAGTCAACTGAGCCGTTACACCGCCGCCGAAGCGATTGTTGCGTTGACGCGTTGTATCACGGTCAAGAGTTGCCTGACCAAAGGCATGCACCGCAACGTTCTTGGAAGGGGCATAGGCCACTTCTGCAGCCGCATCAGTGCGGCTGCCATCCTGTACAGAGTTGAACAATGTGCCCGGTGTGCGGTCTTCATAGCGAAGGCCCAATTTGGTTGTCACATTGCCTGTGCCTGCTGCAAATTTGGCCGCTAAATCGACCGAACCGGTTTTGTTGGTGCCGGTGTTGTCTGATGAAAGCTCATCATATTTGGCTGCAATCGAAAGAACTTCGCCAATTGGAATGCTAGCAGCGGCGCCCCACCGGGTTGTGTCCGATGGAGTAAGGTTACCAGTTGACGCAAAGCCGGCCTCATAATTTTCATAATAGCCGTGCAATTTGCCCAAATCACCAGCTTTGCCAGCAAGTTCAGCGAAATCGATGCCACCTTCAGCGCGGAAAGCCTGCGCCTTTGTATTGGCACCCGGATTGGCGATGTCAGTGAATGAAAGGCCACCATCAACCGAATTGGACTGGCCGAAACCTGGCCCGTCCGTCTGGGCAATTTCACCTTTCAGATACGTGCCCGCAGTTAAACGGAGCAACACATCTGCACCAAGCAAAGTTTGTGCAGCTTCTTCTACTGTATCGCGTTGGCCAGTGATGCCGAAGCGAACTTTCTCTCCTAACCAACCGGTTGCCCGGCCGCCCACAGTGTACCCTTCAAGGTCGCCCACCAATGGTGTGTATTCATAGCGGACTACGAGGACCGGAACATTGCCAGTTGAACTGCCTTCACGAACGGTGCTGCCATTAGCAACCGTTGATGAAAGCGGGTTCAGAAGTGTGATCCGGCCCTGATACGGGTCAAAATCATAATCCTGCTGCGGATAGAGATCGCGGCTTTCAATAACGAGGCCAGTGTTGCGATCACGCGTTTCAATGCGCACCCGCTCAGAACCTATCGAGACATCTTGACGTTGCAAAAAGTAGAGCGAGCCGCCCGTACCGCGGAATTCTTCACGAGCTGGCAAAGTGCCAGGATCAGAAGCAAATGCGGTGATCTGTGTTTTGCGTTCACCAAACTCGGTGGTTTGATCGCTGTTGATATCGATCAATGCGCCGAACAGACCGCGGTCAAGTTGAGCTAGTTCTGCACCATTGAAATTGGTGACGAAGTTACCGAGCACAAACTGGCTGTCGTCCTTGGCAACTTTGAGATAAAAGCGCCCTTGCGTTGGGGCATCTTCAACCAGTGTCGAATTGTCCCCGTAGGTCGGGTAATATTGATCGCGGTTCAAACGGCGCAGCAATTGGCTTGGATCTTTGCGGTCAAGATTGCTGAAGAGATCTTTCAGCAATGTCTCGCCAGTATCGACAGAAGCCGTGATGCGGATATCGTCTTTGTCATCGCCATCATCGTCTCCGATAACACCTTTGGCATAAAACGCGGCGCGTCCGATTGCGAAGCTGCCTTGGGCAAGAGTATCTCCACTAACATCCTCTGCTGGGCCAGAGCCAAAGCTACGGCCAAGTGTCAGATCACCCTGCCCTACGACAAACCAATCATCCTTTTTCACCGCAAAGCTCTGCGACTTTTCGTATACAGTCTCGTTATTCCGCTTGATGACTACATCAAGCTTGGATGAGGGTCCGCGGCGCGCGACAATTTGCTGCGCAGCAAACCGGCCATTATTGTCGATAGGGACAACTTGGCCCGCTACATATACTAGATCGGTGTCAGGATCGGCGAACCCTGTGACAGTGGCCATAAGCCCACCAAGATTGATATTGCGATGCGCCGCTTCGTCAATGGTACCAAAGTTAGAACGATCCACTGGTTCATCACCGCCTAGCTCGTCTAGCTTCTTATCAACGATCGTCAGCTCTTCAGCGGCCGTTTCGTCAAACTGGCCATTCTTCCCATAAACCCGCAGCACATAGAACAATGCAGATGGCCCTGACATGGGCACATCCCAAGAAGCTGCACCCATTTCATTAACCTCAAGAACAGCCAATGGCTCGCTGTCTGGAGATTGCGAAGCGCTGAAAATGCGCACTTCACTTTTCTCGATAAACCCAGGGTAGTTATTGTAGGCTAAAAACGTCGCCTTTTGCCCAGCAACAGCCGAACGCCGTGCTTCGACCAGACCTACATTGAGGACCGGCGAGACAACCAGTGTATCAGCACGAAATCGAACTTCATGCTGAGCGTTCGTGGAGATTGGCTCACCTGCAGCGCGGCGTTCGTTGCGCCTAAGGCCCGCTTCATTAAAGGTATCGGGTTTCGTTGTTTGAACCTTGTCGGCAATGCGCAGGACCGTCTCACGGGCCGTTCCTCGTTTGGCAGCGGATGCTTGCGATTGCGCCTGTGACGTTTCAACAACAGCCTGGTTAGATGTTGCAACGGCAATAGCAGCTTTCGAAGTTGTGCTTGAAGCACGTGATTTCGCTTGCCCTTGAATCACGGCATCGGAAACAAAAACAACCTGTGGTTGTGCGGCTGCTTCCGGCTCATCTGCCAGAACCGCCGTGGGCGTTGCCAATGCGGCAGCCACAATTCCGGTGCGCAGAGCCCAAACATTAAGATTTTGGACAATGGATGAAGTGGTATGTGTGTTTTTCATGGCCCTTACTCCCCCTTCTCGGTTCGTTGGGCTTGCGGCATCTCTTCTGGCGCGACGCCAAAGTTCAGCTCGCCAAATTTGCCTCGTGTGAGCCTGATCGAACGTGGGTTGTCAGTGGTCGGCTCCCAACCAAGTGGTAGACTGCGAGTGTCGATCTTGAGTACGAAGTTGGAGCCGATGCGAGCATCTGGCACAGCTGCACAGGCAATGTGATAGCGTCCGAACTCGTCGGTCGTTATAAGTTGCCCGTTAACCGTGCCGAGGCGCACACCCGGCACACCCGGTTCGTTTTCGTCCTGATAGCCATCCCGGTCTGCGTCTTCGAAGACCTTTCCGATCAGCTCAGAGCAGTCGAAGACCGCACTGGGCACGATGGTGACAACGGCGGTGCCACGGTTCGAAATTTCCAAACCATCAGAGCCGTTCTGTGCAAGGCCAGTGTTCACCTTCTCACCGCCTGTCACACCAGCACCAATCACGACTGCCAAATTATACGTCACGGAGCCATTCGCAGGAATGACCTGATCTTCCCAAATCAACGTGCGACCGGTACTAACTGGTTCTTCAGGCTGTCCGTCGACCAGCGATGTGCCAAGCACATACTTCGTACCCGATGGCAGAATGTCGACTACATCGACGTCGGCTCGCTGCACATTCTCTGCATTGCTGACCGTGATTTCGTAGGGGACGACATCGCCAACGTTCGCTGTCCGTTTTGGGCTAGTCTTTGTAACAATTAGCTCGCCGCGCGTCAGGAATGGATCGAGCGGAATGTGATTGAAAATCACATCGGGGTCGCCTGCCTCAAGAGCAAACTCCAAGTAGTAAGGAGGGGTTGCCCCGGTCGGTATGTCATTGGTCGGATTGACCAAAACCGGCGCTACAAGCCCAGTGGGGTCAAACGGGCCATCCAATGGCGCGATCACGCTTGAAACTGGACCAAAGCCGGTAGGTGGCTGGATGGAGATCGTATACTCTGTCTCGCCAACCGGACATTGCGGCGCGGCACCTGGAATAATATCGAAACGATAGGCTCCAGACGCTCCGGTCGTTTGGTTCGCCTGGCTAGAGTCTACATAGCAAATGTCGGGCAACGCATTGCCTTGATCATCAACCAAGTTGAGCGTCGCACCCGCAATTGGGGTCCGCTCGACTGAATCGTAAATAATGCCCGAAGGATCGATCGGAGCATTCACGTCGCTAGTGGTCGTGTTTGGCTCGAGAGTTAGATCTTCTATGGTTTCGAAAACCACGCCGTTCTCAGGATTAACAAACTGCACCGTGAGAGGCGTGTTGCTGGGCAGACCTTCAATGCTGTAATTGCCGTCGGCATCAGCGGTGGTTTCGGCGATTACGTCGCCGTTCTCATCGAGAACCTGGACAAGGTAGCCCGGAGCGCCATCCTCGTCAGTTTGTAGGTCTTCATCGCCATTGTCGTCGTTGAAGACGGTACCTTCAAGAGTACTGATCGGCGCCTCAACTACGACTGTAACGGTGCTCGTCGAGCAATTGGTCGGATTGAGAGTTTCGCAGATCTCATAGATAATCGTGTACGTGCCAGCCGGCACGTCAGCGCCAACAGAAACGAGGCCGGTGGCAGGATCAAACACAACGCCAGGATCGGCTGCTGGTGTCAGAACAGTCGCGGTAATCGCGGCAGGATCAACTGGCTCTCCGTTCAGTGTATCGTTGTCGAATGCATTGATGATATCATTGCCACCAATGCCAGAACGAACAGGCTCGGGCACATCGTCGGCAGACTCAATAACCGGTGGCTCGACCTCGATCGTTATTGATGCCTCTGCACAATTAGTCGGGTTCAACGTCTCGCAGATCTCGTACACGATGGTGTAGCTACCAGCAGGCGTGCCAGGAGGCACATCGACTAGGCCTGTTTCGGGATCAAGCTCAGGCACTGGTGCGCCTGGCGTCAGCGGCGTTGCTGGTGTCAGAACAGTAGCGGTAATCGCGTCGGGATCGACCTGAACGCCATTCAGCATGTCGTTGTCAAAGGCGTTGATGGCATCATCTGCGCCGTCTGCACCATTGATACCTACCACGGTATCATCGCCTGCACTGATTTCTGGCGCATCAACGACAACCGTTGCCGTATTGGTCGAGCAATTCGCAGGGTTCAGCTCTTCGCAAATCTGATACTCGATCTCATAGGTACCAGCAGGTGTGCCCGCCGGAACGCTTACCTGTCCGGTGGCCGGATCAAGAACCGGAACCGGCGCGCCTGGCGTCAGCGGCGTTGCAGGCGTCAGAACATCGATATCAACTGTGGCTAGCGTTGCAGGCGCATCATTCAACAGATCGCCGTCGAGCACATCCAGAACATCGTCCTGACCTGTTGTGCCATTAATTCCGGCAACTGCATCAGGATCGGCAAGGATCGGCGCGCCCTCAACCACGACTGTGGCGGTGGCCTCTTCACAATTGGTCGGATTGAGAGTTTCGCAGATCTCGTAAGCGATCGTGTACGTGCCCGCAGGCGTTCCCGCAGGAACGTCAATAAGGCCCGTTGCCGGGTTCAGCACTGGCACCGGATCACCGGGGTTCAGCGGAGTGGCCAGTGTAACAATACCGATGTCCACTTCAGCAAGCGTGGTTTGTGTGCCGTTCAGCAGATCGCCGTCCAGCACATCGAGCACGCCGGTCGCACCTGTAGTGCCATTGATGCCTGTGACCATGTCATTGTCAGGCGCAAGGCCTGCACCCTCAACCACGACTGTGGCCGTGGCCTCTTCACAATTGGTTGGGTTCAGCTCTTCGCAGATCTCGTAAGCGATCGTGTACGTGCCCGCAGGCGTTCCCGCAGGAACGTCAATAAGGCCCGTTGCCGGGTTCAGCACTGGCACCGGATCACCCGGGTTCAGCGGAGTGGCCAGTGTAACGATACCGATGTCCACTTCAGCAAGCGTGGTTTGCGTGCCGTTCAACAGATCGCCGTCCAGCACATCAAGCACGCCGGTCGCACCTGTGGTGCCATTGATGCCTGTGACCATGTCATTGTCAGGCGCAAGGTCTGCGCCCTCAACCACGACTGTGGCCGTGGCAGTGTCACAATTTTGGGGCTGACCAGCTGGGGGGACATTGGCCGTTTCGCAGATCTGATAAGTGATCACATACGTGCCAGCGGGCGTACCTGCAGGCACATCAACTGCGCCCGTTGTGGCGTTCAAAACAGGGACCAGATCGCCCGGATTAACGGGTGTTGCAGCGGTGACTTCGCTGATCGTTACGTTGTCTGTGGTGGCTGGGTTTCCGTTAAGTGTGTCATCCGTCAAAACATTGAGCACATTAGTCGCGCCAGCGGCTCCATTGATGCCCGAGACGCTATCATTAACGGCGACGATCGACACGGCGACGGTCACCGATTCCATCGCTTCAAACGGGGCAAGTGTGCCTGAATCTGGTGTGCCTGTCACAGTCGCGGTGTTCACCAGTTGCGCATGCGCTGGGCTTGCCGCCAAGCCGATGCAAAACGGCGCCACAGCAACAGATGCAAGAGCGGCCCTTTTGAAAGAACTGCGCGTTTGGACATTTGACCCTTTGTTGATCGTGGTCATGATCTTACCCCTAAATCGAATTTCAAATTCGAGCGTGAATCAATGGCGAGCTCGGTAAATAACTGTTCGAGAACGCAAATTATTGTAGATTGTCGATGTCAGCTTGTTGGACCGTATACGTTCCGGTGAACGTGACGATGTCACCGGGCGCAAGAACGCTCCAGATGCCGTCATTGGCCGTGACATCGGTTGAGTCGCCGGTGGTGCCCGCGTCTGTGGTCAGTGTTTCATTCGCAGGTGTCGGAGCAGGTCCAGCGCCATTGTGAACGTCGTTCACTGTCACGCCGCGGATGATTTCATTACCGGTGTTCGTTACCCTGTAGGTATAGGTCACGACTTGGCCGACCGTGACGAACTCATCGTCATCTGCTTCCTTCGTCATCACAATTCCTGGCGCCGCATCGACAACGACCGTCGCCGTCGCAGTTTCACAGTTTGCTGGGTTCTGCGTTTCGCAGATTTCATAGTCGAAGCTATAAGTGCCTGACGGCGTGCCAGGCAGCACATCGACAGAACCATCGTTTGTATCGAAGCTGAGTTCAGGTGGAACGCTCGATCCCGTAGCAACACCAATTGTTACATTGCTTGTCGTCGCAGGATCAGCGCCCAGAGTGTCGCCTGTCAGAACGTTTAAAACATCGGTCTCGCCGTTAAGCCCATCTACGCCCGTAACTGTATCATTTGTTGTAGCAATTTGCTGAGGCGTCACAGGGAAGCTGTAATTCGTTTCGTTGGATGTCAAAACGTTGTCTGATGTATCGCCCGTGGCAACGGCATCAGGTGCAATGGTAAATCCCGATGGCTCGGCATCGTCCATGTTGTCTTGGGTCAAAGTGTACGGGCGAGTGATAATCCAGGTTTCGCCCGGATCGAGAACGCCGTCCCCATCGGTATCACCAGAATCCGGAGTGGTGATGACGATCGTGCCCAGCAAATCGTCTTGGACAGTAACAGTACCCAAAGGCCGAAGGTTACCAGCCGGGTTGCTGATTGTGTGCTGGATATCGACCGTGTCGCCGGCGCTGTCGCCGCCACTGCCGTCAACATCATTGCGGCCCGTTACGGTCGATGCGAGTGTGATGAAGGTTTGACAGACTTCAACGCCATCGAGGAAGTTGCCTTGCGCGTCCCTCTCCCCACCTTGCAGGGAGGTGAATGTCATAGAGAATTGCGTGGCGGCAGGATTCGTAACCGTGGTGAACGTGTGCTCAACCCACGCTGTGGAATCGGCGGAAAACGAACCTGTGTTGCCGAGAGTTCCAACATCATCACTGATGGTGGCCTCTGCAATTTGGGTCAGGATACTGGCTGGATCGGTTGGTGGCAAACTGTTGCTTGCCCTTGCACGGTGTGCCCAACTGATGAAAAGTTCCGCACCACCTGCCGCTGCGCCAGTTTGCGAAAGAGCGGCCACTTCGCGCGCATTTAATTCGGCGAACTGACCACCTTCAAATGCCGGTGTTGGTGCAGATGTGCCGGGCGCGAAATTGGACTGCCAGATTTCAATCAGACCGGAGCTATCGGTCGTCGACCAGCCAGGCACCTGACCTTGGGGCGTTTGAACCTGACCCGGGCTTGAACTTGGGTTGATAACTGGCTGTTCAAAACCGCCATTGACCTGAATTTGCGTGGCAATCCCACAAGATGTCGGCGATGTTGTCTGCGCGCTGACCACCGATGGCGTAGCCACCACGCTCGCGCCTACTGTAAGTGCCGCCAAGACCTTTCGCGCCCGCATTGGCGTGGCTGCATGAAAATTTCTCAACATTCAAAGTCCCCAATTTGATCCACTTCGAACCAGGTTATGCCACACCGTCTGAGTGAATTTGGTTAACAGTTCTATAAAAAACGGACGACTTTACGTTGTTTTACAAGTCAATAGGATTGGTCATTTTACCGACGTGTTGCTGTCAACCTCATCCCGACTTGTCTCGGTTTGGCGCAGCTATCCCTGATCCGGTGCTGTGTCAGGCCATCGGGTTTGCCGCTCAGCAAAGCGTCTTCACAGGAAGTCTTGTAAGTCTGTCTGTCAGTGAGATGTCGGTTTAAAGTAAAGCTGCAGCGACTTCAGCGGTCGAGCTCTCAGCATCACCCGTTCTCATCGTCGGAAGGGTAAGTGTGAGTTCTCCACTCGATTATTTGCCCAGCGACCGATCTCCTGACGATCTTGGTTGCCAAGCTCACTCATCGCCGCTTTGTAGGAAGATAGGCCATCGGTGGTCATGGTCTCAACGGGTCCGTGATTCTTCAGCGCCTTCTTAATGAACGGGAAGGCTTTTTGTCTCGCTTCTTGGTGACGTAGCTCTCTAGCAATTCCCCCTCTTGGTCGACCGCGGGCCAGAGGTAGTGGGTCTCGCCATTGATCTTCACGAATATCTCGTCAAGGTGCCAGCGCCACTGACGAAAGCCGCGCATCCGACTGATCCGCTGGCGCTTGATGTCTGCAGCGAACATTGGACCAAACCGGTTCCACCGGAACCTCACCGTCTCGTGGCGAATATCGATCCCTCGTTCGAAGAGCATATCTTCCCCATTCCGCAAGCTCAGTGGAATGCGCACATACATCATCACGATCAGGCGGATCACATCAGGTAATGAGTTAAAGCGTTTGAATGGGCTGGCTGGTTTGCGGCGTCTCGGCATCAAACCGACCTACCCGCACATCAACATCCGTCAATTGTGTACAGTTAGTCTGACAACACCGTCGCAGGCTATGTGAGTTATTCAACCATTCCCATTAAGGTTCACCATCAGGCTCGAGACCGCGTGCACAAAGTAATTGGGCGCGATGGTCTGCTTGCCGGTCCATTCGATGTTCGGGAAACGCTCAAGGATCTTGGTGTAGGCGATCCGCATCTGCATCAGAGCCACCCGATTGCCCAAACATGTGTGCGGGCCATAACCAAACGCCAAATGCCGCGTGACATTTTCACGAGTGAGGTCCATCCGATCGGGGTTCGGGAAAACCGAAGGATCACGGTTTGCAGCCCCGTACCACAGCACCACCTTCTCGCCCTTGGCGATCTTCTGGCCGCGGATCTCCGTATCTTCGGTCGCGGTGCGGCGCATATGCATCACCGGCGAAGTAAGCCGCAGAGATTCCTGGAGGAGATCAGGGATCAATTCCGGGTTCTCCAAAATCTTCTGTTTCTGATCAGGGAATTGCGTCAGCAATCGCATGGTCCCCGACAGTGAATTGCGCGTTGTATCGTTGCCCGCGAAGATAATCAGCAGCCACGAACCGTCCCAGAATTTCAGCGGGAAGGCTTCTCCATCCAACTGAGAATTGGCAATCGCTGAAAGCAGATCGCCGCGCGGATTTGCGCGCCGGTCAGCGAACATACGCTCGCCATAATCGAACATTTCCGTCACCTTGGGGCCGAACTTGAACGGGAAAGTCGGCTCACTCAGCAACGTGCGCCAAGGAGCGTGGGTGAACATCTGCGCACGTTCGAGATAGTGCATCCACTCGATGATCCGGGGGCGGTCCTCTTCATCGACACCCAACATCTCGCATAGGGTGAACATGGGAAGTTTCTCGGTGAAGTTCGTCACGAAATCGACCACCGGCCCTTTGCGCTCCAGATCATCGAGCAGCGTATCGACATAATCTCCAACGCGCTCTGCCAACTCGGAGACAAATGAGGGCTTGAAGAATTCCTGCTGTTGTAGGCGCACCTTCATATGAAACGGTTTATCGAGATTGATCAGCGAATTGAGCGCGGCCTCTGTCAACCGTTCGTGCTTCCAATCCTCGCGTTTGGTAATGATCAAATTGATCGCGCCCGCCTGTGAGGAAAACACGCCCGGATTGAGTTCTGCGGCTTGCACGTCTTCATAGGTTGATAACGACCAGAACCCTGCCGCTTTGTCACCCGCATCGGACCACATGACGGGCGCTTCTTCGCGCATTTTTTTGTAGAATTCCCAAGGCTGACCCGACGTGAATTCGGTTGGATCCCAAAGGCGCTTACCCTTGAGCTCAGGATAGGTAGGCGCAAACTTGGAATGCGGTCTGTGCGTGTCGAATTCCGCTGTTTCGCTAACAAGTTCCATGTTTTCTCGGTCTCCAACTCTTGTTCTTCTGGCATATTGTGAAGCGCCGATCGCCGCTCCTCAATCCAAACCGTCGATACGGACGCCTTTGTTTGTTCGCGGACAAACATTGACAACATTCCAATAATGGAACAACTCTCATCCGAGGACAACTATGAGTTAGAGAAATCCTGACTTATAGATGCATGAAACGCCAAAAGGCGATGTGGGAGAGGGAAGTATGGTTATTAGGCAACGGCTCTTGAAGGCTATCTCGGGCGGCGTGTCGGTTTATGCCATTGCGCTTGCAGCGCCAGCAATGGCACAAGACAATGATGCTGGCACGGGCGTGGAAACTGCTGACAATGTTATTATCGTAACCGCGACAAGGCGCGCTCAAGATATCCAAGATGTTCCAATTGCTGTGACCGCAGTTTCCCCTGCGCAGCTTGAGAGTGCAGGCGTGGTCGATGTCAGGGATATTGCGCAGGTCGCCCCAAGTTTTTCCGCAAACTCGGCTCAATCCTCCACGCGCACTCCAACTTTTAGGATTCGCGGCGTTGGCACAGCTGGCAACAACTTGGGTTTCGAAAGCGCGGTTGGTGTCTTTATCGATGGGGCATATCAATCACGTCCAGGCATTGCGCTCAGCGAGTTTGTCGATGTTGAGCGTCTCGAAGTTTTGCGCGGGCCTCAGGGCACGCTGTTTGGTCGAAACACGACGGCTGGCGCGATCAATCTCACAACGAATAGGCCGGATCTGAGTGAATTTGGCGGCTTTGCGAATGCTACCTATGGCAATTTGGATCTGCTTAGCATTCAGGGCGCAATAAACGCTCCTATCGTCAAAGACACATTGGCGGTGCGTTTGACGGGCGCTTATCGTCAACGTGATGGCTATGTTGATGTCTTGGACGCCGCTGGCAATCAGCTCGGCGAATCTGGTGAGCTCGATCAATTCCTTGTGCGCGGTCAATTGGGCTTTGAAAGCGAAGGCGGTGTCAGAGGCCGACTGATTGTCGATTACTCCGAAGCCGATACCGTATGTTGCTCGGCGGTTGAGCTTCTGGCTTCCCCGCTTGAAACATCTGGGCTTCTCGGTCTTTTGAGCGGCAACCCACGTGGTGGCCAATCTGGTCCTGTCGTCAATACCAACCCGTTTGACACTGGCGCCGCACAGGATGCGCTGGAATCTCTTACGGCAACGGGCAACCGCTTGCCTCTGGAACTCTCTCAATCGTTCGGTATCACCGGCGAGCTTGAATTTCCTTTGAGCGACGCGGCGGACCTGATCCTGATCGGTTCCTATCGCAAATTCGATACGGATGAGAGCTCTGACAACGACTTTTCGGGTCTCGATATTTTTGAATCCGACAGTGTTGAGGTTACTTATGAGACCTTCACCGCTGAAGCGCGGATTCAAGGTGAAGCCTTGGATGGCAAGCTCAACTGGCTCGTCGGTGGTTTCTACTCTAACGAAACGATTTTCTCAGATGTTACGACCTCGCTCGGTGCCGGCTTTGACCTTGTGACAGGCGCCATTCTCGGCGGAGCATTTGGACCTGCACCTTTGGCATTGTTTACCGGTGCGTCACCGGCTCTAACGTCAACGACCTACCAATTCAGTCAGGATGCGGAAAGCTGGTCGATCTTCACTCACAACACGTTTGACGTGACTGACTCGCTTAGCTTGACACTTGGCCTGCGCTATTCGGATGAAAGCAAGCAAGGTGATTTTGTTCAGTCCGCTAACACCAATCCGACATGTACAGGGGCGCTTGGCTTTGCTGCTGCAAACGGGCCACCATCACCTTTGGCCGGGTTGGTTGCGCCAATCGTTGGTCTTGGTTGCTTTGCCTTTACGGCGCCAACCATTGCCGGCGTTCCGGGCCTGCCGCAAGAATTTGACGTTCCGTTTAACGACACAGAGCTCATCTACACCGGTAAAATATCCTATGAATTTGATGCACCAGTAACGGCTTATGCCAGCTTTACGCATGGCTTTAAATCGGGCGGCATCAACTTCGATACGACGGCTGCGATCATTAACCCAGCGAACGGTGTGGCGGGCGATCCGACATTCCCTTCGGAAGAGGTCGATGCCTATGAAATCGGTGTCAAAGCGCAGCTGCTGGATGATGCGGTGACTTTGAATGTTGCGGCTTTCCGGCAGGAGTTCTCAAACTTCCAGATTCTGGACTTCAACGGCCTACAATTTACAGTCTTCTCAGTTGATGAAGCTGTGACGCAAGGGGTCGAGGTTGAATCGGTTATCCGTCCTACCGACGGTCTCACGTTCAATCTTGCCTTGACTTACCTTGATGCGTTCTACCCTGATGGTTGTGCGGGCACGCAAACCGCGCCCAGTGTTACGGCGCTTTGCGGCAATTCACTGACGAATGCGCCGGACCTTACGGTTGTTGCAGGTGTGAATTACGAGAAGGATCTTGGCAGCTATCTGCGGGGCTTCGTGAACGCGCAAACACGTACGGTCAGCGACCAGCGTACGGGCACACAGGCTGTCGATGTGACGACCCTCGTTCCAAACGCGTTCGACATTTTGGACGGTCACACTAAGGTTAACCTGCGCGCAGGGATTGGTGCTCAGGACGAAAGCTGGACCTTGGAAGTCTGGGGCGTGAATGTGACCGATGTGATCACATATGACTCCGCATTTAACACCACGCTTCGCAATGGCTCTCGTTCGGCGTTTCCGAGCCTGCCCGCAACCTATGGTGTGACAATCCGGACTAAGTTCTAGTTTCGGCCTATCTTTCCCAGTCGGGCTGAACTGGTGGTCGGTAGAGGATACCGGCCACCTTTTTTTGTCGGATTGAAGTTCGAACGACGAGCCATCAAGAACCAAACTTGATTTTTCCGTCCTCACATATTCAAAAACTGGATTCAGGCCTTCGAGTATTTTTCAGGAGCTGACCGATTAACGATTATAATGCCATTCAGAACCTGATCGCTAGCTATGGTCAAATTGTAGACGCTGTCCCCAGAGACCCCGAAGGATATGCCGCTCATTTTACTGAGGGCGCATCTTTCACCGATAACGGCGTAACGCTCACCCCGCGAAGTAAGATCAAAGCGCTCATGGAGGCGGCCAAGCTCACATTGGATGGCCAACCAGAGTTGAGCGGAACAAGGCATATGCAATTCAATTCTGTAATCGAGATCGGCGCAGACACAGCCGCCGCTAGAACTCAGGTTCTAGTTCTGGAACTGAGTGCGGAGCAAGGTTGGAGGATTAGAGGCAGCGGGTTTTATACAGACGAGATTGTCCGCGAGCCATCCGGAGAATGGAAGTTCAAATCCAGGGTGGTGACTTGGTTCAAAGACCTCGGGCCCGACCCACTAAATCCAGGGCTAGGAGAAATCTATGCCGGCTTCTTCCGGAGCATTATGGCACAACCTTAATGGGACGGCATAATCGCTATCTTCCTAACGCGGCCCGTCGATCTATCGCCGCTCGAATGCGGGCCTGCCTTTCCCGGGTTAGCGGCCAGGCAAGCAAGACTGGCACTGTCGCCAAAAGGCCGATTGCTGGCATTAAGCCAAACGTCCAAACCAAGATATTGACGCCTTCTACTCCGGCTTCGCTCGCGCTGTAGCCCAAAGCTGCGGGCAGATTGGTGGCAATCAACACTCCGATCGCAACAGCGCCTTTGTTCACCATGCCCCACAAGGCGAAATAGATGCCGGTCCGCTCTTCCTTGCTTCGAGCGGCATCAATATCAATCACATCCGCTGCCATGCCATTGGTGAGAACGGTTATGGCGCCTAGGGACGTGGCCTTCATAAGCGATAGAGCGAAGAATATCGGCAGCGAATTGCTGCCAAAGATCGCGATGAGCAGGCTAATGCATCCGCCCCAAATCACCGCCACTGCAATCGCTTGATGCTTGGAATAGCGCCGCGAAAGATAGAGCCAGAAGGGAATGGAGGCGACCATCACTAGCAGCTCGCTCAGCAGCAAGACGGGGAACAGCTCTTCATTCTCGAGGACATGCTCGAAGATCAAAGCTTTGAGTGCGGTTGCCCCAAATTCAGCCGCCAGCATGACAAAGCTAATGAAAAGCAGCCCGCGAAAGGGCCGGTTTTTCCAGATGATGCGAAGCTTGGCGAAGGGCGGGCGGGTTTCTGATTTCTCTGCGTCCAAGCTGGACAAGTCGGGCTCGCGCAGAACGCCAAGTGTTATGGAGAAGAGAAGGGGGGTCAGGATGATCGCGATTAAGGCCATTGCGAAAAGTTGATCGCCCAGCCCTCCTCCCAAAGACAGCGAGACATAAGCTGCTGCAGCCAATCCAAACAATGTCCCGACAAGGCCAAGCCCTTCGCGCCAGCCTGCCAGTTCGGCCCGCTCATCATAATGAGGCGAAAGCTCCGCTCCGAACGCTTTGAATGGCAGGTCAACCAGCGTGAACCCCAGATACAAAAGGAACGCCCAACCAAATACATATAGGAGGCTCACCTCCTGCGGCGGGACGAACAGCATCCAAGCCGATAGGCACATCAGCGGCAAGCCGATGAGGATGACGGGCTTTCGGCGTCCAATTGGGGTGCGCAGCCGGTCAGAAATCCAACCAACAATGGGATCGGTCACCGCATCCGTGACGCGGGTTAGAGCAATCATCAATCCAATGGCTGCCAGGCTTAGCCCTCTGTCAGAGGAGTAAAACGCAGGGATGAAAGCCACCACCGGGATGGTTGCGATCGAATATCCGAAGTATGGCAATCCATAAAGAGCGCGTTGCCATCGGACGAGGGCCGCCGCGTTATTGCCTTTCATTTCAAAATGCATCCCATTCAGGGGCACGCTGTAATACCAATCACAACCCTTTGCCAGCCATGTGTTTTGCGGCCAGATACCCAAAGGTTAGGCCCGGTCCGATGGTGATCCCGCCGCCGGGATAAAAGCCCGACCAGATCGAGTTCATATCGTTGCCGCAGGCATAAAGGCCGTCGATTGGCTGGCCATCTGCGTCCAGCACCTGCGCATTGCCGTCACACACCAAACCAGCGGCTGATCCGATGTCGCCCGGCCATAATTGAATCGCAAAGAATGGGGCTTTTTCTATCGGGCCAAGGCATGGGTTTGGCGAATGCGTCTCATCACCAAGATAGCGGTTATAGTCTGTGCTGCCTTTGCCAAACTCGGTATCAATGCCGGTCTTTGCAAATTCATTGGCTGCTGCAATGGTTTCGGAAAGCGCCTCTTGCGGAACGCCGATTTTCGCCGCCAGTTCGGCGGCGCTCTCAGCTTGGATCAAATATCCCGCTTTGATGAGTTGGTCGTAAGCCTTGGTGCCCACACGCGCCATTCCGAGCCCATACTTGCCTAAGAACGCGCTGTCGCAAATGAGGTGCACGGGGACGTGCGAGCCGTCTTCATCCGCTTGTGTCATAGCGGAGGCGAAGACATGGTAGCTTTCGGCCTCGTTGACGAACCTTTTGCCATCGCTGCCCACCGCAACCGAGCCGGGCATTTGTCTGTCGCCCATAAGGTGCGGGAATTGGATGAACTTGTCCTTGCCCACTTGGAGCTTCGACACGGGCGCAAAGAAGGCGTTTCTGGCGTTGCTGTCGGCCACCCTTCCATTCGCTTGTTTGCCCAGTTCCAGTCCATCACCAGTGTTGGTGCGCGGAGCCATGCTGAAATGGCTATCGGGCGTTGGAAGGTTTGCGCGCCGCCATTCTTCGCTATGCGAAGCGCCCCCGGTTGCCAGCACCACGCCGCGTCTTGTTTTGATCTGATATTCACCAGCGGCAGAAGCCACATTCACCCCGGTGATTTTGTCGCCGTCCTTGATGAGCCCTTTGGCCTCAGTGCCGCGAAACATGGGGATGCCGGCATCGAGAGCAGACTTGTACAGGGCAGCGACCATCGCATTGCCGTAAACCAGCCGGGTTCCGCGGTGATAGTTTAGCTTGTCAAAAGCAAATCGCGCGCCCAGAGCGGCGAGCTTAAAGAAGGCCTTGGGTGATGACTTGATCTTCTTCAAATTAGCCACATCATCCACTGTGACCATCAACCCGCCAAAGGCCATAAACTGTGGCAAGGGTGAGCGGATATCGGCAAAGTTCTTGCCCAGTTTCCGGCCATTGTAATGCGCAGTATCCATTGTGCGTCCACCCATCACCGAACCTTCCAGATCGGAATGATAGTCGGGCGAGTGCTCACGCGGGATAAAGCGCAGATGCGTGTGCGCCTCGAGGTAATCGACCGCTTCAGGGGCCGCATCCAGATAGGTCTCGATCAGATCGCCTGCATAGTGATTGCCGAGCAGTTCCTTCAGATAGGTGGTCACTTTCTCCCGGCTGTCGTCGGCGCCCATGCGCTTCGCATGGCTGCTTTCAGGAACCCAGATCGCGCCGCCAGAAATCGCGGTGGTGCCGCCAAAGGTATCGGTCTTCTCGATGATAACAACATCGAGCCCTTCCTTGGCAGCGGTAAGCGCCGCAGAAAATCCGGCCGCCCCTGAACCAATCACAGCAACATCGACCTGCATGTCCGATGTTAACATGTTCTCGGTTTCGTCACTCTTCATATTGAGGTTGGCTCCGGCTGCTTTTTGAAACTGCCGTACAAGACGGCGATCAGAAGCGCAGAAATGAACACCCCAATCGCGGTCGGATACAATGCCGCATCATATGAGCCATCACGATCATAGGTAGCACCAAACATCGCTGGGCCGAAGGCGGCTCCGCAATAAATCACACCGATCAAAGCCCCGAAAACCTTCACATAAAGAGCCTCGCCGAACAGACGTTTGACGGCATAGGATAGAACATCAAATTCGACACCTGTCCCAAACCCAGCCAGAGCAATAGCCAACAAGACCATCGTAGAGCTCAATTCGTCTTGCGCAAAAATCGCAAGGGCTATGGACAAAGCCAGAATTAGAATGCCGCCGACGATAGCCAGATTGAATTTGTCCAAAAGGTAGCCTCCAATCAGGCGGCCAACAATAACACTGACACCAAAAGCGGGAGCCGCTTTTACAATGAGGTCTGCATTCGCACCGGCGCCTTGAAGGATCAGTTCCATATTGGTGATAAAGCCGGGAACGGCGACGCCGATTGGCAGATAGGCCGCGGCCAAAATCCAAAACCGCCAATCAGATAAGAACGTCTTGCGAAGGGGCTCGTGGTCGCCTGCATCGGCAAGACCAGTTTCTGACTCTTCCTGATCGAGAGACCTTTGAGGGGCGCGAAACCACAAGAATATGAATGGTGCCACCGCAACCAATGGCAAAGCGCCAAGCCCCAAGAACGCCCCGCGCCAACCAAATTCTGCAATCAAACTAGCGGTCAGGAGCTTGATAACGGCCCCGCCGAATCCGGTTCCCAAAAGCGTAAGGCCAAGCGCCAAACCAAGCCGCTTATCAAACCACAAGACGACCATCTTGGTCCATGTCACGGGGATGACGCCAGAGAAGGAAACAGCCGCCGCGACCGCCAAGCCATAAAACACATAAATATTGGATGGGAGGAGGCTATGACCAGCAACCATCAAAGACGATGCAAAGAACGAGATCAAAGTCACCTTGCGGGCGCCATACTTGCCGGTCAGGTAAGTGGCCACCGGAAGGCTAAGGATCAGAGCTATGATCGACAAAAGCGAGGTTAGCTGTATCGCACCTTGCGACCAACCGTATTCGTCCGACAATTCCGGGGCAATCGCGCCAATCGCATAGAGCTGAATATTGACGGCGCAAAAGGCCATCCCCAGCATCGACGCAAAGACGACTTTCCAGCCAACGGAGAACTCATTCATAGCAAGTCTGCCTGCGTTTGGCTGGATGGTGCATCTATGCTTCCCCCGGCGCTACATATTCAATGTCATTATTGAACGTGCCCACTGCAAAAGCATCGCGCCCCTCGATCTTGGCGCGCACTTCGCCATTTGCGCCCTCTGTCAGCAGGCTGATCACTTCCTCAGCAATAGCAGATGGCGGCATCAGGGGCACTTTAGCCTGCCTGACCAGATCAGAAAGCATCGCCGTGTCAACCGTGCCCGGACAGATTGCGTTGATGCGCAGCGCCGTGCTGGCATTGGCGGCGGCAACGCTGCGCACCAATTGCAGGACGGCGGCTTTACTCGCGGCATAGATGGGATCAAAAGGCGTGGTGACCAAGCCAGCGCGAGAGGCAGTGACTGTAATGGCCCCGCCCCCTTCGCGCATCAGCGGTATCAGATGCCGCAGGCCGTAAAAGACACCATCGACATTGACCGACATGACCCGGCGATAGGCATCAACAGGTGCAGCCTCGAACGGGGTGAACGGCGCATCGGATGGGACCGTCATAATGCCTGAGTTGAGATGCGCGTAAGTCGGTGTTCCCAGCTCGGCAACGCAGCGCGATATGGCCTGTTCTACGTTTTCTTCGCTGGCAGCATTGCAAGCGATAAAAATACCGCCGATCTCTTCTGCAAGAGCGGCCCCTGCCTCTTCATTGATATCGCCAATTGCGACTCTTGCGCCCGCATTGGCCGCTTGCCGCACGACCTCAGCGCCAATGCCAGCGGCACCGCCCAATATGAAGAAGACCGAGTTTTCCATCCCGGACTTAGTTCAAGATCGCAGCGTATTTCATCGGCTGCTCTTGGTTGAAGCCGCTGATCCCGGCTGTGCCGTCATGCGTGAGGCCGCCATCAGGATAGAAGTTGGTGCCCGTGACCCACGACGAATCGTCTGAGGCAAAGAACGCAATAACCGGCGCGATGTCTTCAGGGCTCCCCATCCGGCCAAGCGGGAAAATTTCGTCGCGCACCTTCTTGGTCGCGCCCACCAACATTTCGGCCTGCTCATAGGAGATGCCCTGACGCATGGCGTTCGAGGCGATGATGTGACGGCCTTCTACAGAGCCAATGGCAAGGCTGTTGAAACGGATGTTATCGCGGCCATGTTCAATCGCGAGCGCCTTCATCAGCGCCTGGAGTGCGCCTTTGGCTGCGCTGTAAGCGGCGATATGCTTGATGCCGACATTGGCGGTCATCGAAGAGCTCACCAGAACGCTGCCCGATTGCTGTTCGATCATGGTCGGCAAGGCGGCGCGGATGGGAAGCCACTGGCCTGTCAGCTCCAGCTCAAGGCAGTCGGTCCAAAAGGCTTTGTCTTGCTGCAGGGCTTCTTTGACCCACACCTCGCCTGCGTTGGAGAACATCATGTCGATGCGCCCGAACTTCTCAACCGTCTTGGCGGCGAGCTCGGCGCAATCGTCTTCATTGCGCGTGTCGGAGATTAGAGCGAGAACCTGCGCGCCCGCTTCACGCGCCGCTTCGGCTGCTTCGTTCAATTTGTCTTCGCGGACGTCCGAGAGAACCAGATTGGCGCCCTCTTGTGCGCAGCGCAATGCTGCGGCTGAACCAATAGAGCCGCCGCCGCCGGTCATGATTAGTGTTTTTCCGTCCAGTCTCTTCATGGCTATATCCTTGCAAAATTCAAAATAAGGGTGTGAGCGTTTTGTGCTTTTGGGGGCGCTATTTCAGCGCGAAACCCACAATCAGCTTGGCCGCTTCGATGACCATTTCGCGCTGCTCTTTG
The DNA here is from genome assembly GCF_057364995.1 of Erythrobacter sp. JB3-1. NCBI lineage: Bacteria > Pseudomonadati > Pseudomonadota > Alphaproteobacteria > Sphingomonadales > Erythrobacteraceae > Erythrobacter > Erythrobacter sp. JB3-1. The sequence goes on along the minus strand of NZ_CP200289.1, from coordinate 2,057,331 downwards.
GGGTCCATGTAATGGGTGGCATCAAAGTAGTGGTGCCCGGTGAAACGCTCGCCAATGGCCTCTTCCCATTGGCGTAAGTAATCAGGATGGGCGCGGTGATCGCCTTTCTGAACGATGCTCAGTACAGGGATCGTTGTTTTGCGCATATCCGACGGGCCATCAGCGTGGCTAATATCGGTTGCCCATTGGCTGAGCCAAGAACGAAGGCTGGTAAATCGGCCCAATCCATTGCCAGCCAGGTTCATGGCACGAATGGCGTTCACATCGCCTTTGAAATCCGACGTTTCGGCAAACATGAACGGGTCTGCATTGGTCCGGTGCACGACGAAAGCTTCATCAGCGCCCGGGCCCTGTTCGGCTTCAAGCTTTGCCAAGCGAGCCTTCACCCAATCCGTGATCCGCTGCATCCGTGCGGCCTGACCGGCTCTGATCTTGGCAACGAATTCGTCAGAGAATGGCGTGCCGTTATCGGGATTAAAAACATCGAGCGCCGGATCGATATTGCTGAGATCATTCTCGTCCAGCACCGAGGCATCGAGCACATTGCGCAATGTTTGCGAACGCCCAAGATGGTGACCAAACAAGACAAGCTTATCCGCGGGAGGAAGATGTTCGGGTAGCAATCCGCTCGGCCGCCCATCGGGGAGCTGCGTCGCGGTCAGATTTTCCGCCTGCGCCTGATAAAAGCAAAAGAGCGACGCCCCGCCGGAAAAGCCCAGCAGGATGACTTTCTCATAGCCGCGCTCTTTCAAGAAACGCACTGCCGTCCCAACATCCTGGGCGCAGCGTTCCATGTTCAAGGTCGCATCATTGCCGACAAAGCGCGTGGCAATCGCAGCGCAGGGCAGGCCCATCATCTTCATGGGTTCAAACATATAGAACCCCGCCACTGGCACCGTTGGATGCGAGAAGATGGCAATCGTCTTGTGGTCTGGAACACCGCTATCCGGCTCATACAGATCAAGGCGAACAGTCGGATTATTGTTCACCGCCGGAGGATAAAGCTCAAACGGCAATCCTGCTTCGGCGGCAAGCAGGAAGGAGTGCATCGGCAGTGCCTTAACTGTGCTCATAGTCCAATCACCTGCGATGTTTTCAAAACCGGATTCTTCACGTGATTAGACTTTCGGGGTTGGTTTTGATTGGCCATTGTCGCTTTCTTCCCGATCAACCGCGCGCGGCGATCATTGCCTCGTATGCAAGAGTAGGAACGACACGCTGGAAAGGGTCGATGCTAACCGCGTCAAAGGTCCGCTCGAGCTTGCCCCTAGTCGCTTCGATCTGTTTGCGGTGCATTTCAAACATGGCTCGCTGGTCTTCCAGCGGACCATGCGTGACGGCCTGAGGCAGATGCCAGAGCTCAGGCGCCACAACGCCTGCAAATAGCGAGCGAATGAACAAAACCTCTTCAGTGTCGAGATTGCGATGTCGGCTCGGAAGCTCTTCCGCTTCTGGATCGCTCACGCCAGACATTGGCCGGAAAGCAACGCACATAAAACTGGTTGCTTCAAATATACACCAGGTCGAGGGCGCTATGTGCATCCGCTCCGAACTTACGTGCCTAATGTCTTCCTCGCTTAGGCGGAAAGGAAACAGGTCGCCTTTCCATCCGATGACATCAAACGGGAGTTCGCCGAAAAAGAAGGAGGTGAGCTCATCTCCCTGCTTGAGCTTCAACTCCCATTCGTCCTGCTCAGGCCAATCATATTGCTCCACCTCGGGCACACCCAAAACGCCGGTGTCGAAAGGTGTGTGACGCCCGAGCATTGCATGTTCGGCAATATTTATTGGAGCAATGGATTCGACCACCAGCGACAAGGTTTCGTCTGCTGGCATATGGCGATAGCTCACCCCTTTGGGGATGTAGATATAATCCCCGCCTTCGTAGGAAAGAGGGCCAAACTCGGTTGCGATCGTGCCGCTGCCTTGCTGCACATAAACTAGCGTATCGGCATCCACATTGCGCAGTAGAAACGCCATGTTTGCTACGCGGCGGCTGAGCGAGATGCGCACCTCGTCATTGTGAAGCATCAGCGTGGGTAGTCCGGTGTCGCTGTCCTCATCCAACTGCTTAAAGTCAGCAATCTTCGCCATGCGAATGTTGAGCGCCCCTTCGACGCGAAGCGGTGCTTTGGCAGGGTTACGATGATAGATCATCGAGGCTGGGCCGAAAAAGCCCTCACGACTCAGATGCTCCTCCTGCATCTCACGCACACCAACACGCGCCTGCGGCACGTGCACGCCGCTACTCTTTTGAATCCAAGAGTTTTTCATCCCGACCTTTCATCTCGATCGGAGTCTTACCGTACTCCGAAATCAATCTCGAAATGAGAGTAGTGTCAAAAAAAGATGAATGTCAATTCTGCATTTCTATGCCAGCCGTTGCAAGAAGCTCTCTGAGCTCTCCAAGCACTTTAATAGACTCCGCCTTGAAGTCGGTGTCCGGGCTCAGCTTCTTTGGGTCGACAAGAGTGGAAATCGTAGCGGTAGTTGCAACGGCGATAAGCCGCGCATGCCTTTCCTGTATCGAAGGAGAACCATCCAGATGCGGGCCAATAAGCTTTGCGATGAGAATTTCGGAATTGCCTCTGAGGATATGGAGACGGTCCCTGAATTGCGGCGCTCCAAAAGCGCGGCGCAACCTTTGGAGAGAGTTTTCGTCCGAGCAAAAGAACTGAAGCTGGTCCAACCTCGCATTGAGCGCAGCAGACAGCGGTGGTTCCTCAAGAAGACGGGCGCTCAAAGAGCGTTCCAGATCGATCAGCGCCTGCTTGCTATCTAGATAAATGACATCAAGCTTGCTTTCGAAGTATCGGAAAAATGTACTCAACGAAATGTCGGATCGTTCGGCAATGGCTTCCACTGTCATGCGTTCAAATCCGCCGTCTTCCCCTCCGTTCTCGAAGAAAATGTCTTGGGCTTGGGCGATAATATGCAAGCGCTGCTTTTCGCGGCGTCGCTCGGCGCGGCTAGCTTTTGGCATTTCGTTCATCGATATTTGCTTATCTTGCAGACTTTGCGATTGCAATCGGCGGAGCATACTGGGGTGCTGTCAGTCTAACACGAACTCGTCTCCGCTAGACGTGAACCGCCCTCCGCTAACTGCTTCTCAAGCCATAAAGCCCTGCCATTCAGCCAGTGCGGCTGAGCGGGCTGCTTTGTAAGTTTGTCTGTCGGTGAGGTGGCGGTCTAAGTTGAAGTGATTGTGGATGTTAGCGTGCACCGAAGCGAATTTCTGCAGGCTCTTCATTCTCCGAAAGCGCTGTATGACACGCTCTCTTCGTCGGAACGGCAAGTGAGAATTCTCGGCTCGGTTGTTGAGCCATCTCCCCATTTCGCGACGACCCTCAATGCCAAGTTCGCGCATCGCCGATGGGTAGGATTCAAGGCCATCGGTGATGACCTCAGCGGGGCTACCGAGGTTCTTGAGAGCCTTCTTGAAGAACCGCAAGGCCGCTAATCTGTCTCGTTTCCTAGTGACGCAGCTCTCAAGAACCTCGCCTTCATGATCGACGGCGCGCCAAAGATAGTGTGTCTCACCATTTATCTTCACAAACATCTCATCGAGGTGCCAGCGCCAATGACGGAAACCGCGCATTCTGCTGATATGCTGCCGCTTGATGTCGGCAGCAAACAGTGGCCCAAAACGGTTCCACCAGAACCGTACCGTCTCATGGCAAATGTCGATCCCTCGCTCGAACAGCAGGCCTTCCACGTTCCGTAAGCTCAGCGGAAATCGCACGTACATCATCACAACCAAGCGAATGACTCGGGAGATGAGTTGAAGCGTTTGAATGGACTGTCTGGTTTGCGGCGTCTGGGCGTGCCCCGCACTACCCTCGCCGCCTCAATCCGCAATAGGTTCAGTTAGTCTGACAACACCGTTCCTCGAGATGATCCAGTACATGCCCATTCCATTCAGCTGGAAAGAGCAGCGAAAGGCGCTTGGGTTTCAAGACCCAACAGCAGGCGTTTCAGGCAAGTAAAAGCCCGATTTCGGGGATTAAGAACCCCTGTTCGGGCGTTAAGCGCCCTGTTTAGGCGAATAACAGGAAAACCTCCTCGCTTGGCGCACAAACCACGGAAAACACACGGTATTATCGATTCCGACACAGGTTATCCCGGTAAAAATCACCTGTTATTACCCCAAAAGTGAGTGTTTTTCCCTGTTATTGCTCAATCGGGGCAAACCGAACCGAATGCATCGCGGTAAGAGACGGGGCGCTGGATTGGCGCGGAAACGGCTGGAAGAGACGCAAGATCGGATGTGCCTGTTACGGCTTCGCACAAATAAATCCGCCTGTTCTGCGAGCTTGTGAGGGCGCTGTTGAGCGAAAGACCAGTGCTCAAGATAGGTGTGGCGGAGAGGGTGTCCGTCTAAGGTTCGGCGTTACAACCTGATAAAACTTGATATTATTTCAAGCCCGCAAATCCCTCCCACATTTTCTACCACGTAAGACGGATGTTACCCATCTTAGTTCACCGTCCCGGCCCGTCGATCTGCGTTGCAAGCAATGGTGCCCTCAGTTTGTCCGTCCGCATACCCGCGCGAATAATTTGAGCTTTGCCAGTCCCCTTCAATCATCGTTGCCCGAATTTCGCAGGCTGTATTGTAGCCGACTGCATAACCATCACCATAACCGCGACCATAGGCTTCATCCGCATCCTCGCATCCGACAAGGTGGAGAGAAACGATTCCAGCTAACGCGCATCGCATGATTGCCTGCATGGTCAACACCATCCCCGCCTATCTCCCCATTGCCTCGCATGGCCTTCCTGCACCATCACAGTGCCAAGCGAGCGACCATTGCGCCATATCGTCGCCAGCGTCCGCTCATAACGATCAAGCCCTTGCGTTCGCAATTCAAACGGTCCGGCATTCAACAAAGCCTGCAAGCGAAGGGTAGCGCGATTGGCTGCCTCTGCCTCTGCTCGGCATTGCGGGCGGCTCACCTCTGGCGCGTCAATATCCGCAACTCGGTATTTCACACGATCCAGCCAAAACGTGTCACCATCCACAACGCACGTCACGCGCCGCGCTTCACCGCAAATTGGAAAGGCGGCTTACGGCTCTGCTCCTGCCCTGCTTCTACGTCCGCAATTGGGTCGTTAGCTGACAGACCGCTTTGCAAGCCTTTTCCGCAAATTGCCGACCACCGCAATCATTTCCTCACCGCACTCGGCATCAAGCTCCCAATACCGTTGCATGTGGCGCGCATAGGTCCGATGCCACATGCCTTTGGGGCGCATGGGGAATCTCTCCCAGCCCTGCTCACAGCCTAGCTTTTTCTGCAATCGGAATAGCCGTTCAAAAGCCTTGTCATGGGGCGCGTCCCGCTGCGATTGATAGCCCAGCCGCCAAACTTCCCGCGATGCAAACCTATCGCCTCCCGGAGGAAGGTAAAGCTTGCCCACGCGTCCACCGCCGTAAGGGCAAATCATCCACCATCGCTTGCCGCCGAAATGGGGCACCGTGTGACAAAGGCTCACAGTCTGCCGGACCTTCTCCGCATCATCGCCAGAACCGCGCGTGTAATTCAATTCCAGCCACTCGCTTCCCGGCTGGGATAGGTCCGCGCGGTAGCTGATCGATCCGCTAGGCGTGCCACGACAGGTCCAGTGAAGGGTGCCGCTGCGATGCTCACCATCGCGGGCGTATCCGCTGCGCAGCATCCACGCCAGATCGATGCGCAAGCAATGCTCTGCAATTGGCCTTCCGCCGCTGCGCCCTGATCCATATCCGCCCAAACTGGCAATCTAGGAGTCGACTGGAATAACCGCCAGATATTTTCCTAAATCAATTGGAGATTTCGGGACTTGGAACAACTAGAAACGAGGTCTAGGCGTTTGACCGAGCGGCTGGCCTAAATAGGCAGTTCCGGTGACTCAAGTTCTAGCAAAGACCTTCGAGCTTTCTCATCAATCAGGCCCTCGGCAACCCCTCGGATAATCACATAAGGTTGCATCATTGGATCGGTAAATCTGAAGCGATACTGACGCTCATTGCCTCTCCTAGTGAGGACTGCGCCTCTCTCCTCGCTGATAAATTCAGTTAAGTGCCTCTGAAAGTGAGCATGCCGCTTTCGAGCTCTCACGATTGAGCTAAAGGGTTCCACAACATCTGCTGGCGCAAAGAAGCCGGATGCGTCAGTTCTTGCGAGCGCACAAGCCAATAGCACCTGTCTAAAATAGTTGTCTTTTTGATTGCTTTCAGTGGCTGTGCGGTATGCTTCCTGCATCTTATGCTCAGCCTCCTTGATGAAGGTATCCATCGCTGTGTCGACATCTTGCGTGTCAATTGTAAGCGTCTTTCGGCGGCAAGCATTTCCAGCGGCATACTTGCCCAAAACTTGAGCAAAGTATGGAAGTCCACGGGACAACGTAACCAACGTCCATCTAGCATCGCCTGATATTTTCATGGGTGTTTTTGCTAATCGCGTATCGATCAATTCGTTCAGTTCTTCGTCCGACATTCGGCCCAGTCGAATTTGGGAGATTGCACGGTCGATGGAGGCGTGGTCTGCGATTAGCGCATCAATATCCTCTGCGACTCCAACCAAGATAATCGTCACGTTGACACCGTAGTCGTAGAGATATTTGATGACGTTTGCCGTGAGCTTTTGGGCCTCTCGATCCTCTAGCTGGTCATATTCATCGATGATGATAATCGGTATTGAGTTGGGCCGACATTTTTGAAATTCTCGGCGAATAAAATCCGGGCTATCCATCGAATACTGCGCATTTACTGGAACAAGGTCCTGCCTGCCCATCCTTGCCGCTGTAGAAACAAATTCCTCAAAAACCTTGTTCCATAGCGAGCTAAAGGTGTCTGAAGGATCGGCCTGCACACGTGCCGCGACAACTGTTTGCAACGTCTTATTGTATCGCCGCCAAAATACATTCGCGATAGAGGTTTTGCCCACTCCACGTTCGCCATAGAGAACAACGTGGCGGGACCGCTCGACTACTGCCTCAAGCATACGGCGCACCTCTCCGGTTCGCCCTGCAAAAAGCTCTTCCTCGTTCACGGGCGCACCAGAGAAAAGGTTGGTGAGATCAAGTTCCAACATGAACCAATCGTCTTCAGAAATAGGTTTGTCCACGAATCACTCCGATAGCTACAACGCGGGCTGTAAAAGCCTTTGAGAAACTAGGCAAAGGCTTTGAGTAGCAATAGCGTGGAGCTAGTTATTTGGTCAGGGAAGCTTCCACAGTGAATTCTCATCTTCCCGAGACAAGATTCTCCGAAACCAAATTCTGCGTCCGCCCCCAACGCTTGCCAACAATCGGCCCGCCTTCGCCATGCCGGGGCAAATGCAACAATTCGCCAACCTCCCCGCTCGCAGCTTTCATCATGTAGCGCGCCACGTTCTCGGCATTTGCAATCTGCCGTTCACCTCTATTTTCGCCTATTTTAGTGAGCCGCCCGCCAATCAGCGTCACCTTGCTTACCCCTTTGCGATACCTACCCCCAGCCGCCACAATCCAGCGCCGTGTGCGGTTCCTCAGGCTCATTCCGGCTGGCAAGTGCAATAGGATGTGAACGTGCTCGCCCTTGCCGCTGGCGCATTCCCTTACCCAGATTGCCGAAACGCGCCCGCCTTCCCGCCGCGCCTGTTTTCCGATTAGGTCTAGAAGCTTGCCGATAAATCGCATTGCGTCATGCGGCTGGATTCCCGCTTTCCCATAATGGACGGTCCAGTGTCGCTGGAAAACGCGGCCTGTGTCGAAAGCAAATTGCGCCGCCGCCATTAGCGCCAAGACCTGCTTTTCAGTCAGCCCATAGCTTACCCGGTCAGCACGATTGCGCGCACCGCCCCATGTGCCTCGCTGGCCTTTGTCCGACTGGGCAAGGTCGCAACTAGAAGTAGGACTATAGTTTGCAAGCGCCGTGCCAGTATCGGGCGATTGCCCGTTTTCTGCCAACACCAATTCGGCGGCATCGGGGCGCGGAGAGGCAATTCTGGCCATTGCGGTGAAGTTTCAAGATTGCGGAAACGGGGCGGCATAATCCGGCCGGATCGATCCGCCCCGCTTCTAGGCTCTAGGAGCCGATTTCAGGCCCGTTGGGCGCACTAGTGGCGGCGTAGGCTGTCAGCGCCCTCGCAAGGTCAGCAACGGCCTCTATCGGCATTGTCACGCCTTTTGCGGTTGCTTTGTCGCCATGCTCGCCAGCCCAGAGCCGCAATTCAAAGAATGGCTGCCCCTTATATTCGCGCTCACCAGCAATCAGCCGCCCGTCATATTTGGCCAATTCCCAGACCGGGGCAGAGGTGAAACCGGGACGCGCGCTCATTGCCCGTTCTCCCTGTTAATTGGGTGTATCAACAGGGAGCCGGGAGTTTCCAGCCGATAGCGGGCATGGCGATAGCGGCCTATTATTTCAGTCGAGATAATCAGCCCATCTTCGCGCAAGGCATGGATCGTGCCGCCCAGCCGAGTGTGCCAAGGCAAGGTATCGTGCTGCGTCACGCCTTCCCGCCTCTGGGCCAGCATGGCGAGCACGCGCCCGCGCTTCCCGCGATAGCGGAAGGTGGCACCGTCCGCTGCGCGAAAGGCGACAATCCGGTTGCCAGCTTGGCTGTCATGGGCGATAAGGCTGTTGCCGTTGGCTTCCACAGTTTTCGGCTGGCCCTTTGTCGTTGCCGCGACGGGGGCCTTTCTCTTTTCTGGCGGGATATTCTCCATCATGCGGCCTCCCCTTCGCTAAGGGGCAAGCTTTCCGCCCATGCCATCGCATCGGCGCGCGCAATGCGGGTGGCCGTTCCAAACTTGCGGGTTTTCAAACGTCCGGCATTCACCTCGCGATAAAACGAGGTCTTGCCGATAGAGTAGCGTTCGCAAAAGTCCGCCACGGTTATCAATTCGGGAATGGGATTTTCCATCGCCATATCTCCTGCCCGGTAATTGAGCGCCGGGTGCGCAACCCAGCGAATGCCGGAGTGCTGCTAGGGATATGATTTTGAGCAGTGATTGCGAGAAAATGCCGCTCCAAAAGCAAAATTCTCAATCTAGAGAATCCAGCTTCGCTTTGCCCCGTTTGTGAAATTTGCGAATTGATTTTGCAAACTCCGCCATATCAATCTGCCATTTACGCTGAGCAGCGATGCGAGAATACACACCCGAAACGCTATGGCCGGAACTCTCTGCAATTCGGTGAATTGCGGCATCTGTTTGCCACCCTTGCTCTTCCAAACGACTAAGCCTGATAATCCAAGCAAGTTCTTGTCGTCTTCGGGAACGCTCATCAGACGGCGAACGCCAAGTGCCACGCTTTGCTTGTTTCAGTATCAATTTATGATGCGAATCTTCGCCTCTTAGTGCATTTGCGACTGCTCGGCACACGAAGGCCTCATGCCCATGGCGGAGGGTGTCAGCGGCATCTTGCAACATATCGGCAAGCGTATTCTCCGACAATTCCATCGGCTCATCATCAATTTCAAGATGGCACCTCTGCACTCGCTCTAGGTCTACGCCATGTTTGTTGAAAGGGACGCGCGAATGTTTGTTCTCAAAGCTGAGATCGACGTGCAACCACTCATCGCCTGACTTTTGCTTCTCCTCGTGTGCCGCGCAGAGTTGAACATAAATTTGGCAACCGCAGTCTTCGGCATCTTCGCCGCTCATCGCGCCAGCCGCACAACATTGCCGCCGCTCGCCCCCTCGCAATAGTCAGCCCATGCGGCCATCAATTCTCGCCGCTTTTCCAACATCGATCCGCGCTGATAGGCTGCAACCGTTTTGTCGCTTACAACATGCGCCAAGGCCGCCTCTGCCAGTTCGGCTGGCCAGCTTGTCTGCTCGGCAACCCAATCGCGGAACGTGCTGCGAAAGCCGTGCGGCGTTTCATCCCGGCCCATATCGCGCATCGCCTTTGTCAGCGTCATATCGCTAAGCGGCTTGCCCCGGCGTTGCCCCGGAAAGACTAGATCACTGTCGCCCCGCTTGCGCGCCTTCATGCACTCGAAAAGGGAAACCGCTTCTTTCGATAACGGCACCACATGCTCTCGCTCTGCCTTCATGCGTTCGGCTGGGAGCGTCCACAATGCCGCGTCCAGATCAAGCTCGCCCCATTGGGCAAGCCGCACTTCGCCAGACCGCGCCGCCGTTAGTATCACTGCCTCAAGCGCCAGCCGCCCCATGCTCTCGGTTTCGCGTAGCTCGCCCATGAATGCGGAAAGCTCGGCATAAGGGATTGCCTTGTGGTGCTTTGGCTTCACACGCTGCTTTGGAAGCGCCTTGTCTATCACTGGCATGGCTAGACCTACATCGCGGTAGCCTTTCGCAACTGCCCAATCGATCACCGTGCAAATACGCTGGCGCAATCGCCGCGCGGTTTCGGGTTTTTCCAGCCAAATCGCCGCAAGCGCGTCCCGCACCGCCGCCGCGTCCACGTCGGCAACAGAACGATTGCCAAATGCCGGAAAGGCATAAGTTTCTAGTGTCGAAAGCCATTGCGCGCGATGCTTGGCGTTTTTCCAACTTGCAGAATGTTCGGCATGAACCTTTTTTCCGGCTTCCGAAAAAGTGGGAATGCCAGCCGCCTTTTGCCGCTGCGCAACAGGATCGATTCCCGCCTCGACCTGACAGCGCACCTCTGCCGCTCTTTCGCGCGCCAATTTCAGCGGAACCTTGCTCGCACTACCCAGCCCAATATCGCGCCGCCGCCCGTCTTTTTGGATTCGCACCATCCAGCTTTTGCCGCCGCGCTTACCCACAAGCAGCGCCAGCCCGTCACCATCCTGATAACGCCCCGGCTCTTTTGCCGCCTTCACCGCTGTCGCCGTTAACTTGCCCATGACCTATACTCCCACACTTTCTCCCACACGATAGCGCGGGCAGATGGGAACGGCAAGGGTTTGTCATGAACCTCTAGAGCTTGGTTTTCTGGGCCTTACCCGGCAAGATGTGGTTTGCCGGGAACGGTAAGGAAAGGGTAAGTGGCGGAGAGGGTGGGATTCGAACCCACGGTACCCAGAAGGCACAACAGTTTTCGAGACTGCCCCGTTCGACCACTCCGGCACCTCTCCGTATTGGGTGCGCGCTTTCGCTGGAAAGCACTCCTGTGAATGGTGGCTTGCGCTCTGCATTCGGTCGGGAGGGCCGTTAGCGCAGCCCCTTTGGCTTGCCAAGGGGAGAATGCCTCACGCCTTTGCATTTGGGTAACACATCGCGGCAATTCGCCTCAAAAACCCACCTAAACTGGCCAAAGCTGGGGAGTGATCGCCCCGTACGCTTGTTTTGCACCTGCGAAGGTCCATATTCGCTTGCATGGAAAGCGCAGAGTTCTTCTCCAGCCAAGCAGGCCGTAAGTTAATTGCACCGCGGCAGTTGAAGGCTCGTTTCGGTATTGGCGATATCGTCTGCCACCGCCTGTTTGATTTCCGCGGTGTCGTATTCGATATCGACCCAGTCTTCGCCAATAGCGAGGAGTGGTACGAGTCGATCCCGGAGGACATACGCCCTCGCCGTGATCAGCCTTTTTACCACCTACTCGCCGAAAATGACGATGCGAGCTATGTCGCCTATGTCAGCCAGCAAAACTTGCTCGACGATGCGACCGGCGGCCCAGTCGACCATCCGACAGTCCCGCAATTGTTTGATAGCTTCAAGGACGGGCGGTATCAGATGCGCCGCTCTTTAACGCACTAAGGGCTGCATCGCACCCACCTAACTCTTCAGCTTCCACCCTGATTTCAGAACGGCGTAAACCGCGCCTGCCATCACCAGATTGAGCACCAGCAGCCCTATGGAAGCGCCCATAACCGCGCTGTCAGAGCCAATGTCGCTGCGGCCAAGGAAGCCATAGCGAAAGCCTGAGATCACGTAGAAGAACGGGTTAAAGCGGCTGACCGCTTGGAACGTCTCCGACAGGTTGTCGATCACGTAGAACGTGCCGGACAGCAGCGACAACGGGGCGATCACGAAGTTGCTGATCGCGGCGTTGTGGTCGAACTTTTCCGCCCAGATCGAGGTTGCAAGCCCCAGCAGCGCCAGCATCACCGTGCCCATTAGGGCGAACCATATCACAGCCCACCAATGCTGAGGCGCCAAGGAGACACCCGGCCACAGCAGCATGGCGAGCGACACCGCACCGCCCACCGCAATCCCGCGCGTTACCGCCGCCATCACGATCCCGCTCATCAGTTCTCCCGGAGAAAGCGGCGGCATCAAGAGGTCGATGATCGTCCCCTGGATTTTGCCGGACAGCAGCGAGAAGGACGAATTGGCAAAAGCGTTTTGCATCATGCCCATCACAATCAGGCCCGGCGCAACGAAGCTGGCGAATGACACGCCCAGCACTTCGCGCCCCCCGCCCCAAGGCGACCGTGAATATCACCAGAAACAGCAACGTTGTGACCGCTGGGGCCCAGACAGTCTGTGTCTGCACCTTGAGAAACCGGCGAACCTCCTTAATATAGAGGCTCCACAACCCAATGCGGTTGATCCCAGTGATAAGCGGGGTTCCACGCGGCGGAAACTGAACGGTGCTCGGCGCGCCTGCACTGCTAGGCGACACTTCATTGACGACAGCGTCTTCGTTTGCGCTGGATTGTGCTTGATCGGCCATAGGGGGTGCGGTTAGGGCGAAGGGGAATGGCATGCAAGTGCGGCGAGCTCGCCGGGCCGGTATGACTGGGGATGAGATTGATGGCGACCTGCGCAAACCTGCGCAGGCCGCGCGCGCATTTGACGCGATAGAGACAGAATGGAGTTTCAATGGCTTGGACCGATGAGCGAATTGGTACGCTCAAGAAGATGTGGGAAGGCGGCTCGACCGCTAGCCAGATTGCTGAGGAACTGGGCGGTGTCAGCCGCAATGCAGTGATCGGCAAGGCGCACCGGCTGGGCTTGAAGTCCCGCCCTTCCCCTGTGAAGGCCAATGAGAAGAAGAAGGCGGCCAAGAAGGCTACGGCCAAACCAGCCGCCAAGAGAGCGCCGCCAAAGGCCGCTACTAAGGCCCCGGCTGCAGCAGCGAAGCCTGCGGCCAAGCCTAGCGCTGGCAGCGGGCCTGCTGCTGCGCCAAGCGGCCCTGCGGCGAGCGGCATCCCGTCTCAGCCTCTGCCCGATCCGCGCCCTGATCTGCCCAAGATCGTCTCGGTCGGCCCTGGCGGCTTCCTGAGGCAAGGTCCCGGTGATCAGCAACCGCCGATCCCGCCTGCCCCGCCGCGCCGTCTGGTGCCTGCTAAGCCAAGCCCAGAGATAGCGGACAAGACTAGCCTGCTCGACCTGTCTGAGAAGGTGTGCCGCTGGCCCATGGGCCACCCTGGCGAGGCGGACTTCCACTTCTGCGGAGAGGCCGTGAACCCAGGCTTTCCTTACTGCGTCGAGCATTGCGGCCGGGCCTATCAGGCACAATTGCCGCGCGGTGCCCGCCGCCCCCCACCGCCTCTGCCATTCGGCGGCCCGCGGGTACGCTAAGGCGCGCATTAGTAGCATAGGCCGCGCATCCTTCCGGGTGCGCCCACCCCGACCACCTGACAAGCGGGCCGCCACAACGCGCGGCTCGCTCCGTCGTACGTCAGGCACGCTTGGAACACAGTACAGGGTCAAAAATCCAATCGATCGAAAACAGCCTGAGTGATCGGAAAAAGCGATCAGACGGACTTGCGTAGGGACCGCTCCACAAAAGCCTACCCAAGCGCGCCAAACTGCCCGCTCCCTCACCGCCCGCTAAGGCACCAAGACAGCCGCAAAGCTCGCATCAGAATTCGCCAAAGGACCATCCCGCCACCCTGCGCGCGCAGGCCAGCAGTAGGAAAGTGTTTTGCACTCTACAACTTGCCCACCACACCTCCACTTAACCAAGCATCGGCTCTCGCCACACACGCCTGTCCATAGGCCAACACCCATGCCTTGCGTTCTCGCCGCCCGCCCGGCAACACGGCCATCGACATAAACCTGTTCAGCCCCACACACGGAGAACATCATGCCTCTTTCGCTTCACGCCGCCTACGTTCCCAGCGGTCTCCAAATGATCGGCACCGGCCGTCATTTGCTCAAAAAGGCGGAAAAGTGGTGCGATGCGCAGGGCAAGGACCACAGCGACGTTCTGAACGCTCGGATCATCGAAGACATGCTGCCGTTCACCTATCAGGTGAAGTGCATAGCCGAGCACACCGCGGGCGCGCTCGCCGCCGTACAGGTTGGAATGTACAGCCCGGATCTAAACCCGCCTCCGGCCACCTTTGCAGAACTCCACGCCAAACTCGACGCAGCAGAGGCCGCTCTGAGCGCCCTCACCGAGCAGCAAATGGAAGAGTGGATCGGCCAGGATATGCGATTTGAATTCAAAGACATGGGGCTGGATTTCACCGCGGAAAATTTCCTGCTTAGCTTTGCTCAGCCCAATTTTTATTTCCACGCCGCCACCGCCTATGACATTTTGCGGATGCTCGGCATTGAGGTTGGCAAGCGCGATTTCACCGGCGCTGTTCGGATCAAAATGCCGTCATGATGTCAGCCACTGGCGACCAGCGACAGCGCGCCGCAGCCCAATGATTTTACGAGTGTTTACGCCTCCATACGCCGCTACCTTGGTAAGCGGCGGGCGATACATCACGCAATGCCACTTGGAGCCCCAATGATGACCTTCCCAAAACTCACCGCCTCACTTCTCCTCGCCGGCACAGCGCTGGCTTTGCCCAGCGCCGCTCATGCAGAAATTCCCGCATCCGTGCGCGCGATGATCGAAAAGGCTGAGGAAAGCGACGATGTCGAGGCAATGCAGGTGTTGATCGACCTCGCGGATGAGACCTTCCCCGGCAATGCCGATGAGCTCAACACCATCATGGCGAGCTTTAAAGAGCGCGTCGCTGTCAAAACCGCTGCCGCGCAGGTGGCCGAGGCAGAGGCCGAAGAGGAGGCGATCCGCAGCGCGGGCATCTTTCAAAATTGGTCAGGCAAAGGCGAATTTGGCGCGTTCCGCTCCACTGGCAATTCCTCCAACACCGGGGTCACAGCCGGGATTGAACTGGGCCGCCAAGAATTGGGCTGGCAGCAGAATTTCAAATTCCTCGCCGATTTCCAGCGCAGCAATGGCGTGACCACGCGCGAGCAATTCCTCGCCGCCTATCAGGCCGATGTCGACATCAACGACCGCCTGTTTGCTTACGGTCTTGGCCAATGGGAACGTGACCGGTTTCAGGGCTTTTCCGCGCGCGTCTCCGCCTCAGGCGGTCTCGGCTACCGCGTGCTGACAGAAAATCCAACGCTGACCGTGCAGGCCGGCCCCGCCTACCGCGTCACGCGCAGCACGACGGGCGATGTCTCACGCAACATCGCTGGGCTAGCGGCGCTCGATTTCGATTGGGAAATCGCAGAATCGCTGAAACTCACTCAAGACGCGAGCGCCTTCATCCAATCCGGCAACAGCACCTATACCAGCACCACGGGCCTGCAGGCTTCGCTCAGCGACAATCTGTCAGCGCGCATTTCCTATGCGGTGGAGCACGACACCAACCCACCACTGGGTGCGGTGCAAACCGACACGCTGAGCCGGATCACGTTGATCTACGATTTTTGAGGCGGGGTGGGCGCGGGACGTCCGGTACCGACCCAGTTGTGGACAATGATATTGGCCTGTATCGGTCTTGGTCATAGTCTTACGTGAGGCCAAAAATGAACATCAATAGGCGAAACCTTCTTCGAAATGGGGTGTTTGTTTTGCCAGCAGTTCAGTTTGGAATATTGTCAAATTTCGAGATGGCTTGCGCTAGCCAAATTTTGCCCAACGGGCTGATCTCGGTATTGGACTTCATTCCTTCTTCCTTCCATCAGGACATAATAGAGGGGCGATCGACAAAAGACCTGAGCTTGTTCATCCAGAAGGCTGTCGATTCTGGTGAGAATCTGCTCTTCCCGGGAAATCCAGCCTCCAAATACACGATTGACGGGCAAATCCAGATCCAGAACCATGCGCAGTATTTGCATTCGTCAGGCCTTATCAGACTGGACTTCATAGGTTCCGCGCCAAACGCAAACGCAATAGAATTGCTTTCAGGTCGTCGAGACGGGGGTGAAACAGCAGACGCGTCAAGCCCAATCGATATCTGGCTTCCGTCTAACTGGACCCAAAGAGGCAAGTTACGCGAGCATGATATTTGTCGAAGAGGGAACGTTCTTTCCCAGGATTGAGAGAATTTACAGCGAGGGCGGAACAAATCGTGGCTATCACGGATTTATTCGTGATGCCTATCTGCGAGTGCATGGCACCACTGATTCATACGTCAATGATATAACTGTTCGGGATTGCGTCTTTGTCGGTACTAAGAATCAGAGAAATCCTGAGTTCCCCCAATGTGGCATCTGGATCGAAGGGTGTATCGAAGGAAGGGTAGAAAACACCAAGCTGTTCTATTTCGATGAGTGTATGCGTTTGGGAGGGGAGAATGGATCGAGTAGGAATGTTCAATTCATGGTGTTTGACCAAGTGCAAATGGAGCCGACACATCCGCGGCAACAAGTTGATGGCCAAGCGGCACTAAATATCCTGTTGGCACATGCCTGCACTTTCCGGGATTGTCGGTTCGCCGTTGGAAACGGTCCCCAGCGCGTATCTTCAGTAGCTGTTCGTGTTTCAGGAACCGCGAGGCAAGTCCGCTTCAGAGACTGCTCGTTTCAAGGCTTCAGGAGGGCGAGAAACTTGATCGAAGTGACTGATCAGGGATCTGCACGCGAGCTTGTCATTTCAGGTGGAGATATTCGAGATTTCGTTGGAGATCTGGTCAGCAAACAAGACAGGCTAGAGAGCATCTTGATCGACGGTGCATTCATCAAATCACCAACTTAGAAGTCGCCAAATTATGGCGGTCCGCTTCCATCCCCAAAAAGCTGCCAGCTTGACCACCGAGATTAGAACGCAGATGCGCTCACATCCGTCTGCATTTCCGCTCACCGCTTCGCAAACCAGATCACGTGATGCGCGCCTTTGTTGTTGGGGCGCGAGCGTACGCGGCGTTCCTCTACCTTCAGGCGAGCATCTTGCAGGCGGCGTCTAAAGCCGTGGTCGGGCGCGGCGGACCAAACGGCCAGCACGCCGTCCGGGGTTAGCGCATCGCGCGCTTTGGCCAGCCCCGTGCGCGAATAGATGCGGTTGTTGTCGGCGCGGACCATGCCGTCTGGGCCATTGTCAACGTCGAGTAGGATCGCATCAAACTTCTCGCATGTGCCATCATTCGCATCATCAATCAGCGCGGCAACATCGCAAATCTTGAGGTCCAGGCGCGGATCATCCAGAGCATCGCCGGTCAGATCTGCCATCGGCCCCTTCGCCCATTCGATGATCTTGTCGGAGATTTCGGCGACCACCGCCTCGCCCTTCTCCCCCATCCGCGCGAGCGCCGCGCGGTAGGTGAAGCCCATGCCATATCCACCGATCAGGATGCGCGGATTTTCCTTCTCCAGCCGGTCAAACGTAAGCTCAGCCAGCTGCTCCTCAGAGAAGCGCATGCGCGTGCTCATCAGCTCATTATAGCCCAGTACGATCATGAAATCGCGCCCATGGCTGTAGAGCTCAAGCACTTCTCCATCGGGGATTTCAACAGTGTCGATCAGTTCACGTTTTAGCATGGTAGCGCTTTAGGCGAAGTGATGGCGGGCTGCTATCCGAATTTTTGTGTTCCGCACGCCATCCGACGTGCGATTTCTTCACTCACGCGACCTGAAAGTCGCATCGCTGCGGGCGGGCATGCGCCCTTGCGGTTGCCTAGCCGGCAACCGAATTTCAGCTCGTCAACGATATCACTCATATAGACTAAAAAGGCCGCCCGGGTTTCCCCAAGCGGCCCTTTTGATTGGCTATCTGAGAAGACTTAGTCTTTCAGGAAGTCTGGCATTGCGGCTGGGCCATCGCTGTCCCCGCCTTTGTCGCCGCCGCCACGTGGGCCGCGACCACCGCCGCCGCCGCGTGGACGACGATCACCGCCGCCGCGGCCACCGCGATCACCGCCCCTATCGCCTCTGGGCTTGTTTTCGCGTGGTGGGCGGGTATCTTCCAGCTCTTCACCGGTTTCCTGGTCAACAACGCGCATCGACAGACGGACCTTGCCGCGCTGATCGATCTCGAGAACCTTGACCTTCACTTCTTGGCCTTCGGAAACAACGTCGGTGACTTTCTCAACGCGCTCGTTCTTCATTTCCGACACGTGGACGAGACCGTCCTTGCCGCCCATGAAGTTCACGAATGCGCCGAAATCAACGATGTTGACGACCTTGCCGTTGTAGATCTTGCCGACTTCGGCCTCTTCAACGATGCCTTCGATCCATGCTTTCGCCGCTGCGATCTCATCAGCGTTCGAAGAGCTGATCTTGATCGTGCCTTCATCGTCAATGTCGACCTTCGCGCCGGTTTCAGCGACGATCTCACGGATGACCTTGCCGCCCGTGCCGATGATGTCGCGGATCTTCGACTTGTCGATCTGCATGGTTTCGATGCGCGGTGCGTGCTTGCTGACTTCACCGCGTGAAGAGCTAAGCGCTTCGGTCATCTTGCCCAGGATGTGCGCACGGCCGGCTTTCGCCTGCTCGAGCGCCTGGGTCATGATTTCCTGCGTGATGCCGGCAACCTTGATGTCCATCTGAAGGCTGGTGATGCCTTCTTCTGAGCCCGCAACCTTAAAGTCCATGTCGCCCAAGTGATCTTCGTCACCCAGAATGTCGGACAAAACGGTAAAGTCGTCACCTTCAAGGATCAGACCCATCGCAATCCCGGAAACCGGACGCTTCAATGGAACGCCAGCGTCCATCATCGAGAGCGAGCCGCCACAGACGGTCGCCATCGAAGACGAGCCGTTGGACTCGGTGATGTCTGACAGAACGCGGATCGTGTAAGGGAAGTCCTCAACACTTGGCAGAACCGGGTGCAGCGCGCGGAATGCGAGCTTGCCGTGGCCGGTTTCGCGGCGGCTGGTAAAGCCGAAGCGGCCCACTTCACCGACCGAATAAGGCGGGAAGTTATAGTGCAGCATGAAGTTGCTGTAAGAGAGGCCTTCCAGCCCGTCGATCATTTGCTCAGCGTCTTTGGTGCCGAGTGTGGTGGTGCAGATCGCCTGCGTTTCACCGCGGGTGAACAGCGCCGAACCGTGGGTGCGTGGCAGCAGGCCGACCATCGCCTCAATCGGGCGAACTTCGTCGGTTTTACGGCCATCGATGCGCTGACCATCCTTAAGGATCGCCTTGCGAACGATGTCACTTTCCAGCTTCTTCACGAGCTTAAGGATGCCCATGTATTGTGCTGGATCGCTCTCTTCGAGATCGGCAAAGTGCTCGCGCGCTTTTGCACGGGCTGCGTTGACGGCGTCCTGACGGGCGCTCTTCTCGGTCAACTTGTAAGCCGCTGCCATGTCGTCGCCGATGGCGCTGCGCGGCTGCTCAAGTGCGGCTGATTTGTCTTCAACCGGATCGAGCTCCCACGGATCCTTCGCAGCTTGTTCAGCCAGATCGATGATCGCGCCGATAACCTTGCGGCTTTCCTCGTGAGCGAACATGACAGCGCCGAGCATTTGCTCTTCGGTCAGTTCTTTCGCTTCGGATTCGACCATCATCACCGCGTCTTGCGTCGCAGCGACCACGAGGTCGAGATTGCCCTCTTCGCCCAGCGCATCGGTGATGGTTGGGTTGAGAACGTATTCGCCTTCATTGTTGAAGCCGACGCGCGCTGCGCCGATTGGGCCCATGAATGGCAGGCCGGATATCGTCAGAGCCGCAGAAGCTGCGATCATCGCAAGGATATCTGGCTCGGTCTCACCATCATAGGAGAGGACCTGACAGATTACGTTGATTTCGTTGTAGAAACCTTCTGGGAACAGCGGACGACATGGGCGGTCGATCAGACGGCTGGTCAGCGTTTCCTTTTCAGTCGCGCGGCCTTCACGCTTGAAGAAGCCGCCCGGGATCCGGCCAGACTGCAGAGAATTTTTCTTGATAGTGAACGGTCAGCGGGAAGAAATCCTGGCCTTCCTTCACAGATTTGGCGGCGGTGACTGCGCACAGCACCACGGTTTCGCCATAGGTGGCCAGAACAGCGCCGTCGGCTTGACGGGCAATACGGCCGGTTTCCAGAGTGAGGGTTTTCCCGCCCCACTCCAGCGATACGGTTTTCGTGTCGAACATTGATTTTCCTTTTGAACCCGCATGGCGCCTTATTGCGCGGCGGGGCCTACATGTGCCGGGGATACCGTCCCGGTCCGGTGCGGGGGCTTTTTCTATCCCCCAAAGGCTCTGCCGCCGAATTGCAGCCAGTGCCTCTTACTTTCCCTTTATTGTGATCCCCCGCGAAGGCAGGGGTCTCGTACGGTCAGGAACGAAATTTTCCGGACGAGGTCCCCGCCTTCGCGGGGACTCACGCTTTATAGCAAAACGGCCCCCGTTGTGGGAGCCGCCTGCAAAACTCTTATTTACGCAGACCCAGTTTCTGGATCAGGGCGTTGTACCGCTCAACATCTTTCTTCTTGAGATAGGCGAGCAGGTTACGGCGCTTGTTGACCATCATCAGAAGGCCGCGGCGCGAATGGTTGTCTTTATGGTTGCCTTTAAAGTGATCGGTCAGGTTGCGGATACGCTGGGTCAGGATCGCGACCTGTACCTCTGGACTTCCGGTGTCACCCTTACCTTGGGCGTTGTCCTTGATGATCTTGGCTTTTTCTTCGGCAGTTACCGACATAATATTCTCTCTTACTCAGCGACATCGGGAAGGTTAAAGCCCCGCACGATTTTGGTCGTACCTTCGATCAACTCAATGAGCGCTACCGGAACGTTGTCCAGCATCGCGCAATAGAGCCCATCACTTTGGGGCAGTTCAGACAAGACCCGGCCCTGGCGGACCGCCTGCGCAGCTGTCTGATCGAGGATTAAGGCCGGGATGTCGTCCAGCCCCGCCTCGAGCGGCAGGGTTAAGTATTTCAATGGCGCGCCACTAGCGATTTCATTGAGTTTGTCCAGCGAAATCGACTGGTTTTCGGTGAATGGGCCCGCCTTTGTACGCCTTAGATAGGTAACATGACCGCAGGTTCCAAGAGCGCGGGCAATATCGCGGGCGAGCGAGCGAATGTAGGTGCCCTTGGAAACATGGGCTGAGAGGGTGATGCTTTTCAAACCCGACTGCCCTGAGCCGGTGGCGCTTTGCGCCGTCTTCGACTCCGAAGGGCTGCCCTGCGCTTCGGAAGAAAAGGACAACCCTTCGACAGGCTCAGGGTGAGCGGAAATTGACAATATCTCTACCGCCCGTTTCTTCAGCTCCACATGTTCACCAGCCCGCGCCAGATCATAGGCGCGCTTCCCGTCAACCTTCAGCGCGGAATAGGCCGGCGGAACCTGCTCAATCGGCCCAGTGAAATCAGGCAGCACGGCCATAACCTCGTCCAAGGTTGGCATGACGTCGCTGCGCTCAATCACCTCCCCCTCGGTATCGAGCGTGTCGGTCTCCTCGCCAAAGTGGATCGTGAAGTCGTAAATCTTGCTGGCATCCAGCATCCGGCCCGCGAGCTTAGTCGCCTCACCGAGCGCAATCGGCAACACTCCCTCAGCCAGCGGATCAAGCGTGCCGCCATGCCCGACCTTGGTCTTGGCATAGCCCCCCTCGCGCAGCACTCGCTTCACCGCGCCGACCGCCTGCGTCGAGCCAAGCCCGCGCGGTTTATCGAGGATTATCCAGCCGTGGGGGGCGGAATGGATCGGGGCAGGACGATTGCTCATCCCGCTCCGCTAGGGACTTGTGCCCAATCCCTCAAGCAGACTTGGACTCTACATCATCTTTTAAAAAGACAAACTGGGCCGAATTGCCAAACACCAACCGGTTGGTGATAAGCGAAACGAGGATTGAGCTGAACAACACAAACACCATCACATCAATATAATGCAGCCAATCAAGGCCGAGATGGCGGTAGAACGTTGTCCCGCCCCAGATATTTCTATCGGTGTAGAGATAGAAGGTATGGAACGCATAAATCGATACGCCGTAGATTAGGCCGATCACGGCCGCGCGCGCGTCCATATTGCGGAACAACAAGGCGGCGGCGAACGCCGACAGGATCGGCATCGACAGCAAGCCATTAAGTTGCTGAAGAAGATCGATAATGCTTTCGGCGTTGGCATAGATCGGCACCAAAAGCACCGATACAATCATCGCTCCGATCCCAACTTTGCGATTGAGAGTCACGACATTTACATCAGGGTTGATGAACTTGCGGTGGAAATCTACCGACCACAAAGTGATCGTTGCATTCATCACAGCAGAATATGTGGTGAGAACAGCCGCCGCAATCATCGCTGCGAACAAACCACTCGTCCAGCTCGGCAAGACCTGATCAACCAGCATCCCATAGGCCTCGTCTCCGACACCTCCAAACAATTTGTACGCGACCACGCCCGGAATCACGACAATCGGCGGCACGATTAGCACCCGGATTATCGCGGCGACCACAATACCCTTTTGTGCTTCCTTCACATTGGGCGCGGCAAGCGCCTTTTGCGTGATGTTCTGATTGGTGGACCAGTAGAATATCTGAATGAAGATCATGCCGGTGAACAGCGTGTGAAACGGTATCTGGGAATCAAAATCTCCGACCATTGACAGCCGCTCTGCTGGCACGCCTGAGAAATCGAAACCGATGGCTTTTAGAGCAAGGAACACAACCAGCATCGCGAGCGCCAAAATGCCGATACCGCTATAAGTGTCGAGCACCGCCACCGCGCGCAGTCCACCGAGGATCGCATAGGCTGCGCCAACGATCGCAAAGACAAGCGCAATCGCTATCAATCCGTGATCAACCGCCATGCCCGGATCATCACCCAGTGGCGCAATTATCACGAATTGCCCTAATTCCAGGCCGAACAACGACTGGATAAACAGCGAACCACTATAGATCACCGCAGGCAGATAGATGAAAAGGTTACCCGCCAGAAACAGGCCCGAAATCACCGTGCGAATACTCGCGCCGTCATAGCGCTTCTCCAGCAATTCGGTGACGGTCGTGCAATTGTTGCGATAGTAAATCGGAACAAAGATGAAGGCGAGCATCAACAGGCCGATAAATCCGGCAATCTCCCACCAAGCCAGCAGGAACATCTGCGCTCCATTCATTCCCACCAATTGATCGGTCGACAGGTTGGTGAGCGTGATCGCTCCCGCAACGAAAAACCAGCTGAGGCCACCCCCAGCGAGAAAGATTTCTTTGTCAGCGGTCGATGCACTCGCAGACCTTGCTGCAGAGACTTTGCGCCACGTCATTACCGCGAGTAGCGCCATCAGAGCAAAAAACACTACGACCTGAATGATATCCATGAATCCTCTAACCTGCGATGCCCGCCTCAAGAAGCGGATCTTCCTTTTGCTTTGGTCTTGTCCTAACCGAAGGAGTGCCTCATGGCGATGGCAATGACTAGGCAGCCCCAGCCCTCTCCCCATTATTACGAACTGCGCGGCGGCGGCACGTTTGTCGCGATTGAAGCGACCAAAGGCGCGCGTCCGATCATCCTCTATGCTGGCCCCGATATGCCGGGCGCGGCGCCATCTGAACTGACCACTCTGGCCGTGCGCCAGCACGCGCCAGGCACTGCGGCCGTTCCGCTGCGCGGTTCCATGATCAATGAAGTTGGCACCGGGATTTCCGGACCATCCGGCCTGATCGCGCATCGCGGCGGGCAAGATTGGGCGATTGATTTGCGCCTTGTCGCGATTGAGCAGCGCGGTGAGCACGAGGTCACTCTGTGCTGCGAAGACAGCAACACCGCCGTTGCCGTGCGCCATACGCTATCGCTTGATCCCAAGACCGGCGTGCTGACCAGCAGCACCGAAATTGAGAACCGTGCCGACGGAGAGCTGCAACTGGATTGGGCCGCTGCGCTGTGCCTGCCGCTGGACCAGAAGTTGGAGCGCATTTTCAGCTTCACGGGCCGCTGGTCGGGCGAGTTTGCAATCGAAGAAATCGCTCCGTTCCAAGGCAGCATCGTGCGCGAAAACAAGGCTGGACGGACCAGCCACGATGTCTATCCCGGAGCCTTCGCTGGCACGCCTGCGACTTCTGAAGACAGCGGCCTTGCGGCCGGATTTCACCTCGCATGGAGCGGGAACAGCCGCCTGCGCGTCGACCGCCACAGCGATGGCCGCGCCCTCATTCAAATTGGCGAAATGTCCTTCCCCGGAGAGATCAGCCTGGGCCGCGATGAAAGCTATCGCACACCCGATCTGATCGCCGCTTGGTCGCGGGATGGCTTCAACGATGTGTCGCAGCGTCTTCACGACCACCTCTGCAACGAAGTGCTGGACAAGCGCAATTTCGCAAAGCCGCGCCCAGTGCATTACAACACTTGGGAAGCGGTCTATTTCGACCATGACGAGGCGACGCTGATCACGCTCGCGGAGCACGCCGCCGCCGTGGGCGCAGAGCGCTATGTGCTCGACGATGGTTGGTTCGGCGGACGCCGCCACGATAATGCGGGCCTTGGCGATTGGTGGGTTTCAGACGCGGTCTATCCCGATGGGCTCCACGCCATCGTCAATCGGGTCAAACAGCTCGGCATGGAATTTGGCCTGTGGTTTGAACCAGAGATGGTCAATCCTGACAGCGATCTGTTCCGCGCGCATCCTGATTGGGTGCTGGGCGTGGAAGGGGTGGAACCGATCCCCTCGCGCGACCAATTGACGCTCGACCTTACACGCTCTGAGGTATGCGATTACCTGTTCGAGCGGATCGACACGCTCGTGCGCGAATATGCGATTGACTACATAAAATGGGACATGAACCGCGACACGCATTTCCCCGGTAGCGGCGGGCGCGCAGCGATGCACGAGCAGACAAAGGCAGTCTATCGCTTGATGGAGCGTCTGCGCGAGGCTCATGCGGAATTGGAGATAGAAAGCTGTTCCTCCGGCGGTGCGCGCGCTGACTTTGGCGTGCTTCGTCATACCGACCGGATTTGGACCTCGGACAATAATGACGCGCGCACGCGCCAGCATGTCATGCGCGGGGCCAGCCATTTCCTGCCTCTGCGAGTGCTAGGAAATCACATCGGGCCGAAGAAATGCCACATCACGGGCCGCCAGTTTGCCATGCCTTTCCGGGTCGCCAGCGCGATCTTCGGCCATATGGGTATGGAGCTGGATCTGCGCGATGAGAGCGAGGCCGATCTCGAAACGCTGAAGGCTGGCATCGCTTTGCACAAAAAGCACCGCGAGCTGATCCATGGCGGGCATTTCCTCCGCCTCAAATCAACCGCGACCACCAATATGATTGGCTGCGTGGCGCGCGATCAAAGCGAGGGGCTGTTTTCCTACGCCAAGCTGGAAAGCGAGCTCAACACATTGCCCGATCGGACCATGTTCGGCGGGCTTGATCCAGCGCGCCATTACCGTGTGCAAATGGTCTGGCCGCTGGCGAACCCGTCACTCAGCACGCCCTCTATCATTGAAGCGGCCAAATTGCTTGAAGGTGGAACGACATTCTCAGGCGCCGCGTTAGTGGGCTATGGGATCCAGCCGCCGCTGACATTCCCCGACACCTGCCTGATCTATCATTTGGAAGCGACCGACTAAAACATGAGCCAAACTGCACAGCACAGCGAAGAGATGCTTGATCTCTTGGTGATTGGCGGCGGCATCAATGGCGCCGGGATTGCGCGCGATGCGGCGGGACGCGGCCTCAAGGTGTGCTTGGTGGAGAAAGACGACCTCGCCAGTCACACTTCCAGCGCGTCGACCAAGCTGGTCCACGGGGGCCTGCGCTATCTGGAGCATTTGGAATTCCGCCTGGTGCGCGAAAGCCTGATCGAGCGAGAGCGCCTGCTGAAAATTGCGCCGCATATCGTCTGGCCGCTCAGATTTGTGCTGCCACATGACAAGGGCTTGCGGCCCAGCTGGCTGCTGCGGCTTGGCCTGTTCATGTATGACCATATGGGCGGGCGCAAACTGCTGCCCCCGACCCGCACGGTGAACCTGCGCGAGGCTCCGCATGGGGGCTTCCTCGAAGACCGGCTGGTCAAAGGGTTTGAATATTCCGATTGTTGGGTCGAGGATTCGCGCCTGGTCGCGCTCAATTGCGTCGATGCGAAAGAACGCGGCGCCGACATTCGCACCCGAACGGAATGCACCGCTCTTGCCCGTGATGGCCAGCATTGGAACGCGGTCCTTAGCGGCCCCGATGGCGAGGCTCATGTGCAGGCCCGCCAAGTGGTGAACGCCGCTGGCCCATGGGTCGACAAAGTGCTGGGCCGGGCAATCCCGCGCGAAAGCCATGAGAACTTGCGACTGGTCAAGGGTAGCCATCTGATCTTCCCGAAGCTGTTCGACGGCGATCATTGTTACATCTTTCAAAACAAGGATGACCGGATCATCTTTGCGATTCCCTATGAGCGCGATTTCACTCTGGTTGGCACCACCGACCAAGGGTTTGAGGGCGATCCGTCCGGGATCGATATCTCGCCGGAAGAGGCGGAATACATTTGCGATGCCGCCAATGAATATCTGCGCACCGACATATCGCCGGATCAGGCCGTCTCCAGCTATGCCGGGGTTCGGCCCTTGTACGACGACAAGGCCGCCAGCAATTCCACGGTGACGCGCGATTATGTATTTGAGCTGGAAGACACAGACGAAAGCGGCGCGAAGGCCGCGCCAATCCTGTCGATCTTTGGCGGCAAGATCACGACCTATCGCAAGCTGGCCGAACATGCTCTGAAGCGCTTGGGCCAAGGCGACACCAGCTGGACGATCGATGCGCATTTGCCGGGCGGCGAGATTGATCCGATGCGCTTTGACGCCTTTGTGACCGACCTAGCCATGCGCTATCCGTGGCTGCCCGATGGAGCCGCGCTGCGGCTTGCCCGGGCATACGGGACGCGGGCCGAGGCGCTGATTGGAGGCGCGCAAGGCCTCAACGATATGGGCGCGCATTTGGGCGCCGATCTGTTCGCGCGCGAGCTTGAATATCTGATGGAACACGAATTCGTCCGCAGCGCCGATGACGCCCTGTGGCGGCGCAGCAAGCTGGGCCTGCACCTGACCGAGCAAGAGCGCGCACGCGTGCATAAGTGGTTCGAAAGCGAACAGGTGTCCGCGAAAGCCGCCGCGCAATGAGCGAGAACACGCCGCTGTCCCGCGCCATTGGCGGCAAGACCGTTTATCGCCGCGAGCATCGCAAAGCTGATGGGCGGATGCTGCAATTGTACGGCCATTCGCCGCACGAGCTGGCGCTGCAATCCGAAAGCGCGGATGAAATCGCGCAAGGCGGCGAGATCCGTCACCATCCGCTGCGGGACGAATGGAACGTCTATGCCGCGCACCGGCAAAACCGCACGTTCAAGCCTGCCGCCTCCGATGACCCCCTCGCCCCAACCCGCGCGGGCGGCCCGGAAACAGAAATCCCGTTTGAGGATTTCGAACTCGCGGTGTTTGAAAACAAATTCGCCGCCTTCCACCCCAGCGCCTCTGATGCGAGCGCGATTGCTGGCATTGCCGCTGAACCCGCCAAGGGCGCATGCGAGGTGGTGGTCTACTCACCCGAGCCTAGCGGCAGCCTGCACACCATCGGCCAAGATCGCCGGCGCGTCCTGATCGCCGCTCTGCTCGACCGCTATCAGGCGATGTTTGATGCGGGCTGCGAATATGTGCTGCCGTTTGAAAACCGCGGCGATGAAGTGGGCGTGACCTTGCACCACCCGCACGGCCAGATTTACGGATTTCAGCGCGTGCCGGAGATTCAGCAACGCGCGATAGACGCCTTTGCGGGCGGATATGACCTCGTCGCCGAGATACAGGCCGCCATGCCGGATTACGGGCTTGGCGAAAAAGACGGGATCGCCGCCTTCGTGCCGCGCTTCGCCCGCTTCCCCTATGAGGCATGGATCGCGCCCACTACGCGCCGCGCTGGGCCATGGGAATGCAGCGATGCAGAGCTGGACGCCTTGGCATATTGGCTCGGCGAGATAACGCGCCGCTATGACGTTTTGTTTGACGGTCCAGCGGCGACCATGATGGCGTTTCACGCTGCGCCCAGATCGGGCGGCAAAGGCTATCACTTCACCGTCCAGTTCTACCCGCTGCTGCGCGCAAAGGGCCGGGTTAAATATCTTGCATCGGTCGAACAACACACCGGGACATTCACTGTCGATGTGATGCCCGAAAGCGCGGCAGAGGCGCTGCGCAAGGTGGGGGCACATGACTGATTTTACTGCGCATGCGCCTGGCCGCGTGAACCTGATCGGGGAGCACACCGATTACAATGGTGGCATGGTGCTGCCCGCTGCGCTATCCATTGGCCTCAACGTGACGCTCGCTCCGCGCGATGACGATACGGTCGCGGTCAGCTCTGGCGACTACGACGCGCCCGAAATCCGTAACCTGTCCGATGATGCGGTGGGCGAATGGTCCGACCCCTGCGTCGGCGCGATCCGGGTCGCCAATGATCTTGGGCTGCTGAGCGGCGGCGCGACGCTGGAGGTTCAATCGACCATTCCAGAGGGCTCCGGCCTTTCCTCCAGCGCGGCATTGATCGTCGCGATATTGAAGGCGGCGCGCGCCGCTGGTGGAGGGACGCAAAGCGATGTTGAGCTGGCCTTGGCAGCGCGCCGGGTTGAGAACGAATATATGGGCGTGCCCTGCGGCATTATGGACCAGATGGCGGTCGCGCTCGCTACCCCGCGCACCGCTATGGCGCTCGACACCAAGCATCTCGAATACGATCTCGTCACTCTGCCCAACAGCCATGAGATGGTGGTGATCCACTCCGGCCTCACCCGCAAGCTGACCGATGGCCGCTACGCCGCACGCAAAGTCGAATGCGACGCCGCAAAGGCGCATTTTGGCACCAATGACCTGTGCCTGCTGCCGGTCGAGCAAATCGAGCAGGCAGAACTGGATCCGATCGCCAAGCGCCGCGCCCTGCACTGCGCGACTGAGCAGGCGCGCGTCTGGGCCGCGATTGATGCACTGAAGGCGGACGATATTGCCGCATTGGGCCAAGCTATGAACGAGAGCCATGTTTCCATGCGCGACCTGTTTGAGATGTCCCTGCCAGAGATCGATGCTCTGGTTGCGAGCGCACAGGAGCTTGGCGCGGCAGGAGCGCGGCTGACAGGCGGGGGCTTCGGCGGCTGCATCGTCGCCTGCATCGCAAAGGACACCCGCGAGACTTGGCTAGAGCAATTGCTCGCGCGCCATCCGCAAGCGCGCTTTATCGACGCGGTCGGGGCTTAACTCAGCCCGCGACAGCCACTGCAATCGCACGGTATTGATCCATCACCCAGCCAACCGCCGGGCCAATTGTGTTTTCCAGCACGCCCCATTGCGGCGCAAACCACGTCAGTGCGACCAGCCCAAAGAACAGCAGCATCCCAAACGGCCGTAACTTCGCATAATATTTCACCATGCTGCGCGGCAGCAATCCCTCGACAATGTGCGAGCCATCAAATGGCGGGATCGGGAGCAGGTTGAACACACCCAGAAACACATTGATGAGGATGAAGTACCCCAGACCCTGCACGAGCACGCTGGGATCGTCGGGATTTGCCGACGAGCCCAAATTGCCTGCGACTATGCCCAAGGCAATCGCGCCCAGCAGAGCGAGCACAAAATTCGTGCCCGGCCCCGCCGCCGCCACGGCCATCATGCCATAGCGCGGATTGTTCAATCGCCATGGCTGTACCGGCACCGGCTTGGCCCAGCCAAACACGGGCGCGCCCGCCAATGCCAGCGCTCCCGGCACCAGCAAAGTGCCCACCGGATCAACGTGGCGGCTCGGGTTGAGACTCAGCCGCCTTTGCTCCTGCGCGGTCGGATCGCCGAGCAATTTGGCGGCATATCCATGCGCGACCTCATGAAAAACAATCGCGACAATCAGGCACGGGATCAGAATGAGGGCAAGGGAAAGTGTCTCGGACATCTGTGATAGGTAGGCGCGCGCGCCTTAACCCGCCAGAGCTTCACTGAAATGTTTGCGGCAAAGCGCCAGATAGCGATCATTCCCGCCAATCTCGGTTTGCGCGCCTTCCTTCACCGCAGCGCCGCTTTCATCGACCCGCAGGTTCATCGTCGCCTTGCGCCCGCAATGGCACACCGCCTTTTGCTCGATCAGCGCATCAGCAATGCCCAGCAGCGCCGCTGAGCCGGGGAACAGTTCCCCCTGAAAATCCGTGCGCAGGCCATAGCAGAGCACCGGAATGCCGTGCACATCGGCCAGTCGCGCCAGCTGCCACACCTGATCCTTCGTCAGGAATTGCGCCTCGTCCAGCAGCACGCAATCAATCGGTGCCTCAGCATGATCATCAAGCACAAAACGCTCTATGTCCGTCGCAGGATCAAACCGCCGCGCATCGCTGGACAGGCCAATCCGGCTGCTGATCGCGCCAAATCCGGGCCGATCATCAATCGCCGCCGTCCACAGGCACACCTGCATCCCCTGCTCGCGGTAATTGAACGCGGTCTGGAGCAGAGTGGTGCTCTTGCCCGCATTCATGCTCGCAAAGTAGAAATAGAGCTTAGCCATGGCAATGCAGCCTAAGCGAGCGCTCGCATTTGGGCCAGCCGGGAAGATGTGCCCATACACAGGCTTTACTTGTGTGCAGACGCATTCACAGGGCAGACAGGCACCGGACGCAATGTTAGCGTCGAAGTAGACACACAGCATGAGTTGAAGGGCTTTATCCTATGGCAAGCGCAGCGCCGACACCCGATCAGAGCAAAGGCATGGGCGGGATTTTGGGTTGGATTGAACGCAGCGGCAATAAGCTGCCCGATCCGGTGTTCCTGTTCTTCTGGCTGATCGCAATCCTGGTGCTGATCTCCGTGATTGCCAGCGCGGTGGATCTATCCGCAGCGCACCCAACAGAGATTGACCCTGAAACTGGCAATGCGCGGATCATCACCGCTGCCAGCCTGTTCAGTGCGGAAAATATCCAGCGTTTGTGGGTAGATATGCCCAAAACCTTCACCCATTTTCACCCTCTAGGCTACGTTCTGGTGGTGATGCTGGGCGCGGGCGTGGCTGAGCGAGCTGGCCTGTTTGGCACCGCGATGCGCGCGGGCGTTCGCAATGCGCCAAAGGCTCTGCTCACCCCGATTGTTGTGCTGGTCGGGATGCTGGGTAATCTCGCCGCTGACGCCGCCTATGTGGTGCTGATACCGCTGGCGGGCATCATCTTCCACGCCGCTGGCAGGCACCCTGTGGCCGGGATCGCCGCTACATTTGCGGGTGTTTCGGGCGGCTTTTCCGCGAACCTCTTCCCGGGCCAGCTCGATGCGCTGTTGTTCGGCATTACCGAGGCGGCGGTTGAAACCGTATTCGGCGATTACACCGCGAACATCGCGGGCAATTGGTATTTCATAGCGGCGATGACATCCGTCTTCCTCCCGGTGATCTGGTTTGTGACCGACAAGGTGATTGAGCCACGTTTGGGCACGTGGAACCCCGCCAATGCGGGCCGCCCAGCCGAAGACGAGCAAGGCGACAAGCCGCTGACCGATAGCGAGCGCGCTGGGCTGCGGTACGCTGGCCTTGCGGTGCTTGGCGTGATCGCGCTGTGGCTCGGCTTCACCTTTGGCCCCGGCACGCCTCTGATTGATGAGACCGCATCGCCAGAGGCTCAGCTTAATCCGTTCTATCAAAGCCTCGTCGGCGGCTTCTTCCTACTCTTCCTGCTAGCCGCATGGGCCTATGGTAAGGGCGCAGGGACGATCACCAATCACCGCGACCTCGTGAAGATGATGTCAGGTTCGATGGAGGACCTCGCCTACTACCTCGTGCTCGCCTTTGCCGCCGCGCACTTTGTCGCGATGTTCGGCTGGTCGAACCTCGGGCTGATACTGGCCGTGCAGGGCGCGGATTTCCTCGGTTCGACCGGATTGCCGGCTTGGGCGCTACTCACTGCGATCATCCTCGTCTCAGGCCTGCTCAACCTGTTCGTTGGCTCAGCAAGCGCGAAATGGGCGCTGCTCTCGCCAGTGATGGTGCCGATGCTGATGCTGCTCGGGATCTCACCAGAGATGGCGACGGCAGCCTACCGCGTCGGTGACGGGGCAACCAATATCATCACCCCGCTGATGGTCTATTTCCCGCTGATCCTGATCTTCTGCCAGCGCTGGGATAAGAGCTTTGGCATTGGCAGTCTGGCGGCGATTATGCTGCCGTTCTCGATCGGACTGATGATCTCTGGCCTTGCGCTCACGATTGGCTGGGTTGTGCTTGATCTGCCGCTTGGACCGGGTGCGAGCGTGTTCATCGATATCCCAACAGCGGCCAATGCGGGCGGGGGATAGGCTTTAAATTTTCTCAAAGTGAAACTTTTCGCAGGGTCGGCGCGAACATCGTACCATAGGAGAGTTTATGTCCCGCGTTCCCCAGTCCTTTGCAGGCAAGTTCAAAATCGTCGCCGTTCCCATGCTCGCAGCATTGCTGATGGGCAATGCGTCGCAAACTTACACGCTCGACACTAAGTCAAGCTCAATCGCGGCAAAGGTGCCGTTCTTGGGCGTTGGCAGCCGCACGGCGACGTTCAACACGATCACTGGAGCGGTCACCTTCGTCCCGGATCGTCCGCGCGATGCGAAGGTCGATGTGACGATCAACACGCAGGACATCAAAGCGCCGGATTCTGTGACGCTGAAACGGCTGCGCTCTGAAAAGTTCTTCTGGGTCGATAAATATCCAACCGCGCGTTTTCGCGGCTCTAATCTGGTCATGACCAGCGGGCGCACCGGCAAAATCACCGGGAAACTGACCGCGCGCGGGGTAACCCGCGATGAAACTCTGTTTGTGACCTTTGATCAGCCGCCGGCCAGCAATGTCGGAAAGGCGATTGGCCTCACCGGCACGATGAAGATCAATCGCAAAAACTACGGGATGACGTCGTTCAATTTGATCGTCGGCAAGACCGTGACGATTAGCCTTAAGGCGAAGATGATCCCGCGCTAGGCCCTGTCTGGCGAGGCGCACTCACCCCTCAAATTCAAAGCCGCTCCCGATGGTGCTTAGCGTTGGCGGGGTGCCCTTTGGCACGTTGCTCCAGACCCAATTGAACATGTCGTCTTCCATGTTGCCTTTCGCGTCTTTGCGCCTGCCCGTAAGGTAATTGACGCTGGTCTGGCTCATCTCGCCAGTGTTGCGCCGCACATGTGCATACTCAAACCCGATCAGCGCCATGGCTTTCCCGTCCCAGCGAAACTGAAACTGGCGATTGGACATGCTCCAACTGCCTGCGTTCGCAAAGAACGCGATGTGGAGATGCAGCGCACCGCCCTCGATCCGCATATCTTCATAGGGGTCGCTGATCGTTGGGCGGTCGTGATCAGGGATGATTGTATTGCCCTTGGCGACCAGCCGATATTGTCCTGGGTAATCTTGCAAAATGACAAGCACGATGCGCGGATTGGCATCATGATAATCCATGCCAAGGCGATCGGGATTGCTCCGCATTTTGGCCGCGTCATTTTCCTGAATGATCAGCACGCTGTCAGTGCGGCCATCACCGTCGAGATCGCCCTCAGCCTTGTCGAACAATCGCCAGCCGCGCGGGACGAAGTCGATATCGCGATAGGAGATTTCACTCTCCCAAACGGGCATGGTCACTCCAGGCTCAGCCTGTGCGCCTGCAGGCGCATCAATCGCTCCGCCAGCCAGCGCAGCAGACCGCCAGAAAGGCGATCACGATGCGTCGCCTTCATCGCCTTCTTCTTCAGCCAGATCACGCGCGACCTTGGGATCGCGCAGCAGGCTCTCGATCCGGTCTGCCTCATCAAAGCTCTCATCGGCCCGAAACTTCAGCTTCGGCGCGAATTTCAGCCCCAGCCTTTTGGCCACCTCGCGCTGAAGAAAGGCGGTGTTCTGGCGCAAAGCCTTCACCACCTCATCCTCTTCCGAACCGAGCAGCGGCTTCACATAGGCGGTCGCATTGCGCAGATCCGGCGTCATGCGAACCTCTGTCACCGCGATGTTCGAGGCGCTCACCACGTCATCATGCACTTCGCCGCGCGCCAGCAATTCCGACAGGATATGGCGCACCCGCTCGCCCACTTTAAGGACGCGGACCGATTGCTGTTCAGCGGTGAATTGTTGGCGAGCCATCGGCTTAATCCATCTTTGAAAGTATGTTCTTGAGCGAGTTCATGTTGCGCGCTGTACCGCGACAATCAAGCCGCCGCTCAAGAAATTTGCTGGAAAGGTCAGACACGCCGACCCCGTGGACATAGTCGAGATAGAGCACGCGGTCCCCCAGCGCGAGCCGCTCGCTGCCCTTTGAGCTATGTTCCTGCTTAAGCGCTTCAAAGCGCGCGAGCTCCGGCTGCGCACTGAGGAATATCGAATGCACCATCTTGTCAGAGCCATGCTCTGGCCCGGTGCCGTGAAAAGGATTGTCCTCAACGGCGGACTGTACCTCCGCCTTGGTACGCACCATGACGCAGCTCTTAAAGCCAAACTGATCCGCAAGAATGCGCTCAAGATGCGCCTCGATCGCTGCTGGCGCGCGGTCATCGGACAGGATCAAATTGCCGCTCGCTGCAACGGTGACGAGGTCTTTCAGGCCTTCTTTCGCAAAGGCAGCCTTTAGATCGACCATCTTCACCCGGTTGCCGCCAATATTGATGCTGCCCAGCAGAGCGAGAAAGCGCGCCATCAGAAGCCTTCGGGAATATCAGTTGGCAAGGCAGTGGAGGTCGCGCGCGCGAGGAGATTGCCCGCCTCATCGAATAGCTCGCCCTCAAGGAAAGCGACTCGGCGACCATGCTTGACCACCCGGCCCTTCGCGATGATTGGCGCGAGCGGAACCATCGACACAAAGGTCAGGTTCATATCGAGATTGAGCGGGAGCTTTGTGCCGTGCTCGCTGCCCTCCGTGACCGCCAGCAAAGCGCCGCCCATCACCTCATCAAGGAAGCCCGCGATCAAGCCGCCCTGCACCGCGCCCCTTGGCGAGGCGAAGCTTGGCGGCGGGGTGAAGCGCGTGGTCAGCTCGCCTTTGTCGGCATCGAACGAGACGAATTCGCTCCCCATCGGCTGAGCCGATGGGGAGCGCTTGGATTCGTAGATTTTGCTCATAAGCCGAACCAGTCAGGCAAAATGAAGAAGCCACCAAGAAGTAAGGCCGGGATAGGCAGACAGCCAGTCAGCCAAGGCAGAAAGCCGTCAGCCTCTTTATCCCGCTTGTCGAACTCCTCTTCGTTATCGTATTCGTCGCTCACAGCGTCCGTTCACGCTCCTCAACCTCGAAGACTTCGAGGCTGTCGCCCGGTTGGATGTCGTTCGTGTCTTCCAGAACCACACCGCATTCGAGGCCAGAGCGGACTTCATCGACGTCGTCTTTGAAGCGGCGCAGCGACGCGATGGTGGTCGCGGAGACGATAACATCTTCGCGAGTAAGACGCGCGTGCAGACCTTTGCGGATGGAGCCTTCGGTGACGAGCAGACCTGCTGCCTTGTCCTTCTTGCCGGACTTGAAGACTTCTTGAACGTCCGCGCGGCCAACAACGTGCTCGATCTTTTCCGGACCAAGCTCGCCGGCCATTTCCTTCGCGATTTCGTCGGTCAGATGATAGATCACATCGTAATACATCATCCGCACGCCTTCGCGCTTCACCAGGTCGCGCGCTTTCGCATTCGGACGCACGTTAAAGCCGAGGATCGGCGCGTTAGACGCCGCCGCCAGGGTCACATCGCTTTCCGTGATCGCGCCAACGCCAGCGTGCAGCACGCGGACCTTGATGAGATCATTGGACAGGTTGTGCAGCGCGGTGTTGATCGCCTCAACCGAGCCCTGAACATCAGCCTTAACGAGCACAGGGAATTCGACCACGTCAGAGGCAAGGTTGTTGAACATCGTGTCGAAGTTGGTCGGTGCAAGCGCAGTGCGCTGCTCCGTCTTCTTCTCGCGGCGATATTCGGCCACTTCACGGGCGCGCTGCTCGTTTTCTACCACGGTGAGAACGTCACCGGCGGATGGCACACCGCCCAGGCCAAGGACCTCGATCGGGAAGCTTGGTCCCGCTTCCTTGATCTGCTTGCCCTTATCATTGACGAGCGCGCGGACGCGTCCGCTCTCGGTGCCAACCACAAAGGTGTCGCCGCGTTTCAGAGTGCCGCGCGTTACCAGCACCGTGGCAACCGGGCCGCGGCCCTTATCCAGCTTGGCCTCAACCACGGTCGCATCAGCATGGCGGTCTGGCCGTGCTTTAAGCTCAAGCAGTTCTGCCTGCAGAGTGATCGCCTCGATCAGATCATCAAGCCCGGTGCCCTTGGTTGCGGAAACCTCCACATCCTGCACATCGCCCGACATCTTCTCCACGATCACTTCGTGTTCCAGCAGACGGGTGCGGACATTGTCAGCATTGCCTTCTGGCTTATCGATCTTGTTGATCGCCACAATCATCGGCACGCCGGCCGCTTTCGTGTGCTTAATCGCCTCAATGGTTTGCGGCATGATGCCATCATCGGCAGCCACCACCAGCACCACAATATCGGTCACATTCGCGCCGCGTTGACGCATTTCGGTGAATGCGGCGTGGCCCGGTGTATCGAGGAAGGTGATCTTCTGCTTGTTCTTGGTCTCGATCTGATAGGCGCCAATGTGCTGGGTAATCCCGCCAGCTTCGCCTTTGGTCACATCGGTCCCGCGCAAAGCATCGAGCAGCGAGGTCTTACCGTGGTCGACGTGGCCCATAATGGTCACAACCGGAGGACGCTCTTTCAACGTCTCTTCAGGATCTTTGTCTTCCTCAGCGACAATATCGATATCGGCTTCTGAGACCTTCTCGATATTATGACCAAACTGCTCCACGAGCAGCTCGGCAGTGTCTTGATCGATCGTCTGATTGACGGTCACCATCATGTCGAGATTGAACAGTTCCTTGACCAGGTCCGCGCCCTTCTCGCCCATCCGTTTGGCGAGTTCGCCAACGGTGATCGCCTCTGGCACGATAACGTCGCGAACTTGCTTCTCACGCGGCTTGGACGGCCCGCCTTGAGCGCGGCGTTCTTTCTCACGCGCACGCTTGAGCGCGGCGAGTGAACGCGCGCGGCGACCCTCGTCCTCGTTCAGCGCCTTGGTAACGGTCAGCTTGCCCGAACGGCGCTTGTCTGCACCGGGAGAACTGCGCTTGTCCTCGCGGCCCTTTTTCTTTTCAGGACGCTTCGGCTCTGGACGCGCAACCGGGGTAAACTTGCGCCCGCTCGGCGCAGGCGCAGCTTCCTTCTTGGCTGCTGGAGCTTCGGCGGCGGCCGCAGCAGGTTCTTCGGCTTCAGCGGTGGCTGCTTGTTCAGCGGCTTTCGCATCGGCTGCAGCTTGCTTTTCCGCTTCTTCGTCAGCCTTGCGATTGTCTTCAGCGCGCTTTTTCTCGTCTTCAGCGGCCTTCTTCGCCTTCTGATCGTCACGCTTGCGCGCGTCTTCGGCGAGCTGGAGGCGCTGTTCTTCGGCCTCGCGCTCAAGCCGCTTTACGCGCTCTTGCGGAGTTTCTGATGGCGCGGCCTTTTTGGCAGGCGCTTTCTTCGGCTCAGGCGCAGGCG
Source organism: Erythrobacter sp. JB3-1 (assembly GCF_057364995.1). Taxonomy (NCBI): domain Bacteria; kingdom Pseudomonadati; phylum Pseudomonadota; class Alphaproteobacteria; order Sphingomonadales; family Erythrobacteraceae; genus Erythrobacter; species Erythrobacter sp. JB3-1. The sequence continues at coordinate 2,019,850 of NZ_CP200289.1, read as the reverse complement.
CTTCCGCGACCGGTTCTGACGCAGGTGCAGGCGCTGGCGCAGCCTCTGGCGGCGGGGTTTCACCCGGCTTCAAGAGCTTGCGGCGGCGCTTAACCTCAACCGCCACCTTATTGGTGCGGCCGTGGCTGAAGGTCTGCTTGACCTCACCGTCACCAGCCGGCCGTTTGAGGCCAAGTGGTTTACGGGTCCGTTTGTTATTGTCGTCGTCGCTCATGCTAGCTCGTTAGTCCTTCGTGTATTCTTCTATGTCGTTCGGGCGCGGCTGATCCGCCCCGTCCGTCGATCGTTTTGTGCTGCCGCCGCAGCCAGCCATGACAGCCCCCGAAAACGCCATGAGCCGGGACAGCGCCCGCCTCATGCGATCCGCCCCACTTGCTCCGCGAAGAGCAAGATGAACGACATTCTCGCGGCCCAATGCCACAGACAGAGCCGCGCGGTCCAGTGGCAAGACCTCGCCGCGCTCTCCAGTTCCCTCTGCCTCGCGCCCAACGCGCCAGGCCTGATCCAATTTCTTACGCCCGTCTTCGCTGCTGTCGCTGGCGTGCAGCAACATATGCAGCGTGCCCGCGCGCGCTTGGTCCTCAATCCGTCCAGAGCCGAGCACCAATTGCCCTGCGCGCAGCTCCAATCCCAAACGGTCCATCAGTGATTTGCGCAGTGCAGATTCGATCTGCTGCGGCAAATCGTCGCTGTAGGAAAGTTTCGCGCCTTTAAATCCGCGCGCCAGCGCCCCTTTTAGCTGGCCATTGGCCATGGCCGCTTCAAGTGCCGCCTTGTCCAGCGTGATCCACGCCCCGCGCCCTGGCGCCCTGGCCGATGGATCAGGCAAAACGTCACCATCAGGCGAAATCGCCAGCCTCAGCAGCTCGTCCTGCCCAGCATGATCGCCGGTCAAGATACAGCGCCGCTCTGGCGCTTCTTTGCCCTTATTCGCATTGCGGCGGCGGTTCTTCGACTTGCCAGACCCTCCGCCCCGATGGCCGGATTTGCCCTCCGGCTTTGACGCGGAATTGGCGTAGCTCTCTTGGGAGCCAGAAGCGGTGTTCTGACCCTCGCTGGCTTTCCCGCCAGCTTCAACGATGTCGGACGCTACGCGCTCATTTGTCGGAGTCCGCATTCGCGGCCTCCTGTGTTGTCGCTTCGGTTGCAGCGTCTGCTGCCCCGTCTTCGTCTTCAAACCAGTGCGCACGCGCAGCCATGATGATTTCGTTGCCTTGCTCTTCGCTCAGGCCAAACTCACCCAGCACGCCGCCTTTGTCTTCCTGACGCTGTGGCGGACGCCGTGTTGGCGGGCCATCGGCATTGTTGCGGCGGCGCGGTGCTTCGCGCTTCTTGGCGATCAGCTCGTCAGTTGCGAGGTCGGCCAGATCATCCAGCGTCTTGATGCCGCCCTTGCCCAGCACAACCAGCATCGCCTCGGAGAGGTGCGGCATATCAGCCAGCGCATCTTCGACGCCCAGTTCGCGGCGGACAGCGCGGTGTGCTTCTTCCTGACGCTCAAGCGCTTCTTTCGCGCGGTTTTGCAGCTCTTCGCCCAGCTCTTCGTCAAAGCCTTCGATCGCGGCCAGCTCTTCCAGTGGCACGTATGCAACCTCTTCGAGCTCCGCAAAGCCCTCCGCAACCAGCGGCTGCGACAAGGTCTCGTCAACGTCGAGCTCTTCTTCAAACATCTTGGAGCGCTCAGCGAATTCTTTCGAGCGCTTCTCGCTGGCCTCTTCCTCAGTCATGATGTCGATCTGGTGACCGGTCGGCTGGCTGGCGAGACGGACGTTTTGGCCGCGGCGACCAATGGCCAGGCTCAATTGATCGTCAGGCACGACGACTTCGATGCGGCCTTCTTCTTCGTCCAGAACAACGCGGGCGACGGTCGCAGGCTGAAGCGCGTTTACGACGAAGGTCGCAATGTCGTCGCTCCATGGGATGATGTCGATCTTCTCGCCCTGCAATTCCTGCACGACGGCCTGAACGCGGCTACCCTTCATACCCACGCAGGCGCCGACCGGATCGATCGAGCTGTCGTGGCTGATAACGCCGATCTTTGCGCGGCTGCCCGGATCGCGTGCAGCGGCTTTGATCTCGATGATGCCGTCGTAAATCTCTGGCACTTCCTGAGCGAACAGCTTGCGCATGAAATCAGGCGCGCTGCGGCTGAGGAAGATTTGCGGGCCGCGATTGTTGCGCTCTACCTTGGTGATCAGTGCGCGCACGCGCTCACCGGTACGGGCCGCTTCACGCGGAATTTGCTGGTCGCGGCGGATCACACCTTCGGCGCGGCCGAGGTTTACGATCACATGGCCGAACTCAACCGATTTGATGACGCCGGTGATGACTTCATCAGCGCGGTCTTTGAACTCTTCAAACTGACGCTCGCGCTCTGCATCGCGGACCTTTTGAAAGATCACCTGCTTGGCGGATTGCGCATCGATACGGCCCAAATCAACCGGAGGCAGCGGATCGACGATAAAGTCGCCAATGCTCGCGCCCTCTTGCAGCTTTTGGCCTTGAGCCAAATCAACCTGCTTAAAGTAGTCCTCGACCTCTTCAACCACTTCGACGACGCGCCACAGCGTCAGATCGCCGGTTTGCGGATCGAGCTTTGCACGAATGTCGTTCTCGGCACCGTAGCGGTTGCGAGCGCTCTTTTGGATCGCCTCTTCCATCGCCTCAATGACGATGTTTTTGTCGATCATCTTTTCAGATGCGACCGCATTTGCGATTGCGAGCAATTCAGCCTTGTTGGCGGAAATGGCACTGGCCATCAGTCGTCTGCCTTCTCTTGTTCTAGAATTTCGTCTGCACCACTCGTGTCGAGCGGCTGTGTAGCGGCAATCAGTTCATCTGTCAGGATGAGTTTTGCCGAATGAATTTGGTCGCGAGGTACGCGGGTTTCACCAGCCTTCGCGTCTTCAATAATGACTGTATCACCATAGATCCCGCTTAGCGAGCCGCGAAGCGCGCGTTGGCCGTCAAACCCTTTGACCATGGAAATCTTTGCCTCGTGCCCGGCCCAATTGGCAAAATCCTTGGCCCGGGTCAGTGGGCGGTCGATGCCCGGCGATGACACTTCGAGGTGATAAGCGCCCTCAATCAGCACTTCACCCGCTTCTTCACGCGCATCCATCGCGCTGGACACCCGGCGGCTGAGTTCAGCGCATTGTTCAATGATCAGCTGACCAGTGGCCGGATCTTCCGCCATGACCTGCAGCGCTTCGCCGCCATCACCGGCCTCTGACGGCATCATCTTTACGCGCACCAGCTCAAACCCGAGCGCTGCGGCTTCAGGTTCGATTACTTCATAAAGGCGCGCCAGATCGGCCATCGTAACTCCGTAAGGACACCATGCGAAAGACAAACCCGTTTGGGTCCGGCCCCCGGAGGCGCCAAACTCAGACTGTCTCGACGATGTCGTGATGAACGCTAACTAAGCGCGTTCGATCCGCTTGGCAAGAGCGTTAGCGCAAATTTGCTCTGGCTTGTTTTGGGCGCAGCGTGTTTCCAAGGCGCGTTCTATTTCGCGACCAACAGGTGACCCGCTAACCGTCGGCTTGCTCTTCCATCAGCCCATGCTTTTTGATGCAATGGCGCAGCTGGTCATAGGATAGACCCAGCGCCTTGGCGGTCTGCCGCTGGTTCCAGCGATGCTTGCCCAGAGCATGTTCGACAATCGTGCGCTCATGCTGATCCACGGCAAGGCGCAGGTCATCAATATTGTCGATTTCACTCGGCGCGGATGGTATAGCATCGCCAGCGGCTGGCGCTGCGCCGCACCCTGCCCCGGCAGTCATACTGTCATCGCGGCGATGCGGCGGCGCAGCCGGTTTCCACGGGCTGTCGAATGGGTCGAATTGCACGTGAGAGATCGGCGTATCGACATCGTCCCAGCGGTACACGCCCCGCTCCACCACATTGCGCAGTTCACGCACATTGCCCGGCCAGGCATAGTTTTCCATCTCGCGCATGACGTGCTCGGAAAAACCGGGCCAGCCATGCCAATCTAGCTCTGCCGCCATGCGCCGTCCGAAATATTCCGCCAGCACCGCAATATCGCCATCGCGCACCCGCAAAGGTGGCAATGTGATCACTTCAAAGCTGAGGCGATCGAGCAAATCGGCACGAAAATCTCCGGTTTTCGCCAGATGCGGCAAATCATCATTGGTCGCCGCCACAATCCGCACATCGACCCGAACCGGGCGCGAGGCGCCAATCCGCGTAACCTCGCCATATTCAACCGCGCGCAGCAGGCGTTCTTGCGCGCCCATCGACAAAGTGCCCAGTTCGTCGAGAAATAGAGTACCCTTGTCGGCTTCTTCAAACCTTCCGGCGCGCGCTTTGGTAGCGCCTGTGAACGCACCCGCCTCGTGGCCGAACAATTCTGCTTCGATCAGGGTTTCAGGCAAAGCGGCGCAGTTCATGGTGACCAGCGGCTCACCCCAGCGAGAGGACAGGCGGTGCAGGCGTTCCGCAATCAGCTCCTTGCCGGTTCCGCGTTCGCCAATGACCAATACAGGCCGGCTCATCGGGGCGGCACGACTAGCCCGCTCGACCGCATCGAGGAATGCCCCAGACTGCCCTATAAACTGATTTTCCCGTTCCACACACCAACCTATAGTGAAAATTCCCAATGATTGGCAATAGTCACCATTGACAAATTTTGGGATACGCCTAATTCGTATATTTATCAGTACGTTATATGCTTTGGCACACCGCTTGCTAGTACATGAACAACACCGTGACCCAGTCACAAACGACACAGACCAAAGGAAACGACCTCATGTACAACCGCAGCTTCTTCCAGAGCAAATTGGGCCAAGCAGCGCTTGCAAGCATCGCCGCAATGACCGCGCTGATCGCGCTGTCCACGCAGATGCAGGCTGATCCTTTGATGGCTGCTGCGCCTTATGCCAGCACGCATTTGATCGAAATCGCATGAACCGCCCAAGCAAGTCTTCTTTAGGGCCGGAGCGCTCAACCGACATTGGCAGTCCCCCCAATGCGGATACCCCTGCAGATGCCCTGGCACCTGCGAGCGAAACTCCGGCCCACCCCGCTTCGCCCAAATTGGGTGAAATTCCGCCCGGCAATCGGGTATCACGGCTTGATGCTGAGATTCAGCGCTTGCGCACAGGGCCCGAGACTGGGCAAACATACGGGACAAACAACAATACGAGCGCGTCAACCAAACGCGACAATTCGTTTTTAGATGGAGTAGCCTTCATGGGCATTTTCAGCCGCACCCGCGATATTATCGCTGCCAATTTTAATGACATGCTGGATCAGGCGGATGACCCGTCAAAAATGATCCGCATGATCATCCTCGAAATGGAGGAGACATTGGTCGAAGTGCGGGCAAGCGCGGCGCGCACGATTGCGGATCAGAAAGAAATGAACCGCCACGTTATAAAGCTGGAACGGCTTGAGGCAGACTGGGGCGAGAAGGCTCAGCTGGCGCTGTCAAAAGATCGCGAAGATCTGGCCCGCGCCGCTCTGGTAGAGAAGAAAAAGGCAGCCGATATGGGCGGCCAGCTGCGCGCAGAGATCGGCGTGTTGGATGATGCCTTGCGCGCTTATGAAGAAGACATTCAAAAGCTGCAGCATCGCCTGCGTGAGGCGCGCAGCCGCCAGACGCAAATCGCCGCCCGCCTCGAAAGCGCGGAGAACCGCGTGAAACTGCGCACGCTGATGAGCAGCGAACGCACCGACGAAGCACTGTCGAAATTCGACCAGATGGAACGCCGGGTTGATTACGCAGAAGGCCGCGCAGAGGCGCTGAGCATTTCTGACCAGAACGGCACACCATCACTATCCGATGAGATCGCCGCACTCGAAGGGGCGGATGCGATCGACGATGAACTTGAACAAATGAAGAAAGCGCTTGGCAAAGATGGCGCCAAGAAAGGGAGCTAAGCCATGCCTGGTGAAATTGTTATAATTGTATTGGCGCTGTTGATCGGACTTCCATGGATGATCCTGCATCATATGACCAAGTGGAAGACCGCCGCGACCATCACAACCGATGATGAAGTGCTGCTCGAGGAGCTCTACTCGCTCGCCAAGCGCTTGGATGAACGGATGGACACAGTCGAACGACTGGTTGCGACAGATGACGCGACATTTGAACCCAAGCGCCTGATGCATGATCAGGAAGTAGACAACCAGCAGCTGCGCGAACTCGATCGCATGATGGCTGAAAAGAAAGGAAATCCGCAATGAACTCCCCCGCACGACACTCTATCGCGACAAACACAACGCGAAACTGATGGGCGTCTGCTCAGGAATTGCGGATTACACCGGCACCAATGTTTTCTGGGTTCGCCTGATTGCATTCGGCTCGATCTTCTTCACGAGCGGATCGACAATTCCGCTTTACCTTCTTGCTGGCTTCCTGCTGAACAAGAAACCGCCGCATCTCTATGTCGACAATGACGAGCAGAAATACTGGCAAGGCGTACGACAAAACCCGCAGCGGACCGCCCGCGAAATCCGCGCCAAATTCCGCGATGTTGATCGTCGGCTTGCCGCTGTCGAGACGCATTACGTCACCAGCAACACAAGCCTGACGGCTGAAATCGAGAGCCTGCGCTAAGCGCGGCGCAACTGGAGGGACTGAATTATGGAAGGTGAAATGGCGCTGTTGATACCGCTTATGGCTCTCAGCATTCCTTTCTTCGCCATTTGGACGAAGCACAAAGAAAAAGTAGCCAAATTGCAGGTTGAAGCGACCGCTGAAAACACCGCTGAAAAGGCCGCGCAATATTCAAGCCAGGTGCAAAAACTGGAAGATCGCGTGCAAGTGTTGGAGCGTATTGTGACCGACCGCGGCTATGATGTGGCAACGCAAATCGAGGCGCTGCGCGATGTGCGCGATGTCGAACAATCCGACAGCGGCGTGCCGCTGAACATGAGTAAGCAGGAGCAAGTATAATGGATTGGGGTGGGCCAGGATTTGTCATTGCCATCATCGCCATCTCGACCGTTGGCTGGATCTTCAACAATTGGATCCGTGCGAAACATGGCTATCCCTTGGAAGACGAGTGGGGCGGCAAAACTCCATCAAAAGACACCGCCGAGACCAAGCGTCTGCGCGCTGAAAACAGCGAGCTTAATGAGAAGCTCGATATGATGCAGGACCGCATGATCGTACTCGAGAAGATTGTCACAGACCGCGGCTACACCCTGTCTGATGAAATCGAAGCACTGCGCGATGCGCCGAGCAAGACCGTCAGTGATAGCGGCGTACCACTCAATATCAAAGCCCAGGAAAAAGCCCGATGAATGAGATACTGACCACTGAACTGCTAATGACCGTTGGTTTAGCTGGCGTGGCAGGCTGGGTTTTCACCACCTGGCTGCGGGTCAAGAATGGCTACCCGCTGGAAAACGGCTGGGGCAAAGCGGTGTATCCCAAAGGTGATCCTGCGGGCGAGCGCGTGAAGCTCTTGACCCAAGAAAACGCCGAGCTGCGCGCTGAACTGGGCGCGGTCAAAGACCGCCTCGTCAATGTCGAGCGGATCGTGACCGATGGCGGATACGCTCTGGGCAGCGAGATTGACGCTCTGCGTGAAAGGTCGCTTGAAGATCGCACGGACAAAGGAAACGCATAATGTTTGGCGCTGACACGGCTTTGGTATTTGACGCGCTCCAGATCGGAGCATTGGCTCTGGCGCCATCGCCCGGGCCAAGGCTGCGCGGCGCGCCAAGCAAGCAGGAGGATGCGTAATGGGCGGCTGGGTCCTGATCGCCATCGTCGCAATCATGGTTTGGGGCGTGTTGCAGTTTAACAAGCAGCATAACCGCCATGTCGAGATTGACAGCGAAGATCGCGATGCCTTGCTCGAGGCTCAGCGTGAACGCGATGAGCTGCGCGAACGCGTGCAAGTGCTTGAACGCATTGTCACCGATGAAAACACGCCAGATGCCAAGAAAACGCAGCAGCCGGCCCATGAAATTGAAAACCTGCGCCTAAGCGAGAGTAAGCCGCGCACTAAGACTACGGAGGATATGAGCGAATGATCGATGCAGTTTTCGACCCCTACCTCGTCATTGCCGGAGCCTGCCTTGTGGGTCTTTGTGTGGTCGCCTTTGCCCTGCTGAAAGCTTGGCAGGGATGGCTGGAGCTGAAGCGTTCTGAGCTGGATCAGCTGGAGCAGCTCGGCACCGGCCCGCGCGAAGTGGAAGGCAATGCCTCCATCGGCGCCGCCCGCATTGAAATGGCTGACCTAAAAGAGCGCATCAAGAAACTAGAGGCGATTGCTAGCGGAGTGGAGCTCTAAGCTCCCTCCCCCAGTTTGAGGCCAGCGCGCCGCAGCCCCCTCAGTTTGCGCTAAGCCTTAGAATACCCTAGGGAACCCAGCATGTAGTCCAACCGTAAGGACACTATGCGCCAACACGAACTTCGCACTCAAGTCGTCAAGGAAATGCATCTTCGCCGATGGGAGATGCTGTGCGTACCGTGTCTCTACATGCAATGGGTGGTTCTGGTTGAACCGGATGAGCGCGATGCGGAATATGCCGCTATTGAGGCGCGCTTTGGCTCGCTCAACGGCTCTGGCAACACCACTCACCGTTCTGGCCGGCTAAGCGAGCGGATCGGCTTCACATGGGAGCGCCATAGCGAAGGCACCACGATCAGCCTGTTCGTTGAGAAGTGTAAACCGGACGAATTCCTAAAGCCCAGAGACCATGCCGATATCGCGGCCGCGATTGATTGGGTGGAGAGCCTGCCCGGCGCGGTGCTGCGCGCGACCCGCGGGTTGGTGGTCGATAAAGAGAAAGAGGCCGCCGCCGTCGTAAACAAGACCGGGTTTGAGATGCACGAGTTGGTATCCTGCCATATCGGCAAATCGGCGCGCATCTGGTCCGATTTCCGCGTGAAGCCGGATGGCTTTGGCGCGATTGTGATCGCCTCCAACGGAACGCAGCCCGCCGACCTCACCCGCCTGGTTCAGCGCCTGCAAGAGCTGGGCAATTATCGCAATCGCGCGCTGCTCGGCCTGCCCGTGGCGCAGAAAATTTGGCCCAGCCTCAACCAGGCTGAAGAGCTGCTGACTGAGATTGCTCAGCGCATTGCGGAAGGCGCAGACACGGATGACGCGCTGATGCGTGAAATCTCTGAGCTGTCCGTGGATCTTAATGCCGGCATCACTGAGGCGAGTTTCCGGATGAGCGCCACGGCGGCCTATGGCAGCCTCGTCTCAGAGCGGCTGCGCGAACTTGAGACCCGGCGGATAGAAGGCTTTGCCTCGCTCAACTACTTCACCCAGCGCCGCTTTGCCCCGGCTGTGCGTTTCTGCGCCGCAGTGACCAAGCGTCAAGGCGAACTAGCGGAGCGCGCAGGTCAGTTGGCGACCTTGCTACGCGCGCGGATCGAAACGCGGATCGAGAACCAAAACGCTCAGGCTGCTGCGCTCAATGGACCGCAATGCTGGTATGCAATTGCGCCTGCAGCAATTGGTAGAAGGGCTCTCGATAGTCGCGGCAAGCTATTACGCGCTCGCCATCATCAGCTACGCACTGGTCGGCCTCAAATCAGTATGGCCGATGTTCGACAAGGATCTGGTGCTCGGCATACTCGTCATCCCGGTGGTGATTGGTATCTATTCCTTCGTGCAATCGGCGAAAAAACGCCTGCTGAAAAAGCCGGAATAGAGATGGGCGATAGACATGGGCGCGAGCGACCCTAAATAGCGGCTCATGCGAACTCTTTCTGACATTCTCGAAGAATATGAATTTCTTGAAGGCGACGAGCGTTACCGCCTGCTGATTGAGCTTGGCCGAGAGCTTGATGACATGCCCGATGCGCTCAAAACAGATGCGACATTGGTGCGCGGATGCTCGGCGGCGGTGTGGGTCTATCCAACGGAGCAGACAGAGACTTTGCACTTCCTCGCCGACAGCAACGCCGCGATTACCAAGGGCATCGTGGCACTGGTGATCGCGGCTGTGCAGGATAAACCGGCGGGCGAAGTCGCGGGCATGGACGTCGCCGAGGCGCTGGCCCCATTTGATCTGAAGAGCCAGCTATCGTCCAACCGGACGCAGGGTGTGCCCAATATGATTGCTCTGGTTCAGGAACACGCAGCGAGATTGGCTTCGATCTAATCAACTTCGGCAGTGGCTTCTTCAACCGCGACTGTTTCGATGATCGCTTGGCGGGTCATCTCAAACGATCCGCTCCAATCCTGCATGGTCCATGATCCAATAATTAGCTGTCCGTCTGAGCTAAGGCGGCCAACGTAGTCAACGGGCGAGGAGTATTCGTAGCCCTCACGATCATAGGTTTTTGTAAAATCGACAAGTTGTCCATCTCGGTGCCCGACAACACTCGCGCGGGCCGGACTGCTCCGATAGATATCTGGCTCCAATGTGGCACCAGAAAACCTTCCAGCACTTTCTGATATCTCAGCAAGAAAAGGCGTTGTAGGAGGCGCATTCGGCTCTTTGGGATAGGAAAAAACGCCATCCCATGTCCCGGTTAGATCGAGTGTATCTTGAGGCACCACAAGTCCTGTAGGCTAAGCCCCGGCGCTGTCCCGCACCACTGCGATCCCGGCGGCCTTTTGCTCTTTCAATTCCGCCTTTAGCTTCGCCGGATCGCGCGCGAAGACAAAGCCAAAGCTGACCCCGCCCTCTTTACCGATGGTCGCATGGTGCAGCTTGTGCGCCTGCACCAGCCGCTTGGCATAGCCCTTCTTCGGAACCCATTTGAAATAGCGCTGATGGACCAGGCCGTCATGCACCAGCGTGTAGATCACGCCGTAAAGGGTGATGCCGACGGCAAACCACCACAGCGCGTCCCAATAGAGCGAGCCGTAAATATACATTGCCGCGTTGATTGTGCCGAACACAACCGCGAACAGGTCGTTCTTTTCCAGCGCATTGTCATGCCGTTCGTGGTGGTCGCGGTGCCATGTCCAGCCCCAGCCGTGCATGATGTATTTGTGCGCGTACCAGGCAAACAGCTCCATGCCGATCAGTGCGGCCATCACAACCAGGAAAACTTCGAGCCAGCTCATGCAGTCACTCCTGCACCAATTCCCGCCCGCTTCGCAATCGGCAGCGCCCACCATGGCACATCCGGGCGGCGGTGATGCTCCAGATGATAGCCGAAATGAAAACAGCCGGCGAGGCTTACGAGTGTGCTGAAATGGTCGCTGCGCGCATTGTGATCATCGGGAAACGCGCCCGCACCGTGCCGATGCGGCCGATAGGTCCCAAAATAGAAAAGCTGCAACGAAGACGCGAGCGCAGGCAAACCATAAAGCAGGAATATCTGCATGAACGGAATATCGAACACAAACAGATAGATCGCCACGACTGTGTGCACAAATACTAGGGATTGCCGGCTGAAATAGCGGGTGAAAAACGTCCAATACCAACGCAGAAAACTGGTCGGATGATGCTCGTCGAAATCGGGGTCGCCTTCGCGGCCTGCCAGCTTGTGATGCTCAAAATGCGCATCGCGCATCCGCCGCCAGGCAAAACCTGCATAAAGGGCGAGAAGCACCGCCCCTACGGCTGAATTGATCCGCTTATGCCCTGGCGCCAGCGTGCCATGCATCGCATCATGGCTGATGATAAAAACGCCGACGGAAAGCCAGCATTGCACCGCCGCCAATGCGAGCGCCAGCGGCCAATTCGACCACGTCAGCTCAAACACAAACATGCCATAAGCGTGCAAGCCCAGCCAGCCGCCAGAGATCACAGCCGCCAAGGCAAGGCCAATCGCGGCTTGGCGCGAGCGGGCGGGCAGAGAGAGATCAGCGCTCATAGGACAAGATACGCAGGCGACACCATTACGGCTTCGTATAAACAATTCGAAATGAAACGGAAATCAAGGGACCGCTTATCGGATTATGCGAGCCCTTGCCTGCCCGCTCGATGCCTCAACAGCCCAGACATGTTTATTCTCAATGGTAGAGACATAGAGGGGCAAACCCGCAGCGAACATGGAAAACACATGGATTTCGGTCGGAACATCGTCCAGCAGATGAGAAATCATTAGAGCTTCGGGACGGTTGCCATCTTCGTTTTCGCCAGTCTCAAGCGATATGCAGCTGTTGGTGAACATACGACTATTCACCACTTCGCCATCCCGCACTTCAAATCGATAATGGCCGCCAAGCGGGACCGCATCGAGCGTTTCCTGCGGTACGAGATAGTAGACATACAACCCACCGTCTGCCTTTCCGGTCGGGAAAACAACAGTATTGAACGGCTTGCTCGAACAACGCTGCATGTCTTCGTTCAAAGGAATTTTGCTCGCATTCGCGAGGGTGGCTTCAAACTCGGAAAATGGCCTCTCGCCCGGTTCGTAAGTCTTGGCGTCGGTGACTTTCTGATCACTGTACAAGGCAGACCAAACGGCCTCGAAACCGTCATCGGCGTCCCGCATAAAGACAACTTCGAGCCCAGCTTCGATGTCATTCACGATCCAGCCGCGAATACCTTCACCAGTCGGGTCTACAATATCTTCAAACATCGCTTCGGTGGTGTGCCATGCAGCCTGATCATAAGCATAAAGCTTTTGACCGCGGTCCAAAGCGCCTCGCAATTCCGTCGCCTCGCCATCGGTTATCTGAGCTAGGGCGTCCTCGCCAGCGTCCCCTTGTTGAGAGTTCGCGTTTGCAGGCAGAGACATCGCCGAACATAAAATCGCAAAACCGATACGTGAGATCATACGCCCTACCTTCCCCGTCTAACTCTTTGCAATGTCGCTGAAACCCGGCCGCTGGTCAAACGCTCTATGCGTGACATCTAACAAACGCGGGTCTCACGCCCTATTTCGCTCCAATGGAGCTTTATTTACTTCTCGGCGCGATTACGCTGATTGTCGGTTTTTTAGTCTATCGCCGCGTTGCGAAGGCGCAGCGGCGCACAAAGCTCCTTGTCGCCCCGCTTACCCCTAATCAGCGCGAAATCGTCAGGCAGCTGGTGCCGATCACACGCCAGTTGCCCCAGCCCTTGCGGCTGAAACTGGAGGGGAAGATCAACCTCTTCCTCGATCAGATCACATTTCATGGACAAAACGGTCTTGAAGTTAATGAGGCGATGAAACTCTCGATCGCTGCTCAGGCCTGCCTGCTCATTGTCAACACGGACGCCTGGTATGACACGCTGAGGACAGTGCTCATCTACCCATCAGCCTTTCGGACCCGCCGCAACACGCATGACGGCTATGTCGTTCAGGAGCGAGACTTAACAATGCTTGGGGAGAGCTGGGCCCGCGGGCCAGTGGTTTTATCTTGGGATCATGCGCTCAATGGCGGTCTTGACGCCCATGACGGCCACAATGTTGTGATCCACGAATTCGCACATCAATTGGACAGCCTAACCGGCCACACCAATGGCATCCCGCTCCTTAGCAAAGGACAGGCCTATGAAGGCTGGGAGAAGGCCATGCTGGATGCGTACAACGACCATGTGGAGCGGGTTCAAAACGGGTACCAAACTTTGATCGACCCATATGGCGCGACCAACCACGAGGAGTTTTTCGCGGAAGCCATCGTCACATTCTTCGAAAAGCCGCAGGCATTGCAGCGAAATATTCCAGCGCTTTATACGCAATTGGCAGAACTGCTGGCGCTTGACCCAGCGAAGTGGGGCTAGTCAATCGCCGTCAGGGAAGAAAAACTCGCGCATATGCTCTCCAATCCGCGCCGGGCGCAGCGTCGTCGAGTCGATGCAGCACCAGCTTGATTGGACCTCAGCCAGCACTTCTTCACCGCGCGAGATGACCGTGCGATAAAATGCCCGCGCGCCATTGTAGCGTTCGAGCACCGTGTTCGCGATCACATCATCTTCCAGGAATGCGGGGCGGCGATAGGTAATCTCATGCTTCAGAGCGACCCAGGCTTTGGACGCAATTTCCTCTGCCGGGGCAAGGTTGTTCCAGTGCGCCAAAACGGCATCCTGCACCCAGTTCAAATAGCGCGCATTGTTCACGTGCCCCATGAAATCGATGTCTTCGGGAAGGACTTTGATCGGAAAGGCGAAGGGCTCTGCTGACATAATTGTAAGTTAAACACACAAAGGTGTCTTTTCCATGACTATCCACCTGCCGAGTACGGAGCGGGTTGCAAGTGTTACACCAAGGCCGCTATTCGACTCTCTATGGCTAGCAAACCACACACATTGTACGAGAAGATCTGGGACGCGCATGTTGTTGAGACGCGCGAGGACGGGACATCGCTGATCTATATTGATCGGCATTTGGTTCACGAGGTGACGAGCCCGCAAGCGTTCGAAGCCTTGCGTTTGGCGGGTCGCCCTGTGCGCCGCCCGGAATTGACACTGGCTGTCCCGGATCACAACCTGCCCACCACGGCGCGGCGCGATGCGAGCGGCAAAAAGATCCCGATTGCCGATCCGCAAAGCCGCGCTCAACTCGAGGCGCTGGAGAAAAACGCGCTGGAATTTGGCATTTGCTACATTGGCGATGCGGATGACGCGCAAGGCATCGTCCATGTTGTTGGACCCGAGCAAGGCTTATCCCTGCCCGGCACCACAATCGTTTGCGGGGATTCGCACACTGCCTCTCATGGCGGATTGGGCGCGCTCGCGTTCGGGATTGGTACCAGCGAAGTGGAGCACGTGCTCGCAACACAAACCTTGCTGCTCCAGAAATCGAAGACGATGGAGCTTCGCGTGGAAGGAGAACTCTCCGCAGGCATCACTGCCAAAGACCTGATTTTGCACATCATTGGTCAGGTTGGCGCAGCCGGCGGGTCTGGCTATGTGATCGAATATCGCGGCCAAGTGTTTGAACAGATGAGCGTCGAGCAACGCCTTACCGTGTGCAATATGAGCATTGAGGCAGGCGCGCGTGCGGGCCTGATCGCGCCGGATGATGTCGTGTTCGACTACCTCAAAGGACGCCCGATGGCTCCCAAAGGAGCGGATTGGGACGAGGCGGTGCAATATTGGCGCTCGCTCGTCAGCGACCCCGGCGCTAAATTCGACAAGGTCGTGGTGATTGATGCCAGCGATGTTGAACCCACCGTCGGCTGGGGCACTAGCCCGGAAGACGTGATCGCGATTGGCGGCACGGTCCCCTCGCCTGAGAGCTTCGCTGACAAAGACAAGCAAGACGCCGCACGCAAAAGCCTCGACTATATGGGCCTGACGCCGGGCACCGCCATGAGCGATGTTCCGGTCGAGAACATCTTCATCGGCAGCCGCACCAATAGCCGTATCGAAGATCTGCGCGCCGCCGCCGAAGTGCTCAATGGCCGCCGCAAGGCAGACAATGTGAAATGGGCAATCGTTGTGCCGGGATCCGGCCTAGTGAAGCGCCAAGCGGAAGAGGAAGGCCTCGACCACATCTTTATCGAAGCCGGATTTGAGTGGCGCGAGCCGGGCTGCTCTGCCTGTCTGGGCATGAACCCAGATAAGGTTCCAGCCGGAGAACGCTGCGCTTCAACCTCCAACCGCAATTTCGTGGGCCGCCAAGGCCCCGGCGCGCGCACGCATTTGCTGTCACCAGCGATGGCTGCAGCGGCGGCAGTTACGGGGCGGTTGACCGATGTTCGTACGTTAAAGTGATGCAGGGCAGCTGCCATTGCGGGAACGTGACTGTGACCATCGCGAGGCGGCCAGACTACATCAACCTATGCGATTGCTCGCTTTGCCTGAAATCTGGCGGGGCTTGGGGACATTTCTCCAAGAGCGACGTCCAAGTGGTTGGATCAACCAGCACCCGCAATCTAGCCGAAGCTGAGAACATATTGCGCGCAATCCCTTGCAAGCCAGCCTTCCCACTCCCATGAGGATATCATGACGAAAAACACCAAAAGCAAAGCTGCCATCGCCGCCGGTGCAATCGGCTCTGCCGCTGTTGCAGCGGCGCTGCTCTATGCCAACAAACGCAAGAGCAAAGACAAGAAGCCAGAAGCGCCCAAAGCGCCCTCTGGCGAAAACCCGGAAACAGACTGATGGACGCTATTGGACGCATTGCCGGGCAAGCGATCCCGTTCGGTGCAAAGAATATCGATACCGATATCATTATCCCGTCCAAATGGCTGAAGACGATCAGTCGCGAGGGATTGGGTGCTGGCGCGTTTGAAACGATCCGTGAAATCGAGGGTAATGTGTTTGACGATCCCGCCTATGTCGGATCGCAAATCCTGATCGCTGGCGACAATTTTGGCTGTGGCTCCAGCCGCGAACACGCCGTATGGGCTCTGCTCGATCTGGGGATTCGCGCGGTCTTGGCGCCGAGCTATTCGGACATTTTTTCAGGCAATGCGGTGAAGAACGGTATCTTGCCGATCGTCCTACCTCAAGCAGCGATTGACCGTCTGCTGGAGGTCGCGCGCGCGGGCGAGCCGATAGACATCGATCTGGAAACGCAAACCGTCACTACCGCGTTTCAAGATCGCTTCGCATTCGATATCGATCCATTCCGCAAGCACTGCCTAGTAAACGGGTTAGACGAGGTCGCACTCACATTGGAGCGCAAAGACGCCATTCAATCATATGAGAACCAGCGCGCATCGACGCATAGCTGGCTGACACAGGGAACGGAGACACACGCATGAGAGCGCTACGCACACACGAGATTGGCGGACCGGAAACGCTCAAGCTCGACGAAATTGAGGTGCCGGCGCCGGGCAAAGGCGAGGTTCTGGTCGATGTAAAAGCGTGCGCGATTAACTTCCCCGACACTCTGATGATCCGCGACCTTTACCAATTCAAGCCAGAGCGTCCCTATGCCCCAGGCGGCGAGATCGCAGGCGTGATCGAGGCCGTTGGCGAAGGCGTGGAAGGATACAAAGTCGGCGACAAAGTCATGGCCGGGATCGGCAATGGCGGCCTTTCAGAGAAGGTCATCGTGCCTGCCGCTCGCATGTTCCCTGTCCCGGACGGTGTGCCTTACGAGAAAGCCGCATCACTGCTGCTAACCTATGGCACCACGATCCACGGTCTGAAAGACCGCGGCCATATCAAGGCGGGCGACACAGTCCTGATCCTAGGCGCGGCAGGCGGCGTCGGCCTGTCCGCTATCGAGCTTGCCAAGGCATACGGTGCGCGCGTCGTTGCGGCTGTCTCCAGCGAAGCTAAGGGCGAAGTCGCCAAGAACGCGGGCGCGGACGAGGTGGTCATCTACCCACGCGCTGAAATGGACAAGGCAGCCTCCAAAGAGCTCGCCGGGACGTTCAAAGCCGCCTGCGGACCTGAGGGCGCAAATATCGTCTATGACATTGTCGGCGGCCAATATTCCGAGCCAGCCTTGCGCTCAATCGCTTGGGAGGGCCGCTTCCTGGTTGTTGGCTTCCCAGCGGGCATTGCGAAAATGCCATTGAACCTGACTCTCCTGAAATCCTGCGATATTTGCGGCGTGTTCTGGGGCGCTTTCACCGCGCGCGAACCGGCCAAATTCGTTGAGCAAGTCAAAGAGCTGTTCGAGCTTATGAAGGCAGGCAAAATTGATCCGCTGGTCTCTGAAACCTTCCCCTTGGAGCGCGCAGGCGAGGCCATCGCCAAGCTGGAAAGCCGCGAGGCGGTGGGCAAGCTAGTAGTGACGATGGACTAGCGCCCGCGCGCTTACTTGGAGGCACCGCGCGATCCGCGCTTGCCGCAGGGCGCCCGGCCTCCTATTTTGCATGGGCACACTTTAAATACTTGGGCCACCGGCCGAGGGGACTAATATGACTGATTTCAAAGATCGCGAACGCGCCGAAGAAGCCAAGTTCGCAATGGACGAAGAAACCGCCTTTAAAGTCGCGGCGCGTCGCAACCGCTTGCTGGGCGAATGGGCCGCTGGCCTCATGAACCTAACCGAGGAAGAGACCGACGCCTACAAGAAGGCCGTCGTACAGGCGGACTTTGAAGAAGCTGGCGATGAAGATGTGATTCGCAAGCTGCTGGGCGATCTCACAGCGGCGGAATGCGATGTCAGCGAAGACGACATTCGCGCCAAGCTGGAAGAAAAGGCCATCGAGGCAAAACGCCAATTCATGAGCGAGAGCTAAGCGGCATGCCGATGGCAGCGGCCGATATCGAAGCGCTTATCACAGCGGCGCTGCCTGGCGCCGTGGTGGAGATGCGCGATCTGGCTGGAGACAATGACCACTGGGCTGCAACCGTCACTGCGCCGCAATTTGCGGGCAAGAACCGGGTTCAGCAGCACAAGATGGTCTATGCGGCACTGGGTGAGCGCATGGGCGGCGAACTGCACGCCTTGCAAGTCACCACCGTGGTTCCCACCTAATCCTCATACGATTTTTCATGATTCAATTTTCAAAGGTCTAGGCCATTATGTCCGACACAAACGCCCGCATCACCAGCATCGTTAGCGAAAACGATGTCGTCCTGTTCATGAAGGGCACACCCCTGTTCCCGCAATGCGGATTTTCCAGCCGGGCCATCGCCATCCTCGATCATTGCGGCGTCGCTTATGAAAGCGTCGACGTGCTTCAAGACATGGAAGTGCGCCAAGGCATCAAGACGTTTTCCGACTGGCCGACCATTCCCCAGCTCTATGTGAAGGGCGAATTTCTGGGCGGCAGCGACATCATGATGGAAATGTTCGAAGCTGGCGAACTACAACAACTGATGGAAGAAAAAGCGGTCGCAAAGGCTGAAGCTTCCTAGTTTTGCGCACTCGCTTCCGCGCGCGCGATTTCCTCGCTCACGCGACCTAAAGGCCGCATCGCTGCGGACGGGCAGTCGCCCTTGCGACGCCTTCGGTACCGAGTTTTCACGGACCTCTCGGCTTGCGCCTAAAGCCGAACAATCACCTCAAAAACGAAAAACCCGCCTCGTGAACCAAACGAGGCGGGTTTTCTAATTTCGGGGAGGTGAAACCAAGAGACCAAAAAAGACCTCACCTCTTTATCGAAGACCACTAGGGGCACACAACATTATGCATCCACCGTGCCAAAAACGCGGGCGCTAGTATTTTCAGTCAGTTAAATGGTTTCTACGGGTTAACCATAGGGCCAAATGTAAAAGATACCGACAAGCAAAGCTGCAAATACGCTTGGCAAGTCGCCCCGCCCTCGGCATCACTGCAAAGAATGGCCAATCAAACACCGCAATCGCCCGAAGGCATCCCTGCCGCGACCATCGTGATCTTTCGCAAGAGTAGCGATGGCGGTGCCCCTGAGATCCTGATGACGGTCCGCTCGCGTAATATGGCATTTGCGGGCGGCATGGCGGTGTTTCCCGGTGGGCGGGTCGATGATGCGGATTTTGCGCTAGCCCGCACGCTCACCTCTCCGCTCGATACTGCCGAACTTGCGCATCAGATCGCGGCGGTTCGCGAAACCATCGAAGAAACCGGCCTGGCGCTGGGCATAACGGGCGATGTTAATGCGGCAAAGGCGGCCGACGCGCGAGCTATGCTGCTGGAAACCGGCGAACTCGCACCGGTGCTGGAGGCGTTCAATTGGTCGCTCGACCTTGATCAGATCACGCCCTTCGCCCGCTGGTTTCCCAAGAATGAAAACATCAGCCGGGTCTATGACACGCGCTTTTACCTTGCCAATTTGGGTACCGGCGAGGTCGAGATCGCCGCAGACCAATCAGAAAACACGCGATTGTTCTGGGTCAGCGCGCAGGGCGCGCTTGACATGGCAGAGCGCGGCGAGATCAAGCTGATCTTCCCGACCCGCCGTAATCTGGAACGCCTCGCCCTGTTCGCAAGCTATGAAGAAGCGCGCGCGCAGGCTGAGGCTATCCCGGTCAAAACCATCATTCCCAGAATTGACGACAGCAACGATCAGCCGATGCTGAGAATTATGGAAGACGCTGGCTATCCTATCACAGCAGAATTGCTGGAGACGGTTCAGCGCGGGTAGCGTGAGTTTGCGACCGGGGCCGTGCCGCCCGCAACCTCCACCCTTCCACCCGGATGGTATCCGAAACTGCTCCGGGTGGAAGGGTGGAGGGTGCGGGCTGGCTAAGACATTCTAACTACGACACACTACCTACGCGCGAGCCTGCGATTGTTCTCTTTGAAATTGGCAACGTGATAGCCGCGCTCGGCCATTTCCTTGCGGTAATCATGGCGCGCATCGCGGAGTTCCTGGCGATACTCCTCATAGGCGTCGCGGCGATCTTCTTCATCGGTTGCGCGGCGAAGGTCACTCGCCAGCTCGCGCTTGGCCTCGCTGATATCAGTCCGATAATCGAGCCACCATTTGTTGCTGTCATTGTTGGGCGAGAGCGGCGCGCGGTAGCCGTCGACCACAATCCCCTTTTGGTGGGCCGCGGCGGGAGCTGCGATCATGGCGCTGCCAAGGACGATTGAGGCAAGAATCATACGGGTCATCGGATGTCTCCTATCGGTGATTAGTGCGCGCAAAGTGTCGCTCAGTACATGAACCGCAGGTGTCGAAATGGGCGCTGTGATCGCGGCAAGGGCGATGCGCCGTACCGGCTGTGCGGAATGAGCGACGAGTTGCAAGGCCCGCGACACGCAGGAGTTTCAATCTTGTCTCTGAAAAATGGCGCGCCCGGCAGGACTCGAACCTGCTGCCTCAAGATTAGAAGTCTCGCGCTCTATCCAGATGAGCTACGGGCGCGCACGCTCTTTGCGAGCACATCCGCCCAATAGCGCGCTTTGCGGCGGTGTAAAATCGCGTTAGGCACTTCGGCTATGAATAACCCAGATAACAATGCGGCCAGCGGGCCGATTGCGACCAGCACAGCGCCGCGAACTTTCCGGTATTACGACCTGGTGATGGCGGCCTTTGTGGCGATCCTGCTGCTCTCCAACATTATCGGCGCGGCAAAGCTGACCTTTCTCGAGGTGCCATTCTGGCCCGATGGCATGTGGCCCGCTCCCGACGGGATATTCATCTATGGCGCAGGGATCCTTTTCTTCCCGCTCGGCTATGTCATTGGCGATATTCTGACCGAGATCTATGGCTTTGCAAAAGCGCGCCGAGTGATCTGGACCGGCTTTGCAGCGATGATATTCCTCGCCTTTATGAGCTATGTCGTGGTCGACCTGCCCGCCTTTGCCGGATGGGAATGCGCGGCAAGCTCTTCACTGCAGTTCACTGGCGACAGGGAGTCCATCCCCGGCGAGATATGCCAGCAGACCTACGAATCCGTCTTTGGCAGCACATGGCGGATCGTCATGGCCTCAATCATTGCCTTTTGGGCGGGCGAATTCGTCAATTCCTACGTCATGGCCAAGATGAAGGTCTGGACCAAGGGCAAGGCGCTGTGGACGCGCACGATTGGCTCGACCGTGGTCGGCCAAGGGGTCGACAGCCTGATCTTCTACCCGATCGCCTTTTACGGCATTTGGAGCACAGAGGCGGTGATCACCGTGATGATCACCAATTGGCTGCTGAAAGTGCTGTGGGAGGCTCTGCTGACGCCAGTGACCTATGCGGTGGTTGGCAAGTTGAAGAAGGCGGAAGGCGTCGATCTGTTCGACACGGAGACCAATTTCTCCCCCTTTGCGAAAGAGAAACAGCAGGCCTAGCGGCTCCTTCGCCTGAGCTATTCTTGATTTCCGACGGGTAGGTGCAGGGCGCCGTCCTCGACAATCTCGACGGTGAAATCGACGCCGAGGCGGTCTGAGAGCAATTTCAAATCCTTCTCGGTTGGGATGCCGAACAGGTCGCGGTGGCTGTGTTCTAACCGCAGGACTAGACCGTTCTCGCCCAGCATCAACCGGCTGACCTGAAGCGAACGCCGAGAGCGCCCGCCGATCCGCCGGGCCAGGCGAATGGCGAGGCCCCAGCACACCGCCTCTTCCAAAGCGTTTTCGGTGGCCAGCGCATGCAATTCGTCCGGCAGATCGCAGTGATTCCCATTGGCCATGCTCGCCGCGGCCAGCATCGCCCGCCCCTGCCCATCAATCGCCAGCCAGCGTTTGTGCATCGCCCAATCCACCGCCAGCGGATGGCGCAGGTTCGGCTCAATCTGCATGCTGGCGAGTGCCAACATCGTCGCGGATAGACGCAGCCGCTCTGACCCGTGTTCGCCCAGCGGTGCAGCATCCGCCGTCCAGCCTGCAATCTGCGTTGCGAGGGTCGGCGGCGCGCCGCGCTGCGCGGCAAACACCGCCACACCAGCCTGCAGCGGATCTTGGTCCTTCCCGTGCATCGGCAAGGCATCGAACAGCAGCCCTTCGCGCAGGCCCCAAGAGGAAAACACCACCCGTTCCGGCTCCAACTGCTCCAGCATCGCTTGCAGCAGGACCGCCGCATCGGGCAGCTTTTCCGACCGCATGGTAGAAATCCGGTCGATCGATTTGAGGGTTTCAGGCGATTGATCGGCAAGCCCCTTCGCCAGCGACATCGCATCACTATTTGACAGCTCAAACGCATGCGGATCGCTTAGCGGATGGCCGCGCTCCTGCATGGCGTAAACCGCCATCGCCCGCCACGTGCCACCGACCAGATAGATCGGCGTGTCAATCGGCTCGCCCCACCCGGCTTTCTTGAGCCGCTTTTGCAGCGCCTTGCGCATGTCGGATTGCTTGTCAGCGTGATATTCGGGGAGCCTCAGGGTGCCCAGCGGTAATGAGGTCGCCTCTCCCGTGTCTCCGCCAGCAATAGTCACCAGCTCCAGACTGCCGCCGCCGAGATCGGCCACAACCCCGCGAGCGCGAGGGAACGCGCCAATCACGCCGTTCGCGCTCAGCCGCGCCTCTTCTTCGCCAGAGATGACTTGCAAATCCAGCCCCAAAGCGCGGACATCTTCCACGAATTCTGGCCCGTTTTTGGCATCGCGCACAGCGGCGGTGGCAACTGTCTCAATATCTTCAATCCCCAAGCCATCGAGCAGCAATACGAAGCGCTTGAGGCCTCGCATGGCGAGCTCAACCGCTTCTTCTGCCAGCATACCAGTTTCGGAGATCTCGCGGCCTAGCCGCGCCGTCACCTTTTCATTGAACAGGACAGTCGGCGCCCGCATCGTCCCGCCATAGACCACCAAACGAACCGTGTTCGAACCCACATCGATAATCGCGCGTTCGGCCTTGTTCCCAGAGAACGCCCCCTCGCGATCCGCTCGCTTGGCTCTCAATGTCATCCAGTTCCGCCCCTTCGCAGCGACAATTTCGGCACAGCGCCCGCCTCTAGCGCGCCCCCGCGCCCAGACAGCGAAGGGTTCGTCATAAAATAACGGTGACAATTAAACGGCTTAGCATCAGTTACGACGCGTTCATAGGAGCCGTCGGACTGCAACCACCAGCTTTGCTCTGTATCGAGCATATTCGCGAGCAGCACCTGCTGCAGCACCTGATCATGCACAGTGCGATTGGTGATCGGGATCAGGGTTTCGACCCGGCGATCGAGATTGCGCTCCATCAGATCGGCAGAAGCAATGTAGACCCGTGTCTCTTCGCTGGGCATGGGCGCGCCATTGGCGAAGGCATAAATCCGGCTGTGTTCCAGAAAGCGCCCGATGATTGATTTCACGCGGATGTTCTCGCTGAGGCCCGGGATGCCCGGGCGCAAGCAGCAGATACCGCGCACGATCAGCTCAACCATGACCCCGGCTCCGCTCGCTTCATACAGGCGGTCGATGATCCCCTGATCGGTGATCTGATTGCACTTGATCCAGATCGCCGCGGGCCTGCCAGCTTTTGCATTGGCGATCTCGGTGTCGATACGGCTGCCAATCTCATCGCGCAGATTGATCGGCGCGATCTTCAGCGCCTCAAGCTCATCCGGCTCGACATAGCCAGTGATGAAATTGAACATCTTCGTCGCGTCGCGGACCAGCTGAGGATCGGCGGTAAAGAACGACAGATCGGTATAAACCTTGGCGGTGATCGGGTGGTAATTGCCGGTCCCAAAGTGGCAATAGGTGCGCAGTCCATCTTCCTCGCGGCGCACGACCATCGCGACCTTCGCATGGGTTTTCCAATCGACGAAACCGTAAATCACCTGAACCCCGGCGCGCTCCAGCTTGCTCGCCCACATCAGGTTTTGCTCTTCGTCGAACCTCGCCTTCAGCTCGACTACCGCGGTCACGGATTTGCCGGCCTCTGCCGCTGCGATCAGGCCATTTATGACGGCAGACTGCGAGCCTGCGCGGTAAAGCGTTTGCTTGATCGCCACGACATTGGGATCAGCCGCCGCCTGCCCGATAAAGTCGACCACCACTTCAAAGCTCTCGTAAGGGTGGTGAATGATGATGTCTTTTTCGCGAATGGCGGAAAATGCGTCGCCATCATGCTCGCGAATACGCTCGGGATAGCGCGGGCTGTAACTGTCGAATTTGAGGTCTGGCCGGTCTTCTTCGACAATCTCAGCCAGCCCGTCGATGCCGACAATCCCGTCGGTTTTGATCACGGCGGCTTCATGAATGCCGAGCTGTTCGAGCAATATTTGCTCTGCGCGCGGGTCGAAATCTTCCTCAATCTCCAGCTGGATCACACGGCCCCGGCGGCGGCGCTGGATCGCGCTGCGGAAATAGCGCACGAGGTCTTCGGCCTCTTCTTCAACTTCGATATCGCTGTCGCGCAGGACGCGGAACTGACCATCGCCTTCTATCGTAAAGCCGGGAAAGAGCATTCCAGCATAGCGCTGGATCAAGCTGGAGATTGAGACGTAGATCGCCTCCTCGCCGGGCACACGAATAAAGCGCGGCAATCCGCTGGGGATTAGGATCATCTCGATGATCTGTTCCTCATCAGCGTCGCAGTTCAGCGTGAAGAGCACGCCGGTTCCTTCATTGGCAATGAAGGGAAAGGGATGCGCCGGATCCAATGCTTGCGGCGTGATGACCGGCAGAATTTCATCGCGAAAATAGGCCTCAAGCCAGTCCTTTGCCTCATCGCTCAGGCGGTGATCCTCATCGACCAAAATGCCCGCATCGCTGAGCAAATGATGCAGCTCGCGCCAACTGTTTTGCTGATTATCGGAGATCACCTCTAACCGTTCGCGTATGGCGGACGGCTGCTGTGACGGAGTGCGGCCATCAATCGCTGTCCGGGCGATGCCGCGCTGAACCTGACCGACCAAGCCCGCAACCCGGATCATCATAAACTCATCAAGATTGGTGCCGGAAATCGAAAGAAAGCGAAGACGCTCAAGAAGAGGATATTTCGTATTGTCAGCCTCAGCCAGCACGCGCTCGTTAAAACGCAGCCAAGACAGCTCGCGGTTGAAATAGGCCTCGCCGGAATGAGGGGATTCCATGCCTTCTCGGCTGAGGTCGCCAGCGACATCGTCATTACTCGGGATTGGCTGGCTGCCCATCATCGCCTCATTGTTGAGAATTTAAACGCTGTTTTTTCGTCGGACATATTCGCGATGTAAAACAAGCTCGTAAACTTGTCACACCAATGATCGGCAATCCGCAATTTGTGTAATCCCGCGTTTGCCATTGGCATCGCGTCCCAGTTGGACGATCACATCGATGACACTCGCCGCATAGGCAATGGTGTCCGTGCGTGAGAGGCCAATGCCGGTCTGCATCACCATCAGCGACAATTGTTCGAGAGCGCCGGTCAGGCTGTTGGCGTGAATGGTCGAGAAACTGCCCGGGTGACCCGTGTTGATCGCCCTCAGGAAGGAAACGCTTTCCGCGCCGCGCAATTCGCCCAGCACAATGCGGTCTGGCCGCAGACGCAGCGCCGCTTGCAGCAGTTCGTTAGCGGTGACCTTCGCCTCGCCAAGCTCGCCTTTCACCGCGACCAGGCCAACCGAGTTTTCGCCGGGAAATTTAAGTTCTGGCGTGTCTTCCACCATCACCACCCGCTCTGCACGCGGTATCTCGCCCAGCATGGCGTTGAGGAACGTGGTTTTACCCGTGCTGGTGCCGCCAGAGATCAGGATCGTGCGGCGATTGCGGATCGCTTCGCGCAAATATGCAATCGGCTCTTTCTGCGAGTCCGGCATCGGCGTTTCTGGCGCGCTGGTGAGCGGCCCGGCATCATAAGCATCCAGCGGCAGGTCAAGCCGGCGGTGGCGGCGAATGGCCATCACCCAATGCTTGCGCGAGGCAGGCGGACCGCAGAACTGTATCCGCGCCCCGTCGGGCAAAGTCGCCCCGAGCAACGGATGCTCGCGGTTGATGCCTTGGTGGCTGACCCGCGCGACTTGCTCTGCAAGGCGCTGGACCAGACGGTCATCAATGTCAGGTGCGTCGATCCGCTTAAAGCCAGGATCAGAGGCGTCTTCAACCCAAACCTCTCCCGGCTGATTGACCATAATCTCGGTGACCGTATCCCGGTCCAACCAACGGCGAAACGGCGCGAGGTAAGCGTCGAGATAGACGCTGCGCTCACCGATGATGGCTGCACCGGTCGCTGGCACAGCCTGCTCGCTGCCTGCCGCTGCCGCCGTGCCAGTGTCATTGGCCAAAGGATGGATCTCTGCGCTCATGCCGGAACCGACGGCCTCAGTTGACCGTGCTGAAATCGAGATCGCGTGCGGTAAAGACTCGGATTGGTTCCCCCATCTTCACGCGGATCGTCGGGCTGATCGCGCCGTCTTGCTGAGCCGCGATGCTGGCAGCACCCTGCCCTGCTCCGCCGAGGACGACCGATGCGCCGCCGCTGCCGATGGCTGATAGGCCTCCGACCACAGACAGCAACATGGCAGAACCAAACCGGCGGAAGAAGTGATTGTTCACATCGCCTTTCAGACCCGTGGTGCCGTCAAAGGCCACTGCAGGAGAGGCAATGTTGACCGACACGCCGTCAGGACGGATCAAGCGGGTCCAGATCACGTATGCACGCTTCTGCCCCTGCTGGACGCCGGATTGATATTGTCCAACCAGGCGCGAGCTGCGCGGGACCAGAACTTTTGTTCCGTCAAAGCTGCGCACATCCTGGCTGACGACGGCCCGGACAAAGCCCGGAACATCGGTGTCGATAGCGGTCTCAAGGATTGCTGGGATCAACGTGCCTTGGGTAACGGTAGTCGTTGGATTGACCATCGGCTGCGCCTGAGCGGGCCCGCCGCCTACGCCGCCAATACGGCTGGCAAATTCGCTAGCTGAACCGACCCCACCGCCCGGTGCAGAGGTCGCGCCGGCTGTTGCCGCCATGGCCGCAGGTGCAACGGCTTCACCAAGGCGCGCGGAGCTAGCCGCAGCGCTGGCGTCAAACACCATGGTCGGCGTCGCATAAGGATTGGTCGCGGGTCCAACCACGCGGTTTGGATTGTTCGAGAACACTGGCGATGGCGCAGGGTCGCTGCGCGGCGCTCTGGCGGGCGCAACCTGAGCGACATTCACCGGAGCGGCAGCTCCCGGCGCTCTGGCAGGCGGCGGCGCGCTGGCCGCGGCCGCGGCCGCGGGCGCAGTCTCAGCCGTGCCTGTGCGCGCAGCATCCATGCTCCACAGCGTGACTGCACCCAGGCCCAGGACGATAACAGCACCCAAAGCCAGACCCAAGCCGTCGGATTTGGATGTGCGCTCTGTGACGGCGGGAAAGCCATTGCGGCTGGCGAGATCGATGATCTCTGCCGACTCGCCGTCGCGCGGATCAATATTGGCGTCAGAATTCGCATCCGCGCCGTTTTGCCCCTTCTTAGGCGGCATTCGCATGGCAAGGCGCATCACTTCACCTCCGTCTTGGTGCTAAGCCGGGCAAGCGCAGCATTGTCGCCGAGCGCCCCAAGATCGACCGAGCGGATCGGCCCGGTGTTGGTCAAAACTGCGCTGTCTTCGCCAGAGCGCAGGATGATCTGGGTCGGCACGCCTTCCACGATCACAGTGTCCCCGCGCACGGTGAAATTGACCGGGCCTTCATCGCCCTTGTGGTTGGTCGTCAGGATCGCCGGAATGGTCGAACCCTCTGCCCAAGTCAGAAAGGTCGTGTCGCCATCATCATAGGCGCGGGTCGGCAGCAATTCCTTGTCGCCTTCGCTCGCCCATTCAAAATTGAGCCGCGACGGGTCGCTAACCGCGAACGGATCATTGGCCGCCGCCAGTTCCGCTGCGCTGGCGCGTTCACGCTCTTCCCGTTCCAACCGTGCCAGCCGTTCTGCTTCCTCAGCGGCCTCGGCCTCTGGATAGCTAAACTGCAAGATATAGAGCGGCTTATTGCGCGGGCTTGCGACCAAATCGAACAGATATGTACGCTTGGTCGTCACTACGGTCATATTGGTGCTGGCATTGGCTGAGAGCGGCTTCACGAACAACAGGCTGGCGCGCTTGTTGGGCGTGACCTGCCATGCTTGGCTGTCGCCAATCGCGACGTTCTCGATTGTCTCGTCATCGCGAAACTTGATTGTTGCCTGAACCTTCGGCTTGCCGGAAATGCGCACCACCTGGGTCTCATCATAGACCATGGTGACAAGGCGCGAGTCCTGAGCAGCAACAGGCGCGGCGGCGATAGGCATGAGACCCAATGCGAGGGCAGCAAGCGGAAGCCGGAATTTCGGCGCGCGGATCATTTTGTCGTCTCCGGTTTACGCGAATGTGCGGGACGGAAGCGATTGCCTATCCCGTGTGTGCGTGACGTGGATGGATTGAGCGGAGCGTTCTGCACGCCTCCGCCTGAACTGGTGGCGAACACGCGGGTCTCGCGCACTGCCCCGCCGCTGGCCGTGCCCGTGTCATTGGCGGCGGTGATGGTTGTGATCGTGGGCATATCGATCCGGCGTTGACCGGTCGCACCCATTGGCGCGGTTTGCGCGGTGCGATTGTCAGCCACCGTCACTTGCGGCTGAGGCGGCGTGTTTGTCATATCGCGGCCCTTCTCGACCTCGACATTCTGGGCAAAGCCAAACACCTGCCATCCGGCAACCATGGTCGAGGTGACTTTGATCGTCATGATCATCAGCGCCACATGGACCGCGCCCACCAGAAAGAAGGCCATGGCGGCCTGTTGGTCAATCTCGCCCGGCACAGCTACCAAAGCGGCGAGGATCGGCACGGCAAGCTCCAGCATGATCGACCCGCCCAGCACAGCGAACAGCGGGGTCAGCGCCAGCATCACCACGCCCTTCAGCCAGCCGACAAACAGCCCTCGCGTGCCAGTGAACAGCGCCATCACAACAAAGATCGGACCCAGCGCCACGAGCAGCGCGAGGCCAATGCGAGCGGTCACAAGCAGGCCAACCGTACCAAGCAGCAGCAGCATAGCACCGAGCCACATCATGCCGGGCGGCGAGAATGCGCTGATGTCGACTTCCCCCGTGCTTGCGTCTTGTACGGCGAGAAACACGATATCGAGCTTGGTCGCGAAGGTCTGCGTCGCCGAGCCATCGCTGTCGGTAAGAATGCCCGCAAGCCAGTCTGGCCCGCCCACGGCGATGTTCCATACCACGCTCTGATAGGCAACCCAGCTCGTGACAAAGGTCAGCACCAGGCCAATGGTAAGGATGCGCGGGGTAAGCGCGCGGATACTAAGGTTGGAGCGCCCAATCAGCAGACTAATACCGAAGAATGCGACATAGAGCGTGAGCAGGATCGTCAGCACCGTCGCCAGCGACCCGCCCGAGGCAAACAGGCGCCCAAAGGCATCGCCCGTCACTTCACTGGCGATGCAGTCCACCGCCGTCAAAGCGGCGGCAACGCCAGTGCCCATATTCTCGGCAACAGTGTCGCAATTGGCCGTCATTCGGCCGCCAATCGCATGGCTTGTGCGTCATCGGAATCGAGGCTCGGCCCATCCGGCCAGGCATGATTGGTGAGTGCCGGATACCAATCCTCTGGCTTATCGCCGACCGCCTCGCGCAGCAGATCGAGCCTGCGCACGGAGCTTTCGCGGCCAGAAAGAACGGTCAGCACCTCAGGCGCGCCCGACAGATCGAGCCGCACAACCACGCTCGCATCGGGCTGGCGCACAAGGAAACAGCGCGAATGGGCCGGCAATGTGCGGATCAGCGCCAGCTCATGCTCGGTCAGGCCAAAGCCCTCGCAATAATCCTCGGCGCGCGCTCTGCTGTTTGGCATAAACACCATCGTCGCAGTCTGCTCGACCAAAGCGGTTGAAATGCGGCTTTCGAGCGCATCGGCGGCGGATTGTGTGGCAAATCCGACCAGAGCATTGCGCTTACGCAAAGTCTTCAGCCAGTCGCGAATGCGCGCGGCGAACACTTCATCATCCAGCGCTTTCCACCCCTCGTCGATCAGGATCATGGTCGGCTGACCATCGAGCCGTTCATCGACGCGGTGGAACAAATACATCATGGTCGGCGTGCGCAGGCGCGGATTTTCCAGCAGTGCCGTCATGTCAAATCCGAGCACGCGCTGGTCGAGATCGAGCTTGTCCTGCTCGTTGTCGAACAGCCAGGCGTGCTCGCCGCCCTCGGCGTCTTTTGTCGCATCGTTCGAACCGATCCATGCCGACAGGCGGTCGGCGAGATCGCCGGGCTCTGGGCGCTTTGCCCCAGCCAGCAGTTCCTTGAAGTGGCGCAGACGGCGCAGGCCCGCATCATTGGCATAAGCCGCATCGACAGCCGCGCTGATCGTTGCAAATTCTTCTGATCCGTCCGCATCCAGCAGCACCGCCAGCCAATCGCGCAAGAACGCCTTATTGGTCGGCGTGTCCGGCAAAGACAGCGGGTTGAACCCGGTCGGCTCGCCTGCGCTGATCCGGTCATAGCGCCCGCCAATCCCGCGCACGAACAACTCAGCACCCCGATCCTTATCGAACAGGATCGTGCGGGGGCTGAACTTTTGCGCTTGCGCGGCGAGGAAGTTCATCACCACAGTTTTACCTGAGCCCGATGGCCCGATGACCGAGAAATTGCCAAGGTCGCCGTGGTGGAAATTGAAGAAGAACGGGGTCGCGCTGGTGGTTTCCAGCAGAGTGACCGCATCGCCCCAGTGATTGCCGCTGGCCTGACCCAAGGCGAAGCCGTGGAAACTGCCGAAGCTCGCCATATTGGCCGAGGAAATGAGCGCGCGCCGGACGATATATTCCTCGTTTCCGGGGAATTGAGCCCAGAACGCAGGCTCAAGATTGGTGTCTTCGCGCACCGCAATCGCGCCGGTATCCGCCAATGCCGCGGCGCAGGCCGCCGTGGCATCGTCCAAGCGGTCTAGGCTGCGTTCCCGCACCAGCACGGTGAGGTGGTGGTCGCCAAAGCCGACCGCGCCATTGCCCAGCGCATCGCGCGCCGCCAGCATATCATTGCGCTCTGCCGCCGCTTCTTCGTCAACCGAGCGCAGGCGCCGCAGCGCCAGATCAATCCGCTCACGGGCAGTTGTGCGCTCATTGGGCGCATAGCTCTCGGTCACGATCATCTCGTATGGCAAGCGCAGCAAGCCATCGAGCAGACCGGGCGATGTCGCCTCAGGATAGTCTTTTAAGCCAAGGATCGCAGAGAAATCCGGTTGGCCCGACCCACGTTGCTCCATCGCATCCAGGCCAAAGCTGGCGCGGCGATAGGGCAGCATATGGCCAATATCAGTGTCTTCATCCGGGCGGCGCACGGGGCGCATCTCGCCATTGTAGAGTGCAGAGAGCAGCTCCAGCATTTCTGAATTGGTGCCGTCACTGCCCGGCACAGAATAGTCGGCCAGCACACTCGCGCCGTAGGCGGAAAGCGATGCGACCAGGCCAGTGGCGGCTGATTTCAGGCTGCGCACATCTTTGATATCGGCTTCGAGCTCGCTTTGGCTCGTGCGGCTCCACATCCGTGAGAAACGCTCTGCAAGACCAGCTTTGCCGCGTGCAGGGCGGCGGACCAGCGTGATAAACTGGTCGTTGATAAACAGCGAACCGCCCGCCAGCCGCTCTTTCCAGCGCTGGTCGATATGGCGCGACAATGGATCGGCGAATTGCGCCTCCAGATCAACCTCAACCTGACGGCGAATAACGTGGTGGTAGAGCGCAAAGCGCGCGTCCAAAGTGGAGCGCAGCATCACCTCACGCGTCGCCGCATGGGCGTTAAGCGCGTCGGAATCCTCTGTCTCAAACAACAGGCCAGGCACTTGGATCGCGGTCATCACCGATCTATCGCGCAGCAGCACCGTGCTTTCATCGATCAGCCGCGCATAGGGCAGGCGATCGCCAGCCAACGCCTCTTTGGCGCTCCAGCTTGCCGGTCCAATCCATTTCACCATAGCAGGCCCTCCTTATCAGGCCTTAAGCCGCGTAGCTGTTACAGCCCCAGCGCTTGTAATTCTTGACCCGCGGACATTTCGAAACCTTGGTGATCCAAAGGTCGAAAATGCGCGGTTCGCGAAGCGAAGAAAAATAACCGATCACGTGCACGACCACTGGCACGATCATGATCCACCAGTTTTTGAGGATCAAAAACGCAATCGTCGTCACCATCAGATTGATGATGAAAAAGTTCATCGTCACGCCAGCAAACATTTGCGGACGGGTAAGAGCGCGGTGAACCGGATGGCGGACGAGATTGGTCATATGCTCGCCTCAGGCCGCCGCGCTTTGGATGCCAGCGACAATGGTCGATGCGCCAAACAGGATGAACACGCCGATGATCACGGTCGCGCCAAAGCGCCAGTTCATCCGCCCGGTCAGCATCATGAAGCCGACCGCTGCCACAGCCATTACCGCAATCGCGGTGGCAACATTGCCCAGCAGCGTGCCCTGCAACCAGCCGAGCGCCGCAACAATCGGGCCGGAACCCTGCGGATCAGCAACCTGCTGAGCATGCGCAGCAACAGGCGCCATCATCAGAACGATAAAAGCCGCAATCCGGGCCATCATCATGGCTGGCATGCGAAAAAGTGACGACATTGATGTTCCCATTCGTGTTCTGCTTTGTCCTTAAGTGCCGTGTTTACGACATTATGGTTAAAAAGGTTGCGTATCGGCGCGTGAGTGAGACGCCAGACGGCCCATGATGGCCGCGACATAGAGTTTCGTCTCGCGAATATTCGGAACGCCGCCAGCGCGCTCTACCCGTCCGGGTCCAGCGTTATAGGCGGCGAGTGCTTTTTCGAGGTCTCCGTCAAAACGGTCGAGCTGCTCGCGCAGATAGCGCGCGCCTCCCTCTAGGTTCTGGAACGGATCATCGGGGTCCACGCCGAGATATTTGGCGGTGCCCGGCATCAATTGCGCAAGCCCCCGCGCACCCGCATGCGAGACGGCATTGGGACGCCACCGGCTTTCCTGCCAAACCAGCGCCTCCAGCAGTGACGGACTAAGATCGAACCGCACAGATAGGCTCTGAATGGTGTCGGCATACATCGCCGGCACACCCAAGGCGTGGCGCGATGGATCGGCAACAATGCTGTCCGGCACGATCATAGCTTCGAGGTCAATAGCATCGCTGGAGACAGAAAATTCAGGATTTTGGGTGATCGCCACCGAACGCGCTCCGGTGATCCAGCGGGCACCGTCAGCATCGATTTGCAGCACATCCGCCTGAGCAGGTGCAGTTGTAAGAGCAAGCGCAGCAACAGCGCTGGCCATGCCCACACGAGCGAGAATCATCCAAAACCCTCCAATCACGCCCCCTTGCTCATGGTACATGACAAGCAAGTGACATTTCCGCAGTTCATAGCCTTATCAAGGCAAAGTATTGCGTAGCAATTAAAGTTAACCCCTATGATTAAGCGATAGATTGGACTGGTTGCAAACAGGAAAGCAATCGGGGGCCTGTCGAACCCGCCCAATTGCGTCGTTTTGTGCGATGAAGTGTTGGAATTACGGCCTAGACGACAAGGCCGCTTAAGTCGGTCACTCTTTCAAAGAGACACGATTGGCGAAACGCTCGCTCCGCACGGGAGCGAATTCGTCATTGTCGAGCATACGCAGCGCTTTGCACGCAAGCCGGCGCGAGTCGGTTTCTGTGCCGTTCGCTGTGCCGATTTCAATGCGATCATCGCTGGCTGCAGCGGCCTTGAACAAAGCGCGCGCCCGCTCCTCATCCCCTTGCCGCGCATAGGCAATGCCAAGATTGATAAGCTGCGCGGGATCATGAGCGCGAACCGCCTCCAGTTCAGCAATCGCATCAGCATTGCGGCCGGCGACCAAATGCGCGGCTTGCAAATCAGGCTCGGCCTGCCTTGCAATGACCTCAGATGTGACAGGACTTGCTGTCAAAGACGCAGCTACCAATGCTGAAGTGATGAACACGGCTCTCTCCTTCTTGAACACTCAGAAGATGCGCCGTCAAACCGCAAACTGCAATAAAAATGTCATATTGTCATTTTTCTGTAACGAACCTCTCTTTCTCTTTGTTTTTAAACAATATTTTTGCCATTCTTTCTCACATCGACGTGATACAAAATCTGACAAAACGGACATAAATATCTTTGTTTTGTCATATTTCGGTCAAAGAAACCGAACCGTCATATTAGACGCAATTCCGTCATGCTCGCTGCCTAGCGGACTCCCCGAACGCGATAATCGCGCTCTATCGATTCTTCGGTTTTTAAGGGGACCGCTCGCTGTGAAAAACATGTCTCGTACTCTCGCTCTTGGTTGCAGCCTCGCTGCATTGGCTGCCTGCGGCGGCGATGAAATTGTCTCCCCCGGCACCTCGGGGGACATTATTATTAATAACCCCAAGCCAACCGCTACACCCACTACCACACCGCCAACCGGCGTAACGGTCACACCGGCGGCTGGTTGTCCAACAATCAATTCAACCGGCGGTCTTACCGATGCCGGTACGATCACGGGTCCAACCGGCGAATACCGCGTGTGTGAGCTTCCAGCGCTGATCGATGCAAATGACACGCTGCCATTCGTGGACGGCCTGCTCTATGCCCTGCCCGGCCGCATCGATGTCGGCACCGACCAAGGCTTCTCGAGCACTGGCACCGACGTAACGCTGACGGTTGCCGATGGCGTTATCGTCTTCGGCTCAACCGGCCGTTCGTTCCTCGTCGTCAATCGCGGCAACGCATTGAACTCCGTCGGAACGGCTGAGCGCCCGATTGTCTGGACCAGCCGCGACAATGTGCTCGGCCTTAGCGATGATAATTCTACCGGTCAGTGGGGCGGCATTGTTCTGCTCGGCCGCGCGCCAGTCTCTGACTGCGCAACCGGCGTGTTTAACACCGATGCCAACCCCAACGCCAACCCGACCTGCGAGCAGTCGCTCGAAGGCACCACGGTGGCCACCAACTTTGGCGGCGGTGATAGTGCCGACAGCTCGGGCGAGATGAACTACAACCAGATCCGCTTCTCCGGCTTCAGCCTTGCGCCAGGTGATGAGCTGCAATCGCTGACCACGGGCGGCATCGGAAGTGGCACGACGCTCGCCAACTTCATGTCGTTCAACAGCTCGGACGATGGCATGGAATTCTTCGGCGGCTCGGTGAACATGAGCAACGTCGTTGCCGTTGGCGCAGATGACGATTCGATCGACGTCGACACGGGCGCTCAGGCCAACCTTCAGTTCGTAGTCGTGGCTCAGCGCACCGCTGGCGGGGATAGCCTCATCGAGCTCGACTCGCCGGATGCTGACTTCTCGGTCAACGCCCGTCCGCGCACCGTTCTTCAGGTGGCGAACTTCACCTTCCTCGAACGCTCTGGCTCCAACTCGCAAGCGATCCGTGCACGCGGCGGCGCAGCGCTCAACCTCGCCAACGGTGTGATCGACACCAATGATGAGACTTGCCTGCGCATCGACGAGACCTTCACCCGCGATGTCCCGCCAAGCTTTAACTCAGTGGTCGGCGATTGCGATGCGACGCGCCCTGTTCGCGGCGATTCTGGCGTGACTGATGCTGAGGTTCAGGCGCTGGTCGATGGCGGCACGAACAACAATGTCGCCTTCACCATCTCGCTGACCGGGATCGTCAACGGCGCCAATGAAACCGGCGTGGCCGCGTTCGATCCGACCGCCCTCTCCAGCTTCTTCACCGCAGAGACCTTTGTCGGCGCGGTTCCAGATGCGGCTGACACGCGTTTCGGCAATTGGACCTGCAATTCCGGCACGCTCGATTTCGGCAGCACCACCGGGTCCTGCACCTCGCTGCCGGTCTACTGATCGAACGCCCAAAATGCGAAGGGGGAGGCGCTGTGATCTGGCCAAGATCTCCGGCGCCTCCCTTCTCACAATCTACGAGCCGAACTGCCGGCTCATCACAGTTTCAGACCTGATTTCATGAGGGGGTCTAATATCATGCCAATTGGCAAGCGCCTCGCCGGCACGCTGCTCTTCACCACCGCGCTGACGTTTCCAGCCTTCGCCGCTGCACAAGAGGCTGAGCAGCCTCCAGTGACCGAAGAAGCGGCTGGAGAACCAGTCGAGAGCGAAGGAGAGCAAGCGGCGCAAGAGCAGCAGCCGGATGTCTCCGTGCCAGGCGGCGGAATTATCGTCACCGGCCGCCGCAACCGCGATCCGCAGCGCGCCTCGACCCAAGTGCTGAGCGTATTGTCAGAAGAAGACATCGCGCGCACTGGCGAGAGCGATATTGCTGGCGCGCTTGGCCGAGTAACCGGCCTGTCGCTGGTCGGCGATGGCCGCGTGTTTGTGCGCGGTCTTGGCGATCGCTATTCGCTTGCTCTGCTCAATGGCTTGCCCCTGCCGAGCCCGGAGCCGCTCAGCCGAGTTGTACCGCTTGATATCTTCCCGACCAGCGTGGTCGCGTCCTCTTTGGTGCAGAAAACCTAT
This sequence comes from Erythrobacter sp. JB3-1, assembly GCF_057364995.1. Lineage (NCBI taxonomy): Bacteria > Pseudomonadati > Pseudomonadota > Alphaproteobacteria > Sphingomonadales > Erythrobacteraceae > Erythrobacter > Erythrobacter sp. JB3-1. Next base: position 1,983,431 of record NZ_CP200289.1, on the reverse strand, counting down.
TCGGCAAACTTCCCCGGTGAATTCGGCGGCGGTGTGATCAACCTCACCACGCGCGCCGTGCCGGCAGAAGACTTCCTCAGCTTCAGTTTCAGCACAGGCGGCGACACTGAGACCACTTTTCAGGATGGGCTGACCTATTTTGGCTCTGATCTCGACCCGTTCGGTTTCGACAATGGCAACCGCGATATCCCATCCAATCTCGCCGCTTTCTTTGCGAGCGGAGACCGGATCGAAGACACCTCGATCGAAGTTCAAGAAGGGGTTGCGGGGCAAATCCTGCCGACCAATCTGGTCACCTTGCAGCGCGATGACACGCTGCCCGCGAACTTTTCCGCATCGATAACCGGCGGAACCTCGATAGAACTGGGCGGGGACAATTACCTCGGCATCATCGCCACTGCATCGATCAAGAACAATTGGCGCAACCGCAATGTGCGCAGCCAGTTTGCAACGCCTGATCTAGCCACCGTCACCGAAGACTTCACGACCTTCATCACCGACAACAATGTGCTGGTGAACGGCCTGCTCAGCTTTGGCCTCGACCTCGGTCCGCACACCTTGCGCTGGACCAATCTCTATATCCGCGACACGCTGAAAACTGCACGGCTTGAGCAAGGCACAAACTTCATTTTCGGCGAAACCGGGTTTGACTTTGCCAATCAGCAAACCGCCTGGTTTGAGCGGCAGCCGATCGACACGCAATTTGTTGGCGAGTTTGATTTTGACCGTTTCGACCTTGACGTGCGCGCTGGATATGCCGGCACCGACCGCGAAGCGCCGTTCAACGCCAATGTCCGCTACACCCGCACGAATTTTGCAGAAGATCCGCTTGGCGAATTCTTCGTGGCCTACCTCAACCGTCTGTCCGACACTGGCCTAACGACCATCGCCTTTGACGATCTGCAGGAAGAACTGCTGTTTGGAAGTATCGACGTCTCTTACGAAGTGACCGATACGCTCGAGCTGACGGCAGGGTATGCCTATAGTGACACGGATCGCCGCTCCTCCAGCCGCGAGTTTAGCCCGCTGATCGAAGGCGATGTGCTGGATGACAGCTTGGTCCCGATCCTCGGCTTGCGCCGCCCGGGTGACCTCATCAACGGAGCAACGCTCGCGGGCTTCAATGTCCGTCTCGACGAGACCAGCCCGTTTCCCGTCTTTGACGCAGCGCTGGAAACGCAGGCCGGGTACGGCATCGTCCGCTACCTGCCGACCGACACGCTGACGATGGAGTTTGGCGTCCGCTATGAGGATGCGACGCAAACTGTCGCGCTTGATCAGACTATCTTCACCACGCCTATTGTCGGCGCAACGCCAACCAACCTCGCGGAGGATTACTTCCTACCGGGCACGACGATCACATGGGAGCCGGTCGAGGATCTACAGCTGCGCCTCGCGGCGTCCAAGACGATTGCCCGGCCGCAATTCCGCGAACTCGTGGAGCAGACCTATTTCGATCCGGAATCAAACCGCGAATTTCGTGGCAACCCCTTCCTGACCGACAGCGAGCTGTTCAACCTTGAGGCGCGCGCCGAATATTACATCAGCGGCTCTGACCGGGTCAGCATCGCGGGCTTCTATAAGGAAATCGACAATCCGATTGAGGCCTTCATTTTCTCAACCGCTGGCGACCTGGTGACCAGCTTTGCCAATGCGCCCAAGGCAGAGCTTTACGGCGCAGAGATCGATCTGGTCTACGGGATTGACCTCTACAATTGGGGTGGCAGCTTCTTTGAAACCAAACAGCTGCTGTTTCTTGCCAACTACACCTACACCCAGTCGCAGATCTCGGTCGACCCGAGCGATGTGACCTTTGTGCCTCCGGGCGGCGAAACCAACGCGTCGCTCCTGTTTGATGATGGCGATCCGCTGGTCGGACAATCAGATCACATCGCCAACTTCTCTATCGGGATTGAAGACACAGAGAAGGTTCAGCAGTTCACCGTGCTGTTCAACTATGCGAGCGAGCGGGTGACGACACGCGGGTTCCAACGACCTGACATCGTCGAGGATCCTGGCCTGACCGTCGATATCGTTGCGCGCTCTGAGGTGGGCATGTTTGGCCAGCCGTTCGAGTTGGAGCTAGAAGTGCGTAACATCTTTGGCCGCGACAATCTGGAGTTTCAGGAGAACTCTAACAACCGGATCGACATCAACAGCTATTATGTCGGCACCTCGTTCTCAATCGGGATCAAGACCGAATTCTAAGCGCTGAGCGCACCACCTCTCCCAGGATCGCTCAGACACTTTAAAGGCCGCTTTGGGAAACCAGAGCGGCCTTTTTTAGGTTTTACAGGGAAACTGGGCGATCAGGGCAGATCGAAAACATATCCGCGCGAGCGCACCGTGCGCAGCGGATTGCCGCCGCCCGCCTGCTTAATCGCGCGCCGCAACCGGCCAATCCAGACATCGACCGTGCGCTCATCAATGGGCGGCTCGCGCTTACCCAGCCCGTTGATCAAATCATCGCGGGTGAGCACGCGGTTGGGGTTTTCCGCCAGAAAGCGCAGCAGGCGAAATTCATTGGGTCGCAGCGAGATGACCTCCCCGTCCCAGCGCGCCTGCAAGGCCGCCATATCAATCGAGAGATCGCCGACCTCGAACAGGCGCGCCGCGTGCCGATCATTGGGGCGCGATTGCAGCGCCAGCACTCGGTAGAGCACCTTGGTGCGGTCAATCGGCCCGACCATATAATCATGTGCCCCGGCCTTTAAGGCGCGGCGGCGATCATCATGATCATCTTGCTCAAGCACCATCGTCACATGTGCCTCTTTGGTGCGCGGATCGGCGCGCAATCGGCGGCACATCTCCAGGCCTGCCAGATCGTCCATCACCCAGTCGACAAAGGCCCACATCGGACCTTCGACCAAGCGGCGCGGGCCATCGGAATAGAGCCGATCAAAGGTGAATTGGCGGTCGCCATAGACAAAGTCGTCCTGGTTTTCAGCCAGATCGCTGGTCAGAAAAATGTTAATGACGTCCACGACCACCCCGCTTCGCTTTGAAGCTGAGATGACGGCGACTTATGACGCATTCATGACGTGTTTTTGACCGCTACAGCGATCTTGTCACATTTGAGGAATTGGAGGCACTTGAGATTGCATAAACTCGCAAAAAGTCAGGTCAAAGTCATCCCGCCATCTACAATCAAAGTCTGGCCCGTCATGTAGCTCGACAAGGGAGATGCGAGAAACAGCGCCGCGCCCGCCATATCCTCTGGTGTGCCCGTTCGCCGCATGGGAATACCGCTGACCATGGCTTCCAATCGCTCAGGGTGGTCGGTCATGACCGACGTCATCTTGGTCGGGACTAGGCCGGGCGCTATACCGTTTACCCGGATGCCATCGCGCGCCCACGCCGCGCCAAGCGTTTTCACAAGGCTTGCCGCGCCTGCTTTGGACGCTGCATAGGCAGGGTTGCCGATCGCTGCGTTGAACGCGGCGACAGAGGAGATCACGATCATCGTGCCGCTTTTCTCCGCCAATGCGGAGTGAAAGGCGCGCGCGGAATCGGCGATCGAATTGAGATTGACGTCCACGACCGCATCCCAGCCATGGCTCATAAACTCCTCGCGCCCATAGCGCACCAGCCCCTGACACTGAACCAGCACATCAGGCTCCAGCATGGCATCAGGCAAAGCGTCCACCGCTTTGCGGTCCGTCACGTCCAATTGGTGATAGGTGAGGCCCGTAAAATCACTGTCTTCCGCCTCAAGGTAATCGCCCGCATCAGGCCGCGTTCCGGTGACATGCACCTCCGCGCCGCGTGCTCGAAAGCCCTGCGCAATCCCATTGCCGATTCCGCCTGATCCGCCGACCACGAGGACAAGTTTGCCAGTAAAGTCGAGTGGGTCAGTCATGGTCATGTGTTCCTTAAATCTCGCGGCTCACGACTTCCTTCATGATCTCGCTCGTGCCGCCATAGATGCGCTGCACGCGCGCGTCGCGCCATAGGCGGGCGATGGGATATTCGTTCATATAGCCTGCCCCGCCATGCAGTTGCAGCGCGGCATCGACCATCTCCCATTGCATTTCAGTGTGCCACAGCTTTGCGGCGCTGGCCTCTCCCGTGGTCAGCTCGCCGCGCAGGTGACGAGCAATGGCCCAGTCGAGATGCGCCCAGCCAACTTGCAGCTTTGCCTGCAGGTCTGCGAGCGTGAATTTGGTGTTCTGGAACTCAAACACGGTGGAGCCAAAGGCTTTCCGATCCTTAGTGAAGTTGACCGCTTCGTCAAAGGCGCGCTGAGCCCCCCCATGGCGGACACCGCAATGGAAAGACGCTCTTGTGGCAGCTCTTCCATAAGATGGATAAATCCGCGATTTTCGCCGCCTAAGATATTGGTCTTAGGCACTCGCACATCTGCGAAGAACATTTCGGACGTGTCAGCGGAATGCTGCCCGATCTTGTCGAGATTGCGCCCGCGCTCAAAACCGGGCGTATCTGCATCGACCAGGATCAGTGACGTTCCCTTGGCCCCTGCATTGGGGTCAGTCTTGGCCACCACAATCACAACATCGGCGTTCTGACCGTTGGTGATATAGGTTTTGGAACCGTTGATGACCAAGTGATTGCCATCCTCAACCGCGGTGGTCTTGATCCCTTGAAGATCACTCCCAGCGCCGGGTTCGGTCATGGCAATGGCGGTGATGACATCGCCAGAGATCATCCCGGGAAGGTACTTCGCCTTTTGCTCATCGCTGCCCAGCCGTTCGAAATAGTTGACCGTGATGTCGTTTTGCAGCGTGAAGCCGGCCGAGGAACCCATGTACGATAGCTCTTCGTCAAATACGCAGTTGAATCCGAAATCAAGGCCCAACCCGCCATGTTCCTCAGCGATCGTCGGGCAAAGCAAGCCCGCATCACCCAAAGCCTTCCATGCTTTACGCGGTACAACACCCTCTTCCTCATGTTGGTCGAGGTAAGGTTCCATATGCTCTGCAAAGACTTTGCGAACGGTATCACGAAATGCCTCGTGATCTTCGTTGTAGACGGTGCGGTGGGCGACGTTGAGCATTGGTGTTTCTCCTCCAGATTGTCATATAAGTTGCTGGTTGCGATTCATGCCGCAAGCACAGATTTTGTAAAGGCTGCAAAGCCAAAATTGCCTTGCGAAATTCGCATGAATACCAGTGCACGCTTGCAAAATGAGTGGGGCAGACGCACATGCTCAGACACATGAAGTCGCCCTCCCACACCGAATATCGCTCTGGCTCTGATCCGCGCATCTTGCGCGATGCGCTTGGTACGTTTGCAACCGGTGTCACTGTGGTTACGTCGCTGGGCGATAATGGAGAGCCTGTGGGGCTTACCGCCAACAGCTTCACCTCGGTCAGCCTTGATCCGCCTTTGCTGCTGGTTTGCCCGGCGCGCAGCGCGTCGACCACCAGCGCGCTAGAAGGCAGCGATCATTTCGCCATCAATGTCCTGCGCGCGGATCAGCGGCATATATCCACTTTGTTCGCGACCAAAGGGACGGATCGCTTTTCCGAGGTCGCATTTGACACTTGCGAGCACGGGGTGCCCATCATCCACGATGCGCTGGCGAACTTTGAATGCCGCAAACACGCCGTGCATGATGGCGGCGATCACCTAATCCTGATCGGGGAGATCACGCGCGTGCGCTTCACGCCGGAACATGACCCACTGCTCTACTATGGCGGTCAATATCGCAGTCTGCTTGCCGACTGATCAGCAGGCGTGATTTTGCGGCGCGAGGCCGCAGTTAGCCGACAAATGCACGTTCGATCACAAACTGGTTTGGCTGTGAATTGCTGCCTTCGGTAAAGCCGCGCTCTTCCAGATCAGCCGCGTGATCCTTGATCATGGCCATGCTGCCGCACAGCATCACGCGGTCTTCATCCGGCACGAAGTGCTTGGGACCATTGCTCTTTTCGAACAATTTGCCGCTGTCGATAAGCGTTCCGATCCGCCCAGTGGTGTGGAAATCTTCACGCGTCACTGTCGGGATGTAATGGAAGCGTTTGCGGTCTTCGTCTTCCAGCAATGGATCGCCTTCAAGTTGGCTTTCCAGCAATTCGCGGTACGCCAATTCGTTCACTTGCCGCACCGAATGAACGATAAAGATCTCGTCATAAAGATTGTAGATCTCTGGATCACGGGCGAGGCTCATGAATGGAGCAAGGCCTGTCCCGGTAGACAGCATGAACAGCCGTTTGCCTGGCAGCAAAGCGTCCGTCACCAGCGTGCCGGTTGGCTTCTTGCCCAGATAGATCGGATCGCCAACCTTGATATGCTGAAGCCGCGAGGTCAGCGGGCCATCTTGCACTTTGATCGAGAGGAATTCGATCTCTTCCTCATAGCTCGGGCTGGCCATCGAATAGGCGCGCAGCAGCGGTTTGCCATTGTCGCCCGGCAGGCCGATCATGATGAATTCGCCCGACCGAAAACGGAAAGCCGCAGGCCGCGTGATCCGCAAGGTGAACAGGCTGTCAGTCCAGTGATGGACATAGGTGACGGTCTCAACGGAAAGCGCGCCGCTTTCGGTGAACTGATCTCGATCTAAAATGAGCTCGGTCAATTAGGGCCTCGATAAATTGAATATAACGACCAGTCGCCATGGACGGCGAGGCCGTGGCGCCCGATGCGCCGGATGTGTCTTCGCGGCGCATTTGGCGGTTTGGTCAACGCTCTTCAAGTGAGTTTAGCGTTCACTCCTGAAAGTCAGCCTTGGGACGATTGACCGGCCAGCTGCCTTAGGACGCTGGCTGAGGCAGCGCCAAAGCAACCTTTGATGCAAGTGCAGAGACCTGCCCTGCTGGCGCCGGATCAGCGGGCGGGATTGGCCCTTCCTCTGGCCACAGCGCGAGCATAGCGGTGAGCTGCGTGCGCACGTCCTCGGCGCGCGGTGTGTCCAAGTCCGCCGCCATTTGCCAAGCCACGCGGGTAAAGCCCCAAGCGTCCTGATACTCAGCGGGATCGGTGACTTTCCCGTCAGAAACCGCAACGCTGTATTCAGCGACGGCCGTGTCCATCAGAAAGCGAATGATCTCCACCTCATCGCCGCCGGCCTTGCCGCGCACTTCGCGCAGGTTCGCCTCAACCGCCGTCAATTGCGGCTCAATCTCCGACGCTGGCTTACCTGCTTCAAGCGCGGCTGACACCGCTTCGAATGGTGCCGGATCAAACCCGATTTCCTCTAGGCCTGCGCGCTCAGAGGCGTGCGTTTCGGAAACCGGGTGGAGCAAATGCGGGGCCGCGGCCGTTAGATCGCCTGCCCGGTAGAGCGCAAGGCCCGCTGCAACATGGCCAGACATAAAGGCGAGGCGATTGGGCAGTTCTAGCGCACCGACATCCGCGCCCGCTTCGCCGCCCTCTCCTTCACCGCCAGCCGCTTCGCCGCCTTCGCCAGCCTCACCGCCAGTGCCAGCTTCTCCGGTTTGTACAGCTTCACCGCCCTCGCCGCCTTCGCCAGCGCATCCTGCCAGCCCGCTGCCCATCAGCGCGGTCGCCACACCCAATCCAGTCCACAATTTCAGCTTGGAATTCATTGTCTCGCCTTTCGCGCAATACTATGCTCCAAATCCTAGCCACACTGTGCGCTTGCGCAACACACTATCGGGCCAAACATTCAATGATCCTGACGATATCCGCGATTACAGACCAGCAAATTCTGGACACTATCACTACCCAATTGGGCGAGTTAACCTGGCAAGATGGACGCTCAACAGCTGGCAAAACTGCCAGCGCAGTGAAGGTCAATCAGCAGGCAGTAATGAACAATGAGGCTGGCCAAGCGCTGCGCCAGACGCTGCTGCCGCATATCGTCGACAATCCGATTCTGCTGGTAGGCGCACGGCCCCGGCGGTTCTCGCATTTCCTTGTAAGCAAGACGGAAAACGGCGGCCATTACGGCGCACATATCGACAATGCGCTAATGGGCAAAGGCGAAGGCCGAATGCGCAGCGACCTTTCCTTCACACTGTTTCTGACCCCGCGCGATCAATATGAGGGCGGTGAGCTAACTATCCACAATGCAGGCGCGGCGCAGGAGATTGCGGGCGAAGCAGGCCAGTTGGTGCTTTACCCATCGACCAGCATTCACGAAGTGCGCCCGGTAACCTCCGGAACACGGCATGTCTGCGTCGGTTGGATCGAGAGCCTGATCGCCGACGGGCCTCAGCGAGAGCTATTGTTCGACCTCGACAATCTGCGCGCCAGCTTGCGTGCAGCGGGCAACATCGATCCGGCGCTGTCGCTGACGCTCGATAAGAGTATCGCCAATCTGATCAGGATGTGGGCGCAGCCTTAGACGTTTAGGCGCGCCATCACACCTCGGATCAGTTCCAACCGGCTTGGTCGTAAATCCGCACCGCTTGCGCTTGACCTTTGCCAATCTCCGCCGCGTTCAGCGTGTCCGGCTTAAACTCGCCTAGACCCTCGACCGAAGATGACGCCGCGACACTCAAGACTGCTGGATATTCATTGTTACCATTGGCGAAATATTGCTGCGCGCTTTCCTCGGTCAAATACTCAAGGAAGCGGATCGCATTTTCGCGGTTAGGGGCGTGATTGAGCACGCCAGCGCCGCTGATATTGATGTGCGTGCCGGTGGTTTCCTGATTGGGAAAGATCACCCCGATGGCCTCCAGAACCTCGGGATTTTCCGCATCCTCAGCCGCATAGCGCGCAAGGTAATAGGAATTAACGATCGACATGCGGCATTCGCCAGAAGCGACCGCTTCGATATTAGCCGTATCATTGCCCTGCGGCGGTCGGGCAAAATTGGCGACCATGCCGCTGGCCCAATCCTGTGCGGCCTCCGCGCCATTGTTGGCGATCATGCTGGAGAGCAGCGAGATATTGTAGATGTTGGAAGAAGAGCGGACACAGATCGCACCTTTATAGGCCGGGTCGGTCAGGTCTTCATAATTGGCCAAGCCTTCCGGCTCGCCCGCTGCCTTATTGTAAATAATCACGCGGGCACGGGTGGAAAGGCCAAACCACAAGCCATCGGGATGCCGCAAATATTCCGGCAGACGCTCGGTCAGCACATCAGACTGCGCCGCAGACAAAATGCCCGCTTCCTCGGCCCGCCAAAGACGGCCTGCATCGACCGTGACCAGCAGGTCTGCTGGTGAAAACTCGCCTTCGCTGACAATCCGCTCGATCAAAGCATCCGCGCCTGCCTCAATGCGGTTCACACGAATGCCAGTTTCGCGGGTAAAATCCTCATACAAGGCCAAGTCTGTGTCATAGTGACGCGAAGAATAGAGGTTCACCTCACCAGTGATTTCGGCGCCTTCCGACGTTTCGCTGTCACCGCTCGCCCCAGAACACGCCGCGAGTGCGCCAGCCAGAATTACCGTCAGGGCATCGCCCAAAAATCGCTTAGCCATTATGTTTCCTTGAATTCTTATTGCGATTGATTAGCATTAGAATATATTTAAGCAAGCCTTCATGGCGTGACGGCGATCAATCGTTTGTTGGCGCGGCCGCAAATGCCAACACGCTCGCCGCGCGCGGCTGCACCGACACTCGCGCCCCGATCGCCGGCACATCGCCGCCCGCAAGCTCAATCGACAACTCTTCCCTGCCATCATTGGCAATGACAATTTGCGCGCGCGCGCCCGTGCGGCGAATGTCGCGAACCACTAATCCGCGCCCCTCTCCCGCGGTTGTCACTTCAAAACCATCCGCCCGCAGCAGCAGCTCTAAGTTGAGGCTGTCCGGGGCATCACCCACCAAAGCGGATAGCGGCCACGTGCCAAAGGCGGTCGCAATCCCGCCCTCTACGCATTCGCCCGCAATCACCTGAGCGCCCCCGAAGATCGCGCCCACTTGTGCGCTGCTAGGCGTGTCATAAAGCTCGTGCGGGGTGCCGAATTGCGCGATCCTTCCGCGGTCCATAACCGCGATTTGGTCGCCAATATCCAGCGCCTCTTCCGGATCATGCGTTACCATGATCACTGTCGCTCCGCGCTGGCGCAGCAAAGCCCGGCATTCGCGCCGCAGGCTTTTACGCAGGACAATATCGACGCTCGCAAAGGGTTCATCCATGAGCAGCACTTGCGGCTCAGGCGCCATCGCCCGGGCCAAGGCTGCGCGCTGCTGCTGCCCACCGGATAGTTCGTGCGGATAACGCGCCCCAAGCCCGGCAAGGCCAACCAGTTCCAGCCATTCTTCGGTCACATCGCTGCCGCCGCGCGATTTCGGCAGTCCGAAGGCGACATTTTGCGCGATTGTCATATGCGGAAACAGGGCGCCATCCTGAAAGACCAGCCCAACGGGGCGCTTCTCCGGCGGCGGAGAATGGTTCTCATCGGCCAGCAATTCGCCGTCAATATACACGCTGCCTTGCTGCACGGGCAGCAACCCGGCGGTGAGATTTAGCAAAGTTGACTTGCCACAGCCCGACGATCCAAGCAGACACGTGATCTCTCCTTGGGGCGCTGTGAAGCTGATGTCTTTTAACGCCCTAGTGTTACCGTAAGCATGGGCGATATGGCGAAATTCGAGGCTCAAATCTTTATTCCGGGCCAGTTGCGTTGAGCCGCCTTAGGCTCAATGCTTTGCCGCGCGCAACCGCGAAGCGCGATGACGCAGCGCTCTCGCCCACCGCATCGTCCGGCCTTGGGGCGCTGGACCGGTGGTCGCTGGGCGCATGGATCATTGCGGCCTTGGCGGCAATTCCGATCATTACCATTGTGGTCTCCGCGCCGAGCGGCGGGATCGACAGCCTACTCCAGCTTGCCTCCACCATCCTCACCGATTATTTGATCAACACCAGCGCGCTGATGATGCTGACCGGTTTGGTCGCGAGCATCGTCGGCGTTGGCACGGCATGGCTGATCAGCGCGGCGCGCTTTCCCGGCAGGCGAATACTGGCCTGGGCCTTGGTGCTGCCGCTCGCCGTGCCCGCCTATATCGCCGCCTACATCTATGCCGATCTGCTGTCGTTCACGGGCCCTGTGCAAAGCATGCTGCGCGCGGCAACTGGTTGGGGCCTCGGGGAATACAGCTTCCCTCAGATCCGCTCGCTTCCCGGTGCGGCTCTGATCTTGGGCCTCGTCCTCTATCCTTACGTCTACCTGCTAGCCCGCGCTGCTTTTTCCGCGCAAAGCCTCGGTCAATTTCGCGCCGCTCGCAGCCTTGGCGCAGCTCCGCTACGCGCATTCACCCGTGTCGCTTTGCCCGCCGCCAGACCGGCAATCGCTGGCGGCCTCGCGCTCGTCCTGATGGAGACTTTGGCCGATTTCGGCGTCGCGGAATATTTCGCCATCCCGACCTTCAGCACCGGCATTTTCCGCAGCTGGCTGGCGATGGGCGACAAACAATTGGCACTCAAACTGGCGGCATTCATGCTGGTATTCGTGATCGCGCTGGTCGTGTTTGAGGCAAGCAGCCGGCGCGGCCGCACCGATACCCGGGATGCCGCCCGATCCGATGAAGCCTTGGTTGCCCTGAACGGCTGGCAGCAAACGCTGGCGCTCATTTTCTGCGCCCTGCCCGTGCTGCTCGGCTTCGGCATCCCCGCTGCGCATCTTGTGGTTCTGGCGTTCCAGACTGGCGATCAAATGAATGCCGCAACCTTGTGGAGCTACGCGCAAGACAGCCTGACCCTCGGCCTCAGCGCAGCGCTGGTTTGCACCATAGCGGCGGTCGTCCTGGCCTTTGCTCAGCGCCGCTCAAACAGCCACATCACGCGCTTTGCCATCCGGGTGGCAACATTGGGCTATGCCCTGCCCGGCGCACTGCTGACGGTGGGGTTGCTTGCTCCTTTGGGCGTGTTCGACCAAGCGATCACCCGCTTTTCTCGCGACACATTTGGTTTCACACACGGGCTGCTGCTCGCGGGCACCAGCGCGATACTTATCTATGCCTTGTCTGTTCGGTTTCTGACCGTCGCGTTCAATTCGGTCAGTGGCGGGTTTGAAAAAGTCCCGCCATCGCTGGATGCCGCCGCACGCTCGTTGGGCGCGGGACCTGGAGAGGTCATGCGGCGGATCCATATCCCGCTGCTCATGCCCAGCCTCGCCGCCGCCGCTGCACTGGTGTTCATCGACACCCTGCGAGAGCTGCCAGCAACCTTGATCTTACGGCCCTTCAACCTCGAAACTTTGGCCACGCGGGTCTATCGGCTCGCCAGCGATGAAAAGCTGGCCGAGGCATCCACCGCCAGCCTCTTAATCCTTGCCGCAGGTCTGATCCCAGTGCTGATGCTGAACCGCGCGACCCAGGTATAAGCGCAACTGCCCACCGCCTTTCTGTCAGCCAAACCTGTCAAATCAAACTGTCATGGGGACTTGTCCCGCGCCGCGCACTCGTCCACAAAGCCAATGACATGGCTCGTTTTCCTTTCTCTGCCATCGTCGGTCAAGACGAGATGAAGCAAGCTTTGCTGATCGCGGCGATTGAGCCTGCGATTGGCGGTGTTATGGTGTTCGGCGATCGCGGCACCGGCAAATCGACCGCTGCGCGCGCGCTCGCCAGCCTGCTCCCGCCGATCTCATCAGTGGAGGATTGCCGCTACAATTGCTTGGGCGATCAGCGCGGCACTTGCCCTGATCCATGCACGTCAGGCCGGGTACGAAAACGCTTGGTTCCCTTCGTTGATCTGCCGCTTGGCGCAACCGAAGACCGCGTGATCGGCGCGCTCGATCTGGAAAAGGCGCTGCGCGCGGGCGAGAAGAGTTTTGAGCCCGGATTGCTAGCCAAAGCGCATCGCGGCTTTCTCTACATCGACGAGATCAACCTGCTCGAAGATCATCTGGTCGATCTGCTGCTCGATGTTGCAGCGTCCGGCGAAAACGTGGTCGAGCGCGAAGGGCTATCCGTGCGCCACCGCGCTAAATTCGTGCTCATCGGCAGCGGCAATCCAGAAGAAGGCGAGCTGCGCCCGCAATTGCTCGACCGTTTTGGTCTGTCCGTGGAAGTTCGCACGCCGACCGAGCTTGATCAGCGCGTGGAAATCATGCGCCGCTGCGGCGATCAGGAACGTGACCCAGAAGGCTTTGCCGAGCAATGGGCGAATGAAGAGGCAAAAATCCTGCGCCAGGTTGCGCGCGGCAAGACCAAGATCGCCAAGATGGAAACCCCGGATGCGATCATGCAGGACGCCGCTGAGCTGTGCATGGCGGTCGGCGCAGATGGCCTGCGCGGCGAATTGACTCTGATGCGAGCCGCCCGCGCTCGGGCGGCATTGGCCGGAGCAAAATCGGTCCGCCAGGAGCATTTGATTGCGGTCGCGCCATCGGCCTTGCGTCACAGGCTGCGCCGCGATGTGCTTGATGAAACTGGTTCAACCGTGCGGATTGCCCGCGCGATTGACGAATTGTTCGGATGAGCGCGACGCTGGCAGCCGATGATCCGCTTGCCGATGCGTTGCTCGCTGCCCGCCTGTTCCTAATTGCTCCGGCCGCGCTGGGCGGAATGAAATTGCGCGGTGGCGGCCTTGCTCGTGACGCAATGCTTGCGGCGCTCGAAAATGCTGGTCTCACTATGCGCAAATTGCCGGCCCATGTGGATGATGAGCGATTGCTTGGCGGAGTGGATATCGCCGCCAGCCTGGCCGCTGGAAAGGCGGTCTCACAAACTGGTATTTTGACGGAGGCAGCTCGCGCCAAGGCGGCTTTGCTGGTGCCAATGGCTGAGCGTATGCCGGATGCGCTGGCTGGCAAGCTGTCGCAGGTTTGCGATTCCGGCGAAGAGAGCGCACCTCATGGTCTCATTCTGCTCGATGATGGGATTGACCCGGAGGAAGCGCCGCCGCTCGCTCTGACCGAGCGCCTAGCCTTTCACGCGGACCTGTCTCAGTCGCAGTTCCACGGCTTAGCCGCTCTGCCGCCCGAACCGGAGGCCACCGCGCTCTCGCAAGTGGGCACGCTGAGCGAGGATGCACTGATGGCCCTCACGCAAACGGCGGCTGCATTCGGCATTCACACTGTGCGGCCCTTGCTCTTCGCTCAGACCACTGCCCGTGCCCATGCCAGCCTGTTTGGACGCAGAGAGTTAAGCGAGCAGGATCTCAAAGCCGCCGTTCGTCTGGTCTTGGCGCCGCGCGCACTGCAATTGCCGCAAATGAGCGAGGATGAACAGGAGCCTCCGCCGCAGACGCTAGAGGACCACACGCAAAATGACGAACCTTCGGACAATTCCGAGCCCGGCGAGCGCGATCTTGATGATATTCTCGTTGAGGCCGCGCAGGCAGCGATCCCAGCCGATCTGCTCGCACAACTGACCAGCGGCAAGGCAAAGCGTCAGGCGCAAGGCAGCGGCGCTGGGCAAAAGCGCAAATCGGAACTGCGCGGCAAGCCCTTGGGCACCCGCCCCGGTCTGCCCCGAGGCGGCGCACGCCTAGCCTTGGTCGACAGCCTGAGGGCAGCCGTCCCCTGGCAGCCTCTGCGGCGGCGCGAACGAGTAGGCGCTGGCGGCGAAGAAAGCGGCACGATTATCATTCGTAAGGGCGATTTGCGAGTGAAACGCTTTGAAGAGCGCATGGGCAAGGTCACCATTTTCTGTGTCGATGCCTCCGGCTCAGCGGCGGCCGCACGTCTGGCGGAGGCAAAGGGCGCGGTCGAACTGATGTTGGCCCAAGTCTATGTCACCCGCAGCGAGGTCGCCTTGGTCGCCTTTCGCGGAGAAAGCGCGGAATTGCTGCTGCCGCCAACTCGCTCGCTGACCCGAGCGCGGCGCGCTCTGGCGGAATTGCCCGGCGGCGGCGGCACGCCTCTGGCCAGCGGGCTCAAGATAGCGCGCGAGCTCGCCGATATGATCGCTGCGCGCGGACGCACGCCCAGCCTTGTCGTGCTGACCGATGGCCGAGGCAATATTGCCGCCGATGGCTCGCCAGGCCGAGCGCAAGCGAGCGAGGATGCACAGGCCGCTGCGAAAGCCATTCATTCAGCGGGCTATGAAGGGCTGGTGATCGATATTGCTGCCCGCCCTGGGCCGCACGCGCCGGAACTGGCAAACGCTATGAGCGCACGTTTTCTCGCACTGCCGATGGCGGACGCAAAGATGCTGCACAAGGCGATATCAGCCGCGACCACAGCCAACGCGCAAAACACCAAGACGGCGGCATGAGCCGACCACTCGAATGGGAGCGCGACGGGCTGATCTGGCCTCACCGCGAGGCGAGCGAGTTTGTCAGCGTCGGGCGAACCCGGTGGCATGTTCAGCGAATGGGCAAAGGCCCGGTTTTCCTACTGCTGCATGGAACCGGCGCATCGTGCCATTCCTGGCGCGGCGTCATGCCGCCACTTGCCCAGACGCACAGTGTGATCGCGCCTGACCTGCCGCGCCACGCCTTTACCATCGGCCATCCGCCAGAGGTGATGGCGCTTCCACGTATGGCGCGCGCTCTGTCCAGCCTGCTGAGCGAATTGCAGATCGAGCCCGACCTCATCGTCGGCCACTCAGCAGGAGCGGCATTGGCCCTTCAATTGGCATTGGACCGCGGGCTTGGCATGCCCATCGTGGGGCTCAACGCCGCGCTGCGTCCGTTTCCGGGTCTCGCGGCGCAGCTCTTTCCCGCCTTTGCGAAACTGCTGTTCGTCAATCCTCTGGTGCCGCGATTGTTTTCCAAAAGCGTCGCGCGGGCAGAGGACGCGGAGCGGTTCTTGACCAAAGCCACTCAATCCCAAATCGATGCGGAAGGGATGGCTTGTTACGCCGCCCTGCTGCGCAACAGCCCGCACACCAAAGGCGCGCTTTCGATGATGGCCAATTGGGATTTGCCCGCGCTGCAATCGCGCCTGCCGCAGGTCAGCAATCCAGTCTTGTTGGTGCATTCGGAGCGCGACAATGCGGTGCCGGTTTCGGCTGCTCGCGAAGCGGCAGAATTGCTGCCCAATGCGCGGCTTGAAGAACTGCCCGCACTCGGTCACCTGGCGCATGAAGAGGACCCCAAGAACGCCGCACGCCTGATTGCCGCCTTTGCTGAGCTTCATGGCGTCGGCAGCAAGCAGTAAGGAGAACGCGGATGGAGGGCCACAATTACGGCTGGATCGAAATCGTCTTCTTCTACGGAATCGCGCTTGGCTTTGCCGGTTGGCAATATTGGTCAGTCAGCAAATCTCTCGAGAAGGACCGCGCGAAACGCCGTCAACGCGAGGCTGAGGAAGCTGCGGCAAAAGAAGCTGATAGCAGCATTGATAATGCCGACTAAAACTTGCGGCGCGGCATCCGGAACGGCAGCATAAACTGCACAATTGGCGATGCGTAACGGCGCAGGTCGAGGCTTTCCTGAACCGCAATCACCGGCTCGCCGTAGACCCGCGATGAGACGGTTGAGCGCGCGTAAAACGGGGTGTCCTCCCACGTTTTGTCGACCTTAGCCTGGCCTTTGTCCGCGCGCGTTCGGCGCTGGACCTGCCATTTGCTGTCGGGTAAATCCGCCATCATTGGCAATTCATCCTGAGCGGGTACGCCATGCTGATCGAATCGCAAGGCACTGGCAAAACGCGAGCCATCGGCGCGCTCGCCCTCATAGCAAACGACCGCCCCATCAGACAGATGCGCGCGTGACCAATGCCAGGATCGAAACCCCTCTTCGAGCGATTCCGTCCCGCGATTGTGATCAATATATCCGCTGCCGCTCCATGAGATATCGGGGTCGTTCATTTCCACCACGATCCGGGCGCGCGGCGCGAGACATTGCCAGATGTGCTTTTCCTCTGGGTCCAGCGCGAAACCGACTGGGTTGAGCATTTCCGGCACCACACGAACGCGCCCGCGCACTGGCCTGCGCCAGGGAATGCCCAGCCGCTTGTCGCGCTCCGCAATATCAATCTCCAGCGCATCGCCGGTCCAGCGCACGCTGCTCGGCCCGATGGTCAGCATCTTCGCATCGCGTGAGACATTGCCTGCCGGGCGTTCTGTCATCGCCCAGCGCGCCTGAGGCCCATATAGCGCGACATTCAATGAGGCGTGATCCTCTGGATGCCCGCGCCCACTCGCCTTGTAATAGGGCGAGAAGACGCTGCCCAAAAAGGCGATGATCGTCAGGCCGTGCTTTCCGTCGTCGCTGATCGCGTCGATGTACCACCAGGAATAGCCGCCCGGTGGAATCGGCGCGTCGAAGCGAGGTCCAAGCTCACCGTGTTGGCAGCCAGTCGCCCGCTTAAGGCGGCCATAGGCACGCCCGCTCCGGGATGGGTCGCCCCGCCCGTGCAATAGAGCCCCGGGATCTTGGTCTTTGGCCCTTGCCTCTGGAACGATGCTGCCCAGCCGTGCGATGCCTGACCGTACAGCGCTCCCCCGTCGACGGGAACAGCTTCGCCCAGGTCTGCGGCGTCGCCAAGGAGTTCGGCATGGCGTCCTCCAGCTCGAGACCGCAGCGCGTCAGGCTTGCCCTCATCTGCTCGGTGCATCGTTCGATCTCCTGCTGTGTGTAGGTGTGGGTGTCGCCATTGGCGGGTGCGTTGACGATGATTTGAATGCGCTCACGCTGGTCATTGGCCGCCCCGCCCGCATGCGCCTTGGCACTGCGATCTTGCGCACAAACATAAACGGTTGGGTCGCTTGGAACCTGACCGCTCGCGATCTCATCAAACTCGCGGCGGTAGTCGGGCGAGAAAAAGACATTATGGTGCTGGAGTGGAAAGCCAGAAGTTTTGGCATGGGCGAACCAGACACAGGCGGAAAGCGAGCGTTTTTGCGGCGCCAGCGGAGGCACCGCGCGGGCCGCATCATGGCCGAACTTTCCAGACGAAAGTGCCGCGGGATCGGCGTTGCAGATGATCCGGTCCGCCGCGATATGCTCGCCGGAGATCAGCCTGGCCCCGCTCACTGCGCCGCGATCCGTCAGCACCTCTGCCACCGGTGTTTCAAACCGGAAGCGCGCACCTTTGCTCTCGGCGATCTTGCGCAAAGCATTGGCGAGTGCGTTCATGCCGCCCTCGATCAGCCACACGCCCTTCACCTCAACATGCGCAATTAGCATCAGGGTGGCTGGGGCAAGATAAGGCGAGGAACCGCAATAGGTCGAATAGCGCGCAAACAATTGCCGCAGGCGTTGATCTTTGAAGTGCTTACCCAGCGCGCTCCACAGGCTTTCGAACGGCTTCATCGCTGCCATCTCCGGCAGTCGGCGAAGGCCAATTCGCCACATCATCGGCAATGGGGTGCTGGCCTTGGCCCCACGCATAAATGGCTCGTCCAGCACATTGTATATCCGCGCGGCTTCCGTTCTGAAGGCGCGGTAACCCGACGCCGCATCGGCGCCCGCGAAATCGCCGATCGCCTGCTCGCTGCGCAAAGGGTCGGCAAACAGATCGAGGTGCGTGTCATTGTCCCAGGCGTGGCGCGCCAGCACCTCTGCCTGCTGGATGTTTACATAATCTTCCAGCCGGGCCCCGCACGCACGGAATACTTCGTCAAACACATCGCGCATGGTGAAAACGGTTGGGCCCGCGTCGATAGGCTGGCCGTCCACCTCGACCCGGCGAGCCTTCCCGCCAGCCCAAGCCTCTTTTTCAAGCACCGTTACATCATGTCCGCGCGCAGCGAGGAGCGCGGCACCTACCAGCCCTCCAATTCCTGCACCGATTATCACGACTCGCGCGCTCAAAGGCATCTCTCCTATGCAATATGATTGACCTTTACACTCAATATGTCCAATCTTTTGGACAGATGTTGCTCAATTGGATCAAAAACTAATGGCGTCTGTGACGCTGCGCGAGCGTTGGGCGGCGCGCCGCAATGCCGTCATAGGTAATCCCAGTTTTCAGCATTGGACCGCCCGCATTCCGTTCGTGCGCAGCGTCGCTCGCAAGCGGGCGGCGGGCATGTTCGATCTGATCGCAGGCTTTGCCTATTCGAAAATCCTGTTTGCGATGATCGAGAGCGGCCTGATCGACCGCCTTGCAAAAGGCGCGAGCGAACTCAGCGAGATTGCCCGCTTTGCCGAGCTCGAACCCTTTGCTGCGGAGCGATTGCTGCGCGCGGCGGCGGCATTAGAATTGACAGAGGAGGTGGCACCCGGCCGCTGGATGCTGGGCGAACAAGGGGCGGCGCTCCACAGCAATGCGGGCGCAAAGGCGATGATCCGTCATCACCGCCTATTGTACCGCGACCTGACCGACCCGCTCGACCTGCTACGCAAGAATCGCAGCGAGCCCACGGAGTTGTCGCAATACTGGTCGTATGCGGGAGCATTGCATGGCCATGCAGAGCGCGGCGACGAAACCGCCGAATATTCCGAGCTTATGGCCACATCTCAGCACTTTGTCGCTGAACAAGTACTCTGCGCCTTCTCTTTTAGCGATGTTGCATCACTACTCGATGTCGGCGGCGGACACGGCGCGTTCCTTAAGGCCATCGGAGCCGCGCACCCAGAGCCGCGGCTCGGCCTGTTCGATCTGCCCGAAGTGGCTGATGCGGCGCGCGACTCGCTAACGCAGGGACTGGGCGCGGAGCGGGTGACGACGCATGGCGGCAACTTCTTTGAAGACACGATACCCACAGGCTACGATCTCATCACGCTCAGCCGCATATTGCACGACCATGATGACGAACCGGCGCTAAAATTGCTGCGCAACATTCGTGCAGCATTACAGCCCGGAAAACGGCTGTTGATCGCCGAGCCCATGGCCGGTGTGCGCGGCGCAATGGGCATGGGGGATGCGTTTTTCGGGCTTTATCTATGGGCAATGGGATCTGGCCGCCCGCGTAGTGCGCCGGAGATCCGCGCCATGCTGAGTACGGCTGGTTTTTCCAGCTCGCGCGTCATTTCAACGCCCCAGCCAGTTGTGTCCGGCGCCATCGTCGCGACAGCCTGACAACTAACTGTCTTGTTTATTTGACACTATGTGCTGTTCGGCGTACCTGACAGTTAGGGGAAGCACCCCTCCACTGTTGATCGTAGACATTGCGACAAAGGGGAAGAGGACCAGATGGAAGCATTGGCTGTCACACTTGAGGGACCAGAGCGCTTAGCGCTCCGGACGCTTGAGCTGACCGCACAAAAGCCTTCCGACGTCCTCGTAGAAACAGCATTTAGCGGCATTAGCGGCGGCACTGAAAAGCTGCTCTGGAACGGGCAAATGCCTGAATTTCCAGGGATGGGTTACCCACTGGTGCCAGGGTACGAATCGGTCGGCCGCATTGTCGATGCGGGCGCTGAGGCCAAATCGCGAGATCGGCGATTGGGTGTTTGTGCCAGGGGCCAATTGCTACACCGAGGCGCGCGGATTGTTCGGCGGAACATCGCAGCGTCTGGTTGTCTCATCGACCCGCGCCTTCACCGTTTCCGAGTCGCTGGGCGATGCAGGCGTGCTGCATGCGCTTGCCGCAACCGCGCTCCACGCAATCAATGGCGGCACACCGCCTGACCTTATTATAGGCCACGGCGTTTTGGGTCGTTTGCTGGCGCGTCTAACAATCGCGCTGGGCCATGCTGCACCGACAGTTTGGGAAACACACGCCGGTCGCCGCGAAGGCGGATCAGGTTACAGCGTGATAGCGCCGGATCTGAATGAGCGACGCGATTATACATCGATCTATGATGCGAGCGGCGATGAAAAGCTGCTCGACACGCTGATCACGCGCCTTGCCAAAGGCGGAGAGATCACCCTCGCCGGCTTTTATTCCAAGCGTTTGAGCTTTGATTTTGCCCCTGCCTTCATGACCGAGGCGCGCCTGCGCATCGCCGCTGAATGGCAGCCGGATGATCTCACGCAAACCTGCGCGCTGATCGAAAGCGGCAAGCTCGACCTTTCCGGATTGATCAGTGACCGGCGCTCTGCCGCCGACGCATCAGAGGCTTACCCACGCGCATTCGGCGATCCCGACTGCCTAAAAATGGTTCTCGATTGGAGGGGCTGCGCATGACAATGCTCGAAACACAGGCTGAAGCACTGCGCGAAGAGGCAGACCAAGAGCCCGATCCCGTTCACACCGGCGAAGTGACAAGCGAAACGCAGGTTATCGCGATTTACGGCAAAGGCGGCTCGGGCAAGAGCTTTGCGCTTTCCAACCTGAGCTACATGATGGCGCAGCAGGGCAAACGCGTGCTGCTGATCGGCTGCGACCCAAAGTCGGACACGACCAGCCTGCTGTTCGGCGGCAAAAGCTGTCCGACGATTATTGAAACCTCTTCGAAGAAAAAACTCGCGGGCGAGGAAGTGAACATTGAGGATGTCTGTTTCCAACGCGACGGCGTATTCGCGATGGAGCTTGGCGGGCCTGAGGTCGGCCGGGGCTGCGGCGGACGCGGCATCATTCACGGCTTTGAGCTGCTGGAAAAACTAGGCTTCCACGAATGGGGCTTTGACTATGTCCTGCTCGACTTCCTCGGAGATGTCGTTTGCGGCGGCTTCGGCCTGCCGATCGCGCGGGACATGTGCCAAAAGGTTATCGTGGTCGGCTCGAACGATCTGCAATCCCTCTATGTCGCTAACAACGTCTGCCATGCGGTTGAGTATTTCCGCAAAATGGGCGGAAATGTCGGGGTAGCCGGCATGATCGTGAACAAGGACGATGGCACGGGCGAGGCTCAGGCCTTTGCGAAAGCGGTCGATATCCCTGTGCTCACGGCGATCCCAGCGGACGAAGATATTCGCCGAAAATCCGCCAATTATCAAATCATCGGCAAGCCCGGCGGCGAATGGGCGAGCCTGTTCGAAACGCTGGCAACCAATGTCGAAACTGCACCGCCATTGCAGCCAAACCCGCTTGATCAAGACGGTCTGCTCGGCCTGTTCTCGCCAGAGGACACCGGCGGCAACGTCGAGCTCGTGCCTGCCACTCAGGCTGATATGCGCGGCGGCGTATTCGAAGAAAAACCATCGCTCGAGGTCATTTACGACGAAATCTGATGACAGACGCTCCCGCCTCGAACCCAGATATAGGTCGCAATCGCGACACGCTCGACCTGGCTGCGTCAGCGCCCGAAGGTGGCGCGTGCTCCAGCGGCGAGACCATGCGCGAAGCCGCACGCGCTGCTGGCAAGAGTGATATTCTCGATCAATACGAAGCCGATTATCCGGTCGGCCCGCATGACCAACCGCAAAGCATGTGCCCCGCCTTCGGGTCACTCCGAGTGGGCCTTCGCATGCGCCGTACAGCGACCGTGCTTTCCGGCTCGGCTTGCTGTGTTTACGGCCTCACCTTCACCTCGCATTTCTACGGTGCGCGCCGGACGGTGGGTTATGTCCCGTTCAGCAGCGAGACACTGGTCACGGGTAAGCTGTTCGAGGACATCAAGGAAGCGGTCGAAGACCTCGCCGATCCTGAGCAATATGACACGATTATCGTCACCAATCTGTGCGTTCCCACCGCGAGCGGCGTGCCGCTGCGGCTGCTGAAGAAACAGATAAATGGCGTACGCATTGTTGGCATTGATGTGCCCGGCTTTGGCATTCCCACCCACGCCGAGGCGAAAGACGTCCTCGCTGGCGCGATGCTGCAATATGCACGCGAGGAAGTGGCCGCTGGCCCCGTTGCTGCGCCCGCAGAGCGGACGGACAAGCCAAGTGTTACCTTGCTGGGCGAGATGTTCCCAGCCGACCCTGTTGGCATTGGACAAATGCTAGAGCCGCTAGGATTGGCCGCTGGCCCAGTTGTGCCAACGCGCGAATGGCGCGAGCTTTACTCTGCGCTAGATTGCGCGGTCGTCGCCGCAATCCACCCATTCTACACCGCCAGCATCCGCGAATTTGAGAAGGCTGGTCGCCCGATCATCGGCTCCGCACCTGTCGGAGCAGACGGCACCGCTGCATGGCTCGACTCCCTTGGGCAAACCTTGGGTCTCGCGCAAAGCAAGGTCGACGGCGTCAAAGACACAATGGTCGGCGCAATCAAAGGCGCACTCGCCTCCGCTCCGATCAATGGCCGCATCACAGTGTCTGGCTATGAAGGGTCTGAGCTACTCGTCGCCCGCCTGCTGATCGAAAGCGGCGCAGATGTGCCCTATATCGGCAGTGCATGCCCGCAAACGCGCTGGTCCGATCCGGACCGCGAATGGTTGGAGGCGCACGGCGTGCGGGTGAACTTCCGCGCTAGCCTGGAAGAAGACATTGCGGCGATCTCTGAATTTCGCCCTGATCTTGCGATTGGCACCACTCCGGTGGTCCAACATGCCAAGGCGAAAGCAATTCCCTCGCTATACTTCACCAACCTAATCTCGGCCCGGCCTCTGATGGGTCCGGCAGGTGCAGGCAGTCTCGCTCAAGTCATCAATGCGGCAATGGGCAACAAGGCCCGGTTCGATAAGATGCGCGACTTCTTCGAAGGGGTCGGCACAGAACACGCGGCGGGCGTCTGGGAAGACACACCAATTGATCGTCCGAAATTCCGCAAGAAATACGCGGCACTTAACGAAGCGGCCCGCAAGGCGGCCGAGGCGGTGGGCACATGACCCTCGTTCTCGATCACGACCGCGCTGGCGGATATTGGGGTGCCACTTACGTCTTTACGGCGGTCAAAGGCCTACAAGTCATCATCGATGGCCCGGTTGGGTGCGAGAACCTGCCGGTCACATCCGTGCTGCATTACACCGATGCCCTGCCCCCGCATGAGCTTCCCATCGTAGTCACGGGCCTGGGCGAAGAGGAGCTAGGTAAAACGGGCACAGAAGGCGCGATGAAGCGCGCTTGGGAAACGCTCGATCCAGAACTGCCTGCGGTTGTTGTCACCGGTTCCATCGCGGAGATGATTGGCGGCGGCGTGACGCCGGAAGGCACCAATATCAAGCGGTTCCTGCCGCGTACAATCGATGAAGACCAGTGGGAAAGTGCCGACCGCGCGCTCACCTGGCTGTGGACCGAGTTTGGGCCTAAGAAGACGCCTAAGCCGCGCGTTCGCAAAGAAGGCGAGAAACCGCGCGTCAACATCATCGGTCCGTCCTATGGCATGTTCAACATGCCCTCCGATCTCGCCGAAATCCGGCGCCTGATCGAGGGGATTGGCGCAGAAGTTGGCATGGTATTCCCGCTCGGCAGCCACCTTGCTGACATTCGCCAGCTTGGCATGTCAGACGCCAATGTCTGCATGTACCGCGAGTTTGGCCGCAATCTGTGCGAAACCTTGGAGCGACCCTATTTCCAAGCGCCGGTCGGGCTATCCTCAACCACCAAATTCCTGCGCGCCTTGGCTGCGGAGTTAGGCCTAGACCCAGAGCCCTTCATCGAGCGTGAGAAGCACACGACAATCAAGCCATTGTGGGATCTGTGGCGCTCCGTCACTCAAGACTTCTTTGGCACCGCGAACTTTGGGATCGTCGCAAACGAGACCTATGCGCGCGGCATCCAGCATTTCCTCGATGACGACATGGGCCTGCCATGCGCCTTCGCCTTTTCACGCAGCGCCGGGGTCAAACCCAAGAACGAAGATGTGCGCGCAGCCATTGCCGCCAACCCGCCGCTGGTGGTGTTCGGCAGTTATAATGAGCGGATGTATATGGCCGAATGCGGCGCGCGCGGGATCTATATTCCTGCAAGCTTCCCAGGGGCAGCCATCCGCCGTCACACTGGTACGCCGTTCATGGGCTATTCGGGCGCAACCTACCTCGTTCAAGAGGTGTGCAATGCGCTGTTTGACGCGCTGTTCCACATTCTGCCGCTGGGCACAGAGATGGACAAAGTGCCTGCAACTCCGGCACGCGAGCTGACCGAGTTGACCTGGGACGCGGCAGCCAAGACCAAGCTCGATGAGCTGGTCGAAGCGCAGCCGGTCCTGATCCGCATTTCCGCAGCCAAACGCCTGCGCGATGCCGCCGAACGGTCAGCCCGTAGCCGTAGCAACACCATCGTCACCGCAGATTGCCTCGCGGACGCGCTTCTCGAAGGGGAAAGCGCATGATGAGCGCCAAGCGGACCAACCAATTTACAAGATTGCCTGGAAACAGGCTCCCAAATCCACGTGGGGGATCACGCGGGGATATCGTCGGGGGCAGTTATGCCCTCACTCCAACAACTGAATACGGAGAATACCGATGAACGATCCGGCTGATCGCCCGAGCGTTGGCACGTATCTGACCGACGAAGAAGCCAAGGAGATCCATAAAGCATTTATGGGCACCTTCGCTCTATACGTTGGCATTGCTGTCGTCGCTCACCTTTTGCTTTGGATTAACAAGCCTTGGCTTCCGATCCCCTAATAATCAAAAGATAGGAATTACCTATGTGGAGAATTTGGCATCAATTTGATGTTCGCCGGGTGCTAGTTGCCCTGCATGTGGGCTTGGCTGTGCTGGCCTTTAGCATCCACTTCATTCTGCTTAGCACGGACCGCTACAACTGGCTCGATGGGCCTAGTTCGGGGGCGTCACAAGCAGCTGCAGTGATCGCAAGCTCGGAAGCCTCCGGCTAGTCGAGCTTTCACAAGTGTGGAGGCAGGTTCGCCTGCCTCCAACAACTTAACGAACACGAGAAGAACCTGCCGTCTTGGTGGGGAGGATGGATTTATGCTCCTTAGTTTCGAGCGCAAATACCGTGTGCGTGGTGGTACCTTGATCGGAGGGGATCTCTTCGACTTCTGGGTAGGGCCATTTTACGTCGGATTTTTCGGGGTGACAGCGGCGATCAGTGCGCTGCTGGGGACCATGTTGATCTTTGCCTCTGCGGCTCAGGGGCCAACCCTGAACCCGTGGCTGATCTCAATCGATCCTCCAGCCATTGAGGCCGGTCTTAAGCTGATGCCGCTCAATGAAGGCGGCTATTGGCAAGTCATTACAGCCTGCGCGATCGTGGCCTTTGGGTCGTGGGCGCTGAGGCAAGTTGAGATATCGCGCAAGCTGGGCATGGGGCTGCATGTCCCGTTCGCATTTAGCTTTGCCGTGCTCGCTTACGTAACCTTAGTGGTTATTCGCCCCGTCTTGATGGGCGCATGGGGCCACGGTTTCCCATACGGGATTTGGACCCACTTGGATTGGGTCTCTAACGTCGGCTATCAATATGTGAACTTCCACTACAATCCGCTGCATATGATCGCGATCACGTTCTTCTTTACGACGTGTCTTGCGCTAGCTTTGCACGGCTCGTTGGTGCTCTCTGCGGTGAACCCTGAAAAGGGCACTGAGGTGAAATCGCCGGAATATGAAGACACCTATTTCCGTGATTTCATCGGCTATTCGGTCGGCACTTTGGGCATTCACCGGGTCGGCCTGATCCTGGCGCTAAACGCCGGATTCTGGAGCGCGGCCTGCATCGTGATCGCTGGCCCATTGTACGTCGGCAGCCGGGTCGAATTCTGGGATTTCTGGAAAGCCATCCCGATCTGGTCTTGAGGAGAACCTGATAATGCTACGCTATCAAAATATCTTCACTCAAATCCAGGTCAAAGCGGCCCCTGAAATGGGCGTTGCTCTGCCGGCTGGAAACGAAGATCGGATCAACGATACCTTCTACAGCTATTGGGCAGGTAAGATCGGACAGGCTCAGATCGGGCCATTCTATCTTGGCTGGCTGGGCATGATCGCGCTCGCTTTTGGCGGTGCAGCGATCATAATCATCGGCCTCAACATGGCCGCGCAGGTCAATTGGAGCCCGCAGGGTTTCATGCGCGAGTTCTTCTGGCTCTCGCTAGACCCTCCTGGCCCAGAATATGGCTTCAGCCCATTTGTCCCTCTGAATGAAGGCGGCTGGTTTATCATGACCGGCGCATTCCTTACCATCTCCGTATTGTGCTGGTGGGCGCGGACCTACACCAGAGCAAAAGCGCTGGGCATGGGCATGCACATTCCATGGGCCTTTGCGAGCGCGATCTGGCTGTTCCTGGTGCTTGGCTTTATCCGTCCACTGCTGATGGGCGGCTGGGCCGAGGCGGTGCCATATGGCATTTTCTCGCACCTTGATTGGACCAACAATTTCTCGCTGATTTACGGGAACCTGTTCTACAATCCGTTCCACGCTTTATCGATCGCATTCCTCTATGGCTCGGCCCTGTTGTTTGCCATGCACGGCGCGACGATCCTGGCGGTTGGCCGCTATGGCGGTGAGCGCGAGATCGAGCAGATCACGGATCGCGGCACAGCATCAGAGCGCGCCGGCTTGTTCTGGCGCTGGACGATGGGCTTTAACGCCACGATGGAATCAATCCACCGCTGGGCTTGGTGGTTCGCAGTGCTGACGACCTTCACCGGCGGGATCGGCATCCTGCTGACCGGCACGGTGGTCGACAATTGGTACCTGTGGGCACAGGAACATCATTACGCACCAGAATAACGAGTAGTCAGGCCTAGCGCGGCCCGAGCGGGCCCCCGCCTCCTCTCCCGACGGGTAGAGCTCGCTAAAAGGGAACCCGGCTCCTGTTCCTGATCAGGGGCCGGGTTTTTCTTTGCCTACAAAGAACGTGAATTGCGGCGGATTCGCGCATTTGGGGGAGGTGCTAGTCTCGGCCAGAACGCGCGGCGAACCTCGCGCGCAAATCAATCAGATGCAGCGGCAGCGAAAGCGCCAGCGGCAGCGCCACCCAATACCACGCGGCTTCCACCAGAGCGGCCCTCACCCCAAGCACCAAAAACACCGCCGGTCCCAGTAGGGCGAGGAACTCGCCCCATGTCCAGCCGCGTGACTTTAGCCACAACGCCTCACATGCAAGCACCGCCAGCACCAAATCGGCAGCGTGCCCAGACTGGAAAAAGCCGCTCATCATGGATGGAAGGTCAGCCAAATGGCCCGTTGAGCTCAATCACTTGCCAATTGAGCGCCCCGGCAATCGTTACCCAGATCAGATAGGGCACCAGCAACAGGCTGGCTGCCTTCGAATATCGGTAAGAATACACAATGAGCGCGAGGATCGACAGCCACAGCAGCAACAGCTCGATGAAAGCCAAGTCTGGTCGCTGGATCCTGAAGAAGATCAGACTCCAGGTGATGTTGAGGAACGCATTGAGCGAGAACAAACAAATCAGCACGTCCGATACCCGGCGGGTCGGTGCGGCGAGCCAAGCAGAAACGGCCGAAGCGGTCACAAAGGCGAAGATGATCGTCCAGGCGATTGGGAACAGCTGATCGGGCGGGTTCCAGCTCGGCTTTTCAAGCGACTGATACCACGGGCCAAGATCGGTGATCGTCGCGCCCAGCATTGCCACCGCAATCGCAGCGATGCTGGCGATGACGACCGGTAGAACCCAGACTTTACCCATTAAGCGGCCGCCTTCAGCCCCAGCAGATGCGCGCAGTCTTTAAGGAATATTCGGACATGCGCCATCGGCTTGGAGCGAACCAGCCGCTTATTCATATAGGCCTGCCAAGTCAACTGCTGCACGTCTTTGTCGGCGCACATAGTCACAAATCGCTCACGCCGCTTGTCGCTAGAATACCAGAAATATTGCATAATCCCGAGGACCCAGAACACTTTGCCATGTTCTTTCATAAAGTGCTTACGCGCCTGGCGCAGGGCCTTGACCTCGCCGGTCGCCAGAAACGCATGCGCGGCCTCCGCCACATAGCGTCCGCCGATCATGGCATAATAAATGCCCTCACCCGATGCTGGGGCAACAATGCCTGCCGCATCGCCCGCGACGATGACATCGCGGCCATTGTCCCAGCGTTTGAGCGGTTTGAGCGGGATCGGCGCGCCCTCACGGCGAACTGTCTCGCACTTAGCCAGATCGAGCTCGTCGCGCATGGTTGTCACCGCGCCGCGCAGGGAAAAGCCCTTGTTTGCGCTGCCCACGCCAATGCTGGCAGTTTTACCATGCGGAAACACCCAGGCGTAGAAATCGGGCGAGAGTTTGCCTTGATAGAAAACGTCGCAGCGTGCCGGATCATAGGCGTCATTCGCATGCTCCGGGGATTGAATGATCTCGTGATAGGCGAACACGCAAGGGACCTTTTCAGCGCCCGGAATGCTCTGTTTGGCAACCGCGGAGCGGGCACCATCCGCGCCAATCACGAGCCGCGCACGCACTTGCTCTATCTTTCCGCCGCGTTCCCTACGAAAGCGCACGATTGTGCCTTCCTCCTCATCGCGCTCAATCCGCTCAAAGGTCGCTTGCAGCCGCTCTGCGCCGCTTTTAACCGCGCGCTCGCGCAGCCATTCGTCAAACTCTTCGCGGTCGACCATACCGACATAGCCAATCTCGCCAACTGGCATATCTACGGCGCGGTTCGAAGGCGCAATCATGCGCGCTGAGCGTGCGCGCGCAACCAGCAGACTTTGCGGAATTTCGAAATCTTCCATTAAGCGTGGCGGCACGGCACCGCCGCATGGCTTGATCCGCCCGCCCCGCTCCATCAGCAAGACAGAATGACCGGCCCGCGCCAGATCATCAGCCGCCGTCGCCCCTGATGGGCCGCCACCAACAATGACAGCATCATAGATCGTCTCAGTCATGCGAACACCTGTTTTTGCGAGGGATGAACACGGCGGGTGGCGCGCAGCGCCAGCCCAGCAGCGATGATGAAGAGCCCGGCTTCGAGCGCGAAAATCAATTGGAAGGCATCGCCGTCACCCTGATTGGCGCGGCGAGCGAAATCGACACCGAGCGCACCGAGGAGGCCGCCCAGACCAAAGGCGATCGCTTGGCTTGCACCCCACACGCCCATGCGCACACCTTCGCGGGTTTTCTCGCCCGATCCCGCGAGGCCCATCATTGCGCCGATAGCAGCAACCGCGAACACGCCGTTGCAAAACCCGAGCGCAAAGACATTGGCAGCGAGCGGCCATCCCGGACCGTAAACAGCGGCCATGGCGAGGCCAGAAAGAGCAATCGCCGATCCTACACAGCCGGTGACGATCCAGATTTTGAGGTCGACTGGCATGCGCCCAGCAAAGGCGCTGCCGCCAATTCCAGCGAGGATCATGCCGAGCAGAATACCACCATGCTGCATGCTGGAAAGCTGGGTCGAAGCGCCGGGTGACATATCAAACACGAGGCCAGCAAACGGCTCCAGGATCAGATCCTGCATGCTGTAGGCCAGCATTGAGACGAAGATGAAAACAGTGAAACGGCGCGCGGCGGGTTCCGCATAAATCTCCGCCAGTGCGGCGCGGAAATCCGGAGTCGGTTCGTCCTTGGCTGTCTCAGCGAAGATCTGCCGCGCAGGCTCCAGCCGGATGACTGCCAGCGCAGTGGCGATCACCGCTGCGATCGCGACACCGCTCGCGACACTGACCAAGCCATCAGGCGAAAACGGCTCATCAGGAAAAGCGGGCTTGAGCAATGTGCCAGCGGTGGCGGCGGAAATGACAATCCCGGCCACCATCATGATCCATGTGGTCGCCGCCGCAGCCGCTCGCCGTCCCGGAGCAACGCCGGAGGCCAGGAGCGCCAGCGCCGAGGTTCCGCTTGCGCCCACGCCTGCTCCAATCAGAGTAAAGCCCAGAATCGCGAGTCCAATCGCTAAGCTACGGTTGCTGTCCATCATAACAGTCGCATTGATCGCCAACATAGCCCCAGCAGCGAGCACTATGATGCCGCCCAAGATCCAAGGCGTGCGCTTGCGCCCCTTGTCCGATCCATGGCCAAACAATGGGCGCCCTAATTGCACAGCGTAGTGCCAAGCAACGAGCCCGGCGGGGATCGCCGCCGCGAGCGAATATTCTACCACCATCACGCGGTTGAGCAGCGAGGTCGCCAGCATCACAATCGCCCCAATGCTGGCTTGAACCACGCCGATCCGGGCAATCGCAAACCAGCCGAGGCCGCGTGCGGATGATGCGCCGCTCACCATCAGATATATCCCCCCAGCCCCAACGCGGCAGCCAACATGCCGAGCACATAGAGCAGCACCCCTATGGCGTTGTACCAAGGCGCGTATTTCGCAGGATTACTGAGTAGGCGCGGCATCGCCGCCAACTGCGCGAGCAGCAGGACAGAAACAGCAATGGCCGAAGCCGTCAGGCCCCAATACGCAAGCAGTGCGATAACAATCGCTTGCGCCGCCGCCATTACAACGCAGGCCAATCGCGCGGCGTTCTTAACCCCGAGAGTAACAGGCAGAGACTTGAGTCCCGTCTGGCGATCGCCCTCCACCGCTTTAAAGTCGTTGAGCGTCATAATGCCGTGCGCGCCCACGCTGTAGAGCGCCAGTACGATGAGCACCTGCGCGGACGGCAAGGCGCCGGTCATTACGCTCGCCCCGGTGAACCAGCCGAGCCCTTCATAGGTCAGGCCAACCACGGCAGGCCCAGCCCAGCCGCTGGATTTGAGACGGAATGGCGGCGCGCTGTATGCCCAGGCAAGGCCTAGGCCAACCAGTCCGGCAACCAAAACCCACGGGCCGAGCAGCCCTGCAACTATCGCCGATAAAACGGTGCCAGCTATCGCCACGTACAAACCCCAGCGGCCCGCAATGCGCCCCGATGGAATGGGCCGGTCTGGTTCGTTGATGGCATCAACATGGCGATCAAACCAATCGTTCACCGCCTGGCTGGTCCCGCACACCAATGGTCCTGCGAGGATGATACCAGCGGCCACGAACAGCCAGCGGTCGTCCATGCTCGCGCCGGAAGACACCGCACCGCACATGAAAGCCCACATCGGTGGAAACCAGGTAATCGGCTTTAGAAGCTGAACAACATCAGGAAGCGCCGGAATCGGTGCATGGTGAATCGAGGTCGCAGATCGCTGCATAAGCGCAGGCTATGCCTGACACTTCAATGCGTCAAATTATTTTGACACTTTTGCCAGTCGCTTGCAAACTTTGCAAAGAACTAGTCGTTTTCAGCCGCTAAATTGCCCAATCCATGCCGGTGCAGCTTGGAGTAGAGGCTTTGGCGCGAAAGGCCGAGGATCTCGGCGGCGGATGCGCGATTGTCCGAGGTGTAAGACAGCGCTGCCTCGATGCACAATCGCTCGATCAGATCGGTGCTTTCACGCACAATGTCTTTGAGCGGCATTCGGCCAACCAGATCAGTGAGTTGATCAACGGAACGCGGCAAATCTTCAGAGCCCGGTGGCAGATCGCGCAGTCGGCGACCAATCGGGCGGATTACGAAGCCAAAATGCGCTTCATCATCGCCGCTGACGACGGCCGATAGCTCCACCGGCTCGCCAGCATCTTCGCTGCTCGCGCGCAGAACGGTGCTGACATTGCGGGCCGATCCGTGCTGGTCGATCTGTCCCGTGATCAGCTCAAGATCGATACCTGGACGGCCAATCCATTCGGACAGATGCCGACCGCGCAGCCGATCAACGCTCGCCGCCTGCACCAGCTCAACAAAGGCGAGATTGGCGCTGACAAGTTGCATATCGCGGTCAGCCACGACGAACGCATCAGGCATTTGGTCGACAATGTTCTGTACTGGCGAGGCCTCAGCAGCCACCTCATCTTGCGCGACTGGATTCAGGCGCAGCAGCAGATATTGGACGCGGTCCTGAGTAAAGCCCGAGGCCGCCAAAACCGTCGGCGTGCTGCCTTTTGACAGGACAACCTCCACCGGGGAGACACTGTCGGAGACCAACGCAGAACCGGTGAGTGCCAAGACATCGTCACGCGAATTGCGATCAAATAGGGAAAGCAGCTTCTTGCCAACCAAAGAGCCTGCGCGCGCGCCAAGCAGATCATGCGCGGCCGGATTGGCCTCTCGCACGCGCTGCGAGGAGACATCGACGATCACAACCGGCTCGCCAGAGATATCGAACAGCATGCGGTAACGCGTCTCAACCTGACGCATCCGCAGGTAATCACGCTCTAGCGATTGTTGAACTTGAAGGAGGCGCTGCTGGAGTTTTGCCGCCTCACGCAGGTCGCGGCCAAAGGCTATGCGGTGCTCGCCGCCATTTACGCTGACCACGACATAGCGAATCGGCACATCGCCATCGCGGACCGTGTGGTTTACTTGACGCCAATGCTGAACCTCGCCACGGCGCGCCGCCGCCAGCATTTCCATGATCTTCGGACGGCTTTCAACCGTTACCGTATCAATCCAATTGCTCCCGGTGAGGTTTTCCAGCCCTGGATAATGTTCAGGATCGTAGGCAGCATCCAAAATCGTGCCAGTATCATCAAGAACGAGCGTGATATCCCCCGCCACCATGGCCAATTTCATGGCGGCATCGGCATCCAGCGAATCGAACAACTCCGCTGCATCACCGAAAGGGCTCTTGCCCTCGATACTATGTTTGCGCGTTAACATGCGCAATCTAGTCTATTGCGTTTGATGCACACTCGTAATCGCTTCCCGAACCATTTGTTCAGCTATTTCAACAGACTGCTCGGGCATCAAGCGCTGTGCCATCGGCTCCGACCTCTGCGACCAGATCAGGGTTTTCATTGACCACACGCCCCCCAATAAGCACTCGCATTTGAGGGTTCGCGGCAACGCTTCGCAGGGCGTTGATCATGTGGGTGATCGCGGCGCTAGGGCAATCACGAGATATGGTCAATCCCACCACATCAAACGGTTTTTGCCCGGCGCGGCTGAGCAATTCGCGGCGCCCCGGTTCGACCAAAACTTCGCTTTTCCAGCCGGCCCGCACGAACACATCGTCGAGCATAATCGCCCCAAAACTGTGCTGATCGCCGGGAAGCGGGGCAAGCAGTATTGAGCGCGGCGCAGAAAGCGCTTTCACAACCGGCGGCGAGCGCACGGCAATCTCGCGCATGACTTCTTGCAAGCGCCATAGCCCCATTGTCACGTCAACAAAGTCGCACTCGTCGGCTTCCCAAAGACTGCCGAGTTTGCGCGCAGCGGGCGCAAGCAGGTCAATATAGATCGCCTCAACGCTAACGCCCTCTGCTAGATAGGCGTCGACCTCTTCCAGCAATTCAGCGGCTTCGGAATGAAGCGGCATCGAGGCAAATCGGCTTGCATCCAATGCATCAATCTCATGCGCGCTTGCACGCCCCGGCGCTGCACCGTTTGATGAATGCGCCATCAGCAGGCGCGGCAATATTTCACTTTCGATAATCGCGTCGATCGAGTCGCTTGCGAGCGAGGCTTGCTCACCATCGCTCAAAACGTGCGCTTTGCGCTTCCGTCTTGCCAAGGGTTCGCTGATCACTTTGCGTAAGGCGGCTGAGCCAGCCCCAATCACTGATGCCATTACAGACTCTCCCAGTCTGCCAAACCAGCCAAGGTCTGGATGCGGCGCGGATCGCGTCAATGCCAATGGGGCGAGCGGACAAAACGAATCCAATCCCACCAACACATTGGACTGTACGCCTTTTTTGACAGGCTGGCAAATCAGCCCCGCGAGACACTGTCCATTTAAATTGTCGTCAAGCTCGATTGACACACGTGTGAAAGAGGGCGTAAGCCATGGATCGAAAGCGGAGGTATTTCGCATACATGGGATGGGATAACCCAAGACTCGATGGCACGGCCCCACTGGCCCGCGAAGGCGGCGCAAGAAGGTCAAGCACGGGGGCGCTCTACACCGCAGAAGAGCGCCGCAGACGCGACGAGTCGGTATGGACCACCATCCAAGGCGTGCTCGCCCCGCTCCAGTTTTTCGTCTTCCTCATCAGCCTGATTTTGGTGATTCGTTTCTTAATGAGCGGCGAAGGCGCGGGCGCGGCGGATATCTCCGTCGTCATCAAAACGCTCACTCTTTACACGATCATGATCACCGGCTCTATTTGGGAGAAGGTTGTGTTTGATCGCTGGCTGTTTGCGCCGGCGTTCTTCTGGGAAGACGTCTTCTCAATGCTCGTTCTGGCATTGCACACGCTTTATCTCGTGATGCTGTTCGGCGGTTTTGGCTCGGTTGAGGCACGCATGATGGTCGCGCTGGCGGCCTATGCGGTCTATGTCATCAACGCCGGGCAATTCCTCTTAAAACTGCGCGCCGCGCGGCTCCAAGCGGCTCCTAACAATACGGTGGCGGCATGAACGCGCTTCCACCTGCGTCAGGCTGCGCGCCAGAGCTTGCGACGCTGGAACGCGCGCCGATCCTGCGCGAACGCGGCCAACGCGAGGTGTTCTGCGGTCTGACCGGCATCATCTGGCTGCACCGCAAAATGCAGGATGCCTTCTTCCTGGTGGTTGGCTCGCGCACCTGCGCCCATCTACTGCAATCCGCCGCTGGCGTGATGATTTTTGCTGAGCCGCGCTTTGCCACCGCAATTATGGAAGAGCGCGATCTGGCCGGCATGGTCGATGCGCAGGATGAGCTTGACCGCGTCGTCACCAAATTACTGGCGCGCCGCCCCGATATCAAAACTCTGTTTCTGGTCGGCTCTTGCCCATCGGAGGTGATCAAACTCGACCTAGCAAAAGCGGCCGAGCGTCTGGGCACGAAATACAACCCCAGCGTGCGCATTCTGAACTATTCCGGCAGCGGCATCGAAACGACCTTCACTCAAGGCGAAGACGCCTGCCTCGCATCGCTTGTGCCAGAGATGCCGGCGGGCGATCCAAACGGCGAAAAAGAGCTCCTGATCGTCGGCTCGCTGCCCGATATTGTCGAAGATCAATTCATGCGCCTGTTTGCTCAGATCGGGATCAAACGCGTTGGCGCTTTGCCTGCGCGTCAGGCGAGCAATCTGCCTAACCTTGGCCCACAAACGCGCTATCTTTTGGCTCAACCATTTCTGGCTGAAACCGCCATGGCCTTAGAGGGCCGCGGGGCGCAGCGTCTCGATGCTCTGTTCCCATTTGGCGCGGAAGGGACGACCGCTTGGTTGCAAGCCGCTGCGCGCGAATTTGGCATTGATGAAATGCACTTCAACAGCGTGATCGCTGGCCCGCGCGCGCGCGCCAAACGGGCGATTGAGCATAACGCTGCGCAATTGAGCGGCAAACGTATCAGCTTCCTGCCCGACTCTCAGCTAGAGGTGCCACTGGCGCGCTTCCTCAATCAAGAGCTTGGGATGGAGCCGGTTGAGATTGGCACGCCCTATCTGCACCGCACGCATCTCGCGCAGGAGCTGGAATTGCTGCCGCAATCGGCTCGCCTTAGTGAAGGCCAGCACGTTGATCACCAGCTGGACCGCGTGCGCGAAGACAAGCCTGATCTGACCGTGTGCGGCCTCGGCCTCGCCAATCCTTTGGAAGCCGAGGGCTTTGCCACCAAATGGGCGATTGAGCTCGTCTTCTCACCCATTCACGGGTTTGAGCAGGCTGGCGATCTTGCTGAACTCTTTGCCCGGCCGCTTCGGCGCCGCGATGTGTTGAGAGTTTAGGCGATGCAGCTATCCGTCTGGACCTATGAAGGACCGCCCCATGTTGGGGCCATGCGGGTCGCCACCGCGATGGAGGGCATGCATTATTTGCTGCACGCCCCGCAAGGCGACACCTACGCCGACCTGCTGTTCACGATGATCGAGCGGCGCGGAAAGCGTCCGCCGGTCACATACACCACATTCGAAGCGCGCGATCTGGGCAAAGACACAGCGCAGCTGTTTCAAGACGCTGCGCGCGATGCCGCCGCCCGGTTCCAGCCGCAGGCGATGATGGTCGGGGCCTCTTGCACCGCGGAACTGATCCAGGATGATCCCGCCGGCCTGTCAGAGGCGATGGACCTGCCGTGCCCGGTCATTCCACTGGAGCTGCCAAGCTATCAGCGCAAGGAAAACTGGGGCGCTGCAGAAAGCTTCTACCAAATCGTCCGCACTCTGGCCGACCGCAAGGTGGAGCGCGCACCGCGCGATGGCCGCCGCCCGTTGGTCAATCTGCTCGGCCCAACCGCGCTCGGCTTTCGTCACCGCGACGATCTGGTTGAAATCCGCAAAATCCTGGATGCGCTGGGCGTATACATCCACCTAGAGGCGCCATTAGGCGCCAGTCCGCAGGACATCACACAAATCGGCGCAGCCGATTTCAACATCGTTCTCTATCCCGAAATTGGAGATGAAGCGGCACGTTGGCTCGAACGAGAGTTTAACCAACCAGCCGTTCGCACGGTCCCGATAGGCGTCAGCGCTACGCGCGCGTTTATCGCGGAAGTCGCCGAGTTAGCAGAGGTTGATCCCACTTCTGCGCTCGGCGACGATTCCGCCCGGATGCCGTGGTGGAGCCGCTCGGTCGATTCCAATTATCTCACCGGCAAGCGGGTGTTTATCTTCGGCGATGCGACCCATGCGGTTGCCGCTGCGAAAATCGCTCATGAAGAGCTCGGCTTTAAGGTCTGCGGCCTCGGCTGTTACAACCGCGAATTTGCCCGCGACATTCGCGCAGCGGCCAAGCTCTACGATGTCGAACCGCTGATCACCGATGATCACATGGCAGTCGAAGACGCGATCATGGCGGCCCAGCCGGAGCTCGTTCTGGGCACGCAGATGGAGCGGCACATTGCCAAGCGGCTCGGCATGCCCTGCGCGGTGATTTCCTCACCGGTTCACGTTCAGGATTTCCCGGCGCGCCATTCCCCGCAAATGGGTTTTGAAGGCGCAAATGTCATTTTCGACACCTGGGTCCATCCGCTGGTGATGGGATTGGAGGAGCATTTGCTCACCATGTTCCGCGATGATTTTGAATTTTCGGACGAGGCTGGGCCATCGCACCATGCAGCCCATGCCCCCAAAATGCCGCAAGCAAGCACTTCGGCCCAATCGGCAGAACCAGAAGCGCCTGCGCCTACCGTAGCCCCGGTCGAAGCGGCCAATGATACGATCTGGACCGCAGAGGCAGAGCGCGAGCTTAAAAAAATCCCGTTCTTCGTGCGCGGCAAAGCCCGCCGCAACACGGAGAATTTCGCCGCTGATCAAGGTCGGTCCGAGATCGACCTCGACACTTTGTATGATGCGAAGGCGCATTATGCACGGTAGCGCCCCCGCCTCTCCCGCCACTGAGCGCCCGCACGTGCGGGTCGTGATTGTCACGCTCGACAATCACCTCAAAGGCGCAGCCGAGCGCGCCAATGCCGAGCTACGCCGAGAGAACATCTCGCTGAGCCTGCACGCAGCCGCAGATTGGGATCGCAATGGCGACGCGCTGGAGCTGACCAAAGCCGCCATCGCTGAGGCCGATATTGTCATCGCGACAATGCTGTTCCTTGATGATCACGTCCGCGCGATCCTGCCCAGCCTAGAGGCACGGCGCGAAGAATGTGACGCAATGCTCGGCCTGATGTCCGCTGGCGATATCGTGAAGCTCACCCGGCTTGGCGGATACCGCATGGATGCGCCAGCGAAGGGCCCGCTGGCTCTCCTTAAGAAGCTGCGCGGATCGCCCAAGAAAAACGCCAGCTCTGGCGCAGGCCAGATGAAAATGCTGCGCCGTCTGCCTAAGATTTTGCGCTTCATTCCCGGTACGGCGCAGGATGTGCGGGCCTATTTCCTCACGTTGCAATATTGGCTCGCGGGTTCGGAAGAGAACGTGGTCGCAATGGTTCGGGGCCTCATTGACCGTTATGCTGATGGCGAGCGGATTGCTCTGCGCGGTGAGACCGCAGCTGAGCCGCCGCTCGACTATCCAGAGGTCGGGGTTTACCACCCGCGCACCAAACAGCGCATTTCAGAAGGTGCCCGTCTGCTGCCTGCAAAGGCTGGCAAAAACGGAACCGTCGGCCTGCTGTTGCTGCGCTCTTATCTGCTTGGCCGCGACACTGGCCATTACGATGCCGCGATCGCCTCATTTGAGGCCGCTGGCCTTAAGGTTATCCCAGCTTTCGCCAGCGGGCTCGATGCGCGTCCAGCGATTGAGAAATTCTTCATGGAACGCGGCAAGCCCACGGTTGATGCCATCGTCAACCTCACCGGCTTTTCGCTGGTTGGCGGCCCTGCCTATAATGACGCAGAGGCTGCGGCGGAAACGCTGGCCGATCTCGATATTCCCTACCTCGCAGCCCACGCGATTGAGTTCCAAACTCTCGAAGAATGGCGCGCGCACGATCAAGGTCTGCTGCCGCTAGAGACGACCATGATGGTCGCCCTGCCAGAGCTCGACGGATCAATCTGCCCCAGCGTTTTTGGCGGCCGGTCTGGCCCGGGCGAAGTCTGCAATGGCTGCGAGCGCAAGTGCGAACAACCCAAGACGGAGAATGTGCGGGCGATGATAGGCTGCCCAGAGCGCGCCGAAGCCTTGGCCGACAAGACGCTAAAACTGATCGAATTGCGCCGCGCACAGCGCGCCGAGCGCAATCTTGCCGTCGTGCTGTTCAACTTCCCGCCAAACGCAGGCGCGACAGGAACCGCCGCCTTCCTCTCCGTCTTCGCCTCGCTCCATGCGACGCTCCAGCGGCTGTCCGATGAGGGCTATCAAGTCGAGGTTCCAGAGACGGTCGATGCCCTGCGCGAGGCCATCATCAACGGCAATTCAGAGCGTTTCGGCAGCGATGCCAATGTCGCCGCGCGCATCCCCGCCGATGAGCATGTACGGCGCGAGCCTCACCTTGCCGAGATTGAGGCGCAATGGGGCCCAGCCCCAGGCAAAGCACAAAGCGATGGCGCAAACATTCAAGTGCTCGGCGCGCATTTCGGCAATGTCTTTGTCGGGGTTCAGCCAGCCTTTGGATATGAAGGCGATCCGATGCGCCTGCTGTTTGACGGCAATTTTGCGCCAACCCATGCTTTCAGTGCGTTCTACCGTTGGATTCGCGAAGATTTTGGCGCGCACAGCGTCCTGCATTTTGGCACCCACGGCGCGCTAGAATTCATGCCAGGCAAGCAAGCAGGCATGACCGGCGATTGCTGGCCGGAACGATTGATTGGCGATCTGCCGAATTACTATCTCTATGCCGCCAACAATCCATCCGAAGGCATCCTTGCAAAGCGCCGCTCAGCCGCAACCTTGATCAGCTATCTGACCCCGCCGCTGGCGCAGGCTGGTCTCTATAAGGGCTTTGCTGAGCTGAAGCAGAGCGTTGAGCGCTGGCGCAGCAGCGCCGATGGGGATGAGCGCACTGATCTTGAAACGCTGATCCATGATCAATGCGATGCGCTGGATATCGAATGCAGCGACATCACTCAGCTCGCCAGCCAGCTTTATGAGCTGGAACGCACTCTGATCCCACACGGTCTCCACGTGCTGGGCCAGCCGCCCGTCGGCAGCGCCCGCGAGGAAATGCTCGATGCGATGGAAGAAGCCGGCGCAGGCAGCGATGCTGAGATGGATCGCGAAGCACTGGGCGAGAAACTCGATGCCTGCGACGAGCTGACATCACTCATCCATGCGCTCGATGGCGGTTATGTGAAGCCTGCCCCCGGCGGCGATGTGGTCGCCAACCCGGATGTGCTGCCCACGGGGCGCAACATCCACGGCTTTGACCCATTCCGCATTCCCAGCGCCTTTGCCTGTGAGCAAGGCCGCGTGCAGGCAGAGGAACTGATTGCGCGCCATGTGAACGGCGGCGAGCCCTTCCCAGAAAGCCTCGCCATGGTGCTTTGGGGCACCGACAATATGAAGAGCGAAGGCGTCCAGATTGCGCAGGCAATGACGTTGATCGGAGCAAAGCCTCGGCGTGATGGCTATGGCCGTCTGTGCGGCGCGGAGCTCATTTCACTGGAAGAATTGGGCCGTCCGCGGATCGATGTGGTCGCCACACTATCAGGCATTTTTCGCGATCTCTTGCCTCTGCAAACGCGGATGCTGGCCGAGGCCGCCCTGCTTGCCTCTCAGGCTGACGAGCCAATTGAGGCAAACTTCGTGCGCAAGCATAGCCTGGCGCATCAAGAGGCG
This sequence comes from Erythrobacter sp. JB3-1, assembly GCF_057364995.1. NCBI lineage: Bacteria > Pseudomonadati > Pseudomonadota > Alphaproteobacteria > Sphingomonadales > Erythrobacteraceae > Erythrobacter > Erythrobacter sp. JB3-1. The sequence goes on along the minus strand of NZ_CP200289.1, from coordinate 1,943,021 downwards.
CATGGATGCGATCTGGAAACAGCTGCCCTGCGCGTATTCTCCAATGCCGAGGGCGCATATGGCGCCAACGTCAATCAGATGATCGAAGGCGGCGTTTGGGCCGATCCGGATGAGCTCGCCAATGCGTTTGAGACGCACAAGGGCTATGCTTACGGTGTCAATGGCGCGCCGGTTCAGCAGCGCGAATTGCTGCAAAGCGCGCTCGCCAAGGTCGAATTTACCTATCAAAATCTCGAAAGCGTCGAAGTGGGCGTGACCGACCTCGACCAATATGTCGACGGGCTCGGCGGGGTCAGCCGTTCGGTTGCCAAGGCCAAAGGCGCGGACGCTCCGGTCTATATCCTTGATGCGACGCGCGGCAATGCGAAGGTCCGCACTCTGTCCGAACAGATTGACCTTGAAACGCGCAGCCGGACGCTCAACCCCAAATGGTATGAGGGCATGCTCGACCACGGGTATGAGGGCGTGCGCCATATCGAAGGCCATGTGACCAACACGATGGGCTGGTCCGCCACGACCGGACAGGTTGCCCCGTGGGTCTACCAGAAAATCAGCGAAACATTCGTGCTCGATGAAGAGATGCGCAGGCGTCTTTCCGAGCTCAATCCCAAAAGCTCCGCGCGCGTTGCGGGCCGCTTGCTTGAAGCGTGCGACCGCGAGCTTTGGACACCCGATGATGCAACCCTCGCCGCTCTGCGCGAGGCCAGTGATGAACTCGAAGACCGTCTCGAAGGCGTTTTCGCGGCGGAATGATGAGGAAGAGAACGCTATGAACCTGATGGATCCAAAGACCCGTTTTAGCGCACCCGATGGCGAAGGCTCTGTGCAGGTGGCGCTCGACCCGCAAGATCAGATCAAGGGTGCGAAGGTTTTTGCGGTTTATGGCAAGGGAGGGATCGGCAAATCGACGACCTCCTCCAACCTCTCCGCGGCCTTTTCAAAGCTCGGGCACCGGGTACTGCAAATCGGCTGTGACCCCAAGCATGATAGCACGTTTACGCTGACCAAGAAGCTGATGCCGACAGTGATCGACGTGCTGGAGACAGTCGAATTTCACTCCGAAGAATTGCGGCCCGAAGACTATATGTTTGAAGGCTACAATGGCGTGATGTGCGTTGAAGCGGGCGGACCGCCAGCTGGCACAGGCTGCGGCGGATATGTCGTTGGCCAGACCGTCAAATTGCTCAAACAGCACCATCTGCTCGAAGACACTGACGTGGTGATCTTTGATGTGCTGGGCGATGTGGTATGCGGCGGGTTTGCCGCGCCGTTGCAACATGCCGAGCGCGCTGTGGTGGTCGCCGCGAATGATTTCGACAGCATCTTTGCGATGAACCGCATTGTCGCCGCCATCGCCGCCAAATCAAAGAATTACGACGTACGGCTCGCCGGCGTGATCGCCAACCGCAGCCGCGAGACCGACGAGATTGACCGGTTCTGCGACCAAATCGGCATGGAGCGGCTTGCCCACTTCCGCGATGTCGATGCGATCCGCCGCTCGCGCCTCAAGAAATGCACTCTGTTTGAGATGGAGGACAGCCCTGAGGTTCAGCAGGCTCAAGACGAATATATGCGCCTTGCCGCAATGCTATGGGCCGGGGTTGAGCCATCAACGGCTCAACCGATGAAAGACCGCGATATCTTTGACTTCTTGGGGTTTGAATGATGGCAACACGCTCACCCTCTTCCTACGATGCGCAGCGCGACCAACTCGCGACTTACTTCGACAGCACCGCGCGTAAGGCGTGGATCGACCTCACCTCCGACGCCAAAGTCAGCGGCATTCGCGCCACCGTGCGAGCAGGACGCGATGAAATGCGCGCCACTTTGCTCAGCTGGCTGCCAGCCGATTTGCGCCGCACCGCCGTTTTGGACGCAGGCTGCGGCACGGGTGCGCTCAGCATTGATGCCGCCTGCCGCGGAGCAGAAGTGACCGGAATTGATGTCGCCGCAGGCCTAGTTGAGGTCGCACGCGAGCGCACCCCATCCTTCATCGGCCACGGCCGCATCCGCTGGCGCTCTGGCGATATGCTCGACCCGGCGCTGGGCGAATTTGCCCATGTCGTCGCGATGGATTCCCTGATCCATTATCCGTTGGACGATCTACTCTCGGCGCTGGAGCAGCTGGGCGAGCAATGCGGCACCTCGCTGCTCTTCACCTTTGCCCCGCACACGCCGCTGCTCGGCGCGATGCACAAGGCGGGCAAGTTCTTCCCAAAAAGCGACCGCTCACCGGCGATTGTCCCGATCAATGAAGAGGAACTGCGCGCCAGCTTGAGCCGCCTTGATGGCTGGCATGTCGGGCGCACGCACAGAGTTTCCTCTGGCTTCTACACCTCGCAAGCAATGGAGCTCGTCAAGGCATAATGGCCAGCAATTCCGCCTCTTCTGTCAAATGGATCCAAGCCGCCGCTGGATGGCTTCCGTTCGCAGATGCGGCGAGCGCAGACCTGCCTCTACCCCGCCTGCTGCGCCTCGCGCTGTTCCAGGTGAGCGTCGGCATGGCGATGGTCTTGCTTAACGGCACGCTCAACCGGGTGCTGATCGTGGAGCTGAATGCGCCCGCATGGCTGATCGCAGTGCTGATCGCGGTGCCATTGCTGATCGCGCCATTCCGCGCGCTCATCGGTCACCGTTCTGACACTCACCGCTCGGTCCTTGGCTGGCGCCGCGTGCCCTACATCTGGTTTGGCACGATGATGCAGTTCGGCGGTCTGGCGATAATGCCATTTGCGTTGCTGCTGCTCGGACGGGAAGACACCTTTACGCTAGGCATCATAAGTTCAGCGGCCGCATTCCTGCTGACCGGCGGCGGCATTCATACGACGCAAACTGCTGGTCTCGCTTTGGCAACCGATCTTGCACCGGAGGACAAACGTCCGCGCGCGGTTGCTCTGCTTTATGTCATGCTGCTGATCGGCATGATGTTCTCCGCCTTTGCAATCGGCGGCTTCTTGATCGATTTTACCGCGACCCGGCTTGTCCAGGTCATCCAAGGCGCGGCGGTACTGACCCTCGTGCTTAATGTCATCGCACTTTGGAAGCAGGAAGCGCGCAACAAAGAGCTGACAGCGCCGAGCCGCGAGACGCCCGCTTTTGGAACTTTGTGGCGCGCCTTCGTAAATGATGGTCGCAACGCCCGGCTCCTCACCGCAATCGGCATCGGCGCGGCTGGCTTTGCGATGCAAGACGCTCTGCTGGAGCCATATGGCGGCGAAATTCTCGGCCTCTCTGTGGGCGCGACCACGGGCCTCACCGGAGCATGGGCAGCGGGCGCATTGCTTGGCTTCCTGCTCTCCGGCCGCTCGCTTACCAAAGGCGGCGATCCTTTGCGCATTGCCGGCATGGGTTTGGTCGCCGGGGTCACCGCATTCCTGCTGATCCTGTTTGCAGCGCCGTTTGGTTCGGTCGCCATGCTGTTTGGCGGCGCGACAGCAATCGGGCTTGGACTAGGCCTGTTTTCGGTCGGCACGTTAATCGAGGCAATGAGCATCGCCAAGCGCGAAACCGCTGGGTTGGCGCTCGGCGTATGGGGCGCGGTTCAGGCAAGCTGTGCAGGCCTTGCCATTGCGCTGGGCGGCGTCATTCGTGACGGCGTGTCTAGCGTTGCCATGGCCGGTGATCTGGCCCCAGGTCTGGCCACCAGAGCCAGCGGATACACCACAGTTTACTGCATCGAGATTGTACTTTTGCTGGCGGGCTTGATCGCCCTCGGCCCACTGGTGGGCCGTCACCGCAAATCTGGGAGCGACGATGCACCAGTCCCCTTTGGACTGCGCGAGTTCCCAACCTGAGTGTGAATGAGAGGAGTGTGAGATGAACGCAACATACATAGTGGGCACGCTTGACGTGGCGGAATTGGTCTTCCTGCTCTTCGTGCTCTTTTTCATCGGTCTGGTCATTTATCTGAACCGCGAAAGCCGCCGCGAAGGCTATCCACTCGAAGATGAGTGGACGGGTAAAGTGCTAGGCGCGCCGCTCACTGATGGTGACAAGAAGGTCTTCAAACTCCCGCACGGTCAAGGCGAATACATCCCAGAAGACGTGCCGCGCGATCCCGTTGATATGCCAGCAAAACGCACCTTTGGCGCTGCTGGCGCGCCCTATGTGCCCGAAGGCGATGCCATGAAATCCGGCATGGGTCCGGGCGCATATGCAAAACGCTCGACCAATCCAGACCTGACGATGGATGGCCGCCCGCGCATCGTTCCGATTGGCGACAGCCACGAGATCGAAATCGCGCCGAACGACACCGATCCCGTGGGTCTGCCGGTCTATGACGCGAACAAGAAACTGGCGGGCAAGATCAGTGACGTCTGGGTTGACCAGTCAGAGCACATCATCCGCTATCTCGAGGTGACGACGAATTCCGGCAAAAAGGTGCTGGCGCCAATATTCGTCGCCAAAGTGCAAGGGACAGGTCTGCTCTTCGGCGATAAGACCCCGCTGATCGATATCGACGCGATCACGGCCGAGCAGTTTGAGGACGTGCCTCAAATTGCAACACCGGGCCAAATCACCCGCGATGAAGAAGAACGCGTGATGGCTTACTATGGCGGTGGCTATCTCTACGCCACGCCAGAGCGTCAGGAACCGATCCTATGACACTGGAAGACACTCCGCACTTTCGTGATGCGCAAGGCGATCCGCTTGGTACGCCTGCGGATGATGAAACGGTGTTGTGGCAAGGACGGCCCAATACGGCTGTGCTCGCCCGCACCGCGTTTCACACCTACTCTATGGCAATCTATTTTGCCGCTTTGGCAGCGCTCGCAGTGGCTCTGGGCCGTTATGATGCAGCGACATTTGTGGCTGTGTTTGGCGCGGGCGTCATCGCGCTCTTCTATGCCGCAGCATGGCTGACAGTACGCAACACGCTCTACATCCTCACCGATGCGCGCCTGATCATGCGGGTCGGCATGGCCGTGGACAAGCGGATCAACGTCCCGCTCAAGAAAGTGACGGCGGCGCATTTCGCGGATCGCGGCAAAGGCTACGGCGACATTGCCTTGGAACTCGGCGATAAGACTGTGCTTGGTTACCTGCTGCTGTGGCCGCATGCGCGCCCATGGCACATCTCTCATCCCCAACCGATGCTGCGCGCCCTGCCAGATGCGCAAGCCGTGGCACAGCATCTCGCCAGTGCCAGCGCCCAGTTCAACGCGATTGAACGCGGTGACTTTGAGACCGGGACAGCAGGCGCACAAACAGCATCAAGCGCTGGGCTTGCTGGAGCCAGCGCATGAGCGCTCACTACGAATATGATCATGAGCACGGGGAAGTGCACAAGGCTCCGGTGATCGCGATGGCAGTGGTCGCTCTGGTCACTGTCGCACTTGCCGCCTCGGTCAGCCTTGGCTTTGTCGACAAGCTGTCCGTGCCAAGCGAAGCGCGCGCAGCGCAAGGTACCGCCGCGGTGTCAGAGCGCGCGCTGAGGTTCTTTGACGAAGAGAGCGGCGCCGTACGAATCGAAGACGCCGCCACTGGCGAGGCGATTGCTCGTTTTGAGCCGGGCACTGGCGGCTTTGTCCGCTCCACCGTTCGCAGCCTCGCTCATTCACGCCGCATTCGCGGGATCGGAGCAGAGGCACCGTTTGCGCTCACCCTGTGGGAGAATAACTCGCTATCACTGCGCGATGACACCACCGGTAAGAGCGTGGAACTCGGTTCATTTGGCGCGACCAACCGCGCTGTCTTCGCAGCATTGCTAAAGAGGGATCAAAGCTAATGCCAACACGTACGTTCGAGACGTCGTGCCGAATATCGGTCGAACAAAGCTCCGATCATTTTCACGCCCATGTCGAGCTGGAGGGCAATCTTGCGATTGAACCCGGAGACAAAGTGCGCGTGCATGGCGACCCGATCCAGATCCCCTTTGGCCACAGCGCCGTTTACGAACGCGCCGCAACCGTGACGCGCGCCGGCTCATTCGACCGCGCAATCACCCGCCTCGCCGCCTATTTCGATCTCAAGGAACTCTACGAAGTCAGCTTCAATCCAGGGAGGATCAAATGAACGCGCACGCCCCGATAACCAGCGAAGACGCGATGGAGATCGCCACTCAGGACACTATTCTGACCCCTCGGTTTTACACCACGGATTTTGACGCATTGGACGCGATCGACGTGTCGCTGGTGCGCGAGGAGTGGGACCAGCTGATCGCCGATATGGTGGGAGATCCCAACAAGACGCACTTTAAACACAACGACAGTTTCACTGGCGTGATCGAAAACCTGGAGCCGGAACTGCGCGCCGAGTTCACCGATTTTCTGGTCAGCTCTATGACATCTGAGTTTTCCGGCTGCATCCTCTATGCTGAGATCGCGCGGCGCACGAAGAACCCCGATGTGAAGCAGTTGTTCAAGCTGCTCGCCCGCGATGAGAGCCGCCATGCAGGCTTCATCAACGAAAGCCTCAAAGATGCAGGGATCGGGGTTGATCTCAGCTTTCTGACCAAGACGAAGAAGTACACCTACTTCAAACCGAAGTTCATTTGGTACGCCGTCTATCTGTCCGAAAAGATCGGCTATGCGCGTTACATCACGATTTACCGGCATCTCGCCGCCAATCCTGAGAAGAAATTTCATCCGATTTTCGATTGGTTCGAGGAATGGTGCAATGATGAGTTTCGCCACGGCGAAGCCTTCGCAATGCTGATGCATGCCGATCCGAAGCTGCTGAAGGGTTATAACAAGCTGTGGATCCGCTTCTTCCTGCTGTCCGTCTATGCGACCATGTATGTGCGCGACCATGCGCGTCCTGTATTCCACAAGGCGCTGGGTGTTGACCCGACCGAATATGATTACGAGGTCTTCAAGGTCTGCAATCAGATCAGCCGCCAGGTTTTCCCGGTTGAGCTCGACATTGATGATCCGAAATTCCGCGCCAATATGGAGGCGCTGCGGCAGGCGGCCTTGCGGATCGAAGATGGCAAAGCGCAAGGCGGCATTGGCGGTCTGGCCAAGCGGATCAGCGGCGCCGCGGGTGCTGGCTGGAATTTTGCCAAGATGTATTTCCGGCGCACCAAATCGAACGAGCTACCACAGACCATCCGGCTACAACCTGCGTGGTAAGTTGGAGCGGCCATATTGTCCCCTTCGCGGTGACGATTGCGATCTGGTTTTTCGCAACCGGGCTGATTGCCTGGGCGGATAATCGCGGGCGTGAGACCTTTTTTGCCAGCCTGATGATCGCAGGCGCAGTGGGGATTGCGGGATTGATCGCGATCCTGATTTCCGCGCAAACCGCCAGTGTTAGCGGGGTCTATCTCGCCTTTGCCGGTGCGCTAATGGTGTGGGCTTGGCACGAGGTTGGCTTTCTCACCGGCGCGGTTGCAGGCCCGCGGCGGAAGGTCTGCCCCAAGGATGCGCGCGGGTTCGCCCGCTTTACTCAAGCGAGCGCCACTGTTCTGCACCACGAGATTGCGCTGGCGCTGACCGCGCTGATGCTGATTTCGCTCGGCTGGAACGCCGCCAATCAAATTGGCGCGACCGTGTTTGCTTTGCTCTTCTTCATGCGACTGTCGACCAAGCTCAACATGTATGTCGGCGTGCCCAACACCAGCCTCGAAATCCTGCCGCCGCACCTCGACTATCTTAAAAGCTATTTCGGCCCGAACCGCCTCAACGCCATGCTGATCCTATCGACAATCGCGATTGTTGCGGTGGCCGCCTGGTTCGGCGCCTTGGCCGCCGCCGCGCCCGTCGGCAGCGCCGAAATGGTCGGCGCGAGCCTGCTGTTCGCGCTGTGCCTGCTCGGCGCGCTTGAGCACGTTTTTCTGGCACTGCCATTCCGCGATGGCGCCCTGTGGGGCTGGGCCTTACCCGCCGCAGCGCCGCCGTTGCCACAACCATTCACGATCAAAGCACAATCAAGACAGAGGGATCAGCCCATGGATCATGAAGCCTATTTCAAGGACGAGCTGGACAGCGTTCGCGAAGAGGGCCGCTATCGGGTTTTTACCGATATCAAGCGGCATCGCGGCTCATTCCCCCATGCAACCCGTTTTGTCGGCGAAGAGACGCAGCCCGTGACCGTATGGTGCTCCAACGATTACCTCGGCATGGGCCAGCACCCGACTGTCATTGACGCCATGCATGACACTCTGGAAGAATGCGGCGCGGGCGCGGGCGGCACGCGCAATATCTCTGGCACCAATCACCACCATGTGTTGCTGGAGCAAGAGCTGGCCGACCTCCACGGCAAGCAAGCCGCGCTGCTGTTCACCAGCGGATACGTCTCCAACTGGGCAGGCCTTGGCACCTTGGCAAGCCGCATTCCCGGATGCGTCGTGTTCTCCGATGCGCTCAACCATGCGAGCATGATCGAGGGCATTCGCCACAGCCGCGCGCCCTACAAAATCTGGCAGCATAATGATCCGGAAGACCTCGACCGGTTGCTGAGCGATTATGGCCCCGATGTGCCTAAGTTGGTCGCGTTTGAAAGCGTCTATTCGATGGACGGCGACATCGCCCCAATCGCCGAGATCCTCGACGTGTGCGAGAAGCACGGGGCCATGACCTATATCGACGAGGTTCACGCAGTTGGCCTCTACGGTCCGCGCGGCGGCGGCATTGCTGAGCGCGAAGGCCTGATGGAGCGGATCGATGTGATCGAGGGCACACTCGGCAAAGCATATGGCGTCATGGGCGGATATATCGCGGCCAGCCGCAATCTCGTTGACTATGTGCGCAGCTTTGCCAGCGGTTTCATCTTCAGCACCGCCTTGCCCCCAGCAGTCGCAGCAGGCGCGGCGGCCAGCATTCGCCATCTTAAAGAAAGCAGTGAAGAGCGCGAGGCACAGCGCGACCGCGTTGCCAAAGTGCGCCGCAGGTTGGATGGCATGGGCATTCCGCATCTGGCTAATCCCAGCCACATCATCCCGGTGATGGTTGGCGATGCGAAGAAGTGCAAAATGATCAGCGATTGGCTGATGGATAATCACGGCATCTACGTGCAGCCGATCAATTATCCCACAGTACCGGTCGGGACGGAGCGCCTACGCATCACCCCATCACCCGTGCATAACGATGATGATATCGACCGCTTGGTCGAGGCGCTGAGCGAAATTTGGTCGCAATGCGAACTGGCTCGGATGGCAACCGCCGCTTGAGCGCATAGCCGAGCAACCCAGCTTTTTGGGACTAGAGACGTGCCCCGCCATTTGCAGGTGTGCATTTTAAGATGCGTGCCTGAAGCATAGCCTTAGCGCCTCAGAGCACGCGCGCCTCAGCAGCCCCAAATCAAACTGATCGCAGACACAAAAAAGGCGGCGTGGAAAACCACACCGCCTTTTTTGCCATCGGCAGGCGAAACGCCCGCCGCTATTAGCGATTATTCGCCGTTGGTTTGCAGATACGCGATCAAGTCAGCGCGATCTTGCGGGTCTTTGATACCTGGGAACGCCATGCGTGTGCCAGGAATAACGCCCTGTGGATCTTCGAGATAGGTGAAGAGCTCTTCAGGGGTCCAAGTGATGCCGCTGTTCGCGTTTGCTTCGGTGTAGTTGAAGCCTTCAACCGAGCCGGACACGCGGCCAACAATGTTGTGCAGCGATGGGCCTACGCGGTTCACGCCTTCTTCAAGCACATGGCACGAACGGCAAAGCGCGAAGACTTTTTCACCAGCCGCAGCGTCGGCTGTCAGGTCAGCAAAGGCTGCGCCTGCCGCGGCTTCAACTGCTTCTGCTGGCGCCTCAACGGCGGCCTCTACTGCTGCGGTTTCCGCTTCTGCAGGAGGCGCGCTGGCTTCATCGGTGCGGCCACCACAGGCCGAAACAGAGACAAGGCTTACCAGGGCCAATGTGCCCAGCAATGCATTACGCTTCATATTCGAACATCCTCTACAATTCAGATTGCTTCGATCCCAGTGAGTATGGGCTTAGACGAGAATCGCCACATTGCCTAGCTATCCCAGCCATTTAGGTGGTTTTTCCCGGTTTATCGCGGGTTTCGCTGGGATCACTTGCATTTGCCTCAACCAAACCGCCAGCGGTTGGTCCAAATTCGCACCCTTACAACCCCCTGAGTCGCGGCGCGTTTACTTGCTGACAGGAACGAAACGGATCGCGGCGCCACAGAGGAAGCGAGGCGAAGTGATAGCGTCTCTCCGCCTGTCACATTGCGGCTCTCAATGAGGATATCATATGGGTTCATGTCCCAATCCGGCGCTGATGCCAAAGACCTGTGGCATTATTCCTTGCATCAGCTGGCTGCTACAAAAGGGCGTTTTTCCAAGCTTGACCGGGTCGGCAATACGGCGATGACCGGCCTCGCCTATGCCGATCATTTCGACGCCAGCCTTTATGCCCAATATCTGCGCAAATATTCAGAGGCGCGCGGCGTAACCCGGCATGAAAGGATCGTCAGCGCCGTTCAGCGGGACGGCGAAAGCGGCGATATCACCTCGATCACACTGGAGACCGGAACGGAAATCCAAGGCGATTTCTTCATCGATTGCACCGGCTTTCGTGCGGTGCTGATGGGCCAAGAATTGGGCGTTGGCTATCAGGAATGATCATAATGGCTTCTGTGTGATCGCGCTCAGGCGGTGTCTAGCAAGAAACTAGACAGCCTGCCGCCCTATACCCGCGCGACCGCTAAAGACGCGGGCTGGCAATGGCGCATCCCGCTGCAACATCGCACGGGCAATGGTCATGTCTATTCCAGCGGCTTTACCGCTGACGGAGCGGCGCATGATGTGCTGATGGCGGCGCTGGAGACAAAGGCACTGGCTGATCCGCGTCCAATCCGTTTTACCACCGGGCGGCGCGAGCAGTTCTGGTTCCACAATTGCGCGGCCATTGGCCTGTCGAGCAGATTTCTGGAGCCGCTGGAATCGACCAGCATCCATCTGACCCAATCGCATGTCAGCCGCCTGATCCAGCTCTTTCCGCAAAGCGCGAATGCCGATGCGGAGCGCGCCGAATACAATCGCCGCTGCGCCGCAGAATTTGAGCAGATCAGGGATTTTCTGATCCTGCATTATCATCAGACGGACCGCGAAGATTCCGAATTCTGGCGCTATTGCAAGAATATGGAGGTGCCAGATAGCCTGACCCACAAACGCGAATTGTTTGCCTCTAGTGGCCGCCTGGGCCGCGATGTCGATAATCTTTTTCGCGAGGCGAGCTGGGTCCAAGTGATGCTGGGCCAGGGGATCACGCCATACGGCCACGATCCGATGGCCGATGCGATCAGCGATGCCCGGCTGAGCGAATTTTTGGGCAATCTCAGGACCATTACCGAGCGCGCCGTCGGCGGTCTTTCCACGCATCGGGACTATATCACCAATCATTGCGCCGCGCCGCCAATGGCGTCTTAGTTTCGGCCTACAGTTCAACTTTATTACCACATGCGCTGAGCGACTTTCGCTGGCGCGCAAGATTTGGTAGTATTTTGAAACGTACCGCGTAGCGCGCGCAAGCCCCGCCTCCAATGGAGCCAAACGAATGATCGAGTTCACCATCAACGGCCAAGCCACCAGCCTGGATGCCGATCCCAATATGCCGATCCTGTGGGTCGTGCGAGAGAAGCTGGGCATGACCGGGACAAAGTTTGGCTGCGGGATTGCAGCTTGTGGGGCCTGCACTGTGCATCTCGACGGGGAGCCTGTTCGCAGTTGCTCCACTCCGCTGTCGGCCGCTGAAGGCCGCGCGATCACTACGATTGAGGGCGTCTCAGGCGAAGACGGCGAGCTGAGCGCCGTTCAGCAAGCCTGGATCAGCGAGCAAGTGCCGCAATGCGGATATTGCCAATCGGGCCAGATCATGTCGGCGACCGCGCTGCTGCGTGACAATCCTGCGCCGAGCGATGACGACATTGACGCCGCGATGAGCGGCAACATCTGCCGCTGCGGAACCTACAAACGCATTCGCCAAGCCATTAAGGTTGCCGCCGGTCTTGAGACCGCGCAATCCGAAGACGAAGCGCAGGAGAGCGCAGCATGAGCGAGCAAGAGACAGGCACAGCCGCTGCGAAAAAAGAGCGCAGCACAGCGGCCAAGTGGAGCCGCCGCGGATTTATCGGCGCTGGTGTACTCGCTGGCGGCGCGTTGCTGATCGGGGTCGGCGTGCGGCCCGGCAATCCAGTTGGCAAGCTGAAGGCGACTGTCGCCGGCGGAGCTGGCGAGGAACTGGTCAACGGCTGGGTGAAAATCGGGGCTGATAACATCGTGACCGCGATCATCCCGCACTGCGAAATGGGCCAAGGCGCGCATTCCGTGCTCGCGCAAATGCTGGCTGATGAACTCGATGCCGACTGGTCCAAGGTCGAAGTGATGCAGGCGCCCGCGGACGGCAGCTATATCGTCAGCGACACCGCGCGCATGTTCGTAGCACCCTTCACCATGAACGCAGCCGATTGGATTGAGCCAACATGGGACGGCCTGTTCACGCAGATCGGGCGATTGGCCGATGCGATGATCACCGGTGGCAGCTCCTCCATCCGCACTACGGGCCAATATCAGATGCGGATCGCAGGCGCGGCGGCGCGGAAGATGCTGATCGGGGCGGCAGCGGATGAATGGGGCGTGCCCGCCAGCGAGATCACGACGCGTGACAGCACGCTGATCCACAGCGGCAGCGGCAAGTCTGCTCCCTATTCTGATTTCGCAGCGGCAGCGGCTGAGCAGCCCATGGACAGCTCCCCAGCGCTCAAAGATCCCAAAGATTACCGCTTGATGGGCAAGAGCAAGCGCCGGACCGACATTCCCGCAAAGGTAATGGGCAAGGCAGATTTTGGGATCGACGCCAATATTCCCGGCGTCGAGCTTGCCGATCTGTCCTATGCCGCGGTCCGCCGTCCTCCGGTGCCTGGCACTAAGGTGACGAGCATGGACGCGGAGGCGGCCAAAGCCATGCCAGGCGTGCAGCAGATCCTCAACATGGGCAGTTTCATCACGGTGGTGGCCGATGGATATTGGCACGCGCAGCAGGCGCTGAACACGATCACGGCGGAATACAGCGCCTCGGAAAGTCCGATCAAAACAACCGCCGATCAATTTGCAGCGTTTAGAGACGCGATTGATGCAGCAGGCGATGATGGCGGGGAGCAAGCTGCCTCCAAGGGCGATGCGGCCGGTGCGTTTGCTGATGCGGCGACCAAGCTGGAGGCGGAATACAGCGCCCCGTATCTTGCCCATGCTCCGATGGAGCCGGTCAATTGCACCGCATGGGTGCGCGATACCGACGACGGTGCAAAGTGCGACATCTGGACCAGCACTCAGGTACCGCTGATGGCGCGTAGCGCCGCCGCAGGCGCGCTCGGCATGGATGATGATGACATCACCGTGCACCACCCGTTCCTGGGCGGCGCATTCGGACGGCGGCTAGAGAATGACTATGTGACAATGGCCGTGCGAGTGGCGAAGGCCACCGGCTATCCGGTCAAGATGATTTGGTCACGCGAGGAAGACACGCAAAAGGCGCTCTACCGCCCGGCGGATGTGAGCCGCTTTAAAGGCGGGCTCGATGCGGGCGGCAGGCTGGTCGCTTACAACAACATTTTCACCCAGCGGCATGACCCGGCAGAGGCCAGCGTTCCGGGCATTTACGACATTGCGAACACCTCCGTGCGCGTCGCAGAGGCACCTTTGCATCTGCCATTCTCCGCATGGCGTTCGGTCGACCACTCACAGCAGGGCTTCTTCATTGAGAGCTTTATTGATGAGGCCGCCATTGTCGCTGGCGCAGATCCGCTCGAATACCGCCTTAACATGCTCGGCGCGAACACCGCGCGGCATAAGGGCGTACTCGAAAAAGTCGCTGAGATGAGCAATTGGAGCGCTCCGCGAGGCGAAGGCATTGGTCTGGGCGTCGCCATCGTCGAAAGCTTCGGCACCGTCGGCGCAGAGGTGATCGAAGTCGATATGACCTCAGGCCGCCCCAAAATGCTCAATGTCTGGGCCGCGATGGACGCGGGCTATGTCATGAACCCGGACGGCTTCCGCAACCAAATCGAGGGCGGGATCGTGTTCGGCCTGACCGCGGCGATGTATGGCGAAATTGAGCTGGAGGACGGCGCCGTCAAGCAGAGCAATTTCCACGATTATCAAATGCTGCGGGTGGATGAGACTCCGGCGATCGGGGTCGCAATCATCAACAGCGGCACCGTGCCAGTTGGCGGTGCGGGGGAGCCAGGCACACCGCCCGCAGCGCCCGCTTTGGCCAATGCAATCTTTGCCGCCAGCGGCAAGCGCCTGCGCGACATGCCGTTCGCAAAGCAATTTGCGTAAGCGCGGGGCAAGGAGGCACAATATGCGCAAATTCACCGCAAGTATGGCCGCTCTTGGCATGCTCTCACTCACCGCGTGCGGCGGGTCAGAAGTGCAAGAACCGGTTGAGCAAATTATCGTCGCTGAACCAGGTGAAGCGGCCAGCGCGGCCGCACCTGAACAAGCGGCTCCCGCCGAACCCAAACAGCCTGCTGAATAGAAACGCTGAATGGACCGCGGCCGGGTCTTTGCCTTTCTGAGCGATCGGCAGCGCGAGGGCCGCGCCTGCGCGCTTGTGACAGTCATGGCGGTAGAGGGCTCCTCCATCCGCAATCCCGGCACGCATATGGTGGTTTGCGAAGACGGCGAGTTTGCCGGATCGCTTTCAGGCGGATGCATCGAAAACGCCGTTGTCACCGAGGCGCAAGAAGCCCTGCGCGAGGGAAAGCCGCGCGTTGTCCGCTTTGGCGCAGGCTCCCGCTACATCGATATCACCCTCCCCTGCGGCGGCGGCATTGATGTGCATTTCCAGCCATTGGCGAACCAAGAATTTGCCAGCCAGTGCAAAGCTGCAATCGCCGTGCGAAAACCCTTTACGGTGCAAATCGGCGGTGGCGAGGTCGCTTGCATCGATGGCTGGCAAGAACCCAAGGCTGATATCCGATCCGGCACCGGCACATTCGGCCATTGGCCTCAGCCGCTCCTCTGTATTATCGGGCACGGAGCGAGCGTTGAGGCGTTGGCCAAGCTCGCAAACGCGATGGACATTGGCAGCGGCGTTTTGTCACCCGATCCAGACATCTGCGAGCGCCTCTCTGCCCTCGGCACCCCGGCCCAGTTGCTCACCCGCACCAGCGACACTCACCTGCTCAGCAGCGATCCCTGGACAGCCTTCGTCTTCCTGTTCCACGATCACGATTGGGAAGTGAAACTGCTCGCCCGCGCGCTGGAACTGCCGCATTTCTATTGCGGAGCTATGGGCAGCCGCAAAGCGCATGCCGTGCGCAGCGAAGCGCTGATCGCCAGCGGTGTGACCGCCGATGCAGTCGCTTCGATCAACGCCCCGCTTGGACTGTTTCACTCCTCGCGCGATCCTGAAACGCTGGCGCTATCCGCCTTGAGCGAAATCGTACGCGCCTATCAATCGTCGGATTTTGCGGGCCATGACGCATAGCCACGGCGGCCTTATGATCGCGCTGCTCGCGGCGGGACAGTCTCAGCGCTTTGGCAGGGCGGACAAGCTTGCTGCGGACTTGAACGGCACAATGCTGGGCCTCCACGCGAGCGAGACGCTCGCCGCCCTGCCCGCCGATCACCGCATCGTCATTGCCTCCAGCGGTGAGCATCCGTGCGCGGGTGGCTGGCGCGCAAGGGGTTTTGAAATCGTTCTCAACCCAAATGCCGATCAGGGCATGGGCACATCGGTCACGCTCGCCGCAAAACTGGCCGTTGAAGCAAAGGCAAAGACGCTGCTTATCGCGCTCGCTGACATGCCCTTTGTGCCGCTTGCCCATTTCCGCGCGCTAGCGTTGCAAGCCACCGCCAGCACCATAGCCGCCTCGCATAATGGCGCTGCCCCCACCCCGCCTGCAGTGTTTGGCAAAGAGCACTTTGCGTCCTTGATGCAGGCTACGGGGCACCACGGCGCAGGCGCTTTGCTATCTGAGGCAAAGATCATTTCCTGTCCGCCCAAGCAACTGGCAGACATAGACACTCTGGACGATTTGGAGCGGCTAACGCGTTAGACCTCGCCTACATCAGGCCCACTGCGCGCAGCACCAGCCTCAGGCCCAGTCCCGCTGCAATAAACACCACGCCAAAGCCCAGCACATTTGCAAGCGTGCCATTGGCATAGCGCCCCAGCACCGCCTTCTGGTTCATCACATAAAGCAGGAACGCGGCGACTATCGGCAGCAGCAGACCATTGGCAAATTGCGCGGTGACGATCACCTCAATCGGCCGGATGCCCGCGAGCGATATGCCCGCGCCAATCACAATCACGCTGAGCGCGATCCCCTTAAAGGCGAGCGATTTCTGGCCACCTTTGAGCCGCAAGACCTCCGTCATCGCAAACGCAGTGGCGAGCGGTGCAGTGATCGAGCTCGTCAGCCCGGCTGCAAACAAACCGATACCAAGCAGATATTTAGAATTGGAACCAAACAAGGGTTCGAACTGGCTCGCCATTTCTGCGGCGCTGGTGACATTGATCCCGGCGGCGAACAGGCTCGCCGCGGCGGTCGATGCGATCAGGATCGCGATCAGGCCGCCAATGCCAATGGCTATGCTGGTGTCGGCGCGCGCTTCGCTCAAATTGGCATCGGTATTTTCGGTGTTGCTCCAGCGCGCCTTGGCCGCCGAGGCGTGCAAAAACAGATTGTAAGGAACAACGGTGGTGCCGATCAGAGCGATGACGGTCAGCAGCGCTTCTGGCGGAATGCTGGGCACAAACATGCCCGCAAACATCGCGCCGAAATCAGGGCGAACGATGGCGAATGTCGCCGCAAAGGCGAACGCCATAATCGCCACCAAACCAAGCAGGACACGCTCAATCTGCTTGTACGATCCGGCGAGCAGCAGCGCGGCGGCCAGAACCGCTATCGCCAACACTGCGATCTTGAAAGCTGCATCCCCCTCCCCCGCAATCGCCGCAATTCCGAGAGCCGCACCGGACAGATTGCCCGCCTCATAGGCAGCATTGCCGAGATAGAGCGCGAGGCCCACGAGCAGGATCAGCGGCCATTTGAAGACGGAAGCTTGCAGCAGGTCTGCCAAAGTCTCGCCCAGCCCGCGCTGTGTCACAACGCCCAGCCGGGCCGACATTTCCTGCAAGATAATCGTGGCCAGCGTCGCAAAAACCAAGGCCCACAGCAGCGCGTAGCCAAAGCTCGCACCCGCGATGGTGCAGGCGGTGACGGTTCCCGGACCAATGAACGCGGCGGTGACGAGCGCGCCTGGGCCGATACTGCGAATGCGGCTGATCATGTGTCGTTGCTCTCTGCTTCCCTATCGGCAAGTGGACCGAAGCCGCCGCCAGTGGGTGTTTCAATCACAATCCGGTCGCCCGCCGCCATATGGGTTTGCGCGCAGCCGCCAAGGTCGTCGCTCGCACCGCCCGCACGCTCAGCCAGATTGCGGCCCACGCGGCCATTCTCGCCGCCCATTATGCCGGGGGCTGGCACGCGCCGCCGCTCTGACAGGATGGAGCATTCCATCTCCTCTCGAAAGCGGATCACTCGACGCACCCCGTCGCCCGCGTTCCATTGGCCCTTGCCTCCCGATCCGCGCTCTATGCGAAACTCGTCTAGCACCACGGGATAGCGCTGCTCCAGCACTTCGGGATCAGTCATGCGGGTGTTGGTCATATGGGTATGGACGCCGGAGGCTCCGTCAAAGCCCGGGCCAGCGGGCGCACCAGAGCAGATCGTCTCGTAATATTGGACGCGGGCATTGCCAAAGGTGAGGTTGTTCATCGTCCCTTGGCCCGTGCCAAGCCGCCCAAGCGCCGCGAACAGAGCATCGGTGACCGCTTGGCTAGTCTCGACATTGCCTGCGACCACCGCCGCTGGAAACGCGGGATTGAGCAGGCAACCTTCTGGGATGATCACGTCGAGCGGCTTCATACAACCAGCGTTGAGCGGAATGTCATCGCCGACGAGGCAGCGAAAGACATAGAGGATCGCGGCATGCGTGATCGCGCGCGGTGCATTGAATGCGTTGTCCATCTGCGCGGACGTACCAATGAAATCGACGACCGCGCGGCCCGCTTGTTTGTCCGCGCGGATGGCGACTTTGATCACCGCTCCGCTGTCGAGTTCAAGCGCAAATTCACCGTCGTCAAGCGTCTGGATTGCGCGTTTGACCGCCGCCTCCGCGCTGTCCTGGATAAAGCCCATATAGGCGCGCACTTGCCCCAGCCCATAGCTGCGCACCAGCTTACCGAGCTCATTCGCGCCTGCTTTATTGGCCGCGACTTGCGCCATCAGGTCAGCGACATTTTGAGCCGGATTGCGCGCCGGATAAGGCCCGCTGCTGAGCACATCTTCCAATCGCGCGGTTTGAATTTCGCCGCGCTCAACCAGCTTGATATTGTCGAGCAGCACGCCCTCTTCATGGATTGTGCGGCCCAGCGGCGACATGGATCCGGGCGCGATACCGCCAATATCCTCGTGGTGCGCGCGCGAGGCGGTGAAGAACATCAGCGCGCCATCCATCTTGTCGAACACCGGGGTAACTACAGTGACATCAGGGAGATGCGAGCCGCCCTTATGCGGATTGTTATGCACGAAGGCATCGCCTGGCTGGATCGTCTGACCGCTCTCGATGATTGTCTTTACGCTGGCATCCATCGATCCGAGATGCACCGGCACATGCGGGGCATTGGCGACCAGATTGCCGTCCGCATCAAAAATGGCGCAGGAAAAGTCGAGCCGTTCCTTCACGTTCACCGATTGCGATGTGTTGCGCAGGACAATACCCATTTGCTCGGCGATCGACATGAAGAGATTGTTGAATATCTCCAACGTAACGGGATCGCTTTGCTGAGCTACTTGAGTGTCAGCCGCAGTAACGCTTTCGGTCTCTGCTGCCGTCAGGATAAGGTGCCCATAGCCGTTGAGATCAGCGCTCCAGCCCGGCTCAACAATGATCGTGCCAGTCTGCTCAGTGATGATGGCGGGGCCTTGGATGGCCGCTCCCGGCACTAGTGACGCGATGTCATAAATCGGCACCTTGTGGTGTGCGCCCTTGGTGAACATGCGAACCTCGTCGATGGGTAGTGGCTCGACACCGCTGCGCCCCTCCAGCACCGCTTCAATGGGTGCCTTGTTCACTGAGCGGGTTTCGACCACCAAAGTGTCCAACAGTACAGCCTTACCCGGCACGAGAAAGCCGAATTGCCGCGCATGATCCGCTTCAAACGCCGCCCGCATGTCCGCTGCGCTGCCCATGGCCACGCAGATCACCGTGTCCGTCCCGCGATAACGCAGCAGAGCGGAGGCACGATGTTTGAGGGTGTGCTCATCCGCGCCTTGCCCCTCCAATTCGCGGGTATTCTCCGCCTCAAGCTTAGCAATCACGGCATCAACCTGCGCCAGTACTGCTCCGCTGAGTTCTTGGTCCACGACGCGCTGCCGCTCGGTCTCTATCGCGGCCAATCCCATGCCATAGGCGGACAGCACCCCGGCAAAAGGGTGCAGCAAGATTGAGCGAATACCCAGTCGTTCCGCTACCAAGCAGGCGTGCTGTCCCCCCGCTCCGCCAAAGCAATTGAGCGCATAATTCTGCACATCATAGCCGCGCGCAATCGAGATTTTCTTGATCGCTTGAGCCATGTGCTCGACTGCAATCTCAAGGAAACCCTCCGCCACTTGCTCCGCGCTGCGGCCGTCGGCGATCCCGCTCGCGATCGCTTCAAAGCCCGCGCGCGCCGCCTCCACGCCCAGCGGTTCATTTTGACCAGCGCCAAAAATCTTCGGAAAATACTCCGGCTGCAATTTACCCAACACCACATTGATATCGGTGACCGTCAGCGGGCCGCCGCGCCGGTAGCTCGCCGGGCCGGGGTCTGCACCCGCTGAGCCCGGTCCAACCCGCAGCCGCCCGTCCTCATAGCGCAGCACCGATCCGCCCCCGGCGGCCACAGTGTGAATGTTGAGCATTGGCACGCGCATTTGTACGCCCGCTACCTTGGTCTCATAGACCTTCTCAAACTCGCCCGCATAATGCGACACATCGGTTGATGTCCCGCCCATGTCGAAGCCGATCACGCGGTCGAACGCAGCCAGCTTTGCAGTGTGAACACAACCCACAATCCCGCCTGCCGGACCAGAGAGGATCGCATCGCGCCCGCGAAACTGAGCTGCATCCACCAGTCCGCCAGAACTTTGCATAAACAGCAGCTGTCCCGGCTCATGCAACTCGCCAAAGGCGCCCGCCACCCGGTCGACATAGCGCCTCAGAATAGGCGTCAAATAGGCATCGACAATCGTCGTCTCGCCGCGCGGCACAATCTTGCTGAGCGGGCTTACATCATGGCTCACCGAGATTTGCGTAAAGCCAATTTCCCGCGCCATCTCAGCTACTTGCCGCTCGTGTTTCGGAAATTTGTAAGCATGCATCAAAGCCGCAGCGAGGCAGCGAATGCCCGCATCATAGGCCGCTTGCAAAACTTCGCGTACCTGCGCCTGATCCAGCGACAACTCCACCGTTCCATCCGCCAGCACACGCTCATCAATTTCGGCCACCTCGCGGTAGAGCAAATGCGCCTTTTCAATGTTGAGCGCAAAGGTATCTGGCCGCGATTGATAGCCAATCTCGATCACATCCCCGAGCCCGCGCGTGGTCAGGAACAGAGTGTCCTCGCCCTCCCGCTCCAGCAGAGCATTGGTGGCAATCGTCGTACCCATTTTGATCGCGGAAATCTGATCCAGCGGGATTGGCGCATCGCCATCCAGCCCCAAGATCAGGCGAATGCCATGCAGCGCGGCATCCTCATAATGTTCAGGATTTTCGGAAAGAAATTTGTGTGTGGTCAGCGCGCCAGCGGTATCGCGGGCGACGATATCGGTAAAGGTACCGCCGCGATCAATCCAAAACTGCCAGCCGGTATCCCCGTCCATCTCGCCTCAACACGCACCCAAAGAGCTCATCACATTCCAAGCTGTGGTCGAGCCGGGCGGTTATGGCAAGTTAGCCCTTGGCAATCGCCACAGCTTCGCTCGCTAGCTGAGTGACGCGCGCAAAGTCGCCGCTTTCCACTGCATCGCGCGGGGTCAGCCGGCTGCCGCCGCAGGCAAGCACGTGATCAAGCGCCAGAAACTCTGCCAGATTGCCCGCGGAAACGCCGCCCGTGGGCATGAAGCGCATCTCGCGGAACACAGAACCCAACGCCTTGAGCATCGGCACGCCGCCCGCGAGGCTAGCGGGAAAGAACTTCACATCGCGCAGACCCAGTGCATAGGCGCGCTGAACTTCGCCAGCGGTCATGGTGCCCGGGAAGAAGGGGATGCCTTCATCGAGACAATAGACGGCGATCTCGTCGACCAGGCCGGGGGACACGATGAACTCCGCGCCGCTCGCGCGGACAGATTTGGCTTGGTCGAGTGTCAGGACGGTACCCGCACCAACGATCAGCCCTTCGGTTTCGGCGATGATCGCCTCCATCCCAGCTTGGGCGGCATCGCTGCGCATCACAACTTCGATGACCGACAGGCCGCCAGCGTTTAGGGCATTGGCGGTCTTCACGGCGAGCGCCGCGTCATTCTCGCCAATCAGGGGAACCACGGGCGCTGCGCTGAGCCGGGAAGAAAGATCGCTGGTCATGTGGGTATGCCTCCGTGCCCCATTGCGCCGCTTGCCGGGCGCCTTTGAAAGAGGCTCGTCTCTAACCCTTATTACGCCTGATGCACCAGTGAAAACGCTGTGCAGCGAAGGAGCAAACGTATGCGCGGCGCACCGTGATTTAGGCAGTGTGCGCGGTCACATCATGGCCATAGATCCAGTCGAATTGCGCATCCAATGCTCTGGGGACAAGGCGGCTGGCGAGCCAAATCGGTCCATAAGTCGCGAGCTTCGCAGGCGCGCTGCGGCGGTGGAATATGCCCATATTGCCGGTGGCACGGCGCTGAACGCGCGCGGTGCGCGGCTGACGCTGCGCCTCGTAATGGACTAGCGCGTCTGGCACATTGGCGGCCTCGGACAAAGCGCGCGCTAGCACCCAGCCATCCTCAATCGCCATCACCGCCCCCTGCGCCATAAATGGCAGCATCGGGTGGCAGGCATCGCCGAGCAGGGTGACGCGCCCGTCGCTCCATTGATCGATTGGCGCGCGGTCAAACAAGGCCCAGCGATAATGCGCATCGGCTTGCTCGATCATGCGAGTGATCACCGGGTGCCAACCTGCGAAATCGGCCGAGGCCTGTTCCCTAGTTCCGCGCTCGCTCCAGCTTTCGACCTGCCAATCATCGCGTTCCACCACGCCGACAAAATTGACCAGTGTTCCTCCGCGCAGCCGGTAAGTGACGGCATGCTTACCCTCCCCCATCCAAATACAGGCGGCGGGCGGCGGGGCATGCTCACCCAGCTGATCCATAGGCACGACCGCACGCCATGCGACATTGCCGGTGAAGCGCGATTTGGACCGCCCGAGCATCTGCTGACGAATGACGGATTTGATGCCGTCTGCGCCGATCACGATGTCCCCTTGCACTCGCGATCCGTCGGCGAGATTGACCCAGGCAGAGCGCGCGTCCTGACCATAGCCGGTAACCACCGAGCCAGTTCGCAATGCGCCCGCGCTGCGTGTTTCCAATGCGTCTGCAAGCACTACGGCCAGGTCCGCACGGTGCACATGCCAGTATGGCGCGCCGTGGCGTTGTTCCATCGCTGCGCCCCAGCGGGTGCGCCCGATTAGCTGGCCCGAGGTGCCGATGCGGAACTGCGCTTCCTCTGGGGCGAAGGCGGATTCCTCAAAGGCCGTTTCCACGCCAAGTGCGCGCAGCACCTTCACGCCGTTGGGGCTGACCTGAATGCCGGCGCCGACTTCGCTCAGTGTTTCGGCCTGCTCCAAAACCTCAACCTGCCAGCCAAAGTGATCGAGGCACAGCGCAGCACAAAGCCCGCCAATTCCGCCGCCGACAATGATCGCTTTCATGGAAACCTGTGCCTATCCGCTTGCGCCGCCGGGCGACTTATGGAGCGCCCCCTATCGCGGGCGCAGCGCATTCTATCAACACCCGCTGGCACATGGGTGATGATGGGGCTTTGCAGCTTTGGGCTGCCTCGCTAGAGATGCGGACATGCAAAAAACCCCTTGGCACAGCCGCTTCGTTTTCGTCCTCGCCTTGCTTTTGCCGGTCTATTTCGCCGGTTCAGCGCTTGGGACCAAGTTTGGATTGTGGAGCTGGCAAACAGGCCTTGGCACTCTGATCGCCAAGGTTGGCCCGCTGCTGCTTGGCGGCGTGGCGCTGGCGGCATTGGCTTCCTTTGTGGTCTGCATATTTAGAAAACCGCGCAAGGGCTGGCTGTTGGCTTTGCTCGCCATCGCGATCCCGGCGACCGCGTTTGGCGCACTAGCGATGGTCCGCGCGCAGGCTGGCGCGATCCCGCCGATCCACGATATTGCTACCGACACCGCGAACCCTCCCGGCCTTTCTGCCGCCGCGCTGGGCGCGCGCGATGAAAGCGGCGCGAACCCAATCAATGATTATCAGACCCCGCTCGGCCAGATTGAAATGTGGAAGGAAAGCGATCCAGAGATCGCCGGCAAATCCCACGCGCAACTGATCACGTCGGCCTATGCAGGTCTCGCGCCTTTGCCGCTCGGCAGCACCAGCCAAGCAGACGCAGTGGCCGCAGTTGCGGCGGCGATGGAAGACATGGGTTTTGACAATGTCGTGGCCGATACCGAAGCTGGCAGAGTTGACGGCCTGGCCGAGACTTTCTGGTTTGGCTTCAAGGATGATGTGACCGCTCGCGTCGCAGAAAATCAGATCGATTTCCGTTCGATCAGCCGGGTCGGGGTGAGCGATCTGGGTGCCAATGCCGCGCGGATCGAAGAGCTACGCGCCAATGTCGAAAAGCGGCTCAATCCTTAAACTGAATTGCGGCCAGAGCGCTGCGCTGAAAGACGGTTACGACGCACAGACCTGCATACGCATATGCGATGAAAGCGAACCATGCTGGAAACACGCACATTGCGATGAAAACTGCAATGGTCTCAGCGCCTTCTGCAAGGCCTGTGGAGTAAAAGAAGCTCTTTTTCCCATGCGCATCGGTCTGTTCGCCGCGCTTGCCTGCGATCACCGCAAAGGCGAGGAAACTGGTGCCGGTTAAAACGAACGCGGCGACCAGCACCAAAGCAGGCAAAGCGTTCGCCGGATCAAACAAGCCAAAGCCGAGCGGGATCGACACGTAAAAGGCAAAGTCGGCAACAATGTCGAAATAGCCGCCCAGATCGCTCGGCTGCGTCGCGCGCGCCACCGCTCCGTCCAATCCGTCTGCCAAGCGATTGGCGATAATCAGCGCGAGGCCCAGCCACAATTCGCCCAAGGCAATCGCCGCCGCCCCGGCCAATCCCAAGGCCAAGCCGCCAAAAGTCAGCATATTAGCGCTCACCCCGATACGCGCCAGTGCGGCCCCCATCCGGTTGAGCGGCGGATCAATCAGCGGGCGGAGTTTAGCGTCGAGCATTGTGTCTGGGCTTTACGTCCCAAACGTCACAAGGCCAATCCACGCGCCTGTCATAGCGGTGGCGATATTGCCTGCGATCCAGCTCTTGATGCCCAGCCCAGCGGCCTCTGCCCGGCGCTCCGGGCATAGAGTGCCAATGGTCGATACGAGCAAACCAATGCTCGCTAGGTTCGCAAAGCCGCACAAAGCATAGGTCACGATCAGCAGGCTGCGCCGCTCAAATGTGCCCTCTGGCAGGGCCGATAGCTCCAAAAAGGCGACATATTCGTTGAGGATCGCCTTGGTCCCCATCAATCCGCCTGCATCCTGCGCCTGATCCCACGGCACGCCGATCACCCACATCAGCGGGGAGAACAGCCAGCCGAAAATGCGCCCCAGTGTAAGCGCCTCTCCGCCGACCAAGGGTAGCAGGGACAGCGCCTGATCAGTCAGTGAAACCAGCGCAAAGACGACGATGATCACCGCCACCACGGCCAGGAACAGCTGCATCCCGTCCATCGTGCCTTTGACGATGGCATCGATGCTGCCTGCGTATTTGAGGCCCGGATCTTCGCGGTCGATCTCTGTCGCGATTTCTTCGCCGCCACCCGCGCCCGCCTTGCCCGGCACCATCAACTTCGCGATCAGCAAGGCCGCCGGCAGCGACACCAGCGAGGCGGAGATCATATGGCCCACCGCATTGGGCACCGTCTTTGACAGGCTGGAGGCGTACAGCACCAACACCGCGCCGCTGATGGTCGACATGGCCAGCACCATCACCTGAAACAGCTCTGCCCGGCTCATTTTCGCAAAATAGGCCCGGATCACCAGCGGGCTTTCCACCACGCCGAGAAACATGTTCGAGCCGCCCGCGAGCCCGACGACGCCGCTGACCTTCAGCGTGCGGCGCAGCATGTAGGACAGGCCGGCAACCAGCCAGCGCAGCACGCCCCAATGCCACAGCAGAGCGGCAATGGCGGAAAGCACAATCACCAGCGGCAAGATCTGAAACGCCACGATCAGCGGCGCATCCGCGCCTTCTTTGAGCTCAAAGGGCAGCGGCGCGCCGCCGAGATAGCCGAACATGTAGGATGAGCCATCGAGTGTCGCCCGCTCAATCGCGGCCACACCAGCATTGGCATATTCCATCACGGACCAGACAAATGGCACCCGCACGATGATCAGCGCGAGCGCGCCCTGCATCACCAGCGCCCCGGCGATCCATGCCCAACTGGGCCGCCCGCTGCGATTTTCGGACAGGCCCCATGCGATCAGCACCAGCAGCGCAAGGCCGATGATCCCGCGAAACTGATCGAAGAGTTCCAAACCGCTCAACCGCGCCGCCAGGTGTGATATTTCTCCACAAAGGCGAGCAGTTTTTCCGGCTTGTGCGCCTTCTTCCAATTGCCGGCGGCAAATTTGTTCGCCTCAGCCATGGTTGGGTAGGGATGCACGGTGCCCAGGATCTTGTTGAGGCCCAGCTTGTGCTTCATCGCCAGCGTGTATTCGGCCAGCAATTCGCCCGCATTCGCGCCGACAATGGTCGCGCCCAGGATCGTGTCTTTGCCGCCCGGCGGGGTAAGCACTTTGACGAAGCCCTTGGTTTCGCTTTCGGCGATTGCGCGGTCGAGATCGTCGAGATCATAGCGGGTTACCTCGTAGGCTACGCCCTGCTCTTTCGCCTCAGTCTCGTTGAGGCCAACGCGGGCAACCTCTGGATCCAGGAAGGTCACCGCCGGGATCACGCGGTAATCCGCCTTGAACCGTTTGAACTGGCCAAACAGCGCATTGACGCTGGCGAACCAGGCCTGATGGCTGGCGGTGTGGGTGAATTGATAAGGGCCTGCGACATCGCCCGCCGCGTAAATGTTTGGGAATTTGGTGGCGAGGAATTCGTCGGTCACAACCGTGCGGCTGGTGTCGACGCCAATATCCTCCAGACCATATCCGGTCAGGCGCGCTTTGCGCCCAACCGCAATGATCAGCGCGTCATAGGGAACTGCGCTCTCGCTACCCTTATGCTCGACGACAATCGCGCCACCTTCTGCGCGTACCGCTTTGTGATCAGTCAGGACGGTAACGCCCGCTTCCTCCAGCGATTGCTGCGCCAGTTCAGAAACCTCTTCATCCTCGCGGCCCAGCACACGGTCCGCCATTTCGATCTGCGTGACGTTAGAGCCGAGGCGCGCAAGGGCTTGGCTGATTTCGCAGCCAATGGGTCCGCCGCCCAGCACCGCGACGCGCGCGGGCGCTTTATCCATTTCGGCAAAGGCATCCCACATCGTATCTGAGGTCAGGTAGCCGCTATCTTCCACACCATCGAGTGGCGGAACAAACGGCTCTGCGCCCGCTGCGATCACGATGCTGCGCGTGGTCAACCGATCTGTGCTGCCATCATTGCGAGCGATCTCCACCGTCCATGGGTCGATGACCTTTGCATAGCCTTCAATCACATCGACGCCGAGGCCGGTGTAGCGCTTCACACTGTCATGCGGCTCAATCGCTTTCACCGCACCCATGACCCGGGCAATGGTCTGTTTGAACGGCACCTCCGGCTCGGCAGCGGTAAGGCCATATTTGTCAGCATTGCGGATCATGGCAGCGACCTTGCCGCTTTTGATCAGCGCCTTTGACGGCACGCAGCCCGTATTGAGGCAATCGCCGCCCATCTTGTTTGCCTCGACGAGGGTCACCTTAGCCTTCACCGTAGAGGCGATGAGCGCAGAGACCAGCCCGGCAGAGCCTGCGCCGATCACGACCATGTTGCGGTCGAAGGATTTGGGCTTGGTGAAGCCAGCATAGACTTTACGCCGCTTGATCCAGCCGATAATCAACTTGGCCAGCCACGGGACGATTGCCAGCAGCACGAAAGAGCCGATCAGCGCGGGCGACAAAATGCCCTCAAGACTATCGATCTGAGCGAGCTGGGTGCCCGCATTCACGAACACAGCCGTGGCGAGCAGCATGCCGATTTGGCTGACCCAGGCGAAAGTGAACGTTTTGATCCGGGTGAGACCCATGACCAGATTGACGACGAAGAACGGGATCGCCGGGATCATGCGGATGGTGAAGAGGTAGAACGCGCCGTCGCGCTCCAGCCCCTTGTTCACCGCCTTTAACCGGTCGCCAAAGCGCACCTCTATGCTGTCGCGCAGGACATAGCGCGAGGCGAGGAATGCCAGCGTTGCGCCAATGGTTGAGGCAAATGAGACGACAATCGTGCCGACCACCAGGCCAAAGAATGCGCCGGCCGCAACCGTCATAATTGCCGCACCGGGCAGCGAGGCGGCGGTAACCGCGACATAGACCAAGAAGAATATGCCGATCACCAAAACCGGGTTCTCTTGATAGAACCCATCAATGCTGGCGGCTTGTTCTTTCACGCTGGCAATCGAGAGATATTGGCCCAGATCAAAGATGAAATAAGCAGCGACGAGCGCAATCAGCGCGATTATAATGACGATCTTCTTCATGGGTTTCCTATGCTTACCCCTACTTCGCACTGCTTGGCTAAGCGGTTACAGTTCACCCGCCAACTTCGCGTAGGTGGCAAGCCAGCGTTTGTCGATCCAGCGTTTGAGTTTTGCTGCCCAGCGCCCGCTTGCCGCAAGTCCCCCATAGACCGCGATGGCCGAGCCATTGCCGGTGGAGATCAGGTAAAGGCTGGCCGGGCGCGGAGGGTAGGTGCGGCTGGGTTCCCCGCCGCCCACAGCGGCGCGAATGTTCGCGGCGAGCACAGGTCCGGTGTGGACCGCATGGACGCCGGATCGCGGGACATGCCGGTCCTGACGGCTGGCAACGTCTCCGGCGGCAAAGATGTGTGGGTGAGAAAGGCTGCGTTGGTGGGCATCGACCGCGATGAAGCCTTGCGTGTCGGTCGCAAGCCCTCCCGCTGCGGGCCAATCAGGTGCGCCGCTGCCTATGGCGGCAACGATCAGATCTACGGCCTCTAGGGAATGCGAACCAGCGAGCAAATGGCCGTTTTCGATGCGGGCGTTTTCTGCGGCGATTGTGATACCTTGGGCGGCGAGTTCGGATTGGACGAGGCTGCGCGCTCTTGCCGCGAAGCCCGGAAGCAAGCCGTCTGATCCGGTGATCAGTGTGACATCGGGTTTTGAGTTTCCGCCGCGCATATTGCGCAGGCCAAAGGCAAGCTCGGTCCCTCCTGCCCCGCCGCCAATTACCGCAACGCGCCGAGCGTCTGCTGTTTCACTCCATTCGCGCACCCGCTCAGCAAAGGCATCAATCGGGCGGACATTGGCAATGCGCGGATCATCGCCAAGGACGCGCGCGGCTCTGCCAACCCCGCCGGTGTCGATCGAGCATCTCTTGAAGGCGATCAGCCCGCTGCTCAGCGTCATGACAGAGCGTGCCTCTGGGTCGATAGCTATGCAGCGGTCGGTTATGAATTCAGCGCCCGCGCGCCTCGCCAAAGCCTCGACATCGACCAGGCCGTCCTCCGGCGCATATTCGCCAGCGATCCAGCCGGGTACAGTGCCGGAATATCGCAAGAACCGCGAAGGGGTGAGCACCGCCGCACGCGCAGTTGGCAAGCCATCACGGATCCAGTCCGCCAGCACCGCGAGATGCGCATGTCCGCCGCCGATCAGCAGAATCTCAAAGGGCGCGCGCGCAGTCATCCCTGCCCATTTGCGCGCCCGCCCGCCGATGTCAAAGAATGCGCGCTATCTCAGGCACTCAAGTCCTTTCGATAAACGGTCCTGCAGGTCCTGTAGGCTGACCTTTTCGATATCGGCAACGGCATTGTCCGACGCCAGCAGGCCCGCCTGACAGCGCAGTGACTGCGACACCAGATCGACGGATTGCAATTGCGACAAATGCTTGGAGAGCACCTGTTCGTCGCCGCACAATGCCTCGCCGAGGCCTTCGACAATCTCGGCCAGCTGAATGAGCTCGCCTGATATATTACCGAGCAGCTCTGAGGGGATCACTTGTTTTGTCATGCCGCTAGCGAGAGCTCTTCATCGTTCATGAGTTTCGCGAGATTGAGGATCATCACCATATTGTCGCCAATCGGCGCGAGCCCTTCGATGAAACCAGCAACCTTGTCATTGGCGATCGCGTCTGGCTTTTGCAGGCTGTCCGCATCGAAGGAGACAATGTCATTCACGCTGTCGACGATCAGGCCGCGCGCCTGTCCGTCCCAATCGCTGACGATGATCGGATTGCGAGAGGTCGCCTCGGTCGCCTCCCAGCCGAGCCGCACCGAAAGGTCCAGCACCGGCACAACTGTCCCGCGCAAGTTCACCACGCCAGAGACATAGTCCGGCACCTGCGGCAGCAGCGTAACCGGCGACCACGCGCGGATTTCCAGGATCGCCATAATGTCGAGACCAAACAACTGGCCTGCGACTTCAAATGTTATGAGTTCGCGTTGCATCGTTTCTCTCTTTTCCTTCGCTCAATGGATCACACGGCGCACGGCAACAGCCAGTTTTTCAGCGTCGAATGGTTTTACGATCCAACCGGTCGCCCCGGCATTGCGAGCACGCTGCTTCTTTTCTGCCGAGCTTTCGGTGCTGAGCACCAGAATGGGCCGCTCCGCATGGCGAGCGCTGGCGCGCAGTTCCTCAATCAGACCAAATCCATCGAGGTTCGGCATGTTGATATCGGTGATCACCAGATCGACCTCGTTCGATGCCAGCCACGACAGCGCAATCTCGCCATCTTCGGCCTGTTCCACCTCAAACCCTTGTTCGGTCAGAGAATGGCGCAACAAGGCACGCATGCTGGGGCTATCATCGACTGTAAGTATGCGAATGTTTCGGCTCATGGCCGGCTCCTTTCCAACCTTTTAAAAGAGTTCGACATCGCCGCGCGTTTCGCGAGACTGTGCCTGAGTGACGGGAGCAACTGGCGGAGCGGCTGCGGCTTGTGTGGTGGTGCAACGGACCTGGCCCGAGGCGGGCTTAAAATTGATCCGCCGCGCGTTTTGGCCCTCAAGATCTTCGTGGACCAAGGCGATCCCTTCGCGTGCCAGAAATGCGCGGGCAAAGGCCGCATTGTCCGAACCGATCCGTTTCAGCTGAACATGCATGTTCGCGCCGCCATAAAGGCGCGCCTTCAAACGCGATTTCTTCGCGCCCAGAGCCAGCATTTCATTGATCAAGAGCTCCATCAAATAGACGCCGAAATGCTCATCCACCTCGGTTTTGTTTTGGCCAACCGCAGGCTCAGCTAGCAGAAAGTGATTGAGCCCGCCGATCTTTGCGACCGGATCATACAATGCCGTCGCAACGCAGCCGCCCAGAATGGTGGTGTATTCGACCGCTGGATCTGCGCTGGCGCAGGCATCGCCCTGCATGACCGTGATCTTTCGGTTGGGACGGCTGATATCAGCTAGTTTGGAGAGCGATGCGCTCATGCGTATTGCCTCCAACTCGTGAGGCGTTTTGCGATGTCTTTGATGGGCAGCACCGAATTCGCAGCTCCCAGCGCAATCGCCGCGCGCGGCATGCCAAACACCACGCAGGACGCTTCATCTTGGGCAATCGTATCCGCACCTGCCTCAACCATTTTGAGCAGGCCCTTGGCGCCGTCTTCGCCCATGCCGGTTAGCAAGACGCCGAGCGCATTGGGTCCGCCGACCTTGGCGGCTGAGGTAAACAACTTATCGACGCTGGGGATATGCCCGGAAACAAGATCGCCGGCGCGCAGGACGGAACGCAAATTGTCCGGATTGCTGCCCGCAACAGTCATATGCCTGTCGCCGCCTGGCGCGAAGTAGACATGCCCTTCCTTCAATGGGGTTTCATTTTCTGCGATCACGACCCTCGCCTCGCATACGGCATCTAAAGTTTGCGCAATTGCCGGCGCAAAACGGGCATTGACGTGCTGTACAATCATGGTCGGCGGGCAGGTTTTGGTAAAACCAGCAAGCACAGTTCGCAGCGCTTCAATACCGCCCGTTGATGAGCCGATCGTGATCAGTTTTGGCTTTGCCCCGCTTGCGCTCACTTCGGCTGTCGGGAGCACTGGATCCTTGGCGGCAATTTTTACGAATTTTACCTGCGAGGCTTCATGCACCAAGGTACACAAACGGCCCCCATCATCCAATGGAAGACCGCCGTGCCTATCAGTTTTCGCATAACAACTGACTGCGCCCAGAGCCATCGCCTGCGCCGTGGTAGAATTGCCTTCTTGCGTCGATCCAGACACGATGATGACGGGCGTCGGGCGCAACTCCATTATCTTTTGCAAGAATGACAGACCGTCCATGCCGGGCATTTCGATATCAAGCGTCACGACATCTGGATTGAGCGATTTCATTAACGCCCGCGCTTGGCTCGCGTCGCAGGCATTGCCGACAACCTCAATGCTAGGGTCACGCGACAGGCGTTCTTGCAACAGTTTACGCATCGTCATAGAATCGTCGACGATAAGAACACGAATAGTCATGCGCCTCTCCTTCGATAAATTGTGGGACCAACCGGCTCAAGCAAATCGGCAGCTTGCCCAGAAACACGCTCGGAATGGCCAATGTAGAGGTATCCACCAGGGCGAACTTGGTTAGCTAAACGCCACACCAGACGCTCCTTTGTCGGGTGGTCAAAATAGATCATCACATTGCGGCAAAAGACCACATCAAAGGTGTTCTTGATCGGCCAATCGCCTAGCAGATTGAGCTGGCGAAAGCGCACTAAGCCATGCGCCTCTGGTCCAATTTTCAAAGTGTCGCCATAGGCCTTGCACCAATTGTCTAGCAAGGCCTGCGGTATCTCTTTCATGGCCTCTTTTTGGTAAGTCGCAGCCTCGGCCGCGCTTACCGCATGCTCCGCCAGATCGCTCGCCAAGGCGACCAGCTTGCTCTTGGCAATCTGCTTTCCTTCGATCCGATCCGGACCAAGCAAGGTTAGCATCAGGGTCCAGATTTCTTCACCGCTGGAACAGCCCGCTGACCAGATGCGCACGGGCTGTTTTGACAACGCCTTCGCCACCAGATCCCCGCGCACATGCTTTGAGAAATGCTCAAAATGATGCTCTTCGCGGTTGAAATAGGTGTGATTGGTGGTCAGCGCCGCGACGGTTGCGGTGGCCTGATCCTGATCCTCTTCAATTAGCGCAAGATATTCGGCAAAGGTCGTGCAGTTGCAGCGCCGCAGCAGCGGGGCGAGCCGCGAATAGACGAGCATCATCTTGCCTTCCGACAACACAATGCCAGATTTACGATGCGTGAAATCAGCAACTTTGGCAAAATCCGCACGGCTGAACACCTGCGGACTAACGCCCGGCACAATGCTGTCGTCCATTTTGCTAGCAGGGGTCAGCATCAGGCTCATGCTGCCACTGCCTCGGCCGGAGTGTTTGGCAAAGAAGTGGGCGATGCGGCCTCTTGAACCAGACGGTCGACATCGACGATCAGCGCGACCTGGCCGTTGCCGAGAATGGTCGCGCCCGCCACGCCTTTGATCGAGCGATAATGGGTATCGAGGCTCTTGATCACAAATTGGCGTTGATCAGTAATTTCATCGACCAGCAGCGCAGCTTGCCCGCAATTCTCAGTCTCGACGATCACCAAAACGCCATCGGTCGGCTCAGCCGGACCAGTGCCCGAGCCAACAAATCCCGCAAGCGGCATGATCGGCACGAAGGTTTCGCGCACATTCAGCATTTGCCGATCTGTGCCCATGCCTTTGATCTGATCCGCCGTCGGGCGCAGGCTTTCAACCACATGCGCCAGCGGGATCACCAGCGATTGGCCAGCCACCTGGACAATCATGCCATCGGAAATCGCCAGGGTCAGCGGCAGGGCCAGGATAAAGGCTGTACCTTTGCCTGGTTGCGATTCAATCGTAATCCGTCCGCCCAGCTCTTTCACATGCTGGCGCACTACATCCATTCCGACGCCGCGGCCTGAAATGTTGGAAACCTGCTGAGCGGTTGAGAAACCCGGCGCAAAGATCAGGTTGTCGATTTCCTCGTCCGACAATTGCTGATCTTCGGTCACAACGCCTTTTTCCAGCGCCTTGGCGAACACAACCTCGCGGTTGATACCGCGCCCATCGTCTTCGATGCGAATGACAATCCGCCCGCCGCGGTGCTCCGCCTGAAGCAGCAACGTTCCATCGGCAGATTTGCCAGCTGCAAGCCGCTCTTCGGCTGGCTCAATTCCGTGATCCACCGCATTGCGGATCAGGTGCGTCATCGGCTCGCTGAGCATTTCGATAACGGTCTTATCGAGTTCTGTGGACTCGCCTACCAGCTCCAATTTGACGTGTTTGCCAGTGGAGTTTGCAAGCTCGCGCAAGACGCGCGGTATGCGGTTGAAAACTGTGCCGATCGGCTGCGCGCGAATGGCCATGGCGCGTTCCTGCATATCGCGGATCAAGCCATCGAGCATAGTCAGCTCTTCGCAATGCGACATGTCATCCGCGCTGAGGCGCTGGGCCAGCATCGCTTGTGCGATCACCAGCTCGCTGACGCCGTCAATCAACCGGTCGAGCTTAGCCAAATCAATGCGGATCGATTGCCCCTCGCGCGATTGCCGCGCAGCCTGATTGGCAGAGGCCGCTGCCGCAGGTTTTTCTGCTGGCGTGGGTGCGGCTTTGGCCGGGGTATCGACTTTGTCTGTGTCCGCTTTCTCCACCGCGCTTTCGCTTGGCTTTGCGGCTTTGCCACTCGCTTCAGCCTGCTTGGCATCGGTCTTCTTCGGTCCAGCCGCACTACTTTGCGTTTTGCCAAGCTGCGGCTCAGGAATGGCAGCGCCTTCGCCAATGGTCAGCGAGCAGCCATCGCCGGCAAAGTCGAAAATGTCATTGACCGCGTCTTCACCGGCCTCCTCAGGCACCTCGAAGCTCCAGCCCAAATAGCCGATTGCAGGGTCAAAGTCGTCGAGCTGAGGCACGAACGATATGTCACATTCTCTCACCTTGCCGCCCAGCAGCTCAAGCTCGCGCAGCCACAGCAGCGGATCGCCGCCATTGGTCATGGCCGGGGCATGTGGGCGGAAATGGACGCGGATCGGCGTTGTCGCACGTACTTGCTTGGTCGTTACCTCTGCGGTGGTGTCTGCTACTGCCGGTTCTGTTTCAAGGTCGTCGAGCAGCGCATCGAGATCAAGGTCATCATCAGCGCCAGCAGGCGCTTCCTCAGGAGTTTGCTCAGTCGCTGCTTCTGCCGCCGCGCTTTCAACGCCCGCAGCATCGGCGGCGCCCGCATTCGCAGCCTGCGCATCAGTCAATTGCTTGATCAAGGCGGTGTCGTCAGGCGGATCCTGCCCTTCACGCGCCGCATCGACATGATCACGCAAACAATCGAGCGCATGCAGGAACAGATCGACCAGCTCTTGAGTCAGCTCGACCGCATCTTCCCGGACGTCGGCCAGCAATGTCTCAAAGCAATGGGTAAAGGCCTGCAGCGGAGCGTGGCCAAATGCGCCTGCGCCGCCCTTAATGGAGTGCACACCGCGAAAGATCGCATTGATCGTTTCGGTGTCGTACTCTCCAGCCTTGCAGGTCTCTAACCCGGCCTCTGCTGCCTCGAGCGATTCTTCGCATTCGACGAAGAAGACATTTTGGATATCATCTAAATTCATGTCTCACTCGCCTCCCAAAATACATGCCCCAGCCCAGCCAGATTGACAGCGTTACGAAACGCGTCGGAGGCCGGATCAATTTGCACACCAGCACCAGTTTTGGCGGCCGAGACAAACAGTTGGAGCGCCGCATGGCTCATCTGCTCGACCTCACCCGCATCCACAGGATAAGGTCCATCAATCGCTTCAGAACCGACCGCTTCGACCAGATCGTCGCGCAGGATTTCGGTCGCGGCGCGATTGCACACCGCAGGCAATTTCAGCTTTGTCATGGCAGTTCTCCACTGGCCCCGATCGCGATCAGAACTCGCTCCAGTCGTCGGCACTGACATCAGCCGCGAGCGCGAGATTGCCGGATACGGGCGGAGCCTTTTGAGCCGGTGCAGCTCTCTTGGTGTCCTGCCGCACAGCGACGACAGTCTTGGGCGATTGCGCAGCTTGAGAGGCATCACCACCAACTCTGAACTGACCAACCAAACTGCCAAGCTCACGCGCTTCATCGGCTAGGCTGCGGGCTGCCGCCGTAGATTCCTCCACCATGGCTGCGTTCTGCTGTGTCATGCGGTCCATTTCGCCGACCGACACATTGACCTGCTCCAGGTTCTCCGCCTGTGATTGCGAGGCATCGGCGATGTCGCTCACCTGCTCGTTCACCGTAGCAATGCGTTCCACGATGTTCTCCAGCAGATTGCCGGTTTCACCGACCAGCTCCACACCTTCGCCAACCTGTTCGGTTGAGGTCGTGATCAGCTCTTTGATGTCACGCGCGGCATCGGCGCTACGCTGAGCAAGGGCGCGAACTTCATTCGCAACCACTGCAAAGCCTTTGCCTGCATCGCCAGCACGGGCTGCCTCTACACCGGCGTTGAGGGCCAACAGGTTGGTCTGGAACGCAATGCCGTCAATAACATCGATGATTTGCGTGATTTCATTGGCTGATTTCTCGATCGAAGCCATCGCATCCACGGCGCGTTTAACCACCGCTCCGCCATCATGCGCAACCGAATGGGTGCCCGAGATAGACTGCTGCGATTCGGCCGCTTTCTTCGCCGATGTGCGAACCAGATCGGTGACCTGACTCATCGCTGCGGCGGTTTCTTCTAGGCGAGCAGCCTGCATTTCATTGCGCGATGCCAGATCATCAGACGCGGCCCGGATTTCCGATGCGCCAGTGTTAACGCTCGTCACCGTTTCGCTGACCTGCTGCATCAGTGTGCCCAAGCGATCGACTGAGTTGTTGTAACTGGTGCGCAGCGCCTCATACTCAGGATCGAGTTTCGTCTCGATCCGATAAGCAAGATCACCATCAGCCAGCTTGTCGAGAGCGGTGGTGAGTTGCTCTACCACCTCGCGCTGTTGATCGGCACTATTGGCTTGCGCTTTTGATGCAGTACGGAAAACCTCAATCGCCTTGGTCATCTCGCCAATTTCGTCAGGCCGATGTTCAGAGGTCTTGCCAGCATCGAGGTTGCCCTGAGCCATTGCAGTCATGGTCGCTGACGTGGTCGTCAAAGCGTTGAGAACTCGTCGATTCAACAGGGTTAATCCGACC
This sequence comes from Erythrobacter sp. JB3-1, assembly GCF_057364995.1. Classification (NCBI taxonomy): domain Bacteria; kingdom Pseudomonadati; phylum Pseudomonadota; class Alphaproteobacteria; order Sphingomonadales; family Erythrobacteraceae; genus Erythrobacter; species Erythrobacter sp. JB3-1. The sequence continues at coordinate 1,906,536 of NZ_CP200289.1, read as the reverse complement.
AGAACCGACATCAATAGCAACAGCCCCATCGCGGCTATCGATACAGAGGTCCAGAAAACCGTCGTTTCCGTGCTCGCCGTAGTCCGTTCCTTTAGCGCAAAGGAACTTTCAACAATCGCATCGATTTTGGTCTGATGAGATTGAAATATTGGAAGAAGCCGCCCCATCGACGCATCTGCCGCCTCTGTATCGCCGCGACGAACAGCCGGAACTAGGCTCGAATTGATTTCTGACCAGAAAGCCTCGCCGTCCGCTACCGCAGTGTCTTCAATTGCTGCCTTGAGATGCTCAGGCAAAGGAGAACCGGCCCAATATTCGCGCCGTTCGCCCCACTCTTTTTCAAGCTGTGCCAAATAGGAGCTGTATTTTTCGAAATCCTCTGGTTTGTCGTTCAGTATGTTCGCTTCCATGAATGCCTCAACCAAATATTGCGGCGGCGGCAGGATGTCCGCGATCAACTCATCCGTAAGCTGGTTTTGCGCATAAAGATCACTGCCAATGCGGATCTTGTTTAGCGAATATGTCATCACAAGTAGTGACACGACGATAATGCCAAGAATGGCCGCCCCACCTATACGGGTCAGCTTCTGAATTGTCATGGATAGCCCCTATCTCTGGCTGCTCTGCGTTGATTGATGAAGCTGGGTTTAGTCAGCGTGGATCAAGGGAGAATTGCCGGGGGTCTAGGGACGAATACGGAAGGGCTATCGCCGACCTCTTTAGCATCCATTCATTAGACCTACTTCGCACAGCAGAGATGCTTTGCGTGAGGCTTTGCCGCGCGCGCCTTTGGTCAAACACTACGCATGGGAACACCTCTTCCAATGAAAGAAGCTCGAGTTTTAGTCGTCGATGATTCAGCCGCGATGCGCGCCCTGTTTTGCGATATTCTTGAACAATCCCGCAATGTTGAAGTAATCGGCACCGCCCGAAACGCCGACGACGCGCGCGATCAGATCGAAGAGCTTAAACCCAATATCATCACACTGGACGTTGAGATGCCGGGCATGAGCGGGATCGATTTTTTGCAAGAGATTATGGAGGAAAACCCGCTGCCGGTAGTGATGCTGTCGAGCATTACGCAGAGCGGCACGGGCACAGCTCAGCGCGCACTCGATCTGGGCGCGGTAGCGTGCTTTCCAAAGCCGGTGAACACCTCGCAAGAGAACTTTAAAGCCGCCGTCGCAGAACTGGGCAAGATTGTGCTCGATGCCGTGAACGGTGAGCTTAAGAGCGGCGGTGAGACTGCTGGCGGCAGCGCGGATGAGGCAGCCTCAGCCTATGATTGGGACGGCAAAGTGCTCGCCCTATCTGGCGGCAACACCAGCCTTGGCACGCTAAGGCAGATTTTGGCAGCCCTGCCCGCCAATTGCCCACCGACGCTGATCACGCTCGATTGCGATGAAGGCGATGCGCAAGACTTTATGACGAAGCTGTCCTCCTCGGTCGCCTGCACCTTGGCAAAGGCCAGCAATGGCGCGGTGATGGAGCAAGGTTCGGTCTATATCGCCTATGATAGCGATTATCACGCAATGATCGAGGCGGGGTCGCAGCCAGTTTTGCGCTTGGTTGACCGCGATCCGGTCGGCGGCGTGCGTCCTTCGGCAGACCTGTTGTTTGGCGCATTGTCGCGTGCCGGAATTGATTGTGTCGGCGGCCTATTGGAAGGGCCCGGCAGCGATGGGGCCAAAGGCCTGGCGATGCTGCGCGATGCGGGCAAAGAAACTCTGCTGCAAAAGGCCACGGTCGCCGGGAACGGCGAACGGATTGATGCCGCGCGCAGAGCCAGTGCAGGCACGCATTATCTTGGCGTTGAAGAATTGGCAGCAAAGGCGCTCGAACTCACCAGCAAAGCCACCGGTGCAGACCAGCTCGCGGCCTAGGTCAGAAGATACGGCGGAACATGCGCGCGAGCTCAGTCGCCGCCCATTCAGCAAAAGAGCGCCCTTCGGTGCGGATTTGAACCGATCCCGGCACCAGCCGGATCTGATAGTCTTCGCCGCTGAGCACGCCTTTTTCCGCGATCATCCGAATACGGTACAGCGCCTCTCTCGGGGCCAGCTCCTCACCGTCTTTGTCGACCGCAATCGGTCCGCCATTGGTCGAAGCCAAGATGGGCTGTTCTAGCCGCGCAATCGCGCTCGAAGACATTTCAACCAGCTTGGCGGAGCGGGACGGCCCGCCCGCATCGGAGGCTACAAATGTGCCCAGCGCGCCATCGCTTAGGCGCCAAATCTCGTCCTCTGGCACATAGGCCTGAACATCGTAATCGCTCGGCGTTACGACATGGGCGATCACTTCTTCGCCGCCGATCCAGCGGCCGGGATGCATATCTGGCATCAGGCCCGAGACCGTGCCCGGCCCCGGCGCGCGCAGGATCAGCTTGTCGGCGCGTCGTTCGAGCCCAGCCAGCTTGCCGCGCTCCCTCGCCAGTTCTCGTTCCAGAACCGCGCGATTGGAGCGGTCCCGGCTGTCCGCCATGGAGCGGCCCATTTGCAGCTCAAGCTGAGCGATCCGAACTTTGGTAGAGGCGGCGTCTGCTGCGAGCTCCGGCGCGTCGAGCTCTATGATCGGATCACCTGCAGCGACTGTCTGGCCGTTTTGCGCAATCACTTTGACCACGCGCGCGGGCTCTCCTGAAACAATCGGCGCAGCGCCAACCGGGGTCAGGACCGCATAGCCGGTCACATGCCGGTCGAGCGGCAAGAACGCAGCCAGCAGCAAACCGCCAACTATCCCGAACCACGCCTTGCCCCGCCTGGTGCTGGTGATCGATTTGCGAAGGCCCGCCCATTCGCGCATTTCGGCAAACACCGGACGGCCAATAAACACCCCAAGCTCTACAATCGCTAGGATCAGACCGAGCGGTTGGAAAAACAGATTGTAGACCAGGATCGCGATCCCGGTGAACAGGAATAGGCGGTAAATCCATGTCGCATAGGCATAGATGATCATCCCGCGCCGCAGCTTGTGCGGTACTTCTTCCGGGGCATCGACGCCTAGTCCGAAGAGGATTTCGCGCATCTTCCACTTGCCCAGAGCAAAGGCGCGCGGCTGTAAATTGGGCACGTTGAGGAAATCCGACAGCACGTAATAGCCATCGAAGCGCATGAACGGATTGAGATTGATCGCGAGGCTCATGATCCAGCTGGTCGTCGCCAGAATAAAGGCGACGCTGCGCGCGGTGCCATCGGGCAGGATCACCCACAGCATCGTCGCAATGCTGGCCACCATCAGCTCTGCGGCTACCCCTGCGCAGTCAATCGCCAGGCGTTTCTTGCGTGATGTCAGCCGCCAGGCCGCCGTCGTATCGGTGTAGAGCACCGGCATCATCACCAGAAAGCTGACCCCCATCGTCGGCACGCGGCAGCCATAGCGGGTCGCGGTGTAAGCGTGGCCTAGCTCGTGCAGGATCTTCACAAAGAACAAGCCTGCGCCGTAAGCGATCAGGCCCTGCCAGCTGAAGAAATAGAGAAACGACGCCATGAAGGCATCCCATTGGCGCGAAACCAGAAACAGACTGGTGAGCGCGAGCACGGCGAAGAACACCAGGCTGTAGAGCGACCACAGCGGGCGGACATGCTCAATCGTGCGCTCCAGAAAACGCGCGGGCTTAACCAGCGGAATGCGGATGAAGAGATAATTGTCGAGCAACCACTTCCACGCCGCTTTTTTGTTGCGGGCGCGCTGCTCCATAAAGGCAGAGACACTGTCCCGCCCGACGGGGCCGACGGTAAGACCATTGGTCGTAGCGAATTCTACCACGGCATTGAAAGCTTCATTGGATTCGTCGCTGGTAAGGCCGCGCTGCTCCAGATCATCACCGATCCGGGCCAAATTGCCGCTCGCCCAATGCGAGAAGATCACAAATTCGATCTGGCCCAGTTGAAAGAACGCATGGCGGACCGGGTCGAACAGGTTCCAGCTCGGCGCTCCATTGACCAGCGGCGCGCCCGGTTCGATCCGCAATTCCTGCCGCAAGGCGGGAAGCGGAGGCGGCTTTGGCATCTCCGGCAAATCAATGGGGATCGCCGCTGAACTCATAGTCCGACAAATTGGCGCAGGGCAGCAATCGGCCGGCGCAGCAGCGAGTAAACAAACGGCACCCAGCGGCCATAGACCTGAGCCGTGCCGCGCGAGCCAATCCGGGGGTTATCGCCATCCAGCCGCGCGGTGAGCGCAAAGGCGAGCGTTCCATCGGGCGTCTGGCGAGCCTGATAACTCGCCGTCTCCAGCAGACCGTCGATGGCCCACAAAGGCTGGGAATCGAGCCACATCTTGATCTTCGCGCCCTTTTCCAGCGACATCTGCTCTGCTGCTGGCAAATCGATGCGGATCATCACCTCATCTGGATTGACGACCTGCATGATCGGATCGCCGACATTGACTGCGCGTCCCTCCCAATCGCGGCGGTCGCTAAACAAAGCCATGCCGTCGCGCTGAGCGGTGATCGCGGATTGTCCAGCGAGCTCTTTCGCATAGTCATACTCTGCCTGCGCGACCTCAACCTCGGCCAGCATGATCGCGATATCCGAGGTCTCGTCCTCGTCACTAAAGGCAGAGCTGGTGGAGCGTTCGAGGCGCGAGCGAGCAACAGCCAACCTTTCCTCGGCCAGCTCCAGCTCATTATCGAGCCGCACATCGTCAAAGCGCAGCAACACTTGGCCCGCCTTCACCGGAGCATTGGGCGTGACCTCAATCGAGGCAATCCGGCCTGAAAATGGTGCAGCGACAATGTAGGGCCGCTCAGCAACGATCTCAGCCGGGGCCAGAGCCGTCAGGCGCACTGGGAACAGCAGGATAACCGCGATGGCGACCGCGATCCATTTCTTCTTCTTGCTATCGATCACAGGCAGGCGGCGAACAGGCTTTCCGCCGCTCAGCGCGAGCCAGGAATGCGCCGCTGTTTCGGCGATGCGGGCTGCGCGAAATTTCTCGCCCTCCCGCAATGGTTCATCGCGGGCAAACAGCAGACCGCCGAACACTTCGCCGTCTTTGCCGAGCAGAGGCTGCCAATGCGGCTGGGAATAGGGATATTGGTCAAAGGCCTCGTCCGCGCGCAGGCTGGCGGCGTCAAAAGCGTTCGGCTGCTCCAGCCCGTGATCCTGCGCGAGGCGCTCAATCGCCTTTTCCAGCGCATGGATCAGCGGCGCATTGCGGTCGACGGTCGCCAAGGAGGAGGCGCATTGCACCTCAAAACCCTGCCCGATCCGCGCCTGGCGCAGCACAAACATCTGGCCGTAAGGCAAGACCTGCCGCGCTTCATTGGCGACAAGGTATTGCAGTTCTTCGACGGTTTCCTGGCGGCGGATTTCCGCCTCGAATTGCAGCAGCGCGGCGAGCTTTGCCGCACCCGGCGCTGCGCCTTTGGGGGCCAGAGAGCTGACCTTGGGCGCAGCGGACTCAATCGGATCAGGTTGGCTGGCTGCCATCGGCTTCAGCCCCTTCCGTGGCCGCTCCGCTCATTTCGCCTTCAGCCGCGCCTTCGCCCTCACCCGCTGCCTCTGCTTCGGTAGGTGCCTCGCTAGGCTCTTCGAAGCTTGCGGTGCCGCTCATTCCAGGCAGGACCAGAGCATCGCCGCGATCAATATTGGCACCAATGCGGATCGTCTTGCTGACCGGGTCAACCGATGCGCCCAGCCGGGTGACGACGCCGGTGATCGTGGCGCCCGTCTCATCAATCACGAAGTCAAACTTCGCCCCCGGCTCAAGCCAAGTTAGCCAATTGCTGGGAACAATCAGGTCGGCTTCGAGGTCGCCGCCGCTTTGAATGCGCAGCAGCGGCTGACCGCTGGCGGCCACTTCGCCGCGGCTTGCGATCTCTTCGACCACAGTGCCGGCGAATGGCGCGTAAACCGCGCAATCGCGCAGCCGAGCCGAGACCGCATTGGCCTCTGCCTGAGCGCGGCCAAGATTGGCGCGCGAGACCGCTACCTCGTTTTTGCCGACCGCCTCATAGCTGTCGAGCTCAACATTGGTCTCATAGGTCTTTTGATAGGCGGCGGTTGCGGCGCGGGCCGCGTTCAATTCCGCCTGAATGGTTGAACAGTCAAACCGGGCAAGCAAGGCCCCTTTGCCAAAGCTGCGCCCTTCCCGGTACGGCATAGAGGTAATCCGCGCGGTCATGCGCGAGGCCACTGTGCTCTCGTTCTTGGCCGCGATCACGCCGCGCGCCTCTAGCACCGGCTCTGGCTCAGGCTCTGCGGCGACTTCACCGCCCTCACCCGCTGCCAGTTCCGCCTGCTCTGCTGAGGCCACAGCGGTGTTATCCGACCACTGCGTGTCGCCGCTGCCCGCATAGACAACGCCTGCGATGACCGCAGCCACAGCAAGCATGCCGCCGCCAATCCACAGCTTGCGGTTGCCATCTTCTGCGGGCGGTGATCCCTCGTCCACCTGCTCAATGTCACTCATGTTTTAATTTCCAGACAGCTTTACCGCAGCTTCGCGGTCCTGCCACATTTGCTCCAGTGATGCGCGCAGAGTAGCGACATCTTCGCGTCCGGTCACGTTTGGACTAAACTCGTCGATGCCCATTGAGGCGAACAGGCCAGCATAGGCGTTTTGCGCCTCGGCATAAGCGATGTCATATTTCACCTCTGCGGCGAGCGTGTTCATCTCCTCACGCAGCAGTGTCTGACGGCTCATTGCGCCGGCCCTATGGCCGGAACGGATTTGATCCAGGATCTTGTCCTGCACCTTCATCTGGCGTGATGCCGTATCGAGCTCTTCGCTGAGATGGCTAAAGCGTGCGCGTGAGACGTGAACCTGTGTCATCACCGCCATGGTCAGCGCCAATTCGCGCTGCTCCAGCAGATCTTCCTGAGCGCGCACGGCCTTCTTATGCGCTGGCAAGCGGAACAGGTTGAGGACGTTCCAACTGGCTCGGGCGCCGTAGTTCATCCAGTCATTGTTAAACAGGAAGTCATTGGAATCGACATTGACGCCAAGGACACCGCGGAAGCTAGGCAGAGCGGAAAGCAGTGCCGCATCCAATTCGCGCGAATTGATCCGTTGGCGATAGCTAACCTCGCGCAGCTCTGGACGATTGAGCAGCGCCGTCATCATCATGTCTTCGCCTTGGTAATTGACCGCAGGCAAAGTGTTGGTGCGATCTGGCAAAGCGAGCGAGAACTCAGTGCCGGGGCGCAGGTTCATCAGCGCGGCCAATTGCGCCTTCGCAACCACCAGCTCGCGCTGAAGCTTGCGAATTTGCGCCTGAATTTCCAGCAATTCACGCTGGTATGTCAGCGCGGTCAGAGGAGCAGACAGACGTCGCTCAGCCAAACGCTCTGAATTTTGCAGCGTAGTGGTGACCGAGTCTTCCAACTCTTGCAGCTTGGTCAGCAGGCGTTCGGCGCTGACCGCCCGCCAATAGGAAGAGCGCACATCTTCGATAACACGGTTGGCAACCTTGCGGCGGCGCTCCTGCGCGATCAGAACTTCATCCGCGCCCTGCTTGGCCCGTACATAAGAGAGGCCGAAATCGAGCACGTCCCAGCCGAGCGAAAGGTCAGCGGTGAACAGGTCGCGTTCCTGCGAAGTTGAAGGCTCCAGCGATTGCCGCCGGGTAATCAGCGAGAGCGAGCTGGCACCAGAGAAGTTGTTACGTCCGGCATAGCCAGCGCTGGCAACCAATTGCGGCAGCATGTCGTAACGCTGAAGATCAAGCTCGCGGTCGCGCAGCGCAATCTCCATCAACTCGACCTTGTAGTCGAGATTGTACTTCAGCGAACGGGCCATCGCCTCATAGAGATCAATCGGCGCCGTCACCGGCTCCTGATCCACATCAACCCGCTCAAAATTGCTGGCTGCTGTTTCGTTCAATTCCGCCGCCGTGAACGGCTCGGGTACAGTTGCGCAGGCACCCAGGAAGAGTGTCGATGCGCTTACCAGTGCAAGTCCCTTATTCATTGGCTCACCTTCATCCGTTCTATTTTCAACTAAAAGCTGCAAGCAGTTTGCTTGCTTCGTCATCGGCTTCGCCACTGGCGCGTGCCATCATCGTATCAAGTGTTTCAGCCTTGGCCACCGCATCTGCAATCGCCTTATCCAGTCTGTATCTCACCGGTTGCACCCTGAATAACGACAGGGATCTCAATCACTTCACCATCAGCCCGGATTGCGCGAACAACCAACCTGATCGTCTCTGCATCGACCGGACGTTCAATGATCGCCAAACCGCGAGCATCCATCCGGATCCAGTCAGGCAGCGGCGCGCCATCGCGCGTCACCAGCTGATATTCGGTGATCCGAGGGGCATCGTCCGCGCCAATATCGCGCATTTCGACATAGACCACACGGTCGCGCGAAATGCTCTCGATCATGACCTGATCGCTGCCGGTGTCGAGTTGCCGCACGGAGAAGCCAGTCAGCGCCTCTGGCAGGAAGTCGCCAAAGCGCGGATCGAACAGACGGTCCACACCAAAGCGTAGATCGCGAATGTGATCGATATAGCCAACCACGTCATCAATTGGATGGCCATTGGCATCGAAGCCGCCAATGCCATTCAAGGAGCGCAGGCCGTTCACAGCGTTCAGCAATGGCTGATCAACGTTGAGCGTGCCCATGCCGCCAAGCGAGCGGAAATCATTGACCGTATCGAGGATGATCAGCGGCGTGCTGATAAAGGCGTCGCTCTGATCCAGCACCCGGTCGACCGGATAAGCATCAGGAATGCCCGGAGCAGGCTCATCGCCGAGCAGGAAGCTGATATCAGCCGCAGCCTCAACCACGGTGATCGTCGCGAAGCTCTCTACAAAGCCGCCCTGACCATCAGAGATGAAGTAGCGGATCGTCACTTCGCCGAAGAAATCAGCCGGCGCAGAATAAGTGAGCGTGCCGTCAGGATTGATCACCACTTCGCCAATATCGACGAGCGCGATCACCACTTCCAGAGGATCGCCCTCTGGATCGGTCGTATTGTCGAGCACGTTGATAATCGTGTCAGTGCCGCTGATAACGGTCACGTCCTCCGGCTCATCAACCGGCGGTTCGTTGGTGTTGATCACCTCTACCGCGACGGTCGCTGTCGACGTGCCGCCATTGCCATCCGTGATGGTGTAGGTGATCGTATCCTGGCCGAAGAAATCGGGGTTCGGCACATATGTGATCGTGCCATCCGGGTTGATCGTAACCGTACCGTTGGTGGCGGTCGCGGTCGTCACCGTCAGCGGATCGCCATCGGCATCCGTGTCGTTGACCAGCACTGGAATGGTGACTTCGCTGTCCTCATTCACGCTGGTCACGTCATTGCCCGCAACCGGCGGATCATTGACCGGATTGACCGTGACGGTTGCCGTCACTGTGTCAAAGCCACCCATGCCATCGCTCACCTGATAGGTGATCGTATCGGTGCCGTTGAAGTCCGGGTTTGGCGTGTAAGTGATTGTGCCATCTGGGTTGATCGTAACCGTGCCATTCGGCGCATTGGCCGAGACAACAGTCAGCGGATCGCCATCCGGGTCATTGTCATTCGCGAGAACTGGAATGGTGACAGGTGTGTCTTCATCGGTGACTGCCGTATCTGGCTCACCAATAGGCGGATCGTTCACCGCGACAATGTCGACCGTAACCGTCGCCGTTGCCGTGCCGCCCATACCATCATCAATGGTGTAGGTGATGATGGTTGGCCCGTTGAAGTCCGGGTTAGGGACAAAGGTAATCGTGCCATCCGGGTTGATCGTAACCGTTCCATCCGGCGAAGTCGCCGTTGTCACGGTTAGCGGATCGCCATCTGCATCACTGTCATTGGCAAGCACTGGGATAGTGACCGGCTGATCTTCCGTTCCGGTTGCCGTATCATCTTCGGCCACCGGTACGTCGTTCACTGGATCAACCGTGACCGTCAGCGTCGCCGTGTCAAACCCGCCATTGCCATCAGAGATGGTGTAGGTGATCACATCGGTGCCGTTGAAGTTCTCATCCGGCGTGTAAGTGACCGTGCCATCCGGGTTGATCACAACCGTACCGTTTGGCGCGGTCGCCTCCGTAATAGTCAGCGGATCGCCATCTGCGTCGCTATCATTGGTGAGCACAGGAACGGTAACCAGCGTGTCTTCGTCGGTTGTTACCGCATCATCTTGCGCAACAGGCGGGTCGTTGACCGGCGCAACATTGACCGTAACGGTCGAAATTGCAGTGCCGCCCATGCCATCATCAATGGTATAGGTGATGGTGGCCGGTCCGTTGAAGTTCGGATCAGGCTCAAAAGTAATCGTGCCATCGGGGTTGATGGTGACTGTGCCATCTGGCGAAGTCGCATCAGTGACCGTCAGCGGATCGCCATCAACATCGGTGTCATTGGCGAGCACTGGGATGGTGACTGGTGTGTCCTCATCCGTATCCACCGTGTCAGGCGTCGCAATCGGCGCATCATTGACCGGCGCAACCACAACAGTGATCGTCGCTGTGTCGGTGCCACCCATGCCATCATCAATGGTGTAGGTGATCGTGTCGGTCCCGTTGAAATCGGGATCCGGCGTATAGGTCACTGTGCCATCTGGGTTGATCATAACCGTGCCGTTTGGCGCGGTCGCATCGATCACCGTCAGCGGATCGCCGTCCACATCAGTGTCATTGCCGAGCACAGGGATCGTAACCGGCGTGTCTTCATCGGTTGTGGTGGTGTCATTGACGGCCACCGGCGGATCATTCTCTGGATCAACTGTAACTGTGACGAGAGCCGAGGCTGTGCCGCCATTGCCGTCGCTGATCGTGTAAGAGATGGTGTCCGTACCGTTGAAATCCGGGTTCGGCGTGTAATCAATCGTGCCATCGGGCAGGATCGTGACCGTACCGTTCGCCGCAGACGCGGTGACCACAGTCAACGGATCGCCATCAGGATCGCTGTCATTGGTCAGAACATCGATGTTGGTCAATGTGTCTTCTGTAGTGGTCGCGGTGTCGTTCACCGCCACTGGAACTGGATTGGTCACAGTCCAATTAAAGATGGTGGACACGGTGCCGCCGTTGCCATCATCGGCTGTCACAGTGACTTCATAGACACCGTCACCGTTCGGTCCGCCGATCGAAGCAGATGGATCGATCGTGCCGGAAATCACGCCCGTGGCCGGATCAATCGAGAGGCCAGTTGGCAGACCGGTGGCATCAAAGGTCAGCGGATCGCCGTCAACATCGCTGAAATTGCCGGCTGTCGGCACGTTTACCACCGCGCTATCGACATTATCGCGCGGGGCAATCGGCGTCACATCCGGATCATCATTGATTGGATTGACCGTAACCGTGACGATCGCAGTCGAGGTGCCGCCGTTGCCGTCGGAGATCTCGTAAGTGATCGTGTCCGTGCCGTTGAAGTCTTCATTCGGCGTGTAGGTGACCGTGCCATCGGCTTCGATCACAACCGTACCATTTGGCGCGCTAGCCTGAGTTACAGTCAGCGCATCGCCGTCTGGGTCATTGTCATTGCCCAGCACCGGAATGTTGACCGGCGTATCTTCATCGGTGATCGCTGTGTCATCCACTGCGAGCGGCGCTGGGTTGCCAACGGTCCAGGTGAATATGACATCAACGGTGCCGCCATTGCCATCATCAGCGGTGACAGTGACTTCGTAGATGCCATCGCCGTTCGGCCCGCCTTGCGAAGCGTCCGGATCAATGGTGCCGGTGACATTGCCCGCTGCGTCAATGCTGAGGCCAGCAGGCAGACCGGTCGCCGTGAATGTCAGCGGATCGCCGTCGACATCATCAAAGCCAGGCGAGAGATCCAGAGCGACAATGTCAGCATCATCATTGATGAGCGCCGACAAAGGCGGCGCAGTTGGATCGTCATTATCCGCACCAACAGTCACCGTCACAATGGCTGTGGACGTGCCGCCCTGACCATCGGTGATCTGGTAGGTGATCGTGTCGGTGCCGTTAAAGTCTGGATCCGGCGTGTAGGCCAAGGTGCCATCAGCATTGATCGAAACCGAACCATTTGGCGCACTGGCAGAAACCACCGTCAGCGTATCGCCGTCCGGATCGTTGTCATTACCAAGCACATCAATTGACGGGATTGGCGTGTCTTCGGTGGTCGAAGCCGTGTCATCCGCGGCCGTTGGGCCAGGGTTGGTCACGGTCCAGACGAAGGTGACGTCGGTCGTGCCGCCATTGCCATCATCGGCTGTAATGGTTGTCTGATAGACACCATTGTTCACCTGGCTGGCATCGGGATCAATCGTCCCGCTGATAACGCCAGAGACGGGATCGATCGTCAGGCCGGCTGGCAGATTTGTCGCGCTGAAGGTCAGCGTGTCACCTTCGATGTCAGAGAACAATACGCCAGCGTCGATCGAGATTGCATCGCCGTCTTCATCGCCGCGATCGGGCAGCGGCGTCGCATCAGGCGCATCGTTTTCTGGCGCGATAACGATCGTCGCAACCGCAGTTGCTGGATCGCCGTTTGCATCTTCGATTGTGTAAGTGACCGTCGCCGTTCCGTTGAAATTGGGATCGGGCGTAAAGGTGATGGTGCCATCAGGATTGACCACGGCCGTGCCATTGGTCGCCTGCGCAGCGATGATGACAATTGGCGTGGTGGCATTGCCATCCGGGTCAATATCATTCGCCAGTACGTCGAGCACTTGCGGCGTGTCTTCCGTACCGACGAAGTTATCGTCAACGGCGGTCGGTGGCTGATTGTTGATCGTCCAAGTGAAGGTCGTGCTGACTGTACCGCCATTGCCATCATCAGCAGTGATCGTGACGGTGTAGACGCCGTCATTCGCCGGGCCGCCGGTCGAAGCAGTTGGGCTGGTGGTGCCGGTAACGGCGCCTGTGGCCGGATCAATCGACAGACCATCTGGCAGGCCCATAGCGGAGAAGGTGAGCGTGTCGCCTTCTGCATCGCTGAACGCTGGAGCCAGAGGCACGTTGATCGCCTCGTTATTGCCATCGGTGAGATCTGGCAGACCAATTGTCTCTGGATCATCATTCACCGCGCCAACAGTGATCGTCACGGTTGAGGTCGAGGTGCCGCCCTCGCCATCGCTGATCGTGTAGATGACCGTATCGGTGCCGTTGAAATTCGCATCCGGCGTGTAAGTGATCGTGCCATCGGCATTGATCAGAACGCTGCCATTGGCGGCATTCGCCTCTATCACGGTCAGCGTGTCGCCGTCTGGATCATTGTCATTCGCCAGAACCGGAACATTGACCGGCGTGTCTTCCGTGGTGCTGGCCGTATCAGGCGCCGCGAGTGGCGGCGGATTGTTTACAATCCACACAAAGGTCGATGTGGTCGTGCCGCCATTGCCATCATCGGCGGTGACGGTGACGGTGTAGAGGCCATTGCTATTCGGCCCGCCTTGCGATGCGTCAGCATCCAACGTGCCAGTGATGACACCATTGGCGTCAATCGACAGTCCGCCCGGCAGACCAGTGGCGGTGAAGGTGAGCGTATCACCATCAACATCGCCGAAATTGCCAGACACATCGAGCGAGATAACATCGGCGTCATCGTCGGTCTGATTGGTCGGCTGCGGGTCAGCGACCGGATCGTCATTCACCGGATCAACCGTAACAGTGACAGTCGCGGTGGTGGTACCACCCTCGCCATCGCTAATCGTGTAGGTGATCGTATCCGTGCCGTTGAAGTCTTCATTCGGCGTGTAAGTGATCGTGCCATCGGCTTCGATCACGACGGTACCATTTGTCGCAATTGCGGACGTCACCGCCAGCGCATCACCATCTGGATCGTTGTCGTTCGCCAGCACAGGGATGTTGACCGGCGTGTCCTCTGGCGTGGTCGCGGTATCATCCGTGGCCACTGGCGGCGGATTGGAGACGGTCCAGGCAAAACTGCTTTCGACAGTGCCGCCATTGCCATCATCCGCCGTCACGGTGACGGTGTAAATTCCATCACCCGCTGGCCCGCCTTGCGAGGCATCAGGATCGATCGTGCCAGTGATGTTGCCAGCCGCATCAATGCTGAGACCCGGAGGCAGACCTGTCGCCGTAAATGTCAGCGTATCGCCGTCGACATCGCTGAAGTTACCGGCAACCGGAATACTGACAGTCGCGCTGTCAATATTGGCGAGATTGGCCAGCGGCGTATCAACCACCGGATCATCATTCACCGGATCGACCGTTACAGTGACCGTCGCGGTGGAGGTGCCGCCATTGCCATCACTGATGGTATAGGTAATCGTGTCGGTGCCATTGAAGTCCGCATTCGGCGTGTATGTGACCGTACCATCAGCCTCAATCACCACCGTGCCATTTGGCGCGGTGGCAGATGTGACCGTCAGCGGATCACCGTCTGGGTCATTATCATTGGCAAGCACTGGAATGTTAACCGGCGTATCTTCGTCGGTCGTCGCTGCGTCATCCACCGCCTCTGGCGGCGGGTTGGTGACAGTCCAGGCAAAGGTCGTATCAACCGTGCCGCCATTGCCATCATCAGCCGTAACAGTGACGGAGTAGATACCGTCACCTGCGGGGCCACCTTGGCTGGCATCCGCGTCAATCGTGCCGGTAATCTCGCCCGTGTTGGGGTCGATCGAGAGGCCCGCTGGCAGGCCAGTCGCGCTGAAGGTTAGTGTGTCGCCATCAACATCGCTGAAATTACCCGCTGTCGGCAGCGATACAGTCGCGCTGTCGATGTTATCTTGCGGCGCAATCGGCGTGACAACTGGATCATCATTCACCGGATCAACCGTGACGGTCACGGTTGCGGTGGAGGTGCCGCCATTGCCATCGCTGATGGTGTAAGTGATCGTATCAGTGCCGTTGAAGTCGGGGTTCGGCGTGTACGTGACCGTGCCATCAGCCTCGATCACAACGCTGCCATTGGCCGCATCCGCAGCCGTCACAGTCAGCGGATCGCCGTCCGGATCGCTGTCATTGGCAAGCACAGGGATATTGACCGGCGTGTCTTCATCGGTGGTCGCGGTGTCATCCACGGCCTCTGGCGGCGGATTGTTCACCGTCCAAGTGAAGGTTGTATCAACCGTGCCGCCATTGCCATCATCGGCTGTCACTGTGACTTCGTACACCCCGTCACCCGCTGGGCCGCCTTGTGAGGCGTCTGGGTCAAGCGTGCCAGTGATATTGCCATCGGCGTCAATGCTGAGGCCGGGTGGCAGACCGGTGGCGCTGAACGTCAGATCATCGCCATCAACATCAGAGAAATTGCCGCTGACATCCAGCGTGACAGGCGTGCTGTCATCATTGGTTTGTGGCGCGATTGGGGCCGCAACCGGATCATCATTGACCGGGTTCACTGTGATGGTTGCGGTGGAGGTTGAGAACCCGCCATTGCCATCACTGATGGTATAAGTGATTGTATCCGTGCCGTTAAAGTCCGGGTTAGGCGTGTAATCAACACTGCCGTCCGCGTTGATTACGACGGTGCCGTTCGCCGCGGTCGCAGCGGTCACGGTCAGCGCGTCACCATCCGCATCGGTGTCATTACCGATCAGCAGTACGTTGACAGGCGTGTCTTCATCGGTGGTCGCCGCATCAGGGTTTGCAACTGGCGGATCGTTGATCGGGTTGACCGTAACCGTGACGGTCGCAGTGGCCGTGCCGCCATTGCCGTCCGAAATCTCGTAAGAGATCGTGGTCGTGCCGTTGAAGTTCGGATTAGGTGTGAACTCCAGCGTGCCATCGGCATTGATCGTAACCGTGCCATCGGGCGAGGTTGCGGTCGTGACGGTCAAATCATCGCCATCAACATCGCTATCATTGCCCAGCACACCGATGGTGACCGGCGTGTCTTCATCAGTAGTGACCGCATCATCGACAGCCACCGGATCATCATTGATCGGATTGACGGTGACGATAACCGCAGCGGTCGAGGTGCCGCCATTGCCATCATCGATCGTGTAAGTGATCGTGTCTTCGCCGTTGAAATCAGGGTTCGGCGTGTAAGTCAGCGTGCCATCGGCCTCGATCACCACGGTGCCGTTCGGCGCGCTCGCGCTGGTCACGGTCAGCGGATCACCATCGGGATCATTGTCGTTGCCGAGCACATCGACATTAACGCTGCTGTCTTCATCAACGCTCGCGGTGTCGTTCACTGCGGTTGGCGCTGGGTTGGTAACGGTCCAGACGAAGTCTTGCGAGACTGTGCCGCCATTGCCGTCATCCGCCGTCAGCGTGACGGTGTATGGGCTGCCCTGGCTTGCATCAATGTCGAGCGTGCCAGAGATGATGCCGGTCGCCGGATCAATCGACAGGCCGGGCGGCAGGCCAGCCGCCGTGATCGTCAGATCATCTCCGTCAACATCGCTAAAGAAGCTCTCCGTTGCGATGGAAACAGACTGATTGTCTTCATTGGTCACGTCAGGAATATCGACCGCCACTGGCGCATCATTCTCAGCAGTGACAGTAACGGTCAGCGTCGCTGTCGCAACGCCGCCTTGGCCATCACTGACAGTGTAGGTGACATTCGCCTCCCCGTTGAAATCCGGATCCGGCGTGAATGTGACGGTGCCATCTGCATTGACGACGACTGTGCCATTGTCCGCGCTCGCGCTGGTAATGGTCAGCGCATCCCCATCAGGGTCGCTGTCGTTGGCCAGAACCGCAACAGTAACCGGCGTGTCTTCCGGCGTGGTCGCGGCATCATTCTGCGCGATTGGCGGGACGTTTTGTATCGAATAGATGAAGGTCGTGCTGACCTCTTCACCCGATGGATCAGTCGCAGTCACGGTCACCACGAACGGCCCGTTTTGCGAGCTATCTGAGGCCAAAGTGCCGGAAATCACACCGGTTACGGGGTCAATCGACAGCGCAGGTGGCAGGCCGTCCGCGCTGAACGTCAAGGCATCGCCATCAACGTCGCTAAACGCGCTGGCGGTTGGGATAGACACAGTCTGGCTGTCTTCGCCGCTTTGGTTTGGAAGCCCGATTGTTGTCGGCCCATCATTGACCGGAGTGACGGTCACATCGACGCTGGCCGATGAGGTGCCACCTTCACCATCGTCGATTGTATAGACAATGGTATCGGTGCCGTTGAAATCTGGGTTCGGCGTGTAGACCAACGTGCCATCAGCATTGATAGTGACTGTGCCATTACCGGCCTCAGCCTCAATCACCGTCAGATCATCGCCGTCCGGATCGACATCATTGGCGAGCACCGGAATATTGACCGGCGTGTCCTCGTCCGTTGTCGCCGTATCATTTTCCGCGACTGGTGCTGGGTTCGCGACGGTCCAGGTGAAATCCTGAGAAATGGTGCCGCCGCGTCCATCATCGGCTGTCACCGTGATGCTGTAGCTGCCGCCGTTCACCTGACTCGCGCTGTTATCAATCGTGCCAGAGATAACGCCCGTATCGGGATCAATCGTCAGACCTGCAGGCAGGCCAGTCGCTGTAAAGGTGAGCGCATCGCCATCCGGATCGCTGAATGCGCCCGCAACTGGCAGGTTGATGTCTTGCGCATCAAGGTTGGTCTGATCACCGATAGAGCCGCTGATCTCTGGCGTATCATTGATGTCATTGACCACGACCGTAACGGTCGCAATCGACGTGCCGCCATTGCCGTCAGAAATCTCGTAAGTGATCGTGTCCGTGCCGTTAAAGCCCGGATTGGGCGTGTAGGTGACCGTGCCATCAGCGTTGATGACAGTGGTGCCGTTCTGCGCGTCAGCCGACGTCACCGTCAGCGGATCGCCGTCTGGATCACTGTCATTGCCGAGTACATCAATCGTGACTGGCACGTCCTCATCGGTCGAGGCGTTGTCGTTGACTGCCCCTGGTGGAGGGTTCCCAACATTGAAAGTGATTGTCTCGGTTGTCGTGCCGCCATTGCCATCGTCAACAGTGATGGTCGCGGTGTAGACCCCGCCATTGGTCTGGCTGGCATCCGGGGTGATTGTGCCGGAGATGACGCCTGTATCAGGGTCAATCGTGAGACCCGGCGGCAGATCAGTCGCACTAAAGGTGAGCGTGTCGCCGTCAACGTCGCTGAATGCATCCGCAACCGGCACAGAAACCGTATCGCCATCCAGCGCGTCAACCGGCGGGATCGGGGTCGAATCTGGATCGTCATTTTCTGGCGCAACTGTAACGGTAACAGTCGCCTCAGACGTGCCGCCTTCGCCATCGCTGATGGTGTAAGTGATGGTCGCCGTACCGTTGAAATTGGCGGGCGGAACAAAGTTGATCTGATTGCCGACCAGCGTTGCCTGACCAACGGAAGAGAATGCGGAAATAACCGTCAGAACATCGCCGTCGGGATCGCTGTCGTTTGGCAAGACATCGATCAGAACAGGCGTGTCTTCCGTGGTGCTGGCGGTGTCATCCGCCGCGATTGGTGCAGGGTTGGTAACCGTCCAAGTGAAGTCCTGATCCGCGCTTTCGCCTGCCAGATCGGTCGCTGTCACCGTGATATTATAAACGCCGCCCGTGCCGCCAGTGCTCGCAGAATTGTCGATTGTGCCGGTAATCTCGCCCGTGGCGCTGTCAATCGACAGGCCCGGTGGCAAGCCAGCCGCGCTGTATGTGAGCGTCGCATCATCGCTATCGGCAAAGCCGCCAGCGGTCGCCACAGAAATCCCGCCATCGGCATCGAGATTGGTCTGCGCTGGCAAAGTGCCAACAGGAACAGGCGGATCATTGACCGCGCCTACTGTAACTGTGACGGTCGCCTGAGAGGTGCCGCCCTCGCCATCACTGATTGTATAGGTGATGGTGTCAGTGCCGCTGAAATCAGCATTCGGCGTGTAAGTCAGCGTTCCGTCAGCGTTGATAACAACAGCGCCGTTGGGCGCGGTGGCCGAAACAACGCTTAGATCATCGCCATCCGGATCATTGTCATTGGCCAGAACCGGGATGTCGACGGCCGTATCTTCGTCGGTGTTTGCCGTATCATTGGTCGCCGTCGGTGCAGGGTTGCTGACCGTCCAACTGAAGTTCTGGATGGCTGGCGTTCCGCCCATATTATCCGTCGCAGAAACAGTAACATTGTAGACGCCTGCTGCGCCGCCTTGGCTGGCTGAATTATCAATCGTCCCGGTGATCTCACCGGTCGAAGAATTGATGCTAAGCCCCGGAGGAAGACCAGTTGCAGAGTACACCAGATTGGTGCTGTCTACGTCCTCAAATCCGCCCGCAGTGTCCACGCTGATACCGGCGTCGGCATCATCATTCACTTGCGGCGGCAGTGAACCGGTAGCGACCGGATCATCATTTTGCGCGTTCACAAACAAGCTAACAGTGGCCGTGCTTGTGCCGCCCTCGCCATCACTGATGGTGTAAGTGATGGTTTCCGGGCCGCTGTAATTGGCGTTCGGCGTATAAGTGATTGTACCGTCGGCATTGATGATCACAGTGCCGTTCGGCGCGCTGGCCGAGACGACGGTAAGATCGTCACCATCAGGGTCTTGGTCATTGGCCAGTACGTTGAAAGTAGCGGACGTATCTTCGAGCGTAGAGCCGCCGTCATTGTTGGCCTGAGGCGCAGGGTTGGTGACGGTCCAGCTGAAGTTTTGCTCTGCCGTCAGACCGCCGGAATCGGTGGCAGTCACAACAACGTCGTAAACACCGCCAGAGCCGCCCTGGCTCGCGGAGTTATCGATATTGCCCGTGATAAACCCAGTGTTTGGATCGATTGAGAGCCCGGCTGGCAGGCCAGTCGCGCTGTAAGTCAGGCCGTTTGGATCTTCGGCATCGCTGAACCCGCCAGAAACATTGACGAAAATGCCTTGCTGCGCATCAATATTGGTTTGCGGCGGCAGATTGCCATTGGTGGTCGGATTGTCATTAACTGGATCAATCACAATCGGAACGGTCGCCGTAGATGTCCCGCCGCGGCCATCGCTAATCGTGTACGTGATGGTGTCTGTTCCGCTAAACCCTGCGTTCGGCGTGTAGTTCAGCGTGCCATCAGCATTGATCGTGACTGTACCGTTGCCGGCATTGGCACTGATCACGGTCAGCGTATCGCCATCACCGTCAAAATCATTACCAAGCACGTCAATGCTGTTGACCGGCGTATCTTCGTCGGTCGTAATCTGCGTGTCATTGACCGCAGTTGGCGGATCATTGACCTCGAGCACATTGATGGTCGCGGTTGCCACGTTTGAACTCAACGAAGCGTTTTCGAAACTGATATCAATTGTGCGCGGCGTCTCAACCGGACGCTCACCCGCCGTTAGGAATGTTATCGCCTGCAGCGCATTTTCATAGGAATTCGCGCTGCCATTTCCGGTGATAATGATTTCAGTCGCGGTCCGGGTGTAGCTGAGGCCGCCACCCAAAGAACCAGAGGCTGCATTCGAACCATTGACGAGCAACTCATCGCCAGCGAGAGCATTGGTCAAAGTGATGGTCGCGCCGGTGACCGACCCATTTGGGTTTTGCACATCAACATCGTTGTCGACGATGGACACGCCCGCGCCATTTTCGACGTAAGTGTTCGTATAAGCAGACCCGCCAGCCGTGCTGTCGTTGCCATCCAAATCAAGCCGCGGAATGGAAACCGTCGTCCCGCCAGTGCCTAGGTCAAAATCAGCATCGCCATCGTGTCGGAAAAACGCGCCAGTGAAACCACTTGCAAGGTTGTATTCAATGGTAAAACTGTTGGTGTCGAGCCAATTGAAACGTGCAGCCGATGGCAATTCGCCGTCCTCATTCGCAGATCCAGACGCAGTAACCTCGCCAGGCACGGAAGTATCAAACAGAACGCGCGAACCATTTGCCGCCTCAAAGGAAGACAACGTATCCGTGTCAATTACCAGAAACTCACGCGTTTCTGGGCCGCCATTGCCATCAATATCCGCGACTGTGAAGTTCACATCCACGTTTGCAGGCGCGCCGGTTGCGCTAAAGAAAATGTCCCAACGGATTGCAGTCGTTCCGAGCGTTGATCCATCTCCCTTGCGGAGAAACACCCCGAAGTCATCCCCAGGCCCGCTGAATTGCACATTGTCACCCGGCGTCAGCGACAAAATAGTAGCCCGCACACTGATTTGCTGGCCATTGACGGTCGCTACATCGAACCAAGTCGCAGATGACCCAACAGTTGTCAGGCGGGTGCCATCCGCCACCTGATTGCCGTTCTCATCAAAAACATCGAATGCGCCCGTTACGAATGCCGCGGGCGCCAGCAAGCCAGCCCATTCGCGCGCCACGAGCGAGGCCGTTTCAACCACGCCCAGCCGGTTTTCGAGCGTCCAATCGCCGCCGCGAGCAATGCTCCCGGTATCATCGATAGACGCCGCAATGTCAGCGCCAGTGATCGCAGCCAGATTGTTGAGCAGTGCCTGACCATCGGCATCACTGCCGACGTCACAGCCGTAAATCAGGATATCCCCGTCAGCTGAGAGTTTTGAGCCGATCGAAGCGAAAGCAGATGCGAGCTCACCGGTCAGCGATGCGTTATCAATCCGGGTGTCGCCCAGCCAAAACATGCCGTCTTCGCCGTGGCTAACGAAATGGATCGCGCCAATATCACTTGCACCGGCAAGCGCGGTGAGAACCTGATCTACGCCGTCACTATTGCCATCCACGAAGACAATCGTGCCGCGACCCTCCCAGATCTCGGCCAGCTGCTCGTAATTTTCGACGCTGGTGTCGATGAAGATAAAGTCGTTAGGCACTTCACCAGAGGCAGCAGTAACCGCATCATCAGAAGGCTCTGCGAAGAAACCATCAGCCAGCGCGCGCTCTGCGCCATACATGGCCGTTGCCCGGTCATCACGCGCGGCATCTATAATTGCGCGCGGTGTGCTGCCTTCGCGCAACTCGTCGTCGACTTGAATCTCTGGATATAGCCCTGCGTTACCCTCAGACCGGTTGCCAGAGAGAAGTCCGACAGGCTGAGCGGATAGGCCTGAACCGTCGCCATCACCAAGGCTTGAAGAAGTATCACCGCGTACATCAAGGTTTACGGGCGCAACGCTCGCCTCGTTGAAAGTGTATTCACCGGGCGCAGCGGCCATCGGGCCAATGTCCGCAGTGACAGCCGTAACTACCCCCGCGCCATCGAACATCATCCGTGGTTCAAGCGCCAGAATGTGACGACTTACAGCCTGTTTTTTTGTCATGCGCGACCTGACCCCATATTCACAAGCCTACCCCAAATTCATGGCTGAACGTTGCGATGCATTTCTCACTTTACAATCAAAACAGTATCATAGTGAAACAGCTTTGGCACCAGCGAACAGGGGTGAGAAGTTGTAAAATTACGTTAAACCGGGGCAAACTGACTGCAAAAGTCTTAATGCAATCAAGCACTAACGGAGCGGGTTAGTCACTCGTTAGCGTGACTAGTGACCAGCAGAGCTCTGTGGGAGCTGCAGCTTAAAAAGCACTCCAATAGCGCCTCAGTAGAGTGCAGAAGGTGTACTTTCAGGCAAGCGAGGCACGCGCAGTCCGAACGGCAAGCCAAACGAGCGCCGGAACTCAGCCAACCTTACGGCAGAATTCGTTAGTCTCAGGTTAGTCAAAACGACTTACAGAGTGGCCACGCCTCCCAAAAACTCATTTTGCGCCAGACGCTTACCGCACTGCTCATCTGATCAGCCATGTGGTGCAGCAAGCGGGATGAGGCGACCTTGAGGTCTAGTGACAAGTTACGGTTTGTTCGCACATCTTGCGTAAAGCGTCAGGTCCGACGTCATGAAAACCGCGTTAGCCTTTATGATTAGGAACTGGTTTCATCGCCGATGATAGCGGTGCAGCCAGTTGCAATATTACCCGCCACCCGGCGGTCTTTGGGAGGAATTCCAGTATGAGTGATGAGCTGCTTGAGGCGCCTGTGCGCCCTGAGGTGGAGACAGCCAATCCGCCAACACCAGAAGCGGGCGAGGCCAGTCATAGCCCCGCCATTTCGAAAGGCGCGGCGGTATCTGCGCTTGCGATCGCGACCGCTGCATGCGGCGGCGGTGGTGGCAGCGGTTCAGCCGCCGGCGGCACTCCCCCAACCGGTGGCGGCACGCCCGCACCCGTTGCTGTGGTCACCCCGCAGACCGACGAGGAGGCATCACGCTTCCTGCTTCAAGCATCGCTCTCTGCTTCCACTGCTGAGATCTCGGCTTTGCGTTCCGATGGTTATGAGCCATGGCTTGATAGCCAGATGAACCGCAGCAACGATCAGACCGCGCGGCAGTTCTTTGCCAGCCGCGGCTATGATCAGGTCACGCAAGAGCGCTATTATTTTAACTCCACCATTGGCGACAACATGGTCTGGAGCCAGTTGATCCAAGGTGGCAGCGGCGTTCGCAAGCGCGCGGCCCTGGCAATGTCAGAGTTCTTCGTTGTCTCTTTGAACAGCATCAACAACACCTGGCGAGCACTCGCAATGGGTGAGTATTGGGACATCCTCAATCGCAATGCGTTTGGCAATTTTCGCGATCTGCTCGAAGAGATCACGCTCAACCCGACCATGGGCATTTTTCTCAATATGCTCGGCAATCGCAAAGCTGACCCGAATTCAGGCCGCGTCCCGGATGAGAATTTTGGCCGTGAAATCATGCAATTGTTCACGATCGGCCTGTTTGAGCTCAACAATGACGGAACCGTTCGCACCAGCGGCGGCGAACCGATTGAGACTTACACAAATGAAGACGTAACCGGCATCTCAAAGGTCTTCACCGGCTACGATTACGATTACACCGGGGTCGGCTTTACGCCCGACGCGCAAGGTGGAAACTTCGACATTCCAGATCCGGATTACACCCGCCAGCCAATGACAGCTGATCAGTCAAAATGGCGTTTCCCACGAAATGAATCGTTCCATTCCGATCTGGAAAAAACCTTTCTCGGCGTCACAATCCCAGCGAATACCGGCGCCGAAGAATCCTTGCGCATCGCGCTCGATACACTGTTCAACCATCCCAATGTTGGGCCGTTCTTCGGCAAGCAGATGATCCAACGCCTGGTGACGAGCAATCCGTCACCGGCCTATGTTGATCGGGTCGCTTCTGCCTTTAATGACAACGGCAGCGGCACTCGCGGCGATCTTCGCGCAGTGTTCAAGGCGATCTTGCTGGATGACGAAGCGCTTTCCAGCGCCAATGTCACTAATGCTAATTTCGGCAAGCTGCGGGAACCCATGCTGCGCTACACACAGTGGGCACGCACATTTGGTGCGCAATCGGTCTCTGGCAATTACGAGCTTGGCAACACATCCGACAACTCAAGTCGGATCGGCCAGTCGCCACTAAGGTCACCATCCGTCTTCAACTTCTTCCGCCCCGGCTACGTGCCAGCAGGATCGCAAGCGGCAGAACGCAATCTGCTCGCCCCTGAATTTCAACTGGTCAATGAGACCTCGGTCGCTGGTTACGTCAACCAGATGGAGCGGGTGATCGATGGGTCGGTGTTCTGGTCGCGCGATATCCAGCCTCAATATACCGAAGAGCTAGCGATTGCAGATGACAGCGCCGCTCTGGTCGACCGGCTCGACCTGCTGCTGACAGCGGGTCAACTGAGCGAGAACACACGCTCACTGATCCTTCCCGTCCTCGACGAAATCGACGTTACCGCCACCAGCGATAACGAGACCAAGCTCAGCCGGATCCATCTCGCGGTCCTGCTGATTATGGCGTCGAACGATTACCTCATTCAGAAATAAGGGCAGCATCATGTATATTGGCAAAGGAAATGAACTTTCACGCCGCGCCTTCATGCGCCGCTCTGGCCAGCTTGCAGGCGCAGGTGTGGCATCGTCTTATGCGCTTGGACTTGCAGGAATTGGTGAAGCCGCCGCATTTTCATCTGCCGGCGGCTATAAAGCGCTCGTGTGCATGTTCCTCTATGGCGGCAACGACCATGGCAACACGCTGATCCCCTACGATCAGGCGAACTACAATCGCTATGCCGCCATTCGCGGCGGGCAAGGCGATGCGGGCGGCGGTATCGCACTGGCGCGCGGAAGCCTGGCCTCGACCGTGCTGAACCCGACCGGCAATCAAACGTTGACCGATGACATCCAATATGCGCTCGCGCCGTCCATGCCGCGCCTCAAGGCTCGCTTTGACCAAGGCGCGATGGCGCCATTGCTCAACGTCGGCCCGCTGGTCGTTCCGCTGACCAAGGCACAGTATGAAAGCAACAATAACTCGCAATTCCCGCGCCCGGCAAAACTGTTTTCGCACAATGACCAGCAATCAACCTGGCAAAGCTCACAGCCGGAAGGGTCAACCTCTGGCTGGGGCGGGAAAATGGGTGACCTTGCCCAGTCCAGCAACACCAACTCGATGTTCACGCTGATTAATGCCACCGGCAATGCCGTATTTATGACCGGCGAAGAGGCTGTCCCGTACAAGATTGGATCCAACGGTGCGACCCAGTTCCAAGGGCTCGAGCGCGGCCGGGTCTATCGTTCGCAATCGGCCTCTGCAGCTTTGGACAGCATCTTGAAAAGCAGCAATGGCAACGTCCTTGAGGCGGACTATTCGATGGTGAACGCACGCTCAATTGAATATGGCGGCTTCATCGCCGATGCGCTGGACAACACCAACCTCACCACGGATTTTGGCCAAAACAATAACCTTGCATCACAATTGTCAGTTGTCGCCCGGCTGATCGCTGCACGCAATCGGTTGGCTGTGACGCGCCAAGTCTTCATGGTTGGGATAGGTGGGTTCGACCACCACGATGGCCTCATTGGCAGCCATGAAGCCCTACTGGGCCAAGTCGATTTCGCGCTTGATGCGTTTTATCAGGCCACAGTCGATTTGGGCATCCAGGATCAAGTGACCACCTTCACCGCATCGGACTTTGGCCGAACCTTTGCCTCAAATGGTGATGGTTCAGACCATGGCTGGGGCAGCCACCACTTTATCGTTGGCGGCGGGGTCAATGGCGGACGCTTCTATGGCACCGCGCCTCAGGTCTCGGTCGAGAGTGACGATCAGGTTGGTCGCGGCCGACTGCTGCCGACTGTCTCGGTTGACGAATATTCCTCAACCCTGGCGCGCTGGTTTGGGGTCGACAATTCAGAGCTGCCGTCGATCGCGCCGAACATTGGCCGATTTGCTCAACCGGACCTTGGCTTTATGGCCTGAGCGAAACTTAGTTCACACGAAAAAGGGGCTCTGCGCTGCTGCGTAGAGCCCCTTTTTCTGTGTCAGCTAAGACAGCGCTTCTTAGGCGTTCGCCAGCGCTATGTGCCGCTTCATATGATGATCGACATTGCCAAACTCATTGTCGTAAGTCGTCAAGCGCTTGAAGTAATGTCCAATCGCATATTCATCGGTCATGCCGTTGCCGCCATGGATCTGGATCGCTTCCTGACCGATGTGATGGGCAGCTTGGCCAATCCGCACCTTGGCCGCTGAGATAGCAAGCTTGCGTTCCCGCTCATCGGCATCGAGATTAAGTGTTGCAAGGTACGTCATCGAGACGGCTTGCTCATACTCCGTATACATGTCGACCATGCGGTGTTGCAGCACTTGGAATGATCCAATTGGCACACCGAATTGCTTGCGCTCACGCGAGTAATCGACCGTCATGGTATGCGCGACTTTCATCGCGCCGCAGATTTCTGCGGACTGCGCAGCGATCGCCTCGTCCGTAACGAGTTCGATTAGCGGCAGGCCATTGCCCTCTTCGCCAATCAACGCCTCGGCTGGAATGCTGGCGTTTTCAAAGAACACCTCAGACGCGCGGCGGCCATCAACCGTGGCATAGTCGCGCGTGACCACGCCCGCGGCGTTCTTGTCGATCACAAAGACGGACACACCCTCACGATCTGTCCGCTCGCCTGAAGTGCGCGCTGTAACGATCAGATGCGTTGCCCATGGAGCACCGATCACGACCGCCTTGTGGCCGTTGAGGACATAGCTAGAGCCATCCTTCTTCGCTGTGGTCTCAAGGTTGGCATAATCATAGCGGCCGCGCGGCTCTGCATAGGCAAAGGCAAAGATCCGGCTACCATCGACGATCCCGCCAATATGTTCTTCCTTTTGTGCATCCGTGCCAGCGTGCTTGAGGAACCCGCCCGCGCACACCACAGTTGGAACAAACGGCTCAACAACCAGGCCTTTGCCGAATTCCTCCATCACGATCATCGCATCGACCGCGCCGCCGCCAAAGCCTCCATCGGCCTCAGAAAATGGCATGCCCAGCAGGCCCAGCTCAGCCAGACTGCGCCCAGATCGCTGGCTGCCAACCGCTTTCGCTATTGATCGCCTCCATGCGCGCTTCCCACGCATAATTCGCGCGCACCAGCCGGGTCAGGCTGTCGCGCACCATGTCTTGTTCTTCAGTGAAGTTGAAATCCACGTAATGTCTCCCGCGTCTCCTTAGGCCCTAAAGGCCTAGGATCATCTTGGTGATAATGTTGCGCTGGATCTCGTTCGATCCCCCGTAAATCGAGGTTTTGCGCATATTGAAATAGCCCGCAGCGGAATGTTCCGCATAGGCGGGGCCAACAGGATATTCGTTCGATCCGGCATCGGACACGCTTGGATAGAACGGCATGCCATAATGGCCGACCGCCTCCAGAGTGAGTTCGGTCAGGCGCTGCTGAATCTCTGTGCCCTTGATCTTGAGGATCGAACTTTCTGGACCAGGGCCCTTGCCCGCCTGTTCACCAGCCAGCGTGCGCAGCTCGGTGATTTCCAGCGCGGAAAGGTCGATCTCCAGCTGGCTGACTTTGCGCGCAAAATCGAAATCGCTCATCAGCGGCGCGCCGTCCATCTGCTCTGACTTGGCGATATCGCGCAATTGCTCAACGCCGCGTTTGGAGCGGGCAACACCGGCAATTCCGCTGCGCTCATGCGCAAGCAGGAATTTGGCGTAAGTCCAACCCATGTTCTCTTGCCCAACAAGGTTTTCTACCGGCACGCGGACATCCGTGAGCCAGGTTTCATTGACCTCGTACCCTCCGTCGATCAGCTTGATCGGGCGCACCTCAATACCCGGCGATTTCATATCAACCAGAATGAAGCTGATGCCTTGCTGCGGTTTCGCGGCATCGGGATCGGTGCGGCACAAGAAGAAGCCCCAATCGGCGTGCTGCGCCAATGTCGTCCACGTTTTCTGACCATTGATCACATAGTGATCGCCATCGCGCACAGCGGTCGTCTTAAGCGAGGCAAGGTCCGAACCCGCGCCCGGCTCTGAGTAACCTTGGCACCACCACACATCGCCGCTGCGAATGCCGGGCAGGTGCTGAGCCTTTTGCTCGTCATTGCCAAAGGAGTAGATCACGGGGCCAACCATCGAAACGCCAAACGGCAGCGGCATGACCGCATTCACCCGCGCGTTCTCTTCCGACCAGATATAACGCTGCGTCGGGGTCCAACCGGTGCCACCATATTCGGTTGGCCAAGCCGGAACAGACCAGCCCTTTTTACCGAGGATTTTGTGCCAAGCGACCATGTCCTCTGGATCAAGGTCATCACGCAGGCCATCGGGCGAGACGTGCTTGGGATAATTCTCTTCGATGAAGGCACGCACTTCTTCGCGAAATGCCAGCTCTTCGGGGCTAAACTCCAGATTCATGCTCTCTCACTCCTGATCGGTCCCACACAAATGATAGTGGCATCACTGCGAGGGACTGAAAAGGGGTGACGTTGCGGCAACCAGGCGAATTATTTTTCGCTCAAGCGTCCGCCATATCCGAATCCGATTGGGCTGAGCCCGGCCGTTACCAAAGATAGGCGTAGAGACCGACCAGGATCGCGATGGTGATCGTCGCTAGAGTGTTGAACAGCGCGCTGGTGGCAAAGGCGATATCGCCGAGCTTCACAGTCTGCTCTTCATCAGGCGCCGCCGTCATCCGCGAGACGATGGCTGCTGCCACCACGCCAACCAAGAACACGATCCAGATCCGCACTACAAACGGCAGGTCAGGCAGAACCGCGTTGACGATGATGTTCAGCGCAACCGACCCGATCAGCGCGGTAAAGGCGCCGGCCGCATTGGCCCGTTTGTCAAAGAAGCCGAGCAAGAACACGATCACCACGCCCGGCGCGATATAGCCGGTGTATTCCTGAACCGTCTGGAACGCGCTTTCAAAGCCGCCGAGGAATGGCCGGGCCAGAACCAGCGCCAGCGCCATGGCGGTGAAGGCTGCCACGCGGCCAACGGTCACATAATGCCGCTCGGTCTCATCGGGCTTCACGCTGCGATAGAGATCCATGGTAAAGATGGTCGAGATCGAGTTCATCATAGAGGCGAGCGAGCTAACCACCGCCGCGATTAGGGCTGCAAACACCAGACCGCGCAGGCCAGCAGGCGCAAAGCCCATAAGCTCGCCGTAAGTGCGGTCTGAACGCTCAGCCAGAGCCGCGCCATCAAGCGCGCCTTGCTGAGCCAGAATGACCGCCGCAATGCCCGGGATCACAACGATAAACGGCACAACCAGCTTCAGGAACGCAGCAAAGGCTAAGCCCTTTTGCGCCTCGCCCAGGCTCTCTGCGCCAAGCGCACGCTGGATGATGTACTGGTTAAAGCCCCAATAGCTGAAGTGCAGCACCCACAGCCCGCCCAGCAGCGTCCAGATGCCCGGAAGATCGTTGTAAGCCGGATGATCATTATCGAGGATCATCTCAAAGTGCCCTGGCATCTCGCCTGCGAGATAGCTCAGCCCGCCCAAAGCGCCGTCCGCTGGTAGCGCATCAAGCGCAAACCAGGTGATAGCAAAGCCGCCCAGGATCAGGATCACCACCTGAATGATGTCCGTGAGCGCAACCGCCTTCAGCCCGCCATAAAGCGAATAGAGCGCGGCAAACGCCGCCAGCGCCGCCATCGATGTGAGCACGCCCCAACCGGTCAGGCTTTCCACCGCAAGGCCGCCCAGCCACAGCACGGTGGTGAGGTTGACCGCAGTGTACAACGCGACCCAGAACACGCTCATCAGCGTCTTGACGCCGCTGCCATAGCGCTGCTCGAGGAACTGCGGCATCGTATAAATGCGCCGCTTCAAAAAGATCGGTAGGAAGTATTTCGCAACGATGATTAAAACCAGCGCCGCCTGCCATTCATAGGCCGCGATCGCCATGCCCACGGCAAAGCCCTGGCCCGACTGACCGATGATCTGTTCCGCTGAAATGTTCGAGGCAATCAGCGAGGCACCAATCGCCCACCACGGCAAAGCGCGGCCAGCCAGAAAGTAATCCTCAGTGTTCTTATCGCGCCCCTTAGGCTCGCGGCTCACCGCCAAGGCTATCCCCAGCAACGCCACCGCATACCCAACAATGATCACGATATCGATCGTCTCAAGCGTCACGAAAATCTCTCCCCATCGATCCCCGGCCGTCCATGCCGTGTTTTTGGGACCATATCCATCACCTAAACCCAAAGACCCCCGGACAGCATCGCCATCCGGGGGTCTCGGGAGATCCTACTAAGAAGCTTGCGCCTCCTACTAGAAGTTCGCGCGGGCGATGAAGGTGAAACGTCGATCGTTACGGAACGCGTTGCGCAATGCGAGGTCACCTGAAGCCGAGATCGATTGCTCTGTGACGGTGATGTCATCAAGCAAGTTCACCCCTTGGACACCGATCTTAATGTTGTCTGTAACATCAAAGAAGATCGATGCATCGAGCTGGCCCGTAGCGGGTTGATAGATCGACGCAAATGGGAAGATCACATCGCGCTCAGTGAGTTGGAATTCACTCCGCCAGTTATAGGCGAGGCGTGCTTGGACAGGCCCTTTCTCATACAGGCCCACAAGGTTGATGGTATGCTCCGAAATGCGAGGGAATATGCCATCGTCGATATCGAAACGCGCCGTTGGCGGGTCATCACTCGCAAGCGTGGTATCGATTTCGTTCGAGACCCCTCTTGCATCAATGTAAGTGTAGTTGAACTGCATACCAAGACCACTGAACGCGCCCGGCAAGAAGTCGAAGAATTGCTGGTAGGCAACCTCAAAACCACTGACGGTCCCGTTCTCTTGGGTGTTCACGACAGTGTTACGCTGAACTTGCAGATCCAGTCCGTCGAATGTGATCGGCACCGGCACTGGCTGAGTGGCAATGAAGTTGTCAATTTCCTTATGGAAACCCGTCACTGTGATCGAGCCGGCGCGTGAGAAATACCATTCCCAAGCGACATCAAAGTTCCACGAAAGCTGCGGTAACAACGCGGCATTGCCAGTCGCGCTGCCTTGGAAGCCGCCAAAGGTGTTGATTGTGCCTCCTGCACCATCGGGAATAACGGGTCCTGGTAACTGTTGAATATCAATCCGTTCATTGAGTTCATCGACACCTGGACGGGACAATGTCCGCGAGACCGCAATCCTGAGTAGATGCGAGTTAGGCAAGTCAAGCTTGAGGTTCAAACTCGGCAGCCACTCATCGTAAGAGGTATCCACCGCGGTCTCAATGAAGCGGCCATCGCCAAACGCAGTTTGGAAGGCGGCAAGATCAAGCGAACAAGCAGCCGGAGTTTGGAATCCTGCCACCATAGTTGCGGGGTTCGTTGGATCACACAACGCAAGGAGCGCCGGCGAGAAGAATGTGTCAAATGGATCGACCGTGATCGACGTATCAACCGTTCGGTCTGTGCGAACATACCGCAGACCAACGTTACCACTCAGCTTGATCCCTGAATCGCTCTCCGGCCCTTCAAAGTCGAAACGAACATAAGCAGCGATGTTGTCGCGAGTAATGCTGCCAATTTCGCTTGGCAAGAATGGGGTCCCGGCGATCACACCAGCCCGTTCAGTCAATACATTGGCACCAGACGGACTGCCACCCAGGCTCGAAAGAATGTTCGAAACGGCCGCCTGGAAACCATCAAAATCGGTGGCATTGATACCGTTCAGTGTTGGGATCGCTCCGGTTGGAGCGGATACATTCCCACGTTGATAATTATCAAATGTGAAAGACCCCAGAAGCGGAGCCACCAGCGCATCCAAGTCGGAGTTCGGATTGCCACCAAACAGCAGAACTGATTGGAAATCGTCGAAATTTCCGCCTGACAAACCCTGAGTATCGCGCCCAGTCCAGACTTCAGATATATTACCCCAATTGAAATCCGACTGACGCAGTTCAAGGTCTTGTTGATTATACCGGACCCCGCCACGAACTGATTTCAACCAACCATCGCCAGAAAAATCATATTCAACATCACCCCGGAAAGCTAGAGAGTCGCCTTCGTTCTGGCTTGTCTGATCCAGGAACGCCCGGAGGAAGAAGTTGCTTGGATCTTGGAAAAAGCCGTCAGCCGTAGTGAAGCCAATATCCGGAACAGTTCCAACCGAACGATCAATTGTGACGGGCGAGAAAAATGAGCCGAACAATGACAGATCAACGATTTCAGCTTCCGTCGCGATATACTGTGCATCAAAGTTAAAGCGCAGGTTATCAGTTGCTGCAAATTTCAAGTTGAAGCCGTAGTCTTCAGTGCGGTCTTGCTCACGACGGGTCCGGAATGTGTTAAGCTGCTGACCACCATTCGGCCCGGCCCCGCCAACCAAAGCCGCCGTGCCATTTGGCCCGCGCCATTGCGAGTTATCCGTAATGGTACCGCTTTCAAAAACGCCATCATCATCGAACACAAAATCAGTTCGATCCAGACCGGTGCGCGGGCCTGCGTTGTCGGCAACGGTCTCAATGACGTTCTCACCCCAGACCAAATCGGAATCCGATCGGAAGAACTGCGCGGTCGCAAGCCAGCGGCCGTCATTGCTTTCAAACTGCGCTGCTGCCGCGATGGTAAGGCGTTCGCGGTCAAATTCTTGCTGACGTATGCTGCCACCTGATGGGATAAACAGTGCATTACCATTCGCATCGGTGATGAGATTATCATCCGCCGTAAACAGTGTGCCATCTGCGCCTGCATCCCGATCAAGCGGATCACCAAAACCTGTACCATCGGCACGAGATTTAAGCTCTGAATATGCAACGTTGGCAAGGAACCCGAACGTACCAGCGCCCGTATCCCAATTGTTAGAATAGAGAGCAGAAACCGTCGGTGACACCTCTTCGCGAATATCGCCGTAGTTTAGCTCCGCAGAAACCGAGAAAGTCTGACCAGCAGAATCCAACGGAAGTCTAGTGCGCAAATCAATCGTTCCGGCTGCACCACCTTCGACAAGATCAGCTGATGAGTTCTTAAAGACAGCAACGCTCTTCAGCAGCTCTGGCGAGACATCATCAAATCCGAGAACAGCACCTGAACTGGCACCAAATACGTCGCGGCCATTTAGCTCTGAGCGAACCAAAGGCAAACCACGAATAACTGCTCCAGCACCCTCGATGGCAAAGTGATCGGGATCATTTGGACCGGCGAAACGGATGATCGAAACACCTGGTACACGCTGCAAAACCTCGGAGACAGAACGGTCGGGCAGCGCGCCAATATCAGACGATGTAATCACGTCGACGACAGTGTCTGCATTGCGCTTGATGCCTTGCGCGCTTTCGAGCGAGGCACGGATACCGGTAACGATGATAGCGTTACCCTCATCTTCGCCAGCAGCCTCAGCTCCTTCTTGCGGAGCCGCGTCTTGTGCGGCCTCGTCTTGGGCCAGTGCTGGCGCAGCCGCCAGCAATCCCAAAGACGAAACACTCGCCAAGAGCGTTTTGGACACGGCACCACCTGCGGCACGAGCGCGAATCTGTTTCACTGATTTTCCTCCCCTAAGAGCCTCCACTATACGGAGGTCACCCTAACTTATTCCCTAATTCAATCCCAAATTGACAACCTTGTCAACTGAGATTGTCAAATCTTGTGGAAGGCGTGGCCTCCGCGTCACTTGGAATTTTAAAGCATTGTATTTGATGCGCAATTTTCCTCGATAAACGAACGATGTGTCGGCATATCATTGGCCGCGTTATCAATTGTTGCTCGAACCTTATTCAGGATCGAATCAATCCGTTCCATCGGCAGCTTGGCAATTAACGGGTTGCTGGCCTGCGGCTCGACCCCTTGGCCATACATCACAGCGAGCCAGTCTGGCCGTGCCAAAAATGTCGTTCGGCTCTTCAAAAATCCGCCCGCCTTGTTCGAATTGCGCAATCCGGCCGCGCAACTCTTCGGGCTGCTCGATCGTCTGGCAATGCCGCCAGAACGGCGTGTCATCGCGCTGTGTCGCAGTGTAATGCAGCACCAGAAAATCGCGCACTCGGATGTACTCCTTCAAAGTGCGCGCGTTAAACGCATCAATATCGGGCTGGCTAAAGCGCTTGTCCGGGAAATGCGTAAGCAGCCGGGCAATGCTGGTCTGGACCAAGTGGATGCTGGTGGATTCCAGCGGCTCCATAAATCCAGCGGCCAGCCCGAGCGCGAGAACATTGCCGTTCCAAAACTGCTTGCGGTGCCCGGTGACAAAGCGCAGCCGGTTGGGCTCCGCCAAAGGTTCGCCATCGAGATTGCGCAGCAGCGCCTGCTCGGCTGCGTCATCGTCGAGATACTCGCTGCAATAGACATAGCCATTGCCCGTGCGGTGCTGCAGCGGGATCCGCCATTGCCACCCGGCTTCACGGGCCGTAGCCCTAGTGTAGGGGATCGGGAATTCATCGCGAGTGCAAGGGATCGCCACTGCCCGGTCACACGGCAGCCACTTGCGCCAATCCTCATAGCCAGTCCTCAGTGTCTGCTCGATCAACAGGCCGCGAAAGCCGGAGCAATCGACAAAGAAATCGCCATCAATGGATGGCCCGGCTTCCAAGTCAAGCGAGCGGACATGGCCGCTCTCGCTGTCTTGCGCGACATTGCTGATCCGACCTTCGATCCGCTCAACGCCTTTGCCCTCTGCAAAGCGCCGCAGGAACGCGGCATAAAGCGAAGCATCGAACTGAAATGCGTAATTGATCCCGGCAAAGGCCGATTGCGGCCGCTCCGGCGTTGCCCGCATGAACTTCTCGCGCCGACACGCCTCGACCATCAGCGAGTAGGAAAACAGATCGTCTTTGTAACCGGCGAGGTTGCGGTGCAGCCAATATTGGTAGAACGGGATCGCATCAAAATCCCGGCCAAAATCCCCGAACGGGTGGATGTAGCTCTCGCCCTTCTTGAACCAATCGACGAATTCAATGCCGAGCTTGAACGTCGCGTTTGTTTCCCGAACGAACTCGTTCTCATCAATGCCCAGCATCGTGTTGAAGGCGATAATTGGCGGAATGGTCGCCTCGCCCACGCCGACGGTTCCAATGGCCTCCGATTCGATCAGCGTTACTTTGGTCGGCGAACCTTCGAGCAGATGGCCGAGCGCCGCAGCCGTCATCCAGCCGGCGGTCCCGCCGCCAACAATAACAACACGGTCTAGCAAATGAGGGTTCATGCAGGTTCCGTCGCAAATGAGATGGGCACCGCCTTACAAAAGCGGTCGATATAGGCTTGGTGAGTGGGCATGGCCTGAGCCGCCTTGGCATAGCTGGTGCGCATGTTGGCGAGGCTCCCTTTGAGGTTAGCCTCTGACAATCCGCTGGCGATGGGGTTAAAGCCTCGCGGCCCCCATCCCTGCCCCTCGGCCACGGCAAGCCGGCTGGTCACATCGAACAATTCGGCATCATATTTGAAGAAGCGCCCTTGCGATTTTAGCAGTTCCAGCTTGCCCGCGAGGCTGTCTGGAATTTCCATCTCCCGCACATAATCCCAAAACGGCGCGTCATCGCGCTTGGTCGCTTTATAATGCAGGATCAGAAAGTCGCGCACATGGGTGAAATCATCGGTCATCAGCCGGTTGTATTCCGCCCTCTCCACTCGTGCATCGGTGCTGCTCGGGAACAGCGACACGAGCTTCGCAATGCCCATATGGATAAGGTGAATGCTGGTCGATTCCAACGGCTCCAGAAAACCGGAAGACAGACCAATTGCCACGCAATTTCCGGCCCAGAACTCCTCGCGGTGGCCGGTGCGAAACCGCAGATGATTGGGCAAAGAGACGGGCGCGCCATCAAGGCTATCCAGTAAAGTCTCCTCGGCCTGCTCTGCACTCAGATGCTGGTCGCAATAGACGTAACCATTGCCGGTGCGATGCTGCAGCGGGATGCGCCATTGCCATCCCGCCTCATGCGCAGTTGAGCGAGTGTAAGGCAAAGGATCGCCTTGCTTCTCACAGGCCACGGCAACGGCGCGGTTGCAGGGTAGCCAATGGCTCCAATCCTTATGCGCAGAGCCCATCGCTCCGTCGATCAACAGCCCACGAAAGCCGGTGCAATCCACAAACAAATCGCCCTCAATGCGTCGATCATGGTCAAGCGACAGAGCCGTGATCAGGCCGCTGCTGCTGTCTTGCTCGACCTCTTCAATGCGTCCTTCGATCCGGGTCACCCCCAGCCTTTCGGCAAACCGGCGCAGGAAGGTTGCATAAAGCCCGGCGTCAAAGTGATAGGCATAGCCGAGCTGGCCGATGACAGCCCCGTGGTCAGGCTCAGGCCGCAAGAACTTGCCTGCATAGGCGGCGCAGGTGTTGAGCGAATAATCCGCCAGACCATGCGCATCGCCAAGGCTTTTGAGCCGCGACCAATATTGATGGAATTCGACCCCCTCCAGATCAAAACCGTATCGGCCGAATGGGTGGAAATAGCGTTCGCCCAAACCGCCCCAATCGGCAAATTCAATGCCTAGTTTGAAGGTCGCCCGCGTCTCGCGCACGAAGGTGTGCTCATCAATGCCCGAGCTGGGTGTTGAACTTTGTGATCGGTGGGATAGTCGCCTCGCCCACACCGACCGTCCCGATTGCCTCGGATTCGACCAAAGTTACGGAGACACCAGCGGGCATGACCATTTTTGCAAGCGCCGCCGCTGTCATCCAGCCAGCGGTGCCGCCGCCCGCGATGACGACGCGTTTGATTTGCTGCTCTGTCATGCCGCTTGCACCTGCCGCGTTAGGCTGTCGATTTGCCCGCGCAATTGATCTAGCCAGTCGAGCAGCTGCTCATCGGGCAGGCGCTCTGCCATGCGGTCAGACCGGCGCGGACGAACACCGCGCGCCCAAAGTGCCGCAAGCCATTCTGGCGGAGTGAACACTTCATAATCCTCGGTTGGGATCCGCCCGCAAGCGGCAAACACCTCTACCTTGCGCTGCAAAGCAGGCCGCGAACTCTTGAGCGGATCATCAAGGCTCAGCAGCTCGCGCATATCCGCCACACGCTCATTCTCTGCCACCGCAAGCCGGGTCCATTCAGCCTGCTCCGGCGCGCAATCGGACAGGGGTGCTGCTAGATTTGCAAAGCGCCGCACCGCGCTACTCAAATGGTGCCATTCCAAACCAGGAATGTCGCTTTCGGGAGCAATGGTTAACTCTTGCCCCTGCCACTTGGGAGCACCTACATCGGGCGAGCACTGGATCACCAAATCTGCATCCTGCTCTTGCTCATTAATGCTCTCGATCACGCTCGCCCCGCCCGCCTTCGCAAAAGACAATAGCGCATTGCCATAGGCGTCGCGGTCAAAGGCAATTCCAAACTCCACCGGCAGCTGCGCCAATTGCTCCAATGGTGGTTTGTGCGGGGCGTTTTGCAGCGTCAGGGGCAGGGAAAATTCGGTGAGATCAGCCTGCTTTGTTACACGGCTGGCGCGCAGCCAATATTGGTGAAACTCCACCCCGCCGCGCGGCACGCCAAAGGCGGAAAACGGCAGACTGGACTGATGTGCCATCGGCGGCCAGAGCCTCAGCCGCCAAAACGGGAGAGCCGCCGCATCCCGCGAAAAGCTGATCAATCGGCAGGCCGATCTCGCCATGGAAACGGTATACGCTGGGACGGGTCACAAAGGGACCAGCAGCATTATCCTCAGCGGTGATTGCTAGCTCCAAAGCACGTTCTGGCCCAAGCCAGCGGCTGGCGAGATAGGCACCAACAATCCCCGCCTGCACCGGCGATCCGCGAACAAGGATGCACTCGGAGCTCATGCCGCCGCCCGCATCATATTGTTGCGCGCAAGATACGCCGCGTGATTTTCCATTGACCCGGCGGCCTTTTCCATATGACCTTTAAGCCCCGCAAGATGACGCAAAACCTCCGCATCCGCCTGCGCAGAAACGCGGGCATCGACGCTGCTAGGCAGCACACGCTGGCCGATCAGCACTGCGACCCAGCTAGGCACCAGAAACAGGCCGTGATCATAGGCGCTGACATGGCCGTGCGCGGTGAAAAGCTCCAGCCGCTCGGTGAGGCTATCAGGCACTGTCATCGTGCGCATGTGGTTCCAGAAATCGGAATCGTCACGCTCGGTCGCGTGGTAATGCAGGATCAGAAAATCGCGCACCCGCTCAAATTGCAAGTCCATCCAACGATTGTATTCCGCCACTTCAACATCGCAGTCCTGATCGGCGGGAAACAGCTCCAGCAGCTTGGTGATGCCTTCCTGAATCAAATAGATGCTGGTCGATTCCAGCGGCTCTAGGAAGCCGCCAGACAGACCAATCGCAACGACATTGCGGCTCCACAATTGGCGCCGTTTGCCGGTGACAAAGCGCAGGAACCGTGGGTCGGCCAATCGCTCTCCCTCCAGCCCGCCAAGCAAGGTGTCGCATGCGGCATCATCGCTTAGGAACTGGCTGGAATAGACATGGCCATTACCGGTGCGATGTTGCAGCGGAATACGCCAGCTCCACCCGGCTTCATGCGCCGTCGCTCGCGTGTAAGGCAGCAGCGGTCCGGCGCTTTCACACGGCACGGCAACCGCGCGGTCCGCGGGCAGCCATTCGCTCCAATCGTCATAGCCAGCGCTCAGCGTCTTTTCGATCAGCAGGCCGAAAAAGCCGGTGCAATCGACGAACAGATCGCCCTCGACAACCCGGCCATCATCCATGGTCAGCGCACTCACTCGCCCGCTCTCAGGCTCCAGTGCGACGTCGACCACCTTGCCCTCCATCCGCGCGACCCCGCGTGCTTCTGCATGGGCGCGCATGAAGGGCGCATATTGCAGCGCATCGAATTGATAGGCGTAGCGATAGGTCGACATGACCGAGCGCGGATCTTCGCTCGGCGGCTGAAACTTGCCCATGCGCGAAGCGATGACGGGCAGCGAATATTCATCGAGCGCGCCAACGCCCGGCTGACCCGCAAACTTGCGCCAATATTGGTGGAAGGCGACGCCCGCATTGGGCAGGCCAAACTCGCCGAAAGGGTGGATGTAACTGTCGCCCTTGCGGCCCCAGTTCACAAACTCAATGCCGAGCTTAAAGGTCGCTGAGGTTGCGGCCATAAACTCCGCTTCATTGACACCGATGGTATGGTTGAAATTCTTGATATGAGGCAGAGTGGCCTCGCCCACGCCGACAACACCAATCGCCTCTGATTCGATCAGCGTGATCTCCAGTCCGGTTGGGCCGAGCATGCTGGCAAGCCCAGCCGCAGTCATCCAGCCTGCGGTTCCCCCGCCGACCACAACCACGCGGTTTATCGCTTGCTTGCCCTCATTCGCGCCCACAGGTCGCTCCTCCATCCCGCCGCCAAGATCGCATTTGCTCGCTCGCTGTCAATCGCAAGCATTGCAACATTCGCGCTGCTCAGCTGGGGACGCCAATACGCACAATCACTTGACGCCCCTGTCAAAACAGTAATACAAATTGACAACGTAAGACAATAGCAACCTTGGGGAGGGGTTCAGTGAGTTCTTCGCGCGTGCGGATGGGAATGGCCGGCGGCGGCCAAGGCGCCTTTATTGGCGGCGTCCACCGCATGGCGGCTGCGCTTGATGGTCAAATTGATCTGGTCTGCGGAGCATTCAGCCGCGATTTTGCCAACAGTCTGGCAATCGGCAAAGCGCTGGGACTCGCTGAAAAGCGCTGTTATCAGGATGTCGCGACCATGCTCGCCTGCGAAGCGCAGGTTGCGAGCGGCGGCACGGGCGAGCGCAATCCGATGGAATTCCTGTCGATTGTTACCCCCAACAACACCCATGCGCCCATTGCAAAGGCGGCGGCGGACGCGGGCTTTCACATCATGTCGGATAAACCGGCGGGCGTGAGCCTGGCGGAAATCGAAGCCTTGGCTGAGACGCTGCAAGCGACCGGCGCGCATTACGGGCTGACGCATACCTATCTTGGCTACCCCATGGTCTGGCAGGCCCGGCATTTGGCCGCCCAACCGGACTTTGGCCCGATCCGCAAAGTGCTGGTGAATTACACTCAGGGCTGGCTCGCGAGCGAGACGGAAAGCAGCGGTAGCAAGCAAGCGGAATGGCGGGTTGATCCGGAGCGGTCTGGGCCTGCAGGCGCGCTGGGCGATATTGGCAGCCATGCGCATAGCCTCGCTGAATTTATCGCCAATTCGCGGATGGCCCGACTGTCTGCGCGGCTGCGCAGCCACTATCCGACCCGCGCGCTCGACGATGATGGCGAGATTAGCTTCTCGCTGGAAAATGGGGCCACCGGACAGCTCGTCTCCAGCCAGATTTGCGCCGGTGATGAGAATGATCTGACGATCCGCATTTACGGCGAACACGCTAGCCTTGAATGGCGACAAATGGAGCCAAACACGCTCACACAAAGGCTCGCGAGCGGACAAAGCGTTATCCACCGCGCCGGCGTCGACAAGCCATTGTGCGATGAGGCGCTAGAACGCTGCCGTCTGCCCTCCGGCCATCCAGAGGGATATCTTGAGGCATTCGGCAATCTCTACCGCCACTTTGCTGGTGCGCTGCGCGCTGGAACGGCGCCGTCATCGCTTGGTGTGCCGGGCATTGCCGAGGCTCTGCGCGGCATGGCTTTCCTAGAGGCAGCCGTAGCCAGCAATGTCGCCAATGGCGCGTGGCACGATATCAAAGCGCCCTCGGTGGGCCCTGATCTGAAAGGTCTCCTCGCGTGAAAGAACTCCGTGGCCCGGCCATATTCCTCGCCCAATTTATGGGCGACACCGCGCCGTTCAATTCGCTTGATACGATTGCGGAATGGGTTGCGGGCCTCGGCTATAAGGGCGTGCAAATTCCCTCCAACGATCCGCGCTGTATGGACCTTGATCTGGCAGCGGAGAGCCAAGATTATTGCGACGAGCTAGCGGGTCGCTGCGCCGAGCATGGCCTGACCATCACGGAACTGTCGACCCACCTGCAAGGACGGCTGGTTGCGGTGCATCCGGCCTATGACGAAATGTTTGATGCCTTCGCCCCAGAGGCGCTGCACGGCAAGCCTGCCAAGCGGCAGGAATGGGCGGTCGATCAGATGAAAAAGGCCGCGATTGCATCACGCCGCCTGGGCTTGAAGTCGCATGCGAGCTTCTCTGGTGCGTTGATGTGGCACCTCGTCTATCCTTGGCCTCAGCGTCCGGCTGGATTGGTGGAGGCTGGCTTTGCTGAACTGGCCAAGCGCTGGAGGCCAATTCTGGACGTTTTTGAGGATAACGGTGTTGATGTCGCCTATGAAATCCACCCCGGCGAAGACCTGCACGATGGCGCGACCTTTGAGGCATTCCTCGATGCGGTGGACAACCATCCACGCGCCAACATCCTGTTCGACCCGAGCCATTTCGTGCTGCAACAGCTCGACTATCTCGATTTTATCGACCGCTATCATGAGCGGATCAAAGCCTTCCATGTGAAGGACGCTGAATTCCGGCCCAACGGGCGCACCGGAGTCTATGGCGGCTATCAAGGCTGGCAAGACCGGGCGGGCCGATTCCGTTCACTTGGCGATGGGCAGGTCGATTTCCGCCAGATTTTTAGCAAGCTGACCCATTACGGGTTTGATGGCTGGGCGGTTCTGGAATGGGAATGCTGCTTTAAGCATCCCGAACAAGGCGCCGCCGAGGGCGCGCCTTTCATCGCAGACCATATCATCCGACCAACCGAATACGCGTTTGACGATTTCGCGGGCGGCAATGTGGATGAGGCCAAGATTAAACGCGCGCTGGGCATCGATAGCTAGATGCGATTGGGAGAGGGAAATTCATGGAAGCCTTAGCAATGGGCGCGCGAGCAGAGCCCGGAATAGATCGAAACCGTCTGTTCTGGCTAAGCTGTATCTCGCTGATCGTGACCGCCATGACCTTCGCGATACGCGCAGGGATTTTGACTCAACTGTCGGATCAATTCGCGCTGAGCGACACTCAACTTGGCTGGGTGAACAGCATGGCCTTTTTGGGCTTTCCGCTGGCGATGGTGGTGTTCGGTTTCCTCTACAACAAACTTGGCCCGCGCCTGATTATGATCCTGGCCTTTGTCGGCCACCTGCTCGGCCTTGTACTCACCATTTTTGCTGATGGGTTCTTGG
Source organism: Erythrobacter sp. JB3-1 (assembly GCF_057364995.1). Classification (NCBI taxonomy): domain Bacteria; kingdom Pseudomonadati; phylum Pseudomonadota; class Alphaproteobacteria; order Sphingomonadales; family Erythrobacteraceae; genus Erythrobacter; species Erythrobacter sp. JB3-1. The sequence goes on along the minus strand of NZ_CP200289.1, from coordinate 1,864,523 downwards.
GCTTGCTAATCTCCACATTCTTCATCGGTTTCGCCAATGGGTCAGTGGAAGCTGCGTGCAACCCCTTGGTCGCGGATCTGTACAAAGACGAAAAAACGAAATGGCTGAATCGCTTCCATGTTTGGTTCCCTGGGGGAATCGTGATCGGTGCGGTTGTCTCTTACGTCATGACCAATGCGGGAATTGGTTGGCAGCCCCAAATTGCCGTGATGCTAATTCCTACAGCAATTTATGGCGTCATGATTTTCACCACGCGCTTCCCAGATGTGCCTGAAAGCGAAAGGATCATCGATCTGGACGCTAAAGGCGTGTTTCTCATGAGTGCGATCCTTGGTCTTCTGATCCTGATCGGCACGCCAAATAGCTTGATCGCTGGTCTGCCAGGGACGTTCGTCTTGCCGCTGCTTCTGGTGCTGGGCCTGACCTTTGTGATGATGCTGTGGCGTGCAGGGCGCGCGCACGATGCGTTGCTCTTGATTGTGTTTATGTCGATCATGAGCATCACAGCCACTTCAGAGCTAGGAACTCAGCAATGGGTTGATCGCATCCTTGGTGCGCAGCTCGGGAACCTTCCCGGCCAGGCGATGATAGTGCTCGGCATGGTGACAGGTATCATGGCGGTCGGCCGCTATTTTGCCGGGCCGCTTATTCACGCACTCAACCCTCTTGGCGTCTTGTTGATGAGCGCCATACTGACAACGCTGGGGCTGTTTCTGATGTCGTCGGCAAGCGGGGCAATGGTCTATGTATCGGCCATCATTTTTGCGGTTGGCGTGTGCTATTTCTGGCCAACAATGATCGGCGTGACGGCGCAATATGTGCCGCGCTCCGGCGCTCTGGGCATGAGCCTCGTCGGGGCCGCAGGCATGTTTGCACTAACGATTTGGAACCCGATCATCGGGGGGTGGATCGATAGTGCAAGGGCCAGTGCTGAGGCAAGCGGGCTCGATGGCACTGCTGTTGAGGTGGCAGCGGGGCAAGGGGCGCTCTCTCAACTGGTCTACTTCCCAGTGGTGCTGATCGGTATCTTCACCTTGCTCTACCTCGCCCGGAGGCAGCTCGAAAGCACAGCAGAGGCCACTCAGTCATGACGACAGATACTCTTTCAATGAACCGCCGCTCCATGCTGCGCGGCTCCATCACAGTGGCAGGCGTAGCGATTGTCCTGCCCGCGATGGGCGGCCTTGCAGGCTGTTCCAGCGGCGCAGGCGGTAGTCTTGCCGGAAAGCTGGAGCTGATTGATGCGGTCAGCGATCTCGTGATCCCGCAAACCGACACACCCGGCGCGCGTCTGGCCAAAGTGCCTGCCTATATCGAGGCGGTCTTCACCGACCACTTCACCACCGAGCAACAAGATGATTTCGCCGCTGGTCTGTCCGTCTTTGACGACATGGCAAAAGACGCAGGCGCCGACAGCTTTACCAGCGCATCGGCGGAGCAGCAGCGCGCGATCCTGACCGAGCTCGACACAGGGCCCCGCGACATGACAGGCAAAGCCACTTGGCAGCAGCTACGCGATATGACGATCTTCGGCTTTTACACCTCTGAGCAAGCCACCGAGGAGCTCAAATTTGAAGAGATCCCGGGCAGGTATGACGCTTGCGCGCCTTTGGAAGAGGTCGGCCGGGCCTGGCTGAACCGCGGCGTCTGAGTGGAATCGAAAGCGAGTATCAAGAGAATGTCTGAGAACACCCCTTTCGATGTAATTGTTGTTGGGTCCGGAATGTCCGGCGGTTGGGCCGCGAAAGAATTCAGCGAAAAAGGGTTTAAGACCCTAGTGCTGGAGCGCGGCAAGCAGAACGAGCACAGCAAAGGCTATGTCACGGAAAACCAAAACCCGTGGGATATGAAGCACCGCGACCGGGTCGACCCGAAGCTGGCCGATGCGGAATATCCGGTGCAGCAGACCTGCTATGCCTTCCGCGAGAGCACGCGGCACTATTTCATCAATGACAAGGAAAATCCCTACTCAGTCGAAGACGGCAAGACCTTCGCGTGGCTGCGCGGTGATCAAGTCGGCGGCAAGTCAATGATGTGGGCGCGGCAAAGCTATCGTTGGAGCGAGATGGATTTCGCCGCCAACAAGGCCGATGGACACGGCACAGATTGGCCAATCCGCTACGCCGATGTTGCGCCATGGTATGACTATGTCGAGAAGTTCGTCGGCATCAGCGGGTCTGAAGAGGGCTTGGATCAACTGCCTGACAGCGTGTTCCAACCGGCGATGGACCTCACCTGCGTAGAGAAAGACGCCAAGGCTAAGATCGAGGCAGCCTTCCCTGGCCGCAAGATGATCCCTGGCCGTGCAGCGCATCTGACCAAGCCGACCGAAGAGCAATTGGGGCTGGGCCGCGGTTCTTGCCAATTCCGCAACCAATGCGAGCGCGGATGCTCGTTTGGCGGCTATTTCTCGAGCGTCTCGGCCACCTTGCCAGCGGCGAGGAACACCGGAAATATGACGCTGCTGCCCGACACCGTGGTTGAGCGCATTCTCTATGACGAAAAGACCGGCAAGGCGACCGGCGTGCGGACTGTCAATCGCACCACCAATGAGCGCCAGGATTACCAGGCCAAGGTGATCTTCATGTGCGCATCGACGCTGGGCACAGTGCAGGTCCTGCTCAATTCGACCTCAGAAACGTTCCAAAACGGGTTTGCCAATAACAGCGGCACGCTCGGCAAATATCTGATGGATCACCACACCCGGGTCGGTGCGGAAGCGGCCTATCCCGGTTTTCAGGACAGCTATTTCGCAGGGCGCAGGCCCAATGGCATCTACGTGCCGCGCTTTGCCAATCTCGGCAATGAAACCGATGGCGAGTTTTTGCGCGGTTATGGCTATCAGGGCCAGAGCTCGCGGTCCTCTTGGACCCGCGCCTTGGGCGGTCAGGGCTTTGGCGAGGATCTCAAGAACCAGCTCAGACAGCCCGACGACAGTTGGCGCATTCGCCTGCAAGCCTTTGGCGAGATGCTACCGCGCGAAGAGAACAAGGCTGTGCTGCATCCAACCAAGACGGACGCCAATGGCATCCCGCAAATCCACTTGGATGTGACCTGGTCCGAAAACGAGCGCAAGATGCGCGTCGCGATGAAGCGCGATGCGGTGGCGATGCTGGAGGCGGCGGGCTGCGCCGACATTCAGACCTTCGAGCAAGAGCCGGTGCCAGGGCATTGCATCCATGAAATGGGCGGTGCGCGCATGGGCTATGACGCGGCGACCTCTGTCGTGAACGGCCGCAACCAATGCCACGATGTGCCCAATGTGTTCATCACCGATGGCTCGTCGTTCTCCTCAGTCGCATGCCAGAACCCGTCACTCACATTCATGGCGCTGACGGCGCGCGCAGCCGACTATGCCGCCACGCAAATGAAACAGGATTTGATCTGATGAACGCATTTCCATCACTGGGCCGCCGCGATGTCTTAAAGGGCGGATTGATCGGCAGCATGGGATTACTGGCGGCCTGCAATGGCGCGGTTCCAGGGAAAGAAGTAGCGGCAAAGGCCAAGCCTCATGCAGGTAAGCTGGGCATTCAGCTGTACACTTTCCGAGAGCAGTTTGAGCGGGACTATGACGGCGTTCTCACCACTCTGGCTGAGATCGGCTACAAGGACTTAGAGTTCGCGGGATACTTCGAACACGACGCCGCCGCGATCAAGGCTCGGATGGATGACCTCGGATTGGTCAGCAATTGCACCCACGTGCAGCTCGCCGATATGCGCGATGATTTCGATGCCGTTATTGAGCGCGCGGCATTGATGGGACAGAGCAAGCTGATCATCCCGTGGCTCGCCCCAGAAGCGCGCACTCTCGACAGCTACAAAGCGATTGCCGATCTGCTCAATGAGCGTGCTGTACCTGCGAAAGAGGCTGATATGACGGTTGGCTATCACAACCATGAATTTGAATTTGAAACCGTCGAAGGCGAAGTGCCTTACGACATCCTGCTCGAACGCACTGATGCGGACAAGGTGACCATGGAGCTCGACTTTTTCTGGACGCACAAGGCCAATGTCGATCCATTGGCGCTGTTTGCAAAAGCGCCGGGCCGCTTCTCCGCCTGCCATATCAAAGATGCATCGGCCGATGGGGAAATGGTCAATGTCGGCGATGGAGTGATCGATTTTCCAGCCATCATGCAGCAGGCGGAAACCGCTGGGCTTGAGCACTTCTATGTCGAAAATGACAATACGAAGGATGCCGCGAGCTTTGCCAAGGCAAGCTTCACCTACCTCAACCAATAGCGGGAACCGCGGGCGACCACGCGCCCGCACCCCTTCGGCCGGCGATTAGTCTTCGGTCAATACGGCTAGCATATCCTCGTCCCAGCCATTCTCTTCCGAATGAAGGGCGAAGGTATTGCCGTAAGCCCATAGGCACCAAGGAATGTCAGCCGCTTCCATCGCTGTCTTGACAGCACCGACCCATTTCACGCGCTGCTTAGTGTCGACCGGGTCGTTCACTCCGAACTCGCCGAGAAAGACAGGCCGCTTCACAGCATCTCGAAACGCATTTGCGATCTCAATCGCATTGGCGAGCTCTGCTTTATCTGCGGCTGAACCCCAGCCACGCTTGCCCTTGGGCATGTTCTCACCCAGCCAGGTCGCTTCTTGGTGCGTGAAGTCAAACGGGTCATAATAGTGGAAAGTGTAGACCACATTGGGATCGTCGGTGGCCAGATTCGTCGCAAGCGTGCGGATACCAGACCATTCCTCACCGCCCAAAATGACAATGCGATCAGGATTATCGCGGCGAATGGTCGCCAGCGAAAGCGCCTGCGCTTGGCGCATTGGCTTGCCGTGGAGGTTCTTGTTCGGCTCGTTTAGGACTTCGAACCAGACATTGCCCGGCAGCTTCGAATAGCGCAGCGATAGCTGGTCCCAGATTGCCCGAAACCGTTCCATCTGCTCCGCCGGGTTTTCCATCATCTCATCAAAGTGATGGACGTTGACGATCACATTGAGGCCGCTGGAAAGCGCCCATTTCAGATTGCTATCGACCTGCTCAGCAAAGTCAGGATGGATGCGATAATCTGGCGCAGGCCCGGTGTAATCGCTCCAGCGTACTGGAATGCGGACCGTGTCAAAACCAGCCGCTGCAATCTTCTGATAGTCCGCCTTGGCATAGTTCTTACCCCAAGGCGCACCGTTTGGGGCCTCCAGCGCATTGCCCATATTGACGCAGCGCTTCATCTGGAAATCCACCGCTATTGGGGCACTCGCAGCCGGTTCTGCGGCTGAAGCTGGGGCGTCCTGTGCATTCACGGGAAGCGACAAGGAAAAACCCATTGCCGCAGCAATCGCTAGTTTCGAGTTTTTCCAGTGTGTCACATTCAAATCCCTTATCCTGCGTTATTTTTAGACGCGCTTCGGCGGCGCGGTTGTCCCTCTCAGGACAAATTCATGATCCAGCACGATGCGATGCGGCCCTGCCTTTTTGCTATCGCTGAGGCCCTTAACCAGCTCGCTAACGGCAGTGCCGCCCAGATCGCTCAGCGGCTGACGCACAGTGGTTAGGAAAGGCCGCATCCGTGTAGCGATATCGGCGTCATCAAACCCCACGACAGACATGTCGTCCGGCACCTTGAGACCTGCTTCGATCAACGCAGCGACTAGGCCTGCCGCCATGTCATCGTTTGATGAGAAGATGGCTGTTGGACGGTCTTCTAGGCTCAAGAAATGCTGCCCCGCTTCATAGCCCGACGAGAAATCAAACGCGCCAGGACGCACCAGATCATCAGCAAGCTCTAATCCTGCGGCCTCCATCGCCACAGTAAAGCCAGAATGGCGCACGTGAGTGGCGCGCTGATCTTCGCTGCCACGCACAAAGCCAATGCGCTTGTGCCCAAGATCAGTCAGGTGACGCACGACCTCAATCGCGGCCTGATAATCGTCGATTTCGACCATCATGCCTTGCGTCTGGAGGTCAACCGGCCCCACGCGCACGACCGGAATGCTTAGATCACCGAGCACAAAGCCAATCTTCTCGTCATTGGCATAAGGCGCGAGCAATACCACTCCATCGGGACGATTGCGGCGCACCAAAACGTCAAAGGCAGCGCGGATATCTGCAATGGATTTGCCCGTCAGGTTTTCCAGTAGGCTGATCGACAATTGATAGCCCAGCTCTTGGCATGCGATCACCGCGCCGAACTGAATCGAATTGACATAATTACTGCCCGCCATGTGGCAGACCAGATTGATATTGTAAGAACGGCTGCCGCGCAGAGATCGTGCCGACTGGCTTGGCACATAGTCGAGCTTTTGCGCAGCCTCGCGCACTTTGCGGCGCAGCTTTTCCTGCACGTGCGGTTCGTTGTTCAGAACCCGCGAAACGGTTTTGATGGAGACGCCAGCCAGATCAGCCACGTCCTTCATCTTTGCTGATTTTCCGGCCTTTACAATCGCCATCTTGCCCCCGTCATTTCGATAACTCGTCAACTATCCGTGCATGCAAACCACGGCTCAGTGGCATAAGAAACAACGTAATTGAAGCGATCACTAGGAAGGAGGCTGGAACCAGAGCCATAAAAACCCCCAAAGATTCCGCTGTTTGAGCAGTCTGAACCTCGCGACCCGCGTCATATCCAATACCCGCCAAGAGGTAGCCAATGCCCAGACCCGTGAGCGCACCAGAAGCTTTCTGCACGAACAGGCTAGATCCGAAAACGGGTCCTTCATAGCGCTGCCCGTGGGTGTACTGACCATATTCAACGGTATCAGGAATGAGCGCCCAGATGATGATGGCAAACGCAGATGTCGCAAATCCAAAGGCGATGATCTGTAGCGGAATTCCGCTCATGAGCAGCGGCCCGCTGATGAACAAAGACAGGCCAGCCACAGCCGATAAGATCGTCGCCATGTACCAGCATTTCTTTTTGCCATAAGCGCGTGCGATCATCGTCCAAACCGGCGTTCCGGCGAGAGTGGCAACGGCATAAGAAGAGAGGATCACCTCTTTGTTGGCAAAGGTCTGTGAATTGGCTTCAACATAGAACGCCATTGGTATGTGCAGGCTCGCCCCCGCGGCTGAATTGACCAACAGCAAGAGCAGCAACAGCCGCAAGGCGTCATTCTTTTTGAAGGCATCGACAAACGACCTAAGGTCCCAGCCTCGGGACAATTCTTCACCGCCCAGCGGCGGTTTTTCCTCTGTCAGGAAATAGCATCCGACCAATGCAATCGTCGCGATTGATGCGCCGATTGCAGCCGCGATCAGGAAACCGCCGCTGGTGTACTGGCTTGCCCCACCCAGCGCGCGCGCCAGCGGGAAAAAGAAACTGGTGACGCACAGCATGCCGCAAAAGGCGAAGAACATTCGAACGCCCGAAAGCTCCGCTCGCTCGACAGAGCTAAAGGTCAGCCGCGATGAGAGAGCAGAATAGGGCACCGCGACAATTGTGTAAGAAGTACGGAATATGATCGCCGAGCCGAGCAAGGCCGCGAACAATGCCCAGCCCTCAAATGGCGGTGTCCAAAAAAGCAGACAGAACGAGGCACCCAGCCCAAAACTGCCAAACAGAATAAAGGGCCGGTAAACGCCTCGCTTGCTGCGATTGGCAGCAGCTATGGAGGCAATGAGGGGGTCAGAGATTGCATCCCACAGCAAACCCAAGGCATAGATCCAGCCCGCCATTTCCGGGGCAAGCCCCACCACCTCTGCATACCAGAAAACGAGAATGAGCGAGAGGCTGTGCCAGTAGATATTGAGCCCGAAATCGCCAATGCCATAGCCAGCCAAGCGTACAGGTTTACCGCCAATCATCGGCTGGCGCCGCTCAGATACAGCGGCGATTGACGCAGCGTGGGACAATTCAAAAACGCCCTACTCCAGAAACTTTGGTGCGCACCGCAACCAAACGATCGGCGGCTGTGATGAACAAGGTGCGTCCATCCTCGCCAAAGGCGCAATTCGCCGTCGCTCGTCCGGTTCCAATCCGGCCCATACAGCGGGCCTGAGGATCGATCACCAGCACGCCGGCCGGACCCCCTAAGAAGACGTGCCCACTGGTCGCAACCGCCATCCCATCGGGCAGGCCGCCAACCTCGTGCATGAACGGCTTTGCGTCGAACCATATCTCCCCCCGCCCATCTCACTATCGGCAGACGCGGGCGTGTCAAACCGGCGGATCAGCGGAGCCTCTGGATCAGATTGGCTCACATACAACGAGCGTTCGTCTGGAGACAGGACAATGCCGTTGGGAAAGGTCATATCATCTACCAGCCGCGACACGGTGCCGTCGCTCGACAAGCGATAGACGCCATTGGCGTCCTGCTCCTTCATCGGCGATGCGTTGAGCCCCTCCAGCCCATAGGGCGGGTCGGTGAAAAAGATGGTTCCGTCGCTTGCCTCAATCAGATCATTCGGGCTGCTAAAGCGTTTGCCGTTGTATTCGCTGACCAAAGTTCGGCGGAGGCCGGTGGCCATATCGCGCGCTTCGACACTTCGTTTGCCATGGTTGCAGATCAGCAGTTCTCCGCTTTTCCCCATCAGCAAACCATTGGCACCCGGCTCTCGCATTCCGCCAGCTTCCTCTGGCGCGACGCCTGAGGGATCGAGAAAGACAGAAGTTCCCTCGGCTTCACTCCACGAAAAGGCGAGGTTTTGCGGGACATCGGTAAAATAGAGTTTCTGGCGCGCCGCATCCCATACCGGGCCTTCAGACCACTGATACCCCTCGGACAAAAGGCGCGCTGGAGCATCTGTGTCGACGAGGTCGGCAAAGCCTGTCTCGAAACCTTCAAAGGTGACACCAGCGCCCGCATGAGTGTCATCCACGGCAACTTTTTCGCTGCCATGATCGCCAGCGCAAGCCGCAAGCGCGCTAGCCGAAATGCCCAGCATTGTTGTCCGACGCGTAAACTGCATAGTGAATCAACCCCTCCTAGTCCCCTGATATTCCAATATTGACAACCTTGTCAAAAAACGCTGCTAGTAGGACAAGATTGACGAATAGGGATTCGCCTGCGCAAGGCTGCACGGGCGGGGGAGAGCCAGAATGCAGTTTAAATCAATGAAGCCAGCCTTGGCGCTGGGGCTTAGTCTTGTCGCGGTAAGCTGCGCCTCTGGCAATCAGGTTCAGGTCGCCTCGACCGAAGAGGTGGAGGCGCAAGGCGTCATCAATCCGGACATTTGGCCGCAGCTTCCCGCCACCCCGCTCGATCCGGCGATTGAAGCGCGCATTGATGCGATCATGGCCAAAATGACTTTGGAGCAAAAGGTCGGCCAGACGATGCAGGCCGATTCCGCCTCTGTCACGCCAGAAGATGTGAAGAAGTATCGCCTCGGCTCCGTGCTCAGCGGCGGCAATTCCGCGCCCGGTCCCCTGCCCTATGCCGACACGGCTAGCTGGCTGGAAATGGCCGACAAATATTGGGAAGCCTCAACCGATCCTGAAGGGGTTGAGGTCGCCATCCCGGTTATCTGGGGCATTGATGCGGTCCACGGCCACGCCAATTTGCTCGGCGCGACAATCTTTCCGCACAATGTCGGCCTTGGCGCTGCGCACGATCCCGATCTGATTGAGCGGATCATGGCGGCGACCGCGCGCGAGCTGGTGGTATCGGGCCATGACTGGACCTTTGCGCCGACACTGGCTGTGCCGCGTAATGACAATTGGGGCCGCGGCTATGAGGGCTTTTCAGAAAACCCTGAGATCGTCGTTTCCTATTCCGACCGCATCGTTGAGGGCCTGCAAGGCACATATGGCGAGGCTGACTTCATGGCGCCCGGCAAAATCCTGTCTGCGGCCAAGCACTATATCGGCGATGGCGCGACCGATTTTGGTCGCGACCAAGGCGATGCCAGCATCAGCGAAGAGGAGCTGCGCGATATTCACGCAGTCGGCTATCTCCCCGCGCTAGAGGCGCAGGTGCAAACCGTGATGGTCTCGTTCTCCGGCTGGCAGAACGTCAAGATGACGGGCAATAAGGCGCTGATCACAGATGTCCTTAAGGACCGCCTGAACTTCAATGGCTTCGTGGTAAGCGACTGGAATGCGCACGGACAAATTCCAGGTTGTTCCAACACCGATTGCCCAGAGGCGTTCAACGCGGGGATCGATATGTTCATGGCGCCTGACGGCTGGCGCGGCCTGTATGAGAGCACGCTGGCCCACGCAAAATCGGGACGCATTCCGATGGAGCGGCTGGATGATGCAGTACGCCGGATTTTGCGGGTGAAGCTGCAATATGGCCTGTTTGATCGCGGCGCACCGAGCACTCGGCAAGATGCTGGCGATGTAAGCCTGCTGGCCAATGCAGAGCACCGCGCGCTTGCCCGCGAGGCGGTTCGCAAATCGCTGGTTCTGCTGAAGAATAACGAGTCCCTGCTGCCACTTGATCCGGGCAAAACCGTTTTGGTGGTGGGTGACGGTGCAGACAGCATCGCCAAGGCATCCGGCGGCTGGACGCTGTCATGGCAAGGCGGAACACACACGAATGACGAGTTCCCCAATGGCCAGTCTATCCTGAGCGGCATTCAAGAGGCCGTTGGCGCAGCTGGCGGCACGGTGATCTTTGACGAGGATGGCACCGGCAACCATTCCGCCGATGTTGTCATCGCGGTTTATGGTGAGGATGCCTATGCCGAATTCCAAGGCGACCGTCCGCATCTCGATTTTTCTGAAGATGGCTTCGACACTAGTCTGCTTTCAACCTACCAAGCGGCAGGCACGCCGGTTGTCTCTGTATTCCTTTCCGGCCGGCCTATGTGGGTCAATCCAGAAATCAACGCCTCTCACGCGTTCGTCGCCGCATGGTTGCCGGGTAGCGAAGGCGCCGGAGTCAGCGACCTCCTGTTCCGGACCAATCCCGCCTATGATTTTACCGGCAAACTCTCGTTTTCCTGGCCAAAACTCGCGAGCCAATCAGAACTGAATGTCGGAGATGACGGTTACGACCCGTTGTTCGCCTATGGATATGGCTTGTCCTATGCGAGCAATGGTAACCTTGCAGAACTATCTGAGCGCTCTGGCGTCAACACCCGCGGGTCCGCCGTCGGCGATGTGTTCTTTGCTGGCGGGCGGGCGCCAAACCCTTGGTCGCTCTACGGAATAGTAGATGGGGCGCAAACTCGCCTCAACTCTAGTGTGTGGGATGGCGGCGTGTTGTCCTTCGCTGGCCTCGATCGCTCAGCCCAAGAGGATTCCTTGGAGATCACCTGGGGTTCTGGCGAACCCTATGTCCGGTTCAGCAGTCATGTACCTGTGGACTTCATGCGGCAGTCAAACGGCGCAATGGAGCTGGCCTTCTTTGTTCGCAACACGGGCGACACGCCCGCCAGCCTGCGGGTCGCCATGGGCTGCGAAGATGACAGCACCTGCGGGCGAGGCCTGCCGGTGAATGTGACGTCGAGCGAATGGCGCGAAGTGCGCTTGTCACTCTCCTGTTTTGCGGATCTGGGCGCTGATCTGGGCGCGCTCAGCAACGGCCTGATAATCCGCTCTGATGGTCCAGCGTCAATCGGCCTGTCGGATATCCGGCTAGAGCCCGATATCGACGCTACGCGGACTTGCGAATTTTGAGCCAAGTAGCGCTGTGAAATGACCGCTCGGCTTGTCATCATTATGGGGCCAAGCGGCTGCGGCAAATCGCGGATTGCCAGTGCATTGGCGGAGGCGATGGCGGCTGCCATGCTAGAGGGTGACGACTTTCACCCGCCTGCAAACCGTGCCAAGATGACGGCGAGCGAACCTTTGACTGATAGCGACCGTGCAGCTTGGATCGACGCCATGCTCAGCGCGATTGCGGAGCGTAACGAGCCGCTGGTGGTGCTCGCATGCTCGGCCCTGACACGGTATGTTCAGGAGCGGCTGAAAGCAATTCCAAGCCGCGAAACCCGCTTCATTCTGCTAGATGCACCGCGCGATACCTTGGCCATCCGTATGACAAGCCGCGAGGGTCACTTCATGCCCGTCAGCCTGCTCGACAACCAGCTTGAAGCGCTTGATGTGCCGACTGGCGCAATCCGCATCGACGCGGAACAACCCGTCGGCGCAATTGCTCAGCAGATCTCCGCCGCTCTAGAGCACTAAGCCCAGCACCAGCACCATCGCAAAACCGACAAGACCAACGAGGGTCGAGGCAACCGTCCACGTCTTTAGAGTCTCACGTTCGGTCAGCGCGAAATAGCGCGATACCAGCCAAAACCCACTGTCGTTCACATGGCTGACCACGCTCGCCCCCGCCGCAATGGCGATCACCATACGCGCTAGCTCCCAGCCCTCTAGCCCAGCGGCCAGAGCCAAGGGTGCGCACAATCCCGCCGCCGTCAGCATCGCGACCGTCGCTGAGCCTTGCGCAACCCGCACAATCGCGGCGAGGACGAAGCCTGCAACAATCGGGCCGATCCCCAGGCCCGCGAAACTCTCTGCCAGCATTTTGCCAGCGCCCGTGTCGACCAAGACCTGCTTGAAAGCGCCTCCCGCCCCGGTCACCAGCAAGATCACGGCGGTCGGTTCAAAGGCGCGCGACAGCCCGTCTTTAAGCCGCGTAGTGCCTGCCTCATCATCCGCGCTCAGCGCCAAGGCGGCGGCTGCGCAGCCGATCAGCAGCGCGGTGAACGGGTGGCCGACAAACGCCAGGACCGAGCTCTCAAAGCCAAACTGACCGGCAAGCGCAGCGGCCACGATCAGCGCAATCGGCAACGCCACAACCAGAGCAGCGCGCATTGCGAGGCCCGTGTTTGCTGTATCTGCTTCTTCCATTCCCGTACCTGCTTCGCTCAACGGCAACCAACCGCGTGCATCGGCAAAACGCGCATAATACGGACCCGCGATCAGCATGGCCGGAATGCCCGCTACGAGCCCGCAGATGATCACCAATCCCAAGTCGGCTGACAGGATCTCCGCCACGGCAACCGGACCGGGCGTTGGCGGGATGAAGGCATGCGCGGTCGCCAGCCCAGCGAGCAGCGGCAATCCGAAGAACAGCGCCGGCTTACCCGCCCGCATCGCCAGCGCTTGCACCAGCGGGAAAAGCAGGATCAGACCAACATCGAAGAACACCGGGATCGCGATCACCAGCCCAACAAAACCCATCGCAATGCCTGCTGGCCCGGCGGGACGATTTCCGATCAACGAGCGCGCGAGCGCGGCTGCGCCGCCGCTTGCCTCGAGATAGACGCCTAGCAAGGCGCCAAGCCCCACGATCACGGCGATAAAGCCAAGCACCCCAGCAAAACCGTTCTTCACCGCGTCCAGCACGGCGTCAGGCGCAAGGCCTGCCATCAGACCGGTTGCCAAGGCCGCGACAAGCAGCGCCGCAAAGGCATTAACCCGCCGCACCAGAATCAGGATCAGCAACCCAGCTACTCCAACCGCAGTTGCGAGCAAGGGCCGCCAATCGGCTAAAAATGCTACAAAATCGCTCATATTTTATTCGCCTTCCCGCGCATCATGGCTTAGCTCAGTCCAGCAAGAACACTCGGTCCCCAGTGCCAGATACCTCGGCAAGAGCTGCAAGCTCATCTGAGCTCGCCAGCTCCACCCTCTTCGCTGCCCCCAAAAACTGACCAGCAACCGGATCAAACAATCGCACCAGATAAGCGCCCGGCTCCATCGTGTCCGCATCCGGTTTCGGCGTCGCATCGCTCCAATAGATCGCATAGCTGCCCTCTGCGTCAGTCAGGCAATAGGCCGCCCCCACGCACGGCTGCATCGCCCAATACTCAAGGTTGTCTTCAAAGAATTCGAGCGCCACTCGCGTTTGCCGCCACAGCTCAGCGCGGCTGCGCCAATCCTCTGTGGTCAGATCATTGCCGTCCTGATGCGCGCCGAAGTACCACTCAACGCCCGCACCGCCGCCCAGCAATGTGCCCCACAGTGCATGCTGCCGCAAGCTGTCATGCGTGGGATCGTCTTTGTCCGCCCGCGCCCCGACCTGCCATTTGCCGATCTCGTCCATGGTGATCGCCCACGGACGGCCCGCCTCGCGTGCGGCCGCGATCCATTTACGCACCTCTGCGTTCACCGTCTCGCGCTCGCTGACTTGAAACGAGAGTCCGCCTAGTGATCTTTCACCAAGGAGCGGCATCAGGATAGCGTCCTTATCTGCGGCCTCCGCATGGGTGTGAGGCAAGACGGGATGTTCATAAGGATCGTTCGCCGCAAAACGCTGCGCCATCGCCTTGCGCTGCGCGTCGGTCTGGCCGTCTGGCCGCCAATGCACCGGGCCATTTTCCTCGCCCAAGTTCCAGAACAGCGCCGGGTGATGCGCAAATCGCGCGATCAGCTCGTTGAAATAGAGCTGTCGCATTGGCCCCGTGTCCCCGCCATCCAGCAGCAATTCGTTCTCGGTTTCCTGCAGCACAATATGCAGCGCAACGCCCCGCGCCTGCATATGCGCGAACACCGTTTCCCATTGCGCCAGCTTGCTGACATCGAACCGAGTGGGATCATCGGGAGATACCCAGGGCCACACGTCCTTGCCGTCGCCCTCGGCATTGTAGGTCAGGAAATAGACCGCGTTCATGCCCTGATCGGCGAGGTAGTTCACCGCTCCGATCAGACCTTTGCCTTTGCCGCCCTGCCAAGTCGGATCGCCCTCGCGCCAATCGCGCACGTGCGGGGCAAAGGTGTGAATGTCGCCGCCTGCATCAGATTCGCCGTCTCTGGCATTGTCAGAGATGCGGTAGGTGCCATCGAAATCCGCGAAAGCGAGCAAGTTTTCCGGGCTGTTCGCCCCGCCCTTTAGCCAAGCCTTCCCGGTTTGCGCGGTGCGGAAAAACTGGCCGTCTTCGGTGAGTTTCCCGGCGGCATAGAATCCCATTGCATCCCGCTCTGGCGGCGCAACGGCAAACTTTCCCTGCCATTCGCCAAGGTTTTTGGGCTTAGCCTGCGAAGCAGACTTCAATGCAATATCCGGCCCCTGTTCCAATCGAGCGTAATATTGCCATTCGCCCGGCTCATCCGGCATAAACCGCGCGCGCCAGACATTGCCGCTCTCCGCGCCCGTCTCGCCCGCATTGCCATCGGCGGCGAAGAACCCGCGCGTCGAAACTGCGCGTGTGCCTTTGTTATAGGTGACCAGCAGGCGAACGTCGGTGAACGGGTTAAGCTCGCCGGTCTCGCTCAGCTGAGGCCCGGTAAAATCTAGCGTCACTGGTTGCCATTGCCGATACACATCGAGCGCTTCCGGCTTAGTAGAGACAGCAGCCACGTTCTGGGGCGGCGGCGACACTGCGCAACCAGCCAGCGCAAGCACACATGCTGCCAAATCGACAGCGCGGGCGGCCCAAGGGCTGAGCATTGTTACCTACTCTTCGCCCGCCGCCTCCAACGGATCAGGCGGCGTTGGTAATCCCTTTGAATTCCATTTCCAGAACACGAAGGTCAGCGGCGTGTCCCCGGTGTTTTTCACCCCGTGCAGATCCCACGGTGCGGCGTAGAGCATATCACCCTTGTTCGCGGTGAAGACCTCCTCACCCACGGTCCATTCGCCCTGCCCCTCCAGCACCATCAGGAATTCCTCCTCAGCGTGGCGATGCGGCGGGTGAATTTCGAGGCCCGGCTTGATCGTCGCAGTCCCGGACAGGAGATCGCGCGTGCCCGCCGTTGTCCCAGCAAAGAACTCGGCAAAGGTGCCCCATTCCTCTTCGGTGGATTTTGCGGTTTCGCTCGTCAGCACAGCGGTCGCCAATGCGGCTCTATCCGCCGCTGCCGAGGCCTCTGCGTGCGGCTCGCTGGCCTGCGGCGCACCGCAAGCGGTTAGAGCACAAGCCGCCAAGCCGAGCATTGCTGCATGAAACTTCATCAATCCCTCCATCCCTTTGGGAATTCTGATAACGTTGTCAATCGGTACACGCAAGATCACCTACTGCGCGCTACCAAACATCTGGTGCGCGCCCACAATTCACTGGCTGACTTACCGATCTGCTTCGACTAGCACGGTGGCTTGCGCACAAAAGAAACAGCGACAGGGCAAATGGGATTGGCCGAATGACGATAGACTGGGTTTCCTTGGCTGAAGAAACAGCGCAGGCAGCGCGCGCCTATAGCGAGGCGGTCGCAGACAAGACAGCCAGCGTGATTGCGCCGGGCGGCCGAGTCGAAGCCGCATTGGCCGAGCGCGAGCAGCGCCTGACCCACGGATTTGCCTGGATAGCGACCACGGTTGAAGCACTTGAGGCAACCGCTGAGTGGGCGAAATCTGCGCAAAGTGTGGGCGCGTTCCAAGCCGTCAATGAGCTAGTCCTCCGGATAGGCTTCGGCGAATATTGCGCGCAATTGGCCAGCGGCATCGTGATGAGCGCCAACGAAGTGATCCGTCCGGGTGAATTTGGTCTGGAGGATGCGGCACGGGCCTTTTCCGCCAATCCCGCCGTCGCTCAATTGATTGCACAAGGCAACACGGCGGAGACCCGCGCCGAGCTGACCGGGCGATTGAGCCAAGGCGAGAGTCCCTATGAGGGGCTCGGCGATGAAACGCTCGACATGATCCGCACACAGTTTCGCGCCTTCACTGCCGATCGGATCACCCCGCATGCCCACGCCTGGCATTTGGCTGACGATCTGATCCCGCTGGAGTTCGTGGATGAAATGGCGGAACTGGGCGTCTTCGGCGTCTGTATCGCCGAGGAATTTGGCGGGCTAGGCCTGGGCAAGCTGGCGATGTCGCTTGTCTCCGAAGAGCTATCGCGCGGCTGGATTTGCGCGGGATCACTTGGCACAAGGTCCGAAATTGCTGGCGAGCTGATCGGGGAGAACGGTACGGACGCGCAGAAGGCAGAGCTGCTGCCGCAAATCGCCGATGGCCGGATCCTGCCAACCGCCGTTTTCACAGAGCCGGACACTGGATCAGACCTCGCATCGGTGCGCACCTGTGCGGCCCGGCAGTCGGATGGCAGCCGGCGCATTCACGGGGCGAAAACCTGGATCACCCATGCCGCGCGCGCGGATCTGATGACGGTCTTGTGCCGCACCAATCCCGACGAACCCGGCTATGGCGGGCTCTCCATGCTGCTCGCGCATAAGACGCGGGGCACAGACGCGGAACCCTTTCCGGACGCAGGCCTCGACGGCAGCGAGATAGAAGTGCTCGGCTATCGCGGGATGAAGGAATATGCGCTCGGCTTTGACGATTTTGCCGTCGCTGAAACTGGCCTGCTCGGCGGGGCAGAGGGCCAAGGCTTCAAGCAATTAATGCGCACATTCGAAGGCGCGCGCATTCAAACTGCCGCCCGCGCGATTGGCGTTGCTTGGAACGCCTTTGATCTCGCTTTGGACTATGCGCTGGAGCGCAAGCAATTTGGCAAAAACCTGACCGCCTTTCCGCGCGTTTCAGACAAGCTGGCAATGATGGCAGCCGAGACCGTGATGGCGCGCGAACTCACCTACCGCGCCGCCCGCCACAAGGACCGGGGCGAGCGCTGCGATATTGAGGCCGGCATGGCGAAACTGCTCGCCGCCCGCGTCGCCTGGGCCAATGCGGACAATGCGCTGCAAGTGCATGGCGGCAATGGCTATGCGCTGGAATATCCGATCAGCCGAGTGCTGTGCGACGCGCGCATCCTCAACATTTTCGAAGGCGCTGGCGAGATCCAGGCGCATGTCATAGGGCGCGGCCTTGTAGCTGGCAGGCTCAAGGACGTATCAATCTAGGCTAAGCGCTATTTCTTCACCGGCGGCTGCTTGCGTGTGAACACCAGTTCGCTCTCGCTGGAGGCCGCCGCATCATAGGCATACCCTTCCGCATTGAAGTCCTTAAGGCCCTCTGCCCGGTCGATCCGATTGTCCATGATCCAGCGCGCCATCAGCCCGCGCGCGAATTTGACGTGATACATCAGCCGCCGCGCCTCGCCATCCTTCACATTGAGGAAGCTCGCGGTGAGCACCGGCGCATCCAGCGCACTTTGATCGACCGCTTTGAAATACTCGTTCGACGCCAGATTGACGACCGTATGATCGCCATGATCCGACAGATCACTTTTGAGCGTTTCAGCAATCCGGCTGCCCCAGAAGTCATACAGCGACTTGCCGCGATCATTGGCCATCTTCGTGCCCATTTCGAGGCGGTATGGCTGGATCGCATCCATAGGGCGGAGCAGACCGTAAAGGCCGGAAAGAATGCGCAAATGCTCCTGAGCATAGCTGAGCGAGGCCTCATCCATGCTGCTCGCCTCCAGCCCCCAATAGACATCACCGTCGAAGGTGAGGCCCGCTGGCTTGGCGGAATTGCTGCGCCCCTCCAGATCGAACACGCGAAAGCGTTCTTCATTAAGCTCAGCCAGCTTGTCCGAAATATGCATCAAGCGTTTGAGATCGGCGGCAGATTGCTGCTTTGCAACGCCAGCAATCTCGCGCGTGTCCTTGGCCAGGCGCGGCTGCGTAATCTCTAGGCTGGTCTCAAGCGGATCAAAGTTCAGCTTCTTGGCAGGCGAAAGCAAAGTGATCATCGGTCGTCATGTCCTATCAGCATTGGCGGCGGTGATACGCGCGAACAAGGGCTGGAATAAGTGTGGAATACGGCGAGGATGAGACAGCTTTAAACGGCTGATGGCAAGCGGAGATGCGCGGCAATCATCGGCAAAATTGCGGCCACACAGATCGATTGCTTCGCTTAATTGGATGCGCGCCCTGACCGATGCGCGATTTACGTCACCGCCGACATGGCGTGGAACTCTGGCCTGTCCCGGCTGCGCGTCTCGCAAATCTCGCTAAGGCGCTGGACCGCCTCGACAATGTCTGCATAGCGCAAATACAGCGGGGTCAGACCTAAGCGCAGCACATCTGGCGCGCGGAAATCGCCAATCACATCGCGGGTCTTTAGAGCCTGCGCAATCGCATAGGCGTTGGGGTGTGCGAAGGAGACGTGGCTGCCGCTTTCCGTTCGGTTTTGCGGACTGACCAACTCAAAGCCATATTGCGCGCACAGCGGCCGCATCTGCTCGATCAAAAGCTCTGCCAGCCGCACCGATTTCGCCCGGACATCGCGCATGTCTGCCTTTGCGATCAGGTCAACGCCTGCCTCTAATGCGACCATCCCTAGCACTGACGGGGTGCCGCACAGAAAGCGCTCGATCCCGCACGCCGCATCATAATGCTCTTCGAAAGCGAAGGGGCGCGCATGGCCAAACCATCCGGCGAGCACTGCATCGGCGTGCTGGTGACGCTGCGCAACATACATGTAAGCGGGCGCGCCCGGCCCGCCGTTGAGGAATTTGTAGCCGCAACCGATCGCGAAATCCGCGCCCGCGCCGTTTAGATCAACCTCAATCGCGCCGGTCGAATGACTGAGATCCCAGATCACCAGAACGCCGTGTTTATGCGCAGCCACGTTGACCGCCGCCATGTCTCGCATTGCACCAGTCTTATAATGCACCTGCGTCAGCAGCAGGACGGCAACGCCGTCATCCAAGCGGCCAAGCACGTCGCCCGCAGGCACTGCGAGCGAACGCACTTTACCCCCGCTGAGGCGCTCCAGCCCCTGCATCATGTAATGATCGGTCGGGAAATTGCCTTCCTCGGTTAGGATCACCGAGCGCCCCGATTGCAAGGACAATGCCGCGCCTAGCGCCTTGAAGATATTCACCGATGTGCTGTCCGCAGCGATCACTTCGCCCGGATTTGCGCCGATCAAGGCGGCAATCTTGTCGCCGATCCGGCGCGGCGAATTCACCCAATCCGCACCCAGCCATGAGGTGATAAGGCCCTCGCCCCATTGCTCGCCAACTGCATCTTGCATGGCCGCAATCGTCGCCTTGGGCAGAGCGCCAAGGGAATTGCCATCGAGGTAAATCAGCCCATCGCGCAGCTGGAATTGATCGCGAAACTCGCGCAAAGGATCATTCGCATCGAGCGCCGCCAATTGATCTACCAATGATGTCATGCCGCCAGCTCCCTTAAAATCGCGCGCACCGGGCTTGCATCGGCCCCGGCAATCGCCAGCGGCAATGCGATCAGCTCATATTGGCCGGGCGGCACATCGTCGAGCACCAACCCTTCCAAAATCCGCATATCGCCCGCGCGCACCTCATGATGAGCGTCCATTGTCTTGGATGCCTCAGGGTCAAGCGACGGCGCATCAGTGCCGATCAGACGCGCGCCGCCCTCGCGTAGCCGCGCAATCACGCGCGCATCAATCGCCGTAAAGTTGGAATCCCAGGCCCCATGCGGAAAGCGCTCATAAGTGCGTAGGATCACCCGGCTTTCGCCATCAATTGCCTGCCAGTCGAGATCGCCCTCCTGCACGCTGCCAACGGCATGGCGCGCGTCGATCACCAGGCAGGGGCCAAGATAGGGTTCAAGATCGCACTCATCGCTCGCAATGCCAGCTGGGTCGTAATGCAGCGGCGCATCGCCATGTGTGCCAGTGTGCAGCGGAAGCGAGAGTTCGCCGATGTTCACCGGGCAGTCCGGCCCGATTTCGACATTGCGCTTGATCACCACCGGCGGCTCGCCTGGCCACAGGGGAATACCTGCATGAATACGCTGGGAAATGTCCCAGATCCGGGGCGCGCTCATAAAACGGGACACTGCGAATAATCGCCGCCCTCTTGGGGCGCGTTCATGCGGGTGCGCATCGACCACAGCTCTGGGAAGAAATTGAGATCCAGCGCTTTGACGAGGTAGTTGACGCCGGACGAACCGCCGGTCCCATGCTTATGCCCGATCACGCGCGAGACGGTTTTCATGTGCTTGAAACGCCATTCCTGGAAATAATATTCGAGCGCGGTGACCTTCTCACCGAACGTGTAGAGCTCCCAATGCTGATCAGGATTGGTGTAGATCGCGAGCCACGCGTCTTCGACCGCATCGCTCGGCTCATAGGGCTCGCTCCAGTCACGCTCTAGCTTGCACTCAGGGATATCTGGCCCGCCACGCGCCAGCGCCGCCAGCACTTCGTCATAGAGCGAGGGTTCTTTCAGAACCTGCGTCGGCTGCTCGGTCGCCTCACCATTGTCATGGTGGACCAAAATAAGGTCCGGGCGTTTCAGGCCCAGCAGGAATTCCAGCTCGCGATATTGGTGCGATTGGAAACCCGATGCCTTGCGCAGGAACCCGCGAAAGGTCAGGAAGTCGTGCGGGCTGAGCGTCGCCAGCACCTCCCAACTGTGGATCATATGGCGCATGATGGTCGCCGTCCGGTCAAGCGTCTTGCCTGCCCTGCCCAGCTCGTCTGCGCGCAAGGCAGCGATTGCCTCGCGCACCTCATGCAGCATAAGCTTGATCCACAGCTCCATGGTCTGATGCATGATGATAAAAAGCATCTCATCCGGCTTATCCGAGACAGGGATCTGGCTGCTAAGCAATTGATCGGTCTGCAAATGACGGCCGTAAGTGAGGCCCTTGTCCCACTGGATCGTTTCGCCTTGGATCACCGCTTCAAAGGTCTCCACGCCGTCTTCAATCCGGCGCGTGATCGGCGAGCCTTCAGGCAGCTCCCCGTTTGGTTTCTTGTCGCTCATGCCCCGCACACCTTAAACTCAACATCGCTCGGATCACTCTGGCCCGGCGCGAGGATTTCCAAATCCTTCAACTCGTCGTAGACGGCGCTAAGGCTGGTCGTCTCCATTTCTTCGAGCAGCGCTGCAAAGCTCTCAATCACAAAATAGGTCGGCTGAAACGTGTCAAAGGGATAATCCGTGCGCATCATGCGCGGCAGATTGAACCGCAGCCTGCGGGCGCTATCGCCGCTAACCGCATGCACCGTCTCAGCATAGCTGGAAAGCAATCCCGCACCGTAAGCCTTCACTCCGGCGCCCTCATGGATCAGGCCAAATTCGACCGTGTGCAGGTAGAGTCGGCCAAGCAGATCAGACACGCCCTTGTTTTTCGCGCGCAATCCCGCGCGGCCATAAGCGGCCATGAAATCGCCAAAGGTCCGGTCGACGAACATTGGCAGATGGCCAAAGACATCGTGAAACATGTCCGGCTCGTCATTGTAATCGAGCGAGGAGTGCTGACGCAGGAAGTTTGAAACGGGGAAACGGCGCTGCGACAAATGCTTGAAGAACACATCCGTGGGGATCACGCCGGGGACAGCAATCGCCTGCCAGCCAGTCGCCGCGAGAAAACGCGGATTAAACTCGGAGTAATCCGGAATGCCATTTGCCGCGAGCTGCAAAGTTGCAAGCCCATCTAGGAAAGCAACAGACGCAAGCCCCTGCAATCCTGCTGATTGCCGAGTGACGAGATCGCGCCAGCGCGCGTGATCCTCATCAGAAAACTGCGCCCAGTCCTGCGGAATGGTCCAATCATCCGCCGCGCCCTCTGGCGGTTTTTCAGTCATGCGAAGTTGCTCCATCGGCACTCAATAAGCCGATCCTGCCAAGAAACCAATCTCAGCGGGTTTACCCTTAAATCAGTAGAACAGGAATTCGTGCAAGCCCCGCTCGGCGCTCAATCATCAGAAGTCCTATGGATTACCCAAATCGTGTGATAACAAGTCATTGACGCAAATAATTGTATAGGGGATCTAGTAAATGCGCGTTGCTCTAGCAGATGACGAAAAGGAACTGCTCGAACAGGTGTCTGCCATCGTAGTGGGTGCCGGGCACGAGGTTGAAACATTTCTAGATGGTTCCGCTCTGCAACGGGCGTTGCAACGCGAAACCTATGACATTGTGCTGCTCGATTGGAACATGCCGGGCATGACCGGGCCAGAGGTCGTCAGCTGGGCATCTGAGAACATGGACACACCGCCGCCCTTCATCGTGATGACCAGCCGCGCGGCGAAGGAAGATGTCGTTCATGGCCTCGAAGCGGGCGCAGTCGATTACATCATCAAGCCGGAATCCGACGAGGTGATCAAAGCGCGGATGGAAGCCGCCGCACGCCGTAATGAGACTTCAAAACCAGACACCCAAGCCAGCTACGGCAAATATTCGCTCGATCGCAAGGCGAAGTCGATCACCGTTGATGGTGAGGATGTGCCGGTGACCTCGCGTGAGTTTGATTTGATTGACCTGTTCTTCCAGAACTTTGACCGGCCACTTTCTCGCGGCTATCTGTTGTCTAAGGTCTGGGGCGGCAATGCCGACCTCGAAACGCGCACGGTCGATGTCCATATCTCACGGCTTCGCGCCAAGTTAAAGCTGGAACCGGCCAATGGCTTTGTGATCAGCACCGTTTTTGGATTTGGATATCGGATGGATGCGTATAATGATGAGCCATCCGATGAAGAGTGAGATATGATCCGCAAACACCGGTTCCTCAGCAGCGCAATCCTGGCCGCTTCTTGCAGCCTTGCGGCCGCTTGCGCGGTGACCATGCCGCCGCAGATCAGCGCCAGCACGGGCGCTGCTCCGAGCGCGCAATCAATCCATCTGCTTGAACCGGACAAGGAACAGGCACAGCTTTTGGCGCTGCATTCCGCTCTCAAACAAAGTTTGGCCGCTAAGGGCATCACTGTGGCCGAGGACGCCGATGTCGTGGCCGAATTGGCCCTGTCTCAGCGCGCAGCAAGCCTGGGCGTATTCGCCAGTGAGGCTGGAGAGAACACAGAGCCGCCCCGCCCTGTTGCCGAGCCGCGCAAAGCAAGGTTGCTCGACCTTTGCGAGGCGGTGACGGTAGAAGCAAGCCTCGCCTTGTTTGACCGCGCAAGCGGCAAGCCGGTCCAGCAGAGCAAAGCGCAAGGCACCGTTTGCGAAGGCAAAGAGCCGCCGATGGATGAGTTCGCGGAAATTCTTGTGGGCGAGCTCGCCAGCAATTAGTAGCTGATCATCTGTTCGCAATTCAGAATAATCTCAAACGAGGTTCCACCATCCGATTTGGTGCGCACTCTGATCTCTGCCTCGTGCTCGTCGACAACCTTTTTCACATATGCCAGACCTAGCCCGGCACTGGGCCCAGCCCCTTGGTGCGCGCACCAAACCGGGCGAATGGATTGCTTACACGTTCAGGCGGCAGGCCGGGGCCTTCGTCGACAACCTCAATCACCGGAGCGCCGTTTTCGCCGCTCTTCAAGGCGACTTTGACCGTTTCACCTTCGGAAGAAAACTTGAGCGCATTACCGATTAGGTTGTCGATTGCGCGCGAGAGTGAATAGGCTTCCACCATACAGAACACCGGATCCATCGGCAGGCTGGTCTCCAGCTTGATATGCTTGCGTTTTGCGAGCGGATAGGCCCGGTCAGTGGCCTCGTGCAGCAAAGCGCCAATATCGGTCTCAATCGGCTCAATGCCTTCATATTCTAGCCGGGCGATCTGCACGAAATCATCTGTCAGCTTAAGCGTTCGGCGCGCTTGGCTCTCAATCCGCTCCATGCGCTCTTGTTCAGGCAGGTTCTTGCCCGCCGCACCCACCAGGCCAACAATCGCGGCCTGCGGGGAGCGCATATCGTGCGAGAGAAATTCCAGCATTTCACGGCGCTGCTGCTCGCTCTCGCGGATCTTGGTGATGTCGCGCATGGTGATGATCTTGATCTGCTCGTCGATCTCCACCTCGGAGGATGCGACCAGAAACTCGCGCCCGTCTGCGGACGTTATCTCTTCCATCTTGGTGTCGAACTGCGCCCGGTTTTCAGCGAGCAATTGGAGCAAGGTCAGACCAGACCAATCGCTTTCCTCGCCAAAAATGACCATCGCCTGCTCGTTCATCAGGACCGCGCGGTCTTCTTCATCAAACACCATCATCGGGTCGGGTGATGCGGACAGCGTCTTGCGCAGAAACGCCAGCCGCTCGCGCGTGGCTCCGATCAAATTGCGCATCAAGGATACTTGGCGGGCCACCGTATCAAAGCCGGAGCTGCCATCAGCGACCTCTTTGCCCGCACGCGGCATCAGCGCCTGCGCCTCAACTTCCAAGAACCGGCTTACTGCGCTGAGGCGCCGCCAACCCCACAGCGGATAGGCAACCACCACTCCGAGGATCGCAGGGAATACTGGCATCCAATGGCCCGACACGACCAGCGCGGTGGACAGCGCCACAAGCGCCGCGATCAGCGCCAATGACAACCGCAATCCCCAAACCGGCGGAAATTGCCAGAAGGTGAGAAACAGCAGCGCGATCGCCGCGATCAAAGCCGCGCCAACGATCCAATCATTGAGGTCGGTGATCAGCTCGTTTTGCAAAATTGAGCTCAAGAGGTTGGCCTGCATTTCGACCCCGCTCATGATCCGCCCTGCATGATCCGCAACGGTGTAGCGGTCTCCGAGGCCTTGCGCGGTAGAGCCAATCAGCACGATCTTGCCAGCCAAAAACTCGCGGGAGGCCTGGCCCGACACCACATCGCCCGCCGAATAGCTGACGAAGGAGCCATAGGGGTGCATCGGTACAATCGGCTCGGCGGTGCCCTGCGGCAATTCCAC
This sequence comes from Erythrobacter sp. JB3-1, assembly GCF_057364995.1. Classification (NCBI taxonomy): domain Bacteria; kingdom Pseudomonadati; phylum Pseudomonadota; class Alphaproteobacteria; order Sphingomonadales; family Erythrobacteraceae; genus Erythrobacter; species Erythrobacter sp. JB3-1. Next base: position 1,839,273 of record NZ_CP200289.1, on the reverse strand, counting down.
AGCCTCCGCATCTGCACTCAGCGCGGCGACCTTGGTCAGGTGGTCATATTGCTGACCGCCCGCTTCAAATTCGAGCGCAAAGCGGCGCACAACGCCGTCGCTATCTGCGCCGACGGAAACATGGCCCACATCCTGCGCCGCATTGGCGAGCTCAGGTATGGGAAAAACGGGAACCGGATCATTGGACGCGCCCATCGGCCGGGCAAAGGCATGGGCCAGGATCACATTGCCGGCCTCCGCCACAGAGCGGCTCAATTGCGCGTCGCTCTCTGGCTGGGTCGGGTCAACGAACAGAATATCGACCACGGTCAGCTTCGGGCCAAAGGTCGATAATTGATCGATCAGCTCTGCATGGCGCGCCCGGTCCCACGGCCAATTGCCAATCTCTGACAAAGCGCGATCATCTATTTCGACAATGACGATCTCGTCCGACGGCTCTGCCAGGCGATATTGTGAGGCGAAATCGAGCAGACTGTAGTCAATCCGGTGCGTCCATTCTTGCTGCCAAGCGGTCAGGACGAGCACAATTGTCGCGCCAAACAGCAGCAGCCATTCGCCGAACAGACGGAAATTCTTCATGCGGACGCTCGATTGTGCGGCAAGGGCTGACTCACTCGCTTACGGACAGCTCTTGCGTCGGGCTCCACACTTTGATGACGTCGCCTTCGTCAATTTCGAAGGTCGCAACGCGCCAGCGATAATCTCCATTCTCTAGGTTGGAGATAATAATGGCGGAATTTTCGAGCGCCACTTCATCGACCAGCAACTGGCCCGGCGTCTTCGCATTCCATAGCTGGAAGGCGCTTAGGCTGTCTTCATTGCCTTGCGTGCGCCAAGCGAATTTGAACGCATCATCAAATGGTGATGGCTCAACCCCGCCCTCCACACCGGCGCGCTTGCGGCGGAAAGAGAATGTCCGCGACAGCCCCTCAAGACCCGAGGCGGAGATCGCGCGGGAGCGCACGAAATAGCGGCCGTCTTCGAGGCCATCGAAACTGGCAAGCGGCGTATCTGTGATCCGCTCAGTCACGGTCTCGACAAAACCAGCATCCTTGGCAATTTGCGTGCGATAGCCCGCCGCTCCGCTTAGCTCATTGATAGCGAACTCAACCATTTCGGCAGTTTGGATCCGGCCCGGATCGACCAGCTCTGGCGCAGTTAACAGACGCTCCTGCGCGCCCAATTGATCCTTAGCCGAGGCGACGCCGAAACCGGCAGCAGTCGCGGCCTCGCTATCACCTGCGCTAACCGCTACCTCGCCTTCGATAACTTCGGTGAGGCTGACCTGACCATCAGGCTCAAACCCGACGCGAAATTCAGTGCCGCGCACTGCCGTCACGGATAGAGGCGTACCAATCCGATAGCGGCCCTGACCGTTCACCTTGGGCGCGACAACTTCGCTGCGGCCCTTTAGAACTCTGATCTGAACATCGATCTGGCCATTGATAAGATAGCGGCGCGCATCGACAATGCGCACGCGCGAATTGGAGGGGATGGAAAGGCTCGAATTGCCGTCACCGGAAAACGCCGCAAAGCTGTTTGCGCGGGTGGTGATCTCTGCGCCTTCCCGCACCGACAAGCCAACGCGAGGCGTCACATTGCGGCCGCGCGCGGTTAGGCTGACGCTACCCGAAAAGCTCTGGAGGGTCAGCGGCACCGGTCGATATTTCAGCAGGCTGCGCGGAATTTTTAAGGTCGTGCCAACCTGCATCAGCCGCGGATTGCGCACGCCATTGGCGAGGCGCACGCGCTCCAGCGCGGCTGGGTTCACCAAATAACGCTTGGTCAGCTCGTACAAAGTGTCCGACGGCTTCACGACATAGCGGATCTCGCCCTCGGGCGCGGCAATGGCTTGGGTCGTCGCTGAGGCGAAAAACGCCCCCGCAATCAATATTTTCAGCGCAGCTTGCTTCATGCAAAATCCTCCGATGCTTTGGGTATAACACCTTGGAGGGCCGCGAAACCAGTATTGGCTCGCCGCAATGAAATTTTACATGTTCTTAGCGCAGCAGGAACGCGTCTTAAACGAAGCCCTCGGCTTGATGTTTGGCCAAATCCTGCTCGTCCCAGCCCAGCAGCTCGCCGAAGATTTCCGCGTTATGCTGTCCCGGATGAGTCGGCGCAGATTTGCGAAAACCGGACTGCGATTTGGAAAAGCGTGGGAAAGCGTTTTGCATCTTCAACTTGCCGCGCCCCTCGGTTTCCACCTCGATGATTGCCTCGCGCTCTTTGAAATGCGGATCCTCCAGCATGTCTTTCGCCGTGTAGACCCGGCCCGCTGGGATCGAATATTCAATCATCAACGCATCGACCTCGTCGATGGTCAACGTGGCGGTCCACTCATTGATCAGAATATCTAGCTCTGTCTGGTTTTCTCCGCGCGCCAGATGGGTCGCGTATTTCGGGCTTTCCGCAAGCTCTGGCTGGCCCATGGCCTGCGTCAGGCGGGCAAAGATGGCGTCATTATTGCCGCCGATCATAAACGGGCCATCCTTGCAGGAATAGACGTTCGAGGGGGCAATGCCGGGCAGGATCGACCCAGACCGCTCCCGAATGAAGCCATTGTAATCATATTCGGGGACCAGCCCCTCCATGACTTGCAGCACCGCCTCATACAGCGCGGTGTCGATCACCTGACCCTCGCCGGTTTTCTCGCGGTGATGCAGCGCGGCAAGCACACCCATGGTGCCATAGGTCGCGCATAGAGTATCGCCAATGGAGACGCCCATGCGCGATGGCGCGCGGTCCGGCTCTCCCACGATATAGCGCCAGCCGCCCATCGCCTCGCCAATGCCGCCGAACCCGGCACGCTTTGAATAGGGCCCAGTCTGTCCATAACCAGACATGCGCGCCACAATCAGGCCGGGATTGTGCTTGTGGAGCTTCTCCGGTGAAAGCCCCCATTTCTCTAGCGTTCCGGGTTTGAAATTCTCAATCAGCACGTCGGCCTTCTTGATCAGCTCAGCGGCGATCGCCTGGCCCTCTGGAACACGCAAATTGCAAGTCACAGAGCGCTTGTTGCGGGCAATGACTTCCCACTGCACCTTCTCCTCGCCCTGCCCCCAAACGCGCATCGGATCGCCTTGGCCCGGTGCCTCGATCTTGATGACATCTGCGCCCATATCGCCCAGCAATTGGCCACAAAACGGACCAGCCAAGAGCTGCCCCATCTCGACCACGCGCAATCCGGCGAGCGCGCCATTGTTCTGCTGCTCGGTCATTCGGCTGCCTCCGTAACGCTTTGATCATGCCACTCAGGTTGGATTGGCGCCGGCAGGCCGGTTTCGCTCTCGCAATTGGCGCGCAGAGTCTCGATTCCAGAGCCGTAGTCGAACAACGATAGCTCGCCGCGCTCAGCTCGCATCTTGGTGCGCAAGGCCTCAGTCGCCGCAGTATTGATGACGCCGTCACCGTCGGTCACGACCCCATAATTGGCCGCACCTTCAGGCGTGACGAGGCCCTGCCGGATTTCGAGGCCGACCAGCTCTGGATCACGGTCCAGCGGATCGCCCCAGCCGCCGCCACCCCAAGTGATAAAGTGTAGCAGTTCACCTTCTTTGACGGATACGTCTTCGATCTTATTGCCGACAATTTCCGTGGTGCCATCCGCGCGTTCGAGAACTTTCTTTGCGCGCATTCCGGGATGTCCACCGTTTACGCCCCAAGGCGGCACAAACCAGCGGTCATCATGAATTGCGATTTCACCATCGGCAAGGAAACGGTAAGTCATGTGAATACCATTACCGCCGCGGTGCAGGCCCGCACCCCCGCTGTCAGGTTCGGTCGCATAGCGTTCAATCCGCAGCGGGAAATAGCGCTCCAGAAACTCGTTTGGCACATTGGTGAAGCCTGGCCACAGCGAATGCCCATCCGGTCCATCACCCAATGGCCGCCCCGGAATCCCGCCAAAGCCGATTTGGAATAGCTGGAACCAATCGCGCTCTTTGCCCTCTCGGTTGTCCCAGCCGGAATAGAAGAGGTGCGGTGATGAACTGAACCCAGCAGCGTTCAAGAACTCTGGCGTACCCTGCCCCAGCAGACCGCCGAGAATGTCGAAAATGCGGCCCAAAGCGTGGGTGCGCCCGGAAAGCGCCGCGGGGAATTTCGGTTTCAACAATGACCCCTCTGGAATGCGGACCTCGATCAGATCATAGAACCCATCATTGAACAGGATCTGCGGGTCGAACACCATGATCATGTAGATGCCGAAAAACATCTTGAACATGTTTTCATTGAGGAAAAAGTTGATCGAGGCGGCAGATTGCGGATCGGTCCCGTCAAAGTCGAGAATGACTTTATCGCCCTCGCGCCACATCGTGCATTTGATCTTATAAGGGCCATAGCCCTTGCCATCATCGCAGATGTAATCCTCAAAGCTCGCCTTCTCAGTCGGGATCGCCTGAGAGATAAGCGCCTTCATCGCGCGGTGGTTGCGCGCAAGCAGTTCTTTGGTGGCCGAATAATAGACATCATCGCCGAAGCGCTCGCACATTTCGATCACGCGGTTGGAGGCAACCCGGCAACTGGCGATCAGCGCGTTGAGATCGGCCTGACACCAATCGGGCTTGCGCGTCTGGTGCATCACGAGCTTCATCAGATCGTCGTTATATTCGCCGTTCTTCCAGATTTTCACCGGCGGGATGCGGACACCTTCTTGAAAGATCGAAGTCGCACCAATCGGCATGGAGCCGGGCACCATGCCACCAATGTCAGACTGGTGGCCAAACATCGACGTGTAGGCGACCAAGCGGCCATCCTTGAACACAGGCAGCAGAACGAGCCAATCGTTGGAGTGGCTGATCGCACCGCCAACGGAGTAGGGGTCGGAGAGGAAGATCATATCGCCTTCCTCAACCGTGCCATCGAACCCGTCTAGGAACGGGCCGATATAGCTGCCAAATTGGCCGACGATCATCTCGCCGCTGGGCGCAGCGATCAGCGGAAAGGCATCGCCTTGCTCGCGAATGCCGGGTGACATGGCGGTGCGCACCAGCGTCGCATCCATTTCAATGCGTGCATTGCGAAGCGCGTTCTCAATAATGTCGAGCGTAACCGGATCGATATCGAGCTTTTTGAAAGGAGTGGTGTTCGATTGAATGATTTGTGCAGGCATCGTCTCAGCCCTTCTCGTTCAAATTGATAAGGATATTGCCGACCGCATCGACCGTGGCGGTGCAGCCATTTTCAACCAGAGTGGTCGAGTCCATTTCGGTGATGATCGCCGGGCCAGGGATGATGTCCCCTTGGCGCAGTTTCGCGCGGTCATAAATCACGGCGGCGCGTTCTTCGCCGTCCATCCAAAGCGTGTGATCGCGGATCTTCGCGGACGAAGAATCGCCGTCGCCCTTCTCCAGCTCATTGGCGGGTAGATCGGGCGCTTCACCCATCGCAACCGCGCGCAGGTTCACGATCTCGTGCGGGGTATCCATGTTGAAAGTGAAGAGGCGCAAATGCTCATCGTCAAAACGCGCCAGAATACCGTTGATCCCATCTGTGTTGAGCAGGTCCTGGTCAATGGTCAGCGGCACTTCGAAGGCTTGCCCCGCATAGCGGACGTCAACTTCAAAGGTGCTGGTGATGGCGCCTTCGGGGACGCCGTCTGCGAGCAGTTCCCCCCGCGTCTGCTGCTCCATTTCGGTCAGGACATTGGCAAGCTCCGCCTCGTCCGTATCGCGCGCCAGTTTGCTGAAGCTGCGGGCGGTTTCGGTGCGCATCCGCGTGGTCGCATCGCCGAGCGCGCAAAGCACGCCTGGAGAGACCGGGCTGACCGCTGGCCAGCCGCCCATCAATTTCGCCACCGCATTCACATGCAGCGGCCCCGCCCCGCCAAAGCCCATCACCGCGAACTCGCGCGGGTCATAGCCCTGCTGAACGCTGATCATGCGCAATGCGCCGAACATGTTCTCATTGACGATGTCGATAATGCCGCGCGCGGCCTCCATCAGGCCAACGCCCAGCGCATCTGCCACGGTCTGAACCGCTTTCTTCGCGCCTTCCCGGTCGAGCTGGAACGCCCCGCCGAGCAGATCCTCTGGCAGGTAGCCGAGCACGACATTGGCGTCGGTCACGGTCGGCACTTCGCCGCCTTTGCCATAAGCAACTGGACCGGGCACCGCGCCCGCGCTTTCCGGGCCAACCCGCAGCGCGCCGGTCAGCTCTGGCACGTGAGCGATCGAGCCGCCTCCCGCGCCGACTGTCTTCACATCGAGCGCCGATGCGCGGACCGATAAGTGGCCGACTTCGGTAGTGCGCACACGGCGCGCCTCCAGCCCTTCGATCAGCGCCACATCGGTCGATGTTCCGCCGACATCCAGCGTCAGAATATTGCTGAGGCCAGCGTTCTTGCCGACCCACAATGCGCCGGTCACACCGCCAGCCGGGCCGGACATCAGAATGTTGACCGGATGCTCTTCAGCCTTCTGGCTGCTCATCAACCCGCCATCAGAACGCAGCAGCGAGAGCTTGCCTTTCAGCCCCTCTTGCTCAAGCCGGTTGCGCAGGTTGGAGACATATTTGCCGACCACCGGGCGCACCGCCGCATTGGCAACGGTGGAGAGCGTGCGCTCATATTCCTGCATTTCAGGCAGAACTTCATGGCTCAGCGACACGGGCAGACCGGGCAGCTCCTCAGCCGCGATTTCGCCAATGCGCTGCTCGTGCGATCCGTTTACATAGGCGTTGATCAGACTGACGGTCAGCGCTTCGATACCCTGCCCTTTCAGCTTGCGCATTGCAGCACGCACCGCGTCCTCATCCAGAGGTCGCACTTCCTTGCCATCCGCGCCCATCCGGCCCGGCACGTCAATCGTGTCCTCCAGATGCGCGAGCGGTTGAGGCTTAGGCCAGACGATCCAAGCGGCCAGACCGCCCGGCACAAAGCTGCGCGCGATCTGCATCACGTCGCGGTAACCCTCGGTCACGATCAGGCCAACTTTCGCGCCTTTGCCTTCCAGCACCGCATTGGTCGCAACGGTGGTGCCGTGCAGGAAATATTCGATCTCGCTCGGCGCAACATCGGCTTCCTTCGTGATCGCTTCGACCCCCGTCAGAATACCTTCTGAGCTGTCATGCGGGGTCGAGGGGGTTTTGTGACGCCAGAATGCTCCGGTCTCATCATTGAACAGCAGGAGGTCGGTAAACGTGCCCCCAACATCCACTCCAAGGCGATAGCCCATTAGGCAGCATTCCTTTCTTTATCATCGGTCGGGTTTGGAAACCCGCCTGCTTTGCCGACCATCGCCGGCAGTTCTTTATCCATCACACCGGCAAGCCAGTGGTTCGTTTCGATAATGGTATCGAGCGAAAGGCCCGTAGAAATCTTCGCTCTTTCGAGCATGTAGAGAACATCGTCGGTCGCAACATTGCCCGCAGCGCCCGGCGCAAAGGGGCATCCACCCAGCCCGCCAATCGATGCATCAACCGTTTGCGCGCCTGCGCCAATGGCCGCCCAGACATTGGCGAGGCCTGTGCCGCGCGTGTTGTGAAAGTGTACACGGACGGGCAGCGGATTGATCGCTTGGCGCACTCGCGCCACCAGCCGGGCAACGTGCGCTGGATTGCCGACGCCGATTGTGTCGGCCAGCGCGATCTCGACCGGCCCTGCCTCGGCAATGGCCTTGGCCATAGCGACAACATGATCCTCGTTCACCTCGCCTTCGAACGGGCAGCCGAAACTTGCGCCAATGGTGGCCTGCGCGGTGAGGCCTGCCTCCTTGGCTCGCTCTATAATAGCGCGGCAGGCATCGACTGAGCCATCACTGGTCTGGCCTTGATTGCGCATGGCAAAGGTGTCGGTGGCGACCGCAACCGCGCCAAGCTGATCAATGCGTCCCGTGGCAATCGCCCGCTCTGCTCCGCGCAGGTTCATCACCAGGCCAATGTAGGTCACATCACCACGGTCGGGCAGGCCCGCGCACACCGCATCGGCATCGGCCATTTGCGGCACCGCCTTGGGATTGACGAAGCTGGTCACTTCGATCCGCCGAGCCCCTGCTTCGATTGCCCGATTGATCAGCGTCAGCTTGTCCGCAGTTGAAATCGGTTGCTTCTCGTTCTGCAAACCGTCGCGCGGACTGACCTCAACAATTTCGATGCTTTCTGTATACATTTATATTAGGCCCGCTTCTTATTCTGACCCGCTTCCGTCGCCATCATTTCTTGATGCGCATCCGAATAAGCATGGAAAGCACGGCGAATATGGCCGGTCATAATCGCCTCCGCCCACGGCCCATCGCCGCGCTCAAAAGCCGCGATCAACTCGTCATGCTCCTGATGCGAACGGACCAGTTCACTGAGTTCATAATGATGCGCGGTGCGCCAAATTACTGGCTGCTCAATCAAGGTTTGCAGCAGAATTTCGAGCCGAGGCGAAGCCGCGGCTCGCAGGATCAGCGCATGAAATTCGCGGTTGCGCGCAAGGAATTCTTCGATATTCGGCGGATCACTCGAAACCGCATCTCCAAGACCGGAATTGTGCATTTTTAGCGCGTTGAGAACCGCATCACCCATCAGCTCTGCGGCTCTGCGCGCGGCATACCCCTCCAGCATGGCGCGCAGCTCAAACACATCATGCACATCATCCAGCGACCAGTCAGAGACATAGCTGCGCTGAGATTCCGTTTTGCGGATCAGCATATCCGCCTCTAGTCGGCGCAAGGCCTCGCGGATCGGTGTGCGCGACACGCCGCAAATCTCAGCCAACGCCTCTTCACCCAAGGCCTCACCCGGGGCAAGATCGCCCGAGATGATAAGCTCGCGGATTTGCGAGTAGGCCTTGTCCGATGCGCGAGACATAGAATCCTCTAAAAGCTTGACGGGTTGATTTTGTATACAATAAGGGACGCGCACTGCAATGATTGTTTATTCGCTGTGCGATTTTTCGGAAGATCGCAGCCGCCACCGTCCAAGTCCGATCAAAATCGGATTACGATAAATCTGGGGAAGTCGAATTATGAAGCGTTCAACCAAAGCTCTGCTGTTCGCCACGGCTGCATTTGCGCCCGCGCTCGCAACACCTGTTCACGCGCAAGATTCAGAGGTGCCCACCTCGGTCGATGCAGATGAAGAAGACAATGCGATTATCGTCACCGCGCGGCGCCAGAATGAACGCTTGCAAGATGTTCCTGCATCGGTTTCGGTCCTTACCGCTCAAGCTTTGGAGCGCACCGGCGCCGACAATGCCGAGGACTTCGTTCAACTGACCCCCGGCGTCACTATCGTGACTGGCACGGCTGAGGCGGGCGACACCCAGATCAACATTCGCGGGGTCAATGGTGCGCGCGATGCGGAAAGCTCCGTCGCGCTGGTGGTTGATGGCATCCTTAAAACCAACACCGCGCAATTGAACCAGACCCAAGGAACGCTGCGCCAGGTCGAAATCCTGAAAGGTCCGCAAGGCGCGCTCTACGGGCGCAACGCTGCGGCCGGTGCGATTGTGCTGCAAACGCTGAAACCCTCCGATTTCTTTGAAGGCGGAGTGAAGGCGTCTTACGCGAACGAAAACACCATACAGGCAACCGGCCATGTGACTGGGCCGCTCGGCGACAATCTAGGCTTCGTCGTGTCTGGCTATTACCGCAGCACCGACGGCTTTTTCCGCAATGAATTTCTCGATAGCGATGTGGTCGATGATCAGGAAGTGTGGAGCGTAGACGGGCGCTTGATCGCGAACCTGGGCGAGGCAACAGAGCTCGATATCAAAGCACGCTATTCGCAGCTGCGCGGTGCATCGATTAACTTCAATTCCTCGTTCCACCTGCCCAATTTCGCGGGCGTGAACCCGGCGTTTAACGAAGATGTGAACGACCATCCGTTCCGCTATTATGGCAATATCCGCCCCACTAACGAGCAGGACAGCTTAGACATCTCAGCCAAGATCGAACATGATTTTGGCGACATCACACTGACCGCATGGGCGCTCTATTCCGACGTCGATCAACTGCTGACCGCCGATGGCACCTCGGCCGATTTTGCCCGCTTCATCGGAGCGGCGGACCCCGCCGCGCAAAATGTGGTCGACAGCTGCTTCTCCTCCACCGCGAACCTTACCGGCTTTCCGGTCAACCAGCCCGGCTTTGTCGGCGCCCTGCCGATTCCCTTCATCTTCGACCCGGTCAACGGCTCCACCTTCGGCGCTTACAGCCCGAGCACATGCGACGGCACACAGCCGCAGATCCGCAAGCAATCCGATATCAGCGGCGAGATCCGCCTGGCCTCTAACGGCGGCGATGCGCTGAGCTGGCAGATCGGCGCATATTTCCTCAACATTGACCGCGAAACCGGCGTCAGCATCGGCGGCGACACGGGCGCAGGCGTCAGCCGCGAGCTGTTCAACGCACCGGGCAGCGCCAACCCAACCTCGCTGCTGCTCAATGATACATTCGACACCAGTGTCTATGCCGTGTTCGGCAATGCGGAATATGAATTCGGCGATTTCACCGCTGGCCTTGCCCTGCGTTATGACATCGAAGACCGCTCGTCAGAATCGCTTGTGCCAGCCGGCGCGCTCGATCCGTTCACCGGCGGCCCGATCAACCCTGGCTTGGCCTTTGGAGCCTTCGCGCCGGTCGATGCGACCTTCCGCCAACTCCAACCGAAAGTCAGCCTCAGTTGGCAACCCAATCCTGACCTCAATTTCTATGCGAACTGGGGCATTGGATTTAAGTCGGGCGGCTTCAACAACCAAGGCTCTGCCGCGATCATCGATGCCAATTTCGTGCAATTTATCGGCGCGGATGTGACAATCGAAGACCAGTACGACAAAGAGGTCTCCTCTGCCTTTGAAGCGGGCGTAAAGGGCGAGATTGCGGGCGGCGCGATCACCTTCGATCTGGCTGCCTATTACACCGACATTGAAGACATGCAGTTCTTCGAGTTTTTCGTTGGCTCGTTCGGCTTGCTCCGGGTCGTGTCCAACATTGACGAGGTCGATGTCTACGGGATTGAGTTCAACACCTCTGCCGAAGTGGTTGAGGGCTGGACTTTCTTCGGCTCGGTCAATGTCACCGAGAGCGAGATCAAAGCCAACAGCTCGCGCCCTTCAACGGTTGGCAATAAATCGCCCTACACCGCTGATTACACGATCAATCTGGGCACAGAGATTGACGTCCCATTCAATGACAATGTCGATCTGATCGTACGCGCGGACTACCGGATTACTGGCCCGACCTGGTTCCACTCGTTCCAAAACCAAGAAGCGCCCACGCTCTTCTCTGGCCTGCTACCAGGGTCAGCTCTCGCCCTTCCCGCATTCGTCGGCAATGCGAATTACGGCGTGGCGCGGCGTGATGCCTTTGGCGTGCTAAACCTGCGCGCTGGGATTGAGACTGGCAATATCACCGCCGCGATCTTTGCCAATAATGCGCTGAACCGCGAATATCTCAACGAGGTGATCCCGGCGATCGAATTTGGCGGATCCTTCATCTCGCCGGGCGCACGCCGCCTGGTTGGCGCTGAAATTGGCTTTAAGTTCTAAGCCAAATATCTAGCGATCACCAATAGAGGCGTTGTGATGAGCAAGCTCGATGAAAACTACGCCAAAGCCTATGGACAAAGGGCGGGCTTTGGCAAAAGGCCCGCTCTCATCCTGATCGATTTTGTCGAGGGGTATTTCGACCCAGAATGCGATCTTTATGCAGACGTGGATGATGCACTTGCCTCGGCGCTGCGCGTGCGCGAGGCCGCCCGCAATGCGGGAATTCCGATCATCCTGACCAATGTGGTGTACCACCCAAAGGCAATTGATGGCGGGCGCTTTTATGAAAAGGCCCGCCCGCTGCGCTACTTCCTCAAAGGGAGTCCGATGGGCGCATGGCCCAAAGGGTTGGAGCCGCGCGAGGATGAGCTGATCATTTCCAAGCAATATCCCAGTGCGTTTTTCGGGACGTCGCTCGCCTCAACCTTAACCGCGCTAGGCGTGGACAACGTCATTTTGACCGGCCTGACCACGAGCGGCTGCGTGCGTGCATCATGTGTGGATGCGATGAGCCACGGCTTTATTACAACCGTGGTGCGCGATGCCGTAGGCGACCGTCACGAGGCCCCGCATGAAGCCAATCTGTTCGATATGGATGCCAAATACGCCGATGTGGTGAGCGAAGGAGAAATCGTCGCTCACCTCACCACACTTGACTAAAACAACCCCGACTTAGAAAGGCGGCTTAGCGGCCGCTGCGACGGGTATCTTGCCATCAGCGGGCAGCGGCGCTGGTTGTTGCTCACGCGCATACCATTCTAGCGAAGAAAGTGATGGCTCTTCCCACACATCTGGCGCTTTCAGGTATTTGGGATGATTTGCCTCGGCGTAATCCAATGCCACCTGGTCAGCTAGGTCTAGCGAATCCCCTGATCCCATGAAACAGCTGTAGCAAATGTGCCCCTCGCTTGGCCCCATCAGCATCCAAGGAAGCCAAGGGGTGATGCGCGACCATGAACCGTTTGTCTTGACGGTTGTATTGGCGGGGTTTTGCATCTCTTTCCAGTCGATCTGATACAGGAACATCTCTGTCACACGATTGAATGCATTACCGCTTTCGCGCGGCCATTTGTCTGGCTGGAGCGCTGCAGGGTAAAACAGATTGATACGCTGCGCCATGCCCAGCACATCGTTTTTGCGTGTCCAGTCGAGTTGCAGTGGAATTTTGGGCGGTGCCTGGTCATTCAATCCGCCGTAGTTAGGCGGCAACGGCACGTAATCGGTCAGCTCAAAATTGAATGGATCGTTGGCGATATGAACCACCCTCACCTCTTCTTCGAGGTAGGGGTTGAACCACGTATCCATGATTTCGCCAGTCTTGAGATCGGTATAATAGCCCACCTCGCGCAAGACTTTACGATAACCTGGATCTTTGCCCTCCAAAGAGGGGAGGAGCTTCGCACAAGAAAAACCAGTAAAGCCCATCAGATCGCGCACAGGTTCACCCGGACGGACGCCTTGGACAATGCCTGAATACCAGCCGACTTTGGTCGACTTCATATCAACATCGCCCATAATCCTCGCTATCGCATCGCGATTTCCGCGAGGCGTCGTCAGATCAAGAAAACCACCTTTCAGGCCCTTGTCAACCGAACCACCTGTAGCTGCGCCAAGCCCGCCGGGGCTTTGGCTTTTCGCATTGGCGGCGCAACCAGCCGACAACATCATGGCCGCCGCGCTAGCGCCCCCTGTTGCAACAAATTCTCTGCGATTCATCTAAAACTCCAACTGGTAAAGGGCTTAAAAATCAAAACTCACCGTCGCACCGATACGGCGGCGGCTACCCAGCGTGGGAATGTATTCCGGCTGGAAGGACTGAACGATGAAAAACGCGTTCGATACATATTGTTTGTCAAACAGGTTTCGTGCCCAGATAGAAGCGGACCAATTTTCTCCGCGAACACCCAAGGTGGTGTTCACCAACGCCCGTGGCTCGATGCGTGCTGCATTGATTTCAGAGACGAACTGGCTGGATTGGCCAGCCAAATCAGCCCTGCCGAAAACGTCGAAAGCGCTGGTCACTGGCACTTCGCCTGACACGCCCACATTCCACTGCCATTCCGATGTTCTGGGAACCGCATTGCCGCCGACATCACCATTGGCATTGCAGACTACATCATCACAGATAGGAATAGCGCCAAAGGAGCTCGAACCCGATGTCAGCAGACGCTCTGAAATGGTCCCTTCGTCAAAGGCTGCATCAATATAGGCAAGACCGCCATTGATCGAGAACCCGTCAGCAAATTCCCAGAACGCCTCAACCTCGATACCTTTCGACGATGCGCTTCCAATATTGTCGGTAATCAGGCTTACAAACGGCGCCGGGACCGTTGGCTGGCGCTGAATTTGCAGGTCGCCCCAGTCAATATAGAAGGCTGCAATGTTGAATGTTGCTGCACCGTTCAAGAAGGTGTTTTTCAAACCGATTTCATAAGTCCAGTTAGTTTCCGAACCGAAGAAACGGTCTTCTTCCACCAGACCATCAGGCGAATTGATGCCGCCCGATTTGAAGCCTCTTGCAACTGACGCATAGAACAGATTGTCGTCGGTGATGCGATAATCGATGCTGCCGCGACCGGTAAAATAATCATCGGGTCGCACAAACTGTTCATCTGCAATCGAAAGCAAATTGGTCAGCGTAATTTCTTCATCAGTGTAACGGCCTTCAAGGCTGATATTCAGCCTGTCGTCGGCGAGCGACAATCCTGCGCGGCCAAACACAGCGAACTTTTCTGTGTCGGTAATAGCACTTTGCGTGGGATTACCCTGAATGGCTGTAAACGGTGTGGTCGCATCGACGCCCAGTGGGATAAAAGTGCCGCTGAACTGGTTGAAATCCGAACCATCCTGATAATAGACACCCGCCATCAGGTAGAGCCCCTGATCATTGTCATAGGCCAGGCGCGCTTCGTGAGTCTTATAGGAGAAGTCACCAACCGGTGAGAACGTGAAAGCGTTTTGGCCGACACCAAAGGGAAACTGGAAGAATTGGCTGAAGAACAAACGAGTGCCCACCAAAGGATCGCGATCGCTAGTTCCTGCCGAGAACACATCGCCAGAATAGCTGCCAAACAGATAGCTGAGCGACAGATTGTCTGTGATGTCCAGATTGGCACCGACGCGGTACAAATCTGATGACGCATCAAGGCCAAATCCGCGCGGATCTAGAACAAAGCCTTCCACGCCCAGCGAGCTAACAGGCGGGGACGAAGGCAAGGTTCCGCAGAACAACTGGAACCCTTCACCATTGGGATTGCTGCAATTGGCATCCTGCACTGCGGACACACCCAAGGCCGCAACAGCGGGATCAATGTTGCGTGTCAGGCGATAGGTCGGGCCTTGCTCACTAACCGTTTCAAAACGATAATAATCGAAATCAACGGTAAGCGCGCTAAATGGACGCACGCTGCCTCCCACTTGGACTGACGATTTTTCATATCCGCCAATGCTTTCATCTGTGCCCGGATTGGGTGCCGATTCTGCCAATGGGTGAATATTGTCAAAGTCACCATCAAATTCAGAACGCCCCAACGCGAGGCGCACGGACAAAACATCATCGATGACTGGAACAGACAGATCACCAAAGACATCGAAGCCGCCATTTTCGGAGAACGATACTTTGCCCGATGCCTCGATCTCGTTGAGGCTGCGGCTGGTCGTGATGTAGTTGATAACGCCGGAAAAGGCATTGGCGCCGTAAAGTGCGCTTTGCGGGCCTTTGACAACTTCGATACGGTCGAAATCGGTGGCGCCAATATCGAATGCGTAATTGCGCGGAATGTTGATCCCATCAAGGAACAGAGCCACGTTGGTTTCCAGCGAAGTGACCGAAAACTGGCTGGTTCCGCGAATGGTGGGTGATCCAAAACCGCCATTCGAGAAATCCTCAAACACCAGGCCTGGTGTTTGTAAGGCGACATCTTCAAGCTCGACGATTTGGCGTTCTGCAAGATCTTCCTTGGAAAGCGCTGTGATCGAGCCTGGAACGTCCTGGATGCTCTCTTCAACTTTGCGCGCCGTCACAATGATGACGTTAGAGCTCACTTCTGCCTCGGCCTCTGCCTCCTGAGCCATGACTGGAAACGCTGGGACCAGAATTGCAGCCGCAAGACTTGTAGTGGCGAGTGCTTTTGTCTTCGAGTTCATGAGTTCCCCCGTCTGCCTTAGCATTTGTATGTTGCGCGAGCAGGCTAACAGTGCGCTTGCGAAATTCTGTCGCACCAGTTCTGTTTTATTCGGCAAGCGGATAGTTTTTTTGCCGTCTCAATAAAATCAAGAGGTTGGCGGATCAAAATTTTTCCAATTCTGCCAATCGCGCGTCACAAAAACCTCGTCGATGAGGGTTCGCATGTAGCATTTCCCGTCACGGAACCACTGCCAGGTGCGGGACTTATTTTTGTTTTCCTTATCGACCTGGATAAACTCATAAAGATAAACGCCGGGCTCGCCCTTTCGAACCCAGTTCAGGCACATGCTCAGATCATTGTCATCGGGCAACATTGCCCCGCAAGATCCCTTGATATGCTCATTGTCCCACCAAATGCGGCCATCCCGATAGCTGGCGGGAAAGTCGCGCGCTTCATGTCGGCCATCCGTCCAATAATAGTGGTTGGTTTGATGGTAATCAGCTGGTTTTGCGTCATCAGGCAAACGGCAGAGCAAGCGCGATTTGTGCTCGTCCACCTTTTCGCCCGTCTCTGCGTCGTAATAGCGGTAGACGCCTTCCCAGACGCCTTCAGCTTTCGCCAGCAATGGCATATTTTTGCGAATGGGAGTCAATTCTACCATGAGCGTTTCCTTTGCTATTCAATTCGTAATCAAGTGCTGGAGCCGACTTCGAAGCCTTTGTTCAAAGGGGCCGATGCGTAGATGAGGATGTCGGCCAATCGGCCATGCTCATCAATTTCAAAAAAGTTGCAGTTCGACATATGCGTTTCGGTTCCGTCTTCCTCGATCAAAGAGATGTTGAACCGCACTGCCAATCTTCGTGCTTCGGTATCGGCAACCGGGATAAAGTCCCGGAAATTGATTACCGGGAAACTCGTTATGAAATCCTGCAGATGATCGCGCAGCGCTTGCTTGCCGGTGTACGTGAAGTTGCTCGATGGAATGCGCATTTCACACTCCTCGGTGACACCCTCCATGACGCCATCCAGATCATGCGCGTTCAATTTCAGGAAGAAATTGTCGATCCCTGCTGCCAAAACTTGCTCTCTTGTCAAAGACATGGCTCTGCCTCCTCTGGCCGAGTGACCAACCGCACAATGTCAGCGAGCAAAGTCTCCTCGCCGCTGGTATCCATCGCTTCAAACACGGCGGATGGTTCGGACGCGAAACGCGCAACTGCAAAGCTAAGGCGCGCCTTTTCAATCTCATCTTCGCGCGCAAGCGGCCTTGATGGTGAACCAAAAGGCGCGTCAATCTGCGCCTCAAGCACGCGACCATCCTTGAGCTCGACAACTATGGTTTGCGGGCCCAGCGCATTGGGATCGGGATTATCATCCAAGATGACATGAACCTTTTGCGCATCTTCGATGGCTTGGGCTTCGGCGAAATACCGCCCCCTGAACAGTCCTGGATCAATCGTCCCGCGCCGGATCATCATGGGCGCCACGCATTGCAAACACAGCCGCGCATAGGCACCTTCCATCTCCGCAGAATATGGGCGCCCTACCAGCAACAGGATAAGCGAGGGAACATGCGCGGTCAGCGAGACAACATCGCCCATTGAAAACACGGCCTGCTTTTGCAGGTCCATAATCGCGGTGAGCGTGGCCTGCGTGGCGCGGCCAGCCGGGAACGGCTTGTGCGCAACTTCAGTGATTTTCCACGGCTTCGCATATTGCTCAAGCGCATCCTCAAAGTCTCCGCCAGCCTCAACCAATGTGAAATAGCCAAACTTGCCATCGATGATATCTTTCGGGCCGGTCAGTCCAGCCTCCGCCAGATCAGCAGCGGTTAAAGCCGCGCGTGCAGCAATGCCAATTTGCATCGGCAACGCCTCGGAACCCTCCCAATGCGCCTGCATCGTTCCCGACACTTGGCTATAGGCAAGCCCCAGCAAACGGATCATTGTCTCGCGGTCAAACTCCCTCAACAACCCGATCGCAACCGCCGCTCCCATTAGGCCGGCGGTGGAAGGGCGAAAGAAGCGCGGGTGATCTTTGGCAGCAGCGCCAAACATCACGGCCACCTCGACCGCAATCGTCAACGCAAAAAGGCAATCATTGAGCTTACACTTTTCCGCCTGCCCTTCGCTCAAAATCGCGGCAACCGGCGTGCACAGGGCAATAACAACAGATGGTTCATGCAACGCATCCCATTCCAGACAATGAATCTGAAATCCGTTCACCACTGCTGCGGAATGCGGCGATAAAACAACCCCGGGCCGGCCAAGAATCTGGCACATACCCTTGCTACCCCGATCCCATTTGCGCACCGCCGCTAGCACCTTCCGACTGCCCGGATTGGCCACCCCGCCAACACCTGTTGTCAAACTGTCAGCAAGAAATGTCTTGGCGAATTTGAGCGCTTCGGGAGGAAGGTCCGCCGGGCTCGAGCACAAGATACGGTCGACCAATCGTTCGGTCATTTTGCCGCCCGATCGGTCGATCAACTCTGCCGGTTTTTGAACCTTGCTCATAGTCCAAATAAATACGGCCTAAATCATTTCAGGAGCAGGCAAATCGGCGTTCTTATCGACTGGCGGATAAAACGGCGCCCCGCCGAAATCCTACCGTTTTATCCCACGCAGGATCATGTTGGCCAATGCGGCATTGTCCCATGTGAAACCTTTTTGTGGACTTCCCCCATCCGCAGGATCACTAGCTCTTCCGACGGAACCAGATAGGCGACCTGATTGCCGTTTCCATCAAATAGGAAGACGTCATCGGCAAGATAAGGCTCGCTGTGATAAACGCCGGTGGGGTTACTCTTCGTACCGAGAAATCCGCGCTTTTCCAGATACGGGCTGCCCAGCCACACGCCGAGACCATAGTGCGGATTGTCGGGCGATGGCTGACGGATCTGATCGACAAAACCATCCGGCAACAAACGCGTCCCGCCTGTCATGCCATCGTTCACCAGCAGCACCGCAACCTTCAGCCATGTTTGCGCGGGCAATTCCATACAACAGCCCGAATGCGCGAGGCCGCCCTCGCGGTTGATCCATATCTTGCCGCCCGGCGCGCCAATGGGCCGGAAAATCTCATTGCCGATAAACTCTTCATATTCGCGGCCCGTTGCCCGCTCGATCAATAGCGCGATCAGATCGCTGGCTGCATTGGCATAAGCAAAACGCGAACCCGGCGTATCGGTAAGCGGATATTCATCGACAATATACTGGCCGTGATACGGGTCGAGATAGGCGCGCGGAAATGGGCTGTCGAAGCTCATATCGAAGCCCTGTTCGAGCATACCGGAATGCATGGTGAGCGCGTGGCGGATGGTCATGGCTGCTTTAGGCGTACCCTCCCATTCGCTCACGAAATCGGCGATTGGTTGATCGAGGCTGTCGATATGGCCCAGCGCCATTGCCCGGCCCACGGCAACAGCCGTCAATGGTTTGGAAAGCGATTTGGAATTGAGCTGTGTATCAGCGGCGGCACCACCGAAATAATGTTCGGCTACCAATTCGCCCTTATGCCAGACAAGCAGTGCAGAGCTGGCCGCATCCGAGGCATATTGCGCTGCCGCATCTATGGCTGCGGTATCAATCGAACCGTTGGCGGCCAAGGTTAGCTTGGCATTTGCAGGATCAGCGCCAGGAATATCGGCCAGAATATCGTATACCGCCCGCCCGCGACCTTGAATGGTTTCCAGTCGCTGCTGGTAGAGAACCTCTGACGATGCAGGTCGCTCGCTCCACGAGGCGATGCCTTGCTGGCCATCCGATACCGAACAACCCGCCATCAAAGCCGCACCGCTGCTGGCGAGAGCGAAACGATACAAAGCCTGCATAGTCAAAATCCTTTTGAACGCGTCGCGTTTACACGTCGCCCTTAGCGATGTTGTCCAATGTCGAGAGATAGCCATCATGGCTCTGCTGCAACGCCTGTTCTTCGGTGCGCTTGAGCGCCACGTAATAAAGCGACTGCAAGAATTCATCGCGCCGCGCGGCCCGGCCTGCTTGGCATTCCTCATCGGCGACGAACCCTTCGATCTCTTCGGAGAGAATAATGCCTTTTTGCTCAGCAATCTGCTCAATCGTGTCCAGCCGGTCGCGCATGGCGTTAAACTCGCCTGCCAGGGTGAGGATCATGGACATGGCCTCGTCCAAACCCTCTTCGGCATAAAATTCAGGCCGCCTGCCTTTTGAAAAGCGCGGTAGGCGTGATGCGGGTGTTTCAGCGTCCATGCTCAATCCTTCCTTGCGATCAGGACTTCCCAGCCAGCGCCGGGGGCAAATTCACCTGCAACGAATTCCTGCTCTGCGTCAGGCGCCGGCTCAGGTGCGAAGCCTTCGGGGATGAAGAAGGGAGCGGTGTCGAAGCGCACGGCCTCTTTGGCAAAACCGGCATCAGCGGCCATTTGCTCTTGATCCAGATCACGCATCGCGCCCCAGAACGGTTCGTTGTTGTAATAGGTTTCATTGTCCAGAATGAACTGGTTGAACGCGCCCATTTTGAGGAAGGGCGGTAGATCGGCATGGATCATATACCCGCCCGGCTTGAGCAGCCGGTAACATTCCTCGAATATTTGCGGCATCGCCTTGCCGCTGGTCTCGTGCAGCAGGATATGGCTCACGATCAGGTCGAAGCTCTCATCCTCAAAACCAGTTTGCGACGCATCGCGCTGCATAAATCCAACGTCCAATCCCTTGGCGGCGGCGCGGGCGTGGGCATAGCGGATGCACGGCCCGCCAACATCAATCCCGGTCACATCAGCATCAGGGAACACTTCTTTGAACGGCAGGGTCGAATGGCCGACGGTGCAACCCATATCGAGAATATTAGTAGGCGTGAAACCGTTCAATTGCCGCTCGACATACTGGCAGACCGAGCGCCCCATGCCGTCATTGTCCGGCCCCATCATACCCATCGAATAAAGATAGACGCCGCGATCATAGAGCGCCCCTGCAGCAACATCCTGCTGGTTTTCTTCGGTCGAATAGCCGCCTGGCATACAGTGAATATCAATCGCGCTGACATAGCGCGGAACTTCAAACTCGGATGAAGTCTCCACAGGCGCTTTATTGGCGTTAGAAAGCCTGGCCGCAGCTGCGTTCATCGCATCGAGATCGCGCTCAATCGGCGCTTGAACGGATGACCAGATCATCTCCTGCGCCACACGGTTGGTAAGCGCATAAGTCTGGAAATAGGGATCAGCGACCATGCCCTCGCGGATTTGGTGGCGGTCAGCCGGCTCTTGCCCGTGCTTTTTCTTGTAGGCCTTCGATACTCGCCCCTCGAACACAGGGCCGAGTCCCGGCAAAAGGCGATCTTGGGTAAAGCGCTTGAGGCTCATCGCGAACTCTTGCTTTGCAAGGTCATCGTGATTGCCGACGACAAGCATATCGTGCTTTGCCTGTCCCGAAACAAACTGCGCCAACTCAATTCTCCTGAGCCCATGATGTCGTATCGCAAGTATTTATATGAGAGTGGTACTTTGGGCACCGTGGTTACTCATCTTGAAACGCCATTTTAGCCGCGTAGCGGTCAGTCCTGGAGTCCAAGCTGGTTCAGTACGACAGACGGGTATCGTTCTGGGCAGTGGATGAACCATATTAAATGCCGGGATCGAATTTATGTCGAATGAAGTCAAATCCGCAAAGAACGGTGGCGAAACAGGCCAAACGACGATCACAAATCACTGGGTTGGATACGCTTGGGCATTGTCCTATTTTGCGCTCAGCATCACCAATATGTTGATGCCCCGCGAAGACAAAGCCAATGCCATGCGAGAGGTGTATCGCGGCTGGCATTATTCGATTGGATTATTGGTCACGATCTTCAGTATCTGGGTGCTGATCCGGCTTTGGAAAAGCCGCGATTTACCCACAAACGTCCACTTGCCCGCGGCAGCCAACAAATGGGCTTTCGCATTAGCGTTTGTGAGCGCTGCCCTATTGTCCATCCCTTGGATTTTCGGGCTTTTGAGCGGCTGGGGCAGCGGCTATGATCTCTATCTCTTCGGATTTGTCGATATTCCTACTTTGATGGGGGAAGATCGTGCTCTCTGGCTATTTAATGGCTATTTTCATGCGGCAATCGGCTTCGCTGTTCTAGTCCTTTCGCTTGTCACTTTGATCACCTCCATTGTTTTTCTATTCGCCTATGGTCAGGGGCTTTTGAAGTCTTTCCCAATCGGTTTTGGCTTTTTCACATTGTTAAACGGTGCGTTCACGGCCTTTGTATCGGCGACTTTTGATGGATACGAGAAGGGTCCGATTGCCCTTGCTATCTTTTTGGCAATTTGCGCCGGCATTTGGGGCCTTGCGAAACTGTTCAAACGGTATCCTGGAACTGGCGAAGCAAGAACTACGGCATCGCCCGGCGTCGGCGCTATTTCACTGACTGTCGCATTCGCGCTCAGCCTGCTTGGTGTTTACGGCCCATATGGAATGTTCCGCGTTAGCCCTATCGAGAGTGGAGAAATGGTGGAGGCGCCCGAGGGGGTAACATCTCACAGCGGACCACTGGTGACCGTCCAAGTCACACCAGAAACGGCACTCGAGCGCGAAGTCCGCGAAGAAAACTACAAGTGGTGCACATTCTGTCATACCGTTAAGCAGGGCGAGAAACACTTGGCCGGCCCCAACCTCTACGGCATTTTTGGTCGAGAGATCGGCACCGTTCCAAACTTCAATTATACCAAGGCGATGGCCGCCCACGGCAAGGAAGGAACAGTCTGGACCGACGAGCTCATGGATGAGCTGATCACTGATCCAGATGCATTTGCGCCGGGCACCACGATGGTCGTGTCCCGTGGCAATATGACTGATCCAGAAAGAAAAGCTGCCCTCATTAATATTCTTAAGAAAGAAACCATGGGCGACGCTGTTGAGGAAGTCCCCGCTCCGTGAACCCAGCTAAACCAAACGAGTTCGTTAAAGGTTGGAAAAGCCTATTTTCAGGGATGATTGGCGTGTCCACTGGCACGTCCCCGTTGCCTTTCAACACACTGCCGATTGTTATTGGGCCGATCAATTATGCAATGGGTTGGTCGTTCCAAGAAATCAGCATTGGGATAACGATTTACGGTATAATGGGCTGCATTTTCGCCCCCGCCGTAGGCGCGCTCGCTGATAATTTTGGGACCAAGCGCGTTGCACTAACATCACTGCTTTTGTTCGGCTTTGCGTTTGGCTCGATGGCCTTTGTGCCGGGGAAATTGTCGGCATTCTATCTGTTCTGGGCGATCATAGGTATGGTCGGGATTGGCTCGTCTCCCGTCACTTGGAGCCGGACCATCAACCTGTGGTTCTACGAGCATCGAGGGCTCGCACTTGGGATCCTTTTGGTTGGGACCAGCATAGCCGGTTTCATCGTGCCGCAAATCGCCAATGCTGTGCTCCAATTGTCTGATTGGCGGACAGTATTTCTAGTCCTCGCGGCCCTTCCGCTGTTCGTGGGCTTCCCCATCGCGTTGCTACTGTTTCGCGACCCGGATCCCGATGAACGCCCGGTTGGAAATACGGCAATGCAGGGCAACTTGCCGGGCATGACACTGCGCGAGGCGGTTACCGGTTACAAGTTTTGGGTGATGTTCGTCTCGATCGCCTGCATCGCGCTCGCTTATGGCGGGGCGCATATTCACATGGTCCAGATGGTCATGCCGCATGGCTTCACCTCAGGTTCCGCCGCAACCATTATGGGTGTGGTGGCAATCGGCATTTTGTCAGGCCGCGTGATCGTTGGCGTGCTGTTTGACAAATTCTGGGCGCCCGGTGTCGCTGCACCGGTTTTGGCCATGCCGGTTATCGCCTGTTATTTCCTGATCGGTTCGGACACGCCAACGTGGCTCGTATTTGTCGCGGGCTATCTGATGGGGTTTGCCGCAGGGGCGGAAAGCGACATGATCGCCTATATGGCCAGCCGCTATTTCGGTGTGAGGAATTATGGCAAGATCTACGGATTTCTGTTTCTGCCATTCGGCGTCTTTTCCTCCTTGTCCGCAACGATGTACGGAACCGTCAGAGATTCCACCGGCAATTATGATCTTGTATTGACCTGGGCGATGGGCCTGTTCGCCTTTGGCGGTCTGATCTTGCTGACTCTAGGGCGATATCCAGTCTGGGATAGCACTCCAGCTAGTAAAAATGCCGAGATAGATCAGCCCCCCGCAGGCTTAGAACCAACGGGAACCTGACCATGAAGCGTGAAGATATCGCCCCACCCTACAATGCTGTTGCTCAGCATGATGTGTTCCCAAAACCCGGCCATGATGATGCTGCGCGTTTCAATTTTTTGGCCAATTTCAATCGCTATATGGCGAGCGAATTGGGGCCGGGGAACAAACGCGCCTATGATACGCAAGTCCTGCCTGCTTTCATAAAGGAGCATGGCCGCGAGCCGAAAGACCGGTTTGAAATTCGCAAGGCCATGAACCGCAATCCCTGGCACCAATTCTGGTCCGCGCTCAAACGCAATTCGATGGAATATCGCCAGCACCAAGGGCGCATGATGGTCTTGCGCCAGCTCGATAGCCTGATCCAAAAGACCGAGGCCCTGAATGCAGGCAGCAACCGGTTGGTGCTGGATGAAAGCGTAGAGATACCGCGCTACCAAGCGGCAGTCGATATTCACTGTATGCCGGGCAGTTATCACGGCGAGGAATGCCCCGGCGATATTTCAGCCGGTGCCAATTACGATTGCGGAATTTTCGCAACCACGGCGGGCTCAATCGGAGCGCTTTCTGATGGCGGCGGTCAGGCTTTGGTCAAATGGATCAAGCAGGAAAAGCCCGGTTGGACCCCGCGCCGCATCCTCGATATCGGCTGCACCATCGGGCACAATATTGTCCCGCTGGCACTGGCATTCCCCGATACGGAAATCATTGCAATTGATACGGCCGCGCCCGTGCTGCGTTACGGCCATGCCCGCGCCAAGGCCCTAGGCGCTGAAAATATCACATTCCTCCAACACAATGCGGAGGATCTCTCGCGGTTTGACGACGGATATTTCGACTGGGTGCAAACGACCATGTTCTTGCACGAAACTAGCGGCACTGCCCTGCCCGCGATCATCAAAGAGGGATACCGGACCTTGGCTAAAGGCGGAGTGATGTTCCATCTGGAACAGCCCGCCTACACTGATACCATGCCGCTCTACGAACAGTTCATCCGCGATTGGGACGCGTTCAACAATAACGAGCCGTTCTGGTCATCCATGCACGCTATCGACCTGAATGATGTAATGGTAGAAGCGGGCTTTGAGCGAGATGCTTTGTTTGAAACCCATGTGAAGGCTGAGGTCGACCAAAGCGTATTCCCGACAACAGCCACTGACGGTGAAACCGAAGATCATGGCCGCGCACCGGCTTGGCATGCTTTCGGAGCTTGGAAATGAGGAAACGTCTGGCAGTTTTGACGGCGGCGCTGTTTATGAGCGCCTGCTCAACCGGCGAAGGCCTGGAGCCGGTCGCGCCAGCAGCCGTCACACAGGCTCCAGCTAAACGCGACGTTGCCGCTTATGCCCAAAGCATGGCGGGCACGACCGTTATCGATGTTGACCGGTTTGAATTCACTACAGACATTGCAGGCTGTTCAGCGACCTCATTGCCTCGCGATATTCCAGCACCGGGAAGCGCCCTCGACACCGCCATGGGCAAAGCGAAAAGCTATTCCGACACCGCCAATGGCACCAGCCTGCTGGTATTGATCGACGGCAGGATCGTCCACGAAAGCTATGATAACGGGCTGACTGCGGATGGCCTTACCGATAGCTATTCGATGCAGAAATCCTTGTTGGCCCTGACGTTTGCAGCGGCGTTGGATGATAAGGTTATCACCTCGCTTGATGAGCCTGTAGGGTCATACATTCCTGAGTGGGCCGAGGACGATCGGGGAACCACAACCTTCCGCAACCTGTTGCAAATGGCCAGCGGATACAAACCCGCCCCTTTTGGCGGCCCGGCGAGCGTCGCTCTTTTGTGGAGTGATGATATCAATTCTGTCGCCTTGGCCACAGAGGCCGAAAACCCGCCCGGACAGCAATTCTGGTATCTCAATTTGAACAGCCAGATCGCTGGCTACGCGCTCGACAAGGCGCTGAAAAAAGCAGGCAAGAGCAGCTATATTGACTACTTCCAAAGCCGGATTTGGTGTGCCTTGGGCAATGGTCCAGCGAAAATGTGGCTCGACCGCACAGGCGGCTCACCACATTACTTCTCCGGCATGTTTGCCACAGGCCGCGACTGGGCACGCGTTGGTGAGATGCTTCGCCAGCAAGGCACGGCAGGCGGCGAACAGATCATTTCGGCCAAGAGCATGGCCGAAATACTGACCCCCTCGCCCACCAATCCGAATTATGCCGCGCATATATGGCTGGGCAAAGAGTGGAAGGCGATGCGCCAATACAATCCATCTCCTGCAGCCGCTGTTGCGCAGTCAGAGCCATATCTGGCCGATGATGTGATCTTCTTCGACGGGTTTGGAGGGCAAAGAGTATATGTTGTGCCATCCGCTTCATTGACTGTGGTCAGAACGGGGATGGTCAACTTCGGCTATGACGACGCAATAATCGTCAACGCCTTGCTGTCAGCTCTGTAGCTTGGGTAGCCGCACTGCGAATAATAGCGCGAGGCGCCAGACATTTCTGAGTGAAATGCCCATAGATTGCTCAATAGGTTGAGTTTTAGGGCAGCTTGGAATGAAGCAATTGAAGACCAAAGTTGTGATTGCGGGAGCTGGCCCGGTAGGCGCGGTGACCGCCTATTACCTGGCTGAAAAAGGCATTGATGTTGTTCTCCTAGAAGCGGGCAACAGCAACGCGCAGGATCTGCGCGCATCGACCTTTCACCCGCCAACATTGGAGATGCTCGACGAGCTGGGCATCACAGACAAGCTGATCGAACAGGGCTTAAAGGCTCCTGTGTTTCACTTCCGCGAACGCAAGACCGGAGATGTGATTGATTTCGATTTAGGCGAAATTTCTGATGTCACAAAATTCCCGTTTCGCATCCAATGCGAACAATATCATCTCTCCTCGATGTTATCCTCAGCGCTGGAACACAAGGAGCGGGCGCAGGTTCTCTTCAATCACCGCGTTGTTGGATTTCACCAGCATAGCCGGGGCGTTGAAGTTTATGCCGAGACGCCAGAATCAATCGTTCGGATTGATGCCGATTATCTAATTGGTGCCGACGGCTCGAACAGCATTATCCGCAAGTGGTTGGAGACGGAATTCATCGGCTTCACCTACCCGGAAAAGTTCCTCTGCTTCAGCACAGAAGAGCCGATTGAGGAGACGATTCCTAACCTCAGCTATGTCAATTATGTCTCTGATCCAGAAGAGTGGATGGTGCTGTTGCGGGTGCCGAAATTGTGGCGTGTTCTTGTCCCCACAACGGAAAATCAAGGCGACGATTTCCTCACGTCAGACACCTACAAAACCGATGTATTTGATCGCCTTATTGGCAACGGCGCCAGCGTCGAAACCAAGCATCGGACAATCTACCGCGTGCATCAACGTGTTGCCAAAAAGTTTGTCCATGACCGTGTGATTATTATTGGTGATGCGGCCCATTTGAACAATCCGATAGGCGGATTTGGCATGAACAGCGGCATCCATGATGCAATCAATCTGTGCGAGAAGATGGAACGCATTTACAAGGGGGCGGATGCGGACGCTTTGCTCGGCAAGTTTGAGCGCCAGCGCTACAAAACCACCCATGATTTCATCCAGGCGCAAACGATCCGCAACATGGAATATCTGGCGCAAGGCGATGATACAGAACACCAGCGGCGCAAATCCGAGATGGAGCGCAATCGGTCTGATACAGACCTGCGGCGCTCCTACCTGTTGCGGCAGTCGATGATCGAAAGCCTCGAAAAACAAAAAGCGATTGCGTGAGATGCCGCTGAGACCACGGCCAAACACTGATGCGCAAGGGCATAGGGCCTTGTTCGGTGTGCTAGGCCCGTCAACAAACACGATCGTCCAGCCTGATTTTGACGACATGCGTCCGGTTGGCGTCACCAACCATTACAGCCGAATTGTCGTCGATGATGCGCAGGCGATCTCTGATGAGAGCTTTATGGCCGGGACATTGGAAATCTCGCGCAACACTCTGGACGCAGTTCGCGGAGTGCTCACGTGCAATCCCGATTTTCTGGTCATGGGCATGTCTGCCGTTACCTTTTACGGCGGTGCAGATGGCGCACAGAAATGGCGCGAGAATATCGAGAGCGAGGCTGACCTCAAACTGTGCACCGGCTCCCAATCACTGATTGAGGCGTTTAGCGCCTATGGCGGGATCAAACGCATTGCAGTGCTGTCGCCCTATTACCCATCGGCCAATGCACAAGTGGCCCATTTCATGGCTGATCACGGCATAGAAGTGGTCCGCGACATCTGCCTGCGCTGCCCTAGCTGGACAAGCATTGCGCAAGTCAGCACGGCAATCCTTCGCGATCAGCTCAAGGCGTTGGATGGCGATGATATTGATGCGCTGGTTCAGGTCGGCACGAACCTGTCCATGACCCGGCTGGCGGCTGCGGCTGAACTGTATCTGGGCAAGCCTGTGATCGCGATCAACACTGCCACCTATTGGAATGCGCTAAGGCAGAACGGCTTTGAGGATAAGATCGCCGGCTTCGGGCGGCTCTTGGAAGAATTCTGATGCTGACAAAGGCCAAACAATGAGCGGGACCATCCTTCGCGAGCGCGCACTATCCGGTAAAATTGTGGCCGCGCCGGGGGTCTATGACATGATGTCGCTATTGCTGGCCAACCGGCACGGCTTCAGCGCGCATTATGCCTCAGGCTATTGGAACGCAGCAGCGACATTGGGCGAGCCGGATCTTAGCATTGCCGGATATCGCGATTTCATTACCCCGTTTGCCCGCTTGGCCGAGAAAAGCACAGCGCCAATCATCGCGGACGCTGACACCGGATTTGGCAGCTTGGCCAGCCTCGATCATTGCGTGAGAGGGTATCGGCGCGCAGGGATTGCCGCGATCCAGCTAGAAGATCAGCCTTTCCCAAAGAAATGCGGCCATTTTGGCGGTGTGCCCGTCGTTCCTGCCGCGGAGATGTGCGCGCGGATCAAGCTCGCTGTGGAAGCCCGCGAAGGCGGCGACATGGTCATCATTGCGCGCACGGATGCCATTGGCGCAGAGGGCTTGGATGCAGCATTGGACAGGCTGAAAGCTTATGGTGATGCAGGTGCGGATTGGTTGTTTCTTGAAGCACCACGAAACGCGGAAGAAATCGCCCGCGCAGCGCAAACTCTCGACCTACCGCTAATGATCAATGCCGCGCATGGCGGAAAGACACCGATCCTGAGGCCCTCAGAATACGAAGCGCTGGGCGTGTCCGTTGTCATCTATCCCGCCGGCGCACCGCTCAGCGCATCTGCGGCGGCAGACAAATTCTTTGCAGACCTCAGCCAAGATGACGCAAACCCCAGCGGTGAAGGCTGGTTCGCTTTCAGCGACATGAACACTTTGATGGGCAAGGATAGGATAGAGGAACTGCAAGAACGCTTTGGCCAAGCGTGAGCCAGCTAAACTTTGCCGCCCTCGACCTCTGCAAGTTCCTGACCGATGTTGATCGCGGTTTCTTCCAAATCGGCTAGATAGCGTTCAGCAACTTCAACATTCGTCATGGCAGACGCAAAGTAGATTAGCGTTAGCGTGCCCACGATATCGCCATTGCCGTCCCAAAAAATCGGCACTGCAATGGACGACGTTTTACCTGCATCGGCAGTGTAGGTGTTGCGATTGTGAACTGCAAATCCCTTTGCCCGTATATCTTTGAGAACCGCATTATCGCCAACCATGACAAGCCCGACGCGGGATGTGTCGTTTTCAGTCATGCGCCAACCTTCAACGATCGCATCCAGCTCCGCTTCGTCGCAATGCGCGATATACGCCTTACCCGATGCGCATTCCGAAATGGGCAAGGTGTAACCCGGGTAGTAATTGGTGAAAGTGAGGCTGGTTTGGCCATGAGTGGAATCGCGCACCATCATGCTGGTGCCCACACGCGTCGCGAGCGAGATAGGCCAATTCACATGCTCGGTTAGATTAACCAGATGATCGCGGGCAACGCTGACCAAGGCGTCTTCGGCCTGGTAACCAGTCGAGAGAGTTTGGACGAGAGCCGTCGCTCGGTATCGCTTGCGCGATGGCTCGCGCTCAATCATGCCCTCGTGGATCAGCGTTTGCACGATCCGGCAGGCGGTCGGATAAGGGATTTCTGCAGCTCGGGATATTCCCATCATGGAAATGGGCCCAATCCGGTTGACCGCCTGAATGACCGCTAAGCCGCGGCTGATTGCTCTGATGGGCACTCCGCGATCTAGTTTTGCTTCGGCCACTTCTACTCCATCGGTGCACTCGATTGGATCAAAGCTACCCTCACCCTCTGTGCTTTGCAATGCAGCCTCATCACCCGCTGCGGCTCGCGCTATAAAGTCCATAAACCCACCTAGTGCATCTCTTCACCGCCAGAGACATTCATGGCCTCACCAGTGACATAGGCCGCATCATCACTGGCCAGCCATGCACAGGCCGCCGCAATGTCGCTGGGTAGCCCAGTGCGTCCCGACGGATTACGCGCGCGCATGTCGGCGAGATAATCATCGACATTGGCGAAGCCTTTGTACTCCGCGAAATAGGCGTTCTGTTTCTCGCCCAGGCCAGTTGTCACATGGTTCGGGCACACGGCGTTGACGGTGATCTTTTTCGGAGCCAGCTCAACCGCAGCCGAGCGCGTGAGGCCGATCATGCCGTGTTTTGAGCTGCAATAGGGCACCATATGCGGAAAGCCGCTTTTTGCCGCTTGGCTGGCAATATTAATGATCCGGCCTGCCTTGCCTTGGCTGGTCATATGCTGAGCTGCTGCCTTTGTGCAGTGAAACGCGCCCGATAGATTAACGTCGATCACCGCGCGCCATTCATCTGCGCTGGTGCCGAGTAAGGATTTCATGATGTAGCCAATGCCGGCATTGTTGATCATCACATCAACACCGCCAAAGTGCTGGACCGCCGCATCAACCATAGCCTGACAGCTATCATCATCGCGAACATCGCAGGCAATGGTCATCGTCTGCCCGCCGCGCTCGGTCAGTTCCTGAGCGACCTCTTCCATTTCAGTGGTCGAGCCAATGTGGTCTGCGCCCATATGCTCTGTCGGTGCGCCAATATCGGAGACCACGCAATTGGCCCCTTCATCGGCAAATCTTTGAAGGATACCCTGCCCCAAACCTTTGTGCCGGCCGGAGCCAGTGACAATCACGGTTTTCCCAGCAAAACGTGCCACGGCTAAAGCGCCTCTGTCAGGATGAACTCAGGGTTATCGGCGAATTCCCCAAACGCTGATGCGACTTTCTGAAACGCCTCTGTCGAGGTTTGCGCGCCAAATGCGTCCATGTCGTTGACGTCGATAATCTCAATGTACTCGTAGCTCGGCTTGGCATCGCTGCCCAGAACGCCGGATGATCGCAAAACGTCAAATCCGTCGACCGATGAAAGAGCGTTGACCCCTGGAATGTCGACTGACTTCGCCCACTCTTCATAAGCTGCGACATCAGCGTCGGATTTGAGATTGAACAGAGCGATGATTTTCATAGCGCTTTTCCCATTTTTCGAGAGGGCAGAGCTAAGCAAAGCTGCCGCCTTAAACGGACAATTCAGCCAGTTTGGTCGCAGCGCGGATATTTTCGACCTCCAAGCCATCTGGCTCGCTGCCCTTGGGATAGTTCCCATCCCTATCAAACGGAGTATGTCTGCCATGAGCGAAGACCCAATGGATTGGATTTCACTTGCCGGCAAAAAGGCGAAGGGCAAACGGCCCACATATTTTGACGCGCCCGAGAATGAGCGGATGTTGTCGATCCTGATGGCATTGGTGGCTGAGGTCTCCGTGGTCCGCGAACGGCTCGACACGGTTGAGAGGTTGCTGGACGAAAAGGGTTCAATCAACCGCGAGGACATCGAAACCTATGCGCCTGATCGCGATGCTGCCTTCGAACGCGGCCTCAAGACACGCGAATATATCGCAAGGGTCATGCGCGGTGTGCAGCAATCAATGGAGGCTATGCAAAAGCAAGAGCCTGACCTTGAACAGGTGAGCAAAGAAATTCGCGACAGCTAAAGGCGGTCAGCCTCTCTCCCACTGATCCAGCATCCCGGCGCCGGTTGTGAACGCGATGTCGGGGTTCTGACTCAGCCCGTCGATCAGTGTTTCAAACGCATCAATTCGAAACGGCAAACCACTGATGTAAGGCGTTAGATGCAGCGGCAGCATACGCCCGCCAAACTGCTTCGCTTCTTTGAGCAACCACTCGCTCGCATCGTCGATTTGCTTAGCATAGCTGTCCATCGAATGCTGCTGCACATTGATGATTTGCCTGTCCGACAGCTCATGATTGAGCGGCAGATTGGCAATCGCGCCGCTGCCTGTTTCAAATCGATAGGGCAGCTCGTCATTGACCCAATCGCACATAAAACGCGCGCCTGCCTCGGCGAGCAAACGCGGCGTGTTGAAGCTTTGCGAGCGGGCAATGGATAGCCAGCCTTCCGGCCGCTTTCCCGTCGCGCTTTCGATCTGGTCAAAGCTCTTCGCGATAAGATCGCGCTCGTCCGCCTCACTCATACCGCTGGCGATTGTGCCGTTCATATCGACGGAATGGGCGATGATCTCGTGCCCGCCTGAAACAATGTCAGACACAAGCTGCGGATAGCGCCCAGCTATGGCCGAATTCATCGCAACCGATACCGCATGGCCGCGTTTCTCAAACGCATCCAGCAGCCTGTAAATGCCGATACGCGTGCCATATTCGCGCGCAGTGTAGTGCCGATAATCGGGATAGGCCGTTTGCATATGGCCGGGCGCACGAAACGGATCATCATCCGGCACCATCGGAAAATATTCAAGGCTGATCACCGGCCAGACCAGCAAGTCTTTTCCGTCATCCCAGGTGATGTTGGGCCGCGAAAACATGTTGCTGTAGGGATAGAGCGAATGATCCATCCCGCGCTGGCGCTTTGGGTATTCGAGATAGGCCGGGTCCAAGCTCATGCAGTCTGCTCCCGAAAGCTATCGACGATTGCGCCAGCCGTGGTAATCCATGCCCTGCCGTCGCTGGCGATATGTTCGAGCACCCGCTCAAACGCGCCGATCCGATGCGGCTGACCAATCAGATAGCTGTGCAGCGGGATGCACATGACCGTGCCAGAGGCCGCGCCTTCCTTGGCCAGCCGATCATATTGCCGGATCAACGTATCGGCATATTCGCGCGGCGACATGTTGTAGATGAAGAAGCCATAATGATCATTTACCTCCAACGAATAAGGGATCGCCGTCAGGCTGCCCTTGGCCACATTCACCTTCGTCGGTTGATCGTCGTGATAAAGGTCGCAGGTGTAATCAAGGCCGTATTCCGCAAGGAGATCCAGCGTGCGCGGTGTGTGGGTTAAAGCTGGTGCGAGCCAACCGCGAATGCGTTGCCCCGTCGCCTTCTCAACCGTAGCGATGGAATCTTCGATAATCGCGCGTTCTTGCGCCTCGTCCATGCCGTAAGAATAGCGAGTGTTGTAAATGCCGTGGCTGAAGAACTCCCAGCCGCGTTCCCTAGCATCGTCGACGACTTCTGGGATATGATCACACAATGCGACCGAGAGGCTGACTGAACCGGGAAAGCCATGGCGGCTCATCATCTCCGCCATGCGCCAATGCGATACGCGGTTGGCATGATCGCGGTGGCTGTACCCCACCACATCGGGATGCGGTTTAGCCCACGATTTGCGATGCGGATTGGCCGGCGGGTCGAGCTCGTAAAATTCCAGATTGGGCGCGACCCAGACCGCGCAGGTCTTGCCTTCTGGCCAAACGAGTTTGTCGCGCCCGCGATAGGGCTGATATTGATACAGTCCCGGATCGCTCTTTTGAGCGGTCATCCGCGGGACTCCAGCCATTCAATCACAGCAGAAACCGGCTCCACATCGGCATATTTGATCTGCAAATCGGTGAGATTGGCAAAGTGATAGCTCTCATGCTTATCCGCGCATGTCTCAATCGGCACGATGGTGCGAAAGCCGTGGCTTAACGCATCCACCGCCGTTGCCCTGACGCAGCCTGACGTCGACCCGCCTGTAACAACAACTGTGTCGACCTTGTGCCAAGTCAGATAGCTGGCCGAGCTGCGTTTCGAAAAATGCGCTCGGCATCCGTTTGGTATAGCAGAGATCATCGCTGCCAATGTCACAGCGCGGATCAAACTCGTGCCGGGGCGAGCCATATCGAATGTTCTGAAGCGAGTCCTCAGTATCCGTCCTCGTCCCCCAAACACCCGCATCGCTCGCATCACTTTTGTAAGCAACGCGGCTCCAGATAATCGGCATTTTGGCAGCACGAGCGAGGCTGGATATCGTATTGATATACTCGATCTGACGTGGATCGGTTTCATAGGCGGTTTTGAACATGTCGGTTCGAGTATAAGCTTGCTGGACATCGACATTGACGATCGCAAGCTTTGATCCAAAGCCGAATTTCTTGCGCGCAGGATTGGCCACTAGCTCTTCGAATATCTGCCGAGCGGTCCGGCCATCCTCGATCATTTTCGTGCCAATTTGCGCCATCACAAACCTCCAGTGGTATGCGCAAATCTATGCGGTCCGGCGGGAGCGCTGAGCAGGCCAATTGCGAGAATTAGTCGCACAGCGAGTATTTGGGCACGAATGCTGTGTCATACCGCCCAGATTCTTGCGATTATAGCGTATGGCAACAACGTTGTTCGACAAGATATGGTATCGTCATCTGATCAAGCCGCTTGCCGCGCGCAATGCGCTGATCGCGATTGACCGTGTGTTCCTGCATGAGCGGACAGGCGCGGTTGCGCTCAATTCCCTCAAACAGGCTGGCCGAAAACCGGATGACCCAGCCCGCGTATTTTGCGTGATGGACCATATCGTAGATACCCGGCCAGGGCGCAGCGATCAGACATTGATGCCCGGCGGGCAGGCCTTCATCACAGAGACCCGTCAAGCAGTAGTCGAGGCTGGCATCCATTTGTTCGATGTGAATGACGCAGATCAAGGCATCACCCATGTGATCTCACCAGAGCTAGGGATTGTCCTGCCCGGCTGCACGCTAATCGCACCCGACAGCCACACTTGCACTCAAGGTGCGTTCGGCGCGCTGGCTTGGGGTGTAGGCTCTTCTGAAGCTGAGCACGCGATGGCTACAGGCACATTGAGGGTAAAGCGGCCCGATACGATGCGGGTCAAGTTTGAAGGCCGGTTGGATCAGGGTGTCAGCGCCAAAGACATGATCCTGTCGCTGATTGCGCAATATTCAGCATCGGGCGGGCGCGGAAAGGTGATCGAGTTTTGCGGGCAGGCTGTTCGCGAACTCGACATGGAAGCGCGCATGACCTTGTGCAACATGGCGACTGAATTTGGCGCGATGAGCGCGATCATTGCGCCTGATGAGAAGACTTTCGAATACCTTCAAAACCGACGCTTTGCGCCAACGGGCGCGACATGGGGCGCAGCCTTGGCCGATTGGCAAAGCCTCAGCAGCGATCTAGATGCCACCTTTGACGAGGAGATCGCGATTGATGCGAGTTCCATTGCGCCAATGATCACTTGGGGGACCAGCGGCGACGCGGCGGTCGCAATCAATGGCGCGGTGCCCAACGACGCCGACGAGCAAATGCTTAGCTATATGGCGCTCGAACCCGGGCAAGCATTGATCGGCCTGCCAATTGATGCAGCCTTTATCGGCAGTTGCACCAATTCGCGCCTTAGCGACCTGCGACGAGCGGCGGATGTTCTAAGAGGGAAAAAGGTAGCCGCCGGGACGACAGCGGTTTGCGTACCTGGATCATCGGCGGTAAAGCGCGCGGCCGAGGATGAAGGGCTCGACCGCATCTTTCAGGAAGCCGGGTTCGAATGGCGCGAGAGCGGGTGTTCGATGTGCTTTTTCGCAGGGGGGAGAGCTTTGCCGAGGGCGCGCGCGTGGTCAGCTCCACAAACCGCAGCTTCCGCAATCGCCAGGGGCATTTGGTCAAAACCCATATTGCCAGCCCGGAACTGGTCGCCGCCAGCGCGATCAGGGGCGCAATCGCAGACCATCGGGAATCCGTCTGATGGGAACACCGCTCACAACAATCACATCTATGGCCGCGCCTTTGCTGACGGCGAACATCGACACGGATCAGATCATTCCCTCGCGCGAAATGCGCTCTACGGGTAGAACCGGGCTGGCCAAAGGGCTTTTTGCAGGGGCGCGTTATCTGCCAGGAAGCGATTATCAGCCTGACCCAGCTTTCGTGTTTAATGATCCGCAATTCGCCGGCGCTCAGATAATCTTGGCTGGCGAGAACTTCGGTTGCGGCTCCAGCCGCGAACACGCGGTTTGGGCGCTGGTTGAATATGGCATCCACGTTGTCATCGCGCCCAGTTTTGCGCCGATTTTTGAGAACAATTGCTCGCGCAATGGGGTGCTGTGCGCGGCTTTGCCCATGAATGTGATTGAGCCGTTGGCGGGTCACACCGAAGCGATCAGCGTCGATCTACCCAATCAGACCGTT
Organism: Erythrobacter sp. JB3-1; assembly: GCF_057364995.1. NCBI lineage: Bacteria > Pseudomonadati > Pseudomonadota > Alphaproteobacteria > Sphingomonadales > Erythrobacteraceae > Erythrobacter > Erythrobacter sp. JB3-1. Next base: position 1,803,098 of record NZ_CP200289.1, on the reverse strand, counting down.
ACCTCCGCCGATGGCCAGTCTTGGCATTTCCCGATGGATGAAGAGGTCAAGACGATGCTGATCGGCGGATTGGATTCAATCGCGCTGACCCTCAAACACGCTGAGGACATCAAAGGCTGGCAAGCCGCAGATCAAGCCCAGCGGCCATGGATCTATCCGCAATGAAACGCTCAGGAAGCATATGGAATAGGCCGTCATAGTGACCAACGCCATCACAATCAGCGAAGTCGGTCCGCGCGACGGGTTGCAAAGCATCGACACGGTCATGCCGCTTGAGGCGAAGAAAGCGTGGATCGCGGCGGAAGCGGCCGCCGGCATAAGCGAGATCGAAGTGGGCAGCTTTGTGCCGCCTGCGCTTTTGCCGCAAATGGCCGATACCGCCGAAGTGGTCGCCTTTGCCAAGACCATACCGAACCTCGATGTGGCAGTGCTCGTACCCAATCTGAAAGGGGCCGAGCGCGCCATTGCCGCAGGGGCGGACAAGATATCGATCCCCCTCTCGATGTCGGAAACGCATAGCCTGAACAATGTGCGCAGAACCCATGCGCAAATGATCGACGAAATCCAAGCCATCGCAGAGTTGGTTCGGCAACAGCCCGAGGCGCGACGCCCCTATTTCGAAGTGGGTTTATCGACCGCTTTCGGATGCACGATGGAAGGCGCGATTCCCGCCAGTCAGATCACCCGATTGGCCGAACAGGCCATCGCCGCAGGGGCGCAGGAATTGTGCCTGTCAGACACGACAGGATACGCCAATCCCGCTCAGGTTCGCGACCTAGTGCGCCAAGTCAAAAGCGCGGTTGGCGATGACAGGCTGAACTCGCTGCACCTCCACAACACCCGCGGGATTGGCCTTGCCAATGTTGTCGCAGGACTAGAGGTCGGCATCACCACGTTCGACGCCTCCTTATGCGGTTTGGGCGGATGCCCATTCGCGCCCGGCGCATCGGGCAATATCGTGACAGAAGACCTCGTCTTCATGCTAAGCGCAATGGGGCTGGATTGCGGGATTGATCTGGAGGCGCTGCTCAAAGTGCGCGAGATTTTGGCCGAGGCACTGCCGGGCGAGCCGCTCTATGGCTTTACCGCCGATGCGGGCGTTCCTCTCGGGTTCGAACACGCAACGCCAAAGGCGGTGACAGCATGACAGATACGAACACACCCTCCCCGCTCGCCGGTCTTAAGGTTGTTGAGTTCACCCATATGGTCATGGGGCCAACAGTGGGCGCGATCTTGGCATCGCTTGGCGCGAAGGTGACCCGAGTGGAGCCTGTCGGCGGAGACCGGACACGCCAATTGCGCGGATCAGGCGCGGGCTATTTCCCGATGTATAACCGCCACAAATCGAGCATTTGCCTCAACCTCAAGCTCGGTGATGGCCAAAAAATCGCGCGCGAATTGATTGGGCAGTCGGATATTTTGGTCGAGAATTACCGCCCCGGCGCAATGGACCGACTTGGCCTTGGCTATGAGGCTGCAGCGGCGATCAATGAACGACTGATCTATTGCTCGCAAAAAGGGTTCCTGCCCGGCCCCTATGAAAACCGAACCGCGCTAGATGAAGTCGCGCAGATGATGGGTGGGCTAGCCTATATGACCGGCCCGCCGGGCAAGCCGTTGCGAGCAGGGGCCAGCGTTATCGATGTGGCAGGCGGCATGTTTGGCGTGATCGGCATTCTCGCCGCCGTGGAAGAACGCCATCGGACAGGTCGGGGGCAAAAGGTGCAGTCATCTTTGTTCGAGACGACCGCCTATCTGGTGGGTCAGCATATGGCCCAATTGGCCGTCACTGGTGAGGCGGCGCAGCCCATGCCCGTGCGGGTTTCTGCCTGGGCGATCTATGATGTGTTTCAAACCAAGGATGAGCCCATCTTTATCGGTGTGGTCTCTGATCCCCTTTGGGCGAAATTCTGCGACGTGTTTGATCTGAAAGAACTTTGGGCCAATGAGGCGCTGCGCGAAAACAATGCGCGCGTGGCGGCGCGCGATACAATCATGCCGCAGATCCGCACGCTGATGCAGCAATTCACCCAATCGCAAATCATCAGTAAGATCGAAGGCACCGGCATTCCCTTTGCCCCGATCAGCAGGCCGGAAGACTTGTTCGAAGACGAACATCTCAAGGCATCGGGTGCGTTGGAGAACGTGACGCTCAGCAACGGCACGACCACCGCCCTGCCCACTTTGCCCATCGAAATGAACGGTCGGCTGCTATCGCGGGATGCCGATCTGGTAAAACCAAGCCAAGACGCCCGCACAGTTCTGGCCGAATTGGGCTATTCACCCGAAGCGATTGATGAATTGGCGGCAAACGGCGTTACACAAACCGATTAGCCGCTAGCCAAACCAGCATGAGGAAAATGCATGTTTGAATATGACTATGTCCCGATTACCGAGCGCGGCCCATTGCATTGGCCGGGCGATGCGCGGGTCGCCTTGGTCATCACGATCAACATGGAAACATGGGATCTGACCAAGGACACGGATCAGCCCTATTATGCCGGCGGCCCAGCTTTGCTGCCCAATATGCTGGCGGGGCGTATCCCCGATTATCCCAATTACGGCTGGCGCGAATATGGTCAGCGCGTGGGTGTGTGGCGGATTATTGAGATGCTCGACGAGCTGGGCGCGAAAGCCAGTTGCACCACCAATGCGGTAACATTCGAACGGCGCGGCGCGATGACGCAGGCCTGTCTTGATCGCGGGTGGGAACTCATCGCCCACAATTACGAGCAAGGCGAATTGCTGACCGATTTTCACGATGATCCCGCCGCTGAACGCGACATCATCCGGCGCTCCATCGAAATCTATGAAAAGCATGTCGGTAAACGGCCACAAGGCTGGCTGTCATCCAGCCTGCGAGGGACGCTCAACACGCCGACCATTTTGGCCGAAGAAGGCTTCCAGTTTTACTGCGACATTATGAATGACGATCAGCCCTATATGATCCGAACCGATGCTGGCCCGCTGGTTGCCGTCCCCTATTCCAACGTCATCAATGATTTCACCATCGTCACGCGCAACATGCGCACCACCGATGAGTATCGCGACCTTTTAATCGAGGAGCTGACCGTGCTCCACAAGGAAGGCGAGACCCAGCCGCGCATAATGAATGTCGGCCTGCATCCGCATGTTTCGGGCCGCGCCCATATGATCCGCGCTTTGCGTGAATTCATCGAATTTGCGCAAGGGTTGGACGGCATCTGTTGGCCCACCCGCCAAGAGATCGCAGAACACTATTCCAAACAGCACGAAACCCACATCCCTGGGCAGCTAACAGCGAAAGACGATTTAGCATGAGCGAGATTTCGGTAAGTTCGATTGCGCCCGGTGCTGCGGCGCAGGCCTTTCTGGATCGGGAAAAGCATAAGCTCTTCATCAATGGCGAATGGGTGGATGCAGCAGCGGGCGGCCACTTCGCGACGCATGATCCGGCCACAGGCGAAGTGATTGGCCAGATCGCCCAAGGAAGCGCGCAGGATGTGGAGCGCGCAGTCGCTGCTGCTCGCGCAGCCTTTGATACTGGTCCATGGAGCGCCATGACGCCAATGGAGCGCAGCGGCGCTCTTCACCGGATCGCTGATCTGATCGAGGCGAACATTGAAGAACTGGCCGAGCTGGAAACGCTCGACCAAGGCAAGGCGCTCTATGTCGGGCGCTGGGCCGAAATCCCCGGAGCCGCGGCGCAGTTCCGCTATTTCGCAGGACTAGCCCCAGCCATCGAAGGCTCCTCCATTCCCACCTCGATCAATTATCAGCCAGAGGGCAAAGAGATATTCGCTTACACCCGCAAGGAAGCCGTGGGCGTTGTCGGGGCCATCGTGCCATGGAACAGCCCGCTGGTGCTGACAGCGATGAAGCTTGCCCCCGCTCTTGCCGCGGGTTGCACAGTGGTTTTGAAACCGGCGGAAGACACATCTCTCACCGCGATCCGTCTGGTCGAATTGATGGCGGAGGCTGGCCTTCCCGCAGGTGTCATCAACCTTGTCACGGGGCTCGGCGCGGAGGCCGGCTCGCACCTTGCCTCGCATAATGATGTGAACAAGATCGCCTTTACCGGATCAACCGCCACGGGCCGCGCGATTGTTGAGGCGTCGATGGGCAATCTCAAACGCGTCACGCTGGAATTGGGCGGCAAATCGCCGGTTATCGTGATGCCCGATGCAGACCTTGATGCAGCGATACCGGGCGCAGCCAATGCGATCTTCTTCAACGGCGGGCAAGTCTGCATCGCGGGCTCGCGGCTCTATGCGCATTCGAGCGTCTATGATCAGGTGGTCGAGGGCATTGTAGCGGCGGCGAAATCAATCAAACTTGGCCACGGCCTAGATCCCGAAACCCATATGGGCCCGCTGGTTTCGCCCCAGCATGCCGCCAAGGTCGCAAGCTATATCCAATCCGCGCGCGATGAGGGCGGCACTATTCATTGCGGCGGTAATGTCACCGGCGCCAATGCCAGTTTTGTCGAACCCACCGTTATCACTGGCCTAGCGCCTGACGCTAAGGCGCTTTGCGAGGAAATCTTCGGCCCCGTCTTGGTGATCCAGAGCTTCGAAGACGTCGAAGAAGTTATCGCCGCTGCAAATGACAGCGAATATGGCCTTGCTGCCGGCATCTGGTCAGAGGGGCTCTCCAATGCCACGCGCCTCGCCAACCGCTTGAATGCAGGCACGGTGTGGATCAACAGCCACGCCATGTATGACGCATCGCTGCCCATCGGGGGCACCAAACAATCAGGCTATGGCCGCGATAGCGGGCAGGCAGCGCTTGAAAACTACTTGGAGCTTAAGACGGTTTGCGCCGTCGTATGAGCGTGCACTCGCTCAGGCATGGCTCGATCCTATGTGTCACCGCTGCGGTACCGGACTTGGATTTGGCGCTCGACGATTACCACGGACGCTTAGGTCTTAGGCTCGTCTCTGAAGGCGAAGTGTCGCCGCAAGAGGCGCTGTCGTGGCAGGCCGATGATGTGGCCAGAAACCGGCAAGCGGTGCTGCAACCCATATCAGGCGCGGAGAGCTTTATCCGGCTGATCGAGCAACCTTTGCCAGACGGATTCCGCGCGACACAGACTTACGGCTGGGCCGCGTTTGAGCTGAGCGTGGAAGATGCCTTTCAATGGCCAGCGATCTTGAAAGGCAGCGGCTTCGATATTGTCGGTCCGCCCCGTCATATCGCCGGGCTGGACCACCTCATTGCCATGCAAATGGTCGGGCGCGGTCAGGAGATGATCTATCTCAACGAAGTGCGCGACAACACGCCGAGTACTGATCTTCCCAAAGCGCAGTGCCCCGTCGATCTGACCTTCATCTGCATTCTGGCAGCAAAGGATAGGCAGCGCGCCGTGCAGTGGTACTGCGACGAGCTGGGCCTTGATGAGAGCGAGACCCACACCATCCCCTATTCCTCGATCAATCGCGCGTTTGATCTGCCAACCGATCATCAAACCAGCCTGACCATGGTTCATAAGGGACGCATGCCGATCATCGAGGTGGATGGTTATCCCGATGCAGCGATCGAACGCCCTGTTGCGCCTGGCCATCTGCCGCCGGGCAATGCCATTGTAACGCTGGCGGTGGATAGTTTGGACCAGATTGGCCTCGCCCCGATCACTGGCATCCGATCAGAAAAGGGTGCACCCTATCTGGGCCGGCGATCAGCTACGTTCGCTGGGCCCGAGAGTGAGCTGATCGAACTGGTAGAAATTTGCTGATACACTCCAAGTTGGACGCAGCCCATGGTGGGGACATAAATGACAAGACCGACGCCGTTCCATATGTCACCAAATAGTGACATATCAATTTTCTCAAGATGACCTGATCTGGAAAGCGCTCAGCGACGGGAGGCGACGACTGATCGTTGAGGCCTTGACGGCTGGCCCAAAACAAACGGGTGAGTTGGTCGATTTGTTTGACGATATAGGGCGAACTGGCGTCCTGAAGCACATCGAAATCCTGATCGAAGGAGATATCATTCATGTGCGGCGCAAAGGCCGAACGCGCTGGAACTATCTGAACCCTGAACCCATCAGAGCTGTCTGCATTAGCTGGGTAGTCAGACACATTGACGGGATGAAATCATCCACTGTCAAACTCAAGCAGATCGCCGAACGAGGAACCATTTCATGAGCGAGATAACAGATGCAAAGATCATAAAGTATCAGTTTGAAGTACCGATACTGCGCAGTGCTTCTGATATCTGGTCATTGATGATTAACCAAATTGATCAGTGGTGGATGGCTGACTTTCGAGCTCTGGGAGAACGTTCGACAGTTTCGTTGAATGCAGAAACTGGCGGCCAGTTAGTCGAAATTGGGGCAGATGGAAGCTCCCTCGAATGGTACCGAGTGCAGATGGTCTCCTCGGGCAAATCAATCTATTGGTGGGTGATATGGCGCCCGACTGGGGCGGGCCAACCACCTCCATGCTGAAGCTGGCAGTCGAAGATCGCGATGAGGGCGGCGCGTTGATTGTTTCGGATGCGCTGCTCGGCAATGTTACTGAAAGCTCAGCCAGCAGCGCAGAGGGTGGCTGGAAAATGTTGTTTGGAGACGGACTGAAAGGCTATTGCGAGAAGTAGCCATGTTAGTACGCCAATACTTTGCAATAAACGAGCCCAAATTTTCGAATTTTTATTGTTATCCTACTTGCAGCTATTGTCAGACCTTAACTTCGATCGTTCGCCGTTGCGATTTTAGGCGACAATTTAGTATACGAAACTAAATCACTGAATTCGAGCGCTCCGAATGACTGATTATTCTTGTTGTTAATTGTCGGCAGAGCGATTATCATTTGCGAATCACAAAGAGCTGAAAGACTGTCAATAAGAACAGTCGCTTCATATGCTTCACTGGGTTGCCACTAGGTGTCGCTATCGGAACTCGCACGGATCATCCCGTACTTGTTTCGCTAAGCGAAGATGATGGCTCGGTTGGCCTTGCACTCCGAGCTTGAGCAAGGAGGTAATGGCGTTGAAGGATGAAGAGCCCGCTGCGCGCATCCTGCTGGTTGATGAGGACCAGGGTCATGCCCGTGCGCTCAAGAAAATGGCCCTTAGCCATGGTCTCGACACTCTCCTCATCTCAGCGAATGAAGCCGCCAACGCGCGCAGGGATGCCTTACCAAAGGCGCAACTTGGACTTGTATCAGTAACCAACGCAGCTCAGCAAATCGCGCGCCTCCGGGATGCCGCACCCTCTATGCCGATCGCCGCCTTTGGAGAGTCGCACGACTTGGACGACGCGCTCAACTGCATCCGAGCTGGCGCTACCGATTATCTCCATGGCACACTCGATAGCCATGCACTTTCCCAGCGGTTGGAAGAGCACTTTTCAGCCTGCACGTGCTCAGTTCGCAGTGCTACCGATGCTAAGCCAAACGAAGAATACGGGATCATCGGCGCGAGCGAAGACTTGCATCGTATCCGGAAATTTGTGGCACGCATGGCTGCTGGCGAAGTCACGACATTGATCGAAGGGCCGACCGGATCCGGCAAAGAAGTCGTCGCACTTGCGCTGCATCGCAACAGCCCCCGCTCCGGCAAGCCGCTGGTTGCGCTGAACTGCGCTGCCTTGCCCGAGGAGCTGATTGAAGGTGAGCTCTTCGGATATGAGCGGGGCGCCTTCAGCGGTGCGACGACAGCCTATCCCGGCAAGCTAGCGCTGGCTGATGGTGGAACTTTGTTCCTCGACGAAATTGGCGAATTGAGCGCTGCCGGCCAGGCTAAGCTGCTGCGCGCGATCGAAGCCCGCCAATGCTACCGGTTGGGAGGGCGCACGCCGCATAGCTTCAACGTGCGCGTTATCGCTGCGACCAACCGCAACCTCGCTGAAGAGGTGGCTCACGAGCGCTTCCGCAGTGATCTGTATTATCGGATCGCAGTGGCTCAGGTGGAGCTGACAGGCTTGGCGCAGCGCAGTGTTGATGTTGCTCCCTTGGCCCATCATTTTCTGGGCCTATTCCTATGCAACAAGCCGTATGATGTACCCACTATTTCTGAAGAAGCGCTGCACTTGCTTGAAAGTCATAGCTGGCCCGGCAATGCGCGCGAACTGCGCAACGCGATGGAGGTTGCGCTGCTGTCAGGCGCCGAGCGCGGTACGATTCTGGCCTGCGATCTGCCGCCTGCCATTGCCGCCGGTGCACCTGTGCGAGAAACAGACTCTCAGTCTTGCATATCGGCTAGTACGCCATCGCTGACGCCTTCAGCGATAAGCAGCGCCTTACTCAGATATGCCGGAAACAAGAGCGCAGCGGCCCGCTCGCTCGGTTGTTCACGTATGACGCTCTACCGACATCTGCGTGCTGATCCAGGCCTCGCGAAAACCTGCTCCGCTTGAGTAGCGACACCTTAAAACAAGCCGAGTCCTCGCCGATGCTGGAGCGCCGGTTGGCGCGTGTTTTTGTGCCGTGTGCGATCTGTCACATGTCACATGTATTGTAACGCTGCAGTGTCTCACCCAGTGTAACAGTTACACCCCGATTAAACCATAAACCACTGTTATCTAAGCCATATTTACTATGGCACGACCTTTGCTCAGAGTTCTGAAAGCGCTGCGGGACCAATCCCTCAGACTATCAGGAGGCAGAGCATGGATCAGGCGAATGGCGGGGATGAAAAGGCATCCAGCTCCGAAACGCCTGTTTATGTAAATCACTGCGATATTGTGGCGGACCTATCGGATGCGAAGCTGACCTTCGCTCAGGCAGGTGATGGCCAGGAAACACCAAAAGTAAAGGCACGCTTGGTAACGTCGCCCACGCACCTCGCACGATTTCGCGATGTCATCACCCATGCATGTCGCCAGCATGAAGAGCAGTTTGCGAGGGACATTTCCGATAGCGATACTGGGAGAGAAAGCTGATGGCTGCTCTCGGTGCGAGCATTAAATTGGGCGAGTCCATCGCCTCGCTGCTGCGCATGCAGCGCGATTTGGCCGCTGCCAGCGGCGCGCTCCAACCTGTTCCTGCCAATATTGAAATTGCACAGACGGCGATCGGCAAGCTGGCGAGCGGCGCCGCACCAACCAGCGGCCTTGGGCTGGTTTGCTACGATATGGTTCGCAGCGATCACACCGTCCCAATGCGGCGCAATCCCACATCACCACCTCGGCCCGAAATCGCGCTGGAGATGCTGTTCATGCTCGTGGCCTGGTCCGGCAAACCAGAGGAAGAGCACGCGGCTCTTGCATGGGCAATGCTGGAGCTGGACGCACATTCAACGCTTGATGCGAGTGTGCTGAAAGGCGATGTTTGGGACGAAGGCGAGACAGTTCAACTGATCCCAGAGCCTTTCGCTCCAGATGAGCAGTTTCATCTATGGGATGCGATTGGCCACAAATATCGCATGGCTCAGGCCTATCGCGCTCGCGTCTTACGCCTGCGACTTCCTGGCTCGGCTGATGCGCTGCCCGTAGCAGCTTCGCAGTTTGTCTTGTCCGATGCCATAGAGCCGGAAACCGTGACATGAAGGCGCTCAATGCCACTTTGCTGGACAGGCGCATGCTGGCTGCGATCCGTCCACTTGATCCGCTCGGCCGACCGGCTGCGGGACGCGTAGAGGCAAGAGCGGATGGCGCTCGTTTCCTGACCAAACCCGATGGCACGCTAATCCTTCAATCTTGGCGCGGTCTAGCCGGTTTCGACACCGAATTTGAGAACCAGCCGACCAGCCCCGCAACCGGCTCAAGTCAGCTAACCGTAGAGCTTGTCCCGGCAAGCACTGCGTTGATGCCCCGGGTCATCACCTTGGACCTGCCGCGCGATGCCGACCCGTCGCGCATTGCCGATGCAAGTTCTTTGTTCCGCGCCGTACCCGCCGTTCTGCCGGCCAGCACGGCCATGGCCAAACCCGGCCAGACCTGCGGATTGCTTGCCCGCGTGGTTCAGGATAGCAAAGATGCTCCAGTCGCAGGCGCGGTGCTGCGCCTGATCCCAGATGTGGATCCCCAACTCGCCACATTTGGCATTACCAATCGTCATGGCGAGGCGCTGCTGCTGGTTGCCGGTCTGCCGCTTGCTAGCGTGGGCGCCGGTGCACAGCCGACATCAGATCACAAAGCCAATCTGCAATTGTTCATCGATCCGACCATCATCCGCAGCGATGGCGGCGAGGCAGAACCGCTTAATCCTGACGCCGTAATCGCCGCTGCACCGGCTGCGGCAAGCGCGCCCACCACACTGCGTTCGCGCAGCACGACGCGGGCCGAGCTGCGCTGGAGCCCGTCATGATGACCCGTCCAAACATGATCCCGTCCCGTTCCAACTAAGAGGAGGCCTGCATGCCCGAATATCTTGCACCCGGCGTCTATGTCGAAGAAACAAGTTTCCGATCCAAATCCATTGAAGGGGTCGGCACGAGCACGGCTGCCTATGTTGGCACAACAGCCCGCGGACCGGTCACCGATGGGGATCAGCCGCCGATCCTTTGTGTATCCACCAAGGATTTCGAACGGCTTTATGGCGGCACCGATCCGCTCACTCTCGGCGCGGCTGCCTCTCCTAATTATATGGCGCACGCAGTGAACTCCTTTTTCGCCAATGGCGGCGGACGGCTCTACATCGCGCGCGTGCCAGCCGCAGGTGCAACAAAGGGCAAGAGCGAGACACTCAACAGCGGCGACAGCACGCCCGCTGGCAAGGCCGTTAGCTTTGTCGCACGGCAAGTGGGCGGCGGGGTTTTGCATGTCGATGTGGTCAAAGAGGCACTTCCAAGCTCCAAAGCATTGGCTTTGAAACAGCCAGCCGGAACGCTCGTAAAGCTCGATGATGACAATGATGACCCCGCTGACGACGAGACTTATGTCATCGGCACTGAGCCGATGGAGACCAGCGCCGCCAATGCTGACGCCTTCAACGATGCGGATGATGGTGATCCAGTCACCATCATCACGCTTAGCGTGGCGGTACGCGATGCAACCGGCACAGTTTGGGAAGCAGGTGGCCTCGGTCTTCACCCTGCCCACCCGCGTTATATCGGCGTCCAAATGGGCGATGCACCACCGCGCAGTTCGGATCGGCTCGGTAACCCTGTGACGATCACCATTGGCAAGGACGCAGACAGCGAAATCCTTTTAGACGCCCTACTATCGGGCGGCTCTTCACGCACGATCACCGTCGATGGCGGCAAGGATGGCACAGGCGCACCTTCACCAAAAGCCTACCAAGACGCCTTCGATGCACTGCTCGCGCAAGAGGACATCTCTATCGTCGCTGCGCCCGGCTCCTCAGCCATGGGTGGCTCAACACCCGCTGCGGTGAACCAAATGCTGATCGGACACGCTGAGGCCCGCCGGTCGTACCGGATCGCTGTGCTCGATACGCCGCCTGACCTATCGGTCGCCGAAGCGCAGGCGCTCAAATCAAAGATCGATTCCTCCCATGCCGCGCTTTATTATCCGTGGGTGCGGGTGGCGAACCCGCTGGCCGGCACCGACCCATCGGCCCCTTCAGAGCTGGACTTGCCCCCATCGGGTTTCGTGACCGGCATTTATGCGCGGACCGATATCCAGCGCGGCGTGCACAAGGCCCCTGCTAACGAAACCGTGACCGGTGCGATCAACCTGCAAAAGCAGGTCCGTTTCGGCGAACAGGAAGTGCTCAACCCGCTCAGCGTCAATTGCATCCGGTCTTTGCCCGGAAGAGGCATCCGCGTTTGGGGCGCCCGAACCATCAGCTCAGACCCCGAATGGAAATACGTCAACATCCGGCGCTACTTCCTCTATTTGGAGGCCTCAATAGATCGGGGCACGCAATGGGCCGTGTTCGAGCCTAATGGCGAGCGGCTCTGGGCCAATGTCCGCGATACGGTCTCGGACTTCTTGTACAATGAATGGGTCAATGGGGCTTTGCTTGGCAGCACCCCTGACCAGGCCTTCTTCGTCCAGTGCGACCGCACCACCATGACGCAAAACGACCTCGATAATGGGCGTCTTGTCTGCCTCGTCGGTGTCGCCGCGATCAAACCCGCAGAATTTGTCATCTTCCGCATCGGCCAAACCACCGCCGACACGCGTAGCTAAAGGAGTTGAGACATGACCACGCGTGAAACACCATACGGAGCCTACAACTTCTTCGTGGAGCTAGGCGACGATGTGTCCTCTGAATCCGCACTTGGCGGCTTTTCCGACGTCTCCGGCCTATCAACCGAAGTAACGATGATGGAATATCGCCAAGGCAACGACAAAGAGAACCGAGTCCGCAAAATCCCTGGCATGCACAAGAGCGGCGATGTCACCTTGAAACGCGGTATGATGGGGCTGAAGAACTTCTGGACGTGGGTGAAAGACACTCGCACTTCACCAAACGAAGCTCGCAATGTCACCATCACACTGAATGACGAGGGTGGTTCGCCAATTGCCAAATGGAAGCTCATCAATGCTCGTCCAATGAAATGGACCGGCCCAACCCTGGCCGCCAAAGGCGGATCTGACGTGGCGATGGAGGAGCTTGTTCTATCCTCCGAAGGCTTCGAGTTCGCTGACTGAGGCTGAACCCAGCATGCCATTGCCCCAGCTCACCTTTTCGCATGGCGCGCCGAAGCCCGGCGCTGCTCCACTGCGCGCCGATGTGCCCTTGTTCGCAGGGCTGGTGGCTAGGCGAGCGGCGCCTCTGCCGGCTGCGCAGGCTGCTTGGCTTGAGGACTCAGAGTGGGCCGGGGCGGACGAGCTGACCTTGCTCGATACGCCAATTCCGGTCGATAGTTTTGCCGAATTTGCTGCGATCTTTGCATGGGAGAAACGCCCGGTAGAAGAGGGCTCCGCAGCTCAAGTATCCACCCGAATTGGTCTGGCCGTCAGGCACTTCTTTGCGCAAGGCGGCGCGCGATGTTTCGTTCTGCGCACCGGCGACCCACTCCCCTTCTCGCGCCTGATGAAGAGCCGATCGAGGATAGTAAGGCGCGCTATGCGGCTATGCTCGATTGGCATGACGGCGCGGGGCCGACGGATGCTGATGGCCGCGTTCCCTTGCTGCCCGGCCTTGTCGATAGCACCAAAATGCCACGCCCACAGGAGCCAGAGACGTGGCGGGGCGTCGGACAAATCTTCGGTGTGGATGAGGCGATTATGCTTTGCCTGCCAGATCTGCCCGACCTTATCGCTGGACCAAGCCAGCGCTTACCCGATGTGCGAACACCGCCTGCTGGTGAGGAAAAGTTCATAGCCTGCGCGCCCGCTATCCCCGGCATCGAAGCTGATGAAAACGCGCTGCGCCCCGAATACGCCGCTCCGCGGCTGACGCTGGCCGACTATCGCCAGTGGTCGCTCACCATCCGTCATGCCCTGACTTTACTGGAAGGCAGCGGCAGCGCTGCACATAGGCGTGACGTCACGGTTCTAGCCGCATTGCCACTGCCTGATCTCGCCGATCCAGATATGCCCGCCGATGCGCAGGACTGGCCACTATCACTGGCCAGTGCGGCGCTGCCCGGGCCGGATGGCACACAGCCGCAAACACTATTGTCACAGGATCTCGCTGGCTCTGGCCGGTTGCAACTCGCTTGGCCATGGTTGCTGGCCGAAGACAGTTCGGACCAACCCGAACGGGCCATTGGGGGAGATGGAGCGTTAGCAGGTACAATTGCCCGCTCCACGCTTGCTCGCGGGCTCCACCGGAGCGCTGCTGGCCAACTTGCTGCCCCTCCGCGCGCGACCCTGCCCGACATTCCGCGCCGCACATTACAACGGCGCCATCTGGACGGACCCTATAGCTGGTTGGGTGATTTCTGCTGCTTGTTCGCCCGGCGCAAAGGCAGGATGCAATTGCTGAGCGATGTCACGACATCGCGCGAAGATAGCTGGCGAGAAGGAGGCGCTTCGAGGATTATGAGCGCATTGTTGCGCCACAGTGCGCTGCTTGGCCAAGAGCTCGCTTTTGCGCCAAACGGGCCAAACAGCCGGGGCAAGGTTCGCCGCTCTCTAGAAGGCCTGCTCGAGGCCTTTCGGGCGAACGGTGCCTTTGCCAGTTTCGGCCGCGAGCCCGCGTATAGCGTGCGCTGCGATGCCAGCACGATGCGACCGTACGATCTGGATCAGGGCCGTCTGGTCGCTGAAATTAGCTTCCGTCCGGCAAGAACGTTGCAGCATATCCATGTCGCGCTTGATCTGCGGGGGATGCCAGCATGATTGATGAAACCCTCTCCGGTCAGGACATGACGAGCCCTCTAGGCGCCTATGCGTTTCATGTCACATTCTCGACCCCGCTATTCGAGAATGTGACCGTCACAGCCGATCCTCCCGCCGAGGCTCCTGAAGGTGGGAGCGAAGGCGGCGAAACAGAACCGCCAAGCACCCCGCCGCCCCCAAATCCGCATAGTGCAGACGCCATTATTGGCGGCTTCTCTAACGTCAGCGGGCTAGAGGCGTCTATGGAGCCTAAGACTGTGCGTTCTGGCGGCGATAATTACCGCACTCATCAGCGTATTGGTGCGGTGAGTTTCGGCACGGTGACATTAAAGCGCGGCCTCATTCGCTCGCGCCATTTGTGGGGTTGGTGGTCGCTCTTTACCGGGGCCGACCTTGCCCTAGGCTCTGAAAGCAACGGTCTGTGGAGAGGCGATACCCGTCCAGATGTCACGATCATGCTGGTCCAGAACAATGTTGTCGCGCTGGGCTGGAGGCTCGAAAAAGCTCTGCCTGTAAAGTTCCGTATCGGCGATCTTGATGCGAGCGCTGGCGAGCTGGCCATCGAAGAACTGCATCTCGCCCATCAAGGGCTTCACATGCTTCAGCCTTCGGCCAGCAACGGCTCAGGAGAAGCAGCGTGAGCGTCGAAATGGCAATCATCTGCAAGCAGGCGGACGTCGACAATGCTGAGCCACCCAGCGAAAGCAGCGTCATCTGCGCGTTCAACCCTGAAAACCTGCGCGTATCCTATTCGAAACCCCGGCCGTCCCATTCCGGCGGGGCTGATCAGGCCGCAGTGGAGGCAAACAATGTCCGTCTGGACGTCACTCTGTTTTTCGACACGACCGAAACGGGCGATGATGTGCGCACGGGGGCCGAGGGCGCCAATGGCACACACATTCTTAAAGCACTTGCTGAACCAGCCGATGGAGCACCTGCTCCCAGTGTTGCGTTCTCCTGGGGAACATTTCGTTTCTTTGGCGCAATCGAAACGCTCACCGAAACACTCGATTTCTGGTCAGCAGAAGGCATTCCGCTGCGTTCCAGCGTGCAATTGTCGATTGCCGGGAATCAGCTAGACGAGGTTGCCAACGACACGATCAGCTTCGCGCAGGTCAGCCCTCCAACTAATGGTTGGGGCACCACAGATATCGCTACATTGGGGGGCGATAGCGCCGCTGGCCTCGACATTGCGCGAGAGAATGGGGTGGAGAACCCACGTTTCCCCGCGCTCGACAAGGCCGCCGAAGCAATTGAAAAGGTTAATGATGACATCGATACAGCTTTCGATGACGTCAACGAAAATATCGATGAAGCGAACGCAGCCTTTGGGGAACTAAACGAGGCCCTCGATAAGCTCAGCATCGGCTCCGACAAGTCAATTGGCGGCGGTGCGGGTCTCTCGCTCGGTCTTTCCGCCGATGTCGGAATCAAAGCATCCGCCGGTTTCAAATTAGGCTTCAGCGCGGGCGCAAGTGTTGGCTTTGGTTTCGGCGCATCGGCTGGTGGCGGAGCAGGCTTCGGCATTGGTGCGGACATTGGCCTTGGCATCGGCTTAGGCGCGGATCTCGGTTTGGATGTCGGACTGGGCGGCAGCTTAGGAGGTTTGGGCGGATCTCTTGACCTGTCGCTGGGCGCTCAAGTCGGCGCAGCGAACAGCGCTGGAGCTTCTGCTGCTCTAGCGGCATCGATCGGCGCTAACGATGCGCAGACGGGCATGACTGGTCAAACGGGCTACTCGGGTTCTGGGGCTGCAGTGTCGCTAGCAGCAGCTAGCAGCAACTCATCCCTTGGCATCGCTTCGCCGCTGGCCATCGGTTCTTGGAATTCTCCTCTCGCAGGGCAAGTCCAGTCAGAAAGCAAAGCCAGTGCCTCAGTTAGCGCATCGGAGCCAAGCACGAATGTGGCAAATCGCCCTGCTGGCGCCTTCGGCGCGGCCTTAATTCCCACACCTACAGATAGCAAACGCGCACTCGCATCACTCCCTGCCTCACTTGGCGCTTTTGCCGGGCTAGGCCAACGGCAGAACCGGCCCACGCGGCTCGACATCGCCGCCATCGCTGCTGCGCCCGTCACGCCAACCACAGGGCCCAACACTCAATTTGACTTACTCGGACGCATCAATGGCGCGAACAGCGATGGCTGGTCCATCGCCGGCTCGCCGCGCAGCGTCTCCGCCGCACGTTCAGTGCGGATGAACTGAGGAAATAGGGAGAGCAAAATGCCTATCGAAATCATGGATATGGACGCGAGTGAAGTGGCCGAAGCACCCGATATGCCAATGCCAGCTAGAGCTTCGACCAGCCGCGGCAGATCCATAAGGCATCTGGAGCGCGAAATGCGTCTTTGCGAAGAACGGCTTGTCCGAAGGATGGCTGACTAGTGGCGCGCGACGATCCCAATCTGCGCCCAGGCACGCGCCCTATGATCGAGATTGGCGGACAGCGGTTCCCCATGCTCGCTCGCAATCTGCGCGCGATGACAATGCACGAGGCGATGGGCGGACTTTCCACCCTAGAGCTGCGCTTTGCCGATTGGTTTGATGCCTATGACGGCAGCCGAGGGTTCGCCGCGATGGGATCAGACAACCCACTCAAACTAGGCGCAGAAGTCGTAATTGGCGCCGGGCAATGGGATGCGCCTCAAGAGATTTTTTCTGGGGTGATCACAGCGTTAGAATGCGACAGCGGCACCGGCCGCACACCAGTCATGACCGTGATCGCGCACGATCTGCTGTTCGGCCTGCGCCAGAAACGCACCAACCGCCTTTGGGCAGAATCGAGCCCCCGCGACATCGCTGAAGCAATTGCAAGCGACCACAATCTCTCGCCCGAAATCAGGGATGGTCTCGAAGAACCTGTGCGCGACCGGTTGCAAGCAGGTGAGAGCGATCTTGCCTTCCTTCGCAAAGTCTTGGCCGAAGTCGATGCCGACATGCAGTTGATTGGAAATCGTTTGCAGATCGGTCCAGTCGCTGACCAGGACCGTACCGAGCTTGAGCTCACTGTGCCTGATGACATTGTCGATTTTCGCGCGGTCGCTGATATCAGCGGCCAGCCTAGTTCCTGCTCGACCAGCGCGATCGACATTGCCCAGGGTGAAATCGTCTATTCGAGCAGGGGTGAAGGCAATCTCGGGCCTGGAGAAGGTCACGCAAGCTCCGCGTTCCTGTCCGCCCATTTCGACCATTGGATCGGTCATATACCTGGCGGTGGCCCCTTGGATCAGACTGGTGCAGATGCCGCTGCTTCGGCCGCATTTGGACAACAGGCACGGCGTTTCGTCAGGGCGCAGGGGACAGTGTACGGCAACACTGAACTGCGTGCAGGTTCGGTCGCTTTGATGAGCGGCATGAACCCCGCATTCGCCAATCGCTATCTGATTGTTGAGGCCGTGCACCGCTATGACGAAAGCGAAGGCTACTTTACCGATTTCACTGGCCACTGCGCCTATTTTGGAGGTCTGCTATGACCCGCGCCATACTCTCACGCCGGATGGACAGCTTGCCGCCTGAACTGGTTGGCGCTTCACAGGTTGGCGCACCACAAGAATGGCGGACACAGCCGCAAAGCGGGAAAGTTGTTTCGGTTGATGATCCTGATGGACGCGGTCGCGTTCAAGTGGAACTCCTCGCTCTGGATCCGGCGGGCGACACCCAAGTTTGGGCGCGCGTTGCCACCGGTTTTGCTGGCGACAATTATGGCATGTTCGCGCTGCCTGGCGTGGGTGAAGAGGTCATGGTCGTGTTCCTCGGCGGAGACCCCGCCTTTCCTGTCGTCGTTGGCGCCTTGTGGAACGGAGCGACCGCGCTCCCCGAAGATCAGCCCTCCGGTGATACACAGGTTTGGGGCCTATCTGGCCGCGCCGGCAGCCGCATGGCGATCGATGAAAGCCGGCAGGGCGGCGAAACCGTCGTGTTTGAGACCCCCAACGGCGTAAAGGTCGAATTGAAGGATGGCGGCAATAAGATCGAGCTGAAGAACGGCAGGATGAAAATCCTGATGGAAAACGGCAATATCGACATAGAAAGCGATAGCACGGTCTTGATCAAATCCAGCGGGGTCATGATTGATGCGCCGCAGCCGCATTGCACCGCGTCGCTTGCCACCTTCGACGGTACAATCAACTGTCAAACACTGAAGACCACCAGCGTCATCAGTGCGAACTACACCCCTGGCACAGGAAACATGTGGTGAGCGCGGTGCGATCGTTCGAGCGGCTGCATCCCGCTGCTGCCCGCCGCATGGCGCGCAAAATGCCGCCGCGTGCACACCATGATGTTGCCTTTCATGCACTGGGACGTCCTTCTGATAAGCGCGGACGGATAGCAACCTTCACGGAGCCCGACTTTTTGGAAGCGCTATGGGCAGATCTGCGCAGCGAAGATTGGCAAACCCGTCTGGATGCCCGCGAACCCGATAGCAGCGCTCGTCAGCGTCTGCCGCTGCCAATGCACCGCCAGACCGTACTAATGCTCTACGAAGTCAGCCGCGAAGTTCCCGGACGCCCGCGCCTGGCGCGCGAAAAAATCGAGAGCATGGGGCTTGTCTTCCGCCGCGAACAAACGAACGCCTCCGCGCCGCTTGGCTGGTTTAAGGCGCATGGTACCCCGCTTGGATGGCAGCCTACTAATGGCACGGAAACGCTCGATCCTGACCCGATGCGCCGGGCCACATTATTTCCTGGTTTCAATTCTTCCGCGCTGGAACAGGTGGCTAGCTTGCGCAACAATCCGGCTCTGCCGGCTGAGGACGTTGTCGCCCTTCAGGCTGTGCCCGGCGATATTTGTGCGAAATTGAACCGTACGATCCTTTTTGCCGTTCTGCCGCTTTCAAGCTCAGAAAGCAGCCCAGCAGCGCAAGACGCCTTCGATTACGATGCGCTCAGCCCCACTGATGAGGCGCGGCTTGATGAGCTGTATGGATGGCCCTGGCGTACCGGCTCGGCAATTCCGCTAGACAAATCCGGAGAGGAACTCGACCCCAGTTGGATTGCTCCTGGAACGCCGCGCGATGCCACACTCGCTGATCTCGTGGTTTTGGTTAGGCAAGCAGTCATTGAATGCGGGATGGGCGAGGATAATGCCGCAACCGCCGATCTACGCCAAGCCTTCGCAGCAATCTCTTTACCGCTGCGTGCGGATAACGACGGAGAGGTGCTGGAGACGATGCCAGCAGACGCATGGCTGCTTGCTGCCGCTCCCATCCTGCTTGGCCACGAGAGCAATTCAACTGGCCTTGTAATGCCGCTCGAATGGCCAACGCGCAGTATCGCCGAGGCCGACGCACTAATGGCAGCCATGCGGAAATGTCTGACTCAGCAAGCCGCTCGTTTCCAGCCCGACACGCCAAAGTTCGATGATCCGGCCACCCGTTACCGCATCCGTCCGTTCCTGAGAGTGCGCCATGCGCCCGACTGCCCAATCCGCCTTATTTGGGGTGAGCCCGGACGACAGATCGGCATACGCGCATGGTGGGACAGTGATGCGCCTCCCCATAAAATTTCTCTGCCCGATCTGGATAACGTCAAAGACCTCAAACCCAATATTGCCTTCGACTTACCACCTCAGCTGGCCGCGATGGTGGCGAAGGATCCGGAAGATCTGATGGAGGGCAACGGCTCACGTCCGGCCAAAACAGGCATTGGCTGGCTGTGCAGTTTCAGCCTGCCAATAATTACAATTTGCGCCTTCATCACGCTCAACATCTTTCTGCAATTGTTCAACTTTTTCTTCCGCTGGATGCTCTGGATCAAGGTCTGCATCCCGATCCCCAAAAAGGAGGGCGGATAATGTCAGGCCCCTTATTCACATCGCCATCCAACCGCCGGACAACGCCTCAGGTGGGCTGGCCGTTATTGCCAATGCCAAGTGCAGATGGGGCTCTCAAATGGCCGGGAGAGGCAGAATCCGTACGCCAATCGGTCGAGGTAATCCTGCGCACCGGGCCCGGCGAACTCTTAATGCGCGAGCGTTTCGGGGCTGGATTGCCGGCCATGCTCAATGCGCCCAACAACGTGGCAACGCGCAGCGCCATCGCACGCGCAATTTCAAATGCGCTCGCTGCGCATGAGCCGCGCCTGCGCATCGTGCAACTAGCAGTCGAGGAAACATCAGACCCTCGCCGTGTCGACATCGTACTTGCCTATCGCATCATATCGAGCGGAGCGCCTGCTCTGATCCGAGCATCAGTTGAACTGGGAGGGGATAGCTGATGCCGATAAAACCCCCAGCACTGGACGATCTCAATTTCGAGACACTGCAGGCAGACCTGCTCGCCCGGATCCCGGCTCACACGCCCGAATGGACTGCCCCGCGCGATGGCGATCCAGGTGTCACTTTACTTCAACTCTTTGCATGGCTTGGCGACAATCTCCTCTACCGGGCAAACCTCGTTCCCGAGCGTCAGCGGCTGGCCTTCCTCCGCCTGCTTGGCATGCAATTAAGGCCCGCTTTGCCTGCACGCGGGCTCATTCAACTTGCGTTCGAAAACCCTGCCCAGTTGGAGGCCGCTGCGCTGCCCATGCTGTCGCGGATCGACCAGCCGATTCCGTTCGAAACGCTAACTGAAACGCATGTCATGCCAGTTGAGGGACGCTGCTTCGTAAAGCGCCCTCCCTCGCCCGATGAACAAGGCCAATTGGCCGCGATAATGCCTGATTTACAAGATCTGTTCGCCACCGAAGGAAGCGTCGCAGGTTATGTCACCGCGCCAGTTTGCGATCCGTTGGACCCGAGTGGTACCGGCGCAGTCGATTTGGCCAGCGGGACGGTTGATGGCTGCCTTTGGATGGCGCTGTTAGCACCAGACCCCACTGAAGCGACAAGAGCCGCCGTGCAAGACGCCTTAGGCGGCGGCGCAGACAATACCGCAGCAGCCCTCAATCTTGGTATCGCACCGCAAATCGCCGTCCCGCAGTTTGGCGATGCTATTGGTGTGCGCGAGCCGCTGCCATTTCACTGGGAAATTTGTACGGGACGTGGAGCAGGTGATGAATATTTGCCGCTCGAAACCTTGGCCGACAGCAGCGCCGGCCTTACTCGAACCGGAGTCACTCGAATACTGCTTCCTGGCAAGGATGATATCGGCGCGCCGAGCGGCGATGTAGCAGACGATTATCGTTCCGGCGTTGGCGCACGCCCTCCTCGCGTTGAGGATCCAATGCTGGCCTCTCGCATTGTCACTTGGCTACGCCTTGTTCCGGAAACTCTGCGCGATGGCGGACGTCTTGCACTCGAATGGGCCGGTCCAAACGCGGTTGAGATTGAGCAGCGCCGTACATTCGGACGCCAATCCATTGGCCGTGGAACCGGTGCAAGCGGGCAGGCATTTGCGCTCGGCACAACGGCGATTGAACCGGCCACATTGCGTGTCGCAGTCGAAGAAAGCGGCGGCCTCGTCGAATATCGTCAGGTTTCAGACATTGCCACCGCACAGCCAGACCAGCGTGTCTACAGTCTCGACAGTGAGACCGGAACCATTGCTTTCGGCGATGGTGTGCACGGACGCGCGCCCAAAGCTGGCCATCAGATACAGGTTCTGGCGATGCGCGCAGGCGGCGGGACCAAGGGCAATTTGCCGCCAGGCTCCATCACCAAGATCGCCGCGCACACTGGAATGCCTCCTCTGAATGCGGTGCAGCCGCTTGCGCTGACTGGCGGGGCTGACGCCGAAACACTCGAACAAGCGGAAATGCGTATTCCAGCCTCTATCCGCCACCGTGAACGCGCGGTCACACGCAGCGATTTCCACGAGTTGGCAGCGACCGTGCCTGGCGTTCCGGTTGGCCGTGTCGAGGTGTTGGAGAAATTCCGTCCGCAAACCCGCGAGGAGAATATGCCTGGAGCGGTCTCTGTCATGCTGCTGCCCGCCAGTTCTGGGATGCGCGCGCCCTGCCCGCGCCCCGATCGCCCGATGCTGGAAACCCTTCACCGCTGGCTCGACGAACGCCGCCCGCTGGCCACGGAGCTCTATTCAATCGCGCCTGAATACATCGCAATTGGCGCAACTCTAGCGGTTGAGCTGTCCGATAACGATCGGCGCGAGGAGGTCCTCAAGGCTGTGACCGACACCTTGCATGCGGTTTTTGGCCGCTCGCGCCCGGCGGCCTCGACGGTGCTGGCTGGCGCGCCGGAGAAAGTGTTGAAACGCGCATTATTGAAGCCGCAATAATGCGCGTACCTGGGGTCCGCGCGGTCGCACCGCTGCGCCTGTTCCGCCGATCTGCGGAAGGCGCTTGGAGCGAAGTCACGCCCGATGCAGATGGCCGCGTGCGTATCGCTTTGCAACGCTGGCAATTGCCCGAGCTGGTCAGCGCCGGTGTCTCCGCAGGCACCATAGCCGCCGATAGTGTTCCCGCCATGAATGGCAACGACGCAGGCGTCGGCGGCGACCGAGTGCCCGTACCGTTTGTGCCGGAGAATTGCTGATGGACGTAAACAATGTCCCGTTCTGGCAATTCCGCACGGCCCGAGATTTCGGGTTGGAGGATACTGGCCATAATCCGCAGCACCTCGAATGGTGCGCCGGGCGTGAAGCCTTGGTTCTGGCAGATCTCGACGCAATTCCAGCACTTGACGAGGACGAAACCCGCGCACGCCAATTGGCCGCGGCCCCGTCATGCCTCGCAGATGCACATGGCGGCTTTGCCTGGTGGAACGAGGCCGAGAGACGAGTCTCTGCCAGTGGATTTGCACCAGGCATAGTTACCCTCAACCTCGGCAGTGCTGAACCTCCTGCCGCCATCCCTCCCGATGACCTGGCGCTGGGAGACGACGTCGTGCTTGTGCTGCGAGGCGGCCAAATCGCCATGCTCGACCTGCGCGATCGTTGGCCGGTGGAGACCATTGGCGCCGGCGACTTTGACGCCGGGCTCGCAGCCGCCGCAGACGGACATGCGCCTTGGTTGCTCGACATCAACACGCACCAATTGGCCCGTTTAGAAGGAACACCGTTGCCTTCAATAGCGCGCAGTCTGCGCAGGCCCGGGAGCTTTTCCGAGGATCGCACTCACGAAGACCCGCGGATCTTGATCCAGCCCAAATTGCTCGTGCCAGAAGCCCTTCGTCCGGTCGCGATGCGAATGAGCGCCGGCGGACAGCTCGCGATCCTTTGCTGGAACCCAGGCCAGGAGGCCGAATTTCTGCTACTAGAGCAAGGTCGCTTAGAACGCTCCCGACCGCTCGCAGGGATCCGCTTTCCCACCAGCTTCGCATGGGATGGAGAAGAGCAGCTTTGCCTGCTCGCAACGGACGGCACTCGAATGGCGGACCGGGCCTTCGCTTATGACCGTGCGCAATTGTTGGCCGGGGGCGAAGCGGCGCGCCCCAATGGCCGCTTCATTCCATTATTGGACGATGCAGGCCATGGTCTTGCCAACCATTCGGCACGCGGCGCTGTGCATATTGCAACCCACACCGACCCTGTGCCGCATCGCACCGCTCGCCGACTTGTAGCCTTGTCCCGCGCTTCGCGCAGCGCCGATGGTTCGGTGATGCTTGGCCCGATTGATGGACAGGTTTTCGACTGCTGTTGGCATCGCTTCTACGCGGAGGTCCGCATGCCAGAGGGATGCGGCATGCGTGTTTCGCTGCATGGCTCGAATAGAATTGACGCACCTACTGCGCCGATCAATGCCGAAAGCCGCAAGGAATGGGCGCTACACCTTGTCGGCTCAGCAAAGGCTTGGCCAGAGGATGCGTTATCCGAAAATGCGCCCCAATGGCCGCGAGCCGCCTGGTGTCATTCTGCGTCAGAAGTTCCAGGCCATAGCGGTTTTTTTCCTGACGAACGCGAGCCAGACCGCAGCGGAATGTTCGCATGCCTCGCACAAGACGGCCGCCGGGCCGTCCGCCGGGTGACTGGGCGCTATCTCTACATCCACCTCGAACTGACATCGAACGGGCGCGCCACGCCAGAACTCTACGCGCTGCGCGTTTATGGCAATCGCTTTAGCTATCCTGATCGATATCTGCCCGAACTGTATGGCGAGACATTGGTCGGCGAAGAAGCACGCGCCCTATCCCCTGCCACACCACCCGATTTTCTCGAGCGCTTTGTCCATCTGATGGAAGGACCGATGAGCGAGATCGAGGCGCGTGTGGCGAGCAGTTGGATTCATACCGATGCGGCCAGTGTGCCTAATGATGGGCTTGACTGGCTGGCATCTTGGACCGGCCATGATCTTTCAGGTGAGACAGACGTTCAGCGCAAACGGCAAAAACTGCTGGCCGCGCCACATTTGGCGCGGATGAACGGAACGGCTGCAGGGCTTGCCGCCACGCTTGAACTCGAAACAGGCGGGCAGCTCATAAATGGCGGGCTGGCAGACCCTGACCTGCCTGTTCCCCGCCCTGGCCAACTGGCCCATATCGCGATCGAGGGCGTCACTCAGCGTGCGCTCGTCCTCAAGGTTAGCGATCCGCGCAGCGGTGGGCAATGCACCGTCCTGACCGGTGGCGACGTCAGCGCAGGACGGATCGTTGCTGTGGAGGGTTTCCGTCTGCGCCGAACAATGGGTACAATTCTGGGCCGAACATTGGCCGCTCCGGACGATCCGC
Organism: Erythrobacter sp. JB3-1; assembly: GCF_057364995.1. Taxonomy (NCBI): domain Bacteria; kingdom Pseudomonadati; phylum Pseudomonadota; class Alphaproteobacteria; order Sphingomonadales; family Erythrobacteraceae; genus Erythrobacter; species Erythrobacter sp. JB3-1. The sequence continues at coordinate 1,778,418 of NZ_CP200289.1, read as the reverse complement.
TCCTACCAGGCGATCCACCTTCCGGAAATTCGGTGGTCGGAGATAGTTTGATACTTGGCGAAAAAGACCGCGCAGCACTATTGGCGCACTTTGGGCCCGAAATCGCTACCAGCGAAGAAGACCGCGCCGACCTATCCGCCTTCTACGAGACTTTGGCTCATACCGTTTTGGTGATGGTGCGCAGAGAAGATGCGGGCGCAGTCCTACCGGATGACCGTATTCAGCAAGCCGCCAATGCCGCCGCTCCTGCTCATGTTCGAGTCGATATATTGCCAATGAGCGCGCCTTTTATCGCTGGCGTCGCCTCACTGGTAGGAATTGATAGCTTCCTTGGCGAAGCGTTTGAAACAGCGGCGATGACACTAGGCGATGATGGCAGCGCGGTAAGAGGCAGCGCGCTTGGTAGAACAGATCGCTTGATCGGCTCTGGGTCTCTCGACCGCCGAGGCGATATCCCATCTGGACCACCGCCCGTCGCCCGCGCCGATGGACCATCCACTGCCCATGCTGCCGGTGGCTTCGTCCTGGACGCTAGCCGTTCGCACAGCGGCCCTGGCCGCACACTCAATCGATTTATCTGGACCTGGAACTAAAAAGGAGAAGCACAATGGCACGATTTGCAAAGAACCAACCGGTCGAACAAGCCGGACCGGAGGTGAAAGTCGACTTCGCCCCAAATCAGAAGCTTCAAGTGGGCGCAAACCGTTTCGACCTGGTCGTAATCGACGATGCTGGTCAAGAAAGCGATCCGGCATCAATTGAGATCATCGTTCTGCACGATGAAAAGCCGACTGCGATGCTTGATGTGCTCGACCAACAAGGTGAGCGCATGCGGAAGCTAAGCATAAAAGAGGGGCAGAAATTCGCCCTGTCTGGCGAGCGAAGTTTCGACAAAGAACCCGGCAAGATCGTCAAGTACCGGTTTACCTGGGTCGATCAGGGCTAAACTAGTCGATGCCTCGCCTCGTCCGCAACAAACCAGTTGAACAAAGCTCTCCGCAACTCGCGGTGAGCAACAAGCTACCCGTCGGGAAGTACCGTTTCCAGCTGGTGGTAGTCGACAATGCCGGACAGGCAAGCATGCCGCAGGAGGTAACTGTGGTGGTTTTAAAGGCCCCCGATCCGGCGGTTGTCAGGAGGCTCGACCCTACTCGACTGCGCGACCCAATTATTCCGCCGATCCGGCGCTGACCTGCATTTTTGAAGGATGATGCCATGACCCAAGCCTGGCCCGACATTGCCGACCCGCTGGAAGCAACAGGTCAAGCCGAGCGCGTGCATTACGCCACTGGCTTAATGCTTGATGCAGAGGATTTTCGTGCTGAGCAAACCTATCACCGCTCGCGCCTTGCGCGTTTGGTGCAGGCATTGGTCGGTCACGGCACGCTAGCAGGCCTGGCCGTCAATTCGCCAGCAGCGGACGATGCCACACTCGAACTGAGCGTTGAACCTGGCGTTGCTGCAGACCGGCTTGGGCGGCTTGTCGAAATATCGCATTCTCAGTGTATCCGCCTCGCCCGCTGGTATGAACAGCAAGAGGACGCGCCGTTGCTCGCCGCAATGTCGATCGACCCGGACGATGCTAGTGCTCGCATCGTGACATGCGACGTATTCCTCGCTGCTCATGGCTGCGCGCGCGGTCACTCGCCTGCATTTTCTAGCGGAGCGCGAGATTCGATCGACGCGACTGTGCCATCACGGCTTGAAGAGCGCGGCGTACTGGATCTCGTGCTGCGACCGGAAGGCGGCGGCGATCCAATCCCGGCACCTGAAAACAGCTGGCCTGCCAACAATGCGACCCGGATGCGCAAACTCTCTGCCGTCCTTGGCAGTTGGCCCGATGCCGAGAGCACGGTGAGTGTCGATGGAAGCCTTCCTGCACTGAGAGAGCATGTCGGCGGGCAAGATACGAGCGCAGTCTTTCTCGCCCGCGTCGCCATTCCGGTCACTGCGCCCGGCAGCGGGGGAATCCGTCCTCGCTTGCGGCTGGACGCGCGTGTCCAAGTCGACAACTCGCTTCGTCCCTTTGTGTTTCTGCCGGGCAAATGGCTCGGTCATGAATTCCGGCCCGTTGCACCGATCCAACCCTAAGGAGAGCCACTATGGCTAGCCCCCACACTCGCTCCGCACTACCCGCTTCCGCCCGCGCTACGATCACCTTTGAGGAGCTGGCGAGCAAATATGAATTGCCCGATCGCGCGCAAGGTTGGGGCAGCTTGCCTTTTGACGAAACAGGCACATTGCAACTCGATGGAATGCGCAAACGCCCCCGCTATTTCGATGGCAAGTTTCTGACCGCAGCGGACCTGACCCGCGACCAAGACTATATCCGCCAGCGGCAGGATGACTTGGCCCGCGCTACGGGAACGGGCGTAGTTCATGGCCTTCACGTGCACGCAGATGGATCAGGCAGCGGCGACACTGTAGCGATCGAAGCAGGACATGGTGTGACGCCATCGGGCGCGATCGTATCGGTCATGGAAGAGCGTACAATCTCGCTCCTGGACATTGCGGGAAGTCGGCAATTGGACCAGGTTTTCGGCCTATCTGCCAGCCCCGCCACACCGGTAAGTGCACGGACTGGCCTATTCATGCTTGCCCTGCGCCCGGTGGAATTCACTGCCAATCCCACCGGGTCCTATCCCGACGTCGTATCTGGCGAACGCGGGAGCCAGCCGGGCGATATTATCGAAGCAACCGCGATCACGCTCATTGCATATGAAGGTGCAGGCAGCGCCGTTGATCTTACGAGCGCCCGCGCGCTTGCTGCCAGCGAAATCTTCGGCAAAGAACCAGGCGCAGTGCCTCAAGACGCGCTTTTGCTGGCGATGGTCGCGCTCGATCGCGGCAGCATTGTTTGGTGCGATCCAATGCTGGTGCGGCGCGAAACCGGGGCCGACAGTCCGCTCGCGCTTGGTCTTGGCGGGCGGCAACGCGCCGTGTCTGAGGCCTTTCTGCTGCAGTATCAGCAGCATCTCTCAGATATCATGTCGACCCGCGGGGAGCGCGGCGATAAGACATCGTTCGCCGCTGAGGACCATTTCAACCTTATCCCGCCTGCTGGGCCAATGCCGCTCGGCTCTATCCTGATTGGGACGGATTCCCTGGAGCAATCGTGGTTGCCGTCCGGTGTGCAAATGCAGGTCAGTTTTGTTCCTGAAGACGAGATCGGCGCAGTTATTGAGGATTCCCTCGGACTCGAGCCAATCGATTTGGCGCGCGGAAATCTAGAAGGGGTCGCTATCAGCGCGCTTGTGCCCCTGCCGCGCTACAAGCTTCACAGCCTTGCTCATTCACTGCGCAGCCTCAACATGCCCGTCATCTCTCCTGCGATATTCGGAGCCAGCAACAGCGCACTGACAATTCTCGGCAACCCTAGCAGGCTTAGCACTATCCGCCCCGGCTCGGTTCTGAGCAGCGGAGAAGCGGCTCAACTCAGCCTGTGGGAAGCTGCCCTGCAAGATGCAGCAACTTCTGTACCACGCGATCTCGCGGGGAATCCGGTGCTGTTCTACGCACGTCAGCGCACTGCGCCGCACGCCGCCACGCTTACCGGTCACTCGGTGCAATTGGTAACCGGCGAAACCGATCCAATTGTAGTGGATCCCACAGATGAAGAAAACGGACCGGCAACGCCCACCCCATCTCCAAATCCAACCCCGGCCCCGCAACCGATCCCACAGGGCGAGGAAGCTCGCGAGAAGATAGTTGATGAGAAGGCTGGCGAGTTCCAACTCAAAACGCGCCTTACTACCCTGCGCAAGGCAATGGTCTCTGGAGCCAATGCCGCTCTTACCGACCTCCTCGCACAAGAGGCGATACGCGATGTTCTGTTTACTAACCTCATCAAAGACCTCGAGGTCGTGAGCCCAATGATCGAAACCGAAGACGTGTACCTAAAAATCCTAAGCGCCCGCAGCAAACTTCTTGCAAACCAACTTAACGGCCGCCGAACGGAAAAGATGCTCACCAAATCAGATGTCGCTGTGGTGGGAGGCGACTACCGCCGCGAAAATCTTGGCGAGGGGCTAAGGTTGCTGGCCAAAACGTCAGACGAAAAACTGGTGACCGGCAAAGCAGGCGGATGGTTGGGAGACACGGCACTTGCCATCGAGGCCGATCGCATACTCGGCACTGGTAGCGACCAGCGCACGATTAACATCGCGAAGAAACTGGCAGAGATTATCGCCGCTCAAGACGCCGATGAGTTGCACGCAGCCATTGCCGAACTGGCTAAGGAGCGCTGACATGGGAGCACCCCGGAAATTTCCGACACCTTTGCTGCCCGGCGAGCATGCGCTTGCAACAGATCCCCCATTGGCCCGCGAAACCGGTGAGGACTGGAGGCGGCGGCCGCGAGCCTTCACAGGGCGCTCGTTAACGCATCATGCGCTTGAAACAGGACAAGTCTCGCAGGCAGGGATGCAGCGCCTGCGCGGGCAGGCAGTAAGTGCGGGCACATTGCAAGGGCTTGGCGTATCCCGTGTCCCTGGTACTGGCGGCCCAGATCCTTTGCGTCTCACAATCGCTACGGGAAGCGGGTTGGCGCGGTCAGGGGAGGATGTGAGGATCAGCGGCGGGACCGTGGATCTTGCGGCCATGCGCGTCATGGCTCCGCCCGAAGCCTTCGACACTGAGGAAAGCGATGAGGCTGAAAGTGAAAGCGATCCAGCCGAGGTTGAGGTAGCCTCAACTGGCCATATCCTCTCTCCGCCGCGCCCACGAGTGCTCGGCCCAGCCTTTAGCGAACTCGATTCTGAGAGCGGGCGTCCGACCCTCGCTGTACTCATTGCCCAGCCGGTAACAGTCGAAATGCCCGACCCGGGCGATCCGCATTGCCCAACAGACCTGCGCGATATTGGCTGGCTTGATCCGGCACATATCGATGGCACCCGCCTGGTACTTTACGCGTGGCCCGATGATGTCCGCGCGCTTGGCAGCGGTCCCGACTACCGCATTGAGCTCGACGGATCACGAGCCCGCAGCCGCATCGCGCAGAGGATATTTGCGCTCGAAGCGATGCAAGACCGCGAAGCTATGCACCCCTGGGAAGAAGCAGGTCTGCCACTCGCACTCGTGGCCTTCGATACAGAGGGGCACATCGCGTGGATTGATGCCGCTGCTGTTCAAAGGCGTGGCGGTCAACCTCCGCTTCGTTCTCACGTTCCAGGCACTCGGGAAAATCCAGTTCTAGCCGAGGCTCGCCTGGCACAATTTAGCGCGCATCTCGCGGAGCTTGGCGCTGAGGGTCTTGATGCAATCAGACGCGAGATCGCCGCGCTTCCGCCTGCTGGCGTCCTACCCGGTGAGTTCGTGGACGTGCTTGGGCGCAGCCAAACCTTGCTGCCCGATGGCTTCGATATCTCGCTGACGCCAGCGATGGCAGAAGAGATCGACAGGCTGGTTGCGGAAAGCGCAGGGCTCGCCCCAATAGCGCTTGACCAGCCCGAAAAGCTCGAGCTGCTCTTACCTGTCCCTGCACGCGAATATGACTCTCAATTGCTGGAAGTAGAAACGCTTGACCCACGTTTTTCTGCGACCCGCGCGCGCTTACTCTCGCAACGCGGCGATGCGCTCATCGCGCGCGAAGCGATGCGGCGCAGATTTGATGTACTGGGCCTTGCCGCGCGAGGCCTCCGCGGAAGCTGGCCCGGCGATGGAGCGACCGAGAGCGAGCTTGCGCCAGAAGAAAGCGCACATCTGCCGCATGACACAGCGCGCACCTTTCTCCTAACTGCTGATGGAACGGCCCCTGCATCGATCACTATTGCCGATGCCAGTCTGCCAGAGGTCAGCCAAGACTGCGCAATCTTTGTTTGGGTACAGTGGGACGGCGGCGAGCCCCCTCTCAGGCCGCGGTCACGCTGAAGGGCAAAGAGCAGGTATTCGCCGCCCACTGGGGCAAGGACGCAGGTTCACTTGGGGAGCAGCGCGGTGATGGCTTGAACTATCTGGGAGAGCTGCCTGAATTGAGTGAATGGCAGCGTCTCGAGTTTCCGATTGGTTCAATGCGCGATGACGATGGCGAGCTTTGGTTAGGCGAATATCTGGAAGAACTCACCGTAGCAATTGCTGGTGGGCAAGCTCGGCTGGGCGCAATCGGTGTACTCGATGCTTCTGGTAGTCTGACATATCTTTCAAATGGACTGCTAACATCCGGGATTTACAAGACGGATGGTAAGGCCGAACCGGCGAAAGCCAAACTGGCTACACACCCTGAATTCGGCACAGCAATTCGCGGGGACTTGCTTCAAAGCAGCGCGCTTTCGAGCTGGACGCATCGCTGGGGTCAAGACGCCATGCAAGCGACACGGGCGCTCGCCGCGGCGCAGGGGCTTGAGGCGACGGAGGCGGATCTCGATGCGCGGCTCAAGCGGACGAACGATTCCATTGATGTCGGGTTCGTACGCGCACGCGCCGATATTTACCGATTGCGCCAGTACATTCTAGGCCGCGATGATGCCTCGCGACTAGTCACCTCGCCTGCGCTCGCAGATCTAGCGGTTCGCGATGAAAGCGCCCGGGCGAGCGCAGATGATCTGGCCGATTTCCTGTCGCGCATGAAGGATGCCGAAGCCACGCAAGAAAAAGCGGTGACCCTCGCCGCTGCCTCAGGTGATCGCGGCGGCAGCAGCACTTCCTCGTCCGCACCAACAAGCTCAACGCGCACAGACTTCATCCACGTCATGCCCTTCGTTTCCGTGACGATGCCGCCTCTGATGATTTCCCAGCCAGCTAGCGAGGCAGCAAGATCGTCTACTATGGTCGTTAGCGAGACGAACATACCAGCGCGAGCGATCGAAAGTACGAATCCCGCCACGCCTTTCTTCGGAGCGATGGCCACCCACTTTGCGAGTGAAGCGTTGCTTAGTGGGAGCGCCATCACAAGCAGCCGTTCGCTGAACAGCAAGACGATAGGATCCACAAGATCCGTCCCACTTGGGAGCGCTGCAACATCCACCGCTAAGAAAGTCACAGTGAGCACCGCGACCGGCAGCGCGCGAGCCTTTGGTTCGAACATCGCTGCCACAAAACTGGGGCTGTTCAATCCAGGGATCAGCGCCGCAGATATTGTCGGACAAAAAGCCTTGCCTGGGATTGTCGAACGGACAGTCACCGTGGCGGAACGGATCAAGCAAAGCGCAGCCGCCAAGACCCATGAATATGCGCTCGCCGGAAAGCTGGCTGTAATCAACACGCTGACCCGGTTGATCGGCGGTGAAGATGCAAGCGACAACATCGGCCTAGGCATCGTCCTGGCCGATTTGCCCGCACCAGGCTTCGCATTGCGCGAGGCGGGCAGCAACGATCTCAGTGACCTCCAGCCTGCTACGCTCGCCGATATTGTCGAGGCACCTGCCGGAATGGAATGGATCGATGTCCACAATATCGAAATGTTGCAGGCCAATGGAGACGGGGACAGTGCCGGCGAGCAAGTCCACGAGATCGCCTACTTCAGTGCTGCCGTAGCCGCCATCGACGATGCCATCGCGCTGATGCGATTGGTCGAAGGACGCGTGGATCTGTTCGAGAAAGTTCTAGCCGATGTGCGCCGCACATTGACGCTCATCAGAGCGGATGGAGATAGGTTGGAAGCCGCGCTAGAGACGCAAGATGCCGATCTCGCCGAAATCCGCCATGACCTATCTGTAGCAGAAGCACTGGAAGCAGAAGAGCGCGCGCATGTCGCAGAAACGAATGCTCGCCGCGCTGCTACCATTGCCCGTCACTCCAACCAAATCGTATTCCGCCGCCCTCGGCTCGCACCGGTAGTCAATGCAGCCGCCAGCGCTGCAGCCTATCCAGCAAACCCACCCGACCCGGTCGTGACTTGCCTCGCGGACCATGCCGACCAGCCAGAGGAATTGCGCGAATATTGCGGGCTTTTCCACGATGCCCCTGTCGGATGGTTTCCCGAAGTGTCTCGCGAATTGGCCAGGCTCGACCGCATCACAGCGGCGCAAAAGGTGCTGACCCTTGCTGTGGCCCGCGCCGCGGCCCTCCCCATGCTAGCCCAAACGCAAAGGAGCCGTGGGAACAGAGCGCTGGCCGGAGTGCACGCAAGGCTAGCGGTCCAGCGCACCGCAATAGAGCGTATGCGCGCAAACACTGCTCAGCTTGATTTATCCCAGTTGGCCCGGTTCGATCTCGGCGGACTGCATCAGACGATCAGGCGATCCATCTCAATGGCAGACTTGCTAGACGGAGCGCGCGAACGCCCGGCCCTCGCCCGCCTGGTCAGCAGACAGCTAGAAAACATCAGCAACGTGGCCGCCTGCCTCCATGCCGCCTTTGCGGAAGTAGAACCGTCGCTACGCATGCGCTGGGCGCAGATATTCTCCGTGCATGACGAAGTCGTCCCTAATCTTGCGGCGCTAGGTGCACTGCCCGGCTGGCGCAGCGTACCTCTAGCGCTTCGACGTAAATTACAGGACCTTACTGACTGGCTATTCGCGCGCGTTGACACGGCAGACGACGAGGCAACGGAAGCTATCGACGGACTGGTCCGCATCGCTCTCTTATTGGCAGCCCATGCACCGGTTGATGAGCTTGTCCCGGCAAGTTTGGTCGAACCTGTTCCATTGCGTCCTGGTGGGCTTGTTCCGCTCCGCATCCCACCAGAGCAAGTATGGCTTGGCCAGACCGGTATGATCCGCGATTCCAGAGGCCAAGCTCTCGCGACGATCCGTGCCGAGACCATCACCTCCACGCATGTAGAAGCCCGCATAATACGTGATTTCGGCCTCGCCCGTGAAGTAACGCAGGCCATGCCTATCGCACTTGGCGGAATGCGAGTTGGCCGTTGAGCTCGCTTACAATCCGAAGGCTTCATCTTGCCACCAGGCGAGACCACCAATGGAGCGCAAGGGTCGCCTTAGAGAGAGCCCTTGAAAATCCGTCACTAACTGATGGACGTTTGGTGTTGGTTCGCCGCGGTCCTTCGCTTTCGCTAGCGTCTCAGCGCTCTGGACCGTTTAAAGCGACTGCTCATGAAACAGCACTCCGCGGCCAATTCATGAGCGAAATAGAGCCAGTCATCGCCCGCGCTATTCATGGCGGGCTTAAATCTGCGCACGATGCCGGCGCGGTCTGGTTCCGTGACCGCCGGGAAGCGCTGGCGTGCTACCTCGCACTGATCGCGTCTGGTAGGCGCGCGCGGGGTTGGTTCTGGGACGCGGCATTGCCCACTGGGTTCGACGCCGCACGCCCTTCTGCCGTGACACAGAAAATCGCGGAAGAAATACTACAGAGCGGCGAGGATGGCGTGCGTGCTGCTCGTGTTGTGCGCGAAGCCGCTCGCCGCGCACCGCTCACGAGGGTGCTCACTTTGCTGGGCGATAATATAGGCGGCTCAGTGCACCACATCCTAAACGCTATGCAGGGTGAAGATGCGCAGATTGCAGTTACTCGTCTGAGCGCCCCCGCACTCTCTCAAGGATCGACCAAGCCCGCTTCTAATGACCCGCTGCCGCTGACACAAGCCCTCGCCCGGCACCCTGAATTTGCTACGGTTCTCCAAGACATAAACCCTGTTAGAGAACCGGCTCGGCAAGCGCTCGCGCTAGCTGCTTTGCTGGCGCTGTATCGGCCCGACTTGGCAGTCTCCAAACCCGCACGCCAACGGGTTTGGGAGGCATGGCTAAACGAACACTCGGCGAGACAGAGTTCCTTACGCTCTCAAGAACCAGAAGATGAAGCAGGTGCGCGAGGCGTTCCATCGCTGGCACAGCAAGACCCAAATCAACGCAGCCATGCCTTAGAAGCAAAACAGACCACGAAAGCCGCCGCGCCCGTGACACCGCGAGAACTACAAACACCAACAACACGCGAGGACCAGTCAACTGATCGCATTACCCCTCAGCCAGATCATAGTGGAATAGGGATCTCCTTCGCTGGTGCGGGTCTTATGCTCGCGATACCGGCGCTCGTCCGGCTCGGCTTTCCCGAATGGCTGGCAAAGCACCCCGATCTTTTCCAGCAAGATACTGCTCGCCGCGTTATCCTTGATCTGTTCGAACGATACGCGCCGCTCGGCCTCACTAGCGCCACAGTTCTGCTCACAGGCGAGGAATCTCTTCCCTACGGCCCTCCTACCCATGCCGTCTACAGTGCTTGTCAGCTCTGGCGAAAAGGCCTTGATGGCTGGTTACGGCGCACTGCGACTTGCCGGTTGCACGATCTGGCGGCCCGCCATGGCTGGCTTCATTTGGGTGTCGAGCGTAACCGGGTCGCCTTCCCACTCGAGGCCATACACTTGGGCCAGCGCCGCAGAGCGCTCGACGCTGATCCCGGCTGGACGCCGTGGCTCGGTATCTCACTGCGATATGTTTTTAGCGCTCATCCCGAAAGCCTCGAAGGGCTAGCATGAACCGGCCACTTCCACCTTCCCCGCGAGGGCTCGGTGCGTTAGGAGAACGCTTGCTACGCAATGCTTTCGACCAGACAGCCGAGCATGATTTTAGCAAAGCCGGCGTGTGGCGCGCTATGGTCGCGCGCGCGCGGCTAGACCCTGCACCTGAGGACGCTGGGCTATTCGAGGCACAAAATGCGCTGGGGCTGAGCGATGCCGAGATCGTCGCGGCCGCGCTCGCTTGCCGGGTTGAGAGCGAGCCGCCCTTTGCGGGCACCGTCGCCTCACTCCAAGCGGCAGGGGCTCCGGGACGACTGACCTTCGGCATGATAGCCCATGCATTCGGGTTAGACCCAAAAGATCTGATCGACCTTGCCGGAGGACGCGCTGTACGTTCTGGCCTGCTTACATGCGGCATGGAAGACGTACCGCTTCCTGGCTGTAGTCTCTACATGTCGCCCCCAATAGCTGCGATCCTTCTGGGCCAAGCGGAAATGGCGGGCTCGCCAATGCCTTTGCGAGCACGAGAAATTGGCTTCCCCAACAGCGTGATAGCGGAGTTAAAGAGGCTCGCCGATTGGGCAATCAAAGGGGAAAGGCGCACTGTCCTGCTGCGCAGCGCGGATGAGAGCGAACTGCGTGCTGCCGCGTCTCAAATTGCTCATATGACCGGGCGCGAGCCCGTTTCCTGCACTCTAGAAGACCCACTGCCTGCTGCTTGGCTCGTGCTGGCCTCGGCTTTGCCCGTTTTCACGCTACCCACAAACGAAGATAAACACACCGTGCCCGCTAGGCAGCAATATGCAGGTCCAATTGTCCTCATTGCAGGGCCAGACACGCCTTATTCTGAGGCCAGTGAGGCAATCCGGGAATGGCAAGCGAGCACACCGGATGCAAGTGAGCGTGAAGAGCTTTGGCGCGCGCGCGGGCTCGCCAAAGATACTGCCCACCGCGCCGCGCATCGCTATCGTCAGGGTGCAGGCGCTATCGCCCTGATCGCTGACCGTATTGGGAACGACAGCGCGAGCGCGGACCTATCCGCCATTGCAGCGCAAGTTACCAATGGCAGTGATGCGCTCGATAGCCTCGCGCGTCGCAGCCCGGTGCGCCACATCGCAGAAGATGCGCTGGTTCTTCCTAAGGGCCTATCCGAGCAAATAGAGCGTCTGCGCCAGCGTATCCTTCGACGTGAAGAGCTGGCAACTGGTCTTGGACCTGCAATTTGCGCCCGTTATCGCCCCGGAGTGCGCGCTCTGATGACCGGGGAGTCGGGCACGGGCAAGACGCTCGCTGCGCACTGGCTCGCAGGCCGAATGGGCCTGCCGCTCTACCGCGCAGATATGGCCGCCCTAACCAGCAAGTGGATTGGAGAGACTGAAAAGAACCTGTCGCAATTGCTTGCGCTTGCTGAGACAACCGACTGCATCCTCTTTTTCGATGAGGCCGACGCCCTGTTTGGCGCGCGCACCGATGTCTCGGATGCCAATGATCGGCACGCGAATGCGCAGACCAATTTCCTGCTCCAGCGCATCGAAGACTTCGACGGCATAGCGATACTATCCACCAATAGCCGCGACCGATTTGATACTGCCTTCGTAAGACGCCTCGATGCAATCCTCGAGTTTCCACTGCCCGATGCTGCCGCGCGGGCTAAGCTGTGGCATGCCCATCTTGGGCCCGGCAATGCACTATCTGATGGGGCGATTGAGCGATTGGCCCAGTCGGTTGAGCTCGCTGGCGGGCATGTTCGAAATGCGGTGCTTGGCGCAGCGCTCCGATCCAGAGTAGCAGGTGAGCCGCTCGGGTTAGATCACATTGCTGCTGCACTGACCGAGGAATGCAACAAGCTGGGCCTGCCGCACCCAGCGGATATAGTCTGATGTCGCCGCCTCGCGGACGGGCATCGCGGCGCTCGCGTGGGTCCTCTTCCAGCCGGGCTGGATCAAACACATCTGCGCCAGCCTCGGGAGCCACAGGCACAATTGCGACCACTTCCCGTGCTGGGGCAACGACGCTCGATCCGGTGGACAACACGGCCGTGGCAATGGGTTTCCTATACGACCCGCTTGCTGACCCACGGGCCTCTGGGCAACCGGCATCGCCCGCTCCTGTATTGCCCAGAGGGCAAAGGTCGCAGCCTAGGCAAACGCGGCGGACGGACCAAGAAGCGCGCCTCGCTCCAATCCCGCTTCCAGAAACCGGGCCAAAGAGGCTGGATCGGGAACGCCTTCGCCTCTTCTTGTCCACGTCCAATCTTGCCGATCCCGCAGCTTTGCGACTGCCAAAGCGTCAGCAGCCCGCCGCCGACAGCGCATCAAGCCAAATCGCCCGTCAGGCATTTGATGACGCCATGGCACAATCATCTAGCGGGATGCGGTTTCTAGAAACACTTGAGTCTCAGACACTGCAGAGCAGGAGGCAAGAGGTCCGTTATGGTCAGGTCCTGCTCGATTCTACTTTGCGGCGCACCTTGTCAGAAATGGACAGCGACCTTGCGGCATCGCAGGTTCGGCTAAGCGATACAGCGACGCACCTGACGGGCGAAATCCATTCGATGGGTGCCTCCCTGCGAGCGGCCTTTTCGACACAAGCATCAATTGCCCGAGGGCGGATCGCGGCACGCGCCGCGGTCTATGCTGAAAGCGTCGATCCGGTCGTGCGCCGCCGTTCCGAACTGCTGGGAGATATGGGAAAAGCGCAGGAAGACCTATTCTTTGCGACTGAGGCGGCTCAGCAAAAGCTCGCGACCATCGACACTAACGCAGAGTTGGAAGCGAACCGAGAAAGTATCACGATCGGCGAACTCTCTACGTCAGTCGCCCAAATGGATGGCCCCGTCCGTAACGAAGCCCTCGGCGATGCGATGTCAGCCGCAGTTACCGAAACAATCCATGCGTTCATCCCAGCAAGGGCAGCCTACATTCAGGAGTTGCTGGCAGGCAATTTCAACATCACCAACCAAAAACTTGCGTCCGCATTTTCATGCATACCCTGCACGATTGACCGAGGGCTTTTGGGCGTCGCTTCCTATGTCCAACAGGTCAACACACTCGGCCCTGCTTCCATCGCTCGACTGCAAACGCAGGCAGAAAAAGCAGTTGAGCAAATGGTGGAGGGTTTGAGCGAGGCGGTGGCGGCCAACGCCCATGTCACCGAGAAGCGTATGGTCGACGATCACACGCCCCAACGTGAAGCCGTCATTGACCAAGCAGAAGCGAGTGAAAATGCGCTCGCCTCCCGAGGTGAGATGGCGCTGGAGGCCATGCTTGAACGGATCGGGCTGAAACGCGATGCATTGGCTCTTGCTGCGCAAGGTTTGCGCGACAGATTGGACGAAGCAGGGGCTGACCCGAACACAAGCGCAGACAGTTTCGAAGCGCAAGTGATATCGGCGGCGCAGGGCCTAACAGAACAGGTCGATAGCGTACTAGCCTCTGAGGAAGAGGCTGCCGCAGCAGGGCTTGACGCAGCGGGTGAACTTGCACGCGAAAGTGCGGCAGAAGCGCGGGAAGCCCTTTCCGATCGGGTGCTCGGCTTGCTAACTGCCCGCCGCAAAATCGCCGACAGCATGACACGTACGATGCGCGACAAGTTTCGCGAAACAGAGGCAAATTTGCATCCGATGGGAGATGGCTTCGGCAGGGTTGCTCAAGGCTGCCTGCCCGCGATGGAGGACGGCTTCAACCAAGCGCGTGATGAGATGCTGGCCTCAGCAAGCCAAGCCGAAATGAGTTTCACGCAGGCGATGCATAGCGTCGGATCGGGCGGAGGAGGAGCCGCTGGAGCAAACCCCGTGCAGGCGGGGGGTACAAGTGGCGGTTCAAGTGCGCCAATGATGAGCACCCCAGATGCGCCAATGTCGACAATGGCGGAGGTCGGATATGGCATGTCGCTGCCTGATGGCACGTCAGTCTATCTGACGGCCGATCAAATCGAAGTGCCTTCAGGTGACGGCGGGGGGCGCACCATGCCTGAGCCTGACACGTGCGTGAATTGTGATCGTTCTGGCTCTGGCGGTGACACCGAACAATCGACCGGGTCGGCAGAACCACTAACCAGCAGCCTTGATGCCCCCGATCCGGCCACATTATCCGAAGAACAGTTAACGCCGAGCCAGTTCATTGATCGCGCGAATGACATTGCTGAAGATCCGATGCAGCACAGCATAATGAAAGCGCTGGTTCGCAGCGCCAGCACCAATGTGCCGACTGGCATTAAGACAAAGGCGAGCGATCTGAAGAGCGCCTTCGACACATATGGTAGGACAGACCACAAACGCGCACTCGCGACAGTACGAGGATTAACCGCGCTGCAAGGGAATGCCTTCGTCGGTGAATATTATGACCTGGGTTACGGAAGCGGCAACATCTACCAGGACTTTGTCAATGCAACTAAGAGCTCGATTACATTTGGAGAAAGTCTAGCAGCAGGCTGGGACGTCATTACCGGCGACGCGGACAGAGTCCGCGAGATCGCTCGCGCTCCATTAAGGGAATTTCGCAATTCCATCGCCGGACGCAGCGGAGAAGCCGCTATTCAGCGCCTCCGCCGAGCAATGCTGGGAATTAACGATACAGCCGAGATCGAAGCTGTATTCACTGACCTCACAGCCTCCCAAATCGAAGACATCGCCAACAGCTCCCCGGCGATCATCGCTTCGCTGAAATCAGAGATGAGTTCAGAGCAGGCCACGCGCTTTCAAGAAATGCTGGATGGCCGCCAGCCTGAACGCATCGCGCGCGACATGCATACAAAGCTCGCCGAGCTGCATATGGCCTACAACTATGACGAGGAGCATGGCGAGCAGGTCCGCGATACAGTGCGAGACGCGCTGCGCCAATCCGAGCGGGGCGAGACAATTGCTGCTGGAGATATGCGCTACCGAGACGTGTTCGATCTGGAACTGCCAGAGATCGAGGCACGACGTCGGCAAGCAGCAAGCAACGAGATGGTGCAAGCGTTTGCTAACCGCCGCGGCGTGCGTTCCTCTTCACGCGAAATGCTGGGTGCCGATCTAGAAGACGCGCCCAGCGATGCCCATTCGGTGTTGTTCCGTTACGCCACCGCCGATGCCGAACGGTATCGCGGAGTGGCGCGAGGAAATATCGACCCCACGCGCCTGACATTCGACCGGAACCACAGGCGAACCATCGAACAGATGTTGGTTCACGGCGTGGATAGCAATCAGGCCAAAGCAGCCGAACTTTATTCAGAAACCATTCGCCCCGGCGACGAACCGCGCCTTCCCGTTCTCCAACGCATCTTACCACCCCCGGGTGGAGCCGCGATCGAAGGCAGCAATTATAACGAGCAGGCTCGCAGTGACGCAGCAGCAGCAGCCGAACGTGATCGAAGAGAAATCCTGCTGCTCTACGAGACCTACCGGGCAGACAGCGAGAGTGACACGCCGCTAACAAATGTTGAGACGATCGCAAACCGTCTTGGCACAGTGTTGCATGGGCGCTTTGACGGCAATGAACATGCTCAAAGTATGGTCTTGGAATGGGCACAACCGACTGAGGACCATGCTCTCACCACCATAGAATACGCCATCGAAGAAGGCGATATCGAGATCGCCCGCACTCAGCCGCAGCGGATGGACCGGGTAGAGATCGACCGCTTGCGTGCAGATTATGAAGAAAAGCACGGCGGCGGAGCAGAGGCGCTTGATCGCGCGCTTGGCGTCGGCCGGCATCGTTTTAACATGCTGGATTTCATTGGACCGCCGGTTCCCGGTACCAGCGGTTTCGACCCGGAAGCGGGTATGTTCGGACCGAACCCTTTCGCCGCCTTTACCGGTGACGAGGCAAACGAAATCGAGATGGCGCTTCACGGCGTTCCGCAAAACGAGTTCGAGCGCGGATATATCGCTCTACGCCACATGGAACAAACGTCTGATGAGGCGACGCCGCTTGGCATCATGTTCGCCCCGGTCGAGTATCTCCAGCTGCGCAGGGAGGCGAAGAACCTGCGCCGGATGATGGGGACTGGCGACCTAAAGCTAGACCATATGGGCCGCATTTTGGCGACCGATCCCGCCAGCGGCCAGCCCATAATTGCTGGCAATTTCAATGAGCAAGGCAATTTCGTTGCCGAGCATGGCGCAGATGTTGGTGGCTTCGCATCGACACTCAATATGGCGCGCACATATGCCCAAGACTACAAGGATGCGACAGACCGCGCTGCGACGTTCATTGCCACTGCAATCGTACTGACCGCCGCGATTGTCACCACGGCGCTGACTGGCGGAGCTGGCGCGTCATTTTGGATACCTGTGCTCGTAACGCTGGGTGCAGGCGTGCTGGCGATGGGGGCGACCGCAGCGATTAAAGGCAGCCGCTACAGCCGCGATCAAGTGCTTACCGATCTGGCAACGCATATCGTTTCTGCAGCGACCGCCGGCCTCGCATCAGCGGCCACAGCCGGAATGCGCGGTGTTATGGCGGGCGGCATGGCAGGCGGGAAGTCGGCTGTCGGGGCGCTCGCCACCAACATGCGAATTTCCGAGGAAGCGCTCGGCCTGGTCGCGCGCGGAATGCTGGCTGTCGACGATGTGCCTGCCTTTATGGCTCTGGGCGCATCTTTGGGCGACGACGCCGCGCGGGTTGGCCTTTCTAGCGCCGACAAGCTCGCCCGCCTCGCCTCAAGCGGCGCAGGCGGAGCCGACGACGTGATCGCGCTGGCATCGCGCGGTAGCGGCGTGGTGGATGATGTAGCGGGCGTGGCTGCGCGGGGAACGGGGGTCGCCGACGATGTCGCAAACATCGCCGCGCGAGGTGGCGGCCTGGCCGACGAAGCCGCCGCGGCCAGCGCGCACCTCGCAAATGCATCTGACGAAGCGATTTCAATCGCAGCGCGAGCCGCCGGGGTCAGCGACGATGCGATGCGCGAGATCATGCTCAAGCAGCCGCACTGGTTCCTTAATGCAATGGTCGGCGGAGTATCCTCTGCCGCAGGAAGTGCAACTGGTGCCGCCGTGGATCTTAAAAATCGTCGGAGAGAGGATTACTGGGAAAAGGTCGGTCTCGCCGCCTTGCGCGGCTTCATCGGCGGCTTTGTCGGCGGCGCAATTGGCGAAGGCGCGCAACGAGGCGTAGGGGGAATCCTCGGGAACTTAGGCCGAGGCGGCGACATTCTTGGCCGCACGCTTGGCGGCGGCTTAGGCGGTTCTGCGAGCAAAAGTGCAGAGATGCTGTTTGAAATGCACGCAGAGGATAAAAAGTACACCTCAGGCGCGTTTGCTCAAGAGGTCCTGCTAGCAGGATTGCAAGGCGCGCTTCAAAGTGCCGGCGAAGGTGTGGCAGATCACACGAGGCGGCGTCACTCTCGCAGCGATGCGGCTGAACACGCCTGGAATGAAGCGGGCGGCGTTCTTGGCGAACGCACAGAGCGGATGATTCCGCCCAGCCCCGCGAACGACAACGGGATGACTGCAAGCAGCTTAGGAGCTGGCGATGGTGAACTGGCCAGCGCTGCCAACCCGCTTCTCACAACAACTGGCGCAGACTTAGATGTCCATCTTGACCACGCGCTGTTCCGGCGCAGCCGCATTGATCCAGACCAACTAAGCCCTGCCGAACGTCAGCAAATCATGCGCTCACCGCCAGAAGTGCGCGAGGCGATACTCGCAGTTCCATTGCACCATTATGATCCGCGTCAGCGTCAACGCATCATACAGGCGGGAACCGACGCAGGCTGGGTCGCTCAATGGCATTACTTTGGGCATGACAGAGCGCCTGCCCAGCTTGGTGAAGCCTCTGCGCGTTCATGGCGAAGAGCTGTTCTGATTGAACGCGCTCGCGCGGCTATAGGCCTCCGCCCGCGCCAGATCGAAGCACAGATCGACCTCGACTTCGCAAAACTTCAAGAAATGGGCGAAATTCCTCCGGGCTCACGCTTTTTTGCCGCTGACCGCACCGATGAAACCGCGGCGAGACAAAATTACGAAGAGCTCCGCGCACAAGACTATGGCCGCGAAGTCATGCTGTTGGTCAACGAGTTTGCGTCTCCACCTGAATACATGGTCATGCAAGGCGCAGCGACCTTCGCCTGGAACCCGCCGCGTCCTTGGGCGACCAAACGCCACTCGCACCCCTTCCTGCATGGCGAAAGTGAGCGCGCTGGTTTCTTTCGTACAATAGCCAGCGGCACGACTGGCGACATTGCTGTCCTCAATGGAGCGATCAGATATCTGGAGGGGCATGGCAGAAGAGGAGTGTTCGAGGGATACATTGATATCGTCGTTGACGGTCGCACGACCGAGACACAAATTGGACGCCGCGACATCGACGGTCAGCTCCGTTACTACATGGAATTTACGCCACCGGGCGAGACCCATCCACGAAGTTTCACGTTCGACGATCCGGCACAATATGACGCTTGGATGAGAACAGCCGCAATAGGTGATGCTGGCAATTTAGACACGTTGAACATACTGCACGACCAATTGCGAGCTGAGCGGGCATCCGCGTCTCCGAACAGGATCAGGGAAGCGGCCATTGTCTCTACGCTGCATGGGCATGCTCGCGATATGCGGCTCCTTGATCAACCCGATGGCTTCCGCCGTTTGCAGCGTATCCTTAACGATGAAACTCTTGACCCCAACCACCGAGGGGTTCTGGCCGATACCGTATTAGGCGCATACCGCGCCGATCTCATTCGCGCTGGTGATCTGCGTCCCAACGAGCCGATTTTCCTGATGTTCGAGCACTCGACCTCGGCAACTGACAGAGTCGCGCTTGAAACAGGTAATCCAGCAACGCGCCAGCCTGGCCAAGCCCCCAAGGATGGTGCTCTAACATTTGCGCGCGACTTTGCATCCGCCCAAGCGCTGAGCCAAGGCACGGGCGATGTCATGGTTCCTCGCATGGTGCGCGGGCGCGATATTGCCCGACTGGTTGATCCATTCAGCTCCCCTCTGTCGCGCAATCAACAACAACTCTTACGCTATCGTTGGCGCCGTTTTCTGCGGGATCGCGAGACCTCGCTGCGTATGGTCGGGCGCACGGTACATGAACTTGAAGGAATGGACATGTTGGGGATGATCGCAAGCGGTGACCCGCTAGGCATTCCCGGATTTCGCGACGACGCAAATGCAATGTTAGCGCACTTTATTGGGGACATAATCGACGGAGATCCTGCAACCGTTGGATCAAGGCCGCGCGCTGATTTGGTCTTTGCTATGCTCGATGGACAGCAAACGGCTCAAGCGCACCTCTTGCCCTCGCTGGCCACGGCAAGCCCTACATCACATGGGATCACCCCAACCAATGGGTACGACCAGAACCATCTCAGTCAAATCATATCACCCGATGACAATAGCGACGGGGCGCGCGGCAATATCCATGCGGCCGAAGAACTCACTGCCAGTGAAACCATACCCACCTCAGCTTCAGCCGACTTAGGCCCTGATCAACTGCAGGAAACGGCGACAGCTCAGCGCGTGCTCAGGCAATTGCTATCTGGCCGCGATCAATTGGCACCGTCCGTTGAGCAGGTCGTTTCAGCCAAGAGCCAAAGTGAAAGAGCAGCCGCAATCATTGATCTCGAAGCCGCCTTACCTGCTCACATCTATGCAGCCGATGACCGCCAATCCTTTATGGATAGGTTTGATGAAATCGCCGCGCGATTGCCGGGCAGCCTTGAGAACACTAATGAAGACGGCGGCGGAAGGCCCGAACCTGATGTGCCTGTGCCTGATGCGGTATCTGAAACACACCGCGCAGCCCTAGCCGAAGCGACCCGAACAGCAGTTAAGCGCATGCGCGAGCACGATCCTCTGATCGGTGCCAGCCCCAGAGACAGGCGAGATCCGGCATTTCTTGCAGCAGCTCGGGACTCGATCGGTAGCTACGCGCAAGGCAAGGCACGCGAGTTTCTCTATCGACAACTCGAGAGAGCCGCAGGCCTTTTGGAAGAGGGTGGCTCGCTCGATCAGGCTCGCGACTTGCTCGACGGCGCGCATCGGTACTTTGGGGTGTCTGATGAAGTTGATGCACTCGTACGCCTCCCTCGCGATGCAACAGATGATCAAATTAGCGAGGCGATGCAGGCGCTCCACAACAAGCTGGCACTGCTTGAGGAAGCCGATGCCTTGCCGCAGCCCCAACGCCTACAAGATGAAAACGGCGGATTTACCTCAGATCAAGCTATATCGGACGCGCGTTTGCGTGTGGAGGCGCAACAAGCCGGCCACAATCGTTTCGGTGATAACGACGCAATTCCGATTTACAGCAAATTTGAAGGCATCGGCATGCCTCCGTCCATGCGTGATGGCATCGATGCGGCCTCAGGACAGTCGATTTGTGATTTCCTACGGACAGAACATGGTCTTGGGCTCGGGCGCAATATTGCCATCGCCTATTTCGAAGATGCCACTGGCAGCCAATTCCTGATGTCAAAAAGCGGGAAAAATGGAGTGCCTGAGAACATGGTCAGGAAGGACGGCAACGCCCTATTCCATGTGCATCCGAACCCAGCCATGCCAAACGATCACCATACAGAGCCCGTGATACTTGAGCGGCTGGCGGAAGGCATGGATCCGCAACAATCCGGTAGGCTGGCGCTCTATACCGAAAGACCTGCATGCGATTCCTGCCGGCACGTCTTCCTGCAATTCCACCAGATGTTTCCCAATGTCGAACTGATCGTGACTTACCGTGATGGGGCAGACCTTTCTTACACAAGCCACCCTCTCAACAGACTTCGCAACCGCTAGCAAAACAAGGATAGTAGCAATGGAATTTCAAGGAGATGCGACACCCTTTAGTGATGAGGCGATTGAGCAAGCAGCAAAAAACCTGCGCTGTCAGGTGGCGGCTGTACGAGCGGTTATCGATGTTGAAAGCCGCGGCGGTTTCCAACGCGACCGCCGGCCAAAGATCCTGTTCGAACGCCATTACTTCCACCGCCTGACCGGAGGCCGGTTCAGCGGTACCCACCCCGACATCAGTCATCCGAAATGGGGAGGCTATGGCAGATCCTCGGCCCAATACGAACGGCTGCACCGTGCCATCAACTTGGACCGTGATGCCGCCCTGCGTTCTGCCAGTTGGGGCGCGTTTCAAATCATGGGAGATAATTACAAGGTTTGCGGATTCTCCAATGTCGAGGATTTTGTCGCCGCTATGGTTGAAAGTGAGGACAGGCATCTCGATGCCTTCGTCAATTTCGTAAAGAAGAACCGGATCGATGATGAGCTGCGGAGGCTCGACTGGGCTGGGTTCGCACGGCGCTATAATGGACCAGCATATCGTAAGAACAAGTACGACACGAAGCTCGCCGCTGCCTTTGCCTTGCACTCCGCTGGTGGTCCCCGCATCGATGCGCCCCAACCAATCTTGCGCATGGGCGATAGGAATGATGCAGTTCGTGAGGTTCAGGCAATGCTAGGCCTAACCGTAGATGGCGACTTCGGACCGAATACTAAGGACGCCGTGATGAAGTTCCAACGCAAGCATGGCATGTATCGTGACGGCATAGTCGGGCCAAAGACCTGGGCCCAACTCTACGCGGATTTTGGGGCAGACGTCCGTCTTGACTTGAAGCGCGGTGACCAAGGCGCAGATGTTCTAGCGCTGCAGGAGCTTTTGGACATTGCTCAGGACGGAAAATTTGGACCCGGAACTGAACAAGCGGTCAAGGAATACCAAGCGGCAAAGAACCTTGAACCAAACGGTCTTGTAGATGATCCTGTCTGGGACGCGCTGTACGCCGATGCGCTGACATAAAGCGTCAAGCGATAAGGCTGCACGGGCCGGTTCCACTCAAGAACGCGCAACAGGGTTGAGCGGAAAGTGAGAGATCGAATGGCGGAGACGATGGTGGCAAGCACAACAACGTAAATGCTTGTAGAACCGAAGATACTCTAACCTCATGACAAGCTGCTCCCACGAATGCTTGGGTCTTGCAGGCGGTGTTCTCGGCCTCGGCAGCCTTTTACGTATTCGCACAGATCAGACTACATGCACGGACTCAGTATATCCCAATCTTGGGACGCAAAGCCCATATAGCGGTGACGCTTTTGTCCGGTGATTAGGCTTGCCGGGTCATTCGGCAGCTTTTTCTACCTGACGGGCTAAACTCTCGTTCCGAAAAAGCAGGAAAAAGCAGGAAAAGTTCAATCGTAAACAGTTCGCAGCCAATTGATATTTTATGCTTATATTACAACGCATTAAGGCATGATGAGTGGCGCACGGATCAGCGCAAACCCGCTCTACTCGTAGACGGGCTGATTCCGCCCAAAGAAGTTTTTCTAATAAAATCAGCATGATAAACCCATAATTTGCGAGGTAGGGCGGACTCATGTTTCCAACTGCGGTGGACGGCCAAGAAAGTGAGGAAAGACGGTGATGGGACAACTCCTTTTCGTGCAGATGGATCTTGAGCCAAGCTGGCAATTGAAGACGGTTAGAGCGAAGATTGCGAAACGTCCGGTTTGCTCATTGGAACTTATTACCAGCCATTCCACTGCCGACCCAATTTCAGCCGTTGACCCGGTTTACTCCATTTCCAACATACAGGTAATCGTGGCTGCGAAATGCGCTAGCGTTGATTTGTCGTTCCAAGTTGAGTGAGCACGACTTGTGTCATCCAGCCTTGTTTCACGCGCGCTAAGCACCCCGCCAAGATAGGATTCCAAGAAGATAAAGCGCTGGTTCTGCAAAGTGCGGCTCTTTAGCGGCATCAGCTTGCGTAGATGTTTCAGACAGCGCTGATACCCAGAGTTCCAGCGGCCCTCCAGAGCATCGTCAAACAGGTCGCGGTGCGACATAGTGAGCATGCGCAGAAAGCGATTGTATGTGTCGGTTTCGCCGGCTGCGGCCAAATTGACGGACGGATAGATCAGAATATCGACGATTTGAGAAATGCTTACCCTGCCGCTGCTGTCCGCCAACGCATCAAGTTGATCGTTTCGGCGGTCATCAATGATTTTCGCGCCATCTACGATCAATTCGCGGATCAGCGCTTCTTTCGAACCGAAGTGATACCCAACAGCCGCAGGATTTTTCTGGCCAGCGGCCGCGGCGATGTCGCGTACGGTAACGCCGTCGATGCCTCGATTGGCAAAGAGGCGCTGTGCCTCAACCTTGAGCCTCTCAACCGAAGGGCTGCGCGCTTTCGAAGACAGTTTGCTCATACCAGGGGCATATAAACCACAAGCAATTGTCACTTGCAATAATGCATATGATTAATACAAATGCATTATGCCGAATCAATCTAGCGAAAATGCGATACCGGTCGATCTAGAGGCTTTAACGGCTTGGATGGACGGTATTGGACTGGAAAGCGGACCGCTTGATAACCCGCAGCTTTTAGCGGGAGGGACACAGAACATCCTCCTTCGCTTTGACCGTGGCGGCCAAGAGTTTGTTCTGCGCAGACCGCCGCTCCATCTGCGCAAAAACTCCAATGACACGATGAAACGCGAGGCGCGGGTCTTGGAGGCGCTAGCCGGAACTGGGGTGCCGCATCCTGAATTCATCGCGGCTGCGATGATGAGGAGGCGCTTGGCGCCTGCTTCTATCTGATGGCCCCTGTTGAAGGTTTCAATCCTGCCAATGGGTTGCCGCAGCTACACGCCAGCGACCCAGAGATCCGCGAGCGCATGGGCTATTCCTACATCGAAGGAATGGCAGCGCTGGGGGCGGTTGACCTCAAAGCGGCGGGTTTAGAAGGGTTTCTAGAGCGGCAATCAAGCCGCTGGATGAAGCAGTTGGAAAGCTACGCAGCATTTGATGGATGGACTGGCTTTCAAGAGCTGCCCGATGTCGAGCGAATTGTCTCTTGGCTTGAGGACCATCTGCCGCAAGAATTCACGCCCGGCATTCTCCACGGCGATTGCCATTTGGCAAATACGATGTTTGCCCATGACGGTGCCGAACTTGCCGCCTTTGTCGATTGGGGATTGGCCACCATTGGCGATCCCTTAATCGACCTTGGGTGGGTCATGGCCACCTGGGCCGATGATCACACACCTGTCGTCGGCGAGATCGAACCCTGGGACGGTTTCCCAAACCTTGATGAACTCATCGCGCACTATGGCAAGCATTCGAACCGTAGCTTGGTACGGCGTGCTCGCCTGCTTCAAATTGGGTGCAATCCTAGAAGGCACCCATGCCCGCGCGAGCGCTGGCAAAGCGCCTAGAGAAACCGGCGATCGGCTGCATGCGATGACAATTTCACTGTTCGAGCGCGCGCACCGATTGATCGCGAAGAATTGAGAGAGATACGATTATGAGTGATCTGGACTTTTCGGGAAAACGCGTGCTGGTTGTTGGCGGTTCAAGCGGTATCGGGAATGGCATCGCCCATGGTTTCCGCGCGCGCGGGGCCGAGGTGCATGTTTGGGGCACGCGCGCAGAGGCAAGCGACTACTCGGCTGAGGAAGGCTCTGACTTGGAGGGCCTGCATTACGGACAAGTCAATGTGGCTGACTTCGACGAGTTGGATGCCTACGAACCGCCATTCGACGGTCTGGACGTGCTCGTCCAGTCTCAGGGCTTCGTCCGGTACAAGCAGGCCGAATATGAAAAGCCCGGCTGGGACGATGTGATGGATATCAACATCAACTCGGTCATGCACACAGCGACCAAATTCAAGCCCATGCTGAGCGAGGCCAAAGGCTCGATTGTGATCGTGAGTTCAATCTCTGGTTTGAACGCGAATATTGGCAACCCGGCCTATGCCGCCTCCAAAGCTGCTGCCATCAGCCTTACAAAAACGCTCGGCCAGTCGTGGGCACGTGACGGGATACGGGTGAACGGCCTCGCCCCGGGATTGGTGCCAACAAAGCTTACCGCGGTCACGACCGAAAACGAAAAGCGCAGCGAAGCCGCGCTGCGAACAATCCCTCTTCGGCGCTATGGAACACCAGAAGATATGGCCGGCGTGGCCATTTTCCTTGCATCACCGCTCGCTTCCTATGTCCAAGGGCACACGCTCATCGCGGATGGCGGGCTCACGCTTTAGCGACCAGCGCCCCAATCACAGGCCAACAGATTCAGTTTAGGACCATATTATGATCTTCGAATATAGCGAGAAAACACAAGGCCTGATCGCGAGATTGCAAGCCTTTGTCGATGCCAATATCCTGCCAGTGGATCACGAGATCCATGCATGGGACCACGATCCTGCCAATCTCTGGAAGCCTTGGCCGGGCCTTGAACCGCTCAAGGAAAAGGCCAAAGCTGCTGGCCTATGGAACCTGTTCCTGCCTGAAGAATATGGCGAATACAGCCCCGGCCTCACAAACCTCGAATATGCGCCCTTGGCAGAGATTATGGGCCGCAACCCTTGGTGCAGCGAAGTCTTTAACTGCTCTGCGCCTGACACCGGCAATATGGAAGTCTTCGCCAAATTCGGCACGGACGCGCAAAAACATCAATGGCTGGAGCCGCTGCTCGCTGGTGAAATTCGTTCGGTCTATATGATGACTGAACCCGATCACGCTTGCTCAGATGCGACCAATGTCCGCACGGAAATTCGCAGCGACGGCGATGACTATGTCATCAATGGCAAGAAATGGTGGATCTCAGGCATCATGGACCCGCGCTGCAAAGTCCTTTTGTTGATGGGGCAGACCAATCCGGAAAACCCGCGCCATTCACAGCAGTCAACGGTCATCATTCCGCGTGATACGCCTGGCGTTGAAGTGGTTCGCGCGCAAACGGTGTTCGGCGATGTCCATTCTCCTGGCGGGCATTGCGAAGTGCATTTGAAAGATGTTCGCATTCCCAAAGAGAACATCATCCTTGGCGAAGGGCGCGGCTTTGAAATCGCGCAAGGGCGCCTTGGTCCGGGCCGCATTCACCATTGCATGCGCTCTATCGGGTCGGCGCAGCTCGCGCTCGAATTGATGTGTCAGCGCGCAACGGAACGCAAAACCTTTGGCCGCATGCTTTCGGATCGTTCCAGCATTCGGATGGAGATTGCAAAGAGTTATTGCGACATCGAACAGGCCCGACTGCTCACTCTGAAGGCGGCTGATGCGATTGACCGTGTAGGCGCAAAGAACGCAAAGGATTTGATCGGAGCGATCAAAGTGGTTGCCCCGCAAATGGCGCAAACCGTGGCGGATCGCGCGATCCAAATCTTCGGTGGCATGGGTGTCAGTGATGATGTGCCCTTGGCGGGCATTCTTGCGACGCAGCGCTTTATCCGCCTCGCCGATGGCCCAGACGAGGTTCACGCATCCCAGCTTGGTAAGTTCAAGATCGGGCAATACGCGAAACCGGGCGCCGGTTGGAACGACGTTCCCACCGATTGAGGCTAAGACGAAGCCGTAGCGCGTGAGACACAAGCGAGAAGAGAGAGTGCAAATGCGTAGATGGGTAGTTGAGTCGTTTGGTGAACCCAAAGATGTTTGGAAGCTTGAGGACGTTGATAGCCTTCAGCCTGGTGCCGGCCAGGTCAAAATCAAAGTCGAAGCCTGCGGCTTGGGCTTGCCTGATATCTTCATGAGCCCAGACAACTACCCGCTCACGCCGTCACTTCCCTTTACGCCCTCGCAAGAGGCAGCGGGCGAGGTGATTGCTATCGGTGAAGGCATCGATGAGGCGCTGATGGGCACTCGCGTCGTTGGTCCAACTTTGTTTCAAGCGCAAGCCGGCGGATTGGCCAATGAATGCTTAATGCGGGCAAGTGGCACTGATGATGGCGTATTGTCTGGCTTATTGCCGATCCCCGATGACATGACAGGGGCTGAGGCTGCGGGTCTTTACATACCCTATCAAACCGCATGGACCGCACTCGTCCGGCGCGCGAAAATCACAGATGACGATGTGGTGCTGGTGCTGGGTGCATCGGGCAGCTCGGGCAATGCAGCGGTTCAATTGGCAAAGGCAAAGGGCGCGCGCGTTATCGCCGTTGCTGGTGGGCCGCAAAAAGCCGCGTTCTGCAAAAGCATCGGGGCGGATGAAGTGATCGACAGACGGGAGCAAGACATTACCAAGACGGCGCTGGAACTGACCGGCGGCAAAGGCGTCTCGGTCGTCTTCGATCCTGTCGGCGGCAAAGCTGCACGCGCTGCCTTCAATGCGATCGCTTTCGAAGGGCGGTTTGTTGTGATCGGTTATGCGAGCGGTGAATGGGCGCGCATCGCTCTGCCGGAAACGGTAATGAAAAACATCTCGTTGCTGGGAGCAATGCCCGTTGGATGGACCGCAGATCAGGTGCTTGAGGCCCATCAGGATTTGATTCGGCACTGGCAGGAAGGCGCAATAGATCTTTCAAGCAGTCAGGTATTCGACTTCGATGATGCGGTAACAGCGGCAACGCATATCGCGGACGGAAAAGTCGAAGGCAAAGTCATAGTCCAAGTTTGTGGCTCGCAAGGGTAGGTCACCTATGCCCTTAGTTCTCTTTCACACACCAAAATCTCACTCGGTGCGACCTCTCTGGTGCTGTCAGTCTAACGCGAACTCGTCTCCGCTAGGCATGGAGTGCCCTACCCTCGCCGCCTCAATCCGCAACAGGTACAGTTAGTCTGACAAGACCTGGCGGAGCAAAGGCGGGCAAGTCATCCAAGAGTGCTTTGTCGTATGGCTCTTCGGGGAACATCACCGGATAGTAGAACGCGCGCAGCCGGCCATGATAGTCCCGCACGCGGTCTTCATAGGCGATCATCGCAGCCGCATCGGTTCCAGCCAGTTTCTCAAACGAACGCTCAACCAGCGACGTAGGGGACAGCAGCGAGGCTGTTCCTGCCAACCGATCTCTCGCAAGCCGCGCATCGCGATATTGCTGAACGAGCGGCTCTGCCACTTGGTCGCCGACCTGCTGGAACGCGTAATACCACTTCCATTCGAAGCCTTCTTCGATCTCTGTGTGGTCAACGAGTTCTGGATGCCGCTCCACAAATGGCTCCATCGTCGCTTCTTTGGGTAAATCCCATGCGTCGTTTACTGTCTCTCGTTGCAAGAGGAGGATTTCACCGCCGTCGGGCAAAGGATTGCCTGCTTCGATGGCTGCCTTTGAAACGGCAGGTACGACGATGGCGAGCGCAAGCCATAGGCCGACCAGCGATGTCAGTAGAATCGATGGCGAGGCGTCTATGCGGCTGACCAGTTCGACGATAAGCCACCAGATCAGCAGCGAGCCGACGACAATAATACTCGCCTGTAGCGTCAGCGACAGCCCAGCGCCTTCGACCGCACTCCCTATCCAGAGGGGAATAAGCAGCAGCAAGGCCAACGCAGATACTCGCACCAGCGCACGCGGCAACCACAGCGATCGCGGCAAACCGGCGGTCGCCACCAGCAAGTCATGGCGGCGCATGGTCCGCTCCGATGCTCGCAGATCGTACAGCAACAATATCAGCAGCAGCGGCGCGACGGAGGCCGCCAAGAAGGCGAAATCGAACCGTCCAACAAGACCGAAGTCCGCATTGCGCGTATCGGCCTCATGGATTTGCCCCTCCAGTGCGAGCATGCGCACACGGTGTTTCCAAGGGCTACTATCGCGCTGCCCCATGGCGGCGAAGGCAAAGTCGGATGGCGGCGCGTAGGTGAGGTGGAAGGCGTAATAGGCGGCGCTGCCCCAATCCTCCTGTCCCTCGAGCGCATTTGCGCGGTCCGCAGCGTCTTCTTCGAGCAAAGTCGCGATGGTTTCGCGTTGTTCGCGAACCTCCGCGATGCCGAAAGACACCGCCACGACGGAAAGCAGGAACGCCAAGAACAGCCAGAACAGAGCCCCGCGATCTTTTGCGAGGAAACGCGCTTCGCGGACTAGATTTCCGAGCATCAGAGCCTCACCCGCCGCGCTGCGCCGTAAACAAGCCCACCAGCAGCGGTGAGCCAAACCAATAGAATGACAAATGCGAGCAATGCGCGCTCCAGTCGCGTGTCTGCGTCATCTGGCTCAAAGCGGAACTCGTCGAGCACCTCCCATGCGCCGGCGTTGATCCGCGCGCGGCGGGAAGCCTCAGCATCGGCATTGCGGTTCATGTCGATTGCATAATCGAGGTCGTTGACGTGCTTTTCATTGAGTGCCTGGACGAAGCCAAATCGCAATGCCTCGCTTTCGCGTAAGAACCGGTGGTGGGTTGCAAGGTCAGTTCCCGCCAATGTTCGCGAAGCTGAGCTGATCGCAATGGTCGGCGAAGCCAGTCCGAACCACCCGAAGATGCGCGATTGGCTCGCCTCCAGCCCCATACGCTCTTCTGCGTAAGAATTGAGTAGTTCGGTCAGCTCGGCCTCCGAATAAGATGCGACCACGCCGCGCCAATTTATGGGTAGCTCCTCGATGGTCTCAACCTCATATTGCTCCAGCACTTCTGCCTGAAGCTGCATGAAAGCGGGGTCTGCCGCATTGTGCCCGTCGCCCAGTTTGCGTTGCTCGGCGAGCATCACAAGATCGCTCTCGATTTTGCCGGGTGCGTCTATCGCCGCGCTGCTGGCATTAATGGCAAAGCGCGGGACGATGAGGGCTGCACACAGCCAGACAAAAATCAGTGCGCCAAGCGAGACAGAGCGCTGTTTGAGCAGGATAGAGGCGGCGAGGACAATCGCGCCCCAGATGCAGAGGTAGACGAAATATCCGGCGACCATTGAACCGGCAGCAAGGGCGCTTTCGCCGAGGCTGACCGAATAGGCAGCCACGAGCACCAGCGGGACCATGAAGATAGCGATCACGGCAAGCAAAGCGGTTGCCTTGCCCAGCGCAAGCGTCGTGCCCGATTGTCCTTGCGCGAGCATCACCGCGAGCGTTCCGCTTTCGCGCTCGCGCAAGAACATGGCGTGGCCCAAGACGATAAGCAGCAATGGCAGGAGCAATTGATACAGGCTCGCCGGGGTCAGTGCGGCAAAACCGCCCAGATCCGCCGCCGCCTTGGTATCGGCGAACATAGCAGTGTTCTGGCGGTGCCCTTCGAGAAAGATGGATTGACCTGTCACCGCATCCACGCCCGGCTCAAACACTGCAAGCGGAGGCGGCGGACGGAAGGCATAGTGGCCGTAATGGATCATCCTGTGCGGATGGCGGTCAGGCTGCGCGAAGAAGGTCTGCTCCGCTGCGATCTGCTGATCGGTGCGCTGAGATTGCTCGTCGGCAATGCGGCTTGCCGTGAGCAGACTTGTGGCAGCAATCAGCACCGCAACGATCACGGCAGCCGCGATCACAACCCGCGAGCGCAGCCAGAGGCGCCATTCCTCGCGCGCTATGCGGGTGATCGTGCTCATGCAGCTTGCCTTTCAGCGAATGCCGCATGCACCGTTTCTGTATCGATCCGCTGGCCGTTCTCTGCGGCGAAGCTGCCGACCAATTTGCCGTGGCGGAGCAGACCGACCCGGTCTGCAATTTGGCAAGCGCCGTAAACATCGTGGGTAACCATAAGGACGGTCTGTCCGCCCTCGGCCAAGGCCTTCACGAGATCGTGAAACTCATCAATGGCAACAGGGTCGAGGCCTGATGTTGGCTCATCAAGCAGCAATATTGGGGTTTCGCGGAGCAAGGCGAGCGCGATGGCGGTCTTTTGCCGCATCCCCTTGGAATAGGATTGCAAGCGGCGGGTTCTAGCCTCTTGCGGCAAGGCAACGCGGTCAAGCGCCGCGTCAATCTCGCCCGTAGTTGCTGATTTTCCGGCTAGGTGTAGGAAATAGTCAAGATTTTCGTAGGCTGTCATGTGCCCATAAAGCGATGCCGCCTCAGGCAAATATGCGATCGCACCGCGAGCAGCAGCCACATCACTGGTCACACTTGTGCCGTTCACCAAAACTTCGCCGCCGGACGGATCGAGAAAGCCGAGGAAGGTGAGCAATGTACTGGATTTGCCGGCACCATTGCCGCCGAGCAGCGCGAAAATCTCGCCCTGCTGCACGGCAAAGGAAACGCCGTCCAACACGGCGTTTCCCTCGCGAACCAGAGAAAGCGAGCGAGCCTCCAAAGGCGATGTCATGTCGTTTTCCTCGTTCAATCAGAAGCTGTAGCGCGCTGAGATAAACGCCGAGCGTGGAGCGCCTGGTTGGACCCAGACGGATGCGAAGGAGTCGGTGTAATAGGTCTCGTCGAACAAGTTCTCGAAATCGACCCGGAACGACAGGTTCTCGATAAACTCAAATTCGGCGAACAGACGGACCGTTGTGTAATCGGGCAGGTCGAAGTCGCCGCCGACTTCCCCGTTACGCTCTCCAACATGAAGCACCCCGCCTCCCAATTGCACGCCAATATCATCGACCACCCAGCGTTGAGACACTTGCAGGCTCAGCTGATGGTCAGGCGAGTTAATAAGCGGCTCGCCAGGATTGAAGGTAGTGAACGTTGCCGAATCCGTTCCGCTATTGGTGTATTCGGCATCGGTGTAAGCATAGGACAGCCAGATATTTAGTCCGCTATCGAAGCTCGCATTGGCATCAAACTCCAGCCCGCGGCTGCGCGCTTCGCCAGCCGGGATCAGTTCGCCCGCTGCCTCAGGACGTGGGTCGAAGATGAGAATATTGCTTTGATCAACATCGAACACCGTCGCAGAAGCAGAACCCTGAACACCTGAGAACACAGAGGCGAGGTCAAGCTTCAAGCCCGCTTCAAACGACGTGGACTTATTCGGATCGAATGAATTGCCTTCAAAGTCCGCACCAGAAAGCTGGCGAATGCCCTCTCCATATGACGCATATAGGCTGATGCCATCGGTCGCGCGGTACACAAGGCCTGCTTGCGGAGAAAAGGCGCTGTTGGATGACTCGCTTACGACTGCGGGAGTAGAGCGACGGTTGACCAACCTTTGATCAAAATCATCAAAGCGCCCGCCTATACGAACCTGCAATTTGTCGGTCAGGTCAATCTGGTCTTGGATGTAAAAACCAAATCCACCTGTTTCTTCCAAGCGATCAATTTGTGCAGCCGCGTCAGGGCGGGCATATTGACCGTAAAGCGGGTTGTTCACGAAGATTAGCAGGTAAGTCTCTGGATCAAGCGTGCTGCTTGCAGCTCCGCCAATTCCTGCCTGGCGAAAACGGTTGGCGACCTGATCATTATCAAACTCGTCATAGTCGACGCCGAAGATCAAGCGGTGACGCAATGCGCCAGTGTTGAACTCGCCATTCACCTCTGCACGCAATGCGAGATACTCCGCTTCGTAATCCCGAAAACGGAAAAAACGGGAAATCGCTTGGCCGTCGACGAGATAGGGCTGGCGGCTGCCAAAGTTGTTTTCATAAGCATCGCCAACTAGCGATGTCTCTCGATAACCTGCGCCTACGAGAAGGCCCCAATTGTCGCTGAACTCGGTCTGAAATTCGAGCTGGTGCCCAAGCACCTCTGTATCGATCAGCGCATCAGGTTCGCCCGTGAACAAGCTGCGAGGCGAAAAGCCGAATTGGTCGGAGAAGATTACACCGCGGTCCTGAGGCAATTCTTGCGAGGTGTATTCAAGCTCGTATGTGATCGTTGAGCTTTCCCCGACATCGAAACGGACGGACGGATAGATGCCAAACTTCTGCGTTTCTTTACCCACGCGGAAACTACCGGCATCTTCGAAAAAGCCTGCAACGCGGATACCGCCATTGTCACCCAGCGTCGTTTGAAGGTCGATATCCCCGCGGTAAAAATCAAATGAGCCGCCTTGAAGCTGGACATAGCCGGAGGTCTCATATTGAGGACGCTTGGTGACGAGATTGATCGTGCCGCCCGGTTCGCCCCGTCCATAAAGCGCAGAGCGCGGCCCCTTCAAAACTTCAACCGCTTCAATTCCAGAAATATCGCGCGGGCCGCCAAAGCCGCGCCCGGCGTTAAAACCATTAACGAGAAAACCGCTGGGCAGGTTGATGTCGCCTGAAAAGCCGCGAATGGAGAAGCTGTTCCAAAGGCCGCCAAAGTTGTTTTGGCGTGACACAGAAGCCGACAGATCCAATGCTGCATTCAAATCCAGTGCATTGGTATCGCGCAGAATTTCTGCGCTGATCGTCTGGTCGATTTGTGGGATCTCAAGATCCTCAAAATCGCCTCGATACGCGCGGCGATCGGTGACAATGATCTCACCACTTGCCGTCTCGGCACCCTCAGACGCTTCAAAGTCCTGAGCGATGGCCGGAGCACTGACAGCGCCAAGGATGATGAAGGAAGAGGAGGCAAGAAGCCGATTAAGGTGCATTAGAATATCCGTTCAGAACTAATGATTTCGGGAAAGTCGGTAGAGATGCGCCCCTGCCAAGAGCATCGCGCCGGCAACTGTTGGGGCGGTTTCGCCAAAGCCTAGGGGCTCAGCGATAAGCGCAAGTAGCAGCAAGCCAACCCCGGCGATTGCCGGAACCAGAAAAGAGGGCGTGCGCGCATCGTGGGCGATTAAGACGGTCGTGACACCCGCCAGGATTGCGAGCGCTACGAACAACCAGTGGACCCATTCGGCATCCGCCAGCAAACCAAGCACCGGCAGGCTGATCGCGGCGACTGGAAGAAGCGCGCAGTGCACCACACAGAGCAGGCTGAAGCCTATCGCTGCCCGGTCGATTTTTGCTGTGTTCTCCATATCAATCTCCCTCTGTGGGATTGAGGACCAGAAGCAGCCGTTTCTCACCCGTTCCTGCAATCGGCGGCGAGCGGTGAATAGCTGGGTTATTGGTGGCGAGCTTACCTTTAAAGATGCCGATGTCGCCCGCCGACATCGAGTTGATATGGAGCGGCTCAGCTCCATTTTTGACGCGGGCGGCATCGTCGTCCGTCAGCCATTGAGTGCCGGACCCCGCATAGGTCGTGATTAGGCGCGCTTTGACATAGTCAGCATGCCACTTGCGGCAGGAATTGGTGGTAACGATCTCAATTCTGACTTCGAGTTCAGTGAGATCAAGAACGCTACAATAGCGTTCCGCCAACATGACAATGTCGGCGGTCAGTTCGTCTCGCTCAACTTGATCTGCGAAGCCCGCATCATCCAAACATTCCTCAAGGCGTTCGCGCAGGTTCGGCAAGGGCGTGTCGAAGCGAACGTCTGTAGGATCACTTGAAAGTAGGCGGGCATAGTTGCACGCAAGGTCGCGCTCCCAGATCGCGAGATTGCACTCTGGATCACGCACCGTGCGAATAACGTCGCAGGAGGCAGAAACCGCCGCGGAGGTTTGCAATATATCGGACAATTTTGAGATCGACTCATTAAAACGTTACAACGTAACATGCGGGCTAGCCGAGGGATCTGTTCCTTGCAAATGGTTTGTTGATGGAACGGCTGCTTTCACCCCCAATGATGGTCATTCTATAACTGACACGAAACACCTCAAAGCCGACGCTCGAGTAAAGTTGGTTAGCCTCAGCACTAAACATCTCTCGTCACCCTGAACTTGGTTGACCGTCTGCCAGCTGCGCTTCCAGGGTCCATCCCCCGCGCGGCCAGCTAGGCTTGGAGCTAAGGATGGATGCTGAACTGAATTCAGCATGACGAGTGTTTCTTCGTTTGCGTCACTCCAGCGCCAGCTGGGGCCTAGGGCCATGCAGTGTAGCGCTTGCCCGCTTGAGAGCCCAGCCCTTAGGCAGGCTCAGGAGAATGCCTTTTGCCGGGATGACGATACGCGGGAGCATGAGGGCGCGCGGATTTTCCTACTTGGCGTGAGCTCGCTAGGACTGCAGCATGCTTTTGCCCCGTGCTCTCCAGCCTCGCAGCTTGCTATCAATCGCCAGATCGAACAGCGCTCGATCGCGAATGCGCTCTTCGCGATCTAAGAAGAAGCGGATCGCCCAGATCTGTTTCTGATTGAAGAGGCGCTTGGGACCGATATTCGCGCCAAAGTTCCACGGCACTCGGATTTGGGCAGCAGGGTCAAAGTGTGAGTAAGTCATTGTCATTCTCCTTGGCCGGAATGGCCTCGGAGCATGTCCGCTTTCAGTAACTAAGACCTTGGGTCGCTACGTCTTGGATTAGGGCGCAAAGCTGCCGTTCACTCGGTGACCGTCCACCACCCTAGCCAGTTCACTTTGTGCCGCATGCGGGTGTAGCTCCACACTTCGCGCTGCTCGGCCTCGGTAAGTTGCCGGTCGCCAAGCCCCGCAAGTGCGGCATCAATCGCCCAAGGATTGTTTTCCCAACGCACACGCTCTTTGTCAGTCGGGTACTTCTTGATCGCAATGCCAAGCGTCCGCAGAACGCACTCGATCTGCATTGGGACAATCACGACCTTCGATACCCTGTTATTCTGCCCCTGCTCGTTCTTAGCGCGGGCAGTTTCAAGGGCTGCGAGGGATGAGCGAGTTGCTGCGCTATCTCCGGCTGACCCTTTCCGCGCGAGCTGAAGGATAAAAGCCTCGGCTGCTGTAATGCGGCGCTCGCGTCCATCTCACGTACCGTGACCATTTGCCCTAGAACATAATCATAGGGGATCTGCGAGTTGCGCTTACCCTTGGGCCGTCCTTTCGGATTGCCGGATTGGCCTTTCTTGAACCGATTAGCGCTCGGCGGTTTGCCGTATCCGATTGGCGCAGACGGGTCACCTTGGGCTTCATTCTTGAGCCGGCTCATATCCCGCTTCCTCGCGGCCAGCGCAGCTTGTCAGAGTCTTTAGTAAAGAACTTTATGTCGCTCACATCTTTCGCAGCGAGTTTGCGTTTGCCCGGGCGGCTCAATCCAGCCTGAGCAGCCCAGGTTGCCACCTTCATACGAGGTTCGGCGTCTTCGCTCAGACTTGGTTCTGGTTCGAGGATGCCCAGAATAGTGAGAGCCTCGCGCGCATTGTCAGAGCTTTGTTCATGCACCATGCTGACTCGTCCAGCGGCCGGTTTGTTGCGTTTAACAAGCGCCACCTCGCGTTTCTCGATCATCTTTAGAACTTGGCGGATAACCATTTTACTGCCGCCCAGCGCTGCCTGATAGATTTGTAGCTGCAGTGCTCCATCGACGGTCAGCTCGCGTTCCTTGCCATTTTGATTGACGGTCAGAACCTTGTCGAACACGAGATCGAATGCAGAAACATTGGGGCGACGCTTCTTCGGCCTGCCTGCGGGGTTGCCCGACTGACCCTTCTTGAAACGGGTATCAACTCCCCCGCTCATTCAGCAGCCTCTTGCGCGCTGGACTCATCTCCCGAACGGTGGACCGGCTGCGGCTCTTTGCCCGTGATCTGTGACCAGCGCGTCATCGCCACATCAACATAGGATGGATCGATATCGAGCCCGCGGAACGCGCGTCCAACCCGCTCAGATGCGGTCAAGCTAGCGCCGGAACCAAGGAAGGTATCTAGCACCAGTTCGCCTTGGCGGGTGACGTCACAGATCGCGTCGGCAACCATGACTACCGGCTTTACCGTGGGATGCAGCTCCAGGTCCTCACGCCGCGATCCGCGCATCGAATTGACCGAAGCGTAATCCCAGACATTGGTGCGGTTGCGGCCGTGTTTGCCGAGTTCCACCGCGTTAGTGTGCGGCGCATCGCCCACCAGGTAGACAAACACCATCTCGTGTTTGGAGCGGTAGAGCGATCCCATCCCGGCATTGCTTTTGATCCATACGCAGATGTTGAGCAGCTTGTTGTAAACCTCGGCAACCGACGCGGTGACATCATCCATATGGCGCCAATCCATGCAGACAAAATGCACCGCTCGATGACGCGATACTTTGGCGCAGACCCCCAGAGTGTCGGTGAGAAAGGTTTGGAACTCATCTTCGCTCATTTCGCCAGACGCCATCGCAAACTCACGGTGGCGGCCTGCCGCATTGACATGGCCATTGACCTTTACATTGTAAGCCAGGTCTAGGAACGCGCAGTCGAACTGCGCGCCCTCGCCGACCAGCTGGGACAGGAACTCTGTGTCGCGGCCATCGCCGCAGCCAATGCGGTGTTCGCCCAGCCGCCAGATATCGCCCATCTATACCCGCAAGAGCTCAGATGAAGGCCTCGAGCAGACGTTCAATAGTCTGGATGCGCAGCGCGCCGCTGGCGAGGCCTATATCACCAGCCAAGCCAGCGAAGGTTGGACGATACTTCCAGCTCTCTATGATGACGGCGACTACTCTGGTGGCACGTTGGAGCGGCCCGGTCTGCAGGCTCTGCTGAGTGACATTGAAGCGGGGCGGATTGACGTGGTGGTGGTCTACAAGATCGACCGGCTGACCCGCTCACTCACAGACTTCTCTCGCATCATTAAAACCTTCGATAAGGCTGGAACCAGCTTTGTGTCGGTTACTCAATCGTTCAATACCAAGGACTCGATGGGTCGGCTCATGCTCAACGTGCTACTCTCATTTGCGCAGTTCGAGCGCGAGGTGACCAGAGAGCGTATCCGCGACAAGATCGCTGCTTCCAAAGCTAAGGGCATGTGGATGGGCGGCAATCCGCCGCTGGGTTATGACCGGCCCAAAGAGGGAACGCACAAATTGCTGGTGAACGAGACTGAAGCTGCAAGGGTGCGAGGTATATTCAGCCGTTATCTGGAGATCGGCGCGGTCCATGCTCTCAAGCGCGAACTCACAGCGCGGGGCATTGTCTCCAAGCATCGCACCTACTCCACCGGGCGAACATCGGGCGCCCTCCCCTTTAGCCGCGGGGCACTATTCCATCTGCTGCGCAACCGCATCTACCTTGGGCAGATCGTCCATAAGGACTAGGTGTTTGAGGGCGAGCATGGCGGGATCGTCGATCCGGACCTGTTTGAGCGAGTGCAACGCAAGCTAGATGCCAATGCTCGCCGCTACCGCACCGCTGCTGACACCCGCGTCACCAAAGCACCGCTTATTGGCAAGTTGTTTGACGCAAACGGCGAGATCATGAGCCCATCATTCTCGCGTTGACGATCAAATCGGGTCTACCGCTATTATGTAGCCGCTTCGCTTCAACAAGGAGGCAGCCAGAGCCAGAACCAGATTGTTCAAAGACTGCCAGCGCTTGCAATTGAAAAACTCGTCGCCGACATAACATCGCGTTGGCTGCCGCGTGAGGAGCATCTCCTCGATCATGCAATAACCGTTAGGATCGCCGATGACGGATTGGTCTTCGAGTGCCCCGCTAAGCTAGCTGACGACATTGCTCAGCATCTGGCGGGCGGTGAGCGGATGATCCATTCCTCTGCCAAGCTCTGCCGGATCCACGTACCGGTCGCTCTTCCGCTGCGCGGCGGCAAGCGCCTCATCATCCGATCCGGCAAGCCCGATATCCGCCCAGACCCGACCCTAACTGCTGCGCTTCGCCGCGCGCATTCTCTGCTCGAGTGCAACAGCAAGGGAATGCCCATGCTCGAAGTGTCGCCTCCCTCTGCCTACAATCGCAATCTGGCTCGGCTTGCTTTCCTCGCGCCAGATATTCAGCGCGGCATCATGGAAGGGCGCCAGCCAGCATCGCTCAATCTTCAGCAGCTTATCAAAATGCACATCCCGATCAGCTGGCATGAGCAGAGAAAAGCGTTGGATTGGCCGAGCGCGCACCGAGCTTGTTCTGCGCAGTAACAGGCTTGTTATTGCGAGTTCGCGCCCTGTTTTTGGACGAATAAGTACCCTGTTATGGCGAAGAGCAGGGAAACTTCCCTTTCCAATAACTAAGCGGCGGTAATTGCGAGAATTTACTAGCGTTTCTCTGCCTAGATCTAAGTGAAACGCCCTGTTTTGGCCTCGAAATATACGTTTTTCCCTGTTTAACAAGGAAACCGCACTGATTACGATTGGCGCAGAGACTGGCTGCGTAAACTTCGCCTGATACCTGCAGAGACTGATGCTAAATATCCCGCGAACGGCGCTTTAGCCTGTTCAAACGCCCGCACCCCGCGGCTTTGCGCGCGCGCAATGCAATCTGAGACTAGTGCTGGGGGTTGGTGGCGGAGACGGTGGGATTCGAACCCACGAAAGAGTTGCCCCTTTACACACTTTCCAGGCGTGCGCCTTCGACCACTCGGCCACGTCTCCGCATTCCCGTATCCGGGAAAGGGCGCGGATAGACGCAAGCTTGCTCTTTCGCAAGCGGCTTCACGGTGGCAGACTATAGTCCATGAAAAAACAGCTCCTGACTGCCGCCTGCGCCTTTGCGCTCACCCTGCACGCCCATGCTCAGGATGAGGGCGAGCCCCAAGGTGCGCCCTCACCCAATGAAATCGTCGATAGCGCCGCTGGTGATGAATGGATCGCGATTGCAGGGGAGGATTTGCTGGTCATGACGCTCGCCCCAGATGCGCAAGGGGCCGCGCGCAAAGTGGTGATTCAATTGATGCCCGCGCCCTTCTCCCAAGGCTGGGTCGGCAATATCCGCAAGCTCGCCCGCGCGAAGTGGTATGACGACATCACCGTCAACCGCGTCCAGGACAATTATGTCGTACAATGGGGCGATCCCAATTTCGACAATCCCGAAGGCGAAGGCGAGGCAAAGCCGCTGCCCGAGGGCCTGAGCGTGATGGATGAGAGCGAGTATGGACAACCCACCTCAAGTGTTTTGCTTGAGTTGCTCGAAGCAGAAACAACCGATGATTTGGATCAGCAAGTCAAAGAAGCATACACGGATACTGGTGTCGCGCCCAATCGGGATCTTGTCCATATGCTCATGAGAGATTCCTATGCTGCCCGCACTTCATTTCTTGGGGGTTTCCCTTTTGGCTTTGCGGGATCAGAATGGGCTTCACTTATGTGGCCTGTCCATTGTTACGGCATGGTCGGCGTGGGCCGGGGGTATTCGCCGGACACTGGCTCGGGCGCAGAGCTTTACACGGTAATCGGCCATGCGCCGCGCCACCTGGATCGCAACATCGCGCTTGTGGGCCGGATCATTTCCGGCATGGAGCATCTCTCCTCGCTGCCGCGCGGCAGCGGCGCTCTGGGCTTCTATACCGCCGAGGAAGCAGACAAGCGCACGCCGATCCTCTCGGTTCGCGTCGCGTCGGACCTGCCGGACGGTGAGCGCCCCAAATTCGAGTATCTCTCCACCGAAAGCGAGACCTTTGCGCGCTATGCAGAGGCGCGCGCGAACCGCCGCGATCCGTTCTTTATCGTGCCTGCTGGCGGCGCAGACATCTGCAACATCCCGGTTCCGGTGCGCGCCATTTCCGCAGACGAATGAACGAGGCACAGCTCACACAAACGGGCCCGCTGTGGCTGTGGACCACCTCCAATGGGGTCAGCCGGCACTTTGTCACGATCAAGGGGGAGGCGGGTGAGAGCATCTCAGCCAATGAGGCGATGCGGCGGCTGGAGCTGGGCCGCAAACGCGGCTTTCGCTCGCAAAAGGTCGAGGCCAGGATTGGCGAGACCGCATGGCAAACCTCTTGCTTTCCAAACACCAGCAATGACAGCTCACCCATCAGCGATGAGGGCGGCTGGCTGCTCCCGATAAAGGCGCAAGTTCGCAAAGCAGAGGGACTGACAGAAGGCGACGAAGTTCAGGTCACGCTGACATTGATTTGACCGTAGCCGGGCAGACTACGCCCAGCCCAGTGTGCCCTGCTATACGCCCTTCGAATTCAGATCGCTGGCGCTGCTGCGGACCGTTTTGAGGAACTCGTCCGCCTTTTGACGCATGGCAGCAGCGTGCTCTCCCAATTGCTGAGCAGATGCCTGAACTTGATTGGAAGCCGATCCGGTCATCAACGACGCGTCGTGCAATTGTTGCAGCTGGCCCTCAACGGTCGCCGTGCTTGCCGCAACGCTATCGATATTACGGGCAAGTTCGCTGGCGGCGTGAGACTGCTGCCCAACG
Organism: Erythrobacter sp. JB3-1; assembly: GCF_057364995.1. NCBI lineage: Bacteria > Pseudomonadati > Pseudomonadota > Alphaproteobacteria > Sphingomonadales > Erythrobacteraceae > Erythrobacter > Erythrobacter sp. JB3-1. The sequence goes on along the minus strand of NZ_CP200289.1, from coordinate 1,737,487 downwards.
GCCTCAGCAATCATCGTAGAGGACTGCTCTAGCTCGTTGATTTGATTTACAATTGATGTGAGGTCGCTGACGCTCGACCCAGTCGAACTCTGCATTGCGCTGATTTTCGCCGCCACACTACTGGTTGCATTGCTGGTTTGGCTCGCAAGCTCTTTCACTTCAGAGGCAACGACGGCAAAGCCGCGCCCAGCCTCTCCGCCCCGCGCCGCCTCGATCGACGCATTGAGCGCGAGCAGATTGGTCCGCTGAGCGATCGTCTGGATCAACTCGGCAATTTCACCGATCTCTTCAGCGGCACTGGACAGCTCGGTCATCTTGCTGTTGGCCGCGACAACCAGCTCGCTGGCGTCATGCGCCAGGGACGCAGACGCTTTCGCTTGATTGCTCACCTCAGCAATCGACAAAGCAAATTGATCCGTTGCAGCCGCAGCAGCGCTCACATTCCTGGTCGCCTCTACCATCGCGTTGGAGGCTTCGGATGACTGCAGCGTTGAGCTTTCTGCTAGGGCCACCATGCTTTGCGATGTCGCCTTAAGCTGCTCCGACGCCCCGCCGATCTCATCAACAACCGCCCCGTTGGAAATTTCGAAACTGTCCGCCAACCCTTGCAAAAGCTGGGCCTTGTCAGCTCGCATTTGGGCCGATTGCTCGGTCGGCTGCTGCTGCTGGAGAAGCTCTTTTTCAGCAGTTTGCGCTCTTTGATCATTGAGCTGTTGCAGCTCTTGAGACCTGTCGCGAAAAACCACCAGCGCGCGCGCCATTTCGCCCAATTCATCACCGCGTTGCTGGCCCGGTATCCGGGTCTCGGAATAGCCATCGGCAATCCGTTTCATCGCGCCGGTTACCGATCCTATCATACCGATGATATTGCTCGTAACTTGCCGCCCGCCCCATATCGCCCCGGTCAACAGGACAATTCCTGAGATCGCGACGAGCCAGGCCATGATTGTGATTTTCCCAATCAGATCGGCAAATTCAACGGCGACAACTTCGACAACTGTATCAAATTCAACACGTGATGATTGCAGAACCATAGCGGTGCGCGACTGTAACGCAGCCACTGCGGTAGCATTCGCCGCTGGCTCTTCGAGGTTGGACAGCGAATTTCGAATTGCGCCGATTTCCTCAAGCCGTGCAGTGTTTCCTGATTGGATGTCCTGCGAGAATGGGTGGTCATCCTGCTTCAACAAACCATAATTGGTAAATGCTCGGTCGAGCTCAGTCTGCGCGCTTCTAATGTCCGCCAGATCGCGGCTCTCATCAAACTCGTTGAGATGAAAACGTGCTTGGCTAAGGGCTGTGTTCGCATCTGACATCAGTTCGCTGGTCGACGCCCTATCGCCTTGCGCAACACCTTCGCTGCCCAGGTAAGTAACAGCGCCGAACACAATCGCAAGCAAGGCAACGATGGCCAGAATATTGCCAAAAATCGCAGCGCGGACCTTGGCGACAACCGTATATTTGTCGAGCCAGCTATCGGCTGCATCTAAGAACTGTGCATCAACATGCGTACCAGCATCTGCTGGTTCAAAATTGTTGTTCGCCATGTCCATTTGATGCGTACTCCACGCGGAACGTTCACAAGTTGGGGGTTTACGAGACCGCGATTAAAGAGCGGTAAATTGCCCCTTAACCAAACTCACTATCCGCCGCTTTACGCGGCTTTTGCTTTCGCTAGCAATTCGCTGTCTGCCGAATCCAGTTCGCTTGCGCTGCGGCGCACATCGGCGAGGAAACTCGTCGCTTTCTCGCGCAGGGAATCGGCGTGAAGATCGAGCTCGCTGGCAGAAGCCAGAACTTGCGAAGAGGCAGAACCGGTTGCGAGCGAAGCCTCACGCAATTTTCCCGGCTGCGCGTCCACTTGCGAGGTGCCACTGGCGACAGTGTCGATATTGCGCGCCAGATCTTCGCCAGAAATTGATTGCTGATCAACGGCGGTCGCAATCACGACTGAGGCGCGTTCAAGCTCATCAATCTGCGTCACCATGGAATTGAGGTCCGCCACGCTCGATTGGGTCGAGCTTTGCATCGCGCTGATCTTCTCAGTCACGCTGCTCGTTGCATTGCTGGTCTGGGTTGCCAGTTCTTTTACTTCAGAGGCAACGACGGCAAAGCCGCGTCCCGCCTCACCGCCGCGCGCCGCCTCGATCGACGCATTGAGCGCGAGCAGATTGGTGCGCTGAGCGATCGTCTGGATCATCTCGACAATGCTGCCGATCTCATCAGCCGCGCTGGAGAGATCGGTCATTTTGCTGTTTGCTGCGGTCACCAGCTCGCTCGCTTCGCGTGCTAGAGCCGCCGAGGCGCTGGCTTGCTTGCTGATCTCCGTGATCGACAGGGCAAATTCATCCGTAGCCGCGGCTGCTGCTGTTACATTGCGAGTGGTTGCCTGCATCGAGGTGGAGGCCTCTTGCGATTGCTGGGCTGAGCCTTCCGCGAGTGTCACCATGCTCTCAGAGGTTTCTTTGAGCTGCGCGGAGGCTGCGCCAACGGCGTCAATCACTTCTCCGATTGAAACTTCAAAACCGCCAGCAAGTCGCTCTAACAGCTCGCCTTTATCGGTGCGCAGACGGTTCGATTCCTGTGCGAGTGCTTGCTGTTGAGCCAGCTCATGCTCCGCCGCGCTCGCGCGTTCAGCGGTCAGCTGACTAAGGTCCAGAGCGTCCTGGCGGAACACCGCGAGCGCGCGGGCCATATCGCCGATTTCGTCTTCGCGCTCTGCATGGAGAATATCAGTCTGATCGTCACCATTTGCGATCCGCTCCATCGCATCGGTGATGCTGCGGATCATGCGCACGACATTGCGAATGATCGCGCGGCCACCAAAGAAGGAAGCGATAACCGTGAAAGCCAATAGGGCCATGAAGGCGAGAATTATCTTGCCAACAATATCGAGCAAGTCGCCGGCTTTGCCGCTTACAAAGACATGAAGATCATCAACATAGACGCGCATCTCGGAATAAAGCGTGCCCACCTCTTGTTCGACTTCGCGCGCAGCAGGCGCATCAGCGCCAGCACCGGGCTCAATCGCGTTAAGGCGGGCATCGGCATTTTCAATCCGCCCGAGGTATTCCTCCAGCGAAGTGCGAATGTCACTCGGCATCATTTCGCCGCCATAATTTAGCGCTGTTCTGATGTCTTCCGCTGCGTCCTCAAGCTTGTCAGAGGCGCGCTCCAGACCTGCCTGTTCGCCGCGTTCCGTCACATCACGCAGCGAGACATAGGCATCGCCCAGCGCCAGCGCGGCATGGCCGCCGCGAACCTCGGCAGAGGCCAGCACAGTTTGGCGTTCACCTTCATTGCCAATGTAGGCAAGGCCGCCAAGAATGATGAAGGCAACCACCAGCACCATGGCCGCATTGCTAAAAATCGCGATGCGCAGGTTTCCGACCAGTGAAATGCGTTCGAGCCAGCGCTTGCGGGGTTCCTCGCCAGCGCTCAGATCCGCGTCATAGGTGTCCAACTCCTCGGTAGAGGCCGGCACAAATTCATGCGCTGAATAGCTCACAGTATTATCCTCATGACGCCGCTTGCGGACGTTTGGTTTCTTACATGAGGGGCAATACGAGGACGGGTTTAAGGAGTGGTAAACGCCTATTTAACCATCATTTGGGGCGGGTAGCCGATGAAACGGACTAAATCCGCTCTGCCTGAGCCACCGCGTCGCTGGCGCGCAGGGCGCTCAATATCCGCGTGAGGTGCGCAAGATCCTGCACCTCTGAATCGATTTCATAGGTGGTGAAAGGGTGGTCGAGCTGGACCTGATTGAGGCTGGTCACATTCGTTTTGTTCTGCGCGAAAATTCCGGCCATTTCCGCCAGCGTGCCTGGACGGTCGTAGAGCGTCACCCTAAGGCGGCCGACCGCGCCAACGGAACGCTTGCCCCAGGACAGATCGAGCCAATCAGCATCGATCCCGCTGGCAAGCTCAAGACAATCAATCGTATGCACTTCGACCCTTTTGTCCTTGCGGCGCAGGCCCACTATTCGGTCCCCCGGCACCGGGTGACAGCAGGTTGCCAGCGTGTAGCCGACCTCTGGCGTCAGCCCGCGAATAGAGATCACCCGCTGACGCTTGGACCAGTCTGCATCATCGTCGAAATCGGCGGTTGATCCGGGGACCAGCGCCTCCATCACTTCGCGGTCGGTCAGCTTAGCCGCCCCAATTGCGAACATCAGGTCTTCCGGCTCTTCCATCTCAAGGCGCTTGACCGCCTCGCGTATGGCCTTCTTGCCGATCCGCGCGGGCACTTTTCCGGCGATCTCATCGAACAATTTGCTGCCAATCGCCGCGATCTCTGCGCGTTCCTTGAGGCGTACAGAGCGGCGGATCGAAGCGCGCGCCTTGCCCGTTACCACAAAGCCTAGCCAGGATAGCTGAGGCTCTGCATTCTTGCCTTTGATGATTTCCACCACGTCGCCATTGTTCAACGGCGTGCGCAGCGGCATGTGCCGGCCATTGATCTTCGCGCCTACCGTTTGCGCGCCCAAATCCGTATGCACGGCAAAGGCGAAGTCGACCGAACTTGCGCCCTTGGGCAATTGGAACAAAGCTCCCTTAGGCGTGAAGGCGAAAATCCGATCCTGATAGATCGCCATGCGAGTGTGCTCGAGCAGCTCCTCAGCATCGTGGCTGGCATCGACAATCTCGATCAGATCGCGCAGCCAAGCGACCTGGCCATCGGCGGAATCGCTCTGTTTGTATGCCCAATGCGCCGCCAGCCCGAATTCATTGCGGCTGTGCATTTCGCGGGTGCGGATTTGCACCTCCACCCGCATGGAATTCTCATACATCAGTGAGGTGTGTAAGCTGCGATAGCCGTTCGACTTGGGCGTCGAGATGTAATCCTTGAACCGGCCCGGCAGGAATTGCCACGTTCTGTGCAGCACCCCCATCGCGGCATAGCAATCCGTCTCACCCTCGCAGATGACGCGAAATGCCATAATATCAGTGACCTGCTCAAAGCTGACGTGGCGTTCCGCCATCTTTTTCCAGATTGAATAGGGATGCTTCTCGCGCCCCATCACCTCAACCTGAAGCCCCGCCTCAGCCAGCACCTGCTTTACCTTCAGCGCGATCGCATCAACCTGCCCGCCATCCTGGCTGCGCAATTGCTCCAGCCGATTGGTGATGGTCGCAAAGGCCTCTGGCTCCAATTGCTCAAACGCCAGCGCCTGCATCTCGCGCATATATTCATACATGCCGATCCGCTCCGCCAGCGGGGCATAGATATCCATCGTCTCGCGCGCGATCCGCTGGCGCTTTTCGGGCTTTTTGATGAAGTGCAGCGTGCGCATATTGTGCAGCCGGTCCGCTAGTTTCACCAGCAGGACACGAATATCCTCACTCATCGCGAGCAAGAATTTGCGCAGGTTCTCCGCCGCCCGCTCGTTCTCGGGCATAGCCTCGATCTTGGACAGCTTGGTCACGCCATCAACCAGCCGCGCCACGTCCGGCCCGAAGTGCTCTTCGATGTCCTCAATCGTGGCCAGCGTGTCTTCGACCGTATCGTGCAGCAGCGCGGTGATGATCGTTTCCTGATCAAGCTGCAGGTCGGTCATCAACCCCGCAACTTCGACCGGATGCGAGAAATAGGGATCGCCGCTGGCGCGCTTTTGCGTGCCATGTTTCTGGACGGTGTAGACATAGGCACGGTTGAGCGCTGCCTCATCCGCACCAGGGTCATATTCTTTGACCCGTTCCACCAGTTCATATTGCCTTAGCATACCGTCCTATGATGCGGTAAAAACGCCCAATATTGCAAAGCAATTCGGCATTTAGGGTCAGAACCCAATAATCGCGTGAGCCGTGGTGATGGTTTGCTGTGTGAAATGCAAGGAAGGAACTGAAACAGCGAGCCATTCTCGCTGTGAGGTTCCTGACGCGGCAGTTCGCCTGCAAACCATCACCCAAAGGGCTTGAGTCGGAGTTCCAACTCAAGCCACGGCCATGTGCTTATTGGGTTCTGACCCTAGGCAATCAAATATCAAACTCTTGAGACCATAAGGCCCCAGATACGGGGTGGACCAAGGGAATTTGCGGGATGAGCATTACGGTAAAACTGAGCGCGGCGGCGCTGACATTGGGCGCATTGGCGGCCGCTGGCTGTCAAAAGCCGCCGATCACACCAGAAAACCAGATGTGCGATTTCAAGACGATCCGCATGAATGTGGGCGTGCCCGTCTCTCGTCCAGCCGACCTGGGTGAGCGCACGCCGTCCGCGCTTGCAGCAGAGATTGAGACCAGCCTGCGCGCGCATGACCGGCTGCAGAACGGCGAGAAGGCCAGCCTGCTCTCTCTATCCGGCGGCAGCGAACACGGCGCGTTCGGCGCTGGCATTCTTGCCGGATGGGGCGGCACCGGCGATCTGCCAGACTTTCAGGTCGTCACCGGGATCAGCACTGGCTCCATCCTCGCCACCTTCGCCTTTGTGAACGATGCAGCAGGCGCGGTCGAAGGCTATACGATCAATTCTGAAAGCGATCTGATCAATGTCTATGCCAAGCCGAAGGACGGAAAGCCGGACTTTGCCAATTACCTGACGCTGATCGAGCATGGCTCCTTCGGCAATCTCGAGCCGCTGCGGGCAAGGCTGCACACATATATCACCGACGACGTCATGCAGACAGTGGCAAATCGCTATGCCGCTGGCGCGCGGCTGTATGTCGGCGCAACCGACGCCGATAGCGGCGATGCGGTGGCGTTTGATCTGGGCGATATGGCCACCCGCTATGTGAACACCGCGCCCGATGATGAGGGCAAAGAGAACCTCAAGGATTGCTATATCAGCGCGATCATCGCCAGCTCATCCTCACCGATTGCCGCCCCGCCCGCGTTTATCGACAATACGATGTATGTTGATGGGGGCCTGCGCTTTGGTCTGTTCTCAGACAGCGTGCTTGAGGCATTTTTCCGCCGGCAGAACGGAATGACGGATGCCTATGAGCTAGCCGAATTGATCGAGCCGGGGAGCGAAGAGCCCGCCCCGCTGCCGGTCCAATCGCTCGCCCCGGTAGTCTATGCCGTGATTGACGGCACGCTGGAACTGCCACAGCGCCCCTGCCCCAAGGCGGACAAATCTCTGTGCACCGAAGAACAGCCGATGGGCGGCAAGCAAGGCGCGCATAAGGATTGGAACATCCTGGAACTCGCGCTCGATGCCGAACACATTCTCGTGAACGAGGTCTACCGTTTCTCTGCCCTCGCGGTCGAAGCCGATGCCTGCGAAGAAGCGGGCTGTTTCAACTTCCTGCGCATTGAGCCGGACGTGATTGATTTCATGAGCGGCCTGCCAGCGAAAGACGGCGGGATCGAAATCCTCACCTGCCCTGAGTGGCAACAGGTCGATATCGAAATCGATGACCCGATCGAGTTTCATAAACGCTACATGCGCTGCCTCATCTCTTATGGTGAGGAGAAGGTGGGCGCCGCTGGCTGGGGCAAAAGCTGACCCTAAGCGCGCGCTCTAACTCCAGGTCGCTCGCGGGGGCAGGCTCATCAGGATTGCGTCGATATTCCCGCCGGTCTTTAGGCCAAATAGTGTCCCGCGATCATAGACGAGGTTAAACTCGGCATAGAGCCCGCGATATTCGAGCTGCTGGGCGACGTCCTCGTCGCTAAACTCGCTGTCCATCCGGGTGCGCACCAGCTTGGGATAGATGTCTAGGAAGGCTTTGCCGACGTCCTGCGTGAAGGCGAAATTGCGATCAAACGCCGCTTCGTCTTCGCATTCCAAATGGTCGTAGAAAATCCCGCCAACGCCGCGATGTTTCTCGCGGTGGGGAATGTAGAAATAGTCGTCCGCCCATTTCTTGTAACGATCATAATAGGTCGGATTGTGAGCCATGCAGGCCGCGCGCAGGCTGGCGTGGAAAGCCTCGGTGTCTTCTGCGTAAGGGATCGGCGGATTGAGATCCGCCCCGCCGCCGAACCAGGCCTTGCCCGTGGTGAGGAAGCGCGTGTTCATATGAACGGCGGGCACGCGCGGATTGGTCATATGCGCCACGAGCGAAATGCCGGTCGCGGAAAACCCTGGGTTCTCTGCGCTCGCGCCGTTCACTTGGCCGGCAAACTCCTTGCTGAAGCTGCCGCGCACGGTGGAGACATTGACGCCGACCTTCTCAAACACCTTGCCCTTCATCAGGCCCTGGGTGCCGCCGCCGGGATCAGAATTGCCTTCCTCTTCCCGCTCCCAAGGGGTGTATTGAAAGCTCGCATCGGACCCAGCCTCACGCTCGATCGCCTCGAACTCAGCGCAGATTTGGTCGCGCAGACTTTCAAACCAGGCTTTTGCCCGCGCAGTGCTATTCGTCCGATCCATTCCAATCCCCGTTCATCCTGAGCCTGTCGAAGGATTGTCCTCCACTATGCGCGAGGCTCTAGAAGAAAGTACAGCGCTTCGACAAGGCTCTCCTAAGCCTGTCGAAGAACTCATCGCAGACGGAGATTTGAGTTGCCTCGAAAACAAGGATCGTTCATCGACACCCCATGGTTCACCTTTCGTTCGCGCCGTCTGATTTCGCCGCAATGCAATTTGCGGGCAAGGAAATGGTGCTGCTGAAAAACAACGCGCTGTATTGGCCGACGGAGCGCGCCTTGCTGGTCGCGGATCTGCATCTGGAAAAGGGCAGCTTCTATGCGCAGCACGGGCAGATGCTGCCGCCCTATGACAGCCGCGAAACGCTAGAACGGCTGGCGGATAGCGTGAAGGCAACCGGCGCGCGCCGCGTGATCACTCTGGGTGACAATTTCCACGATGATAACGGTACCCACCGGCTCGATCCCTATGCCGCAGGCATGCTGAAATCGCTGACCCGTGCGCTCGATTGGGTGTGGATCACCGGCAATCACGACGAGAATATGCAGCGCTCTTTCGGTGCGGAGCTGACCGAGGAACTGGAGATTGGCGGAATTGTGCTGAGGCATGAGGCAAAGGCGGGCGAGACACAGCCGGAGCTGTCCGGGCATTATCACCCCAAGATGCGCCTAAGGGTGCGCGGCCGCCATATCGCCCGCCCTTGCGGCGTGGTGAGCCGCGGAGAAGCGCGCGCGGACCGGATGATCCTGCCCGCCTTTGGCGCCTATACCGGAGGCATGGACGCAGACGATCCGGTAATTTTGGACGCGCTGAAACCCGCAAGCCGGATCGACGCAGTGCTACCGGCGAAGGGGAAATTGGCACACTTCCCATTATATCGCGCTGCGGCGTAAGACTCATCTGGTATTCGACTGTATTTGCCCTTACATAGCGCGCTGCACACTTTGGCTATTACAGGAGAACACACATAGCCCGTCCACCTCGGCGTTCGATGGCCCCGCCAATCAAAAGCGGCCCTCGCTACGATAATTTCATTCAAGTTCCCAAGGTCCGCGTGATCGACGAAAACGGCGAGAATCTCGGCGTTATGATCACGGCTGAAGCCACCGAGCAGGCCAATGAAGTTGGTCTCAACCTGGTTGAGGTTTCTCCCAATGCAGACCCGCCCGTGTGCAAATTCCTGGATGTCGGCAAGTATCGGTATGAGGCCCAGAAAAAGGCTAATGCCGCGCGTAAGACCCAGAAAACGCAGGACATTAAAGAAGTCAAAATGCGTCCCAACATCGACACGCATGATTATGACGTGAAGATGCGCAATGTGAACAAATTCATCGAGAACGGTGACAAGGTGAAGGTCACCTTGCGTTTTCGCGGGCGTGAAATGGCGCACCAGCATCTGGGCATGGACTTGCTCAAAAAGGTGCAGGCTGACGTCGACGAAATCGCCAAGGTCGAAGCATTCCCGCGCCTCGAAGGCCGGCAAATGCTGATGGTGCTCGCCCCGAAATAGGCGCGAACACTCAAGACAAGACACACAAAGGCGGGCCCTCGAAAGAGCGCTCGCCTTTTGCTTATCCAGCGTGCCCGCCCCTACCGCGCACCGCATTTCTCTGATCCCGCTTGCACTTGCAGGCGATGCGCGCGAGTAATGCGCGACCGCCGCGAGCATTCCAGCGCGCGGCCACTGCACGGGGACCGATAGCCAGTATGAGCGCGCGCATAATTGGCCTGATCCTTGGCCCGCTGGTCTTTGCCATCACCGCGATCACCGCCCCGCCCGCTGGAATGCCGGGCGAAGCGTGGCTGGTCGCGGGCCTGGTCGTATGGATGGCGGCCTGGTGGATGACAGAGGCCGTGCCGCTGACGGTGACGGCGCTGCTGCCGTTCGTGATCCTGCCCTTTAGCGGGGTGTCGACCGCGCGCGAGACGGCCAGCACGTATTATTCACCGATCCTGTTTCTGATCCTGGGCGGCGCGTTTCTGGCGCTGGCGATTGAGCGCACTGGCCTGCACAAGCGCCTGAGCCTGGCGATCCTACGCGTGGTCGGCAAAGGCGGCGGGCAAACGCAATTGCTGCTCGCATTTATGATCTCCGCTGCGCTGCTCTCAATGCTGATTTCCAACACATCGACCAGTCTGATTATGATGCCGATGGCGCTGGCTGTTCTGGCGGGTGGTGAGTTGGGCGCGCGGGATTCCTCTATGGATGCCGGAGCCACCCGCGCCCTCCACCCTTCCACCCGGATCGTATCCGAAAATATTCCGGGTGGAAGGGTGGAGGGCGCGGGTGGCTTGGAAACCTCGCTAGAGAAAAACGGCCTCTCCGGCGCGCTCCCGATGGGTATTGCCTTTGCCGCCAGCATTGGCGGGCTTGGCACCATCGTCGGATCACCCACCAATGCGATTGCCGTCGGCTTGCTCGACACGATGATCGGAGTGGAGATCACGTTTGCGCAGTGGACCCTGTTTGGCCTGCCGATTGTGATCGTCGGCGTGCCGCTCGCCGCGCTGATCATCGCCAAGTTTCAAAAGGTGTCGCAGCACCCGTTTGACGTCGCCGCCGCGCGCGACGCGATTGAGACGGGCACGGCCTGGACCACGCCTGAAAAACGGCTGATCCCGGTCGCCGTCCTAACCTTCCTCGCGTGGATGACATTGCCACTGGTCAAACCGTATTTGCCGGAAGGATCATGGACCAATGGCACCATCGCGATTCTGGCCAGTTTTGCGCTGTTCCTGCTGCCAGATGGCACGGGCCGCGCGCTGCTGAATTGGAAAGAGGCCGACCGCGCGCCTTGGGGCGTGATCATGATGTTTGGCGGCGGATTGGCGCTGGCCGGCGGGATGCAGGCCTCAGGGCTAGCCACATGGCTGGGCGAGGCATTGTTGCCGCTGGAGAACCTGCCGTTGATCGTGGTCGCGCTGTGCGTGGTGGCGATGATCGTGGTGATCACCGAATTCGCCAGCAATGTCGCAACCGCAACCGGCATCATCCCGGTGATCGCGGCGCTGGTGGTGGCGCTGGGCGCGGACCCGCTGCTGCTCGCGATGCCAGCCGCACTGGCGGCCGGCTGGGGCTTTATGCTGCCCGCCGGGACCGGGCCAAACGCGATTGCGTGGTCCACCGGACGGATCAAGATCGAACGGATGGTCGGCGCAGGCCTGATGCTCGATATCGCCGGGATATTCCTGATTGTGGGAATGGTGTGGGGAATTGCGGCGGTGACGTAATTGCCCTTGCTACACCTCCATCATTTGGTGGTGTTTTGGTATTTCAAGGCCAGCGTTATCAATCGCTTCTTTCAACTCTTCCGAAATGCAGAACATGTTATTTATGAAGCGGAGCTCTGACCACAGATGCACTCCCCTCATCCGTTCAGCCGACATTGCAAGGCCACTAAAACTCTTTTTCGTCGGAGGGGAGTTATAGAGTTCAAGCTGATTAGACTTTTCGAAGCAATCTGGATCGCTCGCGCTCGAATCGAAAGCATCAACATACTGACCAACAATCATCAGGAAGAATTCCCGATCTTCACCATCCTTGTCGAACGGATTGGTGACTTCGATTGGGAAGAACTTGTGAATGCCAGGCTCCAGGGAGAGAATTACATCTCGCAAAGCCTTGCTGACGAAGGCCTCGATGCCACCGAAAAAGTCACCCAGCCGGAAATATCTATTGTATGGCTGCGTTACCAACAAGGAACGAGGAACTTGCCACTCTTCTATTTCCAAAACGGGATTATGGTGGGCACCATCAACTGAGTATCTATGAGACGGCCTCGACCATAGGAGAGAGTCAACAAACCGGCTGTAGGAACTGCTACTGCCCATTTGCCCACGGATCTTGTCTTTTTCCTCGTCAGTCAGGCCATGGAAATAGCTATTCAGGCGTAGCTCATACTTGCTCCTTCCATCCTCGTCGGCTTCAAATTCCGCACCTGGCGTAAACCTTCCCGTCGCCGAAGGAGGATAAAAACCCCAAACCATCAAACCATCTCCTGCGCATGCTTGCGCGCGCCGCCCTTACTCGCCAAAACCAACATGACCTTGCTATTCGCCCTTAGTCCGCATCTTCTCCAGCGCTTTTGCATCGACGCTCCGCGCCACAATCAGGTGAATCGCAGGCGTCCTATTGTAGCCATAGAACAATAGCCTTTTCAATTTCCTACACTGGGCCAGTGGTCTAAATTGCCCGCATGCCTTCACCCTCCCCTTTTATCGGAAAAATCGATCGTACGGCGCATTTTGATCGAACGGATTTTTCGCCCAAGACTGTGTTCCAGCCGTTCCAAGCGTGCTTCAGCAGCGGTGAGTTGAGTGAAGAAGGAGATCGCGGATACTGGCACCTCAACCGGTTGCAAGTGCAACCAGTGCGCGATAGGCAGGGCGCATTGCATGGGCCGAGTGGAGAGGCGTTCCTGCGGAGGTTAGGAACGGGGGCTGCTCGGACTGATCAGACCAGCTCCTGCCTTCCTGGGAGCGTGATCAAGGAAGGATGCCGGCCATTATGACCGACGTTATCGACCCCACCAACACTCCGACCCCGCGGCGCAAGCCCAAGCAGCCTAAGACCATGATCGGCGGGCGCGAGATGAAGCCTGCGACCCAGATGATGGGCTATGGCTTTGACCCCGCCCTGTCGGAAGGGTCGCTGAAGGCGCCGATCTTCCTCACCTCCACCTTCGCGTTTGAGAACGCGGCGGCGGGCAAGCGGCATTTCGAAGGGATCACGGGCCAGCGCCCCGGCGGCACGGAGGGCCTGGTCTACTCACGCTTCAACGGGCCCAATCAGGAGATCCTGGAAGACCGGCTGGCGATCTGGGACGGCGCGGAGGATGCGCTCACCTTCTCCAGCGGGATGACCGCGATCTGCATCCTGATGCTGGCGAGCGTGAGCCAAGGCGATGTGATCGTGCATTCCGGCCCGCTCTATGCCGCATCAGAGGGCTTCGTCGCCAAAGTGCTGGCGAAGTTCGGCGTGACTTACGTGGACTTCCCCGCCGGTGCGAGCCGCGAGGAGCTGGACGAGGTGCTCAAACGCGCCAAAGCCCAAGCCAATGCAGGCGGCGGCAAGGTGGCGATGATCTACCTCGAAAGCCCGGCCAACCCGACCAATGCTCTGGTCGATATCGAGGCGGTTCGGGACGCGCGTGATGCGAACCTCGGCGGCGCTCAAGCAGCGGGCGGTAGCGCGCAAGAAAGCGATTGTCCGATTGCGATCGACAACACGTTCCTAGGGCCGCTGTGGCAACGCCCGCTCGATCACGGCGCGGACATCGTGGTCTACTCGCTGACCAAGTATGTCGGTGGCCATTCAGACCTTGTCGCGGGCTCGCTTGCTGGCGCGAAGAAGTGGATGGATCCGGTGCGCGCGCTGCGCAACACGATGGGCGGGATTGTCGATCCGAACACCGCATGGATGCTGCTGCGGTCACTGGAAACGGTTGAGCTGCGGATGCAGCGCGCAGGCGAGAACGCGGCGAAGGTCTGCGCCTTCCTGAAAGCGCATCCCAAGGTGGAGGGCCTCGGCTATCTCGGCTTCATCGACGACCCGCGCCAGCAGGACATCTATGATCGCCATTGCAAGGGCGCGGGCAGCACATTCAGCGTCTTCATCAAAGGCGGCGAGGCAGAGAGCTTCCGCTTCCTCGACAATCTGACAATCGCGAAACTCGCGGTCAGCCTTGGCGGCACAGAGACGCTGGCGAGCCATCCGGCGGCGATGACGCACCTGTCCGTCCCGCCGGAACGCAAGGCGGCGCTGGGCATCACCGACAACCTTGTGCGGATCAGCATCGGGATCGAGGATGCGGACGATCTGATCGCAGACTTCGAGCAGGCCTTGGAGCACGTATGAGGGGAAACCGCCAATGACTGACGCACGCAAGCCCGTATGCCTTGTGATCGGCGCTGGCGCTGGGATCGGCGGGCATACGGCGATGCGCTTTGCCGCCGGTGGCTATCACACCGTGTTGGCGCGGCGCAGCGATGAGGAGGGCCTTGCAAAGCTGGTCAGCCAGATCGAGAACGCGGGTGGTTCAGCCAGCGGCGCCTTGCTCAACGCCACTGAGGATGGATCGATTGAGGAGCTGGTAGAGCGGACCGAGCGCGACATCGGCCCGATCGACACCGCGCTCTACAATCTGGGCGCGCAAATCGGCAATCGCTCTCTAGCCGATACACCGCACCGCGCCTTTGAGCTGGGTTGGAGGCTCGGCACTTACGGCCTGTTCCGGCTCGCTCATGCAGTGCTGCCCGCGATGGCTGAGCGCGGCAAAGGCACGCTGCTCGTCACCTCCGCCACCGCCGCTGTACGCGGCAATGCGGGACAGCACAGTCACGCTGCGGCGATGGGCGGGCGGCGGATGCTGTGCCAAACGCTCAATGCAGAGTTCGGCCCGCAAGGCGTGCATGTGGCGCACATCGTAGTCGATGGTTCGGTCGATGCGCCCGACACTCTGGGCAAGCTGCTGGGCGACAAGTTTGAGGCCTATAAGGCGTCAAAGGGCGAAGACGGCGTGATCGATCCGGCCGCGCTGACGGAGACCTATTGGCACTTGGCGCAGCAGCCCAAGAACTGTTGGACGCATGAGATTGACGCGCGCCCCTGGACCGACACCGCGTGGTGGAATGACAATCCGATTGCGGCGATCAATGCTGTTAAAAAGGAGCTGCCAGGGCCAACGGAGTAGCGCCAATATCACTGCTCAGCGCATGGTGCCTCACCGTCAGGCTCGCCCTTTTGCTTGAAGTACTCACGTACCAATACGCAGGGTATATAGGGTCCTGGTAACAAGGCCGCTTTATAGGTGCCATCGGGACCGCGCTTGTAAATCTCAGATGCCACAGGCGAATAATCAGAGTGGGGTCTTTCGACCAGGATCATCGCGTAGTCACCGGCCTCCGTGATCGAGCGAATGTCACGCTCCGCCAGTGCCTGCCGCCAACGTTCCTTCGTCTGATCGAGACCATAGGTATTAATTTCGCGGCCAAACTGCCTCAGCATGTATTCCGGATTATCGGTCATCTCCGCCGCTGCTGCGAATTCGCCTGCGGCTCCGAGCTTCATTAGCTCTCGCGCGGCCTGTTCGGCTTCATGCTCTGCGATCGGAGTTGCTCGTTCTTCAACAGCGTCATTTGCACCGAGCCCCGTGGGGTTCGTCTGCCCAGTGACCCCGCTCTCTGAACAAGCCGAGAGAAGGCTGGCCAAGAAAAACGTGTTCTTGAATCCGAATATGCTTTGAAAGAAAGCCATTGAGCAAGGTCCATTTAGTGGTTGTCTAAATTGTAGGGACGAGGTTAGATGCAGGCTCAACCCTTCCACTCTCGGCGTTCTTCCGCTTGGCGCAGCACTTCGTAGGACACCTGAATCGCTTGAAATTGCTGCGCTGCTTCTTCGTCGCCTGGCATCACATCGGGATGGACCAGTTTCGCTTTGGCCCGGTACGCTTTCTTGATCGCCGCGAAATCTGCATCCGCCTCTAGCCCAAGCACTTCCAGCGCGCGCATTTCATCATCGCTGCGGCTGCCATCGCCAGAGCCGGTCCAGCCATAATGGCTCGCCTCAGCGTAGCCGGAGTTTTCGCGCTGCTCATCCTTGGCGCGCTTGGCCTTTTCCTCTTTGTCGAGACCTTCAAAATAGTCCCAACCCTTATTGTATTCCGCCGCGTGCTTTTGGCAAAAGTGCCAGCGGTCAGGGCTGTTAGGTGATTTGGGTGCAGGGCAAAGGCCCGGCTCGCCGCAGCCGTGGCGATCGCATTCACGCTGAGTCACCGCCTCGCGCGAGGAATCGTAAGACCTCCAGCGCGGAAAACCCCAGTCGTTTGATCGTCCTTTGCCACTCATGCCGGCTGCCCCGCAGCGGCGCGATCAATGTTGTTTGTCAATGCCATTATTCGCTTAACCTAGGCGCGCTGGCGCACAAAGCAAAGCCAGTAGATTGCTTATGAAGGAAAATTCTGGAACCAGTTGCGTATTGCAATGTTGCATTGCAATAGATCGTTCATATCTGAGCGCTAGAGCGCAGCCGACCATCAATCATAAGTGAGAGACCAAAGACCACCATGAGCCCACAACTCGCCATCTCAAGCGCCTTTGCCACTTTCGCAATGGCTGCGCTGTGCGTCTTGTCGGCGGGCGGCAACATAAACAACGCGTCCGATGCGGCCTTTATGCCGGTGCAGGCCGAGCTTCCTTCGCTCGATCTACCCGCTTCGGATTACTTGCTGCCATAAAGGTGCTGACCCGGCGCGAAGCCGGGCCAGTCCTCTCTATGCACTTTTCAGTTTAGTTGATGACGACGCTGGCCGCGCGGCGGTTCTGCGCCCATGCCTCTGCGTTGGAGCCCAGCGCAACCGGGCGCTCCTTGCCATAGCTGACCGTGCTGATCCGATTGGCGGCAATGCCCAGGCTAACTAGATAATTCTTGGCTGAATTGGCCCGGCGTTCGCCCAGAGCAACGTTGTATTCACGCGTACCGCGCTCATCCGCATGGCCTTCAATTGTGATGGTCACTTGCGAGTACTGGCCGAGATATTGTGCCTGCGTTTGCAACGCGGCGGCATCAGTGCTGTCGATGTTAAATCGGTCCGTGTCGAAATAGACCACGGCATTGCTGCCCACGGCCTGTTCGAAATGCGCCTGTGTTCCAACGCCCGGGACAGACGCCGTGTTCGAGGTGCCGCCGGTTGTCGGCGCAGCCGTTGCTTGCGGGGTCGGTGGCAGTTCCTCTGGGGCCTTTTTAGCGCAGGCGCCGAGCAATGCGGTCGATGAAAGCACGGCGATCGCGATGATACGAGTATTAGGGATAGTCATGGCAAATCCTCTCTGGTTGCCGGCGGGTCGGGGAACCCGGCGGATGGTAAATAACGTATCTTAGGGACGAATGGGTCCCCAAGCAGGGTCTGAGGCATCAACCGGGGTTGGCAGGCGGCGTTCATTACGCCCGGTCAGATCAACCTGATGAAGTCCCGACCGGCCCGAATTGCGCGCCGTGCGGAAGAATTGGATGATGCGGCCATTGGGTGCCCAAGTTGGTGCCTCATCTTGCCATCCGTTTGTCAGCACCCGAAGGTTACGCCCCGCAGGCGTCATGACGGCAATATTAAAGTCGCCTGCGATGCGGGTGAAGGCGATCTGATCACCGCGCGGGCTCCATTCCGGCGTGGCGCAGCGCCCGCCAAAGAAGGTGATCCGCCGCTGGCCCGAACCATCAGCATTCATCACATAGCATTGCTGAGAACCGGAACGATCGCTCTCAAACACGATCTTTTGCCCGTCGGGAGAATAGGAACCGCCCACATCAATTCCGGGCGTATTAGTGAGCCGCACGCTCTGCCCGCCATTGGCCGAAACGCGGTAGATATCCGTGTTGCCATTCACTGCCATCGAATAGAGGATCGATCGGCCATCCGGCGACCAGCGCGGCGCAAGCGTTGGATTGCCCGTGTCCGCCACCAGCTTCTGCTTACCGGTACCGATGTCATAGACATAGATGCGCGGATTTCCGTCGACATAGGACAGATAGAGCGGCTGAGAATAGTCCGGCGAATAGCGCGGCGTCAGCGCGGTCGCGCTGCCTAGGGTCAGGAAACGGTGGTTTGCGCCGTCGCTGTCCATAATCGCGAGCCGCTTGACCCGCTTATCCTTGGGGCCCGTCTCTGCAATGTAAGCGATGCGGCTGTCAAAGAACGGGCTTTCGCCGGTCAGCCGGGCATAGATAAGGTCAGAGCACTTATGCGCGGCGCGGCGCCAATCCGCCGGACGCACGACCCAACCTTCACGGATCAGTTCGTCCTGCAGGGCAACGTCATAAAGATAACAGCCGACGACCAAGCGGCCATCATCACGTGCTCTCACATAGCCCTTCACCAGCATCTCTGCGCCGCGCCCGCTCCAACTGCTCCATGATGGCGCAGTGATCTGAGCAAAGCTCGGTTTGGGCAAAGCGTCAGGTCCGGTCGGCTTGAAGATACCATTATTGCGCAGATTAGAGGTGATCACGCGGGCAATCTCTCCGCCCAGCGCGCCCGTGCCGCTGGCATTGGCCGGGGTCGACCGCTCCCGATCGGTGGCAAAGGCTGGAATGGCGATGCCGAGATCCTGCCAATCGCTCTCGTCAGTGACCGAACCTGTCAGCCCTCCCTCATCAGAGGCGCTCTCTTCAAAGGCGGTTTCAACATTGCCACCTTCGCCCACCGACTCGCCCAAATCCTCGTTTTGGGCGGCAAGCGGGGCTGCGAAAAGAGCCAGCGAAAGTGCGAGATACGATCTCATAGTCATTAAAGCCTTCTGTCGAAACGCCATGAAGAAATGGTCTTCCACCCGTTGTAGAACTGATCGGGCAGATCGAAAGGAGCCGCAAGCTGAATTGCTCGAATCACGCGTTCGCAATGCAAATTCGCTTGGGGCCGATTGGATGGGGTGATGCTGCTACCAACAGTGGTGCATTTGGGGCGGCCACTCAAAGAACCGTCCGGGTTGAGCCGCCAAGAAGCGACCGACACCAATTTTTCGGCATCAACACCCTGCGGCGCGTTCCAATGGGGCCGCAATTGCCGGGTGATCGCAGACCGCAAAGACGCCTGCGCACTCGCGCCAATCTGAGAAGCCGGAATGCGGGTGTCATCCGTGGTCGTTGAGCTGCCAGAACCGGGCAAGAAATCGCTGCCGATCCGGCTGCCGCCGCGCGGGGTCGGGGAGGCTGACGGCGGCGTGCGCGGTGTTTGCGTAGCGCGGGTCGTTGGACGCGTGGTCGGACGCGTCGTTGGCTGGACCGACGGCTGCGTTGGCTCAGGATCGCGTTGCACCTCGCTGGGTAGCTCTTCTGCTGTCGTCGGCGCGGGATCATCGGCCAATGTCGGCGCAATCGCAGCCCGACTATCTACAACGGGATCAGGCGCAGTGGATTCTAGGCTCACCTCGCTGGCCAGGCTCACCGTCATCCGCTCCGGGATAGGCATCGCATCATCACGCACTGGCTGCAGCACCATCACCGCGACAACGCCCACGTGCAGCGCCAGAGCGACCAAAAGGCCGATCCGTTCCTCGCTGCTAAATTGCGCTGGCTGCATGGTCTGCTCGCTCATCACTGCACCGGGCTATGGCGGCGAAACTGAACCGCTGGTGACCAGCGAGATCGAAGAAAAGCCCGCGCGGTTCAATTCACCCATCACAGCCATCACTCTGCCGTAATCAAGCGTGCGGTCGCCGCGCAGCACAATTGCGGGCTGCTGGCCGTCACCGCCGCGATCAATCCGCGCCAAAGCCTCAGGGAAGCCGCCCGGCTCCACCGCTGCATCGTCGATATAGATCACGCCTGCGCCATCGACGGAAATCGTCACCTGCTCCGGCGTCTGATCAATCGGATTGGCGCGGCTTTCCGGCAGCTCAATCGGCACGCCAGAGGCAAGCAGCGGCGCTGTGACCATAAAGATGATCAGCAGCACCAGCATAACGTCGACGAATGGCGTGACATTGATTTCCGCCATTGGCGCACGGCGCGAACGGCGTGATTTGCCTGACGTGGATAGGGAAGCGCCCAAAGTTCAGAACCTTCTCAAACGGGGAAGTGCCAATCGGCTGCGCAGCAGCCGCAAGGGCGCATACCCGCCCGCAGCGACGCGACCTTCAGGTCGCATGAGCGAGGAAATCGCACACCCGGATGGGTGTGCATGAGACAAAAATTGGGTCATGCCTTGTCCAGTTCCCTACTGAGGCCAGCGTGGAAACGGTCTGCAAAACGCTGCAACCGCGCCTCAAACCGGTTCACCCGGTTGCTGAAGCGGTTGTACGCGATGACCGCCGGGATCGCCGCGAACAGGCCGATTGCAGTTGCGAACAGCGCCTCGGAAATGCCTGGTGCAACCACCGCCAGCGACGAGCTTTCCTGAGCGCCGATTTGGAAGAAACTGTTCATGATGCCCCAGACCGTGCCGAACAGGCCAACAAACGGGGCGACTGATCCGGTCGTGGCGAGAAAGTTCAGCCGCGCCGCAAGTTCATCCGCTTCAAAAGCAACCTGGCTCTCCATCGCCGCGCCGATCCGTTGGCGCGCAGCGTCCCGGTCAACGCTGGATGACTGGGTCGACATTTTCCATTCGCGCAGGCCCTTGGCCGCGACGCGGGCAGAGGCGACCTCTTTCTGCGTGCGCTTGCCCAGCACCGCCTCGTGATCGCTCGTCTCAAAGAAATCCTCTTCGTAGCCGCGCGCCTTACGCTCCATCCCGCCGATCCGCAGGCTGAAGGAGACAATGATCATCCACACCCAGATGCTGGCGAGGATCAGCCCCGCCATCACCAATTGCACAACAATGTCGGCATCCAAAAACAGCTCTACCGGGTCGAGCCGGGTTGGCGCAGCAGCAGCGGCGCTCGCCGCAAGCGATGAAAAAATCGTCATTTAGCCTCTTGGTCCATGAAGTTCTGAAAGGCCGCTCGCCAAGCACCAGGCTGGCGCTTTGGGCGACCTTCGAGAGAGATAAAGCCGACACGCAAATGCGCCTCGCACAGGGTTTCTTCGCCGCGTTTTGCGATTTGATGCATGCGGCAACTCGCCGCGCCGAGCTCTGTGCATGTGGTGACAATCACCACATCATCATCAAGTTTGGCCGGGCGCAGATATTTCAGGTTGATCTCAGACACCGCATAGGCGCCCTCATCCGCTTCAATCGCGGCGCGCTGATCAATCTTGAGCATACGCAGCAGGTCAGAGCGCGCACGCTCAAACCAACGCAGATAATTTGCGTGATAGGTAATCCCCGACAGGTCCGTGTCTTCGTAATAGACGCGCACCGCATAAAAGTGGCGCGGCCCATCAAAGGCACCGCCCGGAAAATTCAAAGACTGCGGATTGGGGTTAACCATGGTGCAAACCGTCTAACGCAGCGGAGATTCGCTGGGAAGTGGGCTTTTCACGCTCGGTGATGAATGGCGGTGAAACGAGTCTTATCTGCGATAAGATTGATTACGCGCTGATCATCCGGCCCAGCGGCTGGCCGCCAAAAATGTGCACATGCAGATGCGGCACCTCTTGCCCGCCATGCGCACCGATATTGGCGAGCAGGCGGTACCCCGGCTCGACCAGCCCCTTGGCCCGGGCAACCGCGCCAACCGCGCGGACAAATCCGCCAATCTCCGCGTCCGAAGCCGAAGCCGAAAAATCATCCCAGCCGACATAGCGGCCCTTGGGGATCACCAGCGTGTGGACCTCTGCCTGCGGATTGATGTCTTCAAAGGCGAAGGCCCACTCATCCTCATAGACCTTGGTCGAGGGAATTTCGCCGCGCAGGATCTTGGCGAAGATGTTCGCATCATCATAGGGCAAGGTGGCATCAATCGGCATATTGCTACTCCCGAGAGGCTTTTTCATCGAGGCCAGAGACACCTTCGCGCCGGTCGAGTTCGGCCATCACATCGCCAATCGCCACGCCCTTATGACCCAGCAGCACCATGAGGTGAAATAGCAGATCGGCGGCCTCACCAACCAGCGCATCATCGCCTTCGCTGAGCGCAGCAATAATGGTCTCGGTTGCCTCTTCGCCTAGCTTTTGCGCGATTTTGCCCAGCCCCTTGGCATTGAGACTGGCGACATAGCTCGCATCCGGCGCAGCGTCTGCGCGCGCGGCGATCGTCTGCTCTAGGCGGTCAAGAGTGCTCGGCGTATCCATAGCGCTATCCTTTTGCCTAAACGCCGCGTGCGGGCAAGCCAGCGGCTCTGAGCGCCTCATGCGCTTCAGAGACGGTGTGCTCGCCAAAGTGGAAAATTGAGGCGGCCAAAACCGCGCTCGCATGACCTTTCGTGACGCCTTCAACCAGATGACCGAGAGTGCCCACCCCGCCGCTCGCGATTACGGGCACGCTGACTTTGTCCGCAATTGTGCGGATCAATTCCAGATCATATCCGGCCTTGGTCCCATCGCCGTCCATGCTGGTGACCAACAGCTCACCAGCGCCGAGATCGGCGACTTTCTGGGCATATTCGACGGCATCGATGCCTGTCGGTTTGCGCCCGCCATGGGTGAAAATCTCCCACTGTGGAACCGCCTCACCAATCGGCAGGACAACTCGCCGCGCATCCACACTGGCGACGACGCATTGGCTGCCAAACCGCGCAGCGATCTCGCTTACCAGCTCTGGCCGGGCAACCGCGGCAGAATTTATCGCAACCTTGTCGGCACCTGCGAGCAGCAATTCGCGCGCATCCTCAACGCTGCGGACCCCGCCGCCCACGGTCAGCGGCATAAAGCAAACCTCCGCCGTGCGGCGCACCATATCGAGCAGCGTGCCGCGCCCTTCGTGGCTGGCGGAGATGTCGAGAAAACACAGCTCATCCGCGCCCGCCGCGTCATAGGCGCGCGCTTGCTCAACGGGATCGCCAGCGTCCTTGAGGTCGACAAAATTGACGCCTTTGACAACGCGGCCATCAGCCACGTCGAGACAGGGAATTACGCGGATACGGACGGTCATTGATCAATCTCCTGTGGCGTCGCAAGGTAAACACCCGCTTCAAGGCACTCATCGCCGACACAATCCTCGCCAGATTTGAAGGCGATCAAGCCATAGGGCCACAGAAAGCTTGCGAAAAACGCGCCCGCCATGCCGTAAACCAAGCCGTTCTGTCCAAAGCGCGGCTCGATGAACTTGGTCACCGCTAGAGCAAGCGCGAGAAACACAACGACATTGATCAACGCATACTCAATTGTGCCAACGGTGATCCCCGCAAGGAATGTGAGGCACAAGAAGAGGACGCCCACAAACCGCATGGGTCAGGCCCGCTCCGCCATCGCAATGGCTGCTGCCAGATCAAGCTTGCCTTCGTACAAAGCGCGGCCAGTAATCACGCCTTCGATGCCCTCTTTTGCGTGCAGTGAGAGGACGTGAATGTCGTCCAAGCCCTTTACCCCACCGCTAGCGATCACCGGAATGTCGACCTGCCGCGCCAGCTCCAGCGTCGCATCAATGTTCGCGCCTTTCAGCAAGCCGTCGCGTCCAATATCGGTGAACAGCAGGCTGGCGACGCCCGCGTCTTCGAACCGGCGGGCGAGATCAACCACCGGCACATCAGAGACATCTGACCAGCCCTCGGTCGCAACCATGCCGTCTTTGGCGTCGACTGCGACGACGATGCCGCCTTCCCACTCTCCAGCCATCTCTTTGACAAACTCAGGGTTCTTTAGCGCAGCTGAACCCATTACCACGCGCGAAACGCCGAGCTTAAACCAACCCTCCACGCCGGCTGCATCGCGGATCCCGCCGCCCAATTGCACGTGACCAGGGAAGGCCGCGATGATGGCTTCCACAGCCTCGCGGTTCTCGGTCTGGCCTGCAAAGCTGCCGTCGAGATCGACCACATGCAGGTGCTGCGCGCCTGCCTCGGCAAACAATTGCGCCTGCGCGGCAGGGTTGTCGCCATAGACCGTCGCGCGGTCCATATCGCCCTCGGCCAGGCGCACGACTTCGCCGTTCTTGAGGTCAATGGCAGGAAAAACAATCATGCGGGGTCCCAATTTAGGAAGCGTTCGAGCATTTCCAGCCCATAGGACTGGCTCTTTTCGGGGTGGAATTGCACACCGAGCAAATTATCCTTGGCAACCGCCGCGACAATCCCCTCACCGTGATCGGTCAATGCGGCAATGTGCTGCGGATCTTTGGCGACGAAGTGGTAAGAATGGAGGAAATAGGCCTCGCCCTCCTCAACCACATGATGGCCGCGTGCATGCGGCAACAGAGCGACATCGTTCCAGCCCATATGCGGCACTTTGATCGCCGGGTCTGTCGGTTCGATCAGCCGCACCTCGCCCGGAATCCAGCCAAGTCCGGCGGTTACCCCGTGCTCCAGTCCGCGTGTGCAGAGCAATTGCATGCCCACACAAATGCCTAGGAACGGAGCGCCGCCCACCTGCACGCGCTCCGTCATGGCCTCAACCATGCCGGGAATTGCGCGAAGACCCTCAGCGCAAGCTTTGAACGAGCCAACACCGGGCAGAACGATCCGGTCAGCGGCGCGAACGGTGTTTGTGTCCGCTGTAACATCAACGACCGCGCCAACCGCCTTCAAAGCATTGTGAACGGAATGAAGATTGCCCGCGCCATAATCTATCAGCGCGACTTTTTCGGTCGGCATCACGATGCCTCCCTATTTCCGCACGCCATCCGGCGCGCAATATCCTCGCTCATACGATTGAAAATCGCGTCGCTGCGGGCGGGCGGGCGCCCTTGCGGTTGCTTCGCAGCCGAAACCCCGTCGTTACCCACCGAGCTGTCCCTTGGTGCTGGGGATTGCGCCGGCTTTGCGCGGGTCTTGCTCCACCGCAATGCGCATTGCGCGGGCAAAGCCCTTGTAGATCGCCTCGCAAATGTGGTGGTTGTTCTCACCATACAGAAGCTCAATATGCAGTGTGATCCCTGCAGATTGTGCAATTGATTCAAACCAATGGCGGATCAACTCAGTGTCCCATTCGCCCAACTTCTTTTGCGAGAATTGCGCATTCCATACGCAATAGGGGCGACCAGAGATGTCCAATGCCACCCGCGCCAATGTCTCATCCATCGGGGAGTAAGCACTGCCATAGCGCCCAATCCCAGCCTTATCGCCCAGCGCATCAGACAGTGCCTGGCCCAGCGCAATCGCGCTGTCTTCGGTCGTGTGGTGCTGATCCACATGCAGATCGCCCGCTACCTTCATCGAAACATCGATCAGGGAATGCTTGGAAAATTGCTCGACCATGTGGTCAAGAAATCCAATCCCAGTGGAGATGTCATAAGCGCCGGTGCCATCGAGATTGACCGTAATGGCAATCTCGGTTTCCGCCGTTTTGCGCTCTATCGTGCCTGTGCGAGCTGTTTTTTTCATAAAACGCGCTATAGGCGCACCGCAAATTGACGCAAGCACTCGCACGCCGCCGGGCGTAAGTGCGAACATAAGTTACCAATTTGCTTGACCAGCGCGGCGCGGCTCGCCACCCTTTAAGCATAATGACCGAAGACACCCCCGATAGCCTGATCCCTTATGATGAGATCGTCCAAGAGGCACTGCGCGCCGTGGTTGGCCGCGTGCTTGGCGAAATCGTCGCTGGCGGCAGCGAGCTGCCTGGCACGCATCATTTCTACATCACCTTCAAAACCGAGGCGCCCGGCGTTTCGATCCCGCCGCATCTGCGTGAGCGGTTCCCTGATGAAATGACCATCGTGCTGCAAAATAAGTTCTGGGAGTTGGAAGTCACCGACGAAGGCTTCTCCGTGGGTCTGTCGTTCAATCAGATCCCTGCGAAACTGTCCGTGCCGTTTGCCGCGATCACCGCATTTGTTGATCCAGCGGTCGACTTCGGCCTGCAGTTTCAGGCGACCGTCGCCGATATGGCTCCCGAAGAGCATGAGGACGCAGAAAACGACCTTATCGAAAGCGGCGGCGAGGAAGCGGCCGAGGGCGCTGATGATGGCTCGAACGTGGTCACAGTGGATTTCGGGCGCAAGAAATAGCCGCCCTGCCCTATGGCAATGCGGATCAATGGCGCCCGCCGTGCATTGAGTGGATAATGAGCAGCTTGAAAAAACCATCGCAGGACTTGGTCCCAGTCTCGGCATCTGATGACGAGTGCGGCGAGGTACGCGTGCTCGGCCCCAGCACCAATCCGGCGACGAACCTGCTGATCGCGGACATTGTGCTGCGCGGGGCCTCCAGTCTTTTTCGCAAGCAGGCCGAAAAAGGCATCGTCAGCACCAGCGAAGACGAGCAAGGCGCGCGCGATATGCTGGATGGGCGCGGAATCTTGACCACTCTGGCGCTATATGGCGCAAGCAAACTTGCGACGCGCTCTGTGCCCGGCCTCGCGATTGTGGCGGGCGGGTTGCTGGCCAAGACGCTGTATGATCGCGGAAAATCGATCGAGCTTGGGCGCAGCGCGCGCTCAAAAAAGGCGCAAGCGAACCCCTGGACTAAGACCAATCTCGTCCGAGCGCAGTCACAAGACTTGATTTAACCGCCCAGTTTGCGGCATCGGGCCGCATGGGCGAAACACCACAGCATACCAATGATGATCCCGGCCACCTCAACCGCCGCGGTTTAATGTTCATTCTTTCCTCGCCATCGGGCGCGGGCAAGACGACTTTGTCGCGCATGCTGCTCGAGGCGGATCCCGAAATCGCTTTGTCCGTCTCGGCCACCACGCGCCCGCCGCGCAAGGGCGAGATTGACGGCGTGCATTATCATTTCGTCTCGGACGCAAAGTTTGATCAAATGGTCGAAGAGGACGACTTTTACGAATGGGCCCCGGTGTTCGATCACCGCTATGGAACGCCCAAAGGTTTGATCCGCAACGCCTTGAAAGAGGGGCAGGATTTCCTGTTCGACATTGATTGGCAGGGCACTCAGCAGCTCTATCAAAAGGACCAGCAGGACGTCGTCAGCGTGTTTATCTTGCCGCCAAGTCTAGAAGAGCTGCGCCGCCGCCTGGAAGAACGCGCCACCGATAGCGGCGATGTAATCGACGGCCGGATGGAGCGCGCGCGCGGCGAGATCAGCCACTGGGCCGAATATGACTATGTCGTAGTCAATGATGATGTCGATGCGTGCTTTGCCAAGGTCCGCGAAATTCTGGACGCAGAACGCATGCGCCGCACGCGGCAGACGGGTCTCATCCCGTTTGTGCGCGAACTGATGGGGTGAGGCGGTCCCGCTTGGCCGCAAACGACGACAGCCCTAAATCGTATTGCGGTCTTCCAATTGCTCCAGCAGTTCCTTGAGCTGCTCGCCGAGAATAGCACCGCTGTCGCCGCCACCGTAATTCAGCGCGCCGCTTGAGAAGGTCGTGCCAAACGTTTCGGCAAGAGCATGGGTCTGTAGCACGCCTGAAGCGAAATCGCGCGTGGTCAGCGTGTCGAGGGGATGGATATAGGCGCCCCACACTAGGTTCTGCGCCACTGCATACCGTGCATCGAGAGCGGTATCGAAATTCGCCTGCATCAGGCGCTCCATCGCACCCTCTGGCAAATCGGAAACGGCGGCAATCGGAGTAATCACTCGCATACGGCCTTGGCTGATATCAGTGACCACCAGAATGCTGCGCTCCTCGAGCGTAAACTGCCAAGAATTGCCGGTGCGCTGCGCGTCGCCATCGAGCGCGCCGATTACCTCATCCATCTGATCGAGCACAGCTTTGAGCTCTTCGCTGATTTCTGGCGCCGCCTCAGGGGTCTCGCCATTTTCAGGCGCGGGCTCGCTAAAATCAGGGGCCGGTTCTGCGTCCTGCGCATCGGCATAGGGTGCCGCCGCAATGCCTAGCCCTAGAAAGATCGCGAGCGATGCCGCCTGAATAAGCTGATAGCGGCGTTTGTATTTGGGCATGGTGTAATCCTCCGGCAGACGCTTCTCTTACATGTCAGTTCGAGGGGCGTGTGCCGAAGGTTACAAGTCTTGAAGCCGTAAAGGCTGTGATTAGCCAGCAGGATCGTTGAACATGCTCGGCAGCGCGGCGTTCACAACCCCGCCATCAACCGTCACTGTATCGCCAACCACATAATCGCCAGCGCGGCTGCAAAGGTAGATGGCAGCCGCCGCCATATCTTCCTTCGTGCCGACGCGTTTCGACGGAATCATCGCAGCCGATGCATCAGGCGCATTCTTGGCCGCCTTGTTCATCTCGCTTGGGAAGGCTCCAGGCGCGATCGAGGTGACGATGATATTGTCTTGGATCAGACGCGCGGCCATCCGCTTGGTCAGCTGGATGACGGCGGCTTTCGATGCCTGATACGGATATGTTTCCCACGGATTGATGCGCTGTCCATCAATGGACGAGACGTGGATCACCTTTGCCGGGTGATCGCCCTTGCCGCCTGCAACCAGCAGATCATGCAGCTTTTGCGTGAGGAAAAACGGCGTTTTGACATTCAGATCCATCGTGCGGTGCCAGCCCGCTTCGCTGAATTCCAGATAAGGTTGGCCCCAGGCAGCGCCAGCATTGTTGATCAGAATATCAAGCTTGTCCTCGCGCTTCGCCATTTCATCGGCGAGGCTCTGGATGCCATCCATCTGGCTGAGGTCAGCGGGAATGCCGATCACTTTGTCTTCGCCAAACTCGGCGATGGTTTCCTGCATCTGCTCAACCTTGCGCGCGGAGATGTAAACCCGCGCGCAGCCCGCGGACAGCAGGCCCTCAACAAACATCTTGCCAATGCCGCGACTGCCACCGGTCACCAGAGCAACGCGGCCGTTAAGGCCAAACAGGGCGTTCATATCCATCATAATTCTTGCTCCAATTGGAAGGCTTAGTAGCCGCTCATCTCAGCCACACGGCCAGCATGGTAATAGGCATCACCAAGGAATTCGCTGAGCGCGCGGTCGCGCTTCATATAGAGGCCGATGTCATATTCGTCGGTCATGCCAATGCCGCCGTGCATTTGCACACCTTCGCGCACGGCCAGTCCTGCTGTTTGTGAGACTTTCGCCTTGGCAACCGATGCCATCAGGTCAGCATTTTCGCTGTCGCCATCGAGCAATTGCTGCGCCTTGATCACGGAAGCCCGCGCAATTTCGACCTCGGAATAGAGGTGACTTGCGCGGTGCTGCAGCGCTTGAAACTCTCCAATCAGCTTGCCGAATTGCTTGCGCTGCTTGAGGTATTCGACGGTCATATCCATCGCGCCGCTGGCCACGCCAACCCCCTCTGCAGCTGCGCCGACGCGCCCTGCCTTCAGCATGGCGTTGAGCACTTCGCGTCCGCCATCAACTTCGCCAATAACTGCGTCACCATCCAGCTCTACGCCATTAAAGGTGGTGTGGGTCGCAACGGAACTGTCGACTAGGCGAACCGCATCGTGGCTCATATTTGCCGCGTCCTTGGGCACAGCAAACAGAGTAATGCCGTCTTCGTCATCATCGCTGCCGCTGGTGCGAGCCGCGACAACGATCATATCGGAGCTTGCGCCGTGGATGACGAAATCTTTCTGGCCGGAAAGCTTGAAGCCATTACCTGACTTTTCAGCGCGCATTTTAATCCGCTCGGGGCGGTGCTTTGCGCCTTCATCAATCGCCACGGCAAACACGCTCTTGCCTTCGATCAGGCCGGGCAAATAGCGTCCGCGCAGATCGCTGGAACCGTGGTTCAGCGCGGTGGCAGCCAAGACTGAGCTGGTCAGAAACGGCGAAGGCGACAGATTGCGTCCGATCTCTTCGAGAACAATACCTGCCTCAACATGGCCCATGCCAAGCCCGCCATCTTCTTCGCCAACAAGAATGCGGGTGAAGCCCATTTCGCCAAACTGCTCCCACAGCGCATGGCCAAATCCATCCGGGCAATCACGGTCTCTCCAATGGCGCAATTGCTTGGCAATATTGCCTTCGTCGGCCATAAATTGGCGAGCGCTGTCGGCCAGCATGGCCTGGTCGTCATTCTGGTAAAGGGGCATAGTCCCTTGATCCTCTCATACATTCATTCGTGCGGGCCGCCCGCGCAAATTGCGGAGCGGCCATGTGTGCTTGAGCTTTCGGTTAAGAACCGGGCAGGTCGAGAATGCGCTTGGAAATCACATTAAGCATGACTTCCGATGTACCGCCCTCAATCGAGTTCGCCTTGGTCCGCAACCAGTTGCGAGATGGCTTGCCGCCGCTCGTTTCCTCGCTTTCCCATTCGAGACTGCGCGAGCCGCCAGCCGACATCATCAGCTCGTGGCGGCGCTTGTTGAGTTCAGTTCCCACGTATTTCATCATGTTCGGCTGGGCAGGATGCGCCTTGCCAACCTTGATTTCGTCGAGGAATTTCTCGCCCATCGCGCCGTAAGCCAATGCATCAACGTCGAACATCGCCAGCTCTGCGCGCAGTACCGGGTCTAGCTCGCCAGCGTGGCGCTTCATGGCCGCGCCAATCGTGCCGGTGTTGCCGCCGTCGGCCCCGGAAATCATTTCGCGCTCATGGCCGAGCAGATATTTCGCCACGTCCCAGCCGCGATTAACCTCGCCCACTTGTGCAGGCAGACCTTCGCCATAGCTCTTGGGCACCTTCACATTGTCCATGAAGGTTTCGCAGAACGGCGAGTTGCCGCTGATCAGCTTGATCGGCTTGGTCGAACAGCCTTCGCTTTCCATGTCGAACAGCATGAAGGTGATGCCTTGATACTTGTTCTCTTTGTCAGTTCGCACCAGGCAGAAAATCCAGTCGGCTTGGTCAGCATAGCTGGTCCAAACCTTCTGACCGTTCACAACCCAGTGATCGCCTTTGTCTTCGCCAAAGGTTTGCAGGCTGACCAAATCGCTGCCTGAACCTGGCTCTGAATAGCCCTGGCACCAGCGGATTTCGCCGCGTGCGATCTCACCCAGAAAATGCTTCTTTTGCTCTTCCGTACCGAAGTGCAGCAGCGCTGGGCCAAGCATCCAAATGCCAAAGCTAGAAAGCGGCGGGCGCGCATTTATGCGGCTCATTTCCTGACGCAGGACCTTGGCCTCTTCGGGCGCGAGGCCTGCGCCGCCATATTCTTTCGGCCAAGCTGGAACCGTGTAGCCTTTCGCAAGGCACGCATCGAACCACGCCTTTTGCGCGTCATTCTTGAAGGTTGCCCGGCGGCCGCCCCAATAAATGTCGCCTTCATCGCGGACAGGTTCGCGCATCTCAGCCGGGCAGTTCGCCTCCAGCCATGCGCGGGTTTCTTGGCGGAATTGTTCTAGATCGGACATGTCGCCGATTCTCCTCTCAACTAAGCTCCCACTTGACGCTTACGTTATGGTCATTTGCCCCACGGCTGCAAGCATAGAAATTCGATTGATCGGATGCCGTAACGTCAAGCGGTTTCGATTGACGCGCACAGCGCTTAGCTTACGCTTGCGTCAGGAGTTTGGGAGAACTTTGTGATCAGATTCGCAGCGAAGACGGCGCACGGCAAGGTGCATGCATGAGCTTCGTTAAAGGCAAATTGCCCTTAAAATTAAAGATCATCCATGGCTTTGGCGCGGTCGCGTTTGGGGTCAAGGATGGCGGATTTCTGTTCTTCCTGCTGTTCTATTACAGCCAAGTGCTGGGAATGGATGCTGGCCTTGTTGGTCTGGTGTTGCTCGGGGCATTGCTGATCGATGCGTTTATCGATCCGATTATCGGCTATCTGTCCGACCGTACCTACACCCGCTGGGGCAGAAGATTGCCGTGGCTCTATGCAGCGCCAATACCACTGGCCTTCGCCTGGGTGCTGTTGTGGTCACCGCCAGGCGGCGAGGCCCCGACTGCGCTCGGTTTGCTTGGCATTATGGTGGCGGTGCGTTTGCTGCTGTCAGCGTGCGAAGTCCCCTCAACCAGCCTCATTCCGGAACTGACATCAGATTATAATGAGCGGACCACCTTGTTCCGCTATCGATATTTGTCGGGCTGGATGGGAGGTATCATGATGATGGTGCTGGCCTACACCGTATTTATGCCGGGCGAGAACGGATTGCTGGTACAGGACGGCTACCCCGCCTTCGGCACATTCGGCGCGGTCGTTATGGCTGTGGCGGTGCTCGGCTCAGCCTATGGCCAGCATTCCATTGTTGCCAAATTGCCAGATACCAAGCCTCCGCCTTTCAGCCTCAAAGAAGCATTTTCTGAGATCAAGGAAGCGTTTAGCGAAAAGGCATTCCTGATTTTCGCCGCAGGTGGCCTCGCCGCTTACATCAGTCAGGGAATGACTTTTTCGATCTCTAACTACTTAAACCTGTTCGTCTGGCAGCTTGACCGGGTGACGTTCGATTGGGCTCCGGCGTGGCTTAATGGCCTGACTGCCTATCCGTTCGTCCTCGCTATTTCAGTCATCGGCATGTTTATGATCGTCGGCCCTATGCATGCCCGCTTAGGCAAGCCAAAAAGTGCAGCGATCAGCGCCTTCATCGCGCTTGCGTTCGGCCTTGCTCCCTATGGACTTTTTCTGATTGGATGGTGGCCAGAGGTCGCCTCATATTCATCGACTTTCCTTTATTACGCCTTCGTGATCTTCGCGAATATGTTTGGCGTGGTGATCATGATCTCCGCTTCATCTATGATCGCAGAAATTGTCGAAGCCTTTGAAGAGCGTACCGGACGCCGTGCAGAGGGATCTTTTTATTCAGGCAATTGGCTGGTCCAGAAATGCGCAACTGGCTTTGGCGCGGCTTTGACCGGACAGATCATCGCCATTTCGCAGTTGGAACAAGGGGCCGACCCGACATCTGTTCCAGCAAGCGTGCTTTCAACAATGATCATCAGCTTTGCTGTTGCAACCATCGTGCTGGCGCTTTTCGCGGCCTATTGGCTCGGCAGATTTCCAATTACGAAGGAAGAACATGAAGCACGCGTGGAAGCGCGCGATGCCGCATTGGCCGCGCAAGGACATTCACCCGGGCTTAGCTAGCAGTTCCGCAAAAGAGAGCTTGGCGGGTCAGTTGCACTCTGCCACGGTTCTCTCAACAGATTCGAAGATAGACAGAGAGGAAACCCCCAATGGATTTTCAGCCAACCGAACGTCAGGTTTTTTGGCGCGACCGCGTGCGCGATTTTATCGAGGCGCATGTTCGCCCCAACATGGACACCTATAAAGCGCAAGATGCCGAAGGCGATCGCTGGAAAGTAATCCAGATCATCGAAGACAAGAAGAAGCTGGCGAAGGAAGCTGGCATCTGGAACCTCTTCATGCCGCCGCGCAATGATGGCCACCATCACGTCGAAGAGACGTTCGAATTCGAAGGCCCCGGCCTGACGAATCTCGAATACGCGCTGTGCGCGGAAGAAATGGGCCGCATCGGCTGGGCCAGTGAAGTCTTCAATTGCTCCGCGCCTGACACAGGAAATATGGAAGTGTTCCACCGTTACGGTGCGATCGAGCAAAAGGAAAAGTGGCTGCGCCCAATCATGAACGGCGAAATTCGTTCCGCCTTTCTTATGACAGAGCCATTCACCGCCAGTTCCGACGCGACCAATATCGAAACCCGGATTGAGCGCGACGGCGATGAATATGTGATCAATGGCCGCAAGTGGTGGTCGTCGGGTCTGGGCGACCCGCGCTGCAAGGTTTCCATCGTGATGGGCAAGACCGATCCGACTGCGGGCCGCCACGCACAGCAATCGATGCTCTTGATGCCTAACGACGCACCGGGCGTGAACATCATCCGCCACCTGCCGGTGTTCGGTTATGACGATGCGCCCCACGGCCATATGGAAGTGGAAATGAAGGACGTCCGTGTCCCGGTCACCAACATGCTGCTGGGCGAAGGCCGCGGTTTCGAGATCGCTCAAGGGCGCCTCGGCCCAGGCCGGATCCACCACTGCATGCGCACCATTGGCGTTGCTGAAGAGGCGCTCGCCAAGATGTGCAAGCGTTTGCAAGAGCGCGAAGCATTCGGCAAACCGATCTACAAGCACTCGGTCTGGGAAGAGCGCGTCGCGCGTGCCCGGATCGATATCGACATGACCCGTCTGCTGTGCCTCAAGGCTGCCGACATGATGGACAAGGTCGGCAACAAATCGGCCAAGCAGGAAATCGCGATGATCAAGGTTCAGGCGCCGAACATGGCTCTGAAAATCATTGACGATGCGATTCAAGCCCATGGCGGCGGCGGTGTGTCGAACGATTACGGCCTCGCCAACGCTTATGCGCATCAGCGCACTTTGCGTCTCGCCGATGGTCCCGATGAAGTGCACGCACGCTCCATCGCCCGGATGGAATTTGGCAAGCACGTTCCAGAAGCAGGGCCAACCGCTAACGCTCTGCGCGGCAGCGGCAATGCCGCCAATGATGCTGGCAGCATGAGCTCAGGCGACATGGGCGCCACCCGCTAAGCGGGGCCGAAAGGGGAGAGGCCAGCTATGGCAAAGGCAGCAATTCTGGAGACGCCAGGTGAAGGCCTCGTCATTGGCGAGGTCGAACTGGCTGATCCAGCGCCGCACGAAGTGCTGATTGACACTAAGGCCTGCGGCCTGTGCCATTCAGATCTCCACTTTATCGATGGGGCCTATCCGCATCCTCTCCCCGCGATTCCGGGGCACGAGGCAGCGGGCATTGTCCGCGCCGTGGGCAGCGAAGTGCGCTCCGTCAAACCCGGCGATCACGTCGTATCCTGCCTCAGTGCCTTCTGCGGGACCTGCGAATTCTGCGTAACCGGGCGCATGGCCCTCTGCCTTGGCGGGAACACTCGCCGTGGCAAGGGTGATACGTTGCGCATTACCCGCAACGGCGACGAACCCGTCAATCAGATGCTCAACCTGTCGGCATTCTCTGAGCAGATGCTGATCCATGAGAACGCCTGCGTGTCGATCGACAAAGACATGCCACTCGATCGGGCGGCGATCATTGGCTGCGCGGTCACAACCGGCGCGGGCACGATCTTCAATGCTTGCAAACTGACGCCGGGACAGACTGTCGCGGTGATCGGTTGCGGCGGGGTTGGCCTTGCGGTTGTTAATGCGGCCAAGATTGCCGGCGCTGGTCAGATCATCGCCGTCGATCCTCTCCCGGAAAAGCGCGCTCTGGCGGAAACGTTGGGCGCGACGCATACGATTGACGCCACAGCAGATGATGCCGCCAAGCAGATCACAGCGATCTCGAACGGCGGTGTCGATTTCGGTATCGAAGCGGTTGGGCGTCAGGCCTCCGCCGATCTTGCGGTTGCGTGCTTGCGGCGCGGCGGTACGGCTGTGATCCTCGGCATGATGCCACTTGATTGCAAAGTCGGGCTTGGCGCTATGGACCTGCTCGGCGGTAAAAAGCTGATGGGCGCGATCATGGGAATGAACCATTTCCCGGTCGATCTTCCGCGCCTCGTGGATTTCTACCTTCGCGGTCTGCTCGATCTCGATACGATTATCGCTGAGCGGATCGCACTCGATGATATTAATGCTGGTTTTGACAAAATGCGCGCCGGCAATTCTGCGCGCAGTGTGGTGGTGTTTGACTGATGACTGACAATTCTGCTCCGCAAATCGATTTCGACCAGGAAATGGTCGGCACGGTCGAGGTGGCGGATGCTGACAAGCTCGACATGGATAAGCTGACGGCGTGGTTTGAAGCCAATGTCGAAGGCTTTGCTGGGCCGATCAGCTACACCAAATTCAAAGGCGGGCAATCCAACCCAACCTATAAAATCGAAACACCTAGCGCGAATTACGTTCTGCGCCGTCAGCCCTTCGGAAAACTGCTGCCCAGCGCACACGCGGTCGACCGCGAATATGCGGCGATGACGGGGCTTTACCCAACCGGTTTTCCGGTGCCGCGCACCTATGGCCTGTGCGAAGACCCAGAGGTTCTGGGCTCAAAATTCTTCGCTATGAGCATGGCTGATGGACGCAGCCTGTGGAATGGTGCCTTGCCCGGATGCTCCAAGGACGAACGCCGCGAGCTCTACAATGCGCTCATCGATACGATCGCGGACATGCACCTTAAGACACCGTCAGAAATCGGACTTGGGAATTATGGCAAGCCCAATGATTATTGTGCGCGCCAGATCAGCCGCTGGTCAAAGCAATATAAGCTATCTGAAACAGAGCATATGCCGCAAATGGAGCGGCTGATTGAATGGCTGCCTGAGACAATCCCGCCGCAGCATGAAAGCTCTGTGGTGCATGGCGATTACCGGCTCGACAATGTGATCTTTCACAAGACCGAAAACCGAGTGATTGCGGTGCTCGATTGGGAACTCTCAACGCTCGGTGATCCGATTGCTGATTTCAGCTATTTGATGCTCAACTGGTTCCAGCCTGCCGATGGCCGCGCCGGATTGCTCGGGCTCGATTTGGGTGAGCTGGGCATTCCGACGGTTAAGGAAGCGGTTGAACGCTATGTCGCGCGCACCGGCTATCCGGTGCCGCCAATGGAATGGTATTTTGCTTATAATCTGTTCCGGCTCGCCGGGATCATGCAGGGTATTAAGAAGCGCGTGATTGATGGCACAGCCTCGTCCGCTCATGCGAAAGCGATGAGCGACCGGGTCGCCCCGCTGGTCGCACGCGCTTATCAATTTGCCATCGAAGCGGGAATGCCAGAGTAAGCTTTCAACTGAGCGCGCTCAGAACTCCGCGCTAAAGCTCACCACTGCGCCCGCATCATCGCGCGACGCGGCGAAGTGCCCCGGATCGCGGCGATAGAACAGGCTCGCCGAGGCATAACCGAACGAAAGCGGCCCTTGCCAGGCAAGTTCGCCCATCACTTCGCGCCCTTCCGGAGAAAGCGAAAGCCGCTGCGTTCCAAAGACCGCGCTCTCGGTCGCATAGTCATAGGCCACCGGCAGATCGAGGTTCAGCCCGCCGCCGCTCACTCGCAAGGGTTGGCTAAAGCGAAGGCCCAGACTGTCGCCGTTGGTGAGCACGCCGTAGTGCGTCACATCGAATGACCAAGCCTCACTCAGTAATTGCGAGCCGTCACCAAGGAGTGATCCACCACGTGGGCGAGTGATGCCTTGACGGTAAGCCCCGCCAACTCGCCAACCGCGAGCAAATTCATGGCTCAGTTCGGCGTCGAAAAACATCGTGTCCGCCCCGCCAATGCCAAGCGCATCGTGGAAATGCGCACCCAACAACGTGTCCGTTTCCTGCATCCAGGTGAGCGAGACAATCGCGTCCACGCCGGCGATTTTGCGATCCGCAGCAAGGCCAAAGCTTTGCGTGGATCGCTCTTCACGCACGCCAGTAAGCACATCTTCGGCCTGTCTGCCCGCGCCCAGCAGCACATTGCCCCCGTCAGCCGACACCGTCAGCCCCCAAGGGCCAAGCTGGTGGCGCGCAGCCAGCGAAAATTCGCTGCTTTGGAAAAACCCATCATCGCCGCTTGCTTGCGGTGCGATGCGAAATGCTGGCCGGTCCGTGCCTTGCATCTGAGCGACTAGACCGCCTGCGCCTTGCGACAATGCAAAGCCTAGCTGAAGATCAGGCGCGATCTTGGCCGCAACGCGCGCCGCCAGAACCCGCGCGCCTTGCGCCTCCTCTGGAGTCAGTTGCAATTGCTGCGCCCAAGCGCGCTCGCCAGTGCGCGTCGTGTCTCCTATAGTGAAAGCCATCGACACAGCGCCGGTCGTTCCGCCGCGGCTGATACCGCTGCGCTCAACCACACCGCGAAGGCGCTGAACCTGCGCAGAATTGCGTGTCTGTGTGCCTAGGTCATAGGTGTAAGCCCGGCCATAACTATCGGTCACAACTGCTGTTAAGCTGGTTCTGTTCAAGGCATCGCCCATAGCGGCTGAACCAATCACGACGTCATCGGCCAGCGCCAGTCTCGACTGGGTTCCACCTAGGGTGGTAGTGCCCGCTGGCGCAAACGCAGCTTCGATATCAAGAATGCCCGAGCCGAAGACCGCATCAACACCGGTCGCGCCCGCATCCCGCGCGCTGTCGAGCAGTATCTGCACAATCTCTTGGCCGGTTAGATTTGGGAAAGCCTGCGCCAGCAAGGCAACCGCGCCAGACACCTGAGGAGCGGCAAAGCTGGTGCCAGAAAACAATGTGACGAATTCGCCCCCATTGATGTTTTCAACGAACAGCTCGCCATTGTCATAGACGCAGCAAATGGTTTCGCCGCGCGCATTGATATAAGAGCTGGCAAAGTCCCCGGCACGATTTGAGAAATCCGAAATCGCGCCGTTTTCATCGACCGAGCCGACGATGATTACATTGCCATTGCCGGCCTGCTGAATGCTAGATGCGAAAGCGTCTGGCTGGTCAGGGTCAATGTTTGGATCCGAACCATCGCCAGAATTGCCGGCCGACACGACAATAGCCAATCCTGCGTTAGCCGCCCGTTCCACCGCATCAAGCAGACTTCGCGATGCGAAACCGCCGCCCAAGCTTATGTTGACCACGCTCGCACCAGAACTGATAGCAAGATCAATGCCATCGGCGATGTTCCCGTCGCTGAACAAGCATCCGAGCGATGGGTCAGACGGCGTGTCTATACCGCAGGAGCCGATGTTGTCGGCCCGAACCGCAAGGATGTCAGCTTCAAACGCAATTCCCAGCACACCGATGCCATCGCGCCCTCCGGCGGCAACCAATGCCACGTTTGTGCCGTGATCATCTTCTGGATCGACGCCGCGATTGCCGACGACATCCGCAGAATTGGCATTCACTCGGCCAACGAATTCAGGACTGTCCGTATCCAGACCCGTATCGATGATCGCAATGATCTCTCCAGCCCCAGTGAACCCCTGCTCCCATGCCGAGACAGCGCCGTGAAAATCAGGCCCGTCAGAACGGCGGAATTCCGCGGTGTCAAAATTGGTTGCGGGTGGAGGAGGCGGTGGTGGAGGTGGTGGGGGCGGCGGCGGCACTGGGGCAGGTACCGGCGTCGATATTGGCCCGGCTCCGCCAGCGCCGCCTGCGCTTCCACCGCAAGCACCGAGCGCTGCGCACGCTGTCGCCGCGACGACAATTTTCAAGTTGACCGGGCAATTTGGCTTCTTATTCATCAAGATCGTCCTTCGTGTGCCCCTCTAAGGACAAAGCTTAAGTCCAAGGTTAATAACAAGGCAAGCCGATTGCTTCGGTAAACGTGGAATTGCGCCAGCAATGTTGCGGGCTCTTGTGACTATGATCTCAGCGGGCTAGCAGCACAACAACCTTGTAAATAACGAGAAGGCATTGCGGCGAATTTTCCGACTGAAGGCAAATTCAAGAGCAGTCATTTTGGAGAAAACATGTCTGAAGAGTTGATCACCCAAATCGAAGCGGCATGGGAAGCGCGCGCCGACATCACTCCGGGTAGCGACGTACGCCATGCGGTAAACGATGCTCTGGCTTTGCTCGACAGCGGTCAGGCCCGGGTGGCAGAACCCGATGGAAATGGCGGGTGGCGCGTGAACCAATGGCTGAAAAAGGCGGTGCTGCTTTCTTTCCGTCTCAGCGATAATCACGTGATGGAAGGGGCCTCTGCTGGCGAGGCAGCTTATGACAAGGTCCCCACCAAGTTTGCTGGTTGGGGCGAAAGCCGGTTCAACGACGCCGGTTTTCGCGTTGTTCCGGGCGCAATCGTGCGGCGCGGCAGCCATATTGGCAAAGGCGTTGTCCTAATGCCCAGCTTTGTGAACATCGGCGCATTTGTTGATGAAGGCACCATGATCGACACTTGGGCAACGGTTGGTTCATGCGCGCAAATTGGCAAGAATGTGCACATTTCCGGCGGCGCTGGCATTGGCGGCGTGCTGGAGCCGTTGCAGGCGGAACCCGTGATCATTGGCGACGGTGCATTCATTGGCGCGCGCAGCGAAGTGGCAGAGGGCGTGCGCGTTGGCGACGGCGCTGTACTCTCAATGGGCGTTTACCTCGGGGCATCTACCAAGATCGTCGACCGCGCGACGGGCGAGGTGCACCGCGGCGAAGTTCCGCCCTACGCAGTGGTGGTCCCAGGCGCACTGCCGGGCAAACCTTTGGCTGATGGCAGCCCCGGTCCGTCGCTCTATTGCGCGGTCATCGTGAAGACTGTGGACGCGCAAACTCGTTCCAAAACAGGCATTAACGAGTTGCTGCGCGATTGATTGAAATACTGAGCCGGCCAGCAACCTTGGAACGATTGCTGGCGCTCTCCGTTAAATTACTTATCACCCCAGCTAGCGGAGGGCTTTATGCATAAAGAAGGCGACGAAATTCACATCGAAGATGATGACGCACGCGGCGCGCATACCACGGGTGCAATGCGCTGGGTTCTCGGCATCAGCCTGGCCGCAGCGGTCATTGCGATGACACTCGTGTGGGTTATTCCTGCGCTTTACGGCTAAACACTAACCTTCGAATTCCGGCCTAGTGAAGACTCCATCAGAGTCACTCACTAGGTTCAATCAGCGTTTCGATTGGCGGCATTGCTGAAACACTGCTCGAATAGCGTTCGGCTGCCCGCAAAACACGAATCGCATTTAGACTTGAGATCAGCTCTAACTCTGTTTGCGAATAGCCACGCCGGGCAAGCTCGGTGAAAAGCGCTGGATAGCCTGCGCTGTCTTCCATGCCGATCGGCCCGGTTGGCATCCCGTCAAAATCAGCCCCGATCCCAATATATTCAACGCCTGCGACCGAGCGGATATGATCGATATGGTCGGCCATCTGGCTCACTGGTGTCTGAGGCTCTGGATTGGCCGCATCCCAGTCTGCCATGGCCGCTTCAACAATGCTCGGCTGGCCCTGGTATAGCGATTCTTGCCGCGCCAACTCTGCCTCGCGCTGGCTATACCACTGGCGGCGTTCTTCATTGAGAAAGCCGGGCAAGCCAACGACCATCACAATACCGCCATTTTGAGGCAATCTTTCGAGAACTGAGTCTGGAACATTGCGCGCATGGCCATTGATTGCGCGCGCGCCGGAATGGCTAAAGATCACCGGAGCGCGAGTCGTATCAAGCGCGTCCATCATTGTTTCTTCGCTGACATGGCTAAGGTCGACCAGCATCCCAATGCGGTTCATCTCGCGGATCAAGTCTTTGCCGAAATCGGTCAAGCCGCCATGCTCGGGCGTGTCAGTCGCGCTGTCAGCCCAAGGCGTGTTGCGAGAGTGGGTGATCGTCATATAGCGCGCGCCTAGCGCATACATTTGCCGCAGGACCGCGAGGCTGGAGCCGATTGAGTGGCCGCCCTCCATTCCCAGAAACGAGGCGATCCGCCCCTCAGCCATCGCACTTTCGGCCTGGTCAGCGGTCATCGTCGGCTGCAATTGATCGGGGTAGCGCGCGATCAGACGTTTCATCACATCGATCTGCTCCATCGTCATCTGCGCGGCCTCTGGCTCGCTGATATTGGTTGGCACGTAGACCGACCAATATTGCGCGCCGACTTTACCCTCCGCTAGGCGGGTCAGGTCAGAGTGCATCGCCCGGCCCTCAGGATGGGTCACGCCAGTGCCCGTTGTATCAACAAAGTCAAAATCATTGATCTGGTTGTCGAACCGGGAGCGCAACTGGATCGGCACATCATTATGCCCATCAAATACCGGCGCGGCCTCAAGCGCGGCCGCAGCAAGCGCCTCTGCGGGATCTGGCGCGGCTGCTTCACCCCCTGCGTCTTGCGCAGCAAGCGGTGAGGTCAGCAGGGAAGCGGCGAGCAAGGCGGCGGCATATTTCATGGCAAAAGCAGCTCCTAAGCATGGTCCAGATCGGCTATACCTCGTCTTAGCAAGCAGCAGGGCGAAGGGAAGCGGCTTTCTGCAAAGTGGCGGGGAATGACCAATCGACAATTCAATTGAGCAGCATCAAGGCGAAACCATAGCCGCAGATCAGCAGGAAAGCAGCGTGAAGCGCTGGAGCCGTGCGGTAGTGCGGGTGATCTTGGCCGTGTTTTACGGCTATGCTGGCTATGCACATGTCGCCACGCCAGGGCCATTTCTGGCGATCATGCCAGGCTTCGTGCCAGCACCAGAGGCGGTCGTCTATTGGACAGGGATTGCCGAGATCGCCGGGGCAATCGCCTTGCTTCAGCCCATTTCCAAGCCGCTAAGGCAGGCGGGCGGCATCGGCCTTGCTCTTTATGCGCTGTGTGTATGGCCCGCCAATATCAATCACTTTGCCATGGACATGGCGAGCTCCGATGGCGGTCTCGGGCTTGGCTATCATATTCCGCGAATGATTGCGCAACCGATATTGATCTGGCTGGCGCTGTTCGCTGGAGAAGTGGGCTGGCGACGCCGCACGTAATATGCGCGCAACGCCGCCAGCGATCACTCTTAGGTGAGGTGCTTAGACACCGCAGCCGTCATTTTGAACATTGAGATCTGATCTTTACCGATCACAGCGCCGAGCTTGCCATCAGGATTGATCTGACGCTTGTCTTTGCTGTCTTGCAGGCTGTTGCCCTTAATGTACTCCCAAATCTTCGACGTCACTTGCGCGCGCGTCATCGGACCTTTGCCGATGACAGCTTCAAGTTCAGACGAAAGCTGCACCGGTTTCTGCAGTGCGTTAGTCTTTCCAGCCATAATCCTCTCCTTCTCAGTGGTGGCAGGTTTCAAAAAATCAAAGTCACATATTCAACTTCAAATATCGTCTTCGGCCCAGTCGCCTTCATCCTCAGCGGCAGAACCAGTAAATGGGGCGACCAACAATGCGCTGGCGACTATCGACCCTTCTAATGTCGCCAACAAATCCGCGCGGGTCGCCCCGGGCATCAGCGTCAGCGGCAATTCCGTTGCAAACAATTGGAACACATATTGCCGCGCCTCGCCTTCTGGCGGATTGGGCAGCAGCCATTCCGAATTGCCTTTTGAATTCTTTCCAACACGCGGAGGCGTCTCACCTTCCAGCAGCATGCCCTTTTGGCCCTTGAGTCCCCAGACCAACCAATGGCAATCTGGCTCATCCCCGGCGCTGGTCGCATCTTCCACAATCAGGACCAATTCTTGTGCACCAGGAGGCGGCGCATTCCACTCAAGTGGCGGCGCGACAGCGTCCTCTTCCTCAGCGCTGAAGCAAGGGTCAAGTTCTTCGCCAGGACCAAATGCCGGGCTGGTCAGTTTGAAACCGCCGCGGGCAAAATTGCGTTCGCTGCCCAATTGCGCAACCGCCAAGCCCGCATGCTGCGCGGACGCAGGCAGTGCAGCTTTGAGCCAATCAGGCAAACCCGTCATCGAAGCAATTCCCTCCTAAATCTCTTTGCAAACTAGGCGCATCGGATCGCCAAGACGAGAGTTTTAGCTGAGCTTTGCCCCGGTTTCTGAGGAAAACTCATCCAAAATTGTGAAAAGTTGTATCCAAATGGCAGAATTCCCGCCTTTCGTTGATGTCCATTGCGAGCAGGTGTGCCTGACATTCGCCCATTAACAGGAGAGTAATCTTGCTCACTAGGGGTTCATCAGCCATGCTGGTTGTATAAAAAACATCCATCAAAGACGCTTTCGTAATTCGGAGTCGCGCCGCATGACCATTGGTCGCATTACCCTATCTACCCTCCTCGCAATCTCATTGGCCGCTTGTGGAGGCGGTGGAGGATCCGGCCAAACCGCTGGCGGTGGCACCGCGGGCGGCGGCACTGGTGGAGGAACGAGTGGAGGCACGGCAGGATGCACGCTCGCCGAGCAACAACAATTCGCCAAAGACGTAATTGACGAATGGTATCTGTTCCCGAATTTGATCGACAACACTGTTGTGGCCAGCAATTTCACCGACCTTCAAGGTTATCTGGACGCATTAGTCGCCCCCGCCCGCGCTCAGCAGCGCGACCGCGGCTTTACCTTCGCGACATCCATCGCCGAAGAAAACGCGCTGATTAACTCCGGTTCTAATGCGGGGTTTGGCATCAGGCTTGCCTATGACACAGTCAACGACCGCGTGTTCGTGCTTGAGGCTTTTGAGAATGCACCTGGGTTTGGCGCAGGCATTGATCGCGGCACGGAATTGCTGGCGATTGGTACAAGCAGTGGTAACTTGCAGAACGTGTCTTCCCTGATGTCGACAGGCGGACCGCAAGCGGTGATCGATGCGCTTGGCCCATCCACAGCCGGTACGACCCGAGTGATCCAGTTCCGCACAGCGGCCAACACGACCAGCGAATCCAGTATTACAAAGACTGATTTCTCACTTGATCCGGTATCTGACCGATACGGGGCGCTGATCCTGGATGATGCGGGCAAAAAGGTTGGCTACCTCAACCTTCGCACCTTTATTGTCGCCAGCGCCTCTGACGAGCTGCGCGAGGCCTTTGCGCTGTTCCAAAGCGAAGGGGTGACCGAACTGATCATCGACTTCCGCTATAATGGCGGCGGTTTGGTCGATGTCGCGGATCTGCTCGGCGACCTTCTGGGGCAAGGACGCACCGGTCAGGTGTTCAGCGAGACGGTCCTGCGGGCCTCGAAATCCGCGGAAAATTCAACCGAACTGTTTCAAACAGAGGCCAACGCAATCCAGCCAACCAAAATCGCATTCATTGGCCGCATAGGCACGGCTTCTGCCAGCGAGCTCGTGATCAATTCGATGATCCCTTATTTAGGCAACAGTCTGGCGCTGGTCGGGGATGACACCTCGGGTAAGCCAGTCGGTCAATTTGGCTTTGACCTTGCGGCCTGCGATCTCAGGGTTCGCGCCGTGACGTTTCAAACCAACAATGCCGACGGGAACGGTGAATATTTCAACGGGCTCGCAAGCGAAGTGCCCAACACCTGCCGAGCGGACGACGACATCTTCACACCATTTGGCGATCCGACCGAGGCCTCTATCGCAGCGGCTCTGGATTTTCTGGGCGGGCGCACCTGCACCGCCATTGGCGCTGCCGGAGTGCAGCAAGCACTGGGTTCTGGGCGTCAGACGATGCTGCAACCAGATCGACCGAATGCCGCGCAGTACGAGATCCCAGGGCTGTTCTAAGGCAAGCGGCCCGCAGCCCCCAGAGACTTACTCTGCAGTGATGTGAACGGCTCTAGCG
Source organism: Erythrobacter sp. JB3-1 (assembly GCF_057364995.1). NCBI lineage: Bacteria > Pseudomonadati > Pseudomonadota > Alphaproteobacteria > Sphingomonadales > Erythrobacteraceae > Erythrobacter > Erythrobacter sp. JB3-1. The sequence goes on along the minus strand of NZ_CP200289.1, from coordinate 1,692,866 downwards.
TCAGCACCTTGTGAATGGGCGATTGCAGCAGCGATGACCTTGTCAGCGGAGGCTGGTTTGGCAATCAGCTGTGCGTCCAGCTCGCGGATGCGCTCATTATGACGGTCGAGATCGCCCGAGTGCAGGATGTATGGGATTTCGAGACGCTCGAGCTCGTGCGCCACGGGGAAGCATGTCAGCCCATTGCCCAGCGACACGTCCAATATCGCCAGATCAATATCGCGCCCGTGGGTTTGAATATGCTGATGAGCTATATCGCAATTCGTCGCGGTCAGCACGTCGCATCCGCGATCCTCAGCGGCAAACTCCATATCCATCAAGATCAAGGGTTCGTCTTCGAGCAGCAATATCGTGTAGCTCTTGGCCATCACACGCTCCTTACCGGCAGTGTGATAACGACCCTGAGGCCAGTTTCGTTCCAGTTGCGCTCTATCGTTCCGTCAGTCGTAGCGAGCAACCGGTCGACAATTGCTGTGCCCGTCCCCGCTTCAATTTGATCCGGGTCAACAAGAGGGCCGCCTTCTTCCGCCCAGGTGATGACGAGGCCTTCTGTGTCCTGCGCTGGCATCCAGCTCACTGTGACCTTGCCCTCTTCAGTGGCCCAGGCCCCGTGCTTCGTCGCATTTGCGGCAAGTTCGTGGAGGATGAGACCGACAATGGAGATGACCGTGAACGGCATGCGCACCCCATTTCCCAGCAAGATCATGCGCTCTTCGTCACGGTCATAGGGCAGCAGGACGGCTTTGATCGCTTGGCCAATATCAATGCTGCCAGACGAAGCATCATCTAGGGTCGTCTCATACGCGCGGCCTAGTGCCTGAATGCGCGAGTTAATTTCATCAGCCTCGGCGCGAATGCCGCGCACCCGCCCGGTGACATTCACGATGCCAGAGATCACTGCGAACATGTTCTTCATGCGATGCGACAGCTCGCGCGCCATTTCTTTTGCGTGGCGCCCTTCAGACCGCGCAGCGCGCACGTCGGACACGTCCCATTGGCTGCCGAAGAAATAGACGAGTTCGCCCTCGCTGTTGTAGATTGGGCCTAGGTGCAGAGCGTTCCAGAAAGTAGTGCCGTTCTTGCGGTAGTTGAGCAGTTCAACCACGACCACGTCTTCATTCGCCAGCGCCTCGCGAATGCGAGCGACAGGCTCTGGATCGGTCTCAGGTCCCTGCAGGAACCGGCATGACCGGCCTAATATCTCATCCTCGCCATACCCAGTCAGGCGGCGAAATGCCCGGTTGGCAAATACAATCGGTAGATCTGGCTTGTGCGGATCGCACAAGCAAATCGCCATGCGGGTTTGCGCCATGGCTTGTTCGAACAAGACGCCAGATGCGCCAGAAAACTGGTCGCCTTTGTGACCGGCCCGAAACCTGTCGGGCGCGTCATCAAAACTCAAGGTTGCTTGCTCGGATCGCTTAGGCTCGCGTTCTTCGTCGGTGCTCACTGTAGTCCGCTTTCCCGCCACAATAATCGCTGCAACGGTAATGTCTGTTCGTTGCCAACCTAACGACAATCAGACGCGTGCGTTCCGAGAAATTCAGCCAGCCAAGACCGGCAGAATGGTAAACCATTGCACTATAGGGGTTTTAGGTGAGAGCACGCGGCAATTATTCGCTGCAACGCCGCGGCAAGCTGACATTCCGGGATTTAAAGGATCTAGATTGCGGATGCTCAACAGCCTGTTGATCGGACTTTAAGGGGCCGTTCGAACTCCCAAGATCAAATTTCGTAATCGTCGATCACGCTCATCAAAAACACCAGGAATCCGACCGCAAAGATCCCGTCTGCGACCAAGCCACCCGCCACCATTGGATCGACCGTCTGCGCACCGAAAACCTGAGGCGCGAGCAGCGCCAAAATACCAATCTTGCTTAAAATACCAGCCCACAAAATTGGGCCAAAGCGCATCGGCTCGCGCGCGACGTGGAAATACACGATACCAAAGCTGAAAATGAACAGACCGATGATCCGCGCATCGATCGTCGCCTCTGGACTGAGCATGCCAGCCAGACCTATGATCAAATTGAAGACTGCCGCCGCCCAGAAGAACATCCGCCAATAGCGAGAAACGGAATAGGCGCTTGCCATCCCAGCGCCTGCGCTCTCAGTAATGGCTTGATCCTCGTCCACCTGGACATCATGCGCATCGCTCATTCGGATTCTTCTCCAATGATTGGATTGCTGTCGGTGTAGCCGCATCCAAGCAGCGTCGCATCACCCAAATTGACAGTAGCCGTGAAAGGGTATTCAAAATCGCTCATGCCGTCGCTGCATTCGCCTGGGGTTACGGCGATCTGCAAGCTCTCACCAGCAAGCTCGCCAGAGAACCCCAGACCGTTATTGCCAGAAAATCGGCGCACTTCTGTGACTTCGCCTTCGAGGTTTTCCGGACTCGAGTACGTCAGCTTGGTGCCATCAATCGCCATGCTCCAGAACGGCTCAGTCCCGCTCAAGGTGATCGATTCATCATCGGAAATGCCGGCAAAATTCTGCGGCGTGTCAGCGCGGTTATCGCCGCTTGCTGCGCAAGCGGAACACATTAACGCTCCCAGCGCTAGCCAGGAAATTCGCCCTATACCAATCATCTAACGCCCAACTCTAAGTACTTGATCAAGCATGGTAGAGCACCTTACCCATGGCGTCACTACCTTGTTGCAGGCAGTCGACAAATTCCCGATCGTGGCGGTCCATTGACATCACCAAACAGCAAAAAGGCGGATCCCTCGCAGGACCCGCCTTTTCTCAACTTTGTTCAAAGATGCGTAAATTACTGCGGCATCAGAACCGAATCGATCACGTGGATCATACCGTTTGATGCTTCCACGTCGGTCGCGGTCACGGTCGCAGTGCCGCCGGCCGCATCGGTCAATACCACTGCGCCATCGACGACATTTGCTGTCAGCGTTCCACCGTTTACCGTTGGAATTTCATATCCGCCTTCGCCGGCACCTTCGATTGCACCGATTAGCGAGGCCGCATCAACCGCCTGTGCAACAACGTGGTAGGTCAGGATCGTACCAAGTGTTTCGGTGTCTTCGGTAGTCAGCGTTTCGACTGTGCCTTCTGGCAATTTCGCGAACGCATCGTTGGTTGGCGCGAACACGGTGAACGGACCTTCACCCGACAGGGTTTCACCAAGCTCAGCGGCGTTCACTGCAGCTACCAAGGTGGAGAAGTTGTCATCGCCAACGGCAACGTCAACGATCGTGCCCGGCGCCACTTCTTCGGCTGCCATTGCATCTTCGGTTGCAACATCATCGGTCGCCGCTTCTGGTGAACAGGCGGCAATGGACAGAGCGATGGTTGAGGCCAAGGCCACTTTAAGGGTGTTCATAGGGATCATCCTTGTAATACTTACAAAATTTGGTGCCATTCGCGAGAGAATGGGAACAAGCCGTTTTGCCTGCTCGCTCACAGATACGAACGAGCTTCTCGAATAGATGTTCCGAAATTTATTGTGCGTTTGAGCACGAAAATTACACAGTTCAGGGTTGGCGATACGCAATTTATTGGAACCCGCGCGCGCGCCTCTCGTTGTCCTATCTATGAAATGGACCCCCACTCGCGCCGCTGGCATTGAACAATTTGCGGACTTCTTGCCCAAGGCCGGGCGTCGCTATGCTGATGCGCGCAATTTTGACGACGGAACGGGCCGCAGCAATGTCTCGCTGCTGTCGCCATGGCTGCATGCAGGACTGCTAAATGAGACTGAAATCTGCACCTCTGTGCTGGCCCAGCACAGCCCGCAGAAGGCAGAGAAATTCATCGCTGAGGTTTTCTGGCGGGTCTATTTCAAAGGCTATCTCGAACAGCGCCCCAGCGTCTGGTCGCAGTTTTGCGAGGATCGTGAGGCGGCCTTCGCCCGGCTAGCAAGCAACACCGGCCTGCAGAAAGCTTACACCGAGGCCATCGACGGACGCACCGGGATAGAGGCATTCGATGTGTGGGCACGCGAGCTCGTGGAGACTGGCTATTTGCACAATCACGCCCGCATGTGGTTTGCCAGCATTTGGATTTTCACGCTTAAGCTCGATTGGCAGCTTGGCGCGGACTTCTTCTTGAGAAACCTGATAGACGGTGATGCGGCCTCGAACACTCTCGGCTGGCGCTGGGTCGCAGGCCTCCACACCAAGGGCAAAACCTACCTCGCTCGCCCAGACAATATCGCCACCTACACAGTCAATCATCCAGATGGTCCAATGCCGGCTGAAGGTCTGGCAACCGAAGCGCCTGCGCTCGAAGAGCCCTACGACCACCCGAAGCGAACATTGTCGCTGCCCGATGTTCCCAACGAAGATGCATTTGCTGAGCCGTTTGCTCTGCTGCTGCACGATGAAGCGGCAAGCCACGCGCCGCTGACGCTGCCTCAGGTGCCGAGCTTGGTCATTGGGGCCGCTCGTCCCGCCGCGCGGTCTCCGCGCGAGGTGATTGATAAGGCGCTGAGTTTTGCTGAAGAAGCCGTCGCGGACTCGCTCAGCAAGGCCTCCGATGCGTTTGGCTGCAAATCCACCGTTTGGGACAGCGAGCAAAGCCTTGCTGAATTGCTTTCAGATGCCGGGATCACCCGGGTCGTGACGCCGTATTTGCCGATTGGCTGGACGCGCGATGCGCTGTGGCCAGAGCTGTCCGAATTAGAGGCAGCGGACAAACTCATCACCCTGCTGCCAGAACTTGATCGGGCCACTTGGCCGCATGCCAAGGCTGGCTTCTTTGGCGTCAAAAAGCAGATTGAGAGTATCCTAGGTGAGCTTGGCATCGGCGGCTGATACGTGCCCTCGGAAATGCGCGCGCAATCCTGTCACAACCGCATGAGGCGCGGTGCATAGTTAACCGGAAACTTACGCCTGCTGCCTTACAGGCCCGGTGTTGGAAACCGGGATCCAAAACGATGAAATATCCGAACCGTTTGCAAACCGCCTTGCTGTTCGACCAGCCGCACGACATTCTGGAAGCGGCGGTGCGCGATTTCGCTCGTATCGAAGAGATGAAATCGGGCGCGATTTTCAACGTTCCTGAGGCCAATCCGGGCAAATTCTACCGGCTGTTCAACGGTTCAGAAGAGCTAATGCTGACCTTTGAATATATCGATGGTCCGGCCAATCCTGAGGTGTTCGCCGCCACTTTGTCATCGACCGTCACTGGCCTTTTGTGCCCTGACGTCCGCGACCGCATCGCTCGCTCGCGCAGCCACATCCTGCTGGAGGTGTCGCATGGCGTGATGGGAGGTGTCGAAAACGATCCCAAGATCGCCGAAATGTTTCAGCAGGTCGGCGTCAAACAAGCGGGCGCGACGCGGGAGCAATTTGACCGGCGCCTTCAAGTTTTGGCCTTGATGAGCCGGATTGTCACCGACCATGCCAGCCCATCCGCTGTGCATTGGACGCAGTCAGATCAACTGATCTCTGGCGAGATGTTTGATAGTTTTGCCGCTATGGATGCGCCAAGCCCGCTTCACATACACCCGTATTTGTTCGGACCGCAGGCAGGCCCCAACGAAGATCAACAGCTCGGCATTCGCACCTATGGCGCGCGTCATTGGCTGGGCCGAGAAATCGTGATCAAGCCCAATGTGCTGCCTTGGGCTGCCAATTTCGAAACCATCCTTAGTTTCATGAATGTGAGCCTGGTGGAGAACGGCTATGTCATCCCGGATGGCGATACCTTTGGCCCGGAAGACCGCAGCCTTTCATACAAGGTGAACTGGCGCGATGCCGACCCAGAAGATGGCGAAGCTGGCTTGGCGTTTTATGAACTCACTCCACTTAAGCATGTCGAGCATGCCTTTCTCGCGGAGGATCACGTGCCTGAGGAGAACGCCATCAATGATCGGGCCTTCCCAGCCGACCTAATGCCAGGGGAACAGGACGCCAAGGTCGAGCTCGCCAATGAATGGGCCGAGAAACGCGCCATGGCCGAAGGTATTGGCGGGAAGTTTGAGGTGCGCGCGATTGGAGACGGCGGTGCACCGCCCCCTGATCCAGACACGCCAAAGCCAGTCCAAGTCAGCCAACCGACGCCGAGCAATCCGGGCATGCCTAGCCTGAGCGGCAAGGGATTGCGCGCCAAAGTGTTTGGCCGAAAAAGCGTTTAGCGCGCAGCATTTGTCCCCTCAGCGAAAGGCTGAGAGGCCGCACTACAATGCGCTAAACATGTGGTTTAGGCGCTGGCTGCTTCGGCTTCTGCCGCACGGCGTGCAGCGCGTTCTTCATCGGCGCGGGCGCGATCTTGTACGGTCTTGCGAGCCTGCTCAGCCAAACCACGCCAAGTTTTCTCAGCCCGCAGATGCCGTTCACGTACGTTGGCGAGGTCAGACTTTTCCGCCTGCGCCGCAGCTTCGTCGGCGCGTTCGCTGTAGAATTCGTATGTTTGGGCCATGCAATGGTCTCTCTTTATGCTCCGGCTCAGCAGGGGTCAGAGTGCATGCAAGCACTTGGCCTGTTGTGCCGCTTTCAAAGCGCAGCGGCGCCAGATTCTTTGGATAGACCGATAGGTTAGCAGATTTATGCACAAACACCTAATTTGCGCGGCTTTCTTGGTAAACGCGCGTGCAAGCACTCACGCCCAGCGGCAACAATGCTTACCCGTTTGGCTAAGCAGCCTTGTCGACCGAGCGCCCGCGTCCAAACAAGCGGCTGAAGAAACCACGCTTCTTTTTTGGTTCCGGCTCTGGTGCCTCCTCCATGATCTCATCGACCTTGCGGCGCAGATCTGCACCGGAGAACTCCTTCTCTTCTTCAACCACTTTACGCTGGATGAAGGTCTCCGCTTCGATCGATGCAAGCTCGGCCGCCGGACGGCGTTCCGCCACCTGCTCTGTCGCAGGCCGCGCCAGCACGCTGATCAGCTCTGGGCGCATGTCCTCAACCGCGACAACCGCGCCGATCCCGATGGGGTGCAGGTGCTTTTCCACGCGCGCTGCAATAGCCTGCTGGCACCTAAGCGCGCGCCACCAACAGCCAACAACGTACTCAACGTAACGCAAAGGCGCTTGCGGCGGATTGTCATCGCGGAAGAAGTGGCGCTGTTTGTGGAACAGCAGCGCGGTATTGAGCGGGCCAAACCCCTCAATCTCAAGATAGAGCTCAATGTCCTCTTCTTTGCCAGCCCACGCCGGGCCCTCTTCATTGCCGCATTCTGCGATAATCTGTTCAGCGGGCGTATTGGAGAAGGCATAGCCTTCGTCCGTGTAAAGCATAGCGGCGAGGAAGGGCTCATGCGTCTTGCCCTTTTCAAAGGCGAGATCTGGCGGGTTCGCCGCAACGATGATCACCGTGCTGACAGGTTCGCCTTCCAGTCCATCGACGCAATCGAACACGTCTTCGAGGCCGTTGATCTCAATCGCATCATGACCCAGCTGACGGCAAAACTCAGCCACAGGGGTATCCATCGCCGCAATGTGCTTTGAAAGGATTGCCTCAGCAGCATCGAAATCCGAGGCGGCAAACAGCGCATGCAAGTGCGCCTCAAAAGCCTTTTCCCCTTCGGCAGTCGCAAAGACTTCCTGCAGCTGATGCATTTTCAAAACCCCTTAGTAACGATCCGCACTGACGCAAACGGCCAGCCTCGCTGGTATGCAGCGAAAGTCTTCCAGCGCGTTAACCGCGCATGGCTACCATAGGGTTAATACGGAGGTTACTGTGGTGCATTTGCTCGCTTCTAACCACAGTCAGTGCGAGTAGGAAAGCGCTGCGGCGGCCATTAGCCTGCGTCATCAGCGCGTCATTTCTTGGCCCGGTGCGCCTGAGCACAGGGATTGCAACGGGGCAGAGCCATCACAGCCCCGCCCCGCTACGGATCGCTTAGTCAGCAGCTGACAAGTTCACAGCGCTTTCTTTGCCATTGCGGCCTTCTTCGAGGTCGAAGTTGACGCGCTGGTCCTTATCAAGCGATTGCATGCCGGCGGCTTGCACTGCGCTGATGTGGACGAAGCTGTCATTCGAGCCATCGTCAGGCTGAATGAAGCCATAGCCCTTGTCAGTGTTGAAGAACTTTACGGTTCCAGTCTTAGACATAGTCGTTTCCTTTCAAGCGAAACGGTAATTGCCATGCCCCAATGCGAGGCATGGTTGTGCGTCAAATCGTCAAATGAAAGGAAGTCGTCGTCTGGTTTACGCCGGGGGCCACAGGGGCCAAACGGCGGAAGGCAAATCTCGAAGTCCGTCGCAAATCTCGACGTCAGCAAATGCCAACTAGCAGACATTTGGGCAATCACCTAATTTGAAGGAGTTAGCCGCAATTTCTGCGCCCCCACCTGAGGTCCCTTTTCGCCGCCCCGTAAGCTCCATTCCTCCACTCGCCGCACGCACAGGGCGCTTGGAACAGACTGAAACACAGTCTAAGGCCAAAAACCATCCGATCACAGACACGCCTATTGATCGAAAAAATCGATTGAAGACAGCGCGCGGCATCGCGGCAATAAGCAGGGAATTTGGCCATCCGCATGGTCTAAACGCCGCGCCCATCAGTAGGAAAGCCTCAGCGCCGCAGCAGACCGTCCCGCCGCCGCAAAATGGCATTCCCGCCCGCCCTGTGGCACAGCCATGCGCATGACATTCAAACACGCCCCGCGCGCACTTTTCGCCCTGTTCGCCGCAACCACCCTCGCCGCATGCACCGGCTCCCCAGGCCCTGTCGGCAACACCGCCGTGCCAGAGCCTGCAAAGCCGGTCGCGCTCGCATCCTACCTTGGCACCTGGCACGAATATGCCCGCTATGAGGCGCCGTTTCAAAAGGGCTGCGAAGGTGTCACCGCGACCTATTCGGAGCGCGATGATGGCAAGATTGCCGTGCTCAATTCCTGCCGCAAAGGCGGGCTTGATGGCGAACTCAGCGAAGCAAAGGGCCGCGCCAAAGTGGTCGAGGGATCAGACGGCGCCAAGCTGAAAGTCAGCTTCTTCGGTCCGTTCTACGGCGATTATTGGGTGCTGGACCGCGGCGAGCCGAATGCCGAGGGACAATATCCGTGGTCGATCGTCGGCGAGCCATCAGGGCGCTACTTATGGATGCTCACCCGCTAGGCACAGCCCAGCGCAGAACTGCGCGCCGCGCTGGAGGCCCGCGTGCGTGAGCTGGGGTATGACTGGAGCCTGGTGAGGATTACAGAGCAGGATTGAGTTTTTTGTTTGCGCCCTCAAACGCCGGGCGCTCACATCCGTTCGCTTGGCTTTCGGCCTAACCGGCCGGCGCGCAGTCGCGCTTGCGGCTCGCTGTCGCTCGCCGGGCCATTCCAGGTCATGGATGTTGCTCCAAGATACTTGGTGCGCTTCCGCTGGCTTGGTCGCGGAGCACGGTCGCTTCAGCGACCGCAAGGGCGCACGCCCGCCCGCAGCGACGCGATCTATGATCGCATGAGCGAGGATATCGCGCACCCGGATGGGTGTGCGGAATTCAAAGACTCCGGCGTTTGAGGGCGCAAACAAAAAGCTCCCTCACATCTCCTTATCAGGCCGCGGGTCGTGTTTGTGCTTTTCTTGCTTGCCCAGCACGCGTTCCAGCCGCTGGGCCATGGTGTTGGCCGCCTTGCGAGCCGCCGTGTCCACATCGCCTGCATGTTCGGTGACGCCGATTGGCTTGTCCCCGCGCGGACGCGCTTCGATCATACAGGCCTTGTCATCATCGCCGCCCTTGCGCGCATTGTCATCGCGCACGTGCACCTCCAGCCGGGTGAGGCGATTTTCGAACCGGGCAAGCTTATGACGCACGGCATTTTCAATCCGCTCCGCGACGTTTGCTGTGCCCATAACGCTGCTGTCAGAATTGAACTGGAACTGCATGGTTTCGGTGTTTGGCATCGGGGGCGACGCTCCTCTCTTAGGGGGTTTGTTGTATCATTCGATATGGGAAGCCGCGCGGGAATTTCGAGGAATTTCGGAGTGGGAGTTTCGCGGCTTGGTCGCGGAGCACGGTCGCTTGAGCGACCGCAAGGGCGCCCGCCCGCCCGCAGCGATGCGATCTATGATCGCGTGAGCGAGGATATCGCATCGCGGATGCGATGCGGAACAAAAAGACTCCCGACCGCGCTCCGCAACCAAGCCAGACTGCCTTGCGCCTAGTATCCTGGCGCAATCTTGATGGCCTGGAATGGTCCGGCGAGCGAAGCGAGCCGCAAGCGCGACTGCGCGCCGGCCGGTTAGGCCGAAAGCCAAGCGAACGGATGTGAGCGCCCGGCGCTTGAGGGCGTAAACAAAAAACTGAGCGAGGAAACCGCACGCCCGGATGGGTGTGCGAAAAACAAAAACACCGCTAGAACCTCGGCGATGTCCCAAGCACAAACCCCCATCACAATCCTGGTCGACGCCGATGCCTGCCCGGTGAAGGACGAGGTCTACCGCGTCGCAGAGCGGTTTAAGGCTGAGGTGCGCATCGTCAGCAATTCGCCATTCCGCATCCCCGATCACCCGCGTATCAAGCGGATTGTCGTCGATGGATATTCGGACGGCGACCAGCCGTCCGCAAGCGCGACCGCGCGCCGGCCGGTTAGGCCGCAGCCAAGGTGGGCGGATGCCCGCCGCCCGGCGCATGAGGGCCCAAAATATGACGCGGCGGATGATTGGATTGCGGAGAATGCGAACGCGCGAAGCGTGGTGATCACCGCCGATATTCTGCTGGCGGAGCGGTGCCTAAAGGCAGGCGCGGCGGTGCTGTCTCACAATGGCAAACCGTTCGATGCCGCCAGTATCGGCAGCGCAATCGCGACCCGCGCGATTATGGAAGACCTACGCGCCGGGATGGACGGCATCGGCGGCGGCCCTCCGCCATTCTCAAAGGCCGACCGCTCGCGTTTCTTACAGGAGCTGGACCGGGTGCTGGTGAAATTGGGGTGGGGTTAGAAAAGCTCTTCCTTGGACCAGTCCACGTCGATTTTTTGGGAAATGATAATTGCCCACTCGAAGTTATTCACTAAAGTCATACCCTCCAATATCAATAGGCGAACATATTCAAAGATGAGTCAAAAAATATTCGAAAAGGATCCAAAATGGTATCTGAAATTTGAAAGATTAATATATGAAAACAGTATTAAAATTGGTTTCGCAATTCTCATTATTGGCCTAATTGTAGACGCGCTGTATATTCCAACATTTTTTCAGAGAGTTGGAGCCATTATTGTAGGGTATGCAGTACTTCATAATATTTTAGTTGAAGAACTAAAAAAGAGAACTGAGGCTCAGAAGCAAGCGATAGAGATGATGAAGAGCAAAAAGTTCCTCAAAGATCTTCCAGAAAATCTAAAATTGAACGAGATGGACAAGGAAGAAAAGCAACGCGAGATGGCTCGAATAGTTGAAGCCGCTGAATATATTACAAGTTTGAAAGGGAATGAAAAACTGCCCTTCGACGACGCATTAAAGCACTCCGTCGGCCTTATTAATTCTAGCATTGAGGTCAGGAAGGCTCACGTTACGGATTCTGAAAGCCTGACGAAAGCTTCAAAGAACGAAATTGTACTCGCGGTTCTTGGCACCATGGTCTGGGCCTTTGGCGACTGGTTCACCAATGCACTCTGGCATTGCGATTTCCAGATTACCTGCATAACCTAGGCTCCTTTTCACCACAACCCAGCAACCGAATTACAAATCCGCCGTTTTCCGGAAACGAGTTCGAGGTGACGGGTCACGAAATGGAAAGTGGAAAGCCCTTCCTCATCAACAACTCGCGTTATAGAACTCAACCGCCTCGACGATCTTCTTATATTTGCGAAAGCCCTTGAGCGATTTCGCATCCGCTGCCGCGCATCCGGCGAACAATGTCGCCAAAGAGGAGGCATAATTCGCTTTGGTGATTGGCGTCAGCCGGTCGGTGCTCTCGTCATAGAGCAGATATTCCTTCTCCGTGATTTCGATAGAGCTGAGCGCTTGGCCCAATGCGCGGCCCGCGGAGGTCCCTTCTGTCAGGCTCTCCTCAACAGTGCTGCCGTTTTTCAGCGCATCGATTACCCCTTGCCGCCCGACCGCACCAGACAGGCTGGCGATCGTGCCTGCCGGCAGAAATTCCGACAATGGCCGGGACGTGCCCGCCGCCGGATTATAGGACAGGCGCATTTTGCCAGACACCAGCCGCTGCAGATAGGCGCCATCATAGCGGTCATAAGTGCGCGGCCCCTTCTTATGCTGTTGGGTGATCAGCAGGGCATCTGTGGAGCTGAGGTAGATCGCATCTGCCTCACCTTCCGGGACGACCAGCACGATACGCTTGATAAAGTTCCAATCATTCGCCTTGCCCAGCACCGCTATCCGTCCAGGCAGCACGGTGCCATCCATTAAAGTGACCTCGCCATCGCGAAATTTGGCCATGCCCCAGACGCCTGGATCATAGGTGTAGGCCCCGCGTTTCTTGCTGAAGCACACTCCGGCAAAGACACATTTTGTGCCTTCAATCTGCTCCAACTCGGCAGGCACGCCGATGACATTGACCTTTTCCTTGGTCGCATGGGCCGGCGCCGAGAGGGCTAACCCGCCCAATGCCAGGGCGAATGCGAAGCGCGCAATCAAATGTCTCATGCGTCTTCCTCCGGCAAGTACAGCTTCTGTCCCATATCCTTATATTTCTCGCTCATTTCTTCCATGCCTTTGGGCGCCGCCTGCTTGCTGGCCTCACTCCTTAGGCGTGACCCGCGCGGTGATCTTGATCTCGATCACGCCGCCTGGCGAGAACAGCCGGTCCACGTCAATCGCGGTCCATGCTGGAAAGGGCGCTTTGATATAGCGGTTTTTGACCGCGCTAAATGCGGGCATCGAGGCTTCGATATCGGTGTGGTAGGTGGTGAGATCGATCACATCGTCCCAGCTTGAGCCTGCGCGCTCCAGCACGCTGCCGAGATATTCAAACGTGCCCTCAAGCCCCTCTTCGCTCAATGTGCCGTCCTGTCCCCCGCCGACGATCACGCCGGACAGATAGACGGTGTCGCCATGGATTACCGCTTCGGAAAAACCGAACTGTTCCATAAAGGCGCGCGGACCTTCCGCTTCAGGCATGAGTGTTTGCTTCTTCGAAGAAGCTTCTGTGTGATCGTCCGCCTGCGCGGCGGTACCAGCGAGGCAAAGTGCGCCCGCGATTGCGGTGGATTTGATCAGGGCCTTCATGCGCCCTCCTCCGGCAAGTACAGCTTCTGCCCCATATCCTTATATTTCTCGCTCATCTCCTCCATGCCTTTGAGCGCCGCTTGCTTGCTGGCCTCGGCGGTGTCTGCGCCCAGTTTTTCTGCGGCTAGGAATGTCTCGGGGCTTTCATTCTGCTTCGCGGCGAAATCGCGCACTTCCTGGCTGATCTGCATCGAGCAGAACTTTGGCCCGCACATGGAGCAGAAATGCGCCGTCTTCGCGCCTTCGGCTGGCAGGGTCTGATCGTGATATTGCTCGGCCGTTTCCGGGTCGAGTGACAGGTTAAACTGGTCCCTCCAGCGGAATTCAAAGCGCGCCTTTGACAGGGCGTCATCGCGCACCTTCGCCGCCGGGTGACCCTTTGCAAGGTCGGCTGCGTGCGCGGCGAGTTTATAGGTCACAACCCCGACCTTCACATCGTCGCGGTCGGGCAGGCCAAGGTGCTCCTTCGGCGTGACGTAGCAAAGCATCGCCGTGCCGTACCAGCCGATCTGCGCCGCGCCGATGCCGCTGGTGATGTGGTCATATCCCGGCGCGATATCGGTGACGAGCGGGCCGAGGGTGTAGAACGGCGCCTCGCCGCAGACCTGCGGCTGCTTTTCCATGTTCTCTTTGATCTTGTGCATAGGCACGTGGCCCGGCCCCTCGATCATTACCTGCACGTCATGCTTCCACGCGCGGTGGGTCAGCTCGCCCAGGGTGTAAAGCTCGGCAAATTGCGCCTCGTCATTGGCATCCGCGATGGAGCCCGGGCGCAGGCCATCGCCCAGCGAATAGGCGATGTCGTAGGCCTTCATGATCTCGGTGATGTCGTCGAAATGCTCGTAGAGGAAGCTTTCCTTGTGATGCGCGAGGCACCATTTCGCCATGATAGAGCCGCCGCGTGAGACGATCCCGGTCACGCGGTTTGCGGCCATCGGCACATAGGCCAGGCGGACGCCGGCGTGGATGGTGAAATAGTCGACGCCTTGCTCTGCCTGCTCGATCAGAGTGTCGCGGAAAATGTCCCAGGTGAGGTCTTCGGCCACCCCGCCGACCTTCTCCAGCGCTTGGTAAATCGGCACGGTGCCAACTGGCACGGCAGAGTTGCGGATGATCCATTCGCGGGTGTCGTGAATGTTGCGGCCCGTGGATAGATCCATGATCGTATCCGCGCCCCAGCGTGTGGCCCACACCATCTTGTCGACTTCATTGGCGACATCCGATGCGACGGCGGAATTGCCGATATTGGCGTTGATCTTGACCAGAAAATTGCGCCCGATTGCCATCGGCTCGGTTTCCGGGTGATTGATGTTGTTCGGGATGATCGCGCGGCCGCGGGCGACCTCATCGCGCACGAATTCCGGCGTGATCACCGTTGGGATTTCCGCGCCCCAGCTCTCACCATCGCGCACCAAATCAGCGGCGACTTCGCGGCCCAGGTTCTCACGTTCGGCGACATATTCCATCTCAGGCGTGATGATGCCTTTGCGGGCATAGTGCATCTGGCTGACGTTCATGCCCGCCTTCGCGCGCAGCGGGCGCTTTACCGCGTTCGGGAATTGCGGGACACCGCCGCTGCGGTCCGGGCCGAGCTGGCCGTTATCCTCTGGCTTCACCTCGCGCGCGTCATATTCCTCAACATCGCCGCGGGCCAGGATCCAGTCACGGCGTTTCGCGGCGAGGCCGGCATTGATATCGATGTTGACGTCCGTGTCGGTGTAGGGGCCGGAGGTGTCATAGACGCGCACTGGCGCCTCGCCGCCCTCCAGATCAATCTCGCGCATGGCGACCTGAATTCCGCTGCCGGTGCGCGCGCCGATATGGACCTTGCGGCTGCCGCGGATGGGCCCGGTGGTTACGCCGATTTCGACCGGTGAGTTGATGTCTGCCATGCGAAGTGTCTCCTAGTGGCGGAGAGCGGACTTCTGGCCTGTCTACAGACGATTATGCCAGCCGCTCCCTCCGCCGATGTTAGTCGGTTCAGGTTCAACGGGTCAGGCGGTGCTTATCCCGCCCCTCTCAGCGCGAGCGCGCTCCCCGGGGATGTCAGGCTTACTAAGCGTATAGCGCCAATGCGTCCAGCCGAATGACGACCGAACGCATGAAGCGCAAAACGATTTTGAGAGCTTCAGTCTTCTTTGACCGCGACCGATAGGCACAGTGCCAGCAGCAGCGTCGCCAAAACGCCTGAACCACCAGCCAGCGGCAGATCGCCTGAGAAGCCGCGGCCCAGCGCCATCGAAAGGGTGTTTGTAATCAGAGCAACCACACCAACTGCTGCTGTGAGGCCGCCCAGCGCTTTGCCGCCAGCGTTCATCTTGGCCATGCCAAATACAATCGCCGCGAGACCGAGCAAGACCTTAGCTGCATTGTAGACCATGAAGGAGAAGGCAACCACTGCACCAGCCGCCGGGGCGAGTGCTTCGGAAGCCTGTGCAGCTTCACGGAACGGGCCGAACATGGTCAAGCCAACGCCAACTTGGACAACGTTGAGAACCGCGCTCATCGCGATCGCTGAAAAGCCAAGGCTGTAGCGTTTGGACTGCACTAGAGCAGACCCAGCAAACGCTGCCATAATCACAAAAATGAACGCTTCCACGCCCCATAGCCATCCGCGATCCACGTCCGGCGCGCCGAGATAGAGTGCTGTGTACACTGGCTGTGAAACTGCCACAGCGAAAATTAAAACGGCCAAAACTTGGACGGTGCGCTTCAGTGTAAATTCCATTGCAATGGACCCCTTAATGGATGCGGTGTATTCGCCTGTCTTCGGAGCGCGCAGGCGAAAGGTTACACCCCCGATGAAGAATTTTCGCTGCCTAAGCAATCACTCCTCGCTGCCTGCTACTTTCAGCACCTTTGGAACAAGCGTCTGACCCAGCTCTACCGCCTCGATGCAAAGGCCGCCGATGTGGCGCGGCGGTTTGGCGCAGCGCCGGGCGAGGACCCGTGGGCGGGCGGCTATGTGGCCCCGCTCAACTTTGCGCCTGTCATCACCGCAGGGCGCGAATTCATCGCCGGTCCGCGGCCCGCTGGCGGACGGCTCAGCCCGCGCATGACGCCGCGCCTGTGGGGTGTGTTGCCGCCTCCGAATTCCAATGATCCGGCCCGGCGCATCGTATCGGTGCGCAATCTCGATAGCCCGTTCTGGATCGGGAACCTGCGCAACAGCGAGTTCCGCTGCCTAGTGCCCGCAACCAGCGTCATGCTGTGGGGCGGCGGCACAGATTACGAGGGGCGACGCCTCAAGCATTGGTTCGCGCCGGAAGGGGGCGGGATATTCGCTATGGCGGGCGTCTGGAAAGACGAGGATGTGCCCGCCTTCGCCCTGCTAACCCGCGACGCGGCGGGCGCACCCAGAGAGGCAGGCTGCAAGAGCATGCCGGTGATCGTGCCTGATAACGAAGCCACGCGGCAAACATGGCTCCATGGCGGCTGGGACACAGCGCGCAGCATCGCAGAGCAAAGCCAGCCTGCGCCGCTCGTGGAGCTGGGCTCAGATCTGCCTGACTAATCGCTCGTGATCGGCCGCACTTTCGCACCCCCTCAAACTTCCTGTACATTTGACAACAATCGCGTTCAGGATCGGCTCAAACCGGCGCATTAGAAAGACTGACCAACAACAAGAGACATGGGTCGCAGACTGTTCACTTAGGGGGAAGTGCCATGCGCTTTTCTAAGTCTGCAATTGTCGTTTCGGTTATCGGCGCTGCGCTGGCGTTTTTCGCTTCGCCTGCGCCAAGCACATCCACAAGCCATATCAGTTTTGCCGCATCGGCTGCTGCGCGAACACCGTGCGGCGGTGTCGGTCAACGCGCCTGCAAAGTATGGGAGCGGCCTGGCCGTCCTTGCAACAAGGGGTTGGTTGAGCGCAGCAGGAACGCACTTGATCCCAATGCCGGATATTGCGTTCGCGCCTCAGGTGGCTCCAAATCGATCCTGTCAAAGGCTGCGGCAAGAGCGGATCAATCCGCCGATCTGATCGGCAGGATTGCAACGACCTGGGCGAGTTGCCGCTTTCCCGCGGACATTTTGGCCAATCCGCACAGCAAAGCCTTCCACGACAATATCCTCGCCTCCAATTGCTACGAAGGGACGATGCAGCTAGCCGACGAAGCCGGTTACCAGACCGTCACCATCGGCTTTGTCAGCGGCGGCGGAATTGGGATTGGCGCAGAATTCGACAAAGGCTTTGCGTTCGATACAGCGGGACAACTTCCTGCCTCGCGCTATCGCACTAAGGCGCTTGAATTCGGAACTCTGGGCGGCGGAAGCGGAATTGTGGTTGGGTTCTTCAAGGGTCGCAACCAACCCGGGTCAGGCGGCATCGCGGGAACCGCGCATGGCGGCAGCGGAGCCTATGGCAAGGATATCGGCATATGGTACGGTTATGATGGCGCGTATCAGGGCCTCACGGTGGCTGTCACAGCGGGTCTGGGCGGTGACTTTGCCTATGTCCACAATGAGACGGAAGTTTGGCGCACCAATCTGACCGGCAGCGTCATTCTGCCCGCGCAAAACAAGGCCCCGCCGCGCAAGGAAAAGCCCGACTACGTTTACAAGCCGGTGCGGACCCAGCCGGGCAGCCTCGCGCAATATGAATATGCCGACCAGCAGACTGAGGTGCAATTCTGCACCCGCGCACGCGAACCACTGCATGTCGCCTTTGGCTATTATGACTGGGGCTATTATTCGCCGCGTTCCAATTGGTCGAGCGTGGGATGGTGGACAATTGACAGGGGCCTCTGCGCGTGGGTCGGCCTGCCCGATCAGGCCGACGGCAGCGCCTATTATGGCGAGATATTCGTCGTTGGAAGAAGCGGCGAGGACCGCTGGCAAGCGCGCGACGGGATGGAGCTATGCGCCCCGTCAGGCCGAGCCTTTCATTTTGCAAAGACAGAGGCGATTAAATGCCACATGCGCGATGTGATGGTGGGCCAACGATATGTGGTCGGCCCTGATACCGACAACGTGATACCGTTTGAATAATGCTGGGAGGAACCAACTGATGAAGACCCTTATTCCTATGGCTCTGGCAGCCGGAACGCTCGCTCTTCTGCCTGCGCCAGCGATAGCATCTCACGGGCCGGGCGCGCCTGATTTTGAGCGCGGAGAAATGCAGCTTTACACCTGCGAGGGCGGCTTCAAAATCACGGTGACACGGCTCCAAGTGCTGGGCGAAAGCGCAGTGCAGGTCGGCTTCCCAACGGGGCGAGGTGACAATTTGTCCGCGATCCAATTGCTGCCCGCAACGCAAACCGGCAGCGGTGCCCGCTACGCATCCGACATCACCAGTTTTCACGAAAAGGGTGACACGGCGATTTTCAGAACTGAGGCATCAGCAAAATCTGAGGCGATACCGCCGGCCACATGCACATTGGAGCGAACGGGGCCCCCTACCCCCGCCTCTGCAAGCAAGTTAGATCCGGTCACTCAGACCGCCAGCAATGGCAGCTATTGGGCCAAGGTCAAGCCGGGCTACGGCGCCGATCCGTCCGCCCCACCAACCTATTTCGAAATCGAAAATGTCTGCATCACCACTGATGGCAAACGCTTCTTTGGCATCCACCCGCCGGTTGGCAACGAACCCGCCTTTGCCATCACCGAAGACGGGCCGCTGGCGATCAATATTGGCGAAGTTGATGCAAGCGCAGGCGGGCGGCACTACAAAATCAGCAACCCTGATAACGTCGGTGAATTCCTGACCATGAACTTTATCGCGCCCGGCATGCGCGAGGCGGATCAGCCCAGCGCCACCGCTGGCCTATCCAGCATCACAGGCGATGATCGCCAGATCGATTGCACCGACAATGACCAAATCGTCTACATGGCGATGATTGAGGGCGGCGGAGTCACGATCTCATTCGAAGCGGGTGAACTGGTCTTGCGTTTTCTGGGCAACAGCCCGGACGCGGGCGAGGAATTTCGCGGCGGCTTGTTCTCGCGCTCAGCAGGAGAGGCAAGGTTCGATTTCTTCGTCGATGAAGACCGGGTGCGCTTTATCGCGAGTGATGCGGGCCAAATGCCGAGCGGATCGATTAACGTCGACACGCCAGCGGAACGCCAGCCCCCGTCTGGCCCGGTGGTCTATTTTCTGGCGAACCCCGATATGCTGGCAGAGCGTTTGCCAAGCCTCGCAGACTGGTGTCTCGCCGATGATCGACAGACTGTCGCGGTGCAATCATTTCGCTGGGGAAGCCAGCGAAGACGCGGAGCGCAATAAGCAGATCATGCAGGCTTGGGAGGAATTGACCTGTGACGGAGTGTCGGCCGAGTACAAGTCAGCTTTGGCGCAGGCCGCAGATGGCAGCCCGCTCAAATTCTACCTTCAGAAAAACAGCCCCGCGTGGGAATAGCTGCGGGAGTGATCACTCGCTCACCTTGGCAATGGGCGTGATGGCGACTTCCTCGCCGATCTTGGTGAAATAGGTCCAATCGCTGCCTTCGAGGAATGCCGGTGTTTGCGCAGGCACATGCACGCCAATGGCCTTTTCTGCGTTGAGCGTGCGGTCGATCAGCAGACCGGCCTCATCCTGTTGGAAGAACCAGAACGGCACCATCACCACATTCGTTCGCGCGCAGCAAAAAACTCTGAATTCATGGCGAAATGCTGCGCGGCGGGATCGGCATCGCCCATATGCATCACGCGGATCGGCGCGCCTGCGGCATTGGTCGCGGAGACCCGAAAGGTGATATTGTGCACTTCGCTGTGCCGCTCTGGCCAGCCTGCATGCGGGGTGCGCAAAGCCTCAACCACTGCGCCCGCGACCTCAATCCGCTCCGCCGCCTCGCCATTGCTGAGCGTGACGCTGGTGATCCGCTCGGCAAAGCCATCCTGCCACAGCTCATGGCCTTGCATCGCCTCTTCAGCCTGAGCGGGCGCGATCAATTGCACAGCGGGCTGCGCAGCCATCATGCGGTTGAGGTATTCGGCGGAGAAATGGTCACCATGCGCGTGGCTGACGAAGACGGCATCGACATTGTCGTAAGGCGCGCTGCCAGTGATAATCGCCTCTATCAGAGGCTCTCCCATTTCGGCAAGCGAGCCAAAATGATTGTCATACAAGGGATCAAACAGGAACTTGGCCCCGCCCATATTCGCGCTGACCCCAGCGTTGAGGATCGAGGTAACGGCATCCACACTGCTGCTCTCACCAGCCGGGGCCTCCGATGCAGGCGCGGCGGAGCATCCCGCAAGCACCAATGCCGCCAAAGCCGCTGCTAACCCTGCGCGGTAAGCCATACGCATTCCTCTTCCATCCATCCGTTTAGGCCAAAGGTTAGGCCGCAATCCGCAGCAGGTCCAGTTCGCGCGACTTCCATGAGCTTAGACCACTAGACCTTGACCACACGCGCCGCGCGCCGCAATCCTTAAGCCCACACCGCCAACCTTACGAAAGACCCGATAATGCCATTTCGCATGACAGATATGGTGGGATGCGAATTCCCGCTCTTTGCCTTCTCGCACTGCCGCGATGTGGTCGCCGCGGTCAGCCGGGCAGGAGGTTTTGGTGTGCTCGGCGCGGTCAGCTTCACCCCGGAACAGCTCGAAACAGAGCTCAAATGGATCGACGACAATGTCGAGGGCAAGCCTTACGGCATCGATGTCCTGATCCCCGAGGTTCAGGCGGTCGATCATTCGGTGAGCGCAGATGATATCGTCGCCGCGATCCCGGCGGAATATCGCGATATGACCGCCAAAATCCTGCGCGAGGCGGGCGTCAGCCTGGATGGCACTGCGCCGCTTGGCGGCAGCCAGGCGCCCAACACCTCGCTGGGCCAGGAATTGCTGGAGGTCAGCTTCAACCACCCGGTCCGCTTGATCGCCAATGCGCTGGGCACGGCCCCGCCCGCGATGATCGAGGCGGGTAAGAAGCACGGCATTCCGGTGGCCGCATTGGTCGGCGCAAAAGAGCACGCGATGAAGCAAATCGAGGCAGGCGTTGATCTGATCATTGCCCAAGGCGGCGAAGGCGGCGGGCATTGCGGCGATGTCAGCACAATCGTGCTGGTGCCCGAGGTGATTGAGGCGATTGAGCGGGCAGGTGCGGACATTCCCGTGCTCGCAGCAGGCGGGATCATGAATGGGCGGCAAATGGCCGGGATGATGGCAATGGGCGCGGCAGGCGCATGGTGCGGCAGCGTGTGGCTCGCCACGCAGGAGGCCGAGACGCATGAGGTTTTCCGCGAGAAGATGATCGCCGCATCCAGCCGCGACACGATCCGCTCCAAACACCGTACAGGCAAGTTCAGCCGCCGGCTGCGATCCGGCTGGCACGCGCGCTGGGAAGAGGCTGGCATGCCCGCCTTGCCGATGCCGCTGATGATGCTGCTGTCTGAGCCAGTGCTGCGCGCGATCGACAAGGCCGCAATAAACGGCAATGAACAAGCGCGCGAGCTATGCTCTTACTTCGTCGGACAAGGCGTTGGCCTCGTCACCGAAGTGCGCAGCGCAGGCGGCGTTGTACAAGACTTCAAACAGGAATTCGCCAGCGGTTATGAGAGTTTGGCTGGCGCGCTCGAATAGGCGGTCCAGCCAACACTCAGCGCCAATCACCCGCCCTTTTGCGCCGCGATCCAGCGGTCGATCTTGGCCTCCAGCACGGCCAGCGGCAAGCCGCCCGTGTTCAGCACCTGAGCGTGGAATTCCTTAATATCAAAGTCATCCGCCGGCTGCTCCTCAGCCCGTGCGCGCAGTTCCTGAATTTTCAGGGCGCCGATTTTGTAGGCCAGGGCCTGCGATGGAATGGCGATATAGCGCTCAACCTCGGAGACCACTTCGGTCCGGGTCATGCCGGAATTTTCGAGCATGAAGTCGATCGCCTTCTCCCGGCTCCAACCTTTCGCGTGCAGGCCGGTGTCGACCACAAGGCGCATCGCGCGCGGCTGCTCGTCCTGCAGCGTGCCATAGCGGTTCCACGGGTCTTCAAAGAAACCCATTTCATAGCCCAAGGTCTCAGCATAAAGCGCCCAGCCCTCAACAAAGGCGGTCGTCCCGCCAAAGCGCATGAAGGCGGGCAGAGCTTCGTTTTCCTGAGCCAGACTGATCTGGAAGTGGTGGCCCGGTGCACCCTCGTGCAGGTAGAGCGTCATATTACCGGTCGTCAGACGGCTCGGCAGGTCGTAGGCGTTGAAAAAGAATGTGCCGGGGCGCGAGCCGTCGGGCGTTCCTGATTGGTACGAACCGCCCGCGCTAAACTGCTCAATCGAAGGATCGTAAGGCTTAATCACCAGCTCCGATTTAGGGAGCAGTGAGAAGTACTCGCCGATCTTCTTATCGACCTCTTTGCCGAGATCGTAATAGCTCTGGGTCAGCGCCTCGCGGCTCTCCGGCTTGAACTGCTCATCGGTGCGGACATAGTCGAAAAACTCGTTGAGCGTGCCTTCAAACCCAACCTCTGCCTGGACCTTTTCAAGGTCCGATTTGACCCGTGCGACTTCTTTCAGCCCAAGCTCATGGATCGTATTCGCATCAAGTGGCAGCGTCGTCGTACTCTCGATCAGCTGAGCATACAGCTCCTCGCCGCCCTCCATCTGGCTGAGTCCAACGCTGTCGCGGGCTACGGCCAGATATTCATCGCGCAGGAAATCACGCATCAGCGTGTGCGCGGCGTAAATTTCCTTGGTTTTCGCTTCGTAGGCTGCGGTCAGGCGCGCTTTGTCTTCCTCAGAGAAATCCTCCGGAAAGTTCTTCACCGGACCCATGAACTGCGATTCCGCAATCGGAATGGCGATCTGGGTGTCGAGTTGAGAAATGACATTGCCAATCGTCAGCTTGGTTTCCACCACGCCGCTTTTCATGCCTTCGCGGAATTTCTCAATCGCGCGGTCATTGATCGCGATGTAATCATCATGGCGCGACAGATTGTCTTCGTAATTGGCGATCGTGCGGAAGGGCGCTGCGCCGGTACCGCTGGCGAAGCTGGGGTAGAAGGTGTGAAAGCCGCTGAAATGGTTGACCGGGCGCACTTCGGTAAGCGCACGAATGCGGTCGGTGCTGGCTTTGAGCGATTGCTCCTGATTGTATTTGAACACATCATAGGCAAGTTGATCAGTGGCCGAGAGCTTTGACCGGTCAATCTGCGCGAGCAGCGCCATGTTCAATTGCGTGTCGGTGCGCCCGGCCAGGAACTGCGCATCGGTGAGGAAATCGCCGAGCTTGTCCGCGTCCTTATCGTCCCCGCGAAACAGGCGCGAGAGCGGGCTGAGCGCGAGCTGGCGCTGGTCAGAATCGGCGAACAAAGCGAACAGCTTCTCGCCTTCCGTCTGCGGCTGCTCAGCGGCGGCCTCTGGCGCGGCACTGTGATGGTCAGCGAGAGCTGGCGCAGCAGGTAGAACGAAGGCTGTCGCGGCGAGAAGTGCGGCACGAATATGCATGATGCGGAAGTCCCCTTAACCAAATTTGATTGTCGGCCCGCGCTACCCCTGCCCCAATGCAAGGGCAAGCGGATGCCCGACCAACGTTCAATCCTGTTCGATCAATTGGCCGCGATCATTCGATCACGCGGCCGCGAACCATGACGAAATCGACATCCTCCAACACGCTGACATCAGCCAGCGGATTGCCATTGACCGCGATGATATCAGCAGAAAATCCCGGCGCGATCCGGCCAATCTCATTTTCCAGGCCCAGCACTTCGGCTGCGACCGTGGTGGCTGATGCCAGCACTGCGCGGTCCGACATGCCGCCTTTGCGCATCAGAGCCAGCTCGCCCGCGTTTTGACCATGTGGGAAGACGCCCGCATCGGTGCCAAATGCGATTTTCACGCCGTACTCGTTCGCGCGCTCCACAATCGTGCCCGCAAACTGGCCAACTGTGCGGATCTTGCCCTCCACCACTGGGGTGTAAAATCCGGTGCCGAGATTGGTTTTGATCCCTTCGAACGCCATCAAAGTGGGGACCAATGTCGTGCCGCTGGCGATCATCGCGTCGGCCGCGGCTTTATCGATGTAAGTGCCATGCTCAATCGTGTGCACACCAGCGCGCGCCGCCGCTTCAATCCCGCGTGCGCCATGCGCGTGAGCAGCGACCTTCAGGCCGAGCGTTTCTGCCGTGTCGACAATCGACTTCATTTCGGCGTCGGTAAAGTGCGCCTCTAGTCCCCGGCCCTGCTGGCTGAGCACGCCGCCCGTGGCTGTGATCTTGATCAGGTCCGCGCCATATTTGGATGCCTCGCGCACTTTCTCAGAGCACTCGACCGGCCCGGTGCAGGTGAACCCGGATTCCAGCACGTCGTTCACATGTTTATGAAAACCATTGGTGTCGCCGTGTCCGCCAACAATGCTGATCGTGCGGGCGGATGTTACGACACGCGGGCCGGGCACAATGCCCTCTGCCGTGGCGCGGCGCAGCATTTGCGTAACCTGATCGGTCCGCGAGCCAAGATCGCGCACAGTCGTGAACCCAGCCAACGCGGTGATGCGGGCATTCTTCGCCGCGATCAGCGTGTAATATTCCGGCGGCGTGGTGGCCGCGCGCCAGAACTCACCGCTCGGGTCACCGGACAGATGCGTGTGCAGATCGATCATGCCGGGCAGGACGGTTTTGTCAGAGAGATCGATCTCGCGGTCAACATTGAGGTCCCCCTCACTCTGACTGACCGACACGACCTTGCCATCTTCAATGATAATCACCGCCGGAGAGATCGGCGCGCTGTTCGCATCAACAATCACGCTGCCCGCCCTGATACCAATGGTCTCAGCCACCGCAGGCGCGCTCAGCAGTGTCGCAGCAACGATCGCGGGAACCGCGAGCTTGGATAGCAATTTCATCATTACACCTCTCTTACGTTTCGCACGTGATAGGCTCGCTCTAAGCCGAGCTGCAAGCCCATCAGACAAGAAACGAATGCGCTGAAATTTGCCAAAGGCGCGCTGAACGTTATGAAAGACATGTAATTATCCACCCACAGGGGACAATTTTCTTATGAACCGGCTTTCCTTAATTTCCGCCACATTGTTCGCATCGGTCTCATTAACCGCGGCCGCCCATGCCCGCCCGATGACGCCGGAAGACGTCGCCAAGCTGGAAAGCGTTGGCACAATGGCCGTCTCGCCTGATGGGCAGCGCATTGCCTTCACGACCTCCAGCCTGCCGGATGTGACCGAGGGCGAGAAGGACGGATCGTTCACTCAGGAATTGAAAGTGGCAAGCGCGCCGGGTGATGCCCGCGCTTATCTGCCCGATGATGTCTCACCGGGCGGCGTGGCGTTTTCGCCCGACGGCCAGATGGTCAGCTTCCTGTGGACGAAGGAAGACGAGAAACGCGCCGTTTGGGGCGTTCCAGTGGACGGCGGTACGTATAAGAAACTCGCCGAAGTCGAAGATGCCAATGTCCGCAGCTACCGCTGGAGCGATGATGGCGGCACCTTGTTCCTGCTCGCCAATGCTGAGGACGACAAGCAGCGCGAGACGCAGCGCAAGGCCGGATTTAACGCGCGGGTTTACGAGGAAGAGTTCAAGCCCGCCCGCATGTTCGCGGCGAAAGTCAGCGAAGAAGTGGACGAGAACCCGCGCGAGATCGCTCTGCCCGGTTTCGTCAGCGCATTCGACATTGCGCCGGGCAGTGCGTTCGGCATCGTCGAAACCGCGCCGACCCCGCTGGTCGATGACAGCTACACCAGCAAACGGGTCAATATCATTGATCTCAGCACGGGCAATGTTCGCGCAGTTGTAGAGACGCCGGGCAAGATCGACGATGTCGAAATCTCACCCGATGGCTCGCAGCTCTCGCTGATCGCAGGCGTCGATATGAACGACCCGGCGGCGACCACTTTGCACCTCGTCGACACTGCGACGGGCGCCTACCGCGCGCTCAATGCGGGCGCTGCAGAAGCCGCCGTGGATGCAGAATGGCTCGCCAATGGCCGCCTCGCCACGATCATTCACACCGGCGCGCAAAGCGTGCTGCGGATCTACAATTCGAACGGAACCGTGCGTCAAGAAACCGATCCGGGCGATTTGATCCTGACCCGGGTTGAGGCCGCTGGCGGACGGATGGTTGTCGCCGCAAACAGCCCCAAGCATCCGAACGAAGTGTTCTCCGTAAGCGGCAGCACCTTCACCCGTTGGACGACGCATAACCCGTGGCTGGCCGATATCTCCTTCGGGAATCAGCGCGCCTACACCTACACCGCGCGCGATGGCCAAGAGATTGAAGGCGTTCTGATCGAACCGGTTGGCGGCGTTCCAGAAGGCGGCGCGCCGACCATCATGAACGTTCATGGCGGGCCGGAAGCGCATGAAAGCAATGGCTGGCAAACGGCCTATTCGAAACCGGGCCAAATGGCCGCTGGTAAGGGCTATGCGGTGTTCCTGCCGAATTATCGCGGCTCCACCGGATACGGCGTTGCCTTCGCTAAACAGCATCAGGGCAATTACACCGATCCTGAGTTCACCGATATTGTCGATGCGAAACGCGCGCTGGTCGCGGAAGGCATCACCGATGCGGACCGCACCGGGATCACCGGCGGATCATACGGAGGCTATGCGAGCGCCTGGGGCGCAACCGCGCATTCAGCGGAATACGCCGCCAGCGTAATGTTCGTCGGTATTTCCAACCAGATCAGCAAGTTTGGCACCGGCGACATCCCATACGAGATGTACAATGTGCACAGCCGCAAATGGCCATGGGATGATTGGCAGGCGATGCTGGAGGTCTCACCGATCTTCCACGTCGACAAGGCCGAGACACCGATCCTGATCATGCACGGCGACAGCGATACCCGCGTTGATCCGGGTCAGTCGCTTGAACTTTATCGCTCGATCAAGATCCGTAAGCCCGAAACACCGGTTCGGATGGTGTTCTACCCGGGTGAACCACATGGCAACCGCCGGGCGGGCAGCCGCTATGATTACAATCTGCGGATGCTCGAATGGTTCGACACCTATTTGATGACCGGCGACCGCAAGGCAGCAATGCCCGCCCCGCGCCCGCAATTGGCCGATGGTGCCAAGGGCGCAAAGCCATCAACTAAGGACGATGACGACAGCGAGGATTGAGTTGTTTAGTCAGCGCTACATTTAAAAAAGGGCTGCTCTAACCGGCGGCCCTTTTTATGCTAGGCTGAGCCAACCGCATGCATCTGTGCCCCGCGACCAAGCCATCTAGCTAGTGCTGGTTCGGACCCGCAAGGGTTCGCAAGCGCGACCGCGCGCCCGAGCTTATGCGAGGAAAGCCAAGGCGGACGGATGTCCGCCGCCCGGCGTTTGAGGGCGATCAATCAAAAAGTATAACCCACACCCGCGCCGACCAGGAATTGATCCGCGCTGCCTCGGACCGAGGTAAACGGCGTGTCAGCGGCATCGCCGACCAAGCGGCTGTACCCGCCTATCCCATAGATATTGAGTCCGCCATTGAGCGCATTGCCATCCAGATCAAAGGTAACAATCGCGGTCAGGCCGAGGCTGTTTAGCCCGCCATCGGCGGTAAATTCGGCAAGGCCGCTATCCGCGCTCTGCTGAGGCGTGACGGTGTAGTAATAGTCGGCGAAGCTATCATCGACGAAGCTCGCGCTCGCGCTCACCTGCACTACTGCGCCGCGTCCGACCGGGGTGAAATAGCCGACGCTCGGCTCGATTAGCATCCCGTCATGCGCACCCAAAATGTCCCAGCGCACCTGCGTCGAGAAGGTGACCGCATCGAACCGGTTGAGCACGCCGGGAATGCGCACCCCGCCTTGCACGCCCAGCTCAAATGCGGTGTCCAAATCCTCGGTCAGCGCGACCACCGGGTCTTCGATGTCGCCATCACGGTCGTTGCGCAGGCGAAAGGCTGGCCCAAAAGAGACGCTGGTCTCAGATGGTCCTGCGCTCGGCGCCTGTGACAGCAGATCGAGCGCAAAGCCGGGGCCATTGGGGCTGATCCCGACGCCGCCCACGCGGCCAACGATCAGCGGCAGCGGAAAGACATTGTAATCATCTGAACCGGAATAGCTCGGCACGAGACCCGCGCCGATACCAATCGTCACCCAGGTTTCATCAAAGACGTTCTCGCCGTTCAAGACACCGGGTGGCGGACCACCAGCGCCGCTTGGCGCGCCTTGACGTTCGGTTTGCTGGCCCCCGCCCGCAGCAGCATCGCGCTCGCTCGGCTGGGATGTGCCATCTGCGTCATCACCGCTCGCATAAGCTGGCGGGCTGGCGAAAGTGGCGGCAGCGAACAGCGCCAAAGCGATTGTTTTTCGTGACATTTCTAGCTCCATTTAGCCATTCAACCGACCGCCCTTGGGTCAGTTCCCGAAGGCCTAAGCGGAACCTGCCGCTTGCCACTCGGCAATTGCATCAATCGGGAACAGCAGCATGATCACAGTAAGCGTCAAGCCATCACGCACCACGTATGCTGCGAGCAGTTCCATGAACACGGCAAGAATGATGGTCACTTTGATCGGGAGCTTCATCGCGAGCCAGAAGCCAAACGCCATCCAACCGATATCAGCAAAGGAATTAAGGACGCTGTCGCCAGAATAGCCCCAATTGGCCGTGACCGAGCGGAACCGCTCAATCACCATGGGCGTATTTTCGAGCACTTCCCATGCCGCCTCAAGAAACACCGCGAGTGGTAAGCCCCAACGAAACGCACTCTCTCCGCCGATTTTCCATTTCACAAACAGCAGCCACCCCAGCGCATAAAAGATCGGGCCATGAATGATGTGACTTGGCGTGTACCAATCAGCGATATGCTGGCTGTTGCCGGCAGAATTGATGTCGCCATGCCACAACTTGATATCGCCGCATTCGCAAATCGGCGGGCGGCCCATGACGAGCAAGATCAAGACGGCTGCGATTGCAATCCCGATAGAGACAAGGATCGTGGTGCGATTGGGGATCAGTTTTGCCATTGGCGCAGGGTGTGAATCAGCGCGGGCTCACTTGCAAGCAAAGATCGCCGCAAGCAGCCACAATTGCAGCGCAAAGCCTGAGGCGGCGGCATGGCAATATGCCTGCCATTACAACGCGCCATTGCCGATCTCTCGCGCTTTCCCTAGGGCGAGGTCAGCATGAGCGGAAACACAATCGATGTGGCCATTGTTGGCGGCGGTCTGGCTGGCGGATTGATCGCGCTGGCGCTTTTCCGCGAGCGGCCCGAATTGCGGCTTTCCATCATCGAAAATGGCAAGAGCTTTGGCGGCAACCACCGCTGGAGCTGGTTTGACAGCGACCTGTCCGAGGCTGGTCGGGAACTGCTCTCCGCCTTCCGCCAGACCGAATGGGACAGCGGCTATGACGTGGCCTTTCCGAAATATCGCCGCACACTGAAGACCGGCTATCGCTCCATGGCGAGCGCCGACTTTCACGAAGGTCTCGTGCGGCTGCTACCTGAGGGCGCGATGCGGCTTGGCTGCGCGGCGGAGGCCATCGATGCGCGCGGCGTCACGCTGGCCGATGGAGAGCGGATCAACGCCCGCGCAGTGATCGATTGCCGCAGTTTTTCACCCAGCCCGCATTTGCGCGGGGGGTGGCAGATCTTCATGGGCCGCCAGATGCGGCTGGATGAGGCCCACGGGCTGGAGCGGCCGGTGATCATGGACGCAGCCGTTGATCAGCACGCCCCCCACGGCAATGGCGGAGCTTACCGCTTCGTCTACACTCTGCCGCTGGGCGCGCATGATGTGTTTGTCGAGGATACCTATTACGCCGACGATCCAAAGATGGACCGCAGCGCTTTGTCTTCTCGCATTGATGCCTATACCCGCCAGCACGGCTGGGTCGATGGCGCGATTGTCGGCAGTGAAGCGGGCCTGCTGCCCGTGCTAACTGGAGGCAATTTCGCCGCTTACCAGGCCGAGGTGCGCATTCCCGGCGTCGCCATTGCGGGCGCGCGAGGCGGCTTCGTCCATCCGCTCACCAGCTATACCATGGTGATCGCGGTCGAAAACGCACTGACTATCGCGGCCGAAGCGGACCTTGCGGGCGCTCAGCTGGCCGCACTGTTCGAGACGCGGGCCGCGCGGCACTGGCGCAAGACCGGATATTACCGGATGCTGGCACGCATGCTGTTCTTCGCGCCAAAGCCGCACCGCCGGGTCGACATATTCCAGCGCTTCTACACCCTTCGCGAAGGGCTGATCGAGCGGTTCTATGCCGCGCGCTCTACCCGGCGTGATAAACTGCGCGTCCTTTGGGGCAAGCCGCCCGTAACTATCCCGCGTGCGCTCGCCGCCATGATCAAAAGCGGCGAGCCGCTGACAACCAAATCGCAATCGGAGAAATCGGTATGAATGCCCCCGTGTCGCAGACTGACAGACTGGACCTCGCCTCTCCGCCCCCCACTGGCCAAGGGATCAACCCGGCCTCGGCAGAGAAATATGAAGGCCGCACTGCCTGCGTCGTTGGCGCAGGATTTGGCGGCATGGCGCTCGCTATGCGGCTGCAATCGGCGGGCATTGCGACCACTGTGGTGGAAGCGCGCGATAAGCCGGGCGGCCGGGCCTATTTTTGGGAAAAAGACGGCTTCACCTTCGATGCTGGTCCCACGGTCATCACCGATCCGCCCTGCCTTGAGGAGCTGTGGCAGCCGACCGGGCACGACATTTCTGAAGACGTTGAGCTGATGAAGGTCATGCCGTTTTACCGGCTGAACTGGCCTGATGGCACCAATTTCGAATATTCAAACGACGAAGCGGAACTCAACGCAGAAATCGCCAAGCTCGATCCCGATGACGTGGTCGGATATGCCCGCTTTCTGGAATATTCCGCGGGCGTGCATGAAGAAGGCTATCTGAAACTCGGCCACAAGCCGTTCCTTGATTTCAAGAGCATGCTGAAAGCCGCCCCGGCGCTGGTCAAGAAACAGGCCTGGCGCAGCGTCTATTCTATGGTCTCCAGCTACGTGAAGAACGAGAAACTGCGTGAAGCGTTCTCGTTTCACTCGCTGCTGGTTGGCGGCAATCCGATGAACACCAGCGCGATCTACGCGCTCATTCACAAGCTGGAAAAAGACGGCGGTGTGTGGTGGGCGCGCGGCGGCACCAATCGCCTGATCGCAGGCATGATCCGCCATTTTGAGCGGCTCGGCGGCACCATGCGCGTTGGCGACGGGGTGAAGCAGGTTCACACCATCGGCAACCGCGCCACCGAAGTGGAGACCGAAAGCGGCTGGAAACAGCGCTTTGACGCGGTCGCCTCCAACGCGGATATCATGCATTCCTACCGCGATCTGCTGTCCGGCTCTCCGCGCGGACCGAAGGCGGCGAAAGCAATCTCGCGCAAGAGCTTCAGCCCATCGCTGTTCGTGGTGCATTTCGGGCTGGAGGGCGCATGGCCCGGCATCCCGCATCACATGATCCTGTTCGGCCCGCGCTATAAAGGCCTGCTAGACGACATCTATAAAAACGGCGTGCTGCCGCAGGATTTCAGCATCTATCTGCACCACCCGACCGTCACAGATCCCAGCATGGCGCCTAAGGGCAAGAGCACGTTTTATGCGCTCGTTCCCGTCGCGCACATGGGCAAGATGCCGATTGATTGGGACGTCGAAGGACCGAAGCTCGAAAAGGCGATCCTGGACGAAATTGGCCGCCGCCTAATCCCGGACATTCACGACCGGATCGTGACCAAATTCAGCTATGCACCAAAAGACTTCTCACAAGACCTCAACGCGCATTTGGGCAGCGCCTTCAGCCTTGAGCCCGTGCTGTGGCAGAGCGCATATTTGCGCGGACACAACCGCGACGATGTGATCGACAATTTCTACCTCGTCGGCGCAGGCACCCACCCAGGCGCAGGCATTCCCGGCGTGGTCGGCAGCGCAAAAGCAACCGCAGGCTTGATGCTGGAGGATTTGGCAAAGGCATCCTCCCCATGATGGGGAGGGGGACCGCGGCACCCCGCGCCGTGGAGGAGGGGATAGTCGCTTGATCAGCGGCCCTGCTCAAACCGTAAAGCTAGCGCGAAAACTGCGCCGAGAGATGTCGCTCCCTGAAGTCATGCTGT
Source organism: Erythrobacter sp. JB3-1 (assembly GCF_057364995.1). NCBI lineage: Bacteria > Pseudomonadati > Pseudomonadota > Alphaproteobacteria > Sphingomonadales > Erythrobacteraceae > Erythrobacter > Erythrobacter sp. JB3-1. Next base: position 1,660,846 of record NZ_CP200289.1, on the reverse strand, counting down.
GGCAAGAATTTCGCAAACACCCTGGAGGCAACAAGTTTCGCCGGCAACATCCCGCTGGCCCGTTTGTGCTCGACTTCTATTGCGCCAAGGCAAAACTGGACGTCGAAGTGGATGGAACGGCTCACGACAGCCCGGCAATGTCCGTCAGAGACGCCAAACGATCAGCCTTTCTCAGACGCAAAGGCATCGCCACAACGCGCATAACAGCCAAGCTCATACTTGCAGATTTGGACGCAGTGGTTAGGCGACTAATTGTGATTTGCAACGAACGATTGGAAGCTATGTCGAACGCCCCCTCCACCAGCCTGCGGCTGGTCCCCCTCCCCGTCTCGGGCAGGAAAGATGAAACGCCTCGCTGTCTATTGCGGATCGGCCACGCCCGAAGACCCGCGCTATATCGAACTTGCCACTGAGGTCGGCCAAAGCCTTGCCACGCGCGGCATTGGCGTCGTCTATGGCGGCGGGCGGCTGGGCCTGATGGGCGCGGTGGCGAATGGCGCGAAAGACGCGGGCGGCGAAGTCATCGGCGTGATCCCAGAGGCCCTGGTCAATTCCGAGGTTGCCAATCACAATTGCGACGAGCTGATCACCGTCACAGGCATGCACGAGCGCAAACAGCGTTTCACCGATCTGTCCGATGGCTTTGTCACAATACCCGGCGGGGTCGGGACAATGGACGAATTGTGGGAAGCGATGAGCTGGGCGCAGCTTGGCTATCACTCCGATCCGGTGGGTCTGCTCAATGCCTTTGGTTTCTATGATGATCTGATCGCGTTCAACGCCAAAATGGCGGATGTCGGCTTTGTCCGCCCGGCACATCAGAACATCCTGATCCACGCGGACACTATGCCCGATCTGCTCGACAAAATGGCCGCATACCAGCCGCATACGCCGATCTTTCGGATGAAGGCTGAGGATTTGTGATGCAGTCTTCGTTGCGCACGGCCCGCACATCCGTGCGTGCCTTGGCCTGGCCAGCCCGCTCCCTCCACCCTTCCACCCGGATTATCACGCCGGGTTACGATCCGGGTGGAAGGGTGGAGGGAGCGGGCTGGCCGGGCGCGAGCGATAGCGAGCCGCGAACACATGGTTGACCCTGAACGCAGGGCCGTCCTCGTCGCTCATTCACGCGGCGCTATCAAGCACGGCTCGCAAAGCTTCTCCGCCGCCTCCAAACTGTTCGACCAGGAAACGCGCGAGCGCGCCTGGCTGCTTTACGCTTGGTGCCGCCGCGCCGATGATATCGCCGACAATCAGGACATGGGCGGGCCACTGGGCGATCAATCCAGCGCCGAGGAACGTCTAGCCCTGATCCGCAAGCTCACCGGCAAAGCGTTAAGCGGCGAGCCGACCGGGGATCCTGCCTTCGACGCGCTGGGCCTGGTGGCCGAGGAATGCGGGCTGACCGCACAGATGGCCGAAGATGTGATCGAAGGCTTTGCGCTCGACGCAGAAGATTGGCGCCCGCGCACCGAGGCCGATATGCTGCGCTATTGCTATCATGTGGCGGGCGCGGTTGGCGTCATGATGGCGGTGGTCATGGGCGTCGCCCCGGATGATGAGGACACGCTCGATCGTGCCTGCGACCTTGGCCTCGCCTTTCAACTCTCCAACATTGCCCGCGACATAGTCGAGGATGACGCGGCGGGCCGCTGCTATCTGCCAGCGGAATGGCTGGTCGAAGAAGATATCGAGCCCGGCCAGCACACCAAGCCGCACCACCGCGAAGAGCTAGCCGATATGGCCGCGCGGCTGGTCGCTTTGGTTGAAAAGCACGAGGCCGCCGCTCGCGTAGGCGCCGCCCGCCTCCCCTTCCGCAGCCGCTGGGCCGTGCTGTCCGCAGCGCGAATTTACGGCGCAATCGGGCGCAAGGTCCGCGCGCGCGGGACCGAGGCATGGAACAGTCGCACCTATGTGCCGCGCTCAGAAAAGGCGCTCTACGGCGTACGCGCATTCCTCTCCGCCGTGATCAACCGGGAAAAGCGCCCCGACGGGGAGATCACCTGGGGCATCAAGGATTTCCGGCCAAACGCTTGAAGCGGGCCGCGCACGCGACTAACCCGTCCAAATGATCAGCAAACTCCTTATCGCTAATCGCGGCGAAATCGCCTGCCGCATCATCGGCACTGCGCGGGCCATGGGGGTCGCCACAGTGGCGGTCTATTCCGATGCCGATGCCAAGGCTTTGCATGTGCGCCAAGCCGACGAGGCCGTGCATATCGGCCCCTCGCCCGCGGCGGAAAGCTATCTGATCGGTGACAAGATCATTGCCGCGGCCAAAGAGACCGGAGCCGAGGCGATCCACCCCGGCTATGGCTTTCTGTCAGAGAACGCAGACTTTGCGCAGGCCGTGATCGACGCGGGCCTGATCTGGGTCGGGCCAATGCCGGACAGCATCCGCGCGATGGGCCTGAAAGATGCGGCCAAGCGGCTGATGATGGATGCGGGCGTGCCGGTCACTCCGGGCTATCTCGGCGAAGATCAGTCGGTCGAGCGCCTGTCCAAGGAAGCGGACGCGATTGGATACCCAGTGCTGATCAAGGCGGTCGCGGGCGGCGGCGGCAAGGGCATGCGCAAGGTCGACACGCCAGAGAACTTCGCAGCCGACCTCGAAAGCTGCCGGCGTGAGGCCAAGGCTAGCTTTGGCAATGATGAGGTGCTGCTGGAGAAGTGGATCACCTCGCCCCGCCATATCGAGGTGCAAGTGTTCGGCGACAGCCACGGCAATGTCGTCCACCTGTTTGAGCGCGATTGCTCGCTGCAACGCCGCCACCAAAAGGTGATCGAAGAAGCCCCTGCGCCGGGCATGGACGAAGCCACCCGCGAAGAGATTTGCGCCGCCGCCGTACGCGCCGCAAAAGCGGTTGACTACGAAGGCGCAGGCACAATTGAGTTTATCGCCGACGCCAGCGAAGGCCTACGCGCGGACCGCATCTTCTTTATGGAGATGAACACGCGGTTGCAGGTCGAGCACCCGGTGACCGAGGAGATCACCGGTGTAGATCTGGTCGAATGGCGGCTGCGCGTGGCGAGCGGCGAGCCGATTCCGGTGAAACAGGACGAGCTGAGCATTAACGGCCACGCGATTGAAGCGCGGCTCTATGCGGAGGATCCAGCGAAGGGGTTTTTGCCGAGTACGGGGCGGTTGGATATCCTAGATTTCTGTGGCGATGCGCGCATCGAAACGGGCGTCAAGGAGGGGGCAAATGTTTCGCCATTTTATGACCCTATGATCGCCAAAGTAGTTTCCCTTGGTGAAACGCGGGAAGAGGCAATCGAGGCCCTCGCCGTGGAGCTCGAATATTCGTCAATCTGGCCCATAAAGACCAATCTCGCTTTCCTAGTTAGTTTGCTTCGCGATGAAGACGTCGTGCAAGCCAATCTCGATACTGGTTTGATTGAGCGCAAGCAGGAAGCACTGACCGCACAACCCGAGTTGAGCGATCGCGCCTTGAGTGATGCGCTTCATTGGTTTGTGCGAGAAACCACCGGCTTTGGCCAATTCGATCCAAAAGCAGAACCCTTAATCGGTGTTCGCCTAAATAGGGTGCAACAGCAGGAATTCAGACTGGCAGTTAACGGCGAGGCGACAGCGTTCCAATACGACCCAACACCCAAAGGGCAGTATTTTGAACACGGATTCAGAGACTGTATCGAACCTCATGCGCAGTTCGTCAGCATTGGCGGGCACATGTTCAAAATTTCGCTCCCGCGAACCGAAGGTGGGACAGGCACTTCCGCCGCAGACGGAGCGATCCTCGCGCCTATGCCGGGCAAGGTTATCGCGGTGGATGTAACTGAGGGCCAGACAGTCAAAGCGGGGGACCGCCTAATGGTGCTCGAGGCGATGAAGATGGAGCATGCGCTCACCGCGCCGTTTGACGGGACCGTCACCGAGCTTTCCGCCAGTCAGGATGCGCAGGTTCAGGTCGAAGCTGTACTGTGCGTGGTGGAGCCTACAGAATGATCCTCCCCGTTTCGGGGAGGTGGCAGCGCAAAGTGCTGACGGAGGGGAACTCGCGGCATATCCCCGCCACCAGACTGCGTCTGGTCCCCCTCCCCATTCTGGGGAGGAATTATGACCTGGCGATCTGAACTCGAAGAATTGCGAGCACGCGAGGCGCTGGCCGAGGAGATGGGCGGGCCGGACAAAGTCGCGCGCCAGCATAGCCGGGGCAAAATGGATGCCCGCGATCGGCTCGCGGCGCTGTGCGATCCCGGCTCTTTCCGCGAGATCGGCAAAATCGCCGGCAACGCCCGCTATGACGAGAACGGCGATCTGGCCGGTGTCACTCCTGCTCCGTTCCTGTTCGGCAAAGCGACCGTCAATGGCCGCCCCATCGTCGCGACTGCCGACGATTTCACCATTCGCGGCGGCGCGGCGGATGCGGGCATTTCGCGCAAGATGGTGCAGGCGGAAAAGATGGCGCACGAGCTGAAGCTGCCGATCGTCAAGATGATTGACGGCACTGGCGGCGGCGGCAGCGTCAAAACACTGGAGCAAATCGGCGCGACCTATATCCCCGCTGTTCCCGGCTGGGGCGATGTTGTCGAGAACCTCGACACTGTCCCGGTCGTCGCACTCGCGCTTGGTCCAACGGCTGGCCTTGGCGCAGCCCGCATTGTCGCCAGCCATTACTCGATCATGGTGCGCGGCCTCTCGCAATTGTTCGCCGCTGGCCCTGCCGTGGTGGATGGGCTGGGCGAAAGCTACAAGGGCTCCACCGATCACGCGCAGGCCAAGGAAGAGCTCGGCGGCGTCGACATTCACACCCGCAACGGCGTGGTCGATGATGAGGTCGCAAGCGAGGCCGAGGCCTTTGCCCGGGCGCGCCATTTCCTCAGCTTTATGCCTGAATATGTCGGCCAGCACGCGCGCCGCGCGCAGCCGAGCGATCCCGTGGACCGCCGGGAAGAAGCGCTGCTGTCGCTGGTACCGCGCGACGACAAGCAGGTGTACTCCATGCGCCGCGCGATGGACCTGATCCTGGACACAGGCACGGTGTTTGAGATTGGCAAGAATTGGGGCCGCGCCGCAATCACCGCGCTTGCCCGGCTAGACGGCTATCCGATCGCGGTGGTGGCGAGCGATCCGAGCTATCTCGGCGGGTCGTGGGAGGCTAAGACATCTGAGAAGGTCGAACGCTTCGTCAAACTCGCCGACCAATTCCGCCTGCCGATCGTGCACCTCGTCGACAATCCCGGCTTTATGATCGGGCGCGAGGCGGAAATGGCGGGCACGATCCGATATGGCGTGCAGGCGATGAACGCGATTTATAAGGCCAGCGTCCCACTCGCCAGCATTGTGATGCGCCGCGCCTATGGGATCGCGGGCAGTGCGATGAGCAATGCCGACAAATTCCAATATCGCTATTGCTGGCCCTCGGGCGATTGGGGCAGCCTGCCTATCGCTGGCGGATTAGAGGTCGCCTACAAATCCGAGCTGGAGGCGGCCGATGATCCAGCCGCCATGCTGGAGGAGATCAAGTCGCGCTTGGGCAAGGTCACCTCACCCTTCCGCAGCGCTGAACGCTTCAATGTCGAGGATATTATCGACCCGCGCGACACGCGGCCCCTGCTGTGCGAATTTGCAGAGCTGGCGTGGCGGCGTCTTAGCAGCGAGGCCTAGCCACTAAAAACTGGGCCGAACTCTTCTCACCACTTACCCATTTGGCCGCGTGAATAGCCTGCCCCGCTCGCTGAACAACACGATGCCCAGCGACAGCAAAGAACAGACCAGCATTGCTATCGCCAGCGGCACCGCTGTTCCGTCATAAGACTTGCCAATCGCAATGCCCAGCACCGCGCCCAGCGTCATCCGCAAAGATGCGTGAACGGAACTCGCCGCGCCCGATATGTGGTAAAATGGCTGCATTGCGATTGAACTGAAATTCGCGCCGACAAAGCCGAGCATGGCCATCGAAAAGCTGAGGATTGGCACAAATTGCCACACGGTCTGCGTGCCGCTGCTCGCCGAATAAAGCTGTAGCAAGGAGGCGGCGATAAATAGGAACAGCGCAGTGTGGCTGACCCGGCGCGCGCCGAACCGTTCGACGATCCGCGAATTCGTAAAATTGGCCGCCACCATGCCGAGCACAGCGCCGCCGAAAATGAGCGCGAAGTACTCGCCCATGCCGAACGCCTCGCCGATCAATTGCTGCGAGGAATTGAGGAAGCCAAAGAGCGAGCCAAATACCAGCCCACTGCCGATGACATACCCGATTGCCTGACGATTGAGCAGCGCCTGCCCCATGTTTCGCGCAACGGTCGGTAGGTCGATTTTCTGCCGCGTTTCATCCGTCAATGTCTCTGGCAGTCGCAGCCACATCCACCCAGCAACCAGCGTTCCCGCCGCAGCCATTGCCAGAAAAATCGCCTGCCACCCGGCGAATATTAGGATCAATTGCCCGATTGCGGGGGCAATGATTGGGACGATCAAAAAGATCATCATAATGAGGCTCATCAGCCGAGCCATCCGGTCGCCGCCCACTTGATCACGCACAATCGCCGCGGGCACAACGCTGAGCCCGGCGCAGCTAAATCCCTGCAACAGGCGCATCACAATCAGCATATCAAAACTGGTCGCCAACGCGCAGGCGATGGAAAGGCTGATATAGGCAAACAGGCACACCGCGAGTACCGGCCTGCGGCCAAACCGGTCTGCAAACATGCCGGGAAACAAGGCGCCCACACCGGCGCCGAGGAAATATGCGCCGATCACTTGCTGACGGTCGTTGCCATCGGCGTCAAAGTCGCTCGCGATCTCTCCAAGAGCGGGTAGCATTGCGTCAATGCCAAACGCCTGCAGGCTCATCAGCAGCGCCATCAGCACGATCATCTCGCGCTCACCCAAGGCATTGGGAGCAGTGGCGGCTGTGGTTGTTGACATGGTCAGCGGTCATTGCGCGCAAGCGTGCCAGAAAGAAAGCGGCGATTTGATAGAGATACGCTTTTGTTGAGGATTGCGAAGGTTTCGCTTGGCCAAGTGATCCCCTATTACAGAGCGATGGAAGACAGCGCAGGAAGCGGCGGGGAAAGCGACGAGGCAATTGGCCTGCGCAAGATCATCCATGTCGATATGGATGCGTTCTTTGCCAGCGTTGAACAGCGCGATCATCCCGAGCTGCGCGGAAAGCCTGTGGCGGTGGGCGGCTCTGGCGGTCGCGGGGTGGTCGCAGCCGCCAGCTATGAAGCGCGCAAGTTTGGCGTGCGCAGCGCAATGCCATCGGTGACGGCCAAGCTCCTGTGTCCCGATCTCATCTTCGTGCGTCACCGCTTTGATGCGTACAAAGAGGCCAGCCGGACGATCCGCAAAGTGTTTGAGCATCACACGCCGCATGTCGAACCGCTGAGCCTCGACGAGGCCTATCTTGATGTGACCGAGGACCGGCTCGGCATAGGCTCGGCCACCCGCATTGCTCAGCTGATCCGTCAAGAGATCAAGGCCAAGACCGAGCTGACCGCGAGCGCGGGTATTTCATACAACAAGTTCCTCGCAAAGATTGCCAGCGACCAGAACAAGCCCGATGGCATGTGCGTGATCCGGCCGGGCGAAGGCGCGGACTTTGTCGCTGGCCTACCGATCCGCCGGTTTCATGGGGTCGGGCCAAAGGCGGAGGAGAAGATGAAGCGATTTGGCATAGCGACGGGCGCGGATTTGGCGGCGAAAGACATCACATTCCTGCGCGAGAATTTCGGCAGCTTTGCCGATTATCTTTACCGCGCCGCACGCGGCATCGACCTGCGCCCCGTCCGCGCTCACCGCGAACGCAAATCTGTCGGCGGAGAACGGACTTTCAGCGAGGACATCTCCAGCGGCGCGCAATTGCGCGAGACCCTGGCCAATATCACCGATATCGTGTGGGAGCGGATTGAGGACGCCAAAGCGCGCGGGCGCACGGTGACCCTGAAAATGAAATACACCGATTTTCAGTCGATGACCCGATCGAAGTCTTTGCCTGACTGGGTCGCGGGTAAAGAAGAGTTTGCAGAGGTTGGCAGGGAACTGCTCGATGAGGCTTTGCCATTGAGGTTGCCGATCCGGCTGATGGGGTTGACCCTGTCAAATCTGGAAGGCGTAGAAGACAAATCGCCGCCCAAGGACACCGCTCAACTGTCGCTGCTTTAGCCAGCGTTCGCGCTACCAGCGCCCTTCTGCGCGCGCCAGAACTCCAGGCGTGTGCGGGTCCGTTCATTCAGCGGCTCTGGCAGCGAATGCAACGGGAAGAACCGCGCCTCTAGCACCTCGCGCTGGTCCGGCTGCGGGCGGTCATCGCAAATCGCAGCGAACAGATGGGCCGTGTGCGGTGCGCCTGACATGACCTCTTCTATTGTGCCGATGAGGGTGACGGAGTTGAGGTTCAGCCCCAGCTCCTCATGCACCTCACGCAGCGCCGCTTCGCTTGCGTCTTCGCTCTTGCCAAGTCCCCCGCCAGGAAGCGCCCAACCTTGCGGGCCGTAACTGTGCCGCAGCAGCAGCAAATTGCCATTAAAGTCGGTGATGATCACAGAGCAGCCCGCCAGTGGCTGCTTCGTCAAACCACGCCAGCGATGTCGCACCTTGTGCGCCAGCGGCAATGCCGCCCGGTGGAGCGCAGCAGGTATCAATCCGGTCAGCTTCATGCGAAACAGGTTAGCGTCTGCTCGCCCGCTGCGCCAATCAAACGTGCAACCGGTAGATTATGCTCACCGGCAAGGGCTGACTCAAACACAGCGCGCTTATCCGCCGAACCGCCGAGCGTGAACATCACCTGCCCGCTGTTTAGCAGAGCAGGAATGGTCAGCGTGATCCGATCAAACGGAGCCTCTGGCGGGAGTGGATCAGGAGTTAAACGCCGGATCGGCTGCGCGTCATCCATCTGCGGATCGGTGTTCGGGAACAGCGAGGCGATATGACCATCTGCCCCCATCCCAAGCCATGTAAGCGCGAAATGCGGCGGTTCCTGCGCATCAGGCAAAGCAACGATCTGCGCACCAATCGGCTCAAAAATGCTGCGCAATTTGCCGGTGTTGGAGGCCGCATGATCCTCCGCCACGATCCGGTCGTCATTAGGCCACACGATAATGCGCGACCAATCGAGCGCATGGCGAACCAACGCCTCGAATATCGGAAACGGGGTCGAGCCGCCGGGCACGGTGATAGAAATTGACAGGTCGCCCGCATCATTAAGGGTTGATGCGAGGGCTTCGCTAAGCTGCGCGGCGACAAATTCCGCGATGGCCTCTGGCGTGGCGTCTTCAATTATCTGTGCTTTCATAACACCCGCATAGCAAAAGGGCCGCTTCCGGCTAGCGGAAACGGCCCCTCGCATATGTATTCTTGTGTAATCTCGTGCTCAATAACGTCTGCTCCAAAAAATGACGCCAGCACGCTATCGCAAAAGGTTACTGTAAGATCGAATTGAGGAACCAGACGCGCTCTTCGGCCATATCGGTCCAATCGTCGATCAGGCCGTCGGTCGCATTGTCACCTGCCTGCTCGGCGGTGCCCTTCATTGATTTCAGACGCTCGACCATTGCCGCATTGTCATCGCGCAGTTCGGTGATCATGTCCTCAGCGGTCAGCGCGGTGCTGTCCTGATTTTTGACCTGAGTGTGCTGCCCAATCATACCGACCGATGTGATCGTGTCGCCGCCCAATTTCCGGGCGCGCTCACCAATTACGTCAATTTGGTCGCGGATTTCGATGGCCTGTTCGTCGAACAACATGTGGAGGTCACGGAAACGTGGTCCTTTCACGTGCCAGTGAAAATTCTTCGTCTTCACATAGAGCGCGAAGTGATCGGCCAGCAGGCCATTGATTGCGGCTACCATTGCGGTTTTCGAATTGCTGTTTGGGTCGAGCATTGGGGAGCTCTCCTGTTCTCGTGTTGGGCGCCTGAATATGTTCGCGGCGCGTCGAAAAGTTACACCTAAACAATGGTTAGGGTGCGCAATCGGTTCCGAGAACATCCAAATCGCAGTAATCGTTTGGGTCGATCACAGGAATGTGAAACGAGCGTTCAAACCAATCACCAAAGCCGCAACAATCAAACAAAGCGCCAGTACAAACCGGAGGGTGCGCAGCGGAAATCGCTGCAATTGACCCAAACCCAGTGTCCAACCGAGACCTATCGCTGCAATCCCGCCAATCGCCCCGCCGATGAAGGCTGTGGTCGGATAGACCGCCTCCGCCGCGAGCGCGAAGATCGCAAAGCGCGCCGCATCCCCGATTTGGCGCGCTAGCAAAACCGCTCCAATCGCAATGTACGATCGGGTCGGCTCTTTCATCGGCTTGACCTTGACTCGCCAGCACAGCTCAAACGCGGCAATGGCAAGCGCGAATGCAACAAGCATATCGGCCGCGCGCGGGGGCAGGATTGCGGCCATGGTCGCCCCGGCATAGGCCATCACGCCTGCGCTCATCACGGCGCAGACCGCGCCCGCAATCAGCAATCCGATATTGCGCTCCTGCACTTCAGAAAACTGCGCAATGATCACCTGATCACGTCCGCCTAGCGCAATCGCAAACACCAGCAACATAGCAAAGAGAAACGAGTCCATCGCCTGGCCCTAGCTTCACTCATACCGTTTCGCCAGCGCCTCCTGCGGCTAAGGTTTGCAGGCGCGCGTCGCTTGCTTACAAGTCTAGACAAACACAACACACACGGAGAGCATATGAAACTGACAGAAGGCATGGCCGCGGTTGTGACCGGCGGCGCATCGGGTCTGGGCCGCGCGAGTGCGGCGGCTTTGGCAGAGGCCGGGCTGAAGGTCGCGATTTTCGACATAAATGACGAAGACGGTGAGGCGCATGCGAAAGCGATTGGCGGCACCTTTCACCATGTCGACATCATAGACGAGGCCTCTGTCGAGGCAGGCTTTGCGGCTGCGCGCGCAGTCAATGGCCAAGAGCGGGTGACCGTCCACTGTGCTATGGCCAGTCGGCGCGGCAAGACCATCGGCTGGGACAAGGGAAAGGGCGGATACAAGCGTCTGTCAACCGAGGATTATGAGTTTGGTGCGCAGGGCATTCTGGTCGCGAGCTACCGGGTGGCGAGCATCTCTGCATTGGGCATGGCCAATTCGGAGCCGGTCAATGAGGATGGAGAACGCGGCTCCATCACCCTCACTGCCAGCGTCGCGGCGCAGGACGGCCAGATCGGCCAAACGATCTACGGTTCTTGCAAATCCGGCGTGAACGGCATGGTCCTGCCCATGGCGCGCGATCTGATGGATCTGGGCATCCGGGTAAACTCGGTCATGCCAGGGATTTTTGCGACGCCTCTGATGCTGGGCATGAAAGATCGCAATCCGCAAATGTGGGATCAGCTGAACGCCAGCGTCCCCTTCCCCAAGCGCCTCGGTGAGCCAGAGGAATTTGCATCCCTGATCGTAGAGATCGCTCGCAACACCTATATCAACGGGCACCAATTCCGATTGGACGGCGCGATCCGTATGCCGCCCAAATAGGTTTGATCAGGCAGGGGCAGGCTGACCGAGCTTGCGAGCGCGCAAAACCTGCGCCAAGGACGAACGCGCAACCGCATTCAGGAAACGACCCAATGACCGACCATATCCGTATTGAAACCGCCGACCGATTGACGACGGTGTCCTTCAACCGCCCGGAAAAGAAGAACGCGATTACGCAGGATATGTATCAGGCGATGGCCGATGCGTTGAACGATTATGCAAGCGACGACGGCGTGCGTGCACTGATGTTCACCGGGATTGGCGATTACTTCACCTCGGGCAATGATTTGCGAGATTTCGCGATGGGCCCGCGCGGCGATGGCTCACCGCCGGTCGTGCAATTTCTCCACGCGATCAAGGATTGCCCAAAGCCGCTGATTGCCGCGGTCAACGGCCCCGCGATTGGCGTTGGCCTGACGCTGACGTTGCACTGCGATCTGGTTTATTGCGCAACCTCAGCGACGTTTGCTGCGCCGTTCGTAAAGCTGGGCCTGGTGCCAGAAGCGGCGTCTTCGATGCTGCTGCCAGCAATTATCGGCATGGCGGCGGCGAACGATGTGTTCATGACCGGGCGCATGCTGACGTCTGAAGAATCGCTGCGCATGGGGTTGGTCTCACGCGTGTTTGAAGATGATATGTTTGCAGCGGAAACCAATGCGCTGGCGCAGTTGGTTGCCAATGCTGCGCCGAATGCGATGCGGCATTCGAAGGCGCTGGTGCGCACTCAGAACGAGGCGATCACTGAATGTATGAATGTCGAAGGTGAAATTTTCGCGGCGCGATTAAAATCAAGTGAATTTAGCGAAAGCGTGGCCGCGATGATGGCGAAGCGTCCGGCGGTTTACCCGTAAACTGCGCTTCTTTGCCGCCCAGCCTTGCAAGGTTGAGACCGGACGCTTGCTTGACGCCTTATCGGCACGGGATCATGCGAACAGGCGCCTTAAGCGAAAAGACCGGGGCTGGCTGGAGCGATCGCGCCTGCGAACAGAACGGCTGAAATGGCGACGGAGAGGACGGCTGCGAGGATCGTGGTGCTGTTGGCGTCGGCGTACATGATTGAATTCCTTTGGATGAATTGGTGCTGTTAAGCGAAAAGAGTTGGGCTGGCTGGGATGATCGCGGTGGCGAACAGAGCGGCAGAAATGGTCAGCGAGAATACGGCTGCGAGGACGGCGTTGTTGGTTTCGGTAGCGAACATTTTTTAGTCTCCTTTGGGTCTGTCTCGTATCTGGCGGGTCGATCCCGCTGGATGAAAACAACCTTGCAGGAGCCGTGCCAAACTTTAAAAACGGCGGATTTCTGGGGATTTCAGACATTAAGATGAACTGCAGATAAATGTGATTTGCGCATGATTGGGAAATCACACCAACAGTTGGGATCGCGATTTATACTACCACCATTGCCCTGCCAACGCTCGCCCAAATGGAGCAGCGAACGGACGAATTCAGCGATGATGAGGATGGAGCGGGTGAAGGGAATCGAACCCTCGTCGTCAGCTTGGGAAGCTGCTGCTCTACCATTGAGCTACACCCGCATTGAGCGCTGCGCGGTAAACACCAGGATCACTGGGCCGTCAATATGCGCACGCACCGCTACCTCTAGGCCCGCGCAGCCTGCCTTCGGTTCACTTGCACAGTGAAGTAGATGATCAGGCCTACGCCGATGACGCTCGGCCCGGCCCAGATCGCGGGGTTGAACACTTGATCTGGCACCAAACGGATTAGACCGACCGATAGAAACGCGGTGTAGGCGGAAATTCCCATGCCGATCAGCGCGCGAAAATGCTCACCGACATAGTCGCCGCGCACCACCTCTTTGCGCCAGACAAACCGCTCTTGCATAACCATCGCGACCAGCCCAACCGCCGCGACCAGCACCATTAGCGGGTGGCCGACGCGAAAGCCGAAATATCCGCACCACAGGGCCGAGACGACCACCGCCGCCATGACCGCTTGATAACGCAGCCCCCTGAGCGGCGCGTGATCGCGATTGTGTTGCACGGTCGCGAGGCCATAATCCGCAAAGCCTATCGTCAGGAAGCCAAGGTAGAGCATCATCCAGCCAAACAATCCGGCGAACAATTCTCTGTCCGTGATCGTCGGGATGCGTTCTTCCGAACCATAAAGCGACAGCAGCGCCATTGCGATTGCCAACGCGCCCGCTCCGATAAAGCCATAGCAAGCGATGCGGCCCCATTTGCGATGCGGGCGGGCTCCCTTACGTGCGGCAATCGGCACCCAAAAGGCCATCAGACCAATCGTACCGGCGATGACGTGCACCACCACAAGGGCTTCGAACAGATGCATTGCGCGATCTGCGTGCACAAAATTTCAGAAAGGCACAACAGCAAGACAGATCGTATCGCAATTTGGGAACGAAAGCTCTCACCAGTTTTGTGAGGCTTGCAGAACTTGCGCACCGCGCTTTCAACTGCAATTAGTCGGAAAATAGAGGAGCATCCAACCCAATGCGTCAGATTGATCACTTCATGGTTGGCGGACCAAGCGCCGCCGCCTCCCGCAAGCACCAAGTGTGGAACCCATCAACCGGCGAGATTCAAGCCGAGGTGACGCTGGGCGATGCCGCGCTGCTCGAAAAAGCCGTGGCGACCGCGAAGGAAGTTCAGCCCGCATGGGCGGCAACCAATCCGCAAAAGCGCGCCCGCGTGATGTTCAAGTTCAAAGAGCTGATCGAGGCCAATATGCAGGAGCTGGCAGAGCTGCTGTCCTCCGAACACGGCAAGGTCATCGACGATGCCAAGGGCGATGTTCAGCGCGGCCTTGAGGTGATCGAATTTGCTTGCGGCATTCCGCAGGTCTTGAAGGGCGAATACACCCAAGGCGCAGGGCCGGGCATTGATGTTTATTCGATGCGTCAACCGCTTGGGATCGGGGCGGGTATCACCCCGTTCAACTTCCCCGCGATGATCCCGATGTGGATGTTCGGCATGGCGATTGCGGTCGGCAATGCCTTCATCTTGAAGCCATCGGAGCGCGATCCATCGGTGCCAGTGCGGTTGGCTGAATTGTTTGTTGAGGCCGGGGCGCCAGAGGGCCTGCTGCAAGTCGTCCACGGCGACAAGGAAATGGTCGATGCAATCCTTGACCATGAAGACATTGCAGCGGTCAGTTTCGTTGGCTCATCCGACATTGCACATTATGTCTATAAGCGCGGCGTTGCCGCCGGTAAGCGCGTGCAGGCCATGGGCGGCGCGAAGAACCACGGCATTGTGATGCCGGATGCGGACCTTGATCAGGTCGTCAATGACCTGTCGGGCGCCGCCTTTGGCTCAGCGGGCGAGCGCTGCATGGCGCTGCCAGTGGTTGTGCCAGTGGGCGAAGACACTGCCGAGCGCCTCAAAGAGAAGCTGATCCCGGCGATCCATGCGCTCAACATTGGCGTCTCGAACGATCCTGATGCGCATTACGGCCCAGTTGTGACACCTGAGCACAAGGCGCGGGTCGAGGGCTGGATTGATACGGCAGAGCGCGAAGGCGGCGAAATCGTGGTCGATGGCCGCGGCTTCACTTTGCAAGGCCATGAGAAAGGCTTCTTTATCGGCCCCACCCTGATCGACCGGGTCACTCCGCAAATGGAAAGCTATCAGGAAGAGATATTCGGCCCTGTGCTGCAGATCGTGCGAGCCAATGACTTCGAAGAAGCCGTGCGCCTGCCGAGCGACCACCAATATGGCAATGGCGTCGCGATCTTCACCCGCAATGGCCACGCCGCACGCGAATTCGCATCGCGAGTCAATGTCGGCATGGTTGGCATCAATGTGCCGATCCCTGTTCCGGTCAGCTATCACAGCTTTGGCGGGTGGAAACGCTCCGGCTTTGGCGACACCGATCAATATGGCATGGAGGGACTGAAGTTCTGGACCAAGGTCAAGAAAGTCACCCAGCGCTGGCCCGACGGCTCACCAGATGGCGGGAACGCCTTTGTTATTCCAACTATGGGGTAAGGCTTATGCGACTGCTGATTGGAACCATTGCTCTGGTTCTGGCAGCCTGCTCGCCGGCGGAGCGAGGCGCGGAAGAAAGCATGGCGGTGGACGGCGAAGCGCCTGCTGCGCCCATTGTCGCATCGCCTGAGCCAGCGGCTGCACCGGAAGCGCCCACGGTTCCAGCTGTCGCCGCAATCCCAGAGCGATTTCGCGGCGTATGGGATTATACCGAGGGTAGCTGCGCGCCTGAATCCGACCTTCGCCTCGAAGTAACCGCTGGCGATCTGATGTTCTACGAAAGCGTCGGCGAGGTTGAGAGCGTCGAGGTGGAGAATGACAACCAAGTTGTGGTTGAGCTGTCCATGTCAGGCGAAGGCGAGAGCTGGACAGAGCGAACGCGGCTGACGCTGACCGATGGCGGCGATATTCTGACGCCCGTTGACGCGGATGGCGAGCAAGCGGGCACGCCGATGCCGCGCAAGCGCTGCGAATGACGGGTAGCTTGGCCCAGATCGTGAAGTCGGGCCTTCTGGCGCTCTTGGGCCTATTGCTCGTCAATTGTGCGAGCCCGAACGCGGCACAAGAAGCGAAAGCAATCAGTGACAAGCGTATCGCGCTGACATTCGATGATACACCGCGTCATCGGGGCGCATTTTTCACAGAGGATGAACGCACGCGACTGCTTATCATCGAGCTTGAAAAAGCGGGCGTTAAGCAAGCGGTGTTCTTCGTCAATCCGGGCAAAATCCCTCAGCGCGATGGAGCTGGTGCGCGTATAGAGGCCTATGTCGCGGCTGGTCATGTGCTTGCCAATCACACCGCGAACCACCCTCGCCTGTCGCAGACTGAGACTGACCAATACATCGCTGATCTTGATGCAGCGGCGAGCTGGCTTGAGGGCCGGGAAGGTGCGCGCCCTTGGTTCCGCTTTCCCTATCTCGATGAAGGCCGCGCCGACAAAGAGAAGCGCGATGCTGTTCGGGAAGTTCTGGCGGCGCGTGGGCTGCTCAATGCCTCACCCACAGTGGATGCCTCGGACTGGTGGCTCGATAGCGCGCTCAGCCGGGTTGAGCGGGAGAGTTTAGCCTATTCGCCGCCTGCCGTGCGCGACCTGTTTGTGCGTGTCCATGTCGAAGCGGCTGAGTTCTATCATGAGCTGGCGCTTGAGACATTTGAGCGTCCCATCGTCCACAATATCCTGCTCCATGAAACCGATCTTTCGGCGCTATTTATCGGCGATCTAATCGCGGGTTTGCGCGAGAAGGGCTGGACAATTGTGACCGCTGACGAGGCCTTTGCTGACCCCGTATATCTCAGCGCCCCCGACGTGCCGTCAGCGCAAGGGACCTTGGTAGAACTCGCTGCATGGCATCGCGGCATTGGCTCACAGCGCTGGTATCCCGGCAATGACACGCGCCTTTTGGAGCAGCAGTTTAACGAGCAGGTGCTTGGACTTGAGGGGGATAAGTAGATGCGGGTTTGGGTAATGGTTTCCGCAGCGGTTTTGCTTACCGCTTGTAACGAGGCTCCTGAGCAAGAGACCACGGGCGCAGAAGTGCCCACCCAAACCGCAACAGAATCGCCCATGCCGGTAGAGCCCGATGGCGGTATCGGCGATGGTGCCATTCCCTTGGATGAAGCGCAGGCGATTGCGAATAATGAGATCCCCGCACGCTACCACGGGGTTTGGGATTATATCGAAGGCACCTGTGCGCTGGAGAGCGATTTGCGGATTGCCATTTCAGCTACGGATATCATTTTTTATGAAAGCTACGGGCAAGTAAAGGCCGTCAAAACATCAGAAGAAAATGCACTCACTGTTACTCTAAACATGGAGGGTGAAGGAGACAGTTGGCAGCGTAGTTTCAAATTCAACCTAATCGATAGCGGTGAGTTTCTGATTCAATACGTCCATTTTGAAGAGGGTGACACCCCACTTCCAGTCCCCGTGCGACCTCCTCCGCCCCTGCAAAGAAAGCGCTGCCCCACATGACCCGCACCCGCGCCACTTCCGGCTCACCCTTCGAAGCACAGTTCGGCTTTTGCCGCGCGGTAAGAGAGGGCAATCGTATCGTCGTCGCGGGCACCGGCCCGATTGAGGACAACGGCGAGACAACGTCAGGTGGGGCCGCTGAGCAGGCCGAGCGCTGTCTCACCCTAATCGTGAAAGCGATTGAGGATTTGGGCGGCAGCGCGAGCGATGTCTTGCGCACCCGGATGCTGCTGACCGATCCTGCCGATCAAAGCGCGGTTGGCGAGGTGCATGCGCGCTTCTTTAGCGCGAACCCACCCGCTGCCACCATGGCCGGTGTCGCGTGGCTGTGCCGCGAGGAATGGAAGGTCGAGATCGAAGCTGAGGCTGTTATTGGTTGATGGGCTTCAGACGCCGGCGCTGAAACGGCCTAAAGGATGGATGAAGCGGCTGGCTTGGTTCAAGTAAGACTAAGCCGCCTCATCTTTGGTCCGGCGCGACAAAGCCAACTCCAGCGCCGCGATCAGCTCTGCTACATCGGTCATCTCGTCCAATTGCTCTGGGCCAAGGAGCAGCTCCGGCTGGCGGGCACCTTCGCGGATCAAAAGGGCGGGGAGCGCAAATTCGTGTCCAGGATAGTCAGCGGCGAAATCATCGCGGTGGTGAAACACCTTCTCCATGTCCAACCCATCGAGGAATTTTCGCCAAACCTTGCGCATCGATACGGTGCCATATGTCACCGCGCATAGAGAGCAGGGATAGGTCGCGGGAAAGACGGTTTTGTGCACCGCATGGGCCAACGCATTCAGGATGCCGCCATCGGCATTGTACACGATCAACAGCTTGAACTTTGTCTGGGTCATACCGATAATTACGTATCGGCGAGCAAATAGTTACAAAAAATTGCATGCCTCCGCAAAAATTCACAGCCGATCACACCTTTTCTCGCGCCCTTAAGCGAGGTAGGAGATGCGCCATGACTGGACAATTTCAACTCACCGAAGATCAACTCGCCATACAAGAAATGGCGCAGCGTTTCACCGCCGATAACATCACGCCTTTTGCTGGCGAATGGGACGAGAATCACCATTTCCCAAAGGACGTTATCAAAAGCACTGCAGAGCTCGGCTTTGGCGCGATCTATGTCTCTGAGGAAAGCGGCGGCATCGGGCTTGGCCGATTGGAAGCGGCGCTGATCATGGAGGCGATGGCGTATGGCTGTCCCACCACCAGCGCGTTCATCTCGATCCACAATATGGCCGCCTGGATGATTGATGAATTCGGCGGGCAAGAGTTGAAAGAACGCTACCTCCCGGACCTGGTCACGATGGACACAATCGCCAGCTATTGCCTGACAGAACCGGGCAGCGGATCGGACGCTTCCGCGCTCAAAACCAATGCGAATCTGGACGGCGACCACTATGTCCTCAACGGCACGAAGCAGTTCATTTCCGGCGGCGGCGTCAACGATATCTATGTGACCATGGTCCGCACGGGTGAACACAAGACCAAAGGCATCACCTGTCTGGTGATCGACAAAGACACACCGGGCGTCAGCTTCGGCGCGCCAGAGAAGAAGCTCGGCTGGAACGCATCTCCCACAGCACAAGTCGTCTTCGAAGACGCACGCATCCCTGTCGCGAACCGGGTCGGCGACGAAGGCGAAGGGTTCCGCTTTGCGATGATGGGGCTGGACGGCGGACGCCTGAACATTGGCGCATGTTCGCTTGGCGGGGCGCAGCGCTGTCTCGACGAAGCGATTGCCTACACCAAGGATCGCAAGCAGTTCGATACGCCGATTGCCGATTTTCAAAACACGCAGTTCATGCTGGCCGACATGGCCACCGATCTAGAGGCTGCGCGCGCGCTGCTTTATCTGGCGGCGGCTAAGGTCACCGACAATGCGCCGGACAAGTCGCGCTTTTCAGCGATGGCCAAACGGCTGGCGACCGACAACGGCAGCAAAGTTGTGAACGACGCACTGCAATTGTTTGGAGGCTACGGCTATCTTAAGGATTACCCGATTGAACGGTTCTGGCGCGATCTTCGCGTGCATTCGATCCTCGAAGGCACCAATCAAGTGATGCGCATGATCGTGGGCCGCGATCTGCTGCGCCAATAGATCCAATTTCGCGTTTAGAAAGTTGCTAATGACTCAAGACGTCCTCACCCGCAAAACCGGCGCTGTCGGCCATATTTCACTGAACCGGCCTAAGGCGCTGCACGCGCTGACGCTGGAGATGTGCCACGCGATCAGCGCTGCTCTCACTGAGTGGGCCAATGACGACACCGTCAAGGCCATCATCCTTGATCACGTAGAGGGCACACGCGGGTTTTGCGCGGGCGGCGATATTGCCTTCCTGCGGGATTCCGCGCTGAATGATGGCGGCGCATCGGGCCGCAAGTTCTTTCACGACGAATACCAGCTCAACCATCAGATGTTCACCTATGCAAAGCCGATTGTGGCCTTCATGGACGGCATCACCATGGGCGGCGGGGTCGGTATTTCTCAACCTGCGAAATTCCGCGTGGCGACCGAAAACACTCGCTTTGCCATGCCGGAAACCGGGATCGGATTGTTCCCTGATGTTGGCGGCGGCTGGTATCTTTCGCGCCTGGGCGGGCGGATCGGCCAGTTCCTCGCACTCACTGGCGCGCGGCTCGACGGCGCAGAATGCGTGTGGACCGGCCTTGCGACGCACTACGTGCCGAGCGACATGCTCGAAGACCTTAAGGCCCGTATCATTGAGCGGCCAGGACGGATCGCGGGCATTCTATCCGAGCCCGTGGGCACGCCGCCCGACGCGCGGATTGAGAAGAACGCTCTGCGCATTGCCAAGCATTTCGCCAGCGACAGCTATGAAGAGATCCTCGCCAGCTTAGAGGCTGAGATCGAGACCGATGAGAATGGCGGAGCGGATTGGGCCGCGAAAGAGCGGGATACTCTGGGCACCAAGAGCCCGCAGACCTGCAAAGTGGCGCTGCGGCAATTGGCGGACAGCGCGGGCCTCACCGATTTTGCCGACAATATGCGGATGGAATATCGCATCGCATCGCGCGTGCTGACCCGGCCCGACTTTGCTGAGGGCGTCCGCGCGGTGATCACCGACAAAACCAACGATCCCAAATGGGATCCGGCAACGCCAGAGGGCGTGTCTGACGAATTGATTGAGAGCATCTTTGCTCCGCTGCCCACCGACGAGGAGTGGGTGCCACTTCAATAAGTACGCGTCATCCTGAACTTGTTTCAGGATAACAAACATCGGGAACAGTTGACCCGGTTATGCTGAAACGAGTTCAGCATAACGAGATAGGATAGATTGATTATGACTTACGAAACCATAACCGTCGAAACCAATGCGCAGGGCAACGTCGGCGTCACGCTGATGACGCTCAACCGGCCAAAGGCGCTGAATGCGCTCAATTCTGTGGTGCTCGCTGAATTGACTGAGGCGTTCGCAGCCTATCAGGCCGATGACAGCCAGCTGTGCGCGGTCCTGACCGGCTCTGGCGAGAAGGCCTTTGCGGCCGGGGCGGATATCAAAGAAATGTCGGACAAGGCGGCAGCCGATTTCTATCTCGACGATTTCTTCTCGCCTTGGACCTCCGAGATCGTGAAAAAGACCCGCAAGCCGTGGATCGCGGCGGTAAACGGCTTTGCGCTGGGCGGCGGGTGCGAACTTGCGATGATGGCCGACTTTATCATTGCGTCCGACAATGCGAAATTTGGCCAGCCTGAAATTAAGCTGGGCGTGGCCCCCGGCATGGGCGGATCGCAGCGTCTCACCCGCGCCATTGGCAAGTCAAAGAGCATGGAAATGTGCCTGACCGGCCGAATGATGAGCGCGGAAGAGGCGGAGCGTGCGAACCTGATCGTGCGGGTCGTGCCGCAAGCGGATTTGCTGGCCGACGCGCTGAAGTCCGCTGCCTCTATCGCGAGCATGCCGCCAATGGCCGCGATCGCGAATAAGGAAATGGTCAACGCCGCGTTTGAAATGACGCTGGATCAGGGCCTGATTATCGAACGCAGGATCTTCCAAATCCTCACCGCGAGCGAGGACAAGGCCGAGGGCATGGCCGCCTTTATCGAGAAGCGTGAGGGCGTGTGGAAGGGGCGGTAATCATTCATCTAGCGTCGCTGTTAGCCGGACCTTGGCTCCTTTTCGCTAGTATCAAAGCTTGGAAGCGATTCCGAGCGTTTCCGCCTCCTGTACCGTCTCACGAAAGAGAGGGGCAAAAGCTTGCAGCATTCGGCGCAATGGGAGCCGCTGTTATTCTTTCATTTGCGATCACTATTTTTGGGGTCATAGGACTGTTGCGCTGACTGGGAGAACACAATGAAAATTGCATTTATCGGCCTTGGCAATATGGGCGGCGGAATGGCCGCAAACCTCGTGAAGGCGGGCCATGATGTGCGGGCCTTTGACCTTAGTGAAGCCGCTTTAGCTGCTGCAAAGGAAGCGGGCTGTGCGACCTTCACCAGCGCTTCTGAAGCCTGCGCCGGTGCCGAGGCGGTCGTTTCCATGCTGCCCAATGGCGCGATCGTGAAATCGGTTTTCACCGCAGATGTGATCGGCACAGCGCCCGCTGGCGCGGTTTTCCTCGATTGCTCGACTATAGATGTTGCCACCGCGCGCGAAGTGATCGGGCTCGCCACGGCGGCGGGTTATGACATGGTCGATGCGCCAGTATCCGGCGGGATTGCCGCGGCGAATGGCGGCACGCTGACCTTTATGGTCGGCGGCACGAAGGCCGCGTTTGACCGCGCCGAACCGATCCTTTCCGCGATGGGCAAGGCGGTGATCCACGCAGGCGATGCCGGCAATGGTCAGGGGGCTAAGATCTGCAACAACATGCTGCTCGCGGTGCATATGGCGGGCACATGCGAAGCCTTTGCGATGGCGGAAAAGCTTGGTTTAGACCCGCAAACCTTCTACGATATTTCCTCGGTTTCATCGGGCCAAAACTGGTCGATGACCAGCTATTGTCCAGTCCCCGGCGTCGGCCCGCAAAGCCCGTCTGACAATGACTACGAAGGCGGATTTGCCACGGCATTGATGCTGAAGGATCTGCGCCTAGCAATGGATGCGGCCGACACTTCAGACAGCGCGGTCCCCATGGGTTCGCGCGCGGCCGCGCTCTATGAGGATTTCGACGGCGCGGGCAATGGCGGCAAGGACTTTTCGGCCATCATCAAGACCTATTTATCTCAGCGATAATCCGCGCCAGCCATTCGCGCGGGGCTTGTCTGCGTCCAATATCGGCGACGAATTCCTGGCCGCGCGCAACGCTTTGCAATTGGCCGCGCTTGGCCCAGCGAGATGGCCGGTCATGATAGGATAGGCCGCCGCGCTTCAACCAGTCCGGTTTCCGCCAAACGCTGGGCGAAGCACCGGGGAGCGTCAGCCGCAGCGCATCGCTCGCATGGTTTGCCGTGCGGCCTTCCCCGCGCCAGATCACATCGTTGGAGGCATGCAGCGCGAGCGCATGGGGATGTCCCTCTTCCGCTAGCTCGCTTGGGACGCTTTCAGTCAGCGCCACCATCTCCTCAACGCGCAAATATCCAAAAATCCGGTGATGCGGATCGCCGCGCGTGCCGTCTGCGTGCTCTTCACGAAACAGGCCGAAGAACACAAACACATCGCCCAGGCCAACGCCCTGCCGCTCCAGATGGGTTTGCGCCGCGCCGCATTGGCCAAACCAGCATGTGCCATCCTGCCGAAACATCGGATCGTGATGGCACAGATCGTCTGCGCCGAGCTTCCCTTTGCTCGCCGCATAGACCAGATCGCCCAGCCCCAAATCGCCATAGCGCGTGCTGCTGGCCGCGCCCGCCGGGATAGGCAGACTGATCGGGCGACCATCCACTATCGGCGAAGGACCACCGCCCGCCGCGCTGTCAAACCCTTTGCGAGAGAAGATAATCCGCATCCGCCGATCCATGGCGCGCAAACGGGTGTTGCACAACACTCATCGCACACCACTTTGCGCAGCCCCCGATTAGCGCTAAAGGCGCGGACATGGACGGATCAATCAAAGCAACAGCTCTCATCATGGCCGGCAAACGCTCCGGTGTGCTCGACCCCTTGGCCCAGCGCGCTGGTGTCGCACAAAAATGCGTCGTCCCTGTCAATGGCACCCCGATGGTCGCGCGCGTCGTTGAACAGGTCGCGGCGTGCGAGCGTGTCGGAAAAATTCGCATTGTCGCGCATGAGCCGGACGAAATTGCCGCTCAGCCCGTGGTTGCAAAGCTGATTGAAGAAGGCCGTCTGAGCTTTGCAGAAGGCAAGTTCAACATCGTCGACAGCGTGTTTTCAGGCGCGGAGGGCGTAGAGTTCCCCATGCTCATTACCACCGCTGACAATTGCCTGGTCACGCCGGAAGGCTATGCCGAATTCATTGACAAGGCTTTGGCTGAAAACGCTGGCGCCGCCGCTGGCCTAGCACGCAAGGAAGACGTGCAGGCCGCCGATCCCGAAGGCCAATCGAAGTTCTATCAATTCAAAGACGGCGGCTATTCCAATTGCAACATGTATTGGATGGGCAGCGCAGAGGCATTGAAAGCCGCAGAGATCATGCGTGAAGGCGGGCAATTTGTGAAATTCCCGCGCCGCATCATCAAGGCGTTCGGCTTTATGAACCTGATCCGGTTCCGCATGGGTTGGGGTTCTAAAGAGAAATTGTTCGCGCAAATCTCTCGCCGGTTTGGTCTGAAGATGGTGCCAATTGTTCTGTCGAAGGGCCAGTACGCCATCGACGTCGACAATGAGCGGACCTTTGAAGTGACCGAGCGGCTACTGGCCAAGACCGAAGGCAAGCGCGGCTAAGCATACGGACACGCCGCCATGAAGCGCCTCTTCAAAAACATCGGTTGGCTCCTCGGAGGGCGCGGCTTTAACGCAGCGATGAGCCTGCTCTACCTTTACCTCGCGACGCACACGCTGGGGATTGAGAGCTTCGGCCATTTCGCGATCATTGTCGCATTGGGCCAGACGGTCACGGGCTTGGCCAATTTTCAGACCTGGCAATTTATCATCCGCTGGGGCGCGAACGGCGACGGCCCCGGCGAAGCGACCGGCTTTGCTATCGCGCTTGATCTGCTGTCGGTAGTGATGGGCGCGGTGATCGCAGCCTTTGTGGTGTGGACGGCGCAGATGTGGCTGCCACTGCCGAGCGAACTGCTGTGGCTGACCTTTGGCTATTGCATCGTCTCGCTGCTATCGATCCGCACCACGCCCACTGGCCTGCTGCGGCTGAGGTTTGAATTTGCCACGGCAACCGGCGCAGAGGCGGTCCAGCCCGCGATCCGCGCGGCGGGGGCGGTGCTCGCTTGGTTGTTCATGCCCAATGTCGCTGGGTTTATAATGGCCTGGGCCGCGGCGGAGGTCGCCGTGGCGATTACCCTATGGATTGTCGCCACCCGCAAAGAGCCGATTGATTTTTCAAAGGTCAGCCTGAGCGAACTTCCCAAAAAGCACCGCGATGCATGGCGCTTTGTCTGGTCGACCAACATGTCGGGCAGCCTTACGATTGCGGGCAAGCAGGTGATCATCCTGCTGGTTGGCACATTTGGCGGAGCCGCGCTGGCGGGCGGTTTCCGGGTCGCAGCTCAGCTGGGTCAGGCGCTGGTCACGCTCGCGCAAACTATCTCGAAAGCGATCCTGCCAGAGCTGGTGCACGACAAGGAAAACGCAGTCGAGATCGCGCGGCGCATGGCCAATATTGCGGTTGTCGCAGGCGGGCTGGCGGTGGGGATGGCGCTGCTGTTTGGCCGCTGGGGCCTGGCGACCATCGCGGAGGATGATTTCTCCGGTTTTTACTGGGCGATGGTGATCCTATCCATCGCGGGCGCGGTGGAGCTGGTCGGGGCTAGTCTGGAATCGCTGCTGGTTTCCGCAGGTAAAGCGCACACGGCATTCTTCGTGCGCGCCGTGCCGACGATCCTCGCGCTGCTATTGCTGAGCACAGCGATTGAATGGGACGGCGCGAAAGGCGCGGCCTTTGCCATGCTCGGTTCAAGCACGCTCGCCGTGCTTGGCTTCTTCGTGGTCGTGCTGAACCTGCGTGAGATCAAAATCGCGGTCGCGCCCGATGGCGAGGCGGAGCTAAAAAGCCCGATCGCCCCGCCCTTTAGGTCCTACCGCTTAAGCTGAAGGCTCCGGATCCTGCCATGCCAGTTTCGGCTTGCGCGCAGCCTGCGTCTCATCCAGCCTGCGGCGCGGCGCATAATACGGCGCCTGCTTCATCGTCTCATCACCGGCGAGCGCGCGCTCTGTCACACTGCGGAACGCGGTTATGAATTGATCAATGCTCGCCTTACTTTCGGTCTCTGTCGGCTCGACCAGCATCGCGCCATGCACCACCAGCGGGAAGTACACGGTCATCGGGTGATAGCCCTCGTCAATCAGCGCCTTCGCCAGATCGAGCGTTGAGAGGCCGCCACCGAAGTCCTTATCGCCAAACAGCGCCTCGTGCATGCACGGCCCGCTGTCTGCGAACGGCGCGTGTAGGATGTCTTCCAGACTGCGCAGCACGTAATTCGCATTGAGCACGGCGTCCTCGGCAACTTGCTTCAGACCGTCGGCACCGTGGCTCAGCATATAGGTGAGCGCGCGGGTGAACATGCCCATCTGGCCATGGAACGCCGTCATCCGGCCAAAGCTTTGGCCGCGATGCTTGCGGCCCTCTTCTTCGACCAACTCATAGCTGTCGTCAGCGGTTTTGCGCACCACCGGCAGCGGGGCAAAGTCCTTCAGCGCCTCGGAAAACACCACCGGGCCAGAGCCGGGACCACCGCCGCCATGCGGGGTGGAGAATGTCTTATGCAGGTTGATGTGCATCGCATCCACGCCCAGATCGCCCGGGCGCACCCGGCCGACAATCGCGTTGAAATTCGCGCCGTCGCAATAGACATATCCGCCCACTGCATGGACCGCATCGGCAATCTCGCGGAAATCCTTTTCAAACAATCCGCAGGTGTTGGGATTGGTGATCATCACCGCCGCCACATCAGGCGCGAGCCGAGCCTTGATCGCCTCTAAATCGACGCGGCCTTCCGGGGTGGCGGGAATATCCTCCACTTTGTAGCCCGCAAAGGCAGCGGTCGCTGGGTTGGTGCCATGCGCGCTTTCCGGCACCAGCACGACTTGGCGTGCATCGCCGCGCGCGGTGTGCGCCGCGCGGATCGCCAGGATACCGCACAGCTCGCCATGCGCGCCCGCTTTCGGGCTCATCGCGACGCCGGGCATGCCGGTCAGCTTCATTAACCAATCGCCCAGCTCGTGGATCACTTGCAGCGCGCCCTGCACCGATTGCTGCGGGGCAAGCGGGTGAATATCGGCAAAGCCCGGAAGCCGCGCGACTTTCTCGTTGAGCCGCGGATTGTGCTTCATCGTACAACTGCCGAGGGGGAAGAAGCCCAGATCAATACCGTAGTTTTGGCGGCTCAGCCGGGTGTAATGCCGCACCGTCTCTGGCTCGGTCAGGCCAACGAGGCCAATCGGATCACTCCGCTCAAATCCACCGAGGCGGTTGGGCGCGTCAGGATCTATCTCTGGCAGATCAACACCGGTCGTCTCCGCATGGCCGATCTCAAAGATCAGCGGCTCTTCAAGCATCAAAGCGCGGTTGCCGGTCGTGGTCGATGGGCCATTGTGCAGGCCGTCCTCGCTCACTTGCATCTCAGGCTTCCAGCCAGATTTGTTAGGCGCGTTCATATCGTTACTCCGCTCGTGCTGAGCTTGTCGAAGCACTGTCCTTCTTTGTGTGCTTCGTATGGAAAAAAGAAATGCAGCCCTTCGACAAGCTCAGGGCAGACGGGGAAACAAAAGCTCATGTGATTACCCCTTCCAGCTCGCTCGCCAGTGTTTCGATGTCTTCCTCTGTCGTCGTCTCGGTCACCGCGACCAGCAAAGCATCCTCGAGCCCCGCAACGCCGGGATAGAGCCGGTCGAGCGAAACCCCGCCCAGAACGCCGCGATCGG
Source organism: Erythrobacter sp. JB3-1 (assembly GCF_057364995.1). NCBI lineage: Bacteria > Pseudomonadati > Pseudomonadota > Alphaproteobacteria > Sphingomonadales > Erythrobacteraceae > Erythrobacter > Erythrobacter sp. JB3-1. Next base: position 1,633,494 of record NZ_CP200289.1, on the reverse strand, counting down.
CAAGGCTGCGCACAACATCGCGCGCTGGCTTTCCGCCGAGTTGCAGGGTGAATTCGTTGAAGAAGGCGCTGTTGAGCAGGCTCACACCGGGGATTTTCTCCAGCCGGTCCACCGCAATGCAGGCCAAGCGGTGGTTCTCCGCCGCCAGTTCGCGCAGGCCCTTTTCGCCGAGCAAGGTCATGTGAACATTGAACGCCAGCGCGCACAGGCCGGAATTGGTGCAGATGTTCGAGGTCGCCTTTTCCCGGCGAATATGCTGCTCGCGCGTGGAGAGCGTCAGCACGAAGCCGCGCTTGCCCTCTGCATCCGTGGTCTCACCGCACAGCCGCCCCGGCATTTGCCGCACATGCTTGGGATCGCGCACCGCGAACAGGCCAAGGTATGGCCCGCCGAATTGCAAGCCGACGCCGATTGACTGCCCCTCACCCACAACGATGTCCGCGCCCATCTCGCCCGGCGATTTGATCGCCCCCAGCGCCACCGGTTCTGTGTTCACCACCACCAGCAAAGCGCCCTTTGCGTGCGCAGCGTCGGCCAGTTCAGTGAGGTCCGGGATGCGGCCAAGGATGTCGGGATATTGCACCACGACGCAGGCAGTGTCGTCGTCGATCCGGCTGATCAGGCCAGCATTGTCAGGCTCGGTTTGAATGGCGGGCATCGCATCGGCGATGGTGTCACCAGTAAACTGCGCCATGGTTTTGACCACTTGACTGTAATGCGGATGCAGCGCGCCCGATAGCACCGCGCGGTGGCGGCGAGTGACACGGCCAGCCATGGCCACAGCTTCCCAGCATGCGGTCGAGCCGTCATACATAGAGGCATTGGCAACCGCGCAGCCGTAAAGCCGCGCGACCTGGCTCTGAAATTCGAACAGCATTTGCAGCGTGCCCTGAGCAATCTCAGGCTGATACGGCGTGTACGCGGTCAGGAACTCACCGCGCTGGATCACCGTATCGACGCTGGCCGGGACATGATGGCGATACGCCCCTGCGCCCAGAAAGAATGGCGCATCCCCTGCCGCCAAATTCTTGTTCGCGCGCGCTTTCATATGCCGCTCAACCGCCATTTCAGAGGCATGCATCGGCAACTCGCGGATCGGGCCGTCAAGCTGCGCCACGGCGGGCACATCGACAAACAGATCATCGATCGAATTCGCACCAATTTTCGCCAGCATATCGGCGCGATCAGTGTCGGTGAGAGGCAGGTAACGCATTGAGTATTCTCCAGACCGCTTCGCTATCGAAAAAAGCGGTATCCCACCGCGCCATCAGTTACGGCGCGGCGGGCAATTCAGATGCCGATTAAAGACTGTCGACGAAGGTCTTATAGCCCTTGTCGTCCATCAAGCCTTCGAGCTCGCCGGTGTCGCTGATGGTCAGGCGGAAAAACCAGCCCTCTTCTTCAGGCGAGGTGTTGACCAGCGCGGGCTCATCTTCGAGCCCTGAATTGGTCTCGGTCACTTCGCCGGTGATCGGCGCGTAGACATCGCTTGCCGCCTTGACGCTTTCGACCACAGCGGCCTCGCCGCCTTTGTCGACCATTGCGCCCACATCGGGCAGTTCGACGAACACGATATCGCCCAATTGTTCCTGCGCATAATCGGTGATGCCAACCGTGGCGGTTTCGCCTTCGACATCAATCCATTCATGTTCATCGGTGAAATAACGCGGCATTGTGATCAGCTCCCTCGGTAATAATTATGGGCTACAAATGGCATAGGTGAAACGGTGGCGGAGAGGCGCTTAGAACGCACCTCAATCTCTAGTGTTTGGCCTTCGTCCGCATGGGCGGGATCGACATAGGCCATGGCAATCGGAGCCCCAAGCGTGGGCGAAAAGCCGCCGCTGGTGACGACGCCGATTTCCTTGTCAGCGGCAAACACCTTGGCACCTTCGCGCGCAGGCATGCGGCCATCCACTTTCAGGCCAATGCGCGTTTTCGCAGGTCCATTCGCAATCTCGCTCTGGACACGCTCTGCTCCCAGAAAGCCGCCTTCGCTGCGGCGGCGCTTGTTAATTCCAAAGATCAGCCCCGCTTCGATAGGGCTGATTTCCGGTGATAGATCATGGCCATACAGCGGCAGGCCCGCCTCCAAACGGAGGCTGTCGCGCGCACCGAGGCCAATCGGGCGAACCTCTGGTTCCGCGCACAACAGGGTCGCGATCTCTTCCGCCGCCACTGCGGGAATCGAGATTTCAAAGCCGTCCTCGCCAGTGTAGCCAGCGCGGGCAATCGTCACCACATGCCCCGCGATCTCGAACGGGCCAAAGCGCATGAAGGTCAGATCGGACAGCGCGTATTCGCCCGTCGCATGGCGCGCGAGCGCATCGACAGCCTTGGGGCCTTGCAGCGCGAGCAGAGCATGCTCGTCCATGTGGTGCAGCGTAATCTCGTCAGGCAGATGTTCGCGCAGATGGCCGATGTCATCCCATTTGGTCGCGCCATTCACCACCAGATACAGACTACTGGGCCAGCGCGAGACCATCAGATCATCGAGCACACCGCCATTTTCATCGAGCAGCAGAGAATAGCGCTGCCCCCCAATTTCAGCGTAGAAAGATCGATCGGCAGGATTGCTTCGACGGCCTCGTCGAGCCCTTCCCCTGACAACAGGACCTGCCCCATGTGGCTCACATCGAACAAACCAGCGCTGGTCCGCGTCCATTCGTGCTCTGCGACGATACCGCCGCCCTCGCCCGTATATTGGATCGGCATTTCATAGCCGGCGAACGGGACCGTACGCGCGCCGCGTGCGCGGTGCCAGGCGTCCAGCGGCAATTGCGTGATCGCCGGCGCGCCATCTTCCATATCATCAGTGATTTGATCGTCGCTCAATATCAGTCCCCGCACAGGCGTGCGACGCTCCACTATTGAAGCGCCGTGTCATCCTGCCCCCTCTGTCGGGAAACCTGAGAGCTTAGCTTAGCCTAGCCTTGCAGCGCGGCGAGCCTTCCCCTTCGGTGGCCTTGCGAAAGCTCGCAAGAGCGCTTTCCAGAGTGCCCATTCCAGCGCGGTCCGTTTGCCTGAGAGTTTCCGGGGCGGTTGCTCCTTCGGCGCCTTGCCCGATTGCCTTGGAGGGCAAATCGGCCAAATCTCTCCCGCGAAAGATGCCAGAATCACTTCTGACGGGCATCCGTCATGTTGCGCATGCGAAGGGGTGCGTCAATCTCCGCCAAGCATTATCCGGGAAAACGCGAAACAATCGTGCGATCAGTTGGAATTTTGCTCAGCCAGCAGCGCCTGAGCGCGCGCCATTAGGTTGATTTCTCGCTGTGAGAACCCGCCCTCGTCTTCGGCCCCTTGGCGCGGGGGAACGGCGGTGGTGAAGTAAGCTATTCCCGTGCCACCGACTGCGTCGAGCCACAGCCCTGAACGAAGACCATAGGCTTCACCAGCATGGCCAATGCGCGACAAACCGTCATCGAAGAGCCCATCGGAACACGTTTCTTGGGGGGCCTCAATCATTTGAACGCCAAGTCCGTAAACACAAAAGAACTCCTGTCCTGGCCCAGGTTTATGCATCATCGAAAAAATAAACATGCCAAGTGAGTCAAATGACAGGAAACTGTCGGTATGGCGTTTGGTCAACTCCCGCCCAATCTTGGCGAGATCCATCATCCCGATCCGCACCCCACCTTGAGGTGAGAAGATCGAGGCGTTGGTGCCGGGCACATAGCTATCAAGATCGCATGCAGTGCCCTCCTTCACGGGTACAGTGCAATTGGGCGGCAGATCGCTTGGCTCATCGCGGGCGACCTCGCCAGTATCGCGGTAAAGCGTGACGGCGCGGCTTGCCTGATCCTCGCTGCACCCGATCCAGTTGACGCATGCTTCAATGCCCAGCGGAGCAAACACCGTGCGCTCCAAAATGCGGTCATATCGCTCACCCGTCGCGGCTTCCAGCACGGTCGCCACCACGGGCGATCCGAGGTTCGCGTATTCAAACGGAGCCTCTCCAGGCGGGCTGTCGGCATACCACGCGTCTGGCTCAGCAAGCTTCGCCTCCAGGCTTTCGCCGAGCGGAATGACGTAGCCCGCATTGTCGCGCAGGCCGGATCGGTGAGACAGCAATTGCGCCAAAGTCACCTTGGCATCGGGAAAGTTGGGCGAGCGAACCTGCCAGCCCAGATAGTCCGACACATCCGCATCCAGAACGACCTTGCCCTCATCGACCAGCCGCAAGGTCGCGAGCGCCATGATCAGCTTTGAAATGCTCGCGATGCGCACCGGATCGTTGGCTTCGACCGCCTCGCCGCGCTCCCGATTGCGCACACCCTCGACGATCAGCGGTTTGATCGTCTCTCGGTCGAACGCCACCACCACCGTCGCGGGCGGCGGACCGGCGTCGATGTCCGGTATGGTCGCGCAGGCGGATGTCATCGGCAGAGCAAGGAGCAGCGGAGCAAGCAATCGAGCATACATAGCCTGAGCATTGCCGCTAAACCTAGCACAATCAATCCAAATTAGGACGCAGCCAGCGCTCCGCCGTCGCGATATCAACCCCGCGCCGCGCTGCATAGTCCTCCGGCTGATCGCGCCCGACGCGCGCGACCCCGAAGTATTGCGATTCTGGATGCCCGAAATAGAAACCTGAGACGGCCGCTGTTGGATACATCGCGAAGCTCTCAGTTAGCTCTAGTCCGACGTTCTTCTCTGCTTCGAGCAGTTCAAACAGGATCGGCTTCAGCGAGTGGTCAGGACACGCTGGATAGCCCGGCGCCGGGCGAATACCGCGATATTGCTCTTTGATCAGCGCTTCATTGGTCGGCTGCTCACCGGGGGCATAGCCCCACAGATCGGTGCGAGTGTGCAGGTGCAGACGCTCGGCAAAGGCCTCGGCAAATCGGTCCGCCAGCGCTTTCAGCAGGATATCAGAATAGTCGTCCTTATCCGCTTGGAAGCGGGCCGAATGCGGCTCAATCCCATGAATGCCGACCGCAAAGCCGCCGATCCAATCGCCATCGGGATCAATAAAGTCGGCTAGGCACATGTTGGCCCGGTCGCGCGATTTCTTCACCTGCTGGCGCAGGAACGGCAGCGTCACATGCTCCTCGCGCCGGACGCGGTGGATCGTCACGTCATCGCCGTCGCGTGCGCAGGGCCAAAGGCCCGCCACACCGCGCGCGGTCAGCCATTTTTCCGCAATGATCTGGTCGAGCATGGCATTGGCATCATCGAACAGCTGGCTGGCGGTTTCGCCCACCACATCATCCGACAGGATCGCAGGATAATTGCCGTGCAGCTCCCAAGCGCGGAAGAATGGCGTCCAATCGATATATTGCCTGAGATCCGCCAAATCCCAATCGTCAAACACATGCACGCCGGGATTGAGCGGCGGGGCGGGTTTGTCGCTGAGGTAGGCGTCGTAATAATTGGCCCGCGCATCTTCGAGGCTCAGCAGAACGCTCGGCGTTTTGCCTGCCCGCGCTTCGCGCACCTTGGTGTATTCACCGGCGGTGTCGCCAACAAATCCGTCGCGCTGAGTATCGGACAGCAGCTTACTCGCCACGCCAACCGCACGGCTCGCATCGAGCACATGGATCACCGGGCCGTCGTAGGCTGGATCAATTTTAAGCGCGGTGTGAACCTTGCTGGTGGTCGCCCCGCCGATCAGCAGCGGCATCGTCATCTCCGCGCGCTGCATTTCTTCGGCCACGGTCACCATCTCATCGAGCGACGGGGTGATCAGGCCGGAGAGGCCGATCATATCGACATTGTTATCGTTCGCCGTTTCCAGGATCTTCGGCCACGGCACCATCACGCCAAGGTCGATAACTTCATAGCCATTGCATTGCAGGACAACGCCGACGATGTTCTTGCCGATATCGTGCACGTCGCCCTTTACGGTCGCCATGATGATCTTGCCTTTGGCCTTACGTTCAGCCTCCGGCAGCAAATCCTTCTCCGCCTCGATAAACGGGATCAAATGCGCGACGGCCTTTTTCATAACGCGCGCGGATTTCACCACTTGCGGCAGGAACATTTTGCCGCTGCCGAACAGATCGCCGACGACATTCATGCCGTCCATCAGCGGGCCTTCGATCACTTCAATCGGGCGGCCACCTGCGTCGGCAGTGGCGCTGCGCATTTCTTCGGTATCATCGACGATATGCGCATCGATCCCTTTGACCAGCGCATGTTCCAATCGCTTTCGAACTTCCCAGCCGCGCCATTCCGCCGCCTGCTTATCGTCTTCTTTTGATTTGCCTTTGAAGCTCTCTGCGAGATTGATCAGCCGCTCGGTCGCGCTGTCTTCCCCATCCACCGGACGCATCAGGATCACATCTTCGCACGCATCGCGCAGCACGGGATCAATCGTGTCATAAACATCCAATTGCCCGGCATTCACGATCGCCATGTCGAGCCCGGCGGGGATCGCGTGATAGAGAAAAACGGAGTGCATCGCGCGGCGCACTGTCTCGTTCCCGCGAAAGCTGAAAGAGAGGTTGGACAGCCCCCCGCTGGTTTTCACATGCGGGCACGCAGCCTTGATCTCGCGCACAGCCTCAATGAAGTCGAGGCCATAGCGGTCATGTTCTTCGATGCCGGTGGCGACCGCGAAGACGTTGGGATCAAAGATGATATCTTCCGGTGGAAACCCGATGCTGGTGAGCAGCTCGTAAGCGCGGCTGCAAATCTCAACCTTGCGCGCCTTGGTGTCCGCCTGTCCCGTCTCGTCAAACGCCATCACCACCACAGCCGCACCGTAGGCCATGCATTTGCGCGCTTGCTCAAGGAACGGCTCTTCGCCTTCCTTCATCGAGATTGAGTTCACAATCGGCTTGCCGGAGACGCATTTCAATCCGGCCTCGATCACCTCCCATTTGGAGCTGTCGATCATCACCGGAACGCGGGCGATATCAGGCTCTGCTGCGATCAGTTTGAGGAATGTCGTCATGGCGTGAACGGCATCGAGCAGCCCTTCGTCCATATTGACGTCGATCACCTGAGCGCCGTTTTCGACCTGCTGCCGCGCGACCTCGACCGCGGCGGCGTAATCATCCGCCATGATGAGTTTCTTGAACCGGGCGCTGCCGGTGACATTGGTGCGCTCACCAACATTGATGAAGCGTGCGGAGGATTGAGCAGAATTGTTTGCCATATTTTCGATCTATTCTTTTTGGAGCAAAGGGGGCGACGCTTCAGACGCGGTGGAACCCGATTTCCTCGCATTCCTTCCAAATGTCGCTAATCCCATGTGCACGCTCATTGGTTCGATTTTGTTGCCAGTTGGAGGCTGTGCGATCGCCGTCCCACATGGCCTCACATTCCGGGCAAACTATGAGCACGACTGGTGCCGTATCGTTCGGTGCACCAACCTGCTTTTTCGCCCTTTTCTGATATGATAACAGCAAGAGCCAATCTTGGTTACATTCGGGACAAGCCACCTTTCCTGTCATTTTCAGGCGGCCACCGTAAAGGGTTCGAGCCCAGCAAGGCGCATTGCCGTTTCTGGCGAAGGCACTTTGCGCGGGGGAAGGCCCGCAACCGCATCGGCAATCGCCTGAATATGCGCGGGTGAAGACCCGCAGCAACCACCCAGAATATTCGCCTGGCCGTTCTCGGCCCATTGCTTGACCAGACCAGCCGTGGTCTCCGGCATTTCGTCATATTCGCCCAGCTCATTGGGCAGGCCGGCATTGGGATAGGCCATCAGCAAGGTGTCGGCGATGCCTGAGAGAACCTGAACATGCGGGCGCAGTTGATCCGCGCCGAAGCTGCAATTGAGACCGATGGTGATCGGATTGGCGTGGCGGACGGCATACCAGAACGCCTCGACCGTGTGGCCCGAGAGGTTGCGGCCTGACAGATCGGTGAGCGTCATCGAAATCATCACTGGCACTTCGCGGCTCAGATCAGCCTCCAGCTGCTTCACCGCCATAATGCCTGCCTTGGCATTCAGCGTATCGAACACGGTTTCGATCAGAATGAAATCGCACCCACCCTCGATCAGAGCGGAGGCCTGTTCCTTGTAGACGGCGGTCAGCTCATCAAAGTCGATTTCGCGAAAGCCGGGGTCTTCGACATCAGGGCTCAGCGACAGGGTCTTATTGGTTGGGCCTATCGCGCCTGCGACGAAGCGCGGACGGCCGTCTTTCGCCGCATATTCATCGGCGAGTGCGCGGGCGATTTTGCCACTGGCGATGTTGATCGCAGCTACCTGATCCTCGGCTGCATAATCCGCTTGGCTGATCTGGTTGGCTGAAAACGTGTTGGTGGAGATCACGTCCGATCCCGCATCCAGATAGGCGCGCGTGATGTCTTCGATCACATCTGGCCGGGTCAAGGCGAGAATATCATTATTGCCCTTTTGATCGGCCTTAAGACCCAGATCACCGGCATAGTCCTCTTCGGTCAGCTTGCGTTCCTGGATTTGCGTCCCGAACGCGCCGTCAAAGATCAGCACGCGCTTCTCAGCTTCCGCCAGCAGAGCTTCCCGCGCGCTCACGCCGCTTCTCCCAACGGACGTTTGCCAAGCATATGACAAATCGCATAGCTGAGCTCCGCACGGTTGAGCGTGTAAAAATGAAACTGGCGCACACCGCCCGCATAAAGCTTGCGGCACAGCTCTGCGGCAATCGTCGCAGAGACCAGCTGGCGCGCAGCAGGGCGTTCGTCCAATCCGTCAAACAGGCCTTCCATCCAAGCTGGTATCGCCGTGCCGCACATGCCGGACATGCGCTGAACCGCGGCGAAGCTCATCACCGGCATAATGCCTGGCACAATCTCACCATTGATCCCGGCCGCCGCCGCCTTGTCGCGGAAGCGGAAGAAGCACTCCGGCTCAAAAAAGAACTGAGTGATGGCGCGGGTTGCGCCGGCCTCAAACTTCGCTTTCAAATTGTCGATATCGGCCTGCGCATCGGGGGAATCCGGGTGAACCTCTGGATAGGCCGCGACGGATATCTCAAAATCAGCGACCTTCTTTAAACCCGCAATCAGCTCGACAGCATTGGCGTATCCACCGGGGTGCGGCGTGTACCCGCCCACGTCCTCAGGCGGGTCTCCGCGCAAGGCAACGATGTGGCGGATGCCGCTTTCCCAATAATGCCGCGCCACTGCGTCGACCTCTTCGCGGGTTGCGTTGACGCAGGTCAGATGCGCAGCGGCTGGAATACTCGCTTCGTTTTGGATCCGCACGACTTGCTCATGGGTCCGCTCTCGCGTCGATCCACCGGCGCCATAGGTCACCGAGACAAAGCGCGGCCCCAGCGGCGAAAGCGTGTCGACACTGCTCCACAGGGTCTCTGCCATCTTTTCCGATTTGGGCGGGAAGAATTCAAAGCTGATATCAATGTCACCGGGCAATCCGGAGAAAAGCGGCGTATCCAAAGCCGTGCGTGCTTCATGCATTTGATCGAGGGTCGGGCTCACGCTGTGCGTTCCTTAGCGGGGTTGAGAGAGAGTTACTGCGGCGTTCGCCGAGCCAGATTTTCACGGTCGGCTGCTCGCCATCGAGCGCTTGCGGCAATTCGGGCTCAAAGCCTGCGTCAAACAAGAGGTCGCACAATTGCGCATCGGAAAAGCCGAGGCGAGCGTGGGCGTGCCGATCGCGCAATTCTTCGTGATTGTGCGCGGCAAAATCGACGATCGCGATCCGCCCGCCGGGCCGCGTGACGCGTGCCGCTTCGAGAAGTGCAAGCGAAGGGTCTTGCACGAAATGAAGCACTTGGTGGATCACAATGGTATCAAAGCTCGCGGCGGCAAAGGGTAGATCGCCAAGATCACCCTGCACCAGTTCGATTTGCTCAGTCGGCAGATGCTGCAGCTTAGCCCGCGCGATCCGCAGCATCTCGAGGCTCTTATCCAGCGCGACAATCCGCTCCGCGCTGCCTGCGAACAATTCCGCCATGCGGCCTGTTCCCGTGCCAATATCCAGCAACGTTCCCAGCGGCGCTTCGCCCAGAGCGCGCGTCAAAGCCTTTTCAACCTCACTGTCTGAGCTGTGCAGGCGTCGCAGCTCATCCCATTCGCTGGCATGGCGGGCAAAGTAACCCTCGGCGGCCTCTTCGCGGGCGGTACGAATCGCCGCGAGTTTGCGCATATCCTCTGCGCAGGCTTGGCCAAAATCCTGATCTTCCGTCTCAGCGATAGCCAGCAACCTAGCAACCGCCTCAACCACGGGAGAGGCTTGCTCCGCCCCGCCCTGCATGCGCAGAAACACCCAGCCGCCCTCGCGCCGGCGCTCCGCCAGACCCGCATCGCATAAAATCCCCACATGGCGCGAGACGCGAGGCTGGCTCTGCCCGAGCACCTGCGCGAGTTCGCCCACAGCCAATTCCATCGCCGAAAGCAGGCGCATGATGCGCAGCCGAGTGGGGTCGGCCAGCGCGCGGAAGATTGTGTCGATATTCATCGTGAGGACAACATATAAAGATATTTTTATATCTGTAAATGCACCAAGGTCATAGGAGTTAACCCTTAGCTGCTCGCAGTAACAACGCGCGGACTTGCATTCTGATCCGCCGGGCGCGAAACCCCGCTTTCGAAAACGCCAAAGGACGCGCAAAATGAAGCTGGGTTGCTGCTATTATCCTGAACATTGGCCGGAGGATATGTGGGCCGATGATGCGCGGCGCATGGCCGAAATGGGCCTGTCTCTGGTGCGGATCGGCGAATTTGCCTGGAGCCGGATTGAGCCGCAGCCGGGCAAGTTTGAGTGGGATTGGCTCGACCGGGCGATTGAGAGGCTCGCCGATGCGGGCCTCAAAATCATCCTTGGCACGCCCACTGCGACGCCGCCCAAATGGCTGGTCGATCAAATGCCGGACATGGTCGCGATTGACGAGCAGGGCCGTCCGCGCGGCTTTGGCTCGCGGCGGCATTATTGCTTCTCACATCTGGGGTACCGCGCCGAGAGCCGCCGGATCACCAACGCGATGGCAGAGCGTTATGGCACTCATCCTGCGATCACCATGTGGCAAACCGACAATGAATATGGCTGTCATGACACGGTCTTGAGCTTTTCAAAGGCCGCCGCTGAGCGTTTCCGCGAATGGCTTGCCGCGCGATACGGCGATGTCGATGTGCTGAATGCCGCGTGGGGCAATGTGTTCTGGAGCATGGAATATCACACCTTTGCTGGGGTCGATCCGCCGCACCTCACCGTAACCGAGGCAAACCCAGCGCATTGGCTCGACTACCGCCGATTTGCCTCCGACGAGGTCGCCAGCTTCAACCGGGAGCAGACCGAAATTCTGCGCGCGGTATCGCCGAAGCGCGATATCACGCACAATTTCATGGGGTTCTTCACCGAATTCGATCACTACGACGTCAGCCAGGATTTAGATGTCGCGACGTGGGACAGCTACCCGCTCGGATTTCTGGAGCAATTCTGGTTCAGCGAAGAGGAAAAGCGAGACTTCCTGCGCCAAGGCCACCCCGATATAGCCGCCTTTCACCACGATCTGTATCGCGGCTGCACTGGTGAGCGCTGGGGCGTGATGGAGCAGCAACCCGGCCCGGTGAACTGGGCGCGTTTCAACCCCGCGCCTCTGCCTGGAATGGTGGCGCTATGGACGATGGAGGCGATGGCGCATGGGGCGGAATTCACCAGCTATTTCCGCTGGCGGCAGGCCCCATTTGCACAGGAGCAAATGCACGCAGGCCTGCTGAGGCCCGACAGCGAAGAAGCGCCAGCAGCCGACGAAGTGCGAGAGGCCGCGCGCATGATTGCGGACATTGGCCCGCAAGAGGCAGCCCGCGCGCCTGTCGCTCTGGTGTTCTCTTACGAGGCCGCTTGGGTATGCGGCATCCAGCCGCAGGGAAAGAGCTTCCGCTATTTAGAGCTGGTGTACGAGCAGTACTCGGCGCTGCGCCGCGCGGGGTTAGACGTCGATATCATCTCGCCCGCCGCAGACCTAACGGACTATCAAATGGTCGTCATCCCAACCCTGCCGATTGTGCCAGATGGCTTCCCGGAGAAGCTGGCGGCGCTTAATTGCCCCGTGCTGATCGGCCCGCGCTCTGGCAGCAAAACGAGCAGCTTCTGCATTCCTGACAATTTGGCACCCGGCGTTTTGCAGGAGCTATTCGCGCTCAAAGTCACACGCGCCGAGAGCATTCGCGATGGTGTGATCGAGCCGGGCCAAGGCTTTGAAATCGCCCGCTGGCGCGAGGACATATCCAGCGACCTCGAGCCCGAATTTGCCGACGCTGACGGCGGTGGCGTGGTCTATAAGCAAGGAGGTCGCCGCTATGTCTCCATCTGGCCGGATCGCGCCTTGCTGGATCAGCTCATAGAGCGCATGGCGAGCGAAGCGGGTGTTGCTCTTACAGCCCTGCCCGAGGGTTTGCGCACCCGCCGCAGCGTCTCGCATATCTTCGCGTTCAACTATTCCAGCGAGCCTGTGGTTTGGCCTGAAACCGGTGAGGAAATTGCGCCCGCTGGCTATGCGATTAGTCAACGCCGCGCATGATGACTTGCCATTCCGCCGCCGCGCAGACATGAGCCAGCCATGAGCACCGCACGCAAATACGCAATCATCGGATGCGGCATGATGGGCCGCGAGCATATGCAGAACTTGGCGCTGGTTTCCGGCACGGAGCTAGTTGCGATTGCCGATCCCGATGCCGGGTCACGCAGCGCCGCCGCTGCGCTCGCAAGCGAGCTTGGCCAGACCATCACCTGCCATGATGACAACGCCGCAATGCTGCGCGAGGCGAAGCCCGACGCCGTCATCATCGCATCGCCCAATTTTACGCATTACGAGGTCGTTGCGCCGGTCATGGACGCAGGCTGCGCGGTGCTGCTCGAAAAGCCAATGTGTACCTGCGTCAATGATGCAGAGGCGCTGGCCAAAGCCGCACGCGACTATGAGGGGCTTTTCTGGGTTGGTCTCGAATACCGCTACATGCCGCCTGTCACGCGTTTTGTTGAGCGGGTTCATGCTGGCGAGGCGGGCGATATCAAAATGCTGGCCATTCGCGAGCACCGCTTCCCATTCCTCGAAAAAGTCGGCGATTGGAACCGTTTCAACCGCAACACTGGCGGCACTCTGGTGGAGAAATGCTGCCACTTCTTCGATCTGATGCGGCACATCCTGCGTGATGAACCCGTGCGCGTGTTTGCCAGCGGCGCTCAGGACGTAAACCACCTCGATGAAACATATGGCGGCAAGACGCCGGACATTATCGACAACGCCTTTGTGATGGTGGATTTCGCCGGTGGCGCGCGCGCTGTGCTGGACCTGTGCATGTTTGCCGAAGGGTCTGAGCAGCAAGAAGAAATCAGCGCGGCCGGCCCCATCGGCAAGATGGAAGTGAAGCTGCCGCGCGGGCAAGTGATCTGGTCCCCACGTGACAAGTCTGGTCCGCACCGCGAAACGGTCGAAACCCCCGCCGATGCCCTCGCCGCTGGTGATCATCACGGGGCAACATATTATCAGCTGCGCGATTTTCACGCGGCCCTGCTCAGCGGCGGCGGTCCGCTGATCACGGCTCGCGATGGCTATCGCTCGGTTGTCATCGGCGCTTCTGCCCAGCAAAGCATCGCCACCGGCCAGCCGGTCGAACTCAATTTCTCAGACGAAGGTTAGACTATGCCGCAAATCCTGCCCCCAATCGGCTTTGGCCTTTGGAAAATCCCGCGCGAAGATACGGCAGCAACAGTAGTTGAGGCGATCCGCGCAGGCTATCGTCATTTCGACAGCGCGGCGGATTACGGCAATGAAATTGAAACCGGCCAGGGCATCGCGCGGGCGATCGCGGAAGGTCTGGTGACCCGCGATGAACTGTGGATCACCTCAAAACTGTGGAACACATTCCACGCGCCCGAACATGTCGAAGAAGCATGCCGCAAATCTCTGGATGACCTAGGCGTCGAGCAGCTTGACCTCTATCTGATCCACTTCCCGATCGCGCTTGAATATGTGCCTATTGAGACACGCTATCCGCCCGAATGGGTGCATGATCCCGCCGCGAACTCCGGCATGAAACTGGCCAAGGTTCCGCTGCATGCGACATGGGCAGCGATGGAGGCTCTGGTCGATAAGGGGCTCGTGAAGCAGATCGGCGTATGCAACTACAACACCGGCCTGATCCACGATTTGATGAGCTATGCGCGGATCGAACCAGCGATGCTGCAAGTGGAATCGCACCCGTTTCTGACACAAGAAAAGCTGATCCGCTGCGCTGGCGCTCACGGCATTCCTGTCACCGCCTTTTCCCCGCTCGGCGCGCAGAGCTATTTCGAGCTCGACATGGCGGACAAGGAAGAAAGCGTGCTTGGCTCTGCTCCCGTCATGGTGGCGGCTCAGTCCCATGGCAAAACGGCGGCGCAAGTTGTGCTGCGCTGGGGCGTGCAGCGCGGCACGGCGGTGATCCCAAAGACCACCAAGCCGGAGCGGATGCGTGAAAATCTGAGCATTGATGATTTTGAACTGAGCCAGGTTGAGATGGCCGCGATCAGCGCGCTCAATCAGGACCGCCGGTTCAACGATCCTGGCGTGTTCGCTGAGGCGGCGTTCGGCACCTTCCACCCGATTTACGATTGAGCGGCGCGATGAGTGACACCCCCGAATTCCCAGCCCTCATCACCGGAGGCGGCGATCTTAGCACGTTCATCAGCGCGAATAAGCCAGCGGTCGATGCGGCGCTGGATCATGCTGGCGCGCTGCTGTTTCGCGGGTTCGATGTGCTAGACCCCCTCGCCTTCGATGCAGCGATTGAAGCTTATGGTGAGGCTGGGTTCACCTATGAAGATTCGCTCTCCAATGCGGTGCGCACCAATGTGACGCCGCGCGTCTTTACCGCCAATGAAGCGCCGCCAGAGACAGAGATTTTCCTGCATCACGAGATGGCTCAGACTCCGCTGTTTCCTGCAAAACTGTTTTTCTATTGTGAGATCGCAGCGCAAAGCGGCGGAGCGACGCCGCTGTGCCGGTCCGACTGGGTGCTCGATCAATTGCGCGCCGCCAATCCGGAATTCGTCGCGCGCGTCGAGGCCGAGGGCGTGCGCTACACCAATGTCATGCCGGGGCGCGATGATGCCGGTTCTGGCCAAGGGCGCAGCTGGCGCAGCACGCTGAGTGTCGCCGACCGGGCGGGCGCGGAAGCGCGTCTGTCAGAGCTCGGCTATTCATGGGAATGGCTGGAGGATGAAAGCCTGCGCGTCACCACGGCGGCCTTGCCCGCTGTGCGCGAGCTTGCCAGCGGCGGCACCAGCTTTTTCAACCAGCTGATCGCCGCCTTCAGGGGCTGGGCCGACAGCCGCAATGATCCTAACCGTGCGATTACCTTTGGCGGCGGAGAGCCGATCACGCCGCAGGACATGGCCGATGCGATCCGCATTGCGGACGAGCTGACCCATGATCTGGCGTGGCAATCCGGCGATGTCGCTTTGCTCGACAATTACCAGGTGATGCATGGACGGCGGCCGTTCGCGGGCAAACGCCGGGTGCTGGCCTCTCTGATTGCCTAAGCGGTTCGGCGCGCGGCCATTCCCCACACGCCAAGGTTCGCGATTACCAAAGCACCGATCAGCAATCCGAACACCACACCCGGCCCGGTAACCGACGCCAGCCCCAGCGGCGAGAACAGCAGGTAGGTCGCCACGACGCAGCCGAACAGCGTCACCGCCAGCGGCTTTGCAAAGCGCCACGGCGTCATATCGACCTGCTGTTTGCGGGTGAATTGCCACGCCTCTGCGCGCGGACGCAGCCAGCCGCAGGCCAGCATGATGCCCACCTCGATCCAGAACAGCACCGCATAGAGATGGATGAAGTGCAGCGTGATCACATCATCAAACACGAAACGGATGAGACCGTATGTGACCACATGGAAGATGATCACCAGCTTCGCGCCCAGCGAAGGAACGCGGGAAGTGAACAGGCCGACGATCACGATCACCACCGTCGGGATGTTGTAGAAACCAGTGAAAACGCGAATGATCTGCCAAAGCCCCTCTGGCGAAAAATAGAGCAGCGGCGCGACCACGAAAGAGAACAGCGCGATCACCAAGCTGGCAATTTTGGCGACCCGCACCAATTCTGCATCGCTCGCTGCGCCGCCGCGCGCGGGCGCATAGACATCCAAGGCAAACAGGGTGGCAGCGGAATTGAGCAGTGAATTGAACGAGCTGAATACCGCGCCCAGGAGCACCGCGAGGAAGAAGCCGGACAGATAGACCGGTAAGACGTCTCGGATGAGCCTCGGATAGGCCTCATCAATCGTACCCAGCCCCGGACCATAAAGGTGGAATGCGATGACGCCAGGGATCATCATCATGAACGGCACCAGGATCTTAAAAAAGCCGGAGAACAGGACGCCCTTTTGTCCCTCGGCAAGGCTCTGCGCGCCCAGTGTGCGCTGGATCACATATTGATTGGTGCACCAGTAAAACAGGTTGGCGAAGATCATGCCGGTGAAGATCGTGCCGAACGGCGTAGGATCATCCGCCGCGCCAATCGCGTTCAGTTTCTCCGAGTTTTGTGTCGTGATTTGAGCCAGGCCATCACCAAAGCTGCCGCCGCCCAAAGCGATCAGGCCAAACACGGGCACCAGCACTCCGATGATGAGCAAGCCCACGCCATTGAGCGTGTCAGAAATCGCCACCGCGCGCAGGCCACCAAAGATTGCATAGACCGCGCCAGTGACGCCGATCGCAATCACCGTCATCACTAATGCCGGGAAATATGCGAGACCGGTAAGCGCAGGCACATCGAACAACAACAGCACCGCAACCGAGCCGGAATAGAGCACGCTGGGGATCGTCACGAGGCCGTATCCGAGCATGAACAGCACCACCGACATGCTGCGGACCACTGGATCGAACCGGTCGTTCAAAAATTGCGGCAGAGTTGTGAAAGCACCCGCGAGATATTTCGGTAGGAATATAAGCGCCATCGCAATGGTCGCTACGGCCGCCGTTACCTCCCACCCCATGCTCGACATGTTGTAGCCATAGGCAGAACCATTCAGCCCGATCAGCTGCTCTGCGGAAAGATTGGTGAGCAGCAGCGAGCCCGCAATAAAGGTCGCGCCTAGCCCGCGCCCCGCGAGGAAATAGCCGTCTTTGGTATCCGCCGTCCCGCGCGTTTTCAGCCAGCTGATCCATCCGACCAGCGCCATAAAGAACAGGCGGCTGAGCGCAGTGAAGAGCAGATTTCCTGCGCTCACGCGGCGGTTTCCAGCAGTTTCGCATAGTGATCGCGCAGGGTGTCTTCGCCGAATTCGGGTGTCATATCGGGATCATATTGGCCGGTTTCCGGGTCGAGCACCAGCATGCTTTCCGTCGCATAATAGCGCGCAATCCGGGCGTATTCGGCTTTTTCCGCGCACCAACTCGACCACCGTTCCCCAAGGCCAAACAGACCTGCAAACACGCTCATCATGCCAACCGGCACGCGGCGCACCTTTACCTCGCGTCCCAACACATCGCCCAGCATAGCGGCTTGGTCGAGCGGGCCAATCGCTGGCCCCGGCCCGCCAATTGGCAGAATACGATTGTGCCGCTCAGGATCGGTAAGGCAATCAGCGACAAAGCGCGCAAGGTCCGCGTCGCTGATCGGCTTGCACCGGGTCAGCTCGCCATCGCCGAACACCATAAACGGCTTGCCCTTTTGTACGCCTTTGACTTGCCCGGATAGGGATTTGAAGAAGGCGGTTGGGCGGACGATTGAATAGGTGAGGCCTGAGGTGGCAAGCTCCGCCTCGAACTTCAGCTTTGCGCGCTGGAATGCGAGCAGCGGCTTTTGCACGCAAATGGCCGACAGCAATACGAAATGCCGCGTCCCAGCAGCCTTCGCGGCCGCGAGGGCATTCGCATTAGCCGCGTAGTCAATGGCCTCAGCATCTTTCGCCGTGCCGCTGCGAGAGGCGAGGCACGAGATGACTGCATCGAACGGACCTCCTTGGAGAAGGTCGCGCTCAATCGATGCAGGGTCAGTGACATCGCCGAAGCGGCATTCAGCGCCTGCTTGCTGGAGCTCTTGAGCGATGGCATCTGCCACTGGTGAGCGCCGCAGCGCTGCGACCACTTCGTGCCCATCGGACAACAGGGCGGCCACAACAGCCCGGCCAATCGTCCCGCTCGCGCCCAAAACAAGTACGTGTTTTTCAGGGCACTTTTGCGCGTTGGCTTCCATGCTGGCGACCCTATCAGGCAGCCCGCACCGGTCAAATCATCGCTGTGTGTAAGCTGGCCGGGTTTGACACCGGCCAGAACTTACCGTTGCACGCGTCCTGAGCCGTCACCTGACATGAGTTTCTCAACTTCAGGCACAGTCACTCGGTTAAAGTCGCCCATGATCGTGTGCTTGAGCGCGCTGGCCGCAACCGCAAACTCCAGGCTTTGCTGGCGGTCTTCATATGCGTTGAGGCCATAGATCAGCGCCGAGGCAAAGCTGTCGCCCCCGCCAACGCGGTCAACGATATCGGTCAGCGCGTATTTCTTCGACAGCATAAACCCGTCATCGCGCGTGCGCAGGCACGCTGACCAATTGTTGCGATCCGCGCTCAGGCTTTCACGCAGAGTGATCGCGATCGTGTGCATATTGGGGTAGATGTCGAGCACCTTCTGGCCCAGCGCTTCATACTTCTTGGTATCCAGCTCGCCGCTTTCCACATCCACATCAACGGTGATGTCGAGCGATTTTTGGCAGTCTTCCTCGTTCGCAATGCCGACGTCGACATATTTGACGAGTTCGCGCATCACCTCTGGCGCGCTCTTGCCATACTTCCACAGCTTGCCGCGGAAGTTAAAGTCGCACGAGACGGTAACGCCTGCCTCTTTCGCAGCCTTGACGCAGGCCATCGAAAGGTCAGCCGCAGACTGGCTGAGCGCAGGGGTGATCCCAGTGATGTGGAGCCATTTGGCCCCTTTGAAGATCACCGGCCAGTCAAATTCATCCATATCTGCGTTGCAGATCGAGGAGTTGGCCCGGTCATACACCACTTTGGAAGGGCGCTGATTGGACCCCGTCTCTAGGAAATAGATCCCAACCCGGTCGCCAGAGCGACTGATATGCGCGGTGTCCACACCGAACTTGCGCAGCTCCATGATCGCATTTTCGCCGATATCATTATCCGGCAAAGCGCTCACGAACCCGGCATCAAGGCCGTAATTCGACAGCGCCACGGCGACATTCGCCTCGCCGCCGCCAAAAGTCGCCTCAAAACCAGGCGACTGAAAAAAGCGCTCATGCCCCGGCGTTTTCAGCCGCAGCATGATCTCACCAAATGAAAGAAATTGCGTCATGGGGAGAAGATCCAAGTCCTAGAGAATTTTAAGGGGAAGGCCGCTTACGAGAAAGCGAGGCCGCCATTGATGTCGATATTGGCACCGGTGATGAAGGAGGCTTCTTCCGATGCCAGGTAAGCGACAAGATCAGCGGTTTCTTCCGCGCGGCCTTGACGCTTAAGCGGGGTGGAGTTCGCGACATTTTCACGCGCTGCGTCAGGCGTGAAATCATCGTGGAACTTGGTTGCGATCATGCCGGGACACAGCGCGTTGACACGGATACCGTCTGGGCCAAGCTCTTTGGCAAGGCCGCGGGTCATCGTCATCACAGCGCCTTTTGACGTGGCATAGGCAATCGCGCCGCCGCCGCCGCCATCGCGGCCTGCAAGGCTGGCAAGATTGATGATCGCCGCGCCCGCACTCATGTGAGGCACAGTGGCCTTACACGCGAGGAAAGTCGACGTGGTGTTGAGCTGCATGACGAAGTTGAAGAACTCTTCATCCATCTCGCCCAGCTTCTTACGAGCGACAAGGCCGCCTGCATTGTTCACGAGGATGTGAATGGCATCGCCAAAGGCGGCGGTTGCGGCCGCGATCAGCGCGTCGACTTCGGCAGGCTTGGTCACGTCAGCCTTCACTTTGATCGCTTTGCCGCCAGCGGCTTCAACAGCGGATACGGTTGCATCTGCATCCGCCTCATTGCTGTTGTAGTTCACCACAACATTCGCGCCTTCGCTGCCGAGCTTCACGCAAACAGCGCGGCCAATATCGCGGCTGCCGCCGGTGACGATTGCAGTTTTGCCTTCAAATTTCATCGTTTTTTCGTCCTATCTTTGGGGAGGAGAGAGCGGCGCTATGCCGTCTTTGGTTTGAGAGGTTTAATGTCTGGGCACAGAACAAGCACCGAGAGCACAGTCAAGATCGCAAGGCCCGCCCCGACAACGAATGCCGGTGTGTAGCTGTTCACGGTGATGACCGGGATCAAGAAATTGAGCCCAACAACAGCAAGTTTCGCTGCTGTCCCAGCAAAACCGGCGAGCGAGCCAACCGATTTGCCGCTGTAGAAATCGCTCGGAAGCGTCTGGATATTGCCAACCGCGGTTTGGAAACCAAACAAGATCACGGCCATCAACATAACAGCGAACAGCGGCGTGCTCGCCTGAGTGGTTGCCAGCAATGACAGGAGCATAATCACTCCGCCAAGGGCAATCACGGTCTTACGTGTCCGGTTCACTGTCCAGCCGGCCTTGATCCGATTGCCTGCTAGCAAGCCGCCAAACCATGCCCCGAACATCGCACCGACATAAGGGATCCAAGCATAGACGGCGATTTCTTCGACGCCGAACCCATATGTTTTGTAGAGGTAAATCGGCAGCCAACCCACAAACAGCCACCAGATTGGATCGAGGAAGAACGAGGCCATGATCACGCCCCAGCTTTCCTTGCGGCTGAGTATTTCGCCTGTGTCGGGTGCGTAGTCAGCGACCTCATTGGTCTCGACATTGCGCTGTCCGGTCAGGATATATTCTCGTTCTTCGGCACTGATCCATGGGTGCGCATCGGGGCCGCTTTTGTAGATGATCAGCCACGGCGCCAGCCATAGGAAACCAAGCGCGCCAATCGCAACGAAGGTCGCCTGCCAGCCGCCCAACCAAACGAATAGCAGTCCAATGATTGGTGCGGAGACAATCCCGCCAATCGCGGCGCCTGAGTTGAAGATACCCTGCGCGAGCGCTCGCTCGTTGATCGGAAACCATTCGGCATTGGCTTTGGTCGCGCCAGGCCAGTTACCCGCCTCCGACACACCAAGCAATGCGCGGAAAATCGCAAAACTGGTCAGTCCAGTGGCGACCGCATGCAGCATGGTTGCGGCCGACCAAACGACGATCGAGAGGACAAAGCCCAGACGTGTCCCGATCCAGTCAAATATCTTGCCAAAGATCGACTGCCCGAACGCATAGGCGAAGGTGAAGACATTGAGGATGATCGCATAATCAAGCTCAGTGAGTTCAAGCTCTTGCGAAATTTCCGGCCACAGGAAGCCAAGGGCACCGCGGTCAATGTAGTTGATAACTGTCGCAATAGCGACGAGCACAACGATGACATATCTCAAATTGCCTTTGAGCATGATCAGTTCCCCTCACCCAAAAATCTTCGCGTAGCGGGCTGAATGTGTCGATCAGAACACCCGCATCCAGGCACACTGCACCATGATCGAGATTCGGCGCGATATAGAAGCAGTCACCCGCCTCAAGCACCCGCTTCTCGCCGTCGATGAACACTTCGAACTTACCGCTTTCAACATAGCTCGATTGGCTATGCGGGTGCGCGTGGACCTGGCCCACGGCGCCTTCATCAAACCACACCCGAACGATCATGATCTCTGGACCATAGCCTAGAATCTGACGGGAAATCCCATCTCCCAGATCCTCTTTGGGTGTATCCTTTGCGACTACAAAGGGCGGGCTTGCCGCGTTCATCACACTTGCCATGTCTAGCTTTCCTCTCCCTTGAGAGCGATCACGGCGGCGAACCCGCTCCATGCGATCGTCTCTCCGTCAAGAACGACCGAGTGGGCCGCCTGTGCATCTTCGTTGTGTGAGACAGCGATCGCGAACCGCTGTCCGTTTTTAAGAGTGATCTCGACCACGTCTTTCCCCTCGACGTGAGCATGCTGCATGTCGGCGATGCGGCTGCGACTGGCAACGGTTTGTTCCGCCGCACCGTCATAGCTGCCGTGGCTTTCCAGCAGCGCAGCTATGTTCACAGAACCAGCGGCACGGTTCGCGCGCAGCATGATCAACGGTTCTCGGCGCAGGTTGAAACTGGGGTCATTCGCCCCGCTCTCACCCAGCACCACGTCGAGCGCTCCATCCGCAGCAAAACGGTAAGTGTAGAACCGGCCATCGAGCAACCAAGTCAGCGCGCCCTTGCCATCACGCTCTTCAGCAATCGCATCGGCCCAAATGTGCTGATAGCCATTGGCCCCTCCCAGCACCGGGCGCTCTGCCGTAAAATTGCGCGCCGCAAGATCATGCTCAATAATGTGCCCGCTGTAATGCAGCGGCAGATCATAGAGATGCGGTTCGCTGCTCTCGCCGCGCGTCAAATCGAGCACAATCGGAGCTTCGAGCCCGGGAATATCCGGCATCACAATGGTGCGTGTAAGTGTGACACCATCGTAAGCGGTATCGATACTGGCACTGCTAACCTGCAGGCCGGGCGTATCGGAGAAATAGAGCTGGGTCGGCGCGTTCTGATTGCCGATCTTTACCTTGCCATCAAAATGGCTGCGCTGGTCAACGACCACAGTGTTGTGCGCGACGGTGGATTTCGCCCAGCTGGTGTTTTCCGGCAGATAGCGTCCGCCTTCTTTCGCCTCGATATTGAGGAAGCGCGCCGCGCCGTAATCGCGGATCACTTCATTGCCATTGTCGTAGAGCTGCCAACCGAGCTTGTCGAAATGGCCGTGCCCCAGACCTTGCGAAGTATTCTTCGCGATCAGCACGGTTGATGGCTCGCCATTGGCGTTCAT
This sequence comes from Erythrobacter sp. JB3-1, assembly GCF_057364995.1. Lineage (NCBI taxonomy): Bacteria > Pseudomonadati > Pseudomonadota > Alphaproteobacteria > Sphingomonadales > Erythrobacteraceae > Erythrobacter > Erythrobacter sp. JB3-1. Next base: position 1,610,779 of record NZ_CP200289.1, on the reverse strand, counting down.
CGGACCTTGGCGCAGGATCGCCAGAGCGCCATCATCGCCCTCTGGCCCATCACCGAACAGCATGGAGCGGAACGGGAATGGCTTGGCCTTACCCGCGGCAAGATCGCGCGCCACCAGACGTCCGTTTTTGCTCAGGATTGTGCGGTTTTGAAACTCGGCAATCGACAGCAGTGATGGATCACCGGTCTGCGCATAAGCAATGGCAACCCCGTGATAGAGTTCATCGGTCTTCAAACTCTTATCGCGGATCGCATCATTGAAGGGGAAGAAGAACCCGCCATAGCTGAGCTGCACAGTCGTACGCAGAGCCTTTAGCAGGATGCCGTCGCGGTGCTCCCAGATGCCTTGCTCGGGGTCATTGCGCTCAATCGCGTCGGCAAAGACCATAAACGGCATCAGCGCATAACGCTGATAATATGGACCCTCATTGTAATAGCCCTCGGGCGAGAACAGCAGCTCTGTCTGACGCAGAAAGCCGACCTTGCCGCTCTTGTCTGAGCCCTTAAGCGCGCGTTCGACCATATCCTGATCGCCGAGCAGATAACCGGTCATGCCGACGCCAGCGGTCGCCCAGGTCGCATGATTATGAATGCGGTCAAAGGTCGCTTGCGATTCAACCGATAGGAAATAGGCTGCGCGCCGGAACACGTCATTATCGATCCGCTCACGATCAGCATCGCTCAGCGTGTCGCGGATATCGCCGTAACCTTGAACCGAGTGCACCAGCCACACAGCGTCGTTGAGCACTTGCCAGAAAATCCGGCCAGGCCCCTGATTTTTCCGCGCTGGATGCTCGCCAAGCGTTGGATAGAGGTCCGCATAACCAAGCAGCATATCGCGGGCGTAATCAGCATAGGCTTGCTCGCCCGTGATCTGAAACAATTGCCCCGCGAGATAGATCGCCTTGTAATTACGCTTGTGCTGTTCGTGGGTGTAGCCGCCGCCGGGATCCTTCGGCTGAGGCAAGACCACGCCTTGCTCCATCATTTGATCGACGAAGCTGCGCGCACGGTCCAGTTCGGCCCTGTAAAGCGGCGGCAAGTCCGAGACCGCCGCAGCTCCCCCAAGCGCGGCGGTCTCGTCGTGGGCAGCCGCAAAAGCCGGCTGCGATAGCGTGGTGCAAGCAACAGCTGCGGCTAGGAAAAGGGCGCGCTTCATTCGCTGCCCCCTGCATCAAAGATATTGCCAGTGAGCGTGGCACGGTGGTCGCCTTCAAAATTGAGTTCTTCCAGAACCAATTGAGGCGTGTTCGAAAACGCGTTCTCAGTGATCGCGGTCTTCGGCGTGCCGACTGTGTGAACCACTCGGAACGGCGCAGATCCATCGACCACGTTTCGGGACACATCGGCAATCTGCACACCGTGCAAATTGACCGCCGCTCCCGAGCCATTGGTGACGGCCCTGCCTACGTTCATCAGGTTGTTGCTGGAGATATTGACGAACGGGCCAAACGTGCTCTCGTCACGGCCACCACGATAGACATCGGCAATCGAGCCGCCAACATTGGCAAAATTGCTGTTCGTAATGTCGAGATATTCGACGTTATACTGCCCGAAATCCTCGGTCTCCGCTGCGGCGGAGACGACCGTACCCGTGATGTCAGCAAAGTTGCTGTTGCGGATCGTCACGCGGTCGGCGAGCGAGCTTTTGCCAAGGGTCAGAACATTGAACGATTTGTTCACCACCAACCCGCGTACAGACACGCCGTCCATCTCAATCCGCATGTTCGATTGGATCGGGAAGGTGGTGGTGCGGATGACAGAATTGCCAACCGAGTCTGGGGCAAGCTCACCATCAATCACAAGATTGCTGAGTTGCAGATTGCCGCCTTCGCGAAGCTCAATCAAAGATGGCCGCGTGAACAGGATACGTGGCGGCTCTGCACCTTCATCAAATGCACCGCGAATGGCGATTGTTTTGCCAACCGGAATAGAGCGATCGACGGTGTAGTCGCCGCTGCTCAGCCGCAAGACATCGCCGTCTTCCGCGGCCATTGCGGCCTCTGCGAGGCTTCCCTCGCCCGGCTGCACCTCGATCACGCGGCCAGAGGAACCAAACGCGAGCTCATCACCCGGCTTTGGATACCATTTCGCGCCAACCTGATCGAGCGCTACGACCTTGAGATCGCGCGGCGCGCCCAGCGCCATCAGCTCTGGATCGGCAGGATAGAGCAAGCCGTTTTCGGCGCGCTTCATTGCAACCGGGGCGCGGTCGAGTTTCTCCGCCAATTGCTCTTCGACTTCGCCTTGGACAACGCGGTTGCCGCTGAACGCAATGCCGGAGATATCGTCGTAGACCTCAAGGAATGACTGCCCATCAAGACCGCTCAGCAGATTGTTTGCAAAGGTGGAATTGCTGGGCGCAGCCGAACGCTCTTCATCCGCCCCGACATTGAAACCAACCCGCGCACTATCGACGATCGTGTTGTTCTCGATCCGTGCGCCCTCGACCTCGACATAGCGATTGACCGGCGAATTGGGCACTCCGTTCATAATCGCGAGCGCGCTGGAAAATGCCGTTCCGCGCAGCCCCTCCATGTAATTGCCGCGCACCGTCTGGCCGCGATTGATCACGCGGATACCGCCGGTGTAATCTTTGCCGCGACCTATGAAGACATTGCCCTCAACGACATTGTTGTCTCCATGCCTGAGCGTCAGCGTGCCGCGCGAGCGCAAAAACAGATTGCCGCGAAAGGTATTACCGCCCGACTTCGACGAGATGATCTCCACCTCTCCATCAGTGCGATCGAACACATTGTAGGCAACCAATGTGTTGGAATTGAACATCGAGTATTTGCTGGTTCCGATGCGCAGCGTTTCACCGCCATTCGATCCAAGAACCGGGCGCGGGCCGAAGTAATTGTATTCGATCCGGTGATCGTTCTCGCGGCTCTCCTCGCTGTCGAGCCTTACCGCCAGGGTCACACCCTTGTTGGTTTTGCCAACCATGTGGTTGTGATCGAAGCGGTTGTTGGAACCGTAAATGCCAACCCAATAATCGGATTCGTACCGGTCCGGCTTACTGAAATTGTCGATCACAACTTCGGTGACGCGGCTGTTGCGGGAGACGTCCTGTTTGGTGCGGCGGAACGAAATCACCTCGCCGCGCGGGCTATAGCCGTCTTTGAAAACGAGGCCAGTGACCAGGATATGCTCGCCGCCAATGCGCAGACTGGATTGGCCGGTGAGGAATACCTTGCCCGCCTCTTCAGAGATCACGGTAATGGGCTTGCCCGGCTTACCCTTTCCGGTGATCACCAGCTCAAAGTCGCGCCATTCGCCATTGGCCAGAATGATGACATCGCCTGCCTCAATATCTTTGAGCGCATGGGCATATTCGTTTTGATTTCGGACAAAGTGGTTTTCTGACAGTGCAGGGACTGATCCCAAGCACACAGCACAAGCCACAAGGCATAGCCTCGACAACATCCCCAATACTCTCCCGTCCTCTTATTGCTAGCGACTATAAGGAGAGTCGAACGCCTGTCAATCAATCTGGCATGTTAGATTTAGATTTTTTGTAATACCAATTGGTTTAGCCGATTTTGGCTGAAGCAAGAAAGCGCTCGCGGCTTTGATTGGCCTGCTGCTGCACTTCTTCCAAGGCCTGCCTTTCGGTGGCTTCAAGCATCGCCTCCAGCAGGCGGTGGAAGTGCTCTCGCATCGCTGCCCGCGCGCGCGCAGAATCGCGATCTTTTAGCGCATCGAACACAGCGCGGTGTTCCTCTGTGCGCGACTCCGCATCGTGCACACATACAGCTTCATAGGTGGATTTAACCGCAGGAATTTCCTGACGCATCCGCCACAATGACGTGATAGTATGGACCATAGCCGCGTTGTTCGAAGCCTCTGCGATGGTCAGGTGGAATTGTTCATCCGCCTCATTCGCTTCGTCTTCGCTGCCATGGCGCATTTGCTCAATGAGCACGCCCAGCTTTGCGATACCCTCGTCCGAAATATTATGCGCAGCGAGCGCGGCAGATTCGGATTCGACCAACAACCGCGCCTCAGTGACCTCAAAGGCACTGGCATTCGGTAGAGCATCCCCCAAAGCGGGTGGATTCTCGCTGACATAGACGCCCGAACCGGTCTTAATCTCCAGCTTGCCAATGGCTTGCAGCGCGATCTCAGCTTCGCGAATGGTCACCCTGCTAACACCAAGCTTTTCAGCCAGTTCACGCTCCCCAGGCAACCGAGTTCCGGGCGGGTATGCGCCCTCGTCAATTAGCTCTGCGATTTGCTCCGCAACGGCTTGAAAAAGTCTTTTGCTGCTCATTGGTGCTGGTTACTCCGCGAATGACGGGACAGTTCTATACCAATTTCCCTAGTCGATATGCCTTCCTAATTGCAATTGGAGTGCCGGCCGCCGAATTATTGCTCCAATTATCGGCGGCCGGCAAAGCTTAGAACTTGAAACGAACGCCCGCGAAATAGCGCGGTCCGTAAACAAGAACCTGACCAAGATCATCCGGTGCACCGCGGAAATCAGTGCGTGGCTCATTGAACAGGTTAAGACCTTCAAGCGTGAAGGTAACATTGCTGTTCAAGTCGAACGATACACGTGCCTCAAAGACTTCGACATCTTCAACGTTACGAATGCGGCCCGGCGTTCCAACAAACTGCTGGAAGTAGCTGCTGCGGTATTTGTACACGCCCTGGAAGTCGAATGGCCCGATCTCATAGTAAGCCTGAGCAGACAGAACATGCTTGGAAAAGCCGAACAGGTTCGTCGGTGGAATGATTCCCGGCTGACTGACAAATGTCTCGCCAGTAACCTCATCTACCGCCAGAATTTCACCAAGCGTATCATCTTCGAACTCAAAATTTGAGTCAGCGTAGTTGTAGCTCAGCTTAAAGCCGAGGCCATCGAACGGCGCTGGAAGATAGCTAAACCTGTGTGCTGCGGTAACCTCCAAGCCAAAGATCCGGCTGGTCTCTTCACTCACATTGTTAGTGGTGACCAAGACGTCGATATTTTCTCCGCTGACGTTGAAAGTCTCAAACTGTCCAACGGTTTCAAAACCACCATCAAAGCTCTTGTAATAGGCATTAAAGGCAAGGATCGTATCGTCGTTTGGATACCATTCCAAGCCCACATCGACATTCCACGAAAGCAGTGGATCGATAAACGGGTTACCTGTTGCGGTTGCCGTACCAACCAATTCCGAAATCGACGTAACATCATCCGTTTCGTCGGTCGCACCAGTAAAGAAGCGGCCAAAACTCAAATCGGATGGATCAGGACGCGACAGCGAACGATAGACCGCAAACCGACCCAGCAAATCTGGCTGAATGTCTGCCACTAGGTTAAAGCTAGGCAGGAACTCAGTGTAAGAATTACCGCCGGTGACAGACAGCAAAGAACTGGTGTCTTCAACAATGGAGATTGTCAGGTCATCCGGATCAGTTACAGCCGTCAATGTCCCGCGGAAACCGGTCGACTGGACGTCTGTGCCGACGATACGCAGGCCGACATTACCGCGAATAGGCAAGCTACCCAGATCACTGTCGAAGTTTGCTTGAGCATAGACAGCCCAACTGCGCTCTTCGACATTGGTATTCTGGATCGAGTCAAAATCGCCCGTTGGGAAAATGACGTTGCCATTCTCATCGAAATTGATGAGGTCCGACGGATCTTCGCGGTCAAGGACCTGCACAATACAACGTGCATCGAACGTAGCAAAGCTGTTCGCAGTCCCGATGACATTACCAGCGTCATCGACATTGGTAATCAGAGCATTGCCGCCAGAAATAGAGCTCAAAAAGCCCGTGGTCGGGAAGCTCGTCCGGCACTCTTGGTTGGCAACAGCCAAAGCGCCCACACCGTCTTCATCATCGAAGTTCACTTCGAAACGGCTGGTGCCATTAGCAGCACCTGGGACATCGCGGTATGTGAGTTGCTGATAGCGCGCGCCAGCCATCAAGTTCGTAAAGAACCCATCCAACGCGTAGTCAACATCACCGCGAACTGCCCAAACTTCGTTGAAGCGGTCCTGCTCCAAATCAGCTCGCACGCGAGGATCATTGGCAAACAGACTATGGTCGGTGACATCAAAGTTCTGAACGATAAAGTTCAAGCCCTGAGACCCGTTTTGGAAAATCTGAGTTAGAGTTTCAACACGGTCATTGTTGATGTCGCCATTATCCTCGGTCACCAGCGGGAAAAATGGATTACCGTCCGCATCGGTGTTGCCGAAGATAGATTCGCCATCCTCGGTACGAAAACGCACCTGCACAGCTTCTTCGATACGCTGCGTACGCGAGTAAGAAGCATCGAGCGAAACCTTCACACGATCAGAGACCTGCGCCTCTACCGACAGACCACCGCCGTAATACTCTTCTTCGCGCTCAAGATACTCACTGACAGCCTCGATACGCGTCTCATTGGTGAACAGACGAAGCGCACCACTATCTGTGGTCACCAGAATATCGCCTAGGCCAAGATCAGCCCCGATGTTGTTGAGGTCCCCGTCCGGCGTAATGCGCCGCCCTTCAGAGAAGTTAAGGTCACTACGCTGCTCGCGGAAAATACGACGCGAATATTGAAAGTCCGCATTAATATCTACGTCAGGCGACGGCTTGAACTGCACCGCGCCAAAGAACGCATCACGATTATCGTCGGTGATATTCGTTCTGAATGCGTAGCTGTTGCGCGCAATCGCGAACGGCTCCTCACCAGCCAAAATAGCACCAAGAGCATTGATACCGCCCGTGTCGGTATCGCAGTTATCCTCGTGGATAATGCCGTCATTTTCAGCATCTAGCGCTGGATCAAACGAGCAAGCACGAATTGTGTTTGAAGCAAACGCCTCTTGCTCAGGATTGTTTGAATCGCGCCGCTCATAGCCGAGTGAAATGCCGAGTTCAGCATCCCCCAGAGTGAACTGGTCGATATAGCTGAGCGAACCACGGTACCCAAATTTATTGAAACGCTGATCCGCATCAATATCGAGGTTATCCGGATTGATCTCCGCCTTGATCTGACCTTGGAAGCGCTGCTTACCAAAATCAAGCGGACGTACGGTCTCGAGAACGATTTGACCGGCCACACCGCCCTCAATGTAGCTTGCCGCCTGCGTTTTATAGATACCAACCTTGCTGAAAAGCTCGGAAGGGAACTGACTGAAGTTAACAGAGCGGTCACCGCTGCCGTTGGTAGCGATGCGGCCATTGATGACAGTAGAACCCAGGAAAGGCCCAAGACCGCGGATAGAGATCTCGGTCGCGCCGCCTTGCTCACGGTGAGAACCAGCGCCGGTCAGCGTTTCAAGCGCCTCACCGATGGAGAGCGCCGGGATGTCACCAATCTCGTCTGCGGAAAGCGCGTCGAACACTTCGATGGAATTGCGTTTTTCCTCAATCGAGCCCTGAATGGTCGCCCGAATGCCGGAAACGATGATCTCACCTTCACCCTCTTCAACCACTTCAGGCTCATCAGCGTCCTGAGCGATTGCCGGAACCGAAGCCAAAGCCGTGCCCGCAAGCAGTGTTGCAACTGTAAATGAAGTGCGCAGTGAGCTGCGCGAGATGTTCTCACGTAGTGCCAAGATACCCCTCCCAAGGTTGTAAGTTGTGCGAAGAAATTAGAACGATGAACCGCTATGTCAACCGTTAGTTCAGACCATTTTGCAATTATCTGTCATACCAGTTGTGTTGCGTTGCATACAGGCCACACCATGCAAATCAGGCGCCACCGGGGAGACGGTGACGCCTGTTGTGCCTAGACCACCTTCTTCAGGTTGATCTGCAAGCTGCCCCCGTTGGCCAGTCCAGATGCCAATAAAGAGTGGCATCTGCGGTCCAGCCCAAAGAAGCTTTGGTAAGCCCAGCCGTTACAGCTTCAGCGTCGCACCAAATGTGATCCGGCGATCTGGCAGACCTTGGAAGCACAGGAGCGCCCCTTCGTTCACGCAGCGCTGCTCGATCTTGGACTTCGTCAAGTTAACGCCCTCTACCCCAATGTTCAGATAGTCGGTCACATCGTATGTAATGCTGGCGTTAAGCTGCCCCCGCGCCTCCGTCACCGTGGGGAAACCGAGCGTCGAGTGAGCGACGCACCACCTGCCGTATCGAGCGTGCGGAAGGCGTCACGCCACATGTGGCGCGCGCGGGCCGAGATGCCATATTTCTCGTAATAGAGCGTCGCGTTGTAAGCATGCCCTGAGAAGTCCAGCAGACCTTGAACCGCTGTGACTGGTACAACGATGTTTGGATTGATCGCCTAGAAGATATCTTCGCCGCGGCCCGAGTTTTCGTTGGTCGCCTCGCCGCCACCAAAGTCTTGGTGGGTGTAGTTGGCAAGGATGCCATAGCCAGATGCGAAGCCCAAGGTGTCCTCAAATTGCGAGAGGTCATATTGGAACGCGATCTCAACGCCGGTTTGCGTGGTGTTTGCCGTATCGTTGATGATAGTTTGTAGCGGCACACACAAGCCGTTGCCAGGCACTGGCGACAGAACGTTGCGATCCGGAACCGGGTTGAAAATACCGCCACCTTCACATGGGTCAGTGATGTCACGGAAGCCGTTTGCATCTTCAACCGCATCCTCCACTTGGGTCACGAACAGGTTCGTGCGGTCCTTATGGAAGAAGCCGAAGTTGATCAGCGATGATGGTGCAAAATACCACGACAGCGAGGCGTCAAACGACTGCACCGTCTCTGGCGCAAGGTTCGGATTGCCCAATGCCGCAGCATTGTTTGGCCCGGTTGGGAATGACACTGAAGGCGATAGATCGCTAAAGTCAGGACGATTGATGTCCTCAGTGTAACTGGCGCGGAACACCAGCTCATCGGTGAGATCAGCGATCACATTCACACGCGGCAGAATCTCATTGTAATTGCCTGAGGATGTAACCGGAGAAGCAACCCCGCCTGCAACCGTATTGCCGAAAGAGTCGATCTGAGTATCGACCCAGCGCAGGCCGACATTGCCGCGAACCACACCAAATTCGAAATTGGCCTGAGCATAGAAGGCATGCGTTTGTTCTTCGATGCGGAACGATGCAGCCAGATTGCTAGAAGCAGCCGGATCAAGATCGCTTAGCAAGCGGCCACCGCCGGCGATTGCCGCTTGCCCGCCCGGGGTCGCATCAAGCGCGGCTTGCAATTGGGCAAACACTGCCTCGCGATCAGAGAACGAGCGATCTGGGTCAATCAACACAAAGTTGCGGAACGCCAGCTCACGGCCGTCGAACGCGCCAAAATTGTTTGGCCCAGGGACGATAATATCCGCGAACGTTGAGCCACTTGGACTGTTAGCAATTGCACCCGTGCCGAAGGTAGAGCGCAGCTGGTCAAACTGGGTTGAGCTGTCATTGTAGCGATAGCCCGCATCCACCGATGCGATGAAGCCGATGACATCTTCCAGATCAAGCGTAGTGTCGATTCGGAATGCGTCTTCTTTATTCTGCGTGCGGTCGTTGCTGTTCGTAACCGCATCGAGAACCGTGTTGGCCGGGTCGAGCAATTGCTCAACGGTCGGCGCAAAGGGAGAAGCAAAATCAATCCCGAATGTCAGCGCTCCATTGCGCAGATCATAGATGAACGGAACGCTGTTATCGTTGCTGCTTCCGTCGAGCGGAGTTAGCGGATTGGGGTTGATGAAGTTGAGCGTGGTGCTCAAACTCGGGCTCGAGGAATCCGAAGTAGAGCGAGACAATTCCACCCGCGTGTTAAGGCGGCCGGTTTCGAACTCGGTGCTGAAGCGATAGAGCTCACTCTTAGTAACCCGTGCGCCGGTATCACTGGAAAAGCGCAGGTTCGGATCATCATCATCTTGCGCGAGGTTTGGCTGAATTGTGCCAAACAGAGCCGCCTCAATGCTACCCGGGGCAACACCATCGAGCGATCCGAAATTGACAGTCTCAAAACCATCGGGGACGTTGACAGTGTCGACCGCGCTCACACCAGAGGCCTGAATACGCGAGCTATCCTGACGACGCTCCTGATCGTTATAGATCGTGTCGAAGAAGAACATCAAATTGTCGCTCGGCCCCCATTCCAGAGAGCCAGCAAAGTTGATTGTCTCAAACTCAAAGTTCTCAAGCTCCTGATTGAGGAACTGAATGTTGAGAAAGGGGAAATCCGGACCAGCAGCACCCGCTGCGGTGACGGCTTGGCCTGCAGTGATCAGGTTATCGCGCTCGACGCGCGGACGGAAGCTCAAGATGCGGTCAGAGATATCGAGCGGGCGGATGGTGCGCAGATTGACCGTACCGCCAACAGAGCCCTCAATCGTGTCTGCGGTTGGAGCCTTGATAGCCTCAACCCAAGCGATGATCGCTGAACCAGCCATCAAACCTGCAAAAGCTGTGATTTTTTTTGAAGACCGCCCCTCGGCGGCAAGCCGATAACCCATAACTCTCTCCCATGAATTCTTCTGGTTATTGGCTTCGAGTTTATATTGACATGAACTGATGCCGCCCGATTGGACAAGCCTTTGGCCGATACTCTGTCACACCAATTTGGTATAGTGACTCGAGCAGGCTTAACTTGGCACAGCGCTTCACAGCCAATAGGCGTGGTTTTAGAGGAATTTGCGAGTGTTTTTGTGGAGATTGGTCGCTAGTCCAGCGTTACTCAACTAAAGATGCAAAGCACACATATTTTGCGCAAACGCATCTTGAATTGTTATAAAACTAAAGTGGTGGTGCCGCTTAGAGGACTCGAACCTCTGACCCCATCATTACGAATGATGTGCTCTACCACCTGAGCTAAAGCGGCGCCGGCGGGTGATAGTGGTGAACCACCCGAATGTGCATCTTTCCAAGAGAAAGATGGAGGCCCGAGCCGGAATCGAACCGGCGTACACGGATTTGCAATCCGCTGCGTCACCACTCCGCCATCGGGCCAACCCTTTTGATCTTACGACCTGCGGAGCGCGCGCACTAGCGATTCGTGGAGGCAAAGGCAATGCGCCTTGTGCCCCTAATGCAAAGCCATCGACTTTCCGTAAGGGCAATCTGGACGCAGCCGCTTTCGCGCGGCACAGATGAGCGCCATGACTATTGCCAGCCTTCTTGAACCGATCACCGGCAAGCCCGGCCCCGCCCGCTTGGAACATGCCAGCGACTGGATGCAGGGGCGTACCCTATATGGCGGCGCATCGGCGCTGGTGGGATACACTATGGCGGTGCGCGCTTTTCCTGATCTGCCACCGCTGAGGGCCGCGCAAATCGGCTTTGTTGCGCCGATTGGCGAAGAGGTTGAGCTAAAGGCGGAAATCGTCCGTCAGGGGCGCAATGTCACTCAGGTGCGCAGCGAGATTTTGAGCGACGGAAAGGTGGCGCTAACGGGGTTCTGGCTGTTCGGCACCAGCCGCGATCCCAATGCCCAGCGCCCCTCCAGCTCGCCCGACAATTGGCCCGGCGCGCCAGAAAAAGCCGCGCAGGCCATGACTGGGCAGGCGCCGGCCTTCATCCAGAACAGTTTCGATGTACGCTTTGGCCAAGCCAAAGGCGAAGACCAAGGCGCGACCGTGCGCCGGTGGGCCCGGCTGACCGAAGACCACAGCCTCGATACGGTCAGTCAATTGGTGCTGATGGGGGATGTGATGCCGCCTGGCGCGATGCGGATTATGCAGCGTATGGGGCCGATCAGCTCGATCAACTGGTCTTTCAATGTGCTGGAGCCAGAGGCGAGCAATTCTGATGGTTGGTATCTGGCCGAAAACGCCAGCCAGCACGCCGACAACGGCTATTCCTCAGAGCGCCTGCGGATGTGGAACAGCGAAGGCCGACAGATGCTCGACGGGCTGCAATGCGTCGCCGTGTTTGGCTAGCGAAGGAGGCGGGTTAAGCCGCCGCCAACCTCAAACGTCATCGAAATTGGCTTTGCGTTTTTCCATGCCGGCCATCACTGCCTCAACCTGATTTTTGGTGCGCATGATCCCGTGCTGCTCGATGCTTTCCTCCATAAGGATCGTATCGGTGTCGCTTTCCAACATGCCCGCTTGCAGACGCTTGGCCGCGCGAATCGCATGGGGATTGCGACCCGCAATCTCGCTCGCGATCAGAGTAGCGCGCGCAACCGGATCCTCGTCAACGTGGGTAGCGAGGCCAAGCTCATGCGCCTCCGCCCCAGAAAACTCGCGATTGGTGTAGATCAGTTCGCGCAGAACATCGTCGCGGACCAGCCCCCGCCACAAGGCATAGCCGCCCATGTCCGGCACCAACCCCCATTTCATCTCCATGATGGCCATGCGCGTATCGGGGTGAACCACGCGCATATCCGCCCCGCTGGCAATTTGCAGGCCGCCGCCAAAGCACACGCCGTGGACCGCCGCGATCACTGGCACCGGCAGCTTGCGCCATTGCATCGCCACCTGCTGAAACTTGTTGGCATTGCCATAGGTCCGCTCGGTCAGCTCCGGCTCATCAGGACTGGGCTTGCGCGAGAAATTGGATAGGTCGAGCCCGGCACAAAACGCGCGGCCTTCGCCCGAAAGAACAACCGCCCGAAGGCCCTTCATCCGCTGCAACTGGCTGCTGGCCTCAATGATCCGCTGAAACATCTCTGGATCAAGCGCATTCATTTTGTCGCCGCGGGTAAAACGCACCTGCGCCACCCCATCATCACCAAGTTCAATCGCAATGCGATCATTGGAAGTCATTACAGCAGCTTCGGACATTGTCTTTTCCCTCATGGCCTTGGACGTGGCTTAGGCAGGGCATTCCGCCTCATCTGTGAAAAGACTGCCGCAAGGCGCCCCTCGAGTCCAGATAAGCCTTAGCGTTTGTCGCTGACTTCGCTTTCGTCCTGGCTTTCGACCTCGGCTTCAGCGGGCTCGGCTGTCTCTTTGGAAAACTTAAACACGCCCGGATCGGCGGGGACATCGAGAAAATAGCCACCGTTATCATCCGTCACCAAAATATGCGCCAGATCGAAGCCAGCCAGTTTAGCCCGGACACGCGCGACGTGAACGGCGACGCTGTTGGTCTCTGGCTCGTACATTATGCGCCAAACATCGGCGAGCAATTGCTCGCGCGATAATGTCACTCGCGGCTCTTCGGCAAGCCGCCAAAGCAGCTCAAATTCACGCGGATGTAGGCCCAGCCAGCGATCCTCTACGCGTCCATCGCGGTGGAATAAGTCCAGCGTGAGGTCACCTGCTTCCCGAAACCGCGGGATCAGCGCGTCGCCATCAGGCACCAAATTATAGGCTGCGATCGAGCTCACGGCCCCCTCCACGATGCAGTAGGATGTATCGCACGGTCACGCGTGGTTGGGTGAGCGCACGGCAAAGGCGAAGTGTAAACGCCATCAACCATTTCCTGATGTGTTCAATTTTATGCATCTAAAAGGAACATGAGATCAATTCGTTCCCACTTTCAATTGATTATTCTTCAAATCCTATTTCATTCAATCACTTAGATATAAATGAATATGCAGTATTCTTCACAAGATAATGACCATTCTACTATAACCGCACAGTGTAGCATGCTCCAAACTAGTCGGAACTTCGAATAGCAATCGAGTAACTCAACATTAGAATCCAACGTCCATGACATCGCTGAGTGCTTGCGCGGCGTTGAGAGCCAAAATTACAGCCAAAAGAACGCCAAAGGCGATCCCCACAACCGCGGCCAGGCGAGCGAGCACACCATAGCGCCCATCGAAAAGCCCGAGTGAAACCTTATACTTGCCAGCTCCGGGAAAACCCAATTGTTCGGGAAATTGAACGGGACCAATAAATGGCCGCATTTCAGGGCTTGCCTTAGCCTGCACCGCTTCAGAGTTCTTAGGCTTTATGGCGCGATACTTCTCAACCAGCTCGTTCAGGCTGCCGGCTTCATAGACGTCTTTCAGCGCCCTGATATGTTGGTTGATCCGGGTCTCCGAAACGCCGAGCTCTTGGGCGATAACCTTGATCGGCACACGCCGATCAATCCGCTCGATCACGTCACGCTGCCGGTCGGTTAATGGCCTTTGGTCGGCGGGTGGCATATGCCCCTCCCTAACTCAGCAGTGCTCATACGAACAACGCTCGCCAAGCCGTTCCGCTCCGAACCAAGCGTAATAATTCTGCTCCGACCCATAATCATTCTTAAGATGCGCCAGTGTTGAGACCAAGTGAGGCAAAATATTTCTTAATGTTTCGAGCCGCTTGCCGCAGCCTCTGCTCATTTTCGACCATCGCAATACGAACGAATCCTTCACCTTCCTCACCGTAACCAACACCTGGTGCGACAGCGACTTCGGCCTCGGTCAGCAGTTTCTTCGAAAACTCAAGACTGCCCATTTCCGCCAGCGCTGGCGGCAAAGGGGCCCAAGCAAACATCGAAGCCGAGGGGGATGGAATATCCCACCCCGCACGGCCAAACGCCTCCACCATCACATCGCGGCGTTTGCGATAGAGGTTGCGATTGCTCTCGACGATGTCCTGCGGGCCATTGAGAGCCGCGCAGGCCGCCGCCTGGATCGGCGTAAAGGCGCCGTAATCAAGATAGGACTTCACCCGGGTCAAAGCGGCGATCAGTTGCTTATTGCCGACCGCAAAGCCCATCCGCCAGCCAGCCATCGAATAGGTCTTGGACATGCTGGTAAATTCTACCGCGACGTCTTTCGCTCCCTTCACCTGCATGATCGAAGGTGTTGGGTTGCCGTCATAATAAAGCTCTGAATAGGCAAGGTCGGACAAGATCCACACCTTGTTCTCGCGCGCCCAGGCGACAAGCCGCTCGTAAAACGCGAGGTCAACGACTTCAGCGGTTGGGTTGGAAGGATAGCTCACCACCAGCACGCTGGGGCGCGGGACGGTGAAGTTCATCGCGCTTTCGAGCGAGCGCCAATAACCCTCGTCCGGCGTCGTCGGGATCGCGCGGATCGTCGCGCCGGCAATGATGAAACCAAAGGTGTGGATTGGATAGGATGGATTGGGCGCCAGCACCACGTCACCCGGCGCAGTGATCGCATTTGCGAGGCTGCCCAGCCCCTCTTTGGAGCCCATGGTGACTACGACTTCGCTCTCTGGATCAAGATCGACCCCAAAGCGGCGGCCATAATAATTCGCCTGAGCCTTGCGCAGGCCCGGAATGCCCTTTGACTGCGAATAGCCATGCGCGTTGGGTTTCGCGGCAACTTCGCACAATTTGTCGATTACGTGCTGGGGCGGAGGCTGATCGGGATTGCCCATGCCCAAATCAATAATGTCTTTACCCGCCGAGCGCGCCTCGTGACGCATCGCGTTAACTTCGGCGATTACGTACGGTGGCAGCCGCTTCATACGGTAAAATTGGTCGTTCATTGCGATTCCTACCCAGTTTTGCGCAATCATCATAGCAAAAGGCGCACGAATCAGTTTAGGCGATTAACAGTCGAAGTGGGAAGGCAATTTCGCTATTCTGCTGGGGAACCTCGAAAAACCCCGTGTATTGGGTAGGGTAAACGGAGCACAAACGGCCATGTCAAAAGATGATCCCACCAACCCATTACTGGGAGGCGGTGAGCCATTCCGCGCCTTTTTCGACATGCAAGGCGAAGCAATGAAAGAGATGTTTTCGCAAGGGGCTGGTGGCGGTGCGCCCGGCGCAGACAGCGATGGCAGTGAGGCAGCCAGCGACTTTTTTGGCAAAGTGCCCTCCGCCGGCGAACTCGCCGAATGGGGCAAAGCCAGTGCAGAGCTGCAAAAGATGTGGCTCGAGTTTGCCGCCTATCAAGCCAGTGAAACTGCAAAGCAGGTGCCCCAAGGCAGCAACCCGCTGGACCCGGCGCAGTGGATGCTGATGACGCAAAGCCTGCTAAAACAAGCGCCGATCAATCCGCTGGAGGCCCCGGCCAAGCTAGCGCAGGAATCGCTGCAATTGTGGCAGGGCGTGCTCGGCCGCTTCGTTGCCCCTATGGCAGGCGACGGCGCGGACGCCTCTGAAGGCGAGCTGCAACTGCCGCGCAAAGACCGCCGCTTTGCCGATCCAGCGTGGAGCGAGCATCCCGCCTTTGCGCTGCTGCACCAAACCTATCTGATGCTGGCGGAGCATTTCCAAACTTCCGTCAAATCAATGAAAGGCGTCGACAAGGAAAAACGCCGCCAATTGGAATTCGCAGTCACCACTTTGGCGGAGGCGATGAGCCCGGACAATTTCCTGCTCACCAACCCCGTTGTGATGAAACGCACGGTTGAGACACGCGGGCAAAATCTGGTGCGCGGGATGAAGCACCTCATCACCGATCTCAAACGCGGCCAGCTCACCCATACCGACGCCAACGCCTTTACTCTGGGCGAGAACTTGGCGGCGAGCCCCGGCAAGGTCGTGCATGAAACCGAACTGTTTCAACTGATTCAATACAGTCCATCAACGAAAGACGTCTATGACGTGCCGCTGGTGATCTTCCCGCCGTGGATCAACCGGTTTTATATCCTCGATCTGACGCCGGAGAAGAGCTTCATCAAATGGGCCGTCGATCAGGGCATCACGGTGTTTGTTGTCAGCTGGAAGTCTGCTGATGAAAGCATGGGCGAGGTTGTGTGGGACGATTACATCCGCTCGCAGATGCAGGCGATTGATTTGGTAAGAGAGCGCCTGTCCGTTCCCGCCGTGCACGCGATCGGTTACTGCGTGGCGGGCACAACGCTGGCCGCGACATTGGCGATGCTGGAACGCCGGGGCGAGGCGGATAAGGTCAAGTCAGCGACATTCTTCACCGCGCAAGTGGACTTTGAGAAAAGCGGTGAGCTTAAGCACTTTATCAAAGAGAGCCATTTGGAGATGATCGATACGCTCTCACCCAAGGGCTATCTTGATGGGCGTTATCTCGCCGCGACGTTCAACGCGCTGCGCGGCAAGGATCTGATCTGGAACTACGTCGTCAACAATTACCTGCTCGGCGAGGACTATCCTGCCTTTGACCTGCTGCATTGGAACGGAGATGTCACCAATCTGCCGTCCAAATGGCACAATGATTACCTGCGCGATCTTTACCGCGACAACAGACTGGTGGTGCCCAACGCCCTATCAGCGGACGGCACGCCGATTGATCTGACGCAGGTAAAAACGCCCAGTTTCGTCCAGGCGGGCAAAGAGGATCACATCGCGCCTGCGGAAAGCGTGTGGCGCCTGACCGAGCATTTCAGCGGCCCGCTGGAATTCCTGCTCGCAGGCTCCGGCCATATCGCGGGCGTGGTGAACCCACCAGCGGCGCGCAAATACCAATATTGGCTGGGCGATAGCAAAGCGGGTTCACTCAAAGCCTTTGTCGAGAGCGCAGAAGAGCATCCGGGCGGCTGGTGGCCGCATTGGCACAACTGGCTGGAGCAGCAGGCGCCGGAAAAAGTACCCGTAAAAGGCAAGCGCAAGCCCGGCGGGCGCGGTGACACGGTCATCGAAGATGCACCGGGACGCTATGTCAAAACCCGCTAAATATCTGTTTTAAAGCCATTTAGTCGCTTATTGTGCACTGCACAAAAAATGCTTGACTTCGCAGTTGCAATCACTATTTTGTGCAGTGCAACATAAAGCGAGGTTATTATGGCTACCAACGCCCCATCTAAGATTGATGCTGCTGCTGAGAAGGCATATGCCGAAGCTGCTACACAGAAAACTGTAAGTGAAAAGGCTGTAGAAAAAGCAGTCGACGCCGACGCGCCGAAGCCTGCCGCAAAGGCAGCCGCCGTGAAAAAAGCGGTCGCAGCTCCTGCTGCTAAGAAGACCGCCGCTAAAAAGGCACCTGCCAAGAAGAAGGCAGTCGCCAAGAAAGCCGCTGCAAAGAAGAAGCCAGCGGCGCGCAAGGCAGCCCCAAAGAAGGTTGCTGCTAAAAAGACCGCTGCGAAGAAGCCTGCTGCAAAGAAGGCACCAACAAAAGCCGCAGCGAAGACCACAGACACCAATCCAGTCATCAAACTGAAGGATACGATCATGGCCACTGCCAAGAACACCGATATCACTGCGACTGCCAAGGAATTGGCTGCTGACGTACAGACCCGCGTGAAGACCGCCGCTGCTAAGGGCACTGAGCTCGCAAGCGAAGTTGGCGATTTCAACAAAGCCAACGTCGATGCCGTCGTTGAATCAGGCAAGATCCTGTTCGCTGGCATGCAAGACATGGGCCGTGAGCAAGTCGAAACCGGCAAGACCGTTGTTGAAACCGTCACCGCAGACGTGAAGAAAATGGTTTCCGTTAAGTCACCAACCGAACTGGTCCAGATGCAAGGCGAATTGGCTCGTCGCAACTTTGACGCGGTTGTGTCTTACGGCTCCAAGAGCACAGAAGCATGGGTGAAGCTTTACAACGAAGCATTCGCACCAATTTCGAACCGCGTTAGCGTAGCTACTGAGAAAGTCTCGAAGGCTGCCTAATCCGAATATTCGAATTTGAATACAGAGCTTTTCAGAGCCGGCCTCTCCACTCTCCCAACTGGCTCTCGAAAACGCGCGAAAGCGCAGGGCCGGATAGACCATTATGGTTTGTCTGGCCCCTTTGTTTTTGGACCAATAATTGGCAAGCCAGCACCGCGAATACGCCGAAACTGCGCTGCAATCAGGCAAATCGCCTTGGTAAAACCTTAAGGTTGCGCATGGCATCTTGCAGATGGGCCAACCTTTCCGATATTGCACACCATGATGACTGACACTCTGCTTCTCACCCACAGCGATGCGACCACACCTTTATGGCTGCCGCCATTGTCGGCTGGCCATGACGGTGCAGACGGCAATGACTGCGATGATGGGTCGGACAGCGAAGTTGGTGTCGCGACCAAGACCCGCACAAAACCGAAAAAGCCCAGTCAGTACAAAGTGCTGTTGCTGAATGATGACTACACCCCGATGGAATTTGTGGTGATGGTGCTGAAGCGGTTCTTCTCGATGGATTTGGAGCAGGCGACGCGCGTGATGCTGCATGTCCATCAAAAGGGCGTCGGCTTGTGCGGGATCTTCCCCTATGAAGTCGCCGAGACGAAGGTCAATCAGGTGATGGATTTTGCCAAGCAGAACCAGCACCCGCTGCAATGCACACTCGAAAAAGCGTGAGTTCTGCGCAGACCTTTAGACGCGCGGCCCGCTAAGCCAGTGCGGCAGCCCCACCATCCGCAGCCCGATCCTGTCGGCGAAAATCAGGAAAGCGTGTGGGATTACCCGCGCCCGGCGATTGCCGAGCCAACCACCCGCCGGATCGCTATCATGCATCGCGGCGTCACATTGGCCGATACGATAACCGCGTTTCGCACGCTCGAGACCAGTCACCCGCCGACCTATTATCTGCCGCAAGCAGACATTGCGATGGAGCATTTCAGCCCCAATCCGCGCCGCTCTCTATGCGAGTGGAAGGGGCAAGCGAACTACTGGGATGTCGCCATCGGCGATGAGCGCTTGGAGGCGGCGGCGTGGTCTTACCCCTCGCCCAGGCCCGCATTTGAGACAATTGCTGGCTACCTTGCATTCTATCCCGACTTCTTCGACCAATGCCTGGTCGATGGCGAACAGATCACGCCGCAGCCCGGCGGATTTTATGGCGGCTGGATCAGTCAATATGAGGCGGGCCCGTTCAAAGGCATCCCCGGTAGCCGCTTTTGGTGAGCCTGCCTTTATTGCAGCAGTCCGCGCAACCGCCACCGTCCAGTCAGAAACCATACATCCACCGCGCTTAGGCATACGGCAGATGACCCGGGTGAAAAACCTCGCTATGGGCCTTGATAAGACACCGCTTCGCCTGGGTGATTGCCCCGGCGAATACGCCGCGCAACCTTTGGATGTGAAAGCCAGCTAAGCTCCCGTGCTCAACGCTTTTCCCAGTATTGACCGATATATCTTCCGGCTAGTGATATTTCCAATGCTGGGCGTGTTTGCCCTCGCCGCCTCGCTGCTGATGCTCGACAAAATGTTGCGCCTGTTCGACTTCGTAGCGGTAGAAGGCGGCCCGATTGGCGTTGTTTTCAAGATGCTGGGCGCGCTGATCCCGGAATATGCCAGCCTTGCCATCCCATTGGGCTTGCTGCTCGGCATTTTGCTCGCTTTCAGAAAGCTCGCGACCTCCAGTGAGCTCGATGTGATGCGCGCTGTCGGCCTCAGCTATTGGCGGCTGCTGCGCGTTCCCTATGCGATCACATGCGTGCTGGTGGCGATCAATGTCGCGCTGGTGTTCTATGTCCAGCCGATCAGTCGGTATTATTACGAGCAGATGGAGTTTGAGCTGCGCTCTGGCGCACTGGGCGCATCGATCAAGGTCGGCGAATTCAACACTCTGGCCGACCGTATGGCCTTGCGAATTGAGGAAAGCGAAGACGAAGGGCGGCGTTTGATCGGCATCTTTGCCCGCGTCTCCAACTCGCAGGATCAAGTTCTGTCGATCAGCGCGCGTGAAGGCGCATTTTTGGCCACCAGCGATGATCCCAACACCATCATATTGCGCCTGTCCGAAGGTACTATCGTGCAAGACACAGGCAACGAGACCCCGCGTGTCCTATCCTTCAGTCGGCATGATCTGCCGATAGACCTGCCCGCGATTGAGGAATTTCGCGCGCGCGGCGATGCGGAGCGAGAGTATATCCTGCCCGAATTGCTCAGGATCGGGTGGTCGGATGACAATGTCGCAGAGCTTGAGCGCGATGCCAGCCAAGCAAGCTTTCACTTCCGATTGGTAGAAGTGGTTATGATGCTGCTAATGCCGCTGTTGGCGGTGGCATTGGCGATCCCGCCCAAACGATCAACCAGCGCACTGGGCGTGTTCGTCTCGATTGTGATGGTGGTCGCTTATCACAAGATCAATCAATATGGCGAAGACATCGCGACATTGGGCCGGATCGATCCCATCATCGCCTTGTGGGGCCCGTTTGTGGTGTTCGCCGCGCTGATCCTATGGATGTATTACCGTGTCGCCCACGTTCCCGGCGGGCAAGCGATTGGCGCGCTGGAAACCGGCACAGCCAAAATCGGCAAGGGACTGCGCAAGCTGTTTGACCGGCGCAAGCCGCACCGGCTGCGCGGGCCCGATCCTGACCCGCAACCATCGCCAGCGGAATAGGCAGGGTATAGCCTCACCATGCAGCTCGACTTTTTCCCTTCGCGCACCCTTACGCTCTATCTGGCGAAGATGTTCATCGTGCGGATCCTTGCGGTCCTAGTGATGCTGGTGCTGGTCCTAATGATGCTCGACCTGCTGTCGAACAGCGGCGACATTCTGGCGGTGCCCGGCAATGGCGATAGCGAGGTTTGGAAATATGCCAGCCTGCGCATTCCTCAGCTCATATCGCGCTTCCTTCCCTATTCGGTGCTGCTCGCGACGCTGATCACCTTGGTCACGCTCAACCAGAACAGCGAGGTCGTGGCGATGAAGGCCGCCGGCCTCTCAGCGCACCAAGTCCTCTCGCCGCTGCTGCTCACAGCCGCACTGGTTTCGCTCATCAGCTTCGGCTTTCACGACCGCGTCGTGACCCGCGCAACCGCAACTCTCAAGGCATGGGAGGCGGCCGATTATGGCCCGGTCCCAGAGGCCTCCAACGTGAAGGCCAACGTCTACCTCACCGACGGCTCCAGCATTTTGTCAGCCGCCAGCCTCAGCGGCACGGGCGAGCAAATCACCATGACCAATGTCACGTGGTATGAACGCGCGCCCGGCGGCATCATCCGCCAGCAGGTCCGCGCACCCCGCGCCGTCTATGCGAGCCCCGGCTGGAAGCTGGAAAACCCGGTTCGTTTTGAAGTCGGAAGCGCAGACAGCCAACCGCTCGACAGCCTGACTGTCGGGGCAGGCATCTCGCCGGAAAGGATTGGCTTGGAATCGGTCGATCCAGAAGCGCTGTCTTTCTTTGAGCTGTCCGAGACAATCGACGCCTATGAGGCCGCTGGTCGGCGCACTTCAGAGATGAAGGCCAAGTGGTGGCACAAATTGTCCGGGCCTTTGTCCGCTTTCCTGATGCCGCTGCTAGGCGCAATCGCCGCCTTTGGTCTCGCCCGGTCAGGGCAATTGTTCGTGCGCGCGATCATCGGCATGGGTCTGGGCTTTGCTTATTTCGTGGTCGACAATGCCGCGCTGGCGATGGGCAGCTTTGGCGGGTACCCCCGTTCCTCGCCGCCTGGGCGCCGTTCTTCCTGTTCTTCCTTGTGGGTGAGACTGTCCTCATTCGGACCGAGGAATGAGCGATTGGTCCTTGCGCCTCGCGCGCGCTGATGACGCCGAGGCAATGCCCCCGATTGAGCTGGCCGCATCCGTTCTGTTCAAAGACGATCCTGATCTGGTTAGCCTCGATTTTGACGACCATTGGCAGCCGAATGAGCTGCGCCGTCTGATCCGCAAGGGACATTGTCTGGTCAGCCATGTCGACGAGGAAATGGTCGGTTTCCTAGTGACCCAGCCTTTTCAGCGCGAACTGCACATTTGGGAAATGGACGTATTGCCGGTGCACCAAGGCAAAGGCATTGGCGCAGGCATGGTCCGCGCGTGCCAGATTGACGCGCGCAATTCCGGCTTCAAGGCCATCACGCTTACCACATTTCGCGATTTGCCATGGAACGCGCCATTCTACGCCCGGCTCGGCTTTGAGCAGGTGACCGCCTTGGACGCGCACCCCCGGCTGGCCGGAGAGCTTGCCAATGAAGCGGATGATGGACTGCCAGCAGAACGCCGCTGCGCGATGATCCATTTCCTCGATTGATTGCCCGCGCAGTGGCGCATGAACCCTCGCAGCAACGCTTTGCCGCAAGCTGGTTTGAACACCTCCGCCTTCGCGCCTAGGCTGCGCGCCTAGGTTTGGGAGGACAAATATGAAGTGCATTCAACTCATCGGCGCATTGGGCGCGGTCGCGCTGCTGTCAGCCTGCGGCAATCGCAGCGATGAAACCGCCGAGGCTTCACGCGAATTGATCCCGCTTGAGGAAATCGATGCACCCACCGATGAAGAGCTGGCCCTCGGCGCCAGCGCAGAGGATGCGGTGGATGGAAGCGAAGGAAGCGGCAATGGCGCGGCCTCTGGCCTCAATATTACCAGCGGACCAGATTACGGCGGGGACGCAGCGAGCGGTTCTGACACAATGATCCGCGGCGAAAGCTCGCAAGCCATCGACCCCAAAGCATCCAAATTGATCAAGGCTGACCCAGCGCAATAGGCTGAGCGAAGTCCGCTCAGTGCATCATAGTGCTGCGCGCGATCCGGCCCACCAGCGGCAGCAGGCCGGGATGGTTGGCGCCGGAATAGGTTGAGCCTGCACCAAACTCAGCGGCCAAACGCCGGTGCGCCTCTGGCAGATCGTGATAGGGCATGGATGGCATCAAGTGGTGCAGCGCGTGATAACGCAGACCAACAGGGGCCCAAACCTCTGCCATTGGACCGGGCGGCGGGACATTCACGCTATCGAGGAACTGGGCGGTCACCGTCATCGGCTCGCCCTCATTCTCCCACAAATGCGCCACCAATGTGCGCAGCTGATTGAGAACTGCCGTCAGCGACAGAATGGCCAGCGCGATCAGCAGTGGTCGCCAGCCCAAAAACTGGGTGCTGGCGAGCAGCGCCCATGACCAGACGAACACGCCCGCCTCTTGCCATTTCACTTGGCGAGACAGCTCACCGTTGGGCGGCTTGCGGCGGAAGTCGGGATTGATCGACAGCGCAGAGAACCGCTCCCACACAAAAGTACGAACCGGCGGGATGATCGCGCCCAATGGCACGAGGATCGCCGCGCGCACGATCAGAGCAATCGGCGCCAGAAACGCGACCAGCACAAAGGCGGGCAAGCTCCACGGCTTCATCAGCGCCAGTGGCAGATATTCGGGATCTTCGATCGTGCCGTAGCGCGTTCGAGTGTGGTGGATTGTATGCACGCCCTCATACATGAAGCTGGGGGTCAGCAGCGGGATGCCGACCAGCAAGTTCCAGCCCTTACGGAAGCCCGGCAGTGCATCGCGGTGAATATGGGTGAGCTCGTGAATGAACATCAGCGAGCGGTAAAGCGCCAAGGCCGCGACCAAGCCGAACACGATTGAAAGCGCCAAATTGCCCGACAGAATAGCGCCCGCAATGCCCGCATATCCGACACCAGTCGAAATCAGCATGTCGGGCCAATAAATCCCGGCGCGTGCTTCGCCCAAATCCTTGGTCAGATCGCGCGCGGCGCGCAGCATATCTTTATCGTCGCTCGTCTGAAACTGTGCACGCGTGGGCACACCAGCGGCTTCGCCGGGCGCGCCCTTTGCAGGGATCAGAGGTTGCTCAATCATCGTCATTACGGTGCTTTCAATTCCGCCATTTAGGCGATCTTACCGGCGAGGACAAACGCATCCTGTTGGCAAGAGTGATCGATTCTCTTGCGCGTTGGCCGCTGCCGGGACAAACAGACGCCTTGGCAATGGGCTGAACAAGGCGACCTGCGTGACCAATGCGCAAATAAGCATCGAAGCGGTAACCGACAAGCGCGGACGCGCGCAATTCGTTGACTTGGGGCGTGAATTTGCCGCATCTGTGGCGCACCATGTCCCGCAATTGCGCTCTGAATTGCTGGAACTGATCAACCCGGACAAGAACCCGTTTTTCAAGCATGGCAAAGCGCAATTGTTCATCGCGCACCGTGATGGAAAAATGGTCGGGCGCATTTCCGCGCAGATCGATGAGCTGGCGCTGGCTATGCCTGCCGAGCAGGGCTTTGGCCCGGGAACCGGCATGTTCGGATATTTCGATGCGGCCGACGAACAGGTCGCACAGGCGCTGCTGGAAAAGGCGCAAAGCTGGCTGGCGGATCAAGGCATGACGCGCGTACTTGGCCCAATCTCTATGGCCATGTGGGAGGAGCCCGGGCTGTTGGTAAGCGGCCATGACCATTCGCCGATGATCATGATGGGCCATCACCCCGCGCATTATCAAAGCTGGATCGAAGGCGCAGGCTACACCCGAGCCAAGACGCTCTACACCTATGATCTCGACATCACGAAAGACTTCCCGCCGCTGGTGCAGCGGATCGTGAAATCGGGCAAGCGCAACGAGCGGATCACTATTCGCCGCGTCGACAAATCCAATTGGGATCGGGATGCAGGGATCGTGCTGTCAATCCTCAATGATGCCTGGTCGGACAATTGGGGCTTCACCCCCTTCACTCCTGAAGAGGTCGCCTATGCGGGCAAGAAGCTGAAGACGATCATCTTTGAGCCGCTGAATATGATTGCGGAGGTCGAGGGCAAACCGGTTGCCTTCATGCTGACCTTCCCAGACATCAACGATGTGCTTGCAAAGATTGATGGCAAGCTGTTGCCGTTTGGCTGGTTCCACATGCTGCGCTGGCTGCGCGGGCCGCGTGGTTCGGGTATGCGAGTTCCGCTGATGGGCGTTTTGAAAGAGGTGCAAAACTCGCGGCTGGCGAGCCAGCTGGCCTTTATGATGATTAACGAGATCCGCGACAGCGCCAACACCACTTTCGCCTCAAAGCGGGCTGAGATCGGCTGGATCCTTGAAGACAATCAGGGAATGGTAGCGATTGCCGACACGATCCAAGCTCAGATCAACCGCGAATATGCGATCTATGAAAAGCCGCTAGCCTAGCTCGCCGCCTCGTCACACCTTGCAGACTGTAACGGATGCACCATTCCATTCGTAAGACCAATTGTCGTTACGTCGTTCAGCGAAGGGGGACGCATGCTCTTATTTAGCAAAGACAAATCCGCGCCTGCCCGCCTGCCCCGTCGGGTTTTGGTGGTTGAAGATCATGCCGAACATGGCCGCGTGCTAGAAGAAGCCTTGATCGACGAAGGCGTGGACGAGGTGAATATTTGCCCTTCGACGGCATGCTCGCTGGAGCGGCTGCGCTCTGGATCGTTCGATGCGATCATCCTCGATGTGCATCTGGCAGACAGCGACATGGGCTGGGAAGTTGCGGAATTGGTCGATGCGGTGGGCGGCGATGCCACCCGCATCATTTTTCAAACCGATGATCCCGCTGAAATCCCGCCAGCGATCCAGAAACTCGGTCCTGTCCTTACCAAACCCTATGGCCCGGACGAGCTCATCGCGATGCTGAAGACGGCGCCGCGCAAAGGCATGTTCGATCGGTTCCGCCGCAAGAGCTGATCCCAGCAAGGCTCTGGCGCGATACGAAAAAAGGCCTCCACTCGGGTGAGTGAAGGCCTTGGGATCGTATCACCAACCGCTTGGACGGGAGGGGGTCTCGGCGGTGATACAGACAAAATGCACCGCCAAAGCTCTGGTTCCCGCTGACTTCAAAATTTTTTCGATTATTTGACTCCATTTCGGAGCAAACCGAGGTTGGCCTTTGCCTGGGCTGCCCTGACAAGGTGCTCAGCATCTGCATGACGCCCGTTGCAACCAAGCATAGACGCGCCGCGTAACTGCAACGAAGCTATAGAATAGGCGCTCCAAATCGTTATAGGGGTGCGCACATCATTGAATGGATGCGAACACATGCCACTTGGCCAAGACATTGCTACCAATCTTCCATACTTACGCCGCTACGCCCGGGCGTTGACCGGCGCGCAGGCCACAGGCGATGCGTTCGTGCGCGCCACATTGGAAGCAGCGCTGGCCGATGAGACCCTGAAGAAATCGCTCGAAGGCGGACGGGTCGCTCTATACGCGGCGTTCAACAAGGTCTGGTCGAGCGCCTATATGGAAGTCGCGAATGACGAAGCGCCTGCTGGCGAGCATGAGGCAGCGGCCAACGCGCGGCTGGATGCGATCACGCCGCTCAACCGTCAGGCCTTGCTGCTCACCACTCTGGAAGATTTCACCCCTGCGCAAGCGGCTCAGATCATGGAGCTGGAGCCAGCCGACGTTGAAAAGCTGGTGCAAGAGGCGGTGAGCGAGATCGACCGCGAGACCAGCACGGACGTGCTGATCATCGAAGACGAGCCGCTGATCTCGATGCAGCTTGAGGATCTCGTCAAATCGCTGGGTCACACAATCTGCGGAACTGCCGCCACGCGCACGCAGGCGCGCGAGATTATAGCGGAAAAGACGCCAGGATTGGTGCTGGCCGATATTCAATTGGCCGATGGCTCATCGGGTCTCGATGCTGTCGATGACATTCTCGCGATTGGCGATGTGCCAGTGATCTTCATCACCGCCTATCCAGAGCGCCTCTTGACCGGCGACCGGCCAGAGCCGACCTATCTGGTGACCAAGCCATTTGAGGAACGAACCGTCAGCGCTGCGGTCAGCCAGGCTTTGTTCTTCGGCTCCAGCAAGCCGCTGGACTGATTTCCTAGAGACGGCAGGCGGGCAATTAGGCCTCTGGTTGATCGCGCAATTGAAACTCGCCCGCGGGGCGCACTGGCACGCGCAGGGCGCAGCGCACCCCAGCGGTGTCGAACTGCAAATCAACCGGATGGCGCAATTCGTGCGCGACGATCTTTTGAATGAGCTCCGTGCCAAATCCGCGCCCGCGCGCCTCGCTCACCTCTGGTCCGCCCGCCTCCAGCCATTCAACCTCGGCCAAGTTCGGCTCAACCAATGACCATGTAATCGACACGCGGCCATTATCAGCGCTGAGCGCGCCATATTTAGCCGCATTGGTGGCAAGCTCGTGAATCGCCTGACCAAACGTCAGCGCATCATTCGGGGCAAGCTCCACATCCGGCCCCTCGATCTCAATTTCGTGCTCTCTCGCCGCACTGACATGAGCCAGCTCAGCTTTGACGACGGAGGCAATCGGCGTGGTTCCCCATTCCGAATTGGTCAGCAAATCATGCGTGGCCGACAGAGCTCTGATCCGGCCAGCCAGCCCTTCCGCAAAATCATCGAGATTGTCCGCCCGGCGCCGCGTCAGCGACAGCAGCGAGAGGACATTTGCAAGCGTGTTTTTGACCCGGTGATTAAGCTCCCGGGTGAGCGAATTGCGGATTGAGTGCTGCTCTTCAAAGAATTCAAGGCGCGCATTGTCCTTGGCCATTTGCCGGGTCAGGATCCCGGCGAGCGCAGCCAACAAAGCAGCCACGGATAGGCCAAGCAGCAGAGTGACCACAGATAATGGGGTCATTAAGGCAGGTGTCGGCGCGGCCACCTCCAAACGCATGGTGCGGCGGACGATCTGGACCGGGTACTGGGTCGTATTGGCGGTTGAAACGATGGACGGCCGCTCTGCCAGCAAGGCGGCCTGATCACCCATTCCATCGAACAGTCGAACAGTCAGATCATTTTCAACCGCCGGATCCAGTGCCGATGAAAGAAACATTTTCGCGTCAAACGCGCGGTGGAGGAAGCCATTGAGCGCATCCCCATCCATCACTGGCATGGCAATTAGAAAGGCGGGAACTTTACCGCCCTCAGAGCCAGCGATCATCAACCTGCCAGAGACCGAAGGGGCCCCATTGGCCTGGACCGCCGCCAGTGTTTCTCGAAGCATCGGGCTGGCTTTCTCATCGCCATCTTCGGCGCCAGTCAGCGGCATCCAACCCATCGGCCCCGCCCCCGGCACTTCGAAATCGCCCTCCATCTCCGCGCTGAATTGCTGAAGCAGATCCGGCGTGGCCCGCCTACTACTCGACAGCACCACCGCACCTGCGTGCATGTAAGACACGGCAATATTGGCCTCATGGCTCAGTTCAGAGGCGATGGACGAGGCGATCTTACGAGTTTTTATGCTCTCGCTATTGCGCGCGCCCGCCTCAATCGCGAACACGCTGAGCAAGGTGACCGTAGAAATAGCAATAAAAATAAATGCAGGCACGGCGCTCGGATAGGCAATCAGCCATTGCCGAATTCCTCCGAGTGATACCGTGTCTTTTTGTTTAGATGCCTTTGCGTGCATCAGTCCAAGCTCTTATGTGTCAGTGGCAAGGGAACAATACATAGGCCGTATCGTTCCCAAATTGATACGTAGTAATGCCGCCGATATGGCGGAACATGCCGGTGCCTTTCGCCTGCTGTGGAGTATATCAAGATCAATTATGGCCTCGGGTAAAGAAACATTGCCGACTGACGCAGCGGCGCAAAAATCAAAAAGCGCGAAAGCCGCGGACCAGCCGCAATGGGCCGACGGGCTGAAGCGAGCTGTACGATTCCGTGGTCGAAGAACCGCTGCCTGACAGCTTTAAAGACCTGCTGTCTCAGCCGGACGACGTCGGCACGGACGACGCCAACCAAAATGGGGATGGCTGATGTCGGCTGAGACCCGCAGCGCGTCTGAAAAAGCCGACTTTAAGCGCGAGCTAACCGAAGTTGTGCCGCATTTGCGCGCCTTTGCGCGCGGCCTTTGCGGCCGTCCCGACATGGCGGATGATCTGGTTCAGGAAACGCTGTTGAAGGCATGGGCCGCGCAGGAACGGTTTGAGCCGGGCACATCCATGCGCGCCTGGACTTTTGTGATCCTGCGCAATGCCTATCTCACCGATATGCGTCGCAACCGTTTTCGCGGTGACTATGATGAGACGGTGGCAGAACGGATTTTAACAGCGCCAGCCGGGCAGGAGGAACCGATCCACCTGTCTGACATGCACCGCGCGTTGCTGACGCTGCCGCCGGAACGGCGCGAGGCCTTGCTATTGGTCGGCGCGGGCGGGTTCTCTTACGAGGAAGCTGCGCAAATATGCGGCTGCGCCGTCGGCACGATTAAGAGCCGGGTGGGCCGCGCCCGCTCAACGCTTAATGACATGCTGGCGGAGGGCAATATTCCGCAACGCTCGATCGAAGATGAGACAGCACACCGCGCCATCCTAGAAGAATTGGACGATGTCGCCGCTGGCAACGGCGAGACCGCGAAGGTCGACTGATTCAGGCATATTGCTTGCGCTTGCCTCACGCGTGTCTTGCCGCCTAAAATCTCAAGTTCGCGCGTCAGCCGCTTGGCGCGGCTTTGCAGTCCTGCAATAAGGCCAGCCTCCAGCTAGAATTGCCTGACATGACGAGCGAAACACCCGACCCAAACGCGAGCGAGCCAAGCGCCATCCCCGCCTCCAGCAGGCGGCTGGCATTTGCTGAGCAGGAAGTGCGTCTGGTGTCGGCGCTGGTCTTGCTAATCGGGATCGGCCTGTTCCTCGCCCTGCCGTTTGTTCTGTCGATTGGGTCGGTGGTGTTCCTGCCGCTGGTCACAGCGATCTTGCTCACCATCCTGCTGTCACCGCTAGCCGATAGACTGGCGCGGATCGGGCTGCCCAATGTGCTCGCATCTTTGGGCTCATTGTTAGCGTTTTTGGCAGTCGTGCTGCTCGCGCTTGCGTTGGTGCTTCAGCCTGCCCTCGCCCTGTTCGACACTCTGCCTGCCATTACCCAGCAAGTGGGCGCGCGCTTTGCGGAGCTGCGCGATCAGTTCGAATGGCTCGCCATCATCAACCGCGAGCTGGGCGAAATATTGGGCGAATCCGGCACCCGCGAAGTTGTGCTCGCCACCCCGAGCCTGCTCGAACAGATCGCTTGGTCGACGCCGAGCGTCCTGATCGAGGTCTTGATCACGCTGCTGATGACGTTCTTCATGATCGAGGCGCGCGTGCGGCTGAGGCGGCATTTGCTGTTTGATCGCTCCAGCTTCGGCTCCAGCGTGAAGGCCGCGCGAGTGCTACGCGAGGTGCAGGACCGGGTCGCCGCCTATATTCTCACCGTCGGCTTCATCAACGCCTGTGTCGGCGTGGTGGTCGCGCTCGGTGCATGGGCGCTGGGTGTGGAGGCGCCGATCATGTGGGGCGGGCTCGCCGCGATCCTCAATTTCGTGCCCTATATCGGGCCAATCGCCATGGCCGCCCTGCTCGGCATGTTCGGCATCGGGACGGCGGACACAGTGTTCCTCGGACTGGTCCCGGTCACGGCTTACATCGTGCTGCACACGGTTGAAGCGAATGTTGTCACCCCATCAATTCTGGGCGCGCGCTTCACGATGAACCCGGTGATGATCTTGATCGCCCTGTCCTATTTCACATGGATCTGGGGTGTGCCGGGCGCGCTGCTATCGGTGCCAATCCTACTGACGCTCACCGCTCTGTTCGACCATATCGGTCGCCCCAATCTGATCGGCTTTGTGTTTGGTGAGCCCCTGTTTGCCAGCGAGCTGTTCAACCGCGGCCTCGAAGAGGAAGCCGGCCCAGCGGGCTAGCCTCGCAAGCCCTCAATCCTTGGAACGGTCCACCGTGCTGGTCACCGCCACATTCATTGTGACATTCGCCAATGTGCGCATGATATCGGGCAGCATTTCCACCGCCACCAGCAAGGCCAGCGGCTCTATCGGCACGCCCATAGCCAGCGCAATCGGACCGATCGACACCACAAAGCTGATTGATCCCGGCAGGCTGACCGAACCTATCGAGATAATCACCGCCACGCCAATACCGATTAGCATCAGCGGCCAGGACACCTCGATTCCCGCAAGGCTCGCGACATACAGCGCCACCGCCATGTTCATCGCCACACTAGTCGCGCGAAAAATCGCCACCGCCAGCGGCAGCACAAACTCGCTGGTTTCCTCGCGCAGGTTAAGCCGCGCTGCGCTGTCGAGCATGGCTGGCAGGCTGGCGAGCGAGCTTTG
This sequence comes from Erythrobacter sp. JB3-1, assembly GCF_057364995.1. NCBI lineage: Bacteria > Pseudomonadati > Pseudomonadota > Alphaproteobacteria > Sphingomonadales > Erythrobacteraceae > Erythrobacter > Erythrobacter sp. JB3-1. Next base: position 1,579,404 of record NZ_CP200289.1, on the reverse strand, counting down.
CGTTGAGACCGCAACCGCCTGGGCAGGCAGCACCGCTTTCGCAAAGCGCAGCGGGCTGACCCCGACCAGCGCCCACGCCATCAGATAGGCGAGCACCAGGATGAAACCGCCCATTGCGGAGACGACCAGAATGTAATGTGCCAGCGTCGCAAACGCGCCGCCGCCGCTTTTCAGGCCCACGCCAAAAGCGAGCGCAAACACGCCAAGCGGCGCGATCCACAGCACCCAACCGATGATCATCAGCATGGTGTTGGCCAGCGCATGGAAAAAGCCGAGCATCCGCTCGCTCTGATCCTTGGGCAGGCGCGTCACTGCGACCGCAAACAGAGCGAAGAATATGGTGAGCGGCAACATCGCCGTTTCCGCCGCGGCGGCGATGATATTAGGCGCGATGAGCGAGGCGAGGAAATCGAGCACGCCGGGCACTTGCTGTTCGCCATCCGGGACAGCGGCCAGAAACCCGCTCGCGCTATCGGGAATCGGCAAGGCGCCAAGCACTACCGGCATCATCAGGGCGGTGAACAATCCGCCCGCAATCAGCACCGCGAAGACAAGGGCCAAGAACCGCCGCGCCGCCGCGCCAGCCCGCGCCGCCTCGGCCATTTGCGCAATGCCCAGCACCAGTAATGCCGCGACCAGCGGGATGATCGTCATCTGCAGCGCCCGCAGCCACAAGCTGCCGGTCAGCGCGATAATCTGCTGAAGCCAGTCAGCGATCCCGCCGCCCGCCAGCACCATGCCCAGCAGCAAGCCTGCGACCAGCCCGGCAAATGTCAGCGCCACTGGCAGACGGATAGAGGCCAGCTCGTAACGCTGCCCGCTCGTGGCTGCTGCGCTTTGGCCTTCAACTTCGCTCAAATTCTGTCCCCTTTGGGCCTTGCGCCCTTCCATTCGTGCGATAACCGCGCCAGAAGCGCCTGACAAATCGGCTTTTGCCCCGCGCACATTCGCAGCGGCGCTTTCATGGAGAGAACAGAAACAGCCATGGCACGCAAATTCTTTGGCACAGACGGCATCCGTGGCCGCACGAACAGCGATGTGATGACATCGCAAATGGCGATGAAAGTGGGACAGGCAGCGGGCGCTCACTTCATGCGCGGGAAGCACCGCCACCGGGTCGTAATCGGCAAGGACACGCGCCTGTCCGGCTATATGATTGAAAGCGCGCTGGTCGCAGGCTTCACCAGTGTCGGCATGGATGTGATCATGACCGGCCCGATCCCGACCCCGGCGATTGCGCTGCTCACGCGCGAAATGCGCGCCGATCTGGGTGTGATGATTTCCGCTAGCCACAACCCTTACGAAGACAATGGCGTCAAACTGTTCGGCCCAGACGGCTTTAAGCTGTCCGATGAAGACGAAATGCAGATTGAAGAGTTGCTGGATATGGAACCGGCGCTGGTCGATGCCCCCCAAATTGGGCGCGCGCGGCGGATCGAGGATGCGCGCGGGCGCTATATCCACGCGGTCAAGCAATCGGTCTCTGACGAGGTCAGCTTTGACGGACTGAAGGTTGTGGTCGATTGCGCCAATGGCGCGGCGTATGAAGTGGCTCCATCGGCGATTTGGGAACTCGGCGCGCAGGTCATCACGGTCGGCGTTGACCCCAATGGCACCAATATCAATGACGGCGTTGGCTCCACCGCAATCGAAGCGTTGCAAGCCAAGGTCGTTGAAGAGCAAGCGCATATCGGCATTGCTTTGGATGGCGATGCAGACCGGCTGATCATCGTTGATGAGAAAGGCCGCGCGGTCGATGGCGACCAGATTATGGCTCTCATCGCAACCCGCATGCACGAAAAAGGCGCGCTGACCGGCGGCGGCGTGGTCGCCACGGTGATGTCCAACCTAGGACTGGAGCGGCACCTCCGGTCACATGGCCTCACGCTGGAGCGGACCAAGGTCGGCGATCGCTATGTGCTGGAGCGTATGAAACAGGGCGGCTTTAACGTCGGCGGGGAGCAATCAGGGCATATGATCCTGCTCGATCACGCCACCACCGGCGATGGCACGGTGGCCGCGCTGCGCGTGCTTTCCAGTCTGGTACGCTCTGATAAACCCGCCAGCGAGTTGCTGCATGTGTTCGATCCAGTCCCGCAATTGCTCAAGAATGTGCGCTATTCCGGCGGAAAGCCGTTGGAGAACGACGCCGTCAAACAGGTGATCAGCGACGCTGAAGCAGAGCTGGAAGGCAAAGGTCGCTTGGTCATCCGCCCATCCGGCACCGAGCCGGTGATCCGCGTGATGGCTGAGGGCGATGACAGCGCCCAAGTTGAGGCAGTGGTGGACCGCATTTGCGACGCCGTGCGCGCCGCCGCATAGGCCTCAGCCGAGAGGGAAAAGACCATGCTGGAAATGCGCCCCGATTGCGAAAAATGCGGCACCGATCTGCCCGCCGAGGCACCCGGCGCGTTTATCTGCAGCTTTGAATGCACATTCTGCGCCGAATGCGCGGACGCGCAGGATGACCAATGCCCCAATTGCGGCGGCGAATTGATGGACCGCCCTACCCGCTCCAAGGCTCTGCAAGAGAAATTTCCGCCCAGCACGCAGCGTAATTTTAAAGGATGAGTGAGAACACACCGCCTGCTCCGCCGCGCATTCTGGCGATTGCCGGGTCCGATTCCTCCGGCGGCGCTGGCATTCAGGCCGACATCAAAACCATCACCATGCTGGGCGGCTATGCGATGACCGCCATCACCGCCGCGACCGCGCAGAACAGCCAAGGTGTGCAGGCAATCACGCCGCTGTCTGGGGACTTCGTCGCCAAGCAGATCACCGGCTGCATCAACGACATTGGCGTCGATGCGATCAAGATCGGCATGCTGCATGATGCCGATATTATCGCCCATGTGGCGGACGCGTTGGAACTGGTCGACAGCTTGGTTCCCGTGGTGCTGGACCCGGTGATGGTCGCGACGTCGGGGGCGACTCTGATCGCGGATGAGGCGATTGAGATCATGCGTGAACGGCTGTTCCCGCGTGCGGCGATAATCACTCCGAACCTGCCGGAGCTAGAGCATCTGGTCCGCCGTAACCTTGGCGACACGCGCCTGATCGAAGGTGCCGCCGAGGAGCTGATCCGGGCCCATGGCTGCGATGTGCTGGCCAAAGGTGGACACACAGAGGATGCGCGCATCATCGATATTCTGGTGCGACCTGGCGAAGTGCCCAAACACTTTGCTCAAGCCAAGATCGACACGCGCCACACGCACGGCACCGGCTGCACCCTCTCATCCGCCATTGCAGTGCTGCTAGGCCACGGTCAGCCGCTCGAAAACGCAGTCCGACTCGGCCAGAGCTTTGTCCGTCAAGCAATCGCAGCGGCGCCGGGGTACGGCCTTGGCAATGGGCCGCTCGGCCATCAGGCGGTACGCAGCCTATGATGGAGCCGGTCATCCGAGTGGATGGCCGCGAAGCCGACCCAATGCGGGGCCGCGTGCGGATCGATTGGCCAAAGGCTCTTTGGAACACTGGCATGCTTGGCGGAACATTGGCTGCGCTCTTTGTTGCTAGCTTACCCGCCATCGCACTGTTCCTTGCGCTCACCTATTTTACGCTGCTGATCGGCCACAGCGTTGGCATGCACCGAATGATGATCCATCGGACGTTTAAAACGCCCAAATGGCTCGCCAGAGCTCTGATTTACATCGGCACAATCGTCGGCGTTTCTGGCCCATCCGGGATCATCCGCATTCATGACACCAGAGATTGGGCGCAGCGCGAGCCGCGCTGCCACGACTTCTTCGCGCATCGCCGCTCTCTGGTTCAGGATCTCGCGTGGAACCTGTTTTGCAAGTTTGAATTTGAGCGCCCACCCAAGGTAACAATCGAGCCGGTAATCGCTGAAGATCGCTTCTACAAAATGCTCGATGCGACGTGGCGATGGCACCAAATTCCGCTCGCTATCGCCCTCTATTGGATTGGCGGCTGGGCCTTCGTTCTCTGGGGTGTTTGCGCCCGCGTGTTCGTGAGCACGGCAGGTCATTGGACGATTACCCACTTTTGCCACAACCCCGGCCCCGGAAGCTGGCTGGTCCGCGATGCGGGCATTCAAGCCTCCAACCTGCCGGGCCTTGGCCTGCTCACCTATGGCGAGTGCTGGCACAACAATCATCACGCCTTTCCCGAATCCGCGCGCATCGGCATTGAGCCAGGACAGGCCGATCCGGGCTGGTGGGTGATCGCCAGTTTGGAGCGCATGGGCCTAGCCCACGAAGTTGGAGCCCCGCGCGAGCACGACCGCCGGGAGGACTTGGTTGAGCGAAATAGTGCGTGATGCGCTGGTTGAAAGCGGCTTAACCACCCGCGCCCTCCCCCTTCCACCCGGAGCCTACCGGGACATCATCCGGGTGGAAGGGTGGAGGGAGCGGGTGGTTACGGGCATGCTCTAACGCTTAAGCTCGTAAAAGTCCGAAATATGCGACCAGGCCTCATCGGCGGTTTCGCACCAATGGAACAGCTCTAGGTCTTTCTTTGAAATCGTGCCTTCCTCGGCAATCGCTTCAAAATTGACCACCCGGTTCCAGAAATCCTTGCCGAACAGCAGGATTGGAATGGGCTGCATCTTGCCGGTCTGGATCAGGGTCAGCAGTTCAAAGAACTCATCAAATGTGCCGAACCCGCCCGGGAACACCGCAACGGCGCGGGCGCGCATGAGGAAGTGCATTTTGCGTAGCGCGAAATAGTGAAAATTGAGGCTGAGATAAGGCGTCACATAGGAATTGGGCGCTTGCTCATGTGGCAAAATGATATTCAACCCAATCGATTCAGCCCCGGCATCCGAAGCGCCGCGATTGGCCGCTTCCATAATCGACGGGCCGCCGCCAGAGCACACGACAAACTGCCGCTTGCCGTCTTCAACGATCCCTTTTTCAGAGACCATTTTCGCCAGCTTGTGAGCCTCGGCATAATATTTCGACTTCGCCGCCAGGCTGGCTGCGACCTTCTGTTCGTATTCGCTGCCATTCTTGGCCGCTTCAACCTTTGCATCCGCTTCTTCAGGTGAAGGAATTCGGGCCGATCCATACATCACCAGAGTGGAGCCAACGCGCGCCTCGTCCAGCAGCATTTCCGGTTTCAAGAGTTCCAGCTGGAAACGCACCGGGCGCAGCTCATCACGCAGCATGAAATCAACATCGCGAAACGCCAGCTTATAGGCGGGATGCTCGGTCTGAGGTGTATGTTCAGGCGCTTCTTCGGCGAAGCGGGTTTCCTGCTCGGCGCGGTAAAACTTGCGATCTGTGAGGTCTTTTTCAGTCATATCCACGCCCTTAGGCGCACAGCCAAGCGCGGGCAAGGACCAGGCCGGTCCGATCTGGGTTATGCACCCCACGCCGCGCCGCTTGCCCTAAGGCGCGCTATCCGTTAGCTTTCTGCTCAGGTCCTCGCGAGAACACGCGCGCGAGAGGAAAAGAAAGAGTTGAGTATGGCGGATCTGTCTCCGCCGGACGGTTTTAAAAAGGCTGGCAGAAAAAGGGGACGCAAGTCCGGTAAAGTAGCTGATTTTCGCTACAAACGCGCCCACCAGCCCAATGAAAGCAGTCACCCCGCCCATGGTCGGCCGGGTGCACATCCACGCGGTAAAAACGCGGGCGGACGCTCGCATCGCCCCAATGAGGCGTACGCTGCGCTCGATCTTGGCACCAACAATTGTCGGCTGCTGATTGCGCGCCCTTCGGGCAAGGATTTCACCGTCATTGACGCGTTCAGCCGGGTGGTGAAGCTGGGCGAGGATCTCGCCAGCACTGGCCGCCTGTCGGATGAGGCGATGGACCGTGCTCTAGGCGCGCTGTCGATTTGCGCGGATAAGCTGCGCCGCCGCAAAGTGCGGCTGGCGCGGTCTGTGGCAACCGAGGCTTGCCGCAGGGCCAGCAATGGCGCAGATTTTATCGAGCGCGTGCGGCAGGAAACCGGGATCGTGCTCGACATTATCAGCGCCGAAGAAGAGGCGCGCCTCGCGGTGCTGGGTTGCCATATCCTGCTGGAGCAAGGCCATGGCCCTGCGGTCATTTTCGACATTGGCGGCGGTTCAACCGAACTCGTCCTGCTGGAGCCGGGCGGCAAAGTCCCGCGCATCATTGACTGGCAAAGCGTGCCCTGGGGCGTTGTCTCGCTGACCGATACGGTCGGGCGCGGCGCCAACACTGACGAGGGTAGAGCAGAGCGTTATGCCGAGATGCGCCGCCGCGTATCCGAAAGTTTCGCCCCTTTTGCCAAGCGCGTCAGCGAGGCGGCCGCGCATGAGGACATCCGCCTGCTGGGCACCAGCGGCACGGTGACAACGCTCGCCAGCCTGCATCTTGAGTTGCCGCATTATGATCGCAAGGCGGTCGACGGGCTGATCGTGCCTTCGCGTTCGATGCGCGACATCAGTACGCGCCTTTCCACCATGTCGCCCGAGGAGCGCAGCGAGCTGCCCTGCATCGGCAATGACCGGGCCGATCTGGTGGTTGCGGGATGCGCGATTTTGGAATCAATCCTCGACCTATGGCCGGCCAGCTGCCTTGGCGTGGCAGATCGGGGCATTCGCGAGGGCATTTTGCGCAGCCTGATGGCGGCCGAACGAGACGGAGAACGCTGTATGCGCGCGCTGCAAAAACTGCGCGCGGGCGAAGTGCCTGCTGCTGGCGGCGACACCAAAAGCGGCGAGCAATAGGCGATGACACGCTCTGGCCGCGACCCTGAAAAACGGGTCCGAAAATCGCGCAAACGCACCGCATCCTCGACCCGCTGGCTCGAGCGTCAGCTGAACGATCCCTATGTCAAAAAAGCCAAGGCCGACGGCTATCGCAGCCGCGCGGCCTATAAGCTGATAGAGCTGGACGAGCGCTTTGGCCTGATCCGGGGCGCGAAGCGCGTTGTCGATTTGGGAATCGCGCCGGGCGGCTGGGCGCAGGTGGTGCGCAAGCAAGCGCCGCGCGCCGCGATTGTCGGAATTGATCTGCTGCCGACTGAGCCGATTGAAGGAGTCGCGATCCTAGAGATGGATTTCATGGCCGATCACGCGCCCGCTGCTTTGCAGGCGGAGCTCGACGGCAAGCCCGATTTGGTTATGTCGGATATGGCCGCAAACACTGTGGGTCACAAACAGACCGACCATTTGCGCACCATGGGTCTGGTCGAGGCGGCGGCGTGGTTTGCCACGGAAAATCTAGAAGAAGGCGGGACCTTCATTTCCAAGGTGCTGGCGGGCGGCACGGACACCGATTTGCTCAACCTGCTCAAGAAGCATTTCAAGAGCGTCAAGCACGCCAAACCCCCGGCCAGCCGTAAGGGTTCATCGGAATGGTATGTGGTGGCTCAGGGATTTAAGCCCGGCGTAGAGGCCGACTAGCGTTTTATAAGACAGGACGGCACCGCGCCGCCCCGCATTCCACTAGGCGCTTATTCCGCGGTCGCTTCTTCGACTTCAGCAGCAGCGTCTTGCTCAGCTTCCGCTTCCGCCACTTCGCCTGCTTCGCCTTCGGCCGCATCTTCTGCTTCTTCTTCGCCGCTGTCTTCAGCAACCGCTTCAACATAGGTCGGCACTTCGAGGTTTGAGCCGAGCGAGTTCATGTAGACCGCAACAGCAGCGCGATCTTCAATCTTCGACAGGCCAGCAAAGCTCATCTTGGTGCCATCAGCGAAACCGCGCGGGCTCTTTAGCCAGGCATCCATTGCGTCCCAGTCCCAAACGCCGCCTTTGCCAGACAGAGCCGAGCTATAAGCGAAACCAGCAACGCTAGTCCCGATTGGTTTGCCCATGATGTTGTAGAGGTTCGGGCCAACGCCGTTCGCGCCGCCTTGGTCAACCGTGTGACAGGCAGAGCATTTGGCGAACACTTGCGCGCCCTTTTCGACCGTGGTCTCCGCCATGTTGAGCGCTTCAGCCATGGTCATTTCAGCCTCAGCGGTATCTTCCACGACGCCTTTGATCTCATAGCCCAATTGCTCAGGACGCTCTGGGTTGTCGGCGTGGAAATACTTCCCACTCAATATAGAGAAGCCCAGCGCGATAATGCCTGCAAACAGCACCCAGCCAGCGGCGGTGTTAAAACGATCATCCATGGTGAATTGAGATCCGGTAATCTTGCTATTGTCAAAGTTGGGGCCGCTCTAATGGCCGATGCCCTTTGGTGCAAGAGTGATCGCAGCATTACGCATTGCACCAAATGCAAGCGCGCCAAAGAGCGAGCTTGCGACAGGGCCACTCCCTCTTTAGCAGGCTTGGCTCTATGCACAGTTTTCCCGCCCCTGCCCTCGCCATTGTTGAAACCATGCGCGCCGCCGCCGCCAAGCAGCCTGAGCGGGCGATCGCGTTTACAGGATCGCCAGGGGCCAATTCGCACCGCGCCGCGACCGAGGCAGCAGGCGACTATCTGCCGCTGCCCTGTTTCAGCTTTGAAGACGCGCTGGATGCGGTGAAAGATGGGCGAGCTGCTCGCGCGATCATTCCAATTGAAAACTCCCAGCATGGCCGGGTTGCTGACATCCATTTCCTGCTGCCGGAAAGCGGGCTGTCAATTGTTGGCGAATATTTCATGCCGATCAATCACGCGCTGATGGGTCTTGGCACCGGGCCGTTTGAGGCCGCCTACAGCCACCCGCAAGCGCTTGGCCAATCACGCTTTTTCCTGCGTGAGCGCGGTATTGTCCCCCTGAGCTATGCCGATACGGCGGGCGCGGCTGCCTTTGTTTCAGAGCGCGGCGATCCTAAGCTGGGAGCGATTGCTCCAGCCATTGCAGCCGAGCTTTACGGTCTCGAAATCGCTCAGCACAATGTCGAAGACAGCGCGGATAATATGACCCGCTTTGTGATTTTGGCCGAGGCTCCGGAAAGCGAAGAAGCGCTAGAGGGCAGTGCGGCAGTCACGACCTTCGTGTTTGAGGTCAAAAACATCCCGGCCGCGCTGTATAAAGCGATGGGCGGGTTTGCGACCAACGGCGTTAATATGACCAAGCTGGAAAGCTATCAAAAGGGGACGAGCTTTTCTGCAACCGCCTTTTACGCCGACATTCTGGGTGCGCCGGGCGATCCGGCGGTGGACCGGGCGCTGGAAGAACTTGCGTTTCATTCCAAAGAATTGCGGATTCTGGGCACCTATAAACAAGGCCGCGCGCGCCAGATTACTTAGGCGATTCGCTGAATTCGCGCGCCAGGGGCAAAACACTCACCCAATTGTTTAATGATCGGGTGTTGCGCCCTGCTGCGCTCCGTGCCACGAACATCCCCGCATGACGAGCGTAACAGGGACCAATTCAGGGCCAGTGGAGGCCCAAGGCGATGGCTCTGCTGCTGGCGGGGACGATGCGGCGCTTGATCCCATTAGCAATGCGAATGCGCCGGAAAGTTGGCGCGAACTACGCGGCAATGATGATATCCAATTTGAACAAATTGAAGTGCCGCCGATTCCGCCTCGAGAGCCGGGTTGGTTCGAAGAGTTCATGCAAGCCCTTGCGGAATTCTTTGCCCCGCTGGGCGAAATGTTTGGCGGCGCCTGGCCAATCCTGCGCTGGGTTTTCCTAGCCCTGCTCGTCGCAGCAGTGCTGTTCATCCTGTGGCGCATGTTCGGCCCGCTGACGGGACTGAGCGCGCGAACGGCGGAGGCAGAAGAAGACATTGAATGGCAGCCGGACCGGGCACAATCGCTGGCTCTGCTGGAGGATGCCGACAAGCTCGCCGCTGATGGCCGTTATGACGAGGCGGTGCGCTTGCTGCTGCAGCGCAGTGTGGGGCAGATCGCATCCGCGCGGCCTGATTGGGTGGTCCCATCCAGTACAGCGCGCGAGCTGGCGGCACTGCCCGCCCTGTCAGACGCGGCCCGCACGGCCTTTCGCACAATTGCAGAGCGGGTGGAGCAAAGCCTGTTTGCGCTGCGCTCGCTCGATGCCGGTGATTGGGAGGCGGCCCGCAAGGCCTATGCCGATTTCGCTTTGGCCAAGATCGAAGGCAGCCGCCAAAAGCGCAACTTGATTGACCGCGACGCGGCAGCAGAGGCGAGCGCATGAGCGGCGCGCTGCAACAGGCAAACAATCGGCGCGGCGGCGGCAGCTTCAGCCGCCGCACGGTGCTGGGCCTTGTACTGTTTGGCTTCCTCGCCTTTATAACGATGCTCTATTTCATCGGTGCCGGCGACACGCAAGGGCGCGGCAATAATGGCGCGGCTCACGCCGAAGCCAATGGCCTCAATGGCTATTCGGGCTTGGTCGAGCTGTTGGAGCTGGAGGGCGAGGACGTTCGCACCTCACGCTCGCCAAGTGGTCTAGAGACGCCAGACCTGCTGGTGCTGGCTCTGCCGCAATATTTTGACAAGGATGAACTCGGAGAGATCCTGCAGAAACGCGCCTATGTCGGACCGACTATGGTGATCCTGCCCAAATGGTTCGCCAGCGGTTTCCCACCTGGAACCAGGGGCCGGGTTGAGGAAGATATTGAGGATGACTGGGTCCAGTTGAATGGCGCGATCCCCTTCAATTGGAGCGAAAGCCTACCTGATCATTATTCAATCGAAACAGAGCTAAAAGACACAAAAGGCGGGGCGAACAGACTGGGCTGGTCTTGGCCTTCAGGGCAAATTGCCGACGGATACGAACATTGTGGTGACCGACCGCGGCAATGGCGCGGCATTGGTGGTCAACCAAAGCGGGGAGCCGCTCGCGCTGTCGTTCCCAATCGAGGATGAATATGGCAACACAGGCGACAATGAAGAGGTGGTCTTTGTTGTCGAGCCTGATCTGGTCAACAATTACGGCCTGGCGGATGCCAACCGCGCGGCGCTCGCTCTGACGCTGATTGACGAGGCGAGCTATGGCTATGAATATCCCATCGTATTTGACCTGACGCTCAATGGCTTTGGCGGTTCGACCAACCTGCTAACTCTGGCATTTCGCCCGCCATTTCTGGCCGCGACCCTGTGCCTGATCCTGGCCATGCTGATCGTTGGCTGGCGCGCGTTCAAGCGCTTTGGCCCGGCGGCGGCGAGCGGGCCTGACATCGCATTTGGTAAGCGCCGCTTGGTCGCCAACGGCGCCGGGCTGATCGTCAAAGCGCGCCGTTTGCGCTTGCTCGCGGACCCTTATGTCGCGCTGTCCGCCCGGCGGCTGGCGAGCAGGCTGGGCCTGACCAAGCCAGACGAAGAGGCGATTGACGACGCGGTTCGCCGGATATTGCCCGAAGACGCACCATTTTCTGTAAGGGCGCAGCAATTGCGCACCGCACAATCACCATCCGATATTTTGCGCGCCGCGCGCGCGCTCAATGAGCTGACAAGGAAACTCGAGAAATGAGCATGAGCCTCGAAGAACTGCGCGAATTGGCGGATGCGATCCGCGCCGAAGTGGCGAAAGCGATCGCCGGCCAAGACGAAATGATCGACCAATTGCTGATCGCGATGATCAGCGAAGGCCACGTCCTCTTGGAGGGGCCTCCGGGCACAGCCAAAACCTTCCTGGCGCAGAGCTTCGCCACTGCGCTCGGCCTCGATTTTGGCCGTATCCAGTTCACGCCAGACCTGCTGCCAGGCGATATTCTGGGCTCCAACCTGTTCAACTTCCAAACCAGCGAGTTCACGCTGACGCGCGGGCCGATCTTCTGTGAGCTGCTGCTCGCAGATGAGATCAATCGCACGCCGCCGAAGACGCAGGCCGCGCTGCTGGAGGCGATGCAGGAACGCCGCGTCACGCTGGACGGGGAAACCCACCAGCTAGCCGAACGCTTCATGGTGGTGGCGACCCAGAACCCGATTGAGAACCAAGGGGTCTATCCTTTGCCCGAGGCACAGCTCGACCGCTTCTTGTTCAAGCTCTTGGTGCAATATCCCAATGAGGCGGAAGAGACCAAGATCGTCACCAGCTATGGCCAGAAACAGGGGCCAATCCGGCCCGCCACCCTGGGCGTAACGGCGGTGGCTGATGCGGCGAAACTGGTCGCGGCCAGCGGCGCGCTGGACCATGTGACGGTTGCCGAAGAGGTCACCGGCTATGTCGTGCGGCTGGTGCGGGCAACGCGCGAACACGCAGAGCTGTCTGTTGGCGCCTCTCCGCGCGCCGCTGTGATGCTCGCCAATGCCGCCCGAGCGCGCGCCGCTCTGCATGGCCGCGCCTATGCCATCCCCGACGATGTGAAGGCGCTGGCCGTACCCGTGCTGCGCCACCGTTTAACGCTAAGCCCCGCAGCCGAAATCGAAGGCCGCGATGTCGAGGCGTTGGTCGCAGAACTCATCGAAAGCACAGAGGCGCCGCGCTAAACCTATGGCTCTCGCTTTGCCCAAACTGGCCAATATACCCAGCCTGCCAATCGTGCCGACAGAGCGCGCCGCATGGCTGGCGGCTGGTTTCGCGCCCGTCGCTCTGGTGATCGCAGCGATGGCGCCGGGCACTTGGATCGCGGCTCCGGCGGCAGCGGTTGCTTTATTGCTGCTGATCGTGCTCGACGCAGGCCTCGCCGGGCGCGCTGGCGAGTGGGACGTTCGCGCCCCGCGCGATGCCGAGGTGGGCCAACCTGCCGCGCTCACCATGCTGGCCGAATTTACCGGCGGGCAGATTTCGCGGGTCGAAGGCGCGCTGGAATTTGACCCGCGCCTTGGCGGCGGCGGCCGCGCAGAACTAAGCCTCATCCCGCATTCGACAGAGGACTACTACGCCGGCACCTATCAGACCAAGCCGGAGCGGCGCGGCACCGCTAAGGTTCCGCGTGCATGGCTGCGCTGGGCCGGACCGCTGGGCCTAGGCGCGCGCCAGCAAAGCCGCGAGCTGAACACCGAGCTCAGGATTTGGCCCGACCTCTCGCCCGTGCGCAGCCGCGAGCTTCAGACCTTTCTGCGCGATGCCCAGACCGGCCTGATCGCACGGCGCATTCGCGGCGAAGGCACGCAATTTGAGGCTTTGTCAGAATATGAGCCCGGCATGGACCGCCGCCGGATCGACTGGAAAGCCAGCGCCCGCCACACCAAGCTTTACGCCCGCGAAAATGAAAGCGAGCGCAACAATCAGATCGTCTTCGCCTTCGATTGCGGACAGGCGATGTGCGAGCCAGTGGACGGCATGCCGCGTATTGACCGGGCCGTATCCGCCGCCCTCACCGCATCCTATGTCGCGCTCAAAAGCGGAGACCGCGTGTCGCTGTTCGGCTTTGACCAGCGCCCGCAAGTGATGACGCCCTTCGTTGGCGATGCCCGCGCATTCCACCGCTTGCAAAGCGCAGCCGCCTCGCTCGATTACACCAGCACAGAGCCGAACTTTACGCTCGCGCTCGCAACCCTGACCGCCAAGCTTCAGCGCCGCTCTCTGATTATCCTGTTTTCCGATTTCACCGATCCAACCGCAGCGGAATTGATGATCGAAAGCCTTGGCAGGCTCGTCGACAAACATCTCGTACTGTTCGTCACCATCGCGGATAGCGAGCTGGAGGAATTCATCGCCGAGGAGCCGTCAGACATCGCCGTGCTTGCGCGCAGCGTCACCGCCGACACCCTCGCCAACCAGCGCCGCGTTGTGCTGCAGCGGCTGCGCCGCATGGGGGTCGATGTGATCGAGGCCCCTTGGGATCAGATCGGCTATCAGCTGATTGACCGTTATTTCATGATCAAGAACAGCGAGGCGATCGGATGAAGGCCCCTGTTATTTCCAGTTGGTTTGGCAAAACCCAGATTGAAGCGCCCGCCGATATTGAGAGCGCTGCACTGCGTTCCGACCGTTTCCGCCTAGAGCGCGAGGGCGATTGGCGGCGGCTTGAGGAGATTCTGAAACGCATGGAGCGCGGCGGATTGCGGCGCGTCAGCGATGAGGATTTGCTCGCCCTGCCCACCCTCTACCGCACAGCGGCCTCCAGCCTCTCCGTCGCGCGCGAGACCTCGCTCGATGCGGCGACTTTGCAATATCTTGAAAGCCTGGTGCAGCGCGCCTGGTTTCAGGTTTACGGCCCGCGCCAAGGATTTGGCGGCTGGCTACGTTCCTTCCTGTTTGGCGGGTGGAGCCGCGCAGTGCGCGAGATCTGGCTAGAGATCTGCATCGCCTTGGCGGTGATGGTCGCAGGCACAGTGGTTGGCTGGCTGCTCGTAGTACAAGACCGCGAATGGTATTTCCGCCTAGTGCCCACCCAATTCCTAGACACCCGCGTGCCGGGCGCGAGCCGCGAGGTTTTGCAAGAATCGCTCGCGGTGGAGCAGGATGCGAGCGGCCTATCCGTGTTCGCCGCCAGCCTGTTCAGCAACAATGCCGGGGTCGCAATCCTGGCCTTCGCGCTTGGCTTTGCCTTTGGCATCCCATCGCTGATGCTGCTGGTGCACAATATGGCGGTGCTGGGCGCGATGATGTGGCTGTTTGCGGGCCAAGGGCTATCAGTGGAATTCGCCGCATGGCTCAGCGTTCACGGCACCACAGAGCTGTTTGCGATCCTGCTGTCTGGCGCGGCGGGTTTGCACATCGGGCGCTCCATGGCGTTTCCCGGCCAACGCTCGGTCCTCACCGCAGCGGCGGAAAGCGGGCGGCGCGGCGCCGCTGTGATGGCAGGCGTGGTGCTGATGATGGTGGTCGCCGCGATCCTAGAGGCGTTCCCGCGCCAATTGGTCGGCGGAATGGAAGACCGCTTCTTGATCGGCGGGACGATGCTGGCGCTGTGGCTGGCCTATTTCTTTGCCTATCGGCCCAAGAATATTGAGGACACCGCATGAGCGCGGCGGCCGGCAGCTACGAATATGTCAACAAGAGGCAGCGCACTCTGGTCACGCCAGAGGGCATCACTGTGCCGATCGTGGTGGCATCACGCGGGTCGCGGGTGGGCGCATTGGTGCTCGATTTCGTGCTGCTTTATGTCGGGCTGACAATCTTCATCCTGCTGATGGGCTGGATTGCAGGAGGCCTCTTCGAAGAAGTAACGAGCGAGATGGAAGAGAGCGTCTCTGGCGCTGGAGAATTCATCGTCATCGTCTTCATCCTGATCCTGTTCCTCGCTCGCTATGGCTATTTCCTGGCCTTTGAGCTTGGCCCGCGCGGGGCGACCTTAGGCAAGCGCGCGACCGGGATACGGATCGCCGCGCGCGATGGCGGACGCCTTACCGCGGAGGCCGTGCTCGCGCGCAACCTGCTACGCGATATTGAGCTGTTCATGCCGCTCGTCTTCCTGATCTTCGCCCCATCTGGCGATATGGGCAATGCTGGGCTAGCCGGGCTAGCCTGGTTCATGGTGTTCATGGCCTTTCCATTCTTCAACAAAGACGCTTTGCGCGCTGGCGATGTGATCGCTGGCACTTGGGTGGTCGAGGCTCCGCGCACGAAGCTGGCCGAGGCACTTTCCACGCAAGGCGCCGCGCGCGGAGAAAGCGGCGTTACCGGCGCGCGCTATGAATTCGGCGATGAAGAGCTGTCGGTCTACGGCGAGCATGAATTGCAGACGCTGGAACGGGTGCTGCGCGATGGGCGCGGCGAGGCGATTTCAGCGGTCCACGCGACCATTTGCGGCAAAATCGGATGGGATCCGGGCGCCGGTGATGAGCAGGCTTTCCTAGAGGCGTTTTATGCGCAGCTGAGGGCGAAGCTAGAAAACGATATGCGCTTTGGCAAACGCAAACAGAACAAGTTCGCATGAGCAAACTCGGCGATCCTAAGAGAATGCCCAAGGCACAGCGGCGCGCGGTCCTATCCGGAATGCTGGCAAGCGCGGCGGCGGCCTGCGTGCCGATTGATCAAAGCGCGCTCGGGCGGCTTTCGGCCCGTCTGCGTATTCTTGAGGCGGCAAGCGCAGGCGGCGCATTGGGCGCGGCCATCATCGATACTGAAACTGGCCAGTCGATCAGCCATAATGGCTCCATGCGGTTTGGCCATTGCTCGTCCTTCAAGACCTCGCTCGCCGCGCTGGTGCTGACTCGCCATGCCTCTGGCGCCATCGACGCCGACCGGGTCGTGCGCTGGAGCGAAGAGGAGCTGCTATCCTACGCGCCCTTCACCACACCGCGCCTTAAGCAAGGGGCGAGCCTGCGCGAACTCGCAAAGGCGACGCAGATTACCTCCGACAACACCGCGGCTAACGTATTGCTCAGAGAACTTGGCGGACCAGAGGCGCTCAACCAGTTTTGGCGCGAAATTGGCGATGATGTCAGCCGTCTGGACCGGATCGAGCCCGCACTCAATCTCGCGCCAGCGGGCGAGGTCCGCGACAGCTCAACCCCGCTTGCCATGGCCAGGACCGTGGCCAAACTGATTTATGGCGATGTCCTGCCGCCGCAGGAACGCGGGCAATTGCGCAGCCGGATGGCAGAGACCCAGACCGGGCTCAATCGCGTACGAGCGGGCTTGCCAGAGAGTTGGCCCTCTGGCGACAAGACCGGCACATCGTTTTGGTCAGGCATGAACAGCCTGTATGTCGATATTGGCTTTGCCGAGCCGCCGGGCAGAGCGCCAATAGTCTTCGCCGCATATTTCCGCGCAGCGGACACGCACCAGAAGATAGAGCCAGCCGCCGAAGCATTGCTGGCAGAGGTAGGCAAAGTGCTGGTCAATTTTGCGCGCGGCTAGGGCGTTTGCGACCGAGCGCTATTCACCCGCAAAGATCGCCACTTCATTCACGCCGTCGCTGGTCGCCCTGCCCCGGTACATGCCGGTGGTGTTGAAGCTGTAGAGCGCATAGCCATCCGGCGTCACCAGAATCACGCCGCCGCTCCCACCCAAATCCTTGACCTCGGCCATCACCGCATCGGCTTCTTCCTGCACGATCGCCTCGTCGAACATAAATTCAGAGGCATGAACGATGTAGGTCGGGTTGCCTTCGGCATCGACCGGCACGGTCGCTTGCGCCGCGTCGATTTCCTTGCGGAAGCGGAAACGGAGCCGCGAGCATATCTCTTTCGCCACGCCGACCCGGATGAAATACTCGCCTGAGCCCGTGGCCGAGACTGCGCAGGAGCGGTTGTCGGCATAATTGCCCGCGCCAATCATAGGAGAGTCCCCGATCCGGCCCCACCGCTTGCCAGTCATCCCGCCGGTCGAGGTCCCTGCGGCCAAATTGCCCGATAGATCGAGCGCCACTGCGCCGACCGTGCCGAATTTGTGATCAACATCAATCGCCGAAAGCTCACGCGCTTTCATCCGCACCAAAGCCTCACGGCGATGCTCTGTCGCGAACCATTCCGGTCCCGCCGTCTCCAGCCCTTTGTCACCTGCGAATTTCTCCGCGCCCGCTCCGCTCAGGAACACATGGCGGCTGTCCGTGCGCACTTTATCGGCGAGCAGAATTGGGTTCTTGATCGCTTTGACGCCGGTGACCGCGCCTGCGCTGCGGTCGTCCCCGGCCATGATCGAGGCATCGAGCTCGTTCTCACCCTCCCAGGTGAACACCGCACCGCGGCCAGCGTTGAACAGCGGATTATCCTCTAGCGGAACAATCGCCGCCTTCACCGCATCCACCGCGCTGCCGCCGTCTTTCAAAATCTGCGTGCCGCGATCGAGTGCGTTTTGCAGCGCCGCCTCATACTCAGCGCGCAACTCTGGCGTGATCCGCTCTGGATCAAGCGTCCCCGCCCCGCCATGGATCGCCAGCGACCAGCGCGGCTCGTTCGGGTCCTGCGCCGCAGCCGGCGTATGAAGGGAGCCCGCCAGCAACATCGCTGAAAGCAGACCAAAAGCGGATCGTGTGAGCATGTTTTCCATGGCTGAACCATAACCCGCTGATTTGATTAGACCAGAGCGAAATGGCAGGCCCCGCGTAACGAGAGTTTACATTTCATCCCTGTTCGTATGGCGCAGGAACCTATAGTCTTGCGCCAGCAAACTAGGGGATTTCTTATGCAAATTGGCAATTATCAATTTGACCAAGCACTTGCGATGGAGCTGCTTGAAAAAGCAGCTTTCGCAGTTGCAATTTTGGTCGTCACATGGCTGCTCGCAAAAGCGGCCAAATGGGCTTTCGCGGCGCTCATCGACAAAGTCGGCATCTTTCAGCGCACCTCCGGCAGCGGCGAAAGCATCGGCGCTTCGCTCGGCAAAATTGTCTCTTTGCTGATCTGGCTGTTCGGCCTGCTCGGCATCTTGCAAGTGCTTGAGCTAGATGGGGTCGCAGGCCCAATCAACGAACTGCTGAACACTGTTATGGGCTATATCCCGAACTTGGTCGGCGCTGGCTTGCTGCTGTTCATCGGCCTGATGATTGCGGGTATTGTTCGCGATATTGCGATCACTGCGATGCAAACTCTCAACCTCGACAAGTGGGCCAACAAAGGCGGCGTCGACGAGGTCACCGGCAACAATGCGATCAGCAAGACGCTGGGGACGATCATCTATGCATTGATCGCCATCCCGGTTGTTATCGGCGCTCTTGGCGTGCTCGACATTCAATCGATCTCTGGCCCGGCCACTGATATGCTGGCGATGTTCCTGAGCGCTATTCCGAACATTCTTGGCGCCTGCATCTTGCTCGGCATTGGCTTTATGATCAGCAAGTTTGTTGTCGGCATCCTGTCCGAAGTGTTGTCAGGACTGGGCATTGATCGTCCGGTTGCAGCGATTGGCCTGCTGCCAGAAGGCACCAGCGCCAGCGCGGTTATCGCCCGCGTTGCGCAAGTTGCCATCATGCTGTTCGTGGCCATCATGGCGACCCGCCTCCTGAACTTCCCAGAGGTGAATGAAATCCTCAGCGAAGTGCTCGCGCTCGGCGGCAAGGTCGTGTTTGGCGGCATCGTGATCGCCGCTGGCTTCATGATCGCTAATCTGATCGGCAAGCTGGTTGGCAGCACCGGTGGCAGCGAGACAGCGGGCACTGTGATCCGCTATGCCGCTATGCTGCTCTTCACCTTCATGGGCCTGCGCTTCATGGGTGTCGGGAATGAGATCGTTGAAATGGCCTTTGGCGCATTGGTGATCGGCGGCGCAGTCGCTGCATCGCTGGCCTTCGGTCTTGGTGGGCGCGAATGGGCCGCCAAGAAGCTGGAGCAATTCGACAAGTAAACTCTCCCAATAGTCGCTTGATTGAGCGGCTATGCACATGACGGGGCGCGGTGGCTATGTTACCGCGCCCCTCTTGTATGTGACGAAGGGATAGATCGGACATGAGCGAATTTGGCGCGCAATCGACCACGGACGAAGTGCTGTCCGGCGTAGATCTATCGGGCAAAACCGTGTTCATCACCGGCGCCAATTCGGGTCTGGGCCGAGAGACCGCGCGGGCGATGGCGGCCAAGGGCGCGCATATTGTGCTGGCCGGACGCAATCAGTCGAAGCTCGACGAAGCTAAGCAAAGCATTGCAGCGGAAACGCCCGGCGCTCAGCCGGAGACGATCATTTGCGATCTCGGCTCGCTGGACAGCGTACGCGCCTGCAGCGCAGAGGCAAATGAGCGCTTTGCCAAGATTGATCTGCTGATCAACAATGCAGGCGTCATGGCCTGCCCCAAGGAAGCGACAGCCGACGGGTTTGAGCGGCAATTTGGCACCAATCACTTGGGCCATTTCCTGCTAACCAAAGGCCTGATGCCGCTGGTTGAGGCAGGCGCGAACAAGCGCATCGTCAATCTGTCCAGCCGCGGCCATCACATCGGCCCGGTTGATCTGGACGATCCCAATTTTGAAAGCCGCGATTACAATGAATGGCTAAGCTACGGCCAATCCAAGACCGCCAATGTGCTGTTCACCGTGGGTCTGGAAGACCGCTTTGCTGAGCGCGGGGTTCACGCCCTTGCCGTGCATCCGGGCGGGATCAACACCAATCTTAGCCGGCATTTAAGCAAAGAGCAGGAGCAAGCGCTAATCGAGCGAGTGACCAGCAGCGATCCCGACTTCGCCTTCAAGAGCATTCCCCAAGGCGCAGCAACGCAAACCTGGGCCGCAACCACGCCGGAACTGGATGGCAAAGGCGGGCTTTATTGCGAGGATTGCCACATCGCGGAGATTGACGACCAATCCACCAAAGGCGGCGTGCGCAGCTATGCCCTCGACAAGGGCAATGCGGACCGCCTGTGGGCGCTGAGCGAGCAGATGGTGGGCGAGAGCTTCAGCGGCTGATCCCGCGCCGGAGCTGCACTAAGCCTCGGCCAAAAACTGCCGGACCAAAGCGAACACGTCCTTAGCCTCACGCGTTGGCGTGACCGCCATGAAGACATGCGGCGCGCCCTCATATTCATAGAGCTTTGTATCAACGCCCGCATCGCGCAGCTTATGCGTGAAAGTGCGGCTGTCGATGATGAACAGATCGTGCCGCCCCGTGAAAATGCGCGTCGGCGGCAATTGCGCCAGCGCCTCTGGCGCAGTGTATAGCGGGCTGCATTCCGCGCTGGTTGGATCGCGCTCATCAGCGAACATCGCGCCGCAGCTGCGCAAAGTGCCGATTTTCAGCATGATGTCATGCGGCTCCACCGCCTGCATCGCCGGATCGGCCATGGTCATATCGAGCCACGGCGCGAACAAAGCGAGCTTGCCAGCCTGCGGTCCGCCTGCCTTCGCCAGCCTAAGCGCAAGGCTGAGCGCCATATGACCACCTGCGCTGTCGCCGCAGATCACGATGCGCTGCGGATCATGCGTTTCGGCCAGCTTAGCGAACGCCGCATCCGCTAGCCTATCAGCGCGCGAATAGTGGCTTTCCGGCACGACCTCATACATCGGCAAAGTGATGCTGATGCCCGCCTGGCCGACCAGCTCTGCGGCGAGCGGCCAATGTTCCTTGAACATCGGCAGGATAAATCCCCCGCCGTGGAAATAGAGCATATGCCAGTCCGCTGGACCGGATTTGGGGTGCAGAGTGACGAGCTTTTGGCCTTCCGCCTCCCAATGCTCGACGCGAAATTGCTGCTCAAACTTAGGCGGCATTGGCGCATCTTTGGGCGGCTTGCGCGAGGCCATGTAAGCGGCAAAATCGTCTGCATCATGCGGAAAAACCGGGGTTTTGCGCGACATGATCCATTTGACCAGCCGCATGGTCAGGCTCGCCTTGGCGCTGCGCAGTTCAATCGAGGTTTCGCTAAGCATGGTCTCTCCCTTTGAGTGAGAGACTGAAGCAGCGGCGCTCGAAGTCAAGTCGGCGAACGCCAAGACCGGGTTAGGCGAGCCCAATGATTAGCCCATCATTCAGCCAACCGCCCAGCATTGCGCCAGCGCGCATCGCCGCATCGGCGATGTCTTGCTCACCCGCATTGTCGCCCGCCAGCAGCATGCAGATCTCGCCGTAACTTGCCCCGCTTTGGACTGCGCGGAATGCGCGCGATTGCTCGGCCTCGACCATGATAAACACCGGCTGTTCGCCTTCGCGCCACACCAGGCATCCCCCCGGGCTCTCCAGCGTAAATTCGCCCAGCTCGGCGCCGCCCTCGCCCAGACTGGTCCAGATCGCAGTGAGATCATGCGCGACCTCGCGCGCGGCGGCCCGCGGGGCTAGCACCAGCTTCATCGCGCCCCAGTCTTCATCGCCAAACTCCGCCGTGGCCGCGCCAAAGCCCGCGCCATCGAGCGGCTGAACATCCGGCGCAGTCGCCAGACCCAGCATGGTCCATTCCAGCCAAGCGAGCTCAGCCACTTCGGGATTGTTGCCGAACAGCTGAGCGCAGCTCTCATCAAAGCCCGCCCCCGCATCATCAATTGTCCAGCTGGCCGGGGGATTAGCAATCGCGTGGTGCGCCGCGACCTGAGCAAAAGGCGCATCGCCGACATATTGCTTCACCCGCTCAAACGTATCGCCCAGCGCGTCCATCAAGGCGGAGCGGTAATTGCCGCGATAAACCTGCATTCCGGCCGCCTGCGAATTGCCCCAGCCCGCTGGCAGAGGCGCGTTTTCATCAAGCACCTGCGCCATAAAGGCGGCTTGCTGCGACGCGAGATCGGCGGCGCTCATGCGGGGACAGGCTCGCGCACGTCATCGGCGAGCCCGCGCGCGCGCTCCAGCTCTGCCAGCAGCTCACCCAGAGGCGGGATATTGTCATCCCGCTCAATCATGGTCGCGACCGGTCGGGGCAGCATGCGCAAGGCCTTGGCATAAAGCGCCCACACCTCATCGCACACTGCGCGGTCATGCGTGTCGATAATGATGTCGCGTTGCTCGGTCGCTGGATCGTGCCCGGCCAAATGAATCTGGCGAACGCGGTCCAATGGCAGGCCAGCAAGATAGTCATCCGCGCTAAAGCCGTGGTTTTGGCTGCTGACGTAGATATTGTTCACATCGAGCAGCAGATAGCAGCCGGTGCGCCGCGCCATTTCCGACAGGAATTCCCATTCGGTCAGCTCGTCTTCGGGGAATGTGAGATAGCTGGAGGGATTTTCAAACAGCATTGGCCGCCCGAGGTGATCCTGCGCGCGGTCAATATTGGCGCACACCGCATCCAGCGCTTCGCCGGTGAGCGGCAGAGGCAGCAAATCATGGCTGTTATGCGCGCTGGTGCGGGTCCAGCACAGATGGTCAGAGACCCATAGAGGATCGATCCGGCTCTCCAACACTTTGAGCTTATCGAGATACTCCGCATCCAATCCGCCGGCTGAGCCGATCGACATCGACACACCGTGGATGATCACAGGGTGCTTTTCACGCACCGCCTCTAGAATGCGCAGCCGCCGCCCGCCTTCGATCATGTAGTTTTCCGAGATCACCTCGACAAAGTCGACCGGCACATCCGGCCCGTCCCCCCGCTCGAGGAAGTCTTCGTAATGCGTGCGCCTGAGACCCAGGCCGAAGCCACCAAAAGGGGCGATTGTGTCTTGTGGGGTTTGCATATCTTTTCCAGCCATAGCAGAAATTTAGCGGCCCGGTACGCCCACATTGCTCGTCCATTTGAAGGGTCGATTAATGGGCAGACGTGCAGGTGCACCAGGCCGCTTGGCAATAAAAACGCTCATGCTAGGTGTGAACGCTTCTTCGCCAGTTTGTGAAACATCATTGAGCAGCGTGATTTTGCGCTGCGCTGTCATGCTTGCTTCATGGGGAGTGTTCGCGCGTAAGGGTCCGCGCGTTACAGCTCGGCGCAAACAAACATTTGTCACACCTAAAAATCACAAAAAAACTCGTGGCTGTAACCAATCCTTCGAGGCCTGCGAACTCATGGTCAGTTCCGGCATTAAGCTGGACCAACACAGTGATTTTAAATTTTGGAGAAACATCATGAACGCTAAGTCAATCGCTACCTTCGCCGGCCTCGCCATGACCGCCGGTATCGCAGCCGGACTTGCAAGCACGCCAGTTGCTGCGCAAGGTGCAAAAGAGAAGTGCTACGGAGTTTCAAAAGCAGGCAAGAATGATTGCGCCGCTGGTCCAGGCACCAGCTGTGCAGGCACATCGACCCGTGACTACCAAGGCAACGCATGGACTTATGTCGACAAAGGCAGCTGCGTTAAGATCAGCACACCAAAAGGCAAAGGTTCGCTGAAGCCGGTTAAGCGCTGATCGGCGCGCCGAACTCTAGGAGGAATATATGAGCAGCGTAATCTCTTTATACGACCGATTGGTCGGACTGCTATCTGGCCGGTTTTTCGAAGGGCTTGCGCTGCTCTTCACCCGCATCGCGCTCGCTGGAGTATTCTGGCGATCATACAAAACTAAGGTCGAGGAAGGCACCTGGCTTCAGATCAGTGAAGTGCAATACTTCATCTTTGAGAATGAATTTTCAGGCCTTCCTTTGCCGACCGACATAGCAGTGCCAATGGCAACTTATGCCGAGTTTCTGTTCCCAATCCTGCTGTTGCTAGGGCTGTTCACACGGTTCTCTGCGCTCGCTCTGATGGGCATGGCAATTGTCATTCAGTTGTTCGTCTTCCCAACCTCTGATCACTTTTTTGGCTGGGCTGTTACGATCATTGCACTGGCTCTGGCCCTTATCTCACGCGGCGGCGGTTTCTTTTCGCTCGACGCTCTGATCGCCAAAGCGCGCGGTCAGTAACGGGAGCCGGGGTCCGTGATTGCTGACGAAGCCACCCTCGCCCGCCTCATGGCATCGGCACAAGACGGCGATAAGGCCGCCTATAATGTGCTCTTGTCAGAGGCGGGAATGTGGCTCGAGAGATATTTTCGCAGGCGCGTGCCCCCGTCCCAGCTCGATGATCTGGTGCAGGACGTGCTGCTGGCGATCCATCATAAACGGGCGACCTACGATCCCACCCGTCCGTTTATGCCCTGGCTGGCCGCGATTGCTCGCTATCGCTGGGTCGATCATTTGCGCAAAGTGTACAAGCACGAGAGCAAAGAGATCGAAGATGACGATGCGGTGCAAGATAGCGAAGAAGAAGTGACCCTGGCCCGGGTTAGCCTTGAGCGGCTGTTTAGCCACCTCAACGATAGCCAGGCAGAGGCCATTGAATTGGTCAAAATCGAGGGGCTTTCGATCCGCGAAGCCGCCCAAAGAACAGGCCAGAGCGAAAGTCTGGTCAAAGTGAATATACATCGCGGCTTGAAGAAGCTTGCCGCGCTGGTTGAGAAAGCTGATTAAGATGAACACATCACGCGAAAATATTATTGCAGGACTGGCTGACGATCTGGAACCGGTCCGCCGGATTACCGCTCAAAGCGGCTTATTGCTGGTTGGGTTTGCTACACTGGTTGCATTCGGCGTGTCAGTCGCCGTGTTCGACTTTTGGTTCGGCATCTTCGAAGGCCAGGCCTCCTCGTTCTTCTGGGTCACCAATGGCCTGGTTCTGCTGCTTGGCGTGGCCAGCGCTTTGGCTCTTGTCATGGGCGGATCTCCGCGCGTTGGTCAGCGTGAGAACGCACCAGGCTGGTCAGCTGCCATGGTCGGCGTGCTGCCGATTGCGGCGATCATCGCGCTGTTCACTGGCGAGGCAAGCCATGTGCATGAAGGATTGAACGATCCAGTTGCCCTGATGTGCACTCGCGCATCGCTAGCCGCATCGGCCTTGGTCGCAACCGCCTCGGTTCTTTGGCTACGGCGCAGCGCACCGGTTTCAATCGAGCGCTCTGCTTGGCTGGTTGGGATCGCATCGGGCGCGCTTGGTACTGTTGCCTATGGCATTACCTGCCCGCTCGACACGGTATCGCACCTCGGCCTGTGGCATGTTGCGCCAGTGGCAATCGCTGCCGTCATTAGCCGGATTGTGGTTCCGCCATTGATCCGCTGGTAACCGCGCAATCTCACAACATTTTGGCGGCGGTCAGCGATAAGCTGGCCGCCGTTTTTGTATGCGCGCCCTTCGTCAACCCGCGCCTGCGTCATTGCCCCTGACCATCAACGCGCCTATATTAGGGCTTATGTCTTCAATACGGCCCTGGCGCGATATCGAACGGCGGCAATGCCGCCAAATCATGGTTGGCGATGTGCCTGTGGGCGGCGATGCGCCGATCACCGTGCAGACCATGACCAACACCCCCACCGAAGATGCGGTCGCGACGCTCGATCAGATCCGCCGCTGCGAAGAAGTGGGCGCGGATATCATCCGGGTGTCCTGCCCAACCGAAGAAGCCACCGCCGCCTTTAGCAAGATCACCAAGGCCGCGCGCATCCCCATCGTCGCCGACATTCATTTTCACTACAAGCGCGCGCTTGAGGCCGCTGACGGGGGCGCCGCCTGTCTGCGCATCAACCCCGGCAATATCGGCAGCAGCGAGCGCGTGGGCGAAGTTGTCCGCGCGGCGAAGGCCAATGGCTGCGCGATCCGCATTGGCGTGAACGCTGGCAGTCTTGAGAAGCACCTGCTCGAAAAATACGGTGAACCCTGTCCAGAAGCGCTGATCGAAAGCGCGCTTGATCATATCAAGCTGCTGCAGGATCACGATTTTCACGAATTTAAGGTCGCGGTGAAAGCCAGCGACGTGTTTCTAGCGGTCGCCGCCTATCATGGCCTTGCAGAAACCGTCGATTGCCCGCTGCACCTCGGCATTACAGAGGCTGGCGGCCTGATCGGCGGCACGGTTAAATCCTCAATCGGCATGGGTTCGCTCCTTTGGGCTGGGATCGGCGACACGATCCGCGTGTCGCTCTCGGCGGAGCCGGAGGAAGAAGTCAAAGTCGGCTATGAAATGCTCAAATCACTGGGCCTGCGCACACGCGGCGTTCGCGTCGTGTCCTGCCCCAGCCGCTCACGCCAGGGCTTTGACGTGATCCGCACAGTTGAAACGCTAGAAAAGCGGCTGGAGCACATCAAAACGCCAATGTCGCTGTCTGTGCTCGGCTGCGTCGTCAACGGTCCGGGCGAAGCGCGCGAAACCGATATTGGCCTCACCGGCGGCGGCAATGGCAAGCATATGGTCTATCTCTCCGGCGTGAAAGCGCATGCGATTGATGATGAAGACACGCTTGAACACATCGTCAGGTTG
The DNA here is from genome assembly GCF_057364995.1 of Erythrobacter sp. JB3-1. Taxonomy (NCBI): domain Bacteria; kingdom Pseudomonadati; phylum Pseudomonadota; class Alphaproteobacteria; order Sphingomonadales; family Erythrobacteraceae; genus Erythrobacter; species Erythrobacter sp. JB3-1. The sequence goes on along the minus strand of NZ_CP200289.1, from coordinate 1,553,199 downwards.
GTCGAGGAAAAGGCAGCAAAGATCGAGGCCGGGGAAGCCACCGCCTTTGATCCGCACGCAGCCGAGGCGGCTGAGTGATCAAGCAGTTATTTGGGGGATTGGCCGGAGGCCTGCTGGCGACCGGCGGCGTCATGGCGGCAGGCACGCTGTCCGGGGCCGCGGCGCACGACTATCCCGAGGCCAAGGCCTATGACGTCTCGCAGAGCGTAAGCGCCGATGTCGATGCCGCCTTTGAGCGCGCAGCGGCAAACGGCAAGCTCGTGATGCTGGTGATGGGCGCAAACTGGTGCCACGACAGCCGCGCGCTCGCCGGATGGCTTCAAACCGAGCGTCTCGCCAAGCTGGTGGATGAGAAATACGAGCTGGTGTTCATCAATGTCGGCATGCCGCAATCGGGCGACGGGCATAATCTAGAGATTGCTCAGCGCTTCGGCATCAGCGACCTGCCCGGCACGCCCAATGTGCTGATCGTGACGGCAGAAGGCGAGCTGCTCAACGCGGACACAGCAACCACCTGGCGCAACTCAGCAAGCCGCAGCGAAGATGAGATTTATGGCGAGCTTGATGGGTATCAAGCATCGCCTGCGCGCAGTGCTCCTTCTACCAACGCTCCTCAGCAAGAGGCGGAACTAACACAATGATTAAAGGCCTAATTGCGGCTATTCTCTCAGCCTTCGGCTCTCCGGCATCGCCCGAAACAGAGCATAGAGAAATCCAAACGGACGGAAGCGAACCCCCGGTGATTGCAGCGCTTGATGCATGGCTCGACGCGTTTGAGGCACAAAAAATCCGCATCCGCGAACAACTGAACACGCCAGCATCAAACGCCGAAATTGCTTCGTTCGAGCAGCATATTGGCTATAAATTGCCCACGGAAGCCCGCGAGCTTTACCGCTTCGCAAACGGACAAAAATCGCCTTTCAAAGTAACCTATCGCGCGCCCGAGGCACCCAATATTGTCGAACTGCCAGTTCCACTGGGTGAGGGCGAGTATGTCGGGAACCTGTTCGGGAACTACGAATTCCTGTCGCTCCAGCAAGCAAAGAAAAATTGGGATGGCTGGGCGGAAATCAGAGCCGGATCGACACCAGAAGAACTGGCACTCGATTTTGATGGATCAGTCACGGTCCGTGACGGCGATCCCGTACTTAAACAGTACACGCACCCAGCGTGGATCCCATTCGCACAAGATGGCGGAGGCAATGCTTATGCCCTCGATCTCGCTCCAACCGAGGGCGGGCATATCGGTCAAATCATTGTGATCGGACCTGACGAAGATTTCCGGCGGGTATTAGCCCCAAGTCTGACCGAGTTTTTCATCTCCGCCTCTGCTCGCGGAATCTCGTTTGAAGACTCAGAAGATCACCGTGCTTTCTTCAATATGGAAAATGACTAAACCGTAGTCACCCGTGCTCCACGTTGTTCATCACGCTGATTACATGGCCCCTCGCCCAGAGCGCGGGACCTTTAAGTTCGACAAGTATTACCTCGTCATGGAAGCTTTGCGTTCGAGCGGCGCGGCAATCACCGAGCATGCGCCTTTACCAATCCCGCGAGAGTGGCTCGAGGCGGTGCATGACCCGGCCTATGTCGAGGAGGTTTTCACCGCCAGCGTCCCGCGCGAAAAGGAACGCCGCATTGGCTTTCCCGTCACCCCGCACATCGCCAGCCGCGTCGCCCACACCAATGGCGGCACATGGCTCGCGGCGAAGCTGGCGATGGAGCATGGCTACGCGGCAAACAGCGCCGCTGGCAGTCACCATGCGCTGGAGAACACCGGCGCGGGGTACTGCGTGTTCAACGATCTGGCCGTCGCTTCCAACCGCTTGATCGCAGAAGGAGACGCGGCGCGCATTTTGATCGTCGATCTCGACGTGCATCAGGGCGACGGCACCGCCAGCCTCACCGCACTGCGCGATGATATCTTCACGCTCTCGCTGCATGCGGAGAAGAATTTCCCAGTGCGAAAGGCCCGCTCTAACCTCGATGTGCCGCTGCCTGACGGTCTGGATGATGAAGGCTATATGGAGGCACTAACGCTGCATCTGCCGCGGGTCTTCGCCGAATTCGCGCCCGATTTTGTGCTCTATCAGGCCGGCGTTGATCCCCATTGTGAGGATAAGCTCGGGCGGCTCGCGCTGTCGGACGAGGGGCTGACCATGCGAGACCGCTATGTCGTGCGTGAGGCGCGGTCGCGGAGGCTGCCTATCGCCAGCGCGCTGGGCGGCGGGTACGGCGATGATCAGGCGGAGGTTGGCGCCCGGCACGCCCGGTCCATGCTGGCGATGGCAGATGAAAACGCGCAGGCTTCTGCGCACCGCGCCGCTCTTTAGAGAGACTTAATTTCGCCCGGCTAAGCTGCGCGATGATGGAACGTTTTATTGTCTTTGCGCTTGCCGTCTTCGGCTTTGCTTATCTCGCTGTGCCCTCTGCTGATGAGGGTGCAGCCGAGAGCGAGACGAGCGCGTCCGCTTCACGCTTTAGCAGCAATTCTGCCGGGCAGTCGCAATCCAACGCCGCGTGGTCTGCGGGTGAGCATGTGCTTGAGCGAGGGTCAGATGGGCATTTCTACGCCTCCGCCTATGTCGATGGCGCGGATATCCGCATGTTGGTCGACACCGGGGCAAGCGTAATCGCACTGACCGCAGATGATGCGCTGGCGGCTGGCCTGCAATGGGACGAGAGCGAGATCCGCCATATTGGCGCAGGCGCGAGCGGTGCGGTTTACGGCGTTCCCACGCGCCTCAACGAAGTTGAGATTGGCGGCATGATGCGGCGCAATATCCCCGCCGTGATTATTCCAGAGGGGCTGGGCATTTCGCTGCTCGGCCAATCCTACCTCTCCAAGATTGGCACGGTCGAAATCGCCGATGACAAGATGGTCATGAGCGCGCAGTAACGCGCGCTCAGCCCGCCTCAAAAATAGATATCGATGTAATCGGTCAGCCGGTCGCACCATTCAAATTCGCGCAGACGCCAATATTTGCGGTTTTGCGTAATGCCAAAACGCCATTGCTTGTTTTGATCACAAAACCGCTCAGCATCCGGCGCGCCAGCAATGGTGATCTCTCCTTCAAACAGGAAATAATCCGAGCCGATTTCGGAAATGTACCCGTCGAGCTTCAGGCCTGAACCGCCCTCGCCATTTTGCCTACCGGCCAGCCACCATACGCCCTGTTCGTCAATTGCAATCCAAACGCGGCCCCGCTCGTCCCAGCTGATCCACTGCAAGGTAAGCCCGGAATTGTCGAAGAGGCGTTCGGCGCTCTCCCGGTTGAGTATGCGCGTTGACACAGCAGGCACTTCATCTGTTTCAACAACCAACCTCTTGGGCGCTTCAGCAAAATTGCTGCGCACCAGTTTTCGCGAGATCAAATCTGGCATCACCGGCGGTGGGGGGATGGTCGGGATCTTGGCCTGGAGCGGGTCGGGCGTCGCTGTCGGTGCGGCAGCCGCCTCAGCAACTTCAAGTGCGGCTCCATCAGCCGAAGCAACACAGCCACTGAGCAGCAAGCCCCCTGAAATCAAGGCAAAAATCGCGCCTCTCCTTATGCTCATTCGCTCACTCCCCGCTCGCATGGCCTTGCATGACACAGCAAAAGCCTCCACCCATTCCCAATAGCTCACAGCGCAAGGATACCAGAGCCATGGCCGACATTGAAACCGATTATCTCGTCATTGGCGCTGGCGCAGTGGGGATGGCCTTTACCGATACATTGCTCGACGAAGATCCCGATTGCCACATCACCATCGTCGATAAGCATGCCAAGCCCGGCGGGCACTGGAACGATGCTTATTCCTTTGTGACCCTGCACCAGCCATCGGCGACCTATGGCGTCAATTCGATGGAGCTGTGCACCAACCGGGTTGATACTCACGGCCACAATGCGGGCATGTATCCGCTCGCCAAACATGCGGAGATCCTCGCCTATTACGAGCAGCCGATGAACGAGCGTTTCCTGCCGAGCGGGCGAGTCACCTATCTGCCGCTCAGCGAGTATCATGAGGGCCATACAGTCAAAGGTATTTTGTCGGGTGAGACCCAGCAGGTGAATGTCCGGCGCAAACTGGTCGATGGCACCTATTTCCAGACCTCCGTCCCCTCCACGCATAAGCCCGCCTATGAAATCGCAGATGGCACGCCCTTCACCATTCCCGGCGCGCTGCCCGGCCTTTGGAAGGATGCGGACAATCTGCCAGAGCATTTCGTGATCCTGGGCGCGGGTAAGACCGCGATGGACACCGCCGTCTGGCTGCTGGAGGCGGGCATTGCAGCGGATCGGATCGGCTGGGTGCGCCCGCGCGGCGGCTGGATGTTCAATCGCAAGTTCCTGCAACCTGCCGAGCATCACCTTGACCGCTTGGTTGATTTCCAACGGCGGCAAATGCGCGCTGCCGCCGCGTCGGAAAGCGGCGATGAGATGTTCGCGAAACTGGGCGAAGAAGGCCTGATGCTGCGGATTGATCCAGAGACCAAACCGGAAATGTTCCACTTTGCGGTGATCTCTGAAGGCGAGATCGAGATGCTGCGCGAGATCAGCCAAGTCTATCGTCAAGGCCGCGTGACGCGGATTGAACCGGGCAAAATGCACTTTGCGAGCGAAAGCGTGGATGTGCCCGCAAGGACCATGTTCATCGATTGCACCGCGTCGGCTGTGCCGTTTGACGCGCGCAACAATCAGCGCCCGTTCTTCGATGGCGATACGATCACCCTGCAATTGGCGCAGGCCCCATTCGTGCCTTACAGCGCATCACTCGCCGCCTTTCTTGAGGCGAATTTTGGCACGGATGACGAGAAGAACGCGCTGACCCCGCCCGCGCCGCTCACCGACACGCCGAGCGCCTATCCAGCCGCGTTTCTCTCCAATTTGCGCAGCACCGGGCTGCTCTCGCAAAATGAAAAGACCAATGCATTTAACGCGCGCAGCCGCCTGCACCCGACCGGCCCGGCGGTGGCCAAGATGATGGCGGAAGGCAGCCCGAAACTCGCCGCGATCGCCGATATTGGCTCGGTTGTAAAAGAATGCATGCCGGGGATCATGGCGCTGGGAATGAAGGCCTTTGCCGAGCACAACGCCGCCCCGCCGCGCGAAACCTCGGTCACGCAAACACAAGCGCAGGGCTAATACGTTTTTTGTTCACGGGAACGTTAGGTTTAGGCTATTAGTTTGAGCATGATGAAACGGCGCGATCTTCTCAAAACTGGCCTAGTCGCAGGCGCGGCTTTGGCTGCTCCTGCTTTGCCAGCGACCCTCGCAGCGCAGCCGATCAAAGGCTCTGCGCGCGACCGCAAGTTGTTCGACATTGCCCAGCGCGAGCTGAACCGGGCAGGCGCGGCGATCTGGAAGCGCGATATCGTGGGCATTGCCGATTTCGGCGTGCACTCGGCGCAGAGGCGGTTTCACTTCGTCAATTTGGACCGCCAAGAAGTGCAAAGCTATCACGTCAGCCACGGCACCGGCTCTGATCCAGAGCATGACGGCTGGCTCAACAATTATTCCAATGTCGAAGGCTCCAACGCGACCAGCCGCGGCGCCTATGTGACGTGGGAATGGTATGTCGGGCGCTATGGCACATCGGTGCGCCTTGGGGGCCTCGACCCAACCAATGATGCCGCCCTGCGCCGCTATATCGTGATGCACCGCGCCAAATATGCCGAACCGTCGCATATTGATCGCTGGGGCCGGCTGGGCCGCTCCAATGGCTGCTTTGCGCTGGGCGAGGAGCAGTTTCGCATTGCCCTGCTCAACCTGTCTGGCGGGCGCTTGCTGTTCGCCGACAGCCTAGGCCTGAACGAGGATGGCAGCATCGCGCAGCGCCCGCAGTACGAACCGCTGCAACCCGAGCGCCCAAGCGATGTTCAGCGCTACGCTCCGGGGTCGTTCTAAGACAGTGCCTTATCGGCCGAGCCATGCTGAGCTTGAGCTCAATATTGGATCAACGCTCAGCGGGATACTGCCAGCCAGTCTCTTTTCAGCGGCGGTCGGATCGGGTTTTGTTGCACTCTATGTTATCGTTAACCCTTGGCTTTTCAGTTCTGAGCCAGCTCCTTGGACTGCGCTAGGAGCAATTGGGACATTCCTCGTCATTTGGCTGTTCGGTTCTGGAATAGCCTTCATGTTCTGCGCGATTTACATCGGTGCGATTGGCATGCCTATCGCTAGTTTACTCGGCGAACGGATCGCAACTAAGTCAGGTTTCGCAATTGCGATTGGAGCAGCATTTCTAGCCAGCGTTGCCGCAGCCTACTTCCTAACTGGTTTAGGAGGCTTGTTCAGTGATCAACAAGAGTGGGAAATTTTTGCGATGATAATCGCCTATGCTATACCCTCAGGCCTGCTCTACCGCCGTGCGGTGATCTCAGCTCGATTGATAAGCCGCTGGTCCTAGAGTTTAACATCAACCCCCAACGCGCGGGTCGTCCTCAATCACAATAACCTCATCGTCGATCAAATCGGTGCGGTTGTCGACGCGCGGCTTGTCCAAGCTCGCCAGCACCGGCTTGTCCCGGCCATAGATGTCCTGGAAGGTCGTCATGTCGCCATTAATGTCAGACGCCATTGTGAAATAGGTGATGTAGGCGGGCAGTTCGCGCTTGTTCTTCACCTTGGTGTATTTGCCCGAAGTAGAAATCTGCACCGCCTCTTCTTTGGTCGCGCCTTTGCCAAGGATGGTGACCAGCATGGCCACTTCGAGCGCGTTTTCCGTGCGGATACAGCCATGGCTGAGCGCTCGATTAGCGTTCTTAAACAGGTGCCGCGACGGTGTATCGTGGAAGAAGATCGCATGCCGGTTTGGCATTTCCAGCTTCATCCGGCCCAGCGAATTGCCCGGCCCGGGCTGCTGAACCACGGTGATCCAACCGTTGGAATTCTTGGTCGCTTTATAGCCATTGCGCCGCGCCCAGGCGGGATTGTTGAGCACTTTATTGCCCAGCCCTTCGCCCTTCACGATGCTCTGCGGCACGGTCCAGGTCGGGTTGAACACCACGCCTTCGACCATTTCAGCGAGCTGCGGGGTCGCGGTGCGGCCCGGCTTGCCCACGACGGTGCGATAGGTTTTGATGATCTTGTCATTCACCGTCAGGCGCAGCTGATATTCCGGCACATTGGTGATCAAATACATGGTGCCCAGATCGCGGGCGAGCCAGCGCCAGCGGTCCATATTGGCGCGGATCAGCTTACGCTTTGCCGGTTCGCTCGCCGGTGTCTTGGCCAGTTCGTTTTTCAGCCGCGCGTAATCGGGATGAGTCGGTGCGAGGTCCGCCAAAGTGTCAGCAATATCACCGGTTTGAACCGCCTTTTCCAGCAGGTCTGCGGTGCGATAAGTGTCGCGGTCTGGATCAACCACAAACCATTGCTTGCGCGCATCCATTGGCGTGCGGCCATCGCGCATGTCCTCCACCAACCAGCGGAAGTTCTTCGAGGCCAGCATATCGAGCTCTGCCGAGGGGCCGGAGGCCTGCGAGACCTTCAATGCCTGCAGGTCATAATCCGCCGGATCGAGCCCTTCGCTGGCGATGCCTTCGATCACCGCGATCAGAGCGGCGGCGTTTTCGGTCGACCAGGCCTGAATGTTTGGCTTTGGCGTGGGATCAAGGTCGCCTTGCACGAGCGGCGCAGAAACACTGCTCGGAAAAGCCTCGTCAAAGCTGCCGGATTGCTCCTGCGCTTGAGGGGCCGTCTGCGTTTCAGCGGCTGGTTCAGCCTGCGCATCGGCAAGCAGGTCAGCAGGCTCGGCCTGCTGCGCGGAGGCGCCGCCAAACGCGATCGCTGAAAGTGCTGCTCCAGCGGCAAATTTGCTGAGGTGTTTGCGCATAAATATCTCTAGCATCCCAATACGCGCCGCCCGGTGGCGGCGCAGTAAACATAGTTATAAGGCTCTGAGGCCCCCCGATTCAAGCGGATGTTTAAGCGATATGCCCTTTCGCTTGGCTGAATCGCTGGGGTTTACGCATATTAATGAGAGGCGCGGGTGTAGCCGCCGCGCAATCGCCCCTGCACAGCGGCACGAAAGCCGCCTCTACGCGAGTTTCCAAGTGACGCGCCGCCGATGCGCCATTAGGGCAGGCCCGCAATGAACAGCTCCCACCGCCTTTTGCCTTTTTTGGCCGCTCTTGCCGGGGTCGGGCTATTGTCCTTGATGGACGCATTTATGAAGGGCGCAGCGCTTGCCGCCGGGGCCTATACCGCCACTTTGCTGCGCGCGCTGATCGGGGCCGCAATGATTGCGCCGTTTTGGCTGGCGCCAATGCTGAAAAAGGGCGCGGGCCGCTGGCCAGAGCGCGCCGTGATGAAGCTGCATCTGGAACGCGGGACTATTTCCGCTTTTATGGCGCTCAGTTTCTTTTACGCGCTCACCAAAATGCCGCTGGCCGAGGCGATTGCGATCAGCTTCATCTCACCGCTCATCGCGCTTTACCTCGCCCGCGCGCTGCTGGGCGAAGAGATCCAGCCGCAAGCGATCTATGCCAGCATCATCGGCTTTGTCGGCGCGATTGTGATTATCGGCGGGCAGTTTGGGCGCGCAGAAATGAGCAATGATCTCATCCTCGGGCTGATCTCGCTGATGTTCTCCGCCCTACTGTACGCCTATAATTTCATCGTGATTCGCCGCCAATCGCAGGTCGCCCGGCCAGTGGAAATCGCCACTTTTCACAGCGGGGTCGGCGGGCTGGTGCTGCTGCTATTTGCGCCATTCCTATGGGCGACGCCGGATCTGAGCGCAGTCGGGTCCATTTCGATTGCCAGCGCCTTCACCGTCACCGGCGCGATGGCGATTGCCTGGGCCTACGCCCGCGCAGAGGCTCAGGCGCTTGTGCCGATTGAATATTCCGGATTTCTCTGGGCGAGCGTGCTGGGCTGGCTTTTCTTCCGCGAAGAAGTGACGCTGACGACGCTGGCGGGAACCGCGCTGATTATCACCGGATGCTGGATCGCGACCCGCAAAGTCGCTGAGCCTGCCGCGGAACAAGCACCGCTATAGCAGACACAAAACACAAAAAAGGCCGGATCAGCGCGCAAACGCCAATCCGGCCAACCCCCTTGGTAAGCCGGCCCAGAACTCTACGGTTCGTTTCCGGCTGCGACCCGAGGGCTATTGGTTGCCCCCAATTGGACCAACGCCGCCGAGTACCCCTGTGGTGCCTCTGCCTGTTCCCCCGAAAAGGCGAAGGCAGCCCCAAAACAAGCTATGACGATTGTCACTGCGCCCAATAATCCGGCGCGTAAGCTATTAATTTTCGCCCTATGCGACTGCGCGTTGTTATTCATTTTTTCCCGCGTCCCTGCTGCGAAACCGCTTTTGCACCCAGGCGTCAGATTCGGAAAGTTAACTGTTGTAAAATTTGCAGCGCCGGGATCGCAGAGGCCACGCCGCACTTGACCTAGAGGCCAAGGTCTAGCAGGTGATCATGCAGATATTTCTCCGGCGCGGAACCCGCCCGGGACACACCACAGACAAGGAAGAAACGCCTCGATGACACAGGTCGGCAAGGACACGCTCGCAACCCGCTCAACCCTTAATGTTGGCGGAACAGAATACGCTTACTATTCGCTCGCAAAAGCGGCGGCGCAATTGGGCGATGTCTCCAAGCTGCCGATTTCACTGAAAGTGCTGCTGGAGAACATGCTGCGCTTTGAAGATGAAGGCTTCACCGTCGGCAAAGAGCATGCGCAGGCGATTGTCGACTGGCAGAAGAACCCAGTCACCGGCAATGAGATCCAATACCGCCCAGCCCGAGTGCTGCTGCAGGATTTCACCGGCGTTCCTTGCGTGGTTGACCTCGCCGCGATGCGCGATGCGATCAAGGAACTGGGCGGCGATACCGCCAAGATCAATCCGCAGGTGCCCGTCAATCTCGTGATCGATCACTCGGTCATGGTCGACGAATTTGGCCATCCGAAAGCGATGGAAGCGAATATGGCGCTCGAATATGAGCGCAATGCAGAACGCTATGACTTCCTCAAATGGGGCTCAAAGAGCTTTGAGAACTTTTCTGCGGTCCCTCCTGGCACCGGCATTTGCCACCAGGTGAACCTGGAGCACATCGCCCAAGGCGTGTGGTCGAGCAAAGACACCAGCGGCGCGATGGTCGCTTATCCTGACACCTGCGTCGGCACAGACAGTCACACCACCATGATCAACGGTCTGGGCGTGCTGGGCTGGGGCGTTGGCGGGATTGAAGCTGAAGCAGCGATGCTTGGCCAGCCGATCTCCATGCTGATCCCGGAAGTCGTCGGCTTTAAGCTGGAAGGCCGCATGGCCGAAGGCATCACCGCCACGGACCTCGTGCTCACCTGCGTGCAAATGCTGCGCGAAGTCGGCGTGGTGGGCCGTTTCGTTGAGTTCTATGGCCCAGGCGTTGCCAACCTCACGCTCGCCGACCGCGCGACCATCGCCAATATGGCGCCGGAATATGGCGCGACCTGCGGCTTCTTCGGGATCGACGACAAGACGCTTGATTACATGCGCCTCACCGGCCGCTCAGAAGAAAACATCGCTCTGGTTGAAGCCTATTCGAAAGAGCAAGGCATGTGGTTCGACCCGGCGAATGAGCCTGTGTTCACCAACACGCTCTCGCTTGACATGGGCTCGGTTGTGCCAAGCTTGGCCGGACCGAAGCGTCCGCAGGACAAGGTCATCCTTCCTGAGGTTGATGAGCTGTTCAACGGCGACCTCAAGACCACCTATAAGAAAGACGCAGCCGTTCGCGTCGGTGTCGACGGCAAAGACCACGACATTGGCGATGGCGATGTTGTCATCGCCGCGATCACCAGCTGCACCAACACCTCCAACCCGGACGTGCTGATCGCCGCTGGCCTCGTCGCGAAAAAAGCAAACGAGCGCGGGATGCTGCCTAAGCCTTGGGTGAAGACATCACTCGCACCGGGCAGCCAAGTTGTGACCGACTATCTGGTCAAATCGGGCCTGCAAGACGACCTCGACGCTATCGGTTTTGACCTCGTTGGCTATGGTTGCACCACCTGCATTGGTAACTCGGGCCCGCTGGCCCCGCCAATCAGCAAAGCGATCAACGGCAACGATATCGTCGCCGCCTCGGTCCTGTCGGGCAACCGCAACTTTGAAGGCCGCGTATCGCAAGACGTGCGCGCCAACTTCCTAGCATCGCCGCCGCTGGTCGTCGCCTATGCGCTGAAAGGCACGGTTACCGAAGACATCACCACCACCCCGCTCGGCCAAGACCAAGATGGCAATGACGTGATGCTGGCCGACCTGTGGCCAAGCAATGCGGAAATCGCTGAGCACCGCGCGGCCAATATCGACCGTTCGATGTTCGAAAACCGCTATGCCAACGTCTATGATGGCGATGAGCACTGGCAAGCGATTACCGTTGAGCCATCCGACACCTATCAATGGCGCGCAGGCAGCACCTATGTCGCCAACCCGCCATACTTTGACGGCATGGGCATGGAGCCTGCACCGATCCAAGATATCGAAGGGGCAAAGCCGCTCGCGATCCTCGGCGACTCGGTCACCACCGACCACATTTCGCCCGCTGGCGCGATTAAGGAAGACAGCCCTGCTGGTTCCTATCTCAGCAGCAATCAGGTCGCGAAGAAGGACTTCAACTCCTACGGCTCACGCCGCGGCAACCACGATGTGATGATGCGCGGCACCTTCGCCAATATCCGCATCAAGAACGAGATGGTCCCGGGCGTCGAAGGCGGCGAGACCACGTATAACGGCGAGCAAATGCCGATTTACGATGCGGCCATGAAGTATAAGGCGGACGGCACCCCGCTGATCGTTGTTGGCGGCAAGGAATATGGCACCGGCTCTAGCCGCGATTGGGCGGCGAAGGGCACCATCCTGCTCGGCGTGCGCGCTGTGATCGTTGAGAGCTTTGAGCGGATTCACCGCTCGAACCTCGTTGGCATGGGCGTTCTGCCGCTGCAATTTAAGGGTGGCGACACGCGCAAGAGCTTGGGCCTTGGTTCAGACGACAGCTTCAGCATTCGCGGCCTTGCCGATCTGGCCCCGGGTCAGGACGTGACAATCGACGTCACCCGCGGCGATGGCACCACCTTCAGCTTCACCGCATTGTGCCGGATCGATACTGCGAACGAGATGGAATATTACCGCAATGGCGGCATCCTCCACTACGTTCTGCGCAAACTGGCAGCATAGGAACTCAGCTATGCAGGCTCGCACTTCAATGATTTCAATTGTGGCTGCGAGCCTGTGCCTTGCGGCGTGCAATGCCGATGATACCCTTCAGGAGGCTGTGAAGGAAGAAATCAACGAATCGGCTGGCACAGAGGCGGCAGTTGAAGCGAGCGCAGAGGCGGCTGTCGTTGACCTCAGTGTAGACGAACTCACCAGTCTAATGGATGGTGGCAATGTCCGTCTGATCGATGTGCGGCGCGATGATGAAGTGGCCGAAGGGGTGATCCCGGGCGCAGAGCACATCATGCTCGATGATTTCAATCCGGCCGCACTCGACCTGTCCGATGGACGCGAAGTCGTGCTCTATTGCCGGTCGGGTCGGCGCTCCGGCATCGCGGCGGAAAAACTCGCAGCGCACACTGGTGAGCCAGCCAAGCATCTCGCCGGGGGCATCAACGCCTGGCGAGAGGCGAACAAGACAGAGACGACGCCGTGACCTCTAGGGTTTGGCCGACTGCAAACCGGCCACATCTTCGCCATTCACGATAAAGTCAGCCGCGCGAGCGCAATCCTTCGGAACTACTTCTGGGAGGATGGCTTTATGCGACCTATTCTGATGGCTGCGCCAATGCTTGCGCTAATCGCGGCGACAGGTGCAGCGGCCCAAGATCAAATACCGCAGGCGCAGCCTGACGTGTTGGAGAGTCCAACACCGCAAATCGACTTTCCCGCCTTTGTTAAACTGACGGGTGAAGTTGCTGAGCTGCGCGAACAGCGCCTACTTCCCAAGGACATGTTTCTTGAGCAAGCGCTCGCCGATGGCGCTCTGTTGCTCGACACGAGATCTGCCGAAGCATTCCGGCTTGGCCATATTGAAGGCGCGGTGAACCTACCGTTTTCAGATTTCACCGACGAGAAATTGGCCAAGGTGATCGGCGAGAACCGTGACCGCCCGATCTATATCTATTGCAACAACAATTTCAGCGATAATGTCGAGCCAATCGGCCTAAAGGCCGCACCACTCGCGCTGAACATCCCGACATTCATCAATCTGGTGGGCTATGGCTATGCCAATGTCTGGGAGCTGGACGGCGCGATGACCATTGCCGAGGTACCGTGGATGGGCGAGCCGAGATGGACTCTGCTTCAGCCAAGCGCGCAGCAAACCAACCCCTGATACGAAAAGGGCGGCTCTAACGCAGAACCGCCCTTTCACCAGGAGTATAAGAAGCGAGGCGTTTACGCGCCGCGCTTGATCCGAAATTTCTTGCGGCCCAGGATCGCTGCTGCGGCCAAGCCAAACAGAACGGTCATCGGCGGTGCGGGCACTTCTGTACCGCTGCTGGTGCCACCGCTCGTTCCGCCCGATGAGCTGGACGAGGATGATGATGACGAGCTCGAAGTGCTGCTGCTCGAGGTGGTTGAGCCGCCCGATGACGAACCCGAGCTAGAGCCGGAAGAACTCGACGAAGACGAAGAGCTGCCCGACGAGGAGCTGGTGCTGCTGGTCATATCGCCTGAGGTGCTGCCGCCGCTGGTCGATACGCCAGATGATGTGGCGCCGCCCGAAGAGGATGAACTGCTCGATGAAGAGCTGCTGCCCGAAGACGAAGAGCTGGAGGACGCGCCGCCGGAGCTGCTGCCGCCGGAGGACGAACCAGACGAGCTGCCCGAAGATGAGCCAGAACTCGACCCGCTAGAGCCGCCGGAACCACCCGAGGTGCCACCCGACGAGGACGAGCTGCTTGAGGACGAAGACGAGCTTGAAGAAGAGCTAGACGATGAACCGCCCGTGCTACCCGTGCTGCCGCCGGTTGAGGTCACACCGCCGGTGGTTGTCGACGAACCGCCGCTGCTGGAGCTCGATGAGCTGCCTGAACTGCTGCCGCTGCTCGACCCGCCGGTGGAACCGCCACTCGAAGTGGTTGTGCCAGGATGGCCGCTCGTGCCGCCCGTAGAGGTATCACCGCCAGTGCTGGTGTTACCGCCCGATGAGCTGCTGGAGGACGACGAAGATGAGCTTGAAGAGCTCGATGAGCTGGACGATGACGAGGATGAGCTCGAGACATTGCCCGAAGAACTGGATACATTGCCAGACGAGCTAGAAACATTGCCCGATGAGCTGGAGACGTTACCCGAAGACGAAGACACGTTGCCGGTCGACGAAGACACTGCGCCGGTTGAACTCGAAACGGTCCCCGTTGAGGTCGACACATCACCCGAAGACGTCGAGGTAGAGGTCGAAACCGCGCCCGTTGACGATGTGACCGTACCGCTGGAGCTGGTCGAGGTGACCACGCCAGAAGACGATGTTGTCGAGGTTGAATTGTCGATATCGATAATGATGCCGCCCGAGGATGAAACCCCGTCGCTGGTCGTGCCGCCGCCCGAAGTCGTGGTGCTGACCACAGAGACATCACCGCTCGACGAACCGCCGCCGCCGAAGAAGCCGCCACCAAATCCGCCACCGAAACCGCCAAAGCCGCCGCTACCGCCGATTACAACCGGCGCGGCTGAGCCGCCACCGCCGCGAATGGGCGGCAATGGTGGGAGCGGCGCTGGAGCGTAGGCAACTTGAGCGATGGGCGGGCACTCGGCTGGATCGAAATAGGTTTGTACAATGCGGCCTGCGCCTGCACCGGCGACCGCGCCGGGCGCTGCGCCCGCAATGGAGCCAGGACCGCCAAAGCCAGGCTGTTCTGGCTGGCACTCAATCGTGCGCTCAACTATACGCCGGCGGCGCTGCTCTGGTGGTGGCAGCCGACGCGTGCGCGTTTTAATCTGGATCGGTTCGCCCTTCACCATGCGGGTGCGGGTCTCCACCAGCTTGCCATCAATATTGGTGGTGAACTGGGGATCATCCGTGTTCATCGGTTCTGCCACTCGCACAGCTCCCCCGGTCATCAGGGCGAGCCCTGCGGCGGTGGCTGATAGCTTTGCTGCGGCCAGTTTGATCGACATGAGATACGAACCTTGCGTTTGCTTGGGTGGCTAGGGGGCGGCCCATCCGCTCCTTCACCAAATCCAACGTTCTCATGATGCTTCGGCAGGCCCGCGCACAACGCGGTTAACCATGATTCACCGCGGCTAACGCCGAAAAACCCACCAAAAGCGTGGTTTTTCAGAGGGCCTGTCCCAGTTTGATACCGAATATGCGGGCTAAGTAAGCCGCTGCGTTAGCCTGACGCTGTTAATCATCCTCGCCAAACATGCTGGGCTGGCCATCGCCGCTTGCCCGATTCGCAGCCGTGGGGGCTGGCGGGGTCATTTCCAGATGCTCCCACCCGCCATCATTGAGCACCCGGCCGCGCGCGGTCCGCGCCAGCAGGCCCAGCTGGATGAGGTAAGGCTCGACCACATCCTCCACCGTGTCGCGCGGCTCAGCGAGGCCGGCCGCCAGCGTCTCCACGCCCACCGGGCCGCCTTTGTAAGTGGTTGCAATCATGGTGAGATAGCGCCGATCCATCGCATCCAGACCCAGCCGGTCAATCTCCAACCGGGTCAGCGCATTGTCAGCGCCCGCGCGCGTCACCGTGCCCTCGCCCGCGACATGCGCAAAATCGCGCACGCGCCGCAGCAAACGACCAGCAACCCGCGGCGTCCCGCGCGAGCGGCGAGCGATCTCGCGCGCGCCTTGGCTATCAATATTGAGCCCCAGCAGCCGCGCCCCGCGCGTCACCACCTGATCAAGCTCGTCATGGGTGTAGAAATTAAGCCGTACCGGAATGCCAAACCGGTCGCGAAGTGGCGTCGTCAGCAAGCCCTGGCGGGTGGTCGCGCCGATCAAAGTGAACGGCGGCAGGTCGATCCGAACGCTGCGCGCAGACGGCCCCTCGCCAATAATAATGTCGAGCGCGCGGTCCTCCATCGCGGGGTACAGCACTTCCTCGACAACCGGGTTCAGCCGGTGAATTTCATCAATGAACAGAACATCATGCGGCTCTAGATTGGTGAGCAGCGCAGCCAGATCACCCGCCTTTGCAATCACCGGACCAGAGGTCGCGCGGAACCCCACGCCGAGTTCATTGGCGACGATCTGCGCCAGCGTCGTCTTGCCCAGACCGGGAGGGCCAAAGAACAGCGTATGATCCATCGCCTCACCGCGCGATTTCGCGCTTTCAATGAACACGCGCAGATTGTCTCGCGCGGCCTCTTGGCCGATAAATTCCTTCAGCGATTTCGGGCGCAGCGCGGCATCCGGATCATCAGGCTGCCGGTCAGGCGAATGGATCGGTGTCTCGTCGGTCATGCGCCTTAGCCCTGCACCTGGTTCAACCATTTCACAAACGGATCATCGCTATTCTTATCGCGCATTTCTGGCATGTCTCGCATGATTTCTGATGCTCTGTCCGGTCTTGCCACGCCGAACGTCTCAGCTATCCATGCCCGCAAAGCGATGGGCGCGGCGGGCGGCTGGGGCCGCTCATCTTCCATGCCTTCATAATCTCCGCACGGATGCTCTTCTTCATGGATCTCAAGAGGCGTGCGCCCGTGGTTTTCTGGCCAGCACAGCTCATCATATCCAATCGCGAGCAGACGCAAGAAATCAACCGGATCGCCAGCCATCACACCAATCATGGTTGATCCCGAACCAGACCTCAAATGAACGATCTGAGTGCTCCCTCCATCATCGACCCAGAACGCGGCATAAGAGCCATCGCCGCCTGTTTTGCAGAAGGGGACCAATCGCTCGCTCACCTCAGCCTTGTCACTGCCCACCCACAGCCGCGCATGGTCAGGATCGGGCGGAATGATCCCCATAGGACTGTTTTCCAGCGCGGGATCGAGCAAAGCATGCCGGTACCCGTCTGAGCCATCAAAATGACGGTCCAGCCCATTGGCCTCAATCCATCGGAAATAGGCCAGGATTGGCTCGGGCACGGTCACGCGCGGTCCAAATTCGGCCAGCATGGTTTGCGTAAAACCGGTCACGCGCCCTCCCCTTCCTCGGGCATGATGCAGTCGCGCACGCCTGGCCCGTCAAGCAGGGTGCCTCCTGCCTCCTCGCATTCGCTTTTGCCAGCGATTTCAATCGCACCGCTCGCGCCGAGGATAAAGGCGACCACAACCCCGCCTGCCAGCAATGGCAAGAGCCAGCGCGGTATGTTCAATCCGGGGCGAAGGTCATTGTCCTGCGTCAAAACGGGTTCACCGTATAGCCGTTTTGCTGCAGCACCGCATGGGCCGTCATCGCAGAGAGCGACATGCGCACGCCTTCGATTAGCTCATCCTGCGCAATGCCATTGGCCGCCGCGCTTTGCCCGCACAGCACCACGTCGACGCCGTAATCGATCATGGTGCGCAGCATCGCAGCACTGGGATTGACGTCAGGGCTGGACTCTCCACCGCGCTCTCTCGCCGCCCATGCTTCATTATTGAGCAGGTCGAGCGAGGCCTTCCCATGCACCACCAGAGCGACGCGGATTTGCGCCGGATCAACGCCATTGGCGACATGCATATTGATAAAGCGCGCCACGCTTTCAAAACTGCGGTGACGCTGCCCCTCACTGGCCGCATCGGCGACATCAAACGCGACGCTGAAACTGACATCTGCGGGCAAGTCCGTCATGCTTTCGACCGGCGCATGCGGGCCGAATTCCTCGAACACCGGGCCGGTTTTGAAGGCGGAGAGATCAGCCTGCTGCGCAGCGGCCGGACTGGCGAGGATTAGTGCCGGGATAAGGAAAGCGAAACGCATGGGTGTTCCTTTGGTGGTCATTTTGAGTGGTACTGGCTTAGCTCGTCACCCCGGACTTGATCCGGGGTCCATGTCTTGGAACGAGAGAAAACAGGATCAGTCATCAACCGACTTCTCCTGACCGCGCTTAGACAATTGAAGGCAGACGAACATCCCGACGGCAAAGACAATTGTCGCAGCAATCTGCAGCAAGGGGACAAATAGGAAAACCAGCGCAGACTGCGGATCAAGCCGTAAGTACATAGCGTCATAGACGAGCCACAGCCCAACCCCGCCAATTAATGCGGCGCCAAGTCCATTAGCGCGCGCGTGCCCGCGCCAAAGGCAAAGAACGGCAATGGGAGCGACGGTAAAAAGGAAGAGACCAATCGAGAACGCATCTTCAAAGCTTCCCAAGTCAGCCATGATAGCCCCCAATCCCAAAATATAGAGAGCCAGCACTCCGATCCTCCAATCCATCACCCAGCCGCCTTCTTAAGCGCCACCCGGATCAGATCGCCTTCCTTTGCATCTTCGCCGAGCTCGCTTTGCGCGCGGGCCACGGCTTGGGCTGCGACCGCTGGTTTGAAGCCGAGGTTCTCCAGCGCGCTCACCGCATCGGCGCTTGCGCCGCCTGCTTGTGAGACCGCGCCGACCGGCGCTCCCGCAACCCCGCCGCCTGGCAGACCGTCTGCCTTATCCTTCAGTTCGTTGACGATTCGGCTCGCCAGCTTTGGCCCCACGCCCTGCGCCCGCGCGACCGTGGCCGCATCCCCGCCTGCGCAGGCATCGCGCACTTCGCCGGTCGACAGGGCAGAGAGGATCGCCAAGGCCACCTTGCTGCCCACCCCTTGAACGGTGGTGAGCAAGCGGAACCAATCGCGCTCTGCACTTTCGGCAAAGCCGAGCAGGCGCATATCGTTCTCGCTGACCTGCAAATCAGTGTGGATGGTGCAGGCCTCGCCCACCTCGCCCATGGCGGCGAGCGTTTTGGTGGAGCAATGGACCAGATAGCCAACGCCCTGAACATCGACGATGGCCCAATCCTCGCCCGTTTCATCGAGCCGTCCGGATAATTTCGCGATCATATTCGGGTTCCCTTGGACATGGTTTGTTCCTGCCTTACCTGCGCGGCTTTGACCAGAGGAAGTTGTTTGGTTGTCCAGAAGGGTATTGGTTTTCCTACCTCGCGGGTGATCGGTATAAACGCGCACATGCCAAACACTGCTCCGCTAACACCAACCGCCCTCAATCGAAATTTCCGATCAATCGCGGCGTTTGTGATCGATTGCTTTTCTTCCCCTGGACTGTGTTCCAGCCGTTCCAAGCGTGCTTCAGCAGCGACGAACCGAGCCGCCCGCACCCTCCGCCCTTCCACCCGGAGTCTACCGGGACACTATCCGGGTGGAAGGGCGGAGGGTGCGGGCGGCTCGGCAATCAGAACAGGCGCAGCCAAAGGTGGACAAACGCGGCGAGATTGGCGAATTGGGCGGCTATGAGTTGGAACACCTTCGGACGCGCATTGCGCTTCACCACTTGGGGCGAGAGCCATGGACCGGCATTGGGCGTGGTGCTCGACGGGTGCCCGCCGGGCATTGGCTTAAGCGAGGCGGACATTCAGCCGTTCATGGACGCGCGCAAGCCGGGCACGAGCAAGTTCACCACTCAGCGCAAAGAGGCCGATCTGGTGCGGATCCTCTCTGGCGTGTTCGAAGGCAAAACGACCGGCACGCCGATCAGCATGATGATCGAGAACACCGATCAGCGCAGCAAGGATTACGGCGAGATCGCCAAGAGCTATCGCCCCGGCCATGCGGACTACACGTATGATGCGAAATACGGCATCCGCGACTATCGCGGAGGCGGGCGCAGCAGCGCGCGCGAAACCGCGGCACGTGTGGCGGCGGGGGCGGTCGCGCGGCTCATCATCCCAGAGGTCACCATCACCGGCTTCGTGTGCGAGCTGGGCGGGGACAGGATCGACCGCGAGGCGATCAACCTCAGCGAAATCGGCAGCAATCCGTTCTGGTGCCCAGACAGCTGGGCGGCGAAACGCTGGGAAGAGCTGGTCGATACAGCGCGCAAGGATGGGTCATCGCTGGGCGCCGTGGTCGAATGCGTCGCGGAAGGCGTGCCCGCCGGATGGGGCGCGCCGGTCTATGCGAAGCTCGACAGCGATCTGGCCGCCGCAATGATGACGATCAACGCGACCAAGGGCGTGGAGATTGGCGATGGGTTCGAGGCAGCGCGGCTGACCGGCGAGCAAAACGCCGATGCGATGAGCCCGGGCGCAGATGGCACCCCGCAATATGCCAGCAACCACGCAGGCGGCACGGCAGGCGGCATCTCAACCGGACAGCCGGTGGTGTGCCGCACCGCGTTCAAGCCGACCAGCTCGATCCTGACCCCGGTGGACTCGATCAACTCCGATGGAGAGGCGACCAAGGTCCGCACAAAAGGGCGGCACGACCCCTGCGTCGGGATTCGCGGCACGCCGGTGGTGGAGGCGATGATGGCGCTGGTGCTGGCCGATCACAAGCTGCTGCATCGTGCTCAAGTAGCGTGAGCGATAGCATGACAAGACTCATGCAGGTGGGCGGTGCATAAGATACAGATCTACGTACGCCGCAAGCACTACCAAGCGGCTCTGCCATTCGACCAACGCCGATTGCCACATCACCCGCCATTGGCTAGCTAGAACAACGCTTTGCCCCTTCACAACGAACAAGCAGGTATCCCCATCCGTTCCTCACCTTCTCAGCAATCAGACCTCCACCTCGACAGCGCCGCCTACGGCCAGGATGATGGAGGCTCTGAGCCGGCCCCTGCGACCACTGCCGAAGAGGCCGAGCTGGCGATCAACCCGCGCGCTCTGGCCCGCCAGCTCGCTGCGTTCCGCACACCGCGCGTCTCGCGCAGCATCTGGGAAGTCGCCTCCACCTTCCTGCCATTTGCGGTGCTGCTGGGAGCGATGCTGTTTGCAGTTCAGGCGGGGCACTATATCGCCTTTGCACTGACGCCGTTAGCAGGAATGCTGCTGCTGCGCCTGTTCATCATTCAGCACGATTGCGGGCATGGCTCGTTCTTCAAGAGCAAGACCGCCAACACCTGGCTTGGCCGCTCGATCGGCGTGCTGACGCTAACCCCTTACGACTGCTGGAGGCGCAGCCACGAACTGCACCATGCGAGCACGGGCAACCTTGATGCGCGCGGATTTGGCGATGTTGATACGCTGACTGTGCGTGAATACCGGGCAAAGAGCTGGCTGGGGCGGTTTGGCTACCGGCTCTATCGCCATCCGATTGTGTTGATGGGCATTGGTCCGGCCTACCTGTTCCTGCTCAGGCACCGCCTGCCGATTGGGCTGATGAAGGATGGCTGGGTCTATTGGATCAGCGCCCTGGCAACCAATGCCGCGGCTGCCGGGCTGCTCGTGGCATTGGGCCTGATCTTCGGAGCCTATGTGACCGCAATCGTATTCTTGCCCGTGCTGTTGACGGCGGCATCTGTTGGTGTGTGGCTGTTCTATGTCCAGCATCAATTTGAAGATGCGCATTGGGACACGCGCGAGAATTGGTCCTATCACGAGTCCGCAATAGGCGGCAGTTCCTACCTACACCTGCCCGCTGTGATGAATTGGTTCACGGGCAATATCGCAATCCACCACATCCACCATCTGGTCAGCCGCATCCCGTTCTACCGCCTGCCGACTGCGCTGAAGGAACATCCAGAACTGGCAGAGATCAACCGCGTCGGCCCGCGCGAAGCGGTCAGCTCCATGTGGCTGGCGCTATGGGATGAGGATCGCCGTAAGCTGATCAGCTTTCGCGAGGCAAAGCGGCTGCAAACCTAAGCCGAAACGCGGCCTATTACCCGCTCGCAACAGCGCAGAAGGTTCCCAGAAACTTCGATTGGAAAATTCGATCATCGTGATCGCACTAATCGGCTTTTGTGCAGCGCAGCAATCCCTATGTGAGGTGTACGTCAAGGGCGGACCGCGCCCCACGTAACGCATTACCAAATAAGGGGTATTACCAATGGGCATTATCGGCTCAACCATCAAACCATTCACCGCCACAGCCTTCAAAGCCGGCGAAGATTTCTACGAAGTCACCGACGAAGACGTGAAGGGCAAGTGGTCGATCTTCTTCTTCTATCCTGCTGACTTCACCTTCGTATGTCCGACCGAACTCGAAGACCTCGGCGAGAAGTACACCATGCTGCAAGATATGGGCGTCGAAGTGTACGGCGTCAGCACCGACACGCACTTCAGCCACAAGGCATGGCACGACACTTCCGACAAGATTGGAAAGCTGCAATTCCCATTCCTGGGCGATCAGAATCACGTTCTCGCGCGCAATTTCGATGTGCTGCGTGAAGGCGTAGGCTTGGCCGACCGTGCGACTTTCGTGGTCGATCCCGATGGCGTGATCCAGATCATGGAGCAAACCTGCGAAGGCGTGGGCCGCAATGCCAACGAACTGACCCGCAAGATCAAGGCCGCTCAATATGTGCGCGCCAACCCAGGTCAGGTCTGCCCGGCAGCATGGGAAGAAGGCAGCGACACGCTGGCCCCATCGCTCGATCTCGTCGGTAAGATCTAAGCAGCGGCCCCAGGCCACTCAAACAGACCGGGCGGCGCGGCTTTCACATGTGAGGGCCGCGCCGCCACCCACTCAAGACAATACGGATTTCTCCATGCTAGACGCCACTATGCAAACCCGGCTGAAGCAATATTTCGCCAATCTGCGCGAGCCGATTGAGCTCGTTGCAAGCTTGGATGAGAGCGAGAAGTCCGAGCAAACCCGCGAGCTTTTGGGCGAGATCGCTGAGCTGCACGATCTGGTCAGCGCCAGCTTCGACGGTACGGATGATCGCAAGCCGAGCTTCGTCATTCGCCGCGCCAGTGATGCGACCAAATGGGTCCGCTTTGCTGGCCTGCCCATGGGCCACGAGTTCACCTCTCTGGTGCTCGCCCTGCTCTGGGCTGGCGGACACCCGCCAAAGGTTGACGCCGATCTGATCGAACAGATCCGCGCCCTGGAGGGCGACTATGACTTTGAGATGTTCTTCTCACTCGGCTGTCACAATTGCCCGGATGTTGTCCAAGCGCTCACCCTGATGGCGCTCGAAAACCCGCGCATCAGCGCCACACTGATTGAAGGCGGGACCTTCCAAGACGAAGTTGACGCGCGCGAGATCATGGCGGTGCCGGCGACCTTCCTCAACGGCGAAAGCTTCTACAATGGCAAAATGGAGCTGGCAGAGATCCTCTCCAAGCTCGACAGCGGCGCGGACGCGAAAGCGGCTGAAAAGCTTGATGCGAAAGAGCCATTTGAAGTTCTGGTCATCGGCGGCGGCCCCGCGGGCGCAGCATCGGCCGTTTACACCGCTCGCAAGGGCTTTCGCACTGGCATCGCTGCGGAGCGCTTCGGCGGTCAGCCGATGGATACGCTCGGGATCGAGAACCTGCCTGGCACCAGCTACACCGAGGGGCCAAAGCTGGCCGACAACCTCCGAAGCCACACCGGTGACTATGACATCGACGTGATGGACCTGGCCCGCGCGACCCAGCTGAAACCAGCTGGTGAGGCAGGCGGCATGCACGAAGTGACTATGGCGAACGGCGCGGTGCTAAAGGCGCGCTCGCTGATCCTGTCAACCGGCGCCCGCTGGCGCAATCTGGGCGTTCCGGGCGAGACGGAATATCGCAACAAGGGCGTCGCCTATTGCCCGCACTGTGACGGCCCCCTGTTCAAGAGCAAGGACATCGCGGTAATCGGCGGCGGCAACTCTGGCGTCGAGGCCGCGATCGATCTCGCCAAAATCGTCGGCCATGTAACGCTGGTCGAATATGACAGCAAACTGCGCGCCGACGATGTGTTGCAACGTAAGTTGCGCAGCATGTCCAATGTCGAAATCATCACCTCGGGCCAGACCACCGAAGTGCTCGGCAATGGATCAAAGGTCAGCGGCCTTATCGTCAAAGATCGCACCAGCGGTGATGAACGCCGGATCGAGCTGGAAGGCGTGTTCGTCCAGATCGGCCTGGTGCCAAACACGGAATGGCTGGAAGGCACCGGCCTGGAGCTGTCTCAGCATGGCGAAATCGTGGTTGATCAGCACGGCGCAACCAACCTGCCCGGTATCTATGGTGCTGGCGATGCGACCACCGTGCCAGACAAGCAGATCGTTGTGGCGATGGGTGAAGGCGCCAAGGCCGGTCTTGGCGCATTTGACTATTTGATCCGCAACGAACCTGCGGACGAGGTCGCCGAGGCGGCATAAACACGCGGACGGCGGGCACGCTTACGCGGCGCGTCCCTACGGAACAGACAATTGGCATGAAGGGGTGAACGCCGAGCGCTCGCCCCTTTTTGTTGCGTGCTGCGCTCAAGCCAAGCCCGAGTCTTCAATCGATCCTATCAATCAATTAGCGCATATTAATCGATTAGACAGATCAAACTCAAACGGTCATCTTCTCCTCATAACCTTGACTCAACCCCGAGTCTTAATGTGGTGAGGAGAACCCCAATGGATGCAAAAACTGGTGAAATGAACGGCTGTCCCTTCAATGGCGACGGCACAATGCGCTCTCTCTTAGGCCGGACAAATCGTGATTGGTGGCCAGAGGCGACGCAGCTCGAAATCCTCACTCAAGAAGGCCGCGACGCCAACCCTTATGGCGACGACTTTGACTATGCTGAGGCCTTCAACACCATCGATTACACCGCGCTGAAGGCAGACCTGACCGCGCTGATGACTGACAGCCAGGATTGGTGGCCAGCGGATTACGGCCACTATGGCCCGTTCTTCATTCGAATGGCATGGCATGCCGCCGGCACCTATCGCACCGGCGATGGCCGCGGCGGCGCAGGCAGCGGGCAGCAACGTTTTGCCCCGCTCAACAGCTGGCCAGACAATGGTAACCTCGACAAGGCGCGCCGTCTGCTGTGGCCGATCAAACAGAAATACGGCAGGAACATCAGTTGGGCTGACCTGTTCATCCTCACTGGCAATGTCGCGATTGAATCGATGGGCGGACCTGTGTTCGGCTTTGGCGGCGGCCGCGCCGACGTGTTTGAGCCAGAAAGCGTCTATTGGGGCACCGAAGAGCAGTGGGTAAACGAAGGCGTTGCCACCCGCATCCGTCCCGATGATGGCGCAGAGATCGAAAACCCGCTGGCCGCGATCCAGATGGGCCTGATCTACGTCAATCCAGAAGGGCCAGGCGGCAACCCCGATCCGCTGCAATCGGCCCGCGACATGCGCGAAACCTTCGCTCGTATGGCGATGAACGACGAGGAAACCGTCGCTCTGACCGCTGGCGGCCACGCCTTCGGTAAGGCGCATGGCGCGCAGCCATCTGACACCTTTGGCGGCGCTCCGGAAAGCGAAGTTCTTGAACTGCAAGGCTTCGGCTGGCTCAATGACGAGGAAGAGATTGCCAAGGGGCACATCACCACCTCGGGCATTGAAGGTTCATGGTCGAACAACCCAACTTCGTGGTCACATGACTACTTCCGGATCCTGTTCAAATATGACTTTGAACTGGTGCACTCACCGGCTGGCGCTCAGCAATGGACGCCGATCAATCCGGAAGAAGCCGACATGGCACCGGATGCCCGCGATCCTTCGAAAAAGGTTCCGACCATGATGACCACCGCCGATATGGCGCTGAAGATGGACCCGGAATATCGCAAGATTTCCGAGCGCTTCCTGGCCAACCCGGAGCAGCCGGATGACGCATTTGCGCGCGCATGGTTCAAGCTGTGCCACCGCGATATGGGGCCAAAGGTCCGCTATATGGGTCCAGAAGTTCCAGAAGAAACACTGATCTGGATGGACCCCGTTCCTGCCGGGGCCGAACCTTCTGACAGCGCGGTTAGCGCGTTCAAGTCGGCCATCCTTGGCAGCGGTCTGACCGTGAGCGAGCTGGTCAAAGCGGCGTGGGCTTCGGCTTCAAGTTACCGCAATTCAGATCACCGTGGCGGCGCCAATGGTGCCCGCGTGCGGCTCGCCCCGCAAAATAGCTGGGCGGCGAACGATCCCGATGAGCTTAGCAAAGTGCTTGCCAAGATCGACGAGCTGCGCGGTGATCTCTCGATGGCTGATGCCATCGTGCTCGCCGGAACGGCGGCGGTTGAGAAAGCCGCCGCGGACGCCGGTCATAGCGTGAGCGTGCCATTTGCTGGCGGACGCGGCGATGCGACCGAAGAGCAAACCGATGCGGAGAGCTTTGAGCCGCTGGAGCCATTTGCTGATGGCTTCCGCAACTACCTCAAGACGAACGCGAGCGTTCGGACCGAGGAAATGCTGATCGACCGTGCACATTTGCTCGGCCTGTCCATTCCGGAAATGACCGTTCTGGTTGGCGGCATGCGAGCGCTGGGCGCAAACACCGGAGGCACCAGCCACGGCGTGTTCACCGACCGCGTTGGTCGGCTGACACCCGACTTCTTCACCAACCTGCTCGACATGGGTACCAAGTGGACCCCGGTCGATGGCAGCGACGATGAGGAATACATCGGGACCGACCGCAAGACCGGCGCTGAGAAGTTCCGCGCCACCCGCACGGACCTGGTCTTCGGCTCCAACTCACGGCTGCGCGCACAGGCAGAAGTCTATGCCGAGGCTGGCAATGAGGCGAAGTTCGTCGCTGACTTCATCGCGGCTTGGACCAAGGTGATGAATGCAGACCGCTTTGATCTGACTCATGCAAAATACCATGGCTGATCCGGCACGAGCCTGATCGGGTCGCAAGAGAGCCCTCGGCAGAAATGCCGGGGGCTTTCCGTTTTTAGGTTGAGGAAGTGTGGAGCGAGAAGGAGCGTTTAGCGCTGCCGTTTCAGCACCAGATAGAGTGCGCCTTCGCCGCCGTGGCTGCGGTGGGCAGCTCTCACTGCTGAAATCGATCCGGCATGCGGGCCAGCGGCGAGCCAATCGAGCAGTTTGGCCCGGATAGCGCCGCGTTTTTCCCCGCGGTCCGCTGGGTCCACCGGACGCGAGCGCCCGGCAATCACCAATACGACCCGCGCATCCATCGCGCGCGCTTGGTCAAGCCCGCTGGAGAGCCGCGTATAGGCGCTGTCGAGCGTGTGGCCATGCAAATCGAGTGTGTAATCGGGCACAATCCGGCCCGTTTTTAGCTTGCGGTCCCAATGGCCATCAAGACTGGACGGGGCCGGCTTGGGCGGCGGTACAGCAACAACTGGAGCGCTCACGCGCGGCAGCTTCTTTGACGGTTTGCGCATTGGTGAGACGGGTTGCGGCGTCTTCAAGCCAGTTTTCGGTTTCGCTGTGGTCTGCACGCCAGCGGCGGGCTCTTGCGGCATCACTGGGCGCGTGCGTCCCTCTAGCGGGGTGACGCTTTGCGCCAAATGCGCCCACGCAGCCGCCTCTTGCTCATTGAGGCCGCGCGGGATGCTCATTGGCCAGTGTGGCGTTCCACTACGCCGCGCGGAAGCAGGATTAGCGCTTGCCCGCGCCCGCTCATGCCGCCGGCGATCTGGCGCGCATCTTCGCCCGCACCCCAAAAGGTGTCGAAGCGGTTCGGCCCTTTGATGGCGCCGCCGGTATCCTGCGCAATCCAAAGGCCATCGGCAACATCGCGGTCGAGATCGAGCCAGACAGGCGCGCCGTAAGGTACGAACCGCGGATCAACCGCCACAGAGCTTTCCCGCCGCACCGGAATACCCAGCGAACCCAAGGGGCCATCACCGGTTAGCTCGCGGAAGAAAATCCAGCTCTTGTTGAGGCGCATCAGCTCACGCCCTTCCTCTGGATTTTCGCGGATGTAGGCCATGATGCCTTGCATGGAGCCAGCGTATTTGCCCGGCCCCTCGCCGATCAAACCCCGGTCGCGCATAACCCGGCCAACACCGACATATTCGCGGCCATTCTGCCCGGCGTAGCCGATGCGGATCACTTCGCCATCGGGCGTGCGCAGGCGCCCTGAACCTTGAATCTGCAGGAAGAAGAGCTCAACTGGATCGGCTGCCCAAGCGATGACGGGGACGCGCCCATCAAGCGCGCCTTCTTCAATCTCGCGGCGTTCGTAATAGCGCACGAACTCGCCCGCTTCATTGGTGCGTCCCAGCGGCGGCCGCCCCGTACGCTCTGCCTCGGGAATATCCGCCGTCCATCCGCGTTTTAGATCGCTCGGCATGGCATAGATCGGCGTTTGGAAACCGGGAGAGCGCGTGCGGCTTGCGCGGATTTCAGGCTCGAAATATCCGGTTGCAAAGGCCTCGCCCGTGCCGACAATCGCGGTTTCAAAATAGGTCGCAAAGAAAGTGTCGGCGGTGCCGCGATTGCGCGGTGCAGCCTCGCAAGCTTGCTCCCAATCACTTGGCCGAGTGAGGCCAGTGGTATCTTCGCGCCGCAGCAGGCTGGGGCAGCTTTCGATGAAAGAGCGAAGAGCGCCCTCTGCGTCCGCCTGTGAATAGCCAAGCCCGGAAACATATGGTCCCGCTTTCACGCCCGCCATCAGAGCGCTCGTCGGTGCCGGGCCAGTGGGCGCTGGCGGCGTTACCGGAGCGGTTGGCGCGGTCACCGGCGGCGGCGGTGTCGTCACCACGGGACCGCTTGGTTCAGTGCTTTCTGGGATCAACCGGACGCAGCCGGAAAGGAGGATAGCCATCGCCAGAACCAGGCCTGTGCGCATTGTACTCTCCTTATGGTCAGTGCCCGTGGGCTTACTGCCTAGCCTTCGTCGGTCTCGTCGAGCACCCAGTTCGGGTCTTTGTCGCTCACATTACGTGAGAACATCCAGATGTCGCGGCTTTCAATCGCATCATCGAGCGAACCGGCGATCATATTGCCATCCTTATCGCGCGTAACAGCGGCAATGTCGGCAACGAACAGCAAAGCTATCCGAGCCATCCGGCCATCCGGCTGAGCGGAGTGGATCTTCGTCTCTTCGATACGGATCAGCTTGTTCTCAAGCGTGTGACCAGCGGCCTCACGCTCATCAATGGCAGCGGAGAAGCCTTCAAAAACATCATCATCACACAGATCGCGCAGGGTCTCGCGGTCGCCCTGCCAAAATGCCTCAAGCACCATGGTGTAAGCAGCGCGCCCGCCTTCTAGGAAGGATGTAAGGTCGAACCGGCTGTCTGCCGCAGCGATTTCGCGAATGCCGCGTTCAACCGCTGGCAAGACGCCTGTAATTTCTGGCTGAGGATTGGCGGCCACTGGCACTGCCGCCGGGCTAGGCGGAGTGTGCGGCGGTTGTTTGCCGCTCGGTTCAAACCGGTTTGGAACCGATTCCTCTTCATGCTCTGCACGGCGGCCAAGCACCGAATAGAGACGCAGCCCCAAGAATGCGGCGATCATGGCGAGGATGATAATTTCAACAATCACGTTTGTAATACCCGGTTGGTTTGGGATCCCGCGGCCGCGCGATCTCCGATTCCTGTGTACCTTAAGTGCCTTAAATAGGCGCTAAATACAAATCGACAACGACCTTTCGCGTGCCCGTTACAGGTTTTTGCGTGCATCTCATCCGGTTGCGAGCACGGCTCGCGCCTGCTAGGCGCGCCGCCAACCGAATACCCGATTACCCTGCGCGCTGTGCAGGCTTCACATTACCCATGATGGAAAGAGCTTAAAAATGGCCGAAGAAGGCGACATCCTAACCGATCTCAACAATCCAGCAGCCGGCGCAAATGGCGCCGATAATCAGCCCGCAGCCGGCCTGATTACGCAATATGTCAAAGACTTGTCGGTCGAAAATCCGAATGCGCCGGACGTCTATCAATGGCAGGATCAACCGCAGATCGACGTGCAGTTCAACATTGGCGCCGAGCAAGTGAACGAGAATGTTCACGAGATCACTTTGAAAGTGAACATCGACGCGAAGACCGAGCAAGGCAGCGCCTATTTGGTGGAGCTGGCCTATTGCGGCCTCATCGGTGTGCGCAATCTGCCCGAAGATCAGACCCATGCGTTTCTGTTTGCTGAAGCACCGCGCCTGCTGTTCCCATTCGCTCGCCGCGTCGTTGCCGATGCCGTGCGTGACGCTGGCTTTCCGCCGCTGCTGATGGATCCGATTGATTTCAACGGTCTCTATCTTCAGCAGCTCGCTCGCAAGCAGCAAGAAGAAGCAGCCGCTGGCGATGCGCCTGCTGGCGAGGCTTAGGGCCGCGTTCTGCTTGGCCCGGCTCACAGGCTTTCAAACCGCTAGACCTGTGATAGGGCTGGTGCAGCCATGAGCCTGCTTAAAAATGTCGGAACCATTGGCGGGCTAACCCTCGCCAGCCGGGTCGCTGGGATGGCGCGCGAGATGATTTTCTCGCGTGTCCTCGGCGCCAATGACATTACCGACGCCTGGCTTCAGGCCTTCATAATCCCGAATGTGTTCCGCCGGCTGTTTGCCGAGGGGGCCTTTTCGGCCGCCTTTGTGCCGATGTTTTCCAAGCGACTGCACGGTGAAGGTGGCATGGAAGAAGCGCGCTCGTTCAGCGCCGATGTGCTGAGTGTATTCCTGCCAGTGCTGATCGCGCTGGTGGCGATATTTGAGCTCGCCATGCCGGGTGTGATCTGGCTGCTCGCAGAAAAGCCGGTTGACGAAAGCACCTTCCCGATTGCCATCGACTTCGCCCGGATCATGTTCCCCTATATCGTGCTGGTCAGCATGGTGACGCTCTTCACCGGCATGCTGAATTCCGTCTCGCGCTTTGCGCCCGGGGCCAGCTTTCCGATCATTTTGAACCTGGTGCTAATCGCCGCCTTGCTGGTCGGCGAGCGCTGGATGGCGACCGGGGCCAGCCTTGAGCAGGTCGCCTATGGGATCGCCTGGGCCGTCACCGGGGCGGGCGTGATGCAGCTCGCTTGGCTCTATTACTGGGTCAGGGTTGAGGGCTTTGAAGTCAAAATGCGCCTGCCGCGTCTCACACCAGAGGTGAAACGGCTCGGCATTATCGCCCTGCCCGCCGCGATTGGCGGCGGCGCGTATCAAATCAACACTCTGGTCCAACTCTATTTCCTGAACCAGCTGGAGAGCGGCGCGGTCAGTTACATGAACTATGCCGACCGGCTCAATCAGTTGCCGCTCGGGATCATTGGGATCGCCCTGTCCACCGCAATCCTGCCGACCCTGTCCAAATTCGTCGGCAGCGACAATCATGAGGGCGCATCGCAAATCCAGTCTGACGCGATCGAGCTGGCTATGCTGCTGACGCTGCCCGCGACGATTGCCCTTGCCATTTGCGGCGTGCCGTTTGTGACGATGATCTTCGAAGGCGGACGTTTCGCGATTGAGGACGCCATTCAAACGGGCGCGGTCCTCACTGCGCTAGTGATGGGCCTGCCCGCCTATGTGCTGATCAAAGTGCTGGTGCCGAACTTTTACGCGCGCGCCGATACGAAGACGCCAGTTTACACCGCATTTGTCGCGCTCTTCGTGTTCATCGCTTACAACATCCTGTTCCTGAAAACCTACGGCGTTGTCGGCGTCGCCTTGGCCAGCGCGACCGGCGCATGGATTAATGTCACCATCCTTTACGTGATACTCACCATGCGCGGGCATTACCGCGCCAATTGGCAGCCGGTCGGGCGGATCGCGCGGCAACTCATCGCAGCCGCCGCGATGGGCGCAGCGCTGTATTTTGCCAGCGATATGCTGAGCGACTATTACTCCGCTGGCATCTTTGCGCGCCTGTTTGCCCTCGCGGTGCTGGTCGGCGCGGCGGCAATCGTCTATTTCACTTTGGCATTCGCTCTGGGCGCGCTCGACCGCGAACGGATCGCCAAGTTCACCCGCAAATCAACCTAAACTGAAAGAGCCTATTTCCCATGCAAGTCGTCTCCGGCATTCAGCCCACCGGCAATCTTCACCTCGGCAATTACCTGGGGGCGATCCGAAATTGGGTGAAGATGCAGGACGACATTGGTGAGAACGGCGAATGCCTGTTCTTTCTGGCCGATCTGCATGCCATTTCGCTGCCGCATGATCCGGCCCAGTTGAAGCAATCAACGCTTGAGATGACGGCAGCCTTGGTCGCTTGCGGGGTTGATCCTTCACGCTCAGTTCTGTTCAACCAAGCGCAGGTTCCCGCCCATGCAGAGATGCAATGGCTGCTGAACGGAACAGCGCGGATGGGCTGGCTCAACCGCATGACGCAGTGGAAGGATAAGTCGGGCAAGAACCGTGAAGGGCAATCGATTGCCCTGTTCACCTATCCCGTCCTGCAGGCCGCAGACGTCTTGCTGTATCAGGCGACTCATGTGCCGGTAGGCGATGACCAGAAACAGCATCTGGAGCTAGCGCGCGACATTGCGCAGAAATTCAACACTGATTTCGCCAGCGAAGACGCACCAGTTTTCACCCTGCCCGATCCCTATATTCCGCCAGAAGCCGCGCGGATCATGTCGCTGCGCGATGGCACGGCCAAGATGAGCAAGTCGGATCCTTCGGACCTCAGCCGCATCAATCTGACCGATGATGCCGACACGATCATGAAGAAGGTGAAGAAGGCAAAGACCGATCCAGAGCCGCTGCCTAGTGAGCTTGAGGGGCTGGAAGGCCGCGCAGAAGCGCTAAACCTGGTGAGTATCTTTGCCTCGCTGGCAGGCGTCAGCAAAGAGCAAGTGCTGGTCGACTTCGGCGGGCAAGGGTTCGGCGCGTTCAAGCCTGCCCTCGGCGAGCTGTTGACCGAGAGCTTTGCGCCGGTGACCGCGCGTTTCCGAGAGTTGATGCAGGACCGCGAGGCGCTCGATGCGATCCTTGCCAAAGGCGCAGCGAAAGCGCGTGAGCGCAGCGCGCCAACACTCAAGGCAACTTACGAAGCGCTCGGCCTTGTACGCGGATAAGGACAAGTACGGAGACGGCCAACAATCACATTCTGGACGCTGTGAACCGCACGATTCAGTCATCGCGCGTTCAAAAAGGGTTCAGGCCACGTCTTTACACTTAGGCTTGCTGATGACAGCTTGCCGACTCGATGATGGGATTCGCACCAGAACTTTATGGCGCGAGTGAAGGGAAATGGCGGCGGCAAACCATGAGCCTTTGAAAGCCATGTGAGTGATAAGAGGTAATGCCATGACCAATTCCGATACATCCTCGGCAAAAACGCCGGGCCGCACGCTAGTGAAACGTTTAGGACGCGCGAGCGTACCAATCCTGCTGCTCAGCCTCGCGGCCTGCGCCACGCCGTTTAAAGCCGATGTCTCGCGCTTCCAGAGCGCGCTTCCGGCGCCGACTGGCCAGACATTTGCCGTTGTTGCGGATGATCCCAAGCTGGCTGGCGGTCTTGAATTCGCGCAATATGCCGATTTCGTCGAAGCCGAGATGGAGCGCCTAGGCTATTCGCAAGCCGAGCCTGAGGCCGCGAATCTGCTGGTGCGCTTCGACTACGGAATCGACAAGGGCCGCGAGCGAATTCGCACCACCAACGCTGGCTTTGCTGGCGACCCCTATTTCAGCCCTTGGTATGGACGATTTGGCCGGCGCGGATTTTACCGCGGCCGCGGTTTCCATCGCAGCCGGTTTGGCGGCGCGTGGGGATTTGGCTTCTATGACCCATGGTTTGGCGGCCCCGAGGTACGCAGCATCACGGTCTATACCAGCGGCATCGATATGAAGATCGACAGCACGGCAACCGGCGAACGCCTCTTTGAAGGCAAAGCGCAAGCTGTCTCCAGCTCGAACCGATTGCAATATCTGGTTCCGAACCTCGTGGATGCGATGTTCACAGACTTCCCCGGCAATTCAGGTGAGACTTTGCGCATCACCATCAAGCCAGAAAGCAAAAAGGTCCGCCGCACCGACTAATCCGGCGGCTGATCAACCCTTTTCCCTTGGACGGGATTTGAAGAGGCGGTGCTGGAAACGGCGCCGCCTTTTTGCGTTTGGGGCGTGCTAGCTAGAGCTTCTCGTGTCCGCCGGTGGAGCCAAAGCCGCCTGCGCCGCGTTCCGTCGCATCGAGCTCTTCGACCTCTACCCATGAGCCTTGTGTAACGGGGGCCAGCACCAGCTGAGCAACCCGGTCGCCGCGTGCGATGGGAAAGGGTTCGTTGCCGTGATTGATCATGATGACCTTTAGCTCACCGCGATAATCGGAGTCGATTGTGCCCGGCGTATTGGGCACGGTGATCCCATGCTTCAGCGCGAGGCCAGAGCGCGGGCGCACCTGAATTTCAAACCCCTTGGGAATGGCAACCGCAAGACCGGTTGCAACGGCGTGGCGCGCGCCTGGATCAATGGTCACATCTTCTGCTGAAACAATATCCATGCCCGCTGCGCCGTCTGTGGCGTATGCTGGCAAGGGTAGGCCCTCCCCATGAGGCAGACGTTTGAGTTCTACCGATACGTGCGAAGTCACTCGGCGGCCTCAGCGGTCAAAGTCTCTGCGATGCGCTCAACCAGAGCCAGAGCGACGGCGCGCTTAGGCATCTTGTCGAGGCTCTCCACGCCTTCGCTCGAGACGATATGGACGGTGTTTTCATTGCCGCCCATCACATCGCCGGACACGTCGTTTGCGACGATCCAGTCAGCGGCCTTGCGCTTGCGCTTCTTCTTCGCGTTTTCGAGCACGTTTTCGGTCTCAGCGGCAAAGCCAACCACCAGTTCGGGGCGATTGGCGCCAGCGGCAAGATTGGTGAGAATGTCTGGGTTTTCCGTCAGCATCAGAACCGGCGGAGCCGACCCGCGCTTCTTCATCTTCTCAGACGTGTATTCTTTCGGCTTCCAATCAGCGACAGCGGCCACCATCACGGCAGCATCTGCGGGCAGAGCCGCTTTCACACGCTCAGACATTTGCGCAGCGCTCTCAACGTCAATCCGGTCAACACCGGCGGGCGTTTGCAGCGCGACAGGTCCAGCCACCAGCGTGACCTTCGCGCCCAGCGCCGCCGCAGCCGCCGCAATGGCGAAGCCTTGCTTACCGCTTGAGCGATTGGCAATGTAGCGCACAGGATCGAGCGATTCCCACGTCGGCCCGGCGGTCACCAGCACATGGCGACCCTCCAGCGGACGGTAGTTCGGATCGATATCAAAGCCGCCGCCGCCCAGCGCATCATCCAGCGCGGCTTGAACGCCGTCTTCCAATGATGCCATTTGCCCGGTCAGCTCAGGCGCAGCCTTGCGCTTGTCGACTTCGTGGTTGATCGCGCTTGGATCCATTGGCGGTGCAGCACCAGCTCCGCCCTTCTTGGCGAGCAGAGGCCCGCCAAAGTCTGGATTGAACTCAGGCGTTTCTTCGATCTCGCCTTCATCGGCCAGCTCAGCCGCCTCCGCATCATCGAGATCAGCCGCTTCGACATATTCGGTCTCGATCTCTTCATGCGTGCGTTTCGCGGTCGAGCGCGGAATGATCATCGACAGCAATCCGCCAAGACCGCCGCTTTTGCTTTCGGAATCTTCTTCTTCGTATTCCGGTTCCGGCTCAATCGCCTCGACTTCATACTCCTCGTCCGGCCCATCATTGGCGGGCACAGCGACAGGAGTGGTCGCTGGCGCAGCAGGCTCTTCGACTTCAATGTCAAAGTATGAGGCAATTTCGCGCCAGATCGCATCCGGCTCTGGCAGGCGGCCATAGCCGAACTCGCCGCAGGCCATTGGCCCTTCATCGGGGTCCAGCACATTGACACCGGCCTGGCGCAGCCATTCGATATTGCGCTGGGTCGCCTCATGCTCCCACATGCGTACGTTCATCGCCGGCACAGCCATCACTGGCTTGTCGGTGGCAAGGATCAAAGTGGTCGCAAGATCATCGGCAATGCCTGATGACATTTTGGCCAAAAGATCAGCCGTCGCCGGGCACACGACCACAAGGTCGGCCTCGCGGCTCAGCTCGATATGACCCATCTCGACCTCGTTCTTGAGATCCCAAAGATTGGAGTAAACTTGATTTTCGCTCAAAGCGGCGAGCGACATGGGCGTGACGAATTGCTGACCGCCTTTGGTCACCACACAGGTGACATCGCCGCCGCCTTTGCGGATCAGGCGAACCAGCTCGCAAGCCTTGTAAGCGGCAATTCCGCCGCCCACGACCAACAGGATTTTCGGCCGTGTTTCGGTCATTTTTGCGTCCTCACACATAGACTTACACATGGGCCGGGCAAGCAAACAATCACTCGCTTCACTCCCTCACATCACGTTAACGCTGTCCCAGAACCTAGACGTACAGC
Source organism: Erythrobacter sp. JB3-1 (assembly GCF_057364995.1). Lineage (NCBI taxonomy): Bacteria > Pseudomonadati > Pseudomonadota > Alphaproteobacteria > Sphingomonadales > Erythrobacteraceae > Erythrobacter > Erythrobacter sp. JB3-1. The sequence continues at coordinate 1,517,258 of NZ_CP200289.1, read as the reverse complement.
GTCCTTGGGCCAAGCCCAAGAGCGTTCCATGGGATACAATGGTTAATTAAGCTTGATCAATGGGGCACTAAATCAAGTAAAATCAGCGAGAATTCAACCAATCAAACCCAGTGCCACCGCGCCAAACATCGCGCCTGCCCCGGCAGCGCCTGCGACAAGGTACCCAAACACACCGCCGCCCTCGCGTGGTTTGCGGTCGGTCATCAGGGGCACATCGGGCAGCGGAGGCTGCTCTGGCGCGCCGCCTTTCGCTGGGAAGCGGTCTTCTATCCGGCGGATCAAATCGGGCAGGCGCAGAAACGTTTGCGTGTCTTCCTTGATCCGTTCCGCAACCGCGGCCTCTGGCCCCAATTCGTCGCGGATCCAGCCGCGCACATAAGGCGCCGATGTGTCCCACATATTGATCTCAGGGTTGAGCTGCGTCGCTATGCCTTCGACCATCACCATGGTCTTTTGCAGCAGCAGCAGATGCGGCTGTGTTTGCATGTCGAAATCGCGCGTGATCGCAAACAGCCCGTCGAGCATTTGCCCGACGCTAAGCTCGCTCACAGGTTTGCCGCGCATCGGCTCGCCCACAGCGCGCAATGCCGTCGCAAACTCACCAACCGAGTGGTAGCTCGGCACATATTGCGCCTCGAAATGAATTTCGGCCACGCGCTTATAATTGCCTGTTGTCAGTCCATAGAGGATCTCTGCGAGCCATTGCCGCGCGCGCCGATCAATCCGGCCCATGATGCCAAAATCAATCGCGACGATCGTGCCGTCTTCCTCAACGAACAGATTGCCCTGGTGCATGTCGGCATGGAAGAAACCGGCGCTGATCGCCTGCGTCAGGAACGATATCACCAGTCGTTCGGCAATATGCGGCAAGTCCTGACCCTGCGCTTTCAGCTCTTCAATCCGGCTGATCTTCACCGCGTTGATCCACTCAACCGTCAGGACGCGGCCATTGGTGCGGTCCCAATCGATCTCCGGGATGCGGTATCCCTCGATCCCGGCCATGCCCTCCGCCAGCTCAGATGCAGAGGCCGCCTCGCGCCGCAGATCCAGCTCGCTGTTGGTCCAACGTTTGAAATTGGCAATCGTCAGGCGCGGACGCAGGCGTTCCGCTTCGCCGCCAAAGGCCTCAAGGTGCGCCGCCGCCCATTCATAGGTTTGAATATCGCGCGCAAACTTCTCGCGGATTCCGGGCCGCAGCACTTTGATCGCCACTTCGCGGCCATCCGTGGTCACGCCCTTGTGAACTTGAGCGATGGACGCCGCGCCAACTGGGTCAGGGTCAATTTCGCGAAACAGAGTCTCCAGCGGAACGCCAAAGCTCGCCGCGATTGAGGCTTCGATTTCGGAAAATGGCACTGGCGGCAGATTGTCCTGTAGGCTGAGCAGATTATTCGCCGCTTCCTCGCCCACAATATCGGGCCGGGTGGCCAATGATTGCCCAAGCTTGATCGCTGCCGGGCCAATCGCGCGGAAGGCTCCGGCATAGTCGGGCGTGCCTGATTTGCCTGTGAAGGATATCCAGCGCGCTAGCTTAACCAAGCGCCGCACCGGCGGCGGAGCATTGGGATCATTCTCAATCCCGACCAGCGCGCGGCGCCGAGCGAGCGTGATGCCCCACTTTAGCAGGCGGAAAAGATGCGTGGCGGGCTGCGTCACCCTAGATCTTCCACCCCGAATGAATGGCCACAGCGCCGCCCAGGATCGGCTCCACCTTAGTGTTGGCAAAGCCCGCATCGCGGATCATCTGCTCAAACTCCGGCATTTTCGGGAAACGGCGGATGGATTCGGCGAGATAGCGATAGCTCTCTTCATCTTGAGCGATGACCTTGCCCATCTTCGGCATGATCTTATGCGAGTAGACGTCATAGACCTCTTTGAAGCCCGGCCATTCCGTGGTCGAAAACTCCATGCAGAAAAAACGTCCGCCTGGACGCAGGACGCGGCTTGCCTCACGCAGCGCCTTTGGAATGTCGGTCACATTGCGAATGCCAAATACGATTGTGTAAGCATCAAAACTGCTAGAGGCGAAGTTGAGTTCCTCAGCATTCTGGCATGACCAGACCAGCGAGCCCTCATCATCCTTCAGGCCGCGATCCATCGCCCGCTCAACGCCGACATCGAGCATATCCTGATTGATATCGCACACGGTGATCGCTGCGCCGCTGGGCGCCATGCGAAAGGCGATGTCACCCGTGCCGCCTGCCATGTCGAGGATCGTCTCACCCGTCTGCGGCTTCACCCGCCGCACAAAGCGGTCTTTCCACAAGCGGTGCATGCCGCCCGACATCGCGTCATTCATGATGTCATACTTGCTCGCGACGCTGGAGAATACGTCGCCAACACGGCGGGTCTTTTCCTCTGGGGCCACTTCTTCGTAACCGAAGGATACTGTCTTTTCGCTCATAGCGCAGAGCCTTAGGGAAGTTTGTGCAGCGCGCAAAGCTTGTTAGAGCGCTATTTTTGTGGGAGCGGGTGGCTTCGGTTAGCGAGTGACAGCGAGCCTAAGAACGATGCCTGAATTACCAGAAGTTGAAACCACCGTTCGCGGGCTAGAGCGCTTTATGCTGGGCGAGCGCATCGCGCGCGTCCAATTGAACCGCCCCAACCTGCGCCGCCCCTTCCCGCCAGACTTGGTGCAAGTGATGACTGGCGCGGTCATCACTGGATTGTCGCGGCGCGCGAAATACGGCCTCATTGATATCGATCGCGGCCAGTCGATGGTCTTCCATCTGGGCATGAGCGGGCGCTGGCGAATCGATCCGGAGGAACCGGACAAGCACGACCACCTGATCATTGAGACAGACGACCATCAATTTGCCCTGTGCGATCCGCGCCGGTTCGGTTCGGTTGATCTGCTGCCAAGCGATGCACTGGAGCGGTGGCCGCAATTTGCAAGCCTTGGGCCGGAGCCATTGGGCGATGGGTTAAGCGTGGAGCACCTGAAAGCGGCGCTGAAAGGCAAGACCCAGTCGATCAAACTGTGCCTGCTGGACCAGAGGATTATCGCCGGGCTTGGCAATATCTATGTGTGCGAGGCGCTGTGGCGCTCTGGCATTCATCCGCGCAAGCAAGGCGGCAAGGTGACAAAGCCGCAGCCGGCACGGCTCGTTCCGGCCATTCGCGAGGTGCTGGAGACATCAATCCGCGATGGCGGCTCCACTTTGCGGGATTATGCGCAGCCCGACGGCGAGCTGGGCTATTTCGCAACGCGGTTTGATGTCTATGACCGCACCGGCGAGGCCTGCCACCATAAGGATGGCGGGACGATCAAGCGTATCGCGCAAGGCGGGCGCAGCACGTGGTTCTGCCCCAAGTGTCAAAAGTGAGCGCGCTGGATTGATGCGGCCTCAGCCAGGATCGCACCAAAATCATTGACGATTCGCAAGGCTGGCCCTATGTGCCGCGTTTTCCGGCGTACGGGTGAATTCCTGAGCGCCGATTCTTCGAGCAACCGATATTAGAGATCAGGCCATCCTTGGTGGCCCGCAGAAACCGCGAGACAGACACAGATATGGCCAATACGCCGCAAGCCCGCAAACGCATCCGCCGCAACAATCGCCGTGCGGAAATCAACACCGCCCGCATGAGCCGCATTCGCGGCTTCGTGAAGAAGGTCGAGGCCGCTTGCGAAGCTGGCGACAAGCCTGCTGCTGCTGAAGCGCTTAAAGCTGCTCAGCCTGAAATGGCTCGCGGCGTTGCTCGCGGTGTCATGCACAAAAACACAGTCGCGCGGAAAATGTCGCGCCTCTCAAAACGAGTCGCTGCGCTCTGATTCGCACCCACTCACATCCGTATTTTTGCGGAGAATTATACATAAGGGTCGGGCCGTAGTGGCGCGGCCCTTTTTGTTTGTGCGGCACATGACAAAGCTGACACACTAATAGCGCAGGATTCCCCGCGATTCGCAGGGTCATAAACCAAAAATTAAAGGTAATTCAGAGCGTTGAACGGAGGCCTGCGGGTCACAGCCGAGTCAACACAAATATTTCTGTTTTTTTACATTATGCACCCTTGCCTCGAGGTGAAATCCATAGGTACATCATGCCTGACTCGGGGCGGGACAGCCCGGGTTTTTAAAGTTTGAATGAAGAGGGGAAACCCGGATCTTTCGATTCCGGGTCATGGGAAGGCTTTGCCTGTCATGAAGTTGGGGAAACGCTCCAGATCAGCAGCTCTGGAGTTGGTACAGGATTACGTACGATGGCTCATAAAATAGAAAAGGCGCGGTCTACGCGTCGGAAAGCAGATGACGACTTGATGGAAGATTCCGAAGCTGTGAACCTCGCTGCAGATTGGTCAGATATCAGCCAAGGACTTCGCAAGGATCTGGGCCATCAATTGCACAGCCAATGGATCAAACCGATTCAGGTTGGCGGCATTGATAAAGAGACCGGTACGCTCGATCTGTTTTTGCCCACTGAGTTTTCGGCCAATTGGGTCCAAGACCGGTTTCATGACCGTTTGCAACTCGCATGGAAGATCGCGCGCAGCGAAGTCCGCAATGTTCGCGTGCAGGTTCACCCCGGACGCCGCCAATTGCCAGAGCTGCGGCTCGACAATGGCCGCCGGCCAGCCAATGATGCGGATGCCAGTGCGATCGCAATGGCTGCCGGCACAATCGGCGATGCAGGCTTCACCAGCTCCGTAGGGCTCGACCCGTCGCTGACTTTTGCCGCCTTCGTCACGGGCGAGGCCAATGTGCTCGCTTGCAACGCTGCGCAGCGTATGGCCGCAACCGAACAGCCGCAATTTTCACCGCTCTATCTGAAGGCTGCGACCGGTCAGGGTAAGACGCACCTGCTCCACGCGATTGGCCATGCATTCCTGCAAGCCCACCCGCGCGCCCGGATTTTCTACTGTTCAGCTGAGCGCTTCATGGTCGAATTCGTCCAAGCGCTTAAAGCGAACCAGATGATCGAGTTTAAAGCGCGGCTGCGCAGCTTTGATCTGCTGCTGGTTGACGATATTCAATTCATCATCGGCAAGGCGAGCGCTCAAGAAGAGCTGCTTTATACGATCGATGCGCTTCTAGCTGAGGGCAAACGCCTGGTCTTTGCCGCTGACCGCGCACCTCAGGCGCTCGACGGGGTCGAACCGCGTCTCCTCAGCCGTCTGTCGATGGGTCTGGTTGCCGATATCCAAGCGGCCGACATTGAACTGCGCCGCAAGATCCTGGAATCGAAACTCACTCGTTTTGCGCCGCTTAATGTGCCAGACGATGTGATCGATTTCCTCGCCCGTACCATCACGCGCAACATTCGCGAGCTGGTGGGCGGCCTTAACAAGCTGATCGCTTATGCGCAGCCGACCGGCCAAGAGGTTTCACTCCAGCTCGCCGAAGAACAGCTGACTGATATTCTGTCGGCCAATCGCCGCCGGATCACGATTGATGAGATTCAGCGCACGGTCTGCCAATTCTATCGGATCGACCGCAGCGAGATGTCGTCCAAGCGCCGCGCCCGCGCCGTTGTTCGGCCGCGCCAGGTGGCGATGTATCTTGCCAAGGTGCTGACACCGCGCAGTTACCCTGAGATTGGCCGCAAATTTGGCGGCCGCGACCACTCCACGGTTATCCACGCTGTGCGGCTGATCGAAGATCTGCGCACCCGCGATGCGGATATGGATGGCGATGTACGCAGCCTTCTGCGCCGGCTGGAGAGCTGAGTTTAGCGCTCTCAGAAGCGCTCTGAGCCTAACCGTTTAGCGCACAGCATCTGCACAACTGCTCAACAGTCTGTCGACAGGGTCATCAACAGCCCTGCCCACAGGCTGTCGACAGGTTGTAAACATGATGCCAACAGGCAGTGCATGACTGTTTCCAGCGCCTTATCCTCTGCCCGCCTTGATCGCTTTGCGCGCCATATCGTGCTGCCAGAGATTGGCGGCGCGGGTCAGGTTGCGCTGGCTAGCAAGCATATCGCGATGATCGGGCTCGGCGGGATTGGATCGCCAGCGCTGCAATATCTCGCGGCCAGCGGCATCGGGCGCTTCACACTAGTCGATGATGATGTTGTTGATGCCAGCAATCTCCAGCGTCAGACCATTTTTTCCTCCCGCGATGTTGGCCACGGAAAGGCCGTCTCAGCCCGCCGGTGGCTGGCAAACTTCGATGATGAGACCGACGCGGAGATTTCCGACAAGCGCATTGATCCGCATAACGCGCACGGCCTGATTGCCAGCGCTGATCTCGTGCTGGATGGCACAGACAATTTCGCAACCCGCTTGGCTGTATCGGATGCCTGCGTCACGGCCGGTGTGCCGCTGCTCAGCGCCGCCGTTGGCCGCTTTCAGGGACAAGTTGGTGCCTTTGCGGGCCACCTTGCTGACCATGCCTGCTATCGCTGCTTCGTCGGCGATGCGTTTGATGCTGAGGATTGCGACACCTGCGCAGAGGACGGGATGCTGGGCGCGATGGCGGGATGGGCGGGCAGCTTTGCGGCCATGCAGGCGGTGCGCGTTTTGCTGAGCGGTGTGAGCGCCTTTGGCGATCCGCAATGGGGCAAGGTTCACATCCTGGATGGCATGAAGCCAGGCATGCGCACGCTCAGCATCGCCAAAGACCCAGCATGCAAAGGCTGTGGGCCCTCAGCCGCCTAAGCCCCTGCAAAAGCCTGGCAACTCAACGCTGCGTTACGCTGCCATTTGCTCGGTTTCCTCATCAAAGCCGGCGCTATAGCTGAAGTGAGAGACGCATTGCTTCAGCTCCTGAGCGCGGCTCGATAGCTCCAAAGACGCCGCGTTGCTTTCTTCCGCCATCGCCGCGTTCTGCTGCATCGCCTGATCCAGCAAGCTCATCGCGCGATTGATTTCGTCAATGCCGCCCAAGGTTGTGTCTGATTTCTCAGCGATCTGGTCGATCCTGGCGGTGATATCGCTGATCTGGGTGACAACGCCGCCGAGCAGAGCGACCATTTGTTGGACGCGTTCGACACCATCGGTGATCTCGCTGTTGGATTGTTCGATCAGCTCCTTAATCGCAGTCGCCGATTCGCCGGAGCGTTGAGCGAGTTCGCGCACCTCATTGGCTACCACAGCAAAGCCCTTGCCAGCATCGCCTGCACGCGCAGCCTCAACACCGGCATTGAGCGCCAAGAGATTGGTCTGAAACGCAATGGAATCGATAAAGGCGACCATCTCGACGACTTTGGAGGACGAGCTTTCAATGCGCCGCATCGCTTCTGCTGCGCCCTCGATCACCTCGCTGCCACGGTCCGCCTCGCCTTTTGCGCCAAGAGCGGTTTCACGGGTCTCGCTCCACATTTTTGAACTTTCCTGGAAATCTTCGAGCAGCTCAGTTGTCGTGCGAGAGACCGCCTCAATAGAAGAGGATTGTTGCTCTGTCTGGGTCGCCAAATGATCGGATGCCTCCTTCATTTCCCGCGATCCATCCGCGACCCGGTCGGCGGTGATGACGACAGTGCCGACAACCTGCTCCAGCTCTGAACAGGTCTTGTTGAGCATTTCACGCGCTGGCTCATAATCCGCCGGAAACGGTTCCGTTAGCCGGTCTGACAAATTGCCAGAAGCGAGTGCTGCAAGACGGTGACTCATTCCGTCCAGAACAAGGTCTTGCTCCGCTGCAATCCGAGCCCGCTCCGCCTTGGCCTCCTGATCCTGCTCATCCTGACGTTTTTTGGATTTTGTCAACCGGTCAAAGATCAATTCGAGCCGGGTGCACAGGACGATCAAGACGATCGCCTCCACCAAAACCACAAGCGCATGAAACAGAACGCGCATCAAATCCGTGCCGTCGGGAAACACATAGAGCGGAGCGACATAGTTGAGCAGCAGATGATGCACCGCCGTCACCAATGTCGCAGCGACAATCACCCGCCAGTCGGCCATGATCGCCAGCACCGCAAGGTACGCGAAAAAGGTCATGTGCATATCAACGAGCCAAACAGAATTCTTGGCTAGCGCTAGCAGCAGCGCTGCGAAGAGCGGCAAAGTCGCACCCAGCGCGATCCTGGAAACCGCATCAGTCTTGCCCGTCCAAGCGAGATAGGCGGGCAAAACGCACAAACACGCCGCCAGAGCGGCGTAGATATAGTCGCCTGTTTTGGCGCTCCAAACGGTGATTACGATAGCGCTCGCAACGACCAGAACGGTGATCAATTGCACGCCTTGTGCCCTGAGCTTATCAATCTCTTTCATGTTCATTATTCACCTCTGGAGGGGGAGTGCTTCGGCAGATTGCGCCGTCTGTCGCGATTGGCACCAAGCCCATTTTTACAGCTCGCAAAACGCTGATGTTGCTAGGGACAATGGCGATGAAAGCGCCTCCGCGCGCATCGAAGCTGAGCAGGCTTGTCTGTTCTTGCTCAAGCCATTGCAGGGCCCCTGCTGATTGCCTTTCGCCAAGCGGCACTAGGATCGCGGCCTCGCCAGCGCGCGGCCAAAAAACCGCGGCCACCATCACAAACACCGCAAGCAGGGCTTGCAATGAGAGCGCCATAATATGGCTGATAGAAATCTGGCCTTGTCGAGTCATAGTCAAGCGTATCTACTGCCTGAGTCCCTCTGAGCGCTTGCAAGCAAGCTCAGGGATTGCGCCTATACCAGCAGCAGACTTGTACAACTTTTGTAAGCTGGAATGGCGCCCGCCTATGCGCTGAGCACCTCATCGACCCACGCTGGCACCAAGATGCTGGCGGGACCGTGGCGAGCTTGCGCAAAATGATGCGTGCCCTCGCTTGGCTCCAAATTGAGCTCCACGGTATGCACGCCCGCTGCCTTCGCCTCCTGGACGAAACCGGCCGCTGGATAGACCGCACCGCTCGTCCCGATGCTAACGAAAACATCAGCGCTGAGCAGCGCCGCATAGATACGGTCCATCTGATACGGCATCTCGCCAAACCAGACGACGTCCGGGCGCAGGGCCGGTGCCTGGCACACGGGGCATGGCGGCCGGTCCGCCATCGGCGCATCCCATGGCGAGCGGACTTCGCAAGAGCTGCACAGCGCGCTTTTCAACTCGCCATGCATATGCAGCACATCACGCGAACCGCCGCGCTCGTGCAGATCATCGACATTCTGCGTCACCAGCAGCAATTCGCCCGCAAACTCTCGCTCAAGCCGGGCGAGCGCGCGGTGAGCATCATTTGGTTCCACCTTGGCCAGTGCCTCACGCCGCATATCGTAAAAGCCCAGCACCAGATCTGGATCGCGAGCAAAGCCCTCTGGCGTCGCCACGTCCTCCACCTTGTGCTGTTCCCACAGCCCGCCAGCAGAGCGAAATGTATCAATCCCGCTCTCGGCTGAAATTCCTGCGCCTGTCAGGATGACGATGCGTTCAATGTCTGCCATGAGGCCATCAAACACTTTGAATAGGTTGGTAGCAATGGCGCAAATCGGAATTATCGGCAGCAAGGGGCGTATGGGCGAGGCTTTGGCCCGGGCCATCGCGGATGCTGGCCACCAATTGGCAGGCGGCGTGGATCAAGGCGAGGCGCCAAGCCCGCTCGCCGCCCAGTCCGACGTGCTCGTGGACTTCTCCGCCCCCGCCGCTTTGCAAGCCAACCTAGACGCGGCGCAGGCCGCAGGCACTCCGATTGTGATTGGAACGACAGGCCTGGAGGCGGAGCATTTCACAGCGATCGACAAAGCGGCTGAGGTTATAGCCGTGCTTCAAACCGGCAACACGTCGCTGGGCGTCACCCTGCTGGCACACCTGGTGCGCGAGGCGTCGGCAAAGCTTGGTCCGGACTGGGATATTGAGGTGCTGGAAATGCACCACCGCCACAAGGTTGATGCCCCCTCTGGCACGGCCAAACTGCTCGGCGAGGCTGCGGCCGAAGGACGCGGAATTGATCTTGCGAGCCACACGGAGAGCGGACGCCACGGAAACACTGGCGCGCGGGCCGAAGGCGCAATCGGCTTTGCTGCCCTACGCGGCGGCAGCGTTGCCGGCGATCATAGCGTCATTCTGGCGGGGGATGAGGAGCGTATCACCCTATCGCACAGCGCAGAAAACCGCATGATCTTTGCGCGCGGCGCGGTGAAAGCAGCCGCTTGGCTGATCGAAACAGACGCTGGTCGATATTCAATGAACGACGTTCTGGGGCTTGGCTAAGTCCAAGACGGGGGAGGAATTTATGGCATTTGATCCGGCTGCGGCAACACAGGAATATATCGCAACGCTGAGCGAGGCAGAGCTGGAGCTCGCGCGCAGCTACACCACGGGCAATCACTGGTTGATCCTGGCTGGCCTGGTGGTCAGCGCACTCGTCACATGGCTGATCGTCAAAAGCGGTCTGCTCGAAAGAGTATTCGCGCGGTTCAGCGACCGGTGGCAAAATCTGCGTGTCTATTGTGTGGCGCTGGTGTTCTTGCTGCTCAATTCGCTGCTCTCACTGCCTTATTTGATCTACACCGATTGGTGGCGCGAGAGCCAGTATGGCCGCACCAGCCAGCCGTTGGCTGATTATTTGGGGCAAGCGGGTATTTCCACCCTGCTCACCGCAGTGGTCGGCGGATTGCTGCTGATGGGTGTCTATTTCCTCATCCGCAAAACGGGCAAGCTCTGGTGGGCATGGTCTGGCGCTTTGTTGGCTGCCTTCACCGCACTCACCTTGCTGCTTTCGCCCACGTTGATCGAACCGATTTTCAACGATTTCGAGCCTGTGCCAGAGGGCGAAGTGCGTGACGCAGTCTATGCGCTCGCCGAAGAAGCGGGCATCCCAACCGACCGCGTGTTCATGTTTGACGGATCGCGTCAGTCGAACAACTTTACCGCCAATGTCTCTGGCATCGGCAGCTCTGCCCGCATTGCGATTTCCGATGTCGCACTGGATCAGGCATCGCTCGACGAGGTGAAAGCCGTGACCGGCCACGAAATTGGCCACTATGTGCTGGGCCATGTCTGGCGCATTGTGATCGTGCTGAGCGTGATGGCGATGGTGGTGTTTTTCCTAACCGACCGCACCTACGCATGGTTCGCGCGAAGGTTCGGCAGTGATGCGCCGCTTTCGGATGTACGCGGGATCGCAGTGCTGTCTTTCGTGGTCGGACTGTTCTTTACGCTGGCAACACCGATCAACAATGCGCTCACGCGGATTGGTGAGCGAGAGGCGGATGCTTACTCGCTGCAAACCGTGAACCTGCCGGATGCACTGTCAGGTGCGCTCATCAAAACGGCGGAATATCGATATCCGCTGGCTGGATCGCTGGAAGAAACAATCTTCTACACTCACCCAAGTGTGGAGCGGCGCATTCGTACAGCGATGGAATGGAAAGCCGCCAATCCGCCAGAGACCGAGGCAGGACCAGAGACTGAAGCGTTGGCGCAATGACGAAAGACCAGATCTTCGAATTCTTCCGCCGTCTGGCTGAGGACAATCCAGAGCCTGAGACAGAGTTGGAATATGGCAACGCCTATCAGCTGGTGGTGGCCGTTGCCCTGTCTGCGCAGGCGACCGATGTGGGCGTGAACAAGGCGACGCGGGCGCTGTTTGCGAAAGTGAAGACACCGCAGCAGATGCTCGATCTGGGGCTGGAGGGCCTCACCGAGCACATCAAGACGATCGGTCTGTTCAACTCCAAGGCCAAAAATGTGATTGCGCTCTCGCAATTGCTGATCGACGAATATGGCGGCGAAGTTCCCGATACGCGCGAAGACCTCGTCCGGCTGCCCGGCGTGGGGCGCAAGACGGCTAATGTCGTGCTCAATTGCTGGTTCAAGCAAGAGACCTTTGCGGTCGACACGCACATCCTGCGGATGGGCAATCGTACGGGTCTGGCGAAGGGTAAAACGCCGGAGCAGGTCGAGGCAAAGCTAGAAAAGCGCGTGCCGCAGCCCTTCCGCCTGCACGCGCATCACTGGCTCATCCTGCATGGCCGCTATGTCTGCAAAGCGCGCACGCCGGAATGCTGGCGCTGTCGGCTGGTGGACCTATGCAGCTTTAGGAAGAAGGTGCTGGAGGCGCCGAAGGGGCGGTGAACATCAATCGGTGTCACAAGCGCGACAGATAGGAAAGTCAGAAGCCCAATCGCCCTCGCCTAGACCAAACGGCTGAAAGCAAATTATGCATTCAGCTAATGGTTGAGATGCCAAACGCGGTCGCTCTGCTTCACGTTCGCGCTTAGCGAGATGCCAAGCCGTTTTTTCTTCTTTAGTGAAAGCCACGTAGATCCCTTTCTGCCGACAGCGTAGCCGCCACCAATTAAGAAATTTTAAGCTCTAAACATCATCCGCGCTGATCATTTCCTCGCGGTCGATCTCGTCCAGCATACTCGCCACTGTGGTCGCTACGGCTGCATCGCCGCTCACATTGGTGGTGGTCCGCATCATATCCATGATCCGGTCGACACCGGCCACAAAGGCGATGGTCTCCAGGGGCACTCCCACAGCGCCAAACACCAGCGCCATCATGATCAGGCCCGCGCCCGGAATACCCGCTGCGCCAATCGCGCCGAGCGTCGCGAGGATTGAGATGAGGAAATACTGCCCCCAACTGAGATCCACACCGAAGATGGACGCGCCGAACAGGGTTGCCAGGCCGAGATACATCGCCGTGCCGTTCATATTGATCGTCGCGCCAAGGCTGATCACGAACGCGGCGATGGAATTGGGAATGCCCAAGTTTCGCTCTGCGCAGCGCAAAGTGACGGGCAGCGTCGCATTGGAGCTGGCCGTAGAATAGCTCACAGCAACCGCGTCTACGATCCCGCGGAAGAAATCGATGATCGGCAGCTTCGCGATCAGTTTGATCATCGCCGAATACATGACGCCGATGATCAGGAAACAGCCCAGATAGTTGAGCACGACCAGCCAGCTCAGTGCTTTCAAGGCATCCACGCCGAGCGTACCCGCGACCCAGGCCATTAGAGCAAACACGCCAAACGGGGTCAGCTCCATCACGATCATCGTGACCTTCTGCATAACAATCGCGCCGCTATCGAAAATCTTCTGCACCGGCTCGCCATCGCGCCCGGCCATCAAAATGCCGATCCCGATCAGCAGGGAGAATACGATCAGCGGCAGCACCGCGACATCCGCCATCACTTGCACCGGGCTTTCAGGCACGATGGAGAGAACCATATCGATCGCTGTGGTTTCGTTCGGCTCAGGCGTTGGAACCTCGGGCGTCCCCAGCTCTTCCTTGCTCGGGAAGAGCCCCAGATTCACCGCGCCCGTGCCCAGCGCCAGGCCAAGCCAGACTGCAATCTGTCCGCTCACCACGAACAGAATAATGGCTCGTCCGCCAACCGCGCCAAGCTTGCGCAGATCACCGATGGCGGCGACACCTGCGACAAGGCTGAAGAAGATCAGTGGGACGACCAGCATCTTGATCGACTTGATAAAGAAGTCGCCAATCCACTTGATGCTTTCCGCTTCCGGCCCCCATAAAAGACCCAGCGCAATGCCGAGGATCAGCGCCCCGATTACCCGTTGCCACAAGGGAATATTGAACCAAGCCTTCAGCACATCTGCGCTCCCGCGTTTAGTCGTGTTTTAGAGCGGCCAAGGCCACATTCGTATAAATCCGGGCCAGCGCATCCAGATCAGCAATGGCCACCGCTTCATCGCGCTTATGCATGGTTGCGTTGCAAAGCCCAAATTCAATCACTGGGCAAACATTGCGCAGGAAGCGCGCGTCGGATGTGCCGCCGCTGGTTGAGGCTTCTGGCGCCGTGCCGGTTTCCGCCTCAACCGCATCCGCAATCATCTGCGAAAATGCGCCCGGCTCGGTCAGAAATGGCTCGCCCGAAATGATCGGCCGCGCTGTCCCGCCGTGGTTTTCAGCGATGGAGCTGACCCTGTCAGACAGGCTGGCGCCGCTGTGCAAATCGTTGAAACGGATCGAAATGCGCGCCTCGGCCTTTGCCGGGATCACATTGTGCGCCTTGTTCCCAACCGTCAGATCGGTGATTTCCAAATTGGACGGTTGGAACCAATCGGTGCCCGTATCCAGAGTGAGCGCATCAAGCTCAGCGAGCATCGCCACCAGTTTTGGCAGTGGATTGTCGGCCAGATGCGGATAGGCGACGTGTCCTTGCATGCCCTCAACGCTCAGCCAGATGTTGACCGAACCGCGCCGTCCGATCTTCATCATGTCGCCCAGCCTGTTAACACTGGTCGGCTCGCCCACCAGGCACAGATCAGGCTGAATGCCCTGCTCGCGCATGTAGTCAATCAGCGCGCGCGTCCCGTGCAGCGCGGGGCCTTCCTCATCGCCTGTGATGATAAAGCTGATTGTGCCCGCATCCGCTGGCACATCGGCGATGGCCGCGATCATTGCGGCGATCGCGCCCTTCATGTCGACCGCGCCGCGCCCATACAGCAGGTCGCCCCTGATCTCTGGCTCAAACGGAGCGCTTGTCCAGTCTTCGCCCGGCGGCACAACATCCAGATGGCCAGCAAAGGCAAAATGCTTGGAGCCTTCTGGACCTTTGCGAATGGCGAACAGGTTCTCAACCGGGGCCTCATCGCTGCCCTCTGGCCCATCTCCGCGCGTGAAACGGTGCACCGCAAAGCCATGCGGGGTCAGCATCGCCTCCATCGCATCGAACACTGTGCCGGTCGCCGGCGTAACGCTGGGCGCTGCGATAAGCCGCTGCGCAATCTCAAGAACTGTGGTCATCGTCGCTCCGGTTCGGGCAATGGTCCTGGGGCAAAGGCGCTTTCGAGCAGATCTGCAATGCGGATGCCAGCCTGCTGGACCCGCCGCCGCGCGATTGGTACGCCTTTGACGATGTCGTCTTGGCTCAGCGCGGTTTTTCTGGGCAGCTCGGTGCCGCAGACATCCTGCGTGTCAAAGGCTGTGGGATAAACGAAATCGCGGGCGATCTTCCAGCTTTCTCGGCCCCAATCTGCTGGTGATCCGCCGCCCAGCTCCATGCGTTCTGCTGCGCTGTAGGAGCGGACAACAGGCCGCTCACCGCTGGTAATTGCGCGTTCTGCCAAGGGGCCATCCCAGATCCAATGCAGATTGAGGCTGGGAACGATCCCATAATCCGTCTCGCGGTCATTGCCGCCGCGATCATCCTTATCGCCCGAATGCAGCGGCATATGAATGTCGCCCGCAAAATGGACCATGAAGGCCAGCGCCTCCAACCGAATGTGATCCGGCAGGCTTTCGTCGGCGAGCATGCGGTGGCTGCGCTCTATCTGGGCGGTGACGCAATTCCCTCCAGAACAATTGGCGCGCGGGTTGTAAGCCTCGCATATTGGCGTCGTGCGGTAATGCCACGCGGCGGTGTAGCCCCAGCGCCAGCGGGTCCGGCGGACGCAATCGGGCCAAACGGAGGCCTCTGCTAACGTGGAAAGCGAGCATTCTGGCGTGCCCAGCAGTGCCTCTGAACGCAGCAGCCGCGCAATCTCAGCGCGAGCCCGCGGCGAAATATTTGCCTCGCCGATCTCAGCCGTCTTGCCATGCGCATAAAAGCCCCAAGCGAAAGCGGGGCTTGGCGCGGCGAGCATCACTGCCAAGGCGCACAACCAGAGCTTTGCGAAGGCGCGCATCAGCCGATTGTCTCGTATTGCTCAATCACCCATTGCTCGTCTTCAGAGGCGCCGATCCATTCCTGCATCCAGGCATGCTCCCACAAGGCTTGCATATAAGCCTCTGCAAAGCCCGGAACGCCAATGCCGTAGGTGATGAAGCGCGAGACCACGGGCGCGTAGAATATGTCGGCGGCGCCAAAGGTTCCGAACAGGAATGGCCCGCTGCTGCCGTAGCGCGAGCGCGCCTCTGCCCACAGGGTCAGGATACGCACGATGTCCTGGCGCGCCTCTTCCGAGACATCCTCCAGCTTCACCTTGCGGCGGACATTCATCGGCAGCTCTTTGCGCAGCGCCATGTAGGATGAGTGCATCTCAGCCACCATCGCGCGGGCCATGCCGCGCGCACTCTCGTCCTTTGGCCAGAAACGGTCACGCCCAACCTTGTCACCGAGATATTCCATGATGGCCAGACTGTCCCAAATGACTGTGTCATCATCCCACAGGATCGGAACCTTGCCGTGCGAGGGCTGCATCTCGCCCATGCCTTGCTTCTGCTCTTCCCAGCCCTCGCCAAGGATTGGCACCGTCAGTTCTTCAAATGACAGCCCAGATTGCTTCGCCGCCAACCAGCCGCGCAGCGACCAGCCGGAATAATTCTTATTGCCGATAATCAGCTTCATGACGGCTTGCTCCATCTTGCGGGGCTTAGAGGTTTGAGGCAATTATCCGCCTCGCTTTGCGATGCCCTAGATATTCAGTGTTTCGCTGTCGAGGCTGAACGGTTACTTCTCGGCCATCCAATCACAGAAAGGCTCTTCGCCCAGACATGGCCACGCCACCCTTTCACCTCGCCTTCCCGGTCGATGATCTTGCCGCCGCGCGTGCGTTTTACGCGGGCGTTCTGGGGTGCGCAGAGGGGCGCAGCAGCGACGAATGGATCGACTTTGACTTTCACGGGCATCAGATCGTTACGCATCTGGCACCGGGCGCGGCGGGCGATGCCGCGAGCAATCCGGTTGATGGCCACGGCGTGCCGGTGCCGCATTTCGGATTAGTCTTGGATATGCCCGCATGGGAAGCCCTGGCGGGGCGATTGAAGGACGGGGGCACTGATTTTGTGATCGAACCAACGGTGCGCTTCAAAGGGGAGGCGGGAGAGCAAGCGACGATGTTCTTCCGCGACCCATCGGGCAATGCGATCGAGATGAAGGCTTTCGCCGATCCCGACCAGCTCTTCGCGAAGTAATGAAAACCTTCGAGCAATCAGCCGCTGAAGTCCTAGAAAGCCAAGCCAAGGCATTAAAGAACTTGAAGCCAACGTTGGTATTCACAATCGAGATATTAGAACACGTTTTGTTTGCTGGTAAAGATGAAGCGGATGAGGCGCTCGCCAAGGCACCGGATAATGCGATGGCGTTGTATGCAATCAGCTTTCCGCAATGCGGTCCCGAACGGCTTTACAGGCTTTTTGGAGAGGCACGCGCAAAGAAGATCGGGGGTCGAGCATATGCAAGGCAACTTCCAAAACCACCAGTTTGGCCGACTGACGGCTGTGCATATGTTGGAAGCAGTGAGCGTCCACGCAGTCGACTTATACAGCATTTAGGCTTCGGATATACTCGAACCTCTGCACTACATACTAGTTTTTGGGCACGCGAGGTTGGTGTTACTCGGATTGATGTCCGACTTTATGATAGCCAAATCGATAAGCAACTTCTCTTGCTTCTCGAAGACAGTTGGGCAAACCAACGTTGTCCGCTCTTTGGTCGAAGGGGTTCCATTTAGTCAAACCACGCTTCGCCCATCGCATCGAGCAAGACCGCAGCGCGAAGCTCCTCGATACCCATGCCCTTCTCACTGCTGGTGATGTGCAGCTCAGGAAAGGCGGCAACATGCTTGCGCGCCTCAGCGGAGACCGCCTCTGCCGTTTTGGCCAGCTCGCTGGCTTTGATCTTATCCGCTTTGGTCAGCACCACGCGGTAGCCGACAGCCGACTCGTCCAGCATAGTCATCATTTCGCGGTCAACATCCTTGAGGCCGTGACGGCAGTCGACCAGCACAAGGTTGCGAGCGAGAACCGGGCGGCCGCGCAAATATTGGCGCACCAGCTTCTTCCACGTCTCAACCACTTTGGGCGGGGCCTTGGCAAAGCCATAGCCCGGCATGTCGACGAGCCGGAACTGGGTCGGCTCGCCCACTTCAAAGACGTTGAGTTCCTGCGTGCGGCCCGGCGTTACCGAGGTGCGCGCAATTGAGCGGCGACCTGTGAGCGCATTGAGCAGCGAGCTTTTGCCCACATTCGACCGCCCGCAAAAGGCAATCTCCGGCACCGTTGGCTCAGGCAGGAACTTGAGCTGGGGCGCGGACAACAAAAAGTCCACGCGCCCGGAGAAGAGCTTGGAAGCGGTACGCTCACGAAATTTCTGCGCGCGCTCCTCTTGCTCTTGCTGCTCTTGGGCTTGGGTTTCCTCTGTGGTCACGCCTCGCCCTTTGATTGGTCCTCAAGCGCTTTCGCGCGCTCCTTCTCGGCCTTTTCCTTGTCTATGGCAGCGCGCATTTGCGGGTGTTTGGAATAGAGATAGCTTTGCTGAGCCAGCGTGAGGATGTTGTTGGTGACCCAGTACAGCAGCAGACCAGCCGCAAACGGTGCCATCACAAACATCAAAATCCACGGCATGAAGTTGAAGATTTGCTGCTGCATCGGGTCCATGGCCGATGGGTTCAGCTTAAACGTCAGCCACATGGTGATGCCGAGCAAGATCGCGAGCACGCCGATGCCAAGGAAGCCGGTGACTTCAAATGGCAGCAGACCGAACAGGTTGAGGATCGTCCAAGGGTCAGGTGCGGACAGATCCTTGATCCAGAAATCGACAAACGGCTCATGCCGCATTTCAATCGCCAGGATCAGAACCTTGTACAGCGCAAAGAAGATCGGGATCTGTATCAGGAGCGGCAGACAGCCGGCGAGAGGATTGACCTTCTCATCCTTGTACAGCTTCATAATCTCTTGCTGCTGCTTCTGTTTGTCGTCCTTGTAGCGCTCCTGGATCGCCTTCATCTTGGGCTGAACCGCCTTCATCGCAGCCATGCTGGAGAATTGTTTCTGCGCAACAGGAAACAAGAACCCGCGGATGATTAGGGTAAGAACGATAATCGCCACGCCGAAATTGCCGACGAAATCGAACAGAGTCTTCAAGAGAAGCAGCATTGGCTTCTCAATAAACCAGAACCAGCCCCACGAAATCGCCAGACCGAAATCATCAATGCCTGACGCTTCATATTCGTCCAGCACCGAACTCTCTTTAGCACCTACAAACAGCTGAGTTGATTGCTGGATTGATTGTCCGGCGGGAAGCGTAACAGCATCATAGATCAGATCGCTGCGGTAAATTTGGCTACCCAGCGCGCGGAAACTGCTCTCAAAATTGCCCTCGCCCGGCACCAGCGCAGACAGCCAATAGCGGTCGGTAAAGCCGAGCCAATTGGCTTTGCCTTCGGGCGTGTAGCTGGGGACCTCGTCGAGGTCGTCATAGGCGTATTCCTCATCGATCGTGCCGCCGAACACACCAACCGGGCCCGCGTGAACGATAAACTCGTCCGCCGAGGCATTGGCGCTCGTGCGATTGATAAGCGAGAACGGCTGAATCACCGCCGCGCTTTCGCCCGCATTGGATACGGTTTGCACCGCCTCCAGCATGTAATTGTCATCAATCGACAGCTTGATCGAATAGGTCAGCCCATTGGCCGCTGCGTGCGTCAGCGTGACCGGCGAATCCACCGTCAGCCGTTCCGCATCGGCGGTCCACACGACATCGGGGCCAAGCCGCTCAGCATTCGCCAAAAAGCCGAACTCAGCAAAGTACTGGTTGTCCGTGCGATCGGGCGCGAACAGGCGCACTGGGCCGCTATCATCGTCAATCGTCTGGCGATGATCCTTAAGAACAATGTCATCAATCCGCGCACCAACCAGGTTGATCGAGCCAGCCAGGCGCGGCGCATCAATCGCCACCCGCAGCGGGTTTTCCAAGGCTGCATCGAGATCCACTGGGCCTGCCGCAGGGGTCACGCCGCTGGGCAAGTCTGCGGCGACAACGCTGGTCCCCGGGACGTCGCCCGCGCTGGCCGCCGCCGCTGGTTCAACCTCTTCAGTTGACGCGGTGATCGCGGCATCGGGATAGAACTGGCGCATGGCCACGTCCCAACCGAGGATAAGCAGACCTGAAAGCGCTACGGCCAGCAACAAATTACGCTGATTGTCCAAGAGTAAGTCCTGTTTGTATGTTTGCCCAATTTGGCGGCAGGCGTGTTATATAGGTATGACAGTCAAAAATGCGAACTCAAGGGACAGGATCATATCCATGCCCGCCCCACGGATGGCAGCGCATTAGCCGCTTCGTCGCCAGCCATCCACCCTTGATCGCGCCATATTTCCCCAAGGCCTGGATCGCATATTGCGAACACGACGGCGCATAGCGGCAGGTCGGCGGCAAAATCCGGCTTGGCCCCCATTGCCACAGCTTGGCGATAAAGATGAGAACATGCTTCATGAAGGGGCCGTGCCGCTAGCCTTTGGGCCGGGGATTTGGCGCTTGCCGCGCCGCGGCCTGCGCCCACGGGCCGGATCGCCTTTCCCCGCCTTAGCGCGCTCCAATGCATGTTCAAGCTCTTTACCCAGCGCGTCAAAGTCGCGCTCCACGCCGCCTGCACGGCCGATCAAGACGTGGTCATGATCCGCTAGGCCAAACTGAGGCAGAGCGGCCCGCAGAATTTCCCGGAAACGGCGCTTCATTCGGTTGCGCACCACGGCATTACCGATCTTTTTGGTAACGGTAATGCCATAGCGCTGACCCAGCCCGCCATTGGGGCGGGTAAGCAAAACAAATCCAGGCCGCGCCACACGCAGACCGCGATTCGCCGCCAAAAAGTCAGACCGCTTTGTAAGAACTTGAGCCATTAAGGTGCTGTTATACGCAGAACGGGCCCCCAATGGGAGCCCGCAGCATGCGACTGTCTTAGTCGCGAGCAAAAACTGCGCGCCCCTGAAGGGACGCCGACCAGTTTAATTTACGCGCAAAGGGTTTTGCGGCCACGCTTGCGGCGAGCGCGCAGAACCTTGCGGCCACCTGGCGTAGCTTTGCGAGCGAAGAAACCGTGGCGGCGTGCGCGCACGAGATTGCTTGGTTGGAATGTCCGCTTCATATCGTCCTCGAAATCAGTGTGCTCAGCAATATCAGCTATCGCTATTGCTGCGCGAATAAAAAGGGCCGCCTGCTGGCGACCGCATTACGAGCGCGCAATTATGGGAAAGCGTGACCTGAGTCAAGCATTGCGAGCTCAACATGAGCGATATCACTGAACGCCAGTTTGATGGTTGGCAGCATGATAAAGTTCAGATCAATCTGGCGCGTCCGCTCGACCTTGGGACTGTGCGCAGGGCGCTCTGGACGCAGCCAGTTACGCATTTCGTCCGCGCCTAGCCATTTGGCGCTTTGGTGCGGCACAGAATTGGTCATCGCGTAAAAGTCGCGGGCGCGCACATCGCTCATGCCCATCTCGGTGTAATAGTCGAGATAGAGACGATTTTCCGGTGCGTCTGGGGCAAAGTCTTGCGGTTGGCGACCATAATTGTCGAGCCAGGAATGCACGGCGAACTCGGCGCCATCTTCCATTGTGCGGGTCTTGCCCGCGAGGAACAGCTCAACCGCGCCCGAACGCACTGATCCGCCGTCCGGGACATGGGTGGAGATGCCAGCGGCGCGAATGGCGCGGCCCACAGCGAGGTTGGCGATGTCGTCGCTGGTGCCGGGGGCCTCAATCAGTTCGAGCTGCTTGAGACCCGGAAAGTCACGCAGCATCGCGTTGAAATATTGCGGGCTCATCCGGTTGGTGGAGCCAACGACAGCGGCGCGGCTTTCATCAAGGACTTGGAACGGACCATATTGCGCCAGTGCCGTTTTCGCTGGGCGCGCAGTCTTTGGCAGCGGCGCTGCATAGCGGGCGGTCATCGCCGCAGTTTGCGGCTCCACATAGGTGTATTGCGTGGTAACCGTTTTGTTGCCCGAAGACACCGATTGAAAATTGGCTGGTGAAGCAGCCGAAGACTGCAGGCGCACCCACCGCTGAGCCGCCGGATCCCATTCTTCTACCCAACGTTCCACCGCAACTGAGCGCGACGCTGCAAATTCTTGCGCAGCGGCGGCGCTTGGCAATGCAAACAAGCTGAAGAGAATGACGAGAAGGCGACCAATTTTTTGCATGCCGACTCTATAGATTCGACATATTTTAGGAATGGCGAAGTTTTATGCTTGCCAAAACCTTTAGGACTTGCACCTATGCCCGTAAGTAGTGGGCTTAGAAGAGTTTAAAGAGTCAAACGCACTATAGTTATTAGGGGGTTACTGCGTGGTCGCGCTGGTAAAAACTGTCGCATATCTCGGGCTAGAGGCGCGCAGCGTAGAGGTACAATGCCAAGTTGCATCTGGTTTGCCGCGCTTCACAGTTGTCGGATTGCCCGACAAAGCTGTTAGCGAAAGCCGTGAGCGCGTGCAGGCCGCGCTAGCCGCGATGGGCCTCGCCCTGCCCCCAAAACGGATCACTATCAATCTCTCGCCAGCTGATCTTCCGAAAGACGGCTCGCATTATGATTTGCCAATCGCGCTTGCGCTGCTCGCCGCAATGGGTGTGACCGATGCCGAGCAATTGGGCGACTGGCTGGCGGTTGGCGAGCTATCGCTTGATGGCCGAATTGTCGCCACGCCCGGCGCATTGCTGGCCGCGCTGCATGCGAGCGAAAATGAAATCGGATTGATCTGTCCGGCAGAGCAAGGCCCCGAGGCGAAATGGGCGAGCGGCATACCCGTACTGGCGGCGAAGGATTTGGTCAGCCTGCTCAACCACCTCAAAGGCACGCAGACCTTACCGGAGCCGACACGCGGCGCGATTGAGGAAAAGCCAATCGGCGCGGACCTGAAGCAAGTCAAAGGGCAAGAGACCGCCAAACGCGCGCTCGAAATCGCCGCCAGCGGCGGGCACAACATGCTGATGATGGGGCCGCCGGGATCGGGCAAGAGCCTGCTCGCCTCCTGCCTGCCCGGCATTTTGCCAGAGCTTACGCCCGGCGAAGCGCTGGAGGTGTCCATGGTCCAATCGGTTGCGGGCCTGCTCGATAGCGGGCGGATCAGCCGCTCGCGCCCCTTCCGCGCGCCGCATCACTCCGCGAGCATGGCCGCTTTAACGGGAGGCGGGCTGAAAGTGCGCCCCGGCGAGGTCAGCCTGGCGCATCTTGGTGTGCTGTTTCTTGATGAGCTGCCGGAATTTCAGCGACCTGTGCTCGATTCCCTCCGGCAACCGCTTGAGACCGGCCATGTCGATGTCGCGCGTGCCAATGCGCACGTTACCTTCCCAGCCCGAGTGCAATTGATTGCCGCCATGAACCCATGCCGCTGCGGTCATGCGGGTGAGCCGGGCCATGTTTGTGCGCGCGGACCGCGCTGCGCCACCGAATACCAAGCGCGCATCAGCGGACCCTTGCTGGATCGGATCGACCTGCATGTTGAAGTGGCGGCGGTGAGCGCGATGGACATGGCCCTGCCGCCAGCGAGCGAAGGCAGCGAAGCGGTCGCGCAAAGAGTGGCGGCGGCCCGGCGGGTGCAAGAGGCACGCGGTGTGCGCTCCAATGCAGAGCTGGATGGAGAGAAGCTGGAGCACTATGCCTCGCCCGATGACGCTGGCCGCCAATTGCTGATGCAGGCGGCGGAGAAGCTGCGCCTGTCGGCCCGCGGCTACACAAGAATGCTCAGGGTCGCGCGGACAATCGCGGATCTCTCAGGAGCGGAGACAGTAGGCCGCGTGCATATCGCCGAGGCGTTAAGCTATCGCCATCAGCCCGCTCGGATGTAGCAAGCAGCTACGACTCAAGATTAGCCAGCGGCGCGCTTAGCGGCGGCCAGATCAATCACATCACCGCGAGAAAGGTCGCCCTCTGCCGACGCGATTGAGCCATCGGCCCGCTTGCCGAGGTTTTCGCGTGCTACCAGCCATAGGTCTTCATGCGTCAGAATACGTCCGTCATGGGCGAGGATTGAAACCGGACCGATGGGCAAACGGTCTTGCTCGTCAACCAGGACAGGGCTTTCTTCCACCTCGACACCGTATTTCTGGCCCCATTGCCGAAGCGCAAGCATGGCGGGCAGCAAATCAAAGCCCTTGGGTGTGAGGCGATATTCAATTTTGCGACGGTCATCCGCGCATGGCTCTCTTTTCAGGATCCCATGCTCGACCAATTTCGCCAGCCTGTTGGACAGAATATTGCGCGCAATGCCGAGTTCGCTGAGGAATTCCTCGAAATGATGCAGCTCGTTGAAGCTCGCCCGCAGAATCATAAACGACCAGCGTTCGCCCATCACTTCAAGCGCTTGCGGCAGGCCGCACTCGGTTAGTTCGCGTAGTGGCTCGCGGATATCGCCCATATTCAGTCCTCTTCCTGAAACCTATTTAGCGCGATTTTCCAAGGACGCAAAAAGATTTCAGTTTTTAGTTGCAACTCAAAACCTAATCACTTAGATAGCGATTGGCAACTGGTTTTGAAATGAAACTAAATTACAACTCAAGCAAGGAATGAACGATGACCCTCTCCCTTTCACGTTTCAGTCGCTTTTCGGTTTTCGCAATGGCGCTGGTCTATACTGCCCTGACATTCGGCGTGGCAACGGCGCCGTCGCCCGCAATGGCCAAGAGCGGCCCATATTACACCGTCACGCTTGCCCAGCCCGCCGATGACAACCGCGCGGTCGCATCGGGCGTCGCTTGGTCATGCAAAGGCACCACATGTGTCGCAAACAAAGGCCCATCTCGCCCGCTTCGCATTTGCCGCGGCCTCGCGCGTGAATTCGGTGAGATTGTAAGCTTCACCGCCAAAGGCGAACAGCTGGCTGCGGACAAGCTGGCGAAGTGTAACGGCAAGTAAGCCGACCCAAACAAACTCTTCTCGCCCGAAACTCTCCAACTCGGGCGAAGAAAGATGGCCCCCGGCGCTTCCCCAATCCGCGCCGGGGGTCTTTTATTGTAGGCCCTCTAGGAAGCCGGCGGAGCGCAATTGCGCCTCCAGACTGGGCGCATCGGTGAACAAATGCGCCGACCATCCGCGAGCCTGCGCCGCCTCGATATTCGCGGCATTATCATCGGTAAAGAACAGCTGCTCAGGCGCGAAGCCGCTGCGCTGCTCAACAATCTCGTAGATGCGCGGCTCAGGCTTTGCGATCTTCTCTGTGCCCGACACGATGATATCTTCAAACAGATCAAAGATCGCGTGCTCAGGGCGGAACATGTTCCAAAACTCATGCCCGAAGTTGGTGAGACAAAACAATGGCACCCCGTTAGCGTGCAGGCGTTTGACGATTTCATGCGTCCCCTCAACAGGGCCTGGCACGGTCTCGTTAAAGCGCGTGGCATAGGCGTCGAGATGGACCTCATATTTTGGAAACATCGCAATCCGCTCTGGCACCATATCACCCAGCGGGCGGCCGCGATCATGTTCGAAGTGCCATTCTTCCGTCACGACATTGGCAAGGAACCAATCGAGCTCTTCTGGTTCCTCAATCAGCTTTTCAAACAGAGCCCGAAGCTGCCAGTGAAACAGCACGCGCCCCACATCGAACACGACGGCAGCCGGTGACTTACTCATTGGGAATGCTCCAAACACGGCAACGGCCCGCTCTCCATTGCGGAGGCGGGCCGGTGCGGTTGCTCAATTGCCGCGCGGGCAATCGGCGAATACCGGGCTGATTAGCCCTGGCGCGCCTTGAAGCGGCGATTGGTCTTGTTGATCACATAAGTGCGGCCACGACGACGAATCACTCGGCAATCGCGGTGACGGTTTTTCAGCGACTTCAGGCTGTTGCGGATTTTCATTGTCTGTCTTCCAAAGGTAAGCGCGCCGGAGATTGCCCCGACGCGCGGAATTTGTTGAGTGCCCACTAGCGCCCAAGCCCGCCAAGGTCAAGCAATCTAGCGCAGATCTGACAGCTTTCGCTCCCAGGCGAGCGCATGGGTGATGATCGTGTCGAGGTCAGCGTGCTTGGGCTGCCACGGCAAGGTGGATTGGATCCGCTTTGGATCAGAGACAAGCGAATCGGGATCGCCAGCGCGGCGCCCTTGAAGTACGCGGTTTATCGGGCGATTCGTCACGCGGTCGACCGCATCGAGCACCTCAAGGACCGAGAAGCCTCGGCCATAACCGCAATTCATCGTAAGTGAACGCTGGGGCTGCTCAATCAGCGCCTCAAGCGCCAGCACATGCGCCGCCGCCAGATCGCTGACATGGATATAGTCGCGCACCCCGGTGCCATCGGGCGTGTCATAGTCCGTGCCGAACACACTCACCGATTCGCGTTTGCCCAGAGCGGCTTCAACCGCGACCTTGATGAGGTGCGTGGCCCCAGCGGTGGACTGGCCGCTGCGTGCCTCAGGATCTGCGCCCGCGACATTGAAGTAACGCAGGGCGCAATAATTGAAATCATGCGCCGCGGATACGTCGCCCAGCATCTGCTCGGTCATCAGTTTTGACCAGCCATAAGGATTGATCGGATTGCGCGGCGTATCCTCCGTCACAGGCGAGGTTTCTGGCACGCCGTAGGTCGCGGCGGTGGACGAGAAAATGAAATGCGGCACGCCCGCCGTGGTCGCAGCCTCGATCACGGCCCGGCTCTTTGCGGTGTTGTTATGGTAATATTTCAGCGGGTTCTCGACGCTCTCAGGAACGATTACCGAACCTGCAAAATGCATGATCGCGCCCGTTCCTTGCTCAGCAAATATGCGCGCCAGCAGCTCGCCATCCTCAATGTCGCCTTCGTAAAGCGGCACACCGTCAGGGATCGCAAAGCGAAAGCCAGTGCTAAGGTTGTCGATGACAGCAACCGGCCAGCCCGCGTCTTTGAGCGCGAGCACTGCATGGCTGCCAATGTATCCGGCACCGCCTGTTACGAGCACTGGAACTTTAGAAATTTTGGTCATGGGTAAGGCCTTAGCAAGCTACACATGCAAAAGCGTAGATGGCTCGTTGAAAGGCGCGCAGTTTTGCACAATCACGCCAATGGGTCCAAACAGTGCGTAACAATACCGGGAACGCGCGATCAATCGCCGCGTATATTTGAGGAGGCCACCATGGCTCAGCCCATCAGGAAACCAGCCGCAATGCTCATCGCAATGGCGGTCAGCGCCGCGCTTGGCGCCTGCGCCACCGTTCCGCCGCCCAGCCCGGTGTCGGTAACCCGGTTTCACCAACAGGACACGCTGGGCCAGATTGGCCAGGGCGTGGTGTTTGTTGAAAGCGCACCCGATGAAAGCAACGCCAATCTCGACCTTGCCCCCTATAAGGCGGCGGTGGCAGCAGAGCTTGCAGCGCTGGGTTATCGCGAAGGGCCTCGCAGCGAAGCGGGTGCCATTGCCAGCATCTCGCTGGAGCGGTTTGATGTGCGCAGCGAGCGGCAGAACCGCGGCCCAGTTAGTGTAGGCGTCGGCGGCGGGACGGGATCGTTCGGTTCCGGCGTTGGTCTGGGCATTGGGATCAACCTTGGCGGCGGCAGCAGTCGCGCGCGCATTGGCACCGAGCTGTCGGTCACTTTGCGGCCTGTCGGCGCACAAACGCCAGCTCCAAGCAATTTGTGGGAAGGGCGCGCTCAGATCGAAGTTTCTGAGGGCACGCCCGAAGATCAGGCGGCTGCGACTGCACCAATTTTGGTAAAAGCCTTGTTTCGCGATTTCCCAGGGGGCAATGGCGACACTGTAACGATCAAATTGCAAGATATTGAAACGAGTGAGTGACCAAGACAGTGAATGACATTGCCATTGATGCCGAATTTGACAGCGGCAATATCCAAGTTCTCTCCGTCTCCGGCAGCAGCGCTGAACTGGCGCTGCGCAAGGATCACATGTCGGAATTTGCGCAGTGGTTCCATTTCCGGGTCACATGCGCCGCCGGCGAAGAGCTGACGCTGAAGATCACGGGCCTCAACGAAAGCGCATTCACAGGCGGCTGGCCTGATTATAACGCGTGCGTATCCGAGGACCGCGAGTTTTGGGCGCGCGCGGCCAGCAGTTTCGACAAGGACGAGGCGAATGGCACGCTGACCATCAGCTATGTCCCATCGGGCAATATTGCCTGGTTTGCCTATTTCGCGCCTTACTCGATGGAGCGGCATCACGACCTCGTCTCAGAGGCGGCCGCGAGCGAGGGCGTCGATCTCTT
Organism: Erythrobacter sp. JB3-1; assembly: GCF_057364995.1. Lineage (NCBI taxonomy): Bacteria > Pseudomonadati > Pseudomonadota > Alphaproteobacteria > Sphingomonadales > Erythrobacteraceae > Erythrobacter > Erythrobacter sp. JB3-1. The sequence goes on along the minus strand of NZ_CP200289.1, from coordinate 1,489,569 downwards.
GCGCCTTGGCAACACGCTGGACGGTCAGCCGATTGATTGCCTCGAAATGGGCGAAGGCGAGCGTTCCGTCTGGCTCTATGCGCGCCAGCACCCCGGCGAAACGCAGGCAGAATGGTGGATGGAAGGCGTGCTGGAATGCCTGACCGATCCGGGCGACCCTGTCGCGCGCGCGCTGCGCAGCAAGTGCCGTTTTCACATCGTGCCCAATTGCAACCCGGATGGATCGCGCCGCGGCCATCTGCGCACCAATGCCGTTGGCGTCAATTTGAACCGCGAATGGTCTGAGCCGAGCGCTGAGAAATCACCCGAAGTCCTCGCGATCCGCGATTATATGGACACCACTGGGGTCGACTTTGCTATTGATGCGCACGGCGATGAAGCAATCCCCGCTGTGTTCCTAGCAGGCTTTGAAGGCATCCCATCCTGGACCGACGAGCAAGGCGAAGACTTCTATCGCTATCAGCGCATTTTGGACCGGCGCACGCCAGATTTCCAAACAAAACTCGGCTATCCCAAAGCCCCCGCTGGCAAAGCCAATCTGGGGATCAGCACCAATTTGGTCGCGGAACGTTTCGGCTGCACCGCCATGACGCTGGAGATGCCGTATAAGGATTTGGCCGAGGCGCCAGAGCCAGAACAGGGCTGGTCGCCAGAGCGCTGCAAGCTGCTGGCGCGCGACTGTTTGGCCGCGCTGCTGGAATGGCTGGACGGCTCGCAATAGGATTTTACATCCCATTCAGTCTGTTCCCAGCCAGCGCTGTGCTACTATGCAGCGCAACACACATGGAGGGGACAATATAATGGCCGCACAATCGAACTGGAACCGCCGGGATATTCTGCTTGGAACAGGGGCGCTCGGCCTTGCAGCAGCCCTCCCAGCGCCAGCCTATGCCCAAGGTTTCAGCCTGACCTCATTGCTGGGCAAGGCCAGCGACAGCGCGCTCGACCAGCTCGCGCAGCCCGGCGCCTTCTACGGCGATGAGGCCATTCGCATTGGCCTGCCCATCATCGGTAAAAAGCGCGGCGGACTGCTCGGTTCAATCCTTGGCGCTGGCCAAAAGCTCGGAATTCTTGATGGCGTCACGCGCCGGATCAACGACGCCGCCGGGATCGCTGCGGGTGAGGCCAAGCCGATCTTTCGCGATGCGATCAATGACCTCTCAGTCGCCGATGCGCCCGGCATTATATCCAACGGAGACGGCGGCACGCAATATTTGCGCAGCAGCGCCAATGACACGCTGCAAGGCAAGCTCTCCCCGCTGGTCGACAGCGCGCTTGAGGAGCTGGGCGTTTACGGTGAGTTCGAAAAGCTATCGAGCAAGCACAGCTTTATCAGCGCAGCGGGACTCAACCGGGAAAGCATCAACACAAGCGTGACCGATCAAGGCCTCGATGGCATTTTCTCTTACATCGGCAAGGAAGAGCGCGCGTTCCGCAAGAACCCGCTTGGTGATGTTGGCAAGGCTTTGGGCGACATCTTCGGCAACTAAGCCAAATGCGCGGGCCCAAAAGCGTGCGGGAGCAGTCTGTGACAGGGTGACACGCCGGATCTCATCCGTGCCGACGCACAATATTTCGGGATCGGTCCCGCCCAATTGCGCCAGCTCATTCAGCACCTGGCGGCACCGCCCGCACGGCGTGATCGGTTCTCCGTCGCCGCTGTCATGTGGCCCCGTCACCGCGACCGCCACCAGCCCGCCGCGCCTGCCATCAGCCATCGCTTTCGAAACCGCGATCGTCTCCGCACACAAAGCAAGGCCGTAGCTGGCGTTCTCGACATTGGTGCCCGTCACAACCGCGCCGTCGTCAAACAGTAGCGCAGCGCCGACTGAGTAATTGGAATATGGCGAGTAGGAATGCTCCGCCGCCTCGCGCGCAGCAGCCACCAATTCGCCTGCATTCAATTCTGGATGACCACCCATTCTATCGGCTCCTCTGCCGCTTCACTGACCAACTGGCTGTTGGCGCTCCATAGCAGCCAAGGCCGTCCGGCATAGGCCGGTTTCGCGCGGTCTCGCTCCAGCCACAGGTCGCGCTCAATATTGCCGGCGACCGTGTGGCGTTCTTCAAACTCACTGCTGATTTTCAGAACCACTGGCTTGCCCGCGTGCATCTCAATCTGATTGATCAAAGTCATCAGCTCGCTCTCAACCGCCGCATCGCTGATCGTGTCTTCGCAAACATCTGCCACCACCGACAAGCCAATCGCTGGCGGCAGCAGGTCGGCGCTGCGCGGAACCATGCGGGTAAAGCGGGCCGATTGCGGGTCTGCGCGCAGGCATGGGTTGAACACATGCAGCATGCCGACCTTCATCCCGCTGCGCTTAGCCGCGCTGAGATGCTTCGCAAACTCTGGGTCAGGCGGCGCAGTCGCATCGCCCAGATCAAGATAGACGAACTGTCCGCCCAGCGCTTTGAGCGTTTCAAACCGCACATCTTTCGCGCCGCTGGCAACCACCGCGCCCTGCTCTGGGAAGACCGCCTCGTCGGGGCGCCAACTGCGCATGTCCCACCAAAACCAAGCGGCATAGATGATCGCGGCCAAAGCAAGGCTGGCCGCCGCATAGAGCAGCAAACGCCCGCGGCGCGGCTTGCCCGTACGCGCGCGGCTTGGCCGTTTGGCCTTGGTTTTGGAACGACTGCTCGCCACGTCTGCTGCCCTGCCCCTGCCCTCAGCCTTTGATATGCAAAACGCAGATCAGGGTGAACAAACGGCGGGCGGTGGCGAAATCAGTTTCCACTTTGCCCTCGAGTCGCTCGAGCAAAAGCTCTGCGGCGTTGTTGTGGATGCCGCGCCGCGCCATATCGATCGTCTCAATCTCTGACGGGGTCGCTTTGCGAATGGCCTGATAATAGCTGTCGCAAATGGCAAAATACTCGCGGATCGGACGGCGAAAGCGCGCCAGACCAATCACCAGACTTTCGAGCAGCGTCTCGCCCGTGTCGCTGACATCCATCACCAGGCGGCCATCACGAACCGACAATTGCAAACGATACGGTCCATCTGCGCCGCGCTCTGCACTGCGCAGCGGCTTAAAGCTGTTTTCCTCGATCAGGTCATAAATCGCGACGCGCCGTTCCTGCTCGACATCCGCGTTGCGCCAGAGAATCGTCTCCTCATCCAGCGCGACATGCGCGATGCGATAATTGCCCGGTTGGCTGGCAGAAGATTCGCTTGGCGTGACCATTACAAGCATCGCCTTCGCAGATCGTATCGGGACAGTTCAAGCACTTCGATCAACCATCCCCGCTATCCACAGCCAAGTGAGGCGAATTTGCCGCCATTTGCCCTTGCGCCATTTCCCATCCGCTGCGCAAGAGACGCGCATGGCCGAACCAGAAATTCTTCTCCCCGTTGATTCTCAATCCGACACTGCGCGCAAGCTGCCTTCTAACCTAGAGGCGGAGGCGGCGTTTCTGGGTGCGGTTCTGATCGATAACCGGGTGATTGAGGAATTGCAGACCCCTCTGCGGCCCGACCACTTCTTTGAGCCGCTGCACGACCGGATTTACACCCGTATCCTCACCCTGATTGAGCGCAATGCGACCGCCAGCCCGGTCACTCTGCGCCCGTATTTTGAGAGCGATGAAGCGCTAAAGGAATTGGGCGGAACGAGTTATCTGGCTCAGCCGACCGCAAACGGCGCAGGCCTGCTTGCCCCGCGCGAATTGGCTCAGCAAATTTACGACCTCGCTTTGCTGCGGGAACTGGTCAGCGTTGGCCGGGGCCTTGTCGAAGGCGCGCTCGACACCAGCGAAGAAGTCGATCCGATGGACCGAATCTCGCAAGCGGAAGCCGACTTGTTCAAGGTTGCCGAGGGCGCGGCGACGGGCAGCGAAGCCTCGACGTTCCGCGACGCGGCGCTTGCGGCGATCAAAATGGCCGAAGCCGCGATGAATTCTGGCGGCGGGCTATCGGGAAAGACAACCGGCCTGCAATCAATCGACCGTAAGACATCCGGCCTGCACGCCTCCGACCTTATCATTCTCGCCGGGCGTCCCGGCATGGGCAAGACATCGCTTGCCACCAATATCGCGTTTAATTGCGCCGAAGCCCATTTGAATTGGGAGCAAGATGGCGGCGAGTTCAATTACGGCGCGCCAGCCGCTTTCTTCAGCCTAGAGATGAGCGCCGACCAGCTCGCAACGCGTATCCTCGCCGAGCAAGCGGAGATCAGTTCTGAGGCTTTACGGAGCGGTAAAATGAGCCGGGAGGACTTCCAGAAATTGTCTTTCGCCAGCCAGCGCCTGGCCGAATTGCCGCTGTATATTGATGACACGCCTGCTCTCACCATTGGCGCTCTGCGGACGCGCGCACGGCGGATGAAGCGGCGCCATGATATCGGCCTGATCGTGGTCGACTATCTGCAGCCGCTGCAAGGCTCTGGCCGCGCCAATGACAACCGGGTCAATGAGATTTCGGAAATCAGCCGCGGCCTGAAAACCCTCGCCAAGGAACTGAGCGTCCCAGTGATCGCGCTCTCTCAGCTTAGCCGTGCGGTGGAACAGCGCGAAGACAAGCGCCCGATGCTGTCTGACCTGCGCGAATCGGGCTCAATTGAGCAAGATGCGGACATGGTCTGGTTTGTCTACCGCGATGATTATTACCTGGAGGCCACGCGGCCCGACTTCCCAACCGAGGCGAGCACGCCCGAGGCGGTTGAGAAATACCGCGCTTGGGAAGAATCCTACGAGCAGGTCAAAAACAAGGCTGCGGTAAACGTTGCAAAGCAGCGTCACGGCTCAACCGGCATGGTCCCGCTGCATTTCCAGAGCGAGTTCACCAAGTTTACCTCGCCAAATCTGAAGGACTACTCGGATTACGGATACGAGTAATATCCGCGCGCCATGGCTCGGTCCTTAAGGATTGAGCCTGCGAGCGGCCCAGGCATCCGCCAATCCGAAATAGAACCACAATCGCCAGCGCAGGCGCGTGAAGAAGGTGGCATTTTTGCTGTACCACTCCGGCGTGATCGGCACGCTGGCTCGCTCCAGATGGTCCATGAACTCACGCAAACGCTCTGCCAGCGCCTCATCTTCAACGCGCACCATCAGCTCCAGATTGATGCGCACAGAGCGGCGATCCAAATTGGCGCTACCAAAATAGCTGATCGCATCCACGACCAGCAATTTCATGTGCAGCTTGCATGGGCGAAACTCAAAAATGCTCACGCCCGCTTTCAGAAAGCGTTTGTACAGCAACCTCGCCGCTTCAATCGTGGCCGTAATGTCGGACTTTCCGGCCGTGATCATCCTCACATCACCGCGCTTCCCCACACGGACCATTTGGCGCCGTATGCTAAGCGGCGGGGCGAAATAAGCAGTGACGAAATCCAGTCTGGTTGCCTTCGCGAGGTCTTTCTTTAGCCGGTACACCCAAGTCTGCGCGCGCACGACCGGCCCGCCAAGCACGAGCTGCACGGGCGCATCCCCAGGGTCCCAATCACGCACCAGCTTGCGGATCCGGCGAAGCTGGGATCCTTCGCTTTCCACCCACTCGCTGACTAAACCGAACCAATCGCTAAACTGCTCAACGACAGACCCCTCGATGGCGACCCCCAGATCACACCAGCCGTTCTTTTCCGGCGGGTCGTAATAGTGATCAGACACGTTGGAGCCACCCGTCATAACCCGCGCGCCGTCGGCAATCGCAAATTTTTGATGGTTGCGAATGAGGTAGCGCACGCCCCAGCGCGGTGAAAAGACGGCAAAACGCCCGCCTGCTTGCTCCAAGGGCTGAAAGAATTCCGGCGGGGCGTCGCTGCCGAAGGCATCGACGATCAGATGGACCTCCACCCCGCGCTCCGCCGCCCTCACCATCGCATCGCGCACTTTCGTGCCGGAGACATCGTCTTGAAAAAGGTAGTAAAAAACCTCCAAAGAGCGCTGCGCCTCCTCGATATGATCGATCAGAGCGGCCAGCCTGTCTGAGCCTCTGGGATAGAACGTGAAGGCGTGCCCCTGAGCTTCCATCTGGAAACTATCAGAATCGCTGTAATCGCTCGTTGGAGTTTCGGCGGGATTCGGCGCAGATTGCATAGAATCACCCTCTTAAAGCGTCGCGCGCAGAATGCTCGCATTTCTTGACTCAGAGCGGCCTTCCGACTAACTGCAGCGCTCATTTTCCAAAAAATCTAATTTAAGAGGCCAGTATGGCGCGCGTTACCGTTGAAGATTGCGTAGACAAGGTTCCAAACCGTTTTGATCTGGTGCTGCTCGCAGCCCAGCGTGCGCGCGAAATCTCTGGCGGTGCTGAACTGACCCTCGACCGCGACCGTGATAAGAACCCGGTTGTGGCCCTGCGCGAAGTGGCTGAGCAAACGATCAAGCCGAAGGAATTGAAGGAATCCCTCGTCACGGGCCTTCAAAAAATCCTTCCTGATGACGAAGATGATGCCGATGAAATCGGTTCGCTGAGCCAGTCCGCCGAAGCGCTGCGGATTACCGCTTCTGCTCCGACCCGCTCGACATCGATCGGTTCAGATTACGACGGCAGCTAAGCCGGCTCACATTCATGCGTGCTTTTGCGCGCAGTTTACGAAAGAGGCTGCCGTCAGGCGGCCTTTTTTGTGCCTATCTTGTGAGCCCTCTTTACAATGTTCGAAGTCTGGGGCCTCAGTGTCTTTCACCTTGCCTGCCATGCTGCCTATAAGGCGGCAGTCGATTAGAGGGGTCTATGAGCGACATAACAGAAGGCGTTGGCGCCGCGATTGAAGGGGCCATGGCCAGCCGCGCAGTTGAACCAGCGCACGGCGAGAACGCTGCTCTGAATGCGGAAGGCGACGCCGCGGCGATCTGCAAGAATTGCGGGGCTGAGGTGTCAGGCGAGCATTGCTCTGCCTGCGGCCAGAAACGGCACATTCACAGCAGCCTGACCGCTATCGCCCACGATCTCATCCACGGCGTCCTGCATCTTGATGGCAAGCTGTGGCGCACCTTGCCGATGCTCATCCTAAAGCCAGGCCAATTGACGCGCCGCTACATCGACGGGGAGCGCGCAAAGTTCGTCAGCCCGATGGGCATGTTCCTGTTCACCGTCTTCTCAATGTTTGCAGTGTTCCAAATCGCTGGGATCAGCACGCCGACCGACTTCGTCGGCAACACCCGCGCGCAAGTTTCGTCAATGGCAGAGGCCGAAGCCGAAGCCGTTACTGGGCTGATTACCGAAATTGATGAGGAGCTTGCGCAGCCAGATCTGGAGGAGGCGCGCCGGACCGAGCTGGAGTCGAGCCGCGAAGGGCTGGAAGCAGATCTGGCCCTAATCGAAACGCGCGCACAGAACCTCACCAAAATGCGGACCTCCGGCGGCAGCGACATTCTCGATGAGGTGGAAACAGCTGGCGCGGCGCAGATCGCTGAGGGAAAGGCCAAGCTGGCGACTCTGCCCGAGGATTCCGCTGAATACACCGAGCTCGCGGCCGAGATCGCTTCCGCAGAAGAAGAGATCGCCAATCTGCAGCAATTCGAAGAGTCAAACCCGTTTGTGGTCGGGGAAAATGGATCATTCGAAGCATCTGAGACCGGTGTCGAATTCGTGGATTCGCTCCTTGAAAAATGGAACAAAAACCCCAGCCTGATGGTCTACAAATTGCAGGCTAATGCCTACAAATTTAGCTGGCTCCTCATCCCGCTCTCCGTCCCCTTCGTTTGGCTCATTTTCGCCTGGAAGCGGCGCTTCAAAGCGTATGACCACGCTATTTTTGTTACCTATTCGCTCGCCTTCATGTCGCTCTTATTCATCACCGTATCGGTGGGCGGCGTGCTCGGCGCGCCTATACCGTTGATCGTTTTCTCGACGCTGCTCATCCCGCCCATTCATCTCTACAAACAATTGCGCCGGGCATATGAGCTCAGCAGATTCTCTGCGTTTTGGCGACTTTTGGCGCTCAGCGTGTTCATCTGGATCGTTGCGGCGCTGTTCATACAAGCGCTGCTGCTGCTCGGCGCGTTTTGACCGTCACCAAAAAGGGCGCCTGAGTTACCCCAGACGCCCCGTCTCACTTCTGTGATATTTGGCTAAGCCTTACGCGCCCTGAGGTGCAGCTCCGCCTTTGTCATCTTTCGATCCAAAGCGCTTGCCCGCTTTGGGGATCGCAGACCCATGGGCCGGTGGAACCACCGCTGGGCCTTTCGGCTCGTCGGGTCGGTCCATCTTGCCCGTGTCGAGCAATTGCTTGATCTCGTCGCCGGTCAGGGTCTCATATTCGAGCATCGCCTGCGCCAAGAGATGCAGTTGATCTTCGTGCTTCTTGAGCAATTGGGTGGCACGCTTGTGTGCGCCCTCAACCAGGCCTTTGATCTCGGCATCGATCAGCTTGTTCGTTTCCGCGCCGCCCATTGTGCGAGCGGTCTGGCCCATGCCCAGATAGCCCTCTTGGCTTTGCTCATATTGCAGCGGGCCAAGTTTTTCCGACATGCCCCATTTGGTCACCATATTGCGGGCCAAATCAGTGGCATATTGAATGTCTGACGAGGCGCCAGAGCTGACCTTGTCATGGCCGAAGATAATTTCTTCCGCCACGCGTCCGCCCATGCTGACAGACAGGTTTGCGTGCATCTTGTCGCGGTGATAGGAATAGCTGTCCCGCTCTGGCAGGCGCATGACCATACCCAAAGCGCGGCCGCGCGGAATAATCGTCGCCTTGTGGATCGGGTCGGATGCTTCCTCGTGGACAGAGACAATTGCGTGACCGGCCTCGTGATAGGCGGTCATCTTCTTCTCGTCTTCGGTCATGACCATGGAGCGGCGTTCGGCCCCCATCATGACCTTGTCTTTGGCGTCCTCGAACTCACGCATGGCGACCAGGCGCTTGTTACGGCGCGCGGCCAGCAAAGCGGCCTCGTTCACAAGGTTGGCGAGATCTGCACCGGAGAAGCCCGGCGTACCGCGCGCAATCGTACGCGGGTTCACATCCGGGGCCAGCGGCACCTTCTTCATGTGAACGCCAAGGATCTTTTCCCGGCCATCAATATCAGGGATCGGAACCACAACCTGACGGTCAAAACGGCCCGGACGCAGCAGCGCTGGATCGAGCACGTCAGGACGGTTGGTTGCAGCGATGATGATGATGCCTTCATTGGCTTCAAAACCATCCATCTCAACCAAGAGCTGGTTAAGCGTCTGCTCACGCTCATCATTGGAATTGCCGAGGCCGTGGCCACGCGAGCGGCCCACAGCGTCAATCTCATCAATGAAGACGATGCATGGCGCGTTTTTCTTGGCCTGTTCAAACATGTCGCGCACGCGGCTGGCGCCGACGCCAACGAACATCTCGACAAAGTCAGAACCCGAAATCGTAAAGAACGGCACGCCCGCCTCACCCGCAATCGCGCGGGCTAGCAAAGTCTTACCCGTACCCGGCGAACCGACCAGCAATGCGCCCTTCGGAATTTGACCACCCAGCTTAGAGAAGCGCTGCGGATCTTTCAGAAATTCGACGATTTCTTCGAGTTCTTCGCGCGCCTCATCAATGCCGGCAACATCGTCAAAAGTGACGCGGCCTTGACGTTCAGTCAGCATTTTGGCCTTGGATTTTCCAAAGCCCATGGCGCCGCCGCCGCCGCCTTTTTGCACTTGGCGAAGCGCAAAGAATGCAATCCCCAGGATCAGGATAAACGGCAAGGCTTGGATCAGTATATAGAGCAACATGTTAGGCTGCTCTGGAGCCTGCCCTGCATATTTCACTTCGTTATCGTCGAGCAGCTGTGTCAGCTGATCGTCGCTCGGAACCGGAACAGTCGAGAATGTCTCGTCATTGTTCTTAAGCTTGCCGGTGATCAGGTCGGGCGCGATCTGAACCTCGGAAACGCGCCCTTCGGCGACCGCTTCGCGGAATTCAGAATAGCGCATCTGCTGGCCGGGCGCAGCATTGGTGTTGCTGAACATCGACACCACGACGAGCAGGGCCATGAAGATGCCGCCCCAAATCATCAATTGCTTCACCCAGGGGTTGGGGTTCTCAGGTGGAGTTTGTTGCGGGTCGTTTTCGTCGCTCATGCGCTCAGATTCCTTGTTCTCACCCGAATATGTAGGTGAGCAGAGATGAATGGCAAGATATGCTTATAGGTAAGGGATCATGCGAAATTGCGAACAGATTGATCTGTTTTTGCGATTCAAGCCAATTGGTTACGCCTTTACAGGCGAGTAAGCGCGCAGAAAAACATCGACTGCGCCGCTAATGCGGGCCTCTTTTGCCTCCGGCTCTATCACCTCACCGAAACGTTGTTCGAGATCGCCCATCCCCTTGCACATTGCGACAAACTGTTCCGCGGCCAAGTCAGGGTTTGGCACCGATAGCTCGCCTAACGCATCCGCATGGGCAAGAAACCCGCTGAACGTCTCTTTCATTCGCCATGGCCCAGCCTCCAAAAACGCTCGCCCAATGGCCGGATTGGTTTCCGTCTCAGCCGCGATGCGCCGCTCAAACTGGACCATTTCTGGACGCGACAGAAACGCGAACATGGCCTCGCCGATCACGCGCAGGCGCTCGGCGATGGGCATGCCTGATGCCGAATCGATCGAAAAATACCCGCGCATCTTTTCGCATTCATGATCGACCGCGGCAGCAAACAGCGTACGCTTATCGCCAAAATGGTTGTAGATCGTGACTTTGGATACGCCAGCTTCAGCGGCGATCTGTTCGATCGAACTTGCTGCAAAACCAACATTAAAGAAGGCGCGCGAACCCGCCTCGATAATCGCCTCACGCTTGGCGGTATCGACCGGCCGTCCGGTTCTTTTCTGAAACTGGGTTGACAAAGTGAACGGCTCCGTTCAATTAAACGTGACCGTTCAATAATGTGAGGCATATCACAAGGACGCAACCCCCTCTCGCGATAAAGGTTCCCTGACGTGCTTTGGATTGCGATACGAATGCTGACTGGTGATGCCCAAAAATTCTATGGGCTGTTGTTCGGTATTGGCTTTTCGACCCTGCTGATCACGCAGCAGCTCACTATCTTTGTGAACCTGGTCGAGCGCGGGGCAAGCGGTGTCTACAACGTGCCGACCGCGAAAATCTGGGTGATGGACCCGGTCAGCCGGACGACCGACGTAAATTATGCGATGCCGTCCACGGCGCTCGATCAAGTGCGATCGGTGCCCGGCGTAGAATGGGCCGTCCCGCACCTGCGCGCCGTTGCAAACGTCCGCACAAGCACCGGAGACCTTGAGGGCGTAACGATCGTGGGAGTCGATGATGCCAGCCTGATTGGCCTGCCCAAGAACATGGTTGAGGGCTCACTAGATGTCTTCGCTCAGCCAGATACGGTCGTGATTGATGATGTCGGTATCAACAGTATGTTTGAAGACGGGACCGATCCCATTGGCCAGCGGCTAGAACTGAATGATCAGCGCGCCGTTATCCGCGGCGTGGCCGATGCAATCCCGAGCTTTACCAGCCAGGTGACGCTCTACACAAAATACAGCCAAGCGCTGAATTACGTGCCCGGCACGCGCAACCGGATGAGTTTCGTGCTTGCCGGGATTAGCGACGGCGAAACCGCGGAAGGCGTGGCTGACCGCATTGAAGAGCAAACCGGTCTGAAAGCCGAAACGCGCGACGAGCTGGCGCAGGCGGGCGTCGATTTCATCATTGAGAACACCGGCATCCCGACCAATTTCGGGATCACCGTTTTGCTCGGCTTCATCGTCGGTGTCGCGATTGTTGGCCTCACCTTCAGCCTGTTCATCAGAGACAACATCAAACAGTTCGGCGCGCTCAAAGCGATTGGTGTGACCAACGCCAAAATCATTCGCATGGTCGCTGTGCAAGCGGGCCTTGTTGGCTTCATCGGATATGCCATCGGCGTGCTCGGTACCGTCGGCTTCCTCGCCGCCTTTTCGGGCAACCCATTCTTCAAAGGGTTCTATATCCCTTGGCAAATCCCTCTCATTAGCCTGGTGTCGGTCATCATCATCCTCGCGATCACGGGCTTTATTGCAATCCGCAGCGTCTTGCGCACAGAGCCAGCAGCGGTGTTCCGGTGAGCGATATGACACAGACGCAAAACTCACGCGCCCCAACCAAGTCCCCAGCACGCGAAGTCGCCATTTGCGCGCGCGGCATCGTGCGCGATTTCGAGGCTGGGCAATCGACGATCCGCGTGCTCCACGGGATCGACACCGATATTCAGCCGGGTGAGATGACTTATGTGGTGGGCGAAAGCGGCTCCGGCAAAACCACTTTGATCTCGATCATGTGCGGCATTCTGTGGCCGACCGAGGGCGAAGTGCGCGTGTTCGGCACCGACATCTATAATCTGAGCGACACGGAGCTTGTAAACTTCCGCCTCCAAAACATCGGTTTCATTTTTCAGCAGTACAACCTGATCCCCTCCATCGACGCAGCCGCCAATGCGGCTGTTCCGCTGATCGCGCAGGGCATGGCGCTGGAGCCAGCGCGGCGCAAAGCGATGGAATTGCTCGATGCACTTAATATTGGCGATCAGGCAAGCAAGCTGCCCAAACAGCTCTCCGGCGGCCAGCAGCAACGTGTCGCCATTGCCCGCGCCTTGGTTCATGAGCCGCGCCTTGTGGTGTGCGACGAACCAACCGCGGCCTTGGACGCGAAGTCCGGGCGCAGGGTGATGGATTTGCTGCGCGAGGTTGCGGTCGCAGAAGACCGCGCCTGCATCATCGTGACCCACGACAACCGCATTTTCGATCTCGCTGACCGCATCCTCGTGCTCGAGGATGGCCGGGTCACGCATGACGGCACAGAAATGCCGGACGACCACTAAACCTCTTTCGTTCTCCCTCGAGGCACAGCCATGGCAATTCTACCTGAAAATCTCAGCTTCTCACGCAAGATCATGCCGATCCTGGCCGTCATCGGCCTGATCGCGGCGGTGTATTTTATCGTGACCGGCCTGCCCGATCGCGAATTGTCCGAGCCTGATCGTGAACCGCCCAAAGCGAGCGGAGAACTTGCCAATTCCGCCCGCGTGGCCGGCGCAGGATTGGTCGAGCCCTCCAGCGAGATCATTGACGTGGGCACGGCCTTGTCCGGCCTCATTGCGGACCTGCGGGTGCAGCCCGGCGATTTCGTGGAGAAGGGACAGCCGCTGTTTGTTGTCGATGACAGGGCCATTCGCGCTCGGCTTCAGGAAACAAACGCAGCGGTTGGCGAAGCCCGCGCCGCCATTCGTGAAGCCCAAACCGCCCGCAGCACGGCCCAGCGCCAGCTCGCGCTCTATGGCCAGATCGACGATCCAGCCGCCGTCAGCCAATCCGAAGTCATCCGCGCCGAAGGTGAAGTCGCGGCGGCAACCAGCAGGCTGGAGCTTGCCCGCGCCCGCCTGACCGCCGCCCAAGCAGGGGCCGCGAGCGCGCGAACCGAGCTAGGCCGTTTGACTGTGCGCGCGCCGATTCCTGGCGAAATCCTGGCGGTGAATATCCGCCCGGGCGAATTCGTCTCCAATCAAGGCGGCGGCAATTCCCTGCCCTTCATCCAGATGGGTGAGACGCGCCCACTGCACGTGCGGATCGATGTCGACGAAAACGAAGCTGTGCGCCTGAATCTGGGCGCATCGGCCATCGTCAGCCCGCGCGGCGCAGCGGACAGTCAAGTCGAGGCAAAGTTCGTGCGCGCAGAGCCGCAAGTCGTGCCCAAGCGCCAGCCGACCAATAGCGCGGCAGAGCGCGTCGATGTCCGCGTCCTGCAGGTGATCTACGCGCTGCCAGAAGGCGATGCGTTCCGCGTTGGGCAGCAAGTGGATGCGTTTATCCCCGCCCGCAGCAGCTCCAGCGATAGCGCCGAGACACCCGCCGGTGAGACGGAGGAATAGCCGATGGCCCGCCTCTCTTCCGTTGCATTGCGCCGATCCTTAGCCACCGCGCTAGCCCTATCGCTCAGCGCCTGCGTCGCTGGCCCTCCGCCAGAAATCGCCACACCTACGCCTGAACTGCCCGAGAGCTTTCTGTTTGCGCCATCAGCCGAAACCAGCGCGACTCTGGCAGAGCTCTTGCCGAGCGATGACCCGGCGTTTCTCGACCTTTCCACTCAGGCATTGGACAGCGCGCCCAGCCTTCAAGAAGCCTTGGCCCGCATCGACATCGCTCGCTCTGGCGCCCGCCGGGCGGGGGCTGTGCGCCTGCCGCTCGTCACCGGTGATGCATCGGCAACGGGCACGCGGATCAACCCCAACCAATTCGGCGATGGCGCGGCGCAGGGCGGCTTTATCGACACCGAGCAGGTGCAATATGGCGCCAATGTCGCGGCCGGCTGGGACTTGGACATCTTCGGCAGTCTGCGCGCACAGGAGCGCGCGGCCATTGCCCGAATTGATGCCGCCAGCGCCTCTGCGGGTGCCGTCCGCTTGGCTCTGGTCGCAGAAATCGCAACCAGCGTGATTGATTGGCGCACCCTCTCTCAGCGCCAGGAGGCGCTCGAGCAAGATGTTCTCGCCGCCGAACAGCTCGCTAGCCTCGCCAAAACGCGCGAAGACGCAGGGCTCGCCCCCGGATTTGACCGCGTCCGCGCAGAGGCGGCGGCAAGCGCCTCGCGTTCTCGCCTGGCCGCTCTCACCAGCGAGCGGGTCCGCATCATTGGCCGCTTGGTCACGCTGACAGGTCAGAACGCGGGCACAGTCACCGCAGCTCTGGAAAAGCAGGGCCCAGCGGGCGTGCGCGCACTGGCCCCAGCCGCCGTCCCATCGCTGGTGCTGACCAACCGGCCTGACGTCTTGGCGGCAACCGCAGAGCTTGCTGCAACCGATGCAGACCTTGCCGCGACCGCGCGCCAGCGTTTTCCGCAGTTCACTCTGTCCGCCGCGCTCGGCCTGCTCGCCTTCAACCTGGGTGATCTGTTCGATTCAGATTCTTTGGTCGGCTCGCTCAGCGCAGGCTTGGCCGCACCCTTGCTCGACTTTGGCCGGATAGAGGCAGAGATCGACGGCGCAGCTGCGACCAAGAGGGCCGCGTTCGCCGCCTATCGCGGAGCCGTGTTCCAAGCGCTGGGCGAAGCAGAAACCGCCTACGGCCTGATCGAGGCAAGCGACCGCGAAGCGGATCTGGCGGTGAAGGAAAGGGACGAATTGCAGCGCGCAGCGAGCCTCGCCAATTCACGCTACCGCGCCGGACTAGCCGATTTCCTGACCGTGCTAGAAGCCCGCCGCGCCGCCGATGCAAGCGGAGAACGCGCCGCCGCTGCTCTTGGCAGGGCTCAGCGAGCGCGGGTGCTGCTGTGGCAGGCTTTGGGCGGGGAGCGAATGTAGGTGGTAGGCTTGGGTTGGCGCTGAACTGCTGACTTCAGCAAGCTTAACTCGAATGCCTAACCACGGCTGACGCGCTGTAGTTCTTGCATGACCGATTTTTTGCAAGTGTTAGCCCGGAGCTGACTTTCTGCTTTCGACCCAATAGCCGACGCTCTGAGAGTCCTCGTTGGTCGGCATTCTGCGCTCAATTGCAGTGGCCTGCTTTCGTTGGGACAGCGATCGATCGATTCTGGCTTCTTATCTTTTGAGCACTCCAAAGAAATAAAATTTGCAATTGACTCGCAAGAGCAACATGGTCACGAGGCTCCGCATTCGAATACCGAAGGGGTCATCACTTGCTTAAATTATCGACTAAACCGCTGAAGATAGCGCTGCTCGCATCCACATGCGTTGCCACCAGCGCCCATGCGCAAGACGCGCAGGATGCCAACTCATCCGATGAAGAAGGCGCGATCATTGTCACCGGCGAAGTCTCAACATTCGGCGCAACTAAGTCCGAAACGCCAATCCTAGAAACCGCTCGATCAGTTTCGGTCATCACCAATGATGCATGGCGCGAGCGTGGTGCGCTCACTCTTGATGACACGTTGAACTACACGGCTGGCGTGGTTGGCGACACATTCGGATTCTCGACACGGGGAGACTTCCCCCGGGTTCGCGGTCTCGATGTGCCAGAATATCTCGACAACATTCAGGTGCTGTTTGGTTTCTACAACAACGCCCGCTCTGACATTTATACGCTTGAACAGGTCGAAGTTCTGAAGGGGCCAGCGTCAGTTCTCTATGGGCAAGGATCGCCCGGCGGTATCCTCAACACCGTCAGCAAGCGTGCTGGGCCAGACAACATTGGCAGCGAAGTGTTCGTTGAATATGGCACGTTCGACCGGGCCCAGATTTCCGCCGATATTGGCGTCGATCTTTCCGGTAATGGGACGCTCACCGGTCGGCTCGTCACGCTTTACCGCGATGCCGGTACGCAGGTTGATTTTGTGAATGATGACGCGTTTATTATCGCGCCGTCGATCACGTTCGACAACGGCCAAACCGCGCTTACATTGCTAGCCAACTACACGGACCGGGAAAGCGATACTGCGCACCAGTTCTTGCCACTGGCAGTGACAGCATGCGCGAGTGATAATGTCGCCGTTTCAGAGCCCAATATCTGCTCAGGCGGCATTACGGAGGAAGTTGACGCATCGCTTTACGTGGGGGAGCCTGCTTTCAATCGCTATAATAGCGAAAGCTTCTCGCTCACCGGTTTTCTCCAACATCAATTCAGCGACGCCATCGGCTTCGAGGCGACCGCTCGTTATCGCGACAACAGCGCCAATTACAGCCAGACATGGGTGTCATTCCTTGGCGATGGCACTCCGCGTGTTTTGGCCGATGGAACGGCGATCGGGCGCAGCCGGTATGACGCCCCTGCAAGCTCTGACCAGTTCGCCATCGACGGACGTTTCCGTGCTCAATTCTCAACCGGTACGATTGAGCATGAGGTGCTAGCAGGCATCAACTACCAGACTGTCGACACTCTGTTGGAAGCGGCGTTTCTCTATGCGCAGCCGACCACTTTCAACCTCTTCACCCCGGTCTATGATGGATCAGAAATCCCCGCTGATGCCCTGTTTGAGGCGGCGCGTGGGAGCAGTGTCAATGAGATTGATACAACCGGCTATTACATCAACAATCAGATGACTGTCGGCAATCTCGTCCTGAACGCAGGCGTTCGATTTGATGAGCTGGAGACCGGCAACGGCACCACCACGCAAGATGACGATGCCACCAGCCTCAGCTTTGGCGCGCTCTACAAGACCGATATCGGCCTCAACCCCTATGTCAGTTATGCCGAGAGCTTTCAGGCTGTTGTTGGCAATGACACGGTCACCAACGAGCCCTTGCTGCCGCAGGAAGGTAAGCAGATCGAGGTTGGGGTGAAGTTCCAACCGCGCGGGACGCGCACTTACATCACGGCCGCGTATTTCGACATTGAACAATCGAATCTGCCCAACCCGGCGGCCTTGCCCAACGCCTCCTCGCAGCAGGAAGGGGTTGCGAAAATCAGTGGCTTCGAAATCGAGGCTACGACCGCCATCGGGGATGTGTCGATCGACGCAGCCGTCAGTGTAATCGACACAGAAGACCCCGATGGCGTCCGTTTCCCAAGCGTGCCGGAAGTGCAGGGTTCCGCATGGGTCGCATGGAAGCCTTCGTCAGAGCAACTGGATGGGTTGGTTGTCGGCGCTGGCATTCGCTACGCCGAGGGCAACGAAAGCAGCGGCACAGCTTTTCTTGCCGCCAACGGTTTCGCGCCGACGCCGGTCTTGATTGAAACCGATGGCTACACCGTCTTCGATGGTTTGATCGGCTACAGCTTTGATCGGTATTCCATCACGCTGAATGCGCGAAACATCTTTGACAGCGAGTTTTACGGTACCTGCCTGTCGCGCGGGGACTGTTTCCCCGGCGAAGGTCGCACAATCCAGGTC
This sequence comes from Erythrobacter sp. JB3-1, assembly GCF_057364995.1. Taxonomy (NCBI): domain Bacteria; kingdom Pseudomonadati; phylum Pseudomonadota; class Alphaproteobacteria; order Sphingomonadales; family Erythrobacteraceae; genus Erythrobacter; species Erythrobacter sp. JB3-1. The sequence goes on along the minus strand of NZ_CP200289.1, from coordinate 1,471,867 downwards.
CGCGCTGGCGTGCGCTTCTAAGGGGTTCGGATTGTGTTGATCTGGCAAATCCTGGGATTGGCGCTGGCGGCGATGGGCATTTACTCGCTCTATTTCGCATGGCAGCGCAAGGCGCGCAGTTGGCCGCTGGTGGTGGCCGGCTGGGTGCTGGTTTTGGGCTCGATCATCTCATGGAGCCAGACCAGCGGCGTCGACAAGGGACCTGCCTTGGGTGTTGTCGCGGTCATACTGGTCGCTTTGCTCGCAATTATCGCAGCCGCGATCAAAGCGCCGGTAAAGACGCGCCGAACGATTGCACCTCGCCAGCCACAGCAAAGCGGGCAAGCCAGCGTCTGGCATGAAGGGTTATCCATCACGGCATCAATCCTTGCGATTGCGATCCTTGCTCTGATCGCCGCTCTGGCGAGCTGCACGGCTCTGTTTGTGGCTGGCCGCGCGGCAGGATTGGAGCACACCGCCAATCTCACAGTCTCAATGTTTGCCTTCCCGATGGCTTGGGCGGGGCTTGCGACGTTCATCGGCTATTCGACGAGCACGCTTTTGCGAGCAGCCGTGCTGCTTGGGCTCGCCATTGTCTCGGCGGCGATCATACTCGTAACTATGCAAGGGGGCGGCTGAGATGTCACCGTCAAACTCAAAGACCTCGGCAACCCGCGTGGCAAAGTCGCTCGAGGCGCATAGCCTGATCGCGGTCATCTTTGGCGGGCTGATTTACATCCTTGCCGTCACGGGAACCCTTTCGGTGTTCAATCATGAATTTCAGCGTTGGGAACAGCCGAACGTGCCAGAGATGGAGAGCATCTCTCCGGAAGCGGCTGAAATGGCGGCGCTGGAGGTGTTCAGAAGTGAAGAGACGCCGACGACGCACCTTTATGTGAACTTCCCGCAGGAGGATTTGCCGCGCACGGTCATCACAACGGATACGCAGGCGTTCTTCGCTGCGCCCGACGGCACGATCGCTGCGAAGGAGGCGTTTCCTTGGACGCAGTTCCTGCTCGACCTGCACTATTATTTGCACTTGCCGCAAATCCTTGGCCTCACCGTAGTGGGAGCGTTGGGCGCGATGCTCATCGCAATGTCTTTTTCGGGCTTGCTGGCTCACCCCCGCATCTTTCGTGACGCGTTTACATTCCGCAGGGGTGCGGGGCGTCTCACGACTGTTGATCTGCATAACCGTCTGAGCGTTTGGACGCTGCCGTTCCATCTCTCCAATGCCCTGACAGGTGCGATACTCGGCCTTGCCAGCATCCTCGCTTTTGCCATCGCAGCGGCGGGTTTTGACAACGATACAGACGCTGTTTTCAACCCAGTCTTTGGTAGTGAACCGGAGGAAAATTCAGCTCCTGCCGAGGTGGCAACGATTAGCGCGCCTTTAACGTATATGGCGCGTGAGTTTCCCGATCTCGATGTCACATACTTCATTCTCCACGATCCCGGTACGGCGGGGCAACACAGCTCCATTATCGCGGAACACCCTGATCGTCTCATCTTCGGTGAATATTACAATTTCACCGCAGACGGCGACTACGAAGGGAATGTTGGAATATCCGACGGAACAGTCGGTCAGCAGATTACTGGCGCGGTTTACAACGTGCATTTCGGCAATTGGGGCGGGCTGCTTGTAAAGCTGGCCTACCTGGTTTTCGGCGTTGGCCTCTGCGTGATCATCGCCAGCGGCTTGAGCATCTACTTTGCGAAACGTGCGGCGAATGGAAGAGCAGCACCGAAGCTTGCTGCGGTATGGACTGGGCTCATTTGGGGCACCCCTGCAATGCTCGCCTCGACCTTGGCGGCTGCGCTGATTGGCGTGAGCGGTGGTAGCTTGGTCGCGATGTTCTGGATCGGCCTTGTCGCGGCGCTAATTGCTTCGTGCTTTGTCGGGCGCGAAAAGACTCACAGCCTTGGTCGTGCGTTCATGCTGACAAGCTTGGTCTTAGTGCTCGCCATTTACGCTGGGCGTTACGGATTGGACGCTCTTTCCAATGCAGGCCTAAGCATCTCGCTATTGGGCGTTGTCTTAGCTGCGGGGCTGGCATGGTGGAGCCTGAAAGCGCGCAAGAACCAGCGTGACCGCCTTCAAGTGGCAGACGATGCCGAAGCACAACCGGCTGAATGACAATGTTAATCGCAACAAACGAACAACCTGCGCGGGAGTGCAACTGATGAAAACGACTTTGAAAATTTGGACCGGCCTTGGAGTTGCAACTGCATTGATGGGTTCCGGTCTGGCCGGTTGCGCTGAAGAGCCGAACGCCGGCGCAGCCACTGCTTACGGCGACGACGCGGCGCAAACGGGCGAAGCTGGCGAAGGTGAAGGCGGAGAGGGCGAAGGCGGTGTTGAAGTTAGCGCTGCTGGCAGCGACCCAGTTGTCTATGGAACGGCACTCGCCATTGTTGAAGCGCATGTCATTGCGGCGCGCGACGCTTTCGTACTTGGGAAAACCGATGCAGCGGCTGAGATGTTTGCGCATCCCGTATCCGAAGTCTTGATCGACATGGATCCAGTTTTTGAACAGCGCGGCGTGGCCGATTTCAAACCACTCTTGGTGGCCGCATCTACTGGCGCTTTAGATGGCGAGAGCGCTGCGCAAATAAACGCCCACTATGATGGCATTATTGCGGCGTTGCGCGGTGCCGCCAATAAAGCCCCAGACAATGGAGTTGATGAGGCAGATGTTTCCGCAAGGATCGTCGCGGACATGATCGACAGGGCCGTCTCTATGCATGGGGAAGCGGCCAGTTCTGAGCGATATGAGCCATATTTGGACGGCTATGGGTTCCACAAAACCGGCGTTACTGCCTTTGCTGCTTCCAAAGATGCAATCAAAGCCGCCAACGAGCCGCTCCATGAGCGGATCACAGAGGCTTTGGATTTGCTCTCGGCAGCTTACCCCAGCGCAGAGCGACCTGATGCTCTTAATGCAAATCAAGGCGAGCTATCAGCCGCAAGCTCAGGCGTTCAGTTGGCGCTCCCCGCGCAATAGCTAGGCGCTCGTTTGCAGGAAACAGTTTGACTGGAGTGAGACAGGCCACCATTGCGAATGATTATAAGAATCATTCGCAATGGTGATTCGTTTTAGGGTTACAATCTATGAAAATGAATTTCCTGCTTGCGTCGTCCGCTCTAGTCTTGGCGAGCTCACCAGCTTTAGCTCAGGACGATGCTAGCGGCGACGAAGGCGCGCAGCTAAATGATGAGATCATTGTAACCGGTCAAAAGATCGAACGCTCTCTCCAAGATACGCAAGCATCCGTCGCAGTGGTGGATCAAGAGGCCATTCAAGACGCCAATTTTCGAGACGTGTACGATGTACTTAATCAGACCGCCAACGTTGCGAGCCTGTTTGATGGCGCTGGCTTCTCAATCCGTGGATTGAGAAACACAGGCGCTGGCTCAGGCGAGTCTACCAGCGATGTTGCCTCGATCTTCGTAGATGGCGTCTTCATTCCCAGCAGCCTATTGACCAACGGGGCCTTTAGCATCTGGGATGCGCAAAGTGTTGAGGTTTTCCGTGGCCCACAATCGACCATCCAAGGGCGCAACTCATTGGCTGGCGCAGTCGTCATTCGCACCGTCGATCCGGGTGATACTTTTTCGGGCGATGCTCAAGTCGAGGTTTCCGAGTTCAACACGTTCCGCGGCTCGGGAGCAATCACAGTGCCAATTGCGCCAGGGCAAGTGTCTTTGCGGTTGGCAGGTGACTACCAACGCTCTGATGGCTTCCAAAACAACACATTCTTGGACCGCGACGATATTGACGAGTCTGAGGCAATCACAGGCCGTGCCACGCTTCTCCTCACACCGGACTTCGCGCCAGACTTAACCATTCGCGGAACATTCACCTATTCCGACAACGAAGAGGGGGAAAATCGCGTAGTCGAAGAGCTGTTTCGCCAAGACGGGCAGCGCACCTCGATCCAGAACAACATCGACCGACAAGGGGGTGAGGCTTACATCGCATCGGGTGAAATCAGCTATGATTTCAGCGACGAATGGTCGCTCACCTCTGTCACCAGTTACATCGACAGTGCAAGCTTCTTGAACTTCGATCCAGACAACTCGAACCCCGGCGTAACTGGCTTGAATGATGAGCTTCAAATCACGCTGCGCGATGATCGCATCTTCACCCAAGAATTCCGTTTGGCCTATGATGGCGATGGTATTTCCGGCCTTCTTGGCGGTTATTTTTTCGACAATGAAGGCAGCCGGGACAGCAATAACAGCACTGTAGTAGGTACAGACTTTGCCTTCCCACAAGCGCCAACGCTTGCTGGATTGCTGTTTATGACTCAGGCTCCGACGCCCGCACAGATCGCGCAAGCGACCGCTATCCGGCAGCTAATCGTTTCTGAAGTGCCAAGCTTCCCGGTTCAGCTCGTGCGGCGAAGCACTACCGATGTGCAGAACTTCGCAGTGTTTGGTGAAGTGACAATCGACATCACAGATAGACTGCACCTCACCTTGGGTGCTCGCTACGACAGAGAGGATGTTCAGCAGACGGTTTTCGATGCGACAATCGTTCCTGACCTGGCAGTAGGCAACCCGTTGATTGATCCGGTGCTGTTGGCTGCGCAGCAGCAGTTCTCAACCCAATTCACATTTGAAGCTGACAACGACTTCGAAGCCTTCCTGCCTAAGGCGGGGATTGTATATGACTTCAGCGACGATGTGTCGCTCGGCTTCACGTACCAGCGAGCATACCGGGCGGGCGCGCTTTCGTTCAACACGTTCCGTGCAGCTTTGGCCCCTGAAGGCAGCGAGCAAGCTGCCCTCGAAGAAGCAAATATCGTAAACAGCTTCGATCCTGAGTTCACGAACAATTATGAGCTCTCGTTCCGTTCAGTTTGGGGTGACGGTGCGCTTGTGCTGAATGCGAACGCCTACATCATTGACTACACCGACCAGCAAATTTTGGTTCAACTGACACCCAATCCGCTAGATACCATCACCGACAATGCGGGGCGATCGCGGCTACTCGGCTTTGAAATTGAAGCGACAATGGAGCCTACAGATGGCCTGACCTTGTTTGCCAGTCTCGGCTATTCCGAGACTGAGTTTACCGAGGCGAGCGCCGTTATCGGCGGAGACATCACCGGATTTGAGTTTGCCTATGCCCCTGATGTCACGGTCGGTCTGGGCGGCCGGTATGAGCACGATAGCGGCTTTTACACTAACTTGCAGACACGCCTGACTGATGGAAACTTTACCAGCGTTATCGATCTCAATCGATTGGCGCCGAATATCCCGGAACGTGTTCAACAGCCCACTGGCTTTAACGATGCCGCGTTCACCGTCGATCTGAATGTCGGTTGGGAGGGTGAATACTTTGGTGTTGAGGTGTTTGCTCGCAATCTCTTGGACGAAGAGTTCTTTACATTCGATCCAATCAATGACCCTGTTGATGCGGTAAACAGCCCTGGCGGTCCCTTCATCGCGAACGATGTTACGACCGCACTTGTTGGTGCGCCCCGCCAGTTCGGTGTGCGGTTGACGGGAAGGTTCTGACACGAGCAATGGAGCTACTTACCCTCACCGCGCTGCTCTATCTCGCTTCATTTGCGTTTTTTCACGTGAGCGAGAGACGAACGGTATTTGAGCGAGTGAAAAGATCGCCCGACGCTCAGCGCAATCTCACCTCGTGTGTGGAACGGCTTATTCCATGCTGATTGTTGGCGGAGTTGCTGCTCAACTGGCGGGGATTTGGGCGCTCAAGCTCGGTCAGAAACGTGGCCTGCTGGCGCTCACAATCGCCGCTTTGGCGCTTATGCTGGCATCTGCTTGGATCATGACCTTGGCGCTCGGCACTGAACTTGGGGTGACTTGTGCGCTCACGGTCGTGTCCGTTGTTGCCTATCTTTTTATTCTGCACCCATTCTTTCGCGCAAAGGCGATTGGTCATGACCGTGTCCCGCGTCAGGGCAGACGGATGCCAACGCCGCCAAGCAATTCCAAAACGCGCCTCGCGGTTAAGCTACTTTCTGCCGGGCCACTCTATCTGATCGCTGCGCTAGGGCTTAGCCTTCTTGTTGCCACCAAGCCTTGGACGACCGAACTCACCCGGCTCTTTATCGGCGGACTGTCCTCGCCGCTCTTTTGGTCGATTGGCGCATTGCACGCCACAGTCGATCCAAAACTCTGGCGCGTCGTAGCGGTTCCAATCGCGCTTTCGCTCGTTTCCTTTGGGATATTCTACCTGTCATGAATGCAGAGCAGCCAATCACCGCAGAAGCCTCGAAGCAGAGTTCATTCGTTCGCCGAATGATTGACTCGCATTCCGTACTCGGACTGGGCCTTGCAGCGCTGATCTACATTGTCAGCGTGACAGGCGCTTTCACGCTATTCGTTCCAGAGATTTCGCTCTGGGAAAATCGCGGCGTCGTTACATCACAATCCGTCACGCCTGAGGTCGCGGCGAGAGCGGCAGAGAATGCAGAGGCTCGGCTGGAGCAAGGCAATGAGATACTCAACGTAATTCTGTACGCGCCAGACGAGTTTAAGCCCTATACCACAGTTAGGCTTAACCAAAGGCCAGACCGTGAAAGTCCCTTGCAAACGACGGAATGGATCGTCGAACCCAGTTCGGGTGAATTGCTCGATCAGATCGATGCGCCCTATGCGCATTTCATCGAAGACCTGCACACCGTGTTGCACTTGCCCAACCCGTGGGGGCGTTACCTCGTCGGCCTGGTTGGCGTTGTCATGTTCACGCTCATACTGTCTGGCATCTTTGCTCATCCAACGATCTTCAAAGATGCCTTCAAACTCAGGCTGGACCGCAATGCGCGACTCGCATGGACTGACATTCACAACAGATTGAGTGTTTGGGGTCTGCCGTATCACTTGGTTTTGACCTTCACCGGAGCTTTTCTGGGAGTCGCTGGGATCACCGTGTCAGCGCTGGCATTCGTAGCGTTCGAAGGCGATACCGAGAAGGCTATCAGCGCCATCAACGGCCCGCAGCCAATCCTGGAAGCGCCCGCTATGGAAAGGTCGCCAGACTATGCGGCTATGCTCCGCAATTCCGATCAAGAGGGGCGGACATTCGCGCTCATGGTTGCGAGCAATCCTAAAGACAGTGGCAACACCACTTCCGTGATTTATGGCGAAGAAGGGATTCTATCGCCCCGCTCTTCTGACATCTATCGCAATGATGGTGAATTTTTGGAGAAGTTCGGCGGCAAAGGTTCGGAGGTTGGAGCGCGGATATTCGGAGCAGTACAACCTTTGCATTACGGCACTTTTGGCGGTTACCCGATCAAGTTCTTCTACTTCGTTTTGGCGCTGGGCCTCACCTACATCACCAGCAGCGGCATGATGATTTGGTTCAAACGCAAGATGCAACAAGGCCAGCCAAAGCCTAAATCAGAGGCCGCATGGCGCGGCATGACAACCGGGCTGACTCTGGCTTTGGCAGTCGGAGCTGTTATGGGCACAAGCGGCCTTAGTCTGCCTATTGCTCCAATTGGCTTGGGTGTCTGGGCCGCTGGTTTAGCTGCGATCTACCTCGCGAAGACCCCGATTAGGGTTGTCCGGATTGGTTGGTTCTTAAGCGCTGCGCTGCTCCTAGTCGCAACGGCAACTAACATCGCCTTGCAGGGGCCAATAGGAGCAATCTCAATAGTGACTAACACTCTGCTTGCAGCGACCGCTGTTGGATTGGCGATCTGTGCGATGCGGCTCAACCCTCCGAGTGCCAATTGGCGTGAGCTAGAGGCCACTGCTGAGGCAGTTGTCTAAGTATCCATTTTCCGCTCCCGCGCCAGACGCGCTCCTTACACCTTCCACAATGTCCAGCGAGTTTGCTGCGAGCAAAAACTGCGGCTATGATATTTAGTATCATGATCGGTGAAGGCAGATGATCGACGAGTTCGACGACTTTTCTCAGGCAGCACAAATAGCAAGCGAAGAAGTTCCGTTTGGTGGGGGTGCCATTTGGAATTCCGATCGGGAGTTTGGTCCGTCTGGTCGCTACGAGGCGACTATACCCTCTGGGTTACATATCAGCGTTGGCAATGCCCAGATATGCACGCACTCGGAAAAATATGGCGGCTTTCGATCTGCAGGTACCACTCTCAGCTTTGTGAGAATCGAAGAACAAGAAGGTGTGTTTGACACAGAGCTTGAGGCAGGAAGCGTAAAGTCATTTGGCTACTATCTTCCCGCACAAGCGCTTGAAACTGCAACGTCGGTCTTGCGGTCAATCAACGACGCCGCGCTCAACCAACCATTGATGCTCTTAAACGGCGAAGCGGCATTTGCTGCAGAGCGATTGCTGTCTCCGTTAGGCGAAGAATTTCAGGGCGATGTCCGCACCATGCTTCTACAAGCACGGGCAATGGAACTGATTGCCTTGGTAGGTAATGCGGTCGAACGGGGTGTGGAACAATCCATTTGGAATTGCGCCTCCAATTCAGCTTCTACTGTGCGCGACTACATTGAGGCACATCTAGGTGCGCGGCTCGAGCTGAGTGTTTTGGCTGACCACTGTCAAGTTAGCCAGCGAACTATGACACACGCATTCCGAGCCGCTTACGGTGAGAGTATAATGGAGTATGTCACTCGTCGGCGGATGGAACGGGGGGCGCAGATGCTGTGTGAAGGCGCTTCAACGGCAGTGACAGCCTACACAGTAGGGTATACGCCCAACGCTTTCTCCACAGCCTTCAAGAAACACTTTGGAATGTCGCCAAGCCAAAGCGCCCGGGGCATAATTGCTGGATCGCGGTGACATTTGCCGGTTGGCGTAGCCTTCTAAGATTGTACCGCTGATCCCACACTGCCATTTTGCGATCAATTCGCAATAAGGGGTGGTGATGCAAAAGCTTAGGAAATACAAATTTGCGGTCGGTGGTTCTGTTGCCGTCACGGCCTGCCTGCTCGCGAGCCCGGCGGTTGCGCAAGAGACAGACGAGTTGCTCGAAACACCGGAGCAATCTCAAGGCGAGAGTATTGTCGTCACCGGTCAAAAGCGAGAGACAACGGTTCAAGACAGCGATGTGGCTGTCACGGTCCTTGATGCGAAAACTATACGCGAAACGCGCCTTCGTGATGTCCGGCGCATCGATGACCTCGTCCCTAACGTTCAATTCAATGAAAGTGGTCAGCTTAGTTCGGTCTTCGTTTCCATTCGAGGGGTCGAATCGAACCCATTCATCGTGAATCGCGCAGCAATTTATATCGATGGCATACCATTCCGCGAATTGAGCAATGCAGTGCTCAACCAGATCGAGTCCATAGAAGTTTTGCGCGGTCCGCAGTCCACGCTGTATGGCGCAAACAGCGAGGCTGGCCTCATCTTGATCAACACAAGGCAACCGACAAACTCGTTAGAGGGAGAGGTGCGCGGCACGCTCACCACGTTCAACGGTGACCTTGGGTACGGCGTCGATGGGTTTGTTGGTGGCGCATTGAGCGATACCCTCAAAGTGGTCTAAATGACTTCCAATTCTCTCCCACACAATTCTCCATCGGAGAAGACTTTGCGGTGTTTGGCTCCGCCACGCTTGGTCTGTGGGAAAATCTGAGCGCGACAGCCGGCCTACGCTATGATTATGCAAGACGCAGCACCAGTCAATCTGAAGGTGTGCTTGACCTTGGCTTCACGCAATTGCTGTTTCAAGACATCGAGCTCGAAGACACCTTTGACGCGTTCCTCCCTCGCTTCGCCCTGAGCTACAAGCCGAGCGATCAGGTGCATATCTACGCCAGCGCCGCTCGCGGATATATCCCAGGCGGCTTTAACTTAAGTGCGGCTCAGGCAGATGTTGCCGATGAAGTCATTCGGTTCGATAAAGAAAGCGTTTGGAGCTATGAAATCGGCTTCAAGGCGTCGAGCCCGGACCGTAAGGCCTATTTCAACGCAGCAGCATTCTACATTCGCTCGAACAATTGGCAGGAGGTGCAGGTCCTCTTTAACGATCAAGGGCAGGTCATTTCCTCCGCCTTTATCGCCTCCACCGCATCAATCGAAAGCGCTGGTTTTGAGATTGAGGCTGGGTATGAGCCCATTGACGGTCTAAAACTGACCGGCAGCTTGGGATATGCTGATGCAACCTATCGCGACTTTCAGATTAGCGAGACAGAAAACCTGCGAGGTAACCCGGTCAAACTCGTCCCTGAATTCGATGCCAACTTGGCTATTCGCTACGAGATACTTTCGGGGCTTTTTGGCCGGATTGAGCTCAACGCCATTGGCAGAACTTCGCTCGACGAGCGCGAAAGAGTCGTTCGCGGCGCGGTCGGAGTAGTTAACCTGCAGGCGGGTTATGAGGGGGAGCGCTTCTCAGTACGTGCCTTTGCCGACAATGTGACAAACCGCAGGATCGCAACCGGACTGGCTTTTGAGAATTTCGGTTTCGGTTCCGATGGAAATTTCTACGCGCCACTCGACGCGCCAAGGATCGTCGGAGTCGAGACAGAAATTCGATTCTAGTGCGTCTGTTTGCTCAAGGAGCGCCAACACCCAACTACCCGAGTATGCGACCACATATATCGCATAGGTGGGGACGTATTGAACAATGTCTGTTTCCACCCCCAATGATGATCATTTTATAGCTGATACGAGACACCTCAAAGCCGACGCTCGAGTAAAGTTGGTTAGCCTCGGTACTAAACATCCCATGTCAGCCTGAATCTGGTTTAAAGCCCATCCCCCGCGCGGCCAGCTAGGCTTGGAGCTAAAGATGGATGCCGAGTTGAATTCAGCATGACGCGTGTTTCATCGTTTGCGTCACTCCAGTGCGGGCTGGGGTCTAGGGCCATGCAGTGCAGCACTTGCCCGCGCGAGAGCCCAGCCCTTGGGCAGGTTCAGGAGAATCCCTTTCGCTGGGATGGCGCTGCGCGGGAGCATGAGGGCGCGTGGATTTTCCTACTTGGCGCGCGCTCGCTAGGACTGCGGCATGCTTTTGCTTCGCGCCCTCCAGCCCCGCATTAATCGAGTAAATCGATCAACAGCCACGTCTGTGATCGATTGGTTTTTTGGTCATGACTGTGTTCCAGCCGTTCCAAGCGTGCCTCACATGCGATGGATAGAGCTAGGTCAGAAGCCGCTCAAACAGCCAGAAGCTGGCGATGGTGCCGATAGCGTAGGTGATGAGCTTCAGAGCGATCGGCCATGCCTGAGGCGCCAAGCTCAGGACCATCCAGCGCAGGCACAGCACGGCGGCGATGACCAGCAATTGCCCCGCCTCCACGCCGATGTTGAAGGCCAGCAATGCGGCGGGGATCTCGCCCGATGGCAGGCCGATCTCCGACAGCGCGCCGGCAAAGCCAAACCCATGCAGCAGGCCGAAACCCAGCGCGACCAGCCACGGCGCGCGCTGCGTCCAGCTCATCGGGCGATCCGGCTGGCCGCGACCGTGCAGCTCAACCGCCAGAAACAGGATGGACAGCGCGATCAGCGCCTCGACGGGTCGCTGAGGCAATCCGGCATAGCCCAATGTGGTCGCGACCAGTGTGACCGAATGCGCTATCGTGAAGGCTGTGGCGGCTTTGACGACCGACCAGCCGCCATGCACCAGCAGCACCAGCGCGATGACGAACAGCAGATGGTCCCAGCCGAGCAGGATGTGCTCAACCCCGATGACAAAGTAGCTGCGCGCGACGCCCCAAGTGGTGGGCGCGGCGGCGATGAGGACGCTTGGCATGTCCGAGGTCAGCCGAGAGGTCTGAGACGCTTGCCCAATCGGAACCACCCGCAGCAGCGCATCCGAACCGCTGGGCAGTGCGGCAAAGCCAATCCGCTGATCCGCGAGCGCGCCCTCGCATTGCAACCGGGCATGGCCAAGCTGCGCGAGCGGGGCGGCGCGAAGAACGGGGCCCTCGATGAAGGTGCAGCTCTCCGGGATCACCAGCGCAGGAACGGGACCGGCGGCCTGATCCGCGGATGGGATGGGCAGATTCCAATCGAGCAGCCACTCGCCTGGCTCTTGCTCGGACAGCTCGACAACGGCGGGGCGGATCTCATCGGCGGACGCAGGCACTGCAAGCAGCACCGCGCAGCACGCGAGCAGCCATCCCAGCCATGACCTCACTCGGCAATCTCAACCGTGTAGGCGCTGCGCAGCAAGTCATAGGCCGCGTCCTTGCGGGCCGCGATCGTCTCGCTGCGCCAATCGTTGAGGACTTGGCCGCGGACCTCGGCAAAGTCGGGCGCAGCAACGCTGGTCTTGGCTCGCAATCGGACCACGTGCCAGCCGAAGCCAGAGCGCAGGGGGCCTTGCCAGCCTTCTGCGGGTTCAAGCTGTGCGAGCTCCGCCAAGAACAGCTCGCCAAAGCGGGTATCGACTTCGCGGGCGGGCATGGCCTGCGTGGATGCGGGCAGGCTGATGGTCTCGCCGATGGCGCTCCAGTCACCGCCCGAGGTGAGACTGGCGAGCGAAGACCTAGCCGCGCTTTCGCTCTCAAAATAGAGCTGATCAAAGCTGTAGCTCACTGCGCCAGCATAGCGCTCCGCACTGGCCTCATACCAAGCGCGCAAGGTCTCATCGGAAGGGGTAGCCGCCTCAGCCCGCGCGCTGGCGGCAAGGTCCATCTTGCTAGCCAGCCTGCGCCTGATAACGGCATCACCCTGATCAAAGCCAAGGCGCAGTGCCTCTCGATACAGCACTTCGTCGCGGACAAAACGCTCGATTTGCTGATCAAGCTCCGCATCCGTCGGCGCCCGGCCCAATATCCGCTCAAACCTCAGGGACAGGTCAGCCTGAACCGCGCGGTTGATGTCTATCGTGCGGCTGGCAGGGTCAACCTCTTCGCCCCGCCACGCGAAGAGGGCAAAGACGAGCGCGCCCGCGGCCAGGAAATGGACCAGCGGTTCGCGCGTCCAGTTGGGCCAGGCTCTGGCCGCCTCCCCAGGCTCGCTCACTCTTCCTCCATGATGGCAGGGGCCGTCGCGACCACCGCCGGCCGCAGCCATATTGGGGAGGTGTACGCACGCTCTTGCGCCACAACGTCGGCCATCGCGCCCTCTGATAGAGTGATCCCAAAACGCACCGCATCGAACAGCGACCAGCGCGGCGTTGGGATCTCGATGACGCGGACATAGTAGAATGCGCGCTGACCCTCGGAGTAGTCTGGATCGTTCCAGACCGTGCGCAGCTCGGCTGCACCGATGTCATTGGTGTAGGTCGCCGTCTCGCGGTCAACCGTATCGCCAACGGAGGGCACCTTGCCGCCTGCTAGCGCGCGGCTCTCCATGTCGCTCCACACGGCGTCGTAGACCTGCTCCTGAGCCTCGCCCGAGGCATCGATCCACCCCTTCACCACCTGAACCCGGTCGAGGTTTGCGCCGTCAGGGTCTTTGAGCGCGGAGATCATGAAGCTTGGCGCGCTTCCCTTGTCGGCCAATTCACCGCCCATTGGCACGCCGCGCGTATAGCCTGCCCTGACCCAATCGCCGTCCCAATCCGCATCAGTAAAGTCGAACCCGCCAAAGATACGCACGGACATGCGAGGGCCAGTGGTGGCGTAGACCTCTCGCCGGGCAAACGCGTCGAAAATCTCAGCCCTCGTGTTGCCGCGCGCCCATGCCGCTGCATAGCCGCCGGCAAGATAGTGCCAACCGAACCGTCCTTCGCGCGTGCCGAGGTTTTGTGCAGCGGTCGCACGATCTTCCACGCTTGGTTCATTGCCGGTGTGCTTGCCGAAGAAATTGTCCTCATCACCCGTAGCGAGCGAGGTGTGGCTATCGGTCGAACCGATCATGCCAAAGGCATAAGGGTTCACGCCAAGCTGCTCTTCAAGCGACAACCCTCGCTTCAGCGCTTCTCGGACATAATTGCCGCTCAGCATCTCAGGCTCAGTCTTGGCGGTGAGCGGCAAATTGCCAAGCTCCCAACCTTTCACGCCGTAGCCGGCCATCTCATCATTGGGCGACAGCAGCGGATGAGACTCGCTATCGCCTTTGATTTGCGTCACCTCGACCACAGGCTCTGCCGCTGCACGTTTGGCCGCATATTCGGCCGTCATTGCACTGCCATCAGGCATGGTCATCTCAAACATCATCCCATTGGACAGGTTCGAGTTGTGCGGAATGGCGAGCGCTTTGCCGCCCGTCTTCTCCGCATAGGCGCTCATATAATCCCACAATTGTTCCGCTGTGTTGCTTAGGCCCGGAAACGGAAGAACTTGGCTGGTCCGGTCGCTGCCATCGCGAAACATCACCACCCGGTGCAAATTGTTGCCATCAGGCATGAGCGTCCATTCAAACCCGGCCAGCGCCGTAAAGCTGCCCGGCTTATTGTAACGATCGAGGATCTCCAGCTGGGTGTTCCAAATGTCGGTGGTGTTTTCTATTTGCCTCTCGGGATCGCTCATCGCCTCGGGCAAAGTGCCATTAGCCGCCGCCGTAATCAGCTCGCCGATTGCACGCTGAGATTGCTCAGGGCTTTCATGCATCATGTCGTACCAGCGCAGCATGGTCTCATCGCCCATCGTCTGCACGCCGATCCGAGGGGCATCGTAGAGCCGCCGGGTCGCGCCTAAGCCATCGGAGTGGTCGGCAATGACCAGGAAATCGAGCGGGCGAGCGAGCTTGGCAGGCACACCGGTGGTCGCCGTTACCTCTTCGCCGCTGGCAAAGCGCAGCGCATCTTCCGGGCCGAGGCGGACGCCGAAGCCAAACGCATCGACCGAATTGTCCGTATGGAGGTGAGTGTCGCCCCAATAGGGCCGGTCGGGAAATTCCGCGAGTTCGATGGTGCCGACGCCATCCCCGCTTTGCGCCTCATCTACGCCGCTTAACGCGTCGCATCCGGCCAGCAAAATGCTCGCAATGCCGGCCAAAGCGGCCGCTTTCCACGTCATCTGCATGGCGTCCCTCCCATTCCTCTTTTTATGGCTAGGAATGTGGGCCGAGGACACGCACTTCGTCAAGCCAAAGGGAAATGGTCAGCCCGATTTTTGCAGCAAGGCAGAACGCTCACAGCGGCACACGACCTCATCGCGTTGGTTCGTCAATTCATGGATGAACGTCACAACACCCGCCTCTGGGCGCGACTTACTAGGGCGCAGTTCTTTGACTTCACTCGCCGCGCGCAAGGTGTCGCCGATGAACACTGGCTTGGGCGTCACGACCTTATCAAAGCCCAAGTTTGCCACAAGCGTACCTAACGTTGTGTCGCCAACTGAGAGCCCAACCAAAAGCGAGAACGTGAAGGTTGAATTGACGAGAATCTGCCCGAAACCACTCTCTTTCGCGGCCTCCACATCAAGATGAAGCGGCTGAGGATTGTGCGTCATGGTCGAAAACAACAGGTTGTCCGTCTCGGTCACAGTGCGCCGGATATCGTGTTCGATCCGCTCGCCCACTTGCCATTGGTCAAAGTACTTTCCAGCCATTGGCTTCAGTCTTCCTTCTTCCAGCTTGCGGCGACATCTGCGCCGTCCATAGCGCTGTCGCGGATGACGCCCGGAGTGCGGCTAAACCGAGGAGCAGGCGCGGTGTGCCACTTGCCGCCATGCTCGACATAGGCACCGCGTGCCTTCAAATGCGGGTGCTCGCGGGCTTGCTCGACCGGAAGGACCGGCGCAAAGCAAGCATCGCTACCCTCGAGTAAATCGCACCATTCGGCCTGTGTCTTGGTCTTGAACATGGCCGCCAATTGCTCGGCATAATCGTCCCAATTGCTTGGGTTCATCTGACCTTCGGCAAGTCCGCTTGGAGCGTCCGCTTTGGCCAGAAACTCGGCGTAAAACTGCGGTTCAATCGCACCAACGGACACTTCCAAACCGTCAGCGCATTCAAAACAGCGATAGAAATGCGCCGCTCCGCCAAGCATCCCTTTGCCTTTCTCGGTTGAGAGGAAGGGCCGCGAGCCAGCACCGAAGAAAAAGCTCATTAGGCTGGTGGCTCCATCGACAATCGCCGCATCGACAACTTGCCCTTTGCCGGACCGCTCGCGTTCATAGAGAGCTGCAAGAATTCCAAATGCGCAGTACATTGATCCGCCGCCAAAATCACCGACAAGGTTCTGCGGGGGTATCGCGGGCTCTCCGGCCCGGCCAACCGCGGCGAGAGCGCCAGTTATCGCGATATAATTGATGTCATGCCCAGCCGCCTTTGCGAGCGGACCTTCCTGACCCCACCCGGTCATCCGGGCATAGATCAAGCGCTTATTCGCGCTCAGGACTTCGTCTGGCCCCAGGCCTAAGCGCTCCATGACACCGGGGCGAAACCCTTCGATCAAAACGTCTGCTTTGACCAAAGTCTCTAGGCAAAATGCGCGGCCCTCATCGCTCTTCACATCGACCGCAACGCGATTGCGTGCTCGCTCGACTACCGGATTGCTGATCTGCGTGCCATGACGCTCAATCCGAACAACCTCAGCGCCCATATCGGCGAGCAGCATTGCAACGTGCGGCCCTGGACCAATGCCTGTAAACTCGACCACTTTGAGACCAGTTAACGGCCCATTTGATTGCGTCATACAATTCCTCTCCTTCTAGCGGGCGACATTGGCCTGCCCGGCTTCGGCTGGCAAGATATCGAGGCGGTGATTGATTGACTTTGTGCGCACAAGTCACACAATTGTTTGGTCAGTGACTTTTGCCAGATGAGGGGCCAGTTATGATATGAAAAAGGTTCTGGCAGTCGCTTCGGGCGGAGGGCATTGGGAGCAGTTGATGATACTGCGATCCTCAATGGATACGCACGAGGTCTGCTATGCCACAACCCACAAAGATATGGCGAGCGCGCATGGCATTGAGCGCGCTGCCGAACTGCCTGATTGCAATCAGCGCACGCCCATTCGCGCGCTGTTGTGCCTGATTGTGGCAATCCGTCTCGTGCTGAAAGAAAGGCCGAGCATAGTGATCTCGACTGGGGCCGCACCAGGGTTTTTCTGCATTCTTGCTGGACGGTTGATCGGCGCCAAAACGCTATGGATCGATAGCGTTGCTAATGCCGAACAGCTCTCAATGTGCGGCGAGCTGTCCAAATATGTTGCCCATGACTGCCTTACGCAGTGGAGCCATTTGGCTAGCGACACCAAACCGCTCTTTCGTGGAGCGGTCCTGTGATTTTGGTGACAGTGGGAATGCAGTTGGGGTTTGACCGGTTGATCCGCGCGATGGACGATATTGCCCCAATGCTGGATACGCCCCTGATCGCTCAGACGGGGCGAGGCCATTACCGTCCAGCCAATATGGAAACGCACGAAAGCTTGGACGCTGGCGAATTTGAAGCGCTGGCAACCGATTCCAATTTGATCGTCTCACACGCGGGGATTGGTACGGTGTTGACAGCTCAAAGACTGCGAAAACCGGTCATCTTGCTCCCCCGGCGAGCGGCGTTAGGCGAGCATCGCAATGATCATCAGTTGGCGACAGCCAAACAGCTGAGCAATCGGCCCGGCATCCTTATTGCTTGGGATACAAATGACCTCGGTTCTGCGATAAGGGGAACCTTGGCAAACCCAGACCTGCCGGACGACGAACCTAAGGCCTCTGCAGAGCTTCTAGACGCAGTCTCGAGCTTTATTGAGAAGGGCGAGATTTAGCGAAAGCCGCTCTGCCTGCCCGCTACAATCACCGCGCACCGCACCGCGCATCCAGCGACGAGAAGTGAGGCACCAATATCCAATATCCAGTTCAACTTTAGTGGGCCTCCATACAACAGAGCGTCTACCGAATGCAGCGATATGATTCGCAGCCCAATCAACAGCAGCATCGCAAAAGCGGAAAGTAGCGCAGTCATCAGCATCCTATTTGCACCGCTGCTGATGGCGTGCAATTTGGCGCGAAATCCTTGCCGGAGAACCAGGCCAAGAAGGCTGACTGCGATTGCAAACAGAGCAATCATGGCGGGAAGTTGCCAAACACTGCGAGCTTCATAAGCACCCCAAGATCGCAGCAGATCGCGCATCAACTCGCGTAGCATGTCCTCAAGACCCAGCAATCGCGACACGATAAGCATACAAAAGAACAGTGCCATCAGGAACCAAGCCCGCCCATGCGGCACGCTCATGCCCTTTCGCACAGAAAACCTCCATGCCGCGCCGCACATCATGGCCGCGAACAGATACAGACCTGCGCCGAGCCAATTGAGGAGCGATACATCCTGAAGCACAGCCCCTTTCCTTTCTCAGCCAACAAAAATCAAACCTGTACCAAGTCATAATTTAGGGACCTATATACCTAACTAGCCACTATGCCGCTTGACTTTCTAGCCAGTCTTGGCTAGTTAAGTTTCATGAGTAGCAAACAAGACAAGCCAGAGACGATCAGCCTCTACCAGTTTTTCGAGAAGTTCCCGAATGAGGAAGCTGCTCGCAAGTATTTTGAGCGCAACCGCTGGGGTGGTGAACCTGCCTGCGGTCACTGTGGCAGCCTTAACGTGGTCGAATGCAAAGATCACAAGCCCATGCCTTACCGCTGCCGCGACTGCCGCAAACATTTCAGTGTTCGCACCGGCACAGTCCTAGCAGAAAGCCGCCTTGGCCTGCACAAGTGGCTTATGGCCATCTACATGATGACAACCGCTCGCAAAGGCATCCCTTCAACCCAAATGGCGCGCGAGCTGGGTATTACCCAAAAGTCCGCATGGTTTTTAGCGCAGCGCATTCGTGAAACATGGCTGTCTGGTCGCGATGAAGGTCCAATGGGTGATGACGTGCAGGTAGACGAAACTTACATTGGCGGCAAAGAGCGCAACAAACACGCCAGCAAGCGCCAGAACAAAGGTCGTGGCCCCGTTGGCAAGGTTGCGGTGATCGGCGCTCGCGACGAAAATAGCCAAGTGCGTGCCACCCCTATCGCAGATACGTCGGCCGCCACCCTTAAAGGTTTTGTACGTCAGAATGTCCGCAAGGGTGCGTTTGTCACCACTGACGAACATGGCTCATACCGTGGGCTGCGTTCAGAAGGTTTTGAGCACTTCACCGTCAATCATGGTGCTGGCGAGTATGTGCGTGACTATTGCATTCACACAAACGGCATTGAGAGCTTTTGGGCGCTGCTCAAGCGTGGCTATAATGGCGTCTATCATTACATGTCGCCAAAACACCTTCACCGTTATGTCAGCGAGTTCTCATTCCGTCACAACACGGCACGGGCTGACACCCTGCAATTCATCGATATGACTGCTACCCGTATGGCCGGTAAGCGCCTCACCTATAAGGAACTAACCAATGGCTGATGACAAGAATATCATCGATCCAATTGACGCTGAATTTGATGACGTGGCCAAAGCTATGCTTGCCGAGGAAAACCCTCTGCCCAAGCGACACGCTCTTTTAAGCGGCCCGCTTCCAATCGGGAACGTCGATTTGCAGTGCGCTGTCTTGGACGACGAAACGCGCATTCTTAGTGCGACTTCCATTTTTTCTGCATTCAAAAAGCGCCGTCAGGGCATGAATGACCGTTTGCAGATTGATGGGATCAAAGTGCCCCCATTTATCGCTGCAAACAACCTGAAACCATATATAAATCAGGATGTTATTGAGCGGATCAAAACCATAGAATACCGCGACGGGAACGCAATAAAGACGGGCTACGACGCCTCTTTGCTAGCAGACCTGTGCGAAATGTATCTGAGTGCACGCAGGGATGGGGTTCTTACCAGCACCCAACTTCCGCAGGCTGAGCAGGCCGAAATTTTGCTTACTGCGTTCGCTAAAGTCGGGATCGCTGCGGTTATCGACGAGGCTACTGGCTATCAAAAAGTCAGGACCAATGATGCACTTAGACTTCTGCTGTCGCGGTATATCGCGGAGGGCCTGCAAAAGTGGCTTTACACCTTTCCAGATACGTTTTTTTCGCAGCTTGATCGACTCTATGGAAACGCAACGACGAGTTCCGGAAAGCGCCCTCAATACTACGGTAAATTCATCAACAAATACATCTATGACCCCATTGAGAACGGTTACGTCAAAACTCAATTGGACAAGCTTAACATTCGAGACGATGGGCGCAGACGCGCTCGCTTCCACCAGTGGCTGACCAACGAAGGAAGAGACGTTCTAATCCGTCAAATTGGCCGTGTAGAGGCAAGAATGGAGATGCATGAAGACATTGAAGGCTTCAAAAAAGCGGAGGCAAAGCAGAAGTCCATTACAATCGCTCCGTATCTTTTTGACGATATGAACCGAATCATTAAGTAAGTAGCGTGCTACACGGTTGCTGCCCGTGCTGTGCCGACCTGCCAGATGTCTAGCAATCGAAACGCCGCATCTAGTGTTGGCGCTTTGCCGAGTATCTTTATGCCCTTTGACTGCCTGTCATCGTCAGTTTCAAATAAAAAGTAACCATCAAAACCCAAATGCTCGCATTCTAGGTCACTTATGCTATGCGGTGAAAGCATGCCTAAATGCAAGGCGCGACTTTCGTCTATCTGAAAACTACCTAGGATTTCGTCCATGGCTAAAGCCTCTCCAAAAAAACCCCGAATTTCTGTAAACGATCTTGCACAATACATGGTTTCCTCTGATACCGCGCGCGTTGGGATCGTACGCCGCGCGAAGTCTCCGCAGATACCGCCGATCATCCGATATAAAGATGCGCGTGGCCCCATCTGCGAGCATTTAGCAAGCGCAGACCGATCTGTGAATCCCCTACATGCCGCTGAGGCGATGTTCGAGCAACGGACGCAAGACTCGAGCATGTCTGCATTGATGCAGGATGATGCTAAGAACTGCATCGAAGTGATCCATGGTATCCAGAGGATGCAAAACCAGCTCGGCCAGTTCACATTCTCTAACGCTCCAAAGCAGCAAAAGAAACTTGAGATTGAGGGTTTGGAAATCTCGATCCGTGCAGATTTGTTTGCGCACGGCAAAAATCGCAAGGGTAACGACACCATTGGCGCTGCCGTGCTTAGGATGACCCAGAGCGATGAGAAAACCGAAGCGGCAATTAGCAAGCGCCGCGAAATGGGGCTTTATGTGGCCACTTTGGCACGAGCCCATGTGGATCAGAATTTGGCTGGCAACTCGCTAGCGGACAACAAGCTGTGCATGTCGATAGATGTTCAGCGGGGTGAGGTTTTTACAGCACCGACGTCCAGCACTCGGCGCATGAATGATCTAACCAATGCTTGCCGATTTATCGTGGCACTTTGGCCGACTGTCTAGCGAGCCGCTCGGCTAGCTATCTATATAGGCCCCTAATCAATATATCCCGAATCCCTGCCAGCATTAAAGTGCTGAGCGGATAGTAAATCATTGGCTTGTCGAAAACTGGCATCAATTGCTTAGAAACCCCGCGCGTAAGCGGGTATAAACGCGTCCCTGAGCCACCAGCTAGAATAATGCCTTTGCGGCTGGTGGTCATCGGATGCAGCTCCTAATACTGGTGCGAATACCCCCTGTATTTGCATCCCAGAATACTTGCAGGGCCGCATAGCGCGGTCAACGCACAACTGCGGCCTTACACCGAACTCCTTAGGGCAGTCGGCGGGGATAATCGCAGTGGCGCCACTTAACCCTGGTCGATGCGCTGGATAATCTCACGAAAATAGCGCACCGTCAGCGGCATACATCCGCCGAACCCAAAGGCTTGCTCCTAAACATATGACTGAAGGCACAGCCATTGACACAATGCTAGCTGCTGCAATGCACGGCGAGGCAGCGCCGTAGGGGACGAGAGCGTTTCGCAGGTTTCGGAGCGAATTGCCTTTCATGGGATCGTTGGTGCGCTCAATCAGCGCCTCGACCATCTCTCTGACTGGCCCGACCAGATCCTCGATGACATCAAGCACGAAGCGCAGATTGCTGCGCTTTGGGAGGAAACGCATCGGCATTATCTCGCAACGCTTATCGATACCTTAGCAGACCGAAGCAATGGCGGCCAAATGCAGCCTTGCCTTAGCGCAAAGCAAGCGGAAATGACCGACCGTATCGCCTATGTGCTGCCTCGCCTTTCAACTCGTGTGCCATGGCGCAGCGATTGCTTGATACAGGCGACCGCTGGTCAGAACTGGCTAAGACAGTTAGGCATTCCAAGCGTGATCGAGCTGGAGGTTAGGCGAGAAACGGCCAATGGCCTCAACGCGCATGCTTGGCTGTTGTGCGGAGACCAGACCGTGCTGGGCAGCAGCACAGAACTTTACACGCCGATCTTATTACGCGGTCCAAAACCAACCATTGCCCCTAACAAGTAATTGGCCAATGGGGTCTGGCTGTTAGCGCGACTCGATTTGTAAATTGCTTCCAACCTAGTAATACTACGCAGGTTAGACAGCGGGAGCGGAAGATGGCGCCTACATTACGACTTCAAATAGCGGTTTTTGCGGCCGCCATTGCGCTGTTTTTGACGCCATTTTCAGCCCATGCCAATACCAGAGCGGGCGATTATTCTGTCTGCTGTGCTGGAGCTACACTGGAAGGCGGCGTTGATCAGAGTTGGTTTGCCGAGGACACAGGCCGCGGTGCACTATGGCTAGCGCTGTTGGGCGGTATGGGAGCAATCATCGGCATCCTGATCATTCAAGAAGACGGTGATGAGGAACAGCGCGGTGATGGAGGCCTCAATCAATCGCCAGGGGCCAATTGAAGCGGGCCCTTTGATCGCCTGCTATGCGTGCTGATCGTATTTCCCAACAATCAAGCGCCTTTGCGCTCGCTGCGCTATTAACTCTGGCGGCGATAGCTGGTGGAGGCGGCGTCAGATACGGTCTGGCAAACCTGACCGTACAACTTGCGGCCCTCGTTGTTCTTGGAGCGCATCGCCGCGCCTTTACAGAGTTCTGGGGCACGGCGCCGTTTTCTCTTCGCGTCCTTACTGGTGCTTGCCTGTTGCTTCCGATTCTGCAGCTCATCCCTCTACCAACGGGAGTTTTAGCAGTCTTACCCGGCAGGCAGTTGGTGCTCGAAGCGCACTCGCTAGCCGGGGTGAATATCTGGTTTCCCATGAGCGTGGATCCGGCCCGAACACTTGTCGCGCTTGCAGGTTTGATCTTGCCACTCGCCGTAATGATCGTCGCTTATCAACTTTCGCGGCATCAATTGGTCTGGATCGCCTGGATCTTGGTCGGCTTGGCCTTGGGCGGCGTATTGCTCGGAGCGATCCAAGTCGTGACGCAAAGTCAGAGCGGGCTTCTCTATCCGGAAAACTCAATGCCTGGCGTCCTGTTCGGGACCTTTGCCAACCGCAATTCAGCTGGCCTGTTTCTGGTCTCGACCCTTGCGCTCGCCGCGCTGCTGCCCGCTCCGTTGAATGCCTCAAGATTTACCGTTTGGCGCGCAACGATCTGCTTGCTGTTGATCACTGCCATTTTGCTCACCCGCTCTCGCACCGCTATAGTTTTGGCCGCGGTGCCGCTTGCAATGTTGGTTACGAAAAATCTCGGCTCAAGCCTCAGCAAGGCGCGTGAAAACCCACACAAAAGACGTCGGCTGCGCAAGAAATGGGCGGTTGCCAGCCTCGTATTGGCAACATTGATCACCAGCCTTACCGCCTTTGCACCCGGGCGGATTAGCGACAGCATTGATCGCTTCGGTGCCAGAGAGGACGCCCGCAGCTACATCTGGGAAGATGCGACCTACACCGCCAGCCGCTATTGGCCAATCGGATCGGGTATGGGTACGTTCGATGAAGTTTTTCAACTGGACGAGTCTCTTGAAAACCTCACGCCACGCCGTGCTGGACGTGCGCATAACGACTATCTGGAAATCGCTATTGAGGCAGGATTCGTTGGGATTGTACTCGTCGCGCTTTGGCTCATTTGGATTGCTTCGATGTCATGGAGAGCGCGGCTATCAGCGCAAAAATGGGCCGCCTGGAGTGGAAGCGCAATCCTGGCTAGTATCGCATTTCAATCATTGTTGGATTACCCACTTCGAAACCAGACGTTGCTCGGAATGGCAGCATTTGCGATCATCCTGCTGCTGGGTTTTGGCAAGGCGCATCAGGACCAAGAGGCATGAAGCAAGCGCTTTGGATCATAGCTTTTTTGCTCATCGGCCTCATCACTACAGGAGCGCAAATTGACCGGCAGGCCCGCGTATCAGGCGATCTCGCAGCTAACGTTCCCGCACCATTCCGTGCCTTTGCACAAGAGAGGCTAACCACTCGCGCCCTTGCAGAAGGTACGCCCAACCAAGCACTGGCCGAAGCCCGACAGCTAGTAGCACGCCGCCCCATGGCTGCCGAACATTTGCGCACTCTGGCCATCGCACATGCCATTCATCAAAATGACGCGGCTAGCCTTCAGACACTACAAGCCGCCAGCCGCCGGGGCTGGCGCGACCCGATCACGCAGGAAGCGGTTCTGAGACTGGCTATCGAAACGGAAAACCATAGCGAGGCCGCAAGACGATACGCTTCCCTTATGGCCATGCCCAACACGTCAAACGCTCTGCTTACTGAACTGGGTGAGGCAGCCTTGAGTACACCCAAAAGTCGCACAACCTTTGCGACTGTCTTGGCTCCAGCAAAACGCTGGCACAGCACTTTCCTTCGGCGCGGGCCAATGGACCTGACGCCGCCTGTCTTCGTGGAATTGATTGCCGAAGCACAAGATCAAGGCGCAAAGTTTGATTGCAAGCAATTGCAGCAAGCGGAGAGGGTTCTGAATGGCAAATCAGATACTATAAGGCTGCGCCCAAAGTTCGCGATCAGCGACAATTGTGTGTAGAAGAGGAATGTACTGACATCATAAACACCTGTTTTCAAAGCCTTAATTATTTCATTCTTTGCGGCCGACCCGCAAAAATGCCCGCTAGCTTCCAGCCGAGCGGCACAACTAATTTATATCGGAAGGCAATTGTCTCAGTTCACGTTGGCGAAAGTGTAAACATCGAATGACCGCTTTGCGCCTCAATGTCGGACGTGGCCATTCGAATTCTTAGCTCTTGAAAGCAGACATTCGCCCAGGCCATTCCGGCCGAAGAGAATGACAATGACCTACTCACACTTTGACCCGGCTGCGCAGAACCGCGTGCCGTGGAACTTTGGAGCGAAGATTGGGCCCAAGCGTCCATTCAATCAGAAACAGATTTGGGCGATCCGTTTCTTTCTAGATCGCGAAAAGCGCGTTCGAGATCGCGCGCTGTTTGATGTGGTGATCGATAGCAAGCTGCGAGGCTGTGATCTTGTTGAGTTGAAGATCGGTGACTTGGCCAGCGGTCCAGAGATCAGAACGCGAGTGACAATCACGCAGCGCAAAACTGGTCGGCCCGTTCAGTTTGAGATCGCGGCAGACGCGCGCGTCAGCCTGTTCGCCTGGCTAGAGCTCAGAGAAGGTGACGTCGAGGACTTCGTCTTTCCTAGCCGAGTTGATCATTCACGCCATCTCAGCACGCGCCAATATGCTCGCCTTGTCGATGAATGGGCTGAAGCGATCGGCCTCCGGCCTGAGGAATACGGCACCCACTCGCTTCGAAGAACAAAAGCCTCGATCATCTACAAAGCGACTAGCAACATCCGCGCCATCCAAATCCTGCTCGGGCATTCGAAAATTGAGAACACTGTCCGTTACCTTGGTGTCGACATTGAGGATGCTCTCACGCTCGCGGAGAAGATGGAAATCTGACGTTCGGGCGGTTCGCTGCCGCACCAGTTTTACAACAAGGGATGGGTCTTTAGTGGAATGACGGTTTCCCGACCTGAGTCAGCCCAAATTGTACAGTCGTCAATCAAGTTCTTTTCCCATGACAATACCAGTGCGAGTATTCATGTTGGCGCAAGTCAATTGAACGAATTATGGGGGTCTTCCCCCATACAACCCTGAGCCATTCTGCTGCACAAATCCTCTGCGCCTCATTTCCTGACGCGCTTTGGGGAATATCGAATGCGACCAATCATTTTTACGGTCTTAGCAGGGGCATTGTTGCACCTTCCTTTGACAGCTCAAGAGGCATCCTATGTGCCTGATGTGCTTGAGTTGGACGGAGAAACCTCACTAACGTTTCCAGCGGATGCAAGCCTCGACCTGTCAGGTGGGGCCACTGTCGAATTTTGGGTGCAGCCCGATTGGACTGCGCCGCCAACTTATGATCCGGTGGTGCTGTCCTATGCAGGGAACGATGGGGCCAGCTATCTCGTTTCCATCCTAAGAGACCGCGACGGCATTGGGGTGATGTCGGGCGACAAATACGAGGTGGTCCCTTTTGATTTTTCAGACGCCCGGATGCACCACGTCGCTTTGATCGACTATGGCAATCAAACCGAAGTTTTGGTCAATAATGATCTTGTCGCGGTTCTACCCATGACCATTCAGAACCTTCCTGCGGACGGGCTGTTCGTTGGCAGCTCTGATGGCGAGAACAATCCGCTTCAGGGGGCCTTGGGTGCAGTGCGTCTTTGGGGTGTCCCGTTGGCACAGGATACGGTGATTGATTGGGCGCTGCGCGACGTTCTTTCAGAAGAAGGCGCAGACCATCCAGATCTACAGTTTTTGATTGGCCACAGCGCCTTCTCCAGCGAGGATTTCTTGCTGGCTAGTGTCGCTGCGGAACCAGAGACGGGAGGGAATTAAGATGACACTTAAAGCCAACATGAAAACACTCATGATCGCCTTAGCAGGGAGCATGACAATGACGACAGTGCATGTCGCAGCCGAAGCCAAGCCAAAGCCCAAGACAACGGCGGCGAGCGCATCCAAGGGCAAACCTAAGCCTAAAAAACCAGGTAAACCAGGAACCACTCAAGGAAGCGCGACAGCAAAGCCGGGCCGCCCGAACACCAGCCGCAACCGTGCCGGTTACAAGCCCCGTACGGTCACCTTCCGTCAGCCAAACCGTGCGGATCGCACAGCGGCTAGCACCCTCAGAAGAACTCAACGCGGCAATGCCGTGCCGTTGGGCAGGTCAGTTCGTGATAGGCGGGCGCCCAACGCCCGTGCCGCATTGACGACCAAGCAGGCGGCGCGTGCCAAGCCGGAGGTTAGCAAGACCTCCGCAACAGCTCTGCAAGCGGCCGTTGCCAACGGTCGCAGGGCAACAGAAGCATCGCGTGGTGCAGTTCGCGTAGGCGCTGCCCCCATCGGCAGTGGGCAGAGAAACTTAGACGCCACGCAATTGGCCCGGGATACTGCGCTGCGCCGCGGTCTTCCTCCACCCCAAGGACCTGGATTGCGCGTCCGTCTCGCTAACAGTTTCAAATCATTGTTTAATTGGTCTCGGTAGCAACTGAGAGTGAATGTAATTCAAGGCTGGGCCGCGATGCTCCAGCGCGAGGAGGTTATTGTGAAATCACAGAGTCTATCAGGTGTGGCAACGGGTGCTTTGGCGCTGGGTATGCTGGCTTATTCATCGGCTGCTATCGGCAATACGAGCGAACAATCGCGCAGCCGCGCTGACGTTCTGACCAACCCGGTACAAACCAGCAGCGCTTTTCTTGAAGGGAGCCCGGCTCCTGCGCGTGACACCACTCTGTTCAAGGGATGCGAGGATGACCAAAGCGGATCACTCGCCGGAAATCCACGCGATCGCATCGAAGATGCGCGCGGCGGCGATCCGAACCCAACCGGGCGCGTTTTCGCACCCGTTGGAGGGGCAGAAGTGGAAGCTCCCTCAGACGTTGACGAAGAGGCAGATTGCGCATCCCGCATCGACGGTCTTTGGGTTGAACGCAGCGCTCAACCGGCATTCGACAAGAACTTTGAAGCTGGCGGCTGGGCTGATGGCGCAGACACGCCAGAACTGCGTGCGCTGACGCACGGTGTATATACGCAGCCAGGCTTTCTAGTGATCCAGCGAACGGATGAGCCAGACAGCCAACTGACTTTGCGTCGGCCATTTTTGGGCAAACGATCCGTAACTTTCACCTCCGCTGACAACGCTCGGCTGGATCAAGCTTTGACGAGGAGCGTACCGGCCAAGCGGTATCGTGCCTCCACAAAGGTCCGAGACTTAGGCTCAAACTTGAGTGTGCGTGTGGCCAGTAATGGAGTCTTAGTACTCGATATTGATGGAAAGCTATTCATTCGACCAAAGCCGGAGCTGTCTGCTACGGAGCGCGCGGGGCAAACCCCAATGGAAGATGCGTTCAATCGCGAAGCCACCATCCAATTCATCGATTCCGTGGCGCGCGGCTTTGATGTGACGACCCAAAACCCAAACCGCTTTGCTGAAAATGACAAGGATTTTGTCTTCGCACGGCAAACGGGAACCGAGTTTTACACCAAAGACCGCAAGATCGTTCCCATAGACATGCGGCTTGATCTGTTGAGCGATCAAGGGGCGGTCTTCTTCTCTTCCTTGATCAGCAGCGGCTCCGACATTCAAACCGCCTATGCATCGAGCTTTGGAATATCGGCAAAAGTCGGAATAGATGGCAAAGTGTCCAACAAAAGCGGCACGGCGGAAGGCAATTTGGAAGCTTCGGTTGGGTATGGAGCAGGGTTCTCAAACAGCCAATTTTCGCAGATGCAGCGCAGCCAATCTGTGTCGCAGGCCATTGGTTTCTCAAGGCAAAAACAATTCGCATTGATCCGTGATCATGCCCAGTCAGAATTGGATGGGTTTTTCCGTGATGCCGTGATTACAGCGGTTCAAACGGGCAACTATGACCGTCTCATTCAAACTTACGGCACGCACTATCCCTATGCGACGACATTTGGATCCTCTGGTCAAACACGTCACACGACCACGAAAGAAGGATATCGCGAGCTTGTCTCAAACTCTGAGAATGAGAACGAGCGCGGCGGTGTCAATCTTTTGATCGCGCAAACGAATGTGGAGAGAAGTTCCTCGTCGCAAAATAGCTCTAGCTTCGAAACTTCCACGGAATATGGCACGGCATATTTCGATGCTGTGGGCGGAAATGGCAGCCGGAACGAAGGGGGCTTCACCGCAGGGGCAACAGCTTATCCAATTTTGAAAGATATGCGCCCCCTCGCCGACCTTTTGAACCCGATCAATTTTCCCGGGCAACCGGAGATTTATGACCGCGGTCGTAAAGCCTTTGCCGCCAAAATTGACAACTACCTTCGTCGTGCCGGGCGTAGAGTGAAAACCGGGTCCCTTTTACCTAAGATTATTCCCGTCGAGCGGTGGACGATCCGCGCGCTTAGTTTAGCCTGCCATGGTTCGGGATCGATTGAGGATAATGACCGCATTCAACTGCAAGGCACGATGACGCTGAAGGTCGACTATCCGACCGAGAGTTCTAAGCCTGTTTTCGAAGCAGGGACTGGAAAGACATATCGCGGCATGTTCTGCAATAAGAAGCGATACACGGCTACCAACGCGGATCGTTTTGTACTGGAGGGCACAGCAGAGCAGCTTCGCGAGGCGCGTTACCGGGTGCATTCAGACCTTTATGAAGCGGACTTTGGTTCCCCGATAAAGGCGTTTCGGGTCAAAGTGCAGGGAGGGCTGGCGCAGAAAGTTTGGCCAGACCAGATCCACAAAGGAAATTCGCCAGAGTTCGCTTTGCCGAACAAAAGTGAACTGAACGCATCTGGCCGACTTGTTCGAACCTATGGTGTGCCTGGTGGACGTGCTGGAAAACAGCCTGATCTGAGGCTGCGGATCGAATTTCAGCTGGAGAAATGAGAAGGCAAAAAAGCGCCTAGGGGAGAGCGGGCGGCGAAAGAGAAATTTGCTCAATCAGCCGCCCCGTACTCGCCAATGATGGATTGTTTCAAATCGAAATAAAGGCAACCGTGCCGCTGCCTTTGCGCGATCTCAATTCAAAGCCCACACCCAAGCTCGCAGCGGTTTCCGCCACAATCGCTAGCCCCAATCCATCGCCCGACGATGGATCGCCGCTTTGCCCTCTTTGAAGCGCCTGATCGCGGTCTTCCTCGGTCAGGCCCTCGCCATTGTCCCAGACCTCGATGCGAACACCATCACCGCGCTGCCGAGCGGCGAGCAGGACGTTGTCGCCGCCATGTTTCAGAGCATTGGAAACCAGATTGCTGACTATCCGCATCAGCGCCACCGGATCACAATGCACCTGCGCTAAGCAAGGCCGATAACGCAGCTCCCTGCCCAACTGCGCCGCTTCATGGCGGAAAATTTCACGCACATTGTCGAGCACCACGCGAACGGGAAACTCTTCGAATGCAACGCCCGAAAACTCATTCCCTTCGTTGCGGTACGCGGTGTCGCCCTGCCCCCTTGCGATCCCTTCAAGGTAGTCAAACGCGGCCTGCATTTGCTCGGTCGCCTGTTCGTTCTGTCCGCGAATTTTGCCCAAAGCAGCGCGCAACGACATAAGCGGCTGGCGAATGTCATGGCTGACATCGGAAAGCTGATTGAGCCGGGCTTGGGACAATTCGCGCGCTTCGTCGTAGTTGCGTTGGCTCTCCAAAAGCTGCGCGTTCAATTGCAATTGCTCGTTGGCAGCGGCCAAGGCCTCGCTTTGCGCTTTGTCACGCTCGTTGCGGATCGCGAGTATTCGCAGCAGGATCGCCACAG
The DNA here is from genome assembly GCF_057364995.1 of Erythrobacter sp. JB3-1. Lineage (NCBI taxonomy): Bacteria > Pseudomonadati > Pseudomonadota > Alphaproteobacteria > Sphingomonadales > Erythrobacteraceae > Erythrobacter > Erythrobacter sp. JB3-1. Next base: position 1,441,567 of record NZ_CP200289.1, on the reverse strand, counting down.
AGAAAGCGATGCACTCTGTAAACAAGGCAAAATGACCGTAGTCGAGCGTCGTATCGAGATTGAAATGTCCCGGCACAAGGTGAGCGGCGGTCGCATATACAAAGGACGAGACGACAAACGACGCGCCAACAATGAAGGGAATGGCTCCCACCCTCTTTTTCGAAAAAGCCACCATGCCGGAGATGAGTTGGATCAGTGCGGCGATTGGCACCATGGAATAGGCAGGGACTATAAAACCAGGCAGGTCGAACAATGGAACTGCGCCTAGAAACAACAAGCAGATCACGCACAAAAATGCGATCAGAAACCGGTCTAGACGAGGCGTGATCTGTGAAAACTGGAACAATTGGCGCGCGAAGTTGATGCCAGCAGCGGGCATCAGCAACATGGCGGCAAGATTCATCCGATCATTAAGCCAGGGGCTGCCCGGCCAAATGTATTGAAAGGCATAGCCATCGGCGTTGGAAACGTAGAATATGCCCGCCAGAATGTAGAGCGCAAACGACGTTCCCAACCGCCAACCGATGACTGGGATCAACAGCAGCGACAGGATTACCATCGCCAACAAAGCACCATTCATAAACCAGTCGATGAAGGCTTCCTGTGCGTGTTCTTGAGTGGCCGCATCGGCCATGCCCAGATGCACGGGAAGGAATGTCGTCGAAGACGAACGATACCCGACCAGAAATTCCACCTGTTCGCCCGGCTCCATTGCAAAATCGGCTTGCTGAAACCGGCTGGGAATGGCGCGCTCTTGAAAGGGTTGAGTGTTGGCATGGAACAGCACTTCTTCGGCCACTCCATCGCGCACAATATAGACCCGCAACTCCTTGATATATTGGCGTTGAATATCGAGCCGCCACACGCCCGCTTCGCTTTCCGGATTGACCGCAATAAAGTGCAGCCAAACGCGTGCCTGCGTCATCCCTGCATCAATATAGGGCGTATCCATCAGCTCAAACGAAGCGGTTTGGCTCGCCATATCCTCGACGGATTTTTCCAATGTCGGATCAAGCGCAAAAGAAACCTGTCCCGCCAAATATTCGTGATAGCTGCGGTCAGAAGACAATTGGATCGGACTGATCGGTGACTTAGCAGTGGCTGAAGCGGACACAAACAAGCCCGCCAAAAGCGAGATAAGCAGCAGGCTTAACCCAAACCTTGGTTTGATCGCGGCAGTTGGAGCCCAAAATTGCAAGCTATGCTGCATGGTCACAGTCATGCTCTTCGCTTTGGATCAGGTCTATGGGGGCGATCCCCCATTGGCTCTGTGTGCTGCCCATCAAAGCTGCTTGTGGGTTTCTAGCAGCCCTTCTTTGAGCGCATGGGCAAGCAATTGCGCCACCGTCGTCACGCCCAATTTCGCCATTAAGCTGCCTCGGTGCTTCTCGATCGTTTTGATGCTTATGCAAAGCCTGTCAGCGATCGCGGCACTTGAATAGCCCGAGCCGACCAATGACAAAACTTCGCGTTCGCGCGGGGTCAACTCGACCCGGTCGTTTGAATTTTGGAGGATCGAGCGAACCTCCTCGGCAACAAAGTTGTGTCCGGCCAGAACCGCTTCCAACCCGCGCCGGATTTCGTCCGGCTCACAGCTTTTCAGCAGAATTCCATTGGCCCCAACGTCAATCCATTCGGCAAGTAAATTTGCAGAGGTAAATCCGGTTAGGACCGCGATTTTGGTGTCAGGCGACCAACGACGCGCCTCGGTAAAGACCTCAATCCCCTTTGCGTAAGGCATGGCCGCGTCAAGCACGAGCAGATCGGGTTTGTGGGTGCGAATAGCGGCCATCGCTTCCAACCCGTTCGACGCTTCTGCCACGACCAAAAGCCGCGAAATTTGCTCAAGGATTTGGGCTGTCGCTTGACGAACGATGGCATGATCATCCGCGACAACCGCCGTTTTGTGCATCGCGGCGTCTTTGTCACCGGCCATCGAAATCCCCTAACTCGCAAAGGCATAACGGATTAGTGCTTTGTTTCCAAGGCAGGGAAAGCGGTTTCTGCCTGAGGCTTTTGAGACAATGGCGTGCAGTTGCGGTTCGGCAAAAATGGGGGTCACTCCCCATAGATCACGCCACGTCTCCGTGGGAAAGTTCAGCAGTCACGTGAATGCATAGACGTGTTCGCTCAACGAAGCTCGCAAGCCATTGCGGGGCTGAAAATACAAAGGAAACTGCTCATGACGTATCGTTCAACCCAACTCAAATCGAAACTGGACAAAGCACGCGGTCTGGCTTTGGCGGGCGTTGCCAGCATCGCCTTTATCGGGTTGCTGAGCATGCCAGAACCCGCCCGCGCCGATGATTGCCTGCTCGACACCAACGATAATGGCGTTGCGGACGACACTGGCGACACTGATCTTGGCGCAAATTCCGATGGTGTGGACACACAATTGGCATGCGGTGAAGGCGCTAGTGCCACAGGCACCGGTTCTACCGCAGTTGGTTCTGAGTCAAAGGCCTCTGTTAGCGCTTCAACCGCCATAGGCCGCGTTGCAGAGGCAACGGGAATTAGTTCAGTTGCTGTTGGCTTTGACGCTCAGGCGACAGATGAAGATACGACGGCGGTGGGGCGGACAGCTCTCGCATCAGGTAACAGTTCTACGGCAATTGGGCGCGGCGCTCAGGCGACAGAAGACCGGACGACGGCAGTGGGGCTGGCAGCTGTTGCTTCAGGGCAGCGCTCCACTGCAGTTGGCGCAAACTCTCTTGCAGATGGCTTCCACTCCAGTGCCTTTGGCAGCGAAGCCAGAGCAGGCGCGAACCGCTCGACAGCTATCGGTAGACTTTCGAAAGCGCTCGCGTCTGATTCCACGGCACTTGGCCACTTCGCTAGTGCGACAGGAATTGATTCGACCGCATTGGGGCAAGGCGCTGAGGCTACTGCCAATTTAGCGACGGCATTGGGGCAGGCTTCGAGCGCGAGCGGGATCGCAGCCATTGCGGTTGGACGTGCCTCAAATGCCACCGGCGCAGGCTCCATCGCTATTGGCGGTGATTTAAACGATGGCGAGGGAGGGCCCGGCGCACAAGCCTTGGCGGATGGTGCTGTGGCTTTGGGCGCGGATGCGAATGCTCAGCAGGATAACGGGATTGCGATTGGTGCAGGTGCAAGCGCAACGCGGGTGAGCGCTTTGGCTGTCGGTGCAGGCGCTTTGGCTGAATCGGCTCGGGCAACAGCGCTGGGTGAGGATGCTGTTGCGCGCGGTGATGATGCCTTTGCGCTGGGGAACAGAACCTTTGCTCGCGGCGCGAATGCGGTGGCGATTGGCGGCTCTGCCCGCGCGACCTTGCAGCAAGCGACAGCGATTGGCTCGAACAGCCAGGCGCTAGCGGTGCAAGCCCTCGCAATTGGCGATGCGGCTGATGCGCGCGGAGTGGGCGCAAGCGCGATTGGTCAAGGCGCGAATGCAGCTCAAGATGGGGCAACGGCGCTAGGCGCAGGAGCGACAACGACGGCGGCCAACCAAGTGACGCTGGGCGGCACGGGCAGCTCTGTGCGGATCGGCGACATTGATGCGAGCACAGCAGCTCAGGTTGGACCGGTGGATGCGGTGACGGTGGACGCCAATGGCACATTGGGCCGTCAGAGCGTGGCGACAGCCGCCTCGGTCGACAACGTACGCGTCGCGCTTAATGCTGTGTCTCAGGTCTCCACCGTGCAGTTCGATGCGCTTAGCGGGCGGGTCAGCACATTGTTCGACCTCACCGACACAATCGACCGTGACGCGCAGCGCGGCATCGCCTCGATCGGGGCCCAAGCAGCGCCGCATTTCCCCAGCGAAGCGGGCAAGACCAGCTACGCCAGCAACGTCGCGACCTACCGCGGCGAGGTCGGCTTCTCCGCTGGCCTGATGCACCGGTTCGAAGGCGACTTCGCCATCACCGCAGGCGTTACCTACGCAGGCGGCAATTCCACCAGCGTTCGCGCAGGCGTCGCCGGCGAGTTCTGAGGCGTAGAATTACTGGGTCAGGAGCGAGGCAGCCGCTGACCCAGTCTTACTCTTTCCGAATGTCTGTATTTTGGGTCGGAAGCAGCCCGTCCGCGTTCGGTTCCAGGTGGCAAGAAGCAGACAGTCCGTTAGCGACCCAGTTTCAGTCATTCGCGACTTTAGCAGATTTGCGCCCCAGATTGCCGCGTTTGACTATCCAGATGCCCGCCCAAGAGTGGACCATTCGTAGCTAGGGCAATGTGCTAAGTCATATACAAGTGTTGGCTGACTTTGAAATCATTCCAGGCTACATTCTTTTAAAGTTGCCCGGACGCCGTTCGCCGACGGCCTTTATGCCTTCTTTGAAGTCTTCCGTTTGCTGAAGCCGATATTGGTCCAAGAACTCTTTGTCTGTGGCGTTTCTAACTTCTTGAGCGAGGTCACCGCGCAAGCGTATGCGAACGGCTTCGATTGCTAGCGGCGCATTTTCTGCAAAAGAGCTCGCCAACGAAATCGCCGCGTCACGAACCGATGATCGCTCAACAATCCGGTCGAGAATGCCTATCGCGTGTGCTTCTTCCCCTTTAACCCGGCGGCCGGACATGAAAAGTTCAGAGGCGGTCTGCATTCCGACCACGCGCGGAAGGATGTGGGTTAGTCCGAAGCCGGGCGTAAAACCCAGTTTGACAAAGTTTGCCGCAAATCGCGCCTCTGGGCATCCAACGCGAAAGTCCGTGGACATGGCAAGCCCAAAGCCGCCGCCGATCGCGGCTCCTTGAATGGCGGATACAATCGGCTTTCGGGTCTCAAACAGACGAACCGCCGCATCGTAAAGCGGACTGCCTGTTTCCGGCGTTGGGCTTGCTTGATCAGAGGTCTTTGCGAAATTCGCGCCTGCGCAAAAATGATCCCCCTCACTTGCCAACACGATTGCGCGGCAGCGGTCATCGGTATCGAGCTGCGCGTAGAGGTCGGCCAATGTTTCGATCAATTCAACATCGAAGAAGTTGTTTGGCGGCCTGCGTATCTCGCACAAGGCCACAAATGGTGCCGGAAATGTGACCTCAACATCGCCGAGCATTATCGTTTCATCGCCACTCATTATTGATCGTCCCCGAAGTTATTGTTTCGCAGTGAGATTAAGGTTGCCTCGAACAAGCGGCTTTCATCTGATATTGAATTGGAAGCTTCTGCAGGCCGTTGACGAAGGTCGATGGGCCCATGACAGCATCTCCAACCAGCTCGACTGATTCCAGCCTTGGGATGAGTTCTTCGAAGAATATTTTCAGTTCCAGCCGCGCCAAATTCTGCCCGAGGCAAACGTGATGACCAAACCCAAAGCTCAAATGCTTGTTCGGGGTGCGGCCCACATCAAACTGCATGCCGTCGGTGAATTTTTCTTCATCGCGGTTGGCTGATCCATAACAGAGCATGATCCAATCCCCTGCTCTGACTTTTTGCCCGCGTATTTCTGTGTCTTGGGCAGCAGACCGCATGAAGTGTTTCACCGGCGTTCCCCAGCGAATGGTTTCCTCTAAAAAGGAAGGAACAAGCGATATGTCGGCCTGCAAAGCTTCCAACAGCCCGTCTTGGGTCGCCAATGCCCACATGGCTGCCGCAGTAGAGGATGATGTTGTGTCATGGCCTGCCGTGGCAATTATGATGAAATACCCGTTTGTTGCGTGGTTCCCAATCGGCTCACCGTCGATCTCGGCGTTTGCGATGACCGTCGCCAGGTCATCTTGCGGGTTATCTCTTCGGTTTTGCGCGAGAGCTTCAAAATAGGTCTCAAACTCCTCCACAACACCTGATCTTGCCGATTTGAGGGTCTCGACATCCATTTGAAGCAATGCCGTAACGATCTTTGGGTCCGGCCTGACAAATGATTGTTGTGTAAGCCGCAGCATCAGATCGAAGTCGCTTTCAGGCACTCCAAGAATACGCATGATCACTTCGAGAGGATATCCAAGAGCCACATGTTTCACGAAATCACATTCTGTTCCCTGCGCTTCCATACGCGCGATTGATTTCAGCGCAACAGCACGGATCGATCCCGCGCGTTCGGTCAGATTCTTTGGACCAAACCACTTCTGGGTCAAAAGGCGGCTTTTCATATGCTCCGGCGGGTCCATTTGAACCAGCGAATGGATGGCATTGGGCGTTCCGTTGATCTTTCGGTTTAGCGCCTCTTCATCGTCTGTGATCAGAAACGATGGCCTATCTCCGTAGGGAAAGGTCTTGTTGTCTTTGCTTACGTGGACAACGTCATCATATTTTGTCGCCACCCAAAATGGACGGAACCCATCCACGCAGGCGCGTCCAAACGGTTCGTTTTGCCTCAGCCACATATATGCGTCGAATATTTCGTCGGTCGTATAACAGTTAGGATCAACCAATTTCGCAGCAATTTCTTCGGGTATGGTTGCAGGAGAATCCATCCGTTTTCTCTCTTCTAAACGAGCTTTTTGAGGTGGGATTTGGTGAAGGGCTCCATTTGGTCGATCTCGCCAGATTGAACCCTTTTGACCCAGTCAGGATTGGCGAGCAGCGCTCTGCCAATTGCGATGAGGTCAAACTCACCACGCTCAAGAAACTCGCAAACTTGGTCGATATTTGCGTCAACTGAAGAGCCCGCCATTCGTGTGAGGCCTTTTTCGCCCTTGGTGGTTTCAGTAAACGTGCCGTTGAGCGTCACGCTGCCAACGGCGATCGTGGGGGCACCGGATAGTTTTTGGTCCACCCGGCAAATGACAATTTGGCCCCCTCAAACTCAGGTTCCCAAAACCGGCGCGTGCTGCAATGAAAAATATCAACGCCGGCGCTCACAAAAGCGCTCAGTGCGTATTCCAGCTCTTTGGGATCGGCAAAAATCTTGGCGCCGTAGTCTTGGCTCTTCCACTGCGACAGCCGAAAGGAAACAGGAAAATCTGGCCCTACTGCCGAGCGAACTTTTTGAATTGTTTCGGCGGCGAAGCGAATTCGATTTTCAAGTGATCCGCCATATTCATCGGTGCGCAGATTGGTTTCTTGATCCATAAAGGCATCAATCAAATAGCCATGCGCGCCGTGGATCTCGACGCCGTCATATCCCACCGATTTGGCTGATGCGGCGGCACGGGCGTAGGAATCCTGAACTCCTGAAATTTCGCTATGCTTCAAAGCGCGGCCGCTTGCCGCATTGGGTCTTTTTATACCCGAGGGACTAACGGCTTCCATTTCGGGATTGGGATAGCCGCTGCGCGGACGCTCTGGTCCCATGTGCCAAAGCTGGCAAAAAATGACGCCCCCATCCCGGTGGACGCAATCGGTCAGATTCTGGTGACCTCGTAGCGCAGCCTCGCCGTGGATCGCGGGTTGGTTTTTGAAGCCATTGGCAACGGGGTGATCAATATGATTGGCTTCGGTTATGATCAGTCCGACGCCATTTTTCGCACGTCTGGAATAATAATCGGCAACATTTTGATCGGGTGCAAAATCCGGTGAATAGTTGCGCGCCATAGGAGCCATCACGACGCGGTTTTGCAGCGTCAGGGAATTGACCGTCAGAGGACGAAATAATGTTTCTAGTTGTGCCATAGGGCAAGCAGCCTTCCCTTATTCTTCTGGTACGCCCAGGAGCCTCTTGACCGAAATTTTCATCTGATCCCCAAGTTTTGATGAGTTGATGGCTTTGGGGTTCACGATTGTCTGGATCGCCGATCCTCGAAACATCCCGACCAGCAGGTATGCCGTGCAATCCACCGACAGATCAGGGTCGATCTCACCCTTGCCAATGGCTTGCTTGAGCTCGCGGGCGATGTAGCTACGGAAAGCTTCGTCTATTGCGACAAACTCTTCACGCAAGTATTTCTCGGGCCCAAGAGATTCGCCCAACAAGACATAAAACGCTCTTCCACCCGATTTGCGCATATCAAGCGGGCGCGAGAAGTTATCGGCCATTGCGAGAATGGCATCTAGTCCTGATTTGTTTGCCGATTTCTTCGCAATCTTTTCAACAAACAGCTCTTGCGTGCGTTTCGTGACCGCTTTGACCAATCCCGCTTTGGACTGAAATCGCGTCATGACCAGCCCGTGGCTAAATCCAGCACGCTCGCCGACTTTCGCGAGCGATACACTCGACCCGAACTCCTCAAACAACTCGACCGCTGCTTCCAACATTGCCTCGGTGGACGCCTTTGACCGCTCCGCTTGTGTTCGGCTTTTGGGTTTCTCTGCCGTCTTGACCATAGTTTTTTCCATCTAAAAGCTGTCGCTGATGTGACGCCTAATTCTTGGGAACATCCCTGAAAGGCCCCGTGTCGGAGCGTGGTTCTTTGGGTAGATTCAATATTCTTTCGGCGATGATATTGCGCTGAATTTCATCCGTCCCTCCAGCGATAGAAATGGCGGGCACAGAAAGCAGAATTTCAGCAATCAATCCTGATTCTGCGCCATCTTCGCCGGTGGTCAGAATATCCGTCCCCGAAATCATGGAATGCACTTTGGCAGCTTGCCGCGCGATCATGCTGGTCGACAATTTACCGATTGGGCCGAACATGCTTCCTTCTTGTTCGCTCGCCATTCCGGCAGCGGATTGTGCAGCTTTGCGCATGGAAAGAAGCTTCGCAATTTCTTGCCGGACAAGTGGATCAGATATCTTTCCGGTCTCAATCGCTCGGGGGAGCACCAGATCGACACGGCCAGCGCGCTGAGGATACCATTTATACGGTTCAAGCTCAGTTTCCTGCTCAGCTTGAAATTCGCGATAGATCCGGGCCATCGGCGCAGCCGCTTCTTCGCCGTCAGTCGAGCTTGCAAAAACGCCCCTTTGCGAGAACGCCTCGCGTTCAATGGTCAGCGTCGCAGTGGCAACCTTCCAGCCATCGCCTTCACCAAGCACCATATTCTCTGCCGGAATTTCCGCATTGGTAATGAACACCTCATTGAACGATGCGTAGCCATTCATCTGCTTAAGCTGGCGCACTTCGATACCAGGCTGACGCATGTCGAGCAGGAAATAGCTCAGCCCCTGATGTTTGGGCACATCCCAATTTGTGCGGGCAAGGATGAAACCAAAATCCGCATGGTGCGCACTGGTCGTCCATAGTTTTTGACCATTGACGATCCATTTGTCGCCTTCCAGCACAGCGCTGGTCGTCGATCCGGCAAGATCAGACCCGCTGCCCGGTTCGCTGAACAGCTGGCACCATGCGTGCTCTCCTGTCAGGACAGGGCGCAAGAAGCGCTGCTTCTGATCCTCTGTTCCATGCCTGAGCAGTGTCTCTGCAATCAGCAGGCGCGGCCCGCTTTGCGCGGCGCCAACGATATTCCGCTCGGCAAAAACAGATTGCACTTCTGCCGCCAGATCATTGCTATACCCACGCCCCAAATGGGCTTCGGGCCAAGCAACAGCAGCCCAGCGGGCATCGACCAGAAGATTGCGCCATTCCGCCAAAGGGCGCTCAGGGTCCCAGACTTCATCGAGCCAAGCATTGAGCTCAGCACGCACATCATTCGCCTGTGTCATTGGGTTTCCTCCAACACTCGCGAAATCATTGTTTCACGGTGCCACCGTGTCGAACCAAACATAACCTCCGAGCTGCGCGCGCGCTTAAACCAAAGGTGTGTGTCATTTTCCCATGTGAACCCCATGCCGCCATGGAGTTGGACCGCAGCAATCGCTGCCTCGACATAAATTTCATTGGCCATGGCTTTTGCCATATTTACATCCGAGGTAACTCTATCTTGAGACGCAAAGCTTCGCAGCGCGCAGTTCGTTGCGGCTTTGGCAAGCTCGAGATTGGTTGCGAAGTCTGCGCAGCGATGCTTCAGCCCTTGGAAAGAACCAATCGCACGGCCGAACTGATACCGCGTCTTCATATATTCGAGCGTTGCTTCCAACAGTGTTTGCGCCCCGCCGATCATTTCGCACGCAAGGATCAGGCAGACCTGATCCCAAAAAAGCTGCAGATTGACGCTCTCTGGATCACCGATGCGGATTGCTGTTGTGTTGCAGAATGTGACCTTCGAAACGCGCCGCGTCTCATCCATGGATTGCATCGCTTCAATCGTGACCCCCGCATCCTTGGGGTTCACATAGAATAGAGAGACGCCGCCAGGCTCGGTTGCAAAAACCAAAAAGCTATCAGCGATCTGAGCATCGAACACATGCGCTGCTTTGCCTGTCAGTTGGAATTGCTCGGCATCCACGCATTCGGCTTGGATTGCTTTTCCTAGGTCGGAAACTTCATCCAGTCCGCCAAGTGCCACGCTATAGAGTTTTGAACCTTCGCCGATCTCGCAAAGATATTTGGATCGTTCATCATCCCTTGCAGACGAAAGCACAGCGAGCGAGCCCAAAACGATGGAGGAAAAGAAGGGGCCGCAATACAGATAGCGCCCCATCTCCTCGGCCACGATCCCAAGTTCTTCGATCCCAAATCCGTGCCCGCCAAGCTCTTCGGGAATGTGGACGCAAGATGCGCCAACCTGCGAACACAGTCTGCTCCCATACTTGCGGGTCATAACCGACTTGCGTTTCCATCAGAGCCCGAACATCTTTAGACGTCGACTTCTTCGCCAGAAATTTGGAGACGATGGAACGATATTCCTCTTGGGTCTCGGACCTAGAAAATCGCATTTTTCAAAGTTCGTTTTCAGAAAGGAACGACACAATCGCGGCGTTGAACTTTTCAGGTTGGTCTAAATTTACCGCGTGTCCGGCATCCGGGACGATGCATTGAGACGCGCCATCAATCTTGGCCGCCATATAGTCGCTGCCCGCGAGGTAGGGTTTGTCATTTGCACCCACAACGACAATTGTCGGAACCCCGATGGACGGAAGTGACCGGATAACGCGGTCGTTTTTCTGCGTGAGCATATGTCGCCCGGCGCGAACCAACCCCTCTGGATCGCCGTGCTGACTTTGCATCATTTCCTGAGACAGGCCTTTTATTCCTGAGAGGCCTTTTTCAGCCAACGCGTCGGCCATTGCGTTGGCCTGGACATTCCACTGCGCCCTGCTTTCATCTTTCTTGAAACCTGGGCCGGTATCGATGATCAAAAGCGCTTTCACCCGCTCCGGGTAAGTTGCGTGAAATGCGAGCGACATATACCCGCCAAGAGAAAGGCCGCCAACAACGGCACTCTCGAAGCCTGCCGCATCAAGCAGGCCGGCCATATCGTCTACCGTAAGCGATTCAGAAAACGCGTCATCGTAAGGCGGCGTTTGTGTCTGCCCATGTCCGCGCATATCCCAAAGGATCAAGGTGTTGTTCTTGGAAAGCGTTTCAATCTGGCCGCGCCACATCGATGATTCTGCGGCGTAACCATGCGTCAGCAAGATGGCCGGACCTTCGCCATGAACTTCATAATAAATTTTTGCGTCACCTCGTTCAAGAATCGCCATAATCTCGATGCTCTCTATGTTTGTATATAGTTATATACTTTTATATCGCTCGACAAGCGAGGCGCAAGCAGAAAGGTATATGGGCATATAATTTTATCTGACGGGATTGGTGTGCGCTGACGGGCCGCCTCTGCGTCAACGTCTAGTCGGAGCAGACATTCGGCAAACGGCCAATTTCAGTCGAACAAATTTTCAAACTGGATGTCCGCTTCCACCCCCAGTGTCGGACAGTCTTTGAGACTTGCTATCTTAGCAGGCAGCGAGAGAGCGAATGATCGAGACTTGATCTTGTTTACGGTCAAGAAGTATCGATAGCCGATGGCCATTGAGTGGATATCAGCGCAGCTTGCATTGGAGTATTTGACGGGCGGCGAATTGGATTCTGAGGCAGAAAACCGCCTCTTTGGGCGGGCAAACGACGGACTGGTTGCGGCCAAAGCTAACTTGCTTGTGATCGACGGTCAGGAAAAGCGCCACCAATCTATTGAGCGGGACTTCTGGTTCACCAATAGATATCGCGAACTTCAAGATGACTGGGTCACGGGTGACTTTTCGTTGATTGTGAATGATGACCTCGAGGCACAAGCTTTTGGAGTGGCATTTGGCTTTGGCGCACTCGCTGATCTGGTGCCGCCGGCGAAACGAGCGTATTGAATTGCAGGGTTTGCATTTTCATCGTTCGGGTCTAGTAAACCTCGGAATTGAGCAATCCGAAAAAATGGATGCGCCGCCTGTGAAGAGAGGGCGCAAACCTGTATATGACTGACCCGCCGCAATTCTGGCAGTCTTTGGGTTGATCTATCGCGGCGACCTCAAGCCTGAAATTCAAGCTGACATTGAACGCGCTTTGACCGATCACTTGGCTAAGGGCGATCTGATTCCTTCCGAGAGCACAGTGCGTCTTTACGCCAAGCAAATCTGGGACGAATTCAGCAAGGCTTAAAATTCGCATGAATTGAATTACAGGCCTTTTTCGGCCTTATCGTCCGACAAATGCTTTGTGATCCGCGATTCAACACTCCTGCACACCGGCATATGCTGGTGCACACAAGGAGTGAAAATCATGCAACCTCTACTCGTATCGATCAATGAAACTGCCAAGGCTCTCAACCTCGGTCGTACCTCCGTATACGCATTGATTCGTGACCAAAAACTAGAAACCCGCAAGATGGGAAGGCGGCGGCTGGTGACGGTCGCTTCAATCAAACGGCTGGTTGAAGAGCAAGCCTAGGAACGCGCGATGAAGCGGATTAACCCGCGCCTCGCCAAGCTGAACCGCTCCTACAGTGTTGCCGAACTGACAGTCCTGATGGACGTGCACAAGCTTCATCTGGCTTGCTGATCAGCCAGGTTACAAGAGCAAGATCGCCTACGCCGACGCGGACTACTTCAACCTGTCTGAAAAGGAAGTGCGCATTGCCAAGGCCAAGCGCGAGAAGCCAGTGCCTACGTTGGCGCAAGTGCATCACGTGCTGGCGGCCATGCCAACCGAGACCGACATTGAGAAACGCAACCGCGCGCTGATTGCGTTGGCGCTGCTGACCGGAGCGCGTGGTGCCGCATTAGCTAGCTTCAAGCTGAAGCATATCGATCTAGTGCAGGGTTGTATCCACCAGGATGCGCGCGAAGTGAGAACTAAGTCGAGCAAAACATTCTCCACATGGTTCCGTCCGATAGAAGGCGAAGCGCTTCAGATTGTGACTGACTGGTGCGAGCACCTGCGTAATGACTTGCTTTGGGGTGAGGATGACCCACTCTTTCCAAAGACGTTGATGGAGCTGGGTGAACAAGGCGGCTTCCAAGCAATCGGTGTTTCACGCGAGCACTGGAGCGGCACTGGGCCAATCCGAAAAATCTACAAGCAGGCTTTCGAGGCAGCTGGATTGCCATACTTCAATCCGCACTGCTTTCGCGACACTCTGGTGCAGCTCGGAGAGCGGATTTGCCGTTCGCCTGAAGAATTCAAAGCTTGGTCACAGAATCTGGGCCATGAACGCGTCCTCACAACGCTAACAAGCTACGGTGCGGTGCCCGCTGCTCGGCAGGCAGAATTGATCCGTGATCTTAGGCAGCCGCGAGCTTTCAATTATGATGATGAACTGGCGGCGCTTTTGGCCAAAACTATGCGGAACTATCAAGCTGGCAATTGATGGGTCGCAATCGGACTGTCTGCTTATGCGCGGTCTGATACCGATACTGCCCCAATCGGTACGACCTCGCCGCCCTCGCGCAACCTGTCCAGATAATCGCTCCACCATTGGGCCATTTGGACGCGCTCTTCCCCATAGGAACCGCGATTGTACGTGCCTCGCACTGCATTCGTATCTTTGTGGGCAAGCGCCGGTTCAATTGCGTCGGGAGACCATTTGCCGCTTTCGTTAAGCAGTGAGCTGGCCATTGAGCGAAAGCCGTGGGCCGTCATTTCCTGACCACTATAACCCAGCCGTCGAAGCGATGCGGACGGATCAGCAACGGCACGCGAAGTAGCAACCGCATAGCGAAAAACTCGTCCTGATAGCGAGCGCATCCGGCGCGCGGTTTCTAGGTTTCCTTTGGATTCGACCTTTGAAGCGTTGCGAGAAGTTCCGCCGGTGTGATTTCAGTGATTGGGCGACTGCCGAGATCAGACTCTAAGAGAGATAGCAACCAACGCGTCTTTTGATCGTGACTACCGCGCGCCCTTCCTTTTCAGCCTTGGCAACATATTCAGCCGCTATGGATGAAAAGGTGTTGGCCGCCGACTCCTTCTTCTCATTCGCAATCTCGGCTTTCACGGCATTCGGATCAGCGCCATTGGCAAGCAACGTGCGCGCTTCATCGCGCCGGTCTCGCGCAACTCTAAGCAAAACGTCAGGATAGCGACCGAGCGAAAGCTTCTTCTCTTTGCCAAGATAGCGATACTTCAAGCGCCATAATTTTCCGCCAGATGGCTGCACCAGCAAGAACAACCCGCGCTCATCAAATAATTTGTACGGTTTTTCGCAAGGCTTCGCATTGCGGATCGCTGTATCGGTCAAAGCCATATGGGGGCCACTTTCATCTGCCGCTCAAATGTGGCCCCCATCGTGGCCCCACTAGAATGCGATCGCAGACGAATGTGAGCGAACAGTCGCGGCCAGAAACTACTCATTTTTGGCAGTTTTCTGGGGTTCTAGCAACCGTTTACGAATTGTGATGAAAGAATAAATGGTGCCCAGAAGAGGACTCGAACCTCCACATCCTTGCGAATACTAGCACCTGAAGCTAGCGCGTCTACCAATTCCGCCATCTGGGCACACCTGCTCGCGGCGCTGCAACAGCGTACTCGCGGTGAGGGCGGGCCAATAGCGATGTGCGCGCCCTGCTGTCAACGCCAATACGCATACCGGAGCCGCTTAGTGATCGTGACGCTTGCAGTGGTGCGCGGCTTAGGACATGGGGATGCGAGATAATTCAAGGCTGGGAAAGCACAGGCAAATGGCCAAATCAGACCTCTTTCAAGACAAGCTCGTCACCGTTTTTGGTGGCGGCGGCTTTATCGGCAACTACGTGGCGCAAAGCCTGCTGGAGCGCGGCGCGCGCCTGCGCATTGCGAGCCGTAATCCTGAAAATGGGTTTTCGCTCAAACCGCTCGCCAATCTTGGCCAGTTGCAATTCGCCCGGTGCGACATCACCCAAGAGGCCAGCGTGGCCGCTGCAATTGACGGGGCGAGCTATGTGGTCAATTTGGTTGGTACGTTTGATGGCGACCAGTCTAAGGTCATGGGCGAAGCGCCTGGGACAATGGCCAGGCTCGCCACACAGGTAGGGGTGAAAGCCTTTGTGCATGTCAGCGCGATTGGACCTGATGCCAATTCCAGCGCCGAATATGCGCGGGCCAAGGCCCAGGGCGAAGAGAGTGTTACAGCCGCTTTTCCAAAAGCGACCATCCTGCGCCCATCGATTGTCTTCGGGAAAGACGACAATTTCCTCAATATGTTCGGTTCAATGATTGCGAACCTCCCGGCGCTCCCTGTCTTTGCTCCAGAGGCGAAATTGCAATTGGTATTCGTAGATGACGTGGCCGAGGCGGTCCTGCGCGCGCTTGAGAATCCGGCCAAGCATGGCGGCAAGACCTTTGAGCTTGGCGGCCCGGAACAGCTCAGCATGATGGAAATTAATCAGCGCATTGCCGCCGCCCAAGGTCGATCCCGCAAATTTATCGCGATGCCGGATGGCGCCTCGGCGCTGTTTGCGGCCCTGCCCGGCACACCGATGAGCCGGGATCAATGGACATTGCTGAAACTAGGATCTGTTACTTCTGGCGATTATTCAGGTTTCGAGGAGCTGGGCATTGAACCCAAGCCACTTGGGCTGTTTCTGGACAAATGGATGGTTCGCTACCGGAAGTTTGGCCGATTTGGCCTCAGCAATGAGCGCGCCTCAAACTAATCAGCAGGCTCTCCATCGGCTCCAGATGGCACCCCGTTTTCGATCGCATGAGCGATCTCAACGAGCAGCACCGCTCCGTCGCTGCCAGCGATGCGGACACGTTGCCCAACATCTAAATCGGGGCCGCGGGCTAGCCATTCGCTGTCGCCGTGCTTGATCCGGCCAGAGCCGCCCTCAAACGCTTGGGTTACGACCGCGCTCTGACCGACCAATTGCGCGCCGCGATGGTTGAGCATCGGATCAGCGCTCACGATAGGTTGATCCAGCAGAAAACGCCGCGCGCTGAACACGGCGATCAAAGACAGCGATACAAAGATCACAATTTGGCTGGGTAGAGCGAGATCAAGGCCGAATGTCAGAAGGCCTGTGATGATTGCGGCGACGGCCAGCCAGATAAGATAGACGCCTGGCACCAGCATTTCGAGCGTGGCCAACACCAAGCCGAAAGCGACCCAGATCCAATGCGGATCGAAAGAACCCCAATCGTCCATTATGTGTCGCCTGTGCGCGGCACGCTGGCGCGAGCGCGCGATTGCGGCAAAGGCGCTCCCGCCCTGGTGGTAACATCGCCTTCGGCTGGGGTTACGGCCTCGCGCACCAATTCGCCTATCCCGCCGAGTGAGCCGATGAGCTGCGTTGCCTCAACCGGGAACAGGATCGTCTTCGCATTGGGACTATCGGCAAACTTACCGACGGCTTTCGTATATTCTTGCGCGATAAAGTAGTTGATCGCCTGGCTACCCGAAGAGGCGATAGCATCGGAGACCATCTGGGTCGCTTTTGCCTCGGCTTCGGCTGCGCGTTCGCGCGCTTCGGCATCGCGGAATGCAGCCTCTTTAGTGCCTTCCGCTTGTAGGATAGCGGATTGCTTGTCGCCTTCAGCGCGCAGGATGTTCGATGCACGGTCGCCTTCTGCTTCGAGGATTTCTGCACGCTTGACGCGCTCCGCCTTCATTTGCCGCGCCATCGCCTCTGAAATATCACGTGGCGGGCGAATATCTTTGATCTCTACGCGCGTGATCTTGATGCCCCATGGCGAGGTGGCGTGGTCCACGACGCTGAGCAGCCGTGCATTGATTTCATCACGCTTAGAAAGTGTTTCATCAAGGTCCATCGACCCCATCACGGTACGTAAGTTGGTCGTCGTCAGTGCCATGATCGCATTGTAAAGGTTGGCTACCTCATAGGCTGCCTTACCAGCGTCGAGCACTTGGAAAAACACCACCGCATCGACGCCAACCATGGCGTTATCCTTGGTGATGATCTCTTGACCGGGAATGTCGAGCACCTGCTCCATCACATTCACCTTTTGCCCCACCCGCTGCATGAACGGATAGATGATGTGAAAACCAGGTTCGGCAGCCTTGGTGTATTTGCCGAATGTCTCGATGGTGTAGACGTACCCCTGTTTGACCACGAGAATACCCATGACCAAAAACACTATTAGCACCAGCAGCAATGCGCCAAGCACGTATTCCATTCCTAAACTCCCCATTTTAAGCTTTGCCGCAGACTAGCCTGCATCACTAGGATATCAAAGGGCAGCGCGATAAAGCTCGAGCTTGTTGGCATAGGCGCGCTCGGCAGCAGTTTTGGTGTAGGCGGGGCTGTCGGGAACGGTCCAACCATGATCACCTGCATAGACATCAACCGTTGCAGGTCGGCCTGCTTCGGCGGCGGCGGCGGCAAATTCATCCTTATGGGTTGGTTCAGCAGCGTCGTCGTCTTGCGCAACAGCAATGAGATAGCTCGCTGTGCTTGCACCTAGGACCTTGTGCGGGCTCTTGTCATAGTCATCGCGTACAAGACCGCCCCCATGGAAGCTGGCCGCCGCCTTGATCCGCTCAGGTGCCGCCGCAGCGCTCCAAACCGTGAACGGTCCGCCCATACAATATCCTTCTGTTCCGATGCCGCGCGATGTGTCGACTGCGCCTTGCGCATCGAGCCACACGACGGCTGCGCCTGCATCACGCCCGATGGAATCAGCGTCGAGCTTTTCGCGGTAAGGGGCAACCGCTTCCAAAGCGCCCGCCTCTATCCAACCGGCAAAATCCTCAAACTGCTGACCTGCAACATCGCGGTAATAGGGATTCATGATCAGCACAGCGAAGCCCTCACTTGCCAGACGGCGCGCCATATCGACCTTAGCCGGGCGAATGGAGGCGATGTCGGGCCAGAAGATGACTGCCGGGTGCTTACCCTCGCTCGGGTGAATGAAGACGCCGTCCATCACGCCATCGGCTGTTTGGAAGGTGACCTGCGTCTGCGTAAGCGCCGCCTCTTCTGCATCATCGCTACTTGCTGTGACAGATTCTGGGGCGCAGGCCGTGATGGCAGCTGCGCCTGCCAATACTCCGAGTTCGCGGCGGCTCAACGCCCAGTCTTTTAGTTTGGCTTCATCACACATTGTCACTCATCCTTTTCCGATCCGGAACGTCCTGATTGATAGGCGCGAGAGCAGCCCATGGACAAGCGCCAATTTGCGCTGCAACATGCCGCACTGAGGGAGAGGCAGAACAATGATAAGAAAAGGGTTTGCGCTGGCGGCATCAATCGCTTTGGCGAGTTGCGGGATAATCGACGAGGGCGAGGCAGAAGGCGGGATCACGCACGCCGCGTTGGTCAATGCTGGCGATAATGATGCGGATTGGATCACCCATGGCCGCACCTATTCAGAACAGCGCTTCTCCCCGCTTCAGCAAATTACCGCAGAGACGGTAGGCGATCTGGGGCTCGAATGGTTCGCGGATATGGACACCGCGCGCGGTCAAGAAGCCACCCCGCTGGTTATGGATGGCAAGCTTTATCTCACGACCGCTTGGAGCAAAGTCCGCGCCTTTGATGCCGCTTCTGGTGAGCCTTTGTGGGACTACGATCCAGAAGTGCCCGGCGAGACCGCGGTTAAAGCCTGCTGTGATGTCGTGAACCGGGGCCTTGCCGCTTGGGGAGATAAACTGTTCCTAGGCACACTGGATGGACGTCTGGTCGCGCTCAACCGCGACAGCGGCAAAGTGGAGTGGGAGACGGTGACCGTTGACCAGTCGCAATCGTACACAGTCACAGGCGCGCCGCGGATCATCGATGGCAAGGTTATCATCGGCAATGGCGGCGCCGAATTTGGCGTGCGCGGATATGTCGCGGCCTATGATGTGGCGGATGGCAAGGAGCTGTGGCGCTTCTACACCGTCCCGGAAGGTAATGAGGACGAGGCATCGCCTGAGTACTTGAAAGCGGCGGCTGAAACCTGGAGCGGCGATGCTTTGGTCGGTGAAGACGCGATCGGCGGCGGCGGCACCGTCTGGGACTCGATGGCGTATGACCCAGATCTAGACTTGCTCTATATTGGCGTGGGCAATGGCTCGCCCTGGAACCGGGCCTATCGCTCCCCCGGCGAAGACGGGACGGGCGAAGGCGACAACCTCTACCTGTCCTCAATTGTAGCGATCCGGCCAAGCACTGGCGAATATGTCTGGCACTATCAGACTACACCGGGTGAGACCTGGGACTACACTGCGACCCAGCACATCATTCTGGCCGATATGGAGATCGATGGCAGCGAGCGTCAGGTTCTAATGCAAGCGCCCAAGAACGGGTTTTTCTATGTGATCGACCGGGCGACTGGGGAGTTTATCTCGGCCGAGCCCTATGTTGCAGTGAACTGGGCGAGCGGCATTGGCGAAGATGGCCGTCCGATTGAAAACCCCGAAACTCGGGTCGATAAAACCGGCCAGCCAGCGATTGTTACGCCGGGCGCGCTCGGCGGGCACAATTGGCATCCGATGGCCTATCACCCGGGCGAAAACCTGGTTTACATCCCCGCGTTTGAGGCCGCGATGGTCTATGCGCCCGAGGCAAATTGGAAGCCGGACCGTGCGCGCGGTTTCAATGTCGGATTTAACCTTGGCGCTGGCGACTTGCCGCCAGATCTGGGAATTCGCCGTGAAGTTGTCGGCACGCTGAAAGGCAAACTGGTTGCTTGGGATCCGGTTAGCCAAGAGGCGAAATGGACCGTCGATCATCCCGGCCCCTGGAATGGCGGCTTGCTTGCAACGGGCGGCGGCCTCGTTTTCCAAGGCACGGCTGGCAGCGAATTCAATGCCTACAGCGCAGCAACGGGCGATAAAGTCTGGAGCTTCGGCGCGCAGACCGGCGTGGTCGCACCGCCCATAACTTACACGGTTGATGGCGAGCAATATGTAGCTGTGCTGGCCGGTTGGGGCGGCGCCTATGCGCTGTCTGTCGATGGCGCGCTGATCGAGGATTTGGCGCCCGTGAAAAACATCAGCCGATTGCTGGTTTTTAAACTTGGCGGTGAAGCGGAACTGCCACCGGAGCCCGAACTCGCCGCGCTGCCGCTTGATCCTCCTGCGAGCCGCGCGGACGAGCAGACTATTGCTCTGGGCGCAGAGAAATACGCTCGCTATTGCGCTGTGTGCCACGCGCCTGCAGCCGTTGGTTCTACCGTGCTGCCTGATCTCAGGCGCTCGGGAACGCTCGGCAACAAGCAAAGCTGGATGGCGGTCGTTGGCGACGGGATATTGAAAGACAACGGCATGGTGAGCTTTGCCGAATCGCTTTCACCCGAAGAGATCGAAGCCGTCCGCGCTTATGTGATCCACCGCGCCAACGAGGATAAGGCGGGGGGTCTGCAATAGCCTCTGCCAGACTCGTCCCGCTCATGTGCCGAAGAAATTCAGCTCTAGCAGGACGTTGTTTGGATCGGCGGTGAATATCTGCCGCAGCCCGATCGAGAGGACCTCGTTGATCTGATAATCGGCGCCGTTCGTATCGAGGCGGGCCTTAACCTCGTCAAAGTCACTGCACCTCAGTGCGACATGATGGATCGAACCGGTTTCCTGCCCTGGGGCAACCGCGCGGTCATAGACGCGCGGGAACTCAACGGAATTGAGATGCAGAATGGCAACATCATTGCGATCATACATCCAGCGCACTTGATCCGGCTTCATATGAAGCGGTCCGTCGCGCTCCTCTAGATCGAGAAGATTGGCATAGAATTGCGCCGTCTCAGACAGCTTGTCGGTGATGATGTTTACGTGATCAAGGCGCTCTACAATCATCATGCAATTCCCTTTGAGCTTAGCCTCTAAAAACGACCGTCCGGCTATCGTTTAACAGCACCCGCTCCTCGACGAACAAGCGCACTGCCTCGGCCAGAACGCGGCGCTCAATATCGCGGCCTTTGCGCACCAGATCATCGGGCTGATCGGCATGACTGATCGGCTCAACGTCTTGGTGGATGATCGGCCCCTCATCGAGGTCTGGCGTGACGAAATGCGCAGTCGCTCCAATCATCTTTACGCCGCGCGCATGCGCCTGATGATAGGGCCGCGCGCCCTTGAAACCCGGCAGGAAACTGTGGTGGATATTGATGCAGCGTCCCGCAAAGTGCAGCGACTGTTCATCCGAAAAGATTTGCATGTAGCGCGCCAAGACCACCAATTCGGCATCCACGTCTTCCGCAATTTGGCGCATTTGCGCTTCTTGCTCAGGTTTCGACTCTTTGGTGATCGGCAGATGGAAAAACGGCACATCGCCGACATCACTGTGCGACACCGCTTCGCGCGGGTGGTTGGAGACAATCGCAACCGGCTCGATGTTAAGCTCGCCCGTGCGCCAGCGATAGAGCAGATCGGCGAGGCAATGATCAAACTTGCTAACCATGATGAGCACGCGGCGCGGTCGATCGCGCAATGCAAGTTTCCAACGCATGCCATACTCGCTGGCAAACGCGCTGAACTCTTCGCGCAGCTCTTCGCTTGAACGAACAGCCGGATCGAAGGCGACACGCATGAAAAAGCGATCGCTGGTGCGGTCATTGAACTGCTGCGCTTCGAGGATATTGCAGCCGCGCTCAAACAGAAACGCTGTGACCCGCGCGGTGATGCCGGGTTGGTCAGCGCAATCAAGTGTAAGGATCAAGGCGTTACCGCCAGACTGGTCAGCCGCAGCAGCCATTCTATCTGCCCTCCAACGCGGCCTCGCATTCGCGCATCAAGGACGCGATGATATCCGCAGCGGGTTCTTCTGCCTTCACCATGCCCACACTCTGACCGGCCATCAGGCTACCATTTTCGATATCGCCGTCGATCACAGCGCGGCGCAATGCGCCAGCCCAATAATGTTCGATCTGCAATTGCGCCTCGCCCATATCGACCTCTTCCCGGTCGAGCATACCGGCGACCTCGATCTGTTTGGCGGTGAACTCTTCCGTGCCCTTGTTCTTGAGCGCTCGCACCGGAATCACGGGTAAGCGGGGGTCGACCTGAACGCTGGCATCGGCATCGCGCGCTTTGGCCCGGAAGAAGGCTTTTTTGAAATCGGGATGCGCAATGCTCTCGGTCGCGCAGGCAAAACGAGTGCCCAGCTGAACACCGCAAGCGCCCATCTCAAGATAGCTCGCAATCGCTTCACCTCGGCCAATGCCGCCCGCGACAAACACCAGGTGATCCTCGGCCAGCTCAGGCAGGAATTCTTGTGCCAAGACGCTGGTTGAAACGGGGCCGATATGGCCGCCCGCTTCCATGCCCTCGATCACCAGCGCATCGCCGCCAGAACGCAGCAGCTTCTTCGCCAATGCCAGCGTAGGGGCGAAAACGATCACTTTCGCGCCGAACTCTTTGATTGCCTCCACGCTGCCCTTGGGCGGGATACCGCCAGCCAGCACGACATGCGTGACGCCATGCTTGCCGCACACTGCGATCAGATCGAACAATTGCGGATGCATGGTGATCAGGTTCACGCCGAATGGCTTGCTGGTTAGCGCCTTGGTCGCTGCGATTTCAGCATCGAGCAGGTCAGGCGTCATCGCGCCGCAGGCGATCACGCCAAATCCGCCAGCGTTCGAAATTGCCGAGACGAGGTTGCGCTCAGACACCCAGCTCATCGCGCCGCAAAGGATCGCAGTTTCGCAGCCAAGAAAATCGGTTCCGCGCTGCATCAGGGCGGCGCTCTTTGAATAATCACTCATGTTTGAGGCGATTAGAGGCCTCAATCGCGATAGGCAATGCGCACCTTGCTTGCGGCTGCACCGGCTAGCTTTCGAGCGGCATCGGTGTCGTCTGCTTTTGCGAGCGCAACTGCCATCCGGCGATAGGGCCGCGTGACCGGCTTTCCGAAGATCCTGACATCGACGTGCTCTTCGCTAAGTGCGAGCGCCTCTGCAACGCCCTCGAAGCGGAAATCTGAGCTGTCGCGGTCGGCCAAGACCACCGCAGAGGCGGAGGGACGCGCGGTGATCTCTTGCGGAACGGGCAAGCCCAGAACTGCCCGGGCATGAAGGTCAAATTCGTTTAAATCCTGCGAGATAAGCGTCACCATGCCGGTGTCATGCGGACGCGGGCTCAGCTCTGAAAAGATGACTTCCTCACCGCGCACAAAAAACTCGACCCCAAACAGGCCGAGGCCGCGTCCCTTGCCGCCTAGTTCGGTCACGACCCTTGAGGCCATCTCTTGCGCTTTAGCGAGAGCGGAAGCGGTCATCGCGGCAGGCTGCCAACTTTCCTGATAGTCGCCGCGTTCCTGGCGGTGGCCGATAGGTGGGCAGAAGCTGATCCCGCCAGCATGGCGCACGGTCAACAAAGTGATTTCATAGTCGAAGTCGATGAATTGCTCGACAATGACGCGCCGCCGATCCCCGCGCATATTGTCGACTGCATAGTTCCAAGCTGCCTCCAGCCCAGCCGCATCGTCAACCTTGCTCTGCCCCTTACCGGAGGAAGACATCACTGGCTTGATAACGCATGGGAAGCCCGCATGGGCCGCGCCTTCGCTCACTTCGTCAAGGCTTTCAGCGTAGCGATAGCGCGAAGTTGTGAGGCCAAGCTGGTCAGCGGCCAGATCCCGGATTGCATCGCGGTTCATAGTCAGCAGCGCGGCTCGCGCTGAGGGCACGATGTTGAAGCCCTCTGCTTCCAATTCGGCCAAGACCTCGGTTCGGATCGCTTCGATTTCTGGGACGATAAAGTCGGGATTGTGCCGGACCGCCACTTCTCTCAGTGCTTCTCCATCCAGCATGGAGAACACCTCGCGCTCGTCCGCGACCTGCATCGCTGGCGCGTTGTCATAGGCATCGCACGCAATCACGCGCGCGCCCAATCTTTTTGCGGAAATGACAAACTCGCGGCCCAATTCGCCCGAGCCAAGCAGAAGTATTGTTGCGGTAAACGACATCACTAGCCCTTAGCGGGCAGCGAAGCTGACTCCAAGCTCGCCGACCAATGGCCGTTCACGAAAGACGATTGGCCCGCGGGTATCCCCGCTCACGCCGACACGCATACCGCCGCTGGCTCGCGCCATTACCAGCGCAAGCTCAGCCTGCTTAAACGCTTCGTCAACGCTGGAGCTGAGTGTGGTCAGGCCAACGCTGGCCTTGAGGCGCGGTTCGCCCGGCGTCGCGCCAATCGCAAGCGCTGCGAAGGTTTCGAGCACATCTTCGCACCAGACACGAGCGTCTTCAGACGACAGGCCTGGCAAGCATACAGCAAAGCGGCCACCATCCAGGTGCGCAAGATCATAATCCGGCTGCGACATTGCTTCGAGGAATTGTGCAAAGGCCCATAGCACTTCTTCTGCCGCGCTCTGCCCATATTGCATGAATATCGCCCGGAACCGATCGAGTTCGAACAGGGCGAGCGCCCCACCCTCATCACTCTTCTTGGCGCGCCGCAATTTCGCGGCAAAGACTTTGCTGTTGCACAGGCCCGTCAAATGGTCGGTGGTGGCGCTGGCATACAGCTCGCCTTCGAGCATGCGGCGATGTTCGACAGAACGCAGCAAGCCGATAGCGCCGCAAGCCGTGCCGTCATCCTTTAGGACAGGACGCAGGCTCAGCGAATGCCATTTGCCTTGGTCGACCAAGCCAGTTTCGCCAGGTATCGCAATTGGGAATTCGAATGGTCCCTCTGGAGCATCACCGCCCATGGATGCCGCGACAAAAAAGCGCAGGCCATCCACGTAATTAGCGCAAGCCAAATCCGCGATATGCGGCAAGAACAAAAGCTGACTTAGCTCAAGCCCCATTGCCTTGATGTTCGGTGATGCGTGCTGGATGAAACCATTCGCATCCAATTTGACGACGATGTCACCGGCAGCTTCGGCCAGTAGACCGTGCAGCTCGGCACCCTCTGTCGCGCTTAAACCAATTTCCATTGCCGTATTGCCCCCGGCCTGACACCCCCGGGTCAAACCGTTCTCTAGTTAAAATCAACAAATAAACTAACGAATGCCAGTAATCGCCACTAAAAGGACAAGACTTGCATTACTTTTCTGAAGTTTTGTTAGTTTAGTAAATTAACTTACCTAAAAAACGAATCAACCTCAGATATACTTACCACAATCTGAAAATTTATTGAGAATCATATTCATAGCTATTCATATTCTCTCGCAAGATTTTCAAACGATCCATCACTCAGCATGCTGTGTGCGAATCAATGTTGAGCTTCTTCTACCGCAATCTGCACCTTGTGTTTGTAAAACAATATTCTCAAAGCTCGATCATGATACGCACCTTGTCCGGCGTCGTTCCGAGGCTGGTAGCAATACGTAAACGGCTCTCATTGATGATCGCGGTGCTGTCATCTGGGGTGGCCGCGCCCGACAAATCATCGGTTGAAACTCCCAAAACCTGAGCGATCGCATCAAGCCGATCAGGCAGAGGACGCGCCTTGCCTTTTTCCCATGCCCACACAGTTGGTTTACTAACCCCAAGGTATTCAGCAACTTGAGCAAGCGTGAGGCTGCGCTCTTTGCGCAAGCGCGACAATTTGAGGCCAAGGGTCTCATTTGTGATGGGGGTCATCGCGGGAATCGCGGGAGTGGTTCCGATAGCCTCTGGCAGCGGTGCGTCAGAGCGCAATTCAGCCGCTGCCAAGGCCGCTGGACTAAGGGCTTTCGCGAAGGCGCATCCAAACAAAGAACCGCTGACCCAGACGATCTCAGCGACCACTTCGCCAATCTGCGGCAGCTCCACAGCCAACGTCTCTCCGCGTACGACAGGCAGGCCTGTTTCGACCAGCAAACCCGTTGCCGAGATATTGTGGACGGTAACATTCGCGTTCACACCGCCAGGCAGCACGCCGCTGGTCTCTAGGCGCAGCTCGCGCCTTGGCTCATCGCGTTGTCCATCAGAACTGTAGGCAGGCTCAATTGGGCCCAGATGTGCTCTCAACACCATAGTCGCGACTCCTTTGCGAGCCGCAAATCTTGCCGAGCAGAGTTAAGAAGTAGTTAGCGGCTAATGCCTAACCCGATGAAGCGAGACCTTAACCAGTTGGACGCCGCAAAAGCGCGCGATCAGACGGCTTCTTCCACCGCATCAAGTCCATAAGCGGTGTGCAAAACGCGCACAGCAAGCTCTGTTTCATCTTCATCGATCAGCACGCTGACCTTAATTTCTGAAGTTGAGATCGCCTGAATGTTAATCCCGCGATCTGACAGAGCGCGGAACATGGTGCTGGCCACACCGGCATGGCTTTTCATGCCAACGCCAACGACGCTGATCTTCGCGATGTGACTGTCCGTAATGATCCGGTTGAACCCAATATCCTCAAGCCGATCTTCCAGCATCACCTGCGCGCGGGCCAGATCTGCCTGAGGCACGGTGAAGGTAACGTCGGTCTCGCCCTTATCACGGCCAACGTTCTGAATGATCATATCGACATTGATGCTGGCATCGGCCAGCGGTTCGAAAATATGGGCCACAGCGCCGGGCTTATCAGGCACACGGGTGAGGATGATTTTCGCCTCATTCTTATCATGCGCAATACCGGTTACCAGCTGGCGTTCCATATCGCCGTTCTCCACCAATTGATCCATTTCCGTATCCGAGACGATCAGCGTTCCCGGCAGTTCATCTGCGCTCGCTGCATCGTCATCGCCAAAGCTGGAGAGCACTTGAATGCGCACCCCAGATTTCATCGCCAACCCGACTGACCTGGTTTGCAGTACTTTGGCGCCCACCGAAGCAAGTTCGAGCATTTCTTCGTAAGTCACCGCCTTAAGCTTGCGCGCCTTGGCCACAATCCGGGGGTCGGTGGTGTAGACGCCGTCAACATCGGTGTAGATGTCACAGCGATCGGCGTTAATCGCAGCAGCAATGCCAACCGCAGACGTGTCTGAGCCGCCGCGCCCCATTGTCGTGATGCGGCCCTCCTCAGAGACGCCTTGAAAGCCCGGAATGACAGCGATTTCGCCATCTTCCAGCGCTTCGATCAGGCCGGGCGCGTCGATCGCTTCGATCCGCGCCTTGGAGTGCGCCTCAATCGTACGCACCGGCAATTGCCAGCCGAGCCAACTGCGCGCCTTGGTGCCCAATGACTGAAGCGTGAGCGCGAGTAGCCCGCTGGTCACTTGTTCTCCGCTGGAGACAACCACGTCAAACTCGGCGGGATCATACAGCGCATTGGCCTCACGACAGAAATTGATCAGCCGGTCAGTCTCGCCGGCCATGGCCGACACAACCACCGCGACCTGATTGCCAGCAGCCGCTTGCGCGCGCACGAGATTGGCGACGCGGCGAATGCGCTCGGTTCCGGCCATTGATGTGCCGCCGAACTTCATCACGATCCGTTTCCCGCTCTTGGGCCCGCTCTTGGCCAATTTATTTTCGCTCCTGCTGGTTCACTGTGCTGCGCGCTGTTAAGGGCGGTGAATGACAAAGGCAAATGTCACAAATGTAACTATCCGCCCGGAGGAGGCCGAACACTTCGCCTCTTTGGCGCACGACTGGTGGAACCCGAAAGGGCCGATGGCCTCTTTGCACCAAGTGAACCCGGTAAGACTGGAGTTCATTCGCGGCGCCATCGACGCGCATTGGAGCGGCTCAACACGCAACACCAAGCCTCTTGCAGGCAAGACCGCGCTCGACATCGGCTGCGGCGCTGGCCTCGTTTGCGAACCCATGGCGCGTTTGGGCGCGGCAGTAACAGGCGTTGATGCCGCCACTGAGAACGTGTCAGCCGCCGCCGCTCATGCAGAGGCTGTCGGGCTCGACATTCGCTATATGGCGGGCGAACTGGCGGGGCTTGATATTGGCCAGTTCGACCTTGTGACCTGCCTTGAGGTTGTTGAGCACGTCGCGGATAAGCCCGCGTTTCTCGCTAATGTTGCCGAGCGGATCGCGCCGGGCGGATTGCTGGTCATGTCGACGCCTAACCGCACCGCTGCCAGCCGCTTGCTGCTCGTCGGTGCTGCCGAGGCCATCGGCTATGTGCCCAAGGGCACGCACAATTGGTCCGACTTTGTCACACCTGAGGAGCTCGCGGACTTACTCTCAGACGTCGGGCTGGAGCCGATCGATCAGCAAGGCATCGCTTACCGGCCAGGCAAAGGCCTGCACCTGTCCGATGATGAGGCGCTCAACTACATCCTCTCAGCGCGCCGGATCTAGCGAATCTGCTGCTCAAGCACTTCCACTAGCTCACCAACATTGTCAGTGAAGAACCCGTCCGCCCCGCTTTCTATCGCGCGGCCCCACAGCCATTGATAGCGCCCATCACCCGCCGGTCCGCCGGTTCCCTTCAAAGCGGCAGGCAGAAAGCCGTTCTCCTTGCGCAGTGTCCAGGGATGCACCGTAAGGCCCGCTGCATGAGCATTGGCGACCAGGTCGGTCAGCGAGCCATCTTCATTGACGATGTAGCTCAGCCCCGGCCCAATCCCGTCGGCGTACTCGCCGATTTCCGCCAGACCTGATGGTGTGACCATGTCCGCCCAGCGCAGCTCGGGCTCGTCGTACGGGCCGCCTTCTGGATGGATCAGCAGCACCAACGGCACATCCACTCGTTGATTGAGCCGTTGGAGCGGACCGACCTCGAAAATCTGCACAAAGATGCGGCTGTCCGCCTCATCTAGACCCAGGGCGCGCAAATCGCGAACCAACAGGTCGACCATATCAATGCCGGCCTCTTGCAGCATGAAGGTCGGATGCTTGAGCTCTGGATAGAGGCCAATGCTGCGCCCGGTCTCCGCCTCTTTGGCGCGCACCAGTTGCACCACTTCTTCAAAAGTCGGGACCTGATAGAGCCCATTGTAAGCCGTATTGCTGGGCCGCGCGCTCGGCACGCGTTCGCGCGCGCGCAGGGTGCGGATTTCAGCAAGGGTGAAGTCCTCTGCAAACCAGCCAGCGACCAATTGCCCATCGATCATCTTGTCGCGGCGGCGATCTTCAAACTCCTCGCGGCTTGCCACATCTGTAGTGCCAGACAGTTCGTTTTCATGCCGCGCGATCAGCACCAGGTCCTTGGTCGCCACTAGATCGGGCTCGATGTAGTCAGCGCCCAGATCAATCGCGAGCTCATAGGCGGCAAGCGTGTGTTCCGGACGATCGCCGCTGGCGCCGCGATGGGCGATGATGAGCGGCCGATCAGCCACGCGTGTTGCCTCCGACTGCGCTGCCGCAGAGGCAGGTATCAAGACCGGTGAGATCACTGTGAGCGCGCATGTGAGCAGACCTAAGACAGAGCCGCGGACCATTCTTCCTCCTTAAACCCAACCAATAAGCCGCCATCATACTCGGCGACGGGTCGCTTGATCATGGACGGGTGCTCTTGCAGCAATGTGACAGCCTTCGCAGGCGTGATGTCGGCCTTTTCAGCATCGGACAGCTTGCGGAATGTCGTGCCGCGCCGGTTGAGCACCACATCGACGCCTTTGTCGGCGATCCATGCCTCCAGCTTGGCCGGATCAGCGCCGACCTTCTTGTAATCATGGAAGTCGAAAGTGTGACCTTTGGCATCGAGCCATTTGCGCGCTTTCTTGACTGTATCGCAGTTCGGAATCCCGTAAATCTGCAGTTTCATGCCCGATCCTTACCCATATTCTTGGAACACATTCCGCGTTTTGGAACACGTCCATTTGACCCGCATTTCGCATCTTCGCAAACACAATTTCTGACCCAATGTCGCATCATGGTTCGCACTCTTATCGCCCAGTTGGCGTGTAGGACAGATGCGCATCGGCAATCGCCACCGCCAACGCATCGGCCGCATCCGCACCGGCCAGAACCGCATTTGGGAGCAAGACCTTGAGCATAGCCTGAACCTGCTCCTTGTCCGCTGCGCCCGTCCCAACCACAGCCTTTTTGACCGAGCGCGCTGCATGCTCGCGCACCTCGAGACCCCGCGCCCCGCATGCGGCCAGCACAGCGCCGCGCGCCTGCGCCAGTTTCAAAGTTGATTGCGGGTTTTTGTTGACGAAGATCTCTTCTGCCGCCGCTCGGTCCGGATCATGCTCTGCAATCACCGCATCAATTGCGGTGACCAGATGCGATAAGCGCGCCGCCATTGGCGCTTTGGCATCCGTCTTAACCTGACCATTGGCGATGTGGCTGATCCGGCTGCCTTCACTGCGCAGCACGCCCCAGCCAGTGCAGCTGAGCGAAGGGTCAAGGCCGAGGATAATGGTCAAAGTGAGGTAGCCCGCGCGTCCTGAGCCTGTCGAAGGACTGCACTTCCTTCCAGTCTCGTATTGAAAGTAAAGGGCAACCCTTCGACAAGCTCAGGGTAAACGGAGAATGTTGATCGCCCTCCGATCATTGCAATCCCACCATCCAGCCAAGCCGCCAAGCGATCGCGAGCAGAAAAGCAGCCCCTAGCGATAGCGCCAGCAGCCATTCCAGCCGCGTCACGCGTCAAGCTTCGCCATCACCTCGTCAGAGATTTCGTAATTGCCCCAAACGGTCTGCACATCGTCATCATCATCGAGCGTGTCGATCAGCTTCAGCAACGTGCCCGCGCCTTTTTCATCGAGTTCAACCGTAAGGTTCGGCTTCCATGCGAGCTTGACTTCCTTGGCCTCGCCCAGAGCTTTCTCGAGCGCAGAGGCGACCTCGTGCAAATCTTCTGATGCTGTCCAAATCGTGTGGCCGTCTTCGGACGATTCAATGTCCTCAGCGCCCGCATCCATGGCCGCTTCCAGAACTTTGTCTTCATCGCCAGCTTCGGTCGAGTACTCGATCAAGCCAAGCCGTTCAAAGCCGTGCGCAACTGAGCCTTCTGTACCCAGATTGCCGCCATTCTTGCTGAAGGCGGTCCGCACCGCTGTTGCCGTGCGGTTGCGATTGTCGGTCAGCGTTTCAACGATGATCGCGCTGCCGCCAGGGCCATAGCCTTCATAGCGGACTTCTTCATAATTCTCATCATCGCCCGCGCTTGCCTTGTCGATTGCGCGCTGGATATTGTCCTTCGGCATCGATTGGCCTTTGGCAGTATTGACCGCCAGCCGCAGACGCGGGTTCATATCCGGATCGGGCGTGCCCATCTTCGCTGCCACGGTAATTTCGCGCGAAAGCTTGGAAAACAGATTAGAACGCTTTTTGTCCTGCGCACCTTTACGGTGCATGATGTTCTTAAATTTGGAATGGCCTGCCATGGTCTCTGAATCACTACCGCTGTAATTGTATGAAGGGTGGCCTTACTCCGATGCCTGATATTGAGGCAAGACCAGCTGTAGCGGATATTACCCTTCGCCAGCGCGCAAGCGACCTTTGGAGGTTCATTCGCCAGCCATCCCCATTTCGGGTTCCCTATCCATGGGGCCGGCATTTGCTGGCCGCAGTCGGCTTTGTGTTCCTGATCGATCTGTTGATTGATTTCGGTGTTCAGCAATTGCTGGACTGGATCGACGCGAGCGTTTCTGCGCTTCCCGATGCAATTGATTTTGACACAACGCTTGAAGAAGACCTCATAGGCTTTCTTCTATTCGCTCCGCTAACCGAAGAGGCGCTGTTCCGCGGGTGGCTGACGGGCAGGTTGGCGTCATTGCGCTTTGCCGTGTTTGGAGCTGCATCAGCCGTGCTTTTCATTGCAGCCGGCTATGTTGGCGAGGGGACGAGCAGCCTGCTCGTCCTAACGGGCTTTGCAGCGCTAGCATTTGGACTTTGGCAATGGAGCCAGACCCGTTTCACCGACACGCGCATCTCGGCTTGGTTTACGCAGAATTTCACTTGGATGGTTTGGGGCAGCTCGCTCGCCTTTGGCTTGGTGCATCTCGCCAATTATCAGGCAATTACCGGAGCAATCGATCTGGTGGTTGTCCTGCCGCAAACCATCGGCGGCCTGCTGCTCGCCTACACACGGGTGCGCTTTGGCCTGCGCGCAGCCATGCTGCATCACGCGGCGTTCAATGCAATTTATTTACTGACGATCTATCAGATAATTTAAGTAACGGCGTTTTACTTTTAGCAATCATACATGCATCTAGTATTTGAGCGATTTGGAATTCTGTTTAAAGATTGGTATTTTACGGCCACGCTCTATTTGGCCTGGAGGATCGAATGGCAGAACAAAACAGTTTTATCCCCACTCTTACTGAAGACGTCGCGTATGCTATGGCGCTTAGGAAGGACGACAATAATCAAATCACGAAACGTAATTTGATCCGAACGACCTTTGCCGCGATTGAAGGCCTCGTTTGGGCCTTTAAACAAGACGTGCAGACTGCTGCCGAACAGACATTTGGTCTTGACCCGGCAGAGAGGGCGGCCTTGAGCGACATCTCCTTTGTTGTGGCTTCAAATGGCATTATAAAAGAACGCCCAAATTTTATCGAACTTAGAACGACCATCCGCCTAGCCGTGCGAATTGCCCAAAGAATTAACCAAAAGGAAGAGATCAGCTTTGACGATGCAGAGTGGAACAAACTAAAAGCTGCAAAGGAAATCCGCAATCGGATTACCCACCCGAAGTCCATCGCTGATCTGGAATTATCTGAAGACGATATTGACGCCACTCTAGCAGCATACTTCTGGCTGTTTGAGCGCCTAACGGATATTATGATATCCTCCACTGGGACGCGCATTCAATATGCACAAGGCATGATGGACCTCTTAGAAAAGTTGAAGGCAGGTGACCCGAGCGCTTGGACGGAATATCTTGTCGCCAAAGCCGCCGTTGATCTGGAAGACTAAGCCATGCCAAGAGCTGCTTTGTAGGTCTCCAATATCATCTCCATCTCCGCGCGATCATCTGGCTTCATCTTTCTCAGCCGCACGATTTGCCTCATCAGTTTGGAGTCGTATCCAACTGCTTTTCCTTCGGCATAAACATCGCGAATATCATCGGCGATGCCCTTTTTCTCTTCTTCAAGGCGCTCAATGCGCTCAATCAAAAGGCGCAGGCGGTCATCTGTGGCGTCAGCCATATTCTATGTGCTCCAAAATTTGAGAATCAGTTGAGCGCTGCGATAGCCAAAGGGTGCTCAGCCGTGAACCGGGCTCGTCGCTAATCCACGCGATTTTTGGCAACGCTGGCTTGCATGGCCGCCAATTGCTCTTCTGTTGCCGGAGATTGGCGGGTCGCCTTCCACTCATCCATTGGCATGCCATGGATCAGCTCGCGCGCCGCCGCCTTATCGCCGTCAAAGCCAGCATCGCGGATCCAATCCGCCAGGCAGTTGCGGCAGAAGCCCGAAAGCCCCATCAGCTCGATATTCTGCGCATCATGGCGGTGCTGTAGATGACGCACCAACCGCCGAAATGCCGCAGCAGCCACTGCATCATCTAAGTTGTCCAATTGATCGGGCGCATTCGTATCCATGTGAAGCTAGTCCTTGAGTTGACACTTACCTGTGTCATAGCTGAGCCTATGATAAAGAGCGATCTCAATCCGATGAACCCCCGCGGCCGTAAGGTCAAAATTTTGGCGACAATTGGCCCTGCCAGCCGCTCGCCAGAAATGCTGCGCAAATTGTTTCGCGCAGGCGCCGATGCGTTCCGGGTGAATATGAGCCACGGCGAACACGCCGACCATGCCGCCTCGATTGCCGCAATCCGGGATATGGAGCAGGAATTTGGTCGCCCCGTCGCGATCCTGGCCGATTTGCAGGGCCCGAAACTGCGGGTCGGCACGTTCAAAGATGGCAGTGCGGTGATCCGCCATTCCGGTCACTTCACGCTCGACCGCAATCCAGAACCGGGGGATGAAACCCGCGTCTGCCTGCCCCATCCAGAGCTGTTTGGCATTTTGCAGAAGGGCCAGCGCCTGCTGATCAATGACGGCAAGATCAAGCTGAAGGTAATCAAGGCGGGTGACGACGAAATCCTGTGCTCCGCTGAAGTGGGCGGGGTTATCTCTGACCGCAAGGGCGTCAATGTGCCGGACGCAGAAGTGCCCATTCCCGCGCTCACTGACAAAGACCGCCGCGATCTGGCCTTTGCGGTTCAGCAAGAGGCGGACTGGATTGCATTGTCCTTCGTTCAGCGGCCGGAAGACCTTGCCGAGGCTCGCCGGCTGATCGGCAATGACACTGCTCTGTGCGCAAAGATTGAAAAACCGATGGCGGTGCACCGTCTGGAAGAGATCATTGAGCTGTCCGATGGCATCATGGTGGCGCGCGGTGATCTGGGCGTGGAGCTGGAGCCGTTCGAAGTCCCGCCGCTGCAAAAGAAGATCGTCAATGCGACGCGGCGCGCGGGCAAGCCCGTGATTGTCGCCACGCAAATGCTGGAAAGCATGATCGAAAGCCCCATGCCGACCCGCGCAGAGGTCTCTGACGTGGCCAATGCCGTCTATGATGGCGCAGACGCAGTGATGCTCTCGGCTGAAAGCGCCGCGGGCGAATGGCCTGAGGAATCTGTTGCGATGATGGACAAGATCGCAGGGCAAGTGGAGCGCGACGAAGGCTATAAGGAACGCGTGCGTTTCCTCGAGACGCCGCCGGACGCAACAACATCTGATGCGCTGGCCCACGCTTGCATGACCATCGCCGATACCGTTCCGATCAGCGCGATTACCGTGTTCACGGCATCCGGCTCAACCGCCCGCCGCGTTTCGCGAGAGCGGCCTGACACGCCCGTTTTGGTGCTGACCCCGTCAAACCGGACCGCTCG
Organism: Erythrobacter sp. JB3-1; assembly: GCF_057364995.1. Lineage (NCBI taxonomy): Bacteria > Pseudomonadati > Pseudomonadota > Alphaproteobacteria > Sphingomonadales > Erythrobacteraceae > Erythrobacter > Erythrobacter sp. JB3-1. Next base: position 1,406,995 of record NZ_CP200289.1, on the reverse strand, counting down.
CCGCGTATGCCTGCTATGGGGCGCGCATGCCGTTGCGACCAAGGACATCGGCAGCTTTGAGGAGATGATTGCCAAGGGCAAGCGCATGGCCTTGCGCCACGGTTTTGGCGAGGCTGGAAACAAGCTGATCGCACTGGCCGGCGTGCCGTTTGGCACCCCTGGCGCGACCAATTTGCTTCATGTTGTGACGCTGTCCGGCAATGAGCTTGAACGCCACGAGAGCCAATGAAGCCTAGGTAGACGCCCGCTCCAATCGGCGGCGCGCGACCTCTTCGCCGAGCACGGGAAGTAGTTCGCCCATGTCCGGTCCGTGGTTCATGCCGGTCAGTGCCTGCCGCAGAGGCAGGAACAGGGCCTTGCCCTTGCGCCCGGTTTTTTCTTTCAGCGCTGATGTGAGCGCAGCCCAAGGATCACCGCCCCATTCCAGCGTGCTAGCCGCATCAGCCAGATAGGCGCGGTCTTCATCAGAAAACTCGGGCAGCTCAATCGGACCGGTGACGATCCGCCAATAGTCATGTGCGCCGCCGACAGTCTCAAGATTGGGACGTACGGCGTACCATGCGTCTTCGCCCATGCCTTCTGGCAAGCGATCTTTGACTTCGGCAAATTCCATTTGGTGGACGATGGCGGTGTTCACCCGTTCCAGATCAGCGTCGTCAAACTTTGCTGGCGCGCGGCCAAAGGTCGACAGATCAAAGGTCGCCAGCAAATCTTGCATGTTCGCAATCGGCTCTACCGATAGCGAGGTGCCGAGCCGAGCCAGCAAAGCAATCAGCGCCTCTGGCTCAATCCCCCGCTCCCTAAACGCATCACAGCCTAGCGAGCCCAGCCGTTTGGAGAGCTTGCCCTCGCGTCCGACCAGCAAGGCTTCATGCGCGAATTTCGGGAGTACATTGGGCGCGCCTGATGCCGCAGAAAACTGTGCAGCATAAAGTGCGGTAAACATCTGAATTTGAACGGCAGTATTGGAAACATGATCCTCACCGCGAAGCACTTGAGTCACGCCCATTTCGACATCATCAACGGTGCTGGGCAACATGTATAGCCACGACCCATCAGCGCGCCGGATCACCGGATCCGACAGCCGAGCCGCATCGAATTTCGCCGTGCCGCGAACACCGTCTTCCCACTCAATTGGTTCGTCATGATCGAGCTTAAAGCGCCAGTGCGGCTGAATACCACCCGCCTCCTTCGCGGCGCGTTCCTCATCCGTCATCGTCAATGCGCCGCGATCATAGATCGGCGGCAGGCCGCGTCCGAGCAAGACCTTGCGCTTGAGTTCCAGCTCCTGGCTTGTCTCATAGGCCGGATAGATCCGTCCGGCAGCTTTCAGAACGTCAAACGCCGCATCGTACCGTCCGAGCCGCAAGGACTGACGTTCCACCATGTCTGGCGCCATGCCTAGCCATGCGAGGTCCTCGTGGATCGCATCCACATATTCCTCTTTAGAACGCGCTGCGTCAGTATCGTCGATGCGCAGCAGGAACTTGCCGTCCGCCTTGCGCGCGAGCATCCAATTGTGGAGCGCGGTGCGGATATTGCCAACATGGAGGCGGCCCGTCGGAGCGGGCGCAAAACGTGTAATGGTCATGCGGCAAGCGGTAGCCAGCGCGCGCCCTTCGGGCAAGCATTGTTGCAGCCTGTCTACCCGTGCGATTCCGCCAGAATCAGCGCCTGCGTCCTGTCCCACAGCTCGGCAATCCGCTCTGGCCGGACCAGTCCTCCGAGTTCCCGGCCAAATTCTTCACGGGAGCGCGCAGTGGCATGATCAATGATCGCGCCAATGCAGGCCTCATCATGGCTCAGCATGCGGCAACAGAAACGCGAGACGTGAATATTCTCAGGCCATGTTCGTGAGATCGCTTGAGCAAGAGACAGCGATTGGCCCGCCGCACTCACACTACCAAGTCGAACGGCAAGCTCCGGCACGGGGTCTTGCCTCGCGCGCTCATGCAAAGCGATCAGGCGCAGCGAATAGATAAAGCGCGCCGCAATCGGACCGAGCCCCTCCATTCTCGCAGGTTCCACTAGTGCCGCGATCCAATCGGTTACCCCCGCTTTAGAACCGGCGGATGGCATGTTGGAACGCGGTGTTTTCATAGAGACCTCGGCAATGCTGCATAGCGACTCGCTATATCCGTGCATTACCTTTAATGCGAGTGCTTCGCAATAGCTATATACTAGAAAGCTGAATCGTGGAGTCGCGCCCTGTAGCCACAACATTCAGGCCCCGCACAATTCTAAGCCCTGCAACACCGGGCGTTAAAGTTCGGCCCACGTTCAAAGTTCTCGGAAATTTGCGGTTAAGGTGCATGCCCCTATGATAGGAATTGATAACAAAACGGGATGAGTGCCAAGAATGAAACGTCTGTTTACCCTCACAAAGATCGCCTCAGTAAGCGCAATCAGCATTGCGCTTGGAAGTCCTGCGCTTGCCGAGAAAGAGGTTGCACCACCGGCCAGCATTTTTGACATGAGCCAGTGGAAGATCACTCTCCCGACTGATGATAACGGAGACGAAAAGCCTGATGAAGTTGACGTCGCTGATATAAAAGAGCTCTCGCATCCAGAATTCTTCTACTTGGACGAAAATGGCGGCTTGGTTTTCGCCGCGCCCAACAAGGCCATCACCACGGCTAACACCAGCAACACACGCAGCGAATTGCGGCAGATGATCCGCGGCACGAACACCCGCTACAAGACGCACGGGCCAGAAAACAATTTCGCGGTTGAAGCCCGCAAAGGATCGGACAAATTTGGCAGTGTCGGCGGGAAGCTAGAGGCGACCCTGAAGGTTGATCATGTTGCTATAAATGCCGGTGACCCGACCACCAAAGCGGCATACTCCGCTGTCATTGGACAAATCCATGCTGTGAAATATGACGATACGAGCAGCGGGTTTGGCTATGGCAATGAGCCCATCAAAATCTATTTCAAGAAGTTTCCGGGCCACGAATACGGTTCTGTTTTCTGGAATTATGAACGCAATCTCGCGAAGGATGACCCCGATCGCAATGACATTTCCATACCGGTCTGGGGCGAGCATTGGTCAAGCGATAAGGACCCTGGCGAGGCAGGCATCAAGCTGGGTGAGGAATTCAGCTACACCATAAATGTTCATCGCAACGCGATGTATGTGACATTCGAAAATGAACGGCACGGCAGCGTGACCCACGCGCTCAGCTTGGTCCGAGGCGCCGACGAGAAAGACAATCCTCTGTCCTATGGCGGCGACACTTTGTATTTTAAGGCCGGCGTCTACAACCAATGCAGCACCAAAACGGGCGGAGGCAATTGGTATGCTGGCTGCGCGGGAACCGGGGACTGGGAAACTGACAAAGCCAATGGTGACTACGCACAAGCGACGTTCTCGCGCATCGTCTTAAGCGACAGCACGCCCCCTCCAGCGAAGCCTAAAACGGCCAAGTCTAAAGCGGAATAGCCCGCGCTACTTCGGCCGGATGGCGAAATCGTGCTCAATGTAGAGAAAGATTTCGGTCTCACTTGATTGCTGCCAATAGAGATCGCCGTCCAAGCCGTTGATCTCGACGCCATATCCAGTGCCAAACATGCTGGCATAGCTGGTCGCCTCTTTGGCGATATGGCGGACGACATCGCTGCGATATTGCTCTGGATTGTCGATCGCAAGCCCGGTGGTGCCGACATCAATGAAGGAACGGCCAGTGGCCGGAACGGCTTTCACAAATGCCGCGATCCGCTTTGCAGTGTCCCGCACATTGGCATCAGCCCCTTTGAGCGGGATACGGGCATAGATCTGTACCCGGCTTGTATCCGGGCGGTTGCCGCCAGTGACCGGCAAAGCGCGCATATTGGCCGCTGTAACCGGTTCAAGCGTGTAACGCCCGGCGACCAAGGTAATCCCTTGCTGCTGTGCACGGTCCAAGGTCGCAGAGAGCATCGTTAACAATTCTTCGACCCGAACATCGGGATTGCGCGAGTCTGAGCTGACAAACAGCGGCGTCACAAAATAGTCCGCGCGGCGCGTAACCCCGATCGCGGATGGCCCGTCATTTCGGAAGTAAGCGTTGGCGGAGGAGCGATCTTGCCGCGAGCCTGTTACCACCACTGTATCCTGCGCAAGCACAGGCATTGGAACCGCAGCGCCCAATACGGCAGCGGTCAAAATCAATCTTTTCATCAGTCCCTCCCATTTTCGACAAGCGAAACATGAAACTAGCAGACCGACTCTAGCCTGAACGAATCAAAAGCCCCGCCGAAGCACTTAAGCTCCAGCGGGGCCTTGTCTGTTAAGCTGCAAAAGCAGCCAAACGGCTCGCGCTTATTCAGCGCCGCCTTCTTCCGGTGCAGGCGCCGGAGCCGCAGCGGCCATTGCCGCCTTCATGGCTTCTTCGCTCGACACTGGATCGGCTTCTGGTTCAGCTTCCGCTGCACCGGCCGCAGCCAATGCGTCTTGCTGCTTCTTCCACTGAGCTTTCAGCGCCGCGTCGCGGCTTGATGCGGTCACGCGCATGCGGTTCATGCCCGCGCCGGTACCCGCTGGGATCAGGCGGCCCACGATTACGTTCTCTTTGAGACCGATCAGCGTGTCCTTCTTACCCTCAACCGAAGCCTGCGTGAGAACACGCGTGGTTTCCTGGAACGAAGCGGCAGAGATGAACGAACGCGTTTGCAACGACGCCTTGGTGATCCCGAGCAGGATCGGCGTGCCGGTGGCAGGCTTCTTGCTCTTGGTCAGCTTGGAGTTGTACTCGTTCATTTCCTCAAGATCGACCTGTTCACCCGGCAACAGCGTGGTGTCCCCGCCATCGGTGATCTCAACCTTCTGCAACATCTGACGAACGATCGTCTCGATGTGCTTGTCGTTGATCTTCACACCCTGCAAACGGTAGACCTCTTGGATCTCATTGACGAGATATTCGGCCAGCGCCTCAACACCCATCACCTCAAGGATGTCATGCGGGTTAGGCGAACCAGAGATGAGCGTATCGCCCTTCTTCACGAAGTCGCCTTCCTGCACATCGATCACCTTGGTCTTGGGGATCAGATATTCGACTGCATCACCTTCTTCCGGCACGATCGCGATTTTACGCTTCGCTTTATATTCGCGAACGAACTCGATCTTACCTGAGATCTTGGCGATGACGGACATGTCCTTTGGCAGACGTGCCTCAAACAGTTCCGCCACACGCGGCAGGCCGCCGGTGATGTCGCGGGTCTTGGCAGCTTCGCGGCTGGCACGTGCGAGGATGTCGCCTGCGTCAACCGTTTGACCGTCTTCGACCGAAAGCGTGGTGCCCGGTGCCAGCATATAACGCTGAGCCTCGGTTTCATCCGCATCGGTTTGGCCTTCGCTAAGAAGAGTCATGCGCGGACGCAGTTCCTCTTTCTTCTTGCGGCCAGTCGCGCGGTTCTCTGTCACAACACGCTGAGCGATACCGGTGGCATCGTCAGTGCGCTCTTCCAACGTCGTACCTTCGACGAGGTCTTGGTACTTCACCACGCCGGATTGCTCGGTGATGATTGGAAGGGTGAACGGATCCCATTCAGCGAGGCGATCACCAACCTTCACCTTCGCGCCGTTCTTGAACATCAGCACGGTACCGTAAGGCACCTTGTGCATTTCACGCTCACGACCCTCGGCATCGATCACGGCAATCTCGCCGTTGCGAGCAAGCGAGAGGATCCGGCCCTTCTTGTCAGTGATCGTCGGCATGTCGCGAAGTTCGACCTTACCATCCGAAATCGCTTCAAGGTGCGAGGTTTCATTCAGCTGAGCCGCGCCGCCAATGTGGAAAGTCCGCATGGTCGGCTGTGTGCCCGGCTCACCGATGGACTGAGCCGCGATAACGCCAACAGCCTCACCAATGTTCACCGGCGTACCGCGAGCGAGATCACGCCCGTAGCACTTGCCGCAAACGCCTTGCTCGGCCTCACAAACCAGCGGCGAGCGGATCTTGGCAGACTGAGTTTCAGCCGCTTCGATTTCCTTCACCATCGCCTCATCCAGCAGAGTGCCTGACTTCACGATGACTTCGCCAGTGGCCGCGTTGACAATGTCTTCTGCTGTTGTCCGGCCAAGAATACGCTCGCCAAGCGATGCGATAACCGAACCACCTTGAACGATAGCGCGCATTTCCAGCGCGTTTTCGGTCTTACAATCCAGCTCAACGATCACGCAGTCTTGCGACACGTCGACCAGACGGCGGGTCAGGTAGCCTGAGTTTGCCGTCTTAAGCGCGGTATCGGCAAGGCCTTTACGCGCACCGTGGGTGGAGTTGAAGTATTCAAGGACGGTCAGGCCTTCCTTAAAGTTCGAGATAATCGGGGTCTCAATGATCTCGCCCGAAGGCTTGGCCATCAGACCGCGCATACCAGCCAGCTGCTTCATCTGAGCGGGTGAACCACGCGCACCAGAGTGAGCCATCATATAGATCGAGTTGATCTGAGCCTCGCGGCCATCCTTATCGATCGGCTGAGCCTTAATCTCGTCCATCATGGCGTCGGCCACTTGGTCACCGCAGCGGCTCCAAGCGTCGATGACCTTGTTGTACTTCTCTTGCTGAGTGATCAGGCCGTCCTGATATTGCTGCTCATAGTCAGCGACCAGCGACTTGGTTTCCTCGATCATGCCTTCCTTGCTGTCAGGAATGATCATGTCGTCCTTACCAAAGCTGATACCGGCCTTAAACGCGTGACGGAAGCCCAGAACCATGATCGCATCGGCAAACAGGACCGTGTCCTTCTGACCGGTGTGGCGATAAACCTCATCGATCACATCGCCGATGTCTTTCTTGGTCAGCAGACGGTTGACGATGTCGAAGGGAACCTTGTGGTTCTTCGGCATGCACTCACCGATCAGCATCCGGCCAGGCGTCGTCACGAAACGCTTCAGCACGACCTTGCCCTTTTCATCAGCCTGCGGGACGCGGGCGATGATCTTGGTGTGGAGCGTAACAGATTTGGTTTCGAGCGCCTGGTGCACTTCGGCCATATCGGCAAAGCGCGGCAGCTTCTCGATCTTGGTGCCCTCTTTCTCTTCGATAAATTCCGGAGCGTGTTCTTGCCGCTCCATCGAGAGATAATAGAGGCCGAGCACCATATCCTGCGAAGGAACGATGATCGGCTTACCATTAGCAGGCGAGAGGATGTTGTTGGTCGACATCATCAGGACGCGCGCTTCCAATTGAGCCTCAAGGCTCAGCGGAACGTGAACGGCCATTTGGTCGCCATCAAAGTCAGCGTTAAACGCCGAGCAGACCAGCGGGTGAAGCTGAATCGCTTTACCTTCGATCAGGACCGGCTCGAACGCCTGGATGCCAAGACGGTGAAGCGTAGGCGCACGGTTCAGCAGAACTGGGTGCTCGCGGATCACTTCGTCGAGGATGTCCCAAACCTCCTTACGCTCTTTCTCGACCCACTTCTTCGCTTGCTTAAGGGTCATCGACAGACCCTTCGCATCGAGGCGGGCGTAGATGAACGGCTTGAACAGCTCGAGCGCCATCTTCTTAGGCAGGCCGCACTGGTGCAATTTGAGCTCTGGGCCGGTCACGATGACCGAACGGCCAGAGTAATCGACGCGCTTACCGAGCAAGTTCTGACGGAAACGGCCTTGCTTACCCTTCAGCATGTCGCTGAGAGATTTGAGCGGACGCTTGTTCGCGCCAGTGATGACACGGCCGCGGCGGCCGTTGTCGAACAGTGCATCAACCGCCTCTTGCAGCATACGCTTCTCGTTACGGACTATGATGTCCGGCGCGCGCAGCTCAATCAGACGCTTCAAACGGTTGTTCCGGTTGATCACGCGGCGATAGAGATCGTTGAGATCCGAGGTCGCGAAACGGCCACCATCCAGCGGCACCAGCGGGCGCAGCTCTGGCGGGATCACAGGGATCACTTCGAGGATCATCCACTCAGGGCGGTTGCCCGAGTCAATGAAGCTCTCAACAACCTTGAGACGCTTGATGATTTTCTTTGGCTTGAGCGTCGACTTGGTGGTCGCCAGCTCTTCCATCAGATCATCGCGCTCTTGCTCAAGATCGAGGTCCATCAGCATGTGCTTGACCGCCTCAGCGCCGATATCGGCAGAGAACGCGTCTTCGCCGTATTCGTCCTGCGCTTCGAGCAGCTCGTCTTCGGTCAGCAGTTGGAATTTCTCAAGCGGGGTCAGGCCCGGCTCGATCACCACATAGCTTTCGAAGTAGAGGATGCGCTCAAGCTGTTTCAGCTGAATGTCGAGCAGCAAGCCGATGCGCGATGGCAGCGACTTCAGGAACCAAATGTGCGCAACCGGCGCGGCCAGTTCAATGTGACCCATCCGCTCACGGCGAACCTTGGTAACGGTAACCTCAACGCCGCACTTCTCGCAGACGACGCCTTTGTACTTCATGCGCTTGTACTTGCCGCAAAGGCATTCGTAGTCCTTCACAGGACCGAAGATACGGGCACAAAACAGGCCGTCACGCTCTGGCTTGAACGTGCGATAGTTGATCGTTTCCGGCTTTTTGATTTCGCCAAATGACCAACTGCGAATGCGCTCTGGCGAGGCAATGCCAATCTGGATTTGGTCAAAAGTTTCCGGCTTGGCCAGCTGGTTGGTGAATTTGGTAAGTTCGTTCATTTTTCACATTCCCTTGCGGGTGAATCCTAGGAGCGGGGTTGGGAGGGCTAAACAGCCGCTCCCTTTATTCCGCTGCCTCCGGCCACTGATCATCATCGCCATCTTCGCCGTCAGACAAAGACTTGAGCTCAACGTTGAGACCCAGGCTGCGCATTTCCTTCACGAGAACGTTGAAGCTCTCTGGAATGCCTGCCTCAAAGGTATCATCGCCCTTGACGATGGCTTCGTAGACCTTGGTACGTCCGACAACGTCATCCGATTTAACGGTGAGCATTTCCTGAAGCGTGTAGGCCGCACCGTATGCTTGCAGTGCCCAGACCTCCATCTCACCAAAGCGCTGTCCGCCGAACTGCGCTTTACCGCCCAGCGGCTGCTGGGTGACGAGCGAGTATGGACCGATTGAGCGAGCGTGGATCTTGTCATCGACCAAGTGGTGCAGTTTGAGCATGTAGATGATGCCCACGGTCACCTTACGGTCGAATGCCTCACCCGTGCGGCCATCGAACAGGACCGACTGACCAGAGCTGTCGATACCGGCCTTCACCAGCATGTCCGACACGTCCGGCTCACGCGCACCATCAAACACTGGGGTACCCATTGGCACGCCAGCGGCGAGGTTGCCCGCCAGATCAACAATCTGTTCGGTCGAACGGCTGTTGAGATCCTCGTGATACGCTTCGCCGTAGACATCCTTCAGACGGTCAAGCACGGCCTCTGGCGGTTTCGCCTTGGCATAATCTTGACGCGCATTTGGATTGGCCGCTTTCCAGTCTTCAAGCTTCTCAGCGATATCCATGCCGAGCCCGCGAGCCGCAAAGCCGAGGTGCGTTTCAAAAATCTGACCGACGTTCATACGCGATGGTACGCCCAGCGGGTTCAGCACCACGTCAACGGCGGTGCCGTCTTCGAGGAACGGCATGTCTTCGACCGGCAGGATGCGAGAGATCACACCCTTGTTCCCGTGACGACCGGCCATCTTATCGCCCGGCTGAAGCTTGCGCTTCACGGCAACGAAGACCTTGACCATCTTGAGCACGCCCGGCGCGAGTTCATCACCGCGCTCCAGCTTCTCTTTACGGTCTTCGAACTTCGCGTCGATCCCGCCAACGGCTTCGTCATATTGCGACTTAACCGCTTCGATTTGGGTCTGGCGCTTGTCCGCTGCAACAGCGAATTTGAACCACTCGTGACGCTCAATGCCCTCGAGCATGTCAGCGGTGATCTTGTCACCCTTCTTCACGCCCTTTGGACCAGCAGCGATGGTTTGCCCCACCAGCATGTCGCGCAGGCGGTTATAAGTCGCCCGGTTCAAAATGCCGCGCTCGTCAGCCGCGTCCTTGCGCAGACGCTCGATCTCTTCGTTCTGGATCGCCCGGGTACGGTCATCGATCTCGATGCCGTGACGGTTGAACACGCGAACTTCAACGACCGTGCCAGCAACACCTGGCGGCAGACGCAGCGAGGTGTCACGCACGTCGCTGGCCTTCTCACCGAAGATCGCCCGCAAGAGCTTCTCTTCCGGTGTCATCGGGCTTTCGCCCTTTGGTGTGATCTTACCAGCCAGAATATCGCCCGGATGCACTTCTGCACCGATGTAGACGATGCCTGCCTCATCCAAGTTGCGCAGAGCCTCTTCGCCGACATTTGGAATGTCGCGCGTGATGTCCTCTGGGCCAAGCTTGGTGTCGCGGGCCATGACTTCAAACTCATCGATGTGGATCGATGTGAACACGTCATCTTTCACGATGCGCTCAGAAATCAGGATACTGTCTTCGTAGTTGTAGCCATTCCAAGGCATAAAGGCGACGAGGCTGTTCTTACCCAGCGCCAGCTCACCCAGATCGGTCGAAGGACCATCGGCGATGATATCGCCTGGTTCGATCGTCTCACCAACCTTCACCAGCGGACGCTGGTTGATGCAGGTGTTCTGGTTTGAACGTTGGAATTTTTGCAGCGTGTAAATGTCGACCCCTGATTGACCAGGCTCAACATCGCCGATTGCACGGATAACGATACGGGTGGCGTCGACTTGATCGACAATCCCGCCGCGCTTGGCCGCAATCGCAGCGCCCGAATCGCGCGCCACAGTTTCTTCCATGCCGGTGCCGACCCAAGGCGCTTCCGCCTTGACCAATGGCACAGCCTGGCGTTGCATGTTCGAGCCCATCAGCGCGCGGTTGGCGTCATCGTTTTCCAGGAATGGAATGAGCGATGCTGCGACCGAGACAAGCTGCTTAGGCGACACGTCCATGAGCGTGATCTGCTCGTTTGGAGCCATCAGGTTGTCACCGCTCTGACGCGCTGAGATCAGCTCTTCAACAAAAGAGCCGTCTTCATTCAGCTCAGCCGATGCCTGGGCAACGGTGTGCTTCTGCTCTTCCATCGCGGAGAGATAAACCACATCGCCGGTGACCTTATTGCCTTCGACGCGGCGATACGGTGTTTCAATAAAGCCATACTTGTTGACCCGGCTGAACGAGGCCAGCGAGTTGATAAGGCCGATGTTCGGGCCTTCCGGCGTTTCAATCGGACAGATCCGGCCATAGTGGGTCGGGTGAACGTCGCGGACTTCAAAGCCAGCGCGTTCACGTGTCAGACCGCCTGGACCAAGCGCCGATACGCGGCGTTTGTGCGTCACTTCGGACAGCGGGTTGGTTTGGTCCATGAACTGCGACAGCTGCGAAGAGCCGAAGAATTCACGCACGGCTGCAACCGCTGGCTTCGCATTGATGAGATCGTTCGGCATGACAGTCGATACATCGACGCTGCTCATACGTTCTTTGACCGCGCGCTCCATGCGCAGCAAACCAACGCGGTACTGGTTTTCCAGCAATTCACCGACCGAGCGGACCCGGCGGTTGCCGAGGTTATCGATATCATCGACCTCGCCTTTGCCGTCCTTCAGATCGACCAGTTCCTTGACCACGGCGAGGATGTCTTCCTTACGCAGGGTCGTAACAGTGTCTTCGGCATCAAGCTCAAGGCGCATGTTGAGCTTCACGCGGCCAACCGCAGAAAGGTCATAGCGCTCACCATCGAAGAACAGACCCTCGAACAGAGCTTCTGCGGTTTCCTTGGTAGGCGGCTCGCCCGGACGCATCACCTTATAGATGGCCTCAAGACCTTCATCACGGTTTTCAGCCTTATCGACCTTCAGCGTGTTGCGGATCCACGGCCCGGTGTTGATCTCATCAATGTCGAGCAGCTCGAGGCTGTCGATGCCGGCATTGTCGAGTGTTTCGACATGCTCCAGCGTCAACTCATCACCAGCCTCTACATAGATGCGACCGGTCGCTTCATCGATCATGTCGCGCGCAGCATAGCGGCTGACAACTTCCTCTGTAGGAAGCAGCAGGTCCGTCAGGCCGTCTTTCGCAGCCTTATTGGCGGCGCGCGGCGAAATCTTCTGGTTCGCGGCGAACACTTCTTCGCCGGTTTTCGCGTCAACCAGCGGGAAGGCAGGCTTCTGGCCGCGCCATTGGTCAGCCACAAACGGCATCTTCCAGCCGTCTTTCGCACGCTCCCAAGTGACGGTGTCATAGAAGAAATGCAGGATTTCTTCGCTGTCTTGGCCCAGCGCATACAGCAACGCGGTGACAGGCAGCTTACGCTTACGGTCGATCCGGACGTTGACGATGTCTTTCGCGTCAAACTCAAAATCGAGCCACGAACCGCGGTATGGAATAACGCGGGCTGCGAACAGCAACTTGCCAGAGGAATGCGTTTTACCGCGATCGTGATCGAACAGCACGCCAGGCGAGCGGTGCATTTGCGATACGATGACGCGTTCTGTGCCATTGATGATGAACGTGCCGTTCTCCGTCATCAGCGGCATGTCGCCCATGTAAACGTCTTGCTCTTTAATATCGAGAACGGAGCGGGTTTCCGTTTCTTGGTCGACTTCGAACACGATCAGACGCAGCGTGACCTTCATCGGCGCTGCGTAAGTGATGCCGCGCTGACGGCATTCTGTTGTGTCGTATTTTGGCGGTTCGAGTTCGTAGTGAACGAAATCAAGCTCGGCAGAGCCAGCAAAATCGCGGATCGGGAAAACCGAGCGCAGCGTCTTTTCGAGACCGGAAACATAGCCTGTTTCCTTGTCCGAGCGCAGGAACTGCTCGTAGCTTTCGCGCTGAACCTCAATCAGGTTCGGCATTTGCACGACTTCGTGAATGTCCCCGAAGATCTTACGAATGCGCCGCTTGGCCGTGCCTTGCGCCGCGCCCTTGGATTTGATGGGCTTTGCCTTAGTAGCCATGGAGGTAAGTTGCCTCTTTATCTGTCGCCAGGAAGAATCCCCGGTCGCTCAAAATTGATTTCTGCACCGCGCGAAATCAGCCTCATATCAGACGCGAAAAAGGCCGCACGCAAAGAGATCGTAAAAAGGATCGCTTTGCAGCAGCTCAATATAACGTCGCGAATATGAAACCCGCCGCTTCCATTCCTAAGCCCATTCCCGCGTATGAATCGGCTTTGCTCGAAGCGAGCGGTTGACGTGCATGTAGGAATTCGCAGGCTCCGAGTCAAACATCAGTTTCGCCCGGCACGCCTTGCGCTCTACCGAGCCGGTTATGCGGCGGCCCAGAACACGCATAGGCCAACACCAACTGCGCGATCGATACGCCCATTTGGTCTCCTACGATCAGTCATCACACCTCGTTATTCGATGTATTGAATATTGTTTTTCAATATTATTGATTGACAATAAATCGACTCACGCCTAGTTGGTGATTATCGAAATTCAATAAATCACTTCAAGGAGAACGATATGTCACTCGGATCCACCAACACACTCGCGGCCCTTGCAGCAGTGGTCCTCGCCTTCACATCCATTGGGACTATGGTGACTGTGCCGCCCGCTCAGACGAGCAATATCATTGTCCTGACTGAGCTTACATAACTGCGCCAGAGAAAGGGGAAACACCATGACTGACAAACCCAAGGATGCCCTTCTTACCTTCGGCAAGATATTCGTCCTGATACTTCAGGGCATATGTGCAATGGCCGGAGTGGTGATGCTTTTGCTGATTCCGATCGTCATACTAACCAGCCAAGGCATGATGACTCAATTCTTTGAACCGGGCGAAACACCCGAAATTGCGGGACATCCACTACCTGCCGTCGTGTTGGCTCTTTTGCTCACCGCATTCGCCACAACGATGTTCTTCTTTTTCGGAAAAATGCGCGCAATTATTAAGAGCGTTGGCGAAGGTGATCCCTTCATTCCGGTCAATGCGCAGCGCCTGAACATGATGGCATGTCTGCTAATTGTAGTGGAAATTCTAGTGGTGCTGATCGGTGCAATGCGCGCGCATCTTGCTACTCTCATGGGCTGGGATTGGGATGGCACATCTTTCAGGATCTACGATCTGGACGGGCTACTGATGGCCATTACTCTCTTTATCCTCGCCCGTGTTTTCAAACACGGCGCCGCGATGCGCGATGACCTTGAAGGGACCGTCTGATGCCAGCCGAAGAAGGAACCAATATCATGGTCAAACTCGACGATCTGCTGCACGACCGCCGCATGACCCTCACAGAGCTCGCAGAACGTGTGGGCCTGACCCTTGCCAACCTGTCGATCCTGAAGACTGGCAAGGCCAAGGCAATCCGCTTCTCAACGCTTGAGGCAATCTGCCGCGAGCTGGAATGCCAACCGGGCGACCTGCTCTCATTCGAACCACAATAGCTTGACAATCGGGGCGCGTAGGCTAATTGCGCGCCTCGGCTGTTTCGGCAGCCATCCGTCCAAGACAGTTGGTGAAAGCAATTTGGCTTTCTTAATTTCCAGCCTAGACGGGGAAAAGAGATTTTAGGCCTCCCTGTTTGGCGGCCCCTTTGATGCCTCAGGGGCATCCTCCTTCCCCATCAATGGACATTCGGTCTTGTCGGTTAGCGGCAAGGCCAATTGTGAGCCGGTCGTCTGGCATATGCTGGGCGATCATTAGTGAAGGAGCAAAAGCATGGATCGTTCGCAAAAAGCCGATGCGGTTGCCCAGCTCAATGCAGCTTTCCAAGATGTTGGCGTGGTGGTTGTCACCCGCAACCTCGGCCTGACGGTGGACCAGTCCACTGAACTGCGCGGAAAAATGCGTGAAGCCGGTGCTTCCTATAAGGTTGCGAAGAACCGTCTTGCTAAGCTCGCCCTGAAAGACACCGATTATACCGGGCTAGAAGAGTTTCTCTCCGGCCCGACTGCGCTGGCTTGGTCGGAAGACCCAGTTGCCGCAGCTAAAACAGCCGTCGAATTCGCAAAGTCGAACGACAAGCTGGAAATCGTCGGTGGATCGATGGGCACGCAGGTGCTCGACGAAGCTGGGGTCAAGGCACTCGCCTCGATGCCAAGCCTCGATGAGCTGCGCGGCAAACTTGTGGGTCTCGTCAACGCACCAGCAACCAAGGTTGCTCAGGTCGTCAACGCGCCCGCCAACAAGCTTGCTCGTGTATTTGGTGCCTACGGCGCCAGCGAAGCTGCTTAAGAGACGCTCTTATTAGAGACGAAACATACTGGGGCCTTGGGATGAACCCATCCGCCCTGCCAAATTTTTGGAGTGAACATCATGGCTGATATTGCCAAGCTTGTTGAAGAACTTTCGAAGCTGACCGTCCTTGAGGCAGCTGAACTCGCAACCGCACTTGAAGAAGAGTGGGGCGTAAGCGCCGCTGCTGCTGTTGCTGTTGCTGGCCCTGCTGCTGGCGGCGACGCACCGGCTGCTGAAGAGAAAGACGAATTCGACGTCATTCTCACCGGCGACGGCGGCAAGAAAATCCAGGTTATCAAAGAAGTCCGCGCCATCACAGGCCTGGGCCTCACCGAAGCCAAAGGCCTCGTCGAAGGCGCACCGAAGCCGCTTAAAGAAGGCGTTGCTAAGGCTGAAGCTGAAGAAATCAAAGGCAAGATCGAAGCTGCTGGCGGTACCGTTGAACTTAAGTAACGGGCTCGCTTAAGTAATCTTGACCAGAGTTTTGTGGGTGTCTTGAAGCGCCCGCAGATAGGAGGGCGGTACCGCAAGGTGCCGCCCTTTTTGTTTGTCAGCGAGTTGGATGATGCGGCTCCTCCCAAAAGCGAAAACTCTCCGTGCGGTCAGCCCCAACTCTTGACTGATTTTCCCACTACGAAAGCGAGCCCAAGGCCAGCCAGCGCAACCGCGCTTTAGCCCAGAAAGGCGGTTGCATTGCCGCCGCCCTCATCCGATTGCTCGGTCGCCATCGCAAGTTTGGGGTCAGCCTCAGCCAATTCGCCCCCTCCATCACATCACTCGCATCTGCGCCAGCGCGCGGCACAAAGCCATTCTCTGTGAGCGTCATCAGCGACAAATCGAGACCGCTCGCTTTCGCACCTTTTTTGGCAGCGTCGGCCAATTGATTAAGAAAATCCGGATTGCCCTTATTCTGCTCAAATGCAGCCGACAAAAACAGCGCTTGCAGGATCAGCGCCTCGGCATATTCCTGTCGCTGTGCATCGCTGGTGTTGGCAAAGTTTGGCGTCGCTGCAAAGGCATTACGGGCCTGCTGCTTAACCGCCGCTACCGTGGCTGTGTTGGGTTGACGATTAGTCTTGTTAGCCGCCGACCAAGCGTTGACCCACCACAGCACATAAGCATCCGCGACATTGTGCGGATCGAGCCCAAACCCACGCATTGCAGCGCCAACTTCTTCAATAATCTGCGGCTGAGCAGTAATCATCTTTTGCAAATCAGCACGGCCCGCGGCTTCGGGAGTGCGCTCAACAAAAATGCGCAAGTTTTGCTGAGTTCGAGTACGGTCGTTGCGAAAAGAGAAATCACTTGCGCGAGGGGCCGCGTTCAATGCCCCTTGCTCTCGCGGAGCAATTAGCGAGGATCGCGCGTTTTGCGATTTTCGGACATGGCCCTGCGCTGCGGCACCAATGGCAATATTGCCCATACCAACATTGTTGACGAGAGGCGGCAACGAGAAGTCTTGCGCAGAGGCAGGCACAGTGGCGCCAGCAGCAATAAAAATTGCAAACGCTGCGGCAGCAAGCTGGCGAACTAAAGACATAGAGTTGCTCTCCTCATCCCTAAGCAGTTTCAAATGAGCACCACAAAGTTCTGCATAATTTCTCGCACTGGCCTTGGCGACTGTAAAGGGCGGCCACAACGGACCACCTTTGGACAACACCGTTTGGCATTTCAGCCTTTACGCAAAATTGCTCCGCCAGCGAGCAAAACGAGGCCGAGTCCGGCGCCCGCAGCAAGGGCGATTCCCATCGAGGAATCGTCATCATCGCCCTGCTCTGACGAACTATCCTTGGCCAGTGCATGAGCCGCCTCGCCATCAACCGCCTCGCTTGCATCTGCCCCTGCCCGAGGGACAAACCCATTCGCTGTGAGCGTCATAAGCGATAGGTCGAGGCCGCTCGCTTTTGCGCCTTGCCTGGCAGCCGAGGCCACCTGATTAAGCATAGCCGGATCATCTTTCCATTGCTCAAACGCGGAGCTCAGCATTGTTCCTTGAAGCAGCAATGCTTCAGCATATTCCTGTCGCTGTGCATCGGTAGTTTTGGCAAAATCCGGGGCTGCAGCAAATGCACTGCGCACCTGCTGTTTGACCATTGCGATAGTGCCTTGGTCAGGATCTTCGTCTCGCTTGTTCGCAACCAGCCAGGCATTAATCCACCAAAGAGCATAGGCATCCGCGACATTGTGCGTATCAAGGCCATAAGGTTGAAGAGCGGTTCGCAGTTCGTCGAACAGCCTTGGCTGAGTTTCAAGCATCTGCTCAAGTTCAGCACGACCTTTCTCGACCGGCGTGCGCTGAACAAAAGTGCGCAGGTTTTTCTGCGTCTGCGCGCGGTCATAGCGATAGGTAAAATGCGCCTCAGGAAGGCTGGAGTTGTTCTGAACGGTCAGCCCGTTCTTTGGGCGCGGGGCTGCTAGTTGGGAGGTTATGCGTTTGCCAAATTTCTGCCGGAGAGCCGTTTCCGTTGTTACCGAAGACATCAAGTCAATACCGGGCATATTCATTTGGGCCGAAGCCGGAGCGGAAACAAGCAACGACACCGACAACAGTGCAGAGAACGCCAAAAAAGATCTTATCCTTAATCTCCTTATCTACACCAAAAATAGCAATGGGTGACCGCAACCGACCACCCTCTGATAAGATCGTTCGAAAGTTCAGCCTTTGCGCAGGATTGCCCCGCCGGCGAGGAGCACGAGGCCGAGACCAGCGCCCGCAGCAAGGGCGATTCCTATCGAGGAATCGTCATCATCGTCCTGCTCTGATGAACTATCCTTGGCCAGTGCATGAGGAGCGGCCTCGCCATTAACCGCCTCGCTTGCATCTGCCCCTGCCCGAGGGACAAACCCATTCGCTGTGAGCGTCATAAGCGATAGGTCGAGGCCATGCTCTCGCGCTGCTTTGCGAGCGGCACCTGCCAGCTTAGCAAGCATTTCAGGGTCCGCCTTCGCCCCCTCGATTGCGCCATCCATGATTGTGGTCTGCAACAGCAAAGCCTCGGCATACTCTTGTCGCTCAGCATCACTCGTCTGTGCAAATCCATCTAAGTCGGCCATCGCAGCACGCACCTGCTGCCGCACTGCCTCAACTGTCGAAGCAGAGGGCGTGTCATTTCTTTGGTTCGCAGCGAGCCAAGTGGACATCCACCACACTGCGTAGGCATCAGCCACATCGTAGGGGTCGAGACCATAGGCCCGAATCCCTGACGCGATCTCATCCATCACATTTGGTTTCGCAGAGACGAGCTGGCGCAAGTCAGCTTTGGCTTGGGCGTCATTGGTACGCGCAATAAACGACTGCAGGTTTTGTTGGGTGCGCGCCGGGCTATTGACGAAAGTTGATGAGACAGCTCGAGCTGGAGCAACCAATTCCCGTGTATCCTGTTGAGAAGCGCTGCTATTGCGGCGATCCAACAGCTCGCGCTGAAGGTTGCTGAATGCGAAGTTAGGCGCGACTGGCACCGTAAAGCTTTGCGCTGCTAGAGGACCAGCAATTGTTCCTAGACCAACTATCAGAACAGTCAGTTTACGCATAAGGCTTAGAGGCATTTCTCTCTCCATTCACTGAACCAAAAAAGTACCGCGCTTTCACCAAAACAAAAAGGGTGGCCGCAACGGACCACCCTTTCGTAGGATCGTTTCGCCGATCAGTTCTTGCGAGCCATGTTGGTGTTCGCTTCACCGACGGATTTGATTGTGTTGTTGAGTGCAGAGGCAACCAGCGCAAGTTCTTGCGACAGAGCTTGCATTTGAGCGCTAAGCTGACCGGTCTTGTCAGACTTGTCGATCTCACCGCCAATCTCAATCATTTCATCCATTTTTCCGTCCATGACCTTGCCCAGCGCAAGCGCCAATTTAACCAGGCGCGATTGGCCGCCGCTTACGCCGCCTTCTTCATCGTTGTCACCATCGCGCATCCGCTCAAGCATGAGGTCGGTCATTTCACGGACAATGTCGTTTGCTTGACGCTGTGTTTGCGCAACTTCACGGGCGCTAAAGCCACCTTGCATTATGCCGCCAATAGCTTCTCCTAAATTTTGACGCGCAAGGCCTGGAGCGCCAATTGCGCTCGCAAAAGATGCTTGCGCAAGGTCAATTGCCTGTTGCGGCAATCCCATTTGCTGCCCGAGCTGTTGGATGATGTTCATTCCAATCTGAGAACCGATGGTGCGCATTGCCATAGCGGCCCAACCACCTGGCCCCATGGCTGCAAGCGCCAGGTTCGCAGGATTGATAACTGAACGTACGATGCTTCCAAGACCAAATGCCATTTTTGAAACTCCCTCAGATCGAAAATAATTACCAAGGCGGGTATTTGCCTTAAAATCTTTCTGACGGGTCCCGGCGAGTCGCAGTATCGGCAGAATGCATAGATCGCCTCTGCAAAACGCATAGGCGGCACCAATCACCTGATTTACGAGCGTCTGACGCAGCTACGTAACAGCTGGTCGCCATGTGCTTGTCATTCATCGTCAGATATCGGCCAATCACGTTTGACTAGTCGAATGATAATTCAGGCAAAATCGTCAAATCGGGGGTAAATATGGGCAAGCTGCTGAGCGCGATCACTGGACTGACCTTTGCAATCAGCCTCTCGGGGCCATTTGGTATGAGCGCCGCGCTGGCCCAATCTTCCGAAACCGAGGTGGAGGAGAGCATTCTTGGCGATGATTTTGCGCGCGACACCGGCGCGATCATCGTCACTGGGAAGCGGCTTGGCGACAATCTGTTTGAACAAGTCGATGTGCCGGAGGATTCCTGCCTGGCCAATGCGCCGCCAATTGGCACCAACGAGCCAGGCTTCGCGATTGACGCAACCGGTATGAAGCGGGTCAGGGACCTCACCAGAATTCGCAAGAAAACGCGCGCAGGCACAATTTACATCAAAGGCGGCTCGTTCGTCGGCGCCAAGATGCGAAAGGCGCGGCTCTATAATATGTGCTTTTTCGGCACGGATTTCAGTCAGACCGATTGGACTGGCTTTTCCGGGTCAGGTCTCGGCTTTGTGAATGTAGACCTTTCAGGTGCGATGATGGCCGGGGCAAAGTTGCCCTATGTCTTGATGCGCGATGCCAAACTGGCTCAAGTCGACGCACGGCAGGCCGATTGGAAAAATGGCCGTCTTGATGGCGGCTGGACCGGGTCGATGCGTAATCTCGACCTATCAGGTGCAAACCTCACCAATTTCCGTATCGCTTGCGGCAGCGGCGCGGCAGATGGCTGTCCAACTGAGCGAGAGGGCATATCACTCAAGAACGCTAATCTACGCCGAGCCAGTTTCTACGGCTTCTTTTGGCCGGACATCGATCTTAGCGGCGCACAAATCGATCAGACTGAGCTAGCACTGGATCACCTTCCAAGCTTGAAGGGCGCGCGTCTGGTTGGCCCAGTGGTCCTGCGCTCGCCGCGCCGGGCAATCATGCTATTTCCTGGTGAAGTCGATCAATTGGTCAAAGGCTCCAGCGAAGAGGCCAGCCAGACTGATCCATGCGGCAATGCTCGGCTTGTTCCCGCCCTGCAATTGGCATGCGACGTTCCGGGCAGCAGCACGCGTGCATTGCTCAGCTCTGTGATGCGGCTGGAGCGCCAAAGCACCTCCCAGAAGGGTTATGCATCGCGCCGAGCGGCCTGGGCGTCGGGCCGAGACGGCTGCATCAATCTCGAAACAGAGGATCAAAAAATCGGCTGTGTCATCGCCGCTTACGAGGCGCGGCAGGCTGATCTGCGCTCCAGCACTGGTGCACCCTCTTGGGTGTCTGGCTCCGGCTATCGGTTGTTTGTTTCGCGCGAGGCGGCCTATCCAACGGCTGAGGGTCAGCCAGGCCTTTATGGCCGGATCTTGCCGATCCTGCTCGACTCAGCGGTCGCGGCTGTGATTGTAAAAACGGACGGGTCTGGTTGGGCTAGCGCGAAGGGCGTGGCCGTTGGCGGTTGCTATTTCGAAGTCGATGGACTGGCCTATGACGATGCGGACGGCACCTTAAACTTCGCCCGCAAATCGCGCCGCCGCAGGGCCGCACCGATTATGCAGGAACCGCTGCTTAGCTTCGCCGGACAAAGCACCGAAGTACGCGAAGAAGGCGCAGCCAGGATTGAGGGTTGCTCAGCCAGCGGCGACTTCCCGCGACTCGAGGCGCTCGATTTGAACGACAATCTGCTCGAGTCCATGTGGGAGCGGTTCTAGACTAGAGCCACGCACGCCGCCCCCAGCGCCGTCTATACGAAACGTATAGTGACGCTCGCCGCCATATTTGGCATTAGATCTGAAATATGCAGGAGCGCCATAAGGCGAGACGGAGCGGGCAATGGAAACCAATCGCGTAAATGATTTTGCTGCGGACAGACGCAGTGAGATCGGCGTTGGTGTCCAAACCTCCCCGCTAGCAGCCGCCAGCGACGCGCGGATTGAAGCGGCTCGCAATACAATAACAGTCGGCGGGCCAAGCAATGCGGTGCAGTTTAACCGCACACAGTCCGTACCGGATCAGATTGCGGTGGGTCAGGCCGGACCAGCGGACACCGTCGCAACCGGCGCTCCGCCGCCGCCAATCACCCGTGAACTCGCCGCGATGGCAACCGACGTCTACACTTCAGGGGCAGCGCCGCCCGCTGGCTGGGATTTAGCTTCCGGCGCGCAGCTTGCTGAGATCGGGCTAAGCGAGTCGATGCTCTCCTCACCCACGACCGACTTCCAGGCGGAGGTTTACACCCGTGAAATCGCCGGACAGACGAGCTATGTCGTCGCCTTTAGAGGTACCCAGAGCGCAGCTGACTGGCGCGGTAACTTTGGCCAAGGACTGGGCCTGCGGACCGATTACTACAACCGCGCCTTGGAAATCGGTGAGCGGCTGACCGTGCCAGAGGGAGCAAGAGTGACCCTCACCGGCCATTCGCTCGGCGGCGGACTCGCCTCAGCAGCAGCAACCGCGGCGGAACTCGATGCGACCACGTTCAACGCCGCTGGCCTTTCGGAACCCACTCTGACCCAGGCGCGCAGCATAGCGGCAGCCGACGGACGCTTGGATGTCCCAGACATCAGCGCCTTCTACGTGCGCGGTGAGATCCTATCGACCTTGCAGGATGGCGGTGACCGCATGATTGGGGCAATCCTGGGCGGCGCGCTGGGCGCTGACGTTGTCGACATGCCAGAGGCGATCGGCACGCGCATTGAACTCGATCCGGTCCGCCCTGAAGGCATGAAGTGGTATCAAGACCACGCGGTGAACCGCCACTTCATGAGCTATGTGAATGCCAGTCTGCCGGGAGGCTGACTTGGCGCGCGACCTTAGCTTGCCTATAGTCTGGTATCTACGATGCGCTATGCGCTAGCCTTATTACCTGTTATTCTGGCACTCGCTGGTCTTTCTGGGAGCTGCTCTGCATTGAGCGAAACCTCATCCTGTTACACACGGTCGCAGCCTAAGCTTCCTGATCGTCAAAAAGTGCGCGCCCACCTCAGCAATGGGGAAGAGGGCCGACAGCTGTTCGACGCGGTGATGGACAGTGATATTGGCCGCGTGGAAGAAATGGTGCGCGCCAATCCGCGGCTGCTTTCCACCCACCGGGTGCTGCGCGAAAATGAACGCGCGGCCAGCGGCAATAGCGGCGGCCTGCTCAGCTTTGCGATTGCCAATTGCGATCCCCGTATGCTTGGCGCTTTGCTAGAGCTTGGGGCCGATCCAGATGGCGTTCCGGCGGGCCTGGCGCTCACTTATGCGCTGCTTGCTGATGATCCATTGATGGCGACAATGCTGCTGCAAGCTGGCGCATCGCCCGATGCTCAGACGCCGGGCCGATCGACACCGCTGAAGGAAATCCTTTATTTTGAGCGGCCCGATGCGGTTGATCTGCTGCTACGCGCCGGAGCAGACGCAAACCGTCCCGACGAGCTGGGTGCGAGCCCGCTTGAGCTGGCCTTGATGTTTCAGGATTTTCGATCAGCGGAAGTTCTACTGAAAGCGGGCGCCAATCCGTGGCAGGTTGGCAATAAGGGCGCTCTACCAGCGGCCATGCTGACCAAGTCAGCCGAACAAAGCAGCCACGAGCCGCACCGGCTAAAGCTGCTCGAAATGGTGCAAGCTCGCAGCCCGATTTGGCCGCCCCCGCCCCGGCAGAAGTGATCAAGGGGTTCCTCCACGGTGGTTGGCCCAATGCGACTATGAAAGAGGCCGGATTTGTCGCAACCGAGCAGGCGATGGCATCCATGCGACTGGCCGACCGCGCGCGGAAATAGGGAGGGCGAGAGATAGTGAATTCAATCCGCCCAACCGGCGTAAGCGCGGTGTCAGCCGTATCTGCGGGCTCTGGCAAAAACGGCGGGCGTACTGGCGGCGCGTTGCGGAAATTGGCCAAGCAAATTGCAGGCCGCGTCGTCCGAGAATTTCGGATGTCTGAGGATGAACGCGATTATCAAGAAGAAGCGCCGCTGCGCGATGGCGAAGACCTTTACGAAATCCGCGCCGTTGCCCGCGAACTTGCCAGTGACTTGCAGGCCAGACCCACTGACGAAGGGCGATTGGCCCGCAGCCTCGGAGCATTTGCGGCGGAAAGCGCGTCTCTGCTCGCGGCGCGGCCAGAAGCGGCTTCACTCGACACGATAGCGCGCGTGATTGCCGCGCATGAACAGCCTGCTGATGGTGAAACGATTGAGCGCGCGTTCAATCAGATTGATCAGACAGCCCTTGGCATATCAGAGAGCCGTCCCGGCTGAGCGTCACCGGCACTCTTGCTGGCGCGCTCAAACTGCAAAGACGCAATATTCAAGCGCCGCCTGCCTAGGCCATGCAGCAAAGCCAATTGTGCATATCCCGCCCGCAGCGCATTCAATTTGGGATCAAGTCCTGCAATGCGAATGGCGATGCCGCCATCTGCCTGCATTTGCAAATGCGCGCCTTGCGCCAAAAAGCCGGGCGGAAACTCAATCTCCGCAGATGGCTGAGCCGCGCTTGGCCAGCTTTCAGCGATCTGCGCCGCCATCCGTTCGAAAACGGCCTTATCAGCAGGCGATAGCGCAGACTGAGCGGCAATCGCCTGCGGGTCTTTGCCAGCAAGAATGCGGGTCATATCCGCGCGCGCAAATTCGCCTTCGCTCTGATGCCCGCTCTCGCCTGACATGCTGTCGAAGTCGCCTGAGCGCGAGCGCGCGGACGAGTTCTGCCCTGCTCGCTCTGCACTCTGCTCGGATGAGCGGCCTGTGTCATCACCCGCTCTTTCGACTTTGGCTGAGAACCGCTCGCTCAGCGTTTTGACCTCTGCTTGTCGGCGCGGGGGTTCATTGGTCTTGGATACCTCCGGCGCATGTCCCGGCGCGCGCGAGGCACTGGGATCATTTGCTGCTCGGGGCGCCTGCGTCATTGGCGACATTCCTCGGCTGCTTCATCGGCAATGGTCTCGCGCCGCAGAGCTTCCGCCTTTCGCTCTGCCATAGCTTTTTCAGTGATCAGGTCCGCCCGTTCTGCCGCCCGTTCATGCTGCGTGCGGGCGGCCAGCAAATGCTCGCGTGCTTCGCGCAGCGCATCATAAGCATCGGCGCGCTGCATGCTCGCGCTTTCGCATTTTTGATCGGTGACTTGGCGCCACAGCAAGGCCTGAGGATCAGCGGGATTTGAGCGCAACATAAACTCCGCGTTTTCGCGCTGCTCGCGCTCCAGTTTATAGACATCATGCGCATGCTGCGCGGCGGCGGCGCTTTTGAGCTCAGCGGCCTTGGCCTCGCGCCGAACGCGCTGAGCGCGCCGTTCTCTCAGCTGAGCAATCCGGTTTGCCTGCTGCAATTGCTGGGTCATAGGATCGCCTCTCCAATGGCCCGAAGCCGGGCAAGCGTGGTTGCTTGATCGCAGGCATCTTCGGAGCGCTGGCATAAGAACGCCTCAATCGCATCACGCTGTTCCAGGGCCACATCGGCAAGCGGATCCTGCCCAGATTGATACTCGCCCATTTGCAGCAGCAGTTCGATCTCGGACAATTTAGCAAGCATTGCTCTCACCGCTTCTGCCGAGGCAATTTGGCCCGGACCAGACAGCTTGCGGAACAGCCGAGACTGGCTGGTGGCGATATCGATTGCGGGGAAATGACCACGCGCTGCAAGCTTGCGCGACAAATGAATATGACCATCGAGCAAGGAACGGACTTCTTCGCCCACCGGATCTTCCTCCTCACCCTCAGTAAGCACGGTATAAAGCGCGGTGATCGCGCCCTCGCCATCCGTCCCCGCGCGCTCAAACAGTCGCGGCAGCTCAGCAAACACCGAGGGCGGCAGGCCGCGCCGGACAGCCGGTTCACCAGCAGCAAGGCCAATTTCCCTTAGCGCTCGGGCATAGCGGGTAACGCTATCCATCAGCAGCAAGACATGCTTACCCTGCGCTCGGAAGCCCTCCGCAATGGCAGTTGCCGCGCGCGCAGCCCGAACGCGCTCCATTGCCGGACGATCCGAGGTCGCAACCACAACGACGGAGCGCGCAAGTCCTTCCTCGCCAAGCGTATCGGCGATAAACTCGCGCACTTCGCGGCCGCGTTCCCCGATTAGACCGATTACAATCGCATCGGCTTTCGCCCGGCGAGCGAGCATTGCGAGCAGGGTCGATTTCCCGCCGCCGGCTGCCGCAAAAATTCCCATGCGCTGCCCGATGCCGAGCGTGAGCAAGCCGTCTACAGCGCGAACTCCGCTCTCCAGCGGCATATCGATCGGAGGGCGCTCCATCGGCGCTGGCGGAGACGCGACCAGAGGCCGGTCAGGTGTGGGAGCGATTGGACCAGCGCCATCGATTGGCGCGCCTTGCGCGTCCAGAACCCTACCCAGCAGGCTGTCATTGGCCGGTACCCGGTCGGCCATTTCGCGCAAAATGACCTCAGCATCAGCGTATAACCCGCGCAACTCGCCAAGCGGCGTTAGCAGCATGATATCGCCATCAAATCCCACGATCTCGGCGCGCAAAGCCTCCTCGCCCTCAGTGGTGGCGATCTCCATGACATCGCCGATGCGACCGCGCGCACCTCTCACTCGAAGTGTGGTTCCCACCGCTCCGACCAGCCGCCCGCGCTGCTCGTAGAGCGGCGAGCGCAGGCTATCGAGCAGAGAGGAGACGTCAGAATTAGCCATTAAGGTCGGCTGAGCCAACGTCCCAGCGCGCGCGCAGGGCTTCCATCTGCGTCTCAAGATCAGCGATAATCCGCCCGCCCCCGGCTTCTATCCGGCATCCCATATCGTGCAATTCGGGATCCCCTTCGACCAAACGCGCACTGCTCTCTGGCAGCCCGCTCCGGACTGCCTCCACCCATTGCTCAGCGACAATAATGCGCGATGCCTTTGCGCCGGAGCGATTGAGAGTTTGCTCGACCAACCCCGTAACGACGGATGCATCATCGCGCGCTCCAATCAAATGCTCAACTGCTTCCATCGCCGCAATCGCCGCAGCGCGTTCACGCCGCGTATCTTCGCGAGCCATGTCTTCTTGCAATTTCGTCGTGCACTCAGCGAGCGCATCTCGCATTTCTGCGAGCGCTTCTTCGCGGCCCGCAGCATAACCTTCCGCGCGCGCAGCGGCAGCGTCTGCCTGCGCTTGATCCGCTATGGCTTTCGCCTCGGCAAGCAGAGCGGCACTCTCCCGGAAATCACCCACATGCTCGCTCGCAATCCGAGAGGATGACGGACGCACCAAGACATCGCCGCACATCACGAATTCACTCATTCAGCCGGCTCCATTTCAGGTGTTTGTGTGTGCGCCAAAATTTCCGCTGCCAGCTCGGCCAATGGTGCGAATTCGCGGTGCCGCTGTGCCTTTTCGACCAGCTCCTCGCCCTGCTCCACCAGCTCAACCGGAGACGGCAAATCGTTTGTAAAAAAGGCGGCGCTGAGCTGGCCAATTTCCGCATCGCAGACCGCATCGAAGAGGTCTTCACCAACAAAGGTCGCCAAGGCAGCGAGCCTGCCGCCGTTGAGCTCTGCATCGATTGCGGGCCGCGCGTGGAGCAGGCCAACAATCGCCACCAGCTCGCTATGGCGGTCTTGGTCTGCAATGCTCCATTCGGGCGGATTGGCCAAATCGCTAAATGTCGGCAGGCTCTCGCCGCGCAGTCTCGCGGCAAACCTTTGCACACGCGCCGACAGACCCTCGCTTTGCGCCTCAGCCGCCATGGCTCATCCCTATGGGCTGTTCGACCGCTCTTGATTTTGACCGGCGGCGGCGTCCTCTCCACAATTGCAATCCGCATAGCCCGAGTAGGCCGACGCCCATAATCGCCGCGAGCGTGACCAGAATTTCACTCAACTGATAAGTTGGCGCATTTGTCGTCACTGTAGGCAGCGGCTTAGCCTCTGTCATGGCGACGCTGACCTTTTCATACTCAAGGCCTTCGATACTGTTAGTAACCAGCGCTTTGATCGCGGCAGTCTGCGCTCTGAGGTCAAAGCCTTCGCGGTATTTCACAAAGACCGATGCCGACGGCGGATTTGCAACGCCCGTCATCACATCTGCTTCGGGCAAAGCAAGGTGGACGCGGGCTTCAACGACGCCGTCAAATTCGCTGATCGTATGAGACAGCTCTTGGCTGAGGCCGTAAACCAGCCGGGCGCGTTCCGCCAAAGAGGACGAAGTGAAGCCCTCTTTTTTGAACACTGTGCCAAGCGATTCGTATTGATCGCGCGGCAGACCATTTTGGCGCAGAACCTCGACCGAGCGGGCGAAGTCGCCTTGAGCAACAGTGACGGTGAACACGCCCTTCTCGCCCGGGCTCTTGCCGCTTTCAATGCCCGCTCGCTCAAGCACGGCGACCATCTCATTCGCTTCGCGCTCGGCCACATCGCGGTACAATTCTTGCCCGCTGCAGGCCGCAACAGCGACCATCAGAACCAGCGCGGATAAGCCCCGCAATCGCCGGTGCAGACCTGAGCCAATTGATTCACTTTGTCCGCTGCCCATAGTCGCCTTACCCCTGTTGCCGGAACAATTGTTGCAGACCGTCTGCGCTGCGATTGGCGATGTTCGAGGTCAGTTGACACTGGAACATGAACTCCTGGCATTTCATCGTCGGCTGTACGATTTCGCCCGGTGTCAGCTCTCCATTGCTGGCCTGCGCTGATTGGGCGAAATCCGTCACTGAGCGCGCTTGCACATCGATCCCGTCAAGCGCGCGCAGCATATTACCGAGCGGCGCGGGCAGATCGGCTCGATTGACGCCGCTGGCGTTGGAGGCTTTGTCGATCGCTTGCGCAAAACGCGCAGCTTCCGTGCCTTGCGCCCCTGAGGCGGCGGTCGACGGACCGAGCGAAATGGTGCGGTCTGCTCCTCCGCTAGGCTGCTGCGCGCCGCCAGGGAGCATGGCTGCTGTGAGTAGCTCGATAGTCATGGATCAGTTCTTCCGGGCCATGGTCTCCAGCGCTTTGGAAACGCTGTCGAGCGAGGTGTGGCTGCTCTGCGCCATGAAGCTCATACGCATAGATTCGGCGGTTAGCTTGGTGATTTCAGACGGGCTGTCAGCCCCTTCATCACCGCTGATGACTGTCGCTTGCTGCTCGATCTTGGAGGCCTGATTATCGAGGGCAGAACCCCAAGCCCCAGCAAAGGCTTCAAACCAATTGCGGTTGCGGCTGCTGGTAAACATCGATGGGCTGGAGCTCAGATTCGCCAATACCCGTCCGCTAATATCCGTCATGTCACTTCCTTTCGTGTTCGGTTCAATTCTGGCATTTCACATCACTAAAGTGTCGCGCATCCCTTCGCGTTCAACAGTTACTTGGCCTTCGCCAATCTCTACGATTTTGTGCCCGGTCGGCAGGCTGGCACCTACAAACCAGCGGGTCCCGTCTTCGGTCACCAAATAGCCAGGGTCACCGGCCACAAAGCTCGCCGCGCCATATCCGGGCGCATTGAAGAAATAGGCGAGATCACTGCCGCCGCGATTGGGGTCCGCACGAAACTCGACAGAGCGGACATGCGGCAGGTCTTTCTGGACCAAAGTGGTCAATTCACCTTGCTTGTCCTTGGGCAGAAACGGCCCTTCGATAATCAAACCACTCGCACCGGCTGGCAGAGCGCGCGCGTCGATTTTTTGTGCTGAAAGCAGGTCAGTTGCGGTTTCCGCCGCTTCCGACAGTGTCTCAACCCCAACGAACAATGACGGGTGCTCCGCCGCTGCCCATTCGCGCAATTGCAGCAAAGCGCTCTCATTGGGGACTAGACCGGTTACCGCCAGCGCGCCCGTGTCCGCGGCGCGTCCAACCTCAAGGCCCCGAAACCCTTGATCAACCAGCGCCAGCTCAATGGCGGTCGGATCATCAGCATCGGGACTAAGCGCGGTGTTTCCGAAGAACGCACCGCCCGCAATCACCAGCAACGCAGCTCCAATCAGGCCCAACTTTCCAGCGGTCCATTCGATCCCGGCAATCTTGGTGCGGGCTGGCTGAGAACGCAGCGCCAAGCGCTCGCCCATATCTGTCGCGGGCAAAGCGTCTGCCTCTTGCAAAGCGACTACCATGGTCTCATTGGCGGCTTCGCTCGCATCCGACCAGCGTTCTTCATCATCGCCGCCAATTGCAAATTGCAGATCGCCAATCTGGACCGGAAGATAGGGCTCAAGCACCAGCTTCTCGCCGGGCCCCATATCACGGCCCAACACCACCGCCTCGCCAGACACAATCTCAAGCATCGGTCGCTTTCCGCAGGTCGCAAGCCTTAGCGTGCAGCCTTTCGTCGAGCGATCGCGCAGAACGATATCATTTTCGAAACTGTGACCAATTGCCAGCGAACGACCGGGCGGCAAACGATGCTCAGCCCCTTGTGAACGCCCATTCAGCACCCGCAGCGTCAGCGATATGCTTTCGCCAAGCTCCTGCACCTCGGCAACGGAAGAATGCGCATTCATCGGCGGCGCCTCGGAGTGACAGGCTCTTCGCCGCGCAGCCGCTCCATAGACAGAGGCTCGACCTCATTGGCCGACAATTGAGCCGTGCCAAGATTGCTGATCCTAGGCGTCAGCAGGAAGAGGCGTTCGTAATGATCCTCGCCTTTCTTGCGCTTGCGAAACAGCTGACCAAGGCCCGGAATATCGCCGAGCAGCGGTGTCTTACGCTTCCGGTCATATGTCGTCGTCCGGGTCATACCGCCCAGCATTACGCTCTCGCCCTGACGCACGATCATATGCGTGGCCAGATTGGCCCCGCCGGTCACAGGCACACCATCGACTACCATGCCGTTGAGCTGTGTGTCATCGATCTCGATCTGCATGCGGATCCGCATATCGCCGCCATCTTCGATGGCAGATGGCCGCACCCGCATTGTCAGGCCATAATCAACGGTGACCGCATCAACTTCGCGTTCCCCTTCCAGCTTGATGACCTGCTGAGTGCTGTCACCGAAAGAGGCGACTTCATTGTTCAATGACGTGAGCAATTGCCGCGTTGTCACGCGAACAGCGCCGCGCTCTTCCAGCGCTTTCGCACGGGCCAAGAACACACTTCCATCTCCGCTCAGATAGCCGCCCGTAATACCCCCCGGCCCGAAATTTGGCCCGCCACCGAAGAGCAGGCCCAGACTCTCGATCCCGAACCCGAAATCAAGGCCCAGCTCTTTGAGCTTCGTGACGTTAAGCTCCAGGATCGTAACCTGCGTCTCAATACTCAACGGCTCGATATCCAGATTGGCAATCAGCTTTTCATAGACACCCATGGTTTCGGGGCGATCCCGCACGATTACAGCGTTTACAGTTGAATCGGCTGAAATCCGCGGTCCGTCCAAATCGCGTTCAATTTCTCGCCGCTCGCCATCTTCTCGGCGGCTGAATTCACGGTCGCGGTCGCTAAATGATCGGTCACGCAAACTGCGCAGCCCAGTGGTGGTGTACTCATTGGTAGAGTTGGATGTGACACTGCCAACTTGGCGGCCATCACCCATCTGTTCCTGAAGGACTGTCGCAACCCCTGGGATGATCGTCAGCAGGTCAGCATTGCGTACCGGGCGGTCGGCGGCGTTGCGATATTTCAGATAGAAAATCCGCACTTCAAACGGGCTGCGAAGACCCGCATGGCGGATCACTTCCGAGCGTACGCTGGCGCGTGCTAGCGGTGCACGGAGCAGAGGTGAGGCGACAAGAGCAGGCGTTTTCTTGGCTGGGGCGACTTGCGCAGGAGCCGACAAGGCCTGAGCCTGCAATTGACCAGTCATGTGCTCGACCTTGTCGAGGAAAGACGGAACGCCCGTGGCCAACACCATCCCATTCCTGGTCTGTACCGTGTTGACCTGATCCGTAAGGCCCATGCTTTCGACTTGAGCACGGACTTTCTCGCCATTGTACGTCGGTATGGATCGGCTGGAAATTTCATTGTTGCTATAGATCCGAGCAACTGCGCCATCCCAGTAAACGACAAGGCCATATGCGCGTGAAATTGTGCCCCAAATGGTTGAAGGATCGTCCTTAAAGACGCCCTGAACTTTACCTTTGACGCCAGTGCTAACTTTGGCCCGAAGACCCGCTTCACTGAACAGATCAGCCACAAAGTCTCGTACATCCTGACCGCGCGCACTGATCGATATTGGGTCCTCCTGAAACGGAACCTCACCAGCGCTCACCGCCACCGGTGACAGCATGGCCGCCAAACCGAGACCAGCGATCATTGGCCGACGCATGGCTCTTTTCAAAACAGGGAAAATCGAACGGGTGTTAAGGGGGTTCACTCCGCAGCCTCCGCATAAATTTCGTCCGGCTCGGCTGCATGAGCAACCAAATCCGGAGCGATGTCGAGTTGCCGCACCACATCAAGCGGAACGGCGGGGTTCAATTCGTTGAAGCTCAAAACTGGCACATCAAAAAGATCGGCAGCGCACACGAGGCGCAAAGGCCGGCGCAAGTCTTGCGCTGTCAGGATAGCGCGGGCGTCGCCGGTTTCGACTTCTTGTCCAATCAGTTTGACGAGATCGCGCATGCGCAAGGGATCAACGGCGAGGCGCGGCTGACCATCAATGCTCGTCAATGTCGCCCGGATCGCATCTTCTGCGCGCGGGCCGATCATCATGACCTTGAGGCGCCCGTCCTCGCACAGCGGCGCGACAATATTGCGCCGCAAAGCAATACGGACCCGCGCGGCGATCATATGCGCCTCGCGTTCGGTCTGCCCAGCCTCGCTGATCGCAGCGATGCAATCGCGCATATTGCGCAGCGACACCTGCTCATCAGCCAATATCCGCAGGACTTCGACGATGGTCTGGATCGGCACAGCGCGAACCGCTTCTTTCACCACTTCTGGGTGGCTCTCGCCCAGCACGTCGAGCTGGTCAGTGACCTCTTGCAGACCAAGGAACAGGGTCAGATTGCGGCGCAGGAGCTCACGCATAAACGCCGGCACGCGCTCCTGGATTTGCTCCGGCTTCTCGCGCGCTGCACCCAGCGGAGCATCATAGGCCAGCAGCTCCCAGCTTCCCTCCGGCTCATTATCCTGCATCCGCTGGACCCTCAGCGCGGGAAGAGCCACACCGGAAACCATTTGCAGATCGTCTTTGGCCGCCTCAAGCTCGCTGGTCAGCAGCGCCATCTTGCTCGCATTCATCGTGCCCCACTGGAGCGACAGGACCAGTGGCTCAACCTGCGGCGCAGGGCGCGCTTTCAGGATGATCTCTTCGGCAGCAGGCGCCTCATCAGTTTGGCCGCGCGCCGCGAATTCGCGCATCTTGCCGCCAACAACGGGATCGCGCCAAGCGCCGACCAACATCAGCGTCAGCCCGAGCGCACAGAACACAGCCCAAGGGAAACCCGGTATCAAACCAAGCGCCAGAGCAATCGCGCCCGCGGCAACCAGCGTTCCGGGACGCGCACCGATTTCAGAGAAGATCGCTGGAGCCAGATCAGGCTTCGTGCTTGGATCATTGCTGCGTGTCACCAGCAATCCAGCAGCGAGCGCACACAGAAACGCAGGGATTTGCGCGACCAGCCCGTCGCCAACCGTCAGAATCGAGAAGGTAGACGCAGCCTCACCCAGTGAGAGGCCAAAGGTGAGCATCCCAACCGCAATGCCGCCAATGAGATTGATGACCACGATCACGATTGTCGCAATCGCATCACCTTTCACGAATTTCATCGCGCCATCGAGGCTGCCGTAGAGGCGGCTTTCCTGCTCGAGCTCGCTGCGCTTTTTGCGCGCCTCGTCCTTGGTCAGCATTCCAGACCGCAGATCACTGTCGATCGAAAGCTGCTTGCCCGGCATCGCGTCGAGGCTGAAGCGCGCGCAGACCTCAGCGACACGCTCTGAGCCTTTCGAGATCACAATGAACTGAACCACTGTGATGATCAGGAAGACTACAAGACCAACGATGATGTTGCCGCCGGCGGCCGTTTCACCAAATTCGGTGATGATTTGGCCGCCGTCCATTTCGGTCAGGATCATCCGCGTCGTCGCGATACTGATCGCCAGCCGCGCGACCGTTGTGAACAGCAGGATCGACGGGAAGGTGGAGAATTCGAGCGGGTGGCGGGCGCCAATCACCGCAATAAGCAGCAATGCCGCAGCAGTTAAATTGAAGGCAATGAACACATCCAGCATCACTGGAGGTATTGGCAAAATGAGCATTGCGAAGATTGCGACCAGCCCGCCGATAACAATCGGCTGGGCCGTGGGCACTGCCGATGCAGCGTTTTTGAGCTTCGCGCTGAGCGCCATCAGAAGTTCACCGCAATCCCGTTCTCGCCAGCGAGTGAGACGTAATTCGCCTTCACTTTGGCAACATAATCTTGAGTTTCACGATAGGGCGGGATCTTCATACCGTACTTGCGAACGGCGCCTTCACCTGCATTGTACGCAGCAAGAACGAGCTCCAGATCCCCATCGAACGTCTGCCACAAACGGCTGAGCAGTTTCGCACCCGCATTGATATTGGTGGTGGGGTCGAACAAATGCTGCGGATTTCTCACCCCCAAATCGCGGCCTGTACCCGGCATCACCTGCATCAGCCCCCTAGCGCCGGCATGGCTGACCGCGCGGTCGCGGTAGCGGGACTCTTGCTTGATGACGGCGTGGAGAAGCAGAGGATCGACACGGTGGACCCGCGCTGCTTGCTCGATGATCGCGTCGAAGCGTGTGCCGTAACTTTGCGGACTGAGCGCCAAAACCGCTTCAACATCCTGATCGCCGACCAATCCCTGTCCGCCTAAGCCATCAACCTCGATCGGGCGGCGCGCGCTTTCAGGAGGGATGATTGCGACAATAGACCCATCGCCCAGCTTGAAAGTTTCAGCCTCCAAGCTCAGTTCTGTATTCGCTTTCTCGGATCTCTTACCTTGGCTTTTCGCGTCCGTCTCGGCCGCCAAAATAAACCTCGGATCGTCGGTGGCCTCGTCATTGTAATCGGGGCCGCGTGGCATTGCCTCCGTCTCTTCGGAGATCGTCGTACTGCGCACA
Organism: Erythrobacter sp. JB3-1; assembly: GCF_057364995.1. NCBI lineage: Bacteria > Pseudomonadati > Pseudomonadota > Alphaproteobacteria > Sphingomonadales > Erythrobacteraceae > Erythrobacter > Erythrobacter sp. JB3-1. The sequence goes on along the minus strand of NZ_CP200289.1, from coordinate 1,372,536 downwards.
TTGTCGCGCGGGCGGTTAGCTCTGAAAGCTGGCGATTCGATTACAGTGGTTTCAGGACAGTGGCCCAGCAAACCTTCAAAATGTCTAAGCGAATCAACGCTCGCCACACGAATGGGCGCATCGACCTGACATTCACCTGGATTTGCGATTGGGTCCGGATCCCGCTCCTTAGCTGCGACGCTCGCACCGCCAAGCGCAATTAAACCGGCACCGATTAAAGTAAGCCTCGCACTACAAGACTTCGCATTACGAAGAATTGAGACGCAACTATTCTTTATTTTACTTGACACGCGACCTCCTGTTCAGAACTCAGTTCTAAACCAATCAAGTAACCTAGCTAATTGCTAACGGGTCGGGAATCCTGCCTTTGGCCCCACCAAGCCAGCAACCATGATGGTAAAGGATATTTGGTAAGTTTGAAGGCCCCACGTAAACCTTGGGAAAACTTGCTCAATTGCCCGGAATTGCGTGCGTTGTGCGACGAATTGAGTGCTTTTCGCTTTTTCAGTTCACCGTAAAATTGGAGCGATTCGTCTGTGACACATTTGTGAAGCGATTACTGCATCCGACTCGAGTCGCCAAAAGTTTCACTGGTAACGACTTCAAAGCCCGTTGACTTTACTAACAAGGGTGCAAATAACGTGATTTCCGGGCCTGCCATCCGGAGTCGCGTGGGGCGAAAAATCGTCTCTAGCGCGCACATCAAAAGCCCGTTTCTGACAGGCGTCTTATTGAGGTGAGTGGCAGGCCAAATGGCGGATGAAGATAAAGGCGGCGACAAGACAGAGCTGCCGACCCCCAAAAAGCTACGAGATGCCCGCGAAAAGGGTGACATCGCCAAAGCTCAGGACATTACGTCCATGCTCGGCACTTTTGGGGCAATTCTATTATTGATGGTGGCAGGCGCGTGGATCGCGCGCAGCATCGCAGATTTTGGGGACCGGGTTGTGACCCAGGCGGCCAGCGGCGATTTCAATTTGGCATTCGATGGCTTGGCGGGAGAGGGAGCCTTGCTGCTTCTGATGCTGAGCGCGGTGGTACTCATTCCACTTTCTGCGCTCGGCGGTTTGTCGGAAGCGTTCCAAACTCGCGGTCTGTTCGCGCCAAAGCGGCTTGAGCCGAAATTCGAGAACATCAATCCGGTCAAAGGATTGAAGCGGCTGTTCGGTAAGGACGGATTGGTCCAATTGGTCAAAACACTAGCGAAAGTGCTCGCCGTGCTCGCTGTCGTTTGGCTCGTCGCTTACGGGCATATTGAGAAAATGGGCTCCATGCTGCTGCCCGCCTCAGAGGCCGTTTGGCGAGACGGGCTTGGCGCACAGGCAGGATCGCGTGATGCCGCCCTGACCTACAGTATAACGCTTGAGATCCTTGCTTGGGTCGGCGGGCTATTCGTTGGAATCGCGCTCATCGATAACGTCTGGACCAAGCAGCGCTTCCTCAAAAAAATGATGATGAGCCGGCGCGACATCAAACAAGAGGTGAAGCAGGACGAAGGTGATCCGCATGTGAAGGACCACCGCCGGCGGCTGGGTCAAGAATGGGCGCAATCAGGCGCTATCTCAGCCACGCATGACGCATCCGCGCTGCTCGTCAATCCAACACACCTCGCCATCGCGCTCGATTATGATCCTGATCGCGCCCCGGTCCCCGTGATTTTGGCACGCGGCGATGGTGAAATCGCGCAGGCTATGCGGGAGGCAGCGATCGACGCAGAAGTCCCGATAATCCGCCACATCCCAACGGCGCGCAAACTGTGGGCGCGCGGCGAGGTTGGCGAGATGGTTCCCGAGGAATTGTTCGATGCGATCGCCGAGGTGATCTTGTGGGCGAAGCGTGCCCGGGCCGGAAAGGCTCCAATGGAGTGTGAGCTCGACCATAGCCGCGCGCCGCACAGCGAACCAAATGATACAGAACCAATGGAGTTAGAACCGTCATGACCATCGGAACGGTGCTTTCGTCCCTGCTCGCGATCATTTTGTCTCTGGCCTTCGTTATCGCTCTCGCATGGGGCGGGCTTTACCTTATGCGGCGGTTTCAGGACGGGAGCTTTGGGAGGCTCGGCGGCCAGCAAGACACGCGGAATTTGCGCTTCATCCGGGCCCTGCCAATTGGACCGCGCGAACGCCTGGTTCTGATCGAAATTGAGGGTGAAGAGATGCTGCTGGGTGTGACCGCGCATTCTATATCTCGGCTGAGAGAATGGCCCGCTCCTGGTTCAGCCGAAACGGCCACGGACGCTGCGGATTACGATGCCCATGAAACACCAAGCGATGCCGCAAAAGAGCGGCCACGTTTTCGCCTGCGTATGTCTGATGAGGGACAATTATGAGCGCTCGGCAGGATCAGCCCGAGGGCGTAGCCAGCCGTCTGCCCAACTTGAACGCCGATCAATGCGCCTGGGCGCATCATGCGGCCCGATTACTAGCCCGTCGTGGTATGGCGACTTCGGTTGTGCCGGCTCAGTCTTCACAAGCGGACTGGTACAAAGGGGATGGTCTTGCGTTTCGCCCTCCGCCAGAGACGCGCGCGCCGCTAGGCGCAGCGGCTGACGCATTGGTGGACGCCTTGGCTTTGCACAATTCGTCGCTCAATGAGATTGAGCAGGCAACCGGCATTGCTGCAGAGTTCAACAATCATGGCGAGCTCGGCAATGATCTTGCCTGCGTCCGCCTCACTCGCGCCGGTGAGCCTTTGGGCGAGATCGCGCCGCTTGCACCCCCGCCCATACCCTGTCCCGCAGCCACTCCGGTGCCGGTGCCGCTGTCTCTCGCTGCGACGCGGCTCACTCTGGATGAGGCTGAGGCATTGGGAGGGGGCGATCTGCTGCTGCTCTCTGGATCGCCTTGGCCCGTTATCGAGAACGCGGCCAGTCCAGTGGGCGGCGGCGTAGTTTTCGATCCGCAAACAGGGCGGCTGATTGCCGCGCTTACGAACACCCCTAACAACTTTGAGGCAGCTCCGATGAGTGACCCATCAGACACCAGTCAAATGACCGTGCCAGTGGCTCTGCAATTGCCCGATGCAATCCTATCGCAAGAGGATCTGGCCGCCCTTGCAAATGCCGGATCGATTGACCTCGGCCCCGTGACGGAGGGCCTCCAAGTCACTATCAGCGTCGGCGGATTGCCGGTTGGCAAAGGCGAGATTGTCCGCGTGGGCGATCGGTTCGCGGTGCTGGTCGAGAGCCCCTCACCAGCCGCAAACCAGCCCGGCGATCAAAGCGCCGACACGGCCGCGCCCGCCGCTGAAGAAGCATCGCCCGGTGATCCGTTGAGCGATACTGGCGAGCTGGCGGCAGAAACAGAATGATGGAACTCGGGACATTCACCCCCGGCTCCGCGCTGATCACAGTATTGCTGATCGCGCTGGCTCCGTTCCTAGCTGTAATGGTCACCAGCTTCACCAAAATCGTGGTTGTCCTGGCCATCGTGCGCAGCGCGCTTGGCCTGCAGCAAACCCCGCCGAACATCGTTCTCAATGGACTGGCGCTGATCCTGTCCGTCTATGTCATGTACCCGACCCTGCAAGACATGTCGGCTGCCGCTGGAATGGGGACAGAAACCGAGGCCACAATGCCGGGCGATAGCCCTGCCGGCCCGTCCCAACTTGGCGATACCCAAGAGATCATATCAACCGCCGACAAAGCCAAAGAGCCGCTGCGCAAGTTCCTGATCGCTAATACGGATGCGGAAGACCGAGCCTTCTTCTTGGCGACACAGCGGCAGATCAGCGGGCCGGAACGCGCGGCACAAATTAGCGACAGCGATTTTGTCATCATCGTCCCGGCGTTCGCGGTGCGCGAGCTGACAACAGCCTTTCAGATTGGGTTTCTCATATTCCTACCGTTTCTGATCATTGATCTGGTGATCTCGAATATTTTGCTCGCGCTCAACATGATGATGCTCAGCCCGGTCACGATCTCACTGCCGTTCAAGATCTTACTGTTTGTGGTCATCGATGGGTGGGCCAAACTCAGCCATGGATTGGTGCTGTCCTATGCGATGTAGCAAGGCGGGGCTTTGGCCATGAACCTGACCGACATCACGCTTGAGGCATTGTGGCTGGTGCTGCTGCTGTCAGCTCCACCGATTATCGCCGCGTCGGTGGTCGGCCTGATGGTGGCTGTGGTGCAAGCAGCCACACAGATCCAAGAGCAGACGCTCCAGTTTACCCTGAAGTTCTTCGCAATCGTGCTGACCCTGTTCATCACCGCCAGCCTGATGGTTGGCAGCTTGTTCGCCTTTAGCGACAAGATTTTTAGCAATCTCAATGGGCTGGTTGGATGAGCGTTGGGGGCGCACTTGGCCAATCGCTGATTTCAGCTGCCCCTTGGACTGAGCAAGCGCTGCTGGTCGGTGCCGCATCTGCTCGGTTTGCCATGGCCTTTATTATGCTGCCGTTATTTTCGCCGCAACTGATCCCGCCGCTCGTGCGCAATTCCCTGATCATCGCCTTTGGCTTGGTCGCTCTATCACTGCCGGTCTCCTTCTCGCCCAGCACCCTGACCGCAGCACAGTGGCTGGCGCTGTTCGGACGCGAAGCGGCGGCAGGCGTTGTAATTGGCCTGTTCTACGCGACATTCCTCTGGGCCATGGCCTCAGCAGGCGAGATCATCGACAGCAAAACAGGCGCCACCATTGCGCAAGTCGTCGATCCTATTTCCGGGAACACGCAATCACTTTCCGCGACCCTGCTGGGCAGGTTTGCGCAAGTCACCTTCGTGACCGCCGGCGGCCTGACGCTCCTCATTGGAACCTTGATGATGAGCTATGCTCTTTGGCCAATGGGGTCGGGCGGGGTTGACCTCGACATGGCATCAGTGATCCTGTTCGAGGGAGAGTTTGGCCGGTACTTTATGATTGCCTTCATTCTCGCCACCCCTGCGCTTATGGTCTTGTTTATGATCGACCTTGGTATGGGATTGCTCAATCGCTTTGCGCAGAACTTCAACGTGTTCATGCTGTCGCTATCGATCAAAGCGACCGCTGCGATCTTTGTGCTTGTCTTGATCTTGCCTTTACTCGGCAATCTGGTCGTGAACGATCTGATGTCGCGCGATGCCGTTGCCCAAGGCATGCTTGACCGCACAGGAACACCGCAGTGACACAGCGTCCCAACCATCCTGCGGCCGAGGGCCTTGCCACTCGGGCCAGCTTGCAAGGCAACCCGCGTAGCGGCTCCGAGGTCGATTCCGAATTGCTCGCGCTGATCGAGGAGATGCGGAGCGCCGCTAAACGTGATCCCTCGCGCAAGCGTGAGGTCACCGTAGGCGAGTTCCTGGTCGATGGAGCGCGGGTTCCACTGTCTCTGGTTGATCCATTGCAGCAACTGACCCGTACCGAAGCCGCCGCCCTGAGGTTCGCAGGATGGGGACGCTCCAACGCGGATATTGCGACCTTGCTGGCGATTAGTGAGGGCACCGCCCGCACGCACCTAAACAGCGCGGTGCGCAAACTGGAGCTTGATGGGATGCGCGGGCTGGTCGCGCTCGCAGGCTTGCTGTTCCACCCGCTGGACTAGCGCCGAGATGCGGCGAACTGCGCCGATCTATACGATCTGCAGATACTTCGGAACTTGATAACCGGGTACCGCTGACGTCGAATGATCAATTCGGCGAAGGTGTTTGCTATGAATGGGATTACCAGCTCTGCACAGGGTTCGAATAGCACCTTTGCAGACAGTCTTGCGCCAAGCAGTTTTGAAACGCTTGACCGACTAGATGATGGATTTGTCGCACCTCCGCCGGAGATGACCCGAAGCCAATGGCTCGAACAGGCGCGCAATAGCACCAATCCCGCAACGCAGGCGTATTTGAATGAGCTCATCACTTTGGCCGGTGGTCGCACGGATGACGCAGCCCTCAATCAGGTGATCGATCGCTTCCAGGCGCTACAAGTGGCGAGCACTGCTAGCGAATTGGCAGCAGCACAGCGCGGTTTCATCGATCAAATTGGCACAGCTCTGCAACGGTTAGACCCGCTTAACAATTTGCTGAACCTGGTCCAACCGCAGATCGCCGATTTGGCTCGAACCGCAGGGCTTGAGCAGACTGAATGGGGAGCCTCGCTTCAAGGTGTACTCGATAATCCCGGCACGCTCAGCGCATTTAACAATGGCTTGCGGCAAGGCATGTTGAACGGCGCAAAAGACTTGGTGGTAGGCACACTCGAGCTGGCCAGTAAAACGCTGCAATATGGCGCCGACAGCGGGGTCTTGGGTGATGCAGGTGACTGGCTGCGCGATAATGTTGGCGGCTTAGGTGGCGGCGCATTCGATGCCATTATACCATCGGCCGCGCGCGGAGAGGCGACCACCGCGACGCTTGACCGCATGGGATCAGTGATCGGCGACTATGCAAGCGCCGTGGCCGCTAATCCTCGCCGCTTAAAAACAGATATCGCCAACGCTCTGGATGCACAGTGGAGCAGTCTAAAAGATGCCCACGCCGCCGCCGCTGCGCTTGGACCGGAGGCGGAGGCGCAATGGTTTGGCGAAGCCATTGGCCGCGTCACCTTCGAGGTGGCTAGCACTTTCATACCGGTTGCAGGACAAGCGGGTAAAGCAAGCAGGGCCGCGAATGTCGCAGCAGATGTCGGCGATGCTACAGTTGATGCAGCGCGGCTCGCAGAGCGCGCTGACAATGTGCTGGACGCTGCGCGGGCCGCACGTGCAGGTCGGAGCATTGACCATGCATTTGGTTCAAACTCAGTAAAGTATACTTACGATTCCCAAGGACGATTGGCATCGGCGAAGGCTGAGCTAAGCGAAGTGTTCAGCGGGCTAGATCGGAGCAATGCAGAAACAGCCGCGCAGCGCGATGTTGCGCGCTTGGGTCAAACCGGCGACCACGGCGGCCATGCCGCTGGACATAGATTTTTGGGGGATCAAGGTGAACGGGCAATGTTCCCGCAAAACGGCACTCCGCGCGATGTTGTGATCGACGGACAGAATGTTCGTTTGAAAAACCTCAACAGCGGCGCATTTGCGAGATTAGAAAATGAAATCGCCGACTGGATTAACGCTGGCGGCAAGGTCGACTATGAGATTAATTTCTCTGACTTCGACGGTGTACGTCCGGGGCGGATCGAAGTAAGGTATAGCGTCCGCGACGCCGATGGAGACGTGATCTTTGAAAATAGCAAGGCATTCCGTAATGAAGCCGGTCAAAGTTTTGACCGCATTTCTGCTGCCGATATGCCTCAATATTTCGAGTGATCAAGAAGGAATTGAAGCGATGAATATTGAGGATTCGCAACTCGACCAATCGAATACTTATGTGAACGAAATTGCGCGTCTGTTGCTGCAAACTGAGCGTTTGAGCGATGATTGGGAAGCGGTTGCCTTGAGCGTCATTCTTGATGGCGAATCATACGATAGTTCAGGTTTCAAATATAGAGCGAATGGCAAAATTGTTCCGATTGCTCCCAATGAGTGGGAGTTCTACGAAAAGCTGATTGCTTACCGTGATTTTCAGGCCAAGCAGTCGGGCGATCCGGTGTGGAAGAGCTGCCTCATCCAAATTGATCGCGCATCCAACTCTTTTGAAATCCACGTTGAATATGACGATCCAATGCGTTGGAAAATCACACCCAAAAATCTCGCCCAGATGCGAAATTCTCTGAGGCCTTAGGGACCGCATCGACCTGTGGCCAACAGGACATAGCGCGCTCCCTAAATTGTCAAAGGTTTGCTCGTTCGATTGAGGCACTGAAGCCATGCGCCTATCCGGGCCGGCTGTATGAGCGAGATTGCAACTCATAAATCGCCCACATGGGGCAAGGAACTGCGAGCAACCTTGCTGCTCGCGGGGCCACTTGCGACTGCCAATCTCTTGCAGATGCTGACCTATGCTGTCGATGTAATCTTCATTGCCCGGCTCGGCGATGAACAGCTTGCGGCATCGGCGCTCGCCGTTTCATTGTTCGGGCTGGTGCTCTGGGCCATGACAGCTCTTACCGGCGCCGTTGCCCCGCTTATTGCCGAGGCCATTGGCGCACGCTCGCCATCTTTTCGGCCAGTCAGGCGTTCCACAAGAATGGCCCTCTGGCTTGCGCTAATAACCGGCGCATTGGGCATGGGTATCTGCTTGCTGCTCGAGCCATTGATGCGGGTTACCGGCCAGCAATCGTCAATAATCGCGCTCGCACGTGAGTATAATATCGTGATCATCTTTTCGATGATCCCAATGCTATTGGCCGGCGTTTTGCGCTCCTATGTTTCGGCGCTTGGCCGTCCAATCTTTGCGACAGCAATTACCGGGCTTGGGGTTTTTGTGAACGCCGCTGCGAATTACGCCTTTATCTTCGGCAATTTCGGCGCCCCGGAGATGGGCCTGACAGGTGCGGCTGTCGCGACGATCATCACGTCACTCTTCACGCTTGCCATCTACGTCATCGTAATCATCGGCGATCCCGCGCTTGCCAAGTTTCGGATATTCTACCGTTTTTGGAAACCAGATTGGCAACGGTTCTGGCAGATCATTCGGGTCGGTACACCTATCGCGTTTACGGTCACTGCGGAGGCCGGGATCTTTGGTGCGGCAGCATTCATGATGGGCCGCTTTGGAGCGGCAGAGCTTGCCGGTCATACGGTCGCCCTACAATTAGCCGCACTCGCTTTCCAGATACCGTTCGGGGTGGGGCAAGCGGTCACAATTCGCGTGGGCTATTTCTACGGCGCCCGCGACCCGCTGGGGGTGAAACGGGCGGGCTGGGTCGCACTCGCAATCGGCACAGGCTTTATGGCGCTCACTGCCAGCGCGATGGTCTTCGCGCCGTATCTGCTGCTTTCTATCTATGTTGACCCATACGCTGCAAAGAATGCCGCTCTTGTCGGGTTTGCGCTCCAATATCTTGTACTAGCCGCCGCGTTTCGGCTGGTAGACGGGGTGCAAGCCGTGGCGGCAGGCGCGCTACGCGGATTGCAGGATACACGCGTGCCGATGTGGATCGCGATTTTCAGCTATTGGGTGCCCGGCATCGGGCTTTCTATCTGGCTGGGTTTCTTCACGCCGTTGGAGGGCGTCGGTGTCTGGATTGGACTTGCCGTCGGCTTGGCTTGCGCGGCGGTTCTTCTCACATGGCGCTGGATGCTGCGTGAAAAATTGAGCCTTACCCGGCACCCGATCTAATCTGGCGCGAGTTTCCGAAAAAAATATCGCGGGCAGAGTGTTGACTCATGCAGGCGCCACAACCACATGCTCCTCGCTGGCACTCTCAAGCGGAGAGTGCCAATCTATTTATCAACCTAAGAAGAAAGGTCATCATTATGGCATTTCGTCCGCTGCACGACCGCGTTGTCGTGCGCCGCATCGAAGCCGACCAGAAAACCGCTGGCGGCATCATCATCCCTGATAGCGCGCAAGAAAAGCCAAGCGAAGGCGAAGTCGTCTCCGTTGGTGAAGGTGCACGCGACGACAGCGGTGCGCGTATCGCGCTCGACGTCAAAGCTGGCGACCGCGTTCTGTTCGGCAAATGGTCCGGCACCGAAGTCAAGATCGACGGTGAAGACCTGCTAATCATGAAGGAAAGCGACATCATGGGCGTGATCGGCTGAGCCGAGCGATCCCAATAGCTTTTCAATCAATCCAATTTTTCAGGAGAAACAATCATGGCTGCTAAGGACGTAAAGTTCGGCCGCGATGCCCGTGAAGGCATCCTCAAGGGCGTAGACACGCTTGCAAACGCCGTAAAAGTGACGCTCGGCCCGAAAGGTCGCAATGTTGTCATCGACAAGAGCTTTGGCGCACCGCGCATCACCAAGGACGGCGTTACCGTCGCCAAGGAAATCGAACTTTCTGACAAGTTTGAAAACATGGGCGCGCAAATGCTCAAGGAAGTTGCGTCGAAGACCAACGACCTGGCCGGTGACGGCACCACCACTGCCACCGTATTGGGCCAGGCCATCATCCGTGAAGGCATGACCGCAGTTGCAGCCGGCATGAACCCGATGGATCTAAAGCGCGGTATCGACACTGCGACAACGAAGGTTGTCGAAAACCTCAAAGGCCGTTCGAAAGAAGTCGCTGGCTCATCTGAAGTTGCGCAAGTTGGCGTGATCTCTGCCAATGGCGACAAGGAAGTTGGCGAGAAAATTGCCGAAGCCATGGAAAAGGTCGGCAAAGAAGGCGTCATTACGGTTGAAGAAGCCAAGGGCCTCGAATTCGAGCTCGACGTGGTTGAAGGCATGCAGTTCGATCGCGGCTATTTATCGCCGTACTTCATCACCAACCCGGACAAGATGACGGTTGAACTCGAAAACCCGTACATCCTGATCCACGAAGCCAAACTGTCGAACCTGCAAGCTATGCTGCCAGTGCTCGAAGCGGCTGTTCAAAGCGGCCGGCCGCTGCTGATCATCGCTGAAGACATCGAAGGCGAAGCGCTCGCGACCCTCGTGGTCAACAAACTGCGCGGCGGCCTCAAGGTTGCTGCGGTTAAGGCACCTGGTTTTGGCGATCGCCGCAAGGCAATGCTGCAAGACATCTCGATCCTTACCAAGGGCGAAATGGTCAGCGAAGATCTCGGCATCAAGCTTGAGAACGTCACGCTCGGCATGCTGGGTGAGGCCAAGCGCGTCACCATCGACAAGGACAACACCACGATCGCCGACGGCGCTGGCGCCGAAGAAGACATCAAAGCCCGCGTCGGTGAGATCAAGGCTCAGATGGAAGCTACAACCAGCGACTATGACCGCGAGAAACTGCAAGAGCGTCTGGCGAAACTCGCTGGCGGTGTTGCTGTGATCAAGGTTGGCGGCGCTTCAGAAGTCGAAGTGAAGGAACGCAAGGACCGTGTTGATGACGCGCTCCACGCGACCCGCGCAGCCGCCGAAGAAGGCATCGTCCCTGGCGGCGGTACTGCACTGCTCTACGCCTCGAAGGTTCTCGAAGGCCTCAAGGGTGAAAACGACGACCAGACCCGCGGTATCGACATCGTTCGCCGTGCGATCCTGGCGCCGGTTCGTCAGATTGCTGCAAACGCTGGCCATGATGGTGCAGTTGTTTCAGGCAACCTGCTGCGTGAAGGCGATGAGACCCAAGGTTTCAACGCTGCGACCGACACCTATGAAAACCTCGTCGAAGCTGGCGTGATCGACCCGACCAAGGTTGTTCGCACCGCGTTGCAAGACGCAGCTTCGGTTGCTGGACTGCTGATCACCACGGAAGCGGCGATCACCGACACTCCAGAAAAAGAAGGCGCTGGCGCCCCTGCAATGCCCGATATGGGCGGCATGGGCGGTATGGGAGGCATGGGCGGCTTCTAAGACCTCATCCCCTTCTAAAGCTTACAAAAAGGCCCCGGTGGAGCGATCCGCCGGGGGTTTTTTATCGATTCCGGTGGCGCGAACTTAGGCGCGGCGAGCGATGCGGTCTTCTGTTCTTCCAGCACCCCTGCCAAACATTTCCAAAACTTCATCACCACGCATCGGCATACCCAATCCGTACCCTTGAAGGATATCGCATCCCAGCTTCGTGAGCTTCTTGCTTTGGGATGGGTTCTCAACGCCTTCGGCCACAACCGAAATATCGAGTGCGCGTGCAATGTTTACAATCGATGCGATCAGGCTGTGCATCGCGGGATCTTTCCCGACATCACGTGTGAGAGAGGCGTCGATCTTCAACCGGGCTGGGCGCACATTCACAAGGCTAAGAATTGACGCGTACCCACTGCCGAAATCATCGATCTCAATTTCAACATTGAGCTGGTGCAGGCGCTCAAGAACCCTTTTTACCTCTTCATTTGTGTCATCGAGGAAAGTGGACTCAAGCAATTCGAACGACAGTAAGGACGTGCGCTCGCCAAGCTGTTCGACGCATTCTAAAAGATTGGGATCGACGAGGCGATCGCTGGAAACATTCAAAGACAATCGCTTTGCATCAAAGTCGGCATGGGCCCAAACTTCAGAATACTCGACTGCACGATTGAGGATTTGGCGGTCGATTTCTGTCAACTTATCCATTTCTGCTGCGTAACCAAGGAAGTCGCCCGGCATCAGCAAACCTCTGGTTGGATGCTGCCATCTGGCTAGCACTTCAAAGCCGACAGGCTCATGAGTTTTAGCGCAAAACTGAGGCTGGAAGTACGGAATGATCTGATCCTGTTGATCAAGCGCAACTCTTAGGTCTTCTTTCGTGGTGCGTGCAAAAGCGGCGCGCACTCGCATATCATGCTCAAAAACCATATGCTGTTTGCGACCACTTTTCTTAGCTTCATAGAGCGCGAGATCAGCATCGCTCAAAAGGCTCCAAACATCTTTTTGCTCCCCCTTCTCGACGGCAATCCCAACGCTCGCGCCGATCTCAAAAACGCAATCATCAATCTGGAAAGCATCACTCAAAAGATGGCTCAGCTTTTCGCTAAATTGAATGGCGCGCCGTGCTTCTACTTCGTCAAAAAGAATGGCCATGAATTCATCACCCCCGATCCGGGCGACAAATTCTTCTTCGTTCGTGAGGCTCATGAGGTATCCGGCAATACGCTTTAACGCAGCGTCACCCATCGCGTGGCCATAGCGGTCATTCACATCTTTAAAATAATCTAGATCAATGTGAAGAACAGACAAACAGGCCTCTTTCTGCTTGGCGATGTCGAGCATTCCATCATAGATTTTTACAAGATAGCGACGATTGGGCAGTTCTGTCAGGGCATCATGCAAAGCGCTTGCTTCGATTTCCATTTTAGCGGCAAGCAGTTCCTTGTTACGCTGTTTCAGTTCAAGCTGAGCTGAAAACAGGTCGGTCACATCAGAATTGGTGCCGACAACACGAATCGGTTTCCCAGCCTCATTACGGACAACTGCCGCGCGTGATCGCCACCATCGCCAACTCCCGTCCTTGTGGAGGATACGATAGGTTTCGTTATAGGGCCCTTTGTCGGCGATATGGTCGTTTAGGGCCTTAATTACACGATCTTTATCGTCTTTGTGTACGCGCTGTTGCCAATAAATGAAGGCTGCCGTCCCTTCAGCACTGGTAAGACCTAGCAGCTCGAAATTCTGTTCAGAGGACACCACAGTATCCGTTATGAGATCATGGTCCCAAATACCGTCAAATGATGCTTTTAGAGCAAGGTCGAACCGTTCATTTGCTTGTTCTGCCTTGCTCACCGCTTCGGCCAGCTGGGCGTTTGTTTGCTGGAGTTTGTCGTAAATCTCAGATCGATCTTCGCGGTCCATGAAGAACCCGATCAGTTCAGCAAGCGAGGCGGCGTAGGCCGCTTCATCCGGGGACCATTCGCGATATTCGTCAACAGTTTCCAAGCAAATTACGCCGCGCGCACCGCCAGCGGAGCGGATTTGCGTATCCAACATCGAAAACACCCGATTGGGTTTGAGATAAACTTCGGTGAATTCTGAAGTGCGCAGGTCCGTTCTGGCATCAGAGGCAGTGATCACCCGTTCCGTTATGACAGCATCGAAATACTTCGGAAAATCAGATGCATACAATATAGCGCCTGATGAATGACGGCCGCTCAAGCTTTCATAAAGGTCAATGCATTCAATCTGCGACTGATGCTCATCCAGCACCCAAGCACTCGCGCGTTGGACCTGTAGTTGCAAACTGGCTTCTTGGGTTAAAACTCCAATGAACTGAACACTGCTGAGGGCACCCTCAGTGTACAGCCGCATCAAGCGGTCCAACGAATTGTTGAATTTTCGGACGCGCTCCAACACGGTCTCGTCCGGAAATAGCGGAATGCCCATTACAACTCTGCCACGTACATGAAACTTCGCAGTGAATGACAAAAGTGGGCTAATTTTCCCGTGTCAGCAGGCCTAGTGAAACTCCTGAATAGACGAGTGTTTTGCACCCCGATGAGAATATTCTCGGCAAAAGAAAAGGCTCAGTTGGCGCAAACCAGCCGAGCCTCTTTTCTTTGAACTTGCGCTGAGCGCGCTAGAATTACCCGCCTTTGCGGCTGTTCACTGCAGCTTCGATCACATCTGCATCCCAAGTGACTTCGGTTTGAGTCTGCGGGTTAAACCGGGTGTTGGCATAGCTTGCGGCTTCTGCTGCAGCAATTTCCTCTGCGGTGAGAAACTCGCTTGGCTCAAGCGCGAAAACGTCGATGCCGCGGGTGATCTCGGTTCCGTAAATTCGGCCGTTGTACCAATAGGACGACCAGTAACCGCCGACGACCAATTGCTCGGCATCAATCGGACCGCGATCAAAATAGGCGATCTCAACCGGGTTCGAGCTGTCGGTGAAATCCATCACGCTGATCCCGCCCTGATACCAGGATTGCACGAACAAATCTCGACCCGGCACAGGAACGATCGAGCCGTTGTGCGCAACGCAGTTTTCCTTGTCGCCTTGAGGTGCAGGCATTTTGTAGTGGCTGCGGAATTCTAGCTTGCCATCGGCGATATCGTAGATCGCATTCGCGCCCCACGTCATTGGGTCGGACGCACGGCAACGCGCGCGGCCACCGCCGCCCCATTCATCGGTGAAGATCACTTTCGTGCCATCATTGTTGAACGTTGCAGAATGCCAATAGGCAAAGCCTTTATCGAACACGGCATCGATCCGCACCGGGTTCATCGGATCGGAAATATCGAACAAAATGCCATTGCCTGAACACGCACCAGCCGCGATATTCTTACTCGGGAAGACCGTGATATCGTGGCATTCGTCGGTTGGACGCGTGTCCTGCGTGCCCTCACCGCTGTCACCGCCGGTCCAAAGGCCTGCGATGCTGCCGGTTTCTGGGTCAGCAAAGACGCGCGGCGACTTTACAATGCGCGACTGAGACGGGTCGGAGAGTGGAATTTCGATTACGTCGATGCTGAACAGGGCTGTTCGCGTGTCGCCGGCAATATCGCCTACGCAGCCCGCCAGCTCATCCTCTTCCCGAATGCTGGACGTGCCAGAGTTGTAGACGATGATTTTCGTGTCATCTGCGCTGACTATAGAGTGCGTGTGGCTGCCCCGGCAGGTCTGCACGCCGCCGACTTGGCGCGGGCGGGTCAGGTCTGAAATGTCGAAAATGCGAAGGCCGCGGAAACGATCCTCACTCACATCTTCAGCCACGCCCTGCAGACCGCAATCGACGCGGCCCCGGGTTTGCTCGACGCTCATGACCAAGATGTCGCCGACAACCGAGACATCCCCTTGGCCACCCGGACAGACGACCGAGCTCATCAGATTCGGTGCGCCATCGTCGCTCAGCTTGTAGATGTTGAAACCGTGGTAGCTGCCAGCGACCATGATGTCGTCGAAGAAGGCCATGTCCGTGTTAGCGAAATCGAGCAGCGGTGAGCGCTCAGCAAACTTGGTGAGGTCTTCTTCCTCTTCGCGAAGCGGCGTGTCCTCCGCTGGCTCAGCGTCTTCTGCGGGCTCAGCTGCCTCCACTGTCTCGTCCGCTTTGTCTTCTTCCTCATCAGGAATGGCAGGCCGCAAATCGGCAGGGTTGGCCGGATCAAAGAAGCCGGCTGGTTTGGAAAGGCTCGCGACTTTGCGCAGGTTGAGAATTGCTTCTCCGGCGTCGGCAAAGCCCGCTTTCAACGTTGCGCGCGGATCAGCGGAAAGGCTGGCCAAAACGGTGTTCATCTTGTCGATTTCGCTGGTCTGGTCGGCGTCCACATCGCCTGCGAATTTGAACAAGACCGGATCAGCCGCACTGCCCGGCTGGCCGAGCAATTCTTCGACCATGTCGATTGCGCCGTCGTGGTGAGCAATCATCAGTGTCAGGAACAGGCGATCAAATTCAACGCCAGAAGCCGCCGCTAATGCAGCCATTTGTTCCGGGCTAGCCATGCCAGCCATCATATGGTGCATGTGGGCCGCATGGCCTGCATGGCCCGGCATCTGAGTTGCTTCACCGCGATCTTTCAGCCAGCCTTCCATGAATTCAATTTCATCGGCCTGGCTCGCTTCAATCCGGCCAGCGAGTGCCACCACTTCTTCGCGGTTCGTCCGGTCTTTCACCAAGACCGCCATATCGACCGCCTGTTGGTGGTGCACAATCATGCCCTGCATGAAGGCAACATCGGCTGGGGAATGCGTAGTTGCGGCAATCTGGGTTGCCTCATCAGCGCTAAGAACGCGGCCTTCTTGGCCTGGTGCGCCAGGCTGCACAATCGGGGCGTTTTGCGCGAGCGCGAGGCTGGAAGTCCCAAGCAAAAGCCCGGTAATCGCGAAGCTTGAGGTTTTTACGATCTGTTTGGTTCGAATCATTAGAAATTTACCCTATTCCAAAGCTTGACGATCACCCTGCCGGGGCGCTCGCTACAGTCAAGATCAATCAGCGCCCTGCCGAGCTCAAATGCGACAAGCCGTAGCGCTATATTACTCCATGGCTTGATAACCTGCATGGGCTGCGCTGGTGTCCAGCGAATCCGGTCGCTTGCGACACACCGTTCATCGCGAGCGATGAAACTAAAGCTTGCCGCGGCGAATCGCTCATTGTTAAGCCTCCGATAACCCTAGTTGAGTACATTCGCTTCATGTTCAAACGTCGTCTCGCACCATTTTTCGCAGGCTTAGCGGCCACCCTACTAATCTCCAGTCCAGCATCCGCGCAAGGCAATGAGCTGCTTGCCAGCTTTGACAATGCGCTGGGTACGGATGTTCGCGACCCGCAAAGTTTTGAGGCCGTCTATGCCTCTGGCTTTGAGCAACGGATTGCCGAACTCGCTGATGGCGACAAGGGCCGCATCGGCGTCGCCGCGGTTGATCTCACGACAGGTGATCAGCTTTATGTTTTGGGTGACCAGTTGTTCCCGATGGCATCGACCAGCAAGATTGCGGTTGCCGGCGCCTATCTTGAGATGGTGGAGCAAGGACGCTATTCGCTCACAAGCGAGTTCCCGCTCCTTATTCCGATCCGTTCGGCCAAATATTCAAGCGCCGCTGCCCCCGTGCGGAAAGGCAATTACATGCAGGCGATCGATCTCATCGAGATCATGATCACGCGCTCCAGCAATCCAGCAACCGATGCTTTGCTTGCCGCAGTTGGCGGACCAGAGCGGGTCAACGACTGGGTGCGCCGCCAAGGTATCGAGAATTTCAGCATTGACCGCGATATCGCGACCTTAGTCCGCGATGACGGGGAATATGATCCTGCCGCATGGATTGATCCGAGGGATTCGGCCACACCCAAGGCAATGATCCAATTGCTCCAAGGTCTCTACCGCAGTGACTTCTTGTCCGCGCAGAGCCGCCGCGTCCTGCTGGGCGCGATGAGCCGCACTCGCACGGGCAAGCGCCGCATTGTCGCGAATATGCCAGCGGATGCACGGGTCAGCCACAAGACAGGCTCGCTTAACAACACATCCAGCGATATTGGAATTATCGAGGCACCCGATGGCCGGGCAATTGCGGTCGCCATCTACGTCACGGGGCAAGGATCACGTTTGGCTCGCGAACGCCGGATCGCCGCAATTGCGCGCGCGCTCTATGATGGCTTCGGAGCCAAAGCGCGCAATCAGCCCAATTGGACAAACGCGCCCCACAGCGGTGGCTGAGCCAAGAACGCTAAGCGCTTCGCCATTAGAAAACACGGCGCATAGAAAAAGGGCGGCACCAATATGGCACCGCCCTCAATCTGATTAGCTAAAGCTAAAAGGCTGAATTACTCAGCAGCTTCGCCGGTCATTGCTTCTTCAGCAGCTTCGGCAGCGCCTTCAGCAGCTTCAGTTACTTCAGCAGCAGCGCCTTCGGCAGCTTCGCCGGTTGCTTCAACAGCACCTTCAGCAGCTTCGGCAGTCGCATCAGCAGCGCCTTCAACAGCTTCCGCGCCATCTTCAACAACAGAAGTTGCGTCAGCGGCCATCGCGTCAACGGTTTCACCAGCTTGTTCAGCGGTTTCAGAGCATGCAGCAAGGCCAAGAGCCGAGCCAGCAACAGCGGCAGCAAGAATCATTTTACGCATAGGATTCAATTCCTTATCCAGCGAGTGTGTTAAGCACATCCGGTCCCCCCGGAGAATGCCAAAGCCAAGTCTAAATGCCCAGCTTCGAGTTTGTAAATAGTGGCAGCTTTGTGGCAATGCAAGGCCAAATCACCTTTTCTGCCATTTTTCCGCCTTATTTATCGCTCCTGCCGTCTATGCTCGCTATTGCGTGGGGATAGCCGCGAAGCCTTGGCCAAATCGGCTTATCACCTGCTCTACGCGGTGCTAGCACCGGATCATGGCCGAGCAACAACACCTCTATCTCGTCGATGGTTCATCCTATATTTTTCGGGCGTATCACCGGTTGCCCCCGCTGACTGATCCTGAGGGTACGCCCGTCGGCGCGGTATATGGCTACACCACCATGCTGTGGAAGCTGGCCGAGGACCTCGATCAAGCCGATGGCCCAACGCATATGGCGGTCATTCTGGATGCCTCGTCCAAGTCGTTCCGCAACGACATTTACCCAGAATATAAGGCGAACCGCCCTCCTCCACCGGAAGATTTGGTGCCGCAATTCCCGCTGATCCGGGATGCGACGAAGGCGTTTAGCCTGCCGTGTATCGAACAAATGGGTCTGGAGGCCGACGATTTGATCGCCTCTTATGCCCGCGCTGCACAAGCGCAGGGCTGGAATGTGACCATTGTCTCGTCTGACAAGGATCTGATGCAATTGGTGGGTGAGCGCAGCGGCGGGCGGGTCGACATGCTCGACACGATGAAGAACCAGCGCATCTATATTCCCGAGGTCGAGGAGAAGTTCGGCGTGGTGCCTGAGCTGGTCGGTGATGTTCTCGCTTTGATGGGCGACAGCGTCGACAATATTCCCGGCATTTATGGTGTTGGTCCAAAGACAGCGAGCAAGCTGATTGCGGAACACGGCTCGCTCGGCGCCGCTCTCGACTCCGCGCCAGACATGAAAAAGTCAAAACTCCAGGAGCGTTTGCTTGGCGGGCGCGAAGAAGCCGAGCTGAGCCGCGTTCTGGTGGCGCTAAAAGAAGATGCCGACCTGCCGCAGCCGCTTGAAGACTTTAAGCTTGAAAGTGTCCCTGCCGAACCGCTCGCGGCGTTCCTTCAAAAACATGGCTTTACCAGCCTACTGAAACGCCTTGGAGCAGGCAGTGGCAGCCCTGAACGCGCGACCAACCTGAACCCAGCCAAAGCTGAGACGGCAGGTGATGCCGGCACGCAAGAGGGCAGCAGCCAAGCGCTTCCCGAGATGCCGGCCGTGGATCGCAGCGCTTATGAAACGGTGCAGACCATGGAGCGGCTTGAGGACTGGATCGCCCGCGCCTTTGCCGCGCGCAAGGTGGCGGTCGACACCGAAACATCCTCGCTTGATGCGATGCAGGCTGAGCTGGTCGGCATCAGCCTAGCGCTGGGTCCGAACGATGCCTGCTATATCCCGCTCGAGCATGGCGGCGTGGACCTGCTTTCTGAAAAGCCAGAGCAAGTGAACCGCGATGCTGCAATTGCCGCTCTGAAACCCCTGCTTGAAGATGATGCGGTTCTGAAAATCTTTCAGAACGGCAAGTATGACCTCAACGTGCTGGCGCAACACGGCCTGACCGTTAGCCCAATTGAGGACACAATGGTCATGAGCTTCGCGCTCGACGCAGGGCGCGGTGAACAAGGCCTCGGCGGCGGACATGGGATGGACGACCTTTCCGTGCGTCACCTCGGCCACACACCATTGTCGTTCAAAGAAGTCTGCGGAACCGGCAAGAAGCAAATCCCGTTTGGCGAGGTTCCGCTCGATCGGGCGACTGAATATGCCGCCGAAGATGCCGATGTAACATGGCGGCTCTATCAGCATCTCAAACCGCGCCTCTCGTCGGAAGGCGGCTCGCAAATTTACGAGCGCGTTGACCGGCCATTGATCCCGGTTGTCGCAGCGATTGAGCGCGAGGGCATCAAGGTCGACCGTGCGCGTCTGGCAAAACTGTCCGAAGAATTCGCAATCGAAATAGCCTCTCTTGAAAAGCAAATTCATGCGGACGCGGGGCAAGAATTCACGGTCGGCAGTCCTAAGCAGCTGGGCGAAATTCTGTTTGACAAGCTCGGCTACAAAGGTGGGCGTAAGGGCAAAAGCGGGCAATACTCAACCGATCACAGCACGCTGGAGAAACTGGCTGACGAAGGCGCAGAGATCGCCAATAAAGTGCTCGAATGGCGCCAGCTAGCAAAGCTCAAGTCAACCTACACCGACGCTTTGCAAGAGGCGATCAATCCCAAGACGGACCGTGTGCACACGAGCTACAGCCTGGTCGGCGCACAAACCGGCCGCCTCTCTTCCACCGATCCAAACCTTCAGAACATCCCAATCAGAACCGCGATTGGTCGCCAGATCCGCGAGGCTTTTGTGCCCGAGTCCGGTAATGTCTTGCTCGCCGCTGACTACTCGCAAATCGAATTGCGACTGGCCGCACATATGGCCGATGTTGGCACCCTCAAAGAAGCCTTTGCCTCAGGCGAAGACATCCACTCGCGCACAGCGAATGAGATGTTTGGCGAAGTCACCAGAGATACGCGCGCGCAGGCGAAGACAATCAACTTTGCCATTCTATACGGCATATCGCGTTGGGGGCTGGCAGGCCGGTTGGAAGTAGAGGCGGATGAAGCTCAGGCTATGATCGACACCTATTTCAAACGCTTTCCCGGCATCCAGCGATACATCATGGAAACGCTAGAGACAGTGCGCGAGCGCGGTTATTCAGAGACCCTGTTCGGGCGAAAGACTTGGTTCCCCCGGATCGAGTCGAAGAACCAGGCCGAACGTCAGGGCTCTGAACGCGCAGCCATCAATGCCCCGATCCAAGGCACCAGCGCCGACATCATCAAACGGGCGATGGTGCGCATGCTGCCAGCTTTAGAAGAAGCGGGCCTGCCCAATGTTCGCATGCTTTTGCAGGTCCACGATGAATTGGTGTTCGAGCTCCCAGAAGACGACGTGGCGAAGGCCAGCCCGATTATCGAGCGCGTGATGGAAGAAGCAGCGCTGCCTACGGTCACGCTCGATGTGCCATTACAGATCGAAATTGGGACCGGGCCAAGCTGGGATGCGGCGCACTAATTGACTGCACGGAAACCTCAGCGCAGCGAGCACACGGGCAGATCCAAGGTTGTATTCGCACGCTCGGCTGCATAGGTGCGCAGCATGCTTGATCAATTCAATCCCGCCAATCTCACCATCGACTGGTTCGCTTGGGGTGTCGCGGGCCTCGCCCTACTGCTGGCGATCGGGATCGCATATCTAATCTATCGTCTTGTCTACGGTGCGGTCGGCAAGCTGACCAAAATGTCAGAAACGACGGCTGACGAGATGATCGTTGAGCGTGTTCGGCTTCCAATCAAATGGTCTTTCATCGCCATTGGCATAACGATTGCGGCACAGATGAATGCCGAGCTAAAATCGATCTGGGAGCCGCTAGCCAAATTCCTGCGCCCCGCTTTGCTTGGTTGGATCGCCTACACTTTGGTCAAGGGCTTCACCGCCGCGCTCGAACTCAGGCTGGAAGCATCGAACGATCCAGTGGCGATGCGCAGCCGCAAAACCCGGATTGCGATTTTAGGCCGGACGGCGACGTTCACGATCATTTTTATCACGATCGGCCTGATGCTGCTCGGTATCCCTGCCGTCCGGGACATTGGCACGACACTGCTGGCGTCTGCTGGCCTCGCTGCTTTGGCGGTTGGTGCCGCCGCTCAGCCTGCACTCAAATCTTTGATCGCAGGTCTTCAGGTCGCTTTGACCGAGCCGATGCGGCTGGGCGATATGGTCAAGATCGACGGCGAAGTCGGCCGCGTCGAAGAAATTCATATGAGCTTCGTCAAAGTTCGCACCTGGGATGAAAGAGCACTGATCGTCCCGACAACCCGCTTCCTCGACAACAGCTTTGAAAATTGGTCGCGCCGGAGCGAAATGCTAACAGGTCCGGTATTCCTGCACCTCGATCCAGCCGCTGAGGTCCCGCCGATCCGCGAGGAGTTTGAGCGTTTCGTGGGCTCGCACGAGCTGTTTGACGGGCGCACCTGCGCCATGTTGATGACGGAAGCCTACCCAGAAAGCATGGAACTGCGCCTTTCGATGAGCGCAGCAACTATTGGCGATCTGTGGAACCTGCGCTGTGAGACGCGCGAGCACATGATTTCCTGGCTTCGAAGCAACCAGCCGGATGCATTGATCAGGCACCGTCTCGAAGTGCAAGCCGCCAATGAGCGCGTCCAAGGAGACTAACGGTCTCTTTGAACTGGCGCATCACTCGTGCTTTTTGGCGCGGGTCGGCTCCAATTTCTCTGGTTGTAAAAAGCCGATCGGATTGACTTCAGCAGCGCGCTTTTTGAGCTCACCGCGCATCTTGCGATATTCGGCTTCCATCTTGCTGGTAACCGTCGCGCGCGAATCCTCCAGCGCCTCTTCGAAGTCCTGTGCCGTCACCTCTTCAACGTCATTGCCCATGCGGTGAAGCGCGTTGAGGCCAGCTCTGCGCACAACATCTTCCAGGTCCGCTCCAGTGAAGCGTTCGGTCTTGCCAGCCACCACAGATAGGTCGACGTCGCTCGCCAATGGCATCTTCGACGTGTGAATCCGCAAGATGTGCTCGCGGCCTTCAGGATCAGGTGTACCAACATACACAAGCTCGTCGAAACGGCCCGGGCGAAGCAGTGCGGGATCGACCAAGGTTGGACGGTTGGTCGCCCCGATCACAACGACCGATTGCAAGTCTTCCATGCCGTCCATCTCAGCCAGAATGGTGTTCACCACGCGGCCGGTCACTTGTGGCTCGCCTTGACCCGATCCGCGTGCTGGCACCAGGCTATCAATCTCGTCAATAAAGATGACGCACGGGGCAACCGCACGAGCACGCGCGAACATGCGCGTGATTTGTTGTTCGCTCTCGCCATACCATTTGGACAGTAGGTCAGAGCTCTTCATCGAAATGAAGTTCGCCTCGGCCTCTTTGGCGACGGCTTTCGCGAGCAAGGTCTTACCCGTCCCCGGTGGTCCATAGAGTAAGAAGCCTTTAGCCGGGCGGATGCCCAAACGCCGGAATGCATCCGGCTTCTTCAGCGGCAGCTCGATACCTTCTTTAAGCTTCTCGATGGCATCGCCGACGCCGCCGATGTCATCCCATTTGACATTGGGCACTTGCACCATGACCTCGCGCATCGCGCTCGGCTGAATCCGCTTCAGCGCGCCCAGGAAGTCCTCTCGGGTCACACAAAGCTCTTCAAGAACCTCTGCCGGGACCGTGCGCGCATCAAGGTCCAGCTTCGGCATGATCCGGCGAACCGCATCAATCGCGGCCTCGCGCGCCAAAGCGGCGAGATCTGCGCCTACAAACCCGTGGGTGACGCGGGACAATTCATCGAGGTCAACGGCGCTCTCCAGAGGCATCCCGCGAGTATGAATTGAGAGGATTTCGCGCCGTCCCCCTTGATCGGGAACACCGATAACAATTTCCCGGTCGAACCGGCCAGGACGCCGCAAGGCCTCATCAATCGCATCCGGCCGGTTAGTCGCCGCGATCACCACGAGGTTCGCGCGCGCTTCCAGCCCATCCATCAGTGTCAGCAATTGCGCAACCAGGCGCTTCTCGGCCTCGCCGGGAACATTCTGGCGCTTTGGCGCAATCGAGTCGATCTCGTCGATAAAGACGATCGCTGGCGCAGCGCGGGTCGCTTCTTCAAATACCTCGCGCAGGCGCTTTTCGCTCTCACCATAGCCAGAGCCCATGATTTCGGGGCCATTGATGGTGAAAAATTCGGCATCGGATTCGTTGGCAACAGCCTGGGCCAGCCGCGTCTTGCCCGTGCCGGGAGGGCCATGCAGAAGGACGCCTTTGGGCGGATCAACCCCAAGGCGGGTGAACAGCTCTGGATAGCGCAGTGGCAATTCAACCATTTCGCGCAGAGCCTGGATCGTATCAGACATGCCGCCGACATCGTCATAATTCACCGTTGCGCGAGCATCACGCGGCTCTTCAAATTCCGTCCGCAATTCGACTTCAGTGTTTTCGTCGATATGCACGATGCCCTTGGGCACGGTGGCGAAAACAGACAGGCGAATTTGTGTCAGCGCATAGGCAGGCGCGCGCAGCATTTGGCGCACGTCCGATGGCATGTTCTGGACCGGCTGTTGGCCGGTGGTTGCGACCAAATCGCCTGCCACCAATGGACGGCGGAAGAAGTTTCGCTTCAGGGCCTGCGTCGGCCCTTGCAGGCGCATTTCACGCTGGGCCGGCGCAAAAACAACCCGTGTCGCTGGGCGCGATTCAGCCGCACTGATTTCGACCTTCTCTCCTGAGCCCGCCTCTGCATTGCCGCGTTGCAAGCCGTCGAGCCGCACCACATCGAGCGTGTCATCCTCGGCGTATGCGGCCATGGCAATCGCAGCGGTTGTACGTTTGCCAGCGATCTCAACGATGTCGCCTTCAGTTATGCCGAGCGCCTGGAATGCTGAGCGCGGCATGCGCGCAATGCCCTGGCCCGATTCTTCCTGCCGGGCTGGCGCCACTTGCAGCCTTGTTGTTCGGGTTGGCGGCGCAGCTTCGGCATTAGCCATTCATCACTTCCTCTTCGGGCGGTTTTCTAATTACTGGCCCTTGTAGCTAGGAAGACTGGCATGGGAATGCAAATGCGCACGCACGGCGCAGCGTCTACTTGTGGGTTTAGCGTAAGGTGAAGTGCAGGACGTCACTTAAACCTGAAGGGAAAAGTGCGGCCAAAAAGAAAAAGCCCGGTCCGAAGACCGGGCTTAAAAGTTTGGGAGAGGATGCCCGTTGGGCACGCAGGACATATGCGGAGATAAGGAATTTTGTGCAAGTGCGAAACGCGCATTTTAAATTGCAAAAAATGCAATGTGCGTGATGTTAAATTTTGTTAAATTGTTGATTATAATTATTTTCTGAGTTGCAATTGCCGCAAACTCTTGATGTTTTAACGCCGGTTTTTATGCTTCGAACCAGCCAAAATGTTGCAGCGCACTATCCGCATACGTATGCGACAATTGATGCAAATAGCCGTCAAGCAATCACATCGTCTCGATCTCTAGCTTAGGCTGAAACGACTCACCAAAGCAGACGGTGAGGTGGTGACAGCCAATCCTCAAACGACTAATCGACAGACCAATATTCAACCTCAGCCAAGGTTAGCCCCATCCATGAACAAGCTTTTCCCAAATGCAGCGACCGCTCTTGAAGGTGTGATCGCTGATGACATGCTGATCGCCGCTGGCGGATTTGGCCTATGCGGCATTCCAGAACGCCTCCTCGATGCGATCCGTGACAGCGGCGTCACTGGACTGACCTTTGCCAGCAACAATGCCGGGATTGATAACGAAGGCATCGGCAAATTGCTGCGGACCAAGCAGGTCGCCAAAATGATCAGCTCTTATGTCGGCGAAAACAAGGAGTTCGAACGGCAATTTCTCGCTGGTGAGCTAGAGGTGGAATTCTGCCCGCAAGGCACGCTGGCGGAGCGTATGCGAGCTGGGGGCGCGGGCATTCCGGGATTCTACACTAAAACCGGCGTGGGAACCGAAGTCGCCAAAGGCAAAGAGCACAAAGACTTCGGTGGTGAGACCTACATCCTCGAACACGGGATCTTCGCCGATCTGGCAATCGTAAAGGCATGGAAAGCCGATGAGACCGGTAATCTCGTGTTCCGCAAGACAGCGCGCAATTTCAACCAGCCAGCGGCGACTTGCGGTAAGGTCTGCATCGCCGAGGTCGAGGAAATCGTGCCTGTCGGGGAGCTAAACCCCGATGAAATCCACTTACCCGGCGTATTCGTCCAACGCCTTGTCTTAGGCGCGCCCTACGACAAGCAAATTGAGTTCCGCACCACGCGCGAACGCGTTACTGCCTGAATAGCGGAAGTTGAATTTAAAGGCTGACACATGCTCCCCCACCGCTCGCCATTGATAGCCGGAGTGCTTGTCGCAGCATTTGCGCTTAATGGATGCGTTGCGGGTTTTATTCCCGTGGTTGCTGGCGGAGCGCTTGCCGGAGCCGACATTAGCCGTGAGAGGCGGGAAGCTAAAGACCTGACAACCAGCGCCGAGTTGGATGCGAGCCAAGGTGAAGTCGCAGCAAACCAAACTGGATTAGCCACCACAGCAAGCCAAGTGCCTGCGCCCATACGCGAGGGTGCGCTTTTTGCTCCGATTTCAAATCAGGGCGAATTCACAGATTTACTCACTTATGCGCGCGAGCAAGCAGGGCAGATTTTGTTGCAAACTGGGGAGAATGCTCCGCCAGCCAGCACTGCCGTGCTCACCAATCCAGCAGCACTGGATGGCAAGCGCGATGAGTGCGGAGAACGCACGCCCACGGTGCTGATCGACTTAGACCCAGGCGATGACCCATTTACGCCGCCAAGCACTCCGACCGCTCAGCCAATTCTCGCTGAAGGGTTAGTGAACCTTCGAGCGCTGGGCCTTGAGATTACCTGGCTCTCCGCCAATTCGGCAGCCGACGCTGGGAAAGTAAGGCGCGCACTGCATGCCTCTGGCCTTGATCCAGAGAAATCGGACAATCTGCTGCTGATGCGGTATCAAGCCGACCGCAAACAAACGCGGCGCGGCGAATTGTCTGAGACTCATTGCATCGTTGCAATTGCAGGCGACACGCGCAGCGACTTTGATGAACTCTACGATTACCTTTTGAAACCCGAGGCCGCCTTTGCCCTCGAGCCGATAATCGGCAATGGCTGGTTCCTTATTCCCCCAGTGCTTGGCCAAAATTGAAAGCAACACACATGTCAGATGAAAAAACCGGATGGTCTCGCGACGAAATGGCAGCCCGCGCTGCTCAGGAATTGCAGGATGGCTATTACGTCAATCTTGGCATTGGCATTCCGA
Source organism: Erythrobacter sp. JB3-1 (assembly GCF_057364995.1). Taxonomy (NCBI): domain Bacteria; kingdom Pseudomonadati; phylum Pseudomonadota; class Alphaproteobacteria; order Sphingomonadales; family Erythrobacteraceae; genus Erythrobacter; species Erythrobacter sp. JB3-1. Next base: position 1,345,776 of record NZ_CP200289.1, on the reverse strand, counting down.
CACTGGTCGCTAATCACATTCCAGAGGGCATGCATGTGACCCTGCAAAGCGAGAACGGCATGCTTGGAATTGGGCCTTTCCCCTATGATGATGAAGTCGATCCCGACCTGATCAACGCGGGCAAGCAAACGATCAGCGAACTGCCGCACTCAGCCTATTTCGACAGCGCCACCAGCTTTTCGATGATCCGTGGCGGTCACATTGACCTGACGGTGCTCGGCGCAATGGAAGTGGCTGAGAACGGCGACATCGCCAATTGGATGATCCCGGGGAAGATGATCAAGGGCATGGGCGGCGCAATGGATCTGGTCGCGGGCGTCAAAAAGATAATCGTAGTCATGGACCACAACAGCAAGGCGGGCGATCCGAAGCTCATCCCCGAATGCACATTACCGCTAACGGGCAAGAACGTGGTCGATATGGTCATCACGAATTTGGGCGTATTTCACCGCGAGAATCATGACAGCCCGTTCCGACTTATTGAGCTGGCTCGAGACGTCACCGAAGCGGACATCGCCGCCAAGACCAGCGCTAAGTACGAAGTGGCTCTAGCCTGAGGCCCAAAGGCAATGTGGCTCGAAAACCTGCGCAATCCGAACGCTCCGCTGGCCGGCGTGCGAGTGGTGGAGCTCGCACGCGTCTTGGCTGGGCCATGGGCGGGGCAAATTCTCGCTGATCTGGGCGCTGATGTCATCAAGATTGAGAGTCCTCAAGGGGATGGTACCCGGCTGTGGGGTCCACCCTGGATTGAGCGAGAAGGCCGGGACGGCGCGACTGAGCGCGAGGCCGCTTACTACCACGCCTGCAACCGCGGCAAGCGCTCAGTGAAAGCCGATTTTACCATCGAGCAAGATCGGCAATTTGTCCGCAATCTTTGCAACGAAGCGGATGTGGTCCTGGAAAATTTCAAACCGGGCACGCTCACAAAATTCGAATTGGATTATGGGAGTATCGCGCAATCCAATTCTAGAGTCGCATATTGCTCCATCAGCGGTTTTGGCCAAGATGGGCCAAGGCGCGATGAGCCCGGTTACGACTTCGTTATTCAAGCGATGAGCGGTTTCATGTCGCTCACCGGTGAGCCCGGTGGCGAGCCCATGAAGCATGGGGTGTCTATCTCCGACCTTGCCTGCGGCCTCTATGCCGCCAACGCGATTCAAGCCGCGCTGCTGATGCGAGAACGCACTGGCAAAGGGCAATGGATCGATATGAGCCTGCTCGATTGCTCAGTCGCCTTGCTCGCCAATCAAGCCACAAGCTATTTTGCCACGGATCAAATCCCGCCTCGCATGGGCAATGCGCATGCTCAGGTGAGCGCCTATGGCGTCTTCCCTACGCGCGATGGTCCAGTCGTTCTTGCACCTGCAAACGATGGCCTCTTCCGCAAGCTGCTGAACGTGCTCAAGCGTGAAGACCTGCTGAGTGATGAGAGGTTTGCGACCAATGAGGCACGGATCGCCAGCCGAGATCTGGTCGACGGCATGATCGCACAAGAAACCACGAATTGGGCGCGCGAGGACTTGCTAAAAGCCTGCGCAGCCGCCGGTGTACCGGCTGGCCCGATCAATGATCTTGAACAGGTGTTTGCCGACCCGCAAGTGCAAGCCCGCAGCCTGAAGGTCGAGCTAGACGGGCAACCGAGTGTACGCAGCCCATTTGCATTCTCTGACGCAGAGCTGGCGCTGGATCGCCCATCACCAAGGCTGGGTGAGGACACCCCAGCTTCCGCGGACAACTCGGCCGATTAGGTGAGCGCTGCCTTCAGCGTATCGACCAGATCCGTGCGTTCCCATGGAAAGAAATCGCCTTTGGCCTGGCGGCCGAAATGGCCATAGGCTGCACTTCTAAGGTAGATAGGCTTGTTCAAGCCCAAGTGCGTACGGATGCCGCGCGGCGTCAATCCGCCAAGGCTTTCGATGCCGAGGATAGCTTCTTCAATACGGTCATCGCCTACCGTGCCCGTACCGAAGGTGTCGACATAGAGCGACAATGGCTTTGACACACCGATGGCATAGGCAAGCTGAATTGTGCAGCGTTTTGCCAATCCGGCGGCAACGATATTCTTCGCCAAATAGCGGGTGATATAGGCCGCGCTGCGATCAACCTTCGTCGGATCTTTGCCGCTAAAGGCACCGCCGCCATGCGGGCTAGCGCCGCCATAGGTGTCGACAATGATCTTGCGCCCGGTCAGGCCAGCGTCCCCATCTGGGCCGCCAATCTCAAAGGCACCTGTCGGGTTGATATGCCAGACCGTCTCGTCACTGATGAAGCCGTCTGGCAAGACATCACCAACCGCGCCTTTGACATAGGCCTTGAGTTCCGCCTCTTTCTCACATTCGTGATAGCCTGGTGCGTGCTGGGTTGAAACCACAATCGCTGTGCAAGCCACTGGCTTCCCATCGCGATAACGCAAGGTCACCTGGCTTTTCGCATCCGGCTCAAGGAACGGAGCCACGCCCGATTTGCGGTCACGCGCGAGGCGCTGCAAAATCTTATGGCTGTAGTCCAGCGTCGCTGGCATCAGATCCGGCGTCTCATCGCACGCAAAGCCAAACATAATGCCTTGGTCGCCAGCGCCTTCGTCTTTGTTCGAGCCTTCTGAACCCGCATCCACGCCCATAGCAATTTCGGCGGACTGGCCATGCAGATGGTTCTCAAAGGTCAGCGTCTCATGATGGAAGCCGGGTTGAGCGTAACCAATCTCTTTCACGGTGTTGCGAACGGTGCGCTCGATCTCGTCCAGCGCGCCCTCGGCCCACTCGCCGTTCTCGTAAATACCCTTCGCGCGAATTTCGCCCGCGAGCACAACGCGCTGCGTCGTGGTCAGGGTTTCGCAGGCCACCCGGGCTTCCGGATCTTTCGACAGAAACAGATCGACAATGGCATCGGAAATTTGGTCAGAGACCTTATCCGGATGACCCTCAGAGACACTTTCTGATGTGAACAAATATTCGCTACGCATGGTACCTCTGCGTTAGAGCCACAGGATATAAGGAAATCTTTATGTCTAGTAAGCCCTAACTCGCAGCGCGGCGTTGCGCAACCAGTCTGGACACGGCCAGCGCCAGTAAGCTCAAGAACGCAGCCCAGATGAGCGGGAGGGCATTGCCCAAACGCGCAAATAGGGTCGGCGGCTTGGCGATTGGCACAAAGCCATCGAGCCTATCCGCATTGCCGGTCGCAATGCTCTGCCGCACAATCCCATTAGCATCGATCACCGCGCTGATCCCGGTTGTGGTCGAGCGAAGGACGGGCAAGCCTTCTTCGATGGCGCGCAGTCTCGCCTGAGCCAAATGCTGCGGCGGGCCCCAAGCACCAAACCATCCATCATTCGACGGATTGAAAAGGTAATCAGGACGATTGGCGGTATCGACCACTTGGCCGGAAAAGACGATCTCATAGCAAATTTGGACGCCCACTTTGCCAAACGCCCCCGTATTGAGCGTGCGCGGACCCGGGCCGGGCAGATAATCAATCGAGCCTGCTACCAAGCGACTGAGGCCCAGCGGTTCTAACAGGCCGCGCATCGGCAAATACTCGCCATATGGCACCAAGTGTGCCTTGGCATATTGCTGCGTAATATCGCCTGCGCCGTCCAAAGCTATGACAGAGTTTCTCGCGCTGACCGCGCGGATGAAGCCATTCTTCTCGGCAAGGTCGAGGTTTACCACACCGGATAGCAGCAGCGATTCTGAGCCAATGACCGAGGCTATTCGATTGCGCGCAAACTCTGGATCGCCCGCCGCTGTCATTCGGTCATAATATCGCTGCGGATAGCCATCCTCGAGATAGTCGGGCACCCCGCTTTCCGGCCATAACACCAGCCGAGGCTGCTCACGACCCGGCAAAGTCGGCTGAGTGATACGCGCGAATTGTTCTTCAAACTTACTCGGGTCGTTGATCTCTGGTTGCGGGATCAGAGGCTGGATCAGCGCATAAGGCACTGCGCTGTCTTTACGCTCAAGAACGCTCGACAAAGGAAAGAGCATTCCGATTGAGATCGAAGCAACCAATATGATGAGGCCGATCCGTGCCTTGTTAAGCGCGAGATAGGCAAGACCTGTAGCGAGTAAAATCACCAGTCCCGAAAGCGCATAGGTGCCAAGCCATGGCAGCAATATCGCCAGCCCTGGCCGCTCCCAAGATCCCAGCAAAGATAGGCCGAGTGGAGGCCACGGATAACCTGTAAAGACCCAGCCGCGCAGCCACTCCGTCACAATCCAAGCAGCGGCAAGCACCATTCCGAACGCGGGCAATCCCGCGCGTCTTGCGGCAATATGGGCGATAACGGCGGCTAACGCTGGATAGAGTGCCAGATAGATGCACAGCAATGGCACCGCGAACCAGCCCAGGAACTGCGGCATCTCGGCTTGATATGTGAACGCCGTAGCAATCCAATTGTTGGCCAAGGTCAGGTGCGACCACCCGAACAACCAGCCAAGCAAAGCGGCCCTGCGCCAATTGTCGGCATGACTTAGCAAAACGACGAAGGCCGAAACAGCAGCCAAAGTCACTGGCCACCACCCAAGCGGAGGGAAACCGAGCGCGGCCAGTGCGCCCAGCAATAATGTCGTCCAATTGGGATGCGCGCGGGCAGTGCCGATCCAGCGATCAAAGATTGCCCGCATATTGGCTGCCTATCCCGCGATCATCCCTGCCCTTAAGCGCTGTTAATCTACTGTTTCCAGATTGTCGCCGCTGTCATCTTGGCTCGGTGCGTCCCCGCCAATCGCTGGCGGCAGAACGGAAGCGTCGATTTCATCAGCAACCTTGTTGTCGCTCTTAGGTTTGCGCGGCGCACGAGGCTTCCGGCGCGTGGTGCGTTCTTCCGACTGGCCTTCACCGCGCGGCTTGCGCGCACGGCGCTTGGGCTCTTCTTCGCCTGCATCATCCGAACTTGAATCACTGGCATCCGCTTCGGCGCCGTTGTCGCTGTCAGCTTGCTGGTCATTGGCCTGTTCGTCGCGGCGTGAGCGTGGCCGGCGCGAACGGCGACGGTTTTCACCGTCTTCATCCTCATCGCCCTCTTCACCTGATTGGCCGCGTTCTTCCTGGCGCTTGGCCCGCGCTTCGTCTTGGCGGGCCTTATTATCGGCGATTACGCGCAGATAGTGGTCGGCAAACTGCAAATAATACTCAGCCTGGACCCGGTCACCGTGATGCTGAGCATCCTGTGCAAGCTTCTTGTATTTATCGAGCAATTGTGGCGCGTTGCCGCGCGCCCTGCTGTCGATCCGGTTTAGCTGATTGCCGCCGCCTTGATTGCGATTACCGCGACCGCGGCGACGATTGTTACGATTGTTATTCAAGGAAATTCATCCTCATTTACGGCCTTCGGACAATTCTCATTGCACCATGACCAGTAGACCCCTCGTCCAAACGCCAGTCTAATATTGGCGCGCGCTCCGCGCTGTACGAGCCGGGGGTATCCACGCGGCAGATCCATGCTTTCATACGGAGCTAGACCAATTGATTTGCAGCCCGTGCCGATCAATTGCCTGATTCGGGGTTAGCGAGGCTGGCCGCGTTTGCCAAGCCCTGTCGAAATTTCGTCAACCCCGAATCGCTTATCATGTGAGGATCAATGCTCGGTCGCGGCCTGCGAGATCGCGAGTAGTCTCCACGTTAAAGCCTTCATTCTCAGCGATTGAGCTAACAGCGGACGCTTGTTCCGCCCCTATTTCGAGCACTGCGATACCATCCGGCGTCAACAGGCCTCGCAATTGTGGGATGATGCGGCGGTAGTCATCGAGCCCTTCTTCCCCCGCAAACAGAGCGCTCGCAGGCTCAAAATCGCGCACATCCGGGTCTAGCGCCGCGGCGCTCTCCACATAGGGCGGATTGGAAATGATCAGATCATAAAGGCCGAGGCTCTCGCTCCAGCCGGGCACGTTCCAGTCTGCGACGCGAAACTGCGCTCTGTCGGCAGCGCCCAACTTTTCCGCATTGGCCTTTGCCACATCAATTGCTGAAGACGATTGGTCGATGCCCAAGCCGGACGCTTCGCTTTCAGCTAGCAAAGTGAGCAGGAGGGCACCGCTTCCCGTGCCGAGGTCGAGAATCTGGGTGGGGTTTGGAGCTCTCGAAAGCGCCGCTTCCACCACGCTTTCGCTGTCACCGCGCGGGATCAAGACATCAGGCGTGACGCGAAATTCACGCCCGTAGAACTCTTGCACGCCGGTTATGTAGGCCACTGGCTCACGCCCTATGCGGCGATTAAGCAAGGCCTTAAAGCCCCCTGGCGCCTCGTCCTTCATATGCCTCAGCAGCATGTCAGATCGGCTTTTGCCAAGAGCATGAGCCATCAGAATTTCGGCATCGAGACGCGCGGTGTCACTGGTGCTCGAGAGCTTCTGAGCCGCCTCGCGCAAAACTTCGGCAATGGTCATTCGCTCAGCGCAGCCAGCCGCTTGCCTTCATCTTCTGCCGTCAATGCATCGACCAATTCATTAAGGCCTGGGCCTGCGAGCACATCTTCAAGCTTGTGCAAGGTCAGCCCTATACGGTGGTCCGTCACCCGGCCCTGGGGGAAATTATAAGTCCGGATCCGTTCGGAACGGTCGCCTGATCCCACCATAGCCTTGCGCGCTTCCGCCTCGGCGCCTTGCGCTTCATCACGCGTTTTCTCAAACAGCCGCGCGCGCAGAACCTGCATCGCTTTCTCGCGATTCTTATGCTGGCTGCGTCCATCTTGGCAGGTGACCACCAGGCCGCTCGGCTCGTGGGTTATGCGGATCGCGCTGTCGGTTGTGTTGACGTGCTGCCCCCCGGCACCACTCGCCCGGTACGTGTCTATTTTGAGATCACCGGGATCGATCCGGATATCCACCTCATCCGGCTCTGGCAGCACCGCAACAGTGGCTGCAGATGTATGGATACGCCCGCCGCTCTCGGTTTCAGGAACGCGCTGGACCCGGTGAACACCGCTTTCAAACTTGAGCTTCGCAAACACATCGGCCCCGCGCACGTTCGCAACGATTTCCTTAAAGCCTCCAACTTCTGATGCGTTCATGCTGACGGGTTCGACCTTCCACCCCTGCTCAGAGGCAAAGCGTTCATACATGCGGTAAAGATCGCCAGCGAACAAAGCCGCTTCGTCCCCGCCGGTCCCTGCGCGGATTTCCAGCATGGCTGGCTTGCTGTCGGCGGCGTCACGGGGCAGCAAGGCTATCGCAAGCTGGCGCTCTGCCAACGGCAATTGCTCGCGCAGTTCACCCAGCTCTTCCTCAGCCATCGCCTTCATTTCAGGATCAGCCAGCATGTCTTCGAGACCAGCAATTTCCTCCCGCATCGCCTTTACCTGCAGCGATAGCTTTGCAACCGGCTCAAGCTCTGAATAGTCACGCGAAGCGCGTACGAACTCGTCACCCTCCAGCGTGCCAGATGCCATGCGGGCTTCCAGCTCAGCGAAGCGGTGGGCGATCTGATCAAGGCGTTCTGCGGGGATTTGCATGTGAAACTTCTCTTATCGTCATTCCCGCGAAAGCGGGAATCCAGCTTACAGTAGGCAGTGGCTCTGCCGTGGATCCCGGATCAAGTCCGGGATGACGAAAGGCTAAACCTCCTTCTTGCGGCGGCGAGCGACCATTTCATCCCAACTTTCACGAACTAAAAGTTCGTTCTCAAAGCCATCTTCTATTTTACAGATATCAGAGAGAAGCGCACGAATCCGCTGAGGATCAGGCTTCCAACTCGCATACTTTGCTACATTCCGAGCTTTGATTATTGGCTCCCCCGCCTCATCATCGGTGACCCAAACCAAGAAGTTGTTCTCATCAGTCATCATTTTTGAAAAGCGCTTTTTGGGCGACCCAGCTGTTCGTAATTCGACACTAAAGCCAGCATTTCGAAGACGGACCGCAACTTCTATGGCTTTCCCATCTCCGAGTTTGGATTCGGAGAAAACGCCAAAGTTGGATCTCATCTTGGGTCGATCATCATCGCCAAAGTCAACCAACATAGCCAACCGTTCAATTCCGGCCGCCCAGCCAACGGCTGGCGTCGCTGGTCCGCCCAGGCTTTCCATCAAGCCGTCATAGCGACCACCGCCCAGCACTGTGCTTTGTGCACCCAGAGCGTCTGCCGCTGCGGAACCCTCGTCCGGAATGAATTCAAAGGCAGTGTGGCGATAATAATCGAGTCCGCGCACAAGCGCCTCTGCCCGCACCCATTTGACGCCTGCTGCGTCCAGGCCGTCAGTCACGGCTTTAAAAAACCCCCGCGCCTCATCAGACAGAAAATCATCGATTTTCGGCGCGTCGGCCAGGAAAGGTTTGTCTCGGCGATCCTTGCTGTCGAGAATGCGTAGCGGGTTTTTCTCCAGCCGTTCCTGCGAATCTTCCGACAGCTGATCTTTCACCGCGCTGAAATAGTCGATCAACGCCGCCCGCCAAGCCTCCCGGCTTGCCCCATCGCCCAAGGTGTTGAGATGCAAAGTCACCCCTTCGATACCCAGCTCTTTCAAAAGCTGGTCGGCCATGCACAGCAACTCAACATCGGCCTGCGGTTCTGCCGCCCCGATAATCTCAGCATCGATCTGGTGAAACTGCCGGTAGCGCCCCTTTTGCGGGCGCTCATAGCGGAACAGCGGGCCGTGCGTTGCCGCCTTTAGCGGCGCGTGCTGCTGCCAGCCATTGGTCAGATACGCACGGGCAATGCCAGCGGTGAACTCTGGCCTAAGCGTGAGCGAATCCCCGCCACGATCCTCGAACGAGTACATTTCTTTGGAGACAACATCCGTCGTCTCGCCAAGCGAGCGCGCAAACACTTCCGTCTTCTCAAACACCGGCATTTCAATGCGGCGAAATCGGTAAAGCCGCCGCACGCGCTCGAAGGTTTCGACCACGAACGAAAAGGCTTCAGCATCAGCGCCAAAGATATCTTGCGTCCCACGAATGGCTTTTGGAGTGTTTTTCGACATTACACCTGAGCGATTAGGGGCAAGATCATCTTGCCGCAATAGAGCCGCACAGCTAGGGGGCACTCAAGCTCAGGAAGAGGGCTTTGACACTAGTAGGATAGCAGCATGCGTATCGACAAAATCCCGACCGGAAATAATCCACCTGAAGACCTCAATGTGATCATTGAAGTGCCCACTGGCGGCGAGCCGGTGAAGTATGAATTTGACAAGGAAAGCGGCGCATTGTTCGTCGACCGCATCCTGCACACGCCAATGCGTTACCCGGCAAACTACGGCTTTGTGCCGCACACACTCAGTCCTGATGGCGATCCATTGGATGCTTTGGTCATTGCGCGCACGCCGTTTATGGCTGGCTGCGTTGTGCATGCTCGCCCGATTGGCGTTTTAAACTTAGAAGATGAGCACGGCGGCGATGAAAAACTGATCTGCGTGCCGGTTGACACAACTTTCCCGTACTATTCAGATGTGGGTGAGACCAAAGATTTGCCGTCGATCATTTTTCAACAAATCGAGCATTTCTTCACACACTACAAAGATCTTGAAGCGGAAAAGTGGGTCCGTATCGGGAAATGGGGTGACCGCGCGGAAGCTCAGCGCATTGTTGTTGAAGCGATTGAGCGCGCTAACGCCTAATCGCTGATCAGGCCCACAAAAGCGAAGAGACGCCTTTAAAACAAAAAGTCAGCACGAACGGCAGGCCAATCGCCATCACCCAAAGGCCAGCAAGATCGCGCCGGAAAGCCGGACGATACGCTTGGTCTGCCGCTTCGCTGTCTGACAGGCTAGTCCAGCGCTTCTCGAACCAGCGACACGCCGGAATAATGGCCGCGACCAAGACCACGAGTGCAATGTACGGCAGGATGGATGCGCTGCCGGTGTTGAGCGCCTTAATCGTCACGAATATCTGAAGGCCCGTGTAGACGAGCAGCGCATAGGCAACGTGATCGCTCATCGATTTACGCCAATCGAGAGCATAGCCATCAGATTTTCTGTCAGCTTGCTCGTTTGCGTCATAGCGATGCGCGATATTTTTCATTGTGCCGCTCTCCAACGGATTCGTTCCCCAAGCGTGGAGTATTTCAAATTGCGGCATATCTTGCAAGCTCGCTAACCAATCCGCAATTTTGTTGCAGGAATCGCGACACGCAAAAATCCTGCCAAATTGGGCAATACCGCCCTTTTATGTCTGGAATGCGGTGCTAAGGGTGGTCCGATGAGTAAGACAAACGCCCTAGCCGAGACGCTTGAAAGCGGCACCGCCGATGCTACAGCGCCGCTGCCTGGCGGCGGCCTCGAAGTCATTTCTATTGCCAAAAGCTATGACAAGCGCTCGGTCCTAAGTGACATTTCCTTGACTGTCGGCAAAGGCGAGGTGCTGGGCCTGCTTGGCCCCAATGGCGCAGGCAAGACGACGTGCTTCTATTCGATAATGGGTCTTGTTCGCCCGGATTCCGGCCGGATCCTGATGGACGGCGAAGATGTCACCAAACTGCCGATGTATCGCCGCGCGATCTTAGGGCTTGGCTACCTGCCTCAGGAAACCAGTATTTTTCGCGGCATGACCGTTGAGCAGAATATCAATTGCGTGCTCGAGATGGTCGAGCCGGACAGTGATACGCGCGCTCAAGAACTGGAACGCCTGCTCGGTGAGTTTGGCCTTACAGAACTGCGCAGTTCGCCAGCCATGGCCTTGTCAGGCGGTGAGCGGCGGCGGTGCGAGATTGCCCGGGCGCTGGCCGCAAAGCCCTCCATCATGCTGCTCGATGAACCGTTTGCCGGCATCGACCCGCTGTCGATCAGCGATATTCGCGATCTTGTAAAAGACCTCAAAGGGCGCGGCATTGGCGTGCTGATTACTGATCACAACGTTCGAGAAACGCTCGATATCGTTGATCGCGCATGCATTATATACGGCGGGCAAGTGCTCTTCGCCGGAACGCCTCAGGCGCTTGTCGCAGACGAGAACGTCAAACGGCTCTATCTCGGTGAAGGCTTCACTTTGTGACGAGACGGCGGAACTAAATCATGGCGCTTGGCCCAAGGCTAGACCTACGCCAGTCACAGTCTTTGGTGATGACGCCGCAATTGCAGCAGGCGATCAAACTGCTGGCGGCATCAAACCTCGAAATCGAAACCTTCATCTCCGACGCTTTGGAAGCCAATCCACTGCTCGAGGCCGGGGCGCTGTCCAGTGAAGATAGCGGGCCCAGCGGGGAAAGTGATGACATCCCGCGCGAAGAATTCACCGCCGACCAACTGATCGGCCAAGCGCAAGGCGAGAGCGAGGCTCCGCTCGATTTGGACACGGGCGCGCTCGACCGCGACCGAGACACCGGCGATGGGGCAAACGGTCCTGCGGCAGGCGATGCAGAGTGGGGAGCGGCCGCGAGCAGTGGCGGCGGTTCAGATATGCTGCCCGACCTTGAGCAAACAAGCGCGGCGCAAATCACGCTTGCGGAACATCTTGGCGAGCAAATTGGCGCGGCAGCCAAAGACGAACGCGAGGCTTTCATTGCGCGTCACTTGATCGGATTGCTCGACGAGGCGGGCTATCTCTCATTTGATTTGCGCGATGTTGCCTACGATCTTGGGGTGGAACTACCTGATGCTGAAAGCGCCCTAAAGGCAGTGCAAACGCTCGACCCTAGCGGAGTTGGCGCGCGCAGCCTGTCTGAATGCCTGGCGATCCAAGCGCGCGAAGCGGACCGCTATGACCCGTGCATGGCGCAATTGATTGACCATCTGGAGTGGGTCGCACGCGGCGAAATCGCCAGGCTGAAGCGCGTGTGCGGAGTGGATGAAGAAGACTTTGCCGACATGCTCGCCGAACTGCGCGGCTATGATCCGAAACCAGGGCTGGCCTATGGTGCAAGCACTGCGAGCGCGGTTGTGCCGGACATTCTGCTAACTGATAATGGTGAGGGCGGCTGGGATGTGGCGTTGAATGAGGAGACCTTGCCGCGCCTTATCGTCAACCGATCTTACTTTGTCGAACTGCGCGATGGCGCGCCGGATCCCGACGCGCAAAGCTGGTTGAAGGAAAAGCTGGCCGATGCCCATTGGCTCATCCGGGCGCTGGACCAGCGCCAAAAGACCATTCTGAAGACGGCAGCCGAGATCGTGAAGAAGCAGGAAGGCTTCTTTCGCAATGGCGTGTCGGAGCTTCGCCCTCTAACTTTGCGCGAGGTCGCCGAAGAAATCGACATGCACGAAAGCACGGTCAGCCGCGTGACCAGCAACAAGTTCTTGCACTGCGAGCGCGGCTGCTTTGAACTGAAATACTTCTTCACCAGCGGCGTTTCATCCAGCGATGGCGAAGGCGCATCGTCCGAAGCGATCAAAGCCCGCATTAAAGCTCTGACCGATGCTGAAGAGGCCAAAAAGATCTTATCCGACCAGAAACTCGCAGACCTTCTGAAAGACGAAGGCTTCGACCTAGCGCGCAGAACAGTTGCCAAATATCGTGAAGCTATCGGCATCGGCTCCAGCGCAGAACGGCGCCGGCAAAAGAAGCTCGCCAACCTTTAAGCCAGTGCCTTACAGCATCTAAGCGTACCTAAGCGTCTCATAAGCGGAGGGATTTAGGCCATCCGCCGTATAGGTATGAACCCCTGCGACTCGCCGATTTCTAATGCTTTACGGTAAATTAACCTTTTCCGTTCAGAACTTATGTGGTTAATACATGGCAACACCTCTTAGCGAGGAGTTACCGTGACACTTTGTTACGATGATCTGGGTATATAGGGGACCAGCAATGCGTGTGCTCTTGATTGAGGACGAGCCAACAACGGCCAAAGCAATTGAGCTTATGCTCACGACAGAGGGCTTCAATGTCTATTCGACCGACCTCGGCGAAGAAGGCTTGGATCTAGGTAAGCTGTATGATTACGATATCATCCTGCTCGACCTGAACCTCCCAGACATGCACGGATATGACGTGCTGAAGAAACTGCGTGTCGCTAAAGTGCAGACACCGGTTTTGATCCTTTCAGGCATTGCCGAAATGGACAGCAAGATCCGCAGCTTTGGATTTGGCGCTGATGACTATGTCACCAAGCCATTCCACCGTGAAGAGCTGGTTGCTCGCATCCATGCTGTTGTGCGCCGCTCTAAGGGCCACAGCCAATCAATCATCCGCACTGGCAAGCTTGCCGTGAACCTCGATGCGAAGACTGTTGAAGTCGACAGTGCCCGCGTTCACCTGACCGGTAAAGAATACGCCATGCTTGAGCTGCTCAGCCTGCGCAAAGGCACGACGCTCACCAAGGAAATGTTCCTCAACCACCTTTACGGCGGAATGGACGAACCTGAACTCAAAATCATCGATGTTTTCATCTGTAAGCTGCGTAAGAAATTGAGCCACGCTTGCGGCGGTGAAAACTACATCGAAACGGTCTGGGGCCGCGGCTATGTGCTGCGCGATCCAGACGCAGAAGCAGAGGCCGCTTAAGCGGCCAAACGAATTCTCCAGTCTTCTGGGACGGGAACGAGAAACGCCCGGGGCAGCAATGCTCCGGGCGTTTTGCTGTTTTCGCCTCGCGGTAAACTCGTCCTGCCGCAGTCTCTACGAAACGTATAGATACAACAGGTGCCCTCTGTGAGACCATGCTGAGCGATGGAGGTATGGGCATGGTAAACGCAGCCGCACAGAATATTTCTAACGAAACCAGCCGTATCGCCGCTGCAATGCAGAGCTCGAGCGCTCAAAGCAGCTATACGATACGCAGTGGTGACACACTCAGCAGCATTGCGCAGAGGTTTGGAACCGACGTGGCGACCCTGGCGAGAGCCAATGGGATTTCCAACCCTAACCGCATATATGCTGGCGACAGTCTAAATGTGCCGGGCGCAGGAACAAGCACGCACACTGTTGTGAGGGGTGATACCTTAGGCGTTATTGCGCGAAGCGCGGGCCTATCCTTGCAAGCTGTGCTGAATGCTAATCCTCAAATTCGCAACGCCAACCTTATTTACCCGGGGCAAGAGATTACTCTTCCAGCGACAAGAGCGGCCGCGCCGTCATCACCGCAAATTGGGGTCGAAGCCTCTGACAGTGGGACACCGGCTGTCACCGGGCCAAGCGATGTTGCGCCTGTTGGTTCGACGACCTTCAACGGCGAGACCCTCAGCCTGTCTCAGGCGGACGTCAATAATTTGAAGCGCGTCCTACAGACCGAATGGGTGCAGTCGGCTGGAGAAGCTCAGGCACATGGGATCATCGACACTCTGCTCAATCGCACTGCATCAGGGCGCTGGGGTGATACAGTCGCCGATGTAGCGAACGCGCCATATCAATTCTCAGACATCAACGGCCCTGTGTCTTGGCCAGACGGGCGTACCTCCGTCGAACAAATCCCAATGGCTCAGGTGAGCGCGCGCGTTGATCAATTGGTGGACAGCTATCTTGCCGAGCGCGCTCAGGGCAGAGAGTCCTCAATCGGATCACACCTGAATTATGCCAATCCGAACTATTCTGATTCCGTCAATCTGGGGTGGATCAATGCCCTTGATGGACCTGTGCTAGGACGAGGCGACGCCATTCACCGTCATGGCACGACGCCGGATCTTGAGCGCTATCGCCCGGGCGAATTCAGAGTGGGCCTGCCAGGTTCAGCCAGCGTAGCGCAGCCCACATCTGAGCCAGCGACCGGTTCGTTCGACGGTAGAGTGCTTGCCGCAGAAGTGGGCGTTGCCATCAAGAGTAGCAGTGTGAACCTTTCTCAGCTGCACTCATCCATGGACCCCGCGATCCGTGCTGTGGCAGTAGCAGCGCAGCAGCTCGGCTTGCCTCAGCCTGTCATAACAAGCGGCAATGACGCGCGACATAGCGAGAACTCCCTCCACTATGAAAACAAAGCGCTGGATTTCCGAGGTAACAATCTGACCATTGCTCAAGGGAGGGCCTTGCGAGATGCCGTGAGCGAGGCTGTTGGGTCGGATTACGATGTACTGTTTGAGGTCTTCCCAAACAATCCGGCCAACAACCACCTTCATATCGAATTTGATCCAGACTAAGCTGAGGTAATGAAACGCCCAAAGAACTTTCGATATCTCCTGCTCGCCGCGCTGCCGTGGATTGTGGCTGCGTGCTCAGATGCTGGGGCTCTGACGAAGGACGAAGGCGCCAAGCAAGCCGCGTCGGCCGTTCCAGCGCCCTTGACCGAAACGTCATCGGACGAGCCAAGTTCAGCGGAAATCAAGCGGACAGGCTCCCCTGCTCTACCGCCGCAAGATAAAGCAAACGCACCAATCGCGAGCGAAGCCCGGATCATTTCTTTAGATGATGTGCAACGCGGGGAGCGCTCTGCCTGCCAGATCAATTTCACATATCCAGGCTATCCCGAACAGCAAGTCCTGTGGTTCGATGAGGCGTGCTCGGCCCTGAGCCCCAGCTTTATGGACCGGCCGAAGCTAGAGGCAGCCGGCCGCTGGCAGCGGATCGATGAATATGGCCAGATGCAAATTGCCAAACGCACCGGCGGCGTTGTGTTCTATGTCGAGGGACAATTCACCGCGTCTGTGTTCCCGATGGACTACAATAATGCGCCGATGGAAGTGACTGTCGCGGACTGAGCACTGGACATGGGCCTGCGCTCTTTCTAGCGGAGGCGCATGACTGCGCACAAAGAAGGCGATCCCACGACACTCAACCGTTTGTACGGCCGCAGCGTCGGCAAACCCCTGCGCGCGCGCCAGCAAGGCTTGGTGGATGATTTGCTGCCTCGCATTGCCGTGCCCGCGGAAGGTCCAGTCACTGCGGAGAGGCTGTTCGGCCAAGATTGTCCGATGCACTTTGAGATCGGTTTTGGCAGCGGAGAGCACCTTGCCTACCGCGCGGACTTATTGCCCAACCATGGACTAATCGGCGCCGAGCCATTCATGAACGGCGTGGCAGCCGCGCTTGGGCATGTCGATGATCAAGGGCTGACCAATGTCCGCCTGCACGCGGGCGATGCGCTCGATGTGCTGAGCCGAATTCCCGATGGCGCTCTGACCATGGTGTATCTGCTGCACCCTGATCCCTGGCCAAAGGCGCGCCACGCAAAGCGGCGCATGGTCAATGATGGCCCCATCGCCATGATCGCGGACAAGCTTAAACCCGGCGGCGAATTCCGCTTTGGGACCGACCATGCGATTTACCTGCGCCATGCGCTGATGGTGATGCAGCGCTTTTCAGATTGTCTGGAATGGGTGACCGATGGTCCGGAGAGCTTCCAAAACCGACCATCCGGCTGGCCAGAAACGCGCTATGAAAAGAAGGCGCGCGAAGTGTTCGAGCACGAAATTTGGTATTTCCGTTACCGCAAACGCTGAATTTGCTTTCATAGCTCCGCTGCGCCAGACTTGGCTCATAACCTAGGGGGCAACATGGTAGCGCGGCGACAATTTCTGGCAGGAGTGGCAATCGGTGCAAGTGCGCTTTCGGCTTGTAGTGAGATCACGAGCAGTTCGGGCGGCGATCGGATCGCAGCAGCGCTCGATCAAGGCGGCAGATTGCTAGACGCGGAAGCGCTGGAAGATGCGCTGGTCGGCAGCTCCTATCTTGGCACTGGCGGCGGCGGTAGTCTCTCCGAAGCGCGCGAATTGATCGCCTCAGACCTGGCGGCTGGCCACAAGTTCAGCGCGATTCCAGTCTCTGGCCTCGCTGATGATGATCGGGTCGCCTGCCCCTATGGCTTGGCCAGCCTCGCGCCAACAAGTGAAGACATGCAGGCGCGGTTGGATGCGATCGACAACAAGATCGAAGAACCCGTGCAGGCAGCGTTCGAGACGTTAGAACGCCATCTGGATCAAAAGTTTGCAGGAGTCATCCTTGGGGAAATTGGCCCGCTAAGCCTGGCCGAAGGTCTTTCAATCGCAGCGCGGCTGGGCGTACCTGCGCTGGACGCCGACACGGTCGGCCGCGCAGTGCCAGAGATCAACCAGCATTCGGTGAAGGTCGCAGGCGTTCCGCTCACACCAATTGGCGCAGCCACTCCGTTTGGTGATGAGATGGTCATCGGCACTTTGGGCGATCCCACCCGTGCGGAGGACATTTTGCGAAGCGTAGCCGTGGTAAGCCGCGAGTGCGGCGTCGCAGACTCGCCCATCACGGGCGAGCAAGCCAAAACGGAAGGCACGCTGGTGACTGGCAGCCTAACCTTAGCGATATCGATCGGCAAAGCGGTGCGCGAAGCTAAGGTCGCCGGTAATGATCCTATCGAAGCCGCGAGGGTGGCAGGTGATGGTTACCTGCTGTTCACAGGCGTAGTCGCGAGCACCGAATGGGCCGATGAGGACGGATTTCTCCAAGGCAAAGTGACACTGGCCGGAACCGGCGATTTCGAAAGCCAATCCTTTGAAACTGACGTGAAGAACGAACATCTCGTCGCCCGCCGAGATGGCGTCGTCGTCGCGACATGCCCGGACCTCATCAGCCTGATCGACCTCGAGAGCGGCGATGGAGTGGTCAATCCGGGCTATGAGAATGGGCAGTCTGTTGCTGTGCTGGGTTTTAAGAGCGATCCGATCTGGCGCAGCGAAGCGGGCCTAGCGGTCTTCAGCCCGCGCTACTTTGGCTATGATCTGGACTATGTACCGATCGAGGAGCTCGTGTCGAGCGCTGCGTAAAGCAGGTACCCAACACTGAAGTGAGAATATCGGAATCGGCATAAGAGTCAGGAATGGTCCTAGCCCACCACGCCAGCACTCGCGAGTACAGCTAAGGTCAGAACATCCGGGGCAATGGCGGTCATCGGCACGATCTGCACCGGCTTTTCCATACCGATCAGCATTGGCCCAATCGTGTCATTCCCAGCCAGCTCTCTGAGCAATTTGGCGGAGAGATTGGCTGATTGCAGGCCCGGCATGATCAGCACATTGGCAGGTGCAGACAGGCGGCTGAACGGATAGAGCTCCATAACCTTCGGATTAAGCGCTGCATCCGGCGCCATCTCGCCCTCATATTCAAAGCCGGGGTCTTCTCTGTCGAGAATAGCAACAGCTTCGCGAATACTGCCTAACCATTGGCCCGACGGGTTCCCGAACGTCGAGTAGGAAAGGAAAGCGACCCGGGGCTCATGCCCCATGCGCCGCGCCACTGCGGCCGTTTCCTTGGCGATATGCGCCAATTCTTCCGCGCCAGGTCGCTCATTGATGGTTGTGTCGGCGAGGAACGTCGTGTGGTTCTTGCCGATCATCATGTGCACGCCAAACGGCAATGCACCCGGCTTTTTATCGAGCACCAGGTTCACTTCGCGGGCCGTCTGAGCGAATGTTCGGGTCAGACCAGAAATCACTCCATCCCCGTGGCCAAGTGCAACCAATAGAGCCGCAAAGACATTGCGCTCTTGGTTGACCATCCGGCGCACGTCACGCTCTGTGTAGCCTTTGCGCTGCAAGCGTTTGTAGAGATAGTCCACCATCGCCGGCACATGTTCCGACGTAGCAGAGTTCTGTATTTCAAAACTGCCGGGATCAGACACTGACAATTGATGCAGCTTGTCGATCACCGCTTTTGTACGGCCCACCAAAACCGGGGTGCCATATCCGAAATCGCGGAACTGAATCGCCGCGCGCAGAACCACATCCTCTTCCGCCTCGGCGAACACCATCCGCTTTGGATTGGCTTTCGCCTCGTTATAGGTTCCTGTGAGGACTGCGGTTGTGGGGTTAAGGCGTGACTTCAGCGCATGGCGATAGGCGTCTAGATCTTCAATCTTAGCCTGCGCGACGCCGGAATCCATTGCGGCCTTTGCGACAGCGGAGGAGACCACCTCAATCAGACGCGGATCAAATGGCGCAGGGATGATGTAGTCTTTGCCGAACTTCTGGTTCTTGCCATAGGCGCTAGAGACCTCTTCAGGCACTTGCTTACGAGCCAGCTCAGCAATCGCATTGGCCGCAGCGATTTTCATTTCCTCGTTGATTGTGGTCGCCTGCACATCGAGGGCGCCGCGAAAAATGAAGGGGAAACCCAGCACATTGTTCACTTGGTTTGGAAAGTCTGACCGGCCCGTGGCAATGATCGCGTCAGGGCGCACGGCCTGCGCCTCATCGGGCATGATTTCTGGAACGGGATTGGCCATAGCGAAAATGATGGGTTTGTCCGCCATCTTCTTCACCCATTCCGGCTTCAAAGCGCCAGCGGCCGATAGGCCGAGGAAAATGTCGGCTCCGACCAAGGCCTCTTCCAAATTGGTCGCACCTGTCTCAACCGCGTGTGCGCTCTTCCACTGATCCACATTTTCACGCCCAGGCGTGATCGGACCAGTGCGGTCGCACATGATTACATTCTCATGCGCAACACCCATTGCCTTCATCAGCGCGGTGCAAGCAATCGCCGCGGCCCCGGCGCCATTGACGACGATCTTTACGTCTTTCACGTCTCGGTCGGTCAAATGGCAAGCGTTGAGCAAGCCAGCGGCGGTGATAATCGCGGTGCCGTGCTGGTCATCATGCATCACCGGGATGTTCATCCGCTCGCGCAGCGCCTGCTCGATGATAAAGCACTCAGGCGCCTTGATATCTTCCAGATTGATCCCGCCAAAAGTAGGTTCCATCAACGCAACGGCATCAATGAACGCCTGAGGATCTTCGGTCGCGAGTTCGATATCAATCGAATCCACATCCGCAAAACGTTTGAAGAGCACAGCCTTGCCCTCCATCACCGGCTTGGAAGCCAACGCGCCAAGGTTGCCAAGCCCAAGGATTGCGGTGCCGTTTGAAATGACTGCGACCAGGTTTGACCGAGCTGTGTAGCGGGCCGCGAGGCTGGGATCAGCCGCAATCGCCTCAACCGGCGCAGCAACGCCTGGCGAATAAGCGAGACTGAGATCACGCTGCGATGCCATCGGCTTTGACGCCACAATTTCAATTTTGCCCGGGCGGATTGTCTCGTGATAAAACAGGGCTTCGCGGGTCGTGAATGTGACTTGCCGGTCATCGGCCATCTGGAGGTCTCCCAAATCGATTTCTACCCAGCGCTTAGCGACCTAAAGATGCAAACGATAGGGGAAAGGGACCTAGGGACCGTTCCGAATCGCTTAAGGGGTAGCTAGGCCTTACGAATGGCCGGAAAAACGACACCAATGATGGAGCAATTCCTCGCCCTCAAACAAGAGGCGGGAGACTGCTTGCTGTTCTATCGGATGGGCGATTTTTTCGAGCTGTTCTTTGATGACGCCAAGACTGCATCCGCAATCCTCGATATCGCCCTCACCACACGCGGAGAACATGACGGCGAGCCAGTGCCGATGTGCGGCGTTCCGGTACACTCTGCCGACAGCTATCTGGCACGCCTAATCAAAGGCGGTTGCCGGGTCGCGATTGCAGAGCAGGTGGAAACGCCAGAAGAGGCCAAAATTCGGGCTAAGAAGGAAGGCACTCCTTCCTCCAAAGCGCTCGTTAAACGCGACATTGTCCGGTTTGTGACTGCCGGTACGCTGACCGAAGAAGCCTTGCTGGAACCACGCAATGCCAATCTGCTCGTTGCTCTAGCGGATGTCCGGGGCGCGATTGGCTTGGCCGGCTGCGACATCTCCACCGGGATCGTGGTGCTGGAGGAATGCACACCGGATATGCTCGGCGCGCATTTGGCCCGCCTTGGCGCGAACGAAATTGTTACGCCGGAAGACTGGGCGCACGGCCCGGATGAAATCACGCCTCGCCCAAAAGGTGATTTTTCAAGCGACGATGGCTCGGAGCGGCTGCGCAAACTTCACGGCGTTGCAACACTGGATGGGTTCGGCGACTTCTCGCGCGCTATGCTGGCCGCGGCAGCCGGTCTGATCAGCTATCTTGAACATGTCGGCCGCGGCAATCTGCCTATGCTCCTTCCGCCAGTCTCACGGCGCGGTGCTGAAGGCATGGTGATGGACGAGGCGACCCGTGCGAGCCTCGAAATCCTGCAGTCTCAGGATGGCTCACGCAGCGGCAGCCTGATCGCCGCAATAGATCGCTGCGTAACTGGAGCTGGCGCTCGGCAATTGGCAGAAGACTTAGGCTCACCATTGCTTGATCAATCGGCGATTGAAGAGCGCCTGTCCCTGGTTCAGTTTTGGCACAGCCAGCCGATTGACCGCGCGGACCTACGCGAGGCTCTGCGCGCCCTACCCGATATTGGCCGCGCTCTGGGCCGGGTGGTGGCTGGCCGCGGAAGTCCGCGAGATTTGGGCCAGGTGCGCGATGGCCTGAGAGATGCCCGGCTGCTTCACGAAACGCTCGCAAGGCAAAGCGATCACCCGAACCTGCTGAAGCAGCTTATGCCGAACTTGACTGGCCACAGCGCCTTGGTCGATTTGCTGACCAATGCGCTCGTCGCCGCCCCTCCGACAGAGCGGTCTGGAGGTGGATATATCGCTGATGGCTATGACGCCGGATTGGACGAGCTGCGACAAGTCTCTGGCAATGCGCGCAAGGCAATTGCCGCAATGGAAGCACGATACCGCGAAGAGACCGGAATTGCCTCGCTCAAGATCAAGCACAACGGGGTGCTTGGCTATTTCATTGAGGTACCCAGCCGACATGGCGACGCTTTGATGGAGCAGGACAGCGGCTTTACCCATCGCCAAACAATGAAAGGTGCCGTGCGGTTCAACTCGGTGTCTCTCCACGAGGAAGCAACCCGGATTGCTGAGGCTGGGGGCCGTGCATTAACCGCTGAAGAAGCGCATTTTGAAGAGCTAACCGGTGCAGTGATCGCCTCGCAACAAGCGATTGCGCAAACAGCGGCAGCGCTGGCCCGGATTGATGTAGCAGCCGGTCAGGCGGAGCGTGCAGCGGAGGGCGATTGGTGCAAGCCTGAAATCGTCGATACGACCGAACTTTCGATCAAAGCTGGCCGCCACCCTGTGGTTGAAGCCGCTTTGACCAAGACCAACGACCGCTTCGTCGCGAACGATTGCAATCTGGCGCAGCAAGACCGCCTGTGGCTGATTGGCGGACCGAATATGGGCGGCAAATCCACTTTCCTGAGGCAAAACGCCCTGATTGTCCTGATGGCGCAGGCTGGCGGCTATGTTCCAGCACAGTCAACAACCATCGGCCTGGTGGATCGGCTCTTTAGCCGCGTCGGGGCGTCAGACAATCTCGCGCGCGGCCGCTCTACGTTTATGGTCGAGATGGTCGAAACCGCCGCAATCCTGTCGCAAGCGACCGAGCGCAGCTTTGTTATTCTGGATGAGGTGGGCCGCGGAACGTCGACCTACGATGGTTTGGCTCTTGCATGGTCAGTCGTCGAGGCGGTGCATTCCAAGATCGCTTGTCGCTGCTTATTCGCAACCCATTATCACGAGCTCGCTCGGCTCGCCGACAGCTGTGAAGCCTTGTCCTTACACCATGTGAAAGCGCGGGAATGGAAGGGTGATCTGGTGCTGCTCCATGAGGTATCTGAAGGTCCGGCCGACCGCTCTTACGGGCTTGCCGTCGCCAAACTGGCCGGCGTCCCTGCGCCAGTAGTGAAGCGAGCCAAGCAAGTGCTACAAAAACTGGAGGCGGCCCGGGCAGAAACGGGGGGCATAGCCGCTGGCCTAGGCGAACTGCCATTGTTCACCAATGCGGCTCTGGCCGACAAATCCGAAGAGCTTGAACCTGGCGACATCTTGAAAGAGAAATTGGAAGGCGCAGATCTTGATGCTTTGTCACCCCGGGAAGCGCTTGATTTTCTATATAATTTGAAGCGCGATTTAGCGTCTACCAAACCTTAACCAAGCTCGAGTATCTCTGGGTGGGTTATGGCTATACTTGATAACTACAAACCCGTCCTTGCTTTCGCCGCGATCATCGTAGGCGGAGTAGCGATTTTTGGCAGCTCACTCTCGACGAACACCAAAACACCCGAAAAGGATGGCTCGCAAAGCGTGGAGAGTTCAGACTCGCCGGCAGCGCCTATCCGTCGGCAGGCATCCAATCCAGTTTCGAGCGAACAGCCGGTAATCGGCGATTTTGCCTCTGACGCAGAGCTAATCGATAACGCTAGCGGTTTTGATCCATCACCTGCCCCCTCTCTTCCAGCGAGCGGCGCGGATGCAAACACTCAGTCAAGCCCAGCTAGGCCATCGAGCTCTATTGGCAATAGCAGCACCGTTCGCATTGAAGAAGTTCAAAATATTCAAGAGATTACCGAATAGCTCAGCAGCTATATTACGGCGCGGTCTCCTGACTTGCACACGACGCCCAATGCATGCCGCCACCGTCATCATTTTTGACGGTATTAGGTGATATCCATTTTATCGCGTGGGGACCGGTGCCTCACCTGAGTAATCATAGAAACCGCGACCGGTCTTGCGGCCCAGCCAACCTGCCTCGACATATTTCACGAGCAACGGCGCAGGCCGATATTTCGTATCGCGCGTCGTCTTGTAGAGCACCTTGATGATATCAAGACAGGTATCGAGCCCAACAAAGTCTGCAAGTTGCAACGGACCCATGGGGTGATTGAGCCCTAAGCGGCACCCTTTGTCGATGTCTTCAATGCCGGCTGTTGACTGACCCAGAACAAACACCGCTTCATTGATCATGGGAAGTAGAATGCGGTTGACGACGAAGCCTGGCTCGTCCTGGCTCAGAACCACTTCCTTGCCTAAACCTTTGGCAAATGCCGTGATTTGATCGGTAGTGTCCTGAGAGGTTGCAAGGCCCGGGATAACCTCAATCAGGCCCATTACCGGTACAGGGTTGAAGAAATGCAGCCCGATAAACCGCGCTGGATCAGGCGAGAAGTTAGCCATGCGCGTGATGGGGATAGAACTGGTGTTGCTCGCCATAATCGCATCATTTGCGAGGACTTTGCCGGCCCGTTCAAAGATGGCTTGTTTGATCGCCTCTTGCTCAGTCGCGGCCTCAATAATCAGGCCCGCTTCGACCATAGGCCCATACTCGCCAATTGGCGTAACCTTGGTGAGCAAGGCCTCGGCTGCGTCCGCTTCGATCTTTCCCCGTCCGACCAGCTTTACAAGAGCCTTCTCAATCGAGGCTTTACCAACTTCTGCGCGGGCTAAATCCACGTCAGACAGCATCACAGGTATTCCACGCTGAGCGATAGTCTGAGCAATGCCAGTGCCCATTTGCCCGGCTCCAATAACCGCTATCGTTCGCATGAATTTCCCTTCGCAAGTGCAGCAAAGGGCGGGTGTTAGCGGTGCAAATCCCGCTTGGCTAGCGATTCGCTCCTGGTACCCACTTTACATCGGCGCGGCCATTGTCGTTGAGCACACGGGCGAGCACAAACAGACAGTCGGACAGGCGGTTAATGTAGGCTAGCGCTGATGGGTTCACAGCATCATGCTCTGATAGCCGGGTCATCGCTCGCTCGGCCGCACGAGCCGAGGCCCGGGCGACGTGAGTGCGCGCGGCGGCTTCGCCACCACCGGGCAGCACGAAGCTGGTCAACGGCTCAAGCTCTTCGTTGAGAGCATCAATCTGATCCTCCAGCCATGTCACTTGAGCAGGAACAATCCGCAGCACCATTTCTGACGGCGTGAAATCACCATCTTCGCTTGGAGTGGCTAGATCGGCGCCAAGATCAAATAGATCGTTCTGAACTCGTGTGAGAAGCCGCTTATGCACTCCCTCAGCCAAATGGCATGCCGCAAGCCCTATTGCACTGTTGGCTTCATCCACGCGTCCTACGGCCGAGATTCTCGCTGAGTGCTTTGCCGCACGCGAGCCGTCAACTAGACCGGTGGTGCCATCGTCCCCAGTGCGGGTGTAAATCTTATTGAGTTTTACCACGTCTGTTGGCGTCCCTCGATTGGCCTAACGGGCCACAACCAAAATGATCGCCACGACCAAGATCGCAAGCGCTTGATATTTGATCCGCGCAAACATCGCTTTGTTCTGGAGCAATTGCATATCGGTGGCGGTTTCGCCCTCACCCGTTTCCAGGTCGATCTTTGTCGTCTTCAGGAAAGCGATAATACCGCGAACAAGTGAGACAAGCACCAGAACACTGAGAACGGCCAGAACAGCTATAAGAAAATATGTCATGCTCAGTATTTAGGCGCTTTCCAGTGAGATACCACCCGGCAAACGTTGCAACTGCAATTGCTCTGCCAGCAAGAGACCATCCTCGCCCTGCTCTCGCATGTCGGCAAGCGAAGGCGAACGGCGCCGTTTCGCAAGCTTTCTGCCTTGGTCGTCGAGCAGGAGCTGGTGATGATGCCAATGCGGCACTGGCAGGCCCAGAACCTCTTGCAACAGGCGATGAATATGCGTCGCTGAAAAGAGATCAGAGCCGCGCGTTACCAAAGTAACCCCGTCCGCTGCATCATCCAAAGTCGCGGCCAAATGATAGCTTGCAGGCTCATCCTTGCGCATGATCACGACATCACCAAAATCGCGCGGATCGGCGATCACTGATCCGGCATATTCATCCGTCCAGATCAATTCGCAGGCGCTCGCCATTGCTTTGTCCAGATCGAGCCGCAGGCAATGCGGCTTCTCCAAATCGAGATCGTCTCGACCTTTGCACGTTCCGGGATAAAGGCCGCTTTCGATCCCGGCCGCCTGCTGGGCGCGCTGTATCTCTGATCGGGTGCATGTGCACGGGTAGAGCAGCCCTGCGTCTTTCAATTTCTTTGCGGCGACTTGATAGCTTTCAATCCGCTGCGATTGCGCCGTCACCTCCTGCCATTCCAGCCCAAGCCATTCGAGATCACGGCGAAACTCATCCGCCAGCTCTGGCCGCGACCGAGCACCGTCGATATCCTCAATCCTCAACAGAAATGTCCCCCCGGCGTTCTTTGCCAAATCATGCGCGGTGATCGCAGAATAGGCATGGCCAAGGTGCAAGTGCCCATTGGGGCTAGGGGCAAATCGTGTGACAATCATCGCGGCAATTCACTGCCACAGTGGCGGCAGAAGCGCGAGGCCACTCAAAATCCTTGTGGAAACCCGGCACGTCATGGGTTTGACTCTTTCGCCTGCCACGGCATTCTCATGGCAATCGGAAAGGATCACAAACGTGTTCAAAGCCGAATTGATGGAGCGAGTGGCGCGGTTTCGCAGCGTCGATGAAGACCCGACATGCAATCCGTCGGCATGTCCGGCGCTCGTGCTGAACGCGGATTACACCCCGCTGTCCTATTACCCTTTAAGTCTGTGGCCGTGGCAAACAGCGATCAAAGCGGTGTTTCTCGACCGGGTAGATATTGTCGCGAGCTACGACCGCGAGGTTCATTCCCCCTCGCTGGATATGAAAATCCCGAGCGTCATCGCGCTCAGGCAATATGTGAAACAAAGCGAGTTTCCCGCCTTCACACGGTTCAATCTGTTCCTGCGCGACCGGTTTCAGTGCCAATATTGTGGGCAGGGCCAGGGGACCGGACAGAATCTGACGTTCGATCATGTTATCCCGCGTCGGCTAGGCGGAAAGACGACGTGGGAGAACATCACCACTGCTTGTGCGCCGTGCAATATGAAGAAAGGCGGCCGCACGCCTACGCAGGCGCATATGAGCCTGATGATGAAGCCAATTCGCCCGACCAGCTGGCATTTGCAGCAATATGGCAAAATGTTCCCGCCAAATTATCTCCATGAGACGTGGCGGGATTGGCTCTATTGGGATATCGAACTAGAGGCCTAACGGGCCCATCCAACACTCAAATCACGCTATCTTCTGTTAGCCCTCAATCACCCGGGTCTCTGGGTGATGCGTATCAAGGTGCTTGATAATGATGCGAAGGTTTTTCGAGTTCGAGCGGTAGAGGAAATCGGCCGCGTCCCCGACCACTGGCAACAAGCCAATAGCGGTATCGAATGCGACATTCGCGCCCATGCGCCAAAGCTTCCACTTGGGGATTTTCAGGTTGCGCGCTTCCCAAATTATGTAAGCACCAAGCGCCGTGGTGACGAGATCGCCAACCACTGGGATCAACCCTACCAGCGCGTCGAGCCCAATGGGCATATTAACGCCTGGCACGTGAAAAGTGCGCTCCAGAAGGTTTTCCATCGCGACCACGCGTTGGCGCACGGAATCGGGATCCGTGCCAGTTGGTAGGGCGAAATTCATCGCCTGTGGTCGTTCAGGCCCATCCATAGTGTCTCTCCTTACCACCTAAATGGTGGGTTGTGAGAGCGGGAACAAGGGGTGCACGCCCCATTGGTTGGGTTGATAGGCGTTGACGGTGCCCCGTACCAAGGACCAACGCACGGGCACGCCAAGCGGAATAAACACCTCTTCTGCCACCATGGTCGCGTGCGCTTGCGCCAACAACAGAGCCTTTTCGCGCGGGTCGCGCGCGGTCAGAGACTGCGCGACCAATTGGTCGGCTGCCTCGGAGCAAAGCCCGATTTCAAGCTCGCAGTTGAACTGATTAAGATACCAGCGCGGCGAGGAATAGCGCGCCAGCCGGTCTCGCAACTCTAGGTCTGCGCCTGTGCCAGGTTCCATCATTATCAGCCGAAGGCCCACTGTTTCCCAATCCGCCGCCAATTGGTTAAACAACAAATCACCGCCCGGCCCCTGGGGTAGCCCAACTCTCAGGACAGCCTCCGTTCCATTCTCGGTTTCCCAACTGGTAATCCGGCGCGACGCAACACTGCGGCGCTGAGCGAGCGAGAGGTCTTGCCAGCGCTCATCGCCGGCGGTGACGGCCTCCAGCAGGTCCAATGGCACAACCCGGCTGGTCGATTGCCATCCGCCCAGACTGAACGGCTCGATCAGCGCATCGCGATCAATCGACATCGACAGAGCTTCTCGTAAGGCAGGCGTTGCCAAGACGCCATCGTCATTGCGGATCGCAAACCCGAACAAACCGGCTGCCGGATCAACCTGAATGTTGCCGCGCGACAGCGGGCCAAGCTGCGCCAATGGAAAGCTAACCAATTGACCATTTAGCAAAATGTCGACATCGCCATTGGAGAAAGCAGCTACCGCACGCTCCTCCAGCATCGCGCGGACGAGGATTGGCCGTGCGTTTTCTTCCCAATCCTGACGTGCAGGCAGGCCCCGCTCCTGAGGCGGCAGAGCGTTCAAACGGGCCAGCAGCGGGGTCTCTTCGTCGCTCGAGACAATCATCGGTCCCATACCGCTATTGTCGCGCACAAAGCCAAGCTCGGGCTGAGCCATAAGCCTGAGAAACTCCGGCATGGGGCTGCTCAATCGTACTTCGATCACCCGGCCTGTCATAGCCCGGATCTCGGTGACTTTCGCCAGGTCGAGGCCAAGAGAAGTACCCTCGAGGCGGCGCATGAGATCGCGCAGCTGCAGCCTGATATCCTGCGCTGTAACCGTCTCGCCATCGGGCCAGGTCGCTCCTCTCAAGCGGAAAATATAGCTCAATCCGTCGTCAGTGACGATCCAGCGCTCTGCTATGGCCGGGAGAATTTGACCAGTTGGGTCGAGGGCAACCAAGCCTTCATGGGTTGACGCGCGCAAATGCTGCGCTGCAGGCGACAGGCGGACACCTTGCTCCAACAGGCTCTCTGGCTCGCCGATGATCACCACTTTTACAGGCCCGTCGTCCGCTGACGGACCACAGGCAAAAAGCGCAAAAAAGAAAGGTAAAAGCAGCAAGACTCGCATAATTGCCGCGAGCCTATCAGGTTGTTTCCATCCGGTCAGCGTTGAAGCTGACTGAAATCCTCAAACCTTACGAAAATCCCGTGGATCAGGCGCCGCAGGCCCCTTACGCGTGTGAGCAGTGCTCAAACCGGCTCCGTCTGATTGAGCGTCGCCATTGGCTGGCTTACGAGCGGACTGAGAATCAATCTCGTCATCGAAGGCAATACCGAAGCGGTCGTCTTGGACCCAAGCAACGGTTCCCGCCACTGAACCGATATTCTTCAGTTCAATATCCAGCCGGTTGCCAGGCTGAACGCGCAGATTGCCTTCGCCCATCATGCCGCCATCCGACAGATTGCGCACGCGCACGCGGTGTGTATCCCCGGCTTGTTCAACACGAATACCGGCGAGCAGAAAGAGACTGTCTCGCGACACGCTCCTAGTTTCAACACCAGTCATTCCAAGAAGTCTCCTGTGCCCACCACAAACAAAACTGCCATCTTCATCAGCCCCAGCACGCCAAGATAGCGCACAGGGATTTATCTATCGAGCCTACGGGCTATGCCGCGGTGCCTAATGATTGTTTAACATGCGCGCAGGAGCAGCCTTGAAAACGGACGCGTCCCAATCTGGCACTTATTCCAAGCTGTTCGTTAGCTTGGTTGATCAGTCGTCGCGTGAGATTTTCTCTTTGCGTTCATGCGCTTCTTGCGCCTCAACGGTCATGGTTGCGACTGGCCGTGCGATCAGCCGCTTCAAACCGATCGGATCACCGGTCACCTCGCAATAGCCATATTCGCCCTCGTCGATGCGGCGCAAGGCGGATTCAATCTTGGCCACGAGCTTTCGTTGACGGTCGCGAGTGCGCAGCTCAATGCCCCAATCGGTCTCGCTCGATGCGCGATCATTCAGATCGGCTTCTCTGATCGGGCCGTCTTGCAAGGATTGGAGCGTTTGATCAGCCGCATCGCGGATTGATCGTTTCCACTCAAGCAGGAGCATGCGGAAATAGTTCTGCTGCTGCTCGTTCATATACTCTTCGTCATCGGTAGGCACATAGCCCGCCTTGAGCATACTCTTCGCTTTGGCTAGAATATCGATATCGTCAGTCGACGCAGTGGCCATGTGGTCCTCTTACCCCAATCGCATTCGGCGAGACTATCCAATTCGCTTAGCGCGGAAATTCCAAACGCTTCGCAGGCCCCCTGAGTCTACGCATTGTGCGCGCCTATAGGCTTGCAGTCTGAGACGCACAAGCGGCTTTGCCCAACCCAGTGTCATCACGAAGCCAAAAAGTTCTGGATCTCGCGCACTTTGAGTTGCTCAATCACAAAAATTAACGTCGCCGTTAACCAATTGTTGACCACGAGGAGCGAGGACTTGGTTAGCGAACCAGCCGGGGGGCGTTGGTTTCGTGATTAACGGGGTAACCAAACAATGGAACTTAAACCAATCACTGGCGGCAAAGCCACCGAACTGGGCACAGACCTGAACAATGAAATCCTTGCCGAATATCTGGCAGCAGCATCTCAGGGCGACATTTCAGCGCACTTTGACCTAGGCGTGTCTTTTTCAACCGGCAGCAATGGCGCCGAATGCGACCTCATCGAGGCGCACAAATGGTTTAACCTTGCCGCTGCGCAGGGTCACGAAGAGGCGGCTTGGTGCCGCGCTGACATTTCTGATGAGATGACCGCTCGCGAAATCGCAGAAGCTCAGCGCCGCGCGCGCCAATGGCTTTCTGAAACTCGCCGCCAAGCTGCCTAATTCTGCTTGAAGGGCGTACGCCTGTCCAAAAGGACTTGGTCGGTCGCCACGCCATCGCGCTCGCGCTCCAGGAAGTCCGCGACCGCGTCACGAAAACCGGGGTCGGCAATCCAATGCGCCGACCAAGTTTGCACGGGCTCATAACCACGGGCGAGCTTGTGGCCGCCTTGCGCGCCAGCTTCTACCCGGTCCAGACCGCGTTCGATCGCAATCTCAATGGCTTGGTAGTAGCACAGCTCAAAGTGCAGGAAGCGCACATCGCGCGCGCATCCCCAATATCGGCCATAAAGCGCATCCTGGCCGATGAAATTAAGCGCGCCTGCAATCGGCATCCCCTCGTCCAAAGCGAGGATCATGACCAGGCTGTCGCCCATCCGCTCCTGCAGCAACGTGAATGCTTCGCGGGCCAGATAGGGCGTCCCCCATTTGCGCGCGCCGGTGTCTTGGTAGAACACCCAGAACGCGTCCCAATGTTCCGCCTTTATGTCGTCTCCCGAAAGGCGAGAGATTTGGAGGTCTTTCTGCGCCGCCGCCCGCTCTTTGCGCAAGTTTTTGCGCTTGCGGGACGAGAGAGCATCCAGAAAATCATCAAAAGTACTGTAGCCGCGGTTGATCCAATGAAATTGCAGATCACTTCGCTTCAACCAGCCGGCATCCTCGAACAACGGCATTTGCGTCTCATCGATGAAGGTCGCGTGCGCTGATGAAAGCCCGTTTTGCTCGCATACCAATTCTGCGCCCTTAAGCAGGTGCAGCGCCAATGACGGATCGGACAGCAGCAAGCGCGGACCGGTCGCAGGAGTAAACGGCGAGGCGATCTGAAGCTTCGGGTAATAGCGCCCACCGGCGCGCTGATAAGCGTCGGCCCACGAGTGGTCGAACACATATTCGCCCTGGCTGTGCCCTTTGGCATAGCTCGGCATAGCGGCGAGCAGTTTGCCATTCTCGCCAGTTATAGCGATTGGCACTGGGTCCCAGCCCGTGCCTTCACCCACGCTGCCGGAATCCTCCATCGCGGTCAGAAATTCATAGCTGACGAAAGGGTTTCCGCTTAGATTGAGCGCATTCCATTCGGCCGCATCGAATGAGCCAACGCTTGGCGCTAAACGCACAGTCAGCTCATCGCCGCTCACGCGATCCCCTCACCTTCAGCAATCGGCGCATCGATCAGCCCTAGCGATCGCTCGCGCAATTCCTTGCTGCGAATGGTCCAGCTGAGCAGTGGCCGCTGCGCCGCACGCCAAATTTCGCACAGCGCATTGGGAAGGTCGCGAATATCCATCGCGAGAAAATCTGGCTGAGCTTGCTCAAGCGCGCCGGGTTGCCGCCACACACCGAGAAATCCGAGGTCCAGCGTGTCTGTGCAGACCAAGCCTCGGGTTCTGTGAGGATCACGTTCGGCGAACCATTGCAGGGCGCGCGGATCAAAACTCATGACCGCATGATCGCCCCTATAATCTGCCAGTGCAGCCCTGACACATTCGCAGGTCAGACCCACATCATACCCAGACTTTGATTTTACCTCAATCAGCAGCGGCACTTTGCCGCCAATGATCTCAAGAAACTGAGCTAGCGGGACGGGATGCTCCCCTGTCCCTAACAAGCGCAGCTGAGCGAACTCGCCCATATTGAGCGCACCTGTTTTGCCATCTTGGTCTGTCAGCCGGGCAAGCTCCCAATCATGGAAAACAATTGGCTCATTGTCACAGCTGCGCTGGATATCGCATTCAATGCCCATGCCCGCTGCGATGGCGGCCTCTGCTGCGGCGACCGAATTCTCAGGGACACCTGGCCCATGCAGTCCGCGGTGGGCATAGGCCCACTCGGTCAGCCAATGCGGAGCGCGGCGCTCACTCACTGGCAATGGCGATAATCGCGTCCACCTCAACCGCAGCGCCTAGCGGCAGGGCTGGCACGCCGACGGCAGCACGTGCGTGGCGGCCAATGTCGCCAAACACCTCTTGCATCAAATCCGAAGCGCCATTGGCAACCTTCGGTTGGTCTGTGTATTCCGGCGTGCAATTGACAAACGCGCCGAGCTTTACGACCCGCATCACGCGGTCGAGATCGATCCCAGCAGTTTTCAGCTGCGCCAAAATCATCAACCCACAGGCTCGCGCAGCGGCCTGGCCATCTTCAAGCGAAACATCATCGCCCAACCGACCAGTTGCAAGCTGTCCCTCAATAAAAGGCAATTGGCCAGAGACATGCGCAAACCCATTCTGCAACACGACTGGAACATAGCTCGCAACAGGCGCAGCGGCCTCTGGCAAAGTGATACCAAGTTCCTTCAGGCGGGCTTCGATACTCATCGTGCTTCCTCTTCCAAACGCTCTAACAACCACGGTAACGCACGCGACCACTCATCGATCCTTGCATTGGCGTGACCCGCCTTGTGCGCGCAATCGATGTGCGGAGCGATCATAGGCTCCCCGCACAAGTGCAATCGCACAGTGTCCGGCACCACTTCTGATGCAGATGCGTGATGCTGCGCCAAGTCATCAATGAAAATCGCCCGGCTCGGCGAATATTCCTCCAAGATGGATTGTAGCGCTGGGCCTTTCGGGCCCTGATTGGTAAACACGCGGGCATTGAGACCGTGCGCCGCCAATTGCTGAGCGCGGTCATCGCGCCGCTCATCGACCAGATTAGTCAGGATCACTACGTCAGCTTGCTCTGACAAGTGGTTGAGGCCCTCGACCGCACCTGCAATCGGCATTTGACTGTCCATTTCGGTGTCGAAAAAGCTGCCAAGAAACCGCCAGATGTCTTTTTGGTCCAGCACATCTCTACTGTCCTGCCAACGCAAAGCGGTCGCGAAGCTGTTGCCCTCCAGCTCAAAATCCACGCCTTGGCTGCTCTCCAGCCACTGCTTGAATGGGGCGACCATGTGCAGGATGACTTCGTCACAATCGCTGATAATGAGAGGCCTGCTCATGATGCAAGCTCCTGGCGTGCAGCGATAAGTTCTTCAGGCGTCACTGCGAGCGCTTCAGCCGCTCTGATCAGGTCCGGTTCGTGGTTCGCGAGAAAATCAAAGACCGAGGCAAGGACCGTCGGATCGTTCAAACCGCCGCGCAAACTATCCGCATCAAGCCCGGTCAAATCGAGGTAGCGCTCCGCGCGTTCACCATCCTCCAACACCCACCCCAGCACTGCCAAGGCGAGGGTTTGCGGGCTGAGCTGCTGCGCTCCGGCATCGTGAATATTTGGATTTTGAATTGTCGTAACCTCATTGTCGGGGTAATCAGCCCACTTCGGGGGAGCATCGGTCAGTGGCAAAGCGAATCTTGGTTGTCGAGGATAATGACCTCAATCGAAAACTGTTCTGCGACGTGTTGAAGGCAAACGGCTTTGAAGTCGAGCCTGTCGCGGATGGTGATCAGGTGCTTGAAATGGCGCGCGGAACCGCTCCTGATCTGATCATTATGGATATTCAGCTGCCCGGCATTTCCGGTGTGGATCTGATTGAGGCGGCCAAGCGTGACACCTCGCTGTGCGAGATCCCGGTTCTGGCGGTAACGGCCTTTGCCGGAAAGGGTGACGAGGAGCGGATCCGCTCGGCAGGCGCCGCAGGTTATCTGGCTAAACCAGTTTCGATCATGCCGTTTATGAATGCTGTCAAAGCTCTGGTTTAGAGCCGAAACGCAGGCTTCGGCTTCAGCTTGAATTCTCGAAATTGAAGGCCAAATGGCCGTAAAGAGGCAATGATTTGAGCCGTTTGCCCCCCAAAAATGGTTTCATATGGGCTGGTCTGCGATTCCAAATACCTCTAGACTTCGTTTTTGAAGCTGAAATTGCACCGAGAAAGTGAGCGCCAACACCATGGATTCTGCCGCAGTTGATGAGCGTATCCGCGCTTTGATTGAGCCCTTCAACAAAAAGGGCGTTACTATTGAAGACGCAACCACATTTGCTGGTGATCTGGAATTCGACAGCCTGACCGTGATGGATTTCGTCGCTGAGATTGAAGACGAATTCGACATCATCATCAGCATGAACCAACAGGCCGAAATCGAAAATTACGGTCAGCTGGTCGCTGCTGTGCACAAAATGCAGGATAGCTGATATAGGCCTTGCCCATGACTGAGACCCTTACCGATATCGCGCCAACAGGCGATCTGCTGTCCAAGTTCGACGACCTCATCCA
This sequence comes from Erythrobacter sp. JB3-1, assembly GCF_057364995.1. NCBI lineage: Bacteria > Pseudomonadati > Pseudomonadota > Alphaproteobacteria > Sphingomonadales > Erythrobacteraceae > Erythrobacter > Erythrobacter sp. JB3-1. The sequence goes on along the minus strand of NZ_CP200289.1, from coordinate 1,311,456 downwards.
AACGCGCGAAACGCTGCTCGCGAGCGGTATTGAAGACCCCTTCAATCTCGTTATGGAAAATGTTCTCTCGCCAACCACTGCGATCTGCAATGGGCGCGAGACGATCTTGCTCGGCACTTACAATTACATGGGCATGACGTTCGATCCGGATGTGATCGATGCAGGCAAGCAGGCCTTGTCCGATTACGGCTCAGGCACCACCGGCAGCCGCGTTCTCAATGGCACCTATCAAGGGCACCGGGAATGCGAAGATGCATTGCGCGAATTTTACGCAATGGATCACGCGATGGTTTTCTCAACTGGCTATCAGGCCAATCTCGGAATCATCGCTACTCTTGCCGGTAAAGGCGACTACATCGTCCTTGATATCGATAGCCACGCCTCGATTTGGGATGGCTGCGCGATGGGCAATGCAGAGGTTGTTCCGTTCAAACATAATGATGTCGAAGCGATGGAAAAACGCCTGCGCCGCATTCCAGAAGGCGCTGGCAAGCTCGTTATCCTTGAAGGCGTCTATTCGATGCTGGGCGACGTTGCCCCGCTTAAAGAAATGGTTGCGATCGCGAAGAAATATGGCGCGATGGTGCTGGTCGACGAAGCGCATTCGATGGGCTTTATTGGCGAGAACGGCCGCGGCGTGTGCGAAGAGCAAGGCGTGATCGACGACGTTGATTTTGTCATCGGCACTTTCTCGAAAAGCGTTGGGACAGTTGGCGGGTTCTGCGTGTCCAACCACCCCAAATTCGACATCATGCGGCTTGTCTGCCGCCCCTATGTCTTCACCGCCAGCCTGCCGCCCAGCGTAGTAGCAACGGCTGCGACCTCTATTCGCAAATTGATGCATGGCGCGAACAAACGCGCGCACCTTTGGGAAAACTCCAAACGGCTTCATCGAGGTCTGACCGAGCTCGGCTTTGAGCTTGGGACCAGTGAGCCACAAAGCGCAATCGTGGCCGTCATCATGCCCGATCTGGAGCGTGGTGCGGCTATGTGGGAGGCGCTGCTGAAAGAGGGGCTCTACGTCAATCTGGCGCGCCCACCGGCAACACCGGCGAATATGACATTGCTGCGCTGCTCGCTATGCGCTGAGCATTCAGCGGAGGAAGTCGAAACCATCCTCGGAATGTTCGAACGCGCTGGCAAGGCAATGGGCATTATCTGAGCACTAAGCACGCACTTCGGTTGCGTTGTCACAGGCGTTCACTTCGCCTTCGTTGTCGCTGCCCGCGAGCTGCGTGAACACCACGAAGCCGCCGACCACCAGAATGACGAAGGCCGTGGTGACCCAGCCAAGGTATTTGTCGATGACCGCCTTGATCGGCGCGCCGAACAGTTGGAACAGCACACCGACGATCATAAAGATGAGCGCGCGCCCAGCGATGGCAGCGAGCGTGAACGTCATAAGGTTCATCTCGATAAAGCCCGCTGTGATTGTCATCAATTTGAACGGGACCGGCGTGCCAGCGGCAAAGAAGACGGCCAGGCCGCCCTGCTCGCGAATGTAGCAAGCGGCGACTGGGAAGCTCTCGGTAAGGCCGAGCACACCGATCACCCACGAGCCCACGGCGTCGTAAAGAAAGTATCCGATCGCATAGCCGAACAGCCCGCCAAGCACCGATGACACCGTTGCCACGACCGCAAAGCGGATCGCTTTCTTTGGCTCAGCAAGACACATCAGGCCAAGCAGGGGGTGCGGCGGAATGGGGAAGAAGCTCGATTCGATAAAGCAGAAGAAAGCCAGCCACCACACCGCGTTAGGGTGAGCGGCCTTGTCCATGGTCCAATTGTAGAGACCGCGCAGCAATTTCATCATGAGCTTGGGTGTCTTTCGCCAGTTCGCGCCCGATTGATTACCAGCGCTTAGCCGCGCCCTAGACGGGACGCAACTGAGATTAAATAACCTATTTGGTACTTTTATATTGACATTGTCACGATCATTGGTTAGAAGAAATCAACATCGCGATAGTGTGAGTCGAAACGAGGGGCTGAGACAAACCTCAGACCCGCTCCCGCGACTTTCCTATTTCGGTCCCCCTGGCGTTTCAGCTTCAGCCGGGCCGAGCGGAGACCAAAGATGCCAGACAATTCACGGTCGGATCATTCCGACCACGAAAAACGCCCGCGGATAAACTCGCGCTGGCGCGACCGATTTATTGAGTGCCTCGCGCAATCCTCAAACGTCAGCCGCTCTGCTGAGTTTGCGGGCGTATCAAACAGCTATGTCTACCGTGCCCGTGCCAACGAGCCCGAGTTTGCCCGGCGCTGGCTCGCCGCTTTGTGGGAAGGGTATGAACATTTGGAAATGGAAGTCCTTCGCCGCCTGCGTGAAGGCGATCTGCAAACAGATGATGCGTCAAAGTACGACTTCGCCAATGCCATTCGCCTGCTGAACGCACACCGCGACAACGCCGCCAGAGCGCAAGCGGAACAGCGCAATGTAAGCGCTGCGGAAATTCGCGGATCGATTGATCGCAAGGTGGAGGAGATCCGGCACAGAATACAGCAGGAGCGGGCCCGAGAAGCGAAAAATTCGTGATCGAGCGACATGATTGGCTGGCGAATGCGCCGGCCATGGTGCGCGAAGAATTGAGCCGCGTACTCAACGCTCAAGAACGCGCAGAATTTGACTATCACTGGGGGTTTTTTGCGCGGCTTGCGCAATTGCCGCCGGAAGGTGAGTGGCGCATCTGGCTGATCCTGGCTGGACGCGGTTTTGGCAAGACCCGCGCTGGTTCGGAATGGGTGCGATCAATCGCTGAAGGTAATCCTCAGGCGCGGATCGCATTGATCTCGTCTTCGCTGGCCGAAGCGCGCTCAGTCATGGTTGAGGGAGAAAGCGGAATTATGGCCTGCTGCCCGCCAGAGCGCAGGCCAATTTTTGAACCGTCACTAAGGCGGCTGCGCTTTCCCAACGGAGCGCAAGCGCAGCTTTTCTCAGCTGCGGAACCGGAATTACTAAGAGGTCCTCAGCACACCCATGCGTGCCGCGCGGAATTCTGCGGGCCTGGATGCACCTTGTCTGCGTTCGGACTAACCAGCGTTCAAGAAGTCTCGCAAATCGACTTTGACGCCAATCGCGTTTCCTTCGATGGCCTTAGCCACGATCTCTACATAGATGGAAAGCTACGGTTCTTGGCTGGACCTCAAACCGGGCTAACCTTCGGAATTGTAAGCGCGGATCCTCAAGGCCTCATCCTGGATCGTTCCCTTTCCGAGGGCACTCAGTTGGGCACACGCGCAGAATTGCTCGAGGGGTGCGACCACACTCTAGCAACATGCGCTGGACGCTTTAACAATGCGGCTAACTTTCGCGGTGAGCCCTTTCTGCCAGGTAACGATCTCTTGTCGCGCTATGGCAAACCGACCGAATGACACGCGCGCTTCTACTTGCTGAAGCGGCTGCATCTTTCGTGGGCGCGCCCTTTCGGCTTCACGGACGCGACCCGGCAAGCGGTATGGACTGCATTGGCCTATTGGGCTGCAGCTTGCGCAAAGCGGGTGTAAATCACCAGCTTCCTATCGGCTACAAACTGCGCAATGAAAGCGCCGACCCTTGGCTAGCCTGTGCATCCTTATCAGGCTTCAGCGAGACCTGCGGCACCATCGAAGCGGGCGATGTCCTTCTTGTCAGCCCGTCTCCCAGTCAGTTCCACATTATGATTGCTGAGCATTCAGCAAGCTTCATTCATGCTCACATCGGCCTCCAGCGCGTAATTCGCGAGCCCGCACCAGTGAGCATTTCGCTCATCAAGCACTGGCGACTTGAACCTGAAACCCAAGGAAAAACCTGATGGCAACGCTTCTCCTCACGGCAGTGGGAACGGCTATTGGTGGTCCGGTTGGTGGCGCAATAGGCGCTCTGATCGGTCAGCAAGCCGACCAAGCAATATTTGGTTCTGGAACAGTCGAGGGAGCTCGTCTCAAAGAACTCTCAGTGACCACCTCAAGCTATGGACAGCCGATTGCTCGAGTCTTCGGGCGCATGCGAGTGCCGGGAACGGTGATTTGGTCCACCGACTTGATTGAAAGTTCTGAGAAAAGCGGCGGAGGCAAGGGGCAGCCTTCAACCAAAACCTACAGCTATTCTGCCTCGTTTGCGGTGGCCCTGAGCAGCTTACCGGTTTCCACACTTGGACGGATCTGGGCGGATGGTGAGTTACTAAGAGGCGCATCCGGGGACTTGAAAACTGAGGGTATCCTCAGGTTCTATGATGGCCACGGGGATGATCCCGTCGACCCTATCATTGCGGCTGACAAGGGCGGTTCCGCCCCAGCTTTTCGAGACTGCGCTTACGTAGTCTTTGAAGACCTGCAATTGGCTGACTTTGGCAATCGTATTCCGGCGCTCACTTTTGAGATCATGGCAGAGAGCCCTACGTCCGTTGCACTGAATGACATTGTCCCTCAGTCGATCCCTGACGGCTCCACTCAAACCCTGCCTAATTTGCGCGGGTTTGCCGACGAAGGAGGACCCCTGACATCATCTCTATCGGCGCTGAACCGGATTTTTCCCCTTTCTTGTGTAACGAAGTACAGCGGATTGAGCCTCGCCCAAGTGGGCAGTTCCGAACTGGCGCTTCTCGCCCTTCCTGCAGAAGTGAGCCATGGCGAAGAAGAGCAGCGAAACAGGCGAAGAGCCGAGAGGTTTGAGCAAGAACCGTTTGCGCTGCGCTATTATGACGAAAACCGCGACTACCAGCCCGGTGTACAACGGGCGATAGGCTCAAGACCGAGTGGCCGCGAAGCAATGATCGACATTCCAGCGACCATGCAAGCAGACGGCGCGCGCGAGCTCGCGAATATGAATGCCAACCGGGTTAGATGGCAACACGAACAGATTACTTGGCGCACGGCTGATCTTGATCCTGAGCTCGAACCAGGATCACTTGTGAAAATTCCCGATATGCCTGGACGCTGGCTTGTCAAAGGTTGGGAATGGCTCGATCGCGGCATTGAACTGAATTTGGAGAGACTTGCGCCAGGACTAACTGGAAACGTTTCGTCAGATGCTGGCGCAGCGAACACGCCAGATGATGAACTGGTTGGCCCGACGCTGCTGACCCTGTTTGAAGTGCCCTCCGAGGGAACGGGCTCTTCTTCCGAACCGATGATACTCGCGGCGGCCTCATCAGCAACTTCAAGCTGGAAGGGTGCAGCCTTATACGTTGAGCGCGCAGGAGGCCTTGTTCCAATAGGCTCAACAGGATCACAGCGTGCTGTTTCAGGGACCATTGTGGCAGACCTCGGACCATCCAACGCCACCCATTTCGAAGCCGGTTCATCAATGCTAATTGAGCTTCCCGATGATGATCTGTCTTTCTCTGAAACCACAATTGCAGGGTTGGCGCTTGGCGAGAACCGCGTTCTCGTTGGTGATGAAGTCGTACAATTCCTGTCCGCCGATGCTGTGAGTCCAGGAAGATGGATGCTCTCAGGGCTATTGCGAGGCAGAGGGGGAACTGAGGCGGCTGCGCAAAATGGTCACGTGTCAGGCACTCCAGTGGCTTTGCTTGATGACCGGCTAACCGCGCTTAGGCCTTCGGATGTCCCATCGAATGCCAGCACTAGAATAGCTGCGATTGGTCTAGGCGACGACGAGCCAGTAATTGCGGATCTTTCTAATGCAGGGCTTTCAAGACGCCCATTGACGCCTGTCCACCCTCGCCGATCCATATTAGCGGACGGGACTTGGCATTTTTGCTGGACACGGCGCGCTCGCGGCCAGTGGCTGTGGGAGGATTTGATCGACACTGCACTCATCGAAGAACGAGAGGCTTATATTGTTGGATTTGGCCCAACTGACGATCCATTTCTTTCTCGGGAAACGACTGAGGCTGAGATGAGTTTTTCCGAAGCCGAGCGAAGCGATCTGCTGGCAAATTTCGGTCCGCAGGAACTTTGGGTCAAACAAGTCGGAACGTTTTCAAGCTCGCCAGCAATCCATCTGGCAACACTTTCCTAAAATTGATGGAGTCCTACTATGCCGACAGCCGCTTCTTTTCCGGCAACGACCTCAAATTACTCATTGCCCTTGCTCTTCTCAGGTCAAGCGCAAAAGGAATTCTTCGTCAACGAAGCGTTCTCTTTGATTGATAGCCTATTGCCGAAAACAGTTCTCGGCGTTCAAGATACGCCTCCAACCACACCTAGTACAGGCGACATCTATGTGGTCGGTGCTGGTTCAAGTGAATGGAGCGGCGAAGATAATAGTTTGGCTATTTTCCTGAATAATTCTTGGCATTTTGCGCCAGCAGTGCCCGGCATGATGGTGTTCAATCAAGATACGAGCCAAATCATGTTCTTCTCGTCTGTTTGGGCGAGCGCGACCGAACCGCTCCTCCCCGAAAATGGGAGCGTTGTAGACGCAGAAGCACGAGATCATGCTCGCTGAGATCGTCGATGTCTTAAAATCGGTTGGTATTCTTGCATAAGGCCGAAACAGCGGTCTTGCACGGCATGCAACCACGACAAGATATGACGAAGCCTGCCTTTTTTGGGACCAGCTTCGCCAATAGCGACTTTATTGCAACAGTTTGATCGATTGATTGCTTGCCACGGTTAAAGAGAAAAGTTAGAGAGAACGCTGCTCCAAATAACGCTAAAAAGGGGATTATTGGAATGCGCAAACTCGTCATAGGATTGGCGATGGCTTCAACGGCGCTCGCAGCGCCTGCTACGGCTCGTGATGGGCAGTGGTACATCCAAGGCGATGGTGGAGCCATGATTGTCGAGGACATCGACTTCGACGTTAATGGGAACTCAAACGACGTCCAAAGTGATTACGATTCCGGCTACGACTTCGGCGCGGCAGTCGGTTACGACTTCGGCGCTTTCCGTTTGGAGGCTGAGGCGAGCTACCGAGCTGCAGACCTTCAGAACCTAACGGTCGGTGCAGTTGGGGTGGCTTCGGCAAGCTCGGCTATTGTTCGTACTGCGGGTACATTTCCTGCATCGGGCGAAGTGAATGCGCTGAGCTTCATGCTCAACGGATTGTTCGACTTTGGTGAAGATGACGGCGTTCAAGGTTTCGCTGGAGGCGGCGTGGGTGTTGCTCGCGTAGACTTGGATGGAACGATCAATTCGAATGGGCCTGGAGCATATAGCGACTCAGATACAGGTCTTGCCTGGCAAATCCTCGCTGGTGTCCGTGCGCCACTAAATGATAGCTGGGACATTGGCCTAAAGTACCGGTACTTTAACGCTGTCGGTGTTGATATCGTCGATACGCTTGGTGCGCAGTATGAGACAGATGTAGCGACCCATTCGATCCTCGGTTCGATTATCTACAACTTTGGCGGCGACGTGGCACCTCCGCCACCTCCGCCACCACCTCCGGCACCTCCGGCACCACCGCCGCCACCACCACCTGCACCGCCAGCACCAACTGCGGCTCCGTGTAACACCGGCCCATACATCGTGTTCTTCGATTGGGACGAATCAGTCATTACACCTGAAGCAGCGACCATCTTGGATAGTGCGGTTACCGCCTATGCAGATTGTGGTACGGCGAATGTTATGCTTGCGGGCCACACTGACCGTTCGGGCAGCGTGACTTACAACATGGCGTTGGCTGAGCGTCGTAACGCTTCGGTTCGCGGCTACCTTGCCGGTCGCGGTGTTCCAGAAGGTCGCATCACTGGTGAAGCCTTTGGCGAATCTCAGCCTCGCGTACCTACCGCAGACGGTGTTCGCGAACTGCAAAACCGCCGCGTAGAAGTGACTTACGGCCCGGGTTCGGGCATGTAATCACGACTGACGTTGAAAAATTGAGAAAAGGGGTCGGCACAGTCCGACCCCTTTTTTTGCCAAAATTTCTGGTCTGGAACCTGTTATGCCTCGCCTCATCCCAACCGCTTTGCTTTTCTCATGCCTTGCACTGAGCGCATGTGGCTCTGGTCAAGAGAACAAAAAAACCGCTCCAGACAGTAAAAATGCTCAAGCGGAGCAAGTTGCTACGGCAACACTCTTCGACGCCAGCGGTGCCGAAATCGGCTCAGTGCAATTACTTAGACAGTCTGACACGCTTTCTGTTGAAGTGGCCATTGAGGATCTTACGCCTGGCCAGCGAGCTTTTCACCTCCACACGATGGGCGTCTGCGATGGCCCCGATTTCAAAACGGCAGGCGGCCACCTTAATCCATTCGAGAAAGCCCACGGCTCGCAAAGCGCCAATGGAGCACATCTGGGCGACCTGCCCAACCTAGCCATTGAAGAGCAATCGTCATTCGAAACTTCGTTTCAGCTGTCCGGAACGGCCGACGAATTGCTTCCGCTCATCTTCGACGAGGACGGCACCGCAGTTATGCTTCATGCGGGTCCAGACGATTATGTCAGCGACCCTGCAGGTGCAGCTGGACCACGCATTGCTTGCGGCGTCCTCGCCAAGAAATAAACGATAGTCTAGCTTTCCGGCGCTGGTTCCCCTGCAGCCTGAGCCCGCTCAAGCACCGTTGCATTCGCTCGCGGAACGAGACGAATAGCCGCAATTAGCAAAAGCAGACCAACCGGCGTAATCCAAAGCGTTGAGAGCACTCCCACACTCAAGCCGGCGTCGTCTTGTGCTGAAACATAGCCAGCGGTGTATGGACCGAGGGCCAAGCCCACCAGAGTCGTCGCCAAAAAGAATGTAGCAGTCGCGGCTCCCCGCATCCTAGGGAGGACCAGTGCCTGGCTGCTAGCCGCTGCGGCACCGAGTGCCGATGCGGCCAATGCACTAGTGATAACGTTCAAAATGAGAAACAGCGTGAAGCTGTCGGTTGTATATTGAACGAGTGCAAATGGGATCGGACTGACAAGTCCAAACAAAATCACCCAAATCCTGCCGGATGAGAAACGCGTAAACAACGCATCTGCCATTCTACCGCCGAGGATCACCCCCAAAAATCCGCCAGCCGCGCCGCCGCCGCCGAGCCAGAAGCCAAGCTCAGCTTTGGAGACTTCAAACGTTCTTTCGGCATATGGCGCGCCCCAATAAGAGGCTGCATAAGCCATAAATGCCACGGTCCCATACCCTAGGATCGTGCACAGAAAAGCCGGAGACCCCCAAGTCAAAGCAAACGTGGGATAGTCACGCTCTCGCAAAGCGCTCGCCCAACAAAAGACGGCATAGTAGCCAATCGCTAGCAGGAACCATTGATCCGTGATCGGCGCAAAGATGAACCCAGGACCCGAGCTTAGGATGTTCGTCAGACCATAGGCGACCGCAAGAGCGCCAATGAAAACCGCGATGTTGATCACCAGAGCTTTTCCGCCTCGGGCAGCGGCACCGAAAAAGGTAAAGCCCGGGATCACAGTGCAGAGCTCCCGCACAAAGCCTTTGAACGGATGCGGATCCTCAGCCGTTTCCAGGCCATCAATTGCTCCGCGAACCGGCTCCCGCAGGGTCACGACCCAAATGGCCAAAAGCAGGCCTGGCACCCCGACCGCAATAAAGGCGGCCTGCCAGCCCGCTAGGCCCAGCAATGGGTCCCCTTGCGGAAACGTCGCGTTCCAGCGGTCGACAACCAACCCACCAATAGCGAGCGAGATTCCCCCACCGATGTAAATGCCGGAGCTGTATATAGCGAGTGCGGTCGCCCTCAACCTCGCGGGAAACCAATCTGAAATGAGCGAGTATGCCGAAGGACTTGCAGTCGCCTCGCCAACACCAACGCCAATTCTTGCGACCGTCAAAGTGGCGGCATCTCGCGCAAAACCTGACACCGCTGTCATTGCCGACCAGAGGGCAAGCCCAATGGTCATAAGCCGCACCCGCTTCCAACTATCGGCTAATTTCCCAAGCGGGATACCGAAGAGCGCGTAAAAGATCGCGAACGCAGTACCGTACAAAAAGCCGAGATAGGCATCGTCAACGCCTAGGTCCGCTTTGATGTCATTGGCCAGGATCGATAAGATTTGCCGGTCAATAAAGTTGAGCACATAGACCACCACCAAGACGCTCAATGCGTACCAGGAATAGGCGGGTACCGGCTGGTCGGTATCGACCACTGGCTGGCTTTTGGTCTCGCTCAAGTCAGTTCCCCTATTGGAGCAGGCATTTCTTATGCTGCGTATTGCGTGTTGTCGGTTAGATTCGCCTCAGCAAAGCCCTTGCGCCTCAGCCGACATGAATCGCACTCACCACATGCCGCTCCATTAGGTGCGGGATCATAGCAAGACCAGCTCCAGGCAGGGTCGAGACCCAAGCGATCGCATTCGCTGGCAATGTCGGCTTTCGTCATGTGCTGAAGTGGGGCGTGGATCTCAAACGGAAACCCTTCCACACCGGCCTTCGTCCCAAGGCGAGCGGTCTCAGTAAAGCTGGCAATGAATTCCGGCCGGCAATCCGGATAGCCAGAATAATCAAGCGCGTTTACTCCGATGAAAACATCCTTGGCGCCCGCGGCTTCGGCGAATGCGATGGTCAGCGCGAGAAATACCAGGTTGCGAGCAGGCACATAAGTGACGGGAATATCTTCCGCGACACCTGTCTTGGGCACTTCGATATCGGCGGTCAGCGCCGATCCACCAAATGAACGCAGATCGAGCGACATTTGCACCTGTCGCTCAAGACTCAATTTTTCGGCAATATCCTTGGCTGATTGCAATTCCCGGCGATGGCGCTGGCCATAGTCGATCGTGAGCGCTTGGACGGCAAAACCGCGCTCTCTCGCAATTCCAGCTGATACCATTGAGTCGAGCCCGCCTGATAACAGGACCACGGCAGTGGGCTTCTTTTGCTCTTGTACGAAACTCATCGTCACTGAATTAGCGCGCTTACGATATTAAGCAATCCACCGTAGCCAATTCCTACGCAATCAGCACGTGCCTGTGCGGCGGGCCTCCGCGGTCACCTGGAATGGCAAGCCGCCAACAATCCCTTGGCTCTCGACCTGAACCAAAGAGGCCGTTTCACGGCGAATGTTTGTCCGCCCATATCCATCACCCGGGCAAGTGTATTGGACGGACACTTCAGACGCCCCATCCTCCACCACGAACCGGCTACAATTGTCTTGAGTATGGCGAAGCTGGATCAATTCGCGTCCACTGCGCACGCAAATCTTACGCGATGGAGAGCCGTCTCGCGGCTTCACAGTCCATTCGCCCTTTGCCAGCCCAGATAGCATCGCAAGCCCATCGGACTGTGCGGCCAGAGGCACGGCTCCGGCGACAGCAAACAGCCCCAAGGCCATCAGCTTTCGCTTACCAATCGGTGCGCTACATTTTTCCATCAGCATACCTCGCCACATATTTGCTGCACTGAGTTGTACGTATTGGACAACCCGCGATGAGCCGTTCCTGAATAGCGATGAACTGTTAAATTGCCAAGACATATTGCTGAGCGCAAAACTGGCAGTCGACCACAATCCGCCCTTCATCATCACGCATTGCATCCTGCTCATCGGCTGGAAAACGGGCGATGACGCTATGGTAATAGCCCGCACTGCAGCGGCAACCGCGCTTCAATCCCTTGCCGGGCTGAACCCGAATCTGATCCTCTTCGTGGAACAAACGCCACACGATGCTTTCCATGGATAGCTCGGGATCGAGCAGTTCTTCGTGACTGATCGTGCCGGCCAGCGCGACGATGTGTTCCCAATCCGGATGGTCAAGGCGAACGTGCAAACGCTCCCGTCCCTCTTCGCCATCGGCGAGATGCTGGATCAATACGCCGGCGGCGTGATGGCCGTTAGCGCCGGATCGGCTGGCAACTCGGATCAGCGTAGGCACTTGCTCTGACTGAACGAAATAGTTCTCGCACGCCTCAGACAGGTTGTCCCCTTCCAGCGGGACGATGCCCTGATAACGCTTGCCCGCACCTGTTTCGAAGGTGATCGCAAGATATCCCTCCCCAAACAAAGCTGCGAGCGCTGGATTAGCGCCAAGGCTCTCAACCTGAGCGCCATCAAACTCAGCATAGCCGCGCATTGTCCCGCCGCGATAATCACACACAAGCAATTGCACCGGGCCCGCCTTCGTCTGCGCCTGCATGGTCGGCTGGCCATCTTCGCCCTTGAGCAATCCGCCCATAAGGGCGCCCAGCACCAGCGCTTCGCCGAGCAGGTGCTGAATGGGAGCGGGGTAATCGTGCACCGCCAGAACATCGTTAAGCACTGCATCAAGGCGAACCACGCGGCCACGGGCGCTGCGCGAAGGCAGGGTGAAGCCAAGCAGTTTATCAGCGAAAGTCTCGGGCTCTTGCGTCTTGGGAGATTGGGCCTGTGTCATAGCTAGCTATATGGTGACTCTAACGCTAGCGGTAAGCCCCAATCGTGGGGCAAGCCTCACGCAAGCAGGCCAAAACTCCAAAGCAGAACAGATTTTTGTGCATGAATGCGGTTTTCTGCCTCGTCAAAGACGACCGACTGCGCCCCTTCAAACACCTCTTCGCTTACTTCTTCCCCGACGTGCGCAGGCAAGCAGTGAAGGAACAGAGCATCGGGTTTGGCCTCAGCCATGAGCGAGGCGTTGACCTGAAAGGGTTCCATAGCGCGGCGCTTCTCATCCGCATCCGCTTGTCCCATCGAAATCCAAGTGTCGGTGACCAGGACGTCCGCGCCGCGTGCCGCAACTGAGGCGTCATGCGTCAGAGCAACCTCTGCCCCTCCAGCCCGCGCCATTTCGACAAACTCACTGTCAGGTTCATAGCCGGCTGGTGTCGCCACCCGAACATTGAACTTCATCAGGCTGGCCGCTTCCAAGATGGAATGCAGCACATTGTTACCATCGCCGAACCAGGCGACCTCCAAGCCCGGCAGAGGCTTGCCATGTTCAATCACTGTGAGCAGGTCAGCAACGATCTGACACGGGTGCGAGCGATCAGTCAGCCCGTTGATCACAGGCACGGTCGCGTGGCGCGCCATTTCCTCGATCTTCGCATGGTCATCGGTCCGCAGCATGATTGCATCGACCATTCGGCTCAGGACGCGGGCGGTATCCGCAATGGTCTCGCCGCGTCCCAATTGGCTCGAGGCGCTATCTAGGATCAGCACCGAGCCGCCCAGCTGCCGCATCGCGATGTCAAAGCTCACGCGGGTCCGCGTGGAGTTCTTCTCAAACACCAAAGCCAGAACCTTGCCCGCCAGCGGAGCGTCGGCATCAGCCTGCCCCTTGCCCCAGCCTTTGCGCGCTGCTTTGCGATCAATCGCATCGCCGACCATCGCGGCCATTGCATTAGCCCCAGCATCGCTGAGATCGAGAAAATGTTGATACGTCATCAGGCTGGCTCTGGCACTTTATAACTCGCCGCACCGGCGGAAAGCTTTTCGAAGAACTCATCAATTTCAGCGTCGCCAATCACCAACGGCGGCAGCACACGCAACGTGTTGTCGCCCGCGGCAACAGTGAGCAGATCGTGATTCTCGCGCAGGTGCACAAAGAACGGACGGCTTTCGACCTTCATCTTAATGCCCAGCATCAGTCCCATGCCGCGGACCAGTTCAAACAGTTCTGGGTAATTGCCGATGAATTGCTCAAGCCGGGTGCGAATGCGCTCACCCTTCTCGCGAACTGAGCTCAAAAATTCCTCATTGGCCACGGCCTCCATGACGGCGCAGCCCGCCGCCATCGCAAGCGGGTTGCCGCCATAGGTCGAGCCGTGAGTCCCAAAGGTCATGCCCCGCGCGGCCTTTTCGGTCGCTAGGCAGGCGCCAAATGGGAAGCCGCCGCCAATGCCCTTTGCGGTCGCGACAATATCTGGCGTGACGCCATATTGTTCATAGGCATAGAGCGTGCCGGTGCGCGCGACCCCGCATTGCACCTCATCCAGAACGATCATTAGGTCATGCTCATCGGCCAAGTCTCTCAACCCCTGCATGAATTCCTGCGAAGCGGGGCGAATGCCGCCCTCTCCTTGGATTGGCTCGACTAGGAAGCCTGCCGTGTTCGGGCCCATCAACGCTTTGGCTGATTCCAAATCATCGAACTCAGCATATTTGAAACCATCAAGCATTGGCGAAAAGCCATGGTGCATCTTCGTCTGGTTTGATGCGCTGATAGTGGCCATTGTGCGGCCGTGAAAGGCGTTGGAGAATGTGATCAGTTCATGCTTGCTGGCATCACCGGCATCGCCTGCGTTCTGGTGGTAGGCACGCGCGGTTTTGATCGCGGCTTCCACTGCCTCCGCGCCTGAATTGGTGAAGAATACCGTGTCGGCAAAGGTGTTGTCGACCAGCATTTTCGCCAGCTTCTCACCCTGCGGGCTGCCATAGAGGTTGGAGACATGCATCAAGGTCGCGGCTTGCTCTTGGATCGCCTTGATCAGCCCCTCGTGTGAGTGGCCCAGCAAGTTCACTGCAATGCCGCTGGCAAAATCGAGGTAACGCGTACCATCCTCGTCAATCAGGTGGCAGTGCTCGCCTCGGACCGGACGGACACCGCACCGAGGATAGACAGGCATAAGCGGTGTGATCGACATGGTTTGATCCTTAAGAACTGAGTGAAGTCGAAAATTGAATTCAGGAATGGAAAAGGCGACCCTAAACAGAGCCGCCATTTCCCGAATTGATAAGGCCGCTCATGTTTCCGGTCAAACGGCCCTGATATGTGCTGGGGAGATTTATCCCTGCGCAGGCACCAAGTTGACAGCAGAATGCTTGCCTCGTCGGTCGACTTCAATGTCAAACTCGTAGCGTTCGCCTTCATTGATGCCTTGGAGCCCGGAACGCTCAACCGCGCTGATATGCACGAATGCGTCCGGCTGGCCGTCGTCGCGTACCAGGAAGCCAAACCCCTTCATGGAATTGAAGAACTTCACGGTCCCAGTCGCTTTTTCGCCGGTCAGCTCACGCTGAGGCGCTGCTTCTTTTTTCTCAACAGCGATCACATCGCCAACGACTTGGAGATCCTGAGCGGAGATTTTGCCGCCGCGATCAACCAGGTTGAACTCAAGCTCTTGACCTTCAGCCAGACCTTCCAGTCCAGCACGCTCAACTGCGCTGATGTGAATGAACACGTCTTCGCCGCCGCCTTCTTGCGCGACAAAGCCGAAGCCCTTCTGGCTGTTAAAGAATTTCACAGTGCCTTTGCCGGTGCCTACGACCTGTGCGGGCATGCGGTTGAATCCGCCGCCTCCACCGCCGCCGCCTGGGCCACCACGACCGCCACCGCTGCGATCACCGCCGCTGAAACGGTCACCACCGCCTCCGCCGCCGTAACGATCGCCACCGCCGCCGCCTGGTCCACCACGTCCACCGCCGCCGCCATAGCGATCACCGCCACCACCGCTTCGGTCATTTCCGTAATTGCCTGGAGGCGGAAATCCATCGCCGCCGCCGCCAAAAGGATCGTAGCTGTCCTCGCCGAATCCGTCGCGCTTGTCCCGGCCGCGCCGACGTCCTCTATCGTAACCCATAACTCAAAACGTACCTTACAAGACTGCCCATCCTCCTATGCGTCAGGGCGGGGACAGCAAGCCACCACTGACACAGGCAGAACACCGATATTGTTCGGAGTCCCACCTCGTAGAATCGGTACATAGCGCACAAACCATTGCTTTGCGAATGATTTAACCGATCCCCGCTGTTATCACTGAGAATTGTGACACTTTCGAACACGTCCAATACTTGCTTCGCATCAAAGTGTTGGCCATGAAATGCACGCGCGCACAGATATTCTGAGCATTCCCGCAGGCTTTCGCAGCATAAAGGCGATTAAAACCATGAGCGACTTTCGCGAACTCTCACCCGCCATTTTTGCCAGCCCGCAAATCACATTGGATGATGTTACTTCGGCCAAGGATGCGGGCGTCACCTTGATCATTAACAACCGGCCAGATGGCGAAGACCCTGAGGCGCCTCAGGGTGATGCAATCGAAGCGGCGGCCAAGGAAGCGGGCCTAGATTATTGCGCGATCCCGATCGGGCATTCCGGGTTCAGCCAGCCGCAGATTGACGAGATGGTTGGCGCGATGGCTAAAGCTGACGGCAAGGTGCTCGCCTATTGCCGTTCTGGCACGCGCTCGACCTTTCTGTGGGCGCTTGCCCAGGCAAAATCGGGCCACAGCCCTACTGGGATCGTAAATGCCGCATCACAAGCTGGCTATGATGTCAGCCCGGTCCGCCCCATGCTCGATATGCTTTCTGGCCAATCAGGCGAGTAGACCTGCACGCTCACTCACTTGCGGTAATCGAGCGGCGGTTCGCGGTCGCCCAACAGCGATTTGTACGTGTAATCCGGTCCGCGTGCGGCATCGAATTCGGCCTTCGCCGCGATGCGCAGCCCCGGATTGGTGTAAAGCTCCGCCGCCATCAAAGCCATCGCCTTGGCCGCGACCTGAGCGCCCTTGTGGCCAATCGAATGACCACTAGCGGCAACCGCTTGCCAAGTATGCGCGCTGGTGCCGGGCACCCAAGTGGCCGTGCGGACGCCCACTGTTGGCGTCGCCCAAGAGACATCGCCAACATCGGTTGAACCATAGCCAAGGCTCTTGTTGTATTCGCCGATTTCGCCCGCACTGCTGAGCGGTTTGGCCGCATCGCCGAGCGATTTTTGCACTTCTTCGGCCCATGCTCGCTCTTCAGCGGTGTACTCAACGCCGCCAACCATCCGCAATTTTGCGTCCATCATCTTGGCCAATGTCTCATTGACCAGCAGCGGGTTGTTCCCGTGGATCACTTCCCACTCGACATCGGTCCCGGTGCCGAGCGCAGCGCCCTTGGCCGCATTCTCCAGCCGCGCCCAAATCTCATCCACGCCGTCGGGATCAGGATGGCGGACATAATAAAACACCTCTGCAAAGTCCGGCACCACATTGGGCGCGTTGCCGCCGCTGGTGATGACGTAATGCATGCGCGCATCTTGCGGCATATGCTCGTGCAGCATGTTCGCCATCATGTTCATCGCTTCCGCCCCGTCCAGAGCAGAGCGGCCCCGCTCTGGCGCGCCAGCCGCATGTGCAGAGATGCCCTTGAAGCGAAACTTGGCAGAGCGATTGGCGAGGCTCGTCTGGGCCGCTGCGCTGTTTTCATCGTCCGCATGCCAGTGGATCGCAATGTCAACATCATCGAACAATCCGGCCCGCGTCATGTAAACTTTGCCAGAACCGCCCTCTTCCGCCGGCGTTCCATAGAAACGGATGCGGCCCGGCGTGCCGGTCGCCTCCAGCCATTGCTTCACTGCAATAGCGGCCGTGAGTGAGGCAGCGCCAAACAGATTGTGCCCGCAGGCATGCCCAGCATGTTTGCCGTCAACCATATCACGCGTTGCCAGCGCAGACTGGTTGATACCAGGCAGAGCGTCCATCTCGGCAAGGATCGCGATGATTGGACCGCCCTCGCCCCATTCGGCGACGAACGCAGTCGGAATCTCGGCGATACCCGCCTTGATCTCAAACCCTTCACCCGCAAGCTCCGATTGCAAGAGCCCGCTCGACTGAGTTTCAAGATAGCCAACCTCGGCCAGATCCCACAATTGCTGAGCCACTCTAGCGGTGCGCTCTTGCTGCGCGTCAACATTGGCGGCCGGGCCTTGAACCTGAGCGCTGAGCGGCGCCGCGCTAAGCAGCAGTCCAGCCAAAACGGTGCGAGCAACGAACTTCATGAGCAATCTCCCTTGCGCTCTGCTTGCCGCAAAGCTGCCGCCGTGCCAATCCTTTGCGGATGGAAATTGATCCGCTTCTTCTGCAATTTGGCGGTTCGCTGGTGGCTATTGTGCTGCTGGCGTGGATTGCCTCTGCACTGAAGCTGGGCGGTAAGCCAAAGTTGGCAAACCATAGCGAGGCCGCACGCGCAGCAAGCGAGGTGGCAGACGGCTTTGCGCCACTTGAAAGCGCAATTGCGCGTGATGGGGCCGGAGCGATCCTGAAAGACGCACAAGGCCAGATCATGCTGCTCAAGCCGCATGGCGTGCATTTTGCCGGACGCATTCTCAGCGCAGAAGCCAGCGCCACCGCTTCAGACAACATGCTCATCGTCGATACGGGTGAGGCACGCTTTGGCTCAGTCCGGCTGGTACTCGATAATGCAGACATTTGGGTGGCAGCCATCAATCAGCTAGACAGGCGTTAACATGATCGACCTGCCCGATTTCTCTGTTACTGAGCTGGCCGTGCCGCTGTTTATCGCGGCCATCCTCGGCGAGATGACCTGGGCAAAAATGCGCCAGCAAAGTGCCTACGAGCCCAAGGACACACTGGTCAGCCTTGGCTTCGGGCTCGGCTCCACGGTCGCAGGCGCACTCTTCGGCGGCTTCTTCCTCGCGATCTTCATCGCCGCCTATGAATACCGCTTGTTCGACATCAGCGAGAACTGGTGGGGCCCGCTTTGGGCATGGCCGGCCGTCTTTGTACTCGATGATTTGAAATATTACTGGGTGCACCGCGCGGGGCACCGTATCAGGTGGATGTGGGCCGCCCATGTGAACCATCATTCAAGCCAGCACTACAATCTCTCAACGGCCCTTAGGCAGACCTGGACAGGCTCGTTCACCTTTGGCTTTATCTTTGCGTTGCCATTGGTGCTGATCGGCTTTCACCCTGGTATGATCGCGGTGTGTGGCGGCATCAATCTGGTCTACCAGTTCTGGATCCACACCGAGGCGATTGGCAAAATGCCGCGCTGGTTCGAAGCGGTGATGAACACACCCAGCCATCACCGGGTCCACCACGCCACCAATCCGCGCTATCTTGATCGCAATTATGCAGGCGTTTTCATAATTTGGGACAGGATGTTCGGCACATTTGAAGCAGAGCAAGACGATGAACCCATCAGCTATGGCATCATCAAACAGCTCGGCAGCTTCAACCTGCTGTGGGCGGTATTCCATGAATGGATCGACATGCTACACGATATCGCCCGCGCGCCGTGGCGGCATAAGCTATCTTACCTGCTGCGCGAACCTGGCTGGACCCATGATGGCAGCCGCGAGACCTCCGATATGATCCGCAAACGCTGGCGCGAGCACACAGGCCGGTCACCACAAAATCCGGTAGCGGATCGAAACTCGATTGAAAGCCCGCACGAAGCTGCTTAAGCCTGTCACCTCCAAGAGGAGAGATCATGGAAAGCTTCGATTACATCGTCATCGGCGGTGGTAGCGGCGGCAGCGCAGCGGCAGGACGGCTCGCCGTCGATGGTACCAAGCGCGTGTGCTTGATCGAGGCAGGTGGGCGCAATGACAACGTCCTGATCAAGACCCCCGGCTTCATGCCCTTCATCCGCAATTCGTCGAATTATAAGTTCGACACCGTCCCGCAAAAGGGGCTGAATGGCCGGATCGGCTATCAACCGCGCGGCAAAGGCCTTGGCGGATCTTCGGCGATTAACGCGATGGTCTATATTCGCGGCAACGCCTGGGACTATGACAATTGGGCGGCGATGGGCTGCACCGGCTGGGCCTATGAGGACGTGCTGCCCTATTTCAAAAAGGCGGAAGCCAACGAACGCGGCGCGGATGATTATCACGGCGCGGGCGGACCGTTGTTTGTGTCCGACCTGATCTCACCCAACCCGACCAGCCATGCCTTCGTCGAAGCGGCTGGCGAGATGCAGCTGCGCCGCAATGATGATTTCAATGACGAGACCCAAGAGGGCTTTGGCCTCTACCAAGTGACACAGCGCAATGGCGAGCGTTGGTCCGCGGCCCGCGCCTACGTCGAGCCCATTCGCGAGCAGGGCAATTTCGCGATCCGCACGGGCACAGTGGTTGAGAAGCTGGTGATTGAGCAAGGCCGCGTGACAGGCGTTCGGGTCAAGCGCGGTCGGCGCAGCGAAATGCTCTATGCAAAACGCGGCGTCATCCTGTCCGCCGGAGCATTTAATAGCCCGCAAATCTTGATGCTGTCAGGTGTTGGTCCGGGTGCGCATTTGCAAGAGCGCGGCATCCCCGTAGCGCTCGACCGGCCAGAGGTTGGTGCCAATCTGCAAGACCATTTGGACTATGTCTCTGGCTGGGAAACCGAAAGCGATGTACCGATTGGCGGGACGCTGAAAGGCACATTGCGAATGGCCGCCGCCATGCTCGAGCATCGCCGCAGCCGCACTGGCGTGATGACCACCTGCTATGCCGAGGCGGGGGTTCTGGACGGTTATGCCAGACAGCCCCGCACCCGACGTGCAATGGCATTTTGTGCCTGCCATTCTGGAGGATCACGGCCGCGAGAAAATCAAAGAGCATGGCTTTTCTCTGCACGCCTGCGTCCTGCGCCCGGAAAGCCGGGGCACGGTGCGGTTGGCATCGCGCCGCGCAACCGACGCGCCAATGATCGATCCCAATTTCCTCGATGATGAGCGGGATCTCGCGGTCCTAAGAGCAGGCGTGCGTGTCTCTCATCGGATTGTGGATGCCCCTGCACTGCAAAAATATGGCCCCACGGATCGGCACCCAATTGACCTCGACAATGACGACGAGCTCGACAGTCTCATCAGAGAACGTTCCGACACCGTCTATCACCCGGTCGGCACCTGCCGCATGGGCAGCGACAAGGACAGCGTGGTTGACCCGACGCTCAAAGTGCGCGGGCTTGACGGACTATGGATCGCGGATGCCAGCGTGATGCCCAAAATCGTCAGCGGCAACACCAATGCACCGAGCATCATGATCGGCGAACGCTGCGCAGATTTTGTGAAGGCAGCGACCGCCTGAGCAACGCGGGCCAAGCAAGGCCACTCGCAAACCAGAGCTGCAAGTTAAGACAAAAAAGAGGCCGGAGCGCATTGGACGCTCCGGCCTATCAAAAGTTGTTTGTTCGCAGGAGGAACAAAGGTTAGCGGAGGGAGTGGGAGAGGAGAGTACTCCCCCGCTAAACTGGGTTGCGCGACTTAACTGCGCGCGAATTCTGGATAGGCTTCCACGCCAATCTCTGCCTTATCGAGGCCGTTCATTTCGTCTTCTTCGCTCGGACGCACGCCAATGGTGTACTTCAGGGCAAGCCAGACGATGGCCGAGGCTGCAGAAACAAAGAGCGCAGTAACAAGGACGCCAATACCTTGGACGCCGAATTGCTGGCCCATTGTGAGAGTGACGCCGTCAACTTCTGACTGAGTGTTGAAAGCAACTGCCAGCGTACCCCAGATCCCTGCGAACAGGTGAACCGGAATTGCGCCAACGACGTCGTCAATTTTCAGCTTATCAAGAAGCGGTACAGTGAACACTACGATGGCGCCGCCGACTGCACCGATCAGGATCGAAGATCCGACCGTTGGAGCCAGTGGTTCAGCAGTGATCGAGACCAATCCCGCCAATGCGCCGTTCAAAGCCATGGTTACATCGGCCTTCTTATAACGGATCAGCGTCAGCAGGATCGCCGTCACAACACCGCCGGCTGCGGCCATGTTGGTGTTGACGAAAATTTTCGACACATCAGACACGTCACCAACGGTGCCCATGGCAAGTTGAGACGCGCCGTTGAAGCCGAACCAACCTAGCCACAGAATGAACGTACCCAAGGTTGCCAGTGGCACATTCGCCCCTGGGAAAACGTTGACTTTGCCATCCGGGCCATAGCGGCCAGCGCGGGCACCAATGATGATAGCGCCTACCAAAGCCGCCCAGCCGCCGGTCGAGTGGACCAGAGTGGAGCCTGCGAAATCGGAGAAGCCCATCGCGTCAAGTGAACCTGCGCCCCATTCCCAGCCGACGACAACGGGATAGATGAAGCCAGTGAGCAAAAAGACGAAGATAAAGAATGGAACAATCTTCACGCGCTCTGCCACGGTGCCCGAAACAATCGAAGCGGTGGTGGCGCAGAACACCATTTGGAAGAACCAGTCGGAGGCGACCGAATAGCCAGTATCAAGGTCAGCCTCGCCGACACCCTGCATCGGGTAAATCGTGCCAGCCATTCCGAACCAGCCAGCGCCGTCAAATCCTGGGTAGGCAATGTTATAACCGACGACCCAGAACATCAGACCAGCGATCGAATAGAGACCGATATTCTTGAGGCACTGTGTTGAGGTGTTTTTCGAACGGACCAGACCAGCTTCCAACATGGCAAAGCCAGCGGCCATCCACATAACCAGAAAACCGCCAATCATGAACAACAAGGTGTTGAGGATGTAGGCAGTTCCGTCAGAAACAACTCCGGCAGCCGGAGCAGCGGCCATGGCAGGCGAAGCCAATGCCATGCTGCCCGTCGCAAGGGCTGCAAAAGATAGGAGAGTTCGCTTCATTTGATTGCCCCCTTAAAGCGCTGTTTCGCCGGCTTCGCCTGTGCGAATCCGGGTTGCCGATGCGAGATCGAGCATGAAAATCTTGCCATCGCCGATCGCGTCGGTGTTGGCGGTTTGCTGGATGGTCTCAACGACTTGCGCAGCGATCTCGTCGCTGGCTGCAATCTCGAGTTTCACCTTAGGCAGCATGTTGGTCGAATATTCTGCGCCGCGGTAAATTTCGGTCTGGCCTTTTTGGCGGCCAAATCCTTTGACTTCAGAAACGGTCATACCGGCGACACCGATGCTGCCCAGCGCTTCGCGGACTTCATCGAGTTTGAATGGTTTTATGATGGCGATGATGAACTTCATCCGTGCCCCCTCAATTTCCGCCGGTCAGCCCCGGCGCGTATTGAGCAGCAAAAGGCGTGCCAGTTTCGGCAGCAGAGCGGAATCGCGGAGAAGCGCGAGTTCTAGGGTTAACCACCTAAAGCGGCCTGCCTAATTTTTAACCTCTTGTTTATTTTTTAGGCAGTCAGGGCAACTGCAACGCAGTTATTCACCCGCGATATAGCGATCGGTTGGGCGCGTTGGCAGGCCATCAATGCTGCTGATGCGAGTCGCCATTTTTGCCTCCCATTCCGCCGGGTCAGATTGCCGATGCGCTTTCTTCAGCGTCTCCCGCTCTGTCTCCAGCGTCATCAGCGGGACGCCCCAGCCGCAGCCGGTCTGAACACTTTCGATATCAATCGCAAAGATTTGGCGCGTGCCTGGCAGCATCGTGAAATGGCTCGCCAAATTATCCCAGCCGTCATCCTGAGGCAGCACAGGGACACCGCGCCCATAAATCCGCAGGATATTCGCCGGCTGCTGAAAATTGCAGAACATGATCGTGATGCGCCCATCCGCGCCAAGATGCGCGTGCGTTTCATTGCCGGACCCGCCGAGATCGAGATAGGCAACGCGTTTAGGGCCAAGAATGCGAAAGGCATCATAGCCTTTTGGACTGAGGTTGATGCGCCCAATCGGCGCCGAGGTCGCCACGAAGAACACAGGCTGCGCTTCGATCATGGCGGTGTGCTTGTCATTCAGCGCATCAAAAAACTCAGCCATCAGTCCATATCCTTACCTATGGTTGCGCGCACCGGAATGCCCGCCGGGTCGAAATCTTCCAGACAAAACACATTGATCCCAATAAAGTCCGGTGTCACCCGCTTCCTATGGAACGGGTAGATACCGCATGCCCCGCAAAAAAAGTGCTGCGCAGTCATTGTGTGGAATTGATATTCACGGAGCGCCTCAGCGCCTGCGAGCAATTCAAAGTCGGTTTCGTGCACCTTCACCATCAAAGCGTTCTTGCGGGCGCAGATGGAGCAATCACAAGTGGTGAGTTCGGGAAAGTCTGTCTTGATTGCAAACTGCACGGCACCGCAATGACAGCCGCCTGAATGACGCTCCCTTGGCCTTCGCCCCGTCAAAGAAAGTCTCTTAGCACGTTCATAAACTTGTCGAACTGGTCATGGTGCAACCAATGCCCGGCCTTTTCAAATTCGATGACTTGAGCGGTGTTGAAATGCTTGAGCCGCCCGTCTTTCTCTGGATTGGAGGCCCGGCTGTCCGCGCCATAAAGCAGCAAAGTGGGGCATGTGATCGCGCCCCAAGTCTGCTCGATGAATTCATCCGCCACGTCTTCAACGCCCCAGACATTGAGATGCGGATCGAATTTCCAGCCGTAGGTGCCATCCTCATTGCGGTTGACCCCGTGCACGGTCAGGTGCCGCGCCTGCTCCTCGGTTAGGTAGGAGTTTTCCTCGATCATGCGCGCGAACGCGGCCTCGATGCTCTCGTATTTGCGCGGGGTTCGCCCAGCCGCTTTGCGCTTCTTCCCGATCCATTCCGCAAGGCGTTCTGGATATGGCGTTACACGCTGCTCGGCCTTCCATTCAGGGCTAGGACCAAGGCCTTCAATCGCGACCAGCTTCGTGACCATTTCAGGAAAGGTGCCCGCATAGCGAAGGGCGACATTGCCGCCCATGGAATGGCTGACAATGGTCACAGGCCCACTGCCCAATTGGTGGATCAGCTGCGCCAGATCATAGACCATATCGCCCGACTGGTAATTGCCATCAGACACCCAGTCACTGTCGCCATGCCCGCGGTGATCCATCGCCACCACGTGATAATCGGCGCACGGCTGCTCAGCCGTCCAGTCCCAGCTGCGCGCGTGGTCGCGCCCGCCGTGCACCAGCACCAGCTTGGGCTTTGCGCGGTCAGCATCGCTTTGCGCCCAATCGAAATAATTGAGCTTTATGCGCTGAGAGAAAAACGTCTGAGAGGTTGGGCCTGATACAGTCATGCAATGTCCCATGCCGCGAACATTGCTGCGCTGCAACCTCGAGCTGAGCCTAGCGTTCTTTGGTGGCAGAGAATTTGAGCTCTGGGTTCTTCTCTTCCTGATAATTCACGTCCCACGGGCTCTTAGCCATGAACACCAGATCACCGTCGCGGTCTTTGGCAAGGTTGGCTCGGTTGAAGCTCTCAAAGTCGGTAAGCGCCTGGCCTTCACCTTTGACCCAGCGGGCGGTGGCAAACGGCGCAGCCTCTAGTCCCGCCTCAACTTTATATTCCGCCAACAACCGCGAGATCAGCACCTCCAGCTGGAGCTGACCAACCACGCCGACAATATGCTGCGCGCCAAGCTCTGGGTAGAACACCTGGATCACACCTTCTTCACTGAGGTCATCCAAGGCCTTGCGCAGCTGCTTGGTCTTGGTCGGATCTTTGAGCTGGACCCGGCGCAGGATTTCTGGCGCAAAATTGGGTAGGCCGGTGAAGCGGACTTTGTTTTGCTCGCTAAGAGTGTCGCCCACGCGCAAAGTGCCGTGGTTTGGAATGCCAATAATATCGCCCGCCTCGGCGGTGTCGGCAATCTCTCGGTCCTGCGCGAAAAACAGGATCGGGGAATGGATCGCAATCGGCTTGCCCAGCCCAGAGGGGGTCAGTTTCATGCCGCGCTTAAAAGTGCCGGACACTTGGCGCATAAAGGCGATCCTGTCCCGGTGATTGGGGTCCATATTGGCCTGTACCTTGAAGATGAAGCCAGTAACCTCATCATGCTCGGGTGTGATCTGATCGTCGCCTGCTGGCTGCGGGCGCGGCGGCGGGGCATGCTTCGCAATCGCATCGATTAGTTCGGTAACGCCGAAATTCTTAAGCGCCGATCCGAAGTAGACCGGGGTCAAATCGCCATTGCGGTAAGCCTCAAGGTCAAACTCGGGATAGCCCACTTGCGCCAACTCAGCCTCTTCGGCCCATTCAGCGGGAATGTCCGCGTCTGCGTCACGGGTGCCGAGGAATTCCTTCGACGGGCCTTCCGGGCGGCTGACTGCGCCGCTTTCAAAATCGAGTACGCCTTCAAATTGGCCGCCCATGCCAATTGGCCAGCCTTGCGGGCTGACATCCAGCGCCAGCATCTCTGCAACCTCATCCATCAGTTCAAAGCCAGGGCGCCCTTCGCGGTCGACCTTGTTGATGAAGGTGATGATGGGCACGCTGCGCAGCCGGCAAACTTCAAACAATTTACGGGTCTGCGGCTCAATACCCTTGGCCGCATCGATCACCATCACCGCACTGTCGACCGCGGTCAGCGTCCGGTAGGTGTCCTCAGAAAAATCCTCGTGACCCGGCGTGTCGAGCAAGTTGAAGGTGATTTTCTCACCATCATACTCTTTTTCAAACGTCATCACTGACGAGGTGACCGAGATACCGCGCTGCTGCTCGATCTTCATCCAGTCAGAGCGCGCCCGCCGCGCTTGCCCGCGCGCCTTCACCTCGCCCGCCAAGTGGATCGCCCCGCCTTGCAGCAGCAGCTTTTCCGTCAGCGTGGTCTTACCCGCATCGGGGTGAGAGATGATCGCGAATGTGCGGCGGTTGGACATAGGTTTAGCTTAAAGCACCGTTGGACATGGAGCGCGCGCCTTAGCCGCAAGCGCTGAACCCGTCTACATCCCCCCTGAGCGTGCACCACTCGGCGGCATCAGTTTACCGACTGGTAAGATCAATCTGCGAAATCGGCTCCACAAATAGGGGGTGCAAATGGCGATTTACAGAATTCTTATTTCCGGTCTTTGTGCCCTCTTTCTGTCTGCATGCGGGGCATCGGGCCAATATTTCGAGAAATCTCCTGAACAAGTTGCAAAGGCTTTGAAGGGCGCCAAGCTGCCGGTGGCCATCATGGGAAGCAGTGTTGTCGGCGAGACTGTCACCAACCCCAGCCCCAACACTTTTGTGATCACCGCCAACGATGAGCTGGGCGGTGATGTCTTTCGGATCGTGGCGACCATTGCGCCAGATGGCGATGGCACCCGTGTCACTTCGAAGTTCGAACAGCTCCACAAAGGTGAAAGCGCACCTGCCGATGCAATGGCCCAAAAGGCGGCTGAGGAACAAATCGCCTCAACTATCGAAGGGCGCCCTTTCGACATGATGTTCGCCACATCCCCTGCCGCGAAAGCCATGCTCTCTGCCCAAGGCGGAGAAGTTCAAGAACGGATCAATGCCGCAAATGAGACCATGGTGGCCTTTAGCGAGATGGAACGCGAGATGGCCGCACAAGAAAAGCGCGAGAAGTTTGAGAAGGAATACGGCGAAGACTGGGGCGCAAGCGGCTCAGATAGCGCGGATGGCTGGGGCGACTAGCCCCGCCAACACGCGCCTGTCTATCCGAGCTGAAGCGCGCGGCGCTTAGCCGCGCAGCTCCGCTCCGTGCTTAGCCGCAGCTGCGACAATCTTGTCCGAAATCTCGGCCAGTTCCGCATCCTTGAAGCTCTTTTCGCCGGGCTGCAGAGTTACCTCAATCGCGAGTGACTTCTGACCCTCTGGGACATTGCCGCCGGTAAACAGGTCGAACACCCGCGCGCCCACAATGTTCGCCTTATCCGCGCCTTGAACCGCGCGCAGTAGGTCACCCGCCGCAAGCGCCTCTGGCACCAAAAACGCAAAATCGCGCGTCACCGATTGCAAGGCTGGCGGGGCAAAGCTTGGCCGCGCAAAGCTAATTGAATCTTTGCCCGCCTTTTTCGCCGGGATCGCATCGAGGTGAATGCCAAAAGCGGCGACAGGAACGCCAATCCCAAAAGCCTTAAGTACGGTCGGATGGACCATCCCAAAGCTGGCGATGCGGTTCTTTGGTCCTAGACGCAAAGTTGCAGACTGGCCGGGGTGATAAATATCGCCCGCCTCACCCATGACTTGCAATCTGTCGACTGGCGCGCCCGCTGCTTCGAGCAAGGCCAAGCACTTCGCCTTGGCATCATAAGCATCGAAACTGCGCGCTTTGCCATGTTGCCAAGAACGCGGCGCAGCATCGCCCGCCATCACGGCAACAAGCGCCGGATATTCTCCATCTGCCAGGTAGCGCCGGCCTATTTCGAACAAGCGGACGCTGGAAGAGCCATGATCAAAACTACGCCGTGCCGCCGACAAAAGGCCAGGCAACAGCGATGGGCGCATCACTTTCAAATCTTCGCTGATCGGATTGTCGAGCGACCAATGCCCGCCGCCAACCGCATCAGCCTCGTCCTCGGAAATAAACGACCACGTGATTGCTTCATCCAGCCCGCAGCCAGCCGCAGCGCGGCGCAATTTGCGCTCAAGCAGCCGAGCCGGTGTCGCGGTTGGCCGGGCGACTCCGTCCATGCGCGGCAAGGCCACGCTTTCCACCTTATCGAGGCCGTGAATACGCACGACTTCTTCGACCAGATCGGCTGCACCTTCGATATCATTGCGGCGCAAAGGACAGGTCACCTGCCAATCGTCGGACACCGTGAAATCCAGACTTTCGAGAATGCGGCGTTGTTCATCAACCGCGACTTCAACACCACCCAATTTTGCGGTGAGCTCCGTATCGAATGCAACCACTTTGGCCGTACTCGGCGGTGTGCCGGCACGCACTACCTCGCTTGGCGAACCACCCCCAAGCTCAACAATCAGACCAGTGAGTAGATCTAGGCCATCATCAAGAAATGCCGGGTCGACGCCGCGCTCAAACCGCGTGCGCGCATCCGAAGCGAGGCCAAGCTTCCGGCCCGTCACACCGATTTGCGCAGGATCAAAGTATGCGATCTCCAACAACACATCGCTCGTCTCATGCGAGCATCCCGTGTCCAGCCCGCCCATAATGCCAGCCAGATCGTGCACACCGTTATCGTCGGCAATCACGGTGACACTGGGATCAAGGGTGTAGGTTTTTTCGTTGAGCGTGGTGACTTGCTCGCCATCAACGGCTCGCCGCGCCACCATTGCGCCGGAAAGCTTGCCGTAGTCATAGACGTGTGCCGGCCGCCCATAGGCAAACATCAAGTAGTTTGTAAGGTCGACGAGCAACGAGATCGGTTTCTGGCCCGCACTGGCCAAACGTTGCTGGAGCCAGTCAGGCGATGGCCCGTTTTTCACTCCCTTGATGACGCGGGCATAGTAAGCGGGAACACCTTCGGCATCCTCGATCCGCACCGCCGCAGGGCATTCGCCCGCAGCGTCGAATTTAGGAAACGCAATCGGCTTCAGCGTGCCAAGGCCCGCCGCCGCTAGATCGCGCGCAATTCCGTATACGCCCATGCAATCAGGCCGGTTCGGCGTGATCGCGACATCAATGATCGGCGAGGAACCTTGGTAGTCGGCAAAGGCATGGCCGACGCTCGCATCGTCAGGCAGCTCAATGATGCCGTCATGCTCATCGCCGAGCTCTAGCTCGCGCACGGAGCACATCATGCCGTTGCTCTCCACGCCGCGGATCGCGCTTTTACGAAGCTGCATGCCATTGGCAGGCACCACCGCGCCCGGCAGGCCCAGCACACCCTTCATTCCCGCACGCGCATTGGGCGCGCCGCATACAACCTGCAGCGGATCGCCCTCGCCTGTGTCGACGCTCAGCACTTGCAGCTTGTCAGCGTCAGGATGCTTTTCAGCGGTCAGGACTTTGGCCACTTTGAAACCCGCGAGCCTTTCAGCCGGGTCTTCAACGCCTTCAACCTCAAGCCCGATTGCGGTCAGCGCATTGGTGATCTCGCTCAGCGTTGCGTCGGTTTCGAGGTGGTCTTTGAGCCATGTGACAGAGAACTTCATGCGCGCGCTCCTACACCAGCGGAGAGGGTCGGCTGATCAAACGGCGAGAAGCCATAATGCGCCAGCCAGCGCGGATCGCCATCGAAGAAAGCGCGCAGGTCGTTCATGCCATATTTCAGCATGGCGATGCGGTCGATCCCGAGGCCAAAAGCAAAGCCCTGATATTCGTCCGTGTCGATCCCGGCAAACTCAAGCACACGGCGGTTCACCATCCCGCTGCCGCCCAGCTCCATCCAGTCATAGCCCGGCTCATCGCCGTGCCCGCCGACAACGCGGCGATCGCCTTCGTTGGAGTAGCCAACATCAACCTCAACGCTGGGTTCAGTGAACGGGAAGTATGATGGGCGCAGACGCAAGGTGATGTCTTCGCGCTCAAAGAACGCCTTGAAGAATGTCTCCAGCGTCCATTTGAGATGGCCGAGGTGAATGTGCTTGTCGATCACCAGGCCCTCGACCTGATGGAACATTGGCGTGTGGGTCGCGTCGCTATCGCTGCGATAGACACGGCCCGGCGCGATCAAGCGGATCGGCGCGCCCTGTTCTTTCATGCTGCGGATCTGCACCGGTGAGGTGTGCGTCCTGAGCAGCATTTTATGGCCTACCGCTTCGCTACTTGAGGCCGATTGGCCACCATCCGCTGCCTTGTCTGGGAAGTAGAACGTATCGTGCATCGCGCGCGCAGGATGGCTCTCGTCCATGTTGAGCGCGGTGAAGTTGTGCCAATCGTCTTCGATCTCTGGGCCGGTTGCGACCGCAAAGCCGAGGTCGGCGAAGATCTCTGCCAGCTCGTCCATCACCTGGCTAACCGGGTGGACCGAACCCATGGCGATGTCAGGCGCTGGCAGCGTAAGGTCGAGCGTTTCGCTGGCCGGCTGCGCTTCGAGCTGAGCGGCCTCCAGCGCTTGCCTTTTCGCCGCAATCGCATCGGCCACCTCGGCGCGGATCGCCTGGATCGCGGGCGCTGCTTCGCTGCGCTCTTCCGGGCTCATCTGGCCCAAAGTCTTCAGCGCCAGGCTCACCCAGCCCTTTTTGCCCAGCGCACCAACGCGCTGTTCTTCCAGCGCATCGAGCGTATCGGCTGCAGAGATTGCCGCGAGTGCGGCGTCTTTTTGTGATGTCAATTCAGTCATGGTCTAGCCCAAAGGTTTGAGCCGGTCCGCTAGCGGGATTTCGCCGCCTTGGCAAAGCGCGAATTGCGCATTGCGGTGAAGATCGGCGCATCACTTGCTCGGTGTCTATCGCAGTGGCTTGTCCAGCGTCTGCGCCGCGCTGCCCCAAACCCGCGCCCGCGCCTCCATGAAAGAGGCCAGAATGGGATGCTCAAGAGCGGCATAGTCGCTTGGGTTCATCGTCATGAACTCGCGGAACTCTCGGGTGAACTGGGCTTGATCATGATAGTGATCGTCCATCGCCTCGGTCCACAGCCGTTTATCATGCAGCATCCAGTCCGACAGGCTGCGCATGAAGCGCTGGCGCCGGATCAGGAGCTTTGGAGCAAAGCCGAAATACCGCCGGCAAACCCGCTCAAGCGTGCGTACGCTGAT
Source organism: Erythrobacter sp. JB3-1 (assembly GCF_057364995.1). NCBI lineage: Bacteria > Pseudomonadati > Pseudomonadota > Alphaproteobacteria > Sphingomonadales > Erythrobacteraceae > Erythrobacter > Erythrobacter sp. JB3-1. The sequence goes on along the minus strand of NZ_CP200289.1, from coordinate 1,280,726 downwards.
CCCGCTTGCCTGCGCCAAGTCGTCTACCGTATTGAGCTCGGGTTCGACCAGAGCCTTGTGGACGCGGGCGATCTTGGGCTCATCGCGATTGGGCCGCATCAGCGCACGCATCGTGTCTTCAATCGCGGCCAATTGCTGCTCATCGCTCGCGCTTTCATCGCACAAGACGTCAGCCAGCCCTTCGAACTTCGCAAATGCAGGATGCGCTGAACCATCACAACCGACATTCGCAAGCTCGCGCGCGTCGACATCGATGAACCGCGCCCAACCCAGCGGCAGGAAGCCAATGCCCCACATGCGCGATGCGCCCAGCTCAAACTGGCATGGCAGCGAGCTTGGCCCAGTCGCCGTGAAGCGCGATCCAGAAAGCTGCGATGTGCCAATGCTGGCGTTTGGACGGCTGCCGCCGAAGAAGCGGATATTGGCCCATTCCGGCTGCAGGTGGTCGGTAACGGTTTTGTCGTCCTCGACCTCCAGCACCAATTGGTAGAAGGTCGTAAAGCAGCCATCGAACTCTGGCGAAGGCGAGTAGAACTGGCTGCGGACGCTGTAGTCCGCACTACTGGTGCTTGCGCGTTTTGTCCTCTGCCCACCCATCCTCTGGGTTTGGCCGATGTGTCGCGTTTTTACAAGCGAAAGGGCGCCAGCCTCTACGGCCAGCGCCCTATCCGTTTTGCGTTTCCTACACGGCTCTGCGCGGCTGCGCATGCCATGCGTGGAGCGCTGGCTTAAGCTGGCAATGCCGCCTTCGCCTGAGTGATGATCGACTTGAACGCCGCTTCTTCGTTCATGGCGAGGTCCGCCATGACTTTGCGGTCAAGCTCAATACCCGCCAGTTTCACGCCGTGCATGAACTGAGAGTAGGTCAGGCCTTCAGCGCGGACAGCCGCGTTGATGCGCTGGATCCAGATCGCGCGGAAGCTGCGCTTCTTCGCTTTACGGTCGCGGTAGGCGTACTGGCCGGCCTTCTCGACCGCTTGGCGCGCGACGCGAATGGTGTTCTTGCGGCGACCGCGATAGCCCTTGGCTTGTTCGAGTAGACGCTTGTGCTTTTGGCGTGTAGTGACGCCGCGTTTAATGCGAGGCATATGTAGTATCCTTTGTAGAGTTCTGCACCAGCCCGCTCCCTCCATCCTTCCACCCGGATGATCACCCGGTAGGTTCCGGGTGGAAGGGTGGAGGGAGTGGGCGGTCTAGCCCATCAAATCAATCAAGCCCGTAAGGCGCCCATTTCTTGATCGTCCGTGCATCCGGGTCTGAAGCGACCGAGGTGCCACGGTTTTGGCGGATATACTTCGCATTGTGGCTCATCAGACGGTGACGCTTACCAGCGACGCCGTGCTTGACCTTGCCAGTTGCGGTGATTTTGAAGCGTTTCTTCACACCGCTTTTGGTCTTCAGCTTGGGCATTTCGTTCTCCTTTATCAGAGACACGTTCTAATCGACCCTGGCAGCCCTAATGAGCCAGGCCAATCGCTTGATTCGTGTCGTTGAAGTCGCGCCACATAAGGGCCGCGGCGCGTGTAGGCAAGCGTTTTGGTGGGATTGGAAGGGAGTCTTTGTGTTCCGCACACCATCCGGTGTGCGTTCTTGTCTTGCGCACTCGCATCCGCGAGCGCGATGTCCTCGGCTGGTTTGTTGGGCCTCAAGCGCCGGCGTTCGCATCCGCTCACTTGGCTATCCTCGCTCATGCGATCTGGCGATCGCGTCGCTGCGGGCGGGCGTGCGCCCTTGCGAGACCTGCGGTCTCGACCCATTCCCGGCCAGCGACCTCGCGCCAAGCTTCTTGGAGCTTTGCATTTGGCTTGGTCGCGGAGCACGGTCGGCGATCAGCCGACCGCAAGGCCCTTGCGGCCGCCCGCAGGCCCGACAGGGCCGAGGACATCGCAGCACGGATGTGCTGCGGAACCACAAACGACTCCTCTTCCCTCCCCACTCCGTCCGTCGCTACTGAAGCACGCTTGGAACGGCTGGAACACAGTACAGGGCCAAAAAACCAATCGATCACAGACGCGCCGATTGATCGATTTAGTTGATTAGTGGGAGGTTGGAGGACGCGGAGCAAAAGCATGCGCTATCCTTAGCGGGCGGGCGCTGAGTAGGAAAATTGATAGCACCCAATTACCGCTGCGTCGCCATGCTAAGATTGCGAGCATTTTATGCCATTAATTAAGTATATTGCCCCCGGAAATCGTCAAAAACTGCTCTTGGAAGGGTATCCAAACCCTGCTGCGGAGTGGTTGCATTTGCCATGCTTACGCCTCCTTCAGCTTATAGTGTTTGGGAAGACGGAGGCCCTGGGATTGGACCTCAGCAATCAATTCATCAGAGAAACAAGTAAGCCCCTCTTCAAAAGTGCGATCCCTCCAAAGATGCGCACCTCCTAGCACTGAGCCCTTCATGGCCAAGCCATTAAGAGCCTTCTTTGTCGTGTTAAGCCGAATCCTTTCTGGGAGGGTTTGGTAAGCAGGTAAAATCCTGAAGGAGTCGTCAGAACTCGCCTCCCTAGAAAACGCATCAAAATATTGTCGGATGCGCAGGATATAATACTGCTCCGGGTATGGCTTCCCTTTCGGCATCATCAGCGCGAATGGAAAGAACTCATGGACTTGGGGTTCTAAACGCTCAATGATCGCTTTGAACGACTCATCGACGGCGAGAATTTTGTCATTGAGCGAAATGAGTGACGCTAAAGAGTTATAGGTTTTATCAGCATCAAATGAGCGTGGAACCTCATGAGACTCCACGTCGCCCAACTTACAAGTCGCACTATTTCTCCAGCTCTGCCCCGGTTCCTTCTTAAACTTCCCGACCGGGTATGTGCCATAGATCCAAGCTGCATCCTCTCCCGAATAGGCAAATATTCGCCGCTGTTCTTCTGGGCTTTGCTCAGCGTAGTGCTGCCTTAACCGACCGTACCAACCTGTGTCACGTTTCTTGCGATCATATTCAAACTCCCCTGACGGCCAATACTCGCCAAAACCGCTCGGCAGTGCCATTCCCCAAACCATCACATCATCTCCTGCACGTTTGTGCGCACATCCCAATTTCTTGCCAGAACGCCTGCCGCAACAAGCACCGCTTCCCTACTCGCCCTTAACCCGCATTTTCTCCAGCACTTCTGGATCGACGCTGCGCGCTACAATCGGGTGCATTGGAAGGCTCCAGTGATGGCGCAATTGATAGACCGACTTTCTTACTGTTTCGTTTGGGAGTTTGACCGTCCAACGTCATCCCAGCGAAAGCTGGGATCTCATGCGGCCATGCGATGCACTGTATGGCTCTAGACCCCAGCTTCCGCTGGGGTGACGTCTCACTGCAAACACTCGTTATGCTTTACCTTAAGACGTCATCCCGGACTTGATCCGGGATAACACCCTCGGTCTCGCGCTCATTGTGACGGTTATCCTGAACCAAGTTCAGGATGACGTTTCCGGATAGAGCGTACCGAGCAACAAAACCCCTACCCCATCGCCTCAAGCGCTTCTTCCAGCCGTGCGGGCTCGCCTAGGGCCAGCACGGTGCCGTCGGAATTCGCGTCCAGCGGGTTGCCTTGCCAATCGCTCATCATGCCGCCTGCGCCTTCGACAATTGGGACCAGCGCGGCGTAGTCATAAAGCTTCAGCCCAGCCTCGCACACGACGTCCAAATGGCCGCTCGCCAGCAACCCGTAATTGTAGCAGTCCCCGCCCCACACCACGATTTGCGATGTTTGCGCGGCCAGTGACATGAACGCGCCGCCTTGGTCGTCGGTGAAATATTGCGGGCCGGAGGAGGCAATGGTCGCCTCTGACAGTTCCTTGCAAGACCGCGTGCGCACCGGCAGGCCGTTGAAGGTCGTGCCCTCGCCAATGCGGCCGACCCAGCGTTCTGCGGCGATAGGCTGATCAATCACGCCCAGCACCGGCCAGCCATCCTGCAGCAAAGCGATCAGCGTGCCAAAGATGGGGCGGCCCGCCATAAAGCTGATCGTGCCATCGATTGGATCGAGCACCCATTGCCGGCCCGCGCCTTCATTATGGGTGCCATATTCCTCGCCGATGATCCCGTCATCGGGACATTCCGCCTCGATAATTGCGCGCATCGCGGCTTCGACTGCGCGGTCGGCCTCTGTCACGGGCGAGGCATCGGCCTTGCGCTCCTGCGACCAGCCCCCGCGAAACAGGGGGCGGATGGCATTGCCAGCCGCATCGGCCAGGCGCTGAGCGATTGCTACGTCTTTGTTTGTCATAATCCGCGCGCAGTCTCATCACAGGCGCGGCAATGCAAGGGGCCTGTTGGCACCGGCTTAGCTGACCGCTGATCGGGTATGTTGCAATTGACAGGGGCGCCGGGCGGTGCCTTATGGTTAAAGACGATTGGCTGTCCTGATGAGGATAGACCAGAGGGTGGGTGATAGGCTGCATAAGTGGTGCGGGTTGCACGTGGTTCAAACCGCAGCCCATTTGGGCAGTCGCAAGTCTTTTAAACGGGTCGGACATGGGCAAACAGGCAGGCGCAGATGCGCCGGTACACTTTGCGCCCCGCTCTGGGGTCAATCGCAGCGGAATGCCGCTCGCCGCCAGCCGTGCCCCCGCCGAAGATCTGGACCCTTGGATTGGGCGGCTGGTCGCCTCGAAACTGGTGGCAGACGAAGCCACCCATATCGCCTGCGGCATTTGCAATGATGTGGCCTTTGCTCGCATCGTGATGGGCGGCACATGGGACGCTCAAACCGCCGATGGGCCGATGGAGTTTCGCGATGAAGCCATCCTGTTTGGCCCGCAATCGCGCCATATGCCGGTGGGATGCAGCGGCCATGTGATCGCGATCGGCATTGGCTTTCGCCCCGGCGCGATCCCCTGCCTGCTCGGGCGCGAAATGGCGCCGCTGGTCGACCGGATTGAACGCTCTGATCCCTTTCGTCTGATCAGCAATAGCGCGGCACAGGACTATCCGCTTGATGCCGAGCCAGAGGACTGGCTGCAGACGGTTGAGGAGGCGATGCGCGCCTTTATCGCGCGGGTCCAGCCGGAAAAGCCCGATCCGCTGGCCGCCGCATTTGAGCATGCAAGCTTTGCCGATCCGACCATCACGCCGGGTGATTTCGCGGCGGAGCACGGCATGTCCTCGCGCAAGCTGGAGCGGCTGGTGCGGCGCGATTTCGGAATGACGGCGAGCACGGTTTTGCGCCGGGCAAAAGCGCTCGATCTGGCGGCGCAGCTGTGCGGGGTGGCGGATGAGGAGGAAGAAAGCGAGCTGCTGCTGCGCTATTTCGACCAATCGCATTTGATCCGCGATTTTAAGGCGTTTTTCGGGACAACCCCGGCCGCTTTCCGCTCTCAGCCGCGCCTATTCTTGCGGATCAATGTGGAGACGCGCCAAGCACGGCGCCTGGCCGAGCTCGACCGGATTAAGCCGGGGGCCGAGCCGCCATGGCGCGGTGAATGAGGCGGGCGCGGTCCGCCTTAATCGAACAAACTGCTCACGCTGCTTTCATCCGCGATCCGGCGGATCGCTTCGCCGACCAGCGGCGCCATAGTCAGCACCCTGATCCGGTCAGAAGCCGCGCAGGCCTCAGTCGGCAGGATCGAATCGGTGATCACCAGCTCTTTCAGCTTTGACCCGTCGATCCGCGCCACCGCGCCGCCCGATAGAACGCCGTGGGTAATATAGGCGGCGACCGATTTCGCCCCGCCCGCCAGCAACGCCTCCGCCGCATTGCACAGCGTGCCGCCGGAATCGACAATGTCATCGATCATGATGCAATGGCGACCAGAGACATCACCAATGATGTTCATCACCTCCGATTCCCCCGGGCGGTCACGGCGTTTATCGACGATCGCGAGCGGCGCATTGTCGAGCCGTTTGGCCAGCGCGCGGGCGCGCACCACGCCGCCAACATCGGGGGAGACAACCATCAGATCCTGATCGCCGTAGCGGGCCTGAATATCGGCCGCCATAACCGGGGCGGCGTAAAGGTTGTCGGTTGGGATATCGAAGAAGCCCTGAATCTGGCCAGCGTGCAAATCCACCGCCAGCACGCGGTCAGCGCCCGCCTCTGTAATAAGGTTCGCCACCAGCTTGGCCGAAATCGGCGTGCGCGGGCCGGGCTTCCGGTCCTGCCGGGCATAGCCGAAATACGGCACCACCGCCGTGATCCGCTTGGCCGAGGCGCGTTTCAGCGCATCGATGCAGATCAGCAACTCCATGAGATTGTCGTTCGCTGGAAAGCCGGTCGACTGGACAACAAACAGATCCTCGCCCCGCACGTTTTCGTGGATCTCGACAAAGATTTCCTCATCCGCGAACCGGCGCACGCTGGCATCGGTCAGAGGCATTTCGAGATAGGCGGCGATCGCCCGGGCGAGCGGCAGGTTTGAATTGCCGGACATGATTTTCATGGATGCGAATCCCCGCGTGCAGTTGGTGCCGCCTCACCTAGCCCAGAGTCATGGAAACGCAACAGAGGCAGCCGCCCATTTGTCCGCAATTGGGTGAGGGCGCGCTGCCAGTGATTGGCAACCCGCTTCACAAAGGCATAACGATACATCAACATCTGGCAGCATATACGATGCCAAGGGTGACAGCCCGTTACAGTCGGTCCGTAAGTCGTCGCTGCTAGGTGGGGTTCGCTATGTCAACTAAAGGAAAATCTGCCGCGGTCGGTAAGGCCAATGGATCGGCTAAGGCTGCTGACGCGGCGCAAGCTGAGGTCGCCGAAAACGCGGCGGCGGAAAAATCCGATGCTGAGAGCGCAGGGGGCAAGCCGGAAATTTCGCCGGAGATGCGCGAGAAGCTCGAGGGCCTGCGAGAGCGTGTTCAGATGAGCGTGGGGCAGGCGGTTCTCGCGATGATGAACCTGCCGCGTTATAAGGGGCAGTCGCTGGGCGATCTGAACCACCTTGTGATTGAGCCGCTGCTGCGTGACCGATTGGCCATTGCTTCGGCCAAGAAGAGAGGCGGTGAGGAAGGCGAAATTGACGCGACCACGACCGCGGGCATTGCCATCTGGGCGAGCGTTTCTGACGAGGTGGATGCAAAGATCCGCGAGCAGATTAAGGGCGGCGCCTTCCCAACCCGGCTTGGCGGAGAAGATTGGGCGAGCGGCGAGAAAATCTGGCTGCTCGATCTGATCGCGCCAAATCGCCAATTGGCAACCGCCGTGCTGACCAATTTCAAGCAGATTGCAGGCGATAAGCCGATTGCCATTCACCCGATTGTGGCGCGCAGCGTCGATCCTGAAGTGCTGGAGAAAATGCGGGTTAAGGGCGAGTAGGAAGATGGTTTTAAGCTTGGTGATGAAAAACGGCGCGCACAAACAAGCGCAGGAGATGATGTGATGGTTTGGGGTTTGTGCTTGCCTAGCGGCTTTGGGGATTTCTGGCCCAAGGCCTCGTTTGAAGATGGCAAAGGCAAGAACGGGCAAAAGTGGAGCGAGCGCCTTCGTGAGCATTATTGTGCACAGCCAATAGAAGCTCAGAAGGAGCTGTTTGGCGGTACAACTGCTGAGTACGGGCAAGGGTACGCGCGGTACGTCAGTGAGAAGTTTACGCAAGCAAAAGGCAGCCGAATTAACGATCATTTTCCACCTCTCAACGAGATCCAGCCGCACGAGCCGCCAAGATTCCTCCAGACAGATATCGGCTACAAGTCTCTAGGTTCCCTGATTAAGTGCAGCAGTATGATTGTTGCGGTCGATGAGGATTTAAAGTCAATCATTGAGACTTTGGAGCCAGGCGTTCACGGATTTTTCGAGATGGAAATTCGTATGCCAAAAGAACGCATCTATCCCAAGAAGTACTTTACTCTAAGCATTGGACATTATCTTGATAGTTTTTCGCCAGAAAATAGCGACGAAAAATCATATTTTGAACCAGATCCCGGTCGATTTAATATTAACGATACCAAGAAGGGATTGTCCGGATTAAGTTTTGATCGCTCTGTATTTGGTGATGCCCATATGTGGCGTGAGAACAGACTTGGCCCATACCTTACATGTTTTTCTGACGAACTTCATACCGCAATCAATGACGCAGGGTTAAAAATGCCTGCGAAGTTTTATCCAGTGAAGGAGGATTACGGTGACAGTGCACTTAATTGACATCTATTATCCTGCGATATAGCCAAATGCCATGGCCCGTCTTGCTCGCTTTGTGTTGCCCGGTATACCTCACCACGTGACACAGCGCGGCAATGGGCGCCAGCAGACGTTCTTTTGCGATGAGGACTATGCGGCTTACCGCGATCTGCTGGCCGAGCATTGCCCCGCCTATGGGGTCGCGGTGTGGAGCTGGGTCTTGATGCCCAATCACGTTCATCTCATTCTCGTGCCAGATCATGTCGACGCGCTGCGCGGAGCCATGGCCAAGGTGCACCGGGCCTATGCCGGCCGCATTCATGCTCGCGAAAAACGGACCGGGCATTTCTGGCAAGGGCGCTTTGGCAGTGTGGCGATGGACGAGCCGCATTTGCTGGCGGCATTGCGGTATGTCGCGATGAATCCAGTCCGGGCGCGGTTGGTTGATCGCGCACAGGACTGGCGTTGGTCGAGTGTGCATGCGCTGCTTGATCCTGCCAAAGGGGACGGCGTGACGCAGATAGCGCCTGTGCTTGAACGCGTGCCCGACTTTGCAGCTTTGTTGGCAGCCGGTGAGGAACAAGCGCTTAGCGAGGCACTACGCAAATCGGAGAGCACTGGCCGCCCGCTGGGTTCAAGCGACTTTCTCGATCAGGTTGAGAGGCTTGTCGGGCGTGATCCCAGACCGGGAAAGCGAGGGCCGAAGACATCGAAGACAAAGCGACCCGAGCCATTGGACATAGGTGAATTACGGTGACAGAATTACGGTGACAGTGCATGCCCAAGATGACAGCCCCGTGTCGGATGCGGAAGTTTCTCAAACGGATCAAACGGATGAGGATTACGGGATTACGGTGAGGATTACGGTGACAGTGCACTTAACTGGAGAGTTCAGGGACTTTCCCGTGAGCGCGCCGTCTCATGCACCGTGCAAAGGACCGCCGAGAGCCAGGAAAGCTCAGCGCTCTCCCAACTCCCTCAAACCTTATGCTCGCCCCGGATCCAGCGCACGGTGCCGCTGCTCGCGCGCATCACCACGCTGTCGGTCGTCATGATCGTCTCGCCGGTTGGCTTTCGGCGGCGCTTTACTCCGTCGAGCAGCGAGCCCTGCGTCACGCCGGTTGCGGCAAAAATGCAATCGCCGCTCGCCAGTTCTTCCAGCTTATAAATGCGGTCAAATTCGGTGATGCCCCATTTGCGGGCGCGGGCCTTTTCATCCTCGTTGCGGAACACCAGGCGGCCGTTGAACTGACCCCCGACACAGCGCAATGCGGCGGCAGCCAGCACGCCCTCTGGCGCGCCGCCCTGACCCATATACATGTCGATATTGGTTTCCTCATCGGTCACCGCGATCACGCCAGCAACGTCGCCGTCGCCGATCAGCACGACGCCGCATCCAAGCCCGCGCAGCTCCGCAATCATATCGGCATGGCGCGGACGGTCGAGCACGCAGATGATGATATCACCCGGCTCCACCCCTTTGGCCGCTGCAACCGCTTTCACATTCTCAGTCGGCGATTTGGCCAGATCAATCACGCCCTCGGGATAGCCGGGGCCGACCGCGATCTTGTCCATATAGGTGTCAGGCGCGTTGAGCAGACAGCCTTCTTCTGCCGCCGCCAACACGGCCAGCGCATTGGGGCCAGCCTTGGCGGTGATGGTGGTTCCTTCCAGCGGATCGAGCGCGATGTCGATCTTAGGCCCCTTGCCGGGCGCGCCGCCAACCTTCTCGCCGATGTAAAGCATCGGGGCCTCGTCACGCTCGCCCTCACCGATCACCACGGTGCCGTCCATGTACAGCGTGTCAAACGCGCGGCGCATAGCCTCCACCGCGGCGGCATCGGCGGCTTTCTCATCGCCCCGGCCGACCAATTGCGCAGCGGCCACGGCGGCCGCCTCTGTCACGCGCACCATTTCCAGCACCAGCACCCGGTCGAGCGCGTTCTCTTGGCCCTCATCCTTGCTGGCGAGCATATCTGTTTCAGCGGGGGTGTTCATGACGAATTCATTCCTTACAGGGTGTGTGGCCGCCAAGCAGGTGGAACGCTTTGGCCTTGGGTCAAGCGCTTAGACAATAGGAGCAAGCCTTGTCGAGCAGCAGGTCGAGCCAATCGGCAAAGATTGTGCGCAATTGCCCGCATCTCTTGGCAATTTCTCCTGCTGCCGCTGCGCTGCTTTTTCTTACCGCCCCCGTGCATGCCCAAGATGACAGCCCCGTGTCGAATGCGGAAGTTTCTCAAACGGATCAAACGGATGAGGAGCCGCAAGGCGAGGATGAGCCCTTTCGGATCGACCTCACCGTGACAGTCCCGCGCGGCGAGGTGAACGAAAGCAATGTGCGCGCTTGCGAGGAAGAGGCCGATGCGGCGAGCATTTCTGGCGACATTATCGTGTGCCGCCAAATCGGCGAGGACAATTCCAATTACTACAGCGGCAGCCGCGAAGATGCGCAGCGGCGCTATGCGCAAGAGACCGCTTTCGAAGGCGATCCACAGGCACCTGAGGCGTTTGGCATTCCGAACCACGGCAACGCAATTGGCTTTGGATCCGTCCCACCGCCAGCTCTCATCATCGACGTTGAGGCCCTGCCAGAAGCGCCCGAGGGATCGGATGCAGACCGAATTGCGCGCGGCCTACCGCCACTGGGCGACCGTGAGCTGACCGAGGAAGAAGAAAAAGCCCGCCGCGCGGCGCTGGGCGTGCCCAGCTCCAGCTTGGATGGGCCTGAGTGATTCTTGAATTCCGCACATCATCCGATGTGCGATTTCCTCGCTCATGCGATCAAAGATCGCGTCGCTGCGGGCGGCCATGCGGCCTTGCGAACCCTGCCGGGTTCGAACTGGCTCGGTCCACCAGCGGACAGACCGCAACCGCGCCCAGCGCTTGAGGGTCAACAATCAAAATCAACTCTTCAGAATTGGCATCACCAATGGCGGCGCGGTGAGGCTGTCTGAGCCTTCGAGCAGGTCGAGCGCTTTGTGCACGCAGCGCTCCTGCCCCTCATGCGTGACCATCGCGACCAGTACATCATCGCCCTGCGATGGCCGGCCCTTTTGAATGAGGCTCTCAATCGAGACATCGCCGTCGCGCATCGCCGCGGTGATCTCGGCCAGCACGCCGGGGCGATCGGCCACGGTGAAGCGCAGATAAGTCCGCTCCATCCGGTGCCCGGGTTCCGCTGGCGCCAGCTTTTTGAGCTGATCGGCGGGCACAGAGAACGGCGCGCCCGTATCGCCGCGCGCAATATCAATAAGGTCGGCCACCACAGCGCTCGCCGTGGGGCCATCGCCCGCGCCCGCGCCCTGGAACAGTAAGCGGCCTGAGAAATTGCCTTCCGCAACCACGGCATTGGTTGGCCCATCAACAGGGGCGAGCGGGTGATCCTTAGGCACCAGGCACGGGCGAACCCGCTGGAGCAAATGCGGCGCATCCGCCTCGCCGCCATCGACATCGGCCTGAGCGATCAAGCGGATGACATAACCAAGCGCATCGGCCTGAGCGATGTCGGCGCTGCGCACTTGAGTGATGCCGGTCGTGCGCACGGCGTCAAAATCAACCTCAGCGCCAAAGCCAATACCGGCCAGGATCGCGAGCTTATGCGCCGCGTCAACGCCCTCGATATCAAAGGTCGGGTCGGCTTCCGCGTAACCCAGTTTTTGCGCCTCGGCTAAGGTCTCGCCAAAGTCCGCGCCGGTCTGCTCCATCTCTGACAGGATGTAATTGCAGGTGCCGTTGAGAATGCCATAGATCCGGGTGATGGCATTGGCCGCCGCGCCTTCGCGCAGGCCCTTTACCACCGGAATGCCGCCCGCAACCGCGGCTTCAAACTTGAGCGCAGCCGCATTGCCGTCAGCCAAATTGGCCAGCGCCATGCCGTGATGGGCAATCATCGCCTTGTTCGCCGTGACAAAGCCTTTGCCGCCTTCCAGAGCAGACTTCGCGAGCGCCAAGGCGGGGCCGTCAGAGCCGCCGATCAGCTCGACCACGACATCCACGTCAGCCGCGCTGCTCATCGTCATCATATCGTCGGTCCGGCTGTAGGCCGACATATCGATGCCGCGATCCTTGTGCCGGTCGCGCGCGCTCACGCTGGTCACTTCGATACTGCGCCCAGCGCGCGCCGTGATCAGATCGCGATTGGTTTCAAGCAGGCGAGATCACGCCCGCACCGACTGTGCCCAAACCGGCAATTGCAATGCGTAATGGCTGCTGTGTCTGCGCCATGCTCAACGCTTCCCTTCAAGATTCGCGCGCTCACCGACCCCTTCGGATGAGCATTTGCGTCGCGCATCGCTGTAGCCGCCGCGAAACGCAAGCTGAAAGCAGTTTGTCTTGGGCAGGGTCAGCCTAGACTTTAGGGCCGGGGCCCTAGCTGGTGGTGATTTGGCGGTTACACGGTCCGAGCTGCGACAGGATGAACCCATAGTCCGCTGCGGCGAGCCGCCGAGCAGAGGGATCGCGCGTCAGATTGGCCGAGCTTGGCAGTTCGCGCGGCAAGGCGCAGGCGAGCCGGTACCACCGCAGCGTATTCGGCTGAGGCGCGCGCGCGGATGAATCGATAATCTCGCCCCACGACACGCCCCAGACCGGGGTTTGGCCCGGTCTGCGCAGCACGGTGAGCGAGACCGGCGAGCGGTCAGTGGTCTCAAGGAAAATCTGCGTTTCCGATTCGCCCACCAGATTGCCAGCCACCGCCAGCGCATCGCGCACCCCGGTGACGGTCGCAGGCGCATCGGCCGCGACCAATTGCGTCAGGATCGGGCGCAGGCGCGCCTCCAATGTCGGGGTGTAATCAAGCTGAGCGCCCTTACCCACCAATTGCACTGCGCCAGGGCGGCCCGGCACGCCGCGAGCAAACAGCAGCATCTCGCGCTTTTTTAGTTTCGGCGGCTTACCTTTCGCAGTGAGCGGCACATCGACCAGATAATTGAGCGATTCGCCGATCGAGGTGCGGCCAGACAGCAAAGCGATTGTCTCTGCCTCTATGTAAAGACGCACGAATCCGGGTGCGAGACCCGGTGCGCGTTCCGGCTCAACAGCGATTTGACGCCGAATCTTCGCGCGTATGACCAGGTCAGACCGGTCAGCAAGGGTGGTTAGATCAGCAAAAGTTGCAATTTCGCTTTGCGGCGCGACAGCATCTTGCGCCAGCACCAGAACGGGATTTGCAAAAAGACCCAGCAAAAGCACCAGAGCACTGATTTTATTTGTTAAAAAATGCTTAAACATCTGATCAGTCCGTATATCTAAAACGCGCTAAATCGCGAGCCAATTGCGCCGGGCCGTTCCACCCCCGCGACACTGAATCGCCCCTGAATGGATAAAGGGTTTGATTGCCCCACGCATGACCGTTAAAGCCTGCGATCACCAGAGGCGAGGATGGGGACATAGTCGCTTTTGGTCACGGCTGTAATGTGCGGGACAAATCACATTGATAGCCTATCGGGTGAAAAAACCTGTTCCCATATTGGGATGGTATGAGATAACGAGTTTCATTCGCAGTTCAGACTGCGCATGAGGAGCGGACCGGTTTTTGCCGGTTGAAACGACGGAGAGAAAGCAACTGGATGGCCTACGCTGACCAACAGATGAGCAATAACAGGATTATTGCTCTGATCATCGTGGCGATAATTCATGTGGCTGTCGGCTACATGCTGGTAACGGGCTTGGCCATTTCGGCGGTCAAGAACGTTGTTGAGCGCGTGACCACAATCGACATTGAGGAACCACCACCCCCAGAACCAGAAGACGAGCCGCCACCCCCTGAGCCTCAGGATGTCGCGCCTCCTCCACCGGTAGCACCACCGCCACCAATTAGCGTGGCGACATCGCCGCCGGACGTTCAGACGCAACAGACGATCCCGCCGACATCGCCACCAGCGCTGGTGGTTCCGCCGCCAGCACCGGTCGCGCCTCCAGCGCCGCCGCCCCCGCCGCCATCACAGGCTCGCGGTGCGACGACCCGGAACGAGGGACGCTGGGCACGTCGGATCCAGGAAAACTATCCGTCACGCGCGCTGCGTGAAGAAGTTGAAGGGACCGTTGGTGTCGCTGTGACTGTTACAGCCAACGGCCGGGCAACCGGATGCTCTGTAACGGCCTCCAGCGGATCGAGCGTGCTTGATCAGGCCGCCTGCCGCGGGATGGAACGCTATGCGCGCTTCAATCCCGCACTTGATGATGCGGGCAATCCGACTTCGGGCCGCTATTCGACACGGATTACCTACCGTTTGAACTAAGATTTATATTTCGGCCATGATCGAGATAAACATCATGGTTCGGGGACTTTTAAAGAGGACTTTTCGCAATGATTATTCAACTCCTTACTGCTGCTGGTGAAGCGGCTCCGGAAAACCAGTTTGGCTTCGTCAAAGCGATGGAAGAAGGCGGCCCTGTCGCTTGGTTCATTCTTGCTGTGATGATCATTATGAGCGTCGGCTCATTCTACATCCTCATCACCAAGCTGCTCGAGCAGAACAAGGTTATGAAGCAAGCAAAGGGCTTGCAAAACTTCTGGCGCACCAACTCGCTGAAAGAAGGCGCGACCAAGCTTGAGAAGAACAGTGCATGGCGCCAGGTCGCAGACGATGCGATTACCGCTGAAGAGAAGCACGCGAAAATGACCGACAGCCTTGAAGCGCATGATTACATGCATGGTTCGCTTCAGCGTTCAGAAGATTCGATCAACTCGAAGCTTGCTGGCGGCCTGCCATTCCTCGCATCGGTTGGTGCAACCGCACCGTTTATCGGTCTGCTCGGTACGGTGATCGGTATTTACCGCGCACTGATCAACATCGGTATCGCCGGTTCGGCATCGATCGATAAGGTTGCTGGCCCAGTTGGTGAAGCCCTGATCATGACCGCGATTGGTCTGCTCGTGGCTGTGCCTGCCGTGCTTGCGTTTAACTGGCTCCAGAGCCGTAACCGCCGCATTGCTGAGCTGCTCAACAGCTTCTCAACCGACATTCTGGCCTACATCAGCTCAGATGGCGCGGTTAAGCCAAACGTTGCTCCGGTTGCTAAAAAGCCGGCTGCTGCAGCTAAGCCTGCTGCGAAGCCTGCCGCTGCCCGGTCCTAATCGTATTGCGTGACGGGCGTCTATGCCCTTTGGCCTCGCGCCAAAAACTGGCCGCCCTCACGCTAACCGCTCTGTTAAGAGCACAATACGATTACCAGCCCGGATTTTCGGGCGAAGTTTAGGATAGGAATACACAATGGCGATTTCGATGGGAGGGGGTGAGACCCCCATGTCAGAGATCAACACCACGCCCCTCGTGGACGTGATGCTGGTTCTTCTGATCATCTTCCTTATCGCGGTTCCAGTGGCGATTCAGACGATCGAGAAACTCGAAATTCCAGTTTTCGAGTCAATCGAATCTGACGACAAGGTGGAAAACCTGCTGCTAACGGTCAGCACGACCGATGGCGCTGGCAACAGTGCAGGTGAGCCTGGGTTTGATGGCGCTGCCCGACAGGGTGAGTGCCGGGTCTATTTCAACAACATCACTCCAGTGACCTCAGAAGAGCTGTACGATCGGGCGTTTGAACGCCTTGACGCAATCGTTCAGCGCGCTGGCGGCGTGGAAGCGATTATGGATGACCCAGATCAGATCCCGCAGGTTCACATTCGCGGCGACGTGAATGCACCTTGGCGCTGTATCGCTGGCGCGATTTATAACGTGCAGGCTGCTGGTTACCCAACGGTCGGCTTCATCTCGAACCCGGTCGATCCAAACGGCTAAGCCGACCAGAAAGAACTAGGAGATAACCTATGGCAATGGCTGGAGGCGCAGACGACGGCGAACCGATGATCGCAATGAACATGACGCCGCTCATCGACGTTTTGCTCGTGCTGCTCATTATGTTCATCATCACCATTCCGGTGGCGACCCACTCGGTTGATATCGATCTGCCGCAACCTTCTGAGACGGATACTCCACCGCCGGTCGACCCGGTAAAGAACAAGCTGGTCCTGACACAGGGCGGTGAAATTCTTTGGAATGCGGTTCCGATCTCGCAAGGCGAGCTGGTGTCCAATCTGCAGCAATCGCTGACCTTCGCGGTTGAGCCTGAGCTGCAGTTCGAACCAGAACCGCTTGCCGGCTATGACCTGACAGCGCGCGTGCTGCAGATCATAAAAGGCTCGGGGATCACCAAATTCGGATTTGTCGGCAACGAGAAATACCGCACATTTGGCACTGGCGGACCGCCAGTTGGCGGATCGCAGTAACGATCACGCGATCACACAGACACTCGAAGAGGGCGGGCCGTATATGCGGACCCGCCCTTTTCTTTTGGGCGACGCAGAGACGTATGGAGTAGAGAGGCGCACCAGCCTTGAAGGCGCTTAGCCCCGTGACGTGAGCTTAGCGCAGAACTCCGCGGGCTGACACGAGTGCGCCCCTTCGGCCCCCCGACGCATGACCCAATGAAAGCCCCAAACAAGGTACGCGTTTGGCAACCTAATTGTTATGATATACAGTCTTACATCTAACGCGAACATCGAACGGAAAAGCACCCACCGCAACGCAGACATCACCCAGCCAAGCCATCATCATAAAGGAGATGAAACCATGCCAATGACAATGCGCCGCCCGAACGGATTTGCGAGCCGCAAAGAGACCATGGGCGAGATGAATGTCACTCCCTTTATCGATGTACTCTTGGTTTTGCTGATCATGCTGATGCTGGCGATCCCAATTCAGACCAATACCACCGAGATCGACTTGCCAGTGGGGCCATGCGTGGACTGCACCGCCAATCCGAAAATCAACATTGTCCATATCGACGCCTCAGACCAATTGTTCTGGAACGGCGAGGCCGTGAACCGCGACAGACTGCGCGCATCGCTAGAACTCGCCAGCGCTATGCCCGAAGAACCAGAGCTGCGCTTCGATCCGGATGCCTATGCGAGCTATGACCAATCCTCACGCACAATCGCGCTGATCAAAGACAGCGGCGCGACCAAATTCGCCTTCGTCGGCAACGAGAGGCACCAAGACTTCACGCGATGAGCGGCATGGGGGCGCGTTCTGAAAATGATTGGCAAGTGCACAGTCCAATCCAAGACCTAAGCGGACCCAAGACAGAAGTAGATTTCACAATCAGTGAATGACAACTAACGATCCATTCGCAGATCTCAGCCGAACTGGTGATCAATCGAATGCCGTCACCATGCACCTGTAAAGTGCGCTGCAAGTCCATAATTGGCACTTGCACAATAGCCCTGCTGCGTTGCACAATAGCGTAATGCGGATCGCTATTGTCGATGAAAGCGCTGCGCGCGCCACCATAATTGAAGAAGGTTTGGCGACGCTCGATCAGTGCGAGATCTTTACCGTCACCTCTCGCGAAGGTTTGCTGTCCCGGATTGCCGAGATTGCGCCGGACGTGGTGCTTATGGACCTGGGCAACCCTTCACGCGACATGCTCGAGGAATACTTCGCCGTTAGCCGGGCGCTGGACCGTCCGATTGCCATGTTCGTTGACAAGAGCGACGACGATTCCATCGCGGCATCAATTGATGCAGGGGTTTCCGCCTATGTGGTGGATGGTCTCGCTGCCAATCGCATCCGCCCGCTCCTCGACCTTACCATGCGGCGCTTTAATGCGTTTGCGAGGCTGGAGGCGGATCTAGCGGAGGCAAAAGGGAAGTTGGCAGAACGCGAAACCGTGGACAAAGCCAAGCGCATTTTGATGGACAGTAAGGGCTTAAGCGAGCCGGACGCCTACCGCGAACTGAGACGCAAGGCGATGTCTTCCAATCGCCGTATTGTCGAGATTGCCGACGCGCTTGTCACGGCCCATGACTTGATGAAGGACACCGATTGATGAAGCGCCTTTCCATTGGTTTCCTGCCGCTGGTCGATGCGTGCCTCCCAATTCTGGCGCATGAGCACGGGTTTGCGCAGGAGCAAGGGCTCGAGCTTACCTTTGTGCGCGATGTGTCGTGGGCAACTGTGCTGGATCGCTTGCTGTATGGGCACACCGATGCCGCTCATATGCTGGCACCATTGGCCATCGCAACCACGCTGGGGCGCGGCCGGCCAGCTCAGCAGCTCGCAGCGCCCTTTGTGCTTGGCCTAAATGGCAATGCTATTACGCTCTCCAATACGCTTGCAGAGGCGATTGGAACCGGTGGTTCGCTTGGCGACCCGAAGGAAGTTGGCGCGAAGCTCAAGGCCGAAGCGATCAAAGCGAAAGCGGCAGGTAAAAAGCTGCGCTTCGGTGTTGTGCACCGCTATTCGAGCCATAATTACATGCTGCGCTATTGGTTGGCGGCTTGTGACATTACCCCTGATGAAGAGGTGGAGATCGTCACCGTGGCGCCGCCGTTCAGCGCAGATGCTCTGGAAGCTGGCGAGATCGACGGATCCTGCGTGGGCGAACCTTGGAACAGCATCGCAGTTGATCGCGGCGCGGGCCAGATCGTTCTGGCGACGGCGCAAATCTGGCGCCGCGGCGTTGAAAAAGTGCTCGCGATGCGCGCCGATCATCTCGATGAAAAACGCGAAGAGGTGAAAGCCCTGATCCGAGCTATGCGGCAGGCAGGCGCGCATTTTGTCAACCCGGACAATTGGCAGACAAACGCCGCTATCCTCTCACGCCCTGAATATTGTGATGCTCCATCCGATTTGATCCTGAGGGCCATTTCTGATCAATTGGTTCTGCGACAAGGCGGAGAGCCCACCCAATATCCTGACTTTATGTTCCAGCACCGCGAGGCCGCGAACTTTCCCTGGGTTAGCCAGGCAGAATGGCTCTACACGCAAATGGTCCGGTGGGACGGGCTGAAATACAGCGCAGAAGACGCTGCGGCGGCTGCCCGAGTCTTTAGACCCAACGTCTATCGAGAAGCGCAAAAGGGAACCGGAGACTCATTACCTGGGGCCAGTTCCAAGGTTGAAGGAAGCGTAACCTTGCCCCTTGCGACGACGGCGCAGCAAGGCTCTATCACACTGACAAACAACAGCTTTTTTGACGGTGAAAGTTTTGATCCAGATAAGATTGAAGCGTACATTACTGGGCAAAAGTGATGCTGCACTGCAAAAAAACGCTTTACCTTTGATAGCAATGTGCAGTACTTGATTCGTGGACGGGGCGAGCTTCCAATGATGTGAAGCTCACAGAAAGCCTCGTAATTCTTATTTCAATATGCGTGGCAACGGTGCCGCCCGAATTCAGGCTTTTTGGTCTGTTCGTGGCGGCTTTTTTGCGTTGTCCGCATCACTAAAGGGAACGAGCAATGGCAGTGATGGCGGGATTTGAATTTAACCGACGTGGGGTTTTGACTGCGGTTTTGGCTAGCCTGGCCTTGGCGGGCTGTGGTGGTTCGCCAAGCGAGGGATCAGGCGAGACTGTTACCGCCGCCACACTCGATGGAGAGATTGAAAAACCCAATCTGAAATTTGGGTTTATCAAACTTACCGACATGGCTCCTCTCGCGATTGCGAAAGAAAAAGGGTTTTTTGCGGATGAAGGACTCAACGTAACGCTTGAGCCGCAGGCAAACTGGAAGGTTCTGCTTGATGGAGTGATTGGCGGGCAACTTGACGGCGCGCACATGCTGGCCGGTCAACCGCTGGCCGCGACCATCGGCTACGGCACCAAAGCGGATCTCATCGCACCGCTTAGCCTCGATCTCAATGGCAATGCCATCACCCTATCGAACAGGGTGTGGGACATGATTAAAGCTGATCTGCCCAAGCGAGCAGATGGCAAGCCGCAGCACCCGATCTCGGCTGAACACCTTAAACCAGTGGTCGCTGCGTTTGAGGAGCAGGGCAAGCCGTTCAATATGGGCATGGTCTTCCCGGTCAGCACACACAATTACGAGCTTCGCTATTGGTTGGCTGCGGGCGGACTGAAGCCTGGATATTATGCCGATGGCGATGTGCAGGGTGTGATTGATGCGGACGTCAAACTGTCCGTTACCCCGCCCCCGCAAATGCCGGCAACGCTCGAAGCTGGCACAATCGAAGGGTATTGCGTCGGCGAACCATGGAACCAAGCGGCGGTATTCAAGAAGATCGGTGTGCCGGTCATCACTGATGATCAGATCTGGAATGACAATCCTGAGAAAGTCTTCGGCCTGCGCGAGGATTTTGCCGAGCAATATCCGGCAACGACAGCAGCAATGCTGCGCGCGATTATCAAGGCGCAGCAATGGCTTGATGCCGATGGCGGTGCCAATCGCAAAGAGGCCGTCGAGATCCTGTCTCGCCCCAATTATGTTGGCGCTGACGCGGAAGTGATCGCTGCATCGATGACAGGCGTGTTTACATTCGAGCCGGGCGACACACGCGAGGCCGAAGGGTTTAACATCTTCTTCGAAAAGTTCGCGGGTTACCCCTATTATTCCGACGCTATTTGGTACCTAACTCAAATGCGTCGCTGGGGACAGATCTCTCAGGACAAGAGCGACGAGTGGTATTTCGAAACCGCTAAGTCAGTCTACCGCCCAGACCTCTATCTCGCCGCTGCCAACAAGCTGGTCGAAGATGGTGTGATCCCCGCTGCAAGCGTGCCGGAAACAGATGGCTTTAAGGGTGAACAAGAAGGTTTCATCGATGGCATCACCTATGATGGCAAAAAGCCAAATGACTACCTCGGCAAGTTTTCGATCGGTCTGAAACAAGGCCAAACCGTCACCGCCTCTGGCGTGTCGAGCAAGTAATCAGAGCGATTGGAGAAGCCAAATGGCAACTGCATATGTAGACGGAGAGGCGGCAGCGGGGTCAGAAGTGACCCCGCCAGCCGACGGCTCAACGACATCTAGCGCAGCATCTGATGCCGCTGAGAAAAACGCAGAAGCTGCGGCAAGCCCCAATCCAATTGCGGCAAAGGTCGCTGATTTTGCCAAATCCCTGCTTTGGCCAACAATCGGTATCTTCGGGTTTCTGGCACTGTGGGCTGTGTTGGCACCGCAAGTGGATACCTCGCTTGGTACATTGCCAGGTCCAGTGGAAGTGGGTGAGCAAGGCATTGCACTGTATGATGAATACTCCGCTGCCAAAGAGGCGGAGGGTCAGTTCTATGCCGATCAGGATGCGCGCAATGAAGCCGCAATTGCTGCCGGAAATTCAGGCGCAGTGCGAGACTTTGAATATGCGGGGCCACCTACATTCCTCGATCAGATTGTGACTTCGCTGCAAACGGTTGCTTTGGGCTTTATTCTGGCGACAATCTTTGCCGTACCGATTGGTCTGTTGGCTGGGCTTTCCACGCGCTTTAACGCAGCGATCAACCCGCTCATTCAGATCATGAAACCGGTTAGCCCGCTCGCTTGGCTGCCGATTGTGACAATGGTGATCTCAGCGATGATCACGAGCGCAGACCCGCTTTTACCCAAAGCCTTTGTTATCTCGGCGCTCGTGGTGATGCTGTGCTCGCTCTGGCCAACACTCATCAACACCGCCGTTGGCACAAGCTCAATCGACAAAGACTTGCTCAATGTAGGTAAAGTGCTGCGGCTTGGCTGGTTTGCAAAGCTCACGCGGCTCGTTTTGCCAGCGTCCCTGCCCTATATCTTCACCGGAATGCGGCTCTCGTTAGGTGTTGGCTGGATGGTTCTGATCGCCGCAGAAATGCTGGCGCAGAATCCCGGCCTTGGCAAATTCGTCTGGGATGAGTTCCAAAACGGAAGCTCGCAAAGCCTTGCACGGATCATGTTCGCAGTGGTCGTCATTGGCCTCATCGGCTTCATGCTCGACCGGATAATGATGAGCCTGCAATCACTCGTTTCCAAGAACCGTACAGTCTGAGGGGAATTGTGATGAGCGATACTGCATTTCTTTCTCTCGCCGGGGTGACCAAGTCTTACAAGGGTAAGAACGGTGAAACGACCGATGTCCTTGCTGGCATCGACCTGGATGTCCGCGAGGGGGAATTCATCGCCATTCTGGGCTTCTCGGGCGCCGGCAAAACGACTTTGATTTCCAGTGTCGCCGGTCTGGTTCAGCCTGATGGGGGATCAATCACCCTGCGCGGCAAACCGATTAATGGCCCTGACCGAGAGCGCGGGCTGGTGTTTCAGTCCTACTCCCTGTTCCCCTGGCTGTCGGTCAAACAGAACGTCGCTCTGGCTGTAGATGCGGTGCATAAAGATCGCAGCAAGGCGGATCGTGAGGCGCTGATAAAGCAGAAAGTCGAGCTGGTCGGGCTTGATCACGCGATGGATCGCAAACCCGCCCAACTTTCCGGCGGCATGCGTCAACGTGTGGCGGTTGCGCGTGCGCTCGCTATGGAGCCGGAAATTCTTTTGCTGGACGAGCCGCTCTCTGCGCTCGATGCGCTGACCCGCGCGAAGCTTCAGGACGAAATTGAGCGTATCCGCAAGGAAGAAGGACGGACGATTGTCCTGGTCACTAATGACGTGGACGAGGCGCTGCTGCTGGCAGACCGCATCGCAGTTCTGACGCCCGCCCCCGCGGCAAAGATCGGTAAGATGTTCGATGTTGATGTGGCGCGGCCACGTGAGCGTGAGGCGGTCAATGATGACCTGCAATATCAATCGCTGCGCAAGGAAATTGTCGGTTATCTAAGCGCGTTGAATTCAGACGCTGGCGCGGCTGGTGAGAGCAGCATTGACTTGCCAAATGTCACGCCGCTCGATCTCGCGCCGCCACCGCAAGCGTACCGCGAGGCAGCATTCAGCCCCGTCGAAAAACGCTATCTTGAGTTTTACAAGCTCGACAAGGTCTATCCGACACCGAAGGGGCCGCTCAAAGTGGTCGAGAACTTCGACCTGCTGATGGATAGAGGCGAGTTCATCTCGCTGATTGGCCATTCGGGTTGCGGTAAATCGACCGTGCTCACCATGGCGGCGGGCCTGAATGAAATTACCGGCGGCGGCATTGTGCTGGACAACCGCGAGATTAGCGCCGCCGGGCCGGACAAGGCCGTGGTGTTTCAGGCGCCCAGCCTGATGCCATGGCTGACCGCGCGGCAGAATGTCGAGCTAGGCGTCGAGCGCGTCTACCCGCATGCCGAAAAGTCGGAACGGCGCGACATCGTTGAATATTACCTCGAACGGGTCGGTTTGGGCGATGCAATGGACAAGATGGCGGCAGAAATGTCGAACGGCATGCGTCAAAGGGTCGGCATTGCCCGCGCCTTTGCTTTGTCGCCGCGCCTGCTCTTGCTGGATGAGCCATTTGGCATGCTGGACAGTCTCACGCGCTGGGACTTGCAGGACGTGCTGGTGGACGTATGGAACCGTACCAAGGTGACAGCAATCATGGTCACGCATGATGTCGATGAGGCAATCCTGCTCGCGGACAAGGTGGTGATGATGACCAACGGTCCGCGCGCGACAATCGGAAAGGTACTCGAGGTAGATTTGCCGCGCCCGCGCGATCGCAAAGAGCTGCTCGAGCACCCCAAATTCTATCAATACCGTCAGGAAGTCCTGCATTTCTTGGCGGAATATGATCACGGTCCGGCTGCAAAAGTGGCCTGATCACAACCTATTTGCAGGGCGGGATAGCAACGGCGCTATCTCACACAGCCCTGTCTAAATTTGCGGCCCTTAATCGGGTCGTGCTTCGCGGGCAGCGGCGCTCGCCTTCCAACTCTCCAGCAAGGGACGCTCGCGTCCGAACAATCAAAGGAAGGTCTTCATGCGTAAAACTCTAGGAATCGCCGCGCTGCTCACGTCAACAATGTTCGCCGCTCCAGCCTTGGCGGATGCTGGCGATCCTATCGAGATTGGTGAAGGCGTGACGCTTGATCCGATCCTCGATGTGCGGTTTCGGGTTGAAACGGCCGATCAACCAACTTTCCCAGACAATGCAAGCTCGGTCACAGTTCGCGCACGGGCAGGCGCTCAGATCGCCAGTGGAGGGTTCTCTTTCCTCGCCGAAGCGGAAGGGACCGTCGCGCTGGATGACAATTACAACGATACGATCCCGGGTAATGGGATTGAACCATTTCCGGTCATCGCGGACCCGGACAGTTTCGACCTAAACCGGCTGCAAGTGGCCTATAAGGGCGACAATTTCGGCGTAACCCTTGGTCGCCAGCGGGTCATCCTTGGCGACGCGCGCTTTGTCGGCAATGTCGGCTGGCGTCAGAACGAACAGACCTTTGATGCCGTGCGCGGAACCGCGAAATTCGGCCCGGTCTCGCTCGATGCGACCTATGCCATTCAGCAAAATACGATCTTTGGCAGCGAAAGCCCGAACAGCGATTTCGACGGCGACTTCGTTTTCCTGAACGGGAGTCTCGACCTCGACGTGGTGAAGGCAACCGCATATTCCTACACCATCGATTACGACACGCGGCTGGCGTTCTCCAGCCAGACCTTTGGCGGCGTGGTATCCACGAGTATTCCGGCTGGCCCGCTCAAAATCGGTCTTCGCGCAGGAGTAGCGACACAGTCGGACATCGGCGGAAATCCTATCGTTTATGATGCTGGATACCTCGTCGGCGAAGCAAGCGCACAATTCGCAGGCTTTACCCTGCGCCTGCAATATGAAGAGCTTGGCAGTGATAATGGGATCGCCGCGTTCCAAACTCCGCTTGCGACAGCGCACAAGTTTAACGGCTTTGCGGATCTGTTCCTTGTGACGCCTGCCACGGGCCTGCGCGATAGCAATGTGCGCCTGGCCAAGAAGTTCACCATCCCAGGGCTCACCACTTTCACAGCGGCCGTGACCTATCATGAATTCGACAGCGATTTTGGCGGTATCGACTACGGGACGGAGTTTGACGCGGTCGTAAGTTTCAAGGCCGGGCCGTTCGGCATCCTTGCCAAATATGGCAGCTACAACGCCGATAATTTCGCCGTCGATACCGACCGCTTCACGCTGCAGGCCGGCATCAGTTTTTGATCCTCAGACACACGCAAACAAGCAAACGGAGAGAGCAAAGTGAACGCGCAAACAAGCTTTGAAAGCGGCGCAGGTTTGGAAGGCCGCGAACGTCTGGTCGTGATCGGCAATGGTATGGCTGGCTGCCGCGCGGTGGAGGAAATCCTTGCCGCTTGCCCGGATCGCTATGCCATTACGATCTTCGGCGCAGAGCCTCGGGTCAACTACAACCGCATCATGCTCTCTCCGGTTCTGGCTGGCGAGAAGACCTTCGATGAAATCGTTATCAACACCGAAGAATGGTACACTGAAAACGCGATCAAGCTGATTGCAGGCGACCCCGTGGTTCATATCGACCGGGAGGCACAGCAAGTCGTATCGCGCGGCGGAGTGATCGAGAGTTTTGACAAGCTGTTGATCGCCACCGGCTCTGATCCTTTCGTCATCCCGGTGCCCGGCAAGGACTTGGACGGTGTCGTCACTTTCCGCGATCTTGATGATGTCGAAACAATGCTGGCCGCCGCCAACACCAACACAAAAGCCGTCGTGATCGGCGGCGGTTTGCTGGGGCTGGAGGCGGCGCACGGGCTTTCATTGCGCGGTATGGAAGTGACCGTTTTGCACCTGATGCCAACGCTGATGGAGCGGCAGCTTGATGAAGCGGCCGGTTTCTTGCTCAAGTCCGAGCTGGAAGGCCGGGGCATGACCATCCTTACTGGCGCGGACACGGGTGAAATCGTCGAAGCGGATGGCAAGGTCGCTGGCGTCAAGCTGAAAGACGGCACTGAGATTGAGGCCGATCTGGTCGTCATGGCGGTTGGCATCAGGCCCAATGGCACCTTGGCAAAGGCATCCGGGATCGACGTCGAGCGCGGCATTGTTGTCGATGACCATATGGTCACATCGGACCCCAATGTGCTCGCCGTGGGCGAATGCGTTCAGCATCGCGGCGCGTGCTATGGTCTGGTCGCACCGCTTTGGGATATGTGCCGTTCACTGGCAGCCGGACTGGCTGAGCAGCCTAAGGGGTATGAGGGGTCCGTCACCTCCACCAAGCTAAAAGTCTCCGGCGTTGACCTGTTTTCCGCTGGTGACTTTTCCGGCGGCGAGGATTGCGAAGACATCGTCATGCGCGATGCCTCTCGCGGGATATACAAACGCGTTGTCGTCAAAGACGACAAGGTCATCGGTGCCGTCCTTTACGGCGACACCCAAGACGGCAATTGGTATTTTGATCTTCTCAAAAAAGAAGAAGATGTCTCGGATATCCGTGAAGCCCTGATCTTTGGTCAGGCCTTCGCATCAGGGGGCGTATCGCTGGACCCTAAAGCCGCCGTTGCAGCATTGTCCGACGACGCAGAAATCTGCGGCTGCAACGGCGTATCAAAAGCTCAGGTCGTCGGATGTATCAATGATGGCGCAAACAGCGTCGATGCGGTGCGCTCCACTTGCAAGGCCTCGGCCAGCTGCGGATCGTGCACCGATCTGGTCGAGAGCCTGCTCGCGCTGACATTGGGTGATGAGGTTGAGGAAAGCGCTAACACGATGTGCGGCTGCACCTCGTTTGGCCATGACCATGTGCGCCAATCGATTGTCGAGCGTGAATTCAAATCCATCCCAGAGGTCATGCAGGAACTGCATTGGTCGACGCCTGATGGCTGCTCCAAATGCCGCCCGGCGCTCAATTACTATCTGCTGTGCGCATGGCCGGGCGAGTATATTGACGATCAGAAAAGCCGCTTCGTCAACGAGCGCCTGCACGCCAATATCCAAAAGGACGGCACCTATTCGGTTGTCCCGCGCATGTGGGGCGGCGTCACCAATCCGCGAGAGCTGCGCGCGATTGCTGACGTGACCGAGAAATACAATGCCCGCATGGTGAAAGTCACCGGGGGTCAGCGGCTCGACATCTTTGGGATCAAGAAGGAAGACCTGCCTGCTGTTTGGGCCGATCTCAACGCCGCAGGTATGGTATCAGGCCATGCCTACGGCAAGTCGCTTCGCACGGTCAAAACCTGCGTGGGGTCCGAATGGTGCCGCTTTGGAACGCAGGATTCCACTGGGCTTGGCATTAAGCTGGAACAGATGAGCTGGGGCAGTTGGATGCCTCATAAGTTCAAGATGGCTGTATCTGGCTGTCCAAGGAACTGCGCCGAGGCGACGATCAAAGACTTTGGCGTGATCTGTGTCGATTCTGGCTACGAAATCCATATTGGCGGCAATGGCGGCATCAAAGTGCGCGTCACCGACCTGATTGGTCGCGTCGAAACCGAAGAGGAAGCGTTGGAACTGAGCGCCGCCTTTATCCAGCTTTATCGGGAAGACGCCTGGTATCTGGAACGCACGGCACCTTGGGTGGAGCGCAAGGGTCTGGAATGGGTCAAATCGCAGCTGTTTGATGATCCCGCGACCGTGCCTGCTTTGGCTAAACGGTTCCGCTTTTCACAAAGCTTTAGCCAAGATGATCCGTGGGCGCAGCGTGCCTCTGGTGATCGCGCTGATCTACACAGCCATGTTGGCTCTATTGGCGCAGGCCCGCCGACCGATGGCGCGATCAAGCAAGTGGAGCCGGCAGAATGAGCGCGCCAGATTGGGTAAGCGTTTGCGCCAGCAGCGCCATTGAGCCGGGCATGGCTGGCACAGTGCCGGTTGATGGCGGGCCAGAGATTGCGGTCTTCCACACAATCGGCGGCGATTTTTACGCGCTCGTCAATTCCTGTCCGCATAAAGGCGGTCCGCTCAGCCAAGGTATCGTCCATGGCGACAGCGTTTCGTGCCCCTTGCACAATTGGCGCATTTCGCTCCGCTCCGGCGAGGCGCTTGGGGAAGATGAAGGTTGTACGCCAACCATCCCGCTGAAAGTTGAAGACGAGCTGATTTGGCTTGACCGGGCGGCGATAATGGCCCGGCAAGGGGCCTGAGTTACAGCCGATGGGATCGATCAAAACCACTTGTGCCTATTGCGGTGTCGGATGCGGCATCCGCGCTGAGGTCACAGAGGAACGGTCGGTCACGATTGCAGGCGATAAGACGCACCCCGCCAATCACGGTTCGCTGTGCTCAAAGGGCACGCATCTGGGCGAAACGGTTGGGCTGGACGGGCGCCTGCTGCACCCCATGATCAATGGTGAGCGCGCCGCTTGGGACACAGCAACCGCCGAAGTGGCCGCTCGCATGCAGGCCTGCATTGACGAACACGGCCCCGATAGCGTCGCGTTCTATGTCTCAGGGCAATTGCTTACCGAAGACTATTACGTCGCCAACAAGCTGATGAAGGGCTTTGTTGGTAGCGCCAATATCGACACCAATTCCCGACTTTGCATGGCGAGCGCAGTGGCGGCGCATAACCGCGCCTTTGGTGAGGATGTGGTTCCTTGCACGTATGACGATCTGGATGCGGCTGATCTGGTCCTGCTGGTCGGATCGAACACCGCTTGGTGTCACCCTGTCATCTGGCAGAGGTTGGAAAAAGCGCGGGACGAGCGCGGCACAAAGCTGGTTGTTATTGACCCACGCCGCACCGAGACCGCTGAACGGGCTGACCTGCATGTACCCGTTGCTCCAGATGGCGATATTGCATTGTTTAATGGTCTGTTGGCGGCGCTGCATGATCGCGGGCTGATCGACCAAGCGGGGCTTGAGCAAACGTGTGAAGCGCCCGGCAACTTGTGGGACGATCTGGCATGCGACCCCGGGATTGACCCGGAATTGTTCGAAAAGCTGATTGATCTCGTCGCCGCGCATCCGCGCATGATTACCCTGTTCAGTCAGGGCGCCAATCAATCTGTTTGCGGAACGGATAAAGGCAATGCGATCATCAATCTTCACCTTGCCACGGGGCGGATCAACGCGCCCGGCATGGGACCGCTCAGCATAACCGGACAGCCTAATGCGATGGGCGGACGTGAAGTGGGCGGGCTTGCCAATATGCTGGCATGCCATCTTGGCTTTTCGGCCCCTGAACGCAAAGGTGTCGCTGAGTTTTGGCAGACTGACCAATTGTGCAGTGGCCCGGGCCTGAAGGCAGTCGACCTGTTCGAGGCAGTGCATCGCGGTGATGTGAAGTTCATCTGGGTCATGGCCACCAATCCGGCGGTTTCGATGCCCAATGCTGGCCGTGTGCGAGAGGCTTTGGCGAAATGCCCGACGGTGGTGGTATCCGATGTTATGGCCGATACGGATACGGGCAAGTTTGCACATATCAATCTGCCAGCTCTCGCGTGGGGCGAGAAAGATGGCACTGTGACCAATTCAGAGCGGATGGTGAGCCGTCAGCGCGCCCTCTTCGCGCCTCCGGGTGAGGCGCGCGCCGATTGGCGCATCATATGCGATGTGGCGAGCGCGATGGGTCACGCATCGGCATTCGATTTCCCGACCAATGCGGATGTTTTCCGCGAATATGCGGCCATGACCGCCCTCGCCCAGCAGCATAGCCGCAAGCTGGACCTCACGGCATGGGCGGAGTGTTCCCATACGCAATATGATGCGATGGAGCCGTTCCGATGGGGCGGTGAGCACCCGTTCAGCTCGTGCTATTCCACTCCTAGCGGCAAGGCTCGGCTGCTTGCCGTTAGCCCACCTGCGCAGCGCCAGGTCGACCCTGAATTCCCGCTCCGGCTCAATACGGGTCGTTACCGCGATCAATGGCACACAATGACGCGCACTGCGCTTAGCCCCACGCTCTCCCTGCATCGCCGCGAACCGCTGGTCGAAGTCCATCCCGAGGATGCGCAGAAATTTGCGCTGACGGACAAAGGATTGGCCGAAGTCAAAACGCCTTATGGTGTGTCACTTTTTCGTGTTCAGATCACGGACACCCAAGCACCCGGCACGATCTTCACACCAATGCACTGGACGGATATCTTTTCGGCTGCGGGACGGACTGGTTATCTTGCGAAGCCAGAATGCGATCCATACTCCAGCCAACCGGGGTTTAAGGATACGCCCGCAACGCTCGCCTCGTTTGAACCCGAATGGCGAGCCTTTCTCGTCAGCAAAGATGCAGCTGCGCCAGAGTGTGAATACTGGACCACCAGCGCTGTTAAGGGCGGCTATCTCACTGAATTGGCGGGCACCGGATCAATCGATCTGGAGGGATTATTGCCAGCCGGAGAACGTTCAGAAGTGTCTGACATGGCCCGCGGCATGCGGCGCGTCGCGGTATGTGACAGGGATGGCCAATTACTGGCCGCTGCGTATCTCACGCGTTCTGGCGAGCTGCCCGAGCGGGACTGGGTCGCTGCACAATTGGGCCAAAAGGGCAGCGTGCTTGCCGAATTGCTGGCTGCACGGCCAGCCAAACCACTTCCGCCGACGGGACCGATTGTGTGTGTGTGCCACGGCATAGGGGAACAACAGATCCTGGCCGCAATTGATGGCGGCGCGCACAGCGTCTCGGACATTGGCAGCCGCACCAAAGCTGGCACCAATTGTGGCTCATGCCGCCCGGAAATCGCTCGCATGCTGGGACAGATACAACCGGCAATCAAGGAAGCTGCGCAATGAGCAATATCGCCATGAATGACTTTCCCAAAGGAAGCGTTTGGCTGGTCGGTGCCGGGCCGGGTGATCCAGAGCTGTTGACGCGAAAGGCAGAGCGTCTGCTGAAACGCGCAGATATCGTGTTTTACGATGCTTTGGTTAGTGACGGGATACGCGCCCTCATCCCGGATCAGACACCGCAGCATTCGGTTGGCAAGCGCTCTGGCAGGCATTCTGTCCCACAACCGATGATCTGCGACTATATTGTCAAAGCGGCCCTGTCTGGCAAACGCGTGGTCCGTTTAAAAGGCGGCGATCCTTCAATTTTCGGCAGAGCCAACGAAGAAATTGACGCCTGCCACGATGCGGGAATACCGATCCAAGTCTGCGCCGGTGTTACCACCGCGAGCGCAGCGGCGGCATCGCTTACCACATCTCTCACCACACGCGGGCTCGCCCGCCGGCTCACTTTTGTGACCGCGCATACAAAAAATGGTGCTGTTCCTGATTTGGATTGGGCGGCCCTTGCCGACCCGCAGGCAACAATTGCGGTCTACATGGGCAAAGCCGCCGCTCCGCACATATCCGGCGGCCTGATAAGCGCCGGACTAGCGCCCGATACGCCCGTAGTGCTTGTCGAAAACGTCAGCCTGCCGAGCGCGCGTGAATTTCACACGCGGCTCGACATGCTGCCCATCGCGGCCACATCGGCGCTGGGCGATGGTCCGGCAATCATCCTGATCGGGGAAGCCATGCGGTGCAGCGCAGAACGTGCACCAGCACGCGCACACGCAATCGCAGAATTGACGGAAAATTCGGCTTAGTGCTTGCGCTGCCAGTGCGCACCTGCACAATCATTCCATGACACAGCTTGTCGATATTCCCGTGTGCATCTTGGCTGGTGGTTCGGCGCGGCGTTTTGGTTCTCCCAAGGGCCTCGCCAATCTCAATGGCGAGCAACTGATAGATGTTGTGATCAATCGATTGCGGGAACAGACATCTGGTCCAATTGTCATCAATGGAGAAGCTGGTGGTCCCTACGCCGAACTTGGACTGCCCATCATTGCTGACCGCTTGAAAGAAGTCGGCCCATTGGCCGGAATACATGCCGCCATGGTCTGGGCAGGCGGATCCGGTTTTGATCACGTGGCAACCTGCACTATCGACGTACCGTTTCTGCCGACCAATACCCTCGCCCAATTGGCCGAGGGCGCAGGGCCATCAATTTGCTCCAGCGCAGGCCGCTGGCATCCGCTTATAGGGTATTGGCCAGTTGAACTGGCTGGCAAGCTTGAGGCGTTCGTTGGCTCTGGACCGCGTTCCGCACATGCATGGGCCGAGCATTGCATGGCAATTGTGAGGGAATTCCCCTTGGATGCAGCTGAGCAGGACCCCTTCTTCAATATCAACACCAAAGCGGACTTGGCAAAAGCTGGCAATTAGATGTTCGCTTAGCATGCCCAATTGACGACATAACGAGCAAGTGCAAACTGCATCCGCTTTTGACGAACAAACTGCTTAGCGTTGATGACCGAAAAATGAGATCACTGTCAGGCTGTTCGCCCCTCGGCCTGTATAGCTGCACCCCCTAATCCCCCTCGAGCGGCTCATCCACCCGCCCATCAATTCTCATAGCCTCGCCCGCCAGCGTCTCTGCCTCCAGCAGCAGTTCGTCATCCACCGCGCCCTGCGGCACAGCTTCGCGCCCGATCATTGTCATCACCGGCACGGCCAGCGGGCTGACCCGGTCGAGTTCGACATGCACCAATTCTCGTTCTGAACGCTCGAGCAAATCCGCCAGCCGCCCGACATCCGTCATCCGCGCGCGGGCATCGGCCCAGGCCGCCTCGAGCAGCACGTGGTCCGGCTCGTACTTCTTCAGCACATCGTAAATGAGGTCGGTTGAAAATGTGACCTGCTTACCAGTCTTGCGCTTGCCCGGATGTTGGCGTTCCACCAGCCCGCTGATCACGGCAACCTCGCGGAAAGCGCGGCGCAACAGGTGGGATTCCTGGACCCAATCGACAAACTCATCGGTCAGAATATCGGGCGAGAGCAGCGGCGCGGGGGTCGTTACCGGCTTTAACCCCCACACACCGAGCGAATAATCATTCGCCACAAACCCGCCGGGCGACAGCCCCAGATCCTCCATCCGCCGCGTGATCAGCATGCCCAGGCTCTGGTTCGCGTTCCAACCCTCAAACGTATAATAAACGCTGTAATGCTTCTTCGCGTGGGGGAAGCTCTCGACCAGCAGCTTGCCTGGCCCCGGCATTTCGCTGCGCCAATCCTGCACCTCCAGCCATTCGCGCACATCATCGGGAAAGCGCGCCCAGCTGACCCTGTCGGTCAGCATTTGCTGCACCCGGCTAGCCAAATGGGTGGTGAGCGGCAGGCGCAGGCCGCCATAGCTTGGGATGGTCGCGCTTTTCTTCGCCGCGCGCACGATCACATCCATACCCTTGAGGCTCTCCACCTCCAGGCTCATGCCCGCAAAGAAGAATGTGTCGCCGGGCGAGAGCTGAGCGGCAAAGCGCTCCTCCACCTTGCCGAGCTTGCGGCCATTCTTGAACCGCACCATCAACATTTCACTGTCGACGATGATCCCGGCGTTCATCCGGTGGCGCTGCGCATGACTGGGATGGGTCAGCCGCCACGTGCCCTCGCCAAAGGGCAGTTTTGCCAGCGGCTTATCGCGCGTGATCCGCTTAAACTTGTCATAGGCTTTCAGCGCATATCCGCCGTTCTCAACAAAGTTCAGCACCCGGGCGAGCACGGCCTCATCGACCCAGGCATAGGCAAGGCTGCTGCGGATTTCGGCAAGCAGGGCGTCTTCGCGAAAATCGCCCGCACAGGCGCAGGCCATCACATGTTGGGCGAGTACGTCGAGGCCGCCTGCACGAAAATCCTCGCCATCGCGCTGTCCCTCATCCACCGCATCCTTGGCCGCCGTCGCCTCCAAAAATTCAAAGCGATTGCCCGGGACCAGGATGGCGCGGCTGGGCGCATCGAGGCGGTGATTGGCGCGGCCAATGCGTTGGAGCAGGCGGGAACTGCCCTTGGGCGCGCCCATCTGCACCACGCAATCAATATCGCCCCAGTCGACGCCCAGATCGAGGCTGGCGGTGCACACTAGGCCGCGCAGACGCCCCTGCGCCATTGCATCCTCAACCTTGCGCCGCGCCTCTTTCGACAGGCTGCCGTGGTGCACGCCGATCGGCAGATTGTCCTCGTTCACATCCCACAGACATTGGAAAATGAACTCCGCCAGAAAGCGGGTGTTGGTGAAGACCAAGGTCGTCTTATTGGCTTTGATCTGCTCGTATAGCTGATCCACCGCCCAGCGCCCGGCATGCCCGCCCCACGGCACACGCGCATCAATCGGCAACAGGATTTCCACCTCTGCTGGCGCGCCATCCTCGCCCAGCACCAGCTCCGCCGCCGCGATCTCCCCCGTGCCGTCATCGGCCTGCGGGGCGAGCCATTCGCGAAAGGCCAGCGGGTTGGCGAGCGTTGCCGACAAAGCCACCCGCTGCATATCGGGTGCTAGCGTCTGAAGCCGCGCCAGAGCCAGCGCGAGCAGGTCTCCGCGCTTGCCCGTGGCGAAGGCATGAACCTCGTCGATCACCACGCGCTTTAGGCCGCGAAACAGCTCCAGACTTTCCGGGTACGACAGCAACAGAGAAAGGCTTTCCGGCGTGGTCAGCATCACATGCGGCGGCTTCGTCCGCTGACGCTTCTTCTTGTCGGAAGACGTATCGCCGCTGCGCGTCTCGACCACGATGTCGAGGCCGATCTCCTCAACCGGGGTCAGCAGGTTGCGCTGCACATCATGGGCCAGCGCCTTGAGCGGCGAGACATAGAGTGTGTGCAGCCCCTCTGGCGGCTTGGCGCCATTCAGGGCCGAGGGCGCGAAGGCTGCCAATGTCGGCAAAAACCCGGCCAGCGTCTTACCCGCACCCGTATCCGCGACCAGCAAGGCATGATTGCCCGCCTCCGCCTGAGCCAGCATATCGAGCTGGTGCCGCCGCACACGCCACCCGCGCGCATCGAACCACGCCTGGATCTCAGTTGGAAGCGTTGGGGAAGGCGCGCTGGCTGTCACGCCTCACACAATGGAGATCGACGCGCCCTCTCGCAAGCGCGCTTCACAGATCGCTGGTGTCCATCGTCTCGACTTCGCCTTCTTCAAAATCTCTTTCTTCGACCTGAAAGCGGTTGCGGTCCAATTCGGCCAGCCCTTCCGTGGTCATACCGATCAACGCGGCAAGCCGTTCCTGCTCGCCCTCGGTTAAATCAGAAAAGGACCGTGGTTCTGGCAACTCAACCGGTAGATCATCCACGACCGCGGCCAATTGCGACATCATTGCCATCATGGTCGGTGTCATCTCGTTCATCGCTGGCACCATCTGAGGATCCGCTTGGATCGCCAACGATTCACCAGCATATTTGCGCCCAGTCGGAGTCGCAAAAAATGCGCTTAAGTCGGTTAGTTCCGACTGGGTAAAGCGCGCTGCATAGGCTCGCTCTAATCCTGCGCGATAGCTTGGCTCAAGCTTCGCCAGAGCGGCAGATATGATTTCACGCGACATCTCTTCCATCAGGGCAAGTCGTTGAATACGCGCAGGATCAAGTATCTGGAGCGCCTCAGCAACGTCATTATCCTCAACACCCTCAAGTTGTGTAGCATAAACGCCGGTCAGAGCGCGCAATTCACGCTTAGGTGATCCTGGTAACTTGCCAAGCACATTGCCGACCATGACCTCGATGCTTTCGCCGGTCATCCTGGCATATGTGCCAGCAGGAAATATCCGCTCGACAACCGCCTTCGCGGCGGGCAGGCGCGCCTCTTGCTCCGCCGTGAGTGGCTCTGCATCGCCGAACATCTCGGCTAGGTATTCAGGCGAAGGCACATTATCCTGCGCTGTGAGCGGAGCGGAAAACACCACTGCGAACGCGCTCAGCGAGAGGGCCATATGCTTAAACGAGCGCCTCATTGTAATATCCTTCGCTGCTCTATCCGATCTCATATTGGTCAGAGAAGCAAGGCGCGATCGCGCGCCCTCTCGCAAGCGCGGATCAGAACGGCAAGCTGCCGCCCGCGCGTGGTGGCTGCACGGTGTCTGCCAGCTCGCTCTCGGACAGGCCGAGCAATTGCGCCATGCGCGCGCGCTCATCAGCGCTCAGGTCCTCGTAAGTGCGCTCTGCGGGAAGCTCCGCCATTTTCTCAGTCACGCGCGCTTCCATATCGGCAAACTGCCCCATCATCGCGGGCATCGCCTCCATGCTGGCCGACATCACCTGGGGATCGGTGAACAATGCCATGGTTTGCTGCGCGTAAATCTCGCCGGTTGGTGTCGCGTAAAAGGCCGAGATATCGGCCAGCTGATCGGCGGTGAAACGCACCGCATAGGCGCGCGCCATGCCTTGGCGAAAGCCTGGCTCAATAAGCGTGGCGACCTCAGTCATCATGTCGCCAAACACGCCGCCCATGGCCTCGCCGCGCTGGTCAAATCCGGGATCTAGCAAAGCCACCAGCTCGCTGCGCTCCTCCGCGCTCAAGGCCTCTACCTTGGCCGGATCGGTCGCCAGACGGGTGGACAGCATCATTTGCGCGCCCGTCTCGCCAGAAAACATCGCCATGATCGGGGCGAAGGTGTCGCCCATTATATCGCTCATCAGTTCCGCATAGAAACCCTCGGGCATCATGGTGGCAACAATTGCCTCCGCCGCGGGCAAACGCGCCTCTTGCTCCGCCGTCAGCGGCTCTGCCTGGAACATGCCGGTCAGCGCGCCCATGATCTGGTCCAGCTCTGCTGCCGTCGGTTCTGACGAGGCTGCGTCCTGAGCCGCGAGCGGGGCGGTGAATACCAGGCTGGCTGCGCTAAGTGAAAGGGCAATGTGCTGAAACGGGCGCTTCATTGGTTCGTCCTCGTGCGTCTGATGGTTCCAAATTCGTGTGGTCGCAGTGCTAATGCCCCACGCTTTCGCCGCGCTCAAGGCCGGATAAAGCCAATTGTTCATCGATCTGCGCCATCAAACGCTCCAGGCCTTCCTCGGTGTCGCTTTCTGCGCGCGCTACCAGCACGTCCTGCGTGTTTGAGGCGCGCAGCAACCACCAGCCATCGGCGGTGTTCACGCGTACGCCGTCGGTTGCATTGACCTCTTCCACGCCGGGTCCGGGACAGGTCGTCATCCGCTCGACAATCTCTGCCATCGCGGGGAATTTGCGCACTTCATCGACTTGGAAGCGCATTTCCGGCGTGTTCAGCATGTCTGGCATGGCGCCGCGCAGTTCCGTTACCGATTTGCCGAGTCGCGCAGAGGCCGCGATCAGCCGCAAACCGGCATACAGAGCGTCGTC
Source organism: Erythrobacter sp. JB3-1 (assembly GCF_057364995.1). NCBI lineage: Bacteria > Pseudomonadati > Pseudomonadota > Alphaproteobacteria > Sphingomonadales > Erythrobacteraceae > Erythrobacter > Erythrobacter sp. JB3-1. The sequence goes on along the minus strand of NZ_CP200289.1, from coordinate 1,244,011 downwards.
AAACCCGTAATATGTGTCTGCAAAGAACACATGGCCGCTCATTTCTCCGGCCAGAGGAGAACCCGTCTCCTTCATTTTGGACTTAATCAGGCTGTGTCCGGTCTTCCACATCAGCGGCTGTCCGCCATGCGCCGCGACATGATCAAACAACGCGCGGCTGGCCTTCACATCGGCAATAATCGTCGCGTTTTCGTGGGTTTTGAGGACATCCTCAGCATAAATCATTAGCAATTGATCGCCCCAAATCACCCGGCCCGACCCGTCGATCGCGCCGATCCGGTCACCATCACCATCGAAAGCCACACCAAAGTCGAGGTTCTTCTCCGCGACCAACGCGCGAAGATCGGCCAAATTGGCTTCCACAGTCGGATCAGGGTGATGATTGGGAAAATGTCCATCAACGTCAGTAAACAGCAGATGATGTTCTCCGGGCAGCCGCGCGGCCAGCGCCTCCAAAGCGGGCCCAGCGGCGCCATTGCCAGCGTCCCATCCGACCTTGAGGTCAGCGAGGGCTTCCCCCTCAATCCCGGTGACAGCCTCGAGCAAGCGCTCGACGTACTCGCTGAGGATATCGCTCTCGCTGACCTCCCCGTTTCCGTCGGCCCAGCGGCCAGCGGCGGCCATTTCGCCGATCGCCAGGATGTCTTTTCCAAAGAACGGACGCCCTTGAAATACCATTTTGAAGCCATTGTAATTGGCGGGATTGTGGCTGCCAGTTATCTGTATGCCGCCATCAATCTGTTCGGATGACGCCTCAGCATAGTAAAGCATAGGGGTGGCGCTCATCCCGATCTTTACAACGTCGCAGCCGCTGGCTGTGAGCCCTTCGGAAAGGGCGTGTTCGAGCATGGGTGAGCTGACCCTACCATCATAGCCCACCGCCACTGTTTTGCCGCCCGCCTCGCGCAGCATGGTGCCAAAACTGCGCCCGATGGCCCGCGCATCATCCGCGCCCAGCGTCTCACCAATGATCCCGCGAATGTCATATTCACGCAGGACCGTGGAATGAAATTGGTGGCTCATGAGAAGATCATCCTGAATTGGGTTTGGGGTGGTTGATTGGGTGATGGGCGGGAGCGCGCTTTAAAGTCCGTTATCTTATCACGCGGCTTGATCTTCAACGGGCATCACTCGGGCGGGGTCTCAGCAGTGTCATCGCCGTCACGCGCCTTCACCTGCACGGGCCCGGGCAATTCTGCATACAGCAGGTCGCGCGCCGCGTTCGCCTCATACACTTGCTCGGCTGAGCCGCCTTTATCGGGATGCACCACCGCAATCAGGCGCTTATGCGCGGCGGCAATCTCTTCGTAACTAGCGTCCTCTGCCACGCGCAGCAATTGCCGCGCCTTGGCCAGCTCTCGGTCCCTGCTGGAGGGGCCCTTCGCCATATCCCACGGCCATTTGCCCAGCGCCCAGCGGAACAGGACGCATATCAGTACAAGAATAACCGCGATCTTTAGCATGGCTCAGGCGAGCTCCATCTGCGATTGCCCACGTTCAAAATCGGGCAGGTTGAGGGCTTTTAACAGCGAACGCAGCTCTTGCCGCGCAATCAGATGGCTGGTGCCCAGCTCACCCAAGTGTCCCTTATCAAGCAAAGTGAGCCCGGAGGGAAACAGTTCCCGATAAATCACCCGCTCGGATAGGCCGTGGGCGATCCGAAAGCCCACGCGTTTCGACATTTCAGTGAGCGCCTGTTCGATCCGCGCCATATTGCGCGCCTCAACGTGCCCAGTGCGGTTGCGCACCACGATCCAGTCCATTTCGGGGCGCTTTTCCGCCAGAGTGGCGCGGCTGCGCTTCATCCGCGCCTCCCAGATCAGCTCTGCGAAGAAGGACAATTTCTTGACCTTGAACGTCTCCGAATCCACTTGGCCGATCAGGTCAAAATCGACGAAACTGTCGTTCATCGGGGTGACCAATGTGTCGGCATTTTCCGCCGCGGTGCGCGCCAGCGGATCGTCGCGCCCCGGATTGTCGATGATCAGGAAATCGGCGTCTTTCTCTAGCCGGTCAATCGCCACCAGCAGTGCATTATCGCTACGCCCCTTGAACACCTCACACCTCGGTGTGGGCAGTTTGATCCCGCGCCGTTCAGCGGTCGCCGCGCGATTTTCCATATAACGGTCCATCGTGCGCTGGCGCGGATCAAGGTCGATCGCAACCACCCGCGCGCCCAAATAGGACAGCGCCACGGCAATATGCACCGCAGTGGTGGATTTGCCGGTCCCGCCTTTTTCATTCGCAAAGACGATGCGGTGTGCGCTTTTCTGGGCCATGGGCCGGGTCCTTTATTGCGAACGTTTGGGCGAAGGTCTTGGCGAACGGGCGATCTTGTCTCCGCTCGCCGTGAGCGGCTAAAGATGTGTCACAGCGCATACCGAAAGGGCAAACCACTGCAAACCGTAAGCACACTCGAGATGTTGAGAAAATCCATCGCGGCGCTGCGCCGGGAGCCGGTCGCAGAGGGCAGCATCAGCGCGCCCGCCAGCATTGGCCTGGTCCCGACCATGGGCGCGCTGCACGAGGGGCATCTCACCTTGATGCGGGCGGCGCGCGATCAATGCGACCATGTGGTGGCGTCGATCTTCGTCAATCCAACCCAATTTGGCGAAGGCGAGGATTTGGACGCCTATCCCCGGCAATTGGCCGAGGATTCAGCCATGCTTGAAAGTGTTGGGGTCTCTTTGCTGTGGGCGCCCACGGTCGAGGCAATGTATCCCGGCGGGCCGCAAAACTTCGCCAGCAGCATTTCGGTGAGCGGGGTGAGCGCGAACTTTTGCGGTGCGGACAGGCCGGGTCATTTTGACGGGGTCGCCACGGTGGTGTGCAAACTGTTCAATCAGGTTCAGCCCGATATGGCATTCTTTGGCGAGAAAGATTTTCAGCAGCTCGCCGTGATCCGCACCATGGCCCGCGACCTAGATCTGACCCAGCCGCCTGCAGAGCAGATTATCGGCGTGCCAACCGTGCGAGAAGCAGATGGCCTCGCGATGAGCAGCCGCAACCGCTACCTCTCACCCAGCGACCGCGCAGCCGCCGCGACCCTGCCTGCGGCGATGAAGGTGGCGATTGCAGAGATCGAGAGCGGCGGGCCGGTGGATGCGGCGCTAAGCACGCTCAAATCCGCCCTGCTGGATGTGGGCTTCTCCAACGTGGATTACGCATCACTGGCAGACGCAAGCACGCTGGCAGAGATCACTGCCCTAAGCGGCGGCCCCGCCCGCCTGCTGGTCGCAGCGCGAATTGGCGGCACGCGGCTGATCGACAATATGGCGGTGGACTAGGCAGGGCGCAGCGAATGGCGGGGCTGCTACACCCGCCATTCGCCCTGCAATTAGCGCTTTGCGCGTGTCCGCACTTCGTCAAAGCTACGGTTGACCAGCAGCTTGCCATTGCGCCAGACCGGCTCAAGCAAGTCCTTTGCGCCATCAAGAGCGTCTGCGCGCCGAGCAACCATCTGCCCGTTTTCGAGCACCACCGCTTGACGTCCAGCCTTGCTGGCTTTGCTCGGATCGGTTGCAGGCTTCTTTGAAACATCGTGCCACTCACCATCGGCATCGCGCATCGCATTGGCCTTCATCGCAAATCGCAGGGTGTCGCGATTGACCGATTGCAGCAGCCCCCCGCCCATTCCGAACGCGATATTGTCGAGCGCGAAGCCATCCTGGATCACCCGGTCGACCAATCGGCCAATGCTGGCGATGTTCATCCCATCGCCCTGGATTACCCGGACATTGGGGTGCAGCACGCGGTAGCCTTTGGCATTGACCGTGCCGCCAAAGATGTCCCACAATTTGGCGAGGACTCGCGCAGGGGTCTCAACCGGATCGCCGCTATCCGGGCGGACAACCAGAGTACCTTTGCGCGCCAGCACCTTGTCTTTCAGGCTGCCGCCCCAGATGTTCTCGACCGCATTGTCGAGGTCATAACTGTCTGAAACGACGGCGACGATTTTGCCTTCACCCTCGAACGCATCGAGCATGTTTTCATAGGCGTCCGCCTCGCCCTCTCGGCCCCAGCCGGTCATTGTGCTGTGCTCCGCCGCAGGGATCGAAAAGCCGGGCATGTCCGCGCCGTAATAACGGCGCGCAGCCATGATCCCTTCCAGAGTATCGGTGCCCGCGAAATTCACGAGGTGCGCCATTCCGCCCAGCGCGGCGCTTTCACCAGAGCTGACCCCGCGAGCGCCAAAATCGTGCAGCTTGAACGGCAATTGACCCGCAGGATCATCAGAGCTGCGCTCCAGCCCCGCGCCAATTACTTGCGCGCATTTCCAGCTCAGTGTTGCGACCGTGGTCGGATACCAGATCGCTCTGAGGAGGGCCGTTTCGATGAAAGTGGTGAGCCATGGCATGCGGTCATCCGTGTTCACCACTTGAAACAAGGGCACACCTGCTGGGGCGACCAAGCCCTCTGGCAATGCGCTGATTTCAATCGGCAGAAAACCGTCGTAGTCGGCAAGAATGGCATCCCAGCCAGCGCGGTTAAACGGCACGCCGTGCGCTTCGCATATCGCCTCCGCTTCCTCGATATCCGCCTCAGATATCGGTTTGCCGAGATAGTCGATCAGAAACGGCTGAAGGCCAAAGAACACGACTTCGTCTGATAAGTCATTGGGCCGGCTCTCGCCATAAGCGCTGATCGCGCGGGCCTGAGGTGGATATTGGAGAAAGTGGCTCTGTTTGTAACTGTCAGTCGCCAGAATGATATTGGTCATAATGTGAACTCCTCACATGGATTTGCCTCGGTTTTTTGAGGCTTATGAACGGCGGGACTCCCCCGCCGGTGGTTTCAAAGGTCTGCCATCTGCTCGATGATGGACCAGTGATCTTCAAACAGCATTTCTGGGGCCAGTTCGCCTAGCTGATACCAGCGCGCATGCGCCGCATCATCGCCGCCCTTCACTTTGAACAGCTTGCGCCGTTCCGGTAGGCGAAACAGGAATGCATGGGTGATGATCCGCCCGCGCAAAGAACGCTGCGGCGCATCAAACACTTGCGTCCGGCTGTCCTCAATAAAGCTCGCGAGCATGGCCGGGGGGATCTGCCCCTTGGCATCAGAGATTTCGGTCTCTTCCCGCAGCTCCCGAATGGCCGCATCGCGCAGCCTTTCGCCTTGATCGACAAAGCCGCCCGGCAGCGCGAGCAAGCCTGTGCCAGGCAAACGGCCGCGCTCAACCAGCAGGATATGGCCCGCCTGGATCACCACAGCATCAGCAGTCACAAATGGTCCAGAGCCCCATTCTTGCGGATAGGCGTCAAGATATTCGCGTTCCGCCAGCAGCGCCTTGAATTCTTCTGACGGCTGAAATTCTTTGAGCTGCTCTGCAACCCCTGGCGACAGCACCTGAGCAGGTACATCGGACAGGCGCGCAAAATAGCGTTCGCGAATGTCGGAGCTGCTAAAAGTGCCGAATTGGCTGTCGATCTGGATATTGCCCCATGACGGGAACAATTTGAGATAAAACGACGAATTGTCTTTGCCAAAACCAGCAAGCGAAATCTCAAAATCATCGAGGCCGTTTGAGGCAAAACCGTTATTGCCTTCCTTTAGGACAATATCGTGCACGCGCCGCTGAACCTCGGCGACCCAAGCAGTGTCGGAATACAGATGGTCGTCCAGCGGCTCGACGATCACACGGCCCTGCGCAATTTCATATGCGAAGGCTGAGCGGATCATGTGCTCGCGCTCTGCAAAGGTGAAGGGGTTGCGCGGATCGCGCGCAATATTGGCCGAGCCGACCAGAACGATGACGCGGTCAACCTGCTCCAGCGATTGCCGGATTACATATTCGTGTCCGATGTGAAGGGGTTGGAAGCGTCCAATGAAGACGCCGAAAGAAGCTTTTGCCTGTTTGGCTCCGCGGCGAGCGGATAATTTTGCCATGATCGAGACTCCCTCGATTGATGTAAACGGCAATTGGACTCCCCAATCGCCTATGCTTGGTATGTGCTGAGAGCAGCAACGGGTCAAACGCGAAGTTTGCAGCCAAATGTTGCAAAATATGCATGCCGCTCGATTTCACCGATGCGGATTTCGCGTTGACCTATGCCACCCACCCGTGGCAATGGCGCTGCGCCCAACGGCAAAAACGTGGGCGGGTATAGCATAGTGGTAATGCTCTAGCCTTCCAAGCTAGCTAGAGGGGTTCGATTCCCCTTACCCGCTCCATTTTTTGTTCGCTCACGCTCATTCCCAAGCCACCCGCGCCCTCCACCCGGATCATACTCCGGTGTGACAATCCGGGTGGAAGGGTGGAGGGCGCGGATGGCCTGGAGCTTTACAGAACTTGACGCGCGCACAACAAAATTTCCCCGCGCCATAGGTTTTCTAGGTTTGATGCAAGGCTTTCAGCTATTAGCTGCCCAGAACCATGAAAAGCCTTACCCATCTTGAGCGGCTCGAAGCCGAAAGCATCCATATTTTCCGCGAAGTCGTGGCCGAGACTGAAAAGCCGGTCATGCTGTATTCGGTCGGCAAGGATTCCTCGGTCATGCTGCACCTTGCGCGTAAGGCCTTTTACCCTGCGCCGCCGCCCTTCCCGATGCTGCATGTCGCCAGCGGGTGGGATTTTCAGGCGCTGCTAGATCACCGTGACAAGACGGTGAAGGAATATAATCTCGACCTCATCGTGGCTGAAAACGAGCATGCTGAGGAACAAGGCATCAATCCGTTCGACACCGGCAGCGCGCTCTATTCTCAGGCGCAGCTGACCGATCCTTTGAAGGCGGCGCTCACCAAGCACGGGTTCGACGCGGCCTTTGGCGGCGGGCGGCGCGATGAGGAAAAGGCCCGCGCGAAAGAGCGCGTGTTCTCATTCCGCACCGCATCGCACCGCTGGGATCCCAAGAACCAGCGGCCAGAGCTGTGGAACCTCTACAACACCAAAAAGGCCGATGATGAGAGCATTCGCGTGTTCCCGATCAGCAATTGGACCGAGCTCGATATCTGGCAATATATTGCGCTGGAAAAGATCGATATCGTGCCGCTCTATATGTCGCAGAAACGCCCTACTGTGGAGCGCGATGGCATGTTGCTGGTCGTGGATGATGACCGTTTCCGGTTGGAAGAAGGCGAAAAGCCGGTGGAGCGCTCCGTCCGTTTCCGCACGCTGGGCTGCTATCCGCTGACCGGCGCGACAGAGAGCGATGCGACCGACATGAACCTGATCATTCAGGAAATGCTGCTCGCCACCGGGTCTGAGCGGCAGGGCCGCGCGATCGACAAGGGACAATCCGCATCGATGGAAGATAAGAAGCAGGAGGGGTACTTCTGATGGTATACTCTTCCGCTTGGGCTGAGCTTGCCGAAGCCCTACACTCCCCTTCTTGCGCAACACCAAAAATCAAGGCAGCCCTTCGACAAGCTCAGGGCGAACGGAATTGATTATGCATAGCTCTGCGAAAGACAGTTCATTCCAAACCGACGCGCTGATCGCGGAGGATATCGACGCCTATCTCGACCAGCATCAGCATAAGAGCCTGCTGCGCTTCATCACCTGCGGCAGTGTGGATGATGGCAAATCGACCCTGATCGGACGGTTGCTGTACGATTCGAAAATGATCTTCGAAGATCAGCTGACCGCGCTGGAAAGTGACAGCAAGAAGGTCGGCACTCAGGGCGATGAGATCGACTTTGCCCTGCTGGTCGATGGCCTAGCGGCAGAGCGCGAACAGGGCATCACCATCGATGTCGCCTATCGCTTCTTCACGACCGAGAAACGCAAGTTCATCGTCGCCGATACGCCGGGGCACGAGCAATACACCCGCAATATGGTCACTGGGGCCTCAACCGCCGATCTGGCGGTTATCCTGATCGACGCACGCAAAGGCGTGCTCGAACAGACGCGGCGGCACTCTTTCCTGGTCCACCTGCTGGGCATCAAGCATTTGGTGCTGGCGGTGAACAAGATGGATCTGGTCGATTATGATCAGGCCCGGTTTGAGGAAATCCTGGCCGATTACAGCCAGTTTGCCGAGCAGATCGGCATTGAAGACTTCACCGCGATCCCGATCTCCGGCTTTAAGGGCGACAACATCACCGCCGCCCCTTCGGCCAACACGCCTTGGTATGGTGGCCCCTCGCTGATCCAACATCTGGAAACGGTTGAGCTCGCCAATACCGCCGCGCAGGAGCGCAGTTTCCGCATGCCCGTGCAATGGGTCAACCGGCCCAATTTGGATTTTCGCGGGTTCACCGGCCTGATCGCAAGCGGCACAATCAAACCCGGCGACAAGGTGCGCATTGTCCCTGCGGGCAAGACCAGCACGGTCAAATCGATCCTGACCTTTGATGGAGAGCTTGATGAGGCCGTCGCCGGCCAATCGGTCACCATCACTTTGGCGGATGAGGTTGATTGCAGCCGCGGCGACGTGATCGCGGCGGCGGACAATCCGCCTGAGGCGTCGGATCAGTTTGAAAGCACCTTGGTGTGGATGGACGAGGCGGCGCTGAAACCCGGCCGCGCCTATTGGCTCAAGATCGGCAGCCAAATGGTCAGCGCGACCATCGCTGAGCCAAAATATGAGATCTGCATCAACCGGTTTGAACATCTGGCGGCGAAAACGCTGGATCTGAACGGTATTGGCGTGGCGGAGCTGCGCACGGATCGGCCGATCACGTTTGAACCGTATGAGACGAGCCGCGCGCTTGGCGGGTTCATCCTGATCGACAAGTTCACCAATGCGACCGTGGGCGCTGGCATGCTGCATTTCAGCCTGCGCCGCGCGCAAAACGTGCATTGGCAGCCGACCACGATCACCCGCGATGATCATTCTGGCCTGAAAAACCAGCGCCCACGCGTGCTGTGGTTCACCGGGCTTTCCGGCTCGGGCAAAAGCACAATCGCCAATGAGGTGGAGAAGCGCCTCGCGCTGATGAACCGCCACACGTTCCTGCTCGACGGGGACAATGTGCGCCACGGGCTGAACAAGGATCTGGGCTTCACCGAGGCGGACCGGATTGAGAACATTCGCCGCATTGGTGAGGTGGCGAAGCTGATGACGGATGCCGGACTGATCGTGATGACCGCGTTTATCTCGCCATTCCGGGCCGAGCGCCAGATGGTGCGCGAAATGATGCCGGAAGGCGAGTTCATCGAGATCTTCGTCGACACGCCATTGGAAGTCGCCGAACAGCGCGATGTGAAGGGCCTTTACAAAAAGGCGCGCGATGGGGAGCTTAAGAACTTCACTGGGATCGACAGCCCCTATGAAGCGCCAGAGAACCCGGAAATCCGCGTGAACACGGTGGAGATGTCCATTGAAGAAGCCGCCGACCACATCATTGCCGCGATCCTGCCGCTGAAATGACAGACCAAGCAATGAACTCCGATCCCGCCGCAATGTCCGATGCCGAATTGGCCGCGCACCTCGCGGAGGTGGCTGGCCGCATCCTGCTGGATGTCCGCAGCAGCGGTATGTTCACCGGCAAAGCGCTGGGCGCGGCAGGCGATGCCACCGCCAACCAATTCTTATGCCACGCCATCCGCGCGGCGCGGCCGAACGATGGCTTGCTCTCCGAAGAGGAAAAGGACGACACCGCCCGCTGCTCCATGAGCCGCGTGTGGATCGTCGACCCCGTGGATGGCACGCGCGAATATGGCGAGGAGCGCAGCGATTGGGCTGTGCATGTCGGCCTGTCAGTGGATGGCGCAGCCAGCGTCGGCGCGGTCGCTCTGCCGGGCCTGGACGGCGGGATTGTGCTGAGCTCTGATCAGCCGGCTGCCCTGCCCGAAGCGGCGGCAAAACCGCGTCTGGTCGTCAGCCGCACTCGCCCCGCCAAAGAAGCGGTTGCGCTGGCAGATGCAATTGGCGGCGAATTACTCCCCATGGGCAGCGCGGGCGCAAAAGCCATGGCAATCGTGCGCGGCGAGGCAGAGATTTACCTGCATTCCGGCGGGCAATATGAATGGGACGGCTGCGCACCGATTGCGGTCGCAGCGGCGCACGGCCTGCATTGCAGCCGGATTGATGGCTCGCCGATGGTCTATAACCAAGCGGACACGTACCTGCCCGACCTGCTCATCTGCCGCCCGGAATACGCGCAGGCCGCTTTGGAGCTAGTCGCTAGCTTCGACTGATCAGTCCGCCGCGGCATCTGGCGGCGGCGTGCTGCGCGCAGAGCCGACTAGCACTTCCACCCGGCGATTGGCCGCTCGGCCCGCTTCATTCGGCGCGCCATTGGGCAGAGCATTGGGCTCTATCGGGTTTTGCTCCCCAAAGACGATTACGCGCACGCGGTCATCGGGAATTCCATTCTCGATCAGCCATGCGGCAACCGCCAGCCCCCGCGCCTCCGAAGCGCGCGCGTTCACGGCATCACTTCCGCCAGCATCGCTGTGCGCGCGCAAGACAATCGGCAGACCGCGTGCAACCTGCTCTGAGGCGAGCACTTCGTTGAGCGCAGCCACAGCCTCTGAGCTGAGGTCTGATCCGCCGTCTGGAAAACCAATCGTGGCGTTGAGCGGCTCCAGCGGAGCCTCCACTTCAGGCTGCTCAATATCGCTACGCAGGATTGAGACGGGTTCTTCTTCGCCCGTGCCGTCTTCGGCATTCTCACCGTCGGCGCCATCCGCAGTGCTAACGTCCGCGCCCGCATCCGTGTCGCCACGCTCAGAAGCGCAGGCGGATAGGCCCATCATTAATGATGCTGCGATCAAGACTGTCGTCGTTCTCATCACTTCCTCGTGTACCTTTGCCCACCTGAATCAGGCCGTTTGCGGGCCAGCATCGCCCTCGCCGTCAGGCTTGGATTTGTCTTTCGCCCGCTCTTTTCCGCTCTCTTTATTGGCGCGCTTGGCCGCATGTTCTTCCGCGCTCTTCAATGAAGGCGGGGTGAAGGAGATGATCGTATCGCCCGCACGCGGCTCTGGCCGGGCGGCATGGGTGAAGAACCTCAGCGTGCCGCTCTTGCGCACCAGCATCAGCATGTTGGCACTATCCGGGAGCACTTCCTGTGCGTCTTCAAAATTGAACTCGTCAGACAGCTTGGTCTTGCGGAAGACCCAGCCTTGCTCCTGGCGTTCGTTGGTGTCGGACACACCAAATCCAGATTCGAACAGAGCGCGCCCGCGAATGCTCTCTGGCAGGGCGTGCTTGTCGTCCTCATCCGCGCTTTCGCCCGGCTGATAGACGGAATCGCGCCCCACCTCATGCGCGAATTCATTGCAGACGAGTGCATTGTAAGCCTCGTTATCGGTCGCCGCGACGAGCACTTGGAACGGCGCAAGGTCGAGATTGTGCTCCGTCGCCTCGTTCAAAATCTCGCCGTGGTAAAACGGCAGACCTTCGCGCCGCGCCGCACCAAGCCTCTGCCAGCTGGGATCGACGATCATCACCGGGGTCTTGAGCGCCTTCATCTCTCGCGCGAGCGCAATCGTCCACGGAGTCGCCCCGACGATCAGCAGGCCGGGTCGCGATTCGCCCTTCACCTTCAGCAATTTGGCCGCCCATTCGACAGTAAAGCCGTGAGCGATAACCGTGATTACGACCACGGCAAAGCTGAGGCCGGTGAGCAATTGCCCGCCTTCAATCCCAAGCTCATCCAGGCGCAGCGCGAACAGGCCAGAGATCGCCACCAGCACAATGCCGCGCGGCGCAATCCAGGCGATGAACAATCGCTCGTTCCACGGCACGGCGGTGCCCAGCAGGCTGAGCAGGACGGTGGCCGGACGCACAAGGAACAGCAGAGCGAGCAGGAAGGCGAGCGGGCGCCAGCTCGTCTGCAGATAGGTCAGCTCCTCCCATTTCAGCGAGGCTGAGAGCAGGATGAAGATGCCCGAGACGAGGAGCACCGCAATGTTCTCTTTGAACGGGTGGATCGAGCGCAGGCTGGAGACGCCAAGGTTGGCGAGCGTAATGCCCATCACCGTGACCGCGACGAGGCCGGCTTCGTGCTCAATCTTGTTCGACAAGACGAACACGCCGATCACCGCGCTGAACAGCACCGGTACCTTGAGATATTCCGGGATCGCGCCGCGCGGGAACAGGAAGGCGATCAGGCGCGCGGCTGCATAGCCGATCAAACCCGCCATAATCGCTGCAATGATGAGCGGCGGCACGACTTCTATAAGAGACGCCCCAGGACTCTCAGCGACCTTGCGGAAATATTCATAGGCGATGACCGCGCACAGCGCCCCGGTCGGATCGTTGACAATCCCCTCCCATTTGAGGATCGAGGCTGGCCGGGTCTGGATGTTGGATTGCCTCAGCAGCGGGATCACCACCGTCGGCCCGGTGACGATCAAGATGCCGCCAAACAGGACCGCGACCGGCCACACCAGGCCAGCAATGTAGTATCCTGCCGCGGCGCCCAACGCCCAACCGATAAACACGCCGATCGTGGCCAGGCGGATCACCGCTTGGCCGGAATGCCTAAGCTCTCGGTAATCGAGGCTGAGCCCCCCTTCAAACAGGATCAGCGCAACGCCAATGCTGACCATCGGGTCGAGCAAATCGCCAAAGGCCGCCTCAGGATCGATCAGTCCGGTGATTGGGCCGGCGATAAATCCCGCAGCCAGCATCAGGACAATCGCCGGCCAGCCCGTTCGCCAAGCGACCCATTGCGCGCCGATACCGAGCACGCCGACCGTGGCGATTACAAGAGCTTGCGAGTCCATACCGGCTGCCGGGTGCGCGCTTACGGGGGCGAAATCAAGCCTTATGACAATCGTTTACAGCGCCGCAAACCTACACTGTGGAGTGTTAGTCGCCCTCGAAATCCAGCAATGTCTGCACTTCAAGGCCCGCCGAGGCCAGTTTCGTCGCCCCGCCCAGGTCCGGCAGATCAATCACGAACAGCGCATGATCAATCCGTGCGCCCGCCATGCGCAGCAGCTTGGCGGCCGCGATGGCCGTGCCGCCGGTCGCGATCAAATCATCGACGATCACCACATGCTCGCCCTCGCTGACGGCGGCGGGATCCATCTCCAACCGATCAGTGCCATATTCGAGGGCATAGTCGATGCCGATCGTCTCAATCGGTAGCTTGCCCGGCTTGCGCACCGGGACAAAGCCGACACCGAGCTCAACGGCGACCGCTGCGCCAAATATAAAGCCGCGCGCCTCCATTCCGGCGATCTTCTGAGCACCGCAGGCACGCGCCATTTCCGCCAAATGCCGCACGCTGGCCGCCAAACCCTCAGGGTGGCCGATCAGCGTGGTGATGTCACGAAACTGGATGCCGGGCTTGGGAAAGTCTGGGACCGTGCGGATCAGCGCGCGCAATTCTTCGGGGGTCATATCCAGTTCCTCATCATGCGCCGCGCCCGATGGGCATAGGCCTCAAACGAAAAGCGCCCCGCCATCGCATGTGGATGGAGAGGCGCTGTTTCAAACATGGGGTTGTTGTACCCGTCTGCTTATTTCTTCTTCGGCTTGAGCCCTGCCCATATCTGTTTCTTCGAGAGATAGGCAAGGATCGTTGCGAACAGCAGGAAGCCAAGAACTGGCCAACCGGTCTGCTTGCGCTTCACCAGTGTTGGCTCAGCGGTCCAGGTCAGGAAGGCCGCAACGTCGGCTGACATTTGATTGACGGTCGCCTCGGTGCCGTCGGCATAGGTCACCTGGCCGTCGATCACGATTGGCGGCGCCATCGCAATGTTCACATTGGAAAAGTACTTGTTGAAGTACAGGCCCGCTGGCGTCTCAAACTCTGGAACGGTAGCCGCGATCTCTGGATCAGGTTCCCCATAACCCGACAGCAGCGAATACAGGTAGTTCGTGCCGTCTTTGCGCGCCTTGGTCATCAGCGAGAGATCAGGCGGGATCGCATTGTTGTTAGCCGCCGCCGCAGCCACATCGTTTGCAAACGGTGATGGGAACTGGTCGGTCGGCTTGCCCGGACGCGTGGTTGCTTCGCCCGTGTTGGGGTCGATGCCTGGGACTGTCCAATTGGCCGCCTCGGCCTGAACTTCTGCTTCGGAATAACCCAGCTCGCTCAAGTTGCGGAAAGCGACAAATTTCAGGCCGTGGCAGGCCGCACAGACCTCTTTGTAGACCTGATAGCCGCGTTGCGGCTGAGCATTGTCCCAGCGGCCGAACGGGCCCTCGAATGAGAACCCGCCCTCTGGCGCGATGGGCTTTTCCTTGAAGGCATAATAGTCAGGCTTTTCTGGCGGCGCATAATTGATCGCGCCTGGCAGCAGGGACCAGAAAAACAGGATCCCCACGATCCCTAAACCTGCAATGATCGCTCCGAGACGAATGCTCATACGCTTAGACTTTCAACTTAAACTAGAGTTCACTGGGCCAGACGGGCGGCGTTGCCAATGGCGGACTATTCGGCCGGCTGCAAGGAACCGGCTTCGCCAGCGTCCTTTGCACCCGAACTTGCGGAGTTTCCAGGAGCCGCATCATCCGACCCAAGCACCGATTCGGTGATCGAATAAGGCAGCGGCTTGGGCACTTCGATCTGACTGACGATCGGCAGGATCACCAGGAAGTGCAGGAAGTAATAGGCCGTCGCAATCTGGCTTAGCAAAACATAAGGCTGCTCTGCCGGGGCACCGCCTGCGATGAACAATGCGATCATGCAGGGGATGAAACCGAACCAGAAGAACTTCTTGAACATCGGGCGATAATGGCCGGAGCGAACCGGGCTCTTATCGAGCCATGGCAGGAAGAACCACAGTAGGATCGAACCGAACATCGCGATCACGCCCAACAACTTCGCCTGGATCAATACGATGCCGGTGAACGGGATCGTCAGGTCGTCCGTGAAGGCGCGCAGGATCGCGTAGAACGGCAGGAAGTACCATTCCGGAACGATCAAGGCCGGCGTCGAAAGCGGGTTTGCCTCGATATAGTTATCCGGGTGACCCAGCATGTTCGGCAGGAAGAACACCATGAAGGTGAACGCCAGCAGGAAGATGCCGAGGCCAAAGCCGTCCTTCGCCGTGTAATACGGGTGGAACGGCACAGTGTCGCTCTCCTGCTTCACTTCGATGCCTGTCGGGTTCGAAGAACCAGGAATGTGCAGCGCCCAAATGTGCAGGATAACAACACCGGCAATCACGAATGGCAGCAGGAAGTGCAACGAGAAGAAGCGGTTGAGCGCGGCGTTATCTGGCGCAAATCCGCCAACCAGCCACACTTGCAGCGATTCGCCGACCAGCGGGATCGCCCCGAACAGGCCGGTAATCACTTTCGCGCCCCAGAAGCTCATTTGGCCCCAAGGCAATACATAGCCCATAAAGGCCGTTGCCATCATCAGCAGGAAGATAACCACGCCCAGCAGCCAGATCATCTCGCGCGGCGCTTTATAAGAGGAGTAGAACAACCCGCGGAAGATGTGCAGGTAGATCACGATGAAGAAGAAGCTTGCCCCGTTGGCGTGCGCATAGCGCATCAGCCAGCCGGAGTTGACGTTGCGCATGATGTGCTCAGTCGTAGCAAAAGCAACCTCAGTGTTGGCAGCATAGTGCATCGCCAATATCACACCGGTGACGATCTGGATCATCAGACAGAACCCGGCGAGCACGCCAAAATTCCACATGTAATTGAGATTGCGCGGGACCGGGTAACCGGCACCTACCGCATTATAGACCAGCCGCGGCAATGGCAGCTTTTCATCAATCCATTTCGTGAAACCGGTTTGCGGTTCGTATGGTTTTGCCCAGGCGAAGCTCATGGCGTTCTCTCGTGAGTGTTCAACAGATAGATCAGTTACGCAGGATTACCCGACGCGGATGACCGATTCAGAGGTAAATGCGAAATCTGGGACGACCAGATTGGTTGGCGCTGGGCCTTTGCGAATGCGGCCAGCGGTGTCGTAGTGCGAGCCATGGCACGGACAGAAATAGCCGCCATATTCGCCCTTGTTTTCACCTTCAGCCGCCCCCAGCGGCACACAGCCGAGGTGGGTGCAAACGCCCATTGTGACGAGAATGTCTTCATTGCCCTCGCCCAGCCGGTCCGCCAGGCTTTCCTGATCGCGCAGATCAGCGATACTAACTTCGTTTGCCTCTGCGATCTCTTCCGGCGTGAGACGTTTCACGAACAATGGTTGCTTGCGAAAAACCGTTTTAATGCTTTGACCCGCTTCGATTGCAGAGACATCGACATCGGTGGTGCTTTCAGCAAGCACATCAGCCGATGGAGCCATTTGGGAAACCAGCGGCAGCGCGCTAGCCGCAGCACCAACGCCCGCGGTCGAAAGCGCTGCTACGTGAATAAAATCACGCCGCCGTACGCCCTCATTTGCTTGGTTTGCATCAGCCATCGTTCAAAAACCCTGTCTTCTTTGCCGCATTGGATACGTGCCCTTGCGGCGGTAACGTTGATTGTTTGTCTAGCCAGTCCAGCGGAGGTTTACGCAGTCAGCGAAAGCCCAAACCTGCATTCACCCCATGCCGGATTACAACTCGTGCGCGCTCCTAGCCCCAATGGCCGGGGATTCCAACACTGTTTTCAGCATTGCTTGTTCGCTTTCCTGCAAGCCTATGGCCAAACGGACTCAGGACGCAGCGATCATACTGATTTGACGCCCATAATTTGCCTCGCCGTGCTGAGACGCACGGCGATAGGAATAGTAACGCTCGGAAAGCGAAAAGGTGTCCAAATCGAGCAATTGGACGGTTTCGAGCCCAGATTTGGCGAGCCGCGCGGCGACAAAACCTGGCAAATCAAACTGCCAGTGCTCATAGCCCCCGGCGGAAAAGTGGCGTTCATCCTCGTGCGTGAAATTGGCCCTAAAGGGCGCATCGACCTCGTAGCTCGCCTGAGCGATTGTCGGGCCGATAGCGGCTGCGATGTTCTGACGCACTGCGCCCAGTGCCTCCATTGCGGCAAGCGTGTTTTCGAGCACGCCGCCGACCGCGCCGCGCCATCCTGCATGGGCTGCACCGACCACCCCAGCCTGCTCGTCCGCAAACAACACCGGCGCGCAATCCGCCGTCACAATGCCCAGCACAATGCCGGGTGTTGACGTAACGACAGCGTCACCTACCGGGCGGCCAGTGGGATCATCCGCCCATGCCTGATTCACTGTGACAACATCGGGCGAATGAACCTGATGCGGAGCGGCGAACGCGGCGCCCTCCACAAGAGCCTGCGCCCCGTCCAGCCGGTCCCGCGCGATCAGGGCGCTGTCACCATCCCCGCCATAGCCGAATTGATGCGCGCCATTGGCGTGTCCGAAAAAGCCGTGCGGAATATGCCTAAGCGCATCTGCGCGCGTTATGTCGAACGCGCCCATGCTCAGCCTTCCAGACTGCGGGTGACCTGCTCAGATGTATCGCGCGACAGGCCGGATGCGGCGGCAATCCGCTCCAGCTCTGCCTTCATCATGGCTGCGCGTTTAGGCTCGATTCGGCGCCATTTGCCCAAAGGCGACACAAACCGCGCCGCCGTGTGGGGATTGATCGGATCAAGCGCCAGAATGAGGTCGGCGATCAGGCGGTAACCGTCTCCGCTCGGATCGTGGAAGCCCGCCGGATTGCCGGCAAAGGCCATGTAGAGCGAGCGCACACGGTTAGGGTTTTTGATCGTAAAGTCATCATGCTCGGCCAGCGCCTTCACATGATCGATCACGTCCGCATGCGGCGCAAGCGCTTGCAGCGTGAACCATTTGTCGATCACCAGATCATTGCCGGTGTAGCGATCATAAAACGCTTTCAATGCCTCGGCACGCTGCGGACAGTCGATACCGCACAGCACCATCAGCGCGCCTTGGCGGTCGGTCATATTGTCCGCTGCATCAAATTGCTGCGCCGCCATACCTGCCGCTTGCTCTGGATCGCTCGCCGCGAGCAGCGCCAGCACCTGAGTCTTCACCTTGCGCGCGCCGCGCCCGGCAGGATCGCCAAAGCCAACCGAGGCCGTGCGGGCATAGAGCCCTTCAAGCTCGCGTTTCAGCACGGTGCCCAGCGCAGTCTTCAGCGCCTCTCGCTCGGCATGGATCGCGCCCGGATCGGCCAGCCGCGTGCCGCTCGCCATTTGCTCAAACAAATAGGTCTCGCTCGGCAGCATCATCAGCTCGCCGCGCATATTGTCGTCCAGCGCATCGTCAGTCAGGATTGCGGCCAGAGCATCGCCGATTGCGGTCTTGCCCTCCGCCCGCTGCGCCTCATCAAGCTCGCCAGAGGCCGCCGCGACGAGGTGACCGACGCTCGGCTGCTGCATCGCCTCGTAGCGCGCAAAGGGATCATCATCATGCGCGGCAAGAAAACCGAGGTCTTCGAGCGGTACATCATGCTCGATCACCACAGGCGCGGTGTAGCCGCGGTTGATCGAGACCACGGGATCTGGCCCGACCATTGGCAGGGAAAAGCTCTGCTCACCCTCGGTAAGGACAATCAGCTCCTCTTCGCCAAGCTGGCTGGTCGCGCGGCTGTGCACCGCGACCCGTAATGGGATCGGCATGGCCTGCTTATCCGGTTGGCCCGGCGTCGGCGGCACGGTTTGTGACAGCGTCAGGGTAAGTCCATCGCTCGCATCCTCTTGGCGAACCGTCACGCGCGGCGTGCCTGCTTGGCGGTACCACAGGCGGAACTGCTCCAGATCGAGCCCAGCCCCATCCTCAATGGATGTGATGAAATCCTCACAGGTCGCTGCTTCGCCGTCGTGACGATTGAAATAGAGATCAGTCCCGGCGCGGAACCGCTCTAGACCCGCCATATTGCGCATCATGCGGATAACCTCAGCGCCTTTGTTATAGACGGTGGCGGTGTAGAAATTGCTGATTTCGCGGTAACTGTCCGGGCGGATTGGGTGCGCTAGCGGCCCTGCGTCCTCTGGGAATTGGGCGGCGCGCAGGATGCGCACATCTTCGATCCGCTTCACCGCATGCCCACGCATATCCTGGCTGAACAGCTGATCGCGCAGAACGGTAAAGCCCTCTTTCAAGGACAGCTGGAACCAGTCGCGGCAGGTGATGCGATTGCCGGACCAATTGTGGAAGTACTCATGCGCGATCACGCCCTCAACGCCGTCATAATCGGCATCGGTGGCGGTATCGGGATCGGCCAGTACATATTTGGTGTTGAAGACGTTGAGACCTTTGTTCTCCATCGCGCCCATGTTGAAATCTGACACGGCAACGATGTTGTAGAGGTCGAGATCATACTCGCGCCCAAAAGTCTCCTCATCCCACTTCATCGAATGATGGAGCGATGCGAGCGCATGATCCGTGCGGCTTAAGTCTTCGGCGCGGACCCAGATGTTGCACTCAACCTCGCGGCCAGACATCGTCGTGAACGGCGCGGAATTGGCGACCAGATCGCCCGCGACGAGCGCGAAGAGATAGCTCGGTTTGGGCCATGGATCATGCCATTCTGCAAAATGCTGGCCATTCTCGCTTTCGCCCTCGGCCATTTTGTTGCCATTGCACAGCAGAACCGGGAACAGCTCCTTGGGTCCGCTCATATGCACCCAGTATGTCGACAGCACATCAGGCCGGTCAGGGAAGAAAGTAATCCGGCGAAAGCCCTCCGCCTCACATTGAGTGCACAGCATGCCGTTTGAGGCATAGAGCCCCATCAGCGTGGTGTTCGCGCTCGGATCGATTTCGGTCTCGATCATGATTGAGTGGCTGTCACCGGGCAGCGTCAGGATCAGATCCGGCCCGTCCATCGCAAAATCGTCAACCGTCACATCGTCGACGGTAACGCGCGCCGGTGTCAGGCTGTCGCCATTGAGCCTTAGCTCGTTGGAGGCCTCAGCAGCAGGATTGCGCTCCACTTTAAAACTGGCCAGCACGCGTGTTGTCTCAAGGCCTAGATTGAACACGAGCTTAGTTTCTGGGAGCAGCCAAGGGAACGGCTTATAATCTGCGCGCAGGATCACCGGCGGTTCCGCTGGGACCGGCGGCGCATCGGCCAGTTGAGGGTTGCCATCCGGGGTCGAGGGGGTCGTTGCAATATCCATAGGCTCAGATTTAGGTTGATTTGCCTCAGCGTCCAGCGATTAGGTGGCGCGCATGACAAATTTGCTGATCTTTGGGCTTGGCTACACCGCAAAACGCATCGCTGAACAAATGCGAACGCGCGGCTGGCAAGTGGACGCCACGGGCAGCGCGGGCAATGTGGATTTTGCCGACCGCGATGCTGTGGCAGCAGCGCTGGAGCGCGCAAGCCATGTGCTCTCTTCCGTCCCGCCGGATCGCAAGGCCGGGCTGGATCCTGTTTTGGACACCTATGGCCGCGATTTTGGCAAAACTTGGTTTGGCTATCTCTCCTCCACCGGCGTTTATGGCGATCAGCAGGGTGCTTGGGTCGACGAAAGCACACCGACGATTGCCGAAACCGGGGCAGGCCGCCGCAATGCCCGCGCCGAAGCCGATGCTTTATGGATGAAACTGGGCGCGAGAGTGTTCCGCTTGCCCGGCATTTATGGGCCGGGTCGCAGCGCGCTGGACCGCGTGCGCGACGGCCGCGCGCGCCGGATCGATATGCCGGATCAAGTCTTCAGCCGGGTGCATGTCGATGACATCGTCAGCGGCGTGGTTGCCGCTCTCACCAGCGGCGCGCCAGCGGGGGCTTACAACCTTGCCGATGATCTGCCCGCGAGCGGCAATGCGGTGACCGAACATGCTTGCCAATTGCTCGGGATCGAGCCGCCCTCTTTGGAGACGCTGGAGGAAGCAAACCTGTCAGAAATGGCACGCGGATTTTATGCAGAAAACCGCCGAGTTGCGAATGGCAAGGCCAAGCGGGTGCTGGGATGGCAACCGGAATATCCGACCTATGTGGAGGGGCTCAACTCGCTTCTTTGACCTGCCGGGCGCGCAGCGCGACGACCAATCCCAGCATGGCAAGGGCAGCCCCGCCAGCCGCCATCGCCGTCCATATGTAGCCTTCGAACACGGTCGAGATAATCATCGCGACAACAACCACGAGCACCCCGTTATAAGCGGCCCGACCCGCGCCCAACTCGCGCACAAGCCCGTAATAAATAGGGAAGGTCACAACCGAACCGGCCAGTGCAAGCCATACCGTTCCCAGCCAGTAACTCGCCGAACTGGGAAAGGTCGGCGGCCCGCTGATCGCAAACGCAAGCGCGCCATCCATGACCGTGCCATACAGCATCGCCCATGCCAGCAGCGTCACCAGCTTCACACCGTTACCAGCGGGTCCAGCCTGAATGACGTTCGCAATGGATGCCGACAGCATTGCGATCAGGGCAAGCACAGTCCCGAGCACAACGTCTCCGCCCAGATGCTCCACCGCGCTGCCTTCCAGCGCTTCATTCCACAACAGCAGCCCAATCCCCACCAGCGCAATGCCGCTCCCTGCGACGAAGCGCCCGGTTATCGGCTGTTTCAACAACAACCAGCCAAGGATCGCATTGGGCACCAACATCATCCCAATCAGCAAGGCGACAATACCCGAGGTGAGGTGAAGCTCGGCGAGATAGACGAAGGTGTAATTACCGCAGAATTGGAACACTCCCATGGCCAAGGCGAGCCGGTGTGCGCGCTTCGGCATGCGCAAACCGCCGCCCATAAACAGGGCCAGCGCAAACATCGCCGGGGTCGCCAAGGCAAATCGAAATGCGACCGACCAATGCGGCGAAACATCGGTGACCTGCCCGACAATGACAACCCAGGTCGACCCCCAGATAAAGGCGACCAGAAGAAAAGGCAGGGCAATGCGCGGACGCAGCATCGCATGTGGGGGCAATTCACTCATAGAGTGGAGATCGCCGTAGCCAGCGCGCTCGCATCGTCATCGCGGGTGCTCCACGCGGTCACAAACCGGGCGGCATCGGCGCCCCAATCGTAAAAGGCAAAGCCTTGCGCGCGCAGCGTCTCTCGCTCAGCCTCAGTCAGTCGCACGAACAGTTCATTGGCCTCGACAGTGTGCATCAAGCGATCGCCGCAAGCCCCGGCGATTTCCGCCGCCGCTGCGTTCGCATGGCTCGCATTCGCCAGCCATAGATCACCATCAAGCATCGCGAGAATTTGCGCCGCTAAATAGCGCCCCTTGCATTGCAAATGGCCGGCGCGTTTGCGGCGATAGCGCACCAGATCGGCTTGGCTCTCGTCAAACAGCACCACAGCCTCTGCGCCCATGCCGCCGTTCTTAATGAAGCCAAAGGCCAAGCTATCAACCGGGCCGCACGCCGCACGCGCGGCTGCCTGAGCCGAGCCGCCTGCATTCGCCGCAGCATTGGCAAAGCGCGCGCCGTCCATATGCAGGCCAAGTTTGCGCGCCGCCGCAAATTCTTTGAGCGCGGCGAGTTCCTCGCTGGAATAGACGCACCCATATTCGCTTGCCTGTGTAATCGCGATGGCGTGGGCTTGTACCTGATGCACATCATCGCGGATCGGATCGAGCAGCGCGGCAATGCCTTCCGGCGTCAGCTTCGCGCCTTCGCCGCCCGCCAGCATCAGCTTCGCGCCGTGCAGGTAAAAGCCGGGCGCGCCGCCCTCATCGACTTCGATATGCGCCTCTTCATGGCACACGACCCCGCCATGGGGTCCGCATATGGTGGCCAGCGCCAGACAATTGGCCGCCGTACCTGTGGCGATCCATTCCGCCGCGCATTCGCGCCCAAACAGATCGCTAAAGCGCTCGTCCAGCTGCGCCGACAGCGCGTCGCCATCATAGGGATTGTCAGCATGATCCGCCGCGCGCATCGCTTCCCACACATTGGGGTGGACCGGCGCGGCATTGTCGGACAGGAAAGGCATTAGCGTTGTCATCACCGCCCGCGTCTAAAGCGCGCAGCCACATTCGCAAGCCGCTTCAAGCGACTTGAGTTTGAATTTCGTGACTTGGTGGACGACTTAATCCCGCGAGCTATGCCCGTTCGAGCTGAGAGAAATCCTTGCTGGCGATCGTTTCGAGCACTGCTGCACGGACCTCGCGTGCACGCTCCAAGGGGACGCCTGCAATCGAGAGGCTGCCTCCTGCCAATCCAAAGTCCAAACTCGCATAGCCGCGCCTTTGCGCAATCGGGCCCTGGCTGATCTCGACCGAATGCAGTTTCACGCGGTTGGCGATCATGCTGCTGGGTGAGAACAGCCCACTGACCGACATGATCTGACTGTCATCAAGAGCATGGCGCTTAAATTGCCAAGAATAGAGCGCGGCAAAGGCAAACACCGCCGCCATCACCAGCGGAATCAGCACGAAGTATGGCGGCGCAAATATCGCCACTGGCACGGCGATAAGCAGGAACACGCCGCCATCGATCAGCGCGCCGTCAAAGCGGTATTTCTTCGCGGCCCGGTGCCATTGCGCATCCTCGCTCGGCAGATGAAAGCCGGAGGCCTCAACGATTGGCGCGATCTCATCCGGCTGCGCGAACGGCGCAACATCATGATTCGATGCCCCTGCATCCTGCGCGAGGCTGATGAATTTGAGGCCATGCCAACCGAACCGGTAACGGATGAAACGCGTGCCGATTTTGATGCCCTGCACCCGGTGAACCGGCATTACGACGTCAGTTTTGGTCAGCAGTCCGCGACGACGCCGGAACCCGCGGGGCGTTTTTTCCAGCAGGAAGTCCCATTCGCGCAAAGCCGTGCGGATCATGCCCGTCGCGATCCCTAAGATGATCAGCGAGAGGACCGCAATTATCCCGCCGACAATCTGCGCGCTGCGCCCAAGGCTGGAGAGCGCATCGCTTTGTCCGATCAGCCGCTCTTCCCAAGCTTCAAAATCCCACAGATCAAACGGCAACAGGAATTCAAATTGCTGGGTCAAACCGAACAGGACAGCAACCACGGCAAGCGAGAAACTGAACAATCCGAAAATGAAAATACGGCGAGGGCCCATGGTGAAGAGCGCCTCGGCGGTCTCATCCTGCGGGGCCTCAGCGGCGGCAGCTTGCTCGCTAGCACCTTTCGCCGCCACAGGGGCCGTTTCAGCGGCGCGGCGTTCGCGCACCACTTGGCGCAAACGCTCACCTTCATCTTCAGTCAGGAAGGAAAGCGACAAATCCTCGCCGCCGCCTGCGCCGGTTTCAAACTTGACCGAGACCAGACCGAACAAGCGGGGCAGCAATTTCTGCTCTAGGCTGACGTCTTGAATGCGCTCAAACGGGACCGAGCGCGCCGTGCGCGACACCAGTCCGCTTTCGACCCGAATGTCTTCCACGCCGACGGTGTAGGTCAGCTTGCGCCAGCGGATATAGCCCAGCGCAAAACTGACCGCGAAGATCAGCGCGGCGAGCCCCAGCGCGATAAGAATGGCGTAATTGCTGCTACTGCTAAATGCGACAAAGGCCGCCGGCAGAACGGCGTTTTTAAGCCCGCTGACCACGCCCAAGGCGACGCTGAGCGGGGCGGTGCGCTGAGGCACTATCCCGGCGGATTGTGTATCTGCAGGTGCGGCTGCAGAAGCGCCGCTGGCCTCGCTGACCACCTCGCCGCTCACATTGTATCCCGCTTGATATGCGCGCGAATATCCTCGCGCATGTCGTCGGCCAGCGCCTTGTTGAGCCCTGGCAAATGCACCGATGCATTGTGGCTGCCCGCCGTGTGCACGGTAAGCGTCGCGAGATCGAAGAACCGTTCAATCGGGCCCTGATCCACATCAATGTGCTGAACCCGGCCAAATGGCACAACCGTGTCAGAATTCCACAAGATCCCGCGCACGACGCGCAGCCGGTCGGCGCTCATATTGTATCCGCGCGCCTGAAAGCGACGCATCGGCACGCGAATGATGAAGATGAGCGAGAGGACCAGCAAAACGCTCATCACCACACCAGCCGGAATTGGCGTTTCTTCGACAATCACGGCCTCAAACACCAGTCCACCAATTAGAACCGGAATCGACGTCAGGATCGCGGTCAAACGCAGGGAATGGACGTAATTCGGGTGCGGCTGAGTCAGCGCCGCGTCATCATGCAGAGCGACCTCTTGCGCGGCAGCAGGCGCGGCAGGATTGCCGGCCGGTACAGGCGTAGCAGGGGTCAGAATTGTATCGGGTGTGTCCATAGTGCCTTAGATGCGCAATACAGCCGCGCCGCACAAGTCCCAATTACGCCCTTTGATTGAATCGGCGGCCCACCATTGCGCTGGCGATATTGGTCTTTTGCACATCGATTGCGCCCCCCGCGATCCCCCAAGCATAGGCATCGCGCAGCCGCTGCTCCATCCCGTAATCCTTGTGATAGCCATATCCACCCATCACTTGCATGCCGAGCGCGGCGACATCGCGCACGATCTCATTGGCGTAGCATTTGGCGAGGCTGCTTTCATAAACGCTCGGCAGGCCGTCGGGATTGCTGGAGGCGTTCACTGCCGCCCGGTGGATGAGCAGACGCGCCGCATCGACCTTCATCGCCATTTCAGCCAGCTTCATCTGCACGGCTTGAAAATCCACGATTGGTTTGCCGAACGCCTCGCGCTCCTGCGTGTAGGCGAGCGCTTGTTCCAGCGCCGCCGCCGCAACGCCCAGGCTTTGCGTCGCATTGCCGCAGCGCTCCAGCCCGAACGCGCTCATCAATTTGCCGAAACCGCCCGCGCCGATAATCACGTTCTCGCCGGGTACTTTCACATCTTCAATCGCATAATCGGCGGTCGGGATGCCGCGAAAACCCATCAGCTCCTCGCGCTTGCCAAATTGCAGGCCCGGCATGTCTTTTTCGAGCAGGATCGCGCCGATCCCTTTTGCGCCTGGTTCATCGGTGAAGCGGCAATAGGTGACGTAATAGTCAGAATGCCCGCCGCCGCTGGTCCAGCGTTTGTAGCCATTGACGACATAACCGTTTCCGTCCGGTACGGCTTTGGTTGTGAGGTCCGTCAACGCCGTGCCAGCGTCCGGCTCTGACATAGAAACTGCAACAATCTTCTCGCCCTTGATCACCTCTGGCAGGATGCGCGCCTTCATCTCTGGCGAGCCAAACCGGTCAATTGTGCGCACTGGCCCGGTCAGCGCCTCAAACACTGGAAAGGCAACCGCGTTGGAAACCTGTGCAAACTCCTCCAGCACGATCAGCGCCTCAATATGGCCAAGGCCCAGTCCGCCATATTCCTCTGGAAGATTGACGCCCAGAAACCCCATGTCACCAAATGTCCGCAGCATCTCTGGCGGCACGGGATAATCATTGGCCTCCATGTCGCGGGCCAGCTCTGGCAATTCAGCGCGGGCAAATTTGCGCGCGGTTTCCTGCAGTTCGCGCTGCTGATCGGTAAAATTAAAGTCCATGGCTGTCCTCAAAGATGGTGATCGCGTTTGCTGCTTCCTAGCGCATGGGAGCGGCTCTTGCGCAAGATATGCCTTGCAAACAGCCGGACACCTAAAAAAATCTGTAGACGGCCATCCGCCTCTATCGCCATAGTCCGCTGCATGAGCATTTCTGCAGATTTGAGCGGGCGCAATGCGCTGATTACTGGGGCATCATCGGGTTTGGGCATGCGCTTTGGCCGAATCTTGGCCGCGAGCGACGCGAATGTTGCACTGGGTGCGAGGCGCAAGGACCGGCTCGAGGCCTTGGCCAGCGAAATCGGTGATAAGGCGACCCCGATCACGATGGATGTCGGCCGAGATGCGGATATTGTCGCAGGGTTCGACGCGGCAGAAGCCGCCTTTGGCATGGTCGATACTGTCATCGCCAATGCCGGTATTGATGGCCAGGGCATGGCGACCGAAACCAGCGAAGAAGAGATAGAGCGAACGCTAAGCATCAATCTAAAGGGCGCGATCCTGACCGCGCGTGAAGGTGCGCGGCGAATGATTGATGCGGGCGTGCCCAATGGCCGGATCGTGATGATTGCCTCGATCACCGCATTTGAAGCCTCTCCGGGGCTCGTCGCTTACTCAGCGAGCAAAGCGGGCGTGGTGCAAGCCGCACGCAGCATGGCAAAGGAATGGGCACGCACCGGAATCTGCGTGAACACCGTATCGCCCGGCTACATCCGCACCGACATCAACAATGACTGGTTCGAAACCGATGCTGGCAAACGTCAGGTGAAACGCTTTCCAAAGCAGCGCCTGATGGGCGAAGAGGGCTTGGACCCAGTGATATTGATGCTCTGCTCAGACGCGGCGGAATTTATCACGGGCGCGGATTTCGTTCTGGACGACGGGCAGAGTTTGTAGGCCCGCGTGAAGCGCAGGTGCTGCCAATTTCCATAAAACAGAGAAGAATGGTGCCACGAGAGAGAATTGAACTCTCGGCCTCGTCATTACCAATGACGCGCTCTACCACTGAGCTACCGCGGCGCCTGTTCAAGACGCGCGCCTATCGTTGGGTGCGGCGCCAATGTCAAGCGGCGCTTGAACCTGAGGCCCGATATCGGCAAGGCATTTCGCATGAGTGACACCAAAAGCAACAATCTGTCGCGCGAGGAGCGTTTGGCCGCGAAATTGCGAGAGAATCTGCGCCGCCGCAAAGCGCAAGGACGCGATCTTGCTAGCCCCGCGAGCGAATCGGGCGAAAGCAGGGTTTCCAAGGACGACGCCGGGGGCTAGTGGGTTTGACTTAAATTTTGGGTAACCCGAGCCACCCACTCCCTCCGCCCTTCCACCCGGATCGTATCCGAAAGTGTCCGGGTGGAAGGGCGGAGGGAGTGGGTGGCTCGGAACAGCAAAGCGGAAATCCGGAGAAACACCATCCCTAAACTTATTCTCGTGCGCCACGGCCAGAGCCAGTGGAACTTGGAGAACCGTTTCACCGGATGGTGGGACGTTGACCTCACGGAACAAGGCATTGCCGAGGCCAAGGCCGCAGGTGCGCTGATGCGCGAGAAAGGCGTGGTGCCAACCACCTGCTTCACCTCGCTGCAAACGCGCGCGATCAAAACGCTCAACCTCGCACTGGAAGAAGCCGGCCTGTTGTGGCTGCCGGTGACCAAGAACTGGCAGCTGAACGAGCGGCATTACGGCGGACTGACCAGCCTCAACAAACAAGAAACCCGCGACAAGCACGGCGATGAGCAGGTGCATATCTGGCGCCGCAGCTTTGACACGCCGCCCCCGCCAATTGAGCCGGGCAGCGAATATGATCCCGGTGCAGACCCGCGCTATGACGGGATTGATGTGCCTCAGACCGAAAGCCTGAAGCTGACGATTGAGCGCGTGCTGCCCTATTGGGAGAGCGCAATCCTGCCGGTGCTGGCCAGCGGCGAGACGGTAATCATTTCTGCGCATGGCAATTCGCTGCGTGCGCTGGTGAAGCATCTGTCGAACATTTCAGATGAGGACATCACCGGGCTCGAGATTCCCACCGGCCAGCCGATCATCTATGATTTCGACGATGCCATGGTCCCGGGCGAGCGGTACTATTTGAAGGACAGCTGAGGCGCATATGGCCAAGGATACCACCGGCAAAGTCGCCATCGTCATGGGCAGCCAATCGGATTGGCCCACGATGAAGCGCGCGGCTGACGTTCTTGAAGAGCTGGAAGTGGAGCATGAGGCGCGGATCGTGTCGGCCCACCGCACACCTGACCGCATGGCCGCCTTTGCCAAAGGCGCAGAGGGCGAAGGCTTTGACGTGATTATCGCGGGCGCAGGCGGAGCGGCCCATTTGCCCGGTATGATCGCGGCGATGACGCATCTGCCCGTGCTCGGCGTGCCGGTTCAGTCCAAGGCGTTATCGGGCTGGGACAGTCTGCTGTCGATTGTGCAAATGCCCGCTGGTGTGCCCACCGGCACGCTGGCGATTGGCGAGGCGGGCGCGACCAATTCCGGCCTGCTTGCTGCCAGCATTCTGGCGCTGTCAGACGAAGGCCTGTCGCAGCGGCTGCAAGATTGGCGGGCCGCGCGTAGCGCCGCCGTCACTGAAACGCCGCAGGACTAAAGGGGCGCCATGAGAACGCTTCCTCCCGGCTCGACAATTGGTATTTTGGGCGGCGGTCGGCTGGGCCGAATGCTGGCGGTTGCCGCGCTCCAACTTGGCTATCGCTGCGTCGGCTATGCGCCCCAAGGCGACAATATAGCGCGCGATGTCTGTACTGATTTCTTCGAGAATGACTGGAGCGACACCGCCGCGCTCGCCGCCTTTGCGGCCAAATGCGATGTGGTGACATGGGAGTTTGAGAACGTCCCGCTCTCCACGGTGCACGCTCTGCCAGAAACAATGCTGGCCCCCGGGCCGAAGGCTTTGGAAGTCGCGCAAGACCGCCTCAATGAAAAGAGCTTCGTCGAAGGGTTCGGCGCGCAGCCAGCGCCCTATAAGCGAGTTGAAGATGATGCGGATTTTACCAGAGCGCTGGAGATGGTCGGCGCGCCCGGCATCCTTAAGACCGCGCGCGATGGCTATGATGGCAAGGGCCAATGGCGCGTCGCCTCCGCGCATGACGCGGATGGCATCCGCTTCCCCGGTGTCGCCTGCGTCTATGAAGGCATGGTCGATTTCGAAACCGAGTTTTCAGTGATCCTCGTGCGCGGATATGATGGCGAGATCCGCTTCTGGGATTCCACCGCCAACACCCATGACAGTGGGATGCTGAGCAGCTCCATCCTGCCCGCTGGCCCGTTGGTCGAAGCGCAGGTTGAGGCCGCGCGCGGTATCGCCGGGCAGGTTGCCGATGCGCTGAAGTACGTCGGCGTCCTAACGCTAGAATTCTTCGCGACAAAGGCTGGCCCAGTCTTCAACGAAATGGCCCCGCGCGTGCACAATTCCGGCCATTGGAGCATCGAGGGCGCGGCCACCAGCCAGTTTGAGAACCACATTCGTGCCATTTGCGGCCTGCCGCTGGGCGGCACCGAAACCCGCTTTGCCAGCATCGAAATGCACAACATTATCGGCAAAGACGCGCTGGAGGCGCACGCACTGCTGGCCGAGAACGGCGAGCCGCATCTGCACCTCTATGGCAAGGCGGAGGCCCGCGAGGGCCGCAAGATGGGCCATGTCACCCGGGTGAGCCATGAAACAGGACCGGCCAGCGCGTGAGCGACAAGATATTCCTGATTTATGCCCGCGCTGGGAACGGCACGATTGGCAAGGATGGCAAGCTGCCCTGGCACCTGCCTGCGGACCTAAAGCGGTTCAAAGCCTTGACCATGAACCGCCCGATGATCATGGGGCGCAAGACTTTTGAGAGCCTGCCAGGCCTTTTGCCCGGCCGCCGCCATATCGTTCTAACCCGGCGCGATCGCTGGGACAGCAGCGGCGCAGAGGTGGTGCATTCCATCGACGAGGCGCTGGAGCTGGCCCGCGATGGCAATGAAACCGGCGAGATCGCCGTGGTGGGCGGCGCAGCGATATACGACGTGTTTCGCCCGCATGCCGACCGGATCGAAGTGACCGAAATCCATGCGGACTATGCCGGCGACACCTTCATGAAGCCGATTGGCGATGAATGGGAAGTCACCGCCCGTGAAGACTTTCCAGCCGAGGGCGATCAACCGGCTTACTCCTTCCTCACCTATCATCGGCAAGGACGCACAGACACGCTGGATGCGGACGCATAATGCGCTGGCTCGATCACCGTGAACCTGTCTCAGAGGCGCTGCGCGGCGCGATTATTGCGCTGGGCAATTTCGATGGCTTCCACCGCGGGCATCAGGCCGTCGCCGGTGAGGCGATCGACTGGGCGCATGCCGAAGGTCGCCCTTCGATCATCGCCACATTCGATCCGCATCCAGTGCGCTTTTTCCGCCCCGATGCCCCGCCGTTCCGCCTGACCACACTGGAGCAGCGCCAAGAGCTGTACCTGGGCGCAGGCGCAACCGCGATGCTGGTGTTTCATTTCGATGCTGAGCTCTCCAGCACCAGCGCGGAGGATTTCATCACCGAGATCCTGATCAAGCGCTTTGGCGCGCATGGCGTCGTGACCGGCGGCGATTTTACCTTTGGCAAAGGCGCGAAGGGCAATGTCAATCTGCTGCGCCGCTTTGGCAGCGAACACGGCCTTGAAAGCCGGGTCGTCTCCCCGGTCGAGGGAGAAGGCGCAATTGTCTCCTCCAGCCGCATTCGCGAGGCCTTGCGCGAGGGCCAACCGGAACTCGCCGCAGAGCTGTTCACCCGTCCCTTCGCGATCCGCGGCATTGTTGAGCACGGCGACAAAAACGGGCGCAAGCTCGGCTATCCCACCGCCAACCTGCATGTCGAAAGCTACCTGCGGCCCAAATACGGTGTCTACGCCGTGACCGGCAAAGTGCTGGCCACAGGCGAAGAGCTCAAAGGTGCAGCGAACATGGGCATCCGCCCTCAGTTTGAGCCGCCCAAGGAATTGCTGGAGCCGCATTTCTTTGATTTCTCCGGCGACCTTTATGGCCAGGAAATCGAAATCGCCTTTCACCACTTCCTGCGCGGCGAGGCGAAGTTCAACTCGCTCGATGATCTCATCGTGCAGATGGACAAGGATTGCGAGGAAGCGCGAAGGCTTCTAAGCGCGCCGAAAGCGTAGATTAGGCCAACAATGACCGAAGAAACCCAAAAGCGAGATTACAAGGACACCGTCTTCCTGCCGAAGACCGCGTTTCCAATGAAAGCCGGCCTGCCTCAGAAGGAGCCGGGCATTCTCGCGCGTTGGCAGGATGCGAACCTGTACCGCACTATGCGCGACACCCGCAGCGGTCGCGAGAAGTTCATCCTGCATGATGGCCCGCCCTATGCCAATGGCGACATGCATATCGGCCATGCGCTAAACCATATCCTCAAAGACATGGTGTGCCGCACGCAGAACCTGATGGGCAAGGATGCGCCCTATGTGCCGGGCTGGGATTGCCACGGCCTTCCAATCGAGTGGAAGGTTGAGGAGCTGTACCGCAAGAAAAAGAAGAACAAGGACGAGGTTCCGCCAAAGGAATTCCGCGCCGAATGCCGCGCCTATGCGCAGAAATGGGTCGATGCCCAGCGTGAGCAGCCGAAACGCCTTGGCATTATGGGCGATTGGGACAATCCGTACCTCACCATGGACCCTCAGGCAGAGGGCACGATTGTTGCCGAGCTGATGAAGTTTGTGGAGGCGGGCAACCTCTATCGCGGGTCGAAGCCGATTATGTGGAGCCCGGTTGAAAAGACCGCTCTGGCCGAGGCTGAGGTTGAGTATGAAGACCTGACCGACAGCCCACAGATTGACGTGGCGTTTGAGATCGCGGAATGCCCGAATGTGCCCGAACTGGTCGGCGCGCATGCGGTGATCTGGACGACGACGCCTTGGACGATCCCAGTGAACCAGGCGATCGCCTATGGGCCGGATGTTGAATATACGATCATCGATTGCCTGCTCAGTTTTGATGGCGCCGCTGAGGACGGTCAATACGATCAAGCTATAACAAGAGTCGAAAACGTCTTGCCATGGTACAAACGTGGCAACCGAATTTTGATCGCGACCGATTTGATCGAGCCTTTCTTTGAGCGTCTAAACATAAGCCTGAAGGGAATTGACCTCGGTGACCCCACCTTAGGGAAGATGATCTTCGAGCCACATCTTGCGATGGACGAAACCCTTTCCGAAATCTCAAAGACAAAACTGGTAGGCTCAGACTTAGCCGGAACCATCGCCAAGCACCCAATGGCGGACAAGTTCCCGGACAACGAGTTTTACGCCAAGCCGCGCCCCTTCCTCGAAGGCGATTTTGTCACCACCGAAAGCGGCACTGGCCTGGTCCACATGTCGCCCGATCACGGCGAGGATGATTTTGAGCTGTGCAAGGCGAACGGCATCAATCCCGTTTTCGCGGTGATGGACGATGGCCGGTACCGTGATGATTGGCCGTGGCTCGGCGCGGATGATCTGGATGCGGACGGCAAGGCGCGCCGCCGCGCGGTCATCAACAAACCATTTAACTCTAAAGAAGGACCAATTCGAGCTGATTTGAGGAAGGTCGGTGCTCTCCTCTCCGAAAACGACAAATACGAACACTCCTATCCGCACTCCTGGCGCTCCAAAGCCAAGGTGATCTATCGCTGCACGCCGCAATGGTTTGTGCCGATGGACAAGCCGCTGGAGCCATTGTCTTCACTGCATTCCGCGTCTTTGGAAGACTTGGACGCGGCCGTGGGCGGCACATTGCCCAAGGGCGAAGGCGACACTCTGCGCGCCCGCGCCATGTCGGAAATTGAGCGAGTGAATTTCGTCCCGCCCAAGGGCCAGAACCGCATCGGCTCCATGGTCGAGGGGCGGCCCGATTGGGTGCTCAGCCGCCAGCGCGCCTGGGGCGTGCCGATCACGCTGTTCGTGCGCCCCGATGGCACCTATCTGCAAGACCCAGAAGTGAACGCGCGCATTGTCGCCGCCGTCACCGCCGAGGGCGTCGATGCCTGGGAAGAAGCACGCAAGGCCGAATTCCTCGGATCCAATCACAACCCGGATGACTATGAAATGGTCACCGATATTCTGGACGTGTGGTTCGACAGCGGCTGCACCCACGCATTCGTGCTGGAATCGGACCGCTGGCCGGATCTAACCTGGCCTGCGAACCTCTATCTCGAAGGCAGCGACCAGCACCGCGGGTGGTTCCAATCCTCCTTGCTGGAAAGCTGCGCGACGCGCGGCCGCGCGCCCTATGACGAAGTGCTGACCCATGGTTTCACCATGGACAGCGCGGGTAAGAAGATGTCGAAATCGCTCGGCAACACCATCGATCCGCTGAAGGTGATGGAGCAATATGGCGCGGATATCATCCGGCTGTGGGCGCTCAGCGTGGACTTTACCGAAGACCACCGGATCGGCGATGAAATCCTGAAAGGCGTGGGTGACCAATACCGCCGCCTGCGCAACACATTCCGCTATATGCTCGGCGCGCTCGATGGCTTTGTCGGCGATATGTCGGATGGCGGCGAAATTCCTGAGCTGGAGATCTATGTTCTCTCGCTGCTGGGTGATCTCGACGCCAAGCTGCGCAAGGCCGCCGAAGAATACGACTTTAACAGCTACACCCGCCTGCTGGTCGATTTCTGCAACGAAGACCTCTCGGCCTTCTTCTTCGATATTCGCAAAGACACGCTCTATTGCGACGGCGAAAACTCAGTTAGCCGAACCGCCTATCGCACTGTGCTCGACCTGCTGTTCCACGCGCTTGTTCGCTACGCCGCGCCAGTGCTGGTCTACACCGCCGAGGAAGTGTGGCAGAGCCGCTATCCCGAAGACGGCGAGCAAGGCGGCAGCGTGCATTTGCTTGAATGGCCGAGCATTCCGGTCGTGCCTGCCGACACCGGCAAATGGGAGGCCTTGCGGGCTCTGCGCGAACGTGTGACCGAAGCGATTGAGCCCTTGCGGCGCGAAAAGACCATCCGCTCCAGCCTGGAGGCCGAGGTTACTGTGCCCGCCAGCGCGGTGCCGGAAGGCGTGAGCGACGAACAGCTCGCCGAATTGTTCATCACTGCGACAGTCAGTCGCGGCCAAGGGGACGAGGTGACCGTCGTCAAAACATCTCATGCGAAATGCGGGCGCTGCTGGCGCTTGCTGCCTGACGTGCCTGAGGAAGGCGCGCTATGCGGACGCTGTGCGGAGGTGCTCGGTGAATAACGAACAGGCCCGTCACCCTGAACTCGTTTCAGGGTCCATCCCCAGCGCCATTTCACTCAGGTGGAGTCAGCGATGGATGCTGAAACAAGTTCAGCATGACGAGAAAAAATCATGAGCGGCCTGTTTACCCGCAACCGGATAATCGGCCTGGTGCTGGCGCTCATCATCGCGGGCGTGGATCAGCTGATCAAATGGTATGTGACCGGACCGCTTGGCCTGACACGCGAAGGTGACAAAATCGATCTCCTGCCATTTTTCGATCTAACGCTTGTTTTTAATCGCGGCGTTTCGCTCGGACTGCTGACCGCGCAGAGCATGGAAATGCGCTGGGCGCTGGTCGGTATGACGGCGCTAATCGCGCTCGTCGTGCTGGTCTGGATCATGCGAGAGCGGCTGATGGGTGACATCATTGGCCTTGCCATGATCCTGGGCGGAGCCATCGGAAACATCCGTGATCGCTATGAATTTGGCTATGTGATCGACTATGCCGATTTGCACATCGGCACATTTCGCCCGTTCCTTGTTTTCAACGTCGCCGATGCCGCTATCACCATCGGCGTGGTCGTAATCCTTATTCGCAGCTTTTTTGCGAGCGATAAGAGTGATACAGAAACCGCTGAAGAGCCAGCCAGCGAGCTTAACGCTGAGCGGCCGGCTGAGAATTGACTCGGAGAATTTGCAATGCGTGCCTACAAAACTGCCATCCTTCTGATCTCGACCAGCGCTATGCTGGGCGCCTGTGGAGGCTCGGGCATTTTCAACCGCGAGCGGCCTGATGAATTCGCCGTTCAGCGCCAGGCACCCCTCGTGGTTCCGCCAGATTTCAACCTCGCGCCGCCTGCACCGGGCGCGCCGCGTCCGGCCGATGGCACTGCCTCTGAGCAAGCATTGGACGCTATCTTTGGCGGTCCTGCTGAGCGCAGCCAAGTGGAAACCAGCGCGCTTGACCGTGCTGGTGCCGCTGCACCGGGCATCCGCTCACAAGTGGGTGATGAGGGCACCAATACGGTCGCCAAGGGCCGGGTAACGCGGGACATCATCGCTGCGCCAGAGGGCGACGGCGCATCGGCTCAGACGGTCGTACCTGGTTAGTTTGCGCAAGCGCGCATCCGCGCTTGCAATATCCTCGCTCACGCGACCTAAAGGTCGCGTCGCTGCGGGCGGTTCGGCGTCGTTCAACCGCCCGTACGAAAAATTCACTCTTCGGTTGGCTCCGGCAACTTCCGCACCAGGATCTTGCTGATCCGGCGGCGGTGCATTGTCACAACTTCGAAACGCCAGCCCTGGTCGCTGAACGTGTCGCCTGCGACCGGTAGGCGTTTGAGCACGGACAGGACATAGCCCGCGGCCGTGCCAAACTCTCGGCTCTCGTCGTAGTCAAGGCCGAGCCGGTCCGCCAAAGCATCCGCTGAGATTGCGCCAGAAATGATCAGAGAGCCATCCGGGCGCTCGATCAGGTCAGGCTCATCGCCTTCGTCCTTATCGCTCACAAAATTGCCCGCCATTGCGGTCAGCAAATCGACCGGCGTGACGATGCCGTCGAGATGGCCATATTCATCGTGGACCATAGCGAGCGCGATATCGGCCTGCTGCAAAACCCGCAGCGCATCCATCGCGTCGAGCTGATCCGGGACCACCTCGGCCTTGCGCATCATATCTTTCAGCGAAACCTCTTCACCCGCCACCATGTGAGCAAGCACTTCGCGCACTTTCACCACGCCCAGCACGTTGTCAGGCGAGCCATCAGCGATTGGCAGCAGCGAGTGCGGGCTGGCTTCAATCGCGGCTTTGATCGCCTTTTCATCGGCGCTGATATCAATCCAGTCGAGCTCTGTTCGCGGTGTCATCATCTCGCGCACGGGCCGCTCGGCCAGGCGCACAACACCGGTCAGGATCTGATGCTGTTCCGCCTCGATCACGCCAGAGCGGGTCGCATCAGCGAAAATCATCTGCAATTCCTCGGCGGTCACCGAATTGGAGCTGCCCTTGCGAATGCCGAACAGGCGGATGATCCCAGCGGAGGATTTATCGAGCAGCCACACCAGCGGGGCGGCGATCTGGGCGATAAAGGCCATCGGCCGCGCCATGACCAAGGCGATGGGCACCGAAGAACGCAGAGCGAGCTGCTTCGGCACGAGCTCGCCAATCACCAGGCTGAGATAGGTGGTCAGCGCAATCGCGATGCCAAATCCAACGTCACTGGCCATGTCTGCAGGCACGCCCAACGGGATCAGACGCTCACCCAGTGGTTCACCCAGACTAGCCCCGGAGTATGCGCCGGTAATGATCGCTACCAGGGTAATGCCGATTTGCACGGTGGAGAGGAATTTGCCCGGATCAGCGGCCAGCTCTAGCGCGGTCTTCGCCGCAGCGGAGCCATCCTCTGCTTTTGCCTTAAGGCGTGCGGTTTTCGCCGATACGATCGCTAGCTCTGACATGGCGAACACGCCATTGAGCACGATCAATCCGAAAATGATGAACAGGTCTGGCCAAGGAAAGGGGGTCACACCCTATCCGCTAGCACAATTGTTCAGCCTTGCCAGCCGGTCTCGCATCCATACGCTCAAAAAGCGGCCACTCTGGATTATGGTTTACAAGAATTAACTCCATTCAGCTTGCCGAAAAGCGGGCCAAGGCACATGCACGCCAGATCAGCGCAGCTTTAGGCGCTGACACTTGCACGCGAAGCCAGATTTGTGCGAGCTTTAAGCGGTCGAGGAGGACAACGACAATGAAAACAGCAAGAATTTTCCTATCGAGCACAGCAGCCATCGCGCTGCTCGGCACCAGCGCCTGCGTCACGGACCCTAACACCGGACAGCAGAAAATTTCACGCACCGGTATCGGCGCGGCATTGGGCGGCACTTTGGGCTATCTGCTCGGCGGCGTGGTTGGCGGCGATACGGCCCGCATTATTGGTGCAGGCATCGGCGGTTCCGCCGGCGCGGTTATCGGCAAGCAATTTGACGACCAGATCAAGGAACTCGACGAGCAGACCGCAGGTAGCGGCGTCGATGTCGAGGAGATCGGCGATCAAGATGCGATTCTGGTGCGCCTACCTGATGGCGTAACCTTCGCCAGCGGATCAGCCGACATCAATCCCGGGTTCTACGACACACTCAACACCGTGGCCGACAGCCTGATCAAATATCCCAACAGCCTCGTCGATGTGTACGGCTTTACCGACACCACAGGCTCTGATGCGCTAAACCAGCGCCTTTCAGAACAGCGCGCTCAGGTGGTTGCCGATTACCTCGCGTCGCGCGGCGTCGCCCGCAGCCGGATGGCAACGCAGGGCTTTGGTGAAAGTTACGACTATCTGCGCGTGAAGACCGGCGACAATGTCAACGAGCCGCTCAACCGCCGGGTCGAAATCAAGATCGTACCGATCAGCCAAGACGATGTGAACGCAGCGCGCGCTGGTTCATAAACACTCATTCTTGTGAGTATCGAGAAGGGCCGGGGAAACCTGGCCCTTCTTTGGTTTCGCCTCAAGCGCCGGCGCTCGCGTACGCTTGCTTGGCTCAGCCTTTTGAACGATGGCCTAGCCACCTGCGCCCTCCACCCTTCCACCCGGAGCTTACCGGGATACCATCCGGGTGGAAGGGTGGAGGGCGCAGGTGGCTAGGTCGCAAACAAAACAGCCTACTTGGATAGATCTCTGGCCCGTTCAGCAATCCGCTCAACCGCAGCGCCATGTATCTGTGGTGAGCTAACGAGCACTCCAAAGGCACGCGGATCCCGTTTGTTATAACCAAGCGGTGCGCCAAAAGCGTCGGAAACCTGCGCGCCGGCTTCGCGCGCTATCAGCGTCGCAGCGCCCACGTCCCATTCATAGCCCCAGCGCAAAGTTGCGACCAAATCCGCCATATCCGCCGCCACCATCGCAATGCGCAGCGCGATTGAATTGGGCTTCTCAACGATCACCAGATCAGAATCGGGACTAGGCAATTGATCAATCGGAATACGCGCCCCGGAAAACTCGGTCCGCCTTGAAGCGGTGATCGCTTGGTCATTGAGGGTCGCGCCCTTGCCCGCCTCCGCAATCCATTCCTCGCCGCGTGAAGGCGCAGCCAGCATCCCGATAAGAGGCCGTCCAGCGCTGATCAAAGCAACGGATACGGCCCAGCCCGGCCGCCCGCGAATAAAGTCGCGCGTGCCATCAATCGGATCGACCAGCCAAATCAGGTCGTTATCAAGCCGCCCCGGATCATCCGCGGTCTCCTCGGACAGCCAGCCAGCAGACGGCAGCAGCGCGCCCAGCTCTCGCTTCAAGAAGGCATCAACCTCAAGATCAGCCTCGCTCACAGGATCGCCAGGAGTCTTCTCCCACGTGCTCAGCGCATGACCATCACCCGGCCAGCGGGAATGCGCGATCCGGCCCGCTTCGCGGACGATTTCTTGAAGGCGAATTCGGTCAATCATGTGAGCGTTTAGTCGTGGCCGTACAAAGCACACTTTTCAAGCCGGTGAATCCATGCTTAGGCACGTACCAACATTATCTCCCCGCATTTACGAATTAAGGACAGCCAGCGATGAACATTCACGAGTATCAGGCCAAGGAATTGCTAAAAGAACACGGAATCGCCGTGCCAGCAGGCCATGCCGCGATGAGCGTGGAAGAAGCCCTGGCCGGTGCCAAGCAGCTGCCCGGGCCGCTCTATGTCGTAAAAGCGCAAATTCACGCTGGTGGACGCGGCAAGGGCAAGTTCAAGGAACTGCCAGAAGACGCAAAGGGCGGTGTACGCCTCGCCTTCTCTCTCGATGAAGTGGAAAATCACGCGAAGGAAATGCTCGGCAACACGCTCGTGACCATTCAAACCGGTGCAGAGGGCAAGCAGGTCAACCGTCTGTATGTGACCGACGGCGTTGATATCGAGAGCGAATATTATCTCGCGATGCTGGTCGACCGGGCCAGCGGTCAGGTCGCCATGGTCGCCTCCACCGAAGGCGGCATGGATATCGAAGACGTGGCGCACAACACGCCAGAGCTGATCACGACGATCACAATCGACCCGGCGCAAGGCTTCATGCCGCATCACGGCCGCGCGGTCGCATTCGCTCTGAAGCTCTCAGGCGATCTCAACAAGCAGTGCCAGAAACTAGCCGCCAAGCTTTATGCCGCCTTCATGGCAAGCGATTGCGAAATGCTGGAAATCAACCCACTGGTTGAAACCAAGCCAAATGCCGAGGGCAAGGCCGATCTGCTGGTGCTCGACACCAAGATGAGCTTTGATGGCAATGCGCTCTATCGGCACAAAGACATCGAGGCGATGCGCGACGAGACCGAGGAAGATCCATCCGAGGTCGAAGCGTCAGAATATGACCTCGCTTACATCAAGCTCGACGGAAACATTGGCTGCATGGTCAATGGCGCAGGCCTCGCCATGGCAACGATGGATATCATCAAGCTGAACGGCGCGTTCCCAGCCAACTTCCTCGACGTAGGCGGCGGCGCAACCACTGAGAAAGTGACTGCGGCCTTCAAGATCATCCTGAAAGATCCAGCGGTCGAGGGCATCCTCGTCAATATCTTCGGCGGTATCATGAAGTGCGACATCATCGCCGACGGCATCGTCCAAGCGGCGAAAGACGTGAACCTGTCCGTCCCACTGGTGGTCCGCCTCGAAGGCACCAATGTCCAGCAGGGGAAGGACATCCTCGCCAATAGCGGACTGCCGATTGTGGCTGCAGATGACCTGGGTGACGCTGCGAAGAAGATCGTCGCTGAGGTTAAGCAGGCGGCGTAATTCTGGCTGTCTACAACGGACATTGCCGGTGCGGCGGAGTGCAGTGCGAGGTCGATGGACCTCCCCTGCTCACCGCCGCTTGCCACTGCGAGGGCTGTCAGCGCATGACCGGCGGTCCATATTCCTTGAGCGCACTTTACAAAAAAGAGCGCTTCCGTGTGACGGCGGGCAGCCCGGTGCGAGGCGGCCTCAAAGAAGCCACACAGCACTTCTTTTGCCCAGAGTGCCTCGGCTGGATGTTCACTCGCCCAGCCGGGATGGACGATATGGTCAACATTCGCACCCCGATGCTGACGCAGGCCCTTGAGTTTGCTCCTTTTGTAGAGCTCTACACCGATGAAGGCCTGAAGGCCGCCGTCGGCGTAGCACCACACAGTTTTGCTATGGCACCCTCCGCAGACGAATTTCTGAGACTCGCTGACACTTACAGAACGTGGGAAGTGCGGATCTCTTAAAGACTCTATCGCGTCGGTTTCGGCTCCGGCAGAATGGGCGGCGTGCTGTCAGGATATGTAAGCCAGTTTTGCCATATTGTATGCGTACGCTCGTCCGTCATTTCAATTTGGCAAGTTAGGTGCATCACGCCGCGAATTGAGCCTTCTTTCCAGTCTTCATAAACTGCCCGGCATTCAGCATCGCGATAAGCAGTGAAGGCGGTGTCACTGGCGGCAATCAACTGCGCAAGTTCAGGCCGGTCCAAGTTTCTTTGCCGTGCAATTTGTAGATAGTGCGCACGGCGCATGTCAGCTTTCCTCAAAAGCCCACTCAAACAATTGTTCATTGCGAGAGTCGTGTAGGCATCCGAGCAGCTTGATGCGCTCGGGGGCGACTGCGCTTCTAAGGTTACATCTTCGACCAGCTCCTCTTGCGCAGATATCGCACTAGGTGGTGCCACCACGACAATTGTGACCGCCATCAAGATTCCATATCCGATTGCCATTCGTGCCCACTCCCGGACTTTCACTGTTCTGTTCTATACAACCCTACCTGCAAAGCTCTCAAAAGGGCAGGCTTGACCTTGAGCGATCAGCGCGCGAGGACTGCCTGCGAAACATCCACTTGGGACTACGGCGTTACTTGACGTTTACGTAAACGCAAGCTAGGGCGGTGTTTAGTAGAGTTGCGCCTAAGCGCCATAAGGAAGGAACTGCGATGAAAATCCTCGTCCCCGTCAAACGGGTGATTGATTATAACGTGAAACCGCGCGTTAAAGCCGACGGCACGGGCGTTGATCTGGCCAATGTCAAAATGAGCATGAACCCGTTTGATGAAATCGCTGTCGAAGAGGCGATTCGCATCAAAGAGGCGGGCAAAGCCGAAGAAATCGTCGCTGTTTCGATCGGCCCTGCGAAGGCTCAGGAAACGCTGCGCACCGCGCTCGCCATGGGCGCAGACCGCGCGATCCTAGTTGAGACCGATGAAGAGGTTGAGCCACTGGCCGTTGCGAAGATCCTGAAAGCGATTGCGGACGAAGAACAGCCCGGTCTCGTGCTGCTCGGCAAGCAATCGATCTCTGACGATCTCGAACCAAACCGGCCAAATGCTCGCCGCTCTGATGGGTCGCCCGCAAGGCACGTTTGCGAACACCGTCGCCGTTGACGGCGACAGCGTCGAAGTGAAGCGCGAAGTTGATGGCGGTCTTGAAACCGTCAAGCTGACTCTGCCAGCGATTGTCACCACTGACCTGCGTTTGAATGAGCCGCGCTATGCTTCGCTGCCGAATATCATGAAGGCGAAGAAGAAGCCGCTCGACAGCAAGACCCCGGCCGATTTCGGTGTCGATGTGGCCCCGCGCCTCACGACCACCAATGTCGCTGAGCCGCCCGTCCGTCAGGCCGGCGAAAAGGTCGCCGACGTCGATGCGCTGGTTGAAAAGATCAAGGCTCTGGGCATCGCCTGAGGCGCGCCTGAGCAGGATAAGGAATAAAGACCATGAACACTCTGGTTCTCGTCGAACACGACAATTCATCCGTTAATGACGCCACGCTGGCTGTCGTCACCGCAGCAGGCAAGCTGGGCGAAGTGACCGCGCTAGTCGCTGGCCACAATTGCGGCGCTGTCGCCGATGGTGCCGCGCAGATCGCAGGCGTATCAAAAGTGCTGAAGGCGGATGATGCCGCTTACGCCAATGGCCTCGCTGAGAACGTTGCCCCATTGGTGGCTGGCCTGATGGACCGCTATGACGCTTTCCTCGCCCCGGCGACCACGAGCGGCAAGAACATCGCGCCGCGCGTCGCAGCACACCTTGATGTGATGCAGATCTCCGACATTCTCTCAGTTGAAGGCGGCAAGACCTTCACCCGTCCAATCTATGCCGGCAATGCCATCGCCACCGTCGAAAGCGCCGATCCCAAGCTGGTGATCACCGTTCGCGGCACAGCCTTTGATAAGGCAGAGGCTACTGGCGGATCAGCCTCGGTTGAAGACGCAAGCGGCCCCGGCGATGCTGGTATCTCCAGCTTTGTCAGCAGCGAAATTGCTGATGGCGGCGACCGTCCAGAACTCGCCAGCGCGGGCGTTATCGTATCCGGCGGACGCGCGCTGAAAGACAGCGAAACCTTCGAAAGCGTGATCACTCCGCTGGCTGACAAGCTTGGCGCCGCCATCGGCGCGTCGCGCGCCGCGGTGGATGCAGGCTATGTCCCGAACGATTATCAAGTCGGCCAAACCGGCAAGATCGTCGCTCCAGAGGTCTATATCGCGATCGGCATTTCCGGCGCGATCCAGCACCTTGCGGGTATGAAAGACTCCAAAGTGATCATTGCGATCAACAAGGATGAAGATGCACCGATCTTCCAAGTGGCAGATATCGGACTGGTCGCTGATCTGTTCAATGCAGTGCCAGAGCTGACGCAAAAGCTCGGCTAAGCCACTGCTCTGCATAAAGACTTAAGGTTGAAGCAGACCCTCGCCTCGTTATTGTGGGGCGAGGGTTTTGCTTTATAGGGGCACATATGCGGTTTGGATTGGGCGCCAATCGCGCGCCGACGGCATCGTATTACCTCACCTCGATTACTTACAAAGTGAACAACTAAACCGTCCCGTTTGAGACGATCTGCGCCCGCCGCTGCGCCGGCGCTCCGCGAGGGCTTGGCGTGCGCTTTGCTTTCGCGGCATTCACCTCAGCCAATCGGCGCGCACTTGCTAGCGCGGCCTCTGCATTGCCCGCGACCAGAGCTGCGGCGCAGGCGGCGCATTCCTTCTGCGACTGGTGCGTGCGGTCTTGGGCCACAACCTCGCTCAGGGCGGCAAACAAGCGGAAGCGTGCGGGCTCAAAATTTTCCGATGCAGTGCACGCCTCCAGCATAGCAAAGTACAGCGCATCGGCGCTGCTGGAGCGGTCCCGCTGGCTGCGCCAAAGCGCCCGGCTCGTGAGGACATAAGCGCCGGAGCCAACTTCGAACTGGCACGGCTCCAGAGCAGTCACCAAAGCGCCGTTGATCACTGCTTGCGCGCCGGCGGCTAAGCGAATCGTCTTTGGTGCGGGAGTTGGCTGTTTGGAAGGCATGCCTTGTTGCTAGCCGCTATTGCCAAACTGATGGCTGCAATGGGCCTGCGTACTTGTCCGCAGCCGGGTGCAGTCTCTGCTACATAAAGCCGATGATGAAATGGATCGTCATGCCGACGAGCCCGCCCACCAGGGTGCCGTTGATGCGGATGAACTGAAGATCGCGGCCGACCGCGCTTTCGATCCGGCCAGTGATCGTGGTCGCATCCCAGCGCTTCACCGTGTCAGAGACCAGGGTCACAATCTCGCCGCCATAGCGGGTCGCGACGCCCACCAGAGTGCGCCGTGCAAACCGGTTAATCTGCAGTTGCAAGCGCTCATCCTGTTTGAGCGCGCTGCCGAGCTCGGACAGGCCTTTGCGCATTTCATTGCCCAGCTCGCTGTCAGCCTCGCGTGCGCGGCGGATCAAGGACCTGCGGATGCGTTCCCACACGCCCATCCACCATTCGGCCACCGCCGGATTTTCGATAAGGTCGCGCTTCATGCTCTCGACACGCTCGCGGGTCTCAGGGTCATGCTGCAAATCTTGCGAGAGTTTGGCGAGCCCCTCTTCAATCTTGCTGCGCAGTGGATGCTCGGGATCGACCAGAACCTCTGCCAGCAGTTTATAGAGGCCATCCAGCACAGAGCCTGAGATCCGCTCATCAAGGCCAGTCCAGCGCAGCACCGCATTGGCGCGCGCGTGGATCACTTCGCGCACCGTCTCTTCATTGTCTTCCAGCGTCAGGCCCGCCCAGCGGATGAAGCCATCCATCAAAGGCATGTGCCGTCCATCGGCGATCGCGCTTTCCAGCATTCGGCCGACCAGCGGCGAGATATCAATTTTGGCAAATTGATTGCCCAGCCCGCTGCGCACTTGATTGCCAAGCCGGTCAGGATCGAGCGATTCGAGCACCTCAGCCAGCAATTCTGCGGCCCCTCCCGTGATGCGGGAGCGAGGGTCAGGACCGTCGTCGCTGCGTGCGGGCGCCACCAGAAAATCACCCACGGCGCGCGCGACATTCATGCTCGCCATGCGCCGCGCCACCACGGCGGGGGTCAGGAAATTCTCCTGCAGAAACTGCGCCATCGTATCAGCGATGCGGTCTTTGTTCTCAGGGATGATCGCCGTGTGCGGGATTGGCAGGCCGAGCGGGTGACGGAACAGCGCGGTCACCGCGAACCAATCGGCTAGGCCGCCAACCATTGCCGCCTCGGCAAAGGCGTTCACATAGCCCCATGCCGGGTGCAGCTCGACATAGGGATGCGTCGTAAAGAAAAGCAGCGCCATCGCCGCCAGCAACCCGGTCGCCGTCCAGCGCATACGCCGCGCACGGTCCGCCGTCAGCGCTTCGCCGCCGAACTTTAGTGGAATTGGCTG
Organism: Erythrobacter sp. JB3-1; assembly: GCF_057364995.1. Taxonomy (NCBI): domain Bacteria; kingdom Pseudomonadati; phylum Pseudomonadota; class Alphaproteobacteria; order Sphingomonadales; family Erythrobacteraceae; genus Erythrobacter; species Erythrobacter sp. JB3-1. Next base: position 1,199,076 of record NZ_CP200289.1, on the reverse strand, counting down.
AGCATCAGACATGGCCGCGCGCCTAGCATGCCGCTGGGAGTTGCAGCACGGTGGCTGGCATTAGCGCGAGTTCGCTCACTCGGCAGGCTCGGCCCCGGGCGGCAAACGGGTTGCCGGAGTCGCCGAAGGCTTAGGCTCGCCGCCCGCCTCAGGCACATTAGACGCCCCTGGGGTGTTGCTGCTGTCCTCATCGCCCGGACGATAGGTGAGGAAGCGTTGACGCATCCACGGCCCAGCGCGCCGCTCAAAACTATCGGCCAGACTGAAACCAGCCGGAACGATCAACAGGGTCAGCACGGTTGACAGGATCAAGCCGCCGATCACCACAACGCCCATAGGTTGGCGCCATGCGCCATCACCTGACAACGACAGCGCCGTTGGCACCATGCCCGCGGTCATCGCGACTGTGGTCATTACAATCGGCTGAGCACGCTTATGGCCAGCCTCCATGATCGCTTTGAATTGATCCGTGCCGTCGGCCATTTCCTCAATCGCAAAGTCTATCAAGAGAATTGAATTTTTGGACACGATCCCAAGCAAGAGCAGGATGCCGATCATCACCGGCATGGAAAGCGGCTGACCCACGATCCAGACAAGGAAAATTCCACCGAGTGGCGCCAGCGCAAGCGACGTCATGTTCACCAGCGGGCTCATCAAGCGCTTATACAGCAGCACAAGCACCGCAAAGACGAGCAGGACGCCTGCAAGAATGGCCGTGCTGAAATTCTCAGCAAGTTCATTCTCAACGTCGGCTGCGCCAATGGAATCGCGGATGACGCCGGTTGGCAGGTCCTGCAGGGTTGGTAGCTCCTCAATTTGCGCATTCACATCACCGCGCAGGAATCCAGAGGCCAAGTCAGCGCCGATGAAAACCCGGCGGTTCTGATTGTAGCGCTGAATCGAGGTGGGCCCCGACCCGAATGAGATCTCAGCAATCGTGCCGAGCGGCACCGATCCGCCGCCCGCTGTCGGAACCGGCAGATTTTCCAGCGTCGTCATATCTTCACGGGAAGAGGCCGGCAGCCTGACGGAAATCGGCACTTGGCGATCAGACAGTGAGAATTTGGCCGAGTTCTGCTCTATCTCGCCCATCGTCGCGATGCGGATCGTTTGGCTGAGCGCGACGGTAGAAACGCCCAAATCCGCAAGCAGTTCTTGGCGCGGACGGATGATGATCTCCGGCCGCGGAATATCAGCGCTGACACGCGGGGCAACCACCGAGTCGAGCTTTTGCATGTCTTCAACGACCTTCGCCGCAGTGGCATTGAGCAAAGCCGGGTCAGAACCCGCCAACATGATCGTAAAGTCGCGCCCACTGCCGCCGCCGCCCGGTCCATTGTCGTTTTGGAAGCGGACGCGCGCATCCGCAATGCGCGCCAGTTCTGGCGCCAGATCGCGGGTGAATTCGACCGAGGTTTTCGAGCGATCTTCCTTCAGGGTGACGAACATGGTCGCCGCGCCTTCGCGCACGCGCTCCAGCGCCAGCTCCACATCATCTTGCGCATACATCAAGGCGGAAACCTGATCGGTTACGCGTTCGGTATCCGCCAGCGTAGTGCCGGGCACCATCTCGATCTCAACCCGAACGTTATCGTCATCAATATCCGGAAATGCCTGAAACGGCGTTTTCTGCATCAACAGCACAGTCAGCAGAAGCGCGAAATAGCCGACGCCCAGCATCCAGACCCGGTGGTCGAAGAAGCGCGCGGTCATGTATTTTACGCTGTGCGAGAACTGTCCACTGCTGAAACGGCTGAGCAATTGGATGACTTTAAAGACCAGCCAACCAGCCAAGAAGCCGACTGCTAGGCCTAGAACCAGGAACAGGAGTTCGAAGACTTTCGAGACCAGGCCGAATGCGAAGGAGTTTGGATCGCTGGAAACGAGCGCCGCAACCTTGGCAGGAATGTCGAGGCCCGAGACGACGCCAAAGCTCATGAACAAACCGGCCGCCGACGCTGCGAGCAAAGCAAAGACCGTGAGCAGCAAAGAAAGTACATAGAGCCAGCGATACCGCGGGGCGTCCACACCTTCGCGGCGCTCCAACATCTTCGTCTTATCAAGCGACCAGTTGAGGACCCGCATGTAGCGGTCCATCCACTTGCCTTCGCCATGCGCGGCGTGCCCTTCTGCACGCAGGAAATAGGCAGCAAGCATGGGCGTGATCATCCGCGCCACGGCCAAGCTCATCAAAACCGCGATCACGACCGTCAGGCCGAAGTTTTTGAAAAACTGCCCCGTAATGCCCGGCATCAAGCCAACGGGGAAAAACACCGCGATAATGCAAAAGCTGGTCGCGACAACGGGCAGACCAATTTCATCCGCCGCGTCAATCGATGCTTCATAGGCGGATTTGCCCATTCGCATGTGTCTGACGATGTTCTCAATTTCAACGATGGCATCATCAACCAAGACCCCCGCGACCAGACCCAATGCCAGCAAAGACATTTGGTTGAGGTTGAAGCCGATCAAATCCATGAACCAGAAAGTCGGGATCGCCGACAGCGGGATCGCAATCGATGAGATCATCGTCGCGCGCCAATCGCGCAGGAAGAAGAACACCACCACAACGGCCAAAACAGCGCCCTCCACCATGGCGGAGATCGAGCTGGTGTATTGGTCTTTTGTGTATTTGACGGTGTTGAACAGCGGGATGAATTTCACCCCGGGATTTTCTGTCTCAATCCTGTCAATGATCTCCAAAGCTTCTTCGTAGACTGTTACGTCTGAGGCGCCCTTTGCGCGCGACATGAAGAAGTTGACGACCTCCTTATCGCGCACCTTGCTGATCGAGGTGCGCTCAGAATAGCCATCGCGCACTCGGGCCACGTCAGCCAATTTGATCGACGTGCCATTGTTGAGGCGGATCTGGCGCTGAGACAGTTCAAACGCGCTTTCGGTGTTGCCAAGCACGCGCACCGATTGCCGCGCGCCGCCAATCTCGGCCATGCCGCCGGCGGCATCAACATTGTCGACGCGTAGCACTTGGTTGATCTGACTGGCCGTGACGCCGAGCGCGGAAAGCCGCGCTGGATCAAGAATAACCTCAATCTCGCGGTTTACCCCGCCCCACCGGCCGGCCTCAGCCATGCCTTCCACAGACAGCAATTGTTTTGAAACGGTGTCGTCGATGAACCAGCCGAGCTGCTCAATCGTCATGTCGTCCGCTTCGACGGCGTAAATGCCGAGGAAACCACCAGCAATATCGACCTTGCTAACGCGCGGTTCTAAAATCCCGTCAGGCAAGTTCCCACGCGTGCTATCGACCGCATTTTTGACCTCAGCAACGGCCACATTGGGATCAATGCCAAGCTCAAACTCGACAAAAGTGTTTGAACTGCCCTCGCGCGCGGTCGAAGATATGTTGCGGACACCGCTAAGCGAACGCACAGCCGATTCGACCTGCTGCGTGATTTGGTTTTCGATCTCAGTTGGGGCCGCACCTGGTTGAGAAATGGTGACTTCGACGCCCGGAAACTCAATATCCGGGTTGTTCACCACATCCATTTTGTTGAAGCTGAGCAGGCCCGCCAAGAACATTGCGGTGAACGCAACCAGCGGGATCACGGGATTGCGGATTGACCAAGCAGAGATGTTCCGAAAACTCATGGCGACTAGCTATCCTCAAGCATCTGGGGCGAGACCGCTTCGCCTTCGGTCAGGAAGCCGCCGGCGCGCAGCACAATTTGCTCGCTGCCGTCGAGGCCTTCGGTCACGACGATACCGTCAGGCGTGACCATGCCGGTCTTGATCGCCCGCCGCTCCGCCTTCTTCTCGTCGCTGACGATGTAGACATAGCTGCCCTCGCTATCGGCCAAGACCGAGCTTTCGGGCAAGATCGTCGCGACGACCGTGCCGCTCTTGATTTCTGCAGTGGCAAAGCCGCCGGGGCGCAATTCCGGCGCATAGGACAATGCGACGCGCGCAATGCCTTGGCGGTTTTGAGGATCGATAATCGGCGAAACCTGCCATACTTGACCGGTAAAGCTCTTGGTTGATCCGGTCGGCACGACAGTGGCTGCTACACCCTGACCAAGGGATGCGATTTGTTCTTGGCTCAGCTGCGCCAGCATTTCCATTTCGCCGCCGCGCGCAATCCGGAACAGGCTTGGCGTGCCGCCAGAGACCGTTTGTCCCGGTTCAACATTGCGCTCAAGCAGCAGGCCCGCCGCCGGAGCGACAATATTAAGCCGAGCCGCGCGTGCACGCAGTTCGCGCAATTGCGCTTCGGCCACCTGGACCCGGGCATTTGCAGAATCGCGCGTCGCAGTCAGGCGATCGACATCGGCCTTGGAGACGAAACCGCGCTCAACCAATTGCAGCGCGCGGTCGAGATTGGCCTGCGCCAATTGCGCGTCCGCTTTGGCAACGCCGATTTGAGCCGCTTGCGCCTGTGCCTGCTGGGACTGAACTGAGCGGTCGATCACGGCCAGCACTTGGCCCTGACGAACCCAATCGCCCGCATCCACGGGAACGGAGACCACCCGGCCACCTTCGCCCACCACGCCAACTGGCATTTCACGCCGCGCGGCCAAAGTACCAGGCGCAGTGATCACGCCTTCGACGGTTGTTTTGCCAGGGGCAACCACGGTTACGACCGGCGCCTGATCATTGTCATCGCCCGCACCGACACCGTCATCCGAAGTCAGCACGACATAAGCCGCAATCGCCAGAAGCAAGCCAAGGATGCCGATACCGATCAACACCACAGGGCGCGAGACGCGCGGCTTATCGGCGGCAGTGCCCGACAAGTCTGTCGGCACACTATCGGCGGCCTCTGCAGTGATGGTAGTTTCGTAATTCATGGCTAAACCTCAGGTGTATCGCACAGGTGTGTTATACTCATAAGTCACCTTGTACAATCCCTCATACGCCGACGCCGCGCATCGGGCAATGCGCGGTTCGACTGATGACTTTGACTATAGACGAGCGGCATGGCGCATAAGTTCCTAAGCGCGCACGAAAAAGGGCGAGGCAGCCCACCGATGCCCCGCCCTTAGATGCGTATTTGTCACAGGGTCTTAGCGCACACTGCCACGCTTGATCAGGTTAACGATGCCGAGAAGCACTACGGCGCCGACAACAGCAACGCCCAAACCGATCAATGAGAATTCTTGCACGCTGCCGCTGATGCCCAGCAGCGGGCCAACAATCGCATTACCGACGATTGAGCCAACGCAGCCCACGACAATGTTCCAAAAGATGCCCATCGATGCATCGCGGTTCATAACCAAGCTAGCGAGCCAACCGGCCACGCCGCCGACGATAAGAGCAATAATCCAACCCATAATGATCCCTCCTGAGGTTTTCTTTATCAGCAACGGGCCGCGCCAAGGCGCGAATCCACTGCGTCCCGCGCCCTTTAGAGCGCGAGAACCACAGGATGCTAGGGGGTTTTACGAGTTTGTGCGAATCTGGGCCCGAGAAATGCCCGTACTCACACGCCTAAGGCGTCAGTATTTAAGCTGGCGCTCGTAGAGGTCACGGTAATGCTGGATGCGGGTCACACGCAGGCCTTGCATGCCTGAACGATCGACCGCGCGCTGCCACGATGCGAACTCTTCAAGAGTCAGCCCATAGCGCTCAAGTACTTCGTCAATGGTCAAGAGACCGCCATTTACCGCAGCCACGACTTCAGCCTTGCGGCGCACAACCCAACGTTTCGTCTTGGGTGACGGCAAGTCATCAATCGTCAGTGGCTCACCAAGTGGGCCAATGACTTGTGCGGGGCGGATGTCCTGATTTTCAATCATTTATCGTCTCTCGATCGCCTCTTACCGCGTTCTCTTCGTGTTGAAGCCTTATAGTGGCTGAGGCTTTGCGACCCTCTAAATCAATAGGGTTAACAGGCCGTTCGCTTTCTCCAATCGCAGCAAAATAACTTGCTGCCGCATCTCCAAAGCTCGCGACGCTAACAGATCCATGGACCGCATCGCGGCGCAATACGGCGCGAAGGTCGTGCGCTGCGTTGATCCGTGCGGTCAGTTCGCTCCAGCCGATTGCGCGCAAAGCATTGCCGCCCCGATCATCGTCCATGCCATTGGCACTCGCGTCGATCTGGGTCAGCGATGTCGGCACGGCGATACCCGCTGCAGCCAGTTCGGCCTGCAACTGAGCGCTGTGAATCGGTGAAACGTTTTCGAACATTCGCTCGTCTCTAAGGCAAGCATGTCAACATGAGGTAAAACTCACATTTACCTGCTCTTAGGACTATTGGCGGCCGGGCCTTCAAGTATTCGCAAGTTCTCACGCAGCATATCATCACCCAAAGACCGGCCTTAACGCGCGTCCCGCAAAGCACTGGAACCCGCAGCAAAGCGGGTGTAAAGACGCCCTCTGCAATGACTGACAACACACTTCTTGATGCCAGCCCTACCTTTGGGCTCGATAGCACCGCCCTGTTCGACTTGCCCAAGCCGGCGAGCGAATCGCGCATCGTTGTGGCAATGAGCGGCGGCGTCGATTCCTCTGTAGTGGCAGCTTTGGCGGCGGATACCGGCGCAGAAGTGATCGGGATTACGCTGCAGCTCTATGATTATGGTGCAGCGACGGGCCGCAAAGGCGCATGCTGCGCCGGCGATGACATTCAGGATGCCCGCGCGGTATGCGATCGCTTGGGCATCGCCCACTATGTGTTCGACCATGAGAGCGCTTTTCGCGAGGACGTCGTCGAACAATTCGCTGATGAATATCTGGCTGGCCGCACGCCGGTGCCCTGCATCCGCTGCAATATGGGCCCCAAGTTCACCGATCTGTTCCGCATGGCGCGTGAGCTGGGTGCAGACTGCCTCGCCACCGGCCACTATGTCCGGCGAGTGCTGGAGGACACAGGGCCAGAGCTTTACCGCGCGGTCGATCCCTCACGCGATCAATCCTATTTCCTCTATGCAACCACGCAGGAGCAATTGGACTATATCCGTTTCCCGCTGGGCGGCCTGCCCAAAACGCAGGTGCGCGAGCTGGCTGAAGCGGCCGCATTGCGCAATGCCGCCAAGCCCGATAGCCAAGACATCTGCTTTGTGCCCGATGGCAATTACGCCAAGATCGTGAAATCACTGCGCCCTGAAGGGGGCATCCCAGGCGACATCGTGCACGCGCAAACCGGGGAGACTTTGGGCACGCATAAGGGAATCGTGCATTTCACCGTTGGTCAGCGCAAGGGTCTGGATATCGGCGGACAGCCGGAGCCGCTTTATGTCGTGGGCCTCGACGCAAACAACCGCGAGGTTCGCGTCGGCCCGAAAGTCATGCTCGCGGTGAGCGAGGCGAAAGTCATTGAGACCAACCGGATTGGCCCGCTGCCATACGCTCCGCTGACCGCGAAAGTGCGCAGCCTTGCCAAGCCTGTGCCGATCGAGCTGATCGGTGAGCTGGGCGATGGGGCGACCTGCTCCATCCGCTTCGCTGAGCCAGAATTCGGTGTCGCTCCCGGACAGGCCGCCGTGATCTATTGCGGAGAGCGCGTGGTAGGCGGCGGCTGGATCGATGGAACGACCGCAGCGGCTTAAGCAGTAGGGTCTTGCTCAACCCTCCCACTTCTCCATCACGCAGCCATAGCCTTCGCGGTAGGTCGCGGTTGCATCGGTGACCAATGGGAAGCGCGCGGTTACGCTTTTCGCCTTCACATTATCGACCAAAGTGATCAGCTCCATCCCGGCAAGTTTGTCTTTCTTGCAGTCTTCTAGGCTGCGCCCCGCGACAAACCGGCATGAGCACGCAACCCGCGCAGAATAGCTTGTGCCCGCATTCGCATAGCCGCGCACGGGCTCGCGGTAGACCCATGCTGCTACCGCCAAAGCGATCAGGATGAGGAGGAAAAGCCACAATCCCACTCGCGATGATCGCGCCGCGCGCGGCCGCGTTGAATTTGCCATTGCTAAACCGTGATCCTTGGGGAATTGAGTGTCAAATGTCTGTGCGTCACATCTCCTCTAACGCCGCTCTTGCGCTTCTGTCAGCCCCTTTGATGCTGCTTTCCGCATGCGGCGAAGCCCCGTCCGCTGGACCGGCACCGCTCAGCGACGAGGCACTGGCCGCCGTCACTGAGAACGCGGGCGCCCCGCGCGAAGATCTGGCCCGCGCCATCGACGAATTGTTCAATGCCGAGGGGATCGGTGAGACCCGCGCTGTCGTAGTGATAGCGGATGGAGAGATCGCCGCAGAGCGCTATGGCGAGGGCTATAACGCGGATACCCGGCATATTAGCTGGTCCATGGCCAAGACTGTGACAGCGGTGATGGTCGGCATGCTGGTTGCGGATGGACGTTTGCGCCTCGACGAGGCTGCTCCAGTTCCTATGTGGCAGCGCCCCGGCGATCCGCGCGCAGAGATCACCTTGCGGCAATTGCTGCAAATGCGCAGCGGGCTGCGCCATACTGAGGCTGGTGATCCGCCATACGAATCCTCCGAGGTGCGCATGCTGTTTCTCGACGGACGAGACGACATGGCACGCTGGGCTAAGGAGCAACCGCTGGAGGCGGAGCCGGGCGAGACCTTCGAATATTCATCCAACACCACTGTGATCCTCGCCGATATTGCGACCCGAGCGCTGACCGAGAGCGATGATCCCGATAGGCGGCGCACAGCGGTAACCGAGTATTTGAGCGAGCGTTTGTTCGATCCGCTCGGCATGGACTCCATGGTGCTGGAGTTCGACGCCTCAGGCACGATGATCGGCGGCAGTTTGATGCATGCCACCGCGCGCGATTGGGCCAAGTTTGGCGAGTTCCTGCGTGCCAATGGCCGCGCCCCCAACGGCGAGCGCTTGGTCCCGCGCCGCTATGTCGAGGCAATGGTCACGCCTAGCCCAGCAAGCCCGCATTACGGCCTGCAAACCTGGCTCAATCGGCCATTGGGCGAAGCGAGAAGCGATCGTCCCCATCCGCTGTTTCCAGACCGTGCGCCGGCCAGCCTGTTCTCGCTGATCGGGCATATGGGCCAGTATGTGCTGGTTTCACCAGATCAGCGCGTGACCCTGGTGCGCCTCGGTCATTCCACTTCAGAAGAACGCCCGCCCATGCTTGAAGAGGCCGCCGACGTGCTCGCGCTTTATCCGCAGCTTTAGGCGAGCACCCGTACGCAGACTGATCACTCAAACGTAAAACACACCCTCAACCACAGTCACGCATGGCCCGCCGAGCCAGACACGCTCTCCGTCCAGACGGCAGGTTAGGTCGCCGCCGCGTTCCGATGCCTGATGCGCTGTGAAACTGTCGCGGTCCAGCCGCTCGGCCCAGAACGGTGTGAGCGCTGCGTGCGCAGAGCCGGTCACGCTGTCCTCATCCACGCCCGCACCGGGCACGAACACGCGGCTGACGATATCGCTGTTGTCGCCCGGCGCGGTGCAATCGAACTGGTCAACGCCCAGCGCACCAAGCGCCTTTAGGTTAGGCTTAAGCGCACGCACTTGCGCTTCGTTTTCATAGAGGAAGATGTTGTAAAGCGTGTCATTGCGGTGGACCAGCAGCGGCTCGGCCCCGAGCAGTTTCACCGCTTCTGGATGGGCTCGAGGCTCGGTCCTGATCGCAGGCAGCGCCACTTCATAGCCCTCACCTACTCGCTTAACTTCAAGAATGCCTGACTTGCGCGTACGGAAGGTGACGGACTCGCGCCCGCCATTCTCGCTTCCCCATTCGTGGTGGGAAAGCAGCACATGACCAGCCGCCAATGTCGCATGACCGCACAGCGCGATCTCGTAGGTCGGCGTGCACCAGCGTAGTTCCCAATCAGCCTCGCCCGTTTCATCGCGAACCACAAAGGCAGTTTCCGCGAACATGTTCTCGCCGCCAATTTTGACGAGCACATCATCCGGTAGCCACTCATCCAGCACCATGACCGCCGCCTGATTTCCGCCAAAGGCCTGGGCGGCGAAGGCGTCAACATGCCAATAGGGTATTGTCTGCGTCATTGGGTGCTCCTTCACGGATAGAGCAGCGTATCGGACCAGTAGCCGTCAGGCGCGCGCTCAAACAGGCGGCGGTCGTGAAGGCGATTGTCGCGGTCGAGCCAAAACTCGATACGGCTGGGTACCAGCGTAAACCCGGTCCAATGCGCCGGGCGCGGCACTTTACCAGCCGCCTCATGCTCCGCGCGCACTTGCTCAACCCGATCGACATAGGTCTGCCGATTGGGAAGTGGGCGCGATTGCTCGCTGGCCGTAGAGCCAACCTGGCTCTTGAACGGACGCGAGTGGAAGTAGGCATCGGCGCGCTCAGCCGTCACCTCGTATAGGCGCCCTTCGATCCGAATTTGGCGGCGCAGGCTCTTCCAATGAAACAGCATGCTTGCCTGGGTATTGGCGAGGATCTCGCTGCCTTTGCGGCTTTGCGCATTGGTGTAGAAGGTGAAGCCCCCGCCCCCGATCTCAGCGGGCGCGTCCTGCGGTCCATGCTCTTTCAGCAAGACCATGCGAACGGATGGCGCAGCATCGGCGGTTGCAGTGGCAATAGCCACCGCATTTGGATCGTTCGGCTCGCTCGCCTTGGCAAGCGCAAACCACTCATCGAACAGAGCGTAGGGATCCGCGCCAGAGGGGATCGCGCTATCCGCCAATTGCGCGGCATTCAGGGTTGTATCAGTCATGTCATTTCCCACTCGCTTCACCGCGCGTCAGCCACGCTTGGAACACCTGGAACACTGTCCAGAGGCAAAAACTGCTCGCTTTCACCGCAGTGCAAACCAGCGCCGCTTCGCATGCTCGTCATGTGGGATGTTCGGGCCATCATGCAACGAGAATTACTGCCCCGCACCCAAGTAGGAAAGCGCAGCGCCATAAAGGCACTATTCGCGCCTCCACTAGCGCCCAAATGAGAGCGGCCCGGCCTCCGCAGTGGAGGCCGGGCCGCAAATCAGCTTAAATGTTAAAGCGTCTTATGCGCTAACAGGCGTATCGTCATCGTCGCCATCGGCAAAGGCGAACACGCCAATCGCAATGATACCAGCGATCAAGCCAGCTGCTACGAGACCAGCGCTGTCGCCGCCGAGTTCGCTTTCAGCTTCAACAGGTGCAGCAACCTGCGCCATGACTGGCGCGCTTGCGAGACCAACAACAGCCAAAGCTGCGAAAATGTTCTTCTTATTCATTTGAGAAACCCTCATAAAAAAACTGAACGACTGCAATTGCGCAGCTTACGTTACCCCCTCGTGAATAGTGGTTAAGAATAGTTGAAGCAACGCATTTTCTTTCGCAACTCGTCTTAGCAAATGCACGGTTCATTGCAGAACTAGGTAATTTCGCCGATTCTAGGGCGCATAGCCGGATTGGCGCTCTCCAATCAGGACAAGCGCATGTGCACGCTTGCGCCGTGGGACTGTTGCACTTAGCTAATACGCTATGGCTGACCCGTATAGCACCCTTGGCATTGCCCGCACCGCCTCCGAAAAGGAGATCAAGAGCGCGTATCGCAAGCTCGCCAAAGAGCTGCACCCGGACAAAAACAAGGACAACCCCAAAGCCTCGGAGCGCTTTTCCGACGCTACCAAAGCCTATGATCTGCTGTCTGACAGCGCCAAGCGCGCTCAGTTTGATCGCGGCGAAATTGATATGGAAGGCAATCCCACCAACCCGTTCGGCGGCTTCAGCGGCGGCCCGGGCGGAGGATTTGGCGGCGGAGCCGGCGCACGGCGCAGTTACAGTGCGGATGACCTTGGCGGCTTCAGCCCGGACGATATGGACCTTGGCGATCTGTTCGACGGTCTGTTTGGCGGCGGCAAACCGCGCGGCGGCGCCAGAGGTGGAATGGGCGGCGGGCAAAGGCGCGGCGGATTTGGCGCGCGCCCCTCACCTCCGCCAAAAAAAGGCGCAGACATTCAATACCGACTGGCGGCTCCGTTCATTGATGCAGCAGCAGGCGTGGATCAACGTATCACGCTAGCCGATGGCAAGACCATTGATCTGAAATTGCCCGCTGGCGTCGAAGACGGCACGCAAATGCGCCTAAGAGGCAAGGGCCATGATGGCCCGGGCGGCAAAGGCGATGGATTGGTGATTGTCGAGGTTGGCAGCCACCCGTTCTTCCGCCGCGACGGCGATCATATCCGCATGGATTTGCCGCTGACGCTGGACGAGGCGATCCGCGGCGCGAAGGTCAAATGCCCAACTGTCGATGGCCCGGTCATGCTGACAATTAAACCCGGCACCAATGGCGGCACAGTCATGCGCCTGGGCGGCAAAGGCTGGACCAAAAAGGGCGGTAAGCGCGGCGATCAATTGGTGACGCTGGAGATCCAATTGCCCGAAGACCTCGATACCCTGTCGGAAAAGCTCGGCGATTGGAGCGATCCAGACAAACCGCGTGAGAAATTTGGCCTGTGATCATCAGGGTGTTCTAACCAATGGGCGCGCCCACACGTCCCCCCAACGACCACATCCACGAAGTGCGCTCGCTCTCGCCGGAGGCCCGCCGCGCCCGCCTGAATGCGCAAACAAGCCCGCAAGGTCTGATGAGCGCACGCGAAGCGCCGCTCTCTGTGCGCGGCAAAATGCTGAGCACGCTTGGGCCGGGCTCGCGTGCGTTCACCGTGGTGAAGCGGGCCGCGATTGGCACCTATAATGATGGCTTCATCCACGCCGGCAATCTGGCCTATTTGTCGATGCTGGCGATCTTCCCGTTCTTTATCCTTGGCGCGGCCTTGTTTGAGCTGGTTGGCGGCAAAGAGAACAGCGCCGGGCTGATTGCGACGGTGCTCACCGCAATGCCGCCGATTGTCGCAGACACTATCGCGCCGGTCGCCAACAACACGATGGGCGCGCGCAGCGGCTGGCTGCTGTGGTTTGGTGCGGGTGTCGCGCTATGGACGGTCTCCAGCCTGGTTGAGACCATTCGCGATATTCTGCGCCGCGCCTATGGCACGGTCGCCAGCCACGCGTTTTGGAAATACCGCCTGCTATCTGCGGGACTAATCCTGGGCGCGGTCGTGCTCCTGATGGGTTCGCTGTTTGCGCAGGTTGCGATTGGCGCCGCCCAGCAGCCGATCGATGCGCGTTTCCCGCAATTGACCGAGGCGGCCGGCACCTTGCGCCTATCGCGCATTATCCCGGCCTTTGGCCTGTTTGGCTCGCTTTACATGCTGTTCTACACACTGACCCCGGCGGCATACCGGACAAAGGCCTATCCCAAATGGCCCGGCGCTTTGTTTACCGCCGCCTGGTGGCTCGGGGTCTCCAGCGCGCTGCCGCCGATCTTGCGCAGCTTTTTTACCTATAATCTCACCTACGGCAGTTTTGCCGGGATCATGATCGCGCTTTTCTTTTTCTGGCTGGTGGGGCTAGGGCTGGTGATCGGCGCGGAATTGAACGCTGCGCTTGCAGAACCTGACAGTGATAGCAGGCAAGCGAGCGAGAACGGCGACGCGCAAGACGCAGGTAAAGAATGACGAGGAGGATGCGATGGGTACGGCTGGTCAAGGTCTAATGCAGGGCAAGCGCGGGCTGATTATGGGCCTTGCGAATGACAAGTCGATCGCCTGGGGCATCGCCAAGCAACTGTCCCAGCAAGGGGCTGAACTAGCGTTTTCTTATCAGGGGGATGCGCTGGCCAAGCGGGTCAAACCGCTAGCAGAGCAGCTCGGCAGCGATTTTGTGTTTGAATGCGATGTGTCGGATATGGCGTCGCTCGACAGTGCGTTTGATACGCTCAAATCCCGCTGGGACACACTGGACTTTGTGGTCCACGCGATTGGCTTTTCCGACAAATCGGAGCTGCGCGGCAAATATGTCGACACCAGCCTCGATAACTTCCTGATGACGATGAACATCTCCGCCTATTCGCTGGTCGCGGTGACCAAGCGCGCTGCAGAAATGATGCCGCCCTTGCAAGAGGACGGCTCAGGCGGCGGCAGCATCCTGACGCTGACCTATTATGGCGCAGAAAAAGTCATCCCGCATTACAATGTGATGGGCGTCGCCAAAGCGGCGCTGGAGACCAGCGTGCAATATCTCGCCAATGATCTGGGTCCAGCAGGCATCCGGGTAAACGCGATCAGCGCGGGGCCAATCAAGACACTGGCGGCGAGCGGAATTGGCGATTTCCGCTACATCCTCAAATGGAACGAATACAACTCGCCCATGCGCCGCAATGTCACCATCGACGAGGTCGGCGGCTCAGCGCTCTATTTCCTGTCTGATATGTCCAGCGGCGTAACCGGCGAGGTCCAACATGTGGATGCTGGCTATCATGTGGTCGGCATGAAACAAGAAGACGCGCCTGACATTACTGTGTCATGAAACGAGTTGCCGTAACGGGTTCCGCGGGCTTTATTGGCCGAAAGCTGGTCCAATCTCTAGCCAATCAAGGGCACGTCGTCCGGGCAATCAGCCGCTCTGTTAATAGCATTGAAGGAGCGGCGGAAAACGTAGCGTGCGGAGATCTTACTCAAGCGGCGCTAGAGCCGATCGTTGATGGATGCGATGCAATCATCCATTGCGCAGCGCGGGTACATGTCACGGCTAGCGAGCCAGACGAGATGGCGGCAGTGTTATACCATCAATATAATACCGATCTGACCAATCGCCTTGCAAAAGCGGCCAAAGCCGCCTCCTGCAGTCGGTTTATATTCCTGAGTTCAGTCGCAGCGATCTGTTCCTCTTCAGCACCGGGCCAAATCACTAACGATAGTGCGTTGCCGCAGCCGGAAAGCCCATATGGAGCGTCCAAACTTGCAGCCGAACGAGCAATCGCTAGCCTCGCTGATGAAGCGTTTCATCCAATCTCGATCCGCCCTCCCGCAGTTTATGGGCAGGGCGTGAAAGCGTGGTTCATCCCATTCGCTAAGGCCGCGTCTCGAGGCGTGCCACTGCCACTTGGAGCCGTCAAAAATAGCAGAAGTTTCATATTCGTCGGCAACTTATGTGATGCGATCAACAGGGCTTTGGGCACTAAGGATGTTGGCGACTTTATCGTGACTGATAGCGATCCGGTCTCAACCGCTGAGCTCTATCGAAAGTTACTGACCCTTTATGGCCATGGTGACCGAGTTTTCAAACTCCCCGCACCTCTTGTTGAATGGCCAGCCCGACTGTTACTCGGCAAACGCGCACAAAGCATCTTTGGCAATGCGGCTTACGATGGCTCTAGGTTCGCAGATACGCTGAATTGGACACCTGCCACGAGTATGGACGACGGATTGGTGCGAACAGTTCAAAAATGCTAGACAACGGCGAAGCGGCTGTGCGATCCTTCGGTTTCTTGCAAGGATAAAATTCGCCGTGTAAGCCACCGGGCATTGCAAAGAATTGCGTAGAAAGCCTCAAGCCCAATGAAATTGCTGATCGCAATACTTGTGAACATTCTGAAGAGGATGTCGATCTGGCCACGCGCACGTAAACGAGCGCTGGTTTTTGCGCTGGATTTAGTCCTTTTGGTAGCTTCGGTTTGGATTGCTTACTCACTGCGTGTTGGGCAATGGGAATTGTTCTCTTACCCCATTCAAATGTTGCTTGCTGGCGGTTTGGCATTGATGGTGCCGATCTTCTGGTCGGCCGGAGTGTACAATACAATCTTCCGTTATGCTGGCGTGGGGATGATGCGTACTCTGATCCCGCCGTTCACGCTCTACACCGCAGCGATGTTCGGCGCCTTCATGGTTTTTGGATTTGTGGGCGTACCCCGTACAATGGGCGTTTTGCAGCCCTTCACTTTCTTTGTGCTTGTTGTGGGCTCAAGGGTGGCCGCGCGATATTTCTTTATCGACATTTTGGACCGAGGAGACGTGAGCGGGAGAGTGCGTAAGGTTCTGATTTATGGCGCCGGTCGCGCCGGACAGCAACTGGCAAGTTCTATTCGCTCTGATCCGCAAATGAGAACTGTTGGCTTTGTTGATGATGACGCAAGATTGTCTGGTCAACGTCTCGATGGTGCGAGAGTTTTCGCGAGCAGCAATTTGGCCGCACTTATCGCACGCGGTGAGGTAACCGACATATTGCTCGCGCTCCCGCGAGTTTCGCGTAATCGTCAAACCGAAATCTTGAAACGCCTGAGGCAGTTCAAAGTCGATGTGAAGATCCTTCCGCGTGCACGCGATATTGTCGACGGGCAGGTTTCGCTTAGCGACATACGTCCGGTCGAAATTGATGACTTGCTTGGCCGCGACCCTGTCAGACCAAATGAGCTCTTGGTTGGGCGCACTGTTGTATCACGAACCGTAATGGTCTCTGGCGCTGGCGGATCAATTGGCAGTGAATTGTGTCGCCAGATCCTAGACATTGGACCGAAAAAACTCATCCTATTCGAGCGATCAGAATTCGCACTCTACTCGATCGAGCGAAGCCTTCAGCAAATGTCAGCAGAACGCAGATTGCCCACAGAAATTGTGCCGATCTTGGGGTCTATCCTTGATCGTAACACCGTGCGTTCGGCCATCACTAGCCACGAAGTCGATACCATCTATCACGCAGCAGCTTACAAGCATGTGCCCTTGGTTGAGGCCAATCTGATTGCCGGAATTCGCAACAATGTTTTTGGAACTAAGATTGTGGCTGAGGAGGCTGAGAACGCAGGCGTTCGAGATTTTATCCTGATCAGCACCGACAAGGCAGTGCGCCCCACCAATGTTATGGGAGCCACCAAACGCATCGCCGAGCAGATTCTTCAGAGTTTGGCCGATCAGGCTGGCAAGACGCGGTTTTCGATGGTTCGATTTGGCAATGTCTTGGGGTCCAGCGGTTCCGTCGTACCTCTTTTCCGCCAGCAGATCGAAGCCGGGGGGCCGGTAACCCTGACGCACAATGATGTCACCCGCTATTTTATGACAATTCCTGAAGCAGCATCGCTCGTCATCCAAGCTGGTGGTATGGCGAAAGGCGGCGAAGTTTTCGTCCTAGATATGGGAGACCCCATCAAGATATCTCACCTTGCTCGATCCATGATTGAACTATCGGGACTCGAGGTGCGTGATGAGGACAATCCCGAGGGCGACATTGAAATTACAGAAGTTGGGCTGAGGCCTGGTGAAAAACTGATTGAAGAGCTGTTGATCGGCGCGGACCCAGAAAGCACGCGGCACGAGCGCATAATGATGGCACGCGAGGAGTGGCTGGCAAAGCCCAAACTGTGGCCGATCCTAGACGAACTACAAAATACAGTCGATGAGGGCGCTGCTCTGTCGCTTATCGAAAAAATGGTGCCTGAATTCCACCATATTCCGATCCACCCCGACGGTCAGAATCGAGCAAAATCTGCTCACTGATCTTGCTAAGACGCAGTTTCACCGTCTTTGTCTTGCTTGAGCAGCCTCACCTGAGTAGAGCCTCTCAGACGTAATTTTATCATGCTTAAGATTTTGGATTTGGTATGCAGCCGAAAGTTTTTCTTCCTTTGGTGCTCGGCATTTTGGCTGCACTTTCGGCCTGCGGGGGGAACCGCACCTACGGACTTTCTCCGGATGTGACGGTCCTTGGCGAAGGTGCTTTGCCAGAACCAAAGCGTTCCGATTTGGTCGATGCGAGCAGACCTTACATTGTCGGGCCTTTCGACAAGCTCAGAATTGATGTTTTTGGCATTGAAGAACTCAGTGAAATCACAGTGCGTGCCGATGCTGGAGGTCTCATTTCGTTTCCTCTCGTCGGCACAATGCAAGCAGCCGGCCGTACGCCTGAAGAGCTAGCGGATGATCTGGAAACGCAATTGCGCGGTCGCTTCATCCGAAATCCACAAGTTACTGTAAACTTGGAAGAAACTGTAAGCCAGGTCATCACGGTTGATGGGCAGGTCGAAACCCCGGGACTCTATCCGGTCATTGGACGAATGACCCTTATGCGTGCGGTCGCGACAGCCGGCGGGACGGCCGAATATGCTAGGTTGAAAGATGTGGTGATTTTTCGCACGGTCGAAGGGCAGCAGATGGTCGGCCTTTATAACCTAGAAGGCATCCGCCAAGGAAACTACTCCGATCCAGAAGTCTTTGCGAACGACATCGTTTTTGTCGGCGATTCGGTTGCGAGACGCCGTTTTGATGATTTGCTGCAGATCACTCCCCTCATTACTTCGCCGCTCGTTTTGCTTTTGCGCTGAACTTAGGCATTTTGGACTCCTACCGATAACATGAACTCTGAAAGTCAAATCGAAGCGCCTGCGCCAAATATACTGGCGGCGCGGCCAGTGTTGCTCGACTACTGGCGCAGTCTGACCAAACATAAGTTTTTGGTGATCGGCATTGTCACTCTAGCGGTGATCATAGGCGCTTTGGCCACACTCTTTATGACGCCTTACTACGAGGCAGAAACGCGGATTGAAATTAGTCGATCTGACGGCAATGTCGCCAAGGTTGGTGATATTGATGACGATCCGGACTTTCAGGAACTTGAGTTCTATCAGACGCAATACGCGTTGTTGCAATCCCGTTCCCTGGCCGAGCGCGTTGCGCGGCAATTGGACTTGGCGAGCAACAATGACTTTCTCGAAGCACATGGCCGAAGCGTTGACTTTCCGCTATCGGGTAATGCTAGCGGAGAGGTGTTGTCACGTCAGACTGCGACCCTGCGAATGGAACGGGTTATTGACACCCTGATAGATCATTCGACAATCACACCTGTGCGTGGTTCCAGCTTGGTGGATATCGCCTACGAAAGCCCGTCGCCGGAGCAAGCAGCCGAGGTTGCAAATGCATGGGCAACCCAATTCGTGGCCGCTACTCAAGAACGCAAATACGCCGCAAGTGCGGACGCCAGAGAGTTGCTCGAAGATCAATTGGCAGAGATCCGCACGCGTTTGGAGACGTCAGAGCGCAATTTGGTAGATTACGCTTCGGCCAATGAGATTATTTCGCTTTCGACTCGCGAAGGTGCTCAAGGAGCCACCCGAACGGACCGAACGCTTGCTTCTGCCAACTTGGAAACACTTAACCAAGAGCTTGCCAGGGCAACGGCAGATCGCATTGCGGCTGAAAGCGCCTTGAAACGCGGGCGCGCCGATTCAGTCGATGCCGCGCTACAGAACAATGCACTCAACGGTCTTCGTCAGGAAAAGGCCTTAGCCGAAGCAGAGTACGCGAGGCTTTTGACGCAATTCGAGCCCGGTTACCCTACCGTTCAAGCACTAGAATCTAAGATTGGCGCACTGCAAGCTGCGATATCGCAGGAAGAGCAGCGATTCTCAGCTAATCTCAATGAGAAGTATCGCTCTGCCTTGGCCCGTGAGCAACAACTGAACGGGACTGTTGACAGGCTCAAGGGTAGCCTGATTAACGAACAGCGAAGCACAATTCAGTACAACATCTTTCAGCGCGACGTGGATACCTCGCGAGAATTGTACGAGGCGTTGCTGCAGCGATTTAAGGAGATTGGTGCTGCTGGCCTTGGGTTGAATAACATAGCAATAATCGATCGTGCACAAGCTCCGCGCAATCAATCAAGCCCGCGACTGGTGATAAACATCGCACTTTCGTTGTTGCTTGGGATGCTGCTTGCCGGCGGACTGGTGCTGCTGATTGAACAAATCGATGAAAGCGTCAACGATCCGGGCGAAATCGAGCGGAAGATCGGTTTGCCAGTTTTGGGAGCCATCCCGCTTATTGAACCAGAAACAATCTTCGACGAGCTTGATGATCGGAAATCTGGATTGTCTGAAGCATACATGTCTGTTCAGACGAACTTGTCGTTCCTGACGGATCATGGAGTTCCGCGCTCGTTCATGCTCACGAGCACCCGAGACGCCGAAGGGAAGTCGATTTCGAGCGTCGCGACGGCTTTGTTGCTTGCTCGTCTTGGTCGCAAAGTGCTGCTAATCGACGCAGACTTGCGGTCGCCTTCGGTGCATGATTTGCTTGGGTTGGAAAACAAGCAAGGGCTTAGCAACTACCTTGCTGGCAGTGACAATTGGATGGAGTTTGTCCAACGCGATGGCGAACGCGCGCTCGACATGATGTCGACTGGACCCATTCCGCCAAATTCACCCGAACTGCTGAGCTCTGATCGCCTTGCGCGACTTGTTGCTGCCGCAGGCGAAAAATACGATCACGTGATACTAGACAGCACTCCACTTCTGGCGCTGGCTGATGCCCAACTTATCTCACGATCATGTGAAGGCGTAGTGTATGTGATCGAAGCCAACGGACCTAAACTGCGCGGTATTCAGAACGCGATCGATCGACTCAGGTCCGCAGGCGCGCATGTGTACGGAGCAGTCGTTACGAAACTCGAAGAGCGCGATCTAAGCTATGGCTATGGATACGGTTATGGCTATGGATACGGCCAAACTGACAGCTCTCAAGCATGACGCAAAAGACATATTTTGGGTTCTCTGGCCGCCGACTTGCGACAACCGCAATGGTCAGCTTGATGCTTATGGTGCCTACAGTGCAGAAAAGCGCCAGCAATGTTCTGGATCGCAATCAACCTAGTCTTGCCCTGCAAGTTGATGGCAACAATCCCGTCGCTCATTCAAAAATGTCGATCGCAGCCGTGTTTCTCGATCCAACCAACCCTGATTTTGATTTGGCAGAGGCGCACGCGATCGAAGCGCTAAGAGGTGCCCCGCACGATGCTTCCAGCTTGGCGATGCTCGCATTTGCAGCAGGCTCGCGTGAACAAGACCCCTCACTTATGTTGGAGCAAGCGAGAACCTTCTCAAAGCGGAGCTTCCCGGTACAGCCGTATACCGTACTTGAAGCCCTGCAGGAGGAGCAGCTTGGAGAGGCAATTACTGCTCTAGATTTGGCGCTGACGACCAATCCTGAAGCGCAAGAAGTCCTATTCCCTTATCTCTTTCAGGTGATGGAGCAGGAAGAGGGCCGGGCATCAGTTATTAGATTACTGAGCGAAGACCGTGCCTGGAAAAGGCCTATGTGGTTTGCAATCTCAGATGCGAGACCAGTGCCTGATTTTGTGGTCCCACTGTTTGAACAGATCGGATCAAATCAAGCCACAAAGATCGCAGGCATTGATGCGCGGCTTGTCCGCGCGCTCGCTTCTTCCGGTCGGTTGAGCGAAGCTGATCAAATTGCGCAAATGGCGGGTGGCCCAGCATCAGTAGTAGATGCAGCTAGCAGCCTGCTGGCACTACCAAACGCAGATCCCCTCGTTCCATTTGATTGGAACCTCATTTCCGAACCAAGCCACTCGACTTTATTGGCGGATGGCCAGTTGACCGGCAATATTCAATCATCGCGTCGCGTGCAGATCGCCTCGCGTGTTATAAAATTAGCATCTGGGTCGTGGGCATTGGCGGGCAAAGCGTCTGTAACAGATGGCGCTGGAGGCCTTGAACTCTCGGTCACCTGCAGCACGGGAGGGAGTGCTTTGGCGCTAGAGACGATATCGCTTGACGCACAGGCCGATGGCACGTTCACCATTCCTTTTGATGTCGATGCCGATTGTGATTTCCAAACAATCCAATTGCATTTTGACTCGTCGAGTATTTCGCAGGCCTCACTATCGATTGATGAGCTTGCAATTGTGACTGCAGAGCGAAACTAATGGCTGCGAAACACAGGCGATCGAGCAAATTCGCTCTAGGTAAGAACCCGGCCGCGTGGCACGCAGGAGCTTTGATCGCTTTTGCGCTCGCTTTGGTTTTACTTGGCGGGAGTTCTCGCGGCGATATGAGCCAGGTAGTGTTGCTGAGGCCTCTGGCTTGCATTGCAATTACCTATTCCCTGCTCTTTCTGACGCGTGATCAGGTTTCATCGATACGCCTGCCTCTCGCGCTTCTACTGGGCTTAGCGAGTTACGTCGCTTTGCAGCTTGTGCCGCTACCTCCCGCAATCTGGACACATCTTCCAGGACAATCATCGCTGATTCCCATCTATGATACCCTACAGATTCGCGAGCCGTGGCGGCCCATCTCTATGCATACTCAGCATACTTGGAACAGCCTTACTGCCCTAACGGTCCCCCTTGCAGCTTTGCTGCTTTTTGCACTGCTAGAACCGCGGCAAAGATCGTACATCCCGCTCGCGGTAACCGCTATCGCGACCATTAGCCTTTTGCTTGGGATAATGCGGCTGGTTGGCGATAAGCCCAGCATGCACCTCTATCGGATCGCCAACTTTGGCTCCAACACCGGGTTTTTGGCCAATCGCAATCATCAAGCCTTGCTGATTGCATTAGGTCTCATATGCCTTCCAGCGGCCCGTCTAAGCTTGAAAGGCTCCCGCACGCCAGTGTATCTCCTCAACAGCTTTGCGGTCGGGTTCTATTTGCTGCTTACAGTCGGTGTGTTCCTAACGGGATCCCGCATCGGATTCATACTTGGCGTCATCGGCGCTGGGTGGACGGGCTATTTCTTGATGAAAATCTTACAGACCCCGACCGACTCAAGGTATCGTAGATCGCAGGCTAAGTTTACCATATCTCCTAAAGGACAAAAGGTTGCATTGGCGGTGTCAGCCTTGTTGGTTGCGGCAGCAGCTGTTTTGGCCCCGCAGCAAGTCGTACTGGATCGCTTGTCCGACCCATCCACAAGTATAGCAGAGGACAAGCGCGTCACAATTGTCCAGCAAACCGGAGAGATGATTTCCGACTATCTACCGCTTGGCGGAGGGGCTGGTACATTCCCAGCAATTTACCGCGAATATGAGCGGCAAGGCGAGTTGAGCTTCCGCTACATCAACCATACCCACAGCGACCTGGTAGAGATCATTTACGAAGTCGGATTGGCAGCGCCTATTTTGGCCTTTATCGTGGTGATGATCCTTTGGCGCGGCGTGAAGCGCTCTAGGCCCTTCTCAAACTTAGAAAATATTACAGGTTCGACGTTTATTTTGGCTATTGCTTTGGCTATAATTGCGAGCGCTTTCGATTATCCTATCCGAACGCCTTTGCTAGCAAGCATAGTTCTTGTCATGCTTGCCGTTATCGCCTCTTTGCCAAAAGAGCGAATCTCGCAAGCGAAATGACCGCTTTGAAAATTCTGCGCTATCGGAAATGCCTCCTCGGCGCTGCCTTTTAGAAAATATGGGTGAATATGCTTAGTAACAAATCGATCCTCGTTACCGGGGGAACAGGCTCTTTCGGCAAGGCATTTGTAAAAAGAGTTTTGAAGGATCACCCTGACGTAAGCAGGTTGGTGATCTATTCTCGGGACGAGCTCAAACAGTCTGAGATGAGCGCGGATTTCACGCCAGAAGAACTGCGTAAATTGCGTTTTTTCCTGGGCGATGTACGTGATCTTGATCGCTTAACTCTGGCATTGGACGACGTTGACATTGTCATCCATGCTGCGGCCCAAAAGCAGGTGCCTGCAGCGGAATACAACCCATTTGAATGCGTCAAAACAAACATTCTAGGTGGCCAGAACGTCATCGAAGCCTGCTTGCGCACAAATGTCACCCGGGTTGTGGCCCTTTCTACAGACAAAGCGGCTGCTCCGATCAATCTTTACGGCGCAACCAAGTTGGTTTCCGACAAGCTCTTTACGGCCGCCAACAACATCGTTGGCAAACGAGACCTAAAGTTTTCCGTGGTGCGTTATGGCAATGTGATGGGCAGCCGCGGTTCGGTTATCCCGTTCTTTCAGAAAGAGCGCGGTAAAGGGACTTTGCCCATTACCGACGACCGGATGACACGCTTTAGTATCACGCTAGATGATGGCGTGAGTTTGGTGATGCATGCACTGGAGCATGCTAAGGGTGGTGAAATTTTCATACCGAAAATTCCTAGCTACCGCATTTTGGACGTGGCCGAAGCGATCGCGCCGGAATGTGACACTAAGACAGTTGGAATACGGCCCGGCGAAAAGTTGCACGAGGAAATGATTACGGCAGCCGACAGTTTTAGTACGCTCGATATCGGCGACCACTATGTAATCATCCCCAGCACACACCCTGATCCAGAAGGGTTCGCAGAAGAGCTAGGCGGAAAGCCGGTCCCCCCAGGTTTCATCTATGAAAGCGGGACTAACACTGACTTTCTAACGGTCGATCAGCTTCGCAGCCTGATTGACGAGCACGTTACGGCTTAGAGCCAAGGACACTAGCGATGATCCCTTATGGTCGCCAGGATATCAATGAAGACGATCTCGCCGCAGTCAGAGACGTACTGACATCAGATTTCTTGACCCAAGGCCCGCAAGTTAGTGGCTTTGAACAAAGAATTGCTGAGATAACGACCGCGAAGCATGCAATTGCAGCGAACAGCGCGACCTCCGCGTTGCATATGGCGTGCATGGCACTAGGCCTGGGTGAGGGGGACGCGCTTTGGACGAGTCCGATCACCTTCGTGGCGACCTCAAATGCTGCCCTCTATTGTGGTGCAACCGTTGATTTCGTCGATATTGACCCGGCGACCTTTAACATGTGCCCCGATGCCTTACGCATTAAGCTCAAGGCAGCTGAAAAGGCGGGGCGATTGCCAAAAATTGTCGCGCCAGTTCACCTCAGTGGTCAGTCCGCCAATATGCGCGAAATTGCCGAACTGTCACAGCAATATGGCTTTAAGGTTATCGAAGATGCATCTCATGCTATCGGCGCCAGTTATCTCGATCAGCCTGTCGGAAAATGCCAATATAGCGACATTGCCGTTTTCAGTTTTCATCCAGTCAAAATCATAACTTCGGGCGAGGGCGGCGTAGCAACAACCAACGACGCACAGCCGGCAGAGCGCCTTCGATTGTTCTGCAGTCACGGCATAACCCGTGATCCAGAGCTTCTGGCTAAAACTGACGAAGGCGGCTGGTACTACGAGCAGCAATTGCTCGGCTACAATTATCGCATGACCGACATTCAAGCGGCGCTGGGGGCTAGTCAGTGTAAACGCATCACGCAGTTCATCGCGAGGCGGCACGACTTGGCTGATCGCTATGATAAGTTGCTTGATCCAACGCTTCTCGATCTTCCTGTTCGGCTGGGCGACAGATACTCATCGCTGCATCTATATGTCATTCGCACCAGACAGGGCATGGCCCATCGTAGGACCGTATTCGAAGCAATGCGTGCAGCCGACATTGGCGTGAACATTCACTACATTCCAGTCTATCACCAACCATACTATCGAAACCTGGGCTTTGAGCCTGGCCTATGTCCAAATGCGGAAAACTATTACGCAAGTGCAATCAGTATCCCGCTCCACCCTGGGCTGACATATGAGGACCAAGATCAGGTGATAGATGTCCTGCACGGCGCAATTGCGAAGGCATCATCTAATTGAACAAGTCAGCTCTTGGTCATCGCGTCGCCACTGCCAGAACCCAGGAATGTACGCGTAAGTATAGAGATATCGCCCATGAGCGACCAATTCTCCAAGTAGCGGGCGTCTGAAATCGCTAGCCGTTCTGGCTCAGACATATCAATGCCCTCGAGCTGGGAAATACCGGTAATTCCTGGCGTGAGCTGCTCAACCCCCTCGCGCTTGCGATAGGCCAATAGCTCTTCTTGAATTAGCAGACATGGACGCGGCCCGACGAAACTCATCTGACCCGCTAACACGTTTACGACTTGCGGGAGCTCGTCGATCTTCACTTTGCGCACAATGCGACCAAACGGCGTGACTTGGCTGACTGACATCTCATGCGTCGCCGCTTCAGCAGTTTCGGGATACATTGTGCGCAATTTGTACATAACAAATGGCTCAAAGTTCCGCCCTGCGCGGCGCTGCGCAAAAATTGGGTTAGCGCGCATTTCAATGGCCAAAACGGCCATCGTCACTAAGCAAACTGGCACGACTATTGGTAGAAGCAGCAAAGCAACGATAATATCGAATAGTCTTTTCATTGAATCTCAGTCCAACATCTTTGCTTAAAGGTGCACGGCGATAGCTCGCCCATCACACACGCCGACAAAAGGGTTTAACGGCTCCGAGATGGGCCCTATAGGATACCGATCACCCATCTCCAACCCGGGATATGTAATGCTCGATACCGAGTCATATTTAGCTGAGTTTGAGCGCGCTGGAGCCATTGAGCAGGTACGCTCTAAGGGATACTTCATCTTTCAAGCACGCCTCAGCGACAAGAATTGCCAAAGCCTTTGCGCCGCAATTGATGACTTGGCGCTCGCTGATGACGTTGAGGTGAATTATCGCGGATCAGAGCACCGGATTTGGCATGCGCCCCGAAAGCACGCAGCATTCTCTGATTTTGAAACCTTGGCCAATGGCATAATGCCGCAACTGTATGGGCGGGAAGCGAATGCCCACAATGTCCTGGCAATACGCAATCGCCCCCGACCTTTGGATGCAGAAAGAGAAAATACTCGTTGGCATATTGACAGCTTTCGCAAACAGCTAAAGCTGTTCGCCTTTCTCACTGACGTAAGCGAAGACAGTGGTCCCTTCGAGTTGGTCGAGGAGACCCACAAGCCTTGGTTCAAATTGCGCAATGCCTTGCCTCTAGGTTACTACACGCTCAATGATTTGCGCCAATGGCGCAGCGGCAAGCGCAGCTGGCAATACATTCATGATGAGACAGTTGACGGCGTTCTCGACGGCGGTAAGACGTGCCGAGCGTTTACTGTGCCCAAAGGTACGATGGCAATAGTCGACACGAGTGCAATACACCGTGCAAAGCCATGCGAGGCTGGTGAAAGATACGCTGTTACAACCTACCACCGTTAGCCCTTGCCTTGCATTTTCCTAAGGCACCGGGCTGGTATCCCAACACTCATCACAATTGAGCGCCCGAACACTCGTTGTTGACGACATGCACTGACATTAAAGGAAGTTTCGCAAACATGCTCGAAGTTTGCTATGTTTGCGTCGCTGTAAACAGCACATTCCCGCGCTTTTGCTAGACTTAAACCGGAAAGTCAGCGAATGAAGGCAATGGGCAAGCACAGGTGAAGCGCGCCTCTAGCCACGACGCGGGGCGTAATCAGAGAAAACCATCCATGAATGCCCCTTATCATCCCGTAGCGCTAGGATCAGACTATCGGCCAGCAAGCACTGAGTCGATTGCCGCTCAAATATTGTTGGCATACGCAACGATATTTTATGGCATCCCTATTATGTTGACCATGCTCTTTGGCGGAGCGTTAGATTTCATTCTGATCACCTCACCAAACTATTTTCTGGGCGCAACGTTCGTCGGTGTAGTCTTACTATACGCGTATTGGTTGATCGGTCGCGTGAATGTTCCCAGTTTAAAGTGGTTGCGGCCGGCCTCGCGAATAGGATTCTCTCCTTATGCGATTTTGGTTGGGGCAGCCGCCTTTTTTGCGCTGTCTATCTATTTCTTTTACACATTCGGGCTTTCTTATCGACAAACAGGCGACCGGATCGGTGACAGTGGCGGTATCGCGATCGTTTACTATGCCTTTCAAAGTTACATTTTTGCCGCACTGCTCGTTTTGTCCGGGCAAAGCGCAGTCGAATTAAGGGCGCGCTGGCTTCCCTACGGCCTATCAGCAATCTTGATTGCGATCGGTATTTTGCTCTCACTGCAAGCGTCGAGCAACGTGGTATTGTTAGCCAGTGGTACGCTCGTCCTGTTGCGAGTACTTAAGCGAAGCGAGGTTTTCCGACCATCAAAAGCTGGGGTATCCAAGGTCTCACTCTTGGTCGTAGGGATGGTTGGAGCAGGAGCGCTTTTTGTAGGGATAGCCAACAAACTGGGAGTCGATCGAACTGTCGATTTGTTCGCTAACGACATGGTATCTGTTATCGAGATTGTCCAGCGGCGTATCTCATATCACTATTACAGTGTCAGCTTTCATGTCACTGAAAATTTCTTCAACTTTGAACTCGGCTTCACTGCCGTTCAAGATGTACTTAACAATATACAGCATCGTTCAGACGTCCTGCTTGGTAACAGTACAATTTTCAATGAGATTACGTCAGTTAAGCGACTGAATTATGAATCAATTGCATTCTCCATTCGAGAACGAACAGGCACCTCTCCGGGCCTGGTTGGAGGGCTGTTTTTCTATCCCTTGGGTGTTTTACTGGCGCCCTTCATTATTGTATTTTATGTAATGATTCTAAAGGCTTTGGCGACGTTGATGCGTAACGTGCAACCAGGGCTTGTGGAAATCGCGTTGCTCGTCATTTACTTTGGTGGAACCGTTGATTCTAGTTTGGATCTGGTCAATCCGTTCGATCCAGCCTTCCTACGCCTCACCTTACTAGCGATCGCTGTTTCAGCGCTCACCGACACTGCCTCCAGACGTATACCTCAAGACACTGTTGAGCGGCCCAACTTCCAAACGCGGCCATTGCAAGCCCAAAGCAACTAGGGGCGAGTTTCTACCATGAACGTATGGATTTTACGGGATGCAGAACCTCTGCCGCTCGACCCAAACACACCCCGTTTGATGCGTGCCGGAATGTTGGCCTCACACCTCGCTGAACGCGACCACAAGGTGCGATGGTTCAATTCTACTTTTGATCACTACCAAAAGACACATCGCTCTCAATCAGCAGGAACACATGAATGGCTGCCAAATTGCCAAATTGAGTTGGTGCCAGGCATAGGATATTCTAAAAACAGCAGCCCGCGCAGGCTGTTACACAACTTCCTCGTTGGCAAGGCAATGCTCAAGCGCGGCAAGGAGTTGGGGGTTCAGCCTGGAGAGAGTCCCGATGTAATAGTAGCTGATTTGCCAATGCCCGAAAGCGCATTGGCTGGGGTAAAGCTGGGGCAAATGCTCGGCGCACCATCTGCGGTGTCGATACGGGATCTGTGGCCTGACTTCTTCACTGATTTTCTGGAAGGCGCGAGAAAAGTGCTCGCGTTTCCGGGAATCACGCATATTGACCGTGTTGTGCACCAGGCCTGCCGTGAGGCGGACCACGTTGTCGGTATATCCCAAGGTTATCTCGACTGGGGCCTTGGGAAAGCAGGACGAGCACAAGGCCCTCAGGATGCAATTTTCCCGCTGGGATACCAGCCTGCAGCGGACACTTTAGATGAGGCGAGTTTCAAGTCCTTACGCTCCAAAGGAGTAGACTTTGAAAAGCGTTTGGCTGTCTTCATCGGCTCATGGGGCGGAACCTATGATCTATCGCTGCTGGTTGATGCGGCGAAGCAATTGGCTCACCATGATAATGTGCAGTTTGTACTCGCAGGAGACGGGGATCAACGCAAAGCAATCGACAAGGCAAGGGCAGGTCTGAGCAACATTGTCACCCCTGGTTGGTTGAACAAGTCGGAAATCTCCGCCCTGCTTAAGCAAAGCGACGTCGCACTAGCTCCGTACCCTCCAAATGCGCCTCAAGGTCTGCCTAACAAAGTGTTTGAATATATGTCAGCAGGACTCTGGCAGGTGTCTACCCTTGGACAAGAAGCGAAGGAATTGCTCAGCAAGCACAATCTTGGCTCACCTCTTTCTCCGGGTGATGCCGACGCCTTTGCCAACGCCGTCATGAAGGGCCTTGAGGCAATGGAGGTTTCAGGGACGCGTGAGCGAATCCAAGGCTATTTTGAGCAAAATTTCGACGCGGGCCGTGTCTATGGTCACTATTGCGATTGGCTAGAAGACGTAGCAGCCGGCAGCATTGTACCGACTAAGACGACGACCCGATGAAGCGCATACGTCGCAACGAGTATTTAGCATTCATTGTCTTGCGGCTGGCTGGTGTAGGAGCCAAGCCGCTGGCGTTGCTGGCTGCGGCGGTGACGCAGCAAGACCAGTTTGCAAAGGACTATGCGATCTTGATTACAGCGATCGCTTCGCTGTTCGTGCTAACTGGCGCTCAAACTCACGTCAGCTATTACAAACGCCGCTTTGGCGATAACAGTCGATCCTATTCCAAGGCCTATGCGGGCTATTTCCATGATTCTGTCATGCAGTATCTCTGGGCCTTGCCACTTGTCGCCATATTGGCACTGGCTTGGTCATCCAGTCTGATGATCGTGGTTTCAATTGTTCTTTTGGTTGGATGTGAGAAATTCTTCGACGAGGATCAACGACACTTCCTATTCGAAAAGAACTATTTGGGATGGGGTTTGTCATTCTCGTTTCGTGTGATCATTCCAACCTTCGCGATAATTGGCGTGCTGCCTTTTGTGACCGGCAGTTTGATCATCATCTACACGGTGGTGTGCTTGGCTTGTATGTGCGCATATTGGGTGATTAGGCGGCGTCACACCAGGATACATGGCAGGCTTGCCGCAAAGTTCTTTGCCAGCATTGCCGCCAACACCAAGGTAACCTTGCAAGCCTTTTGGGCGCGTTGGAAGAGCGAGTATTCCTACAACCAATTATGGACATTCCTATCGGTCAATATCCTCCTTTTAGACCGTTTCTGGATCGCCCAGAACCACACAGGAGAAATTGACCGATATGTGTTTTTTGCCAATGTTTTCAATTTGGTGAATGTCGGACATTCGCTTCTTTATTTCACTCGCAGACGACCAGAACTGATCAAACCAAATGGTCCAGGCGTGCTAGTTGAAGTGTTGCGATGGCAAAATCTGGTTCTTCCTCTCATGTTGCTGATAATCTGTATGACAGCCGCCTTTGTCCTGGTGGAGATAGTGCCCGCTTACGCGGATTTGCCGGCGGTTATGTTCGCAGGCTTTGCGGCAGTTTTTTTGCTACAGGCCTACAGTCTAGTCGGCGTTGAATACGCATTTTGGCGCCTTTCCCGAAAATGGCTGGTAGCAGTTGATAGCAGCCTTATCGCCAGCACATTAGGCTTGCTTTGGTGGTTTAACCCATCGTTCGAATACACTGCCTTTTTTACAGCGATAGCAATTCTTGGAAGGTTGCTCTTGTATCAAGTGTTGCTGCGCTCAAACGCCAAGAAAGGCGGCGCTGAAGGTTCAAGCAGCTCCAGCCTAAGTTGAATGAGAGCAAAGAGAGTCAGCCAATGAAACTTGCAGTAATTCCAGCTCGCTCTGGCAGTAAGCGTATACCCCGGAAAAACGTAAAGCTCTTTGGTGGCCGCCCAATGATTCAGTGGTCGATTAAGGCTGCGCGCGAAAGCGGTTGTTTTGATAAGATCATTGTCAGCACTGATGACAACGAAATCGCCGAAATCGCAGAACAAGCTGGGGCTACGGCGCCGTTCTTGCGTCCAGCCCACTTGTCGGATGACCATACGGGAACAATTCCCGTAATCGCCCACGCAGTCGAATGGCAAAAGGCCAACGACCTGGCAGCAAGCGAAGTTTGCTGTATCTACGCCACAGCCCCCTTTTTGGACCCATCAGACCTAGTCCGCGGACTTGCAATCCTGCGCGAGACGAAAAGCAACTATGCCTTCTCTGTGACGAGCTTCCCAGCGCCCATACAGAGGGCTTTTCGCATTGTTGGTGGTTCAAGAGTTGAGATGTTCGACCCATCGAAATTCGCGGTTCGCTCTCAGGACCTCGAAGAGGCTTGGCATGATGCCGCGCAATTCTATTGGGGCACCGCGCAGGCCTGGCTGGCACAAGAAACGCTGTTTGGCCTCGGTTCTGCGCCAGTCGTACTACCCCGCCATCGGGTTCAAGACATTGACACACCTGAAGACTGGGAACGGGCAGAAATGATGCTCAAGGCAAGCCATCATTCAGACTGACCTTATGGATCGAAAATTGATGCCACGCGATCACCGTGTCTAAACTCGGCATAATTGGCTCAAACCTAAGACTCAGCTAGGAAGCTCTGCAGTGCCCTCGCGGACTATATTCATGCCGTCCCCTGACAATTTGGCAATTGCTTTACCAATATTATCTGCCGTGTTCCAACCGGCTTCAGCGCTCTTCTCCAGTCGGCTGAGCGCCGAGCGATCGACCCCCCAATCCCATGGGAGTTGCGCATCTTCTTCCGCGAAAACGCGCACCAAACCGAGTTCCTCTAAACCATAATAATCGTCAAAAACGCTACCTTCATCGCCGCCAGAGTCTGCATCCTCCCACTCCAAAGGATCGAATCCGAGCAACAACGCATCAATCAAGACCCCGCTGAACCGGGACAGAAAGAAACGATAATCCTGTGTTTGTTGGTGAAGCTCAAGCGATGCGGAATGGTAGTAACAATCCATTTCCAAGCAGATCTTCTGATGCGCGTCAAATCTAGCGCTGTCACGCGGATGAGGCCGCAAACCGATGGGTATGCGACCATTTTCCTTGCGAATTTTTTTGATCAACACTTTCAAATCGTCAAGGTCGCGGATGAGTGAGTTAGTGCAAATCAGCACACCCTTGGCAGCGGAACGATCAGAATAATGTTCTGCTAATGCGGCGCCCCGCGCCGAGCCCGTGACAATCACATTCGTCCGGCCTTTCGGAAACAAGGCGGCCTGGAACTCGCCATCCAGCAGAGCCCAATCGGTTGGCAAAGACATTTGCCCTCTGCCGATTGGCGCATGAGAGATAAAGACGCTCGAAATTCCAAGCTCTCGAGCCTGTTCAACAATCAGATTCTGATACACACTAAGAGCAGAGGTCACCACGACGCATTGCGCGCCGCTTGCTCTCAATTGATTGCGAATGCCGCGACCCCAGCCAAAGGTCAGCACAAGATTATCTAGCCTCGCCACCATTGCCCTGCGCCGAAAACTTCGCGGTTCGGCTAAAAGCAAAATGGGCAACAGGGCCAATATCCATAACCCCGTTAGGTATTGTGAAAAGAGGCCAATGCGACCAAGCCCATCGGCTTGAAGGTTGTGAAAGACCATAGTTCCACTGCGAGGCACGTGTGCCATTGCTAGCTTGGCAGAACGCAAGTTGTTTTGGGTGCCTGCAAAAAACACGATCGGCACTTTTTCACCGATTGGCTTTGATCCAGCTATTGCCTCACTCATAGTAAACCGGACCAATCGCGCGATACCTTCTAGGATCACAGGCCGATACTTTGTCTTTAGCGAGATACCTTTCCAGTTGTCGTTGCAGTTTGCTTGATTGAAATCAGCAAACCTCCCGAGCATTCTTTCAAGAAAGGCAATCTTCATTGGCGTCATTTTGGCCGAAACATGTCGACGGCAAGCGGTTCGCCTCGGCTAAGTGGTCGCACAGCAACTTGACCGACGACATCCGGAAAATGCTTTGGAGCCATGCCGAAACCAGGCCGAATGGATCTAATGTTCTGTGCAGACAGAATTTCCCCTGCTGCGACATCTTGGACGACATAAAGCGAACGCCGGAATTGGGCAGAGCCCTCCTCTGCGCCCTTCAGGCTGTAAGCGACATCACCGAGCGCAATCCAGGCTCGTTTGCAATCCGTAACGAGGCTTGAGAACTCATCGGGCTCTAGGCTGAAATCAGCATCAGGACCGCCGTCTGCGCGGGCCAGAGTGAAGTGTTTCTCGATTACCGAGGCCCCAAGCGCGATCGATGCCACTGCAACCGCGCTGCCCATGGTATGATCTGACAGGCCGGCAACACAATCGAATGCTTCGCCTAGATGCGGCAAGGTGCGCAAATTGGTCTGTTCATCAGGAGCAGGATACGAGCTGACGCAATGCAGCAATATCAAATCCTTGCACCCGCCTTCGCGCGCCGCCCGAACGGCCTCATGAATTTCGCTCAAATTGGCCATGCCAGTCGAGATGATCATGGGTTTGCCCTTGGCCGCAGTATAGCGGATCAAAGGCAAGTCGATTGCTTCGAATGAGGCGATCTTGAAGGCTGGAGCGCCAAGGTCATCGAGAAGATCGACGGCTGTCTCATCGAACGGACTTGAAAATAGCGTCACACCGAGTTCACGGGCTCTCTTGAACAAGCCTTCGTGCCATTCGAACGGTGTTTGTGCCTCATTGTAGAGGTCGTAGAGAGTGTATCCATCCCAAGGCGTACCGCTTATTTTGAATTGATCACTGTCGTGATCGATCGTCATCGTATCAGGCGTGTAGCTTTGTATTTTGATCGCATCTGCGCCCGTGGCTGCAGCCGCTTCAAGCAGCGTAATTGCGCGCTCGAACGAGCCGTTGTGGTTGCCTGATATCTCGCAGATTACGTAGGGTTCATGATTTGGGCCAATTTTCCGGCCATCGATTTCAATTGTCTTCATAGTCTGCCTGCTAATCTTGTTGCTCGCGTAACTACGCCCAGCAAAGCTCTCTAGCTGTGTAGGGTAGCACTTTGCGGTACCTATAGTCTCTTCAGCGCCAAAAGCACGCCTTTCTAGCCTGCCCAGAACAGGCAAGTGTCGAAAATGTCAGTCTATGAACGCAAGACAAATTTGCGAATTGCGCCTTAGGTCAATCGATCTGCAGATTGAACTGCACCAAGCCACCAACGATCTCACCACTTCGCGAATAGCCGCAGCGCTCAAACAACGCGAGGGAGGCCGCATTTTCCACCCGTACAAAAGCAGTTATCGAACTGATGCCATGCTCTTGGTGCAACGCGCGATGACCAGCCTCCAACAAAGCCTTGCCAAGTGAGCGCCCACGCGCGCTGGGAGAAACCGTGATTGAAACTTCGGCGGCATGATCTTCAAGATCAAATCGCAGCATTCCAACCTGTTGTTCCGCCTGCTCTGCAATCAACAATATCTGATCATCAGAGCGCAGCACCCGATCGAGCCATGTCAGATGGTCTGACAACCGAACAGGGACGGTATTGCGGGCCATTTTTCGTACTGTGAGATCATTTCGCCAACGCCAAAGCTGAACAGCGTCCGATGGATTGGCGTTTCGAAGTGTCAGCCGATCATTTTGACCAGGGCGAGTTAAAGCGTGAACGATACGGTCAACGCCCCGGCCATCTGTAACGGCTGCGGCTATCGCAGCGCTCGATTGTAACTCGTCAGTGCTGTCTAAAAGTTGCCCGACGGCCAAAACTGTTTGCTCGACGTCGTCGGTCAATGTGATCGCACCAGCCTCCCTCAGTCGTTGGTTGACGAGCAGTTGGTTTCTGGCTGTTGTCAATACGACGGCAGGCAAACCAGAGCAGCAGCGTTCGAGTGCCGTCACACCGCCGCTACCAACCGCGACATCCGCCCATGCCATCGAAGCCGCCATATCGGTCGCATCAAATTGGACCTCAACATTCTCGAAGCGGCTAGGCAATTCTGCCAGTTGCGTTGCCGCTTCGGCCTGGCGGCCACATATGACTCGGAGCCGAGAGTGGGGAAAGCCCTGCGCCAGAGCCTCCGAAACTGGCAGAGTAAGCCCCCCTGCATCGGCCGCCCCAAAATTGATCAAAATGCGCTCGGCTTTTCTGTTGTGACGCGTCCGGATCGCTTGGTCACTAGCAAGCGCAAACTCATCACGTAGTAAACTGTATGATGCGCCAAGCAGCAACTGACACTCTCCGGGAACGAGATCTTGATAGTCGAGCACCGCACAACCAAAATTCTGATCGAGCAAGTAGCTGCACTGGTGATCTCGATTGGCAAGATCGTCGATAACCATCAGCGGAACGTCCGCCCACTGGCCCTCCCAAACTTTATCGAGCAAATAATGATCTACGACCACCAAATCGACTGAAGTGTCCGACAAAACATCTTGGCACGCCTCCCAATCTGCTAGCTGATCAGATTGTTCGGCCGGATTCTTTTCCCAACCGTAAGCGAGGTCATTTCCAATCATATTCGATTGGATGAGATGCAAACGATGGCCCGCCTCATTGAGCTTCTTGTCGAAGCCATCTGGCACCCGCGCGCAAAGAAAGGTGCACGAGTGTCCAGCCGCTTTCATCGCGTTCGCTAGGGTCAAACAACGATAAAGATGCCCTGCGCCAATCTGAGGATCGCCATCGGCGCGAAAAATAAGATGCACTGAAAGAGGTCTCCAATTTCCAGTGATTGCGTTACCCGGCTTTGCTGCATAGTCCATTCTTTTCTAAATGGCTGCAATCGAGGCCTAAGGACCGATCATCATGCGCAAAATTCTCGTTACCGGCACCGCCGGCTTCATTGGCTTCCACCTCTCTAAGCTGTTGCTAGAAGAAGGCTTCGCGGTCGTCGGATATGACGCGATGACCGACTATTATGATGTGCGCATCAAAGAGCGGCGGCATCAGATGCTGCTGCAAAATCAGCACTTCAGCTGCAAAGTCGGGATGTTAGAAGATTTCGATACGCTGCGCGAACTCGCAATGACAGAGCAGCCGGATGTGATTGTGCACCTCGCAGCGCAAGCTGGCGTTCGCTACAGTCTGGAAAACCCGCGTGCCTATTTGGACGCGAACGTCACGGGCACGTTCAATGTGATGGAGATCGCGCGCGAACTTGAGGTCGACCACCTGCTGATGGCCTCGACCAGCTCTGTATACGGGGCAAATGAGGACATGCCTTTTGACGAGCGCGAGAAGGTCGATACGCCGCTGACCTTTTATGCCGCCACGAAAAAAGCCAACGAAAGCATGGGCCATTCCTATGCCCACCTATGGAACCTACCGACGACCATGTTCCGTTTCTTCACGGTCTATGGGCCGTGGGGACGGCCGGATATGGCGCTGTTCAAGTTCACCAAGGGGATCCTTGAGGGCACCCCGATCGACATTTACAACAATGGCGACATGTACCGCGACTTCACCTTTGTTTCAGACCTAGTACGCGGCATTCGCTTGCTGATCGACACCCCGCCAGTGCGGCCCAGCAGCGCGGACGAAATCGCTGACTATGACAGCCTGTCTCCAGTCGCGCCGTACCGTGTGGTCAATATCGGCAACAGCGATAAAGTCCGGCTGATGGACTTCATCGAAGCGATTGAGAAAGAATGCGGCCGCGAGGCAATCCGCAATTACATGCCGATGCAGAAAGGTGACGTGCCAGCCACCTGGGCCAACGCCACATTGCTGAAAGAGCTAACCGGATACGCGCCGCAAACCAATGTTGAGGAAGGCGTCCGCGCCTTCGTCAAATGGTACCGCGAGTTTTATGAGGTCTAAGCAGACGGTTAGGTCGGTGTCCGGTCGTTCAAACGGCGTTCGACAAAGCTGTAAAGCTCTGGCGCCTGCGCCCAAACGCCGCGTGCATCGACGATGGCGCCATCGGGCCGCGCCGACCCCTTAAAGCCGGTGTGATCCACCAGCATAACGTGAATGTCGGCCTCAATACGGCCAAAACCACGGGCCAATTCCGCGCCGCTCAGCGCCTCGGGTAGCTCATCGATATAGGGCTCAACCACGGTGACCATACCCGCGTGCCAAGCGCAAAGCTGCTCAGCGATATCCAGCGCTGGGCTTTCTCTGAGATCATCAATATCGGGCTTAAAGCTCAAGCCATAGATCGCGATGCGCACGTGTTTCGCGGTCTTTTCCGGATTGCTGGCCAAGTGATCCGCCAGCGCCGATTTCACCTGCTCAACCACCCATCCTGGCTTTGAGGAGTTCACCCCGCGCGCGGCCTGGATCAAGGGCGAGAGCTGCGGCGCGGATGACACGATGAACCACGGATCAACCGCGATGCAATGGCCGCCCACACCCGGGCCAGGCTGCAGGATATTGACGCGCGGATGGCGATTGGCGAGCGCGATTAACTCCCACACATCGATCCCAAGCTCATCGCAAATCAGCGACAATTCATTGGCAAAGGCGATATTCACATCGCGGAAGCTGTTTTCGGTCAGCTTGGCCATTTCAGCGGCCCGCGGGCCCGATGCGATCACGCAGTCGCCTGAAACAAACAATTTGTAGAGCGCCGCAGCCGTCAGCGAACAGCGCTGTGTCATGCCGCCGATAACACGGTCATTCGTGATCAGCTCTTGCATAACTTTGCCCGGCAAAACCCGCTCGGGACAATGCGCGATGCGAATGTCCGATGCCTCACCAGTGTCTTGCGGGAACTTCAGATTCGGGCGCTCCTGCGCCAACCAATCCGCCATCGCCTCTGTCGCGCCGACCGGAGAGGTCGATTCAAGAATGACGATGTTTCCTGCGCAAAGCACTGGCGCAATCGCCTTTGATGCGGCTTCGATATAGGAAAGATCGGGCTCATGATCCGCGCCCTTAAACGGTGTCGGCACCGCGATCAGAAATGCGTCAGCCGGCTCTGGGGTCAGGGTGGCTCGCAAAAACCCCTGGGACACCGCAGCGCTAACGACCATATCGAGATCGGGCTCGATGATATGAATTTCGCCGCGGTTGATCGTGTCCACGGTTGCCGGGTTCACATCAACGCCGACCACTTCGATCTTGCGCGATGCAAACATCGCCGCTGTCGGCAGACCAATATAGCCGAGGCCGATAACCGAGACTTTTTGGATAGGATTTCTCATAATTGCTCACCCTCGCCATCGGCAAAGTAGCTCAGAATGGTATCGCGGATCCGGCCAGAGGCCTGGCCATCACCATAAGGATTGTGCGCGCGCGCCATCACATCATAGGCGTCTGTATTGTCCAGCAGAGCCGTCACCTCGTCCACGATCAGCTGCGCATCTGTGCCGACCAGCTTGACCGTCCCAGCGTCCACCGCTTCGGGCCGCTCGGTCGTGTCCCGCATCACAAGCACCGGCTTGCCAAGCGAAGGAGCTTCTTCTTGCACGCCGCCAGAATCGGTGAGGATTATATCAGCGCGGCGCATCAAATGGACGAACGGCAGGTAATCCTGCGGTGGGATCAGCGTCACCCGGTCTAAAGCGCCGAGGCTTTGTTCGACCGGACCTTTTACATTTGGGTTGAGGTGCACCGGATAGACAATCTGGATGTCTTCGCGCTTAGCCAATTGTGACAGCGCATCGCAGATCCGCTGGAAACCATCGCCAAAGCTCTCCCGCCGATGGCCAGTCACTAAGATCACGCGGCGATCGGGATCAATTCCGAATTCCTGATCAAACGCCTGACCGATTGCTGGGTCCGCGCCCAATTTCGCTGACACCTCAACCAGCGCATCGATCACCGTATTGCCCGTTACGTGAATGTGATCGGGGTCCGTGTTTTCCGCGAGCAGGTTCTGTTTCGACTGCTCGGTCGGGGCAAAATGCAAGCGCGCAATTGTGCCCGCAACCTTGCGGTTTATCTCTTCTGGCCAAGGCGAGTAGATGTCGCCAGTGCGCAATCCGGCCTCAACATGGCCAACCGGCACGCGCTCATAATAGGCGGCAAGCGAAGCAGACAGCGTAGTCGTGGTGTCGCCGTGCACCAGCACCAGATCAGGTGAAGCTTCTGCAAGCACACCCTTCAACCCCAACAGAGCGCTGGATGTGATCTCGAACAACCCCTGTCCCGGCTTCATCAGATTGAGGTCATAATCCGGCTCAATTTCAAACAGTGCGAGGACTTGATCGAGCATTTCCCGGTGCTGCGCGGTGACACATACCTGGGCCTCGATCTGCGGCGCTGCTTGCAGTGCTTTGATGACAGGGGCCATCTTGATCGCTTCCGGGCGCGTGCCGAAAACCACCAAGACTTTGATTGTTTTTGCCATTTTCGCCGCTTGAACCTGCCAATTGCGCATGAGTGTCGATCATCTGGCCACTCCCACTTTAATTGGAGCAGCCGAGAAGGTCGCTTGGTTAACACCGCGCGCCTAAAAAGTAATTAAACCAGATTTTTAGCGACAAGATTTGCGGCTAGGCAGAGCAAGCGTAGTTCGCCGGGTAACCGCTCACTAACGAACTCAGCCCTGCGGTGCTTCCTCAGCAGGTGTGTCAGCCGGCTCGGGCTCAGTCAAAGCGGGTGGTCCGTCTTCGCCTGGCAGCGACTGCGAGCGTTCTCGCTCGAGCCGCTCCAGATATTCGCGTTCGATCTGTTCAACCCGGCGCTGCTCGGCGGCGGCATCGACGTCAATGTTCGACAAGCGCTCTTGCCGCGCTTGCTCGATCAGCTCGCTAAAACGGACATCCTGACCTTCGGCGCGGTCCTTGTAGGCATCGTTGATGAGCTGCTGCGTGCAACCAGTCAGCCCGCCCGCGCCAGTTGGACTGCACGACAGAGTGCCAAATGCGCCAACCAATTCAAGGCTTTCAACCCTGCGTGACCATGCCGTGTTTTGTGGATTGTCCGAAAAGCGCAAGGCAGGCGGAATGCGGAACCGGTCGTCTTCCGGCAGGCGCGCGATCACGCAAATCGTACCCTCTGGGCACGGCGGCGCGTCATCATCGCCGTAAACATAGGCGGTTTGCACATCATCAGGCAGCGCCTCATCTTCCTGAGCCGAAGCAGGCACAGCAGCAAGCATGGCAGAGGCGCCGAGCGCGAGACTTGCGATCAGGGTCTTACGGGGCAACGACGTCATCGGATGTTCCTCACATGAATTTCTAAGCTTCATATCACACCATCGGCCGTGAACCATGGCTGAAGAGCCGCGCGGGCTAGATCCGCTCGCTGATCTTGATCGCCGCGCGGCAACCCAGCCGGATCGCGCCGGAGAGCAGACCGTAAGCGGGCGCTTTTTCCGCGCCGTGGGTAATCGCGGCATCGTGGTGCTCGCGCTCTTCCTCACGGAATTTCTCAATCATTTCAGCCAGCTCTGGGTCGGCATTGTCCGCTTCTAGCTCGTCGAGCTGATCCGAATAATGCTTGTCGATCTCGGTTTCGACCGCTGCGGTGCAGGCCATCGCCGCCTCTGGGCCGAGCAAAGCTGTGCCAGCGCCCAAGGCATAACCAGCCATTGACCAAAACGGTTGCAGCGCGGTCGGGCGAACGCCGCGCTTTGCCATAAGCGCATCGAATTTCTCGCGGTGGACCTTCTCTTGCTCGGCCATGTGGGCGATTTCTTGGCTGTGCGGTCCGCGATCGCCCATGACTGCCAGCCGGCCTTCATAGATCCGCGTCGCGCCGAATTCGCCAGCTTGGTCAACCCGGATCATGCGGTGGATGTCTTCGCGTTTCATGCTCGCTCCTGCTTGGCTGTCAGCCCCAAGATGGTGATCCCACCGAGGCATGAAAAGAGGAAATTCCAACCCGCCAGCGAAATGCCAAACAGGCTCCATGGCGCAGCATCACAGCGTACCAGCGGCATGCTGGTGTCCATAACGGAGGCCGCCGCTCCCGGTCCCGAAGGAATGGTCGCGCAGCCGGTGATGCCTTCCCACCAGCCATATTCCACGCCTGCGTGAAATCCACCGATCAAGCCGGAGACGATCACCGCCAGTCCGGCGAGAGTGAGCCAAAGGCGCTTTGGCGCGGCAAAAAGTCCCAGCACCGCAAAACCAAGCGCGGCGAAATGCGGCCAGCGTTGCCACCAGCACATTTCGCATGGGAACAGATCAAAACCATATTGCGACACATACGCACCGCCGAGCAAGCCCGCCGGGAGCGCAAATGCCAGGGTCTGAGCGGCCTTCAACCGTAAGAAATCAGCCATAACGCGCCCGCTTTAGGCAGCTTAATCGCGCAGCGCCACCGAACTTGCCGTCGTGCGGCGCAAAGTTTCCAACGCATAGTGCAGTTGGAAATCCTCAACGCCCTGTTCTTCCAGCTGTTCAGCGGTGAGTTTAAAGCGCGGATCATCGATCTTATCGCCCTCAAGCTCATCGTCCTTAAGGCCCAGTTCGTTGACCAGATGCCCGCGCAAATCGCTCTCACGCGTCACATATTTGCTGCGCAGCGCGTAGTCCGGATCGGACAATTGCGGCACGGTGATATCGGGCTTAATCCCGCCTTCTTGCACCGAATGACCCGACGGCGTGTAATAGCGCGCCGTGGTCAGTTTAAGCGCGGTGTCACGGCCCAGCGGGAGCAACGATTGCACGCTGCCTTTGCCAAAGCTGCGATCGCCCATCACCAGCGCCCGGCGGTGATCTTGCAAAGCGCCTGCGACAATTTCAGAGGCTGAGGCAGAGCCCGCATCGATCAGCACGATTACCGGAGTGCCCTCTGCCATATCGCCGCGGAACACAGTTTCGGCATCATACAGCAGGGTTTCGCCGCGAGCGCGGCCTCGTTGTGAGACGATCCTGCCCTTGTCGAGGAACAGGTCGGACAGAGCGACTGCTTCGTCCAGACTTCCGCCCGGATTGGAGCGCAGATCAAGGATCAATCCGCTGACCCGTCCGGTCGCTTCGGTTTGGATGGCTTGCCATGCGTTGAACACGTCCTGGCCAACATCGGCGGAGAATTCGTTGACCGAAATCACGCCGACATTCCCGGCTTCCAGCTTATGCGTGACCGGCTCCAGCTCGATCACGCCGCGTGTCACGGACACTTCCAGCGGCTCCTCGCGCCCGGCCCGGAAAATGGTCAGCTCAATCGAAGTGCCAGCCTGGCCGCGCATACGCGCAACAGCATCATCCAGCTCGCCGCCATAAATCAGCTCACCATCGAGGTGCGTGATGAAGTCGCCCGCCTTGATACCCGCTTCTTCTGCGGGGCTGCCGCGAAATGGTGAGATCACCTTTACCGCGCCATCTTCCATTACCACAGACAGGCCAAGACCAGAGTAATTGCCGTCAATCATGGTGTTGAGGCGCTGCAGGCTGCTGCCATCGAGATAGGCGGAATGCGGATCAAGCGCCGCCAGCATCCCGTCAATCGCACCGCGAACCAGAACCTCGTCCTCGACATCCTCCACATAACTCGCCTTGATCCGTTGATATGTGGCGAACAATTTCGAGAATTCTGGACCGGCGCGGCCTTCCACCTGAGCCATGCTGGCCGTGGCGGTCGGGATAAGCGCAATGGTGGTCACGAGCGCTGCACTTTGCAGCAATGCGAAAAACTTCTTGGGCACGCAGGGCTCCTTTAGCGTAATATGCCATGTGTATCGCGCAAACTGTCTGAATGCCAGATGAGAGCGACCACATGAGTTTTGTGCATCAGAGTGTGCGGTTTTACGCGGGGCGCGGTATCTGGGAGGCAGTATTTAGGTCGGCCGGCGCGCCTTAGTTTCTAAAGGAATTGCAGCGGGTTAACTGGCTTTCCAGCGCGGCGAAGCTCAATCGTTATCGCCGGATTCTGACTTGCGGCGACCCCCAAAGGACTGCCGCTGACGAGCTGATCGCCGACCTCCGCATCGCTGGTCGCGAGCCCTGTGACGAGGCTGATCCAGCCATTTTCGTGCTCAATAATGACGATCTCGTCCGAACCCGCGATAGGGCCCAGAAAACGCTACACGGCCAGCAGCGGGGGCGATCACTTGCGCTCCTGCAGCGGGCGCAATCACCACGCCGGTGCTGCGCGACCCGCTATCGCGAAGTGCGCCAAACCCAGCAACTGTCCGGCCTTGCACTGGAAGCTGAAAATCTGCTGGCGGAATCACTTCATTCGCGGCCTGTGACGGAGTCGCCGAAGGTTCGACCGACACTTGCGATGCGCTTGGCTGAGCAGGCCGAAGGACCGGCCCCGATAGTGCCGCTAGCTCCCTGCGCAATTCACTCGCATTGCCTAGCTCTCCGATCAGTCCATCGAGATCGCGCGCATCCTCGGCCAGGGCGAGCGCGCGTTCATTCTCACGCGCGGCGATCGCACGGGCTTCGCTGGATGCCTGTCGCTGGCTCGCCTCCAACCGCGCGAGAGCTGCTCTGCGTTCCTGCAAGACGCCTTCGCTGCCGCGCAGATCTGCGAGCGATTCGCGCGCCTGATCCTCCAGCGCACGCCCCTCGTCCAGATCGCTGCGCAAGGCGGCGGTGCGCGCCCGCACTTGCGGCACGGCGCTGTCGAGGACCGCGCGCACATAGACGGTTTCTCGCAAGGAGCCTGGTTGCAAAGCAGAAAGTACCAGTGGCCGGCGAGACATTGCCTGCAGCGCGCCAGTTAGACGGACCAGCGGCTCTTGCCGCTCCGCCAAGCGGGCACCGAGCTCTGCGCGGCGCGTTTGAGCCAAGGAATAGCGCGCCTGAGCCGCTGCAATC
Source organism: Erythrobacter sp. JB3-1 (assembly GCF_057364995.1). NCBI lineage: Bacteria > Pseudomonadati > Pseudomonadota > Alphaproteobacteria > Sphingomonadales > Erythrobacteraceae > Erythrobacter > Erythrobacter sp. JB3-1. Next base: position 1,155,605 of record NZ_CP200289.1, on the reverse strand, counting down.
TCTGCCTCGGATTGCTGGACCTGCGCCGCCAAGGCCGCCGCCTCGCTCGCAGTCTTCTCTGCCGCCAGCGCGGAGTTCTCTGCTCTTTCGGTCAATTCAGCGGCGCGTTTCTGCGCATCCGCCGCTGCTCGCTGAGCGCGGGCCAATTGCTGGCGCGCTTCAGCCGGATCGAGCAGAGCAATATCGCGCTGCGCATTGCCATCAGGGATAAGCGCCGCAAAGCCAGCAATCGCCAGGGTCATAGCGCCTGCGGTAGCTAGGATTTGCCTCTTCATGTGCGCCCTTTTGCCCGATCATTAAGAGCGATGATAGGGGTGACCTGCAAGAATGGTGGAGGCGCGGTAGAGCTGCTCCATCAACATCGCGCGGGCGAGCAGATGCGGCCATGTGGCCGGGCCAAACGCGAGCAAGAGATCCGCCTCAGCGCGCTCTTCGCGGCTGTGCCCGTCCGCCGCGCCCAGCACAAAGCGGGCCTCGCGAATGCCGTCATCACGCCAGCGGCCCAGTAGCGCCGCGAAATCTTCTGAACTCATGGTTTTGCCGCGCTCATCAAGCAGCACAGTCTTCAGCGGGGCCTGAGGATCAGGAATTTTCCCGCCGGTTTCCGGCAATTCGGTGAGTTTGACCGGCCACGTCAACCGCTTTTCATAGCGCGCAACCAGCTCCGCCTCTGGCGAGCGGGCGATCTTTCCGCGAGCGATGACGTGAAGGAGAATGGTCAGAACTCCATTTGCTAGCGCTGGTTCGGTTCGCAAAGCGGACCGCAAGGCCAAATGGCCGCCCGCAGCGATGCGATCTTTGATCGCGTGAGCGAGGATAGCCGAGGCGGCGGATGCCGCCGCTGGCGCTTGAAGCTAGAAAACTACGCCTTACCCATGCCGACTTCGCCGTCGAACGCCCACATCCGTTCCAGATTATAGAAACTGCGCACTTCGGGGCGGAACAGATGCACCACCACATCACCGACATCGACCAGCACCCAATCGGCCGCTGGCAGTCCTTCGATGCGCACGGGGCCATGCCCGGCCTGCTTGACCGTTTCAGCCAATTTCTGCGCGATAGCTGCCACTTGCCGGGTCGAACGACCCGATGCGATCACCATGTGATCGGCAATCGAGCTCTTGCCCTCAAGCGGGATCGAGACGATTTCTTGCGCCTGATCATCGTCCAGCCGACGCATCACCAAATCGTGCAATTCGTGGCTAGCCATGTCGGCTGCGCCGCCTGCTGGCGGGGCCACATTGGCATTGGACGCGGAAGTTTGTGCCTGATTCATAGGCGACCATAGAACTCCAGATACTGGGGTGGGTAAATGCAGGAATTGAAACGCCAAATATGCGCCTCATACTCCCTCCGATGTCTGAATCCGTCTGAACGTCAGCCGGTCTCGCACGCCTGTTTGCGAATATTGCGCCGCCCAATCCGCATTGGCACGGCGAATTGCCGTGGCCGAACGCGTGTCAGGATCGAAACGCAATAACACCAGTGCAGGTGCGCTCCATCGCCCCCGTTTTTGAAAGCTGGCGGCGGGCACTCGGTAGCGCCTGAGCCAGGCCATAGCGGGGCTCGCCATAGCCTGACGAGTATAGCCGGGCCTTGCGATCACCGCAATCGGCATTGTGCGCGCTATATCGCGCCAGGCCTTCCACCGGTGGAACTCAGCCAGATTGTCCGACCCCATCAGCCAGATAAACTCACGTTTGGGATAGCGGCGTTTCAGCGCGCGCAGAGTATCAAGCGTGAAGCGCGTGCCGAGTTGTTGTTCGATAGCCGTGGGCACAATCCGCGCGCGGCGCGCCTGCTTTTGCGCCGATTGGACGCGAGCCGACAGCGGCGCCATGCCCTTGCGCGGCTTTAGCGGGTTGCCGGGCGAGACCAACCACCAAGCCTCATCGAGGCCCAGCGCATCAATAGTGAACAAAGTGATCTCGCCGGTGCCCGCCATGCGCAGGATTGAAACTGCCGCCCAGCAGCCCCGTTCGCAGGCCTCTCTGCATGACGCGTGCGATCGGCTTAGGGCCGCGCTTGACCAGTGCCGCGCACCAGCCATTTGTAAGTGGTCAGCCCCTCCAGCGCGACGGGTCCGCGAGCGTGCAGCCGCCCGGTCGCAATGCCAATCTCTGCGCCCAGGCCAAATTCCGCCCCATCGGCAAATTGCGATGAGGCATTGTGCATCACAATCGCGCTGTCGACGCTGGTAAAAAACCGCTCTGCCGCTGATTGATCTTCGGTGATGATCGCATCGGTGTGCGCGCTCGAATGCGCCGCAATATGTGCCAGCGCCTCCCCCATATTGTCGACGATTGCCGCGGAGACGACTGCATCGAGATATTCCGTGTCCCAATCCTCTGGCTCAGCGGGTTCGACACGCGGATCAAGGCTCTGCGCCCGGCCATCACCGCGCACTTCACAGCCGGAAGAAAGCAGGGCTTTGACAAGCCCCGCAGCCTTGGGAAAGCGCGCGTCGATCAGCAGCGTCTCCATAGCGCCGCAAATCCCTGTGCGCCGCATTTTTGCATTCAGGACAATCTCTTGCGCCATCTCGGGGTCCGCATCAGCGTGAACATAGGTGTGGCAAATACCGTCAAGATGGGCGAGCACGGGAACGCGTGCATCGGCCTGAACCCGCGCGACCAATCCCTTGCCGCCGCGCGGCACGATCATGTCGATCAAGCCGCTGGCAGTCAGCATCGCACCGACCATCGCCCGGTCTTGGGTTGGCATGATCTGTACAGCCCCCGCTGGCACGCCGCCTTGGACAAGGCCTGACGTCATTGCGGCGTGGATCGCGTGATTCGAATGAACCGCCTCGCTCCCACCGCGCAGCAGGGCCGCATTGCCAGCCCGCACGCACAGCGCCGCCGCATCAGCCGTCACGTTGGGACGGCTCTCATAAATCAATCCAATGACGCCAATCGGCACGCGTATGCGCGACAGTTTCAGCCCGTTGGGCCGCTCGCTGTTGTCAATGATTTGACCCACCGGATCAGACAGCCGCGCAACCGCATCCACCCCGCCTGCAATGCCCTCGATCCGCGCCTCATCCAGCGCCAGCCGGTCAAGCATTGCCTCGGGCAGTCCTGCAGCTTTTCCGGCAGTAAGATCCTTCGCATTCGCCTCCAGGATTGCGCTGACGTCGCGGCGCAATTGATCCGCCGCATGATGCAACGCCGCGGCGCGCGCTTCGCTCGGCATTGAGGCAAGCTGTCGTTGAGCCGCGCGGGCGGTTTGGGCCAGCTCTGTGACGCAATCAGCGGCGCTGGCTGGCTGAGGCAAAGTGGGAGAAATTGCAGTCATAATCTGACGGCAATAGCACCGAGAAACAGCCCTGTCAGTCCTGATGACGTCAAAGGTAGAGACAAAGCGAATCGGGCGCTCAAAATTCCCTGAAACTGCCAATTTGAGCAATTCTCTCAGCATTAATCCCTAGGCGCAAACCCTAAGAAAATCGCCGCCTAGCGGACATATTTCTTCAAGATGAACGTTTCATCGCGTTATGTTCACACTTCGCCCGGCCTATTAATCTTTGGATTCGACCTCACGCACCCCGCTTGTTAGCTCCATAATCAATAAATTTCGGGGCAGAGAGAGATAAAAGGGTTCGCCTTGCCAAATGCAGGTTCCACCGCCAGCTGGCGTGACCAGCTGGAGAAGTGGTTTCCTGACCGTGAGTTTTTTATGCGCTCACAGGGTCAGGTCCGCTTCATCACATTCACATCGCGCATGCAGAAGATTGCGGCGGCAACGATTGTCGTGCTCGTCGTCGGCTGGGCAGTGACGATGGGCGCGATGGCGTGGTCTAAATATCAAGCGGATGCAGACCGGCTCTCCCTACTCGAAAACGCAGCAAAAGTGGCCACGGCGCAGGAGCGCTTAGACACTTATGGCGATGACCTGAGCGCTGTTGCAGAGGATCTGACTGCTCGGCAGAATTTCATCGAGCAAATGACCGAAGCGCTGCCTGCTGATGTGAAAGACACCAGCGGCACGGTGACCGATCTCGACCACCGAAACCGCTGAAATGATCGAAAAAGTCAGCGCCTCCTTCCCAGAAGCGGCGTCTCTAGCCAAAATCGAAGCGCGGCAGCTTGCTTATGTCGAGCGGGTCACCCGCTTTGCCGATGACCGTGCCAAGCGCGCTGAGACTGCGCTGCGCAAACTTGGCTTCGACCCCAAATCCATGGTGGAAAGCGCTGACATGTCAGCCGTCGGTGGTCCGCTGGAAATTCTCGCGACCTCTGCTGATGGCAGCATCGATCCGCGTTTTGAGCGCCTCGGCCTCAGCCTCGCCCGTATGGCGGCGCTTGAGCGGGGGCTTGAATCCGTACCGCAGTTCACGCCAACCGATCTGTCGAAGACGACGGTTTCATCCGGCTTCGGCTATCGCCGCGATCCGTTCAATGGCGGCGGCGCAATGCATGGCGGCCTGGATTTCAAAGGACCGACCGGAACACCAATCTTTTCAGCCGCCAAAGGCGTGGTCACATTTGTGGGCCGCAAATCTGGCTATGGCAAAGTCGTCGAAGTAAGCCATGGCAATGGCGTGACGACGCGCTATGCTCACATGTCGCGGTTTGACGCCGTCGAAGGCAAGCAAGTTGTCGCTGGCGAAACCATCGGCGCAATCGGCAGCACTGGCCGTTCGACCGGACCGCATCTGCACTTTGAAGTGCGTATCAATGACCGCGCGGTAAACCCGCGCCCTTTCCTGGAGACCGCCCCCGATGTTCTCAAAGAAGCCCGCGGAGCCGAACCAGCCCGCACCGCCTCAAACTAATCCCCAAGACAAGCCCCGAGGAAAATCCATGCCATCCAATTCTTCAACATTCTCGGTGATCGGTTCTGACGTTTCGATCAAAGGGAATGTTTCCGCCTCTGCCGACCTGCACGTTGATGGTTCGGTTGAGGGCGACATCAAATGCACCTCTCTGGTTCAAGGCGAGACCTCGCTGGTAACCGGCGGGATTATGGCAGAGACCGCACGCCTTTCTGGCCGCGTAACAGGCTCTATCAATGTTCGCGAATTGGTGATCCTGAAGAGCGCGCAGATCGAAGGCGATGTGCATTATGATGCGCTGACCATTGAGCAAGGCGCTCAGGTGGATGGCCGTTTTGCCCCAAACGATCGGCGCAAGCCTGAGGCGAAGCAAGCTGCTCCCAAAGCGAGCGGCGCGAAGCCAAACGGCGATGAAGAGCCGCAGCTGAAGATCGCGCAATAGCGAGCAGCGACACGCTCAGAGTATAAGAATAAGAAAGGGCCTCGGATTTTCTGGGGCCTTTTTGTTTGGCAAGACTTGAACTCGGTTCGCGCTCGGTGCGCGCGCGAAGGCTCAGGTGATCACTTCAGCGCGCAAAGCCTTGCGGTCGAGCTTGCCAATCATCGTCTTGGGCAGCTCATCGCGGATGACGATTTTGTCGACCCGCTCGTGCTTGCCGACCCGGCCATTCAGCCAATCGCGCAATTCCGCCGCCGCTTTCTCCCGATCAGCGCCCGTGTCCGCCAACGTTACAAAGGCGCGCGGCACCTCGCCTTTGTAATCGTCAGGCATGCCGATTACGAGCGCCTCCTTCACTGCATCGTTTTCTAGGATCACGTCCTCAACCTGGCTCGGGAACACTTTAAACCCGCCGACCGCGATCATATCCTTGATCCGGTCAACGATCTGCAGGAACCCGTCCTCGTCAAAGGTCGCGACATCGCCAGTGCGCAGCCATTGCCTGCCATTGTGCTCAATGAATACGTCGGCCGCCGCCTCTGGCCGGTTCCAATAGCCGCGCATGATCTGGGGACCAGCAATGGCGAGTTCGCCGGGTTCGCCCGCCGGCGCGAGTGTGGCCGGGTCTTCCTTGTCGAGCAGCAGGATCTCTGTGCCTGCGACAACCTGGCCGATGGTCCCGCGCTTGCGGGTACCGGCATAGGGATTAACCGAAACAACGCCAGAGCTTTCGGTGAGGCCATAACCCTCGACCAGGCGCACGCCCGTAACCTCTTCAAACTTGGCGTGCACCGGGGCCGGCATCGGCGCGCCTCCGGAAATGCAGACCTTGAGCGAGGACACGTCGGTCTTCGCAAGATCAGGATGATCGAGCAGCGCCTGAAACATGGTTGGAACGCCGGGAAAGCCCGTGGTCTTATATTTCTGGATCGTTTGCAGCACCTGCTTGGTTTCAAACCGAGGCACAATCGCAATCGAGGCGCCGCTCGCAACCGCGTGGTTGAGCAAGGCGGTGTTGGCAAAGACATGGAAGAACGGCAGCGCGCCCATGAACACCTCATCAGAGCCTTTGCCGAATGGGTTGATCGCGGCGACTTGCTGAGCGTTCTTCACAAGCTGCGCATGGCCCAGCATCGCGCCTTTGGGCCGCCCGGTCGTGCCGCCAGTGTATTGCAGCAGCGCCAAATCTTCGCCTGCGTCAATCGCAGGCAGGCTAGATGCCGCTCCCGCTTCCCAACCGCTCCAATCCCAATCCCCCAGCGTTTCGGCCCAGCTTTTCACATTTGCGCTGAATTGGACTTTCGCGAGCTTGCTACGCCCGAGGGTTTTTAGCGCGAAGCTCTTCAAGCCAGGCAGCATATCGGGCAGCGAGCCGACGATCAGCGTTTCGAGCGCAGAGCCGCTGAGGACTTTGGAGGCGGTCTCATAAAGTTCTGGAACGCCGAGCGTTACCAGTGCGCGCGTGCCCGAATCCTCAACCTGCCAGGCGAGCTCTTCCACCGAATAGAGCGGTGAGAAATTCACGACGATCGCGCCCGCCATCATCGCCCCGTAATAGGCCGAGGCGTAAATCGGGACATTGGGCAGAAACAGGCCAATCCGGTCGCCCTTTTCGATACCCATCGCCTGCAGGCCGGCCGCGAACCGCTGAGCCTCGGTAAATATCTCGCGATAGGAAAACGTGCGGCCCAGAAAATGCAACAAAGGCGCGCCGGGATCGCTGCGCACTGAGCGTTCGAGCAAGTCCGGCAGGCTCATCAGCTCAAATTGCGAGTCCCATGGGGCGGGATGGTGATACGGCGCGTTATTGACATTCATGTCAGTAGAATGGCGTATCCCTCCGCAAGTCACAAGCGATTCTGCGTCCCGCCTCATATCTTTTTGCGCCATTTTGGTCGCTGCTGCGCGAAAGGCATGAAAATACGAAAAGGCCGCCACACAGGTGATCCTGCAGGCGGCCTTTCAATATGGCTTGAACTGAAACGCCAAATGGCCCGGGATCAGTCGTCTTTAGTCTCTTCGTCCTCGGCTGCGGGAGCTGGCTCTGCTTCCGGCTCAGCTGTCGGCTCTTCTGCATAACCTGGCACCGTCTCCGCAATGTCGCCGCTCTCTTCCGCTTCGCGCTTGGCCGCCAGCCATGCTTCGGCTTCGGCCTCTTGCGCGGCTTCTGCGGCGGCTTTTACATTGGCGTCGCGCTCTGCGCGCAACTCTTCAATGAGCTTTTCCTTGTCGCTGCGATCATCGCCGTCGGTTAGCACTTCTTCCGCAACCACGCCGGCACGCTTGGCCGCTTTGGCAACAACCGCATCAAGCTCGCGCTGCGAACACAGCCCCAGGGTCACTGGGTCTTTCGGCTGGATGTTCTGGATGTTCCAGTGCGAACGCTCTTTAATCGCGCCGATCGTGTTGCGAGTCGTCCCGATCAATTTTGAGATTTGTGCATCAGACACCTCAGGATGGCTGCGCAGGATCCAAGCGATACCATCAGGCTTATCCTGACGCTTCGACACTGGGGTGTAGCGCGGGCCCTTGGTCCGGGTCACTTCAACCGGGGCCTTTTGCATCACCAATGCGTAATTGGCGTCCGCCTGACCTTTGTCGATCTCTTCCTGGTTCAACTCACCGGCGTGAACCGGATCGCGGCCAGTGTATTTGCTGCCCGCAAGATCATCAGCCATCGCTTGAACTTCGAGAATGTGCAGGCCGCAAAATTCAGCGATCTGTTCAAACGACAAACCCGTGTGATCAACCAGCCAAGTGGCGGTCGCATGCGGCATGAGCGGCTTGGGTTGTTCCTTTGGCGCTTGGGCCATGAGGCAAACTCCGTTAAAAATTAAAAGGGCCGCCCCTTGCGGAGCGGCCGTTGCGAGACTGTAGATAGGCAATTGCGCGGCATTGAGCAAGCGAGTTCAGCACATGACGCCGCATGACACGCAATTCCGCCTGCAATTCTTGAAAATATGGCGCCGGATTGAGCGCGAGAACGCGCCCACCAGTGGCTCAAGCCATGGGCGTGAAGCCTGGCAATCCCTCGATGCGGTCAACCCAGGCGCACACGTTGCCGAAACCTTCAAGATCAATCCCGCCCTGATCCGCAACATGGGTGTAGGGGAACAAGACAATGTCCGCCAAAGTCACTTCATCGCCGCATAGAAATGCCGAATCGCCCAGCTGTTGATCCAGCAGCGCAATCGCCGCCTCGCCAGCCGCCCTTTTGGCCTCAATTTGAGCGGATTGCTCTGAAGACAGATTGGCCTCGCCCACAATTGCCAGCCAAAACCGCAGAGTCGCGACATTGGGCTCGTGGTTGTATTGCTCAAAGAACATCCAACGCAGCATATCTGCCTGCGCAAAGCGGTCTTGCGGGATGAACGGTGAGCCCGACGCCAAGTACCAGCACGCCGCATTACTCTCTGGTAAAAAGCGCGCTCCTTGGTCTCCGCCGATTTGAAGAACCGGGATGCGGCCATTGGCGTTGATGTTCTGAAGAAAGCTTGGCGTGCGTGTTTCACCTTGCAGAATATCATATTGAGTTGAGGTGATCTCGTGCCCGACCAGCGCTGCGGTCAGCTTGATCTTATAACAATTCCCGCTGCGAGGGTCCTCGTGCAGGTGATAGGTTTCAGCCACCGCATACCTCTAGCACAATCTTGCCGATGTGATTGCCTGCCTCCATCCTTGCATGGGCTGCGGCGGCCTCTGCGAGTGGAAAGGTTTGATCCATGATCGGGGCGAGTTCTTCGCTCACGAACAATGGCCAGGCATGACGCGTGATCTCTTCAGCCAGCGCCGACTTGAACGCATCAGAGCGCGGGCGCAGCGTCGATCCGGTCAGCACCAAGCGGCGCATCATCACAAACGCCATGTTGATCTCTGCCTTTGCGCCGCCAAGAATGGCAATCGTCACATGCCGCCCATCCTCCGCCAAGCATTTGAGATTTCGCGGAACGTAGCCGCCAGAAACCATGTCGAGCACGATGTTCACGCCCCCTCCATTGGTGTGCTGCTTGATCACATCGACAAAATCTTGCGTCCGGTAATTGATCGCCAGATCTGCGCCAATCTCGCGCGCGGCGGCGCATTTCTCATCATCGCCGCAGGTCACGATCACTTCCGCGCCAAACGCCTTGGCCAGCATGATCGCCATGGTGCCAATGCCAGAGGTGCCGCCGTGAACCAGCAGTCGCTCGCCGTCGCAGGCTAGCCCGCGCTCAAACACATTGTGCCACACCGTGAACAAGGTCTCCGGCAAAGCCGCAGCTTTTTCGAGCGGCATGTTATCGGGCACGGGCAGGCAATGCTGCCACGGGGCGGTGCAATATTCCGCATATCCGCCGCCCGGCGTCAGCGCAGCAACGCGATTGCCGAGCATCTCAGGCGGAACTTCAGTCCCCACCGCCACAACTTCGCCCGCAACCTCCAGGCCCAGAATCGGCGAGGCCCCAGCAGGCGCGGGGTAATTTCCCGCGCGCTGAATACAGTCAGGCCGATTGACTCCGGCAAAAGCCACGCGGATCAGAACATCTTGCGGACCGGGCTGCGGAACGTCCGCTTGCTCCAGAACCAGAACGTCGGGTCCGCCCGGCGCCGTGAAACCAATCGCCTGCATATGCTGCGGAAGTGCCGCCGAATTGTGATCGACCATCGTGTTCGCCCCTTGCCACGCTTCATTGGCCTACCCCTTGCCCCGGGGTCAGACGCGAGAAACTTCGGTAGTGGTGGCGATTAACGATGGCGCGGATTGACAGCAAGCCGTTCTGCTTGCGATGTTGTGAACCAATATGGAAGACGACGACCAGCCACGCGCAAAAGGAGACGCGGCGAGCAAGCTCGCAGCGGAGGATTTGGCGCCCTATTCGCAAGACGAATTGGACGAGCGAATTGCTCTGTTAGAGGCTGAAATCGCTCGGGTTTCTTCGCATTCTGCGAAAACCGCCGCGCATATGCAGGCAGCCGATGCCCTGTTTAAGAAGCCGGGCGGATAGTCTTATCCCACAGCCCGCCGCCCGATTTATGCCGTCTTGTGGGTTTAGCCCATGTGCAGAGTCGCAATTGAGAAAGGGCGTCCCATATATGCTGAAAGCGCCCAGGTCAGCGCATCCGCGCGGACCAACAGCCAGCCACACTGAATAAAGCCCAAAGCCAGAGACAATCAGACCCATGCCCAGTTTTGCCCAGAACCTAGAAAAAACGCTGCACCACGCACTTGGCCATGCGTCGGAGCGTCGCCACGAATATGCCACGCTGGAGCATTTGCTGCTCGCGCTGATCGATGATGAAGACGCAGCCCAAGTGATGGCTGCATGCGGGGTCGATCTGGCGGAGCTTGGCGAGGTTGTAAAACAGTATCTTGATCAAGAATATCAATCACTTAAGACCGAGGAAGAGGCTGATCCGCAACCAACCGCTGGGTTCCAGCGGGTGATTCAGCGCGCTATTTTGCATGTGCAATCCTCGGGCAAGGATACGGTCACAGGCGCCAATGTGCTGGTCGCGCTGTTCTCTGAACGTGACAGCTATGCCGTCTACTTCCTGCAGCAACAGGATATGAGCAGGCTCGATGCGGTGAGCTATATCAGCCACGGCATTGGCAAGGGTGGCCGCCAGCTGGAGGCAAAATCTGCGCAGGGCTCTGAGGAGCCTCAGCCGGAAGGCGGCGAGAAGCCTGCTGAGGCGGCGAAGAAAGAAACCGCGCTCGATCAGTTCACCGTCAATCTCAACGCCAAGGCGGAGGCCGGCAAAGTCGATCCGCTGATCGGCCGCGGTCCCGAGGTTGATCGGACAATCCAGATCCTATGCCGCCGCAGCAAGAACAATCCGCTCTATGTCGGTGATCCCGGCGTTGGCAAAACCGCGATTGCCGAGGGGCTCGCGCGCAAGATTGTCGAAGGTGAAGTACCAGAAGTGCTGAACGAGGCGGTGATCTACTCGCTCGATATGGGCGCTTTGCTGGCGGGCACGCGCTACCGCGGCGATTTTGAGGAGCGTTTGAAGCAGGTTGTGACCGAGCTTGAAGGGATGCCGCATGCGGTGCTCTTCATCGATGAAATTCACACCGTTATCGGCGCGGGCGCGACCAGCGGCGGAGCGATGGACGCCTCCAACCTGCTGAAACCAGCCCTATCCGGCGGCACCATCCGCTGCGTCGGGTCGACCACCTACAAGGAATTCCGCAATCACTTCGAAAAGGATCGCGCGCTGCTGCGCCGGTTCCAGAAAATCGATGTGAATGAGCCAACGGTCGAGGACACCGTGAAAATTCTCAAAGGCCTGCGCAGCGCCTTTGAAGAGCATCACAATGTGAAATACACACCAGACGCGCTGAAAACGGCGGTCGAGCTGTCCGCGCGATACATCAATGATCGCAAATTGCCGGATAAGGCCATCGACGTGATCGATGAGGTTGGCGCGATGCAAATGCTGCTGCCGCCAAGCCGCCGCAAAAAGAAGATCACTGCGCGCGAGATTGAGCAAGTGATCGCGACAATGGCGCGGATCCCGCCGAAATCGGTCAGCAAGGACGACAAGAAAGCGCTCGAGAACCTCGAACGCGATCTCAAACATGTCGTGTTTGGCCAGGATGAAGCGATCCACCGCTTATCGACGGCGATGAAACTGTCCCGCGCCGGTCTGCGAGATCCAGACAAGCCGATTGGCAGCTTCCTGTTCAGCGGTCCTACCGGTGTTGGTAAGACCGAGGTTGCGCGTCAGCTTGCCTCGATCATGGGCATTGAGCTGAAGCGTTTCGACATGTCTGAGTACATGGAGCGCCACAGCGTTTCGCGCCTGATCGGTGCACCTCCGGGCTATGTTGGTTATGATCAAGGGGGCCTTTTAACCGATGCGGTTGATCAGAACCCGCATTGCGTCCTGCTTTTGGATGAGATTGAGAAGGCCCACCCAGACCTGTTCAACATCCTGCTTCAGGTGATGGATAATGGCCGTCTGACCGATCACCACGGCAAAACGGTCGATTTCCGCAATGTTGTGCTGATTATGACGACCAATGCCGGCGCATCCGACATGGCGAGCCAGGGCATCGGCTTTGGTGACGTGTCCAAGGAAGACGCAGGCAGCGAGGCTGTGAAGAAAATGTTCACGCCGGAATTCCGCAACCGCTTGGATGCGATCGTGCCATTCGCCTATCTCGGCAAGAGCACTGTTGCCCGCGTGGTCGACAAGTTCATCCTGCAGCTCGAACTGCAGCTGGCCGAGCAAAATGTGCATATCCAGTTTGACGGTGATGCGCGCGATTGGCTGGCTGAGAAGGGCTATGACAAGCTCTATGGCGCGCGGCCAATGGGCCGTCTGCTGCAAGATAAGATCAAGCAGCCGCTCGCCGAGGAACTGCTATTCGGTAAACTGACCGATGGCGGCGAAGTGCATGTCGGTATCAAGGACGGTAAGCCAACTTTCGAGCTCACCCCCGCCCCGCCCAAGGCCAAGCCGAAGCGCAAGGCCCCGGCGAAGAAAAAGCCCGCCGCGAAAAAGGCACCGCCCGCAAAAGATAGCGGCGACTCTAAGCCCGAGGCCTCTGGCAGCGATAGTGGTGGCAGCGACACGGGAGGCGGCGATAGCGAGAGCTAAGCCTACCAAACCAAAGAAAAGGGCGCGCGCCAGCATACGGTTCGCGCCCTTTTTCGTATCTAACCCATGAGCGCCCCATTTTCCTGGATCCGGCCCGAGCCATGGGGCGTGCAGATCGTCCCTGCAGATTGCTGGATCGATCCAGGGCGCACCGTCGACCGAGCGCTCGTCACCCATGGCCATGCGGATCACGCGCGCGGCGGGCATGGGGAGACCATCGCCACGCCAGAAACCTTAGCGATCATGGCTCTGCGCTATCGCACTGGCATTGAGAACGGCGAGGGCGAAAGGCCCTCAAAGGCCACGCCAGTGCAATATGGCGAAACGATCAGCCTACCCGGCGGCGTGAAGGCGACTTTTGCCCCGGCAGGCCACGTGCTTGGCAGCGCGCAAATCCTGCTGGAGCACGCAGGAGAGCGGGTGGTAATTACGGGTGACTACAAGCGGCGTCACGACCCCACCTGCGCCCCCTTCGAAGTGGTGCCGTGCGACATGTTCATCACCGAGGCGACCTTTGGCCTGCCCGTGTTCGTGCATCCGCCGATTGAACAGGAAATGGACAAATTGCTCGGTGTGCTTGCCGCCAATCCCGACCAATGCGTCGCAGTGGGCGCCTATGCCTTAGGCAAAGCGCAGCGGGTGATCGTGGAATTGCGCGCAGCGGGCCATCACCAGCCGATCTACCTCCACGGCGCGATGGAGAAAATGTGCCGTCTCTATGAGGAACACAGCGTGGATCTGGGCGAACTGCGGCTGGTCGCCGATGCGGACAAGGATGATATGCGCGGGCGCATCGTCATCGCGACGCCGGCTGCGCTGAGCGATCGCTGGTCTCGCCGTTTGCCCGACCCGATCACCGCCATGGCGAGCGGCTGGATGCGGGTGCGCGGCCGGGCTCGGCAACGCGGCGTTGAATTGCCGCTTATCATTTCTGACCACGCCGATTGGAATGAGCTGACCAGCACCATCGAAGAAGTGAATCCGACCGAAACCTGGATCACGCATGGCCGCGAAAAGGCGCTGTTGCGGTGGTGCGAGCTGGGCCAGCGAAAGGCGCGTGCGCTCGCAATGGTTGGGCGCGAGGAAGAGGCGGAGTAGGTGGAAGAATTCGCCGCCCTACTGAATGCGCTGGTCTATACGAGCAGCCGCAACCGCAAGCTGGCCCTGATCGCGGCCTACTTGCGCGAGACGCCCGATCCCGATCGCGGTTGGGCACTGGCGGCGCTAACGGGATCGGTCGATTTCCAAGCAGTGAAGGCAAACACCTTCCGAAATCTCCTAAAGGAGCGCGTCGACCCGGTGTTATGGACGCTCAGCCGCGATTTCGTCGGCGACACGGCGGAAACGGCGAGCCTGCTGTGGCCAGAAGGCAGTACGTCATCGGAAAATTCACCCAGCATCGCCGAAGTGGTAGAGACACTCTCCGCCCTAACCCGAGCCAGCGCGCCCACCGAACTGCCCAAACTGCTCGATCGGCTCGATGAGAATGGCCGCTTTGCCCTGATCAAGTTCGCCACTGGCGGCATGCGGATTGGCGTGTCTGCCCGGCTTGCGAAGACCGCCTTTGCGCAGAGCTTTGATGTCTCAGTCGAAGAGGTAGAGGAATATTGGCACGCGCTGGTGCCGCCCTATGCGGAACTGTTCGCCTGGGCCGCCGATGGCAGCGATCCGCCAGATGTCACGAACCGGCCCATGTTTCGCCCTTTCATGCTCGCCCACCCCCTCGAGGACGAGGAGTTGGACCTGAGCGACTACGCGGCGGAGTGGAAATGGGACGGCATCCGTGTGCAATTGGTGCGCGTGAACGGGCAAACCCGGGTCTATTCCCGCTCTGGCGACGACATTTCCGCGACATTCCCCGAATTGCTCGATGTCTTGCCGATTGATGCCGTGGTGGATGGCGAATTGATGGTGCGCGGATCAGTCCAAGGCGGGGAGACTGGCGGTGCGGCCAGCTTCAACGCCTTGCAGCAGCGCTTGGGCCGCAAGAAGGTGAGCAAGAAGATGCTCGCCGAGCTGCCGGCCTTCGTAAGGCTCTATGACGTCTTGCTGCTAGAGGGTGAAGATCTGCGCGAGCTCGGTTGGGAGCAGCGCCGCGCGGCGTTGGAAGCGGTAATGCCGCGCCTACCTGATAGTCATTTCGACATCTCCCAAATAGTTGCGGCGCGCGACTTTTCACACCTTGCCGAAATCCGTGAAGGCGCGCGCGAAAATGCCATTGAAGGCCTGATGCTGAAGCGCAAGGACGCACCCTATATCGCCGGGCGTAAGGTCGGGCTGTGGTACAAATGGAAACGCGATCCGCTGCTGGTGGATTGCGTGCTGATGTATGCGCAGCGCGGCTCTGGCAGGCGGTCGAGCTTCTATTCCGATTACACCTTTGGCTGTTGGGACGGCGATCCAGACGCGGGCGCGGAACTGCTACCCGTGGGCAAGGCCTATTCGGGGTTCACCGATGCGGAACTGAAGAAGCTCGACAAGCTAGTGCGCCAAACCACCCTAAACCGCTTTGGGCCAGTGCGCGAGGTGGAGCGAACGTTGGTGTTCGAGGTCGCTTTTGACAGTGTTCACTCAAGCAAGCGCCACAAGAGCGGCCTAGCCATGCGTTTCCCGCGCATCCACCGCATTCGCTGGGACAAGCCAGTGCATGAGGCGGATCGGTTGGACAACCTAAGGTCGCTCATCAGGGACTAAAGCGCCTCTCCCACGGCCTCAGCATGATGTTTCGCATTCTCTGCATAATGCGCGACCCCCATCCGCATCCCCGCAATTGCTGCATCGTTTAACTCGCGCAGCGGCTTAGCTGGGCGGCCCGCCCACAGCATGCGCGGCTCCATCACCTTGCCCTCGGTCAGCATTGCGCCCGCTGCCAGCATGGCGTCGGATCCGATCACGGACCTGTTCATCGCAATCGCGCCCAGCCCCACAAAGCCGCGGTCCGCAATCGTGCAGCCATGCACCATCGCCATATGACCGATCAGCACGTCATCCCCGATGATCAGCGGACAGCCATCTGGATCGCCCGGCTTTGGCCCGTCGCAATGCAGCACGCTGCCGTCTTGCACATTGGTGCGTTCACCAATGCGGATTGCCGCGACATCCGCGCGCAGCACGCAATTGTACCAGATCGAGCTGCCCGCCCCGATTTCGACATCGCCGATGATGGTGCATCCGGGCGCGATAAACGCGGTTTCGTGGATCTTGGGCGTTTTGCCGTGGATCGCGATGATATTGGCACCGGGGTGCGGCTGGGCGGAGCTCATCTATGGTTCTCCCATTGCTCGCGGGTGAGCGAGAATTGAATGGTTGGATTGTGTTCGGGGGCGAAAAACGGATCGTCAAAGTCGAGCTCCGGGCGGCGCTGCATGCCGAGCTTTTCCATAAGTTTCCAACTGCCAATATTGCTCTCGCTGGTGAGCGCAACCAGATGCGGGGCGTTATGCGTGTCAAACGCCCATTGGATCACGGCGCGCATCGCTTCTTCGGCCAGGCCCTGGCGCCAGCGATCTTCGCGCACGAGCCAGCCGATCTCATGATCGCCGATATTAGGCGCGAGCGGATTGGAAACGCGTTTCATCCCGCAATGCGCGACTAGCTCGCCGGTCTTGCGGTCGCGCGCAAACATAAAGCCAAACCCATCCTGCGCGAAACCAGCTCGCGAGGCCTCGTGCTTCTCCGCCAACTGCTCAGCCGTGCGCGGACCGCCGAGCTTGGCCATCACAGCCGGGGAATTGAGATGCTTTAAGTGCGATTCAAGATCATTTTCACCAATCTGGCGCAGGTACAATCGCTCGGTCGTCAGCACAATCTCACCCATTTTGCGCTTCCCAATCGTGCTTCTCGATACGGTAGACGATTATGTTTTCGCCTTCCGCCCAAGAGACCGTGTCCGGGAAATCCATATCGGGCCGGCGCTGCATCCCGAGCTTTTCCATAAGGCCCCAGCTTGCAATATTGCCCTCCACCGTAAGAGCGATGACATGGGGCGCACCAAATTTGCGAAAGGCGACCTCAAGCGAGGCCTGAGCCGCTTCTTTCGCGTAGCCCTGGCCCCATGCGCTTTCACGCAGACGCCATCCGGCCTCCATATCGCCGATCGGGCCCTTGGGTTCGTTGCATCGCTTTAAGCCGCAAAATCCGAGGATTGCTCCGTCTGATTTGCGCTCAACCACCCAGAATGTATGCCCGTGATCGGCATGATACCCCTCTAACCGCCGGCGCGCACTGTCCTGACTAGATTCGTCGATTACGCCGCCCAGCCATTCCATCACCGCTGGCGTGTTGGTGCCTTCCCAAAACTCAGGCCAATCCTCTTCCCGCCAATCGCGTAGGATGAGCCGCTCTGTCTCGTGGCGAAAGTCAGCCATTAAGAAGGCGCGCAGCGTGCGCGGCATGATAGGTGAGTATTCCGGAGCATCCTGCCCGCTTGAACGCCAGCAGTGTCTCCAGTACCAGCGCATCGCGGTCTCCCGCACCCGCCGCCACGGCGGCCTCGATCATCGCATATTCGCCGCTGACCTGATAAGCGAATACGGGAACGCCAAATTGGTCCTTCACGCGTGTTGCAATATCCAAATAGGCGATACCGGGCTTCACCATTACACTGTCGGCGCCCTCCGCCAGGTCAAACTCCACCTCGCGCAAGGCCTCCAGAGTGTTAGCCGGATCCATCTGATAGCTTTTCTTATCACCCTTTAGCAGACCGCCAGAGCCAACCGCGTCGCGGAACGGCCCGTAAAACGCGCTCGCATATTTCGCGGCATAGCTCATGATCTGGACATTGGTGTGCCCGCCCATTTCCAGCGCCATGCGGATCGCGTGAATGCGCCCGTCCATCATATCTGATGGAGCGATAATATCCGCGCCTGCCTCCGCCTGATTCAGCGCCTGATCGACCAGCATCGCGACCGTTTCGTCATTCACGACATAGCCCGCATCATTGAGCAGGCCGTCCTGTCCATGCGCGGTGTAGGGATCGAGCGCGACATCGGTGAGCACGCCGATCTCATCGCCGCATTCTGCCTTGATCGCGCGGATCGCACGGCACATCAGATTGTCGGGATTATGCGCCTCTGCGCCATCATCGCTGCGCTTATCCACCTGAGTGTTGGGGAACAGGGCGATCACCGGAATACCCAGAGCGATCGCCTCTTTCGCGCGCTCGACGATGCCGTCGACCGACCAGCGCGAGACGCCGGGCAGCGTAGCAATCGGCTCTTCCACTCCCTCGCCATCGGTCACAAACAAAGGCCAGATCAAATCCGCCGAAGTCAGCATTGTTTCGCGGTGCAAGGCGCGGCTCCATCCAGTGGAGCGAGTGCGGCGAAGGCGGGTGTTGGGATAGCTGCCAGTCATGGGCAACCTGTTGCCGTAATTTTGGAGCGCGTGCAATCACGACGCAATTTCCGGAGCTTGGTGGAGGAACAGCCACGCCAATGAGGCGGGCTATTCCACCTCTTTGACGCTGTCGAGCTTCTCGATCTCGCGCAGCGGCGCTTCCACCTCTTCGCTGGTCGGGGCCAGGTCTTTCAGCGCAAGACCCGGCTCAACCGTTTTCAAACGACCAAGGGCGGCGCGGAATTTCTTGAGTTCTTCACCGGACAATTGCGCCCGGGTGACGAATTTGACGCTGGCCGGATTAATCGCGCGGCCGCCGCGGTACATTTCATAGTGGAGGTGAGGCCCAGTCGAGAGGCCAGTTGAACCAACATAGCCAATCACTTGCCCGCGCCGGACATTCTGCCCTCGGCTCACCGACATTCGGCTCATATGGCAATAGC
This sequence comes from Erythrobacter sp. JB3-1, assembly GCF_057364995.1. Classification (NCBI taxonomy): domain Bacteria; kingdom Pseudomonadati; phylum Pseudomonadota; class Alphaproteobacteria; order Sphingomonadales; family Erythrobacteraceae; genus Erythrobacter; species Erythrobacter sp. JB3-1. Next base: position 1,137,022 of record NZ_CP200289.1, on the reverse strand, counting down.
GGGTCGACAGATTGCCGCCGTGATCGATCTTCACCGCATTGCCGCAGCCGCCGGCGCGGCCAGCCGACGTCACGCGCCCATCGGTAACAGCGACAATCGGCGTTCCGTGGCGAGCACGGAAATCCATGCCTGAGTGCATCCGGCGATAGCCAAGAATCGGGTGGCGACGCATGCCAAAGCGCGAGGAAATCGGGCCAGGCACAGGGGCGACCAATCCGCCCCGCTGTTCACCCACACCAGAGGCCTCGTAAAAACGGCCATCTTCGCCCCAGCGCATCAATTGAGTCTTTGACGCTCCGCCGCGATCAACACCGGCATAGAGCAATTTGCCCGCCTGGCGTTCGCCCGTGGCGGCGCGGCGATATGAGATGATCATGTCGAACTCGTCGGTCGAGCGAACCTCGCGGTCCATATCGATCTGCTCATCAATCGCCTTGATGTATTCTTGCACGGCGCTGGCCGGAGCGCCCGCTGCGCGCATGGAGCGGTAGAGGCTGTCTCCGACAATCCCGCGAATGCGCAAAGGTGTCTCATCCACGCGAATGATGTTGCGCTCTAGCGCCAAGGCGCCGCTTTCCCGAGTGATCGCCAATTCCAAGTCGAACCGAGCGCGGAAGGACAGCTCATCGAGCGGACGAGGCGCACCATCCGCTTCGCGCCGGCCCAAGATAATGTCCATTTGCGTGCCAGCACCAATCTCGCTGAGCGGCATTGCGCCAGACACAAGCTCGCTCACCCGGCTAACGTCGCTGGAGGAAAGGCCTGCGCGGCGGAGCATGCTTTGGAAGCTGTCGCCTTCCGCCAAAGTCGAAACGAGCTCAATTTGTGGGCGCTCAGGCGCGCTGGCGAGCGGAATAACCTCAGGGGTTGGGCTCATCCGGCGGCCGGAATCGGCACCCAGCGCCAGCGGCATAATCATCTGACTGCGCAGCTCATCCTGGGCGGCCCCATCGATTTTCATGGCTGGCCGAGCCTCAAGCGGGCTCATATCCGGCCAGAATGCGAGCGCCACAGCGGCGAGGCCGACCATAGTGCCAAACCCGCGGAGCCACCTGCGACTGCCGATATTGCTCGCCAAATCGGGGGTAAGATCAATCGCGGCGAGGCGATCTTCAACCGAATGCTTCCATTCGTCATAGCGATCACGCCAAGTGCCTGCGCGCGTGAGCGAAACCTTGGTCGACAGGGAGGTGCCAGTGTCGTCCGTTTCCGGAGTTTTGTCGCCAAAATAGCCAAACAGGTCCGCGTCATCATGCGCTTCACACGCGCCCGCATCGGGAGCGGCAAGATCTCGCGTCAGCCACGTCCATCAGATCCGCAGAATCTGCAGAGCTGGCGATTTCGCCATCAGCAATGTCTCGTGCGTGATCCAACTCGCATCCTAAAACTGGCAAGGCTTGCTAATCTGCGCGCCTGACCCGAATCTGGCGGCGCATTACCTCTATTGGCGGATTTCCTGCACGATTAAAGTAAACGCCGCCTTAACTCACGACCAAAGGACTCGCCCAAGCGGTGACTTGTGGAGAACCTGTCTAAGGGATTGGCCCTAGGACATTGCAGCAGGGCGGTCGCAGTGACACAAGCGAGGACGTGACTGCCCGACCCTCTTGGAACCCCAGCCAGAATCACGGCGACGGCCGCGTTCGAGCGGTCCTTGGACCGACCAACACTGGCAAGACGCATTTGGCGATTGAGCGGATGTGCGCCCATTCCAGCGGGATGATGGGCTTTCCGCTGCGGCTGCTGGCGCGGGAGGTTTATGACCGGGTGCGCGCAATCAAAGGCGATGCGCAAGTCGCGCTGATCACCGGTGAAGAGCGGATTGAGCCGGCAAACGCGCGCTATTTCTGCTGCACAATGGAGGCGATGAACCGCACAGGCGGCAACCACGCCTTTGTCGCGATCGACGAGGCGCAGATCGGCGCAGATCCAGAGCGCGGCCATATCTTTACAGACCGACTGATCAATGCGCGCGGCCGGGAAGAGACGATGATCCTGGGTTCGGCCACGCTGGAGCCGATCGTCAAACAACTGATCCCGCGCGCTGAGCTGGTCGAGCGCCCGCGTTTCTCCACCCTCACCCATGCCGGACAGACGAAATTGTCCCGCCTGCCCCCGCGCAGCGCGATCGTCGCCTTCTCTGTCGAGCAAGTGTACGCGATGGCGGAAATGCTGCGCCGGTTTAGAGGCGGGGCAGCGGTGGTGATGGGCGCGCTCTCCCCACAAACCCGCAATAAGCAGGTCGAATTGTTCCAGAACGGCGAAGTTGACTACATCGTCGCCACCGATGCGATTGGCATGGGCCTCAACCTCGATCTGCATCATGTGGCCTTCGCCGCGCTGAGTAAGTTTGATGGCCGCCGCAAACGCCGCCTTACCCCTGCTGAGATGGCGCAGATTGCGGGCCGCGCTGGGCGGCACCAGACCGACGGCAGCTTCGGCACGCTCACAGGTGGCGGCACGCGCAATGGCGCACCGCTCGAATTTGCTGAGGAAGAGATTTACGCGATTGAGGAGCATCAATTCGCGCCACTGACCAAGCTTTTCTGGCGGGAGGCTGAGCCGCGCTTTGACAGTATTGGCACCTTGATCGGGGATCTGGAGAACAAGCCTCAAAGTGATGTTTTGACGGCAGCTCCAAGAGCGATTGACCTCGCCGTTCTAAAGCGTCTGGCCGAGGATGATCTGGGCCGCACTGTTCGCGGCAGCGGTCAGGTCCGGCGGTTTTGGGAGGCCTGCTGCCTTCCTGATTTCCGCCAAATCGGCCCCGACAATCATTCCCGTTTCGTCGCGCGGCTCTGGCAAGATATGGCCGATGGCTATATCGGCGCAGACTTTGTCGCTGCGCGGATTGCAGAGCTGGACCGTACGCAAGGCGATATTGATACATTACAGGGTAGGATCGCCGCGATTCGATCCTGGGCCTATATTTGCCAGCGGCCCGATTGGGTGCTGGCGCGAGATGAGATGGCTGCGCGCGCCCGCGCGGTCGAAGCAAAATTATCGGATGCGCTGCACGGGCGGCTCACCGAGAGGTTCGTCAATCGGAGGACGACAATACTTATGAAGTCGCTGGGACAGGATGCCGACGCATTGCCAGTAACGCTGGAGCCTGATGGCCAAATGTGCGTTGAGGCTGAGCCGATAGGCAGGCTCGATGGGTTCCGCTTTGTGGTTGACCCCAATGCCACAGTTGCCGACCGCAAAATGTTGCTCGCTGCTGGAGAAAAGGCGCTGCCGACGATCCTAACCCAGCGGGCCAATTGGCTGCTGGCCGAGGGGCTTGGCGAATTGGAACTCTCTCGCGGAGCGATCCGTTGGCAGGATCGCACTTTGGCCGAGATCAGCTTTTCAGCCAATTCCGGCCCAGAGGATTTTGCAGCGCCGCGCCTGATATTGGCTCGCGATATCTCGACCTTGCCAGAAGCGCCCAGGACCGCGCTCGAGGCTGGGCTGACTCAATGGCTGGCAGGGCAGTTGGAACCGCTTGAGCCATTGCGCAAGCTGGCAGAGGCAGCGCGTGATCCAGAGGCTGGATCGCAAGCGCGCGCATTGCTGCATATCCTGATCGATGCACGCGGCGTTGTGACGCGCGAAAAGGCTGGGCTCGAACATCTGCCCAAGGAAATGCGCCCGTTCCTGCGCAAATTGGGCGTGACTTTCGGCGCGCTCGACATTTTTGCTGCGCCGTTGCTTAAGCCAGCCCCACGGCAATTGCTGCATGCGCTGGGCGTGGACAAGCGGCCGCTGAACCCCTCCATGTTGCCGGTGATCCCCGAGGCAAAGGGCCTGCCTGCTGGATATCGCCCAGCCGGCGCTCAAGCGATCCGGGTTGATCTGGCGGAGAAGATTTTTCGCGCGGCCTTCGATGCCCGCGCCAAAGCTCAAGAAAAGGCGGGCAAGCAGCGCAATCTGAAATTTGCGCTCGATCTGGCGCTGCCGATTTCAATTGGTCTGGAAGAAGACAATGCACGCCGCCTGCTGAGTGCGGCTGGTTTCCGGGTCCAGCGCGCCCGCACACTCGCCGAGGGGGCATTTGGACCTCCCGCGCCGGACAGCCGGACCTGGCGACCCAAGCGCGCTAGCGATGACCATCCGCGCCGACGCCGCCCTAATACCAACGGCAACGAGGCTGGCGCAGACAACAAGCGCGAACACGGCAAACGCAAGGGCGCAAAACACGGCAAAGGGGGCAAAGGCTCACCGCAAGGGCGGCCACAGGGCAAACCGCAAAACCGCAGCAAGAAGCCCGACACTGGCCCAGCCAAGGCTAGCGGCGCCTTTGATGCTTTGGCGGATCTCCTGCGCTAATGCGGCTCGACCGGCTGCTGGTCTATCTCAGATTCGCGCGGACCCGATCCCGGGCACAAAAGATGATCGCAAGCCGCTCTTTACGTTGCAATAGAAAGCATGTGATGCGCGCGTGCGAAGATGTTGTAGCAGGCGATGTGCTGACTTTAGCAATCGGTAATGAAGTACGCGTAGTTGAGATCATCTCGTTGCCAATGCGGCGCGGGTCGCCCGACGAAGCACGCACGCACTACCGCGAGCTTGACCGCGCTGGGTAAAGCGCACTAGCAGCGCTCGAAACGGTATCGAAAGAAAGCCTTACCTCATGACTTACGTCGTCAACGACGCTTGTATCAAATGTAAGTACACCGATTGCGTCGAAGTGTGCCCGGTCGATTGCTTCTATGAAGGCGAAAACATGCTGGTCATCAATCCCAGCGAGTGCATCGATTGCGGCGTGTGTGAACCGGAATGCCCGGCAGAAGCAATTCTGCCTGATACCGAAGACGGCCTTGAGAAATGGCTGGAGATCAACACCAAGCTATCCGCTGAATGGCCGAACATCACGAGCCAGAAAGAACCGCCTGCTGATGCCGATGATTTCAAAGGCGTCGAAGGCAAGTTCGAGAAGTACTTCAGCGAGGCACCCGGCGAAGGCGATTAACGCCTGAAGTCCGGCCCGAGCGAGAGCGCAACAAAGAACCTGCTGGAGCATCCACTCCCATAGCTCAAAACGCTGACAGGCGACCAATAGAGTTGCGATTCGCAATTTTGTTGCAGTTGTGCTATGCGATGACGCAACCGCGTTGGTTGGTCCCGGCGCCGGGTCGAAAAACAGGAAGGTTTCAGACCAGTAGCAACAGATCTGGCAATGAATAGACGGCGTTTGCACATTGCAGCGCCGCTCAAAGACATGCCAGCTATGTGCAATTGAACTGAGCCAATTGAAAGGAACACGCATGGCAAGCAATGTGCCTGCATTTACCGTTGGCGACTATGTCGTTTACCCCAAACACGGCGTTGGCCGCGTGATCGAACTTCAGAACGAAGAGATCGCCGGCATGCAGCTCGAATTGTATGTGCTGCGCTTTGAAAAAGAGCGAATGACCCTGCGGGTGCCCACCAATAAGGTCGAAGCAATCGGCATGCGCAAGCTGTCGAGCGACAAGACTTTGAAAGAAGCGATGGAAACGCTCAAAGGCAAGCCAAAGGTCAAGCGCACCATGTGGTCGCGCCGCGCACAAGAGTACGAAGCGAAGATCAATTCTGGCGAAATCGTGCTAATTGCTGAGGTTACTCGCGATCTGTTCCGCCCTGAAGATCAGCCGGAGCAGAGCTATTCTGAGCGGCAGATCTTTGAAGCAGCCTCCAGCCGCCTGGCGCGGGAACTCGCCGCGATGGAAGAGACCGACGAGCCGACCGCGCTTGAGAAGATTCTCGACGTTCTGCGCGAACATGCGCCGCAATATTACGATAATCCGGACGAGGAAGGCTAAACCCTCCCTTACTATTGCAACGTTCTAAAGGGGCTGCCTGACCAAGGCGGCCCCTTTTCATTTGCCCGCCAGCAACGAACCAATGCTTGAACCTTCGTATCTAGTGTATTATATCACTAATACGCCATTCAAATACTCTTGGAGGATCCCCCATGCTGACACCCATTTCGAAACGCATCGCGCCCATCTTCGCCCTCGTACTGGGAGTCGGCCTGTCAGGCTGTGATGTGGACATCAATGTAGGCGGTGACGGGGTGCCATTAGCCGAACTCGAAATGACCGGAGCAGCACCCGACACGCTATCCATTGCTGGACCGGACAAGGTCATCATCACGGAGGGCGAGACGCTCGACATAACGGTCAAAGGCGATGGGGAAGCCGTCGAGACGCTGCGCTTTGATCTCGATGGCAGCGATCTCTCCATTTACCGCGAAGACGGCTGGGACAGCGGCGGTTCGACAACCGTTCGCATCACCATGCCTGCCCCGCGCGATATCAATATCGGCGGCAGCGGCAATGTCGAAACCCCGGTTATGGCGGATAGTGCATCGATCAATATCGGCGGATCGGGCAGCGTAAGCGTTGCTAAATTCGATGCGAGCAAGCTGGACGTAAACATTGGCGGATCAGGCACGGTGAACGGTGCGGGTTCTGCCAGCCGGTTGGAAGTGGTGATTGGCGGCAATGGCAATGTAAATCTCGATGACCTGATGACCGAGCGCGCTAGTGTGACAATTGGCGGCTCGGGCGATGTGGCTTTCTCATCTGATGGCACAGTCGAGGCCACAATTGCCGGGTCAGGCGATATCAACGTGTTCGGCAGCGCCAAGTGCGAGCTCAATTCGGTTGGCTCAGGCGACCTCAATTGCGCGCCGCGCTCAGCCGCAGAACCGGCCGCAGATGAGCCAGCAACAGAAACAGAAACACCGCAAGACGAGGCTGACGAGAGCTAATCCGGCGCATCCCTCACTTGCCAAGCCGCAGGATGCGCGCAACAAGGGTGACATGCGCGTACCTTCCCCTGCCTCGACCCTGGCCCTCGCCCTTATTTCAAGCATCGCTTTGAGCGGCTGCCTTGCCCGCACTGCGCTCGACGTAGTGACGGCGCCGGTCAAGGTCGCTGGCAAAGCGGTGGATGTGGCAACCACCAGCCAATCTGAGGCTGATGAGAACCGAGGGCGGGAAATTCGTCGCCGTGAAGAAAAACTCGGCAAGCTTGAGCGCCAGTACGACAAGCAAATCGAGGAATGTCGTGAAGGCGATGATGCGGCATGCGATGAGGCTCAGGCGACCTATGCTGAGATGCAGGAAATCCTGCCCACTGTCCCGCTGGAGCCGGAAGACGATTAGTCGGGCGGAGTCGCCGCTCTGCGTAATCTATCATTGATGGCAAAACCAATGCCGTCCTCTGGGATGGGTGCAATGGCGATGCGCGGCTTGTCGGAAGCGGCGCCCCGATGAAGGCAATCATAGAGGCGGGAGGCTGCCTCGGTTAAATCGCCTACCGCTGACAATGTGCAATCGCCCAATACGGCGCTGAACCCGATAAGAAACTCATCCGCCTCTGCGTGAGCAGCGTTTAGACGCACTGGTTTGCCCGGCGCATAATGGCTGGCGAGCTGACCGGGGGCCTCAATACCTTTTGCCTCGGCTCGATGCGCGCCCGCCATCATCACCGGGCCTGGCCGCAATTCTTCTAAACCGCCATCGCCGCGAACCGCGACAATCGTCGATTCAACCCCGGCCTGGGTCGGCCCGCCATCGAGCACCAGATCAATTCGGCCATCGAGCGAGGCAAGCACATGGTGTGCACTCGTCGGGCTGATAAACCCGCTGCGATTGGCAGACGGTGCGGCAAGCGGAAAATCCACCGCCTCCAACAGGGCTTGCATCGCAGGGTGAGCGGGCGCTCGCAGCGCTACCGTGGGCAGACCTGCCGTCACTGCGCCAGCGAGCTTTGCCTCCGGCCTGCAGGGCAAAACCAATGTCAGCGGGCCCGGCCAATGCTGATCGGCCAGCGACCGCGCCGTATCTGAAATCTCGGCCAGCTCACCCGCTTGCTCTATGTCACGCACATGCACGATCAGCGGGTTGAAATCGGGCCGCCCCTTGGCCTCATAGATCTTCGCGACAGCCTGCGCGCTATCAGCGCGCGCTGCCAGCCCGTACACGGTCTCGGTCGGCACTGCGACAAGTCCGCCCGAATCGAGAATCGCTGCCGCACGCGCAATCCCCTGCGCATCCGCATCCAGCACTTCCGTAAGGTTCTTGTCGCTCATGCGATCTGCGCTATATTCAAGCGCAAGCCCTGCCAAGAGGCAGGCGGCCTCCAGCCGAGAAATGCACCCAATCAAAGGACGACCCACGCCCGTGACCCCTTACACGCCCCCTACCCAAGACCAATTGCTCGCCATCCGAGTGAACGCCGGGATCGAAGAGCTGGCGGAAAGCGAGCGCTTTGCCAATGCAGAGGCCGATTTGGTCGAGGCGATTGTCGATGGCGTGGGTCAGTTTGCCGCTGGCGAGTTTGCGCCGCTCAACCGCGTGGGGGATCTTGAGGGTGCGAAGCTGGAAAACGGCGTGGTGCGCCTGCCAGAGGGATTTGAACCCGCCTACCACGCCTATGTCGAGCAAGGCTGGAACGCAATTGCGTCACCAGAGGAATTTGGCGGCCAAGGCCTGCCCTTCACTCTGTCTTGCAATGTGCTGGAGAACCTCGGGTCCGCCAATATGGCCTTCACGCTGCTGCCGATGCTGTCGGTCGGCGCGATTGAAGCGATTGGCCACCATGGCAGCAAGGATCAGCAGGCAAAGTATATGCCCGATCTGGTCAGCGGCAAATGGTCTGGCACCATGAACCTCACCGAACCGGGCGCAGGCAGCGATGTGGGCGCGCTGCGTTCTACCGCAGAACCGATCAAAGAAGGTGAACACGCCGGGAAGTACAAAATTGCGGGCCAGAAGATCTACATCACCTGGGGTGAGCACGACCTGGCTGAGAACATCATCCATCTTGTGCTCGCACGACTGCCTGATGCACCTGAAGGTTCACGCGGCATCTCGCTGTTCCTCGTCCCTAAATATCACGTCAATGACGACGGATCGCTCGGCAATCGCAACGATGTGCGCTGCGTCAGCCTGGAGCATAAGCTCGGCATCAACGCCTCGCCCACTTGCGTGATGAGCTATGGCGATAATGGTGAGTGTATTGGCGAACTGGTCGGTGCGGAGAACCGCGGCCTGATGGCCATGTTCACGATGATGAACAATGCGCGGATCAATGTCGGCAACCAGGGTGCGCAAATCGCTGAGCGGGCGACGCAGCAGGCGATCTATTATGCAATGGACCGGGTGCAATCGGCCCGCGCTGGTTCGCCTGACAAAACCCCAGTTGCGATCATCGAGCATCCCGATGTGCGGCGCATGATCCTGCGCATGAAGGCCCTGACCGAAGGCGTTCGCGCCCTGCTCTATTACTGCGCCGGCCAAGTGGATCGCGGCACGATTGGCGATGAAGCCGCTGGTGAACGCGCCGAAGTGCTAGTCCCGCTGGTCAAGGCCTGGGGCACAGACATCGGCGTCGAGGTGTCGGGTATCGGTATCCAAGTGCATGGCGGCATGGGCTTTGTTGAAGAGACCGGCGCGGCGCAGCACTGGCGCGATTCCAAGATCGCTCCGATCTATGAAGGCACCAATGGCATTCAAGCCGCCGATCTGGTGACGCGCAAGCTCGGCATGTCGGGCGGCGAAGCTGTCATTGGCTTGTTTGAAGAAATCGCCCGAGACGCGAGCGACGAAACAGGCCTTGCTGGGCTCGCGAGCGATTGCGCGAATATCGCCCACTGGATGCGCGATGAGGCAAGCCTTGACGATCGCTTAGCTGGCAGCACCGCGTTCTGCACCATGGCTGCGGTCGCGGTCGCCGGGTGGCAAATGCTGCGCCAGGTTCGCGCCGTGGCCGAAGGGGCCGCGCCTGCTCTGGCGGAGACCAAGCCGGTGACAACCCGCTTCTTCCTCGATCATATCGTGCCAGAAGCCTCTGGCTTGAAGGCCAGCGCGATCAGCGGCTCAGACCTGCTCTACACCCTGAGCGCAGACAAACTCGCAAGCTAAACGGTGCGGTAGGTCCACGTGGCAAAGTTGCGCCGTGCGACTTTTGCGCGAAGCCCCCGTCTGTACCTAGGCGTTAATCGGCGGGCTGGATGCGAGCATAGTCGTCTTCGCCAAAGCTTGCGGTGGGGCTACCGCTGAGCTCGCGTTGAGGCTCCAAACGGCGCCCCTGCAAACGTTCGATCCCCGCACCGGCTGCTGCGCCGGGCGCAACAGCGCGCCAGATGATCCCCGCAGTGTCGTCTGACACCAACAAAGAGCCATCACCACCCCATTCAACCCAAGTTGGCCGGCCCTTTGTCGTGCCGTCCTCGTTCAAAAAGCCGGTCAGCACGGGCACAGGCTTGCCGGTAGGATTTCCGCGCTCGTCAAAGGCGACATAGACAACGTCATAGCCAGATGGCGGCTTGCGATTCCACGAACCATGGCGCGCAATGAATGCGCCGCTGGCAAATCCATCCCCCATGCGGTGGCCTTCCTTAGTGAAGACCAGACCCAGCGCAGCGACATGCGGACCAAGCGCATATTCGGGATAGCGCGCATATTCCATCAGATAGGCCGGCATCGGTGCCTCAACCCGGCGATCGATGTTGGTGCGATAATACAGCCACGGCCAGCCATATTGCGCGCCAACCGGCACATTCGTAAGATAATCCGGCACCAGGTCAGAACCAAGCATGTCGCGCTCATTCACCGTGGTCCATAGCTCGCCCGACCACGGGCTAAAGTCGAGACCATTGGGATTGCGCAGACCGACGGCAAACTGGCGTTGGCGCCCAGCCGTCAGATCATATTCCCAGATCATCGCCCGGCCTTCTTCGACCTCCATCCCACTTTCGCCGATATTGCTGACCGAACCGACCGCGACATAGAGGCGATTGCCATCCGGATGCAGCTCCATATTGCGCATCCAGTGCCCGCCGCCCGGCGCGAGATCCATCAGCTTGGTCGGCTCACCCGTCACCGCATCCGCACCCAGCTCATAAGGGAACGCCAACACGGCATTGTGATTGGCAACGTAAAGCGTACCATCGTTCCAGCTCATGCCGGATGGGGAATCGAGCCCTTCCGACAGGATCACGGTCTGCTTTTCAGCAACGCCGTCACCGTCCTCATCGCGCAGCAGAACAATTTGGTTCGGCGAATCGCCCGCGGCGCCCGCTTCTGAGAACAGATATTCTGCGACCCATCCGCGAATGCTGGCCATGATACCACCGTCGCCATCATCCTCCGCCTTGGGCGCCCGGGTCAAAGTGACCAGCACATCGCCATTCGGCAGGCCATAGAGTACGCGGGGATGGTCCAGGCCTTCGGCAAAGCGCGTCACAGCCAGCCCCTCAGCCGCCACTGGCAATGCGCCCTCTTCCCAGCCGACCGGTTTTGCAATCTGCACTGTCGGGAAACTCTCCGGATCGGGCTCTTCCAAGGTTGGATCCGTGCCCGCGACCTCGTCAACCGACAGCTCAGCGGTGTCGCCGCGCGTCAAAAAGAAACCGACAATGCCCAGGATCACAAGCAGGACGACCAAAGCGATGAGAATTTTGCGAATAATAGCCATAGGTGTCCGCGATATAAGAGCGTTGCCCTTGCGGCAATGGGGGAAGCGATTAGACAGCCAAGCGCCATGTATGATTTCAAACCAGACGAAACCCTCGCGCCAGCCGAACTTTATCGGCAATTGGGCGATGCCGCCGACGCCCTTACCATCGGAGAAAGCGATGGCATTGCCAATATGGCGAATGCTGCGGCGCTGATCTGGGAATTTGTACCCCGCCTCAATTGGGCAGGATTTTACCGCGTGGTGCAAAACGGGACGAAAAAGGAGCTGGTGCTTGGGCCGTTTGTCGGCCGCCCGGCCTGTATTCGCATTCCTTTCGGCCAAGGTGTGTGCGGCGCCGCGGCGGCAACTGGCGAAACCCGGCTGGTGGAGGATGTTCACGCTTTTCCCGGGCACATTGCCTGCGATGCTGCCAGCCAATCCGAGGTTGTCGTGCCTGTGATGCGCGATGGCGAAGTGATCGCAGTGATCGATTGCGACAGTCCGGAGGCTGCGCGCTTCACGCGAGAGGATGCTCTTGGGTTAGAGGCCCTTGCCGCTTTATTGAGCGACCGAATTTAACCCTCTTTCAACTTAAATCTTCGTCTGGTCACTCAGACAACGCACGCAATCGCCCCGAAAAGAGACAGTTCCGCTGTTTATCTGGTTTGGTGTGTTAGTTGATAGTAACTAACAATCTGCCATGGGCTCGGCGTGCGAATCGCACAATATCGTGCCGCATGATCGCTCTATAAGCACAGGGGAAACTTTTGATGTCGACACTCCATTTCGCGCTTCGCAGCCTCAGCGCTCCGGTCGCTGGACTGGCTTTGGCCAGCGCTGCACCTGCTTTGGCACAGGCCGAGGTTGTGATGACCGAGGGAGAGATTCAATCGCTCCCGGCTGATCTTCAAACCGCGCCAGCCCCAATGCCAGAAACCTCGATCGCCCCTGCGCAGACCGGTGGGCGGACCCTGGGTGAGACGGAAGAGATCATCATGGGCGAAGACGGGGTCGAAACCGTCATTCGCACGCGTTATATCACGCCGCGCACGGCAACCCGCTCAATTCCCCCTGCAGACACAGGTTTTGGCCAGCCCGCTCCGGTTCAATATTACCAAGCGTCTCAGCCAGTGGTGTTTGAACGCGAACAATGGCTGGCCGAATGCCGCCGCCGCACCGACGGCCGCGATGGCAAGGAAAAAGGCGGTATCATTGGCAGTCTGCTCGGCGCGATCACAGGCGGTATCATCGGTAACCGCGTATCCAGCGGCGAGCGTCTGGCTGGCACCTTGATCGGTGCGGGCACAGGCGGCTTAGCTGGCCTGGCTATCGGCACCCTGATTGGCGATGGTGACGATGATGATGGCTATGATTGCGAGGCAGCACTCAACGATTATCTTCAGCAGAACAACGGGCTGGTCTCTGCACCGCCTCAGCGTTTTGCCAGCAGGACAATCGCTGCGCCAGCTTATGCGTATCCGCAATATGCACCTGCACCCGTCGCCTATGGCTATCGGGGCTGCAACTGCTACCAAGCACAACCAGTACAGCAAACGGTCCTGGTTCCGGTACAGACAACTCAACGCCAGCGCGTGATCGTGCGTGAGAATGTCCGCGAGGAGTTTGTGCCAGAGCCAGTGCGTGAGCGCACAATTCCGGAGCCACAAATGATCAAGCAGCCCACACGGGTTGCGCCGGCACCGCGCCCGGTCAAAATGATCAAGAATTAAGGTGGCAGAGCGGGTTTAGCCGCCGCGAAATACCGATATATCAGCGCGCGGGACTCTCAGTGGGTCTCGCGCGTTTCTGTTTAGTCGTCCGCAAACGAAAGAGCGTCCAACAAACCTAGAAAAGGGGTGCGCAGTTGCGCGGCGCAACTTTAGGACACAATCCAATCGCGCTATGAAAGCAGTTCAAAGCATTGATTTAGTGGTTTTTTTAAGAATGACTTGCAGCGAAATTGGCCTTAGATATCGCCACCGGTCAGCCTCTGGCACACCAAATCCAATTGATCGAGCGTCCGGTAGCGGATCGTAACCGCACCGGAACGCGGATCCGCGTCGGCCTTAATGCGCACAGTCAGGCCCAGAAATTCCTCTAGGTGGCGCTGGACCGCTTCGATATCGGCATCATTCGCCGGATCGCGCCCGCCCACCTGCGCTTTTGGAGCCTTGTTCGCCACTTTGCCAGCGACCTTGCGCACCATACGCTCAATCTCACGCACGGAGAGATTGTCGTTCACCGCCTGCTGAGCGAGGCTTGCGGCATTCTCCTGCCCAATAAGCGCGCGCGCATGCCCCATCGACAGCCTGCCGGTCTCGACAAGATCAAGCACAGCGCTCGGCAGGCCCAAAAGACGCTGAAAGTTCGCCACATGACTGCGGGATTTGTCGACCATGCGAGCGATTTCCGCCTGGGTCATACCCTCACTGTCGGCAAGACGCTGATAAGCGCGCGCTTCCTCTACGGGATTGAGATCTTCGCGCTGAATATTCTCGATCAGCGCAAGTGCCATCACCTCGCGGTCATTGAGCTCGCGAACAAGCGCTGGAATCTCATGCAAGCGCGCCTTCTGCGCGGCACGCCAGCGGCGTTCGCCCGCGACCAATTGATAGCGGCCCTCGCCGCGCGGCCGAACGATAATCGGTTGGATCACACCACGCGCCGCGATCGACGCCGCCAGCTCTGCAAGCGCCGCATCATCAAAATGCTTACGGGGCTGCCCTGGCAGTGGACTAATGGATGCAATTGGCAATGCAGCTAGCCCAGAAACGGGCTGTGCATTTCCATTTTCAGCCTTTTTATCAGAAACTTGCGATGCATCACCTCGGACGAGCGGCTCCTCACGCTGAGTTTCGCCCAATAACGCTCCCAGACCCTTGCCGAGCTTTTTCTTCCGGTCGCCAGGTCCACGGTGCGGTACAGAGAATTCGATTTTCTCGCCAGATGGGTTCGGGTTTTGCTTCACATTGCGGCTCATGCGGCTTTCCTTTCTGGCGGGAATCGTCCGATTAATTCGCGGGCCAGCGCGATGTATGCTCGGCTGCCCGTACAGGAATGATCATAAACAAGCGCTGGTAGCCCATGGCTGGGCGCTTCCGACAGACGGACGTTGCGCGGAATAACAGTTTCAAACACCAAATTACCGAGGCAATCGCGCACATCGTCAGCGACTTGATCAGTCAAACGGTTGCGCCGGTCGAACATCGTGAGCGCAACACCGATAATGCCCAGATTAGGATTGAAACGCTGTTGAATACGTTCGACCGTCTGAAGCAATTGGCTAAGACCCTCGAGCGCGAAGAACTCACATTGCAGTGGCACGAGCAGAGTATCCGCGGCGCATAGAGCGTTGAGCGTTAGCAAACCCAACGACGGTGGACAGTCGATAAAGCAAATATCGTGCTCACCGTGATTGGCCAGCGCCGCCTTGAGCCGTCCGGTCCGCTCTTCGACAGAGACGAGCTCAACCTCAGCCCCGCTCAAGTCCACTGTAGCTGGAACCAGATCCAAGCCGGGTATGCTGGTTGGTACGACCGCATCTTCCAGAGCAATTTCATCAACTAAGAGGTCATAACTCGACAGGCCGCGATCGTTCGCATCGACACCCATGCCCGTCGACGCATTTCCCTGAGGATCAAGGTCGATCAGGAGTGTCCGCCACCCCGTTGCCGCCATCGCTGTTGCAATATTGATGGCAGTGGTGGTCTTCCCAACCCCTCCCTTCTGGTTTGCAATTGCGATTGTCAGCATCTTTACGCGTTCCTTATTCATGCTCGAACCGGCAAAACTCTAAGCACAACGACCGCCCATTGTCGGGGATTTGCGCTCAAGCGAGTCCAAAATCGCTGTAACCGAGGCCATTCGACGCCGCGATCTCAACTCACAAACTGACGATGATACCTGCGTCGCGATCGGTCAATGATTGTTCCACGTGGAACTTCCGCCGATTACGAGCTTTTAGTCCCGCCAATTCATCCGATGCAGACCGGCCTTTGGGGAGAACGTAACGGGTATGCGCGGTGCAAAACGGGTGCGAAAGGCGAAGGAGCTTGTCCAGCGGGGCAAAGGCGCGTGCGGTTATCACATTGACGGGAAATGGTTTTATCTTTTCCAAACGCTCACCAACCACGCGGCATCGCTTGAGGTCTAGTTCGCTGACCACACGCTCCAAGAACTCAACGCGGCGGGCCCGAGATTCAACCAAAACCATTGGGATGTTAGGTAACAAGCTAGCCAAAATTATCCCCGGAAAGCCTGCGCCTGTTCCTAGATCGAGCCAAGGAGTTCCGCTGCGGTCTTCGCGTGTTTCACGTGAAACATGCTGTAAGAGCTGTACGCTATCGGCGATATGGCGTTGCCAAAGCTGACTTTCTGAAGGCTTCGAAATCAAATTTTGTTGTTTGTTTTCAGCACGAAGGAGCGTTGAAAAGCGTTCTAATCGCTCGATTGCTGCAGCGTCAGCCCACTCAGCAACAAACGCACGTGCCTGCTCTTCAGTCTCAATGATGGCGCGATCGCTCATGCAGCGGTTTGCCACCGGCGTGCGTAAACCAGCAAAGCCGACAAAGCTGCCGGCGTGACGCCGGGCACACGGCCCGCAGCGGCCAATGTGGGAGGACTGGCAGACGTCAGCCGTTCGATCATTTCTGAAGAGAGCCCGGGAACCTCAGCAAATGGGAAGTCCCCTGCAAGCGCCAGGTTCTCACTGGCACGCAGGTCTCGCAGTTCCGCATCCTGACGCGCGAGATAGGGTTCATAAGCCGCATCCTCAGCCATCTCATCGGCCAGGTCTGCATTCGCATGAAGCGCCTCGGCAAGTTCAGCATCAACCCAAGTGAGCAGGTCTGCAAATTCGACACCGTCATGGCGAAGCCACTCGGAGACGGGCTTTTCGCCGCCATCACGCCGAACCGGTAGGCCTGCGTCTGCCAGATCTTTCGAATGGAGCTTTTGCGCGAACAGAGGCGCCAACACCTCTCGCATAGTTTCACGTTGCTCAAACCAATTCGAACGCTCGTCGCCAACGCACCCAGCATCAGTGCCCAATCCTGTTAGGCGCGTGGAAGCATTGTTCGCCCGCAACCGTAAGCGGTATTCAGCGCGCGAGGTGAGCATCCGATACGGCTCGCTCACCCCTTGCAGGGTGAGATCGTCCACCATCACCGCGATGTAAGAGTTCGCGCGATCCAAGACAGGAGCTTCGCGGTCAGTCTCAGCAGCGGCTGCGTTAAGGCCTGCGATCAGGCCCTGCGCGGCCGCTTCCTCATAACCCGTCGTCCCGTTAATCTGACCGGCGCAATAGAGCCCTGGGATAGCTCGCAACTGAAGATCAGGTGTCAGCGCACGTGGGTCAATGTGGTCATACTCGACGGCATAGCCGGGTTCGACGATTTCCGCGTTAGACAGACCCGCCATTGCCCGAACCATGTCGTGCTGAACATCGACCGGCAGCGAGGTGCTGATCCCATTTGGGTAGACCAGATGCGTGTTGAGGCCTTCCGGCTCCAGGAAAACCTGATGACCGTCGCGATCACCAAACCGGTGGATCTTGTCCTCGATTGAGGGGCAATAGCGCGGGCCCGCTGCATCAATTGCTCCCGAAAACAGCGGAGAGCGATGCAGGTTCGCGCGAATGGCGTCATGCGCTGCTTCCGTGGTCCTTGTGATCGCGCAAAACACCTGAGGGTTTACCCGCTTCTTGGTGAGCGCCGACATAGTCCAGCTCTCATCGTCGGAGGCTTGCTCTGGTAAGGCAGCCCAATCAACCGTGCGCCCGTCGATACGCGGCGGCGTCCCTGTCTTGAGCCGCGCCATTGGCAGGTCGGCGCCGCGCAATTGCTCGGCTAAACGCTGAGCGGAATTTTCACCAATGCGCCCGCCGGTAAATCGCTCTTCGCCGCGAAACAAAGTCCCACCGAGGAAAGTACCGGTGCAAAGGATAACCCGCGGCGCATCCAGCGCCGTCCCATCAGCCAGCTCTAGGCCGACAACACACCCACCCTCTAACCGGAGCGCAGCAGCCTCTCCCGCTATTAACGTCAGATTCGCTTGCGCTTTAACGATCCGTTGGACCTCAGCTTTGAAGAGCACACGGTCAGCCTGAACACGCGGGCCCCAGACGGCGCTACCCTTCGAACGATTGAGCATCCGGTAGTGGATGGCGCCCGCATCTGCTGCGCGGCCAATCACGCCGTCGAGCGCATCGACTTCGCGAACCAGGTGGCCCTTGCCCAACCCGCCAATCGCCGGATTGCAACTCATCGCGCCAATGGCTCCGAGATCGAAGCTGACCAGCCCAGTGCGCGCACCCATGCGGGCCGCCCCACAGGCAGCCT
The DNA here is from genome assembly GCF_057364995.1 of Erythrobacter sp. JB3-1. Classification (NCBI taxonomy): domain Bacteria; kingdom Pseudomonadati; phylum Pseudomonadota; class Alphaproteobacteria; order Sphingomonadales; family Erythrobacteraceae; genus Erythrobacter; species Erythrobacter sp. JB3-1. The sequence continues at coordinate 1,119,248 of NZ_CP200289.1, read as the reverse complement.
CCACACCGGCGTGACCGCCGCCAATAACCAGGACATCAAAGCTATGCATTCTGCGCCAAATAGGGTGTCACGCCGCTTGGGTCAAAGCTGTTTCACGTGAAACACCGCTCGGTTTGACTGATTTGTTTTGAGGTACGCCACTATCGAAGGTCTTTCTCCGCCGAGAAAGCCTACTTCCCGATGCAGAAGCGCCCAAACAGCGTGTCCAGCATATCTTCCGTAGTTGCACGGCCAATGAGCCTATCAAACGCGCTCCGGGCCTGTCTCAGCTCCTCAGCGCACAATAGCGGATCGCGTTGACCAATCGCTCCGTGCAGCGCCTGAGCAGCGTCTGATAGGACCGAATGCTGCCTCGCGTTCAAAGCCGCTTCACCGGGCTTTGGCAAAGCCGCCCTCGCCGCCGCGACCAGACCCTGTTTTAGCACATCGACACCGGTACCTGTTGTTGCCGAAAGCACGTAATCGGCAGAGGGCTTCGCCTCATAATCATCCGAGTCGCTCTTGGCCGCCACTTCCCAAGCCCCATCCGGGCCTTCGCCTTCAGCCCCAAGCCACAGAACCGTATCCGCCCGTCCAAGCTGTTCACGAGCGCGGTCGATACCAATCCGCTCGATGGCATCCTCACTCTCTTTCCTAAGGCCTGCCGTATCGACGAAATTAAACGGGACACTCGCAATAGCTACGTTGCGCTCAATCACATCACGCGTAGTGCCGGCAATGTCCGACGTTATCGCCGCTTCGCTCTCAATCAGAGCATTAAACAGCGTGGATTTTCCGGAATTGGGCGGCCCGGCGAGCACCACTCGGTAGCCCTCGCCCAGTTTCTCGGCTCGCGCGCGGCTTAGCCACCCATCCAGCTCTTGTGACAACACCTCGATGCCATCGGCAAATTGCGGGGGCAATTCTGACACATCGTCTTCATCCGAAAAGTCGAGCGCTGCCTCCAATTGCGCGGAAAGCCGCAAGACGGATGTGCGCCATGCCTCTACCTGGGCTGAAAACGCGCCGCCTGCCATTTGGATCGCGGCGGCTCTCTGAAGCTCTGTCTCAGCGCTAAGCAGCTCGCCCAGACCCTCCGCTTCGGCCAAATCAATCCGCCCATTGGCAAATGCGCGGCGGGTGAATTCGCCTGCTTCTGCTGCTCGAAGGCCTGGAATCGCCCCTAAAGCATTCGAAACAGCGGCCAAGACCGCCCTGCCCCCATGGCAATGCAGTTCTGCCAAATCTTCGCCTGTCGCCGTCCCTGGCCCGCGGAACCATAAAACGAGTGCCTGATCGAGTGGCCGACCGATCGCGTCTCGCAACGTCGCAAGTGATGCGCGGCGCGGCGTGAACTCACGCCCAGCCAGTTTGCGCAAGGCATCACCTGCTTCAGGACCGCTGATCCTGATGACCCCAATCGCAGCAGGGGGCGCACCGCTGGAGATCGCAAAGATGGTGTCACTCATTCAATGCAGGCCTAGGTAGTTGTTTTCATTCAATGCTTTAGTCGTCTGATTTGTCTTTTTTAGAACGCGACGATCCGCCCATCGTCCCTGCCCGCATGCCATTCTCAACAAAGTTCTGGAACATCTTTAGCCCCATCTGACCCATCGGCGCCAAGGCCTGAGCATATTCCTGCAATTGATCTGGGCTGCTCACGCCCTTCATCGCTTTGGTGATGTTATCGACGTAGGCGTTGTTGGCTTCCGTCACATCGGGCAAGCCCATGAAGCTGCGCGCTTCTTCTGGCGTGCAATCAATCTCAATATTGACCTTCATTAGGTGTTCTCTCCATCCTCACGGGGCTCATCGCCCATGGCATTTATGCTCTGCTTTGCGCTGTAACATTTGGTTTGGCATTGGCGAAGCGCAATGCATAGTATCAACCGGACACCAAACGAAATTAATGATCCCGGGACGCCTTCCGATATGACAAGCATGACCGCCCATGAGGCACTCAAAAAGTGGCATCAAATCGCCGAAAACGGTAGCAAAGCGTCTGAATTAGCCAGCATCATGCGCGACGATGCCGTATTTCACTCCCCGGTCGTGCACACGCCGCAAGAAGGACGTTCAATCGTCGTCGCCTATCTTTCGGCTGCCGGGCAAACACTCGGCAACGCCAGTTTTCGCTATATTCGCGAAGTTGTTAGCGACAACACAGCAGTGCTTGAATTCGAGACCGAAATGGACGGTATCAAAGTGAACGGCATAGACATGATTACCTTCGATGAGGAAGGAAAAATCAAAGATTTCAAAGTTATGGTCAGGCCGCTAAAGGCCGTGAACAAGGTCTGGGAAATGATGGGCGCGCAATTGGCGGCCCAAAAGGCGGCAAGCTGAACGGACGAAACCTCGCGTCTATGCTGCTTTGGCTGAGGCCGTTCCCAAGAAGTCTTCAACAAATGGCAAAATGCCGGCGTGCCGAACGGGTTCTTCCAAGGCCCCAAGACTGGCCGCCCAATCATCATCACTTTGGACGGCAATCCGCTGCATAGCCCAGCGATCAAAATGTGTCCTCTGAACAGATTGATCGCACAACACCTCGATCTTCTCATGGCGAGGATCTTTGCAAATTATTTCAAAGACATCGCTTACCGCATCGCCCGGCCCTTCAAGGACCTGAAAAAACGATCGGCCTGAATATATGAGAAAGCCGCGTAGCTCTTTTGCAGTGTTGTTGCGCACGGACGTCTGGATAATTTCAAACACACCGCCTTCGCCAAGTTCAGGCGTTTGGACACTGCTGTAGATGATTTGACGCACGGCTTCTTTCCCCTTATTTGGGCGCCGAATACCGTCTTAGTGAAAACGATCAGTTAACACAGGTAAAACGGTTTGCCGCTGACAGTGTCTATAAAAACACCAGCTTTGGCAGCCGGAAGTCAGTTCAAAATCGCGAAATTGACGATCAATTTGCGCATTTCAGGCTGCAAATCTTGCGGAAGCTCAGCCTCGAGCAAGCGCTGACGCTCTTCAACAGGTTCTGCGATCAAAATCCGCTTCATCGCCCAATCCGAGCATGACCTCTGAGCAATATCGCGCCGATCAAGCAAGGAAACGCCGGAATGGCGCGGATCATAAGAAATCCGCAGCATCAGATCGACCAGCTCCGCCTCTTCCCCCTCAAGCAGTTGGAGGAAGTTTCGGCCGTTATACAGCAGTAGGCCCGTCACCCCACGCGCGGGATTGTTACGAGTGCTGCTGTTTAAGATCGACTCCACTTCCTCACGCGAAAGGCTCGGCGCGGTGCTGATGTAGAGATATTGCCGCAGCATATCGCCAGCCAGCTTCTATTGGTTCATCGTTTCGAAGAAATCTTCGTTGGTCTTGGAATCCTTCATTTTGTCGAGCAGGAATTCCATCGCATCGACCGTCCCCATTTGCATCAGGATCCGGCGCAGCACCCACATCTTGGAGAGCTTGTCCTTCTCGACCAGCAGCTCTTCCTTACGCGTGCCGGACTTACCAACATCGAGTGCTGGGAAGATGCGCTTATCGGCAACCTTACGGTCCAGCACGATTTCAGAGTTACCGGTGCCTTTGAATTCTTCAAAGATAACCTCATCCATCCGGCTGCCGGTGTCGATCAGCGCGGTCGCGATGATGGAAAGCGAACCGCCCTCCTCAATGTTACGAGCGGCACCAAAGAAGCGCTTAGGGCGCTGTAGCGCGTTGGCATCCACACCGCCGGTCAGAACCTTACCAGAGCTTGGCACGACCGTGTTGTAAGCCCGGCCAAGGCGCGTGATGGAATCGAGCAGGATCACCACGTCGTTCTTATGCTCGACCAAGCGTTTTGCCTTTTCAATAACCATTTCAGCGACTTGCACGTGTCGATTGGCTGGTTCGTCAAAGGTCGATGAGATCACCTCCCCCTTCACGCTACGCTGCATGTCGGTGACTTCTTCCGGGCGCTCATCGACGAGCAGCACCAGAAGGTGCACTTCAGGATGATTGTCGGTGATCGCCTTGGCGATGTTTTGCAGCAGAACCGTTTTACCCGTCCGAGGCGGCGCAACGATCAATGCGCGCTGGCCCTTACCCTGAGGTGAGATGATATCGATCACCCGGGCGGATTTGTCTTTAACAGTCGGATCGGCCTGGTCCAGCGTCAGCTTTTCATCCGGGTAAAGTGGTGTCAGATTGTCAAAATTGGTGCGCATCCGCACCTTTTCGGGGCCTTCAAAGTTGACGCTGGTGAGATCAGTTAGAGCGAAATAGCGCTCCCCCTCTTTCGGCGCGCGAATTTGCCCCTCAACGGTGTCGCCTGTACGCAGGCCCCATTTGCGAATTTGGTTCGGCGAAACATAGATATCGCCCGGACCAGCGAGGTAATTCGCCTCCGGCGAGCGCAAAAAACCAAAGCCGTCCTGCAGCACTTCGATCGTGCCGATCCCCATAATGTCTTCGTTGTATTCTTCGTCCTCAGCGAGCTCGCGCAGAATGCTGAACAGCAGATCTTGCCGGCGCATAGTTGAGGCACTTTCAACGCCCAATTCTTCGGCCATCTGGACGAGTTCAGCGGGGGTTTTCAGTTTTAAGTCTTTAAGATGCATAGTAATTTAGGTTCCGTCTTGGAGATGACCGGCGGGTCAGTGCCTCTTTTGAAAAGAGGTGCCAGATCGCAGATTTGCGAGCAGGCTTGGGCTTGGAGAAAGCAGACCTGATAACGCGATTGCCGCGCCATCAAAGCCGGGTTAATGAATTGCAAAATATGAGAGCGACGCGCTCAGGTCAATTGCCGAATTGCCGCTGGTCTGAAAAAGGCAAGTGTAAGACGCCGGATAAGTCTGAGGAAAACCCGACCAAGCAACAATCGCCGCGCTTAGAACGGCCGCGTGTAGACCAGCACCACGACCACAACGAGGATCAGACCGGGCACCTCACCGAACATGCGCAATTGCTTTTCAGTGAGCGGTCGCTCGCCCCGAGCCATCTTTTTCGTCTGGCCCACCAGCCAGCCGTGATAGCCCGTCAGCACCAGCACCAGAGCCAGTTTCGCGTGGAACCAGCCTTGCGTGAATGCGCTGGTGGAATAGGCCAAAGTCAGCCCCAAAACCCATACTATTATCAGACTGGGGGTCATGATGATTTTGCGCAGCTTGCCCATGCGCTCGGCCCATTTCGCCTCGCCTTCAGAGCCGCTGGCGTGGTCGAGAATGTAGATGCATTGGCGCGGCAGCATGAACAGCCCCGCCAGCCAAAACACCATGAAAATCACATGGCCTGCTTTGAGCCACACGTACATCAACGAAAGAGGATCCTGCATGCAGCCTGTGTAGGGAGACTTGGCGTGAATTTCATCCCCTGATCAGCCCCGAATAGTTTCAAGCAAGCTTTCAACATGCTCGATCGGCGTGAATTGGCCAATGCCGTGTCCCAGATTGAAGACATGCGGACGCTCGGCGAAGGCGCGAAGGATCAACTTTGCTCTTGCGCCAACGGCCTCGCCGCCCGCCTCGAGCAACAATGGATCAAAATTGCCCTGAACCGGCATTCCATCGGGCAAAACCGATTGGACCCAGTCTGGATCCAGCGTCTCATCCAACCCGATCGCATCAACCCCGGTCTCGCGAGCATAGCCGGGCAGTTTCGCACCCGCCCCCTTCGGAAATCCAATAATCGGCGTGTCGGGATGGGATTGCTTCATCGCTGCAACGATCTTCGCGTTCGGCGTGATAACCCAGCGCTCAAACTCATCTGGCGCGAGACTGCCTGCCCAGCTGTCGAACAATTGAACCGCCTCTGCCCCAGCGTCGATTTGGCCGCGCAAATAGCCGATGGTCACATCGATGATCGCGTCTAAGATCGCCTGCATACGGGCCGGATCGCGGTACGCGAGCAAGCGCGCTGGTCCCTGATCTTTGCTACCCTCGCCAGCGATCATATAGGTTGCAACGGTCCACGGACTGCCCGCAAAACCGAGCATGGTGACCTCATCGCTGATCATGCCGCGTGTCAGCCGCACGGTCTCATAGATTGGATTAAATCGCTCTGGTGCCGCAGTGAAATCCTCAAGTTTCGCCTCCAGCAAAGTGGGGCTCAGTTTGGGTCCCTCGCCTGCGAGAAATGCGAGGCCTTGGCCCATAGCATGGGGAACGATCAGAATATCGGAAAACAGGATGGCCCCGTCAAAGCCGAACCGGCGAATGGGCTGAACCGTGATCTCAGCCGCTGCTTCGCTGTCGTAAACAAGCTCCAGAAAACCACCCTTTTCGGCACGCAACTCCCTGTATTCGGGTAAATACCTACCGGCTTGCCTCATCAGCCAAATGGGAACCTTTTCCTGTTTGGTTCCTTTAAGAGTATCGAGCAAAATGCCCGGCATAGAACGGCTCCAATCAATAAATATATATATTTATATAAGGTTTGTAGGAGTTTGTTGGCCCTGTGGAAATCGGGAATTACCAGCCTCTGCCTGATTTCTCCGGCTCTGAACAGACCCAAAGGAGAACGCGAATCTAGGTATTTATGCGGTCAAGCCATTCTTATCCCCGCTCTCCCCAGCCTGTTTAAACTTGCTGTCCCGTGTCGACAAATGGGCAGCCCCAAGCCTGTCACTGGGCATGAATCCCATCCCCGATCTTGTCGACCGTTTTCTCCCGTGGTTTATACCTATGTCTATCAACATGCTCTCGCTGCTGATAAAGCATAGCGACCAAGCAGCATGAAATTGGCACTGCGCCGACCAGGGATCAAACACCAAACGCTATGAACCGGCTGAATCTGCATCTCGTATCGGATTCCACCGGCGAAACCTTGGAGATGATCGCTAAGGCGGCTTTGGCTCAGTTCGATGATCCCGAAGTAAACCGTCACTTTTGGCCTATGGTGCGTTCGCGCAACCATCTCGACCGGATTGTACCTGACCTGGCCAATAATCCTGGCCTGGTCCTGTTCACACTCGTCAATACGGATACCCGCACCCGGCTTGAGGAGCATTGCCGCCAGCTTGGATTGCCAGCGGTTCCTGTGCTGGATGGCGTCACGGCGGCGCTAGAGGCACAATTGGGCGAAGAGGCGCACGGACGCCCGGGCCGCCAGCACCTCATGGATGAGGCCTATTTCAAGCGGGTTGAGGCGATCCAGTTCACCATCGCACATGATGACGGCATTGGCTGGGAAAATTGGGAAGAGGCGGACATTGTCCTGGCCGGGGTCTCGCGCAGCTCAAAGACACCGACTAGCATCTATCTCGCTAACCGCGGCTATAAGGTCGCAAATATCCCACTGGTCGTGGAAAGCCCCCCACCCAAAGCGCTGTTTGGCCTGCGGCATCCCTTGGTCGTCGGCCTTACCACAGCGCCAGAGCGTTTGGTGCAAATCCGGCGCAACCGCCTGCTGTCGCTCAATGAGGGCACAGAGACCTCCTACGTTGATGGCGACCGGGTAAAGGATGAGCTGCAATTTGCCCGCCGGATGTTTGCCGACAATGGCTGGCCCGTGATCGATGTGACGCGCCGCTCGATTGAGGAAAGCGCGGCAGCGATTATTCGACTGGTCCAAGAGCGGGAGCGCCGCGATCGACCGGTTGATGGGACGGCAAAACCGATATGAACGCGCCTTCCCCGAAACTCATATTGGCTTCTAAATCGGCCTCTCGCCGCGCGATGCTCGATGCGGCGGGTGTAGAGTATGATGCGATCCCGGCGAATATTGATGAGCGGGCAGTGGAGCGGTCGTGGAACGGTGATGAGCAAGACCATGTCGTTGCAGGACTGTCCGCGGCAAAGGCGCTGGCGATTGCCTCGAAGACTGATGCAGAGTTTGTCCTAGGTTCGGATTCTCTGGTCATTGTGGAAGGCAAGCGTTTCGATAAACCAACATCGCGAGAAGAAGCGGCAGATCACCTGCGCTTCTTTTCCGGCAAAACGTTAGAACTTTATGCGGGTGCTGCACTCGCCCGAAATGAAACTTTGAAGTGGGACAATTGGGATTGCGCTAGGCTTCAAGTCCGCGATCTCAGTGATTTATTTATCGAGAATTATCTCGACCAAGAATGGCCTGCTGTTTCCGGATGTGTGGGTGTCTTTCGGATCGAAGCAATCGGGGTGCAATTGTTCGACTCAATCGAAGGATCGCATTTTACAATTCTGGGAATGCCTCTGATGCAGGTGCTTTGGGCGCTGAGGCAGTTTGGTGTTATCGAGAGATGAGCATTAAGTATGCCGAGGTGATTGGCGATCCGATTGCGCAGTCGAAATCGCCTCTGATCCATGGGTTTTGGCTTAAACAGCTTGGGATTGAAGCAGATTATCGCTCTCACCGGGTCACCAGCGCTGATCTGGCCAGCTATATCGCTGAGCGCCGCGAGGATCCGGCCTGGCGTGGCTGCAATATCACCATGCCACTGAAACAAGAGGTGATCCCGCTCCTTAACAAGGTGGTGGGTGATGCGCAGAAGATTGGCGCGGTCAATACGGTGTATCGCGGTGACAATGGAGAGCTGATCGGCACCAACACCGATGCGGTGGGCTTTACAGAGCCCCTGCAGGATATTTTGGCCAGCGAGCACCTGTTTCGCATGGCGCGCATCATTGGGACCGGCGGAGCGGCCAGGGCGATCATCACTGCCCTCACCGCGCATGGCTTCACCCTCGTGATCGCCGCGCGCAACCAGGCGAAGGCAAAGCAATTGCTGAAAGAACTACACCCTGAGGGTGAGCATTACATCGCCCCGCTCGATCATTTCGCGGAGCCCACAGACTTTGCCTTTGATGACCGCGACAGGTGCCTTGATCTGGTGGTGAACGCATCACCTTTGGGCATGCGGGGCAGCCCCGAACTGGTGTTTGACTGGAGCCATGCGCCGCCCGGAAGCATCGCCTATGATATTGTCACTGACCCGGTTGAAACCCCGTTTTTGCAGCGCGCGGCCAAGGCAGGATTTCCGACAATTGATGGGCTATCCATGTTGATTGGACAGGCAGCAGCGGCGTTTGAGAAGTTTTTCGGGCAGGCCCCGCCACGCGATCACGATGCACAGCTGCGCGAGGTCATATCTCAGTGAGCAAACCCTTTATCCTCGGCCTCACCGGCTCAATCGGTATGGGTAAGTCGACCGTAGCCGCCATGTTTGAGGCGCAAGGCGTGCCCGTATTCGATGCCGATGCGCAGGTGCGCGCGATGCAGGGCCCCGGCGGATCCTTGCTGCCTGCTATTGAGGCCGCCTTTCCCGGTTCAACTGGCCCAAATGGCGTTGAGCGAGAGGCGCTGGGCAAACTGGTGTTTGCTGAGCCGGAAAAGCTGCGGCAGCTAGAGGGCATTGTGCACCCGGCGGTTGGTCGGAAACGCGCCGAGTTCCTGCAAGACAATGCTGGCGCTCCGCTGCTGGTGTTTGACATCCCGCTCTTATTTGAGGGTGGCGGCAATGAAGCGGTTGATGCCGTTATGGTTGTCTCCGCCCCGGCCGAGACTCAGCGCGAGCGGGTGCTTGCCCGCCCCGGCATGACGGCGGAGAAATTTGAGCACATTCTCGGCCTGCAAGTGCCCGATAGAGAAAAGCGCAAACGCGCCGACTATGTGATCGGTACAGGCACTTCGCTGGAGAAAACTGAGGCGGCGGTGAGCGATTTGATTGCGCAGCTTACCACTAACGCCGCCTGACGCGCCGCGCGCCTTGGACTAACCGCCACCTAATGGCACCAATTTGGGTTAAGCTGCTGCAATTGACCTCTTGCGCCTTCGCAATCTTGGTCCGATAGTACTGCAAATGCGCGAAATCGTCTTTGATACTGAAACCACCGGCCTTGATCCTAAGACAGGCGACCGGATGGTCGAAATTGGCTGTGTTGAGATGGTGGGGCGGGTGCCAACGGGCGCCAGCTATCACGCCTACTACAATCCTCAACGCGATATGCCCCAGGCCGCAGAGGCGGTTCATGGGCTGTCGATTTCTTTCCTCGAGACAAAGCCCTTGTTCAAAGACACGGCGGGCGAATTGCTGGAGTTTCTGGGCGATGCGCCGCTCGTTGCGCACAATGCCAGCTTTGACTTTGGCTTTTTGAACAATGAGCTGGTGCTGATCGGGATGGAGCCGATCTCATTGGACCGGATGGTTGATACGGTTGCACTGGCGCGTAAGAAACACCCTGGTTCCAAGCTGTCATTGGATGCACTTTGCACGCGTTATGGCATTGATCGCAGCCACCGGGTGAAGCACGGGGCGCTGCTCGATGCGGAACTGCTGGCGCAGGTCTATGTTGAGCTAACCGGTGGCCGCCAAATTGGCTTGGGGCTCGCAGCAGACGCAGGATCTGACATGGCAAGCGGCCGGGAAGATGTCAGCGTGCCAGCGGCAGCTTTGGCCGCAGCGGCAAAGCGGCGCGATCGCCGCGAACCGCGCCCGCATGCAGCTACGGCAGGGGAATTGGCGCGGCACAAGGCGTTCGTAGACGAAATTGAAAAGGCAATCTGGGCGCGTTGAGTTCTCTCACATCATAACGCGCGTAGTGCATTTGGGTCGAAAACAACAAAGGAGACAGCCACAATGGATATCCGGGTTTCAGGGCATCAAGTGGAAACTGGCGCGGCATTGCAGGAGCATGTCGAAGACCGTTTAGGCGGCATCGTCGATAAATATTTCGACCGAGCGATCTCCTCTCATGTCACTTTTGGCAAAGCGCCAGGCGGCGCATTCTCATGCGACATTGTGACGCATGTGATGCAGGGCCTGATCCTGAAGGCTCGGGCGGATGCGCATGACGCCCACCAAGCGCTGGATAATGCCGCGGCCAAGATTGATAAGCAGCTGCGCCGCTACAAACGCCGTCTCAATGACCGGCATGAACAAGCCGACCATGCGAAGCGTGAAGAAGAGGCGGCCTACACTATCTTTGCTGCCTCCGAAGAGCCCGAAGAAGAGGTTGTGGCGGACGCGCCGCTGGTGGTCGCAGAAACCAGCACAGACATCCCATCTTACAGCGTAGCGGACGCTGTTATGATGCTGGATTTGCGCGATACGAACGCATTGTTCTTCAAAAATGCTGGCACTGAGAGGCATAATATGGTTTATCGACGCTCAGATGGCTCAATCGGTTGGGTTGAGCCGCGATAGGGCAGCGCAGCACACCTGCTGACAGAATTGCCCCTTCATGACCGCAGGAGAAACGCCGCGCAGAACAGCGGCAACCCCAGTGATGTGGTTATGACATGCGAGTGACTGAATTAGGATCACGATTTTTGCGATGGATGTAAATCTGAGATTGCTGCCCGAGGCGGTTGCCTCGGCTCGTTTGGAAACGCGCCAGCAAGTCCTGAGCCAGATTGCCGAGATGTTCTCGGAGGTTCATGGGCTTGATCGTGTGGATATCCTAGAGCGTTTGGAAGAGCGTGAGGCGCTTGGTAGCACCGGCTTTGGTCGGGCTGTCGCGATTCCGCACTGCCGCTCCTCTGAGGTCAAGCGCCCCACTGTTGTTTTGCTACGCCTGGAACAGCCCGTCGATTTCGCTGCGGCTGATGCCATGCCTGTCAGCCTGATTTTCGGCCTGGTATCGCCAGAAGATGCGGGCGCGACTCACCTGCATGCTTTGGCGACTATTTCGCGGTTGATGCGCGATGATGCGATCCTAGATGCTGTGCTAGAGGCGCCGGATGCTGACGCGCTCTATTCTGTTCTGACCAACCAATTCCTGCGTGATGCCGCCTGAGGATCATATGAGTGAGCCTGCGACGGGTTCGGGCGCAGAGGCTTCTTCGGGAGGCGCTGAGCGCCATTACCGCGCGCTCGAAGGGCTGTATAACTCAGCCCCGATCAACGCTAAGTTCGCCTCTAAGCTTGCGATTGTCGAAGAAGGACGCTCGCGCCTTACCTTCACCATCACCGACGATGTGTTTCACGCCGCAGGCGCGGCCCACGGCACGATCTATTTCAAAATGCTCGATGATGCGGCCTTTTACGCGGCCAACACGCTGGCAACCGACCGCTTTTTGCTCACGACCAGCTTCAACCTGCATTTCACCAAGCCTGTGCGGACGGGCGAAGTTGTGGCTGAGGGGCGCTGGGTCAGCGGAAAGCGCCGGGTGTTTGTCGCCGAATCGCGGCTGGTCGATGCAGAGGGCGATGAGATTGGCCGCGGCACGGGCACATTTATGCGCTCGCGGATCGCGCTGTCCAGCCTGCCTGGCTACACTTCTGACCAGGACAGCTCAGGTCAGTAAAATGGACGCGCGGCTGCCCGCCCATATCGAAATCACCGGTTTGATCCGCGCTGCCGAGGCTGAAGGCGGCACGGCAATGGTCCTTTCGAAGGGAGAGAGGGACGCTGGAACGATCCTCGTGGTAACCATGTATCGCGGTGAAAACGCAACACTTTATGAGCGGATGCCGCAGCTAGACGGGTCACGCTCTTTCGTTGCGACAAAGGTTCAAAATATTGAAAAACCTTATGAATTTACCGAATACTTGGATCGGCGAGGCGCGCAAGACCCCGATAATTGGATCCTAGAGGTGGACGTCGCGGACCCGGAACGCTTCGTCGCATCCAACCTCCATTAACTTGACATGGTTGCAGCTGTGACTATTTGCCCCGACAGCTTCCAAGAGCGTAGGCGGTTTGACGCGGCGATACGGCCGGCGGACCAGCACGCAGACGGGGGGCAGCCGGTAGGCACACTAGACCCCTCTCTTAATCCGCGAACACACTCGCAACAGGTCTAAGCCTGCGTCGGAGCTTGCTCACCGCACAGAATGTGATTGTTCATGAGTCGTAAGACTTATTCTTTGAGTGCAGCCGCGGTTGTCGCGATTGGCACCATCAGTTTCTCCAGCGCCGACATGTCCGGTGCTGTCGCTCAGGAAAGCGACGCCGAAGTGGTGTCCGTTCCTGAGGTCGCTGAGAGCAGCGAGGCCGTCTTCATTTCGCAGGAGGTGGTTCAACCACTGGCCGCTGAGACACTGGAAGACGACGACAAAGCTTCTTTGATCCCTCAAGCGGCACCAACAGCGGACTCGTTGCGCCAGCTTGTCGGTCAAATCGATACCACTGGCACACTATCCGAAGAACTGCGCTGCCTCGCTGGCGCGGTTTACTTCGAAGCGCGCGGTGAACCACTTGCTGGCCAGCTCGCCGTTGCAAAGGTTGTAATGAACCGCGCAGATGATCGCCGCTTCCCGGCAAGCTATTGCGGCGTTGTATACCAGCGTGCGCAATTCTCCTTCGTAAAGGGCGGACGGATGCCAAACATTCGCACCGGTACCGCTGCATGGAAGCGCGCCAAAGCGATCGCTCAAATCGCGCATGACGCGATGTGGGAGTCCGAAGCGGACGATTCGCTCTATTTCCATGCGAAATATGTGCGCCCCTCATGGAGCCGCAAAAAGACGCAGCGCGCCTCGATCAACACCCATATTTTCTACCGGTAGTTTGATCTTCAAAAATTTAGCAGGCCCTCGCTAGAAACAGCGGGGGCTTTTGTTTTGGAGAACCACCGCCACGTGCGCCCTCCATCCTTCCCCCGGAGCCTACCGGACACTATTCCGGGCGGAAGGGTGGAGGGCGCGGGTGGCGAGGTCGAGGCTAAACCAAACTGGCCCAGACAGGCGCATGATCGCTGGCCTTCTCGCGCCCGCGATGTTCCTTATCGACGCCCACAGCACTTAGGCGATCCGCCATCTCCGGCGAGAGCAGGATATGGTCGATCCGGAAGCCATGGTCGCGTTGCCATGCGCCGGCTTGATAGTCCCAATAGGTCCACACGCCGCCGCGCGGATTAAGCGTGCGCACCGCATCGGTCCAGCCATCGCCCAGCAATCTGGCATAGGCGGCGCGCGATTCCGGCTGCATTAGAGCGTCGCTGGCCATTGCTTTGACCGCGAACACGTCATCATCCTCTGGGATCACGTTGTAATCACCCAGCACCGCAGCAGGGACTTCCTCAGCCCAGATTTCGCCCATGCGGGCCCGCAGTTTTTCCATCCAGGCCAGTTTATAGTCGAACTTCGGCCCGGGCAGCGGATTGCCATTTGGCAGATAGAGACACACGATCCGGGTTGTGCTTCCGTCCTTGTCCGTTATGTCGGCCTCAAGATAGCGCGATTGCTCGCCCTCGCCGTCCTTTGGGCCATCAATGCCGAGGCCGCGCTGCACTTCCTTTGGCGGTTCATAGCCGGCTTTGCCATCGGTCAGGATAGCAACGCCGTTGAAGCTCTTCTGGCCATGCCAGATGGCGTGATAGCCCAGCTCTTCAAACTCGCTCGCTGGAAAGCCTTCATCCTGGCTTTTGATCTCTTGTAGACAGGCCACAGAGGGGCGTGTTTCAGCGAGCCATTCCTTTAGGCGCGGCAGGCGGGCTTTGATCCCGTTGATATTGTAGGTAGCGATTTTCATGAAAGCCGTAATGGCCCAAAGTGCCGCGCGGGTCTAACTCAAATCCCGAAGCTGGAGCCGCAGCCGCATCCGGCCGCCGCATTGGGGTTTTCGACCTTAAATGCCGCTCCGCCCAGTGATTCGACGAAATCCACCACGCTGCCGCCGACAAGATCAAGGCTGACCGGATCGACGACCAGCTTCACGCCGTCTGTCTCGCTCACGCTGTCGTCATTGTCAGGCGCATTAGCCAAATCAAACTTGTACTGAAAGCCAGAGCATCCCCCACCCTCGACGGACAGGCGCAGAATAGCGGGCGCTTTCTGCTTCTGCGCGATCAGCGCAACGCGCTTCGCAGCGGAAGGTGTGAGTTTGAGTGTTTCGGCCATTATATGTTCAATTTAGGCGGCCTTGCCCCATTCCTCAAGCACTACCGGGCCACCGGCCCTGTATTAGCTGGTTTGGATATAGGTCCGCAGAGCCTCTGCCTCGTGTTCAACCTCGTCAATTTTGCTCTTCACTAGGTCGCCGATGGAGATGAAGGCGCACAGCGCGCCGTTGTCGATCACTGGGAAATGGCGGAACCGCCGCCGGGTCATCAGCGCGAGGGCATCGTCGATTGTTGTCGAAGGCTCAACCGTCACCGCAGGTGAGGTCATGATTTGTCCAACCGTTCTGCTGAGACAGTTCGCACCTTCTTCCGCCATGCGGTAAATCACGTCTCTTTCGGAAAGAATCCCGGCGACCGCGCCATTATCGAGCACTGGCAAGGCCCCGATCTTTTTGCCTGCCAGCATCGCCACTGCTTGCGAGACCGGCGTATCAACATTGCAGGCAATGATATCCGAAGCGGATCGGTTGGGTATGATTTTGGCGATGGTCATGTTGCGCGGCCTCCTGTGACGACTTGCAAAACATGCCACTTGAATCGCAAAAAAGCGAATCTGGTGTGTCACTTAGGGCGCGGGAAAGGCGTGAGCCGCCTCAAACAGCCTTCAGGTCCACCGCAAGCCTATTGAATCCTCCCCGGCCCCGGCGCATGTGGGGGCCATGGTCAACAAATCCCCGCTCGACGATCCAGAAAACGCCGCTTACGCTTGGGCGCGCTATCGCCGCATCATGCGTTTGCTGATGGGGGTGACGATTGGCGTCGTGGTGATCGCGCTGGCGCTCTTGTATAAGTTCAACGGCGCAATTTCTGTCCATTTTTACATCGCGGTGGCGCTCGGCATCAGCTTCACGATGCTACTCGGCGGCGGGCTGATGGGGCTGGTGTTCCTGTCCAATGGGACGGGGCATGACGAATCGGTCGACAACAAACTGCCCGATCCTGATGAGCTGTGGGGCAGACGCGACGAGGATTGAGCGCTAGCTCAGCTGGCTAAACCACGCGCGGTGCTGGCTGCAGGCGGAATTCTTCGACTGGCTCTCCGCCGATCAGATGCTGAGTGATGATCCGCTCCAATACGGCTGGCGAGCAGGAGTGGTACCAGACCTCATCCGGCCACACGACGGCAATTGGCCCGTGGGAGCAGATCTGCAAACAATCGGCTTTGCTTCGCTGAACACCGCCGCCCGGCCCGCGCGGATGCTCTGACGTACGCTTGGGTCCGATCAGGCCAAGCTCTTTCATCCGCGTTTTCAAGAAGGTCCAGGCTTCCTCGCCTGCCTCTGGTGAGCAGCACTTTTGCTTTTCGCTGAGCGCGCACAGGAAGATATGACGCTCAGTCTCAGCACCGTATTTCTTGGACAACGCGGTTTGCGCCGCGAGCAGGCTCAGTTCGTTCGGGCTTTCCGTCATTCTTTGACTGTCTCGACGTTCTGCACCAGCCATTGGTCGAGCCAATTGAACACGGTGCCATGCCATTGCAGCGAGTTTTCAGCGCCCAGAACCCAGTGGTTCTCATCCGGGAACACCAGCAATTGTGAGGGGATGCCGCGCTCTTGCAGCGCGGTGAAGCTCTGCAGGCCTTGGCTGTACGGCACCCGGTAGTCTTTCTCACCCGTGATCACGAGCATCGGCGTTTGCCATTTATCGACGTGATTGACGGGGTTCCAGCGCTCATAGGTTTCGCGCGCTTCGCTGTATGATCCGCCGAAATCCCAGCGGGGGAACCACAATTCTTCCGTAGAGTAATAGAAGCTGCGCATGTCGAACAGGCCGTCATGCTGGATCAGGCAACTGAAGCGATCTGGCCAATTTCCAGCGATCCAATTGACCATATAGCCGCCGTAGCTCGCGCCCATGGCGCAGGCATTGCCGCCATCGATTTGACGGTCGAGTTTCAGCGCTGCTTCAAGGCCCAGTTGCAAGTCTTCCAGTGGTTTCCCACCCCAATCCTTGTTGATCGCATCCATGAAGTCCTGGCCATATCCTGCGGATCCATGGAAATCGACCGAGATTACTGCGTAGCCCTGGCTTGCAAGAACGCGCGGGTTCCAGCGGCTGGACCATCCATCGCGGAATGTGCCCTGCGGGCCGCCGTGGATGTAGAGGATCGCCGGGATGGGGCCGGTCTGCTGCTCCAACCGGGTGATCTGGCCCCAGACAGTCTCACCGCCTGCACCGGGAAAGCTGAAACGCGTGGTCACCGTTGATGCCATCTTGCCCGTGCGGGTGGTGGCGACATCGGTCAGTGGCCGGGCCTGCCCATATCCGTCTGAAAGGAACAATTCCGCAGGCGCGCCAATCGAATCGCGCGTGAACAGCAAACGGTTATCGGGCAGCGGCGTGACATTGCCGATATGCGCCTCATTGCCGGCCATCAGATCAAGCTTTTCGACCACGCCGGTCTTTGGATCGATCCTGAACACAGGGGTGTCGAGAACATCGGCGGCGGTGGCTAGAATGGCTTTGCTGTCTGGCGTCCAGGATAACCCGCCAAAGCTGCGATCATAGTCCTGAGTGAGTGCGCGGGTCTCGCCGGTCTTGAGATCGCGAAGATGCACGACCGTGCAGTCAGATTCGTAGCCTGGCCGCGCCATGGCGACATAGGCCAGATATTTGCCATCAGGCGATGGCACCGGGCCGGTATCGACCGCTTGGTTTGCGGCGGTCAGCTCGCTTGGCGCTCCGCCCGAAAGGTCAGAGAAATAGATGTCGAGATCGGTCGAGGCGGGCTCTGCCGCGCCGCTCTTTCGGGCAACGAAATAAATGCCCGACCCGTCCGGCGTCCAGACAATATCCTCGCCCCCGCCAAACGGCATAGTGGGCGTGTTGCCGGTGAGACCGGTTTCCGGATCAATGCCGTCAATCGGAACGCCGCCGATTACCTGTCCACGGTGAATATCGAATACGAACACGCGGTTATAGGTGCCCGGCGTCGACCAAGTGTCCCAATGGCGGAAGAACCCTCCATCGCCCTCGTAGAGCCTACCAGTGCCCGGTCCGGGCAGATGGGCTTCACCATCACCTTCGCAGCCAAATGTCGGACAATCACGAGCGATTGGTGCCCACAGCGCGATCCGGTCGCCATCGGGCGACAGTTTGAAGCCGTGAATATCGGCGAGCGGCATGTCGGCGACCAAACTCGGGCCAGTGACATTGCCATCAGCCTTTAGTGCGACCTTCCATACGCGGCTGCGCTCTTCCTCGCTTTCGTCTGTGTGCTCAGAGGAGAGAAAATAGAGGTTGTCGTCGGAGCCGAAGGCGAGCGAATTGGCCGAGAGCCCTAGCTCCAGAGAAACAGGAGCCTTGCCCGGCTCTTTCAGGTCCAGCAGGTAGAGGCTCGGCGTGCGCTCAAAACTCTCCGGATCGGTGCTCGTGACCTGGTAAATCGCAAAGCGCCCATCATTCGTCACGATCGGCCCGCCAAGACGCGGCGTAGAGATTAAGTCCTCCGCCGACATAGGGGCGGTTTCCACTCCCGGAATGACCTTGGCATGGTCATCAGCGGCGGCGGGCGAATGCGTGAAGAGAGCGATGCAAAGCGCAGCAAAAGCGGCGCTGCTGGGCATGAATTTCGTCATGGACACGGGGCCTAACGCCTCGCTTCGTCTCTGGCTAGAGTTTCACGCGCGGCGAAGCGCGCGCAGACGCACAAATTAGCCGCGCTTGCCAGCGATCCGTGCGATTTCAGCTTGGACGAGCTTCTCAACGATTCCGGGCAGGTTTTTCTCAAGCCATTCGGCCAGCATTGGACGCATCAGATCGCGGGTCAGCCCCTCGAGTGAGGTCTCGCCAGAGCGAACGATCTGCGGCTGAGCGCCGGGCTCGGCCAGCATGGCCAAGGCTTCCAGGTTTTCGCGCATTGCGCCGCGCACGGCCTCATTGGTCGGCTGCGGATCGTGATCTTCGCTTTGGCTGGCGCTCAGCAAAAACTCACCATCGTCGCCCGCCTGATCATCGGCATCCACGTCTTCAACAAATTCCATTTCTGCCAAGTCGAGCACTTCGTCAGCGTCTTCAGCAACAGTGGCTGTATCTGCGCGCTCAGCCTCTTCCTCGCGCCGACGGCGCGCTTCCAGCGCACCTTCGCGGTTGTCGCGGGCGATCACCTTCTTGATTGATTCGAGGATTTCCTCGACCGAAGCTTCGTTATCTTGCGCCATTTTGTGCTCGTAGCTCGCTGATACTGTTAACTAAGTTTCAGACGCAGTTACGGATAGTTAGCCGCGTGTCAATTGACTTCGTCTGAATCCAATGTGGGCCCGATTGTCGCGTCGGCTGCCGGAATGTCAACGGTTCTGGTCGAATTTGGCGAAGGTTCTGGGTCGCGGTCAAAGTCCCAGATCTTACCGCGCACCCGCTCATAGTTAACTTGCGGATCGTAAAGCACACCGCCAGTATCCAGGTTAAGATCGCGCGCTTCGGCCTGCCCCATCAAGGCGAGCAGGGAGAAGCCAGCGACATAGGCGTTGCGCCGTGCGGTCACCAATTGCGCTCGGGCAGAGAGCAATTCCTGTTCAGCATTGAGCACATCGAGGATTGAGCGATTGCCAATCGAATTTTCCGCTTTCACGCCTTCCAGGCTGAGCTCAGCAGCCTCTACGGCCACTTGCGAGCTTTCGATCACCGCGTTGGCGGCCTGCCAATTGGAATAGGTTGAGCGGGTTTCCTGGATGACGCTGCGTTCAGAGGCGATCACCGCCTCTAGGGCCGATGTCTCGCGGGCGCCCGCTTGACGTTGCCGTGCGGCGGTCTGTCCGCCCTGAAAGATCGGGATCGTGACCCGGACGCCGACATTTGCGGTCTTCTCGCTTTGTGAAAAGTCGGATGAAACCGGACCGCCGAGTGTTCCGAAGAAATCGCTATAGTCGCCATTGGCGAACAGGCCGACGGTGGGAAGACGCCCGGCGCCAGCAACCTCAGTATCGTATCCAGCAGCCTCAGCGCGTTCTTTCGCGGCGATCAGATTGGGGTTGTTCTCAAGCGAGGCTACGATGGCCTCTCCAACATTCTGAGGTAGTCCAGGCAGCGGCGGCGGCGCCATCAGCGTGCCGGGCGCTTTGCCAACCAATTGGAGATAAACCTCGCGCGCGGAGATGACATTGGCCTCGGCCAGTCTCAGATCGCCTTCGGCCAGCGCCAGCCGCGATTGCGACTGTGCGACGTCCGTGCGGGTCAGATCGCCGATCTCAAAGCGGTCGCTGGTCGCCTCGAGATTGATGCGCAGCACTTCGACCTGATTGGCACTGAGCGCAACCAGCGATTCGGTGCGCAGTACATCCATATAGGCGGCAACGACTTGGCTGAACACGGTGCTCTCGGTGTTTCGCAAAGTGGCTTGGCCAGCGGCCACTCGCTCTTTCGCGGCGCGCACCGCATTGCGCACTGCACCGCCGGAATAGACCGGGACGAGCAATGCCGCATTGACGCCAAGGTTGCGTTCCGGCGCAGTAAACGAGTTGGCGGAGCGGCGCACAAACTCGATATGCGTCGCTGTTACTGTCGCGGTGGGCAATCCGTTGGCGCGATTGATTGGCACGTCTTCATCGGTCGCGCGCTGATCGGCTCGTGCGCCTTGCAGCGTGGGGTTGGTGTTATAGGCTTCTACCAAGGCATCGCGCAGCGTATCCGCCTGTGCCGGCACAGCTATCGCCCCGGCGGCGAGCGCTGCAGCAATACTGGCCAGAGAGCTCATTCGGCGGATGTTGGGCAGGCGCGCGCGTGTCATGCGTTAAAAGCTCCAGCTTTTCGCTTGGTCAAATTCGTGCAGGACCGGGATCCCGATATCGTGCACCGCTTGCAGGGTAACTGCACCAGCCACTTTGCGGCCCGATGCGATCCGGGTGATGCCGTTCTCAACGATACCGGTAACGATCCGGCCATTTTCCGCGAGGCGTTTGGCAAGCCCATCTGGCAAATGCTCAATCGCGCCATCGACCACGACCAGCGAGAATGTCTTGCGCGAATTCTTGGCCAAAGCCTCTTCGGCGGTGATTTGCTGCACGTCTGCTACCAGCGGTCCGATTAGCTCCGCAAAATATTGCGTTCCGCATTCGACCACCAGAACGCTGTCGTTCTTGGTCGGTGCGGCCTCGGTCAGCATCATCCCATGCACGACCGGCGATGAGAGATAGCGGCCATCGCCCAGCGGTACTGCGCGGTCCATATAAGCAATGGGACGCGCCTCAGCCGGCACGAAATTCTCGCGCGGCACGGCATTCATGCGCGCCAGCACATATTCTTCATTCACGCCGCTGGTCCGCAGCTGACTGTCAATCATAGCCTTGCGGGCGACAGGTGCATTTAACTCAGTCATGTTCACTCCACGAGAGCTGTATTACTCCAGCAATACAGCGCGTCAAGACGTTTAGCTGTTCGCACCGCTAGCGCCAAGGGCTTTGACGTTCACGATTAGCAGTGCTTATGGGAGCCTAAAATAGACCGAATGGAGTATGTCTTCGATGAGCGACGTTAAAAATATGGGTGCAGCAGGGGAAGGCGCAGTGCGCGTTGAGACCGATTCGCTCGGTGAGGTCTCTGTTCCGGCTGACAGCCATTGGGGCGCGCAAACCCAGCGCAGCCTCGCAAACTTCGCAATTGGCGATGAGATTATGCCTGCGCCGTTGGTAAAGGCGTTGGGTATTCAGAAGAAATCCTCAGCGCTCGCCAATATGGAGCTGGGCGTGCTCAATGCAAAACTGGGCGAGGCGATCGTCGCGGCGGCTGATGAAGTGATTGATGGCACTTTGGCCAATCAATTCCCGCTTTCTGTCTGGCAAACCGGCTCTGGCACGCAGAGCAATATGAACGCCAATGAAGTGATCGCCAGCCGCGCGAATCAAATTCTAACCGGTCAGCATGGCGGCAAAGAGCCGGTTCACCCCAATGACCATTGCAACATGGGCCAATCCTCAAACGATACCTTCCCCACGGCGATGCATATTGCCGCGGCGAGCGAAACGGTGGAGCAGCTCATACCGGCGCTCGGAGCGCTTCACACTGCGCTTGACGCCAAGGCTCAGGCGTTCGCGGATATCGTCAAGATTGGCCGCACACACTTGCAAGACGCCACCCCGCTGACCTTGGGTCAGGAATTCTCAGGCTACGCGAAGCAGGTTGAATATGGCATCGCCCGGCTCGAAAACGCTCTGCCGCGCGTTTTGGAACTCGCCCAAGGTGGGACTGCGGTCGGGACCGGGATCAATTCTAAGGCCGGCTTTGCGGAGAAATTTGCGGCTCATGCAGCGAAATTGACCGGGCATGATTTTGTAACCGCAGCGAACAAGTTTGAAGCTCTGGCGGCGCATGATGCGCTGGTGGAGCTCTCTGGTGCGCTGAACTCAATCGGCGTCAGCCTGATGAAAATCGCCAATGACATTCGCCTGCTCGGCTCTGGCCCGCGTAGCGGACTTGGCGAAATTGCCCTGCCAGCGAATGAGCCAGGCTCTTCGATTATGCCGGGCAAGGTCAACCCGACTCAGTGCGAGGCGCTGACCATGGTCTGCGCTCAGGTGATGGGCAATCACACGACGGTTAGCATCGCGGGATCGAACGGGCATTTGGAGCTCAATGTCTTCAAGCCGGTCATGATCTACAATGTGCTGCAATCGATTCGTCTGCTGGCCGATTCGGCGCGCAGCTTTACCGATAATTGCGTGACCGGGATCACCGCGAATACTGATCGGATCGATAAGCTGATGAACGAGAGCCTGATGCTCGTTACCGCGCTCAATCCGCATATCGGCTATGACAATGCGGCCAAAATCGCGAAAAAGGCTCATGCTGATGGCACGACTCTGAAGGAGGCGGGCATGGAACTTGGCCTGCTTACCGAAGAGCAATTTGCGCAATGGATCGTGCCTGCGGAAATGATCAAGCCAAGGGCATAGTGATTGCGCTGTCGCGGGAACTCTGGTCCGAATGCCGGTTTTAAGAGGCGATCCGCTTAGACTGGCATTCGACCAATGCATGACCATGTCCGACGAGAAATTGGCCATACTTTCCCGCGCGCGCTATCTGCGCAAGTCTAATGATTATCTCTAAAACTTTCGAAAAGCGGCCCACCGTGCCTTTCCGCATGGTGCTGCTGTCGATGATCGTGATGTGGGCGACCTATTTCGTCCTCATCACCATGCGCAGCTTCGTCATGGACTACGAGCTCCAGGTTGAAATGGCGTGGCGACGCGGCATCGTGACTATGGTGGGCATAGCGCTGACGATTGCCCTGTGGGGCATGCTGCGCCTGTTCGATCACAAAGCGGTATGGATCAAGGTGATGGCTGCGATCATCCTGTCGGTTCCGGTTGCGATTGCGATTGGGAAAACCAATCATCTGGTTTTCCAAGACATGCAGGAAGTGGAAGAACGAAAATACGCTGAGAAGAACGGCATCAATCTGCGCCGTGATGAGGCGGGAAATCTGATGGTTGATGTGCCGGTGACGCGCGTAGCGCCAGATGGTGCGAATGGCGCCGATACGATCCTTGATTCCGAAAGCGTGATCCTGGTGCCTGCGCAAACCAGCGCGGACGTGTGGAAGGCCGTGTTCGATATTGCGCTGGGCCGCTATTTCCTGCTGCTTGCCTGGGCGTCGCTCTATTTCGCTATTCTAGCGGGGTATCAGGCGCGGGCAGCGGAGCGGCGCGGGCAGGAATTCAGGTCCGCTGCAGAGGCGGCCGAGCTGCGATCTCTGCGCTATCAGGTCAATCCGCATTTCCTGTTCAACACGCTAAACTCGCTATCCGCTCTGGTGATGACCGGCAAGGCAGAGCGTGCGGAGCGCATGATCCAGACCATGTCGCGGTTTTATCGCCACAGCCTAGCGGACGAGCCAACCTCTGACGTTCAACTAAGGGACGAATTTGACCTCCAGCAGCTCTATCTTGACATTGAGGCGGTGCGCTTCCCAGAGCGGTTGGTCTGCGATTTTGACCTCCCTGATGATCTTGCGGATGCGCGCGTGCCGGGCATGATCTTGCAGCCTCTGGTTGAAAATTCAGTCAAATATGCGGTGTCCGCCGTAAACCGACCGGTGACCATTACGGTCAAAGCGCGCGAAGAGTTTGATCGGCTGGTTGTGACAGTTAGCGATGATGGACCCGGCGTTCCTGAAAATGCAAGCCACGGCTTTGGCATCGGTCTTGCCAATGTCCGCGACCGGTTGGAGGCGCGCTTCGGTTCAGACATTGTTCTAAGCTCAAGCCCTATTGAGGGCGGATACAAAACAGAACTGCGGATACCACTGACCAAAAATGGCTGACAACGAAGAAACCAGCGGTGCCTTGCGCACCCTCATTGTCGATGATGAGCCTCTTGCGGTTGAGCGCATTCAGGTGATTTGCGCTGAACTTGGTTCAATCAATGTGGTTGGCACGGCCAGCGATGGGGCTGCGGCCTTGCGGCTTGTCGAGGCGCTGACCCCGGATTTGATCTTGCTCGATATGACCATGCCAGAGCTCGACGGCCTTGGGGTCGCCAAGAAGCTCGGCAAAATGAAAAATCCGCCCGCGGTTATCTTTGTCACGGCGCATGATGACTTTGCAGTTGAGGCTTTTGACCTCGAGGCGATCGACTATGTTCTGAAGCCCGTTTCTGCTGACCGTTTGGGCCGCGCGATTGAGCGCGCCGTAGCCCGCCACGGCGAGACGGGTAAGAAGGCCAGCAAATGGCTTGATGAGTTATGGGTTCCGCATCGCTCCGAATTGCTGCGCGTCGCGGTTAGCGAAGTCCATCAGATCGATGCTGAGCGCGATTATGTGCGGCTCCATATCGGCACTGACGAAGCGCCTCAGTCTTATCTATTGCTCCAAACGATCGCTGGGCTGGAAAAGCGGTTGGATCCCGATGAATTCATCCGCATTCACCGTTCGACCATTCTGCGGCGCGATAACATTCGCGGCCTGCGCCATGATGGTTTGGGAGTTTGGTCTGCCGAGCTTCAGAACGGTGACGCCTTGCGGATTGGCCGGACCTATCTCTCGAAAGTGAAGGGTATGGCGGGGCGCTAAGGTGTCTTTCGTGTGATGCAGAAGTGATTCTGGGCAGCCCCTTTGTCGATACTAAAAGACGACTCGAACCCTGGGACTGGATAGGGTCCGAGCCGTCATCTATGGACCTGAATTCAGGCTCATAGGGGTCTTGCTATGGTGTTTGCGGATCAACCGCCGCGTTGCTGCGCTTCCACTAGAGTGGCGACTTGCTGTTCGGCGCTTTTCATCGCCTTGGCATAGCAACGCTTGCTGTCCATTGATGGGATCCGCGAGCCAGAGCGGCGTTTGTTCACTTCACAAATGCTTTGCGCGGCTTTCCTCACGCGGCGATCGAGCTGTTTTTGGCCTTCCGGAGTGCCAAGATTGATATCTGCAATTGCAATTTCAACGCTCGGAACATCAGTCGGGCCAGCGAGAGCGGGGGTTGATACGACTGCAAGGCCAAGGGCCGCAGTGGTCAAAGTAGTCTTCAGCATAGTTTCCTCCATTTGCAAGAAGCGGCTCGGTTCGAGCGGGGGTTCGAATGGGGGTGCCGAAACCGCCCTTGCACAATCAGAAATAGGAAAAGCGAGGCGCTTGGTCATTCGATGCTCGTTCGCCGCAGAATGCCGCTCGACTGGTGCGGCGTGTTCCAGACAGATGGGATAAACTGACCGACGAATGACCCTTTCCAGCAGACCAGCGTTTGCGCCATAGTGCCGCTGTGCTGCCTGTGATCATCATTTTTGCCCTTGGCGTGGGAAATTTCGCTTTGCATCAGGCGGTGCTGAAGAGTGGCCACCCAATGCTGGGGCAAATGCCTTGGTTTGTGCATATGCTCGGCGGAAAGCTAACGCTTGCGACCGAATTTATGGTTTTGCTCGCCGCGATGATGCTGGCTGCCAATGGCTGGCCCATGCTCGTCTGGGTCTATCTAGGGTATAGCGGTCTCAATGCGCTGGCGGCGTGGTTGATCCTGTCCGATCAGATCTAAGGGGTAGACCAAAGACAGATTGGGCTTGCGCTTTTGCCGCAATCCCGCTTGTCACTTTGGATTATGGCGACGCGGCTCTTTCATATCAGCGATGTGCACTTTGGTGTTGAGGATCGCGGTGCGCTGAGCGCAGTGGCCGCTGCGGTAGAGCAAGAGCGCCCCGATGCGGTGGTTTGCACAGGCGATCTGACCCAGCGGGCCAAGCACAGCGAATATGCCGATGCCGCGCAGTGGTTTCGTTCACTCGGCGTGCCGACAGTGTTGCAAGCCGGCAATCACGACATGCCCTATTACAATTTGTGGGAGCGTTTTACCGATCCCTATGGGCGCTATCGCGCGCTGAATGATCAGGCTGGCGCACAGCTCAAGTCTGATGATGTTGTGCTTGTTCCTCTGGTCTCCACCGTGCGCGCGCAGCCACGATTTCCATGGTCAGATGGGTTCGTGCGTAAGCCGCCCTTGGCCCGCACGGTAGCGCTTCTCGAAGAGTTGAAGGGCGATCCGCGTACGAAGATCGTGATGTGCCATCATCCGCTGCTCGGACCAGAGAATGCGGGCGGCAATCCGACGATTGGCGGTGATGAAGCCTTTGCCGCTATCGCCACTGCCGGCGCGCATGCCGTGATATCGGGGCATGTGCACACGCCGTTTGACGAGGTGCGTTCTCGCGGTGGGCATTCCATGCGGATGATCGGCATTGGTACGCTCTCGACCCGCCTACGCCACGGGGCACCCCCATGCTATCAAGTGTTGGAGTGTGAGCCGGGCGGATCAATTGCGGTGGAATTGCGCGTGGTGGGCGATCCTCCAGCGGCCTAACTGAGCGCTGCGCTTGGTTTGCCAATGAACGTCTTGGAAACCAGATGTTAGGCATATCTCGCTAGTCCTTCGGCGAACCGCAGAATTGCGGCACTATGGATCGTATGTGATTTGGCTGAGGAGTGGTGGTCATGAATGCTATCAAAGCGATGATTTTGGGCGGCGTGCTGACTTATGTTGTTGCGCTGGTGATTGGCTCACAAGGGACCAGTGGGGGTTTTCTGGCCATCCACAATATGCGCATGGGCGACTATGCCGTCTTATGGTCTTGGCCGCTGTTCTTGGCTGGCACTGGTCTCGCTTGGGCGATGACGCTGCTGCAACCAGAGTAAATGATTGCTGAGCGGTGGTGATCGGATAGGACTGCGCCTTCACTAGTTATTATATAGCGCAAAGAAAAAGGGCGGCCCTCCCATCGGAGAGCCGCCCTTTTCGTATTTGGTTCGCAGTGAACGCGATTAGCGTTTCGAGAACTGGAAGCTCCGGCGGGCTTTCGCGCGGCCATATTTCTTACGCTCAACCACGCGGCTGTCGCGGGTGAGGAAGCCAGCAGCTTTCACCGTAGAGCGCAGCGCAGGCTCATATTTTGTCAAAGCCTGACTGATGCCGTGCTTCACCGCACCAGCTTGGCCGGACAGGCCGCCGCCGCGAACGGTAGCAACGATGTCATACTGGCCTTCACGCTCAGTGATTGAAAACGGCTGGTTGATGATCAGACGCAGGGTCGGGCGTGCAAAATACACTTCTTGCTCGCGGCCATTGATCGTTACCTTACCTGTGCCAGGCTTCAGCCAAACGCGGGCAACCGCGTCCTTACGACGGCCAGTGGCATAAGCGCGGCCATATTGGTCAAGCTCCTGCTCGCGCAGAGGCGCAGCCGGGTTCTGAGCGATTTCCGCGGCATCGGCTGCAGGAGCATCACCAGCGATGTCTTTCAGATCTGCAAGATCAGACACGGTTTCCGTCGCGGTTTCCGTTGCTGGCATTTCAGTCGCAGCTTCTGGCGCGGTTTCGGTTTCGGTGTTCTTTTCATCGGCCATTATGCAGAGACCTTATTCTTGCGGTTCAGGGATGCCACGTCGAGCATAGCTGGGTTCTGCCCATCATGTGGATGCTCGGTGCCGTTGTAGAGGTGCAGCGCACGCATTTGCGCACGGCCCAACGGGCCACGCGGGATCATACGCTCGACAGCTTTTTCAAGCACGCGCTCAGGAAAGCGACCTTCCAGAATCTTGTTCGGGGTCGTTTCTTTAATACCGCCCGGGTGGCCGGTGTGCTTGTAATAAATCTTGTTGGCCATCTTGTTGCCGGTGAATTTCACCTTGTCGGCATTGATGACGATCACGTGATCGCCGCAGTCAACGTGCGGGGTGTAGCTCGGCTTGTGCTTGCCGCGCAGGATATTGGCGATGAGAGAAGCGACACGGCCAACGACCAGTCCTTCGCCATCAATAATATGCCATTTCTTATCGACCTCGGCCGGTTTGATCGACCGGGTCTGCTTGCTGAGCGCCTTCATGGGCTTTTCCTTAAACCAAAGGCCGCCATTCGGGAGAAAAGAGGCCTGAAAAATCAAAACAGCCGGGCGTTTGGGCCGCGGCTGCGAATCGAAAGGCGCGCGTTGGAGCGCATCCCCATCGATATGAAGCGCGATTTGTCGCTAAGACGGCTCAAAGTCAAGCAAAACCGGGCGTTTCAAGAGAGGTAAAATAATACCTCTGTAACTTTGCATCGGCTGAGAAGGGCTTGGCTGCATGCTAAGCGTTCAGGGCCCAGGTCTCGCTGGAGCGGCGTTCATCATCCCCAATACGGGTAATTATTTGTCGCTTGGCATGCGCAAGCCAGCGCTCGCCCGGCGCGCAGCGGGCCAAAAAGCTAAATTCAAACTCGCCTTGTGAGCCATCGGGTAGATTGACTGGCTTTATCGAATGAACCTTCTCTTCGCTGGGGCAAAAGAGATCGCGCGGCATTTGTTCAAGCAAGGTGCCGCCAGCTTGCTGCAATTGCGCCAGATGCGCCATGCGCTGTGCCTGCTGCGTGGCGGAGCTGCTGGTCCGCTTGATCATCGATTCGGCCTCTTTGATCGCCGCATCCATATCTTCCTGCTTGGTTGATATCCCAGCGGCTAGGATTTCTCCGGCTCCGCCCAGCATGATTGGAAACATGCTGTCGGTTGAGCGCGCTTCTTCGATCGCGGCGAGTTGAGCCAGCTGCTGCGGTGCATCGACCCTCGCGAATATCTGCTGGCCATTGATTACAATGCCGCGGCCTTGCGGGGTAAAGTCCACCTGCCATTCACGGGTTACGGTCAGCATTCGGCCATCGCGCAGTTCGCGCTCAATCCTCCGCATAAGCCGCATGGAATTTGCTGGGATTGTTAGACGCCCTGCTGCCATTGCTGGCACGCCAAACGCGGAGGCCCCCACCACACACGCTCCGAGCGCCGAGCCTAGCGCGGTCCGGCGAGTAAAGTTAGTCATGATCCCCCGTCCTAATTCGTTCTAGACTGGCCCAAGAGCAGCCAGCCATAAATCCGTTTTTTCGTGAGTCGCATCACAATTCCAGCCAAGTATTGCCGGGCTATCATAGGGATGCAATACACCAAGTCGCTCAATAGTGCGATCGAGCAATCCGCTGCGTGTCTTTAGCAACACTGCCACTTCGGCGCTGGTCTCGACTTTATCTTGCCATTTGAAGATCGATTCGACACCGTCAATGATATTCGCGCAGCCAATCAAGTCCTCTTCCAGCAATATGCTCGCTGCGCTGCGCGCTGCGTCGCGATCAGAGAATGGGCACCATATGAGTGCAGGTGAACTGTCGGAGTTTGTGTTGGGCGTTCGGTCAGTCATTGACCCCGTGTAGCGAAATTTTAAACGCTATGCGCGCGCTCTTGCTAGTGCATTCTGGCCGTCGCTGTGCATCGCCCAGGCAAGGCTGGCGACCAGTAGAGCCCCAGTGAGTTGGTGGGCGACCGCAATCCAAAGCGAAACCTCGCTGAGCACAGTGGCAATGCCAAGCAGCACCATAACGCCGAATGTGCTATGCACGGCAACGGATGCTATACGGTGCGTCTTGCGCACGCGGCGCGCGATCCAAACGAGCGCTGCAACGGCTATCCAGGCCCACCAGCGGTGCAGCCAATGCAGCAGAAACGGATCATGGGTTAGGGTCCAGAGCACACCTTGTGAGAAATTGACCTCAGGGATCAGCTTCCCGTTCATCAACGGCCAATCGTAGGCGGCATGGCCAGCATTAAGTCCTGCAACCCATGCGCCGAGTAGCAATTGCACGAACAAAATACCGGCAACGATCATCGCTGGGCCGGTAAGCGGCGCGGGCGTCGCCTGCGGATCGCGCGCCAAAGCTCTCAGATCAAGCGCCGTCCACACCAATCCTCCCAGCAAGAAGAAGGCGGTGAGCAGATGCGCTGAGAGGCGAAAATGGCTGACATCGGTAAGGTCCGTGCCCACGCCCGATGACACCATGTACCACCCCAGCGCTCCTTGAAAGCCAATCAAGGAAAGCAGCGCGAACAGGCGGCCCTTGTATCCTGTAGGGATCGCACCTTTGATCCAGTACCACGCAAGTGGGAGCGCGAACGCCATCCCAATCAATCGCCCTAGATTGCGGTGGAACCACTCCCAGAAATAGATGAATTTAAACGCTTCCAAATCCATGCCGGCCGGGCCGCTTTCAAAGCGGTATTCGCCCGTTTGGCGGTACAGCTCAAACTCAGCCTGCCACGCCTCTTCACTCAGTGGCGGGAGCACGCCGGAGACCAAATCCCATTGGGTAATTGAGAGACCGCTCTCTGTTAGGCGCGTGATACCGCCGACCATCACGATGATCACAACCATCGCAGCAACAACCATCAGCCAGCGCACAAGCGCCAATGGGCGGCCTAACACAATGCCGAGTGCTGGAGAGGATGGTGCAGGATGAAGCGAGGATGCCATTTCGAGCGCCTAACTGTCCCGCGAGGCAGCGAAGTGCAAGCCTGTAGATCGCAAATGACCTTGCGCGCGCTGCAATTAGAGCAGTGCAGCTCCTAAAGTTCATCTGACGCTTCTTCAGATCTTCGGAGGTTGCGCTTGCAGAATGGTATAATGTTACATACATAGCGCACGGTTGCCCATGAACGACACCAACACCTCGATTCGCGGCCGGTTTGACCGGGCCGGCATTTGGCTCTCGGGCCTATGCGCGCTGCATTGTGTCGCAACAATTTTCATCGTATCCGGTCTAGGTGTGGGCGGGCAGTTCTTGCTTGCGCCTGAGCTTCACCGTTTTGGCCTCGCGATCGCTCTAATCGTGGCAGCGGTGGCAATTGGTTGGGGCGCGCTTAAACACCGCCAAGCTGCTCCCTTTGTGGTCGCTATGACGGGTCTTACATTCATGGGCGGGGCCTTGGCCGTACCGCATGGCATTCAAGAAGCCGTGCTGACGATTATTGGCGTTTCGCTTGTGACCTGCGGACATGTGCTCAATTTACGGCATGCCCACTAATTGAGCAGTACCGCAATAGCATACTGATTTCGCTGCTAATTTCTGTCATCACAGAGCATCCCCGACGATCCAATTTGCGCTTATGCTTGCGCCGCGCGGCGATGCCATTATCTCGGCGCGCATGACTGCACAAAAAAGCATCACCCTCAATGGTGACACCCGCCAGACCAGCGCCAACACAATCGCGAACCTTGTGCGCGAATTGGAGCTGTTGCCTGAAAAAGTGGCAGTGGAGCGCAATGGCGAAATCGTGCCGCGCTCAACCCTTGAACAAGCGGCGTTGGCTGATGGGGACACCCTAGAAATTGTGCATTTCGTCGGCGGCGGTGAGCAAAGCACCTCTGGCGATGACAGCCGGAGCGTGGCGGGCCGGACCTTCCATTCGCGGCTGATCGTGGGCACGGGCAAATACAAAGATTTTCAGCAGAACGCGGATGCCTTGCAGGCAAGCGGAGCGGAAATTGTCACCGTTGCCGTCCGCCGGGTCAATGTGAGTGATCCTAAAGCGCCGATGCTGACCGACTTTATCGATCCGAAGGTCACCACCTATCTTCCCAACACCGCAGGCTGCTTCACCGCGGATGATGCGATCCGCACGCTGCGCCTGGCGCGCGAGGCGGGCGGTTGGGATCTGGTGAAGCTCGAGGTACTGGGCGAAGCGCGCACGCTCTACCCGGATATGCGCGAGACCCTGAAAGCTACCGAAGTGCTGGCCAAAGAGGGCTTTCAGCCGATGGTTTACTGCGTTGATGATCCGATTGCGGCCAAGCAATTGGAAGAAGCGGGCGCGGTGGCGATCATGCCGCTCGGCGCGCCAATTGGCTCTGGCCTCGGCATTCAAAACCAGGTGACGATCCGCCTGATCGTTGAAGGCGCAGGTGTGCCGGTCCTGGTCGATGCCGGGGTTGGCACGGCGTCTGATGCGGCGGTCGCGATGGAGCTCGGCTGTGACGGAGTGCTGATGAACACCGCCATTGCTGAGGCGAAAGATCCGATCCGCATGGCGCGTGCGATGAAACTGGCGGTCGAGGCCGGGCGCGAGGCCTATCTGGCGGGCCGCATGGGGCGGCGCAAATATGCCGATCCCAGCTCGCCTTTGGCAGGGTTGATCTAAGAACCGCCGATCTGGTTTAGCGTGCCATAGCCACCCGCGCCCTCCACCCTTCCACCCGGATAGTTTCCGGTAGGCTCCGGGTGGAAGGGTGGAGGGCGCGGGTGGCTTGGCCTCTGTTGTACTAACTGACTGGCTTGGTCGCGGAGCACGGTTCACGTTAGTGAGTCGCAAGGCCGACGGGCCGCCCGCAGCGATGCGACCTTCAGGTCGTATGAGCGAGGATAGCCAAGAGAGCGAATGCGAACGCCGGCGCCTGAGGCGTAAAAAAATGCCTACAGGTTACTACCTATTAACCAAGTTCCGCGATGACCGTCTTCAACGCAGAGGAGACTTTCATGGCGACCGTGGGCAGTACATCAATGGCAATCGGCGAAATGCGCGAGTTCGCAGGCTTTAGCGCCGCTGAGCAGCGCTACATCAAGTGCAGCCTCGACATTGGTCTGAGCCGCAAGGACGCCTTTAAGCTGTGGGCCCGCGATGCGCGTGAAAACGCCGCAATCCGCCGCCAATATGTCGCCTATCAGGACCTAAAGTCTCTGCGCGCGCTGATCCCTGCCCAGCACGGCATGGCCGATACCGAAGTCTTCATCGGCAAGTTGATCCGCATGGCGACCTTCGACCTGCAAGCCGACGCGATCACCAGCTTTTCAGCGTTTCGCTTCCTCTACGAGCGCTTGCTCGGCGCAGAGGCGCGCCCGTTTCTGCCCGCTGCCTTCTGTGCTGCCAGCGCTCTGCCGCAAATTCAGCCGGAACGCCGCAAGGTCCTGTTGCAATCCTTAAGCGAAGCAGCAGCAACCGCGCCAGCATGGTCAGATGAAACGCCGAGCTTCTATCCGGAATATGTCGAGGAAGCTGAACTGGTTTGAGGCAACCGTCCAATAAAGACTAATTAGCACAAGAGTTTAGAACTCACTCGCCACTCTATCGGCTTGCGCGCTTCTCAGTTAAAATTCCATTCGAGAAGATCAATCCGCCCAAGCGACGCTTCAAAGTCAGGGTGTTGATGAGCAAGGGCTTTGGCCGCCTTTCTTAGATCCTTGCGCAGGTGAGGTTTGAGCGAGCGTTCAGCGGCATCGAGCGAATATCCATGAAGCGCTGCGAACATAGCTGTAGCAGTGACACGTGCTTGCTCAGATAAAT
Organism: Erythrobacter sp. JB3-1; assembly: GCF_057364995.1. Lineage (NCBI taxonomy): Bacteria > Pseudomonadati > Pseudomonadota > Alphaproteobacteria > Sphingomonadales > Erythrobacteraceae > Erythrobacter > Erythrobacter sp. JB3-1. The sequence continues at coordinate 1,086,025 of NZ_CP200289.1, read as the reverse complement.
ATCCGGCCGTCCAGCTACGCCAACCAAATCCGGCCACATCGACAAAATTCTCAGTCTGCCTTGCAGAATTCGCGAGTATTACTCCAAACCCTAGATAGATTGCCGCACAGTCAGTTGAGTGCTCCATCAAATCCGGCCCTCCCGGTGGATCGCCAGCGTGGGCAAGAAGATAATGACAAAGCTCGTGAGCAAACGTGCCTGCCAATGCGTCCGGCTGCTTCAGCATGTCAGACCTGTAACGAATAACTGCCCGACCATTCTCGACGGAGAATGTTCCCGTGGCACCACAATTCTCAACAAGCTGTAAGTCCGGTGCGTCCTCCCGAGCCGTCACCAACTCAAGTTTGCAGTCCCAATCTTGCATTCCAGCGAAACCGCGAACTGCGTCAAAAAGCTCTGGTCCGGTCTTTGCCGAAACCAAAGACTGATGATCTGGTGTTACAAGTTCCGGTCTGATGTCACCATCATCTAGGACTGTACGGAGCCATGCGAAACAAGCATGTAACCAGTCAAACTCATCCTGATCGATTGGCGGCTTTGGACGGAAAAATAACATGCTTGCAAAGTGGCTTAGGAGCTAATTTCCGTCAATCTATCTTCTTTCAGTATAGAGCATCTAGGGTGCTCAACTCCAGCTCAAGAGCCGACCACGAAGCTCACCCCCGATAAAGCCCATTGATTTTATCCTGATAGCGATCGCGGATCTTATGACGCCGGATTTTCATGCTGGGTGTCATTTCCTCGTTCTCGATTGAGAACGCTTCGTCAGCAAAGGTGAATTGGCGCACCTTCTCGATCACGGACAAATCCTTGTTCACCCGGTCAACCGCTGCGCGAACGGCGGTCTTGAAGGCGGGTAGGTCTTGTAGGGCGGCCATGTCGAACTTCTCGTCATTGGCGCGTGCCCATTCCACCGCCCATTCCGCATCCGGAACAATCAGGCCCACGACATAAGGCCGCTTGTCACCGCTCACCATCGCCTGCGCGATTTCCGGTTGCAGGGTCAACATGCCTTCGATCTTTTGCGGGGCGACATTGTCACCCTTGTCGTTGACGATCATGTCCTTCTTGCGGTCGGTGATGACGATCCGGCCCGCTTCATCGAGATGCCCAATATCGCCAGTGTGCAGCCACGGCGCACCATCGGGATCACCTGGATCTTTCATAAGCGTGCGCGCGGTTTCGGCGTCATTCTGCCAATATCCATGCATCACCAGCTCGCCGCGGCACAGGATCTCGCCATCATCAGCGATCTTGATCTCCACCCCACGCATCGGCGGGCCAACAGTGTCCATCTTCAGGCCGGTCGCCGGGCGGTTGCAGCTGATCACGGGGCCGCTTTCGGTTTGGCCATAGCCTTGCAGCATGGTGAGGCCCATCGCCTCAAAGAATGTGCCAACGTCCGGGTTAAGCGGCGCTCCGCCAGACACCATCGCTTTGATCCGACCGCCAAATTTGTCGCGGATTTTCGGGCGCAGAGTGCGCTCGACGATGAAGTCCATGGGCTTATCGCGCTTGCGCTTGTTCCCGCGCTCGGCGGCTTTCTCACTAATCGTCAGCGCGCGGTCCATCAGGTAATTGGCGAGCTTGCCTTGCTTTTGCACCTGCTTGAGGATCCGGCTGCGCAGCACCTCGAACAGGCGCGGGACGACGACCATGATGCTCGGGCGCACTTCCTCGATATTGCTGGCGAGTTTCTCCAAGCCTTCGGAATAATAGATTTCTGCCCCGACCGAGATTGGCAGATATTGCCCGCCAGTGTGTTCATAAGCGTGGCTGAGCGGCAAGAACGACAAAAAGCGTTCGTCGGAGATGCCAAAGTCATTAATCAGGATTTCCGCCGCGCCGCTCGCATTGCACAGGATTGCGCCGTGGTGCTGCTTCACCCCGCGCGGCGCGCCGCCGGTGCCGCTGGTGTAGATCAGACATGCGGTGGTGTCCCGGGTGATGCCCTTCAGGCGCTCTTCCACGGCTGCGCGGGCTTCAGCCGGATCGCCCGCGAGCATGCTGTCCCAGTTGTGATACTCAAAGCCGCTTGATTGCTTGCGGTGCAGGTCTTCGATGTCAATCACATGGTCGGCAATACCGGTCGACTGGATCGCGCCATGCACCGGGGCGAGCAGCTTTTCGGTCGAGACGATCACCGCGCGCGCGCCAGAATTGTCCAAGATGTGGCAATGATCGCGTTCGGTGTTGGTGATGTAGGTCGGCACGGTGATGCAGCCTGCGGCCATCACGGCGAGGTCAGAAATGCACCATTCGGGACGGTTTTCTGACACCAGAGCGACGCGGTCGCCGTCTTTGAGGCCAATCCGGCGCAGACCCTCCGCCAGCAAGCAGACTTGCTCTGCCACTTCGCGCCAGCTTTGCGTGGTCCATTCCCCATTGGCTTTGCGGCCCAGAAACGGCGCATCGCCTTTTTCATCCGCGCGTTTCAGGAACAATTCGACGAGATTGTTCGCATTATCGATGTCGTTGAGATGCGTGTCTTGCGGCACTGAAATTTGGCTCCCCCACCAGTATTCTTGTTTTGCGCAGATTAGGCGCGCCCAGCGTTAGCGCAAGCGCCAAAGGCGCTCGCGGGTGTGGAGAGGTAATGCACTGGCGGTGAGCCGAGTTCCCCAGCCGGGCGAAAGCCCTAGCGGGTGTAGACCAGCTTCGGCGCGATGCGCGGGTCGGTGGCCACTTCCCAGCCGTCATTTGTGCGGCGCAAGGCATTGGCTTTAAGCGGCGGGCCAAAGGCGCGGATTTGCGAATGACCCAGCGCGGTCAGCTCGTCCTGCATTTCCTCCAGCATGGTGCCTTGCTCGATCACAGCGGTTTCGCCGAATGACATGATCAGCGGCAGGGCCAGCGCATCCTGCGCGCTCAGTCCAAAATCCACCACGCCGATTATGGACCGTGCGACCTGCACTGGAATGGTCGGTCCGCCTGCCGCGCCGATCACCAGAACGATCTCGCCGTTTTGATCCAAGACGATTGTTGGCGCCATGGAGCTGCGCGGGCGTTTGCCGCCCTCAACCGCATTGGCCACGGGCTTGCCATCGACCACTGGGGTGGAGCTGAAATCGGTAAGCTCGTTGTTGAGATAGAACCCGCCAAAGAACAGGCCTGATCCAAAGGCGCCCTCGACGGTTGAGGTGTAGCTGACCGCATTGCCCTCGCCATCTACCACGGAGAAATGGGTCGTGCCTTGCTCGAGCGGCTCGTCGCCATCTGCTCTGGCGAGCGGCGCCCCCGGAGGCGTGCCTGGTTTGAGGTCGGTGATAGTGGCCGTCGGGCTGATGAGCGCGCTGCGGCTCGCGACATAGGTAGGATCGACTAGCCCTTTCACCGGCACGCTTACGAAATCGCTATCGCCAATGTAGAGCTCACGGTCGGCATAGGCGACGCGTTGGGATTCCAGAAAAAGGTGCAAGAATGTGGGGCTTTCTGGGCCAAGCGCGGCGATATCAAAACGTTCTAGCTGCCCCAGCATTTGCGCAACGGCAACGCCGCCCGATGATGGCGGACCCATGCCGCAGATCTGATATTCGCGGTACGGCGCGCACACCGGATCGCGCAGTTTGGAATGATAGCTGGTGATGTCCGCCGTGGTCATCTTGCCATCTTGCGGGGTCTTTTCGGCGATATATTCCGCTAAATCCTCTGCGTTGCGGTCATACAATGCCTCTGCGCCGGTTTCTGCCAAATCGGTGAGGGTCTCCGCCAGCTCGCCATTGCGAACCATTGAGCCGACTGGCAGCGGTTCGCCGTCCGCGCCAAAAAACACGGCGCGCGCTTCCGCAGTCAGCCCAGCACGCCCCTTGTTGCGGCCAGACAGCGATTCGTTGAGCCGCACATTCATGCGGAAACCATCCTCAGCCAGTGCGATGGCTGGCTCGAACAGATCGGCCCATGGCAGTTTGCCGTGCGCCGCGTGAGCTTTCGCAGCGAGCGCCAGATTGCCTGGCACACCCACACTGAGACCGGAAAGAACACGCAATTCGCGCGGTAAGCGTTCGCCGTTTTCATCAAGGAAGCGCGTGCCAGTCGCCGCAGCAGGTGCGGTTTCGCGGCCATCATAGGTCAGTAAATCTCCGCCTGCGCCATCTGCCCGGACCAGAAATCCGCCCCCGCCAATGCCGGAGCTTTGCGGTTCCACTACGGTCAACGCCAGCATCACTGCAATCGCGGCGTCGGTGGCAGAGCCGCCTCTGGCCAGGATCGCCTCGCCAGCGGCGGTTGCGCGCGGATCGGCACTGCTCACTGCGCCTCCGCGTGAAAAATCAATATTCTCGACACCCTCCAGCGGAACGGTCTGTTGTGCGGTCGAACAACTGGAAAGGAGAAGGGCTGAGGCGAGACTTGCAGAAAGGCGTTTGATCATGGCGCCTTCGCTATTCGGTTCCGACCGCCTCTTCAAGCCGCGTGAAACCATCGCGCTGCATAAGCTGATCAATTCCGCGCGCAATCTGAGCGCCAAGGCCCGGGCCTTCATAGACCATGGCGGAATAGAGCTGGACCAGACTGGCGCCGGCGCGAATGCGCTCCCACGCGTGCTCTGCGCTGGCAATGCCGCCAACACCGATCAGCGGGATGGCACCGCCGGTCGCTGAACGGAAATCGCGCACGCGCTGCAACGCCAGGTCGCGCAACGGTGCGCCTGACAATCCGCCGGTTTCGCCTGCATGGTGTGAACGCAGCGCTGGCCGCGAAATGGTCGTGTTGGAGACGATCAGCGCGCCAAGCTTCTTGTCCAGAGCGATCCGGGCGATTGCATCAATATCATCCTGCATCAGGTCAGGGGCGACCTTCAGGAAAATCGGCGGCAGTTTGGGAAGGCTTGCGCCCGCCTCTTCGCGCGCTTCTATCACAGCGTCGATCAATGCGCTGAGCGCGCCCTCATCTTGTAGAGCGCGCAGCCCTGGAGTGTTGGGGCTGGAAACATTCACTGCCAGATAGCTGGCGAGCGGTGTCATCATCCGCGCCATCGCCGCATAGTCGGCAATGCGGTCCTCTGAGTCTTTATTCGCGCCGATATTTATGCCGACGATCCCGGGTCTGTCTTTGCGCCGCTCAAGCCTTGCAAGCGCCGCTGCGCCGCCACCATTGTTAAAGCCCATGCGATTGATAACCGCCTTATCCTCGACCAGACGGAACAGGCGGGGCTTTGGATTGCCAGCTTGCGGGCGCGGCGTGATCGAGCCGACTTCGGTAAAGCCAAAGCCAAGACCGAGTAGCTGATCGGGAACCTCTGCATCCTTATCAAAGCCCGCCGCCACACCGACCGGATTGGGAAAATGGAGCCCTGCAATCTCGATTGCGCCGGGACCTGTTCGCGAGCTGGCACGAAGCGGCGATGCCTTCAGCGCGGCGACACCGAGTCGGTGAGCCTGTTCCGAATCAAGCGAGAAAATTGCGGGGCGTAAAAGGCGAAACAACATAACTGCGCGCTATCGCAATATTCGTGTTCTTGTCGAGGGCACTTGCGCAATAGAATTCAGAAAAATTTTGGGAGAGGCGGCAATTTGTCGTTTGCATACAATTATTCGCCGCATTTCTATCCTACATAATGCGTGCGACCCGAAGGGCTCGGAGCAGCAATGCGAAGAGTTCCTCAACTTCAATAGGGCGGTTCTCGTTTGAGAGCCGCCCTTTTTTTGTGTTAAATCATAGGGGAAGCGGCTAGGCCTGCGTCCATGAGGCGCTCGTAATGGTTGACCATCACTTTTCAGCAGCGGGTCAAAGCGAGCCGGATTTTGGTGAGACCGATTCCGAGTTTGCGCTCACTCCGGCATCACTTATCTCTATCGACTATATCGCGCCGCCATCCGCGATCAGTGATTTTGTGACGACTCTTTATCATTTCCGCTGCGAAGAAGCGGAGATCCGGGACATTCAGCCTGCCTCGATCGGTCATCTCTCGCTGTTCCCCTATGGCAAAGGCGAAATGCTGTTTGCCAGCGGAAGGCGTGACCCCAATCCAGAAATCGCGATGCTTACACCGCTCTCAACCGCGACGCCGATTGTTGTTGACGGACCGTTTCATGTTGTCGGCGCGGCGCTCACGCCGCAGGGCTGGGGCGCGCTCACCGGATTGCATGCGGGCGAGCATCGAGACCGGATGATCGAGGCGCGCACTGTGCTGGGCAGCGAAGTTGTCGCCTTGGGCGAACGCCTGAATGCCGGATACCGCGCGGGCAAATTTAGCGGCCGCGAATGTGCGCTGGAACTGGGCGTTTTCATAGGGGGCCGTGCGCGGCCGCTCAACGCACGCCACAATGAGCTTATCCGAACTGTTAATCAGTGGCTGGGCGCATCGCTCAATCCCGATTTGGCGGACCTAATGGCGGCGGCATCCTATTCTGAGCGGCAGGTTCAGCGCCTGGTTGAGCGATACTTTGGCCTCCCACCACAAGCGCTCGCGCGCAAATATCGCGCCTTGCGAGCCGCGGCATGGCTGTCATTCCCGCAGCTTACGCCCGAATATGAAGCGCAATTGGCCGATGCATTTTTTGATCAATCGCATATGATCCGCGAGATTCAGCGGTTTGCCGGACGCACACCGGCGCGGCTGAGCGATGATGACAGTCCGTTCTTGAATGAAATGATCGACCTGAAGAATTTTCGCGAATTGGGTTAGGAACTGGCGGTGATTTGCACCGCGATGCCCGCTTCCGGCAATACACTATGAATTTAGAACCATGAGGATATCTATGCGTCGCTCCGCTATCGTGATCAGCTCCACCCTTGCACTGGCCGCCGCTGCCTGCGCCCCAACCGCTCAGCAACCGCTCGCCAGCGCAGATAAGCCCGCGCAGGCCGCCGAGGCCCCACCGGCGATGAGCGTGTTTTTCAAGCAGTATGATGCGGAGCAATTGGCACTCTCGCCTGAAGGCAAGGCATATCGCGGCATCCGCGATGCATCTTATGGCGAATGGGATGATTACAGCGATGCGGGCGCGGTAGCGCAGCAGCGATTGCTGCAAGACGCCGTCAATGAGATGCGCGACACCTACAATCTCGAAGGTTTGCGGGGCGATGATGCGCTGTCTTTCCGCCTGTTTGAGGCGATGGCAGAGCGCAGCGCTCGCACATATAAATACCGTAAGAATGTCTATCTGTTCAATCAGATGCGCGGCGCGCAGAGCGGTTTACCAGCGTTCCTGATCAATATTCACCGGGTCTCATCGCACGATCATGCCATGGCTTATGTCAATCGGATTGAAGGCATGGGGGCTGTGCTCGACACGCTGACCGCGGAGGCGCGGGAACGGGCCGAAAATGGCGTGATGCCTCCCAAATGGGTCTATCCTTATGTCATCTCGGATATTGAGAACCTGCTGAATGCCGGTGATGAGAACGCGGTCTTAGTCGACTTCAAAGCCAAGGTGGCAGGGCTACCGGATGTTGATCAAAACAACGCTGCCGAGGCCGCCGAGGCATCCATCCTTTACGAACAAGCGCGCGATGCGTGGAAGGGTTCTGCTGAGTCCGCACTCCAGCGCCTGCTGGTTGAAATGAAACGCCAGGAAGCGATCGCGCCAACCGATGACGGTGTGTGGCGTCTGCCAGAGGGCGCCAATTATTACAGCGCCCTACTCAAGAACTACACCACCACCGATCTGACCGCGGATGAGATCCACAATATTGGCCTCAGCGAAGTGGAGCGGATCCACGGCGAGATGCGCGCGATCATGGCCAAGGTTGGGTTTGAGGGCAGCCTGCAGGACTTCTTCAAATTCACCCGCAATGATGACCGTTTCTTTTACACCAGCCGCGAAGATTACCTCGCCGATGCGAATGCGGCGCTGCGCAAGCTAGAGGCCAAACTGCCAGACTATTTCGGCCGCTTGCCCAAGGCTCCCATGGTGATCAAACCGGTTGAGGCGTTCCGCGAAAAAAGCGCGGGCAAGGCTTTTTACCAAAGCCCCGCGCCGGACGGATCGCGCCCTGGCACCTATTACGTGAACCTCTATAATCTGCGCGATATGTCTAAGAACGAGCTGGAGGCTCTGGCCTATCATGAGGGGTCGCCCGGCCACCATCTTCAGCGGGCGCTTCAGACCGAAATGGGCGACCTGCCGCCCTTTCGCCGCTTTGGCGGGGTGACCGCCTACACCGAAGGCTGGGGCCTCTATTCTGAAGAGCTGCCGAAAGAGATGGGTTTCTACACCGATCCCTATTCCGATTTTGGCCGGCTTGGCATGGAGCTGTGGCGGGCCTGCCGCCTCGTGGTCGATACAGGCATTCATGACAAACGCTGGAGCCGCGAGAAGGCGATCCAATATCTCACCGACAATACGCCCAATCCCGATGGTGACATTCGCAAGGCGATTGAGCGCTACATCGTCTATCCGGGCCAAGCGACCGCTTACACCATCGGCAAGCTGAAGATTATGGAGCTGCGCGAGCAGGCCAAGACCCGGCTGGGCGTTCAGTTCGACATCCGCGAATTTCACGACGTGGTCTTGGAATCCGGCCCGGTTCCGCTCGATCTTCTAGAAGAGAATGTTGAGGGCTACATCAACAAACGCTTGGCAGTTACGCCAGACGGGTCCTGATCAGAGGCAAAAGGCGCGCCAGGCGCTAACGACTCGCAACAGGCGCATTTGCGTTGAATTCGGACAGTTTCGCTCCTAATTGCAATTCGGAACGAATCTGTCCGATTAAGAGTTTTGGCTCTGCCAGTACTCTGTAAAACGTAGCGAGCCATGCGCCTTTCAAACCTTGCCGATTACGCTGTGATTATCATGCGTCAGGCCGCCAGCCATTGCGGCGATGGGCGGGTGAGCGCGGCTGAATTGGCGAAGGAATCGGGCCTTCCCGTGCCCACGGTTCAGCGGCTCGTATCAAAGCTTACGGCTGCGCATCTGCTGCGCTCGGTTCGCGGCGCGCATGGCGGATTGCAATTGGCGCGCCCGGCCGCCGCGATCAGCGTGGCCGACATCATCGAAGCGGTCGAAGGGCCGATTGCCCTTACCGCCTGTATTGATTCCAACGATTGCGACTTTGAGGCCGCTTGCGAAATGAAACCGCATTGGCCGATCATCAACACCGCATTGCGCGGCGCCTTGGCGGATATCCCGCTGACGCAGCTGGTGCATGCAGAGGAACTGGCATGAGCGATAATCTCGATATTCAGGAAAACCCACTTTCCGACGCGCCCGAAATGGACGCCGAGGCCAAAGAGGCAGCGGCCAATGCGGCGGAATATGAGCATGGCTGGTCGGCGGAAATCGACACCGAGTTTGCCGAAAAAGGCCTCACTGAGGATACCGTGCGGTTTATCTCGGGCAAAAAGGGCGAGCCGGAATGGATGCTCGATTGGCGGTTGAAGGCGTTCCGCCTGTGGGAGCAGATGGAAGAGCCGGATTGGGCCAAGGTTGGCTATCCAAAAATCGACTATCAAGACGCCTATTATTACGCCGCGCCGACCAAGAAGGTTGAGCTGGATTCGCTCGATGATCTCGATCCCGATATCAAGGCGGTCTACGACAAGCTCGGTATTCCGCTGGGCGAGCAAGAAGTGCTGGCCGGGGTCAAAGGCGCGAAAAAGGTCGCGGTGGACGCCGTGTTTGACAGCGTCAGCGTTGCGACAACCTTCCGCGAAGAGCTACAGAAGGCGGGCGTCATCTTCCTGTCGATTTCCGAGGCGATCAAAGAATATCCCGAGCTGGTCAAAAAATGGCTCGGCAAGGTCGTGCCTCAGCGCGACAATTACTTCGCGACGTTGAACTGCGCGGTCTTTTCTGATGGCACCTTCGTCTATGTGCCAGAGGGCGTGCGCTGCCCGATGGAGCTCAGCACCTATTTTCGCATCAATGCGGAGAACACCGGCCAGTTTGAGCGGACCCTGATCATCGCTGAAAAGGGCTCTTACGTCTCCTATCTCGAAGGCTGCACCGCGCCGATGCGCGATGAGAACCAGCTGCACGCCGCGGTGGTCGAATTGGTCGCGATGGAAGATGCCGAGATCAAATATTCGACCGTGCAAAACTGGTATCCCGGCAACAGCGAAGGCGTGGGCGGGATCTACAATTTCGTGACCAAGCGCGGGCTGTGCCAGGGCGACCGCTCCAAAATCGGCTGGACGCAGGTTGAAACCGGCTCTGCTGTGACGTGGAAATATCCCTCCTGCGTGCTCAATGGCGAAGACAGCGTGGGCGAGTTCTATTCGGTCGCCGTCACCAACAATTTCCAGCAGGCCGACACCGGCACGAAGATGATCCACAATGGCAAGGGCTCACGCTCGACCATCATCTCCAAAGGTATTTCGGCGGGCAAATCGAACAACACCTATCGCGGCCTTGTGCGGATTGGCCCCAATGCCGACGGCGTGCGCAATTTCACACAGTGCGACAGCCTGCTGCTTGGCGATGAATGCGGCGCGCACACGGTGCCCTATATCGAGGTGAAAAACCCCGGCGCTCAGATCGAGCACGAGGCGACCACCAGCAAGATCAGCGAAGAGCAAATGTTTTACGCGCAGCAACGGGGGCTGGACGAGGAAGAGGCTGTGGCGCTGATCGTCAACGGCTTTGCCAAGGACGTGCTCAAAGAGCTGCCGATGGAGTTTGCCGTTGAGGCGCAGAAGCTGCTGGCGATCTCGCTTGAGGGGAGCGTGGGGTGATCGAGCTTCTAGCCGCCGTCCCAGCCACCGAAATGCTCAATCGCCCCTTGTTGCAGTGGCGTGTCCATGAGTTTGTGGGCTATGGATACGTGGCCGCTGTCCTTGCGCTACCGTTTCTTGCTGGTTTTCTTCACCACCGGAATTGGAAAGCATGCGCTGCATGGTCGTTCTGTATCGCGAGTGTTGTCAGCTTTTGGTTCGTGGGAACCGAGATTACCGAGGCTCGATTTCATGAATATGGTATTGATGAATCTGACATGCTGTTGGTCGCGGTCAAACGTGCGCTTTTGCCATCAATAGGTGCAACGTTTGGCGGTATCGCGGTTGGCACCCTGACCTTTCGAATCTTCAAGAATAAGGCGGAAGCCACTACATGACCGACCGCAAAACCCTAGGCCTGCGCGAGCCCTCTGACGAAGCCCCCGAGCTGCCGATGGAGTTTGCGGTTGAAGCGCAGAAGCTGCTGGTGATCTCGCTTAAGGGGAGTGTGGGCTAGTGAGTCTTTGCTACGAAGTGGCTGTCCCGCAGGGCAAATGGCCGAGCTTTGGCCAGATGAATGCGGCGCTGCAGCAGCGCGGCTACCCTTTGCGTGTGCTGCTTCAAGGCGATCAAAAACTCGATGATCCGATGCAGGAATTTGACGGCTTCCTCAGCTTCCATGTTGAGTTCATGGGCGAGCATCAGGAGATGGAAGTTTACTGCCAGCCCTATGGCCCCAAATTTCCGGATCACCGGGTTACTGAAGACACCAACGAACATCTCGAAGAGATCGGTTCTGAATTTCGCGTCAATGATGGCGATCACAATATGAATGTCGGCTTTGGCCCTCGCATTCCGCAAAAATACTTTGCGCCCTATTGCCTGCTTATGGGAACTTTGGTGCGCGATTTTGGTGGTTATGGCTATGAAGGCCAAGGCCCGTCTTTTGGGCAGATGGACTGGGCGCAGGAGCTGCTTGATAACGCCGAGAGCACCATTGAGTACGAGCGCACGCAGGCTGCCAACGCTGCTGCAAAAGCACGAGAAGACGCCGATGCCGCTTTGGTCGCACAGACAAATGCGCAAGCCGCCGCCCAGCAGAAAAAGGGCTTTCCGCTATGGCGCACTTTGGCCGTAATCGTGGTCATGCTGCTGCTGGCCGAATTCGTTGACAAGAACATCTACAATTTCACTGGAGCGGGCGCATGACCGAACGAAAGAAACTCGCCCTCAAGCCTTCTGACGAGGCGATTGATCCTGAGACCCTCAACAAAAAGGGTCGCGGGTGGAAAATCTCGGACAAGCGTCTCGACGCGCTGCATGATCGTGCGCGCGAAATGCGGCGCTTCGCCTCGCCCGCCAACAAGGCGCTCGCTAAGCGGTTCGCGGAAGCCGACATGGGCAAATACACTTTCAAACGGTTCGCCGTTGTTGGCAGCGCGATTGTCGACTTCAACTGCCACAATTTGGGCATGGCGATCATCATCGAGGAAGAAGATGATGATCTGGCGATCTCCAAGCGCCGCGACAAAAGCCTGGAGGCGGTCGGCATCCGTGTGATGCGGATCAAGGCTGAGCATATCCTGGAAAATATGGATAAGGTGCTGGAACGCATCACGATCGGCATGCGGATGCGCATTGGCGATAGGAAAGACGCCGCGCGGGCCCACCGCGAAGAAAACCCCAACCAAGATTACCCCCGCCGCCGCGATTGAGCCGGGCTGGCGACCAAATATTTTGCAAAGAGAACAATTCCAATGCTGAAGATTGAAAACCTCCACGCCGAAACCGCCGGCAAAGCGATCCTGAAGGGGCTGAGCCTCGAGATTCGCCCTGGTCAGGTGCATGCGATTATGGGCCCCAATGGCGCGGGCAAATCGACGCTCGCCAATGTGCTGGGCGGAAAGCCGGGTTACGAAGTGACCGGCGGCAGCGTGGAATTCATGGGCCAAGACCTGCTTGATCTGGATCCGCATGAGCGCGCCGCCGCTGGCCTGTTCCTCGGCTTCCAATATCCGGTTGAGATCCCCGGTGTTTCCAATGTGCAATTCCTGCGCGAGGCGCTGAACGCTCAGCGTAAAGTGCGCGGCGAAGAGCCTTTGTCTGGCGGCGAGTTTCTGAAGCTCGCTAAGGAAAAGGCAGGACTGCTTGGCATGGATATGGACATGCTAAAACGGCACGTGAATGTCGGCTTTTCCGGCGGCGAGAAAAAGCGCGCTGAAATGGTGCAAATGGGCATTCTCGCCCCGTCGCTAGCGGTGCTGGACGAGACCGATAGCGGCCTCGATATTGATGCGCTGCGCGTTGTGGGTGAGGGCATCAATGCCATTATGCGCCCACAAGGCGGCGCGGCGGATAAGGGCGTGCTGCTAATTACTCACTACCAACGTTTGCTTGACGTCGTGAAGCCTGACCTCGTCAGCGTGCTGGCCGATGGCCGCATTATCGAAACCGGCGGTCCAGAGCTGGCTCTACGGCTTGAGAACGAAGGTTATGACGCGGTTATGGCCGAAAACCTTGGGGCGGCGGCGTGAGCGAACTGGCCACTCTTCCAACCCGGCACGATGAGGCCTGGCGCTATGCCGATATTTCAGCGGCAGAGGCGATTGGTGCTGAAGCGCTGAACGCTTGGCGCGAGGTTTCGGTGGCCGCGGGCGAGACCCACCGCGAGACCTTTGTGCTGGACGGCGATGCGCCTGCGGTTACGCGGCTTCGCGTGGCGCTGGGCGAAGGCGCGCGGGCAGAGTTCTTCGCGGTCAACGCAGCCAGCGGCTCAGCCCGGCTAGAGATCGAGGTGACATTGGCACGCGCGGCGCATTTCGAGTTTGGCGGCGTGACGATTGGCGGCGGCGATGCCACCCGCGAGTTCGTAACCAAGACCATTCATGCAGAGCCCGATGGGACCAGCAATCAGACCGTGCGCAGCGTGCATTGGGGCACCGCCTCGGGCAATTTCCTGGGCGAGATCAACGTCGCGCGCCATGCGCAAAAGACCGATGCGGCGCAGGACTTCAAAGCGCTGCTGCTGGAAAAAGGCGCGAGCGCAAACGCCGTTCCTCAGCTTGAGATTTTTGCCGATGATGTGAAATGCGCGCACGGCGCGACCATGGGTCAGCTCGACGAGAGCGCACGCTATTATATGGCCGCACGCGGTATTGCTCCTGATGTGGCGCAGCGGCTGCTGGTGCAGGCCTTTCTCGGCGATGCTCTCGTCGCAATGGGCGACTCTAATGCGCAGGGCGAACTGCTGGATGTGGCGCTGGCTGCGTTGGAGGGGAGTGCGCTGTGAACGCGCCCGCTTCTTTGACCCGCGACGCTGGCGATCTGCGCCGCGCTGACTTTCCTGGCCTGGTTGGCCGGGACGGTGCGCCATGGCATTATCTCGACACGGCAGCGACCTCGCAAAAGCCGCAGGCAGTGATTGATGCGATGGCCCGCGCGATGGGTGAGGATTATGCGACCGTTCACCGCGGCGTCTATGCGCGCTCAGCGGAAATGACGGCGGCCTATGAAGGCGCGCGGCGCACGATTGCGCGCTTCATTGGCGGTCAGGAAAACGAGCTAGTGTTTACGCGCGGCGCGACCGAGGCGATCAACCTTGTCGCGAACACCTGGGGCGAAGCCAACATTGGCGCTGGCGACCGGATTTTGCTGTCCCAGCCGGAGCATCATTCCAATATTGTACCGTGGCAAATGCTCGCCGAGCGTGTCGGCGCGCATATTGATGTGTGCCCGCTGACCGATGATCACCAGATTGATCTGAACGCCGCCGAAGCGATGCTGACTGAGCGGCACAAGCTCGTCGCGTTTGGCCATGTCTCCAATGTTTTGGGCTCTGTTCTGGACGCGAAACGCGCTGCTGATCTGGCGCACAATGTCGGCGCGAAACTGCTGCTCGATGGTTGTCAGTCGGCCCCACATATGCCGGTCGATGTCGCGGCGCTGGCTTGCGACTTCTACGTCTTCTCCGCGCATAAACTTTACGGCCCGACCGGGATCGGCGCGCTGTGGGCGAGGGCGGACATTCTGGATGCCATGCCCCCGTGGGAGGGCGGCGGCGCAATGATCGACCGCGTGACCTTTGAAAAGACAACTTATGCCCCTGCGCCGCAGCGGTTTGAGGCAGGCACGCCGGCCATTACGGAGGCGATCGCCTTTGCGGCAGCGGCTGATTATGTCAGCGAAGTGGGCCTACACCACATCCACGCGCGAGAAAGCGCTTTGGTCGCGCGGCTGCGCAACGAGCTGGGCGCGATGAATGATGTGCGCCTGTTCGGCCCTGCGGACAGCGCGGGCATCGTCAGCTTTGCGATCGACAATATTCACCCGCATGACCTCGGCACGATCCTCGACGAGGCGAATGTCGCGATCCGGGCGGGACACCATTGCGCACAGCCGCTGATGGAGCATCTGGGCGTGCCAGCAACAGCGCGGGCCAGTTTCGCGCTCTATTCGAATGATGATGATGTTGATGCGCTGCTCGAAGGCATTGCGCGGACGCGTCGTTTGTTTTTGGGAACTTCGCAATGAACAAGCCAGAAAATGACACCGAGTTTGTCGCGGCCCCTGCGCCGAATGAAGACGTAATAGTTAATAAGCCAAAGCGCGCACGGGTGGACGATGCGATTGATCCCGATGCTGAGGCTCAGGCGGCCTCTGACGAGCCGCGCAAGCGCGACTATCTAGAGGGCTTTCTGGCTAAGGCACCGGCCACCGGCGAAGTCGGCGGCGCGGGTAGTGATCTGCAACAGGCGGTCGTCAATGCGCTCAAGGAAATTTACGATCCTGAGATACCCGTGAACATCTATGACCTTGGCCTGATCTACGGCGTGGAGGTCGATGACGAGGCCGATGTGACCGTCACCATGACGCTGACGACGCCGCATTGCCCGGTTGCCGAAACCATGCCGGGTGAAGTGGAGCTGCGCGCTGCCAGCGTGCCGGGCATTCGCGATGCCGAAGTTGATCTGGTATGGGATCCGCCTTGGGGCCCGGACAAGATGACGGATGAAGCGCGGCTTGAGTTAGGAATGCTGTGATGAGTGCAGTGACAATCAAAAAAGCCGACTATGCTGACCGACAGGATGCCGCAGACCTGGTTGATTTGCTGGGCTATTATGCGCTCGATCCAATGGGAGGAGGAGCCCCCCTCGATCCCGAAGTTCGCGCGAATCTTGCTGCGCGTCTGCAGGAGCAACAGAACGCTTTCTCCCTGATAGCGTATTGCGATGGGGAGCCCGCAGCGCTGGCAAATTGTTTTTTGGATTCTCTACGTTTTCGGCAAGGCCACTCGTCAACATTCACGATATTGTGGTCAAAACGGCCTATCGCGGGAAGGGCTTGGGCAAAGCATTGTTTGCCGAGATTGAGAGTATCGCAGCCAAAAATGGAGCGTGCAAAGTTACGCTGGAAGTTCTGAGCGGGAATGAGCCTGCCAAGGCCTTATACGGCTCTTTGGGTTACGGCGATTATCAACTGGACCCAAACAAAGGCCATGCTTTGTTTTGGCAGAAGGAGCTGGTGGCATGACCGACACCAAAACGAAAACGCGCAAAATCCCTGCGGCTGTCACCCTGACCAAGGGCGCAGAGGCCCGCGTGGCCGAACTGATGAGCAAAGCGCCGGAGGATGCGATTGGTGTGAAGTTGTCGACGCCGCGCCGCGGCTGCTCAGGCCTTGCCTATTCGGTTGATTACGTGACCGAAGAGGTCGCAATGGACGAGAAGATCGAGACACCCGGCGGCACCTTCTACATCGACGGCGCGAGCGTGCTCTATCTGGTCGGCTCAATCATGGATTGGGTCGAGGATGACTTCACCGCTGGGTTCACCTTTGAGAACCCCAATGCCAAAGGCGCTTGCGGCTGCGGCGAGAGCTTTATGGTCTAGGCTGCGCCAGGGCCGGCTGCAAAAGCAGCTTGCCTGAGCTTCTCCAAAGCAGGGCGTTTAACCTTCTTCGCTCAGGCGTTTGATCAGGGCTTGTTCAAGCGCATCTAATTCGCCGTCTGCATCGACCATAGCTTGGAGCCAGGCGTTCTCGTTTTCAGTCACGATATTGCCTTCTGCGGCGCGTGCTTCGAACTGAGAATTTGAACCCTTTTTGCCGAACACTTTGCCAAAATTGTTGGCGACGTCTGGCGCTGCTTTCGCCATTCTGCCCATGAAGCGGCCGACATTCGCTTTGTTGTCGGCGATGAATGCTTCGAGCTCTTTGGCACGTTCGTGGCTGATCTGAGCATGGGCGAGGTGGAAGCCTTTGAGATAGTTCGCGATGCCATCGACGAACAGATCGGCCCATTCTGGCGCGTTCGCATCGTCTTTGGTCGCGTCTTTCAGGCGGAACAGCATCTCTGCGTCAAACCGGGTGACGGCCGCTGTGCCGTGGCCGCCGCTGGCAAAGATCAGGCGGCGCAGGATCTTGCATTCGGAGGCGCTGATATGTGTATCCGACAATTCGCCGCCATCGCGGGTAGGGCCAGTGCCGGTCAGCACTTCGTTTTCAACCTGCTTCAGCGCATAGTGCTTGAGCGTGTCAGGCACGTTTTGCGCGCGCTCAACGATGCGAGCGATCGCTTCGAGCTCGGCCATGCTGTTGACTTTGCCGTCATGATCGATCTGAGAGATCAGCCATTTGGCTTCGTTTTCATCGCACATCAGGCGCGGGTCGGTGCCATTGAGGACAAATTCGCCAATCGCCTCCACGAAGAAGTCGGTCCATTCCGGGCTAGGGTTTTCGACCACATTGTTGATCGCGAAAATCGCTTCGGCTTCTGCGCGGTGGATGATGCCGTCGCCCCAGCCAAGCTGGCGCAAGGAAAGCAGTTCCTCAGCAGAGATGTGCCCGTCTTCACTGGCACGGCGGGCGAGATCGGCAAATTGGGTTGTCATGGCGTGTCAAAGTCCCTTCGCAATTGCGCGAATTCTTACCGCAAAAGTGCTTAAAGTCGGGTTACCATAGTGCTCGGGGGCCGTTAGCGGCGCGCCAAATCGCGCACGCAGCTCGCCTCATCCACGCTGGTGCCGCCCTCGGGGTTGCGCGCCTCAACATAGGTTGCTGTTGGCGTTTGCCCTGGCTCCAACGGATAGAGGAAGACGTCGAGCACACAGCCTTCGCCTGCAAATTGCAGCTTGCGCGCATCCCCTTCGACCAGGTCAATGCGGGCATCGCCAAAGCTGGCGGTGAGCTGTTCTGCGCGTGCACCGATTACGCCGCCCAGATTGCCGGCATTTTGCACCGTCGGCGGTCTGAACCCGCCGCCTGCCGGCTGATCTCCGCCGCGTACTGTGGTGGTGAGCGGCCCGGTGCGGGTGACGCCCGGCGTGTGCGTGGCTCCGCCGCTGGAAGTGCTGGCGCAGGCGCCAAGCAGCAATGTTGCCGCAAGGCCAAGCTCTTTACGCATCAACGGCATCCCTTTGATTAAGGCCCGTGCGACCGCGAGCATGGTGGGTCAAATGGGTTCCTGCAGCGGCGCCCAGAATTGGGGCAAGCAGATTTGCAAAAGGCACCAGCATCAATCCCGCAATCACACCGCCCAGCGCCAATCGCTGAAGCGAGCCCACCGGAGTGCCGGTATCATCCGGCTGACGGTGCCGAAGCCACGCCATATCAGTGAGTTCGCGCCCCAATAGCACCGCGTTGACGATTAGGAAAACCAAGGCGGGACCAATGGCTGTGAACAACAGGATGATCGCGACGGGTAGGGCAAGCAGGTTGAAGCCCAAGGCTCGGCCAATCCCGCGCAGACTGTTGCTGAGGTCTTCTCGAAACGGCAGATCGCGGGCAGTGCTGGCGGCGTCTGGATAGTGGCGCTGCTCCACCGCGCGCACGATCTCATCGGCGAAGAACTGCAGCACGGCGAAGGCGACGATCCTGAAGGTGAGCCAAAATGCGATAAGCCATAAAACCACGGCTAAGAACGCAGCAGCTGGGCCCTCAAACCCTTCTGGCAAGATGGGTAGCAGTGCCCATTCCAGCGCATCCATCAAGAACAGCCACATCACAACGCCGATGCCGCCGAAGATCAACAGGGTCACTAGAAGGCTTTTGACCAGAACACGCAGAATGGCCGGATCGCTTAGCTGCGCGAAGGCTTTGGCAAGGGATGCAATCACAAGACTCATCGCCTTTGCGATGCGGGGTCAGTGCGATCAAGTCAAATGCTGATGCAAGCGCGCGCTCCACAGGGCTTGGCCTGCGCCCTCAAGCGGGCTAGGCGCTGCGGCGCAATTCAGACTTTTAGCCAAACAGGACTTTGCTGTGCCAGAACCCGTAAACGAGCCGCGCTATGATGTGATCGCCATTGGCAATGCAGTGGTGGATGTGATCGCCGCTTGCGAAGAGGAGCTGATCGAGGAGCTGGGTCTCAATCGCGGCGGGATGACCTTGGTCGACGAAGCGCGCGCCGATGAGCTGTACGAGGCGATGCCACCTGCGCGTGAGGTGTCTGGCGGATCAGCGGCGAACACGCTCGCGGGGCTTTCCACTCTGGGCATGCAATGCGCTTTTATCGGCCAGGTTGCGGGTGATCAGCTGGGCAAGGTGTTCCGCCACGATATGCGCGCCACCGGCATCGATTTCGACACGGCTGCGCGCAGCGGAGAGCCTGCCACGGGGCGCGTCCTCATCTTCGTAACGCCGGATGGCGAGCGGACGATGAACACCTTCCTTGGCGCAGGCCAGTATCTGCCGGCCTCAGCGCTCGATGAAGAGCTGATCGCAAGCGGTGCGATCCTCTATCTTGAGGGCTATCTGTGGGATCCGGAAGAGCCGCGCCGCGCGATGCGCCGCGCGATCGAGGTCGCGCGCGCAGCGGGCCGCAAGATCGCCTTTACCGCGAGTGAGAGCTTTGTGATTGATCGCCACGGCGACGACTTCCGCGAGATGATCGAGGCGGGCCTGATCGACATCCTGTTCGTCAATGAGAGCGAGCTTGCGACGCTAACCGGCGAAGCTGAGTTTGAGGCGGGCGTCGCCGCGGTTGCTGGCAAGGTGCCGGTTCTGGTCGCCACCCGCGGCGAGAAGGGCGCTATCGCGATTGCGCATGGCGAGCGCGCTGAGATCGCCGCTGTGCCGATTGACAAGGTCGTCGACAGCACGGGGGCTGGCGATCAGTTCGCGGCGGGCTTCCTCTCTGGCTATGCCAAGGGTGAGCCGCTGACGCGCTGTCTGAAACGCGGTGCGATCACCGCTGCGGAGGTGATCTCTCACTATGGCCCGCGTCCTGAGGCGGACATGAAGGCGATGATGGACGAGAGGCTTTGATTTTGCGCAGGTCCATCCGGACCTGCGGTTTCCTCGCTCATGCGGCCTAAAGGCCGCGTCGCTGCGGGCGGCCAATGCGGCCTTGCGAACCCTGTAGGGTTCGAACTGGCTCATGGTAGCACGACTGGGGAGCCTTACTCCATTCACCGCTGGTGAGGCACGCTTGGAACGGCTGGAACACAGTCCTGGGCCGAAAGTGCATTCGATTAATGCAGGCGCGTATGATCGGATTTTTCGATCAAAAGTGGCTGGGGTCTGACAATGTGAAAGAGCGCGGGCTACCTAGCAAAGCCGACCTGAGTAGGAAAATTCACCACGAGCCGTCGCCTCCCAGATCTGGGGGCAGCTACAGAGAATCGCTGCTTTTATGAAAGTCGATTTTGACCCACGGGAGTCAAGATTTAGCTTACTTTGAAGACCCTCAAACGAGGCATCGTTGCGGCTCCCCTGTGGACAATATGACTTATCCACCGGAAGTGACAAAGCGGCAAAAGGTTCGAGAGTTCAGGATTTCAAACGAGTCGCGCCATTCGCATACGATCCCAAAATGTTCGATCGCCTTTTTCCGAGATATCCCCGAAGTTACACCTCTTGCGTCCAATCGTGAGGTTATTCAACATACTGATTGACAGCGAAAAGCCGGACCCCAAAAATGAGGCCCGGCCTATCGTTTGCCGGGGTAGTTTCGAGGCCACCCGGTGCAAAGCGGCTGTGTCTAGCAGCATTCGCAAACTGCGGATGTTACCTGTTTTGGTCAAGGTCTCTTTTTAGAAGGAGCCCTTACTATGGGACAAAAAATAAGGCGCCAGACAGCGCATCGTAGCTCTGTAAACGGTCAGTTTGTCACAGAGAATTATGCCAAAAGAAACCCACGTGAAACCGAGAAAGAGCGGATCAAGCGTCCGGACTGGAAGCGCTAATGCTGTCCGCCTCTTTCAATTCGTCGGCTATTTCTAGCGCGACATACAGTCCGGCCAATGGTGACCTGCACATCGTGTTCACTAGTGGAAGAGGTTATGACTTCTGCGGTGTCCCAATGCGCGTTTGGCAGGGGCTTTGCTCCGCAGGTTCAACTGGCAGTTATTACAACGCTGTTATAAAAGATAACTATCAGTGCTGAGACAGTGGTGGGGGCGACTTAACTCGCTCCCATCATTGCCCCTCCCGCTCAACCTCACGCCAGCCAATATCCCGCCTGCAAAAGCCGCTCTCAAAATCCAAAGCATCAACCGCGCCGTAAGCGGTTTTCTGGGCTTCGGTGGCGCTCATGCCTTTGGCCGTTACGTTCAGCACGCGGCCGCCATTGGCGACCAGCTCCCCATCGACCATCGCCGTGCCCGCGTGGAAGACCTTGGCCGCGCCGCCATCGCGCAGTGCCTCTGCCAGGCCCAGATTGATCTGCCCGCCTTTTTCCGGCGTGCCGGGATAGCCCTTGGCCGCCATCACCACCGTCATCGCCGTGGCGGGTGAGAAGTTTGCCTCGCATCCCGCCAGCTCGCCCTTCGCGCAGGCCAGCATGATCTCGGCCAGATCGCTGGTCAGCCGGGTCATCAGCACCTGACATTCCGGATCGCCAAAGCGGCAATTGTATTCGATCAGCTTTGGCCCCGCCTCGGTCAGCATCAGGCCCGCATAGAGCACGCCGGAATAGGGCATGCCCTCCGCCCGCATGGTCTCAACCGTGGGTTTGATGATCTCGTCCATCACGCGCGTTTGAAGCTCTGACGTCAGCACGGGGGCCGGCGAATAGGCGCCCATGCCGCCAGTGTTGGGCCCGGTGTCGCCTTCACCCACGCGCTTGTGATCCTGAGCGGTGCCAAACGGCAGGATCGCGGTGCCATCGGTGATCGCGAAGAAGCTCGCCTCCTCGCCGCGCATAAACTCCTCGATCACCACCTCTGCGCCCGCCGCGCCAAAACGCCCGCCGAACATATCGGCCAGCGCCGTCTCCGCCTCTGCGCGGGTTTCAGCGATCACCACGCCCTTGCCCGCCGCCAGCCCGTCGGCCTTCAGCACGTATGGCGCGTCAAATTTGGCGAGTGCAGCTTCCGCCTCATCCAGCGTGGTCGTGCGGACATAGCCAGCGGTGGGGATACTCGCCCGGTCGCACAGCTCCTTGGTAAAACCCTTGCTGCCTTCCGGCTGAGCGGCGGCGGCAGAGGGGCCGAATACGGCGGTGCCGCCTTCGCGCAGGCTATCGGCCAGGCCATCCACGAGCGGGGCCTCTGGCCCGATCACCACCAGATCAATCGCCTTTTCCGCGCAGAACGCGGCGACCGCCAGATGGTCTCTGGCATCGAGCGTGACCAGCTCTGCTTCCTCGCCAATGCCGGGATTGCCGGGGGCAGCGTATAGCTTTGTGCATGACGGGGATTGCGCCAGCTTCCACGCTAACGCATGTTCGCGCCCGCCCGACCCAAGTAAAAGGATATTCATGGCTTCCCCGCCGATTGATAGTGACAAACAGGCCAATCTCGTAGCGCGAGAGCGGGAGGGCGACAACGCTCAGCCGCTGTCGATCACCGAGATTTCTGGTCTGCTGAAGCGCACGGTTGAGGATCGCTTTGGCTATGTCCGGCTGCGCGGGGAAATGTCGGGCGTAAAGCGCGCGGCCTCGGGCCATATGTACCTTGCGCTGAAAGACGAAAAGGCCGTGATCGACGGGGTGATGTGGCGCGGCAACACGTCGAAGCTGGCGTTCAACCCGGAAGATGGGCTGGATGTGATCGCGAGCGGCAAGCTGACGACCTATCCGGGCCGCTCAAAATACCAGATCGTGATCGACAATCTGGAGCTGGCGGGCGAGGGCGCGCTGCTGGCGCTGCTGGAAAAAACCCGCGCGAAACTGGCGGCAGAGGGCCTGTTTGCCAGCGAACGCAAGCGGGCTTTGCCCTATCTGCCGCGCGTGATTGGCGTGGTGACGTCGCCCACCGGCTCTGTGATCCGCGATATTCTGCACCGGCTGGCAGATCGTTTTCCCAGCCACGTGTTGGTGTGGCCGGTGTTGGTTCAGGGGCAGGGGTCTGCATCGCAAGTCGCGGGCGCGATCCGGGGCTTTTCAGAAATCGAGCAAGGCGGTCCAACCCCGCGTCCCGATCTGCTGATTGTGGCGCGCGGCGGCGGCTCAATCGAAGATCTATGGGGCTTTAACGAGGAAGAGGTGGTGCGCGCGGTCGCCGACTGCTCGATCCCCGTAATCTCGGCGGTCGGGCACGAGACCGATACGACGCTGGTGGATTATGCGGCGGATCGGCGCGCGCCGACCCCCACGGCGGCGGCGGAGATGGCCGTGCCTGTGCGGGCAGACCTTGCCGCGACCCTCTCTGACTTTGCCACCCGTCAACGCCGCGCGGTGCACCGCCCGGTGGAGCTGGGCCGCGAACGGCTGGAGGCGCGCGTTCAGCGCCTGCCGCTGCTGGAAAACCTGCTTCAGCCGCAGACCCAGCGGCTCGATGATTTGGCTGACCGCCTGCGGCGCGGCCTGACGATGAGCGCGGGCCAAGGGCGAGAGGCGCTGGCTGGGGTTTCGGCGCGGCTGTCGCCTGCCATCTTGCGGCGCGGGGCGCAGGATGCGCGGCGCAGGCTCGATCAAGTGCGGCTCGTGCCAGCCCTGGTGGTGCAGCCAATGCAGCGAAAGCGCGAGACTTTGGATGCGCTGGCGCGGCTCGCCAGCCAGTTTCATCCCGAAAAACCGCTGGAACGCGGCTATGCGATTGTTCGCGACGCAGCCGGGCGGGCGCTCACCGGCAAAGCGCAGGCGGAGCAGGAAACAGCGCTTAAGCTTCAATTCAAGGACGGCGAGCTAGGGGTGAACACAGGCGGTGAAGCTGACCCCTCTGCGCAGTCTGCACCGCCACCTGCACCGCCGTCCGCGCCTAAGCCTGCAAAACGGCGCGCGAAACCGTCTAAACCCGGGAACGCGGCGCAAACGGATTTGTTTGATTAACGCGTCATGCTAGAGAAAAAACCATGTTGATGTCATCGGGCGATAACGCCGCAAAACTCCATTACGGCCCCTCCACCTTTCGGGTTCTGAGGCCCGGCAAGCACGTGCTGTGCGCGGTGAGCGGTGAGGCCATTCCGCTCGAAGAGCTGCGCTATTGGAGCGCGGATCTGCAAGAGGCTTATGCGACTTGCGAGATCTCAACCAAGCGTCTGCTGGGCGAGATATGATCGCGATGCTGGGCATCCTTCGGGGCGCTGGCCTCGCTGCGGCGCTTGGCCTGCTCGGCTGCGCCTCGGGCGAGGCGAGCACGCCGGAAACGGCGGGCGCTGAGCCAGCCAAATCGCAACCAGCCTACACCGCGACCATCGAAGACGCGCGGCCGCAGCCGAAACCGGCCTCTGAGCGGATTGGCACTGCACCGGCCTCTGTTATGGCGAAGACCAAGCCGCAGGTGACTTTCTCAGGCGAGCTCACCCAAGGCGGCTATATCCGCGGGCGTTTGCCTCGCGGGACGGTGTCGGCGACCTTGGGTGATCAGCCGCTTAGCATTGGCGAGGGCAGCGGCAATTTCTTCGCCGCTTTTGACCGGGACAGCCCCGGCAATCTGACTTTGTCCGCGACCTTGGAAAGCGGCGAGACCGTTACCGAAGAGCTGACCATCTCTCCGCGCGAATGGGAGATCCAGCGCGTCAATGTGGCGCGCGGAACGGGCCGATCGAGCGAGGCTTGGTGGAAAAAGCGTGAGCCGGAATGGCTGGCGATCAAGGCGGCGCGGGAGAAGGTGACCGGCGCTGAGGGCTGGAAGCAGGACTTTATCTGGCCGGTGAAGGGGCGGATTTCGGGTCTATTCGGGCGTCAGCGGATTTATCGCGGTGAACCGGGCTCTTATCACTCCGGGATTGATATTGCACCGGGGGGTGGCGTGCCGTTCGTCTCCCCCGCCGATGGCGTGGTGGTGCTGGCGCGCACCGGCTTTAGCCTGGAGGGCGGCCTGATCATTATCGACCACGGCGCAGGGCTCAACAGCGCGTTTCTGCACGCCTCCAAGATCGCCGTGCGCGAAGGGCAAGCGGTCAAGCAAGGCGAATATATCGGCAATGTCGGCGCCACCGGACGCGCGACGGGTCCGCATTTGCACTGGGGCCTGAAATGGCATGACACCCGCCTCGACCCGCTGCTGTTTACTGGCCCGCAGTAAAGCGGCTCAAACGGCAAGGACATTCAGCCACAATGGGGCGCAAATTCCTGATATTAGCGGTGGCGCTTGGCCTTGCGCCGGGCACGTGGCTGCGCACCAATCTGTCGACCTCGTTCGATACGCCGATTGAAGTGATCGACATTGATCAGCGCTCCGGCGTGACCGGGCCACTGAGGATAACTGGCGCGTGGCAACTCGATTCGCAAAACGCGCATTTCGGCGGCTATTCCGCGCTCATCTTGCTGGGCAATGGTGACTTGTACGCAGGCAGCGACCGCGGCCGGATCATGCAATTGCGGATGGTCGATGGTGCACCGGTTTCCGAGGGCACAGTGCTCGATTTCCCGCCGGGGCATGGCGAGGTGCGGCGCGGCATCGCCGACCTAGAGGCGTTCACCCGCGATCCCGAAACCGGCACAATCTGGGCGGCCTATGAGCATGGCAATGTGATTGAGCGGATCACGCCCGACGGCACCATTACGCGCGCCAAACCGGCGCAAATGGCCAGCTGGTCACGCAATAGCGGGCCAGAGACCATTGTTCGGCTGGATGACGGGCGCTTTCTGGTTCTGGGTGAGGCTCCGGAAGGCGAGGGGCGCACCAATCGCCCCGGTCTGCTCTTCTCCGGCGATCCGGTCGACGGGGCCGAGGCGATAGAATTCCGCTTCTTCACGACGCGGGGCTATTCACCGGTCGATGCCGCGCTGCTGCCGGATGGCGATGTGATCATTCTGGAGCGCCGGGTCGAATACGCCTTCCCAGCCAAGTTCTACGCCCGCCTCGTGCGCGCTGACCCCAATGAGATCGCCGAGGGTGAAGTGTGGGGCGGCGGCGTGCTGGCAACGCTTGGCCGGGCCTATTGGGGCGAGAATTTTGAAGGCATCGAGTTCGTGCCCGATCCCACCCTTGCAGAAGATGCCGAGGATGAGGGCGCAGCCCAAACCGGCTCGCTCTATCTCATCGCCGATGACAATGTCTCCGCGTTTCAGCGCACCTTGCTGCTAAAGCTGGCTTGGCCTCCGGACGAACCGCAAGGCGACGCGGCCCGCCCGCAATCGGGCGAAAGCGAATCTACCGCAGACAAATGAAAAGGCGCGCAAGGCCTTCGCCCGCACGCCTTTTTCATAATCCGTCAAGGAAACGCAGCCGGTAAACCCGGCCCGCCTGCCAGCCTTAAGCGGCGGCTTTTTGCGCCTTGACCAATTCACGCTTCACTTTGCGTGCATTGGCAGACAGCTTGTCGTCCTTGGTCTTCAGCAGCCAATTGTCGAGCCCGCCATTGTGCTCAACCGAGCGCAGACCGTGGGTCGACACGCGGAATTTAAAGCCCCGCTCCAGCGTTTCGCTAAGCAGAGTGACGTGCTGCAGGTTCGGCAAGAACACGCGCTTTGTCTTGTTGTTGGCGTGGCTAACGTTGTTGCCAGTCAAACGACCTTTGCCGGTCAGTTCGCAAATGCGCGACATGATATCTCTCGTCTGTTCACAGTGACAGGTGGCCAAGTGATTCGGCCGCCTAAAAAGTTCGGGTGTTCCCGGAAAGGCGCGCGGATAGCCTTCACAATGCGAGATCGTCAAGCAAAGTTGCGCCTATTCGCCGCGCCGTATAGCGACCGCTTATGACTCGCTGGCCCATTCCGCAACCGATGATGCGCGCTCTAGAGGCAGCGCGCGAGGCCGCACGCGCAGGCGAGGTGCCGGTCGGCGCGGTGGTGATGCAGGGGGACACAGTGATCGCAGTGGCGGCGAATGCGACGCGCGAGCCGCCCGATCCCACCGGGCATGCAGAGATCCGGGCCTTGCGCGAAGCCGCGACAAAGCTGAGGCAAGACCGGCTGGACTCATGCGATTTGTACGTCACTCTGGAGCCATGCGCGATGTGCGCAGGCGCGATCAGCCACGCGCGAATTGCGCGGGTCTATTACGGCGCGAGCGATCCCAAAGGCGGCGCGGTGGAGCACGGCGCGCGCGTGTTTGAACATCCGCAATGCTTACACCGGCCCGAGGTCTATTCCGGCATGGGCGAGGCAGAGGCGGCGGAACTGCTCCGCGCGTTTTTCAAGGAGCGACGGTGAGCGCCTGTGTTTGCCCCTAGGAATTGAATTCAAAAATCCACGTTAGGTTTTGACGCAGGTTTCTTGTTTCGATCATCCAAATACTCTGCGCCATAGACGTCCATTCTCAATGATCGCTCCCTGAGAACTAGCTTGCCTGTACGAAAGCACCAAGTTTGCTCTATGGAAGCGAACTCTCCACCTCTGCGATTTTTCACCGCTTTCTGCTCTATCTTACAAGGCTGGCCGTATTTTGCTTCAAAGGCTCTGCTTACTGCTGGCCAGCCGCTTCTGTCACCGTAAAAGAATATTCGCGACAAGCGTGCATTGTAAATTTCATACCCAGAAATAAGCGTATTCGTACCCGCAACCACGGGGAATGCTCGATCACATGTAACACCATTTGGTTCGGTGCGCTCACAGTTGCGTTGGTTGAAAGCCTCTGCTGACATGTCAAAATTGGCGTTGGATTTAAATTCCTGAAATTGAAATTCTGGCAAAGCGGCATTGCCAGCTTGCGCCATGAGTAAAAGCATAACAAAGTTTGAAAATTGCATCTAGACCCCCGAATAAAAAGACGCTTCTCAGTTTACTTGAATAATTAACTATCTCAATACGTAACTTGCTCGTATGACAGCCCGCATCAGATCTTCGCGCGTACCCTTGGACTTTAGCAGGGATGCATTTGTTGCAGCGAACCGCCTACTCTACTTCAAACTCACTCACATTCCCCGCCTCATCCACCACAAACAGCGTGCCGTATCCTGCTCGGTCAGCTCTGGCGCGGAGTTGCCGCCGAAACGTGTCACTAGGTCGCCAACGGTGTTGCTATGGCCGACCACCAGTACTGACCCTTTGCCAGCGGCAGAGGCGAATCGAGCAAAATACGTTATGCCTCATGGGACAAAGAGACCAATAATGAGAAAGAGCCGCACTAGCGGTTAGCGGCGAAAAGCTTATAGTGCACCGAAAGTTAACTAGACATATTGCCACTATTATCGAAATAATTGTCCGATGGCTGCAATCGCAATGTCGATACTATCCCTGGACGCGCAAGTGGTGTCGATTTGGTCTTTCTCGATCTGACAACAGCCATTGTCTCGTTATCACTCGCTTCGCAAACAACGACAGCTTCGCCCTCACGAAGAGTGTGCAGTCTGTTCTCAGTTGCCACTAGATCAACCGGCCCAAGTTTCTCGCATAGCTCTTTCAACGAAACCAATTCATTTTCCACGGTCCGAGGCGATTCTGACAAGGTCAAGTTTACCGAAAACACTCGAATTGAATCCGTTTTACCGTCGCTATCATTATCCCAATGGGAAGAAGCGATGGTCGTACCGCCATATGAGCCACCGCTCTTGATGATCGCTAGGTCGCCCCCTGGCAGCGAGACTTTTACGTCTAGAAATTCGTTTGTGCCCCAAAAATCGCTTGTGTCTTCACGAAGCCTACCGCCTTCACCTTCAACCACAGCGTTTTGATTGAACTGAGACACAGGCATTCCCACGTAAACTTCAAGGTCTCTAGATGCGGTCATACAAGCAACTAAAAACATAAGGGCCATAAATGAAAGAAAAGCTCTCCTAGGTCTCATTTCGTGTCACCCTCATCGCCCGTGTCAGATGTTCATATGCGTCTGTTCGCAGCGAGCCCACTACTCCACCTCAAACTCCCTCACATTCCCCGCCTCATCCACCATAAACAGCGTGCCGTAATCCTGCTCGGTAAGCTCCGGCGCAGTGTTGCCGCCGAAACGCGTCACCAGGTCGCCAACGGTGTTGCTATGGCCGACCACCAGCACTGATCCTTTGCCAGCAGCAACCTCAGCGACCAGAGCATCGGGATTGCGGGGATCGTACGGTGTGATTTGGGCGCCAGTCTGGCCCGCGAGCGGTGCGCCCGTCTCCATCGCGCGGCGCGTGCGGGTGGCGTAGACCGCGGTGATGTTTGCGTCCGCCAGCATGGCGGCAAGGCGCTGAGCGTTTGCGGCTCCCTCGCTTGTGAGGACTGGATCGTCGCCTTTCGCCTTTTGCAGATGCCTGATGATGTAAACCGCGCTTGCATCTGTGTTGGATGCGCTTGCATCCAAGCGGCCCGATGAAGCCGGCGCCATGCATGCTCCCAGCGAGAGCACCAAAAGCAAGAACATCGCTCGCAATTTGGTCATAGCATGTCTCCGTTTTGCTGGGCACTCTTACAAGCCGCGCCAGATCTTCGCGCGGACCCCGTCCTTTGCGCCGTAGCGGCTCGATGTGCAGCGGGCCGGGCGGAAGCGTTTGTTGTAGCACAGGCGGATTTCCTCCAGCCAGCCTTGGCGGTTTAGCTTTACGCCGACTTGGCTGGCGCTCCACCCGCCATTGGCATCGGCGAATGCTTGGCGGATGCGCCCGGCGGTGAGGCCATCCTCGCGGCTGATCCGGTCATAATCGGGAATGCGCAGGCTCTCCCACAAAATCCGTGTGACCTTGAAATAAGTGTCGGGCCGCTTGGTCATGCGGCTGCCGTGTTTCGCCCATTGCCGTGCGACCAGCCGGGCGCTGGGCATCATGCACATATTGCGGCGCGTTTCGGTGGGGGTCAGGCGGCCCTGTGTCGGGCACCATTGCGGCCATGTCCGCCCGCTTTCCGGCCACAGACCGTGGACGATCAGGCCAAAACTGCCGTTGTCTCCGCTGCATTGCGTGGCGTGAGAGCGATTGTCCTGCCGCGTGCGGCAAAAGGCCGGGGACCAGCTCAGCGCCATAGTGTAGCCCGTGATCGGCAATGTGCGCGTTTGTCCGTTCGCCGAGACTTGCGGCACGCTGCTGATCCGGGGCATCTGGCATTGATAGGCCTGGGCGCTGGCCTGAGCCGGGAGGAGGGAGAGCAGCGCGCCAGTGCAAAGGGCGCTAGTCAAATACCGCAAGATCAGGCTCCTTAGTTTGGCGAAACCAGCGATTGGCGCTTGGCGTGAACAGCATGATGAGCGCGAGCGCAATCAAGACTGGTTCGCGCAGATACATGATATTGATGTATGGGTCTGAGACCCACAGCATGAACATTCGCGGGAAGCTTAAGAGTTTGAGCAGTGAGAACCCGGTAACAAGCCAGCGCGCCACCCGGCTCGCGCGCAGATAAATCCATGCCACAGGAATGAAAGCAATGGAAAGGATCGCGGACAGGGCAACGATCGTCCAATCTTGTGACCAACCCGGCCAGGGAAGATAGAGCGCAAATATCTCTTGCTGGATCGGCAGATTGGTCAAATTCAGGACATAAGTCGATATCGCTGCGGTCAGGAAGAACGCCGCAAACAGCTTGATGGATAGCGGGCGGGGGCCTTGCGCCAGTTTCATCGCTGACCCTGCCTTAAACCGGCTTGAAATCGAGACCAATATCCGCCGCAGGAGCGCTTTGTGTCAGGCGCCCGACCGAGACGAATTGCACACCAGTGGCTGCCTTCGCCTTGATCGTGTCGAGATTGATCCCGCCCGATGCCTCGCACGGCACGCGGCCATCGACCATCGCTACCGCCTCGCGCAGGGTCTCTGGCGGCATGTTGTCGAGCAGCAGGTGATGCGCGCCCGCTTGTAGGGCCGGGCCAATCTGGTCGAGCCGGTCGACCTCGCAAATGATGTGTTCCACGCCTGCTTCCCATGCCCGGCGCACCGCTTCTCCGACAGAGCCCGCGACGGCGACATGGTTGTCCTTGATCATCGCGGCATCCCACAGACCCATGCGGTGATTGCTCGCCCCGCCCATGCGGGTGGCGTATTTCTCCAGATGGCGCATGCCTGGAATGGTCTTGCGCGTGTCGAGCAGGGTGCAATCGGGGTTATCCATCGCGGTCACATATTCGCGCGCCATGGTGGCAATGCCGGAGAGATGCTGGACCGTGTTGAGCGCGCTGCGCTCTGCGGTGAGGAGGCCGCGCGCATTGCCGGCAAGCCGCATGAGGTCGGTGCCCGGCTCCACCGCATCTCCATCTTGCACGAGCAGTTCGATCTCGATCTCTGGCTCCAGCGCGCGGAAAAACGCCTCGGCAATGGGCAGGCCGGCGACAACGATCGCATCGCGGCTGTCCATTACGCCGGCAAAGCGGGCATCAGCGGGGATCACGCTTTCCGAGGTGACGTCGCGCCCACCGCCGATCAGTCCTTCGCCCAAGTCCTCTGCCAGCGTGCTGCGGACGAATTGGTCGAGATCGAAGCCAGGGATGGTGAACGTCATTAGGTATCTCCGTTCGCCCTGAGCCTGTCGGAGGGCAGTTTTTCAACTTATGCACGAAGCTAAGAGGAAAAGCAGTGCTTCGACAAGCTCAGTACGAGCGGTTTTGCAAAAAAGGGCCTTAAAACCTGCCCTTGCGGTGCGGCGCGCCGAGCTCCGCCCTCAAGCTAGCTAGCTCGCGCCGGTTCGAACCCGATTGGGTTCGCAAGACCGACTGGCCGCCCGCAGGTGCACCGTAGCGAAGCGGAGAGACTGCAGCGAGGAGTTCGCCCGGATGGGCGGACACAAAAATTAATGCACAAACCGCGCGACGACATCGCGGTAGCTGCGGCTCACCTTCACCTCAGCACCCGAATCCAGCACCAGGAAGCATTCGCCATTGGTATGCGGCTTCACTTGGCGGACCTGATCCAAATTGACGATGGTGGAGCGGTGCACACGCTGGAACTTGCGCGGGTCAAGACGGCGCTCCAGATCCTTCATCGTCTCGCGCAGGATCAGCGAATTGTCGCCGGTGTAGATGCACATGTAATCGCCAGCCGCCTCGATGTGTTCGATCGACTCGACCTCCACGCGGAAGATCTGTCCGCGATCTTTCACATTGATCAGTTTCTCAAAGCGTTCAGCGGTCTCCGCTGCGGCTTCGCAGAACTCATCGGCTTTGTCGGGGGCGACTTCGGCCAGAACGTCTTTCAGCTTCTCGGCCTCTTCCGCCGATTTCTTCTCTGTAATGCGTTGGCGCACCCGCTCCAGCGTATCGGCGAGCTTATCCTCGTCGACCGGCTTCATCAGGTAATTCACCGCATTGGTCTCAAACGCGCGGATCGCGTGTTCTTCAAAGGCGGTGACGAACACGAAAAGGGGCGGTTCGATTTCCATCACGCCTTTGACGACAGAAAATCCGTCGAAGCCGGGCATTTGGATGTCGAGAAACACCAGATCGGGCTTTTGCGTCTTGATTTTGCGAATGGCTTCGCGGCCGTTTGAGCAGGTGTCGATAATTTCGACATCGTCAAACGGCTCGAGCCTCAGTTGCAGGCCTTGAATGGCCAGTTTCTCATCGTCGACTAGGATTGTGCGTATGGTCATGCAGCAGGTCCAATGGCGCGTCTGGGATTAAGGGTAATCACCGACGCTGGCTGGGGGTTGGTGCCGGGGGCGGCAGAATTGGCATCCGCGGGGTCGGAGCCGGTTGCGCTTGCGCCTTGAGCATCAGGGCCAAGTGCAAATTCGTCTTCCATCTGGAAGGGGATTTCAATCGTTACGGCAAAGCCGCCGCCGGGATCAGAGTGGGTCTCAAACTTATGATCCGGGCCGTAAGCCTGCATCAGGCGGTTGCGAATATTGGCCAGCCCCACGCCGGTGGAGACTGGCTGGTTCGCTTTGTCTTGCTCATAATCGAGCAGCTCGTGCCGAACCGGGGCATCGGTGCCGGGGCCAGTGTCTTCCACCATGATGCGCAAGCGCCCGGCCATGATCCGGGCGGACAGAGTGATCTGCGCGCCTTCTTCCTGCGCAGACACGGCGTATTTCACCGCATTTTCGACCAAGGGTTGAAGCAGCATGGAGGGCAGGCGCGCATCCATTGCGTCGTCTTCGATGGCGAATTTGGTGCGCAGCCGCTCTTCAAACCGCATCCGTTCAATATCGAGATAGAGTTGCAGCGTTTCGACCTCTTGCGCCAGGGTCACCTGACTGCCGGGTTCGCTGACCAGAGTGTGGCGCAGGAAGCTGGAGAGGCGGGTGAGCATCGCATTGGCGGGCTCGGTCTGTTTCAGCAGCACCAAAGTGCTGATTGAATTCAATGTGTTGAACAGGAAATGCGGATTTAGCTGATAACGCAGCATCGCCAGCTGAGCGCTGGTCGCTTGCGCCTCGAGCCGCTCTAGCCGGTCGGCCTGTTCTTCAACGGTGAGGAAGTAGCTGATCGCGTAATACAGCGCGCTCCACCCGCCCAGCAGGGTCAGTGGGATGAAGGAACTGCCGATCAGGCGCTGTGCGAAGCTCGTCTCGCTCGCGCCGCCGATATAGAGGTTTTGCACCCAGGCATCGATCGAGGCGTGGATCATAACCGCCACGAACACCGCGACAGCCGTTGTTCCCCAGGTGACGATGGGCTGGCGCCCAATCGGCTGGCGATAAATCACCGACAGCACCAGCGTAATGGAAAAGCCAGTAATGGTCGTCAGCAGCAGCAAGACCACCAGATCGAGCGGCTGATCATTGGCCACCGCGACAACGGTTCTCAGCAGAAAATACCCACCCCAGCCGGAGAGCTGGAGAGTCCAAAACGCTCTGTTCTTGCTGGCAAAGAACGGCGTAGGCTGAATAGGTAGCATTGCCATGGCCGACCCTTGTAGACGAATTGTGCGATGGATGGCAGCTAGTTTTGCTTGCGGGTGATCGCGTTGGCCGCACTTTCTGCCCCGGAAAACCGCCGATTGCGCAGAGAATTGAGCGGTTTGGCCTGCCTAAAGGTTAGTCAGTTAGTCGCTTTGCGGGTGGCCTTGATGTGGGTGCTGCCTGAAAATTGGGCACACCGTGAGCTGCGAATTGCAGGATTCCGCACACTGCCTATTTCTTAGGCGCAGAGCCGGGATCAATTTCGCGGCGGAAGCCTGTTCGCCAATCGGCGCCTTCAATTGTGGGTGATTGTTGCAAGGCTTCAATCAATTCGACCTCTGTCTGAATGAACTCGGCGCGCTCGTCCCAGCCGTCATGTGTGCGCCCGCGAAACAGCCCGCCATCGTGCTTTGGCCCCCATCGCAGCATAAACCGATGTGCCGCGCTCGGCTCATAGCCTGCATTGGCGAGCAGCCACGGCATTAGCCGGTCGGCCTCGCGCTCTGTCAGGCGCACATTCTTGCGCCCCCGGCCATTGGCATCGAGCCATGCCCGGTGGCCCAGCAGATTGTGCGCCAGCTCATGCGCAACCGCGGCGGCGAATTCCTCCTCCGCATAAGCAAAGCCGACAAATTTCGAGCCTATGACAACGCGCGACCCCTCTGCCAGCGCGCGCTTGCTGCCGCCTGCAAGTTCAAAGCGGGTGGCGCAGACTTTTTCTGATGGGATCAACAGATCGCCGCCGCCCGCCAGCCTGATCGCGATCTTTCCATCCTCGGCGAGCACGGCATCAATATAGTCATGCGCGCGGGTCAGGCGCTGCCAATGGGAGCTATTTTCCGCGGGCCACTGATTGATCTCTTGCGCGTTCAGCCGCGTGATTTCTCTGCCAAAGCTGAGGCCCCCTGCATTGGAGGCGGGCGATCCGCGAGCGGCCGTCTGGACTGCGAAATCGCCGGTAAGGCCAAGGGCAGCGCGCGGTTCGCTCGGCTTTTTAAAGGCGACCATATCCTGCAATTGCAGACCGATCGACTGCACAGTTTTTGAGCAGTAATCGGCATTGCCGCGCACCAATTTCCAGCCAACATCCTGCAGCCTTTGGTCGAGCGCGTGATATTCTTGGAGTGCGGTCAGTTTTGCGGAAGGCTTCAGCTCGAAAGATGCGACCTCATTCTGCGCCAAGCCCGGCGTGCCTAGCAAACAGGCAGCCAAGCCAGCCAGCGCCCAGCGCCGAAATTGACCCTGCCTAAGCATTAGGCGCCAGAGGTATATTGCGCTTCTGCGCCGGCCTCGCTCAGCGCTTCTTTCAGCCCGTCATAGCCGACCGCGCCGCCGATCACTTGATTGCCGGTCACCCAAGCGGGCGTGCCGGAAAAGCCAAGCTGCTGAGCAAGCGAAAGATTGCGGGCCAGCTCTACGCTGACCGGATCGGAAACCGCGTCTGCTTGCGCCTTTTCCCAGTCCAGTCCCGCTTCGCGAGCGGCCGCTTCAACCGTTTCAGGCGTTGCCGGGCCAAGGCGGAACATCGCCTCGTGAAAAGCCACGTATTTGCCTTGCATTGCCGCGGCCAGCGCCATGCGCGCGGCGCCTTCGCTGCCGTCAAAGATCGACCATTCGCGCACGACGACTTTCAATTCCGGGTCTTCCGCGACCAGACGGTTCACATCCTCAAGGCTCGCCTCGCAATAAGGGCAATTGTAATCAGTGAATTCGACCAGAAGCTTGCTGCCATTGGGATTGCCGATCACCGCGCCGGGGAAGGGGGTGACCACTTCTTCGCGGACATCGGCCAATTGCTCGGCGGATTCTTTATTGCGCAGCGCCTCGACCATTTCAGGCAGCATTTCGGGATTTTCCATCATGAAAGCCCGGGTGCGATTGTCGGCAAGTCCGGTGTAGGACCAGATCGCCGCGCCCAGAAAGCCAAAGACGAGCGCCAGAAACGCGGTTGCGAGTGTCTTGATCAAAATGCTGTTCCCAGTGTTTGCGCGGCCAGCAAAAGCATGACCGCTCTTGGCCGCGCTTTAGCGGCTATCGCGCAGGCGTTCCAGTTCGCTGCGCGCTTGTAGCGAAATGTCCTGCGCTCTGATCCAATCGGGCGTGCCTACGGGCAATCCTGCCTCGGCGGCCTGCGCGCTGCGCAAGGCCTCAGGGTAGCGGCGGGTCATCACCTGCTGCTCTGCGCTGGCGAGGCGCGCACGCGGCATGTCTCCACGCGCGGCATAGACCACGCCCAGTTGATACCAGGCGAAGGGATTGAGCCGGTCGCGCGATACGGCGGCGCGCAGCACGCGCTCTGCCTCGGCAAAGTTCGCCTCATCCTCGGTCGCGATGAGAGCGTGGCCAAACATGGAGGCGATCAGCGGTTGGTTGAGCGTGATATCGGTCGCGCGGCGCAGCGGGATCAGCGCCTCTTCCGGCTTGCCGGATTCGAGCAGGATTTGCCCCTTCACTTCGAGGAAATACGGGTTGTCTGCGTTGATCGCGAGCAAGCCGTCAGCCTCCGCCAAAGCGCGTTCGATTTGCGCATCCTTGTGATAGGCATAGGCGCGGGCATAGCGCGCCGCGACGCTGGTGTCGCTCTCGGGGAAGCGGTTCAGCGTGCGCTTGGGATCTTGCAAAAAGCCATAAAGCTTGGCCTTCACGCGCTCGAACCGGGCTTGAAGCGCCGCGTCGTCGGGTGTGTCCCACGCGGGATCAACCGTGTAGACCTCGCGCAGGCGGGCGATGCGATTGCTGGACAGCGGGTGGGTGCGGGTGAATTCGGCTTCGTCATCGCGGGCATAGCCATAACGGCGCGCCTGACCTTGCAGCTTTTCAAAGAATGCGATTGAGCCGCGGCCCGAAATGCCCGCTTCTGAGAGGTAACGTGCGCCCGCGGCATCAGCGGCGCTTTCTTGCACTCGGCTAAACGCGAGGAACCGGCCGAGTGCTGCGCGCTGGCCCGCCATAATCGCACCGATCGCGGCATCGCCGGCCCCGGCCAGAGCCGCGCCAACGCCGATCAGCAGTGAAAGGATGGAGATGTTGCTCGCCGCGGTGGTGCCTTCGTTAAAGCGCACAATGTGCCCGCCTGTGATGTGGCCGAGCTCGTGCGCGATCACGCCCTGCACTTCGTTGGCGGTGTCCGCCGCGTCGATCAGGCCGGAATGGATGTAGACCACCTGCCCGCCCGCGACGAAGGCGTTGATCGAAGGGTCATTGATCAGGACAATATCGACATTGCCCGGCTCCAGCTCAGAAGCCTCAATCAGCGGTGCTGCCATGTCGGCCAGCAGGGCCTCGGTCTCGGCATCGCGCAGGATCGATTGCGCAGAGGCGGTCTCTACCGCCAGCGCAAAACTGGCAATCAGCGCAAACGCTGCGGCCGCGAGGCGAGAGGAAGGCTGGGCGAAAGGGTGCAAAAGCGCGCGCATGCCCGCAGGACTAGCGCGATTCGTCCTGAACCGGAACTGAAGTCTTCGCCTGCGCGGCAACTTCTTTCGCAAATTGCGCGATTGTATCGTCCACATCGCGCGAATTTCGCCATGGTGCGGCCACCGACACCAGCGGGGCGGTGTGGTCCATGTCTGGGTAGAATTTGGTCTGCACGCTGCCGCCGGCTGCCGTAATCCGCTTCTCCAGCTCGCGGGTGTTACGCGGATAGACCACCGTGTCCGCCTCCCCGTGGATCAGCAGCATGGGCGGGGCATCCCCGCGGATATGATTGACCGGCTGGGTCGCTTTTGGGTCTTCAGCGGGGCCGAAGGAATTGATCGTCGAATCGCTGTCGAACGGATAGAAGTCGTAGGGGCCGGACAAGCCGACCACACCGGCGATGTCGCTAGCGGCCAGCCCGCGCGCGCCGAGCCATTGCTCCTCCAGCGCCGCCATCATCACATTGTACGCTCCGGCGGAATGGCCAGCGACCACGATTTGCTCTGGATCGCCGCCAAATTGCTCAATCTCCGCCTTGGTCCAAGCGATTGCTCCAGCGGCGTCTTCCAGCATGGCGGGATAGACCGCCTCTGGGTGCATGCGGTATCCGGCCAGCACGACGACAAAGCCCTTGGGGACGAAGGCGCGGCCGATAAAGCCATAATCCGCTGGATCGCCGGAGCGCCAGCTGCCCCCGTGAACGAACAATAGAACCGGGCGCTTCGCTGCGTCCTCGGCCGCATTTTCAGGGCCCCAAACAAACAGGTTTTGTGCCTCGCTCTCGCCGAAAGAGGCCTCGGTTAGCAGCGCGACATTGTCTGTGCCGCCGGTCAACCGGTCAACCACGGTCAGCACGGCGGGGCCATTGCGCGAAATCGCAAATTGCAGCGCCAACCCGCCCACCAAAACCAGCGCCACGATCGCGGCAAGCACCCACAGCATAACGCGCACCTTCTTGCTCTTCATTGCATGCCCCAAAAGGCCTTTGGCGCCGCTATCGTGCCAAGAGGCTCTCGATTGAATTGAGCGCGCGCGATAACGCCTCCGACCCTATGCGTATAGGGCCGAAGGCGTCAAAAATTCGCGAGGCTGTAAGTTCGCTCTGGCGGTGTTAGCCGACCAGCTTGCGGGCAGCGCGCTCGATCATTGGAATGTCTTGCTCGATCTCGCCCAGCAGCTCGACTTCGCCGAGCTCATTGCGGCGGACCATGACCAGGCCAAATTCTGGCCCTTCATGTCCCAGCGCTTCCAAGGTGAGAGCTTCGAGCTCACGCAGCTTGTCGGCCAGCTCAGCGCGGACCTTGCCAGCGTCTTCAACCGGCTTGCCCGCTTCTTCGCGGCGCAGACGGCGCTCTGTGCTGACGACGCCTTTGAGGCCGCCGTCCGCTTCGCGCAGGAAGCCAGCGAGGCTGCCCCGTTCCAGACCAACGCGGTGCGCATGGGTCAGGACGGTGGCATATTCGGTGAGACGCGTTTTGTCGTAATCGCTGCCAAACACCAGTTTCACAACCGGGGTCATCGGCGCGCGTTCTTGGACGGTTAGGCCGCTTTCCGCGATCAGGTCAGCATAATCCTCTGGCGCATCCTTAGCGGCGAGCGAGAAGTCATAGGCGCGGCCAACAGCGGCATACAGTGCCTGGCGGCTGCGATCTTCTGAGGCGTTTGCGGTCTCAGCGAGTTCGCGCGCTGAGGCGAGGCAATCGTAAAGGCCTGCGTCTTCTGGCAGTTCGTCGGCAAGGCTGATCGCATCGGCCACTGCGTCGAGCGAAGTGGTTTGCGGCACTGCGGGTGCGGCTGGTGTTTCTTCCGCCGCTGGAGCAGGCGTTTCAGCCACAGTTTCGGCTACTGGCTCAGGCGCTGCGATCTCTGGTTCTTCAGCGATAGCCTCTTCAGCCACAGGCTCAGGCTCGCTGACAACAGGTGCCGCAGGAACAGGATTGAGCGGACGCAAGTCATTTGCTGGCTCATCATGCTCTGGCTCTGCGTGATCATCGGCGTAATCCGCCGCATCATCATTGCCAGCATTGTATTCTGCCGGAGTGAAATCGCTCGGATCGTAATCGGCTGGATTGTAATCGCCCGAACCCATCTCAGCGTTTTCGCTTTCGAGCTCGTCTGGATCCATTTCCAGCGCTTTCGCCTTTTTGGTCGGCGCTTCGATGTAATCGGTCAGCGAGGCAAAGCTGTAATCGGCTGAGGAATCTTCTTCCTCGTCCTCTTCTTCCGGCTCGTCGAGCCCGTATTCGCCAAAGGCGGGCATGGGCAGGTCTTCGCTGTCCTCTTCGCCGTAGTCCTCGTCTTCGTCGTCATAGTCGTTCGTAGAACCTACCGCGCCGCCAATGGAGGCCATGCTGGCAAATTCACCGAGGTCGAGCGGTGACTTTTTCTCTTCAGCCGTCTTATTCAGCTCCAGCACTTCTGGTTCTGCAGCTTCGGCGTTTGCAGCTTCGCTCATTTCGGTCGCAGGCAGAATCGGCCCATTCGGACAGAGCGTCGGCAGCGTGCTTTTGCGGTTCATCCGCTTCGGCTTCGATTTCTTCTTCGCTTTCCAGAGCCTGATCAATCTCAAGCAGCAGCTCATCGGCTGTCACTTGGTCGGCCATTTCCTTCCAATTGATCACGCCATAGATGAAATCGATGGTGTCATCATTGCTGGAAAACGGCAGCAGGATGCCGCGATACAGGATCGCAATGCCGCGCTGGTTTACAAACTCTGCTTCAAAACCAATCGGGGCCTGATTGGCGAGAATTTGCATGTAGTGATCGGTGATCCGGCTCAGCAAAGAGCGCGGCGGAACATCGGAAAGCTGCGAGATATGGCCTTCTGCGCCGCATTCTTCAGCGAGCAGGCCGCCCAGAAAACGCACAGCGGGATCATCAATGCCGCCCGAGAAATCTAGCACGACGGAATAGGGCCCGAAATCTGGCAGGTTTTCCGGCTCTAGCGAATCAATCGCAGGGAAATTGCGCTCGCCCAGCAGGCTGGCCCAGTGATTATAGGCGCGCACTTGCATGCGGCGCTCATCCTGGCCGATCGAATCCGGCGGCAGGTCGCGTGCGTCCTGCTCTTCACCAGTATCCCAATCCTGATTGTCGTCGGCTGGTTCCGTAGAATCGAAAGCGCCCCGAAGATTGTCCATGGCCCGTATTTGCCCCTTGTTAAACGGTTCTTGGAAGCGTTTTGAAGGTGCATGGTAAACATGTCGTTAAGTTGCGCGGGAAAGTTGTGCCGTCATCAAATTTGACATCTTCGCGCGGGATAGCCGCCGCTTTGCTGGATTGACGTCGCGGGGTTTTACCTAGTCTGCGGTTAAGATTGGGCCGCGCCCTAATGCTTTTCCGGCGCGTTGGCGTCAGCCAGCCAATTTTCCGTGCCTCACCGGCTCACAGCATATAGCGCATCTTGATCGTCATCGCCTGCTTGGCGGTGCCATGCTCAAACACGGCGTCCTTATATTTGGGCGGGCCCATGCGAACCTTGGCGTCGCGCGAAAAGCCGAACCCTTCCTTGGGCATCATGCCAAGCGCTCGGTCTGCTTTGCCATTGTCATTCTCATCATGCAGCAGCGCGATCGCATAGCTGCCCGGTGCAACGCCAGTGAAGCGGATCTTCGCATTCTTGGTGGCGGGCACGACCACGCGCAGGGCGTTCGGGTCTTTGCGGCAATTGGGAAAGCTCTGTTTCTGCTTGGTCAGGCAGGCCCGCACCACGCCCTTGGTCGAGCGCATATTGGTGACCGAAATCTCCACCTCGCTCGCCTGAGCCGGGGCGGCCATGCCGGTTGTCGCAGTGCCTGCGATTAGGCCGGCGGCGATGATCCGGCTCATACCGGCGCGCGTCAGGCCTGTTCGACTATGCGGCGCGACAATCCGGAATCGGTTTTGCAAATTCTGTCCCATATTCTGAAATAAAGCCCGAAATTGCATCGATAATCCTCATGATGTCGCTCGTGATGGCTGGCTGTTATCACCCAATTCCCCAACGCAGAGTGAACAACCCAGCGCGGAAATATCTCCCAACCCATGTGATTGGTCACCCCCATCACCGTCATCACGGTCAGGACAATGCCCAAAGTCACGACGTGAATGGGGATCACAAACATCAGCAGCGGGATGATCACCGCGCCGCTCACCGCCTCAATCGGGTGAAAGCTCATCGCGGTCCAAGCGGTCGGTGGGCGGCTGTCATGGTGGATGCGGTGCGCCAGCTTGAACCAGCGCGGACGGTGCATCAGCCGGTGGGTCCAGTAAAACCAAGTGTCATGCGCCAGCAGGTACAGCATCAGCGAGACCGGCAGATACCACAGCGGATAATCGCTCACATCGCTGTAGAGAAGTGTGAGGCCGTGATGCCGCCAGCTCCAAATCGCAGCGGCGGCGGGTACGCCGAATATTCCAGCCGACAGCAGCGACCAGCGTATCTCGCGCGCGATCTGCTTTCCTTGGCCATCATAAAGGCCAGGCCGCACCTTGCGGGTTATGAGGTCAAACAAACCGCTGGTCAGCAGATAGCGCAGGGCAATGATCACCGTCACCGCCGCGCTGCCCAGCGCAATCGTCACCGGGATGCTGTAGCCTTCAATCATAAACCGTGCCCATTGGCGCGAGTATGACCGAGAATAGCCGCTTTGCCTATCAGCTTATGCGGCCCGGTCTGCTGCTTACGGGGCTAGCCGAGTGCCAGATCACTGCAATCAGGATCGAGTATCGCAGTGTGCCGCCGCATCGCCGCTCTGGCCAGGCGTTCCACCTGCGCTTTGCGGCGCGCAGGGGCGAGCGGCTGTAACGGAGCATGGCGCAGGATTTCAGCGTCATATCCATCGGCAACGATCACGCCGCAGACATCGGGTTGATAGGCCTCATTGTCCAGCGGGCTGCGATCCAATCCGGGGGCAAGGCCCCAGAAAAAGCGGTCGCAAAAATCTAGGTAATCGGGCCATTTGCTATCGCCGAGCAAATCACTGCGCGCGACCTTGATCTCGACGATTACAATCTGCCCCTTGGCATCGACCCCCATCAAATCCGCGCGCTGCCCGTTTTTGAGCGGCATTTCCGGCAGACACCAAATACCATTGCGCGCAAACAGCCGCATGATCCCGCGCGCCGCGTCTTTGGCGGTCACAGGAGGCGGGCTGGCCGCCGCGCCACCGGGGCGCCGCGAATCGATAATGGTGGAGGTCTCACTGGTCATTCAGCGAAACTGGAACATAGCAAGAACTTGGTCAAGCCTCTTGCATCATATTCGGCTCAATTTTCAGGCGGCATTGCGCCCGATAGCGGCGCCGCGATCTGCGCCGGTCAGACGCAGGATCGCGCCGCGAGCGCAATGAAATTCACGCCACAGCGCCAGCGCCGGTACGGACGCATCTTGGCCGCGCGCGGTGATCGTGCGCAGAGCCGTCAGCCCGGGTTGCAGCATTGCATCAATGTCCTCGGTCCCCTGCCAGGCGAGTTCTTGCGCTACTTCACCAGCATCACAGAGGTGACCGGGGAATGCGGCAATCTCGCCCACGAACTTCTCGCGGGACAGCCTGGCAAGCTCCGCCACTTCGCCAGCCTGTTCGTGCAGACGCTGCCAATCTTGCGCAAATTGAGCGTGTGGCTTGGGCGCGGCGGCGGTGCGGCACATGGCGCGGGCTTGGTCGGGATAGAATGCTGACATAAGACCATCAGGACTAGCTTGCGCGAGTTGCCGATCGGTTAACCGCGCGCGGCCAAATACGCGCTAGCACGCGTTTTTGGGTGGTGCGGCGCTGAGGAGCTTGCTAGAGGCGCGCCCCAGATGCCATGAGGCGTCGCGGCACCCGTAGCTCAGCTGGATAGAGCGCTGCCCTCCGAAGGCAGAGGCCAGAGGTTCGAATCCTCTCGGGTGCGCCATTATTTCAATGGGTTAGAGAAGGCACTTTCTGCTCGTACGGAAA
Organism: Erythrobacter sp. JB3-1; assembly: GCF_057364995.1. Taxonomy (NCBI): domain Bacteria; kingdom Pseudomonadati; phylum Pseudomonadota; class Alphaproteobacteria; order Sphingomonadales; family Erythrobacteraceae; genus Erythrobacter; species Erythrobacter sp. JB3-1. Next base: position 1,043,088 of record NZ_CP200289.1, on the reverse strand, counting down.
GAGTATGGAAAACAAGGGGGCGTTTCCAGTGGCGGTTGCTACGCCAAACATGTGGACTCTTGTCCTTTGTGAACTAGCCTAGGCGGCGGAAAGATCGGCCCTAATCTGGTCGGCTGCGACCCTGGCATCTTGGAATTGAACTGGCCAAGGAGCAGTAGCTGCGGCGCCGACGATTTCATCTGGCCTAACTCTTTTCGCGCCAACGCTTTTTTCGACAAGAGAAATGTGCTCTGAGCTCGCACGGCCACGCAACGGCCTCAATATGGATTCTTGCCATGCCTTATCATCTTCCCGTTGAGGCCACGATGTGAAGTCGATGCATTCAAATCCGTATGTACGGAAGGCGGCTACGACAAAAGTTGCGCAAGTTAGCCCCGTTCCCGGCGGCGCATTCGATAATTCTCCTGTGTTGCGATCAAAGCAGATGCCATCAAAATTGAAGGCATAAGGAACGCCGGAGTCGCCTCCTGCCACCTTCGATAAGAATACGGCGAACACCAGCTTATTATCCTCATCGAGACTAATGTCCGCCCATCTAACCGGAGGTGCGGCGACCTCATCTGTTAGCATATGATGGAATCTCAAGTGCAAGAAGTGGGTGGGCTCTTGGCCCCTCTGGTAGACCAACCCACAATGGAGCTGGCCCCCTCGTGATTCCTGCACTCCAACACCTACGTGGTCCAGACTGTCGAACGGCTCATCCGGCCCTCGAAGCAATGGCATGTTACCCGATAAGCCCGGCCAAAAGCTTCGGAGAATCTAGTCCACGACTTTGGAACACCTCTGCAGTCTTTTGCACAAAAGGGCGCCACCGGGGCAGCTTCCAACGAACGGGGTAGGTGCCCCGAGCCAATGCAAGTAGAATATGGCGACTCATGGTACTTGGGTCTGCGTTGCCCAAAACTCGATCAATGAATCTGAAAGATTCTTTCGCGATTTGGTTATTCAGTCCATCGACGACGGCATCGAGATATTCAACACCATCCTCGTCAGTTGCCTTCATCGCATCAAAAACCCATCCATCATCATGAGGTTTAATCTCAGCCGACCTCTGGCTAGTCGCGAGAATGTGACAGGTGATCTCCGTTGCTCCGGTTTCCTCGACAGTCCAGGTCGGGAAATGTGACATTCTCTGCGGGTCTTCTTTCTCATACCAGCCGCCATGACGAACTATTTGACCGTCGATTACCAGCAAGCCAGAGCCTTCCGCAGCCCCTGTGTCACTTTGGAGTCGTGGGACCCAGCGCGTCATGCAGTCTGTCGAGAATGATCCAACGGAATGCCTGTCCGGCTTGTCGATTAAATCTGTCGCATACATCGATTGCATCTTTTATTCCTTTGTCCGGCTCGACTTCGAAAAAGTCGCAATCAAAAAGAAACAACAAGTCACCGCTAATTTCATCATTCTTGGCTATTCCTGAACGAATTGCAACTTGTCCGCCTTGGTCCAAACCCAAAACCGTAGCTGATCTCAATTCAGTTACGCTTCCCGTTGGCACGTCGGACTCTGCAAAAAGACCAAGTGCAGATGCGCGGATTAGTTCATTCCATTTGACGCCTTCAAGCTTCAGCTTTTCCCTCGAAATAAGGTCGATATACCTTAAGCCGATTCTGGCGACCTTCGCTACTGCATAAGAAGTTTCAAGAGCTCCAAGAGCCGTAACAATATGCGGCTTAAATTGCTCCCAACAAGCGTATTCCTCGGTTCGTACTGAAACATATTCACTGCATAGAGTGATGCTGACGTGATCATCTTTGGACTTGAAAACGTAATGTGTCTGCGCTGACGGCGCGGTTTGATCTCCCAGCCCAACCGAAAACTGCGTCACATTTTTTGTCTCAACGAAAGGATAATCGGTACCGAGCGTTTCTTGGAACCGCACCGGCAACTGCTCATCGATTGCTAGAATGCGCGGAAAGCGGATCTGGCAAACAACCTCGACAAGTGGATTCTCTGTATAAATTACTCGATCGAAATCAGGAAAATTCATCCGTTACCTCCGAGAGACGGGGAGTTAGTATTCCATTGTCGGAACGTCTACCCTGACGAACAAGCTTGCCAACACTGAAGGGTTTAAGTGTTGTGGGCAAGTGCCTCCTGAAGCGCACGTAGTCGGTTAATTGCCAGCCGCATCTCAGCGGACCTCGCACCATGCTTCCAAGCATTACGATTTCCCTTCGGTGCTCCGCCGCCCTTGCCGCCGTGCATTCTGCACCTTTTCTTCCCCCGTAGCGCGGGAGCTTGGCACTCCGTTCCCTTGCGTGTCCGGGCTAGACAGCGAGCCGCCTTCGCCGGCTGCTCCGGTTGCATGGGGTTGTTTGCTGCTTTTTCCATTTTTTTCACCCCCAGTGTGTTGGTGGAAATTGTCAGCCACGACGGCCTGCCCGCCTTGATTGACATGAACATGCCGCACAGTTTGCTCACGTGGTTGGTGGAGCTTTGCCAATGACTCCAGTGCAGCGCGGCTGTTTGACTGTGCTTTAAATGCAAGCCGTGCGTAACGTTCCGCTGCCAGCGGATAGTCGCCAAGGTTTATCGTCGCGCGCCTCAGCAGTTCAGTCATCATGGCGTCGAGTGTTAGAGCCTGTGCGGTCAGCAATTCGCTCGCCAATGTTAAGTCGCCTTGCCGGGTCCTCGCCGTTTTCGTTTTCAGGACATCGCCAAAATCATCAAATCGCGGTTCACCTGGTAAATCACCAACGGCTTTTTTCGCCAGATCGGCTCCTACAATTCCATGCCGAAAATATGGATCGACCATCAAACGGGCCATTGTGACCGCATTCGTTTCGTCTCTCTCGGCTTTGACGCTCAACGGTCTAGGTTTGTTCTTCTTCGCGTTCTTTGCAGGTTTGCTCATGCCGCCCTTCCTTGCGCGCAGGTGATGCGCAAAGGCGATGCACCCAGTGAAGCTGAATACGCCAAGGCCATCATGGAGGAGGTCCAATCCGGCTGCCACCATCCAGTTACATAGCCTCGTGATCCATTACCCATGGTAACAGCCGTATGTGTGGCGAAATCCGGAATGCGGCTGTTTGGCAGATTTCTGCTATTCTCTGGGTTCAGCGTATTGGTATCCAGTACCGTTCCGGCTGGCCTATCTGTTACTTTTGGCTCCATCGTATTGCCATCCAATACCGGGAAATGACCGCTCCCTTTCGCTTGACGATAGGCTTTCAGTGACCGCAGCCCGCGCTCCATTCGCTTTCGAGCTTGGGTTTTGGATTCCGGCTCTCGCTTCAGGAATTCCATGGAAGGGCCTTTGCGCCCGGGGCCTGCAAGCCATGTTAAGCGCCAACATCTCGCACGCGATTGGTCCGACGCTTTGACTCTGAAATACGCGTCCTGCGTCATTTCGATAAAGCCCAGCTCGGTCAGCTCATTAAATGCTCGGGTTGCCGCTGTCAGATCGGCTACGCCCATTCGGTGTGCTCCATCACGGACGCTCAAATAGAGACTCCCATTGTTTTCGCCGTTTTCAAGCGAAGTCAGCTCCACGAGCAGCGAGCGGGCATTGGGTGTCAGGCCGCGATAGGCATTGCTATGCAACAGACGGAAATCCAGCCGTGCAAAGCGGCTTGTCTGGTTCCGGCCTGTCGCGTTGACTCTGTTGCGTTTGCGTCGTCTGCTCATGGGTTAGCCTTCGCCCATAATCAAAGCGCGCAGCGAAGCGGCTGGTATGAGGGTCCGTTTGCCCACCTTGCGGGCCTCCAAGCGTCCTTCACCAATAAGCTGGTAAAGCCGGGTGCGGCCTAAAGTCGAGACTCGGCACGCCTCATTGATTGAGTAGACGAGTGGTTCAGGTGGAGTAGTATTCACAGTGCAATCTCCGTTCAGTTGCGAACGGGTGCATTCTGCGTCGGTTGGCTTCGGCTGGTCAGCCGGAAAGGGTCAGAAACCAGCAGCAACCGGGTTTCTGTTAGTCGCGCTCCCAAGCTCTAAATGCCTCAAATATCGGCTTTGCGTGGTTTGCGAGCGTGGAATCTGACGGGTGAATATCAGTCTCTGCCAAATAGGCTGCCAGCTCACGTTGAACGTCCGCTTTGGTGGCGGGCTTGAAATCGCCCTTGTAGTAGCGGCCTGCCAGCTCAAGCGCAGCTTGCTCCCAATTTGCGGCTGGTGGTCGACCGCCTTTGTCATGGTCAGAAGCTAGTTTTCCCGGCGGAAATTGGTCCAGATCGTTTATGTCGCTGTAGTCAGTAGGCATGTAGATTTCTAGGTTCGTAGCTGAATACGTTTCCTCGAAATATTCTGGTTTAAAGCGGCCCGCATCACTGCTCTTTTGAAGGGTCGAAAATTCTCCTTGGTAATGGTCCCAACTGAATGCGGGCCATTCCCCGCTTCCAAGCATGGGCAGGACTACTTTCGGTAATGGCTCATCAAGTTTTGACAGCCGCCTTTGGCTCTCTTCCATTAGATCAAACAACACTCGCCATCTAGCGGGTGGCACATCGGCAGCGCTGCCGCTCAGTTCGTAGTGCTCGCCATCGGAAAACTTGCGCCATAGGTAATCCCCGCGTGCGCGAATCTCGCCACTGCAAAGCAACTTTAGAATGTCCTGCTTGGGCGCTGCCTGCCCTTCCATTGCTAGGCGGTTGACCAATTTGCCCAAGCTCATCGAATCAGAGACTCTTTCGCCATCGGGATCGGAATAGCCCCACTGCCACTGCCGCATGATCGAAAGCGCCGCGTTTGCCGTTTTATCGTCCGGGTGAACCGGTATAGGTTCATTGCTGTCAGCCATCGCTATCAGTTTTCGCCTTCGCCTTTCGGCTTACCCGCTTGTTCTTGGCTGCGCCCAGCCGCTCTAGGGGGTTCACAAGGGCCTCGTAGCGGCCAAATAGGTGTTCTACGCGGTCACGGTCCGTTTCGAAGGGCGCGGCGCGGTAGAGGCGGTCTACGGCCTTATCCAGCGCATTGTGAGCGCGGCGCAGATCGGCTGGCATCGTATCGGGATCATATAGGTCGGCTAGACTGGAGGTAGAATGCGCGGCGCGGGCATCCAAGACAGCCTGCGCCAAGGTTTCGATCTTTGCGCGCTTTGCAGGGCTGGCATCGGGCCATGGGAATGTGTTGTAGACTAGGCCAATCGAATAGCGAAAATCGCTCTTTAGTCGCCCGCCCATATGAGCGAGCCACGCCATATGCGCTCGGCTAGTCAGGACCCCGAACTCATGCTTGCTTGCTTCAGTGAGCAAAAAAACCAGATCACTTGGAATGGTGGGGGGGCCAAGATAACCAAGCGGGACATAGTCGCGTCTCTCGGAACTAACCTTCGGAACCACTAGAAAGTCTGTTTCGGGAATGACGGACATTCCAAATTCGGCTGGGTTTTCTGCTGCCCGTAGAGTGCTTTTGCGTTTGCTCCTTGATCGGAAATCACGAACAGCCCTTATCCGTTGAAGAACCATTGGCATCGCTCTTAGATCGGCTGGCGATGCGTTATGCAGTGATAACACCCAGCGCTCACCGCCGTTTATAAAGTCCTGAGCCGCCAAATATGGGTGCAGAAACCTTGAAGCGTTTGGCTCATCTCGAAGAAACTGCGCCTTATCTGCGGCGCTGAGGATGTAGTTGCCATCGTCTATTGGCTGACTGCCAGTAATGATACGGGCGGCGCCATTGATAGGTTTGCGTTCTTCTCTCACTACTAGGTGTCTGTTGGTTACGCCTTTGGCATCGAACAAATAGGCTGTCAGCGCCCTATGCCGCGTCTCGACTGGATCGCTTTTAATGTCGGGGTAGGAGAACAAACGTTTTTCAGTAGGCTCGTGATCACCGTGGGCGAGCCCAATAATTACCACATGAACTTGGGCCTTGCCGCGCGCTTCGCTGCCCCATGCAAAAGTGCGATGGGCGAAGGCGATTTCCAGCTTGTAGCGGTCAAACAGGATCGGCCAGAGTTGCGCTACCTGTTCGCCTTGTGTGATCGAATTGGTGGACACAAATGCCAGCCGGATGTGGGCATTAGTTTGTAGAAACTGCCCTGCCTTAATAAACCATGCTGCGACATAATCGAGCGTTCCGCCACTGCCACCTAGGTTGGCAATGCGACGCACCTGCGCACGCTGTTCTGGGCTTTGAAATTTAGCGCCAATGAAAGGCGGATTGCCCATAATATAGCTGCATTTCTCTGGCGGTAGTAGATTGGACCAATCCGTCTCCAGCGCATCGCCATGCAGAATATGGGCGCAGTCTTTCAGCGGGATTCGCGCGTAGTTTAGCGAGAAGCTCTCATTCAGAGCATTGTTAGCGATGTGGTCCATCATCCACATTGCGACCTCAGCAATCCGGGCCGGAAACTCCTCATATTCGATGCCGTAGAACTGATTAACAGTCACACGGGATAGCAGGGCAGGGTCCAACACCCCTTGCCTACGTTCGTCTCCAATGTCAGTCATTGCCTTTGGCCAGCGAGCTTCCAAAGCCGCCAGTTCCAGCCGCCGGATTTCGCGATAGGCAATGACCAGAAAATTGCCGCAGCCGCAGGCCGGATCGAAGAACGTCAGTTGGCTCAGTTTGGACAGGAACCTGTCCAGTTCCTTGTCGCGTTCAGTCTTACGCCCGATAATTTTGGCCAGTTCGGCCCTCAGATCGTCCAAAAACAGCGGCTCAATAACTTTGAGGATATTATCCTCCGAAGTGTAGTGCGCGCCTTTCGCGCGGCGCTGCTTGGCATCCATGACGGATTGGAACAGCGAACCGAAGATCGCAGGGCTAACGGCTGACCAATCATGGCGGCAGGCATCAATCAGCGCCTCACGCATGTCCGTGTCGAATTTGGGAATGCGCAGCCGCCCTGCAAACAGCGCGCCGTTCACGTAAGGGAAGGCATCAAGCTCCGCGTCCGTGCCTGTCAGCCGCTTTCCTTCCGGCGTGTCGAGAATATCGAACAGCTCGCTAAGCTTGCGGCCCATATCGCTGCCATCGGGCGTTGTGTCGTTTTCCAGAAATTGCAGGAAAATGTCTTTCGGCTGGAATATGCCGGTGTTGTCGGCAAACAGGCAGAACAGGGTGCGGACCAGGAATTGTTCCAGATCGTGTCCTATGTATCCCGACTCTTCCAGCGCATCATGAAGCTTGCCCATCAATTCGGCAGCTTTGATAGTTACGTCAGCTTGCGTTTCGAACGTGACCTTGCGGCCGAGCATGAAGTCAAACGCAGTAATGTGTTTGTGTAAGTCCTTCAGGTGGAACTTGAGTTCCCGCCCAGACCCCAGATCAAGCAGAACCCAACGCTGAAAATCGCAGGTCAGCACGTATTTCGGCTGTTCAGTGGGGTGAATGCCTTCCACATAGTCGAGTGCCTGCCCCTGCGCCTTTCGAAGGTCCAAGCGGCTGGATTTCTGCTCGACTAGCAGGGTGCGAGGCCAGAAAAGGTCAATGAAACCGTGCTTGTCAGACAGCAGCTTCACTCGCTGTTCGTAAATGGCCACCTGTTTACGTTTGATGCCGAAAAGTTCAAAAAATTCATTGTAGAAGGTTTGCGTTTCGCCCTTTTCGTAGTGGGCGTCTTTCCATTCCTGGCTGAACGTCTTGGCGCGCCGTTTAATTTCATCCCAGCCAAGCCGCATCGCAATCCCCTTTTCCGCGCAGAGACTTAACTAGCGAAACAGACTTCGCCAAGCGGTTCCGTGGTTTGATGGTTCATGCGCAGGCCTTTCGCTGCCTCGCGCGGGCGAAAAACTGTATTAGCGTATGAGTTGGCGTTTGGGACTGGTTTGCCCGTAAAGGGCCGCAGAGATTGGACCGCCCCGCGCTTAGCTGCCCATAGTTATAGCGCCAATGTCTCCAGCGCTTTCACGGCCGCTTCGCTAGCAAGGTGGCCATAATGCCTTTCAACCATTTCCGCACTGGTCCCTGAAATTTGCGCAATGGTTAGCAATGGCAGCCCAGCGCTCACAAGATCGGTGATTGTGCTGTGGCGCAGAGTGTAAGCAGTTGCGCCGCTCGGGAGGTTTGCCGCTTTGACCGCTTCCGCAATCGGCTGTTTCCATGAATCTTTAGTCCAAGGCTTTCCGTTCGACCGCATAAAGAGCGGAGCATTTGGTAGCTTGTCTGCACCCTGATTTTCTAAGAGCTGACATGCGTTATCTGGCAATTGAATGCGTCTGGGCTTCCCAGTCTTGTCTTTGCCGATATTTAGCTCTGCTGTTCGTCTGTCAAAATCGCCAACCGTAAGTGCGGCCATCGCGCCGGGGCGAAGAGGCAGCAAGCACAACGCTTGCACAAAAGGCAGGGCTTCTGTGGCAATGTTTTCAAGTAATACACGGCGTTGCTCACGGTCGAGGTAAAGTGTCCGTCTGCCGTTGGCATTGGGAATGGATTTCAAAGGCTCCTGCCAAGCCGCTTCGCTATTCGGCGCGCCCGGAGAAAGCACCTTAGCCAGCGCCGCCCGCAAAACAGCCATATCGCGGTTCACTGTCGATGGTGCGCGTTTCCGCACGCGCTTCTCCCCTTTTTGCGTCTGCTAACGAGAGATGGGGTTTCTTCTAGCCGTTTGCGCCACTCTGCCACATGTCGCTTTCGCAGCTTGGCCAACTTCACTTTGCCCAAAGCATCACCGTAAACATACCGCTTGAAGCGTTGTTCGGCCTCTGGGCGCTCGCTGGCATAGTCTCGACACGCATCGGCAACGGTTTCAATCTTGGCGCGAACCTCTCCGCCGGCTTCTACCAATTCGGCTAGTGCCTCAGCTCCTTTCTTTGCCGCCCCAAAACGCGCGTTGCCAGCCAATGCCCCGAAATCGCCAAGTGACTTGATTTGGTATTTTCCAGCGTCCTCATCGTAGACGCGCGCAATCCAAGTTCCGGCCCCGCCCCGCTTCGAGGGACGGAAGCCCAGAAAGCAACCGGCCCTTAGTCGGTGCCAATGCGGCTCTCTGCGTGCCTTCAATCGCTCCCGCTCACCAACCCTGCTCAAATCACACGCCATAACCAGCCGCCCATCAAAAGTATGTAATGAGTACGGAATACGTTATCGACTAAGTACGAACAAGACTGAACAGATAGTTTATATTTTTCAGAGGGTAGATTGTTCGAATGCAATCATTGTTGTCCCCAAGCCCTGCACTCCGAAGGCAGAGGCCAGAGGTTCGAATCCTCTCGGGTGCGCCATTAAGCCGCTTTCTTAAACGGCAGCAGCTTCCCGCTGCGCTTCTTGATCGATTTGGACAGCCAGCCGCCTTTTTGCCGTGAGGTGATTTCTTTGAGTTCTGCGGCGGCGCGTTGCAGGGACACTTGCTCTGCAATCAGCGCTTTGTAGATCTTGTCAGAGGTGCGGCGGCGGCGCACGGCATCGCTGGGGTCGATAAAACCCTCGGCCATGTTGATCAGGCGGTCGGCGGCTTCTTTGAGAGCGCTGCGCGTTTCATCATCGCCGCCACCTTCATTCGCATCGACCGGATCCTGCGCGCGCACTTGCTTGTCGAGCCGCGCGGTGAGAGCGTCCAATTGCGCAGGCGAAATGCTCGGCACGGAATTGAGGTGCGCGCGGGCCGAGTCGATGCTTTCCAGCACGGCGCGCTCGCTCAAAATGCCGAACTCCTGGAAGCTGGCAAGTGCGCGGTATCCGCGCTCGATCTCGGCTGGTTCGTCAGAGGCGAGCTGCTTGCACGCCTTGGCGACCGTTTCCCACGCCTGCCAGCGGTACACCCAATCAAGGCCGGTGCCTTTGATGTTTTGCATGCCCATGATGCGGTTGGTGAGACCCGGCGGGGTGCTGTCAGCGACCAGACGCACAATCGCCTCGCCTTTGGTGTAGGTGTCGCGCACTGGCAGCAGCTTGGCCTTGAAGGCCTTGCCCAGAAGCGCGCGCATTTGCGCATCAAGCGCGGCAGATTCGCCGCCCTTGGCGACCGCTTGCCGGAGCTCAGTGAGTACGCGTGTGTTTTCCGCCATGGCCTCGTAATGCGATAGGATGGCCTCGTGATTTTGAACCCTGGCGCTGCTCAAGGTTTCGGCAAGCTGACCAGATTTAGCCGCGGTGATCGCGTCTGCTGCGCTCAGCACATCGGCCTGCGGGGCCAGCATGGCGGCGAGTAGCCCGTTGAGGCTCGCTTGGTCTTGAGCGATGCGCTGATGCTTGGTCAGGGCTTCCAACTTTGTCAGTGGCTCGGTGCCCTCTTCAAACAGGGTGAGGTTGGCTGCATAGGCCTCCCATTCCTCGTTGATGAAGCCGATCAGCCCCTCCACATTGGACCCGATCAGCACGTGGCGATCGGCTGCGACATCATGAACCAGCATGCGCGCAAACACGCGGCTGCGCGGCACGCGGTCGGCGCGGTTGTTGACGACGGTGCTGATGAAGATCTCCGGATCGTGAGCAAGGTCATGCTCGGCCATGCCCATCCGGTCCCAATTGCCCATCGCGCCAAAGCGTTCATTGGCCGACATGCCCATGATAAATTCCAGCGTGCGGCCATTGATGGTGGAGCGCGGATAGGTCTTCAGCACGCCCAAATCGGCCACCACCCGGTCTGACATTTCGCGCACGCAGTAATCGTGTTCGAGGCCGAGCTCATCGCCCATCGCGGTTACGAGAGCGATGTTATAGGGATGCTCTTCATAGGGGAAACGGTCGAGCAGATCCTGATGCACCAGCCCGGCCTCTTTCCAGCCGACGGTGCGCATCTCGGTCTGACCTTTGGCCGCGCCCTCTTGTAGGATCGGAAGCATTTCTTCTTCGGTCGTGAGCGGCTGTGATCCGTTCGGGATGAACTCGCACATGACCTCTGGGATGTTGCGTCCAGCCGGGCCTTGGATATCCTCATGATCGGGATAGGTGTTGGTAATGGTGCCGATATCATCGCGCATCCAATCCTGCTGCAAGACGCGGACATAATCAGGGTTGAGGCCCATGCATTCCCACAGGAACACGCGGGTTTTGAGGCCCTTGGAGGTCTTCATCAGGTTGAACTGTTCCCAGATTGTCGCCTTGTCGTAAGGGCGGAACAGGAACATTTCGGTTAGGCCGCCAAAAGGCGTGCCGATGAGGAACATCGCCTCGCAGCCCGTGGTTTTCGAGACGATGGATGGGCCCACCGCATTCATTAGGCCCGCCTTCAGCCGCTCTGTGCCGGATTTGCCGCGTGTGCCCCAGCCGCCGAGCACCAGACTCAGCGATTTGCGCAGGCGCCGGGCGTACCAACCAAGCACAATGTGCCGGGTGAAGAACCACAGGCTGGCAGCAGCGAGGAAGATCGCCAGCTCGATGAGATTGTTCTCATAAACGGTGGAGGCATAGACAAAGGCTTTGTCGACCAATGGGGAGAGCGTATCAATCATGCTGGCTCCTCCGCTCTGAAGAACTTGGCGATTTCAGGATTGGCTGGCTGGTCCGCATCATAGCCGCGGAACGCGGTGTCGATCCCATGGCCGCGCAGAGCTTCAAGGAATTCCGCAGGCTCTCGGTTGCGCTGATTGGCGAGTGACGCAAATTCGCGCGAAATGCGCCAGAATGCGCGCGCTCGGCGGTAAATGCCAGTGGGCGGGGTCAGAGTTGTGATCCCAGCGCTGGTGAAGATCTGGAGCGGCTGGCCTTGGTCGAGCGCGGCCAGCACCATATCGATCAGTGGCAGGTAATTGCGCCAGCCGCCCTCGCTGCTTTCAAACAGGGGTTCGCCCGGCACTTTGGTCGGAGCGAGTTCGGCCATGCGCGCGCTTGGGGCCAGCACCGCGCCGAAATAATGCCGTCCGGTGGTGTGGATATGCGCCTGGCGTTTGTCGGTGGCGGAATTGCGCCCCTCGAACAGGACGCGCCACAGCCGCCGCTTGATCCACTCGCCGCGCTGAATGCGCGGACGGCGACCATTTTTGAGCGAGAGGCCAAAATCGTTTTGCGCGAGCACAGCCATCACCCGGCCCACCCGCTCGCTATTCTCGGCAAGCCAAGGTTTGAGCGGTTTGATCGGGCGGATATCTGCCTCCCGCTGATCACGTGTGACCTCCCGGATCGCTTCGGCAATTTCCAGCGCGTCCAGGTCGGACATCAGCCATGCGCGCTCAGCCGCTTCATCGGCCCAGCGCAGCAGCTTAGGTGACCGGCGGCGGCCCTGAAACGCCGTGATGTGCTGGCGGATTTGCGCGATGGTCCGGTCGGATCCCAGATCGCCGGACTGGCGGCAGAAGGCCGCAAGCGCAGAGGCTGCGTCCAATGTGATCCGCAGCACAAATTCATCGCTGTCATGGGCTAGGACATGGCCGATATGCGCCGCATAGCCGTCTGGTGATATTGCACGCAGCATGCGCGGCACATCGGCAAAGATCGCGGCGCGAACTTGCTGGTCGCTGTCATCGCGCAGGGCGACGAACGTCTCCGCTGCGACAGACTTTGGCAGCAGGTGCAGCGTATCCGCGAGCGATTGGCGCACGGCGCCGCTTTCATCTTCGCCGAGCTTCTTAAGTAGCCGCGCAAACGCCTCATCCAGCGCGAAATTTGCGCTGAGCAGGCGCACCAAATGGCGGCGCAGGAACAGTTCGTTGTCTGCCGCGCGCGCAGGCTTGGCCGAGAGCGGCTGTTTGAGCCGCGCGTTCACAGCGGTTGCGATGGATTTGGGCGACAGCGCGAGCAATGCGTCAAAGGCAGCGCATTGCACCCATACATCCTCGCTTTCATCGAGGCACACCCGGCGCGTTGCGCTCAGCACGGCCTCCAGCCACGCGCCGAATGGCCAATGGTCGATTTGTTTGGCAATGGTCGCCAGGCACGTGTGCGCGGCGCAGCGGATGCGCGCATCCCCGCGCCGGCTGCGCATGGCGTCCAGCAGATCGTCGAACAGATCGACGAAGAAGGCGGTGTGGACCATCATCGGATCAGCCGCGACGGCATCGGCAGCGATCAGGCCCAGCCGCTCAACCGCATGGGCCAAAGCGCGCTCGCGCTCACCGACGCGCTTGTGGAAACGCTCGACGGCAGCATCGGCATCGAAATAGACATCAAACGCCTTGCGGTCGCTGTTCAATTGCTTGCGGTCCGCGCCCAGTGCGCGGGCGAAATCGAGGATCGCAGCGTGCTCTTCGGCTTGGTCGATAGCGTTGGCGTGGCGGGTCTGAAATTCGCGCTCGGCATTGGCCAGCGCAGCGATGGAATCGCTTTGCCTAGCGCAATATTGCGCCAGCAGCTCGGCATGTACGCGCGGATCGGCAAATTCGCTTTGCTTGTCGGCCAGCGCTAGAATTTCGGCGTGGACGTCCTCGAACACCGGGCGCATTTTGGGCGCGAGCCCGACGGTCAAACGGTCGGCCAGCAGGCGTTCCTGCGGCGCGGCGAGCCCGGCATCAATTTTGGTGTGGACGCTCATGTCGCGGCCTCCACCAGGCATGCGCCGAGTTTTGCTTTCAGGGCGCCATCCTCGATCATGGCTGCGCGCAGGTCGGCAGAGATTTCGATATGGACGAAGCCGTCGAACCCGGCCTCGCGCAGCAATTGCCCCTGAGCGTTGGACAGCGCGCCGAGCTCGCCAGTGTCGCCGGGATAGACGAGCACGGGAACGGGCGCGAAGGCCATGCTGAGGCAATCCGCCAGATCGAGCAGGCGCTCGCTTGGCTCTTCGGTGCCATTGCTGAGGATCATGCCAGCAGTTTGAGCGGCCACGCTGTCTCGGCGATCCCCGTCAAAGCCGTGCGGCTGCACATTCAGGCCATTTGGCGCGGCCTCTGCAAAAGCAAGCGCAAAGGCGCTGAACAGGTGATCCTTGGTGTGCGCCAAATCGAGTGCATGCTCGCACCCGCTGGTCTTGCGGCGCGGCGCAGAATTCCACGCGGCTGCCTGCGCGCTGGTCTCTAGGAACAGAGCAGAGGCGAGGCTGCCGGTGTGACGGTCTGAACCGCGATGCGGCGCCGTGATCGCCAGTGGTGGTGCGGCCCCTTCGCGCACCCAATAAATCCCGCGTGCCTGACAATCGCCAGCGCCTTCGCTTAGCAGCATAGCGTCCTCAGCGCCGGGCACAGCCGACGCCATAAGGTCCAGCTCTGCAAGGTCGGCCAAGCGATCCTTGTTGCCGGTCAGCAGCTCAGCAAAGGCGCTTCGCGCGCGGGCCAGCTCGGCATTATCGGCGAAGGCTGTGCCTTGAACCCCGCCAAATGGGGGGAACAGATAGGCTGCGCCGGCGAGAATCGCTGCGGCTGCACCGCCCGCTAGGATTGGTTTTGCCCGGCTCATGGCGCGCTTTCCTCGCCAAAGCTCTCGGAAATATCGTCGCGCGATGCCTCATACAGCACCAGCATGGTGTAATCGCGCCCGCTAATGCCCAGCGGACCCACCGCCCGCCATTGGTTGCGGCCCAGGTAAAAGCGCTCTTCACGGGTCAGCATTTCGGTGGGAAAGGCATTGGCCTCGGTCAGGCGGTCACGCGTCTCATCGCTTAGCCGCCGATACGCTGCGAGCGATTGCGCGCCGAGATAGGTGCGCTGTTCGAACACCTGCACATCCACGCCGACAATGCCGCGCTCAATGTCGAACATTTCCAGTTCCAGCCGCGCGGCGGGCACGGGGCTTTCGACCAGCAATTGGTCTTGCTCGGCGACCAATTCGGCCTGAGTACGGAAGAACCGCCAGGTGTTGCCTGAGGCAAACACCACGTCCGGCGAATCCGCTTGCAGATAGGCGTCATGGACGGAAATCTCTTTGCCGTTCGCCCCGATCCAGCGCATCCGCAGGCCGTAGACAAAGCCCTTTTCGAGCCCGCGCACATCCTCCGTTACCGAAGGAGCGAGCAGGATCTTGGCTTGGGTCACCGGCTGAGAGAAGGTGAAGGCCAGCTTGTCATTTTCTGGGATGCGGTAAACGATGGAGCGTTTTGAAATGCGGGCGTCGCGCGCGGTGATATCGCGCACATCGGTGAGATAGTTTGCGAGCGGGATTGCATATTCGCGCCCGGCCCAGCCAGAGGCCAGCGCCAGCACGGCAAACACCAAAGACTTGGCGAGCATGGACAAAGTCATTCCGCGCGCTCCCCGATGCCAGGGAACATCAACCAGCCAAAGGCATAGCGCCGCTCGCTGGTGCTCTCGATGTAGCGCATCGACATGCTGGGGCGAGCCTCCATGCCCGCCTGATTGTGAGCATTGGTGACTGTTTCAGCGCGCAGCCCGGCGCTGCGCAGGGCAGAGATAACCTCGCCAAACGCAGGCTGTTCTGGCCCAATGCGGTCCTTCGCCACCAGCACATCAACGCCGCCGCGATAGTTGACTGCTTCCCGTGGACGAGCTCGCAATTGGAAGACCATCGGATCCTCCACGCCTTCTTGGCTGCGGACCCATTCCTGCCATGTGACATCAAAGATCGTGTGCGGATCGCGCAGGAAACTGTCGCTTCGGGTGGCGACAAACAAGGCGTTTGAACCCCATTTGCCATGCACCGCCACGCCAATTCGGGCGGGCAGGACGCCGCGTGAGTTTTCAAAGGTCAAAACTGCCTTTTGCGGCTCTTGCCCCTCGGCGACGAAGATATTGCCTTCATCGCGCCCAGCCGCCGACAGGCTCCAGTGCGTTTTGGAGCCGAAGCGGCAGCGAGTGATGTCCATGCCGGCCATTTGCGCCCCGGCGCTGGCAATTTCTGGTGTTTCACCGGCGCGCACGCGCTCGATCATAGGGGCGGCGATTTCGAACCGGGCAAAGGCCAGTTGAGGCAGGTCGTCCCAATGGCTGCCCTCCTCCGCGCTGCGGGAAAGGGTGCACACCTTTGGTTGTTCAGTCGGCTGTGCGGGCGTGGTCAGTCCGGCGATATGGCGCAAAGACGCCTCGCTCAACTCCAAGGTCGCATAGTCACCGCGCAGCCCGCGTCCTTCGCCAGCCAGGCTGACTTTGAGGTCGGGCGCGACTTGGCGTAAAGCCGCAACGTTGGCGGCGGCGGCTGCGCCATCGGCAAAGGCAAAGCGCGATCCAGAGTCCGGGCCCGCTGCGCTGACCACGATATGCGCAGTCTGCGTTGCATCGATAAAGATCTGAGCGATATTGCTATCGCTAGTGCGTCCGGCTGGCGCGGGCGCAGCAAGCACGAGCCAGCGTGCATCCTGATTGCGTTGCAGAGCGAGTGCGGCATTGGCGAGGCCTGGCATGGCTGTTGGGTCAGGCAGGATGATCGCCTGATCGCGTGCAGCATTGGGGTCAAAAACCAGCAATTCTGCGCCCTTGTCGTCATCGCGGATAATCGCGAGACGACCGTCCTCGATCCGCAGCAAACGCCAACCGCTGGCGCGTTGATGAAATTCCGGCGCTATTTCAGGCACGCCTTCTTCGATCAGTTCAACCAGCCGCGAGAGGGTGCGACGGCCCTCGTTCGACAACGGCTGAGCCGCGCCGCGCATCACGCGGGTGTGGGCATCGCCGACCGCGTTCACGATCAGCGCGTTGAGCTGAGGCGAATTGCCAGACCGCAGGCCCTCAGCCTGAACCGGGCCATCGTTCCACGGCGCGCGCGCGGTTGCAGCCGTGAGCGTAAAGCCAACGAAATTGCCGATCACCGCGCCAGCCAGACTGACCTGCAAGGTGGAGCGGGCAACGCGCGGGAAGATGTCTTTATCATGCGCTTTGATCGCGATCAGCGTGGAGAGCAGATAACCAAAGCCGAAGAAGTCGGTCGTCTTTACGTCGATCCCCTGCCACACGATGAACCAGCCCAGCGCCATTTTCCAAGCGAAACTGATGTTGAAGAAGAGCAGCAATTTGCGCCCGCCCTCCAGCGTGACATTGGCCATAAATGGCGGCTGCAGGATCATCCGCGCGATGCAATAGATCAAGATCGCCTCACCGAACGAGGTCAGGATTTTGGTTGGCTGATACCATTGCAGCGCGATCAGCGCCGGGATCAGAATGCCGGAGAAATCCCAGCCATATTTGACGTTGTAATGGCTCGCGATCAGCGCTGTCAGTGTCAGGATGATATAGGCTTTGGGGCTGGCGAGGATCGAGCTTGCAAGCCCTTCATAGAGGTAGAACACGCCGCTGATGCGGAAATTGGTGATCTCCATCAGGCCGTAGCGCACGATGAGATAGGTCAGACCGATGGTGACGCAGGCCATTGGTAGGCCGCGCTTCAATCCCGGCTTCCAAAACTGGTTCGCCATCAGTGAGATGATAACGAGGCCGAAGCTCTGCAGATTGTTTTCCCAATCGATCCGCCGGTCAAAATTCTCCTCCAGCCAGCCGGAAAATTCCGGCAGTAGCAGGCCATCAAACGACAGCCGCACCGCGATGCTGGCGAGGATCAGACCCATAAAGCGGTCACGACCAAACAGGCTGGGGAAGCGGCCCGGCGCAATCTTTTGCGAGAACACCCAGACGATCAGGTAAGCGACGATTGCCTCAACGCTGATCACGAGCGCCGCAAACGGCTTCACGATCATCAGCGGGACGAGATAGCCCGGCACAACCAAACCCGACAGGACCCAGCCATAGCGCAGGTTGAAAAAGCACATAACGAACACACCGACCCACACGGTCGTGATGATCGATCCGGCCAATCCGCCTTCAGGAAATATGGTGAGAGGAAAAAGGTCCACGGCGCGCTCGTCTCAGCCCTGCTCCGCCGCTGGCTCAGCCGATACCGGCGCGCTTCCACCCGCCAGCGCGCGGGCTGCGCGTTTGACCAGTTCAGCAGGCTCCACCGGCTTTCGAGCGATATCGACCACGCCCAGGGCATGGTACTGCTCGGTCAGCTTCTCTTCGGTTGCAGAGGACACGATCATCACTGGCGGGCGATGCTCGCCGCTTTCGGCCAGCAGACGCAGGAATTTGATCCCGTCAATTTTCGGCATAACAAGGTCGAGCAGGATCAGGTCAAAGCGCGTTGCTTTAACCTGTTTGAGGCCTGCATCTCCGTCGCTTGCGACATCGACTTCATAGCCTTCGAGCTGCAGCGTCAGCTGCAACAGCCCGGCCAGAATGGGATCGTCATCGATCACCAGAATACGCGCCGCCATCAGCCGACCCCCCGCAAATCTACATTAAATCCAAAGCCATTGGACTGGCTGCCCCAATAGGAAACGCTGGCTGACCAGCGCGTGACCTTGGCCATGCCCTCGCCGATCACGCGGTATTCGCCGACTGCGCCTTCTTCGTAATTGGCGATCAGCCACAACAGCCGGTCAAAGCCGATTCCAAAGCCGCCAGAAATTCGGATGTGCGTGCGTCCCTGCAGCTCCTCGAGCTTCAGTTTGACCACGCCGTGCTGCGGCGTATCGGCGATCACCACGCGCAGCATCGCGACCAGCATGTCAGCCAGCGCATTGGGCTCTGCCAGAGTGAAGCCGCTGACGCTTGGGTGTTCCGCTTCGATGACAACGCCAAGCTCGTCGGCGAGGGCCGAGGCGCGCGCGATTGCGTCTTTGGCAACGGCGGCGGCGTCTACTGGATAGCAAGCCTCGGTAAGATCGCGCGTGTCAGAACGGATTAGGCCAGCCACCTCGTCCAAGCGGCTGGTCGCGCGGCGGGCGGTCTCGCTAATGCGCTCAACCACGCCGCGCACTTGCTCGCTGGCCAGCCGCTTGTCACTGGCGAGCTGAGAGCCGAGCAGGATCGCTTCAAAGTCATTGCGCAATTGCAGATCGATGAATTTCGCCACCGCTTTGCGCAGGTCAGCGGCGCGGTTTACGTCGCGCATATCAATCGCTTCGAGCACCAGAATCCGGTCTGCCCCGTGCGCATGGCTGACAGGCGCGGCGAGCCGCAGCATCCGTTCGCTTTGGCGATTGCCATCACCCAGATCGCGCATTGGCATGCGCATTTCAGAGCCGTTTAGCATTAGGTCTTCGATCAGCGCCTCAACTCGCTCTGCGTCGAGCTCTGTCAGCGCGAGCAATGCCTCGGACAGAGAGGTGTCGAACAGGCCTAGCCCAGCCTCACGGTACAGCTCCTGCATCGCTTCATTGGCGTGCAGGGGAGAGCCGATAAGGTGGAAAATGATGACGGCGGTGTCGATTGTGTCGAACCCGCGGCGCACTTGCTCAGATTCGTTGGCGACCAGCGCGATAGCGCTTGCGACCTTATCATCAAGCGGCAGATAGCGGCTGTCCTGGCTGGCCCGCGCGTTAAGCTCAGCGCGCCAGCGGAACAGCTCGCGGAAACTCGTGACAATGGCGCGCACCAGATGCGCCGATTTGCCCGGTGTGGCGGTATCGGGCCGGGTGTGGAGCCAGAACAATTGCTGATCGCCCGCGCCAACCCAACCGATCCGCGCTTCGCCTGCCCGGCTGGGTACGATGTCGGCGGCATCGCGCACGGCAAAGGTCGCACGCAGGTCTTTCAGGATCGCGGCGAGTTGCTTTGGTGCAATGGCGATGTCTTCGATCGAGGCATTGTTTGCCGCGACCGGCTCCAGTTGGCCATTGGGCAGCAATTCGACCAGCAGGCTGCGCTCAACCCCGGCATATTGCGCGGCGGAACCGAGCAGCCGCGGCAGGCGCGCGCCTTCACGCAAGGCCGAGCGGTTAAACGAGGTTTGCACCGCGCGTGAGGCGGTGCGTTCCAGGCGGCGATCTTGCGAGGTTTCGCGCTCGATCACGCGCTGGAAGGTGATGATCCACGGCGCGAGCATTAGCGCGGCGACGGGCAGCAGGGTATTCGTAAACAGCAAAACGGCCCAGCAGGCCGCGGCGATGAGCAGACTGAAACTGATCGGTACCAAGACCGCCAGCCGCTTGGGGTCCGTCTCTCGGTAGACCAGCGACAGCAGCGCGCCGAGTGCCAGCAACATTACCCAAACCTGCCAATCGCGGGCGTAATAGCTGATTTGATCCGTTCTCAGCGCGTTCACCGCATGGGCACGGAAAATTGCTTCGCTGGTGGAATGATCATTTGGGCTGAGCGGTGTGCTGAGCGAACCGCGCAGCGCATCAGGCCGCACCACCATTGCGACCAGACCGGCCAGTTCGCCCGGCTGGATCTCGCCGCTGGTTAGCTGGCTAGCCTTGAGGATCGGAATGCTCTGCCGGCTTGGCATTGGCACCAGAAACTCGCCGCGCGCTGGGCTTTTGCCCGCGAGCGCAGCGTCAAACACAGGAATGCTTTCGCTGCGTCCCGGCAGAACCGCCGATTGCGCGCGGTTGATGCCATATTGCGCCGGAGCCAAGGTCCGCGCCGTTGGGATCGCTGATCCCACTGTGCCAGTGGCCTCCAGTTCCCAGCTTTCATTTTCGGGCAATTGCTGCGCTGGCAGGCCAACAATGATGGGAACAGAGCTTGACGCCACGCCGCCGCGATCAGCGCCGAGATAGCCGATCCGCTCAACGCCCAGATTGGCAAGCGAGCGCTCCAATGCGGCAAATTGCGCTGGGTCTTGCGCGGCAAATCTAGGATCGCGCTCAATCACGACCACGCTGGGCTGGCTGCCCGCTTGATTGACGGTGACGGAATCGAAGAAGCGTCCATCCACTTGTGCAAAGGCGCCCAGCTGATGGAGGACGGCCAGCGCAATGGCGACCAGCAGCGGTCCGAGCCATTGTCCTAGCAGCTCTCGCCGGATAGCGCGCATGCGCCGCGAGCCGCGCGAGTTCGTGCGCGCAGCTGCGGGGATTGATTGCTTGCTGTCTTCCAGCGCAGGTGTAGGCGAAAGCGCGGTCACGATGTGTATGGGATCAGCAGATGATGGCGCAATGCGGCCTCACTCGCCCTTGCCGCGATGCGGACAGATACGAGAATGACGGCAATGCTTACCCAGCTGCCAATATGCCCCAGACCCCCTTTGTTTTCCCGCCCAAGCTGGCCGTTTCATCGGCCATGAATGGGTGGGCGCGGCCGCAATGATCCGGCCAAGCAGCCAGCAAAGCTGCCTTTCATGGTTATTACTCAGGGTCTGGCGCTAAGGAATTATCCCTAATTAACCGTTAATCATCACAGGCTTGTCTATTAGGGGGCTGCGCGGCCTGCGCAGGAAAGGTGGCTGCAGAACGCGCGAGATGTAAAATGACGTCACGAAGGAGTGAACGCACTGTGAGCCCAACGGCTTAGGTAAACATCGTTAGCTCCGTCTTAATCATATTCTTACATAAGCGCCGGGTGAAAGAAGCATCAAACACCCAGTGGGCGACCGCCAAAGCCCGTGCCAGCGGGAAAGCGCTGCGCGTTCTGCTGGCCGAAGACACGCCGATCAGCGCCGAGGCGATGCGGGCCATGGCTGAGCATTTCTCGGTCGAGATGGATATTGCCGCCAATGGGCTGGAAGCGATCGAGATGGTCGAGGCTGCAAAAGCCGAAGGACGGCCCTACTCGTTGATGCTGGTCGATGTGATGATGCCGATTTTGGACGGTGTTGAGACCACCAAGCGGCTGCGCGCTCGCGGGTTTGACGCCGATGCGCTGCCGATTATTGCGGTCACCGCCGCCACCAGTTTTGACGAGATCCGCTCTTACCGCGCCTGCGGAATGCAGGCTTTCCTGGCCAAGCCAGTCGCACTCAAGGATTTGGGCGCCACTTTGGAGGCCTGGGGCCACAAAGCGGATAAACGATCATCAAAACCAGCCTCCACGATTGAGCCAGCGCTTATGGAGGCGCTGGAGCAGCAATTTCGAGACCGCAATACGCGCACGCTGAAACTGGTCGAGACTGCACTGAAAAACGCCGATTTCAGCGAGGCAACCATCGATGAAATCAGGCACTTGCTGCATCAAATCGCTGGGACCGCGACCACGTTTGGCGACCCCAAGCTGAGCGAAATGGCGCGCCGCTATGAGCATGCGCTGATCGAAGCAGAAATGAATGAGGAGGAGCTCAAGGAGCGCCTCCAGAAGGCTGCGACAAGCCT
Organism: Erythrobacter sp. JB3-1; assembly: GCF_057364995.1. NCBI lineage: Bacteria > Pseudomonadati > Pseudomonadota > Alphaproteobacteria > Sphingomonadales > Erythrobacteraceae > Erythrobacter > Erythrobacter sp. JB3-1. Next base: position 1,021,351 of record NZ_CP200289.1, on the reverse strand, counting down.
CAAAGAAAGGATCAAGCCGTGAAGTTTCCATTTGTGACGGCCATGCCGCAATGCATGAAATGGCTCGGCCCGGCTCTGGCTTTAGCCGTTCTCGGCTCGCCAGCGGGCGCGCAGGTCACCGGCCCTCAAGAAGATGTGGCCGCCGAAAACACCGCCACTGAAGCCCGCGTCCAGTTCGACGGTCTGGTCGAAATTCGCGGCGTCGAATCCGATCTCGATTTTGACCAAGGCGATGCGATCGACAGCTCCGGCGTCGGCATCCGCGCCCGGCTTGGCGTGACATTCGACCTCAGCGAGACGACCAGCGTCCGGGCTGAGGCCGAAGGACGCTTGTTTGAGTTTCGCGATGACGGCCGCGACGGCCTGGAAACGGCGGTTGGACGTCTGCACGTGACGCATCAGGTTTCCGACGAGGTTCAACTGCGCGGGCATTTGCGCCGTTATGAAAATATCGCGGTTTTGGAGGCGTTTAGCGCTGATCAGACCAGCATCGGCGCGCGCGTGCAATGGCAGCGCGGCAACGACCGGGTCCGCGCCACCGCTGAATATCGCGAGCGCGAATATGACACCACTGTGGGCGGTGATGGCGATGGTTATCAGGTGACAGCGCAATACAATCGCCGCCTTGGCCCCTATCACTGGGTTCGCTTGGATGTTCGTCAAGAGGACATGCAAAGCGATAATGAGCCGCGCCGCAGCTTTGAACGGCAAAGCGCGCGGGTGAAATACAGCCTCCCGATTGCCAAGCGTCTGCGGTTTCGCCCGTCGCTCGAATATCGTCAGTGGGATTACGACGCCCGCGTGGCTCAGGGCGATCCCAACGGCGCTCTGCGTGAAGACAGCTATGTCGCGCCCGCGGTGGAGCTTGCCTGGGGACGCGCATCGCGCGGTCTCTATGCCAATGCCAGCGCTGAATACCGTCTCAAATCCTCCAATGACGAGCGGTTCGACGATGATGCAATCCGGGTCGGTGTGCGGGTAGGCTATCGCTTCTAAGCTGGACTGAAGAGCCCCTCAGCGTCGCCTGATCGGCCCATGGCGACGATTCGCTTTGCCGTGATCGGCCTGTGCAAATTAAGGGGTTCAATATCTGCTCTACCGGGCGTGAAAGCCCGAAAATTAACTTCCTTTTAGGTACATTGGTTTCCTTTTTCTAACGAGGTCTATGCGTATTGTTACTGAGCGATGGGCACATCAGTGTCCATGATTCGTTTAGGAGACCAAATAATGAAAACCGCATTGATTGCCGCTGTTGCCGTGCTCTCGGCCAGCACCTCAGCTTTCGCTCAGGACGCGACCAGCACAGACACCGACGTAACCGTCGATAACGATCTGGTTGATGTCGATACTGACGTGACCATCGTTGAAGACAGCTTCGACGACAACACCGACAACTTTAACGATAGCTTCGACGATAACTCGGACAACAACAGCTTCAACGACAACTCAAACCGTGAGTTCAACGACAGCTTTGATGACAACCGCGATTACGTTGACAGCTTCGACGACAATTCGGACAATATCGCCCAGGGCGTAGGTTCGAACAAAAACTACAACTTCAACGGCGCTGCAATCGTTGCAGACACCGCTCTCTCGAACGTCGTAACCGGCGTAGACGTTGACTACGGTGATCTTGGAGACACATCTCGTCTCAGCAACAATCTCGTCAACCGTGGCAGCTCTTTCCGCAATTATGCAGGCAACAATGCGCTGAACCAGAACACTGGTGTGGGCGCATCGCAAAATGCCAGCGTTACCATCGCCGTATCAGGCGACAGTTTCGGCGGAAACTAAGCTGTATTTCAGGTCTGCCTCGCGCCGCCTTCCCGCATGGGCGGGCTGGCGCAGGCACCTGAAAAACAAGGAGTCTAAGCTATGACTAAGATCAGCATGGCATTTGCACTGGCTGCCGCTGCGGTTGCTTCTCCGGCACTTGCCGAAGACGCGAAACCAGCGCTTGCAGAGCAAAGTGCGCCTGCGGCAAAGTCAGTTTTTGCTGATGCCACTCCGGTGGACGAAGGCAAGCTGGCGAAAATCGCTGGTAAAGAAGATCTCACCCAGCTGACCAATTCGGATCAGACGAACAGCGTTGGCGGCAATAGCGTCGGCGACAATTCGAACACGGGTACGATCTCAATCAGCGATAATGCCTTTAACAACATGAATGGCATGACCATTCTCAATGCCAACACCGGCAATAACGTTGCGATCAACGCCTCTATCCAGGTGAACATCGCGCTTCCGGCGCAATAAGCCGGTATTGCACTATGGCATTTCGCGGCGTCTCACGAATGATCACGGCAATGGCAGGGGCTATGCTCCTGCCGGCTTGTGCCGCTGTGCCCGTCGATGACCGCGGGTTTCAGCTCACAACGCATGTCGGCTCGCTGGCGCTGGAAAACGCGCCGCGCAGCATGGTCGAGACCCGCTATGATACTGTCGTTCGGCAGCAATTTGATTTCAGCTGCGGTTCTGCCGCGCTGGCAACGCTGCTGACGTATCATTACGGCCGCGAGCAGGGCGAAGGCCTGGTGTTTCGCGGCATGTGGCGTGATGGCGATCAGGCGGCGATTCAGAAGCAGGGTTTCTCCCTGCTCGACATGAAACGTTACCTTGGCGCTCAGGGAATTGACGCAAACGGCTATAAAGTTTCGCTTGACCAAGTTCGCCAGGCTGAAACCCCGGGCATCGCGCTGATCGCGCCGAATGGCTACCGCCATTTTGTGGTGGTTAAGGGCATTGAAGACGGCTTCGTCCTGGTCGGAGATCCCTCGCTGGGACTACGCCGGATGGACCGCGAAGAATTCGAAGAAACCTGGAACGGCGTCTATTTTGTCGTGACAGGTGGAGCAAATATTAACCATCTTGCCTTTAATGCAGACGCGCAATGGGGCCGCGTCGCAGCATTTGGGGCGGACCAGGGCATGTTCCAGCCGGTGAGTCAGCAAGTGCTGAATCTTACCGCGCCGGGCTACGGGGAATTTTAATGACGCGATTTATTCGCTATCTTGCTGTGATACTTGCCTTTGTGGCTGCACCTGTCGCTGCGCAATCGCCATTTGGCGCGGTTGCGGCGATGGATGACGCTGCTTTGGCTGGTGAGCGCGGCGGATTTATTCTTCCCGGTGGCATCGATCTGGATATGGCCATCACCCAGGAAACCAGCATTGATGGAGAGCTCGTATTGCGCTCGTCCTATGTGCTGGCTGAGGGCGGACCCGTTGTATCGATTGAGCAAGTGTCTCAGGACGTGTCGGTGGAAACCGATGGCGACGATACAGGTAGCCGGATAACCATTTCGGTTCCTCAAACTCAGGTTGTTCACCTAGCAGGCCGGGCAACCGGCAGTATCATCACCAATTCCGCCGATGATCGCACCATTTCGACCGTCACCACCGTTGATCTCGACCTGTCGAGACTGGCAGTTGGTCAAATTGGTTCGCTTATTCCGTCTCTGGGTACGCTTGCTGAGGATGCAGCAAACTTCAGTTTCGACTGACCTCAGTCGCGACTGTCCGGACGGATGGTAGTACACAATGCGCAACGCATTTCTGAGCTTCGCTCTTATGGGCGCCGCTTTGCTCGCAGGGCCCGCAGCGGCCCAAGACGCAGGGCAAGGCGCTGGCACGCAGACGCGCGAAATCGAAATGGTTTCGCGGCCCGTGGTGCAGCCTGTTGGCGCCCGCTCTGCTGAACCAGCGGTGCGCGTTGCTACAAACCCGGACACACAAACTAAAACTCCCACAAATGCAGCCGAACTCGCGCAATTGCGGGCGGAAGTGTCAGCGCAGCGGGATTCGATCGCCCAGCAGATCAGCGCGCTTCAAGCTCAACAAAACCAATTGGACGCGATGGAGCGGCGCTTGGCGCTCGCGCTGGGCGAAGAGCCAGCGGCTCGCCGCGCCGCCGCTACACCTTCTCAGGCTCAGCCTGGGGCCGCGCCGCGCCGTGTTGCCTCTGCCGCTCCACAAGGTACTCAGAATGCGCCAGCGGGCGGTTCTCAGGGCCGTCCACAGGGCGCCGTGGGTGTCGCACCGGACGATGCCGATCGCCAGCCAGAAGTTGCCGCGCTGGGCCGTCAGGGCAGCGCGATCACCCAAAAGGGCAAGTTGAGCGGCGAGGTTGAGTGGAGCTATGCTCGCGCTGACCGCAACCGCGCGCTGTTCCGCGGCGTTGAAGTGGTCGAATCCGTCCTTGTTGGCGTGTTTGACATCAATGAAAGCCGCCAGGACGTGTTCACCCAAAAGGTTGGCCTGCAATATGGCCTGACCGATGATCTCGAAATTGGTGTCGATGTGCCGTTTATCGCCCGCTGGGACACCTCTGTCCTAACGCCGGTCGCTGGGCCTGATGCCAATGGCGAGACGCGCGAGATCGACAACAGCGCCAACGGCTTTGGCATTGGCGATGTCGAAGTGCTGCTGCGCAAGCAATTGCACGCTCCCAAGGGCTTTGGCGCCTATTTGATCGGCAACCTGCAGGTTGATATTCCAACCGGAAAAGGCCCTTTCGAACTCACTCGTAACCAATTTGGTGAAGCGAGCGAGGCGGCAACTGGATCAGGCTTCTGGGGTGTAACACCGGGCATCACCGCAATTATCCCAAGCGATCCGGGCGTTCTGTTCGGCAGCCTCAGCTACACCAAGAACTTCGCGCGTGACGTCAATGCGGTATTGCCGCCAGTGCAGATCGAGCGAGTGGATCCCGGTGACGTCATTTCCTTCAGTGCTGGCGTAGGCCTTGCGCTCAACCCGCGCCTGTCGCTCAACTTTGGATATGCACACAGCTGGGGCTTTGGAACTGAGACAACCACACGGGCTCTAACTGAGGGTGCCGAAGCGGTTACTCAAAGTTCACGCGATCTCCAGATTGGACGCTTCCTGTTTGGCACGACCTATAAGATCAATCCGAAGACGAGCGTGAATTTCGGGATCGAAGCGGGCCTCACCGATGACGCCACCGATATGCGTGCGGTCATTCGCTTCCCGTTCGTGTTTTAGGGCGCATTGCTTTTCGGCCATAGCCACCCACTCCCTCCGCCCTTCCACCCGGATTGTTTCCTGATAGGTTCCGGGTGGAAGGGCGGAGGGAGTGGGTGGCGTGGTTCGCTTTAAAGACTCAAATCACGCCCAACCGTTTTCGAGAAACTCCAGCGCACAGCCTGCCAGCATCGCTGCGCCCTTCGGCAGCGCGCTCTCGTCAACATGCATGCGCGGTGAGTGAATGGCGCAGCGGCTGCTCCAATCTTCTCCATCCGGCGCCACGCCGAGGAAGAACATCGCGCCCGGCACCTTTTCCAGCACGTAAGAGAAATCCTCTGCGCCCATGATCGGGTCGGTGAGGTCACGCCAGGCGTCCGTTCCATTGTCACTAAGCGCGCTCGCGACCTTGCGGCCCAGCTCCACCGCGCGGCCATCGCACAGCGTCACGGGAAAGCCCGGTTCGATCTCGCAAGCCGCTGTGACGCCATAGGCCGCCGCCGTCCTCGAGGTGACGTCAGTCATCAGGCGGTGCACTTTCGCCCGGTTTTCTGCGGTTAGAGTGCGGATTGTGCCTGACACAATGGCGTCATCTGGGATGACATTGTGCGCCGTGCCAGTGTGGATTTGCGTCACGGTCACCACGACGGCGCTGGCGGCATTGAAGCGCCGCGTCACCATTGCTTGCACAGCGCCGACGATGGCGGCGGCGGCCGGTACAGGATCCTCGCAATCATGCGGCATAGAAGCGTGGCCGCCCTTCCCCGTCACGGTAATCGTGAATTGGTCGGCGGCTGCCATCAGCGGCCCCGGTTTGCCCGCGACCACGCCATACGCAGCGTTCGGCATGATGTGCAGCGCAAAGGCGGCATCTGGCAAAGGGCGTTCGCCCACGCCTTCGCCGCCAAGCAAGCCATCTTCCAGCATAAAGCGCGCGCCGTGATATCCTTCTTCGCCCGGCTGAAACATGAAATCGACCTCGCCTGCGATATCGGCGCGGCGCGCATCGAGCAGCTTGGCCGCCGTCACCAGCATGGCGGTGTGTGTGTCATGGCCGCAGGCGTGCATTCGTCCCGGGATAGTGGAGGCAAACTCGAGATCGGTTTTCTCCGCCATCGGCAAAGCGTCCATATCTCCGCGCAGGACAACCCGTTCGCGGCCCGGCGTGCCCGGTTTTGCGCCTTTCAGGGTCGCGACCGCTCCGGTGCAAGACGTGCCGATGCGCCATTCAAGGTCCATGTCAGCAAGTGCCTCGCGCACTTTCGCCAGCGTTTTGGGCGTCTCAAGGCCCAATTCCGGTTCGGCATGGATCGCGCGGCGCAGCGCGACAAGGCTAGGGCCAAGCTCCTCGGCAGAGGCGGCAAGATCGGGCGAAATGAGCGCGGATGTCAGCATAAGGCGCAGTCTAACCCTGCTCACCCCCTGCGGGCCAGCCCGAATTGGGCGCGCCGTGCCGTATCTGGTGCACAGGTGCCTCCGCTGGTCGCAAATCTGGGCTTGCCATGGATAGTTTAGCCCCGATGTAACCGGCCGCGCCCGCCAACCGTAACGTCAGCAGGGCGAGAAATTTCTGGCAGACTAACCCCGTTTGCCGCTAGGAGCCGCAGTTATGGGCACGTCGATATACGAATTTCCGCAAAGTTCGGAGCCGGATGCTGCGTGCGGAGACGTGTCTGCGCCGCGCTCTGGTCCGCGCCGCACGCGCGCGCCAGGTGAAGCGCCGACTGTTGGCGTGATCTACAATCCGCGCAGTCACCGTAACAAAGGCCAGGACTTTGACTGCGGGATCAGCCCGGATGTTTTCATCGTTCAGCCCGGCGATCGCAATCAACTGCCCCAGGCGCTGTCCAGTCTCGCCAAGCGTGGGATTGATTTGCTCGTCATCAATGGCGGCGATGGAACCGTGCGCGATGTGCTGACCTGCGGACAGAGTATTTTTGGTGATGATTGGCCGCCGATTGCGGTCTTGCCGAAGGGTAAGACTAATGCGCTGACGGTTGATCTTGAAGTGCCGCTCGATTGGACGCTGCAAGGCGCGATTGATGCGCTCGACAATGGCGGACGGATAATGCGCCGCCCAATGGCGCTCACTGCGCTGACTGGACCCAAGTCACGCGTTCTGGGCTTTATTATGGGCGCTGGCGCCTTTGCCCGGGCAACCACGCAAACTGGCCAAAGCGCGCATCGGCTGGGCGCCTTCGATTCCGTTGTCGTCGGCCTCACTACCGCTTGGGTTATTCTCCAGTCGTTACTGGGTTCGACCAAGAACGTTTGGCGTCGAGGCACCGAAATGGACCTCAGGCTCGGTCCGAACAGTGCATTGATGGAACATAGCGGACACGGCGATCCCAAACGGCGGCAATTGCTGTTTGCTTCCACCTTGGAGCGTTTGCCTGCCGGCCTTAAGCCATTTGGCAAGCTCACCAAGGGCTTGCGACTGGTCGCATTGGATCAAATCACTCGCCGCACCGCTGCTTTGCTGCCGATTTTGACGCGCGGCTGGACGCCCAAGAATCTTCGGGAGCGCGGCATTCACCAGGTCAGCGCACCCAGCTTTACGCTCGATATTGATGGCCAGGTGATTTTGGACGGTGAGGCATTCCCGGCCGGGAAATACCGGATCGAGCAAAGCCAAGAGCTGGAATTCGTAACCCCGTGAACGCGCAGGAGCAGGCGCTAGCGGCGCTTGAGGCGCGCATCACCACACAATTGGCCGTGCTGATTGGCGATGAAGTGCGCAGCTTTGCAGCCGCTCTGGGTGAGGCTGCGGGTGCGCGGGCGGTGCTGTTCTACGGCTCCAACTTGCGCACCGGATCGCTTGAGGGCGTACTCGACTTTTACGTCCTGCTGCCCGGTGATCAGATCGAGCGGATTTGGCCGCGCGTCAGCTATCATGAGCGAGAGATTGGCGGCGGCGTCACTCTGAGGGCCAAGGTCGCGACTATGTCTTTGATCGCTTTTGCGAAAGCCGCCGCAGGGGAGCTCACCGACACCACGATTTGGGCGCGCTTCGTTCAGCCGAGCGCGCTGATCTGGACCAGTGATGACGCCGCGCAGGCTGACGTCACGGCGGCTGCAGCCCAAGCGGCGATGACGGCGGCACGGCTGGCCGCTGCGCTAGGGCCTAAAGCTGGGCGCACCGAGGATTATTGGCGCGCACTGTTTCAGGCGACTTACAAAGCGGAATTCCGGGTCGAAAAAGCGGGACGCGAGAACGATATTCTCTCGGTCAATGCGGAGCATTTTTCCGGCCTCTTGCCACTCGCTCTCGCCGCACAAGGCATTGAATTTGATAGAGATGCTGAGCAATTAACGCCGCACCTCCCAGAGGCCGAGCGTGCGCGCATATTGGCCTGGTGGAACAAGCGCAGACGGCTTGGTAAGCCGCTCAATTTCCTACGGCTGATCAAAGCCAGCACAACCTTTGAGGGCGCAGCGCGCTATGCCGCGTGGAAGGTTGAGCGCCACACCGGAATGCCGGTGGAAGTGACGCCGTTTCGCGAGAAATACCCTTTGCTCGCGGCGCCCGGCGTGCTGTTTGCACTGTGGCGGCACCGCCGTCAGAGCTGAGCCTTAGCTGAAATACTTCATCTGAATGGCAATCGAGCTGACGCCCGCGCCGGCGTTAAAGCGTGTTTTGCTGACGCTTGGCTTGCCCAGATTGAAGATATTGATGGATGGGTTGCGCGACATCGCGCCGCCATCCTGACGAATATCGGTTTCGCCATTGCCATTGGCATCGTGGCGCGCCGCAATCGCATAGCTGCCGCTAACGGGCACGGGGACGCAGAACGTCATATTGCCCTTGCGCGCTGGCACTTCGATCCGGTTGAGCCAGCGCCCTTTGGCCAGCCATTCGGCCTTTGTGCCGCGGTACAGCTGCACCCGAACCTTGCCGGTTGCGCTTTTGATGCCGGACACGGTCACGCGCACAGCGGGCCCTTTGCCAGGTGCGCATTTGCGCATGTCATTGGAGATTTTCTGGCGATATTCGCCCTGCGCGGCGGCTGGCGTGGACAGCGCAGCAGCGCCTGCCAGCGCCAGTCCAAGCGCGCCAAATCCTGCGAAAATAGTCTTCATACTAACCTTCAATCTGTCTTTTGCCCCCGCTGCGCCGTTTTGATACGCAGCGATTCTGGCCCATTGCTGGGCCTGTACACCCACGCTTATGGCCGTGCCGCGCTGAATTGCGGCTGAATTTGTCTGATTTGATGCGTTCAGGCTTGGTAGAGGCGCAGCTCGGCTTAACTCCCGTGGAAAAGGGCAGAACGGCGGTTGTTCGCCGATTCGCAGACCCTTACTTCGGCATTAACCTGGCATAGTGCAAATTTCGTGTCGCTAGGACACACGGCAATGGACCCGTCATGGCAGCACCGCTGATTTCTCCCTCTATTCTATCGGCTGATTTTTCGCAGCTCGGCGCAGAAGTACGCGCGATCGACGAGGCGGGCGCTGATTGGATCCACATTGATGTGATGGATGGGCATTACGTGCCCAATATCACCATTGGTCCTGATGTGGTGAAGGCGCTGCGTCCGCACACGGCCAAGACGTTCGATGTGCATTTGATGATTTCGCCGGTCGACCCCTATCTTAAGGCTTTTGCTGAGGCGGGCGCGGATATTATCACCGTTCACCCAGAGGCCGGGCCGCATTGCCACCGGACATTGCAGGCGATCCGGGCGCTGGGCAAAAAGGCGGGCGTGGTCTTGAACCCCGGCACGCCGGTCGATGTGCTGGATAATCTGATTGACCTTGCCGATCTGATCCTGGTGATGAGCGTCAATCCTGGCTTTGGCGGGCAGAGCTTCATCCATTCGCAGTTGGCCAAGATTGAGCGCATTCGCGCGATGATTGATGCGACGGGCCGCGATATTCACTTGGAAGTGGATGGCGGGGTGAACCCGGAAACCGCTCGGCTGTGCGTGGATGCCGGGGCCGATGTGCTGGTTGCCGGGTCTGCCACGTTCAAAGGCGGGCCAGATCATTACGCTGCCAACATTTCTGCGCTGAAGGGCGAGGGGTAATGGACTCGCTGTTTCGCGACACTGAGGGGGAGGCCCGCGATGAAGCCGGGACAAATGCGCCTGCTCAGCCTAGCGAAACAGAAACGGATGAGCGCCAGCCCAGCCTCGCGATCCCGCTGCCCGATGGTGATGAGCGTTTGATTGCGCCGGCGGGCGACGGCTCTGACGGCCCGCCTGAATATGGCGAGACGCCTGCACCCTTGGCGGCTGACCGCGCGCTAGCGCTAACCGATGTGATTGCCCCGCGGGCCAGCCCGGGCGAGGCGATGCTTCGCTTTGCGTACCGTCTCGGCGTGCCGGGCCATGCTCTGTCCGCGCCGTTCCGCCGCCCGCGCAAAACGCGCGTTTTGGCAACGGTCGACAGCCCTCTGAAGGGCGATCGGTCCTCTGGCATTGCGCTGAGGGCGGGGCATTTCCTGATCAATGGCGCGAAATTGCCCATTGCGCGGGTTGAATTTGATTCCTCTAATCGTCTGGGGCCGGTGTTTGATCAGTTGGTTCACGGCTTTGGCTGGCTGCGCGATCTAGCGTGCAGCGCGCCGCGTGAAGACTGCGTCCCTGTGGCAGAGCGGATCACCCGCGCCTGGCTCAATTCCTGCCCATCGACCGGCAAAGGCCGGGCTTGGGACGTGGAGCTAGCCGGGCAAAGGCTGCTCGCATGGCTGGTCCATGCGCCGCTGGTGCTGGCGGGCGGCGATCCGAAGCTTAAGGCGCGTCTGCTCAGCGTGATCGATGGCACGGCGCGCTGGCTTGACCGCAATGTCTCAACCAGCGGCGTCAGCGGGCTGGGCCAGCTTGCCGGCTGGTCCGCGATCACTGCTGCGGGATTGTTGCTGCCAGAGGGCCGCCCTCGCCGCGTTTATGGCGAGGCTGGCCTGATCCGCGCATTGGGCGATCTGGTCGCGGAAGATGGCGGCGTTTTGTCGCGCTGTCCCGATGCCCAAATGCTCAGCCTCGCGCTGCTGATCGATCTTGATGCTTGCTATGAAGCGGCGAATATCGAGCCTCCGCAAGCCTTTGGCGTGATGCGCGAATTGCTCGTGCCGCCGCTTTTGACCTTGCGTCACGGCGACGGGGCGCTGGGCAATTGGCAGGGCAATGGGGCGATCAGCGCGGACCGAGTCTCGGCTCTGATCGCGGCAAGCGGCATTCGCGCGCGTCCGCTCAAATATGTCGAACATTGGGGCTATCAGCGGCTGCGCGGCGGCCAGACGGTGGTGCAATTTGACGCGGCCCCGCCGCCGCGTGCGCGCCACACCCGCTGCGGCTGCGCCTCTACTTTGGCGTTTGAAATGTCAGACGGGCCTCAGCGTCTGGTCGTCAATTGCGGCGGCTCTGCGCTGGCTGGCGGGCAAATCCCTGCCCGCATTCGCCAGGGCCTGCGCGCAACGGCGGCGCATTCCACTTTGGTGCTAAACGATGCCAATTCCACAGCGGTCAAACTGCACGGTAAGCTCGGCAAAGGCGCGGAGCTGGTCGAGGTTGAGCGGCGGCTGATTGGAGAGGGCGGTTCTGGCAAAGGCAGCCATGCGGCGACTTTGATTGAGGCAAGCCATGATGGTTATGCCGCCCGCTTTGGCCTCACGCATCGCCGCACATTGGCGCTGCGCAGCGACGGCACTGAGCTGTCTGGCCAAGACGTATTGTTGCCCGCATCGCGCAAGACGAAGCGCGGCAAGATCAGCTTTGCCATCCGTTTCCACCTCGGGCGCGGGGTTGAGGTGCATTTGTCCGATGACAAGCGCGGGGCGAGCCTGCTGCTGCCCGATGGCGGCCTGTGGCAATTCCGCATGCGCGGCGATGACGAGACGGCCACTTTGAACTGCGAAGACAGTCTGTGGGTCGACGGCGCCGGCGCGCCGCACGCGACTGAGCAATTGGTTATCGAAGGTATGACATCGCGCAGCGGAGGGGAATTCTCCTGGCTGCTTAAGAAAATGGGGTAAGGCCCAAGGGCCGACATCTATGGCTGATAAATCGATCAAACGGGCGTTGCTTTCAGTGTCCGACAAAAGCGGATTGGCAGAGCTGGGCAAGGCCCTGGCGGCGCGCGGGGTTGAGCTGGTTAGCACAGGCGGCACGGCAAAGGCCCTGCGCGAAGCGGGTCTGGACGTGCGCGATGTTTCGGAGCTTACGGGCTTTCCAGAGATGATGGATGGCCGGGTGAAGACCCTGCATCCAACCGTACACGGCGGATTGCTCGCGCTGCGCGACAATGACGAACACGTTGCAGCGATGAATGAGCACAGCATTGGCGCGATCGACTTGGTTGTCGTCAATCTCTATCCGTTCGAGGCAACCGTTGCGAAGGGCGCGGACCGGGCCGAGATCATTGAGAACATCGATATCGGCGGGCCAAGCATGGTTCGCTCTGCGGCGAAGAATCACGGTTTCGTGACGATCATGACCGATGCCGCCGATTATGCAGAGCTGCTGGAAGAGCTAGACGCCAATAATGGCGCGACGTCAGACGCGTTTCGCATCCGTATGGCGGGCAAGGCCTATGCCCGCACGGCAGCCTATGACGCGGCCATCGCCAATTGGTTTGCGTTCGGCGATGCCTTCACCAATCCTTTGGGCGCAGAGGCGCTCAAAGCGACGCCATTTGTGGACACCATGCCACTGGCGTTCAAACGTTCAGACACTTTGCGTTACGGCGAGAATCCGCATCAGCAGGCAGCGGTCTATGTTCCGCAATCGGTTGGCGCAGCAGGCGTTCCGCAGGCGGAGCAATTGCAGGGCAAGGCGCTCAGCTACAACAATTTGAACGATGCCGATGCGGCGCTTGAATTGGCCGCAGAATTCGCGGGCAGCGACCCAGCGGTCGTAATCGTCAAACACGCCAATCCTTGCGGTGTCGCCCAAGGGCCTAGCCTGGTTGAGGCATGGGATGCAGCGCTCAAATGCGACAGCGTTTCTGCTTTTGGCGGCATTGTGGCGGTCAACACGGAGCTCGACGGCGCAACCGCAGAACAGATCGCCAGCATCTTCACCGAAGTGATCATCGCGCCCAAAGTGAGCGCCGAGGCGCGCGAAATCTTCGCCAAGAAGAAAAACTTGCGCGTCCTGGAATGCGGCGCTCTGCCGGATCCGCGCCGCGGCGGCTTTATGATGAAGACCATTGCGGGCGGCATGTTGCTGCAGATGCGCGACAATGGTGCGGTGCTGCCGGATGACTTGAAGGTGGTGACCAAGCGCGCGCCCACGGAGCAAGAGCTAAAGGATTGCTTGTTCGCCTGGACCGTCGCGCGGCATGTGAAGTCCAACGCGATTGTCTATGCCAAAGACGGCGCGACCGCTGGCATTGGTGCAGGCCAAATGAACCGGCGCGATTCGGCCCGGATTGCCGCGATCAAAGCAGCGGAAGCGGCTGACACCTATGAATGGGATGCGCCCCGCACTCAGGGCAGCGCCGTGGCCTCAGACGCCTTCTTCCCATTTGCCGATGGCTTGATCTCTGCCGCTGAAGCGGGCGCGACCGCCGTTATTCAACCGGGCGGATCGATCCGTGATGAAGAAGTGATCGCGGCCGCTGACGAGGCGGGCCTGGCCATGGTCTTCACCGGGATGCGGCACTTCAGGCATTGATCTCTTACGAGGGCGCATCCGCGCCCTCGTCCTCGGCGATGCTCCTCCGCTTCGCTACGGATCACCTGCGGGCGCCCGGTCGGGCTTGCGACGCCTGCGGCGTCGAACCAGTACTATTCAGATGGCTTGGTCGCGGAGCACGGCGCGAAGCGCCGCAAGGGCGACTGCCCGCCCGGAGCGCTGTGCGCGGAGGATAGCCAAGTGAGCGGATGCGAACGCCGGCGCTTGAGGCGAAACAAAAATCCCGAGGATTTCGCAGCACGGAGGTGCTGCGGAAACCAAAAGAAGCAACTTTTTTGCGTGCCCATGCGTAACTTTTGTGTCTGATCCAACGAAACACAGTCTGAAGCCATCGTTCACCAGTTGGAAAGCGCCGGGTGTTAAAGACCCTCGCCAACAACAATCAAACTGTAAGAGAAACCCCATGGGACTGTTCAAATCTGACCTGTATCGCAGCTTCGCCGTCGGCTTTGCCGTTGGTGCTGTTCTGGTCGGTTTGAGCGCGACCGACGGGCTGAGCGGCGATTTCGCTAGCCCGGCTCAGGCGGCTGAAATGCAGAAATTTGATCCGGTGCAAGCTTCGAGTGAGTTTATCATCGAGAGCGAATAATGAAGTCTTTTGCCATTCTAGCTGCCAGCGCGGGCCTTGCCCTGGCTGGTTGTTCTTCTCCCGCTGAGGCGCTTGAAAAACCGGTCAATGCGCCCGCTTCCAAGACTATCGCCAAAGAAGGCGCAGGCTTGAAAACCGCCGTCTTTGCTGGCGGCTGTTTCTGGGGCGTGGAAGGCGTCTTCAGCCATGTCAAAGGCGTGAAATCGGCCGTCTCCGGCTATCACGGGGGCAAAGCTTCGACCGCGAAATACAACACCATCATATCTGGCATGACCAATCACGCCGAAGCGGTGCGGATCACCTATGATCCCTATGTTGTGCGCTATGATGAGCTGTTGCAGATTTTCTTCTCGGTCGTGGCTGACCCGACCCTAAAGAACCGCCAAGGCCCTGATGTGGGCGCGCATTATCGCTCTGCCCTGGTCCCGCAAAATGCCGAGCAGCGCCGCGTCGCGCGCGCTTATCTCAAGCAGATGGGTGCATCGGGCAAATGGCGCGGACCGATCGTGACGAAGATTGAGAGCTATAAGAAGTTCTATCCGGCTGAGCGCTATCATCAGGACTTCATGCGCAAGAACCCGCGCCACGGGTATATCGTGCGCTGGGACGCGCCAAAGGTGCGCGCGCTCAAATCCATGTATCCTTCGCAATATCGCGCATCGTTCCTCAGCGACGGCTGACTAGCAACGCAAGTCAAAGGCGCCTATATTGCTACGCATGGCAACAGCGCACGATCACCACTCGCATGAAGAGCACTCTGGCGAAAACCTGATTGAGGCCGCTCAATCGGCGTTGATCGCGGCTGGCGAGCAATGGACCAGCATGCGCGCGGCGGTATTCACCGAGCTTGCCAAACATGAACGGCCAGCCTCGGCCTACGATATTGCCGACAATCTTTCTGCCTCGCGCGGCAAGCGCGTGGCGCCCAATAGCGTATACCGCATCCTCGACCTGTTCGTGAGCAACAATCTCGCGCTTAGGGTTGAAAGCGCGAACGCCTATCTTGCGAACACCCATCCGGGCTGCGCGCATGATTGCATTTTCCTTGTTTGTGATGAATGCGGCGATACCGCGCATATTGATGATGATGAGGTCAGCCGCACTGTTCGAGGCTTGGCCGGCGCCCGCGATTTTCAGACGCGCCGACCGGTGTTGGAGATTCGCGGCCTGTGCCGTGCATGCACCTAAATTGCGGGCAAGCGACAAAGCGTTGCATTTGTCGCATCGAGCGACGATGAAGCGTGCCTCACAAGCGATAAAGCGTTCATCGACAGTTTTGTTTTGAAGGTGTAAGGCTCTTCAAATGACATCTAAGCCCGACACTCCGCTACTCGATACGGTCAACAATCCCGCGCAACTTCGGGAGCTTAAGGCCGAGCAACTCCGCCAACTATCTGACGAATTGCGCGAAGAGATGATCGATGCGGTCAGTGTCTCTGGCGGGCATCTGGGTTCGGGTCTTGGTGTGGTCGAGCTGACCGTGGCGATCCATTATGTGTTCAACACACCGGACGATAAGCTGGTGTGGGATGTGGGCCACCAATGCTATCCGCACAAAATTCTGACCGAGCGGCGCGAGCGCATCCGTACCTTGCGCAGCGGCGGCGGCCTGTCTGGCTTCACTAAGCGGGCGGAAAGCGAATATGATCCGTTTGGCGCCGCGCACTCCTCTACTTCGATTTCAGCCGCGCTAGGCTTTGCCGTGGCGAACAAGTTGAAAGGTGAGCCAGGTCGCGGAATCGCGGTGATCGGCGATGGGGCGATGAGCGCTGGCATGGCCTATGAGGCGATGAACAATGCGGCTCAAGCCGGCAATCGCCTGGTCGTGATCCTCAATGACAATGACATGTCGATTGCGCCGCCGGTTGGCGGGCTGTCGGCCTATCTCGCGCGCATGGTCTCCTCCAGCGAATATCTCGGCCTGCGCAGCCTTGCGAGCCGCGCGGTCAAGAAAATGAGCCGCCGGATGCATCAAGGCATTCGCAAGGCCGAAGAATACACGCGCGGCATGGTGACCGGCGGGACATTGTTTGAAGAGCTCGGCTTTTATTATGTTGGCCCGATCGATGGCCACAATCTCGACCACCTCATCCCAGTGCTGGAAAATGTGCGCGACACATCCGAAGGTCCGGTTCTGATCCATGTGGTGACCACTAAGGGTAAGGGTTACAAATTCGCTGAGGAAAGCGCCGACAAATATCACGGCGTGCCGAAATTTGACGTGGTCACCGGCGAGAAGAAGAAGGGCGCGGCTGGCCCGCCTGCATACCAGAACGTGTTTGGCGACACTCTGGCAAAGCTGGCCGAGACGGACGAGCGCATCTGCGCGATCACCGCTGCGATGCCATCGGGCACCGGGGTAGACCGCTTTGCCACCGCCCATCCAACACGCAGCTTTGACGTCGGTATCGCCGAGCAGCACGGCGTCACCTTTGCCGCTGGTTTGGCGGCGCAGGGAATGCGGCCTTTCGCCGCGATTTACTCAACCTTCCTTCAGCGCGCCTACGACCAAGTGGTGCATGACGTCGCGATTCAGAACCTGCCCGTGCGCTTCGCGATTGACCGGGCCGGTCTGGTCGGGGCCGATGGCGCGACCCATGCGGGCAGCTTCGACATCACCTATCTCGCCACCCTGCCGAATATGGTGGTGATGGCGGCAGCCGATGAGGCTGAGCTCGCGCATATGACCTACACTGCGGCGGAGTATGACGAGGGGCCGATCGCCTTCCGCTATCCGCGCGGCAATGGCGTCGGCGTGCCGATGCCAGAGACACTTGAGAAGCTGGAGATCGGCAAGGGCCGGATCGTCCGCGAAGGCACCAAGGTTGCGATCCTCTCGCTCGGCGCACGCCTGGAAGAGGCGAAGAAGGCCGCCGATCAGCTCGAGGCGAAAGGGCTTTCCACCACAATCGCCGACATGCGCTTTGCCAAGCCGCTCGATGAGGATTTGATCGCCAGACTGATGCGCACGCATGAAGTTGTGGTGACGGTGGAAGAAGGCGCGATTGGCGGGCTGGGCGCGCATGTGCTGACCTATGCCAGCGATGAAGGCCTGACAGACGGCGATAGCGGCACGGCTTTGAAGGTCCGCACGTTGCGCCTGCCCGATACGTTCATCGATCAGGATTCCCCGGACAAGCAATATGACGAAGCAGGCCTCAATGCTCCGCAGATCGTCGATTGCGTGCTGAAAGCGCTGAAGCACAATTCGGCAGGTGTTGCCGACAGTGAGGCAGAAGCAGGCGTGCGGGCTTAGGATTGGTTGGGTTGTCTTTTCGGCATGGCCTTGCTGCAAATAGCTAAGACGTGCGTCGCCTAAATGAAGTGGTTTGGTTCTTTGCTCGCAATCATTCTGCTGGTGGCGGGAACCTATTTCCTATTTTTCGCTGATCGCAAATTCAACTCGTACGACGGCGCAGAATTGGGCATGCTCAGCGGAACTGCTCTCAGCAATCTCGAAGAAAATGGTTGGTCGGCTGTCAACGAAGAAAGCTGTCCAGGGACTAATAGCCTCGTTAAGTTTCGAAGCCCTGACTATGTGTTACTGATCACAACTGACAGCGAATGTCTGATTGAGCGCATAGAACGTCGCCGACGCAAGATCGAGCTTTGACGTCGTTGCTTCAAGATCGATCAAAGTTGTCGATGAGCAAATGCATTGGTGACGACAAGCCATAGATAACGCTAAGGTTTCCCAATGACCCTCCTCCAAACCACCCGCGACGGTCCCGTCACCACCCTCACCATTGACCGTGCGGATACGATGAACCCGCTTGGCGCGCCCGGCGATGGCGATGAATTTCGTGCCGCTTGCGATGCAATCAACCGCGATATGGATGTGCGCTGCGTCATCCTGACTGGGGCGGGCCGCGCCTTCTCGGCGGGCGGCGATATCAAGGCGATGCAGAGCAAGACCGGCACGTTTGGCGGGTCGCCGCCAGCCATATCGGACGGTTACCGCGACAATATCCACCTCATCCTGCGCGCGCTGTACGGCCTGCGCGTGCCTGTGATCACGGCGGTCAATGGCCCGGCGATCGGGCTCGGCTGCGATGTCGCATGCCTTGCCGATATCCGCATCGCCTCCGAAAAAGCAAAATTCGGCGTCACTTTCCTCAAGCTCGGCATTATTCCCGGAGATGGCGGCACGTGGATCCTGCCGCGCGTCATCGGGCAGGCCCGCGCGTCTGAGCTGTTCTACACTGGCGATGTGATCGGTGCGGCCAAGGCGGAAGAGTGGGGCCTCGTCAGCCGCGTTGTCGAACACGATGCCTTGCTGGACGAGGCGCGCGCTCTGGCGAGTAAGGTCGCGGCCATGCCGCCCCATGCCCTGCGCCATGCCAAGATGCTGCTGCGCCAGGGGCAACAGGTCAGCTATGACAGCGCGCTCGAAATGGCGGCCAATACGCAGGCGCTGATGCACACGACACAGGATCACGCAGAGGGTGTGGCCGCCTTGATTGAGAAGCGCTCGCCTGAGTTTAAAGGCGAGTAGCCCGCCATGACGGCTATCCTGATCCGCTTGCTGGTGGTCGGCGCGGCGCTGTATCTGGCGCTGATCATCCTGCTTTGGACCATGCAGGCCAAGATGATCTATCCTGCGCCGCAGGACGCCGCACCGCTGATCCCCGGCTATGAAGAGGTCTCGCTCACGACTGAGGATGGCTTGGCCCTGCGCGCGTTCTATCGTTCCGCGAGCGGCAACCTGCCAACGCTGGTGTACTTTCATGGCAATGGCGGTTCGCTGACCGGGTCGGGCGTGGCCAATGCTGCGCTGGCAGATCGCGGGTTCGGTGTGCTGATGGTTGAGTACCGCGGCTATGGCGGCAATCCGGGTGAGCCATCTGAAGAAGCCCTCTATAAAGACGGCGATGCGGCCATCGCTTGGCTGCGCGCGCTCGGCATACCGGCGGCGCAAACCGTGATTGTCGGCAATTCCATCGGCGGCGGCGTGGCGACAGAAATGGCTCTGCGCCATGATCCCGCAGCGCTGATCCTGGTCTCGCCGTTCACATCCCTGCCAGAGGCAGCAGCGGCGAACCTGTGGTGGCTCCCGGCAAAGCCACTGGTCCGCGATCAATACCGCAATCTTGATAAGATCACGCAGCTCAGCATGCCGGTGCTGGTGCAGCACGGAACGCGGGATGGCCTAATCCCCCAAAGCCAAGGGCGCGCTTTGGCAGAGGCGGCGCCTGATGCTGAGTTTCAGTCTTTCGATGGGTTGGGGCACGAGCTGTCGTTTGTGCGCAGCTCTGGCGAGGCGCGGGCTGATTGGATTCTCAAATTGGAATTGGCGGTTTCTGACGCTAAAGCGGAACCAGTGCTGCCTTAAAACCAGCGCCAGATCCCGGCGGAAATTCCGCCCAGCGGCGTGTGCAGCCAGCTAAGGAACACGAACAGGATCAGCCCGGCGGTCCATGGCAATGCGCCTGCGCCGAGCAGCTTACCCCAACGCGGCCAATAGCTCGTCTTGCTCTCCCACTGGATCCAGGCATCGCCCATTAGAACTTGCTTCTTGCGGTCCTGCATTTTCGCGCCGACCAGCGCCAAAAACCCCATCGACAGCGCGACGATCATCGTGCGCCAAGACCAAAACAGTATGATGTGAGAAAGCGCCCACAGCGCAAAGCTCCACATCATCGGATGGCGCGTGACCGCGAACACACCCCCCGGCTCAGCGCGCGCTTGCTCTTCGGCCATAGGCGTCGGCAAGGCAGGATTGCCGATGTAGGAACCGGCGAATAGGACCAAAGCTGGCAAGGTCAGCGCCGTGGCGATGACCCATCCGATCTCGCCTGATCCGGGCAAACCGCCGCTCGGCGCATCGACAAAGGCGAAATATACCCAAGCGAGCGTTGCCGCACTCACCAGCGAATAGAGGATTTGAAAGCCGACCTTCCCGGTCATGCGCATGAGCCCCGCGCGCAGCGGGTGCGACATGGCAAAATGCGTGCCGACAAAGGCGGCGTTCGCGGCGGCAAGTTCAACCAGAGCGCTGTTCATGCCTCAGAGCCTAACATCGAAACAGCGCGTGCGACAAATCGCCTTATCTATGAGGTGAGTGTCACGGCACAGTTTGTGAGAGTATGCCGGTTGGAATGATGGTCGCTTGCGCTGTGGCTACGTGCTGCGCCTCCTCGCCGCCTTCGCTCCAAACATCCGCGCGAACAACCACTTGACGTTTCCCGGGCTTGATCACCATGCCTTTCGCGCGCAGCCTTGTACCTTTGGCCGGGCGCAGGAAATTGATCGTATAGCTTCCGGTGACAACGTCGCCGACGACAGAAGCCCCCGCCCACGCGCAAGCATTGTCTGCCATCAGTCCGACGATGGCTCCGTGGGCAAAGCCGTGATGCTGAGTCATGTCAGGGCGCAGTTCTAGCGTCAGCTCGCTTTCACCCTGCCACACTTTGATCGGCTCCACGTCCAGCCAATTGCTGAAGCCTGATTTCTTGACTGCGACCGCTTTCATATATGCGATGGCGGCTTCGGGGCTGTCAAATCGGCTTCGGCTCACAGGGCTTCTCCATCATTAAGTCTGTAAAACAGATGTTATGTGCCACTTGCTATGATTTCACGCAAGTCTGATATACAGACGCATCACTGACACCGGCTTTGGGGAATGCCTGTATGAAGACATATCGTGCCTCCCGCGCTCCATGCCCAATTGGCCGTGCAGCGCGGCTGTTGGGAGACCGCTGGATTTTGCTGATCCTGCGAGAGGCGTTTTTAGGCGCTGAAAGATTTGAAGAATTCATTGCCCGGCTTGGCATCAACCGGGCCGCGCTGACGTCGCGCCTTAACATACTGCAAGAAGCGGGGCTGATCACCCGCGAACCCGCGACTGGGAAGCGCGCAATCTACCTGCTTACCGAGAGCGCTTGCGCCTTAGTGCCGCTTTATGGCGAGATGGCCAAATGGGGCGCAGAGCACCTGTTTGATGATGGCGAAGCGGCGGGAAAATGGCCCACTCCATCTGCCTGATTTAGCCGAACGAAATCAACTATTCAGCAATGCCGATCAGCTCTATTTTGAAGATCAGCGTCGCATTGCCCGGAATAGACCTGCTACCCCGAGCGCCATAGGCGAGGTCAGCAGGCACCGCGATTTCAATCGTCTCACCCACTGCCATTTCTGGGATAGCAAGCTGCCATGCCGGGATCAGCCGTGCGAGCGGGAATGTCGCTGGCTCGCCGCGCCGATAGGAGCTGTCAAACACCGTCCCATCGATCAGCGTGCCTTCGTAATGCACCGTAACTGTGTCTGAGACGCTGGGACGGTTCTCGCTGCCATTGTATTCGAGCCAGCGCCAGCGGATGCCGCCGTCGATATAGCGCCACCCATCGGCGGGTTTCAGGCCCAGCAGATATGTTTGCTGCGCGGTGTGCCATGACAGGCTTTGCGCGTCGTCAGCGGCGCTGGTCTCTGGCGCTTCGCTTTGCGCGAAAGCTGGCATAGCGATGAGGAGTGAGGCGCACAGAGCGGCGCTAGCAAGAACCCGGCTCACCAGTCATACGCCTTTGGCAGTCTGGCTCTCATCAAGATCGAGATAGCGCTTGGCTAGCTCGCTCTGATGATTGTCCAGCGGTTGTTCGATACCAGCAATGAACACTCGGCTTGGCACGGAATCGACCTCCAAGGGGTCGCCGTCCCAGATCACGACATCGCCAATTGCGCCTGCCTTCAGGACGCCGAACTTGCCGCCGTGTCCGGCGATCTCTGCCGGAATGGAGCTGATCGTGGCGAAAGCCTGACCCCAGGACAGCCCGCTCGCGCCGGGCACTTTACCCAAAGCCACGAGGTTACCGGCAAATTGTGCGGCGCTGCGCGGATGGCCATCGGTGCCCCCGGACATGCGCCCGATTGCGACCTTTACGCCCGCTGCTGCCATGCGGCCGACATTCGACTGGGTCGCGCCCAATTGTTCAAAGCTTGCAGGCAGATCGTCGAGCGCATCAGCGATCACCGGCACGCGCGCGGCGGCAATTTCACTCGCCACCAGCCAGCCTTCACTTACGCCGACCAGCACCAGATCAAGCTTGGGATAGGTCCGTTTAAGGCCCAGCACATTGCGAATATCCGCTGCGCGTTCGACCTCGACATAGAGCTCCTGCGAGCCATTGATCACCGGCACCAGAGCGGCGGCATCGGCGCGGGTCAGCAGAGTTTCCTCGCCGTCCCACGATCCCCTGGCAAAGGCTCGGGCTTCACGCAGCGCGTTTTCCAGCTCCACATAAGCGGCGGTGCGGCTGCCCCCCGATAGACGCGCGCCTTGCTCGCCAAGGTTGGCCATTTGGAAGGCTCTGGCCTCCATCACCGCATTGGCGTCTGCTCCCAAGTCAATCACTGCGCCTTGTCCGGCAAACAGCGAATTCCCGTGCGCTGGCGTAATCAGTGCGCGGGTAACGCCGCCAGCGCGGCTGACCTTTATGTGCTGAGAGCTGGGGTTGATCGCAGGCGCCACATCGAGCGCGGCATTAAACCGTGCATCGCGCGCAGACCTGTCATTGCTCGCGCCGACCGCGCCTACATCATAGAGGCCTAGGTCGGTGACCGCAGCGACAATGCCCGGGGTGACGAACGCGCCCTGTGCGTCAATCAAAGTCTGGGTTTCAAAGGTCCGGCCTTGGGCCGTGCCCGCATAAACGACTTTGCCGTTTTCAATGACGACCGCGCCGCTTTCGATGGGTTCGCTGCCATCACCTACAACGATTTTTGCATTGTAGATTATCACGTCTTGCGCTGCGGCAGGAGCGGCAAATGCGACGGCGGCACAGGCCACGCTGGTCAAAAGACGCTTCATCATTTCACATCTCCTGCACCGGGCTGGCCAAGTTCAAAATCGCTCACCGGCCTGCGTTTTGGATCATTTGCATCGTAGAGCAGAGCGCCATCAACCCAGACTTTCTCGGGCCGTGAATAGACACTTAGCGGGTCGCCATTCCACAGCACCACATCGGCCATTTTGCCGGGCTCAAGGCTGCCGGTCATATCGTCAATGCCCATGGCTTTCGCCGCGTTTAGAGTGATCCAGCTGATCACGTCAGCATCGCTGATATTGACGCCCATTCGCGCGCCAGCGGCCTGCGCTTTAGCGGCCTCTTGGTTCAAGCGTTGGATTGAGTTTTCATCGTCTGAGTGGATGACCACGCAGGCGCCTTCGCGTTGCAGATAGGCGGCGTTTTGCGGAATGCCGTCATAGCTTTCCATTTTAAAGCCGTACCAATCGGCCCAGATCGCGCTGCACACGTCGTTTTCGCGCAGCAGATCACCGATCTTATAGGCCTCAACCGCGTGGTGAAACGCGGTGACTTTATAGCCCATTTCCTTGGCCATATCCATCACCAGCGCCATCTCATCCGCGCGGTAGCAATGGTTGTGAACCAAGATATCGCCGTTCAGCACGCCGACCAGCGTTTCCTTGCCAAGATCGCGCTTGGGATCATCATTTTCAGCGTAAGCGATCGCATCGAGCCAGGTCTGGCGATTGACCGCGAAATTGCCCATCCGGGTCGAAGGCTTACGCCCGCGCCCGCCGTAAACCCGCTTTGGGTTCTCCCCGCAGGCCATCTTAAAGCCGTAAGGCGCGCCGGGGAACTTCATGCCCTGCACGGTGCGGCTCGGCACGTTTTTGAGCGTGACCGAACGCCCGCCCATCAGATTGGCAGAGCCCGGTAGGATTTGCAGGCTGGTGATCCCGCCATTGGCCATTGCGCGGCTGAAGCCGGGATCTTGCGGCCAGACCGAATGCTCGGTCCACACATCCGGCGTGGTGGGCGCGGTGGCTTCATTGCCATCGCTATGCGCCGGGACGGAAGGGGTGGGATAATCGCCCAGGTGTGAGTGAATGTCGATGATGCCGGGAGTTACGAACTTGTCCGAACCATCCACGACATTGGCGACCTCTGGCGGCGCGGTGGTTGGCCCGCCAACGCTGACAATCTTACCATCGCGAAAATGCACCCAGCCATTGTCGATCCGCCCGCCTGC
This sequence comes from Erythrobacter sp. JB3-1, assembly GCF_057364995.1. Taxonomy (NCBI): domain Bacteria; kingdom Pseudomonadati; phylum Pseudomonadota; class Alphaproteobacteria; order Sphingomonadales; family Erythrobacteraceae; genus Erythrobacter; species Erythrobacter sp. JB3-1. The sequence continues at coordinate 997,157 of NZ_CP200289.1, read as the reverse complement.
ACCGTCAAAAACCGTAGTCGGGATGATCAAAGTGTCCGCGCCGGGATAAGCGCGGTAGGTCGAGGGGAAAGGCACATTGCCGTCTTCGCCCAAGAACTCCGTGCGCGTATCGCCGGTATTGGCGGCCGAGGCCGATTTAACCGAGCTATCGCCCGAACCGGCCGCCGTGCAGGCGCTGAGCGCAAAAGCGCCCCCCACACCCATGAGAAGCGCTTTTGCTCGCATCATATTACCCCGTTTTCCTATTATTCTGCCGGACGCGTGGCCGGACGAATGCCTGCCTCTTGCGCCTCAAGACCGGCTTCTGCTGCGCCTTCGAGCACAACGTCATCCTGCAATGTATCAAGGTGCATCAAGCGTTTGACCAATGGCGAAATGACCATGACGGCGACGCCAATCCCAACAGCATACCAACCTACAGTTGAGTACACATCCAGCACCAGCTGCTTGCCCGCTTCTTCGCCAACGCCATCGCCGCCTGTCGCTGAAGCGATCAGGCCTGCTGCAAAGTTGCCGGTGGCCGAGGCAAAGAACCAAGTACCCATGATCAGCGATGCCATGTGGCCCGGTGAAAGCCGGTTCATCGCCGACAAGCCAACCGGGCTGAGGCACAGCTCACCAGTGGTGTGTAGCAGGTAAATCAAGAAGATAAAGATCACCGGCGTTGGCACATTGATGCCAGCGGTTTCCGCGCCCCATACAAGCACGAGGAAGCCAAGGCCGACCTGAATAACTGCGAGACCGAACTTCATTGGCGTTGATGGTTCAGCGCCTTTCGATGCGAGCCCTTGCCAAAGCATAGCGAAGATCGGCGCAAGCAAGACGATGTAAATCGCATTGATCGATTGGAACATCGAGGCGTTGACTCCTTGGGTGTCAACATGGCGGTCAGTGAAGACGTTGAGCGACGATCCTGCTTGTTCAAACAAGGCCCAGAACACGATCGACACCAAGATTAGGAACATGGCCGCAAAGATGCGATCGCGCTCTTCTGGAGCCAATTTCGCGACCGCCGTATAAAGCACGTAAAGCACGAGAGCACCACCAAAGATGCCTAGCACCGCGCCAACCAGATCCTGATATTGGATGGCGAGCCAGCACAAGCCTACCATCGCAAGGCCGGCGCCATAGATGGCCCATTCTTTCCCACCAGCAATCTTGGCCGGGTCTTTTGGTTCGCCTTTGCCAAGCAGAAGCGGTTTGCCGACGATGAAGAAAATAAGGCCGATAAGCATACCGACACCTGCGAGACCAAAGCCGTATTCCCAGCCATAGGTCTGGCCTAGGAAGCCGCAGATGATTGAGGCAGTGGCGGCGCCAACATTAATGCCCATGTAGAAAATGGTGTAAGCTGGATCGCGCCGGATGTCCGTGCGCTCATAAAGCTGCCCCACGATCACAGAGATGTTTGCTTTCAGGAAACCTGAGCCGACGATGATCAAGGCTAATGCAAGCCAGAAGACATTGATCATGGGATCATCCTGTCCCCCGCCCCCTTCGAAAGCCATGAAGAAGTGACCGATCGTAAGCAGGACCGCTCCAAACAGCACGGCTTTACGCTGGCCGATGAACTGGTCAGCCAGATAGCCGCCCACAACCGGCGCAATGTAAACCAGCGCGGTGTAGGCGCCGTAGATGACGTAGGCCTTGTCTTCTGCAAACATCCAATGCTGAATGAGGTAGAAAATCAGCAGAGCGCGCATTCCGTAATAGGAAAAGCGCTCCCACATTTCTGCCATGAACAGCAGAAACAGACCCTTTGGATGGCCGATGACCTCCGCCTCGGGGCGAGTGATCAAAACCAAGCCGCCCAGCAGAAAGCCCGCCAAGGCGACTACGGCGATCCAAAACGTCCACATCTCGAACGCAGAATCGAATGTGAAAATTAGCTCATGCATTAGCCAGAGGCCCCTTTGCTTAAATGGTCTAAGCTCCCCCTCCCAAGGGCGCTTCAAGCGGCGCACCCTAGCGCCTGTTTCTCGCCTGTGAAGCCTTAGTTACACGCAAAAGCGGCGCGGCTGGCCGCAAAATTGCAGCGAAAGCGGATTGTTCGGGAACTTGACGCGCATGAGTGTATTATGTCACTGATGCACCTAGCGAGGACCTATGAGCCAAAGTCGACCCGTTTATCTTAAGCTGCGCGATCAAATCGCCGCCGCCATTATCGAAGGCAAATACCCGGAAGGGGAGATGTTGCCATCGGTTAGAGCGCTCGCGGCGGAGCAGGGGGCCAACCCGCTGACAGTCGCCAAAGCCTATCAGCAATTTCAAAATGACGGGCTTGTGGAGGTCCAGCGCGGGGTCGGCATGTATGTCGTAGCTGGCGCGGCCGGGCGGCTGTGTTCGAGTGAGCGCGAGCAATTTTTGCGCGAAGAATGGCCGGAAATTCGTAATCGGATGGAGCGGTTGGGCATTGACCTTGCGGAACTCGCGGACACCTTAGAGGCAAATTAAGCAAATGTGGGGCGAGTGTTTGCTTGCAAATACAATATATTAAACGCTTTAGACTCGCCCATTGAGCAGTTTTGGACTATTCAGTTCGGTAATATTTTGGTGCTGACTTGCAGGAATGGCTCCGCTCTGCCAGTGTGCGTTGCATAGTTCGCAACCCAGCGGGTCGGGGTTAGGCAATAATTTGGGGGAGACCCCGCGGGCGGCGTCGCAAAAAGACGTAGGCCAGGAGTTCGACATGATCAGATCCGAATTGCTCCAAGCGCTGCACAAGGACAACCCTGAGCTGCGCGCTGAAGAAATTGAGCAAGTCGTCGACATTTTCTTTGATGAAATCTCGCAGAGACTCGCCGAAGGCGGCCGGGTCGAGCTGCGCGGGTTCGGGGCGTTTTCCACCCGCGAACGCGAAGCACGTCAGGGTCGCAATCCGCGCACTGGCGAGTCCGTGAGTGTCCCTGCGAAACGCGTGCCCTATTTTAAGGCAGGCAAGGAAATGCGCCGCCGCCTCAACGGCGAGTAAGCAACCACCGACATTGACGGTGTGATGGCCTGCGCTGCTGCGCTGCGCTTCATGCTGCGTCCTGCATTGTTTCCGTTGGAAATTTGCTCTGCAATGCTCGGCGCTTTGCTGGCGCAAGACGCCGTTGATGCCCATGGCTGTTCGCGCATTGCAGCGCGTCAAATCTCTCGCTAGGGCAGCGGCCAAGCGGGTGTGGCGGAATGGTAGACGCCGGGGACTTAAAATCCCCTGATCTTGTGATCGTGCGGGTTCGAGTCCCGCCACCCGCACCACCAAAAATCTCGAAATTTTTGGTTTTAGGCTTTTGGTCGATGACTTCTTCGATCTCCAAGGCGGCTCTGAGTTTGATAGTGCTTTTGCATATTGTTAAAGCCGCGCTAGCTGGACCAGAAATGATGTCCCTAAATCGGAGTTGGATGGTTGGATCGTGAGCAGACCGAAAATTCGGAAGATGGGCTGCTCGCTACATTAATTGAGCACGAGGAAAGCCTTCTGCGGTTCTTGATCGCTCGTACTCGAGACCGTGATCTGGCCGAGGACTTGATGCAGAATGCGCGGGTAAAGCTGCTTGAAAAAGTGGACGATCAGAGCGTTTCTGATCACTTGCCCTATCTCTACCGGCTGCTTGAAAACCTGGTCCGCGATTATCGACGATCCGAGCGGACCCGCGACCAGCGCAACCAAGATTGGGGAGACGGCGGAGAGGGCATAACCGCCCTACGCGCAGACCCAATAACGCCCGAACGCGCTGCAATGGAGCGGGACTATCTCGACCGGGTCCTTGCCGAGTTGGATCACCTGCCTGACCGCACCCGGAGTATCTTTCTGGCTTACCGCGTTGAGGGTGAAAGCCAGAGAGACATTGCCGCTCAAACCGGCATCAGTTTGAGCGCCGTCGAGAAGCATTTGCAACGCGCCTATCGCTTAGTGATGAAGCTGCGTGAGAAATTTGATGCGGGAGTTGGCCGATGACATCGTCTTATGAAGTAGGGGACAAGTCGGCAATGCAAGAAGCGCGTATGCAAGATCAGGCCATCAAATGGCTGCTTAAACAGTCTGACGGCACCATGAAAACTGCCGATTGGGAGGCGTTTACGCTCTGGCTGGAGGAAGACGATCGCCACGCAGCCACTTTTGATGCTGCGGTTGAGGCGGACCAAGATTTGAAGGCGCTTTCCGATATTCAGCACATCGAAGAACCAGAGTTTGCCGAAAGCCCGGTTGCTGCAAATGACAATCCGATTTCTCGTATTCTTCCTTGGGCAATGGTTGCTGCTGCCGTAATGGCAATGGCTGTCTTTGTTTCCCCATTTGGCAGCGGCACCCCGCAGGCAACACTTGTTGCGACAGCGCCGGGTGAAATGAAGACTCTGGCTCTGACTGACGAAATATCGGTCACATTGAATGGGGCCAGCGAAGTCACAATTACCGAGGGAGAACCCACGATTGTGGTCGAACGGGGTGAAGTGGCGTTCGCCATTGATGCCGCCGAACCCACCCGGCTCAGAGTTGAAGCTGCTGACCTCGTGCTCACTGATTACGGAACTGTCTTCAATGTTTCGCTCGACGATGACAACCTGACCGTGTCCGTTGCCGAGGGGATCGTTATTGTGAACCCCGATGGGGATGGCCTTCAGGTCCAGGCAGGCGAGGCAATTGGCAAGTCGCTGGGCAGTGCAGAACTGACCTATCGAGATGTTGAGGCAGAGACTGTCGGTTCATGGCGTGAGGGCCGATTGGAGTTTGATGATACTCCTCTTACGCAAGCGCTTTCACAGATTGAGCGGAGCACCGGATTGAAGATCGAAGCTTCGTCTAGGCTTGCGCAAGCTCGATTGACCGGATCGATCTTGATTCCTCAAGACAGCGAGGCAGAGGCAGGTTTTGTATCTTCGATTGCCAGCTTTGCGGGCGGCAGCGCGAGGCGTGTGCAGGATGGCTGGATCATCGAATAGCTGCTGACGGCAGGTCATCAGGCCAGTCTTGCTTGCAAGATTGCGGTGATTTACTGCGCGGTGATGGGCACCTGGAAACGATTTACTGCGCTTCAGCTGCGGGCTGCAATCGCGACCGCGACCGTGCCGACCATGTTGATGGCGACGCTCGGCGCGCCTCCTGCCGTTGCGCAGGCGCGAGGTCAAATTCAAGTCGATATTCCCGCAGGCCGCCTTTCTAGCAGCATCAGAATTCTCGCTAGGCAATCGGGCCTTAGCATCGCAACGAGTGACAGCGAGATCCGCCGGGTACAAGCTCGCGCTGTTCGTGGCCGCATGTCCCCGGACGAAGCGCTGCGCCGGCTGCTTGACCGAACGCCCTTTCGCGTTGTTTCAATTCGCGGTGGGTACAGGATTGTCCGGCGGCCCGCTATCCAGCGGCCAAGCGCTTCGCCCGCCCCTAGGGTTGCTCCCGTTCAACCACCACCCCCGCCTCCGCCCCCCAAACCCATTATTGTGGAAGGCACGAAAAGAGCGTTTTCCGCTGCCGACTATCCAGGTGGCATCAAATTGGTGGCGACTGACGCACTCGGCTCGCAAGCCGTCGGGCAGACCCTTGATGAGGTTCTTGCAGATGTGCCTGCCGTCAATGGCACAGCGCTGGGATCAGGACGCAATAAGGTGTTTATCCGGGGCATCGCGGACAGCAGTTTCAACGGGCCGACCGAGGCGACTATAGGGCTTTACCTGGGCGAACAGCGGCTGATCTTCAGCGCGCCTAACCCGGATCTTCGGCTCTATGATGTCGAAACGGTCGAATTGCTGGAGGGGCCGCAAGGCACACTATATGGGGCCGGGACGATTGCCGGACTGTTGCGGATTAATCCGAACAGCCCTGACGCTTCGGGTGTCGAAGCAGAGGGCTGGGTGCGGGCAGGAACCACAAGCGGCGCAGGAGAAAGCTGGGAGATTGGAGCCGTCGGCAACCTTCCCATCAGTCAAGATGCCGCTATCCGAGTTGTTGGTTATGGCGGCGAAGACAGCGGGTACATCGACGACCCTTCGCGGCGCATCAGCGATATCAACCAAGAGAAACACTATGGCGGGCGAGCAGCCATCGCTTGGGAAATCGGGCCAGACTGGCAAGTAGAATTAAGCGGATTTGGCCAGCACGTCGAACACCGTGATGGCCAATATATCGACGGCGCGGTTCCGGGTTTGGCGCGCACGGATCTGGTGGGTCAGCCATTCATGGGCCGCATCTATGGCGGCAATCTGACTGTTCGCGGTTATTTGAACGATGCAGAACTGGTCTCTACCACGGGGATCGTTGATCACTATTTGCGCACGGCCTTCGATTCTTCGGCGCTCACAGATGACATGTCGCGTCAGACATTTCGGGAAACCCGGAAAATCCGCCTCCTCAGCCATGAGACCCGGCTCTCTGGCGGCGATACCAGCAGCTTGAGCTGGCTGGTGGGTCTGGGTGCGATCAGCAATCGTGATGGCATGAGCCAGTTGATCGTCAATCTTAATGGTGCCGATCCACCGCCATTCGCCCGGCTTACCTATCGGCTAGACGAATTCGCAGCATTCGGAGAGGCAAGTTACAGCTTCGCATCCGATTGGTCACTTACCGCGGGCGCACGCCTGCTCTACACCGATGCTAGCGCAGAGCGCTCTTTCGCAGATGACGTCGTAAGCGAACCCAGTGATGGCCCGGTCCGCGTGCTGCCAGCGCTTGCAATATCCTACTCGCCGCGTCCCGATTGGATCACTTATGCGCGGTATCAGCAGGGCTTTCGCACAGGCGGCGTCACGATTGAACGGGACGACAATCGCGATCCGAGCAGCACCAGTTTCGATCCGGATCGCGTGCGATCTTATGAAGCCGGTTTTCGCGGCCAGTTTGGGGAATTGAGCCGGTTGCAGCTTGCAGCGGCTGTCTACCACACCAATTGGCGCGATATTCAGGCGGATTTGCTCAATCTAGAAGGGTTTCCGCTCACCCGGAATATCGGAGATGGGACCGCGACCGGCGTTGATGCGAGCGCCACTCTCGATCTTCGTCAGGACTGGCAACTGCAATTCGCAGGGACATGGACCGACACGCAAGTGGATCGCATTCTGCCCGAAGGCCAAACCGTGGAAGTCCAATTCCCCAATGTCCCAGAGTTCTCAGCCTTTGGCGAGGTGTCCAAACGCTGGCGGGCCCGGGGAGACGATGAATTCGGGCTTTCCCTATCTGGTCGATATGTTGGGCGATCCTTCCTGGATATCGATCAGCAGGTCCGCATCGAACAAGGCGACTTTGGTTCGTTAGATGCCGCGGCGTGGTGGACTGGAAAGCACATGGGTGTGCGCTTGGAAGTGCTAAATATGACGGATGCCCGGGGCAATCGCTTTGCGTTTGGCAATCCCTTCACTGTCCGACAAGAAGATCAAGCCACTCCACTGCGGCCCCTTACCGTCCAAATTCAATTCAGCCTGCGCCGCTAAATTCGGCGCTTTTTTTCGCTACTTGTAAATAGTTTGCAAAAAGACGTGCGGGTTTTCGCGCGCAACTCCGTCTCATCATTAGGGCTCCCACTTTCGGATCAACCGCGAGCCCACGAAGACGGAGGATTAGATGCAAATTTCAAGGCGCAATATGATGGCCGGCGCAGCGGCCGGGATTGCGATGACCGGACTGGCGGGCTGCGCGACAGCTTCGTTTGGCAGTCGTTCAAGCTATCTCACCAACATTGTTAATCCGCAAAACAACAACACGGTCTATCATTGGGTCGATATCATCATGCAGCAAGTGCGCGACCAGCGTGTTGCGCCGCCGCGTGCTGCCTACAATTTTGCAGCGCCCATGGTGGCTGGCTTTGCCGCTGCCAACGCCATCATTGGCCGCTATGATATGCCTTACGATTTTGGCGAGGCGCCTAAAGGGGCCGATCCTGAAATCGCCTATGGAGTGGCCTTTGCAACAGCGGCTTCGGAATGTTTCCAGCAGCCATTCTTGTGGGAGCGCAACAGCTTCAAAAACCGCTTCCCAGATGGCGAAGCAAAAGAGCTTGGCATCAAATGGGGGCGCCATGTTGGCATCGCTATCAACAAGATGCGCACCAATGACGGGGCGGAACCGAACAAGGTCAATTACTACCTCGGCCGCTACCCGCGCCGCAAGGATGAGCTAAAATGGACCCCAACCGGCCCATCATATAGCGCCAATCCCGGCCCACAGGTCGGCGCCTATGAACGCGGCCTGTTCCCCGGTCAAGGCGATATCAAGCCTTGGACGATGACCAGTTCATCGCAGTTCCGCGTGCCGGATTTCCCCGATGTTGGGAGCCCGGAATTTGCAGAACAGTTCGAACTCGTCCGTAGGCTGGGTGGAAAAGACAGCACCACTCGCACGGCTGACCAGTCGGAAATCGCCCTGTTCTGGGAAGATGGCCCTTGGGGCATCACGCCGCCAGGTCACTTCCTCTATATCGGGCTGCAAGTGATGCAGGATCGCGGCTTTGATTTCCTCGACCATGCACGCAACTTTGCGCTGATGGGTGCGACCCAGGCGGACGCGTCAATCCAGGCATGGGACAGCAAATATCATCACGATATTGTCCGACCGGAAACCGCGATCAAATTCCGCGGCGAAAGCTTTGGCAATAACGATCCGCGGGTTGCGGCGCAGTCGAATTGGGAGAGCTTTATCCCCACGCCGAACTTCCCGGCCTACACGTCTGGCCACTCAACCTTCGGTGCAGTGGGCGTGGAGATGATCAAATTGCTGATTGGCACAGACGCTGTGACATTCAGCCATGAGAGCCCCGATCAGGTCTTGTGGCCAACCCTCACTGGCAAGGCGCGTCACTTTACCAGCCTCGATCAGGCCGCGCATGAAAACGGTTGGTCCCGGCTTTATGGCGGCGTGCACTGGCTCGAAGATCACGACCAAGCAGATCGCGCCGGACGTCTTATCGCCCGGCACGCGTTCGACAACATGTTCAAAAGAAAGGCTTAGTTTCATGAGCCGAATGATGAAAATCGCGCTGACCAAAGGGTCGGCCCTGACACTGCTTTGCCTGTTTCCAGCCAATGCAATGGCTCAGGACGTTAATCTCAACTATGATCGTCTGTCCTCGCTTGAGGAACCGATCGCATTTGACCTGGGCGATGTCACAGTCGAGGTAACGGGGATTGTCGATACGCCGGTGATCGCCGAGTTCGACAATATCACCGATACTGACAGTGTGGATGTCGAATTCGTCGGCAACTTCCAAATTTCGGCGCAGACTCAATTGGCCAATCGCTGGACAATCGGTGCCGCCTATTTTGGACAATACGCAACGGGCGCAGTCGATGCCTTCGATGGAAGCGATGGCTACACCGACAATGTCGCGGCATTTGTCGGGACAAGCGTCGGAACTGTCCTTGCCGGCAATGTAAACGGGCAGGTGCGTGAACTCACTCGCCGACAACGCGGGGTTGGCAACGGTGTTCTCGCTTTTGACGACTTCTATGGCCAGCTAGACGATTGGGGCGGTGCCTATGTTGGGCGTTTTGGACCATCGGTCATTGGCGCTGTCGTCGATGAAAATGGCGACTTTGAAGTCGGTGCTGCGTTCCAGCGCCCCATCGGTGAGCGGGATATTCGCTTCTCGGGCAGGGTGCGACGATCGAGTTTCCTTGCTGGAGATGGGCTGACCGAATTTGATAGCACTGGTATCGGCGTCGTTGGCGAGCTGGTTTATGGCAGCAGCATCTTCGATCTTGGCGCAGGTTACGAACGGCTCGATAGCGATGCTGTCGATTTGAACCGCTGGTACCTGTCTGCTGGAGCGCAAACCCAACTCGGCCCAGTCCGACTTTCGGGCGAGGCTCATTACGGACAGGCTGCTGGCGATGACGAGATATCCGCTTCTGTGGGCGCGGCCTATGATATTGCGCGGGGTCTCTCCCTCAACCTCGGGCTCAATTACGCGAAAGCGACCGTCGAACAAGGCGGAGTTTTTCTGGTCGAAACCGATGAAGTCAAAGCTATTGCTTCCCTCCGCTTTAGCTTTTGATCAGGGTTGACCAGTTGGAAGCGGGCACCGCCCATTGCCCGCTTCCACTTTCTTCGCTGTCACATATGTGATCAGGCGTCTGGATTGGAATTGGATAAGTAGTCCAATCATTAAAATAGCAGGAACTAAGCTCTGCATCTCATGAGATTTGAGCGTTTAATGCGCCCGCAGCGTGCAACAATGCGTGCCTCTGATTCCCGTTGATTAGGCCCTCGTCGAGGGACCCCTTATGACAACGTTATCCTGCTCTTAACCTGATTTCATCTATCGAGATATTCAGAGCCGCTCCGTGGAAGGGGCAGGCAAGCCAGATGAACTGGCGGACAAGGTCGGAAGCGCAGCATGGATAACGCGGCAAAAACGCCTGAATTTGACGAAGCCACTCCAGAAGTGGTCGATGACCCACGCCGTGCGCAGCGGGTGACTATTCTCATTCGCGCCGCGAAACTGATTTCCGGTCAGGGTGAATTCGTCTGCGTCATTCGTGACGTCTCTGAAATCGGCATCAGCGTCCGTATGTTTCACCGACTTCCCTCGTGTGAGACAATGGAGCTGCATATGCCAAGCGGCGCGATCTATGAGATCCGCACCATTTGGGAACGCGGCAATGAAGCCGGGTTTGAGTTTGCTCATCCAGTCGACGTGGAAAAGCTGGTCGAAGAGGCTGGCGAATATCCCAAGCGGGGTATGCGTCTGGGCATGTATTTCCCGGTCGATGTGGCGACGCTTTCAGGCAAACACGAGGCCTTTGTGGAGAACCTGTCACAGCAAGGCGCACGCTTTGAATGCGAAGGATTGTTCGCAATTGATCAGACTGTGACTCTGGTCGGCGAAGGCCTGAAAGAGGTGCGCGCAAAAGTACGCTGGCGGCGCGACAACCATTATGGCGTCGTGTTTGACGACACTTACACTCTGGGTGAATTCGCGCGTCTCGCCGCTGAACTGCAAGCGCCTGTTCTTCTCAAGCACGACTAAATTCGCGCTACCCCAGGGTTCATATCAGGCCGGGACAAAATCCATCGCAACGCCGTTGATACAGTGGCGCTTGCCGGTGGGTTTTGGCCCATCACCAAAGATATGGCCCAAGTGTCCTCCGCAATCGGCGCAGTGCACTTCGGTGCGCGGATAACCAATCTTGTAATCAGTGGAGGTTCCAACGGCTCCGGGGAGGGCCTTCCAAAAGCTCGGCCACCCGGTCTTGCTGTCGTATTTGGTGGCCGAGGAATAAAGCTTGTTGCCGCAGCCCGCGCAAACGAAAGTGCCTTTGCGCTTTTCCTTGTCGAGCGGTGAAGTGAAGGCGCGCTCCGTGCCAGCCTTGCGCAGAATACGGTATTCTTCGCGGGTCAGCTTCTTGCGCCACTCAGCATCGCTGCGCGTGATGGGGAAGCTTTTAGCTTGCGCTGGCGCAGAACCGCAAGCGGCCAGCACCGGCATTGCCGCGCCTAGGCCGACTAGGCCGAGGAACGTGCGGCGGTGAGAGACAAAGTCTTGTCTTATGTCAGTCATGGCTAAACTCGTCCGATCTAAGAATTGCATCACATTTAGATACGCACGCAGGCGGCAAAAGGTTACATTTCTAGCGAAAAAATCCGCCTAAAATCCGCCTAAAATTCGGTGATTTCGACCTCCAATTTGCGGAAGCCATGGACGAAGTTTGCGCGTACCCGCTCCACATCACCAGCGACATGCACGCGCATGCGGCGTTTGTGCATTTCTTCCAGCAAAACCTTCAGTTGCAATTCGGCCAGGCGCGCCCCGACGCAGCGGTGAATGCCGTAGCCAAAGGCGATGTGCCGCCGCGCATTATCGCGCGTGATATCGAGCTTGTGCGGGTTCTCGAACACGGTTTCTTCGCGGTTTGCGCCGAGATACCACAGGACGACCTTGTCGCCTTGTTTGATGGTCTGACCGAACACTTCGGTGTCCTCGGTGCAGGTGCGGCGCATGTGCGCCAGCGGCGTTTGGAAGCGGATGCATTCCTGCACTGCATTGGGGATCAGTTCGGGCTGTTCTTCGAACAATTTGCGCTGATCAGGAAACTTATCGAACGAATGGACAATGCCGCTCATCGTGTTGCGCGTGGTGTCATTGCCGCCGACGATCAGCAGCACCAGATTGCCCATGAATTCCTGCGGGCTCATCTGGTTCATCGCATCGGAATGGATCATCATCGAGATCAGATCATCGCCGGGCTCTTCTTGCGTTTTTCTGACCCAGAGCTGCTGAAAATAAGCCGCCATTTCGTGCAGGATACCGCGCCGGTATTCGTCGAGCTCGCGGATTGAACCCAGCTCTGTATCGCCTGACCAGTCCGACCAGAAGGTCAGCAAGCGGCGGTCTTCCCATGGGAAGTCGAACAATAGCGCGAGCATGCCTGTGGTGAGCTCAATCGAAACCTTGTCGACCCAGTCAAACACTTCGCCGCGCGGCAGCGAATCGAGCAGTTCGCCCGTCCGCGTGCGGATATCGGTTTCCATTGCGGTCATTGCGCTGGGCGTGAATTTTGGGGCAACTGTGCGGCGCTGTCCGGTATGCTTGGGCCGGTCCATGGCGATGAACATCGGCAGTTCAAACCGCTCTTCCTCAGGCTTCGCTTCTTCTTCTTCTTCTTCTGGTCGTTCCAGAATGGTGATGCCGCCATATTCCCGGCTGGAGGAAAACGCCTCGGGCAGGGCCTCAATGTGCTGGATCGCCTTGTGGCCAACCACCGCCCAATAGGGGCCGTAAGGGCTTTCCGGGATGTAATGCAGCGGGCCTGCGTCCTGCATTTCCTTGAAGATCGGCTGCCAGCGGTCTTCGTAATAGATGTCGGATCGGCTGACGTCCCATTTATGCGGATGCCGCGGACGTTCCTCGGGATGCTTGGCAAAATGCTCCATCAGCGCGTCATGCGCGGTGGGCGACGTGCGCCATTCAGGTGCGGAATTCTGATCGTTCACTGGCGGCGCAATGGTTGCCATGTCTCTCTCCTGTCCGGCGGCTTTGGCCGCTCTGGTGAGGCGCATGGTGCCTTAACTGACAGCAGTGTCAATAGTCGGTTGCGATAAGGAACCTATTCAGCAGGCTCAGCCGCTGGCGGTTTGCGTTGCCAGAACCGGCGCTTTTTCGCGCCGCCTGGCCCCGACTTCATCACACGCTTGCGGAACAGGGTGGAGCCGCCTTTGATCAGGATGAACACCGCGAATGCCTGCCAAACGAGTGCGACCGCGTGCGTCCAAAGCGTCTCTTCCAAAGCGGCTCTGGCCATCATGGCGAAGGGCGAGGAGAGCGGGAAGACCACCGACGTCAGTTCTAGCGGTGTGCCGGTTTGCCCGATGTTTGCCGCCGAGAGGAAGAACACCATGATCTGCAGCATGGTGACCGGCATCGACATGGTCTGCACTTCGCGCACGCTGCTGGCCATGGCGCCAATGGTAAGGAACAAAGAGCCGAGCAGCAGATAGGCCATCGAGAAATAGATAATGCCAAGCGCGATGAACATCGGCCAGCCAATCGCCGGGCCGGGAAGCTCGCGGAAATTGGTCTGCGTGACAGTGACAATGGCGTCTTCGGCGACCGCCCAGAATGCCCACCCGGTTGTGCCCCACACTGCAATTCCGACAAAGGAAACGCCCAGCATGGCGAACAATTTGCCCATAAACACCGCATCCATTGGCAAGGCTGCGGCGAGGATTTCGATGATCTTATTGCCTTTTTCTTCGGCAAGGTTGGACAGCACCATGCCGCCCAGCAAAATGGTCAGCAGGAACAAAACCATTTGTGCAGCCTGCGCTGTGCGCACGCGGCTATACCTGTCGGATGCGCCGCTGGAGACGACAATCTCGCTCACCGCATCGGGATAGCGGCTGGGCGCAGAGGCGCTGGCCGTGGCAGCGAGCAGTTCAATCCGGCCTTTCCAGCGATCGACCTGGCTTTGCGTACCAACCAGTTTGGGTTCTTCTAAGGTGCCTGTCAGGATCGCGACATAGCTGCGTCCGCCGCTGTCGAGGAAGGCGCGTGCGTCAAAATCACCGGCGCTTTCAGCCTCGGGCACGCGCTTAAGTACAGGCGAAGCGCCGCCCAATTGTGGGCGGAGTGTTTCGGCGGCGGCCTCCATTGCGGCGTTGTCTGCCGCGCTCATTGCCAGACCGATTTCAACGCTATTGGCCTGCTGTGATGTGGTCTTGCCGATGCTGCCAGCCAGTCCGCCGATCAGCACTGGGAACAGTGGCCCGATCAGAAAGAACAGGAATGCGCGGCTGAAAAGGACCGCGACGAAATCGCGCCGAGCCACAACCCATGCCGCCTGAAAATAGCTTAACCGAGGTTTGGCGGCGATTGCTGCTTGATCAAAATTGCTCATCAGCTTGGCTCCCCGCCAGCGGCATCCACTTCGAGCTGCCGCGCAGCTGCTTCGCCCGCGATATGGACGAAGGCATCGTGCAATCCGGCCCGCTCAATCGAGAGCGAAAGAATGCCTGCCTCGCCTTCGATCAATGTCCGCAGCAAAGGTTCAACCCCGCTGTCGGGCAGAGAGAAGGTGAAGAAATCACCCGTGCGCCGTGTGTCATCTGGCAAAGCAGCGGTCCAGCCGCCTTCGCGCGCGCGTGTTTCCAGCCTGACCTGCGCAGGGATGCGGTCGCGGGCGGCCTCAACACTGCCAGCATAGGGCACTTCGCCCCCGGCGATGATCGCCACGCCTTCGCAAAGGCGCTCTGCGTGGTGGATCACATGAGTGGAGAAGATTACCGTCACCCCGTCATCGGCCAGAGCGCGGATCATCCCCTCCAGCTTGCCTTGGTTGATCGCATCGAGCCCGGAAAACGGCTCATCCAGAACAACCAGGCGCGGCTGATGCACCAGCGTGCCGAGCAATTGCACAGTCTGCGCCATGCCTTTCGACAGCTGGCGAATTTGGCGTTCGGCGGCATGGCCCAGCCCGTGGCGTTCGAGCAGTTCCAGCCCGCGCACACGTCCTTCGGCCAGCGGCAGGCCGCGCAATGCGCCCATAAAGGCAATTGCTTCGATCGATTTCATCGCCGGGTATAGCCCGCGTTCTTCAGGCAGATATCCGATCAGGCGGCCAATATCGTGCGGTTGGTCATATCCGAACACGCGGCGCACGCCTTCGTCGGGGTCGATAATACCCAGCAGCATGCGCAATGTCGTGGTCTTGCCTGCGCCATTGGGGCCGAGCACACCATAGATCGCGCCTTCAGGCACTTCGAGGTCGACTCCGCCCACGGCCAAGGTGCCGTCAAAGCGTTTGACGAGCCCGCGCGCCTCGATTGCGAGAGGTTTCTGCTCATTGCTCAAGACTGTTTGATCGCTTACCGCCATATCCATGGCCCGCACCGTTAGTGGACGGGCCTAAACGGGAGCAACCCTAAGCGTGGTTAACGCAGGCGCAACACTTGATCTTGGCAAACGCCTTGAAAACAAAGCGCGCGAGCTTGGCTTTGTCGCCATTGGAGTGACGAGCGCGGCGGAAGATCCGGTTCGCGCAGAGCGGCTGGAGCAATGGCTGGGCGAGGGGCATCACGGCTCTATGGAGTGGATGGAAACCCGCCGGTATCACCGCCGTTCGCCGCAGGGCCTGTGGCCAGAGGCGCAGCGGGTGATTGCGCTGGGCATGAGCTATGCGCCAGCCCAAGACCCCTTGGCTTTGGAAGCGCATGGCGAGCGCGCGCGCATCTCTGTTTATGCGCAGGGCAAGGATTATCACGATCTGGTCAAGAAGCGCCTCAAGGCGTTGGCGCGTTGGCTGGTGGCAGAGGCGCCGGAGGCTGAGGTTAAAGTGTTCGTCGACACCGCTCCGGTGATGGAAAAACCCCTCGGCGAAGCGGCCGGGATCGGATGGCAGGGCAAGCACACCAATCTGGTCAGTCCGGAGCATGGCAGTTGGCTTTTTCTCGGCGCGATCTACACGACGTTGGGCCTACCCTTAACCGAGCCTCAGCGGGACCAATGCGGATCGTGCCGCGCGTGCCTCGATGCCTGTCCGACCGACGCCTTTCCCAGCCCCTATCGGCTCGATGCGCGGCGCTGCATTTCCTATCTTACCATTGAGCACAAAGGCCCGATTGCGGAGGAGTTCCGCGCGGCGCTGGGCAATAGGATCTACGGCTGTGATGATTGTCTGGCGGTGTGTCCGTGGAACAAGTTTGCGCAAATCTCCCATGCTGCGCGCGAATTTCTGCCGCGCGCTGAACTCGCTGCGCCGCGTTTGGCTGAATTGCTTGCGCTTGATGACGCTGGTTTCCGCAGTGTTTTTTCCGGCTCTCCGATTAAGCGGATTGGCCGCAATCGGTTTGTGCGCAATTGCCTTTATGCGGCGGGCAATAGCGGGGATGCCGCCCTGCGTGCTCCGGTGGAAACGCTAATAAACGACGAGGATCCGGTGGTGGCGGATGCTGCTCGCTGGGCTTTGGACAGGCTACCCGCTGGCTAGCGCTAAGGCTCTATCTGTCAAAGCCGTCCGAAGCATCGCCCAGATTGGGCGCTGGTCGCGGGTTTGATGGGCTCCATTCAGAGAACCGCGTCGGTTCGCGCAGGTTCAGCACCGTGCCCTCGGTCGGATGCTCGCTGCGCTGGAAAAAGCCAACGGCGTCCAAATGTGGGTCGGCTGTCATATCCTGCATATCCCGCACTGGCATGGCGGGCATTTGCGCCGCACGCATGATTGCCAGCACTTCGCCGGTCGTCTTTTGCGCGGTCAGCTCGCCAATGCGGCGATAGATGTCGGCGCTGCCTTGGACGATCCCTTTGACGCTTTGGAACCGTGCTTCTCGTGCGAATTCTTCATCACCCAGAAGCGCCACAACCTTTAGAAAATGGTCGATCTGATAGGGGACGATGGAGATATAGCCGTCGCTGGTCGGGAAAGGCTGGCGGTCCGGATCAATCTGGCGGCTGTAACAGGCTGGCCCGACCGGCGGATCGAATGTCAGCCCGCCCAGATGCTCTTTCAGCATGAAATTCGAAAACGCCTCAAACATCGGCACCTCAAGGAACTGACCCTTGCCCGTGCGCAGCTTGTGGATCATCGCCGCCATCGAAGCATAGGCGGCATGCAATCCGGCGACCTTGTCGGCAATCAGCGAAGGCAGATAGCGCGGCTTTGCATTGCCATCGACGCGGGGCAACAGAGTGGCCGCGCCGCTCGCCGCCTGGATCACATCGTCATAGGCGTGCAACCCTCCATACGGGCCGTCAGAGCCGAAGCCGACGCAGTGGACATAGATGATTTCGGGGTTGAGCGATTTGGCCGCCTCATATCCAAACCCAAGCCGCTCGATCGCTTCGGCCCGGATATTGTGGATCAGCATATCTGCCTCCTCCACCAGCTTGCGCAATTGCGCTTTCGCCTCGTCGTCTTTCAGGTCCAGCAGCAGTGATTTCTTGCCGCGATTGAGCGCGAGAAAGCTTGGCGCCATGCCGTTTGTCTTGGCAGACTTAGCCGAATATCTCAGCGCATCGCCGCCCGGCGCCTCAACCTTGATGACGTCGGCACCAAGATCAGCGAGAATTTGCGTACAATAGGGGCCAAACACGACCGTTGTGAGGTCCAGCACCTTCAGACCCTGAAGCATGGAGCCGCCATCGCCTGTTTGCATGAAAATGCCTCTTTCTGAATTCGCGTGCCGAGTGCCGATAGGGCTTTAGAGCAATTCCTTGAGCGGCGTCGCAGGGTCGGCGAGTAAAGCTTTATCAGCCGATTGAATGCCATTTTCCAGCAATTTGCGCCCTTGGACATAGTCCTTCATCGCATTGACGCAGTCGAAGGCAATCGGTCGGCCTTCTTTCAAATAGATGATCGAGAACTTGCGCGCGGCAGGGTCGCCGCGCAGGATTGTCTCGTCATAGTCGAGACTGAGGCCAGCGGTTTGCAGCTTTAGGTCATATTGATTCGACCAGAACCATGGCAGTGCGTGATAGGGCTGTTTATCGCCCATGATCGCGCGCGCGGCCGTGTTCGCCATATCATGCGCGTTCTGGACCGATTCCAGGCGGATCACCGCGCTATCGGCAAAGTCATTGGCGTGGGCGGCGCAATCGCCAATTGCATAAATGTCGTCCAAGGTCGTGCGGCAATAGACATCAACGTCAACGCCGTTTGATCCCGCTGCGCCTGCCGCGATCAATGGGGCGACCGAGGGGATGATGCCGATTCCGGCGACCACCATATCGCATTCGAGCAACTCGCCGCTTTCGAGCAAAACGCCGCTGGCCTGGCCGTCTGTTTCCGATATTTCTTGGACGTTCTCGCGGAGCCGAATGTCGACCCCGTGACTGCGGTGCACCTCGGCGTAAAAGTCGGATAGTTCCTCGCCCGCGACGCGCGCCAGCAGGCGGGATTGAGTCTCTAGCAAGGTCACCTCGACGCCAAGTTTGCGCAGCACAGCGGCCGCTTCTAGCCCAATATATCCGCCGCCGATCACAACCGCGCGTCTCGCACCGCCCTCTATCGCGGCCATCATCGCATCGGCATCGCGCTTGTCTCGCACGTAGAAAACACCGTGCAGATTGGCACCGGGGCATGGGAGCCTGCGCGGGTCGCCGCCGCCTGCCCAAATTAGTTTGCGATAGCCAATCCGGCTGCCATCCATCAGCACAATTTCATGCGCCATCCAGTCAATCTCGGTGACCCCCTGGCCGAGCTTCAGGGTGATATCCTTGTCTGCCCAAAACTTCTCAGGCCGAATCAAGATCCGCTCAAACGGCTTGTCCCCGGCGAGATATTCCTTCGACAAAGGCGGGCGTTCGTAAGGTGGAACGGCGTCGCGCCCAACCAGTAGAATCGATCCCTCATGCCCCTGTTGGCGCAGAGCAATGGCTGCTTGTGCGCCGCCATGCCCGGTGCCCACGATTACGATATCCGCGCTGTCCATGGCACAGACGCTTGCCCCAAATTTGGCTCAGGTCAAGCGTCTTGCGCGCATTGGACGGGGTGATGACGGCTTAGGGATCGAGCAGATTGCGGGCCTGGCTGGCAATTTGCGCGAGCACTGCTGGCGCCACTGGCGTGTGCGCTTTCGCTCGGCCCACCATCGCCTTAAACTGGCGGATTGCAGGGGCATTGTCGCTGGCCCATTGCTCCACTGCATTTGCTGGATCAGCTTTTCCTTTCTTGCGCCGCACCAAGTGACGCAGAAAATCGAGCCGCATCTGTTGATAATCGCGCGCCAGGCCAGCGACCAGCAAGCGCTCCCAAACATCGGAAGGCTCCATCAGCGCAGCTGTGGCCTGCGCCCAATCGAGACCCAGACGCACGCCCATATCGGTGAAGGCATCGGTCAGCTGCAGCGTCGCCACATCGGCATCGCGCGCGAGTTTTGCCAGACCAATCGCGCCGTCCATTTCGAACAGATGCACGACCTTTTTAGCCAGCGCTTCGGGCGCGCCCGCTTCGACCAGCTCGCTGAGCATTTTGTCTGACTGTTGGCGCGATTCGCCGGCCAGCAGAGCCTCGGTGGCATCGTGCAATTCTTCGACCCCGCCGCGCAATTCTTCGACCAATTCAGCGGGAGGCCGCTTAGCCGCGCCAGCGCGCAGCAGGTCTGCCATGTGTCCTCTTAGACCGATGGCGACCCGCTCAAACAGCATGATGCGCGTTGTTTCGCCCATCTTCGCTGTGTCGAGCTCTTCCCAAATCGCGCGCATTCCAAACAGTCGGTCGGCGGCGACGAAGGCGTTGGTTACCGCTGCCAGCGATGCGCCTTCTTCTTCGGCGAGCTCGAATGAGGCCAAGATGCCCATGCGGTTGATGATGCGATTGGCGAGCTCGGTCGCGACCAGCTCGCGGCGCAAGCGGTGCTGCTTGATCTGTTTCGCATAGTCCTTTTGCATCGGCTCTGGGAACATCGCGATTAGCGCGTCCTCCATCGCCTCATCGCTGGACAGTGGGCTCTCCTCGATCGCATCTTGCAGGGCGAGCTTGGCCGAAGACAGCAGCACCGCGAGCTCTGGCCGGGTCATGCCTTGGCCCTCGCCCGCACGGCGAATCAGCGCTTCGCTTGAGGCCAGGCCCTCTGTTTTGCGATCAAGATCGGCCATGTCTTCGAGCGTCTCGATCAGGCGCGTGTAAGACGCGGTTGCGTCGCAGCCGCCTGCATCCGCAATCGACAGCGCAAGCGCTTGCAGCCGGTTATCCTCCAGCACGATTGCTGCAACCTCGTCGGTCATCGCTTCCAGCACGGCAACGCGCTTCTTCTCGGGCAGCTTGCCATCGCGCTTGGCTGCCGCGAGCGCGATCTTGATGTTCACCTCGTTATCGGAGCAATCCACACCGGCCGAATTGTCGATGAAATCGGTGTTTATGCGCCCGCCGTTGAGCGAAAATGCGATCCGGCCCGCTTGCGTCACGCCAAGATTCGCGCCTTCGCCGATCACTTTCGCGCGCACTTCGGCGGCGGTCACACGCAGGCCGTCATTGGCGGGATCGCCCACGGCTGCATCGCTCTCGCTTTCAGCTTTGATGTAAGTACCAATTCCGCCGAACCAGATCAGATCAAGCTCTGCCTTAAGGATCGCCGTCACCAGATCATCGGGCGCAATCTCGGCGTCTTCAAGCCCCAGCATTTCGCGCGCCTTTTTGGGCAGCTTGATGCTCTTTTGATTGCGCGCAAACACACCGCCCCCGCTCGAGATCAGCTTGGAATTGTAATCTTCCCAGCTGGAGCGCGGCAGATTGAACAGGCGATTGCGCTCTTTCCAGCTTTGCGCCGGATCGGGGTCTGGATCGATGAAGATGTGCCGGTGGTCAAACGCCGCGACCAGCTTGATCGCTTTCGACAGCAGCATGCCATTGCCGAACACATCGCCCGACATATCGCCGCAGCCTGCCACGCGGACGCTGTCGCTTTGCACGTCGATGCCCATTTCGAGGAAATGCCGCTGGACAGAGACCCACGCACCGCGTGCAGTAATGCCCATCGCCTTGTGGTCATAGCCGTTGGAGCCGCCGCTGGCGAAGGCATCATCGAGCCAGAAATCGCGGCTTTCCGCGATACCATTGGCCACGTCAGAGAAGCGCGCCGTACCCTTATCGGCGGCGACCACGAAATAGGGGTCTTCGCCATCGTGCACCATCACATCTGCTGGATAGACAACCTCGTCCTTCACGATGTTGTCTGTGATCGACAGCAAGGTACGGATGAAAATCTCATAGCTCGCCCGACCTTCTGCGGCCCAGGCATCGCGGTCTTTCGCAGGCGATGGCAGTTGCTTTGGATAAAAGCCGCCCTTCGCCCCGGTCGGCACGATCACAGCGTTTTTGACGCGCTGCGCTTTCATCAGGCCTAGGATCTCAGTGCGGAAGTCATCGCGCCTGTCCGACCATCTGAGGCCGCCGCGAGCGATCACGCCAGCGCGCAGGTGAATGCCCTCTACCCGGCGCGAATAAACGAAAATTTCGCGCCATGGCACGGGCTTTGGCAGGTCGGGAACCTGCGCAGAATCCAACTTAAACGCCAGCGCTTCATCCGCGGCATCGGCAAACGCATTGGTGCGCAGAATCGCGCCGATAACTGCATTGTAGAGCCGCAGCAGCCGGTCATCATTGATCGCGGAAACCTTTGCCAGCCCGCGCGAGAAATCGCTGCGAGCCTTCTTCTCGGCCTCTTCGCGATTGCCCTCAAACTTGGGATCATGGCGCGCGGTAAACAGCGCGATCATCGCCTTGGTCACTGGCACAGCAGCGGCCAGCGCATCGACGACGGTGTAGATCGTAAAGCCCATGCCGGTCTGACGCAGGTAGCGATAGAAGGCGCGCAGCAAGTTGGCTTCCTGCGCGCTCAGGCCCGCTCCGATCACGAGCCGGTTGAACGGGTCATCTTCGGCACTGCCATTGAGCACGGCGGCGATGGCCTGTTCGATAACGCCTGCACGCTCCAGCAGCGGCGCGGCCTCGTCCCCTTCAGGTAGAGCGAGGGTGAAATCATGGATCGAACCAAGCGCGCCATCATCAAGCTCGGTCGGGATTTCGGTGATCACACGAAAGCCGAAATTCTCCAGTGCGGGCACGGCATCGGACAAAGGCAAAGCGCCGCTGCTTTGATAGACTTTGAGCCGCAGATTATCGGTCGCATCGCTATCGAGATGGTACAAGCGCACATCACGCTGGGCCGCGTCATCTTCACCGCTGGTGCGGGCGCTGAGCGCGCGAATCCGGCGGATGTCAGTCGCCGCCTCTGCAGTGCCATAGAGCAGCCGGTAATTGGCCGGAAAAGCGCCAGCAAAACGCGCCGCAATCGCCATGGCGCGCGCGGGGTCTTCTCTCTTGGCAAGGTGGCGCTCGACCCCCTCGCCCCAACCGCGCAGCATGTCTTCGAGGCGACCTTCCAGCTCCGCTGCATCCGGCATGGCTTTGGCTTCGCGAACATCGAGCACGAATTGCAGCATCGCCAGATTGCCGCCTTCAACCTCCAGGCTCCAATCGAGAACTTTCGCATCCGCCTCTGCGGTCAGAAGCTCCTCAATTTGCAGGCGCACCTGGGTGGAGAGCAGATCGCGCGGCAGCCAAACAAATGCAAACACATGCCGGTCTAGTTGCGAACTGGCGAGCGACAGGCGCGGGCGCGGGCGGTCAACCAGGCTCATCATGGTGGTAGCGAGGCGGCCAATATCTGCGCGATTGAACGCAATCAGCAGATCATGCGGCAACGCGGTAAAGGCATGGACCAGCGCTTTGCCGGTGTGCCCTGATGGGTTGAAGCCAAGCTCTTTGGTCAGCGCATCCAAGTTTTCGCGCAGATGCGGCACGTTGGCAGGCGCAGAGGCCAGTGCGGCGCTGGTCCAAACCCCGGCATGAACCGACAGGGCCTCCACTTTGCCTTTTTTGCGGATCGCCACGATAAACAGGTCGAGCGGCACGCGGCGGTGAACCTTGGCGGTATGGTTCGATTTGATGATCAGCAGTTCGCGCGTGCGGCCATCAGGGCGTTTCTGCCCGAACCATTTGAACGCTTTGTCATAGGACGTATCGGCCAGCAAGGAACGCGCGCTCTTACGGCAAATTCCCAAGAGGCCAGACTGGCTGCCATCGCGGCGGCGGGTTACATGGCCCGGCTGGGTTAGCATACCGCTGTTGAGCCAAGTCAGCAGGTCTTTGAACTCCGGTTCCTCGACCCGTTCTATGTCCGCTTTCATCGCGGTTTGCACTTTGGGCCAATCGTTCACGGCGGCGCGGACATCGCCCAGGGTCAGCCGCAGTTCTTTCAATAATTCGCGGCGTTGGCGCGCATCAACCCGCGGCGTCTCGATATAGATCATAGACTCGCGCGCCTTGCCAGAGCCGAGCTCGGTAAGTTTGCCCGGCTTGTCGCGTTTTACCGCAATGATCGGATGGACCAACCGGTCAATCGTGACCCCTTGGGCGGCGAGCGCAGAGGCAACCGAATCGACCAAAAACGGCATGTCATCATTGACCAAAGCGATGCGCATAATGCGCCGCTCATCGGTTTCAGTTTCCATGACCAGCGAGGCGCGGTCTGTCTCGCGCTGCTCAGCGGCGGCCAGCAGGAAGGCGGTTGCCTCTTCCAGCGCTTGCTTTGCAAAGGGGGTGTCACCGGGCAGGATCGCATCGGCGAGCCGCTTTGACAGAGCGGTATGATGCTTGCTTCGGCGCGGGGCGCGCGCCGTTTTTTGCTTGGCTGAAGCTTTTCCTGCGAGCTTTTTAGCGGGTTTCGAAACCATCCTCGCCCCTTTGAAACAATATTATTCTTGAGCGTTCTTATGCGTCGCCGATAGGCCTTGTGGATACGTGTGCGCAACCGTGTTCATTATCTAGCTGCGCGTTTTTTGGTGCAGCTTGGCGTTAAGTGGTGAGCGCGCCGGTGAGCGCTTGCATGGTGATCTCCAGCGAGCGAATTCGCGCCGCTGGATCATAGGCCGCGCCGCACAGCATGATCTCATCCGCACCGGTTCGCTTGATAAAATCGCCGACTTGGTTTGCCACTATATCAGCGGTGCCGATGGCTGCGGCTTGGCCGATATGATCCAGCATGGCGCGCGCAGGCGCAGGCAGGGTGGAGATGTAGTCTTCAATTGGCGGCGGCAGCTTGCCCGGATTGCCGCTGCGCAGGCGGACGAAGCTCTGTTGCTGGCTGGAGGCAAGCAGGCGGGCCTCTGCTTCGCTTGACGCCGCAAAGACATTCATCGCCACCATCACATGCGGGCGGTCAAGCGCGTCTGATGGCTCAAAGTCCCTGCGGTACACTTCCAATGCGGCGTCCAAATGATCGGGCGCAAAATGCGCTGCGAAGGCATAGGGGAGGCCGAGCTTCGCCGCGAGCTGAGCGCCAAACAGGCTGGAGCCGAGCATCCACATCTCCGGCTTTGCGCCGAGGCCTGGTGTGGCGGCGATGGGCAGGTCGAGATCACCGGTCAGAAGCGCGCGCAGTTCCGCCACATCCTGGGGAAAATATTCAGCCGCCTGATGCAGGTTCTTGCGAAGGGCGCGCTGCAATTCTGGACCAGCGCCCGGCGCTCTACCCAGCCCGAGGTCGATCCGGTCAGGAAACAAAGCGTCGAGCGTGCCGAATTGCTCCGCGATTTGAAACGGGGTGTGATTGGGCAGCATGATGCCACCAGAGCCGATCCGGATCCGGCTGGTCGCATTGCCGATATGGGCGAGCACAACTGAGGTCGCGCCGCCCGCAATGCCATCCATCGCGTGATGTTCTGCCACCCAAAACCGCTTACAGCCCACTCGCTCTGCCGCGCGCGCAAGCTCTGTCGCATCGGCCAAAGCCTCTACCACGCTCCCGCCTTCGCGAACCGGGATCAGATCAAGCACGGAAAATTCGGTCATGGCAGCCCTCTTACTATTGGGCTGGCGTAGCAGGCCCGAGCTGTTTCAGATAGCCGCTAGCGGTCTTTGCCTGCGGACTATCAGGCGCAGTGTCGATCACCGATTGCCAGCTGGCGCGTGCGGCATCATCGCGCGCATCCAGCACGGCGATAACGCCCGCCTCCAGCCCGATTTGCGGATCCAGCGGCGCAAGACCCGACGCCTTTTCAATCGCCGCTTGCGCCTCTGGCAATCTGTCTTCGCGCCGTAGCAGGGTTGCTTTGAGCAGCCACGCCTCTCTATTCGTAGGTTCTAGTCGGATCGCGGTCTCCAGCGATTGCAGCGCAAATTCTGGCTCATCAATTGCCACCTGCGCGCGGGCCAGATCCGTCGCAGCCAAAGCCTCCAGCGTGGCTGATGAGGCTTGCTGGGCAAGAAATTGCGCCTGAGCCAGAATCCCGCTCGCGTTCATCGCATCGCCTGAGGCGAGCGCGGCATTGCCGGCCATCAGCGAAAATCGTGCCCGCGCTCGCGGCTCATCCGCCGGTGTCTCATCGCGCGCCGCAGTGAAGGCAGCAATCGCGTCCTCCCATAGGCTCAGCTTAGTCGCAGCCAGCCCCAAGCAGTGATTGGCGATAACCCTCGCTTCGCCTGTGGTCTGGTTGCGCTCAATCTGCGCTTTGGTGTGCGCGCGGGACGGAGCGCTCTCGACCAGATCTAAGCAATCGGCCAGCCAAATGCTGAGCGGATCGGTCGGCTGCGGCGGAGCAATTTCATTGGTGGTGCGCGGCGGGCGATTGAGCAGCTCGTCGGGTGCACCCTGGATCGCGCCAGTGCTCGGGTTGGGGCCGACCTGAAGCAGCATAAGGATGAGCGCGCTGGAAAAAGACACGTGGGTGTTCGCCTAGTAAAATTGATCGACTGTCGCTTGCAGCAGCGCAATATCATTCTCGCGCGACAAGCGGTGATCGCCGTCTTTGACAAAGGTCACCTGTACATTGTCCGAACGTATAGCCTTGGCGAGGCGCAGGCTGATTTCCCATGGCACATCCTCGTCCTTTTGGCCGTGCAGCAGGCGAACCGGGCAATCAATCGCGATCTTGTTGTCCAATTTCAGATTGGCCTCGCCATCCGTGAAAAAGCCGGGATGCGTCGGTGTTGGCTCTGGCCCGTAGGGATTGTCTTCATGCAGCACTTCACCCGCCGCCATCTGCGCGCGCTGCTCGTGTGTGAAGCCCCAAGTCGTAAAGTCGGGGGCAGGCGCTATGCCGATCATCCCGCTTAGCCGCTCGCCCAACGCTTCGCCCACCATCAGCATCAGCCACCCGCCCATGGACGAGCCAATCAGTAGGACGTGGCCATCGACATGAGCCTCGACCAAGGTGAGCACTTCATCGCGCCAGCGGGACAGCGTGCCATCGGCAAAATCGCCATTGCTCCGCCCGCAGCCGGAATAATCGAGCAGCAGGCAAGCGCGCCCCATTTCCTCGGCGCGGGCGAACATGGCGGACGCCTTGCCGCCGTCCATGTCCGACATATAGCCGGGCAGAAAGGCCAAGGTCGGCCCTGTGCCCGTCGTGTGGCGAAAGGCGATTTTGCGCCCATCGCCGAATTCGTGAAAGTGTATCTCGCTCATGCGCGCCTTCATGCCTGCAGGCGGCGGGTGCGCGCAAGAGGGCTTACGCAGCAAATGCACGCCCCGCTCGGCGCGCTGGGGTCACGCGCAACCGGGCGAAGCGGGATCTGATGCGATCGGAATGGCTCAGCGGCGAGCGGGGCTTAGTCGCGGCTGAATACTTCCTCAATCGCAAGGCCGAAAACGTCAGCAATCTTGAATGCGAGCGGCAGGGACGGGTCGTAGCGGCCCTTCTCAATCGCATTGACGGATTGGCGCGAGACGCCGAGCTTGTTGCCAAGGTCTTGCTGGCTCCAATCGCGCTCTGCGCGCAGCACTTTGAGGCGATTGTTCACACTGCACCCCAAGCGCCGTACTTCATGCGATTGGAAACTGCGCCGATACCGAGACCAGCAAACCATAGGACGGCCCACCAATAGGCGTCGGCATGCGGAACCGCGTCGGCAATCTCGAGGAATCCCCAGACGCTTGCGATGCTGAGCGTGATTGCGGTTGCGATCAGCGATTGGCGGACCACAAGCATGCGAATGAACTCATCTTGTTCTTCTACGATAAGCCGGCCGATGGCCCAAAAGACACCGATGATCGCAAGACCCGGAGGGATGGCCGCAAGAATGCGCCACGTATCGGCGACACCTTCTGCATTTTCCGTAAAGACAAGACCGGCCATGGCGAGCATGTAAATCGAGGTCGAGATCGCCACGCGCTTCAAATACCGCTTTTGCGCCTCGCCCTTGGCAAAGCAGGCGTTGCCGCCGGCATCGACCCGGCGATTGGCTGATTTGATCAACGGGACCATCATGACCATCGGCACGAGCATTAGGATTAATAGTGCTGTGCCTTCGATCGCTCCGGTTCCCGCCAGACCGCCAAGCGCCGCATAGGAGATGCCCATAAGCGCACCCCAAAAGGCAGGACTGCGGCCCATCACGGATGCGTTCTTTGCCGTGTGCTCATTCATAACAGGCACTTTCTGCCAGCTTTGCAGCCGCCGTTGAGCATACCCATCGCTGCGCCGCTCAGTCCGCCGATGACCCCAAAGGATGCGCCATTGCTGAGCTCGCTTGCGGAGAGGAACAACGCGGCGGTGATGATGATAACTGCCCATAGAATCGCCTTGTTTCGCAGTGTCATTAGTAAAGCTCCCTTTCAACTATGGAAAGCATACTTGTCATTGATTCGTGTGTTTGTCAAGCGAACTTTCCATAATGGAGCGGGTGCTTTCCGATTGATGCTGCGAAACACGGGTAATGACATCGCCATTCGCCGCGCCTATATCTGCGCTTATGGCCAACCGTGTGACTATCACCACCACTACCACCACCCCGGATTTCCGGGGCCGGTTGCTGTTGGTCTGATCCAGCCACACCCGTGCCCCGAACTTTCGGTTTCGGGCGGCGCGGTGTCAGCCTCCTGAAAAAGCTGAAAATACCAAGACACCGCTCTTCAAGCGCGCGCATGAGTGTGTCATGGGCGTGAACGCAAATGAGACGGAAGAACGATGACCGAACTGCTCAAAATCAGCCTGCCCGATGGCACAATGCGTGAAATGCCCGAAGGCAGTACACCGGCAGACGTTGCCGCCGCGATTGGCCCTGGCCTGGCGAAGGCCGCACTGGCCGCGCGCGTCAACGGTGAGGTGCGCGATATTGGCCGCCCGTTTGAAGGTGATGCTGAGCTTGAGCTGATCACCAGCCGGGATGAGGCCGATGCGTTGGAGCTGGCGCGCCATGATTTTGCTCACGTTCTGGCAGAGGCGGTGCAGGCGCTCTATCCCGGCACACAAATCACCTTTGGTCCCGCGACCGATGATGGCTTCTACTATGACGTGATGGCCCCGGCCGATCGCGAGCCATTCAGCATGGATGATCTGCCCGCGATTGAAGAGAAAATGCGCGAGATCATCGCCGCGGATAAGCCTTTGGTGCGCGAAGTATGGTCGCGCGCTGATCTGATCGCGAAATGGGAAGCGGACGGCGAGGCGTTTAAGGCTGAATGGGCCAAAGAACTGCCTGAAAACGAAGAGCTGACCGTCTATTGGTCAGGCGAACCACACAGCGACGGCGCGTGGTTGGATATGTGCCGCGGGCCGCATTTGGCCTCTACCGGCAAGCTTGATCCGGCGGCGTTCAAGCTGATGAGGGTGGCGGGCGCTTATTGGCGCGGTGATCAGCGCAATGCGCAGCTGACGCGGATTTACGGCACGGGCTGGCTCAACAAGAAACGGCTGAAGCAGCACCTGCACCGGCTGGAAGAAGCCGCCAAGCGCGACCACCGCAAGCTGGGCCGCGAGATGGATCTGTTCCACCTTCAGGAAGAAGCGCATGGCAGCGTCTTCTGGCACCCCAAGGGCTATCGGATCTGGCGCGAGCTGGAGGCCTATATGCGCCGCAAGATGGACGGCGGCGGCTACCGCGAGATCAAGACGCCCCAACTGATGGATATCCGGCAGTGGGAGCAATCCGGCCACTGGGGCAAATATGCTGAAAACATGTTTGCCGTGCCAGATATGGTGCCCGAATTGGACGAAGACGGCGATGGCCCGGCCAAACCTGCGGTTGAAAAAGACGCCGACTGGATGGCGATTAAGCCGATGAACTGCCCGGCCCACGTGCTGGTGTTTAAGCAGGGCATCACATCTTATCGCGATCTGCCAATCCGCCTGGGCGAAATGGGCTGCTGTCATCGCAACGAGCCGCATGGGGCGCTGCATGGCCTAATGCGGGTCCGCCAGTTCACTCAGGATGACGCGCATATTTTCTGCACTGAAGACCAAGTGGTCGAGGAAGTGCGCAAGTTCTGTAAGCTGGCAGCGGATGTTTACGAGGATTTCGGTTTCAAGTTTTCGATCAAACTCGCGCTGCGCCCGGAAAAACGGCTGGGCACTGATGCTGATTGGGACAAGGCCGAACAGGAATTGCGCGACGCTGTAGAAGATGCGGGCATGATGAACGAAGAGTTCGGCTGGGAAGAGCTGCCGGGCGAAGGCGCGTTTTATGCGCCAAAGCTCGAATGGCACCTGACCGATGCGATTGGCCGGACCTGGCAAGTTGGCACGATCCAGGGTGACCGCGTCCTGCCCGACCGCCTCGATGCGACCTACGTCGGCGAGGATGGCGGCAAGCATCGCCCCGTGATGCTGCACCGCGCGATCTTCGGCTCTTACGAGCGCTTTATTGGCATTCTGATTGAGCACTATGCCGGGCGTTTGCCCGCGTGGCTTGCCCCTGTTCAGGCTGTGGTCGCCCCGATCGTGTCGGATGTTGACGGCTACGCGACCAAGGTCATGGCCAAGCTGGAGGCGGCAGGCATCCGGGTGGAAGGCGATCTTCGCAATGAGAAGATCAACTATAAGGTGCGCGAACACTCGTTGGCGAAGGTTCCGTATCTGTTTGTGGTTGGCAAGCGCGAGGAAGAAGAGGGCGCGATTGCTTTGCGGACCTTGGGCGAGAAGGACCAGCAAGTGCTGTCTTTGGATGATGCGCTGTCGCTGATTACAAAGGCCGCCGCCCCGCCCGACCTTAGCGCCTGACTGCATTTGACCGAATAGTTCATGGACTGGCTGGCCGGGCTTAACGCAGCGCAGATTGCGGTGGCGTTCGCAGCGACCATTGGCGCGTCTTTCGTGCGCGGGCTGGCCGGGTTCGGCATGGCGATTTTGCTGGTGCCGGTTTTGGCGCTCGCTTTGACCCCGGTTGAGGCGGTGATGATCGCCAATTTCCTGATGTTGTTTATAGGCATGTTGGAGATCCGCCGTCTGGTGATGGGCGCAGAAAAATCCGCTTGGGTGATCAGCGGCCTGGTTGCGGTCACCACTGCGCCGGGATTGCTGCTGCTGTCCGTGACGCCGCCTGATCTTGCGCGGCTGCTGATCGCGATGGTGGCTTTGTCAGCTTTCGCGCTTGTACTCCTGCCTCAGCGTTCTGCGAGCGTCCCCGGGACGCTCCAGACCGGGGTAACGGGCGTCATCAGCGGCATTCTCACAGGCTTTGCCGGGATGCCGGGGCCGCCGGTTGTGCCCTATTATGTCGGCCGGGCGATCCCGCGCGATACGGCCAAAGCATCAATGCTGCTGATCTTCACGATTGCTGCAATTGCTGCGATTGTCTCCGGGTTTTTCACCGGCGTGATTGATCGGCGCGTTGTGCTGCTTTCGGCCGGGTTGTTTCCCGCTGTGCTGCTCGGCAATTGGCTCGGCGGCCTCGCTTACGGCCGGGTCAGCGATACGGTCTGGCGGAGTTTTGTCGGCCTCGTGCTGTTCGCCGCGGCATTTGCCGCCCTTACTCGTCTGTTCTAGCGCAGCCAGCGCGCGGCAAGGACCCGTCCGCCGTTCGGCTCTCGCAGAACCAAAGCATGCGCATCTGCGTCCGGTGTGGTTAGCCTGTCCTGGCGCAGCTCAACGCTTGCTGTGCCGCCGTCCCAGCGGGCGAGTACTTTTTCATCAAGCAGCACATTGGTGTAGGAAATGCGGCGGCCGCCGTTTTCGCCCCGACCAATCGCAACGCTTTCCTCGCTTGATACCGCCATCAGAACCAGCTCAGCAGGTTTCTCCGCCGTGCCGCTGAGGCCAATTCCATAGCCCAGTCCGCCCGCTGGTTTAACGCGGATAGCGGCGCTTTGCGAACCGCGCGCCAGCGCTATGTGTCGGCGGTTGACGCGCTCATCGGAGCCGACTTGGCCAAGCTCTCCATCGACCACCAGTTGCGGGGTGTAGACGCCATTATATCCGGCGAGGCCGCGGCGGGCATAGTCACGCTGCAGGCTGGTGTTGTCCTCGCGTGCGAGCGTGTCTTTCCAGCCCAAACGGTCCCAATAGGTGACCGGACGAGCGATTACGACGAGGCCCTCTTCGCGGGCGAGCTTGGCTGAAAGCCGGTCCGCTGGCGGGCAGGAAGAACAGCCCTGACTGGTGAAGAGCTCGAGCAGGACAGGCTCGCCGAGCGTGCCGGTTTGCTCAGGCGGGCTTTGCGCTTGGCTGAAACCTGGCGCAGCAACGGTCGCGATGGCCAGCGCGGCGGAACCGATGGCCAGACCGACTAGAGTTTTTGTCATTCGCGTCCTTCACAAGCATCCGTTGAGCATTGCAGGGATATTCGCGCCAGAACGCCGTTTGGTTACAGCGAGGGCCGCTTAGAGTGGGAGTGGTTGCCCGGCAAAGATCAGCGCCGCGCCGCATGCCAGCACGATGACTGAGCGGGCGATATCGGCCGGATGGGCCGCTGCAAGCTGCAAAGGCTTGCGAGAGATGGCGATTGCTTTGTCCATGAACCGCACGTTCGCGGGCAAATGCTAACAGGTCGTTAAGATTAACCAGGATCGCCTAAATTAGCGCAGCGGGCATCTGCTGGCTAGCGCAGTGAAATCCGCCGCCTCCGGCCAGGACAGCATCCGCTGGAAGGCCGATGGTCTGCCGATCCGGGAACAGAGCAGCGATCGCCGCGACGCCCGCCGCATCATGGACCGAGCCAAAGGTCGGCACCGCCACCAGATGCGTGGTGATGGCGAAATTCACATAGCTTGCCGGTTCGATCTCGCCATCGCGCAGGATCAAGCCAGGTGAGGGGATCGTCACCACCTCCACGCCAAATGCTTCGGCGCGCCGCTTTGCATCTGCATAGATCGCCGCATTGGGATCATCATCGCCCGTGGCCTTAGGAACAACTAGCAGGTTCGGACCGACAAAGCGCGCCAGATTGTCGACATGGCCGTCGGTGTGATCATTGATCAGGCCATCGCCCAGCCACAGAACCCGGTCAAAGCCGAGCGTGTGCTTAAGCTCCGCATCGATCGCGGCGCGCGGCATACCCGGATTGCGGTTCGGATTGAGAAGGCATTGCTCGGTCACTGCGCACAGTCCCGTGCCATCGCCATCAACCGCGCCGCCTTCCAATATCATTGGCGACGTTTCGAGCGGCAAACCCGCATTTCGCGCCAATTCTGCGCCAATGCTCTCATCACCCGCCATCCGATATTTGCCGCCCCAGGCATTGAAGCCAAACCGGCGCGCGACGCGTTCGCCATTGCTCGATACGATCAGCGGCCCGGTGTCGCGCAGCCAAATATCGCCGTAGACCCGCCGCCCCAATGTCACTGCCTCGCTCACCAGAGCGCGCGCGCGCGCTTCATTCGCTTCATCGCGCACCAGAAGGCGCACGGCCTGTCCGCTGTCAGCAACAGCATTGGCAAAGGCTGCGATTTGTTCTTGCGCCGCCTCAAGAAAGCCCGGCCATTCCTCGGCCAAATGCGGGAAGCCGATCCACAACCAATCCTGCGGCGCCCATTCAGGAGGCATCAGGACGGTCATGACTCGGCTTTCAATTCATCAGCTAACGGATACTGGATCAGCAGCCCGTCTCAGCGCTGGCGCAGCTTTCGTCACGAGCGGCTTTAAACTCATCGCCCTCGTTCCAATTCGGCCAGCTGCTGCTTTCTGCCATCATCCGGCCAATGCGGTAGAACAATTGCAAATCGCTCATCACGCCGGACCAGTCCCACTCTTCGTTGAACTCGTCCTTCGGACCGTGGTAGCGATTGTCGCGGTAGTCTTTTGATACGGCGGCGCCTGCATCGCGTCCACCCTCGACCAAATCTTGCCCGCCATTGATGTATAGCATTGGTACGCCCTGTTTGGCGAAGGCGAAGTGATCAGAGCGGTAATAATAGCCCGCCTCTGGATTTGGATTGGGTGTCATGGTGCGGCCATCGGCCTCAAGCGCGCCCATCATAAAGGCATCAAGCTGAGACTTGCCGGGGCCAACCACGGTCACGTCTTTGGCAGGGCCAGCCACTTGGAATGCGTCCATGTTAATCCCGCCAACTGTCTGATCGAGCGGGAACACTGGGTTTGCGGCGTAATAATACGCGCCGAGCAGACCGGATTCCTCAGCCGTCACGGCCAGAAACACGAGGCTGCGCTTAGGCGCGCCAGCTTTCGAATGCGCTTCAGCCAAGGCGACCAGAGCCGCCGTGCCGGTGGCATTGTCGACCGCGCCGTTGCAAATGTCATCGCCATCGGGCGCTGGTTTACAACGGCCAAGGTGATCCCAGTGCGCGGTGTGAATGATGTATTCGTCTGGCGCTTCGCTGCCTGGCAGAATGCCGATCACATTTTGCGATTGGAATTTGCGAATGTCATTTTCAAAGCTGGTGGAGGCGGACATGCCCAGCTCAACCGCTTCAAATTCTTCCGTTTTTGCTGCCGCGGTCAGCGCATCGAGATCTTGCCCCGCTGCGGCCAGCAATTCGCGGGCTGCCTCTTTCTGGATCCAGCCATTCATCGTGGTAAGCGGCGGCGGGTTGTCACCGCGAGCAGGATAGGCTTGCGGGCCGGACCAGCTACTTTCAACCACGTTCCAGCCATAGCTTGCCGGTTCGGTGTCATGGACGATCAGAACGCCTGCTGCACCTTGGCGCGCAGCCTCTTCATATTTGTAGGTCCAGCGGCCATAGAATGTCATCGCGCGGCCGTTGAATTTCCCTTCAAGGCCAGATGTTTCGTAGTCAGGATCATTGACCAGCACGACCACCGTCTTGCCTGTGACATCGACGCCTTCGTAGTCGTTCCAATCGCGCTCTGGCGCATTGATGCCGTATCCGACGAACACCAATTCGCTGTTGGCGAGCTGCGTTTGCGCATCTTCGCGGTAGGTCACGCCGACCCATTCGCTGCCGAAATCATAGACCAGATCGGTCTCGCCATTGGTAATGGTCAGCGGCGCGAAGTTCTTACCGGTGATTTCCACCAGCGGCACTTCCTGCACCCAGCTCTCGCCATTGCCGGGCTGAAGGCCAGCGGCCTCGAACCGTTCGGTCAGCAGAGCAACAGTCAACTCCTCGCCTTTGGTGCCGGGCATGCGGCCCTCAAACTCATCGCTGGAAAGCGTGCGCGTGATGTCGATCATCGTCTCTTCAGACAGCTCACCTGCCGCGACGTCGGGAATATCCATTCCGTCCATGCCCGTGTCGCCGCCGAGCGAGCCCATCGCATCGCATGCCGTCAGCGCGAGTGCGCAAGCGGCCAATCCGCCAAGCTTCAATGCTTGCTTGATCATTATCGGTGATTCCTCTCATCCAAAATCATTGCGCGCACCTTTTGCAGAGCGGAGCGCGGCTCGCAAGGCGGATTGATAGCCAGGGCGCTTGCGAGACAAGCACCAGCGCGGCATGGAGGCAGAGATGGCGCAGGCAAATTCGCATGACTGGGATGGAGCACTGGCGCGGGCGCGGGCCGAGGCGCCGTTTCTGGCACGCGGACTGGAACGGATGCCGCCGCTCGCCGAATTGCTAGGCAGCGGAGATGAGGAGGGCGCTCTCGCATGGGCTAAATCCGCTGGCGATAGCGCGGATGATCTGGGTGCAGCTTTGCGGCGAGAGCGGACCGCGCTTTCGGTGGCGCTCGGTGTTGGCGATCTGGCCGGAGCCTTCTCGCTAACCCGCGTGATGCAGGAATTGTCCGATTGCGCCGACCGTGCGCTAGACCGCGCTATTACCCACGTCATTGCAGAGCGCACCGATGGGGAGGTCGCTCAGGGTCTTTATGCCTTGGCGCTGGGCAAACAGGGCGCGAGGGAGCTCAATTACTCCTCCGACATCGACCCGATCCTGCTTTATGATCCAAAAACGCTGCCACGTCGCGCGAAGGATGAGCCGGGCGAAGCGGCCGCGCGCTATGCCCGCCAGATCGTGCAATTGCTGTCTGAAAACACCGCTGATGGCTTTGCCTTCCGGGTCGATCTCAGGCTGCGACCCGCCAGCGAGGTAAGTCCGCTGGCTGTGTCTGAAGGCGCGGCCCTTTCGCATTATGAAAGCGCCGCTTTGGCGTGGGAACGGGCGGCCTTTATCCGGTCGCGCGCGTGCGCCGGCGATATTGCCGCTGGTGAAGTGTTTCTTCAGCGGATCCAGCCTTTCGTATGGCGCTCCAGCTTGGACTTTGGCGCGATCGAAGAAATCCGCAAGCTCACCGCGCAAATCCGCGCCAATCATGATGGCCCGCGCCGCCCCGGCCCGGGTTTTGATGTAAAGCGCGGCCGCGGCGGCATTCGCGAGATCGAGTTCTTCGCGCAAACGCATCAGCTTATTCACGGCGGGCGCGATCCCAGCCTGCGGGTGAAGGGCACGCGCGCGGCGCTCGATGCCTTGGTCGCGGCTGGCCGGGTGGATGGCGATGAGGCCGCCTTGCTGGGCTCGACCTATGACCAGCTGCGCGTGATTGAGCACCGATTGCAAATGGTGAGCGATCGCCAGACGCATATCTTACCAAAAGGCGCAGCGCTCGATGCGGTGGCCCGGCTGGACGGCTTGGCAGATGGCGCGGCGCTGATCGCAGAGCTGGACGGCCTGACGCAGGCGGCAGGCGCGGTTTATGACAAGCTCATCGGCGATAATGTGAGCGCCTCCCCGCCTATGCCAGAGCCGCCGCAAGCTGAGGCACTGACAGAGCAATTGAGCAATCTGGGCTTTGCTGAGCCCGATGCGTTGGCGGCGCGGATCAAGGGGTGGCGCGAGGGGCGCTATCAATGTCTGCGCACCCCGCAGGCGCTTGCGGCGTTTGATGCGCTGCTGCCGGACTTGATCGCTGCTTTTGCCGGGGCAGATGACCCAGCCCGCGCGCTGAACCGGTGGGAGAGTGTGCTTGCCAATGCACCCTCCGCGATCAACCTGTTTCATTTGCTGTCTGCGCGTCCGAGGCTGCTCGCGCAATTGGTGGGTGCGCTCACATTGTCGCCGATGCTGGCCGATGAGCTTGGCCGGCGCCCGGAATTGCTCGATATTCTGATCGATGAAAGCGCGTTGGAGCTGCCCGACTCTGCCTGCGACATCGCTGAAGATATACGGCGGATCGCGGCCCGCGACGATTACGAGGCGCAATTGGACGCCATTCGCGTGGTCACGGGTGAGCAGCGCTTTGCGCTCGGCGTGCAGCTGATCGAGGCGCTGAGTGATCCGATTGATATTGCCAGCGGCCTCTCGCGCGTAGCCGAGGCGGGACTACAAGTGGCAAAGGATGCTGCCGTGCGCGAATTTGAGCGTGTGCACGGAGAGATCACAGGCAGCGAGGTCTGCGTCTTAGGGCTTGGGCGATTTGGTGGCGGGGCGCTGACTCATGCTTCCGACCTTGACATTGTCTATTTGTTTTCAGGAGATTTTGATGCGCAGTCTGATGGTGATCGGTCGCTTGGCGCTACGCTCTACTACAACCGTTTGGCCAGCCGTATTGGCGCAGCTCTATCTGTCCCCACGGCGCAAGGCGCGCTCTATGAAGTGGACACTCGGCTGCGGCCGCAGGGGAACCAAGGCCCGCTCGCAGTATCGCTTGAGGCCTTCGCCAAATATCAGCGCGAGGCGGCCT
This sequence comes from Erythrobacter sp. JB3-1, assembly GCF_057364995.1. NCBI lineage: Bacteria > Pseudomonadati > Pseudomonadota > Alphaproteobacteria > Sphingomonadales > Erythrobacteraceae > Erythrobacter > Erythrobacter sp. JB3-1. The sequence goes on along the minus strand of NZ_CP200289.1, from coordinate 960,441 downwards.
GGACTTGGGAGCATATGGCGCTCGCAAGAGCGCGGGTCTTGATCGGGTCGGAGGCGGCGCGCGCGCAGCTCAATGACATCATCACCGGGGTGCTGTGCAAGCTGCGTGATCCGGCGGAGTTGCGGACAAATGTGCTGACCATGCGCAGCGAAATGGCGCAGCATAAGCCTGCTCGCGGACCGCTGGATGTGAAGCTCCTGCGCGGCGGCCTGGTGGATTTTGAATTCCTCATCCACTTCCTGCAATTGCGTGATGGCAAGGGGCTGGACCCGGACCTTGGTACGGCGATTCCTATGCTGGTGGACGAGGGCGCTCTGCCGCGGCCGCTGATCGCGGCCTATGATTTGATGACCCGTATTTTGGTCGCCGGACGCTTGCTGGCGCCCGCTGGTAAGGAGCCTCCATCCGCTGCCGCTGATGCGCTGGCGCGGGCCTGTAAGGCCCAGAATTACACTGGCCTCTTGCGCAGCCTCACCGAGGCGCGGCATGAGGTCGCCAAAGCTTGGGAGACGATTCTCGAGCACCAATTGGAGATTGACGAATGAGCGATTTTGCAAGCGTTGGTGACGCCCTGCCCGATATCGAAATGGGCACCCCTGATGGCGGCACGGTGAAGCCATCGGATTTCCACGGCAAGAAGCTGGTGCTGTTCTTTTACCCTAAGGACAACACGCCGGGCTGCACCACTGAGGCAAAAGACTTCACCGCGCTCAAAAGCGAATTTGATGCGGCGGGAACGGAGCTGCTTGGCGTCAGCAAGGATAGCGCGAAAAAGCATCAGAACTTCATCGCCAAGCATGATCTCACGACCCCTCTCGCGACCGATGCGGAAGAGGGCGGATTGTCCGACGCGCTCGGCGTTTGGACTGAAAAACAGATGTACGGCAAGACCTATATGGGCATGGTCCGCACCACCTATCTGGTCGGCGCAGACGGCAAGATTGCGCAGGTCTGGAACAAGGTGAAGGTAAAGGGCCACGCCGAAGAAGTGCTGGCCGCCGCAAAGGCGCTCTAAGCCGATATGCCATCGCCGATGCCATCCTTAGCCTCCGCCATTCGCGGCGCATTGCTGACCGCTCATCCGCGCGCAAAATGCTTCGCGACGCGCGACGTCGTGCGCAGCCGGAACAAGGGCGCGCTCGCATGGCAGTTTGACGTCACCATGCCAGATGAGCCTGCGCGGCCCAGCGAGCCTGAGCTGTTGGCGCCAAGCCAAATGCCCAAGCGCGGCAAAGGCGGATCAGAGCGAGGAAGGATCGCCTTGTGGCACAGCCTGGCGCACATAGAGTTCGTCGCGATTGATCTTGCGCTCGACATGGCGGGCCGCTTTGGCGAGCAGATGGGCGCGGAATTCGTCTCAGACTTCTTGAGCGTTGCCGCCGATGAGGCGATGCACTTCGCTCTGCTCGACCGCAAGCTCAAGACGCTGGGCAGCTATTATGGCGCGCTGCCGGCCCATGGCGGATTATGGCAGGCGGCGGACGAAACCAAGCATGAGGTCCTGGCTCGTCTTGCGATTGTGCCGATGGTGCTGGAGGCGCGGGGATTGGACGTCACGCCAGCCACCCTGGAGAGGGTTCGGGCCGCGGGCGATGAGAATGGCGCAAAAATTTTGACGCGAATCCTTGACGATGAAATTCGCCATGTCGCATTTGGCACCAAGCACTTTATCGCATTGGCCGATAAGGCGCAGGAAGAGCCCGAATCAACGTGGAAAAGGTTAGTAAAAACTTACTTTCGGGGCGCCGTTAAGCCGCCATTTAACGACTCAGCCCGTCTTGCAGCCGGTTTATCGCGGGAGTTCTACGGTTAAGTTGCTCTTTAAGAATTGAGCCCGAATAAGTCGGTTCGACATGAAATCGGGCGCCATCGCGCCGAAATTTAGGGCATCATTTGATGACAACGCTTACTAAGCGTCACATTGCCAAAGCCGCTTTAAGCGCATTTGGCATCGCGGCAATTGCCGCTGCAGCGCCAGCTTCAGCTAACAGTTCAGCTAACGCTGCTGTTGATATTAGCGAACCGATCCGCGCGGCTCAGGATGACAATCTGACGAGTGGCGACGTGCAATTCCGGCAGCTGTTCGCCAATTGGCAAGCGCTTGATAGCGCAGGGCCAAATGCTCCGACTGAGCAGCCTAGCATCGCTATTCCGTCGCGTATGCCGCTTGATGGCGGGCGTTTGAGCAGTGGTTATGGCATGCGCAATCACCCAGTGCTGCGGAAGCGCAAGCGGCACAACGGTGTCGACATCGCCGCGCCGACGGGCACCCCGATTTTCGCAACCGCTGACGGCATCGTTGGCAAGGCGCAGTGGTTCTCTAGCTACGGCCTTTACATCCGCATTGATCATGGCGCTGACCTTGAAACGCGCTATGCTCACATGTCGAAACTGGCGGTTGCCGCTGGTGAGCGTGTGAAAAAGGGCGACATCATTGGTTATGTCGGCTCAACCGGCCGCTCCACTGGTCCGCATCTGCATTATGAAGTCCGGATCGACGGGGTTGCGGTCAATCCAATTCCCTATATGGTAGAGACACAGGCCCAGCAGCAGTTTGATCGCCAAGCTGTCCTTGAAGGACGCGGCGGCGAATAAGCCCTCAGCGGCTTAGCGCGCGTTTAAGAGTTTCCCCGCTGAAGGCGGGATCGAACATTGGAGAGGGTGTTCGAGCATAGGCGGCGGGTTTTCCCGCCGCCTTTTTTCTTGTCGGCTCCCTGCTCGTTCAACGGCACCCACTATTTCTGCGAATTGACTTGCGGGCTGCGCCGCACAAGCTAGGTTTCGTCTCGCAACTGACGTCCTCAATGGCCGCATGGGAGAGATATCGATGAGCCTACATCCAATTGCGCATGCGCAAAACCGCCCTGACCAAGCCGCCGTGATCATGGCGAGCAGCGGCCAGACCGTGACCTTTGGCGAGATGGAGGGCATTGCCAACCAATTTGCGCATCTGCTGCGTGCGCGCGGCGTGAACCCAGATCAAGCCTTCGCGGTTCTGCTGGAAAACCGGATGGAGTATTTCACCATCATCTGGGGTTCGCAGCGCGCAGGCACGATGCTGGTGCCAATCTCAACTCGGCTGACCGGGCCAGAGATCGCCTATATCTTACAGGATAGCGAGACCAAGCTGTTGATCACCTCGGGCGCATTTGCCGATGTGCTGGAGACAGTGCGAGCGGAATGCCCCGAGCTGGACATCCTGATCGTGGACAGCGGCGATGCGCAGGATTTCGGTGCGGCATTGAGCGCACAAAGCACCGAGCCGCTGGCTGAGCAGACGGCTGGTCTGGTGATGCTCTATTCCAGCGGTACCACTGGGCGGCCCAAGGGCGTGCGACCTGCGCCGCCAGAAGATCCTGATCCGCAGGCGCCCAATCCGCTCATGGCGCTGGGCATGATGGGTGCAGGTATGCCGGCGGATGGCTCGATGATCTATCTCTCGCCAGCGCCGCTCTATCACGCTGCGCCCATCGGTTGGTGCTCAACCGTGCACCGCCTGGGCGGGACGGTCGTCTTGATGGAGAAGTTCGATCCGGAAAACGCGCTTGCCGCGATTGAGAAATATAAGATCACCGACAGCCAATGGGTGCCGACCCATTTTGTGCGCTTCCTGAAATTGGATGAGCAGACGCGCTCGAAATACGATCTATCCAGCCACCAGCGCGCACTGCATGCCGCCGCCCCGTGCCCTGTGCCGATTAAGCGCGAGATGATCGAGTGGTGGGGCCCGATTGTGAATGAATATTACGCGGGCAGCGAAAGCATCGGCATGACTTTGGTGAAGGCGCCCGACTGGCTGACTCATCCGGGCAGCGTTGGCCGCGCAATCCATGGCAAGCTGCATGTCTGCGGGCCGGACGGCGAGGAAGTTGGCGCTGGCGAGGACGGTCTGATCTATTTCGAGAACGACATCTTGCCGACCTATCACAACGACCCAGACAAGACCGCGGAGGCGATGCATCCCAAAGGCTGGATGACATTGGGCGATATTGGCCATGTCGATGCAGACGGCTTTCTCTATCTGACCGACAGGAAGAGCCACATGATCATTTCTGGCGGGGTGAATATCTACCCGCAGGAGGTCGAAAACCTGCTGCAAACCCACGCCAAGGTGATGGATGCCGCGGTGATTGGCGCGCCTTGCCCCGATTTGGGCGAGAAGGTTGTCGCCGTGGTGCAGCCGGTCGACATGGGCGATGCGGGCGAGGCGCTGGAGGCGGAATTGCGCGAGTTTCTCGCACCCAATCTTGCGCGTATCAAAATGCCCAAGCTGTTCGATTTCCGCCCCGATCTGCCGCGCGAGGCCAATGGCAAGCTCTATAAGCGGGAGCTGCGCGATGAGTATGAGGCCAAAGCAAAAGCGGGCGCGGCCTGATGGGAAGCGCACCAGTGCTGGACGCGGCGCTCGCCAGCGCGGTTATTGACCCGGCGAGCTATGCGGAATGGGGCAGTCTGCTCGACCGGTTCGATGCAATTCGGGCGGAAACGCCAGTGGTCAGGATTGAAGGAGAAGAGGGCATTCACCGGCCATTCTGGCTGGTGACCAGCTATGATGCGGTGATGCAGGTGTCGAAAGACAATCAGACCTTCCTCAACAACCCGCAAACGGTCGTGTTCTCGCTCGATGAAGGGATCGAGTTTGCCAAGGCCATGACCGGCGGCAGCGAGCATATGGTTGCTAGCCTCGTGACCTTCGATGCGCCAATCCATATGAAATATCGCAAGCTGACGCAGGAATGGTTCATGCCAAAGAACCTGCGAACGGTGGAGGCGGAAATCCGTAACTTGGCCCAGCGGACGGTCGACCGGCTGATTGCGGCTGGACCAGAGGCTGATTTCGTAAAGCTCGTCTCCGCGCCCTATCCATTGCATGTTGTGATGCAGATCCTCGGCGTACCGGAAGAGGACGAGCCGCGCATGCTGGTGCTGACCCAGCAGATGTTTGGCGGGCAGGATGATGATCTCAACCAGTCAGGTATGGCGAATATGACGCCGGAGCAGATCACGCAGCTGGTCGCGGGCGCGGTGAAGGATTTTGAGGCCTATTTTGCCGGGATTACCGCGCAGAAGCGAGCGGAGCCGACCGGTGACGTCGCGAGCGTCATCGCCAATGCGACCGTTGATGGCGCGCCGCTGAGCGACCGCGATATGATGGGCTATTATATCATTCTGGCGGCGGCTGGGCATGATACGACCAGCGCGTCCACCGCGGGCGCGATGATCGCGCTGGCCCATGATCCAGAGCAATTTGCGCGGGTAAAGGCGGACCGGAGCTTACTGCCGGGTATCGTTGAGGAGGCGATTCGCTGGACCTCTCCGGTGCAGCATTTCATGCGCACAGCGGCGGAGGATGTGGAGCTAGGCGGGCAGACGATCCGTAAAGGCGATTGGCTGATGATCAATTACGTCGCGGCCAATCATGATCCGGCGCAGTTTCCTGACCCTCGGCGCTTTGATGCTGGCCGCTCGCCCAATCGGCATCTCGCCTTTGGCGCGGGCGCGCATCAATGCCTCGGCTTGCATCTCGCGCGTCTTGAAATGCGCATTCTGTTTGAAGAATTGCTCGACCGGATTGAGAGTGTTGAGCCAGCAGGAGAGGCGAAACGCGCCAAGTCGACTTTTGTCGGCGGTCTAAAGTCCCTGCCGCTGCGAATTACGACCTCCTAATCCCCTCATATGGAGAGCGTTTGCAATAAAACAAGGTCTGTATAACAATATCGATGGTGTTTGCGCATCAATCAGACTGTGCTCACGATTTTCCTGTTATTTGCTTGCAACATGTGTTAACACTGCGTTCATGGGAAAAACTTGGAACAGAGGCGTTGCTATTGGTGCAGCGACGGGCCGTTGAGCCTGCTTGAGACACACAACCTGCCATTTGCGATTGCACTAATGCTGCTGGCAATCATTGCCGTCGCGCAAGTGGTGGGCGTGGCGGATATGTTTGATGGGTCCGATGTCGATGTCGATTTAGACCTCGATGTTGATGTCGATGCTGACGGGATCGAAGCCATCACGTCCGGCGGATTTATGGACGGATTGCTCAGCCTGCTTGGGTTTGGCCGAGTGCCTTTCCTGATCTGGCTGGCGGGCCTGCTGCTAGTTTTTGCGTCAATTGGCGTGATTGGTCAGTCCGTGATCGCAGGTTTGCTTGGCGCACCGTTGCCCGCATGGCTTGCCGCGCCGCTTGCCGGTATTGCCGCTGTGCCCACCAATGCTGCATTCGTCAGGCCGGTCGGGGCACTGCTGCCTAAGGACGAGACGAGCGCGGTCGGGCTGAGCAGCTTGATCAGGCGTGATGCGATCATCCAGACGGGCACGGCGCGCGCCGGTTCGCCTGCGCGGGCCAAAGTGCTTGATCGTTTCAAACAACCTCATTTTGTCATGGTTGAGCCCCATGATCCGAGCGCGGAATTGCGCGAAGGCGAAACAGTCCTACTGGTGCGCCGCGAAGAAGGAACGTTTTTCGCCATTCGCTATGAAAACCGCTTGCTCGAATTGAACTAGGCCCAGCCCAAAAATTGAAACCTCATAGGAGAGAAAATGCCAGAATTTTTTGACTTAGCTATACTCATAGGCGCAGGCCTGCTGTTCTTCATCATCGTGATCGGTTTCCTGATGCGGCTTTACCGCAGGGCGTCGAAAGAAATTGCCTTTGTGCGGACCGGCGTTGGCGGCGAGAAGGTCGTGATGAATGGCGGCGCATTGGTGCTCCCGATTTTCCACGAGACCATGCCGGTCAATATGAACACTTTGGTGCTCGCCGTGGTTCGCCGCGATGGAGAGGCGCTGATCACTCTCGACCGCTTGCGGATCGATGTGAAGGCGGAATTCTACGTCCGCGTCCGTCCGGATTCCGAAGCGATCGCGATGGCCGCGCAGACCCTGGGTCAGCGCACCATGCAGCCAGAAATGCTCAAAGATCTCGTCGAGGGTAAATTCGTCGATGCGCTGCGCTCGGTCGCGGCGGGTATGAGCATGAACGAATTGCACGAGCAACGCGCGGATTTCGTCCAAAAGGTGCAGCAAGTCTCCTCAAACGATCTGGCGATGAATGGTCTGGAACTCGAATCGGTCTCGCTGACCGGCCTTGACCAGACGAGCATTGAGCACTTCAACGCCAACAATGCGTTTGACGCGGAAGGTCTCACCAAGCTGACTGAGCAAATTGAAGCGCGCAAGAAACTGCGCAACGATATTGAGCAGGACACGCGGGTTCAGATGGAAACGAAGAACCTTGAGGCCGACGCTAAATCATTCGAGATTGGCCGTGATCAGGAATATGCACGGCTTGCTCAGGAACGTGAGGTTGAGGTGCGCCGCGCGGCTCAAATGGCGGAAATCGCCCGCGAACAGGCAGAGCGCCAGCGCGAAGCCGATGCAGCAAAAATCGAAGCGAAAAAGCAGGTCGATGCGCAGCAGATTGAAGCGGATCGCTTGGTCGAAGAGGCCCGGATCGATCAGACCCGAGCGCTCGAGATTGCTCGCCAAGAGCAACAGATTGCGGTTCAAAACAAGAGCCGTGAGGAAAGCCAGGCTAAGGCAGAGGCCGACGCAGCCCGCGCCAAAGCGGTTGCTGCTGAAGAGCAGGTTGCAACCTCTCGTGAAAGCGAGATCGCAGAACGTCAGAAGAAGATCGAGCTGATCGAAGCGGCGAAAGTTGCTGAGCGTGAAGCGATTGGCATCAAGGTTGAGGCTGAAGCTGAGAAAGATGCGGCGACCAACCGCGCTGAAGCAGCCCGGCTTGAGGCGAAAGGCGACGCGGATGCCGAAATCCTGCGCGCTGAGGCCGACCGGGTCCGCTTTGAAGTCGAAGCAGCCGGTCAGGAAGCGATCAACGAGGCGGCCAATATCCTCTCGATGGATCAAATCAGCCTGCAGACCAAGCTGGCTCTGCTCAAGGTTCTGCCTGAGGTTATCCGTGAGAGCGCGAAACCAATGGAAGCGATCGATTCGATCAAGATCGTTCAGGTCGATGGGCTCACCAATGGCGGCTCTGGCAATGGCGCGGCCAATGATGGCGGCGGTTCAGGCAATCTTGCCACCGATGCAGTTTCTGCGGCACTGGCCTACCGCGCTCAGGCCCCGGTGCTTGACGGGCTAATGAAAGAGTTGGGCCTCAATGGCTCCTCGCTCGGATCACTCGTCGAAGCGGCTGCGCAAGAAACCGGCGACGGGGATACGCCAACGCTGACTGAAGTTCTCAGCGACGTTAAAGAGCAGGTTATCGAAGCAGAGGCGGATCACGGGTCCAGTCCCGGCGCCTCGTCGGCTGGCAGCAGCGGCGCAAGCCCCGAGCCCGCTGAATAATCTCGATCAAGAAGGCTTCTCGGTCTTCACGAAATCGCATGCCTCCCGGTCGGCTTCACGCTGATCGGGAGGTTTTGTTTTTGGTGTGTCTAGGGTCCAGGGCCTATTGCAAAGCCGAGGACTAGCGCAGCAAGCGCTCCGCCATTGCCCGCACTTCCTTGCCCATATCTTCGCGCTCCAATGCGAGCGCTAGGGTTGCCTCAACAAAGCCCAATTTGCTGCCGCAATCATAGCGCTTGCCATCGAATGTCACCGCATGGAACGGCTGCGAGCCGATCATTCGCGCCATCGCATCGGTCGGCTGGATCTCGCCGCCTGCGCCTTTACCCTGCGTCTCCAGCGTGCGCATCACCTCCGGTTGGAGAATGTAGCGGCCTGAGATGATCTTGTTCGACGGTGCTTCGTCAACTGGTGGTTTCTCAACCAGCCCGCGCACTTCGGTCAGGGCCCCCTCCTCCGCGCCCGGATCGATCACCCCGTAACTTGAGACTTCATCGCGCGGCACTTCCAGCACGCTGATCAGATTGCCACCGGTCTGCTGATACGCCTCGACCATTTGCTTCATGCAGCCGCTGCCGCCTTGTTTGCCGATCATCAGTTCATCGGGGAGGAAAATCGCAAATGGCTCATCGCCGACAATCGCGCGCGCGCACCAGATCGCATGGCCAAGCCCCATTGGCACTTGCTGGCGAACGGTGATGATGTCGCCGGGGATGGCGCGGGTCGGCTCCAGTACAGCCATATTCTTGCCTCGGTCACTCATCGTGCTTTCGAGCTCATAGGCGACATCAAAATGCTCAACGATTGCCGTCTTGCCGCGGCCGGTGACGAAGATCATCTGCTCAATGCCTGCTTCGCGCGCCTCGTCCACCGCATATTGAATGAGCGGGCGATCAACGATGGGCAGCAATTCCTTCGGGATCGCTTTGGTCGCAGGCAGGAAGCGTGTGCCGAGGCCGGCAACGGGGAAAACCGCCTTCTTAATCGGCTTTGGCGGGGTCGTGTTGTGATTGGTCATGCGCCAAGGGATACGGACGCATTGCGAGCCGCGTCAACTGGCGCGTGTATAGCGGGCGGAGATGCCGTTTGCGCGCCACGTGTTTTTGGCTAAGGCATGGCGATGGACAAATTGCTTATTCGGGGCGGCAATCGCCTTTCAGGAACTCTTCCAATCTCTGGCGCGAAGAACGCGGCGCTCACGCTGATACCGTGCGCCTTGTTGACCGAAGAGCCGATGACCTTGCGCAATTTGCCGCGGCTTGCCGATATTGACGGGTTCCAGCATTTGATGGGGCAATTCGGCGTCTCGGTGAGTATTCAGGGCAAGCGTCCTGAGGATTTTGGCCGGGTCGTCACCTTTGAGGCTCAGCGCCTGACTTCTAATGTCGCGCCTTATGATCTGGTCCGTAAAATGCGCGCCTCGATCCTGGTGCTCGGGCCGATGCTGGCGCGCGCGGGCGAGGCGACCGTTTCGATGCCGGGCGGCTGCGCAATCGGCAATCGCCCGATTGACCTGCATCTCAAGGCGCTTGAAGCATTCGGCGCAGAAATTGAGCTCGCGCAAGGCTATGTCAAAGCGATCGCCCCTGATGGCGGATTGCCGGGCGGGGACTTTGATTTCCCAGTGGTTTCTGTCGGGGCGACAGAAAACGCATTGATGGCAGCGGTGCTAGCCAATGGCACGAGCCGCCTGTTCAACGCAGCGCGTGAACCAGAGATTGTCGACCTGTGCAATCTGCTCACCGCGATGGGTGCAGAGATCGAAGGCATCGGCACATCCGATCTGACCATTCACGGCGTCAAACGCCTTAACGGCGCCACCTATAAAGTGATGGCAGACCGGATCGAAGCAGGCTCCTATGCCTGCGCGGCGGCGATCACGGGCGGCGAAGTGCGGCTGGAAGGTGCCAATGCCAGCGAGATGACAGCGACCAATAATGCGCTGCGCAATATCGGGGTCGAGATCGATGAAGACGCGCGCGGTATGACGGTGCGCGCCGACGGCCCGCTGAAAGCAACTGACCTCACCACCGCGCCCTATCCCGGCCTCGCCACAGATATGCAGGCGCAATTGATGAGCCTGCTGTGCAAGGCGCATGGCACCAGCGTGCTGAAGGAAACGATCTTCGAAAACCGTTTCATGCACGTGCCAGAGCTGTCCCGGATGAGCGCAGATATTGCGACCGAGGGCCGGACGGCGATTGTAAAAGGCCCCTCGGAGCTGACCGGCGCCGAGGTGATGGCAACCGACCTGCGCGCATCTATGAGCCTGATTATCGCGGCGCTCGCAGCGGAAGGCGAGACGACAGTGCGCCGGATCTATCACCTTGATCGCGGCTATGAGCGGCTAGAGGAAAAACTTCAGCTGGTCGGCGCGGATATTGAGCGGGTGGACGACTGATATTGGCAAAGAGCTAGAGTTCCCGGCCCATGCTCATGCGTTCTTCGACCGAAAATCCAAGGTGCCGATAGAATGCCGCAACCGGTTCGTTTCCGGCGCGGATCTGTAGGTTCACCTTGTTGCAGCCGCGCTTGCTTAGCTCTGCCAGAGCATGATTGACCAGCTTAAGGCCAACCCCTTGGCGTTGGCAATTTGGGTCGACAGCAACCGCGTATAGCCAGCCTCGGTGCCCGTCCCATCCGGCCATGATAGAGCCGACGACCGAGCCTAATTCATCTTCAGCGACCCAGAACAGTTCATCGCCTAAGGCGAGCTTTTTGGGAATGGCAGAGCTGGCTTGATTGCGAGGCGGAACGCTGGGAAAGACAGTGCGCCATAGTTGATCCACACCGCTGAAATGCTCTTCGCCATAGGTGACGACTTTGATCATCCTATCGGCTCCCACTCACCAACCAAATGCGGATCGCTCCGGCGAGGCCTGGCGGCGTCTCAGCCTTGATTCGCTCTTCATCGATCCGCCCGACCAGCGCATTGATTGGGACACCTTCTGCCTCGGCTGCGCGGCGTAGCATGTCCCAGAACACCGGCTCCAGGCTGATCGAGGTCTTGTGCCCGGCGATCTCGACCGAACGTTTGACCGGAGGGTGATAGGGTGTGTCCGCCATAGCGCGGTCAGCGATAGCGCACCGACTGCGTGTTGCCCATTGGCGATTGACGTGTGCTGGGCGATCTGGTGCTCTCGTTCCGTAGTTTGGAGGGTGGAATGGTCGAGATCGTCACAGGCGAAGATGGGGTTGCACGCTGCGGATGGTCGAGTGCGACACCGCAATACGAGCAGTACCACGACAGCGAGTGGGGCTATCCGGTTGGCGATGATCGCCGCCTGTTTGAGAAGATCTGTCTGGAGGGTTTCCAATCAGGGCTAAGCTGGCGCACGATTCTGGAGAAACGCGAGAACTTTCGCGCTGCCTTTCATGATTTCGATTTTCACAAAGTGGCTGATTTTGACGAAGATGATGCCGAGCGCTTGCTTCAAGATGCAGGCATTATCCGTCATCGCGGCAAGATCGAGGCGACGATTAGCAACGCCCGGCGCGCGCTCGAATTGGTCAAGGGCGAAGGCTCTCTGGCGGCCTATTTCTGGCAATATGAGCCGTGCGATCGCCTGTGGGATGGCAAGAACATGCCAGGCTTCACAGAGGCGTCCGCGGCGCTTTCCAAAGATCTAAAGAAGCGCGGATGGAAGTTTGTTGGCCCGACCACAGCCTATGCCTTCATGCAAGCAATGGGTCTGGTGAATGACCATGCCCCTGGCTGCGCGGTGCGCGACAAAGTTGAAGCAGCACGGCGAGATTTTATTTTGCCCTAGACACCATACAAGAAATTCGGGGTGGCCGCCTTTGGTAGTGCGGCTAGATTACGGTCATGAATAGTGGACTCGACACTTTGACTGGCAAGGAAAAGGACACCCTTCGACTGATCTTTCGCGGGCATGATGCGAAATCGGCTGCTCGCGCGCTCGACCTTTCGGTGCATACGATCAACGAGCGTCTTCGCGCCGCGCGGCGTAAACTTGGTGTCACCAGTAGCCGTGAAGTTGCGCGATTGCTCTACGAGTGTGAGGGGCGACCCGACGAAAATGTTGCATACAAAGAAATAGGGGATGCCTATCCGCACGTTCCTCGCGACGATCCTTCTATCCCGCGGCCGGTCTGGAGGCAGGCCATTTGGATTGGAGGAATTATGATGTTTTCTATTGCACTTGCGGGCATTCTTTCGGTGTCAGCTTCTGGTGACGCCTTCCAGGAAGATGCTGCTGACAAAGGCCTAACGGCCGAACTCGCGAGCCGAGACGAAGCTCACGTGCAGATTGCGAGTGATTGGCTCGCATTGGTTGATACGGGCGAGTGGGAAAACAGTTTTGAGGCTGCAGGGACGAGTTTTAAAGAGCTCAATACGTTGGAGCGATGGCAAAGTGCGTCCGAGCAGGCGAGGGTCCCACTCGGCGTAGTGATTAAGAGGGAAGCCATCGCAGTCGATCACCTGAACGCGCCCCCGCGAGGCTATATCAGGGTGCGCTTTCTGACGGCGTTCGAAAATTGTGAAGCGGCGATCGAGGACGTAACTATGGAGCGCGAAAATGGGGTATTCAAAGTGGTAGGCTACGTTATCGAGTAGACCGACCTCAATACATATGCTGGCCGCCGTTGATGCTCATGGTGGAGCCGGTGGTGAATGCGCCGTTTTCCGAGGTGAAGAAGGTCACGCCGCGCGCGATCTCTTCTGCTTGACCCAGACGGCCCACGGGGATCTTGGCGACGATCTTTTCCAGCACCGGTTCCGGCACGGCGGCGACCATATCGGTGTCGATATAGCCGGGCGCGATAGCATTGACGGTTACGCCGAACTTGGCACCCTCCTGTGCCAGCGCTTTGGTGAAACCGTGAATGCCGGACTTGGCCGCGGCATAGTTGACCTGGCCATATTGGCCGGCCTGCCCGTTGATTGAACCAATATTGACGATCCGGCCCCAGTTGCGTTCACGCATGCCAGGGAATGTCGCCTTCGCCATATTGAAGCAGCCGCCCAGATTGACGCGCATAACGTCGTTCCAGTCTTCAAAGCTCATCTTGTGCAAAGTGCCATCGCGCGTGATGCCGGCATTGTTGACGACGATATCGACCGCCCCATGTTCTTCAGTCACTTTGGCGCAGCCTTCGAGGCAGGCTTCGTGATCGCCTACGTCCCATTTCATGGAAGGGATACCGGTGGCCTCGGTAAAGGCCCGGGCGCTTTCATCATTGCCCCCGTAATTGGCGATGACAGTATGGCCTTGGCGCTTAAGCCGCTGGCAAATGGCTTCTCCAATGCCGCGCGTGCCCCCAGTGACGATTGCTACTTTGCTCATATGCCTGTCATCCCTCTGAGTCGTTTTATCCTTTTCAGGGATAGACTTGCCGTAACGTCAGGCAACAAAAAACCCCGCGAAAGCGAGGTCTTGCATACGAATTTCTCTTACTCGAGTGAGCAGGAGGTGGGTCAGAACTTAAACTGAGTTCCGACGTAAACGGCCTGATTGTCCTGATCGGCATTGGTAAGCGGGTCCAAACGGTCGCGCTCCTGCGACAGCCGCACACCGGCAGTCACATTGAGGTTGCGCGAAATCCGGTAAGCGCCGCCTACATCGATAGTCTGTCGCTCAAGCGCGCCCAGAGTATTGGGCGAGCTGCCAGCGGCTTTGTCGCTTTCAAGTTCAATGCGCGGCTGTAGACGGCTTGGCTTGTCCTTGGCGGTCGGGCCAGCAGGCTCAAACGTTGCAAGGTCAGGCATCGACAGATTGCGGACCGTATCAGGCAGCGCCACAGGGCGCGCAAAACTATCATAGCCGCGCGCAATGCCGAGATTGTAACGCGTTGGCTGAACGGCTGCGATGCCGCCGCTAACGCCGGGCGCTGCGTCAATTGCAGAGCGCACTGAGATTGCTTCAGCAATATCGCTGTCCACTCGAACAGCGACGGTCACCGTGCGGTCACCATTGCCAGCGTTTGCGGCGCCAGCCGGAGTGAAGCGCATGCCGTCACCGCCAATCTCGCTTGCGAACATCGCCGCAAGTTCTGGATCTACCGATGCAGGTGTGAAAATGTCGAGAGCTGAGCCCTCTAGCCCAGGCACGCTCTCTGTCAGGCTTACCAAGGCGAGGCCTGTCGAAGGAACGCCGAGGGCCAGCGCACCAGCGGCAAGTACCAGCGGCAGCTTGCGCTGCGCCTTACTTCCAATCTGGTTAGCCTTGCCTGACATGGCGTTCATTCAAATCCTTTGATCACTATCGTCTTGATCAAAGCATCCCCTGCCTGAATATTGGCTGAGTTTGCCCCAAAACGACTCGCCGCTTTTATGCAGCATTCGGAATATTAGAACCATGAGTCGCCACTAGGCAATCCTCCGGAGGCTGAATCCCGCCTAACCCTAACGTTTTTGGCAAGACTCTCGCGAATCTGTTGCATTGTGCACACAATTGGATTTGCAGAATGTTTTTCCCTCTGATGCCGCAGTTCAGCCGCCATAAAGGCGCATGCAGCGCTAGAATACGCGGATAATTGGCCCCGAATGGCCGTGTGACCGCTTGCCGCGCTGCTACGCGAGGCTATAGAGGCACTTAATGATGCAAAAGGAATTTATTGCTGTGACCCGCGCTCAAACTACGCTTTCTCGTTCGTTCCGCGTTCTGCTTGCTGGATTGGGAGCGGCTTCGCTTGCTGCATGTGGGGGCAATGAACGTCCCAAAGCGGATATGGCCGCCTCTCAGGTCAACACGATTGGCGTCAATTCTTATCTCTGGCGTGCATCGCTAGAAACCGTCAGCTTTGCACCGCTGCTTCAAGCGGACAGCGCGGGCGGCGTGATCGTTACCGATTGGTATGCGAACCCAAGCAATCCGAATGAGCGCGTGAAAGTAACCGTGACCATTCTCGATCAGGACTTGCGGGCCGACGCGCTTCGCGTGGCCGCCAGCCGTCAGGTCGCTCAGGGCGGCGGATGGGTCGATGCGCCGGTGCAGGCCGCGACCGTTCAGAAGCTGGAAGACATTATCCTGACGAAAGCGCGCGATCTGCGCCGCAAAGCTGTAGCCAGCTAAGCCAAATTTCCCTAGCGGGGTTTCATGACTGATACGCGTTTTGATCCGTCCAGTGCCGACGGGCGCTGGCAACGTGCGTGGAGCGAGGCGGGCACTTTTACCGCTGACAGCTCTTCGTCCAAGCCCAAGAGCTTCATCCTTGAGATGTTCCCCTATCCCTCTGGCCGCATCCACATGGGGCATGTGCGCAATTACACGATGGGCGACGTGCTGGCGCGCTATAAGAAAATGCGCGGACACGAAGTGCTCCACCCGATGGGGTGGGACGCATTCGGCATGCCGGCTGAAAACGCGGCGATGGAAAAGAAGGTCCATCCTGGCAGCTGGACGCGGGCAAATATCGAGGCGATGAAGGCGCAATTGCAGCGCATTGGCTTTGCGCTCGATTGGACGCGAGAGTTTGCGACCTGTGATCCGGAATATTACGGTCACGAACAATCGCTGTTCATCGATATGTATGAGGCCGGGCTGGTTTACCGCCGCAGCAGCGAGGTGAACTGGGATCCAGTCGACATGACCGTGCTCGCAAACGAGCAGGTGATTGATGGCAAGGGCTGGCGCAGCGGCGCCGAGGTTGAAAAGCGCAAGCTCGATCAGTGGTTTTTGAAGATCACAGATTTTGCCGGCGAACTGCTCGATGGGCTGGCTGAGCTCAAAGATTGGCCCGAAAAGGTCCGCCTGATGCAGGAAAACTGGATCGGCAAATCCACGGGTCTTGAGTTTTCATTTGAGCTTTCAAACGGCGATAAGCTGCCGGTCTATTCGACCCGTCCGGACACGATTTTCGGCGCGAGTTTCTGCGCCGTCGCAGCCGACCATCCACTGGCGCAGCAAGTCGGCGCGAGCGATCCGGCAGCAGCGAGCTTTATCGAGGAATGCAAGCGCGGCGGGACGACCGCGGCGGAGCTGGAGACCGCTGAGAAGCTCGGCTTTGATACCGGCGTGACGGCAAAGCATCCCTTTACGGGCGAGCCTCTGCCGGTGTTTATCGCCAACTTCGTGCTGATGGATTACGGTACTGGCGCGGTGATGGGCGTGCCGGGCCATGACCAGCGTGACTTTGAATTCGCGACCAAATATGATCTGCCAATCGCGCGCGTTGTCGCCAGCGATGTGAGCGAAGCGGACGCGCCATTGGAGGGCGAAGCGGCCACCGGTGACGGCGTTATCGTCAATTCGGATTTCCTCAATGGCATGAGCGTCGAAGATGCGAAGGCGGAGGTGAATAAGCGCGCAGAAGCAGACGGCTGGGGCGAGGGAACCACTGTCTGGCGGCTGCGCGATTGGGGCGTCTCTCGCCAAAGATATTGGGGCACACCGATCCCCTTTATCCACTGCGAGACTTGCGGCGTTGTGCCCGTGCCGAAAGATCAGCTGCCGGTTACTCTTCCTGAGGATGTCGATTTTGAGACACCGGGCAATCCGCTAGAGCGCCATCCGACTTGGAGCAAAACGGCTTGTCCCAAATGCGGCGGCGATGCTCGGCGTGAGACCGATACGCTCGACACTTTCACCAATTCCTCGTGGTATTTCCTGCGCTTTGCCAGCCAGCCTGTGGATGCGCCCTTCGACGCGGAAGAAGTCGCCAAATGGATGCCGGTGGAGCATTATATCGGCGGGATCGAGCATGCGATCCTGCACTTGCTCTATGCCCGGTTCTGGACCCGCGCGCTCAAGCATATCGGCAAAATCGATGTGGCGGAGCCGTTCGCTGCGCTCTTCACTCAGGGCATGGTGACGCATGAGACGTATCAGCTTCCAGTTGAGGTTGTTGTAGGCGGGGAAGTCCAACAAACAATCAAACCTTGGCTGAGCCCGGACGAAGTCGAAAAACGCGATGGGATCTTCGTCGACAAAGAAGGTGGAAGACCAGTAGAAGTTGGCCGCGTCGTCAAAATGTCCAAGTCGAAGAAAAACGTCGTAGATCCAGATGGCATTATCGATGATTACGGCGCGGACGCCGTGCGCTGGTTCATGCTGTCCGACAGCCCGCCAGAGCGCGATTTGCCATGGTCCGAGGCAGGCATTGAAGGCTGCGGTCGGTTCGTTCAGCGGCTTTGGCGCTTGTTCGAAAGCCTCGATCCGGCCGCTTCAGGTGAGGACAAAGCGCTCGCTCGCAAGGCTCATCAGGCCATTGTTGCAGTCGCTGAAGACATTGAAGCGCTGAGCTTTAACAAAGCGGTGGCGCGCATTTACGAGCTTACCGGAGCGGCGGAAAAGGCGGCCCCGAGTGAAAGTCGCAATTTCGCGGTCCGCACCATTCTGCATCTTGTCAGCCCCATGATGCCGCATCTGGCTGAAGAGATCTGGTCGAGGCAGAATGAAAGCGGCCTGATCGCCGACGCTGCTTGGCCTGCACATGACCCGGCTATGCTGGTCGAGGATGAAGTGACCATCGCGGTCCAGCACAAGGGCAAGCTGCGCGATACGCTGACCGCGCCCAAAGGGGCTGCGAAAGAAGACCTCGAAGCGCTTGCGCTCGCGAGCGAGAAGGTCCAGCGTTCACTCGATGGAGCGGAGATACGCAAGGTGATCGTGGTGCCTGATAGACTGGTGAACATCGTTACGTGATGCGCCGCGCGCTTGCCTTGCTCGCGTGTTTCGCGCTCTCGCCAATGCTGGCGTCCTGCGGTCTGCAACCGCTCTATTCGAGCGATGGCACCAATGCCGGGGTGACCAATGGATTGGCCGCCGTCCAGATCCCGACCATACCCGGACGCGGCGGATGGCTGCTGCGCGGAGAGCTTGAAGATCGCTTGCAAGTCTCAGGCGCTGTCGCCCCGCGTTACCGTCTTGATGTGCGTCTCGATGATGCGCTGGAAGCTCTGGGCGTGCTCAATGATGACACGATCAGCCGGGAGCGCCGGATCCTGCGCGCGCGTTATCAATTGATCGACATCGCCAGCGGCGAAATCCTGCTCGACGCAACCGCCGGAGCCGATGCGGGTATTGATGTGGTCAGCTCCGAATATGCGACCATTGCCGCAGAGCAGACCGCGCTTGAAAATCTCTCCAAAGAGGTGGCGGACCGGATGGTGACCCAAATCGCCCTCACTTTGCGCACGCAAGCCAGCGCGGCGGACAGCGCGCCAGCGGGCCAATGAAGGCAACCCAGCGGGACTTTGCACGCGGCCTCCCCAGCGGCGCGGCCAATTGCTCCATCTTCTTTTTCTGCGGACCCGACGAGGCAGGGGCCTCTGCCGCAGCCACCAAGATTATCGAAGGCCTGCCCGACGCGGGCGAGCGAATCGAAATATCCGGCGGCGACCTCAAACGAGACCCGGCGATGCTGGGGGACGAGGCCCGCTCTGGCTCCTTGTTCGGCGATAAGCGCCATTTGTTTGTCCGCGCCAATGGCGATGAAGCCCATGACGCGGTCAAAGCTCTGATCGAGACGAATGATGCGGGCGCGGGCGAGGCGGCTCCGGTGCTGATCGTCGCCACCTCCGCAACGGACAAAGCGCGCACAGCCAAGCTGATCGAGAAACGCAAAGACGGCATGGTGGCGATGTTCTGGCCGCCGGACCTGTCTTCTGTGGCGGTCTCTGTGCGGGCGATGGCCGATGCGGCCGGCCTGCGATTGGGCGGCGATTTGGCTGAGCGCATTGCGCGCGCCGCAGGCCTGGATGTGAGGCTGGCGCAATCAGAAGTGACCAAGCTTGCGCTTTATTGCGGTGCTGATCCGCTCGAGCCGAAGACTGCCTCGATCGAGGACTATGGCGAGATTGGCGCGGCGACCGAGGAAGACGGGTTCCAACCGCTTGTGAATGCGGTGATGGGCGGCGAGCTGCCCCGGATTGACCGCGAAATCCGCCGGATGCGAGAGCTAGGCCTGAACCCGGTCGGTTTGCTGTTGGCGATAGAACGGCGCGCGGCGCAATTGGCTCAGATCACCGCGAAGCTCGGTCCGCGCGGCTCACTCGACAATCTGGGCAAGGGCGAAAAGGCGCAGCTCGGCATATTTTGGCGAGAGGAGCGCGACATTCGTCAGCAACTCACAAAATGGCATGCGCGCAAGCTGGACCGGCTGATCCCGCGCCTGATCGAGATGCACAGGTCGCTGCTGTCGAACAGCCAAGCGGCGGAGATGCTGCTGGCCCAAGGACTGGCTGAAATTGCCAGATTTGCTGCCAAGCGTTAGCTCTTGGGGCTAAACAATTCTCAATACAATTCGCATTGCGGGATCAGTTGCATTAGGCTCTGCCTAGGTAGTAATACCGGGGTCGTAGAAATGTTGCTGATGGGATCATGAATAAGCTGCCTGGATCGATTGTCGCTAGTGCACAGTCGCAAAAGACACAGCAGCAATCGGCGCCTTCATTAGAGCGTCGGCGACTTCGCGCCTATATTGCGATGCTGCTCATCGATCTGATTTTATTGCATTTCGGTTTTGTATTCGCCGCGTTTGCTTATGAAAATGTGTGGTGGGAGCCGCGCGCGGTGCTGGCGGCGGCGACGCTACTGCCGATCTATTTCACGGTAGCGCTCTACAACACGAGCTATTGCGCAAGGGCGCTGACCGATTGGGGGTATGCGGTCAGAAAGTTGGCGGTCGCTCTGGTGATCTCGGTGGGCCTGCTCAACTTTCTCGCCTTTTTTGCCAAAGCCAATGCGGAGTTTTCGCGGGTGGCCATGTCGCTGGGGTTGATCCTGTCCTTTACCCTGATGGCGCTGGCGCGGCGCGGATTGGTAGCCTTTATCGCCCGGTTCTGGGGCGGGAAGATCCGCAACTATCTCGTCATTGATGATGGCGGGCCGGCTTTCTCACTGCGCGATGCGACCGTGATCGATGCGCGTAAAATGGGTCTCGATCCCGGCAGTCACGATCCGCACATGCGCGATAAGATTGGGCAATTGCTGCGCAACCAGGACAATGTGATTATTTCCAGTTCTCCCCTACGGCGCCAGCAATGGGCGTTCCTGCTCAAATCAGTCGGGGTGTTCGGCGAGATTGTGAGCGAGCCTGCCCAACGTTTGGGGGCAATCGGCGTGCAGCGATATGGTGGGTGGGACGTTACCTCCCTAGTTGTGTCAATTGGCCCGCTTGGTCTGCGCGCGCGGGCAACGAAGCGGTGTTACGACATTGCTTTGGCATTGGCAGGTCTGATTGTTTTGTCTCCAATGCTCGCTGTTTTTGCGCTGCTCATCAAGCTGGAGGATGGCGGGCCTGTGCTGTTTGCTCAGCGGCGGGTTGGGCGCGGCAATGCGTTCTTCAACATGCTCAAATTTCGCAGCATGCGCGTCGAAAGCGGAGACGAGAGCGGTGAGCGGTCAA
This sequence comes from Erythrobacter sp. JB3-1, assembly GCF_057364995.1. NCBI lineage: Bacteria > Pseudomonadati > Pseudomonadota > Alphaproteobacteria > Sphingomonadales > Erythrobacteraceae > Erythrobacter > Erythrobacter sp. JB3-1. Next base: position 939,819 of record NZ_CP200289.1, on the reverse strand, counting down.
CCGCGCGCGATGATGACCGTGTCACTCGCATTGGCCGCTTCATCCGCTCAAGCAGCATTGATGAGCTGCCGCAGCTCTGGAACGTTCTGCGCGGAGAGATGTCGATTGTGGGGCCTCGTCCACACGCGCTTGGCAGCCAGGCGGGCGATAAGCTGTTTTGGGAGGTTGATGGCCAATATTGGCGGCGCCATTCGCTCAAACCCGGGCTGACCGGATTGGCGCAAGTTCGCGGATACCGCGGGGCGACTGAGCAGGAATCCGACCTCATCGACCGCCTTCAATCCGACCTTGAGTATATCGCGGGCTGGACCTTGCGCCGCGATGTGGAGATCACTTTGCGCACCTTATCAGTGCTGCGCCACGACCGCGCCTTTTGAGCGCTGTTTACTCGCCGTCTTGCGGGACGGAGAAGCTGCCTGTGACCCGTCCGTCCGCGCCTTCGGTTGTGCCGGCTGGGCCGCCTGAGGCCCGGCCATCAACACTGGATAGCCCGGTTCTAAGGTCGATCACCAAGCGCCCGCCGTTCAGCCTATCGCCCCCGCGTGCAAGGCGAACATTGCCCGACATGGTAATGATCCGGCGGCCAAAGTCATAGATCGCAACGTCGCCGCTCGCCCGCTCATTCCCGCGCGACACGGTAACGCCGCCGGTTGCGGTGATGCGCTGGATATCGAGCGATCCGCTGTCACTGTAGTTCACCAGCATGCGGCTCGATTGCACGGTGAGGCCAGCCTGACGCACGATCACATTGCCTGACAGCGCAACGCGGTTTTCCCGGTCCTGAAGCTCAATCCGGCCTGCGTCGAAGTCGACCGGAGCGCGGCTGTTGTGCGCAGCAATACCCTGAGCGCCAACCTGGATCGCACCCATAAAGGCAGCGGTGCCGACCAATCCGGCGAGCGCCCAGCGAGCAGCAGTGCGGGTCAGCGAAGGGGGTGCGGTGTGCGTCATGGTATCCTCAATTCGCCCGGTATCATGGACAGTTTGGCATTGCCTTCCAGCGTGATGGTGCGCGCCGATAGGTCCGCTCTCAGCGTATTTGCGCTGAACGTGCCGGCAGGCACGGCGCCTTCGACCCCGTCATCGCCGCGCATGGCGCGTTCTTCAAGATCAACGGAGACCCCGCGCGCGGTCATGGTGTAGCCATCGGCGGCGCGCAGGCGCACTGCGCCGTCGACGTCGACGACCTCTTCGTCAATGTCATAGGCCCCTCCGGGAGCGCTGATCCGGGCAGGCCCTTCTGGCAGCAGCGGCTGCGCGATCAGATCGTCCATCCGCACGATGCCTTCTGCGCTAGACCGCTGCACGGCCTCGCCCGCTTGGATCGAGAATGGCCGGCCGCGTTCATCGCGGCCGCGGTACATGGCGTTATCGACGCTCAGCCGCTCGTTGATCATCGCCACTTTGTTGCGGTCGAGCAGGAACGAGATTTCGCCGCGTGGGCTGAGCGGTGTGATGATCATGAGCGCCGCCATAATGCCAACGCCCATCGGCAAAGCGCGCGCGAGGAACCCGACGAGCTTGTCATGCGATCCGCCAGGCGCAGCAAAGTCCTGGCGCTTGCCGCGAAGCGCCTTTGCTTTGTTTGTTTCGATGCGCCGTTTGGTGACCATAAGAGTGCTTTGCCCAGCTTCGCCTTACATGTGGCTGAAGATGTCGTGCTCTGACCAGCCGGCCATGTCGAGCAGCGCGCGGGTCGGCAGGAAGTCGAAGCATGCCTGAGCAATCTCGGTCCGCCCTTCGCGCTCGAGCCGCTTGATCAGCTCCTCGCGCATGGCGTGGAGATAGCGCACGTCAGAGGCGGCGTATTCGCGCTGAGCCTCGCTCAGCTCCGGTCCGCCCCAATCGCTCGATTGCTGCTGTTTGGAGATTTCTGCGCCGAGCAGCTCATGCGCAAGGTTCTTCAAGCCATGCCGGTCGGTGTAGGTCCGCACCAGCTTGCTGGCGATCTTGGTGCAGAACACCGGCGCGGCCATCACGCCGAGGTAGTAATGGATCGCAGCCAGATCGAAGCGCGCATAGTGATAGAGCTTTATCCGTGCAGGGTCCGCCAGCACCGCCTTTAGATTTGGCGCGGCATAGTCGCTGTCCGGGCCAAAGCGCACCAAATGCTCATCCCCTTTGCCATCGCTGATCTGCACCACACACAGCCGATCACGGTGGGTGATCAGGCCCATGGTTTCAGTATCAACGGCCACGGGGCCATCGGCGAGCACGCCTGCGGGCAGGTCTTCTTCATGGAAATGGACTGTCATAGGCTCAGTCTCCTAGAAGCATTGGGGAAAGAGGGGAAGGGGACATGGCGCTGGGATGCGCTGGCAGTGTAGCTTTTGACAGATGAGCAGTGATCCTATCCCCGAAAGCTGGCGCGCCGCGCTGGAGCCGGTGCTGGCCAGCGCCGAGGCACGTAAGCTTGGCGGATGGCTGCGTGCGCAAGAGGACGCGGGCAAGGTGATCTACCCTCCGCGCGGGGAGCGCCTCGCCGCGCTCGCCATGACCCCGCTGGAGGATGTGCGCGTGGTCGTGCTGGGTCAGGATCCCTATCACGGACCGGGTCAGGCGCATGGCCTGTCGTTTTCGGTTAAAGACGGGGTGAAGCCGCCCCCCTCGCTTGCCAACATCTTCAAGGAGCTGGAGAGCGATCTGGGCATTCCGCCGCCCGCCACCGGTAATCTCACTCCTTGGGCCAAGCAGGGCGTGCTGCTGCTCAACAACACGCTGACGGTTGAGGCCGCGCAAGCGGGTAGCCATGCGGGGCGCGGCTGGGATGCGATCACCGATGCGTGCGTCGCGGCGGTGGCGGAGCGCGCTAGTCCGTGCGTGTTCGTGCTGTGGGGCAGTCACGCGGCGAAGAAGGCGGGCCGGGTGAAGGCCCTTGGCGGCGGCCCGCATCACCTGGTGCTCACCAGCCCGCATCCCAGCCCCTTGTCGGCCTATCGCGGCTTCTTTGACTCCAAACCCTTCAGTCAAATCAACGCCTTCCTTGAGAGCCACGGCCTCACACCGATTGATTGGGCGCTGTAGCGGCGTGGAACACAGATGCGATTTTCGAATCTGTGACTTTTGGTGGAAACTCACGCAATTACAGCGCCCTACTGCCATTCGGGCGCGGCAAAGTGTGACTTTTGAAATGTTGGAATTGCGGCGCGGCGCAGCGGAGTAAATCATGCCCTAAACTTGCCTCAAACCGCGTGCTGTAGGAAAGTCTGATCATGACCCAGGATGAGGCCCGCACCGCTCTGCTCAAACGGCAGGAAGAGCTCGCAGAGGAAGACCGCATCAGCACCGAAAGCCGTGAGCCAGTGACTTTGCAGCAGGACAGCGTTGGCCGGCTAAGCCGGATGGATGCGATGCAGCAGCAGGCGATGGCGCAGGCGAGCGCACGCGTATTGCCTCCGCGCTTCAGCGCTTAGACGCGAATGAGTGGGGATATTGCGCCACCTGCGGCGAGGACATCGCCAAGGCGCGCCTGCGCCACGATCCCAGCGTTTCGACCTGCGTCAAATGCGCGGGCGGCGGGGATTAGTCAGCCTGCGCCGACTCCGGGCGAGGCGTCACTTTACGCAGCTCCAATTGGCCCAAGCGCGGGTCTGAACTGGGGCTTGGCGCGAATTTGAGGACATTGCCCTCTAAAACGCCGACCATGCCGGTGAAATCCGCCACGCCCAGATCATTGCGTTCAAACGCAAAGGTTATCGTGCTGCCCGGTTCCCAGCCCAGATCTTCCACGCGATGCGTCGCGGATTGCACATCGTAAATGCTCTCTTCCAGCTTCAATGAGACGGGTTTTGGGCATTCGCCTAGTGGGGGCGACCAGCCTTCTGCTGGGACTTGATCAACCAAGCGCGTGCCATCCTCGCAATCCAACATCACAGTGGCATATTGGAAGGGTTTTGAATTGCTCGCCCAGACCACCTTTACCATGGGTGCGCCGGGATATGTTTCGGAACCGAGCCAGCTGAATTCAGGCGGCACAGGCTTGGGTGTGGAAGTGAGGATGACAAATTCGCCTTCCTGATCCCAAGTGCCGCGCGCCCGCATGTCGAGCGCGCCAACAGACAGGCCCCATCCGAACGTCCCATCAGCGGCGATTTCCATGCCCATCGCGGTCTCGAAAGAGCCGCCATTATATCGCCCAATGAACTTGGAATTGGGATCGGGCTTGGCTGGTTTTGCGGCTGGCGGCGAGGAGGGCGAAGTTTCCTGCGCGGCGGATATGGCGCTCGCCTGTACCGGAGTATCGCCCGTCACTGAGCCGCCATTGGCACAGGCGGACAGGCCAAGCGTCAGTGCACTGAGCACGAAAATCTGACGCTGTTTCAAGCGCCGCAATTTAGAAGGTTGCATTCAGCCTCATCCCCAACAGCACGCCTGTATCGCGCGCTGCGACCGCGCTGTCTATAATCTGAGCGTTGGCGGTGACTTCGAATTTGTCGGCGACGCCCACTGTGTAGAACAGCTCCACGCCGCGCTCGTCTTCCAGGCCTAGCCGAGTGGCGAGCACGCTCACCAGCTCGTCGGTCAGAGAATATTGGAACACCGCCGCGCCAAATCGGTCCTGCGGGCGGCCGCGCGGATTGCCGGAAACACCGATAAAGCCGCTGTAATCAAGAAAAGTCGGATCGCCGAGCGAGCCATACACCTGGCCGAAAATGCCCCAGCCTTTGCCCGGTGCCTCGGGATAGACATCCAGGAATTGATAGCCCGCAAACACGGCCGCAAACTCTCCGCGCGTATTGCCAAAGCTTGATCCCGGCGCCGGGATCAATGCGGCTGGTAGAGAGCGTGCATTGATATCGTTACGGGTCGAGCCGGACAGTTTGAGCGCGTAATAGCCCGGCTTGCCGCCAATCTTTACTGGCACCGTAACCGATCCGAGAAATCCGACGCCGCTGCCAAAGGCGGTTTCAAATCCGGTCCGCTCAAACTGCGAATCCGGGTCGAACACCCACAGGCGGTAAAGCGCATTGTCGGTCGGCACCTCCAGCAGCGCGCCGGTGAGCGTATTGGCGATGATCGCGGACGGCGGCAGAGCGACGCTGAGGTTTTGAAAGCCGTGGTGCCCATTGCTGCCAACCACAGGCAGCTTACCGCCTAGGTCGAGCACATTGACCTTGCCCACGGTCAGCTTGGTGCCCGATTTCCAGCGTTTGGAGACACTGGCCGAGAGGTCAAAATCGCCCGCTCCCTCGCCGCGAAACAGGGCCGTATTGTTCGGGATCAGGCCGATTACGCCATTGGAGTCCTTGCCCCAGGTGAACTCAGGGCGCAGCGTGAATGTCCAACTGTCATCGAGGCCGAGTGTGCTGCCCTGAACGTCGATATAGGCATCGGCTCGGCCGCTGTAACGAAACGTGCCAGACGCGTCGCCAGCAACCGGAACATCGACGAATTGTGAGATCGAAAGCTTGGTCTCAACCGGCTTGGAGGGCACCGGAGCTTGGGGGCGGCGACCGGTACGAGCACAGGGAGAGGCGCGGGTGCTGGGGCGCTGCTTTGCGATCCGCCCGTGGGAGCGGTCCCGACATCGACGCTTGAATTGTCGTGCGCCGAATGAGCGGCTGGCGCTCCCGTCACTGAGCCAGAGAACACGGCGTCAAATTCATCCTGAAGCGTGGTTCCAGCGGCGACTGGTTGCGCGGCGGCGAGCATGCCTGCGCTGATTGCCGCAGTAATAGCGGCCAGGCGCGCCAAGTGAGGCTTGTGCGAACTTTTCGGTGCGACCCGCATAGTGTTTCTGTGCAATCCGCCGTGCCACCGCACCGCCAATCGCTTCTCTCCCATCCTATTGTGGTTGGGTGCCCCACAAAAACAGGCAGGTCAAGCGCTTGGCTTCGACTTGGAGTTGCGTAACAATAAGGCCTATGACTTGCCAAATTGTTGGCGGCATCAAGACTTCACTGGCAGATCAGCAGTAATGCCTGATCCTACTTGCGCGCCTAGCCAAGCAAAACTGCGGGTGGCTTGGAGATTCTGAGCCTGCTTTACGCGTTTTCTTAACGCGGCAGCGAGCTCGTACCCATCAGAGCTTCATCGACGCTGCGTGCACATTGGCGGCCTTCGCGGATTGCCCAGACGACCAAGCTCTGGCCGCGCCGCATATCGCCGCAGGCATAGACCTTCTCCACGCTGGTAGCGTAATCGTCTTCGTTCGCTGCGACATTGCCGCGCGTTGTCAGTTCGACTGCTGCTTGGTCGAGCAGGCCGGTTTTCTTCGGACCGACAAAGCCCATCGCCAGCAGGATCAAATCAGCGGGGATTGTGAACTCGCTGCCGACGATCTCGCGCATCCGGCCATCAACCCATTCGACCCGCGCGCATTCAATGCCGGTGACTTTCTCGCCGTCGCCAACCACGCGCTTGGTCAGCACCGCCCAATCGCGGTTTGCTCCTTCTTCATGGCTGGAGGAGGTGCGCAGCTTAAGCGGCCAATCGGGCCAGGTCAGGGCTTTGTCTTCCTTCTCTGGCGGCTTGGGCATGATCTCTAGCTGGGTCACGCTCTTCGCGCCCTGCCGGTTGGAGGTGCCAACGCAGTCAGAGCCGGTGTCACCGCCGCCGATCACGACCACGTCCTTGCCGGTCGCGAGCAGGCTGCCGCGAGGGGCGGCGCGCAGTTCGTCGTCGCCAGCATTGCGCTTGTTTTGCTGGGTCAGGAATTCCATCGCCAGGCGCACACCGTCCATTTCCGCACCGGGAATGGAGAGCGCGCGGGCGTCTTCGCTGCCGCCGGATAGGACAATCGCATCGTAATTTTCATTGAGGCTCTGGAACGAGACATCAACGCCAACCTCTTTGCTGGTTTTGAACTCAACCCCTTCGGCCTCCATCTGGACGCAGCGGCGGTTGATCGGCTGCTTTTCCATCTTGAAGTCAGGAATGCCGTAACGCAGCAATCCGCCGACCCGGTCGCTTTTCTCAAACACGGTGACGGTGTGGCCAGCGCGCGCCAATTGCTGGGCGCAGGCCATGCCTGCGGGGCCTGATCCAACCACAGCAACGCGCTTGCCGGTCTTTTGGGCGGGGACTTGCGGCTCGATCCAGCCCTCTTTCCATCCGCGATCGACAATCGCGCATTCGATCGATTTGATCGTCACGGGCTGGTCGACGATATTGAGCGTGCAGCTCGCCTCGCATGGGGCGGGGCAGATGCGGCCGGTAAACTCCGGGAAATTGTTGGTCGAGTGCAGGACGGAAAGCGCGTTCTTCCAATCATCCTCGTAAACCAAGTGATTCCAGTCCGGGATCATGTTGTTTACGGGGCAGCCGTTGTGACAATAGGGGATGCCGCAATCCATGCAGCGTGCCGCCTGATTTGACAGCGTCGCATCATCGGGCTGAACCACAAACTCGCGGTAATTGTTCAGCCGTTCCTTGGGGTCGAGATAGTCGCGCTCGCGCCGCTCGATTTCGAGAAATCCGGTGTCTTTGCCCATGGTGTCTACTCTGTTTCTATTCTGCTGCGACCGAGGCGGCTTCTTCGCGTTCAGCTTCGAGAGCCTTTAGCGCGCGTGCATAATCGCTCGGCATAACTTTCACGAACTGGCTCAGCGATTGCTCCCAATTGCCAAGCAATTCGCCAGCCTTGGTGCTGCCCGTGTGCAATTGGTGGCGCTCGATCAAGATCTTGAGCCGCTCTGCATCATGGCGCAGCATGTCGCCCATGCCGAAATCATGCACGGAGCTGGCGCGCTGCGCCGGGCGTCCGGTGCCGTCTTCGGCGTCAGGCTCTGCGGAGATTGGCAGCAGGTCGACCTGCGCCTTGTTCACCAGGCTTTCGAACGTGCCATCCGGATCATAGACGTAGGCCACCCCGCCGCTCATCCCTGCGGCAAAGTTGCGGCCCGTCTTGCCCAGCACAACGACAACGCCGCCGGTCATATATTCGCAGGCGTGATCGCCCGCGCCCTCGACCACGGCGATCGCGCCGGAATTGCGCACGGCAAAGCGCTCGCCCCCGACACCGCCGAAATACGCCTCACCCGCAATCGCGCCGTAAAGCACGGTGTTGCCGACGATGATGTTCTCGCTTGGGTCGCGGTTTGCCGTATCTGGTTGGCGCACGATGATGCGCCCGCCTGATAGACCCTTGCCGACGTAGTCATTGGCATCGCCTGACAGATCAAGCGTGACGCCGTGCGCGAGCCATGCGCCAAAGCTCTGGCCAGCCACACCGCTCAAATTGATGCGGATCGTCTCTGGCGGCAGGCCTTCATGGCCATGCGCAGCAGCGATCCGGCCAGACAGCATCGCGCCAGCGGTGCGGTTTTTGTTGGCGATCTCATAGGTCAGTTGAACCGGCTTCTTCGCTTGGATCGCCTCTGCGCAATCCGCGATCAGCGCATTGTCGAGCGCGGCGCTAAGGCCGTGATCCTGACCCTCGGTGTGCTGCAATGATGCGCCTTCCGGCAGCTCTGGCATGTGCAGCAACCGCGAGAGATCAATTCCGCTCGCCTTCCAGTGGCGGTGCATCCGGCTCATATCGAGACGGTCGGCGCGGCCAACCATTTCATCGACCGTGCGGAAGCCCATTTCAGCCATGATCTGGCGCAGCTCTTCGGCAACGAAGAACATGTAATTGACCACATGCTCTGGCTGGCCGGTGAAGCGCTTGCGTAGCTCTGGATCCTGCGTGGCGACGCCAACGGGGCAGGTGTTGAGGTGGCATTTGCGCATCATGATGCAGCCCGCCGCGATCAGCGGCGCTGTGGCAAAGCCGAACTCGTCCGCGCCCAGCAGCGCGCCAATGGCAACGTCGCGCCCGGTGCGCAGGCCGCCGTCGACCTGCACGGCGATGCGGCTGCGCAGATCGTTGAGCAGCAGGGTCTGCTGTGTTTCGGCGAGGCCGATTTCCCAAGGGCTGCCCGCATGCGTCAGGCTGGTCAGCGGCGATGCGCCGGTCCCGCCGTCATAGCCGGAGATGGTGATATGGTCCGCGCGCGCTTTTGAAACGCCAGCGGCCACGGTGCCCACGCCCACTTCGGACACCAGCTTGACCGAAATGCGCGCCTCTGGCTGCACGTTTTTCAAATCGTGGATCAGCTGAGCGAGGTCTTCGATCGAGTAAATATCGTGGTGCGGCGGCGGCGAGATCAGGCCAACACCCGGCGTCGAATGGCGCACCGCGCCAATCCGTTTGTCGACCTTGTGACCGGGCAGCTGACCGCCTTCGCCGGGCTTTGCGCCCTGCGCCATCTTGATCTGGATATCGTCGGAATTTGCGAGATATTCCGTCGTGACGCCAAAGCGTCCCGAGGCCACCTGCTTGATCCGGCTGCGCATGGAATCGCCATTGTCCAGCGGCGTGAAGCGGAACGGTTCCTCGCCGCCTTCACCGGTGTTGGAGCGCCCGCCAATGCGGTTCATCGCGACCGCCAGGGTCGAATGCGCTTCGTGGCTGATCGAGCCAAAGCTCATTGCGCCGGTGCTGAAACGTTTGACGATTTCGGATGCTGGCTCAACCTCGTCGAGCGGGATCGCCTCGTCGGCTTTCTTGAACTCCATCAGCCCGCGAATGGTCAGCAGGCGTTCGGATTGCTCGTTCACGCTCTTGGCAAATTCTTCGTAGTTTGAAGGATTGTTGCCGCGCACGGCGTGCTGAAGATCGGCAACGTTCTTTGGTGTCCAGGCGTGCTCTTCGCCGCGCAGACGGTATTGATAGATGCCGCCCACATCGAGCATGCTCTCATAGATCGGGTTGTCGCCATAAGCCTGCGCGTGGCGGCGCACGCTTTCCTCGGCGACTTGGGCCAAGCCCACACCTTCGATGGTGGTCGAGGTGCCGGTGAAATAGGCTTCGACAAACGGAGTGGACAGGCCAACCGCGTCAAAGATCTGCGCGCCGCAATAGGATTGATAGGTCGAGATGCCCATTTTGGACATGACCTTGCGAATGCCTTTGCCGATGGCCTTGATGTAGTTTTGTTCAACCTCGCGCGGGTCCAGCTCAAGGTGCTTCTTGCGGCGAATATCCTCCAGCGTTTCAAACGCCATGTAAGGGTTGATCGCTTCGGCGCCGTAACCTGCGAGTACGCAGAAATGGTGCACTTCGCGCGCTTCGCCGGTTTCCACGACCAGGCCGGTCTGCATCCGCAGGCCTTGGCGCACCAGATGGTGATGCACAGCGGCCGTGGCGAGCAAAGCGGGCATGGGAATGCGGTCCGCGTTCTGAGCGCGGTCTGACAGCACCAGGATGTTGTGGTCTTGCAGCACCGCCTCGGTCGCGGCCCAGCACATTTCCTTGATCGCCAGCTCAATGCCTTCGACGCCTGCCTCAGCGTCCCAAGTCATATCGATCGTCGCACAGCGGAACGCGCCGTCCAGCGCGGTTTCCACCGTGCGGATCTTGGCCAGATCATCATTGGTCAAGATCGGCTGTTCGACCTCAAGCCGCTTATGCGTGCCGGCCTCCCGGCCAAGCAGGTTCGGGCGCGGTCCGATCATCGACAGCAGGCTCATCACCAGCTCTTCACGGATTGGATCAATCGGCGGGTTCGTGACCTGCGCAAAGTTCTGCTTGAAATAATCGTAAAGCAGGCGCGATTTGTTCGACAGCACAGCAATCGGTGTGTCAGTGCCCATCGATCCCAGCGGATCATCGCCCTTCACCGCCATCGGCTCGAGGAAGCGCGAGATGTCTTCCTGAGTGTAGCCGAACGCCTGCTGGCGTATTAGCAGCGAATTGCCATCGGCCTCATCGCGCTCAACCACTTCGGACAGTTCCGGCTCGATATCGGCGATATCTTCCAGCTTAAACTGAGCCTTCTTGAGCCAATCGGCATAGGGCTCTGCGCCCGCCAGATCCGCCTTCAGCTCGTCATCCTCGATGATCCGGCCTTGCTCCAGATCGATCAGCAGCATCTTGCCCGGTTGCAGGCGCCACTTACGGGTGATGTCTTCTTCTGCGAACGGCAAAACGCCGCTTTCTGAGGCGAGGCAGACGATGTCGTCTTTGGTAACGCAGAAACGCGCCGGGCGCAGACCGTTGCGATCCAGCGTTGCGCCAATTTGGCGGCCATCGGTGAAGGCGACGGCTGCGGGTCCGTCCCACGGCTCCATCAATGCTGCGTGATATTCGTAGAACGCGCGCTGGTCGGGATCCATCAACTCGTTCTTGGACCACGCCTCGGGGATCAGCATCATCATCGCGTGTGCGAGTGAATATCCGCCGGCGAGCAGCAGTTCGAGCGCATTGTCGAGGCAGGCCGTGTCAGATTGGCCATGCGGAATGATCGGCCACATCTTATCGAGGTCAACGCCCAGCAGGTCGCTTTCCATCGTGCGGCGGCGGGCGTTCATCCAGTTCACATTGCCGCGCACCGTGTTGATCTCGCCATTGTGCGCAATCAGGCGGAACGGGTGGGCCAGACGCCAGCCGGGGAAGGTGTTGGTTGAGAAACGCTGGTGCACCAGGCCAAGCGCGGAGACGCAGGCCGGATCGCGCAGATCGTTAAAGAAGCTGCCGACCTGGTCACACAGCAGCAGGCCTTTGTAGGCGATCGTGCGGCTGGAGAAGCTCGGCAGATAGAGCTCGGTGAGGCCGGGCAGATCGTGCTTTACCGCCAGCTTTGCGAGCGGGTTTTGCACCTGCTTGCGAATCACCAGCAGCTTGCGCTCAAACGCGTCTTGATCGGCGCAGTTTTCGCCGCGTGCGATCACCGCTTGCTGGATCACCGGCATCGAATCGATCACCGCTTTGCCCAGGCCATCAAGTGTGGTCGGGACATCGCGCCAGCCGACAAAACGCTGGCCTTCTTTGGCGGTGAATTTCTCAAATTGTTCGGTCACAAACGCGCGCGCTGCGGCGTCTTGCGGCATGAAGCACATTGCCACCGCATAATCGCCCGCCGCGGGCAGATCATGGCCAGCTTCATCGGCCCAATTGCGGAACAAAGGGTCTGGAATTTGCAGCAAAATCCCGGCGCCATCGCCCAGCAACGGGTCCGCGCCCACTGCGCCGCGGTGGTCGATCCGGTTCAGAATCTCGAGCGATTGCTCAATGATGGAGTGGCTTTTTTCGCCTTTAATATGCGCGACCATGCCGACGCCGCAGGCATCGTGTTCGTTTCGAGCGTCATAAAGGCCTTGGGCCGCGGGCTGTCCCATCGAAAAATCCATTCTGTCAGATGCCGGCACTGGCGACAGGCCCGGTGGGCTTGTGGCCGGCAGAATTGCCTGCAGAGCGGCCCATGCGGAGCGCGATCTGCATCACTTCAAAGCCTTTTGCCGACAGAATCGCAATTTTGCAACCGCGAAGAACGTAGCATTCTTTCGCATAGCTATGCCTGAGCTTTAGCGCGATTGCGCACCGCTCAACTAAGCCGGGGTTTTGTTGCGTTTTTGTTTAGCCTCAAGCGCCGGCGTTCGCATCCGCTCCCTTGGCTTTCCTCGCTCATGCGACCTGAAGGTCGCGTCGCTGCGGGCGGGCACAAGGCCCTTGCGACGCCTGCGGCGTCGAACCAGCGCCCTCTATCTGGCTTGGCCGCGGAGCTCGGTCGGCGACCAGCCGACCGCAAGGCCCTTGTGGCCGCCCGCAGCAGCGCGGACTTGTCCGCAAGCTGCGAGGAAATCGCGCGCCCGGATGGGCGTGCGGAAAACAGTTACGCAGCGCCGCTGAGCTTTTGCAGTTTCGCCAGCGCATCGCGCAGTTCGCGCTCGGTCTTTTGGGCACGCTCGGAAAAGCCATTCGCGCCAAGCGCGGCCGTGCCTTCAAGGCTTGATCCATCGGCCACCGCAGCGGCGGCTGGGATTTGCGCCATCTTGGCCTCGCCTTCGGTGAACAGCGACAATGCGCGCAAAGCCTCAGCCAGAGCCGCATCGCGGCGCGGCTGGGCGCCTTCGCCGTGGATCGCCTGATGCGCATGCAGGGCAGCGGCAAAGCGCTCAACCATCTGCATCAAGCTAAGTTCGTCTTTGGGGATCTGACGCAGGCTTTCCAGCGCGGCTCCGCGCAGGAAGTCTGGCGCATCCTCTGGCAGAGGTGGCGGGGCCTCCACCAGTGGCTCTGGTGCTTCGGTCTCTTCTGAGAGCTCGAGAACTTCGGTGTCGAGCACCAGTTCGTCCTCAGGCAGCACCTCGGCGATCATGGCCAGATCGAGTGGTTCGTCCTGCGGTTCGGCGGTTGCTTCCCCGGTGAATTCGTCAGCCGTGAATTCTTCGGTCGGAACTTCAACCTCAGCTTCGAATGCCTCGGGCTTAAATTCTGGTTCGCCTAGCTCGTCTTCAAACTCTTCCGTCTCAGCGGCAAATTCGGCTGCAAGCTCTGGATCAATCGGCGCATCGAGGCTTTCGCTGCCCAGCTCTGCGCTTGGATCAATCGGGCGAACCCGGTCGTATTCGCTGTCGAGCGCGGCGGCGCTGTCAAAGCGGCTTGATGAGGCTGAATTGCTCCACACGCGTGCAATCGCGAAGGCGATCAATCCGCCAAACAAAGCCGCAAGCAATGCGAGCACAATTCGGCCAGCGCCGCCCAAAACGGTCGGCTGAGCGGTTTGCATGATGCCCGTGATATTGGATGCGGGTAGAACCGCGACCATCAGGCCAGCCAAGGCCGCGCCCCAACCGGCGAGCAGCGGGACAAACGCCTTATGCGCAGCGATCGACGCCTTCGACGCGCGCCGCTTTTTCGCAGGCTTATTCTCGCTGCGGGCTTTCGGTTTCAGCCGCTCAAACAGGGATTGGCCCGCGCCGCGTGCCTCCGCGCTCGCGAGTTCAGCGTGTTCACGCGCAGCTTCTCTTTTGCTGTGCAAGTCTTCGCGAAAGCCCATCTTACCCATTCGCCCCAAGTTTGTTCGCGCCGACGCCGTCCATAGCGTTTGGCGCTTCGTCCCGGCCTGCTAGCAAGCTTTGGTAAACGTCCCGATAACGTTTGGCATTTTGCGCCCAGTCGTGGCTGCTGCGGACATGCTTTAGCCCGCGCATCCGCACGCCGTCCCAGCTTTCGCGCGCGCTCAGCATATTGGCCAGTGCATCAGCGCAGGCGGCGGGATCGTCTGGCGGGAACAGAAAACCGGTTTCATTATGCGTGATCAATTCGCGGTGGCCGCCCACATCAGAGGCGGCGACGATCCGCTGCTGCGCCATGGCCTCGAGTGGTTTTAGCGGCGTGACAAGATCGGTGAGGCGGCTGTGCTTGCGCGGATAGGCCAGCACATCGATCAGCGAATAATAGCGCTCAACCTCAGAATGCGGCACCCGCCCGGTGAAGATCACGGCACCCGGATCAGGCAGCTTTGCAGCCTGCTCGCGCCACTCGGCCGCCATTTCGCCGCCGCCCACCAGCAGCAGCCTGATGCCCGGATGCTGCTCTCGCAGGCGGGGCATGGCGGCGATCAGGTCGTCCAGCCCCTCATAGGCGTAGAAACTGCCGATAAAGCCGATCACTGGCGAATCAGCGCTGATGTTCAGCTTGCCCGCCAGCCGCTCATCGCGCGGCGGCGGATCGCCAAACATGGCCATATCCACGCCGTTGCGCATAATCCCAAGCTTGCCCGGATTGATTCCGCGCCGGACCAGATCGCTGCGCAGGCCGTCGCAAATGGTGAAGACTGCATCTGCGCGGCGGACAATTTGCGTCTCCAGCGCGCGGGTCATGCGGTATTTGATCGATCCCTCACGCCCCGTGCCATTGCCGACCGCTGCATCTTCCCAAAAGGCGCGGATTTCATAGACGAGCGGGACATCCAACGCGCGTGATGCGCGCCAGGCGCCGCCGCCGCACAGCGCCGGGGAATGGGCATGGATGATGTCGGGCCGCCACTCTTTGGCGAGCTCCTGAATGGAGAGCGACAAATGCGTCATCTCGCGGATTTCGTTGATCACCGGCGGCCCGCTGGCCAAGCCGGTGCTGCGGTGGAAGGTCAGTCCATCGACCACTTCTGGGTCGGTAAGAGCGCCCTCATCACTGTGGCGCAGGCCCGTGATCCCGCGCACTTCGATCCCCATCGCGGTCTGCGCCTTCAGGATCGCGCGCGTGCGAAAGGTGTAGCCGGAATGGAGCGGCAGCGAATGGTCGAGAACGTGAAGGACGCGCATGATAAGGGCGCTATGCCTGATTGTCCTTAACGGGACGTCAACTGCGTTTGGTTAGAGCGCCTGATTGTGGGCGATTGTGCCTGCCATAAATCATGCGGGAACCACGCGTAGAATGATCGACTATTTCGCCCTTGCTCTCGGCCATGGCTTGCTCGCCATTGTGCTGCTGCGCTTGGTGTGGCGCGATGATCTGGACGTGGATCCGGCGATTGCCGAAAATCAGGCGGCGGAAGAACAGCGGCGCAAAGACGCGCTGGCGGCCCGCAAACAGGCCGCGCGTGGTGAACCGGCCAATCCCGCCCCGCCTGCGCCCGATGAGACAGCGGTCTAAATGCTCGATCTCATCTTTCTCGCCTTTATCGGCTTTGTCCTGCTGCTAGGCCTCAGGCGCCCCTATTTGTGGGTGCTGCTGTATGTCTATATCGACATTCTCGCACCGCAGCGGATCGGCTATTCGATCATCACCTCGATCCCGGTGTCCTTCATCGCGTTTGGCGCGGCCTTTGGCGGCTGGCTGCTGCTGGATCGCAAAGAGGGTGGGCGCTTTTCCGTGCGTCAGGGCCTGATGCTGGCGCTGCTCGTCTATTGCTGGTGGACGACGCAAAATGCCGATTTCCCTGAGGCGGCACAGGCGAAATGGGAATGGGTTTGGAAAGCATTGCTGTTTGCGATCTTCATGCCGCTCACCATCACCACCCGGCTGCGGCTAGAGGCGCTGGCCTTGGTCATTGTCCTGTCAGTGGCAACGATTGTGATCGGCACGGGGATGAAAACTGTGCTGGGCGGCGGCGGATATGAGAACCTCAATTTCTTCGTCAATGACAACAGCGGCCTGTATGAAAGTTCCACCCTCGCAACAGTTGCGATTGGCCTGATCCCTCTGGTCTGGTGGCTGGTGCGGTTTGGCACGATCCTGCCCAAACATTGGTCGGCCAATGTGTTCGCCGTAGGCCTTACGTTCGCTTCCTTGCTGGTGCCCATCGGCACAGAGGCGCGCACGGGCCTCGTTTGTATTGCGGTGCTGGCCTTGCTGCTGCTGCGCTATGTCAAACGGCGTTTGCTGTTCATGGCCGCTGGCGGCGTGCTGGGCGTGATCGCCCTGCCGTTTTTGCCGCAAAGCTATTACGAGCGGATGGCCACCATTGCTCAGCCGGGCGGGGATGAAAGCGCCTCTACCCGTGTGGCGGTGTGGACCTGGACTTATGAATACGCGTCGAAAAAGCCGTTTGGCGGCGGGTTCAATTCCTATCTTGGCAATTCATTCACCTACGAACTGCCCGTGCGCGAAGAGGTCGGCAACACGACTTCGGTTCAATACCGCGATGTGACGGATGAGGCGCGCGCTTTCCATTCCTCCATCTTTGAAATGCTCGGCGAGCAGGGCTGGCCCGGCCTCATAATCTGGGTGTGGCTGCAAGGGCTGGGCGTGTGGCAGATGGAGCGCATCCGCAGCCGCTGGAAAGATGTGGGCCACGAACGCGAGGGGTGGATTGCGCCCTTGGCCGTCGCCTTGCAGCTCGCCAGCCTGATTTACCTCACCGGCGCTCTGTTCCAAGGCATTGCCTATCAGCCAATGTTTTATAAGCTGATCGGCCTTCAAATCGCCCTTTATTCCTACTGCCGCAGGCTCGATTCGAAGCGCTTCAAAAATGGTCCGGAAAAGCCGCGCGAAATCGGCGCCACCGCGCGGCGCAAGGCGCGGGCCAGCGGACAAAGCAGCGCCGCTGGTGCCAATGCCGTAACGGCAAGTTGACGTTTACGGAAACCTCATTGCGCTTCCTGCAATGATGCGCCATTACTCCGCCTAAGCGCCGCGCCCGGATTCGGGCGAGAAGCGCGTAATTTTGGCAGGAGACACGAGTATGACCCCCCAAGATCTGGCCGCAAAAGTCGGCGAAAATATCGGCACCAGCGAATGGGTCGAGATGAGCCAGGAAAAGATCAACATGTTCGCTGACGCGACCGGTGATCACCAGTTCATTCACATCGACGAAGAAGCCGCCAAAATGACGCCGTTCGGCGGCACCATCGCGCATGGCTTTATGACGCTTTCGATGATCCCTTACCTGTCCGCCAACTCGGATATGCCGAAGATCGACGGCGTGAAAATGGGCGTGAACTATGGCGGCAACAAAACCCGCTTCATCAACCCAGTCCGCTCTGGCAAGCGCATTCGCGGCCATTGGAAACTGACTGAAATGATCGAAAAGCGCCCGGGCCAGTGGCAGCAAACTTCTGAAATCACGATCGAGATCGAAGGCGAAGAAAAGCCCGCTCTGATCTGTGAATGGATCACAATGCTGTTCGTTTAAGTTTTAACCTCGTCACCCCGGCGAACGCTGGGGTCTAGAGCCACAGAGCAAACTTCGCTGCCCGAGATTCCGGCTTTCGCTGGAATGACGCAGGTTAGCTATTGAAAATAAGGAATTCTCCATGTCACGTGACGCAGTCATCGTCTCTACCGCCCGTACTCCAATTGGCCGGGCCTATAAGGGCGGCTTTAACGCCACCCCTGGAGCCACCCTTGGTGCCGCTTCGTTCAAACCCGCTGTAGAGCGCGCCGGTATCGACGCCGCTGAAATCGACGATGTGGTTTGGGGCGCAGTTCTCACTCAGGGCACGCAGGCCGGCAACATCGCCCGTCAGGTCGCCCTTCGCGGCGGCGCGCCAGTGTCGGTCGCTGCGCAAACCATCGACCGTCAGTGCTCTTCGGGCCTGATGGCGATCAGCACGGCGGCGAAACAGATCATCGTCGACAATATGGATGTGGTCGTCGGCGGTGGTCAGGACTCGATTTCAATGGTCCAGACCCCGGAAATGCGCGTCGCGATGGATAAGTCGCTGCTCGCGATGCACGGCAATGTTTATATGCCGATGCTGCAAACCGCCGAGACGGTGGCCAAGCGTTATGACATCAGCCGCGACGTGCAGGATGAATACGCACTGCAATCGCAAATGCGCACCGCCGCTGGCCAGGAAGCTGGCAAGTTCGACGACGAGATCGTCCCTGTCACCACCACGATGATGGTCAAGGACAAGGAAACCGGCGAAGTTTCCGAAGTCGAACACACGATGACCAAGGATGAGGGCAACCGTCCGACCACCACTTTGGAAGGTCTCCAAGGTCTTCAGCCGGTGATGGGTCCGGGCAATGTCATCACGGCCGGTAACGCATCGCGGCTGTCCGACGGCTCGTCGGCTTCGGTTCTGATGGAAGCGAAGCTGGCTGAGCAAAAGGGTCTCCAGCCACTTGGTCGCTATGTCGGCATGGCGGTTGCGGGCACCGAGCCTGATGAAATGGGCATTGGCCCGGTCTTCGCGATCCCAAAATTGCTCCAGCAAACCGGCGTGAAGATGGACGAAGTTGGCCTGTGGGAGCTGAATGAAGCTTTCGCAGTGCAAGTGCTTTACTGCCGCGACAAGCTGGGCATCGACAACTCAATACTTAACGTCAATGGCGGCTCAATCTCCATCGGCCACCCTTACGGCATGACTGGCGCACGCTGCGTTGGCCACGCGCTGATCGAAGGCAAGCGGCGCGGCGCCAAATATGTCGTCGTGACCATGTGTGTCGGCGGCGGTATGGGCGCAGCGGGCATGTTTGAAGTGTTTTGATTTGTGAGACGGGGAGGTCATCCGGCTTCCCCGTTTCCTAGCCACCCGCGCCCTCCACCCTTCCACCCGGATTATCACACCGGGTTAGTATCCGGGTGGAAGGGTGGAGGGCGCGGGTGGCTAGGCCCAAAGGCAAGATAGTGAGGCGGCGCCAGGAGTGATCCTGCGCCGGCTTTTCTTTGCGCGGACTCAGCGACCGTGCCTATGGACGCGGATCGTTCTTAGTCTGCCATTGGGGGAGCCACTCACCCGGCGGTCCGCCCCGGCATTCGTAGAGAGACGAATAAGAAGCGAGCCTGAACGCTTCGCCATCCCACACCCAAGACGCGCTCATCCCGCAATCGGTTAGCCCGCGTCCTTTTGCGAATGTGCTAAGTAGATATCGCTCTTGCGCATAGCTTGCCGTTGCGAGGGACGCGGCGTCCCACTCTCCGGCTCCCTCTCGCGCAGGCCCGGCTTGCTCGATTGGTGCCCGCGACCAGTTGCCGCTTTCATCAATCAAAACTGCGACGGCGAAGCCCTGATAGGCGCCTAAGCCGCATGCGATCAACCCGAGTGTGTACGCATCATCTAGGCGGAAAAACTCATGCTTATTGGAGGTTGAAAAGCAATCCGCGCGCTCCCTGATCGTTGCGATATGAGCCTTGCTGAGCACGACTGGACCGGCGCTTGAACGTTTGGGCGTTTTGATTTCCGGCAAGACTGGGAGAGCGGGCATCGCGTTGGCCAGTTTAGCCCCCTTCGCGATCAACGCGGAAACGGTGCCCACACGCTTCTGCCGATCATCAATCCAACGCAGCGCGGCCGATGCCCCATTGACCGCAAGGCTGCCGACAACTTGTTGGTCCGCATCAATGATGTCCGCATGTCGTGCCTTCGCCATCGCCTTCAGGAACAGCGCAGGGTCGCCAACCAGATTGCCGATAGCGTCGATCCCGAAATCGCTTACGCGGCCATCAAATCTTACTTTTGTGGCCGTTTCCGGAACATCGAAGGCCGGGAAGAGTGAAACTGTGGGACTGCTTGATGGCGTCCCGTCCCGCGCTATGCGCACCACCCATCCGCTGCCTGCAAAGCTATCCTGCGCCGCCTGCGCCTCGCAATAGCGCATATTGTCGCATGATGTGGTCCAGTCTTGGAATGTCACCGGCTGCGGAATGTCGGCCACAAGCGCGGATGCCGCACTAAGAATTGCAATGGTACTCATAGGTCACTCCTGCCAGTTCGCGGATGAACGGACATTGCATAGTAAGCGCAACTGCCGCAAACTCCGAACATGGGGATCATGGAAATCATTGGGATTGCGGGGAGCGTCAGCCTTTTGAGCGGCTGGCGACTCTATTTGTGCGTGTTTGCCACGGGGCTGGCGATGCGGCTCGATGCGATTCCGATCCCAGAGCATCTTGCCAGCCTTGGCGTGCTTGAAAACCCATGGGTGATGGGCATTGCCGCGCTTGGTGCGCTGGCGGAGTTCTTTGCCGACAAGGTGATGTGGCTCGATTCCATCTGGGATACGGTGCACACCTTGGTGCGGCCAGTTGGCGGGGCCTTGCTGGCGCTGGCGATTGTCGATCCTTCTGACCCGGCGATGCAGGTGGTTGCGTTTCTGCTGGGCGGCGGGGCGAGCTTTTTGGCGCATGGCGGCAAGGCGAGCGCGCGGGCCGTGGTCAACACCTCACCCGAGCCGGTCAGCAATGTGATGGCCTCCAGCGCAGAGGACGTTGCGACCGTGGGCCTGCTCTATGTCGCTTACGAATATCCGCTGGTGGCGGGCGGGATCGCGCTGGTGCTGCTGGTGCTGGTGGTCTTGCTGCTATTGTGGGGGCGGCGGGTCATAAAGCGGCTGTTTTTCAGAACGCCGAAGGTTGAGGGTTGAGCAACAACGCCAACTCACCGCAAAAGACAGCTTTGGGGGTGGGGAGCGGAATGTCCGCTTTGAGACAGTCTGAAAAGAGAAGCTTCCGTTCGATATCAACTGGCTGCGATTGCTTCGACCTCCACCAGTATGTCTGGGTGAGTGAATGCGGTTACGACAGAATAGAGCGCCGCAGGGGCGTGCCTTGCGATCCTCTCATCTCGAATCTCTCGATAAGCCTCGACTGCTTCATCGTCAGCGACGGCTGAGAGAACAGTAAGCTTGACCAAGTTGTCAGTCGTCATCCTAGCCTCCGATAGGACGGCTTCCAAATTGATCATCGCCTGCTCAAACTGGGCTCGAAAGCCTGCGAGAAATACTCCCTCACTGTTGAGGCCAAGCTGCCCAGAAACGAAAAGCATTCGCATTCCAGAATCAACGGCGATGGCATGCGAGTAGTTGGAAAATGGAGGTGCAATCGACTTAGGATTGATCTGAGCAAGTGGCATAGCCCGACCATCTTAAAGTCGGTGCTGTCTGACAAGAGATTTCCGCTTCAGAGCGCGGATTAACGAACGATCTATGTCTACAATTGGGCCGAAAGCGGACATCGGGGCCGCAATCACTACCCATGCGCCGCCACAAACTCTTCCACTACCGGCGCAACCTTGGTGCGCCAGCGGCTGCCGTTGAAGATGCCGTAGTGCCCGGCGCCTTCGGCCATGTAGTAGCGCTTCTTTTTCTCGGATAGGCCGGTCGCGAGTTTCAGCGCGGCCTTGGTTTGGCCGATCCCTGAAATATCATCGCGCTCGCCTTCGATGGCGAGCAAAGCGGTGTCGGTGATCTGGGTCAGATCGACGATCTCGCCTTTGTGCTCAAACGTGCCGTTCGGGAGCGAGTGCTTCTGGAACACTTCTTCGACCGTCTGGAGGTAAAACTCCGCCGTCATGTCGCATACTGCGCGGTATTCGTCGTAGAAGTCTTTGGTCGCGTTCGCGCTGTCATCATCGCCAGCGGTCAGATGTTTGAACATCTCGTAATGGCTCATCATGTGGCTTTGCAGGTTCATGCTCATGAAGGCGGACAGCTGCATAAAGCCGGGATAGACCTTACGCCCTGCGCCGCGATATTTCATTGGCACGGTGGCGATCACAGAATTGCGGAACCATTCGATCGGGCGCTTCATCGCGTGATCATTGACGCTGGTCGGGCTTTCGCGCGTGTCGATTGGCCCGCCCATCATGGTGAGTGTGGCTGGCGCAGCGGGGGATTTGTGCTGGTTCATCAGCGCGGTCGTCGCAAAGGCGGGGACCGAGGGCTGGCAAACGGCGAGCATATGCGGGCGCTGGCCCGGCTTTACCGCCTCGATGTATTCCAGGAATTCGGTGAGGTAATCGATATAGGTGTCGAGGTCGAAATGCCCCTCGTGCATGGGCACGGTCTTCGCATCGGCCCAATCGGTTATGTAGACCTCAAACTTCTGCAGCATCCGCTCCACCGTGCCGCGCAGCAGGGTGGCGTAATGGCCGCTCATCGGGGCGACGATCAGCATTTTCGGACGTGTGCTCTCTTCGGCATTGTCCACACCATCGAGGCGGAAGCGCTTAAGATCGCCAAACGGGCGGTTGACCACGGTGGCCTCGATCACTGGCCACACCGTGCCGTCCACATCGACCTCGGTGATGCCAAACGCAGGCTTGCCATAATCCGCCGTCGCATGGGCGAACACGTCGAGCGCATTGGCCGTCATCGACATCATGCCCATTTTGGCAAACGGATTGGCTGGATTGGCCATGACCGATGAGCTGATGGATGCGATTGAGCTCACTGAATTCATCCGGCTGCGCTGCAATTCATAGGCGTGGTAAAGCAAGTCGTTCCCCTGTTGTGGCTCAGCGCGAGCGTCGCTGCTGAGATCGCCGGGTCGTCCAGAACCCGTATCAAAAAGGCGCCTCTTCGCCGGGCGCTTACCGGGTATAGGTGGGCCTTTATGAACAATTGTGCAATGCACAATATTTTACGATTCCACCAGTTTTGGGTGGTTTCGGTGGGAATGTGCGATTTTTGCACGTGAAAACCCGCCGGTTTGTCCCTAGATGAGCGGTTCGATGGACGGGGATCTCACACAATCAGACGAAGCGCCGCCGCAAAGGCGCGGGCTGTTTGGACGCGGGCGGAAAACGCGCGCGGATGAGGGGGCTGGCGAGCCCGCCGAGAAACCGGCAAAATCCTTGCGCCCGCTGCGCATGATCTATTCAACTGCCGCGCAGTACCCGACGCAAGTCGCATTGGCGCTGATCGCATTGTTGATCACAGCCGCGGCAACATTGGCCATTCCGTGGCGCTTCAAAGTGATCATCGATGAGGCGTTTGGCGGCGGGGCCACGAATGCCCAGATCAATTCTGCGTTCCAATATCTGCTGATGATCGTCGTGGTTCTGGGCATTGGCACGGCGCTGAGATTTTATTTCGTCAGCTGGATTGGCGAGCGCGTGGTCGCTGATATCCGCCGCGCGGTTCAGCGCAATCTGCTGCGCCAGGCACCCAGCTTCTATGAGGCGAACAGCCCGAAAGAAATCTCCAGCCGGATGACGTCGGATACGGCGGTGATTGAGCAGGTTGTCGGAACGACGGTGTCGATCGCCTTGCGCAACACGCTGATGGCGATTGGCGGTACGGCGCTGCTGTTTTACCTCCAGCCGCAAATGACGATGGGTCTGATGCTGGTGATCCCGGCAGTGATCATCCCGATCACCGTGTTCGGGCGGCGGCTGCGCAATGTCTCGCGCACCAGCCAGGACCGGGTGGCTGATGTCGGCGCGATGGTGACCGAAGTGCTGGCGGGCATGAAGATCGTTCAAAGCTTCAATCAAGAGGCGCGCGAGGCGGATCGGTTTGGCGAGGCGGTAGAGGCGACATTCGCCACCGCTAAGCGGCGGATTATGATCCGCGCGGCAATGACGTCGGTCATCATTATGCTGATCTTTGGTGCGATCACTTTGTTGATGTGGCGCGGCGCAATCGCGGTCAGCGACGGCTCTATTTCGGGCGGTACGATCTTCGCCTTTGTAATCACTGGTGGCCTGGTGGCGGGCGCGTTTGGCGCGCTGACAGAGGTGTATGGTGACCTATTGCGCGGGGCAGGCGCGGCGAGCCGTCTTGCTGAATTGCTCGATGCAAAGCCCACCATTTCCAGCCCAGAGCGCGCGCAGGCCCTGCCCGCGCCGCCGCGCGGCAATCTGTCGTTTCGCAATGTGACATTCCGCTATCCCAGCCGCCCAGAGGTGGCCGCTCTGCATGACTTTACCTTGGAGGTTGAGCCGGGCGAGACGGTCGCGATTGTCGGCCCATCGGGTGCGGGCAAGTCAACCATTTTCCGGCTGGTTGAGCGGTTTTACGATCCGCAGTCTGGCACCATTCGCTTGGACGGGATTCCCCTGACCAAAGCTGATCCTGCTGACCTGCGCGAGCGGCTCGCCTTGGTGCCGCAGGACGGTGTGCTGTTCAGCGGTAATGCCCGCGATAATCTTCGCTATGGCCGGTGGGATGCCGATGACGAGGCGATTTGGGAGGCCGCGCGCGCTGCCAATGCGGAAAGCTTCCTGCGCGATCTGCCGAAGGGTCTCGATACGGATCTGGGCGAGGGCGGAACGCAGCTGTCGGGTGGTCAGCAACAACGCTTGGCGATTGCGCGTGCGCTTCTAAGGGATGCGCCGATCCTGCTGCTGGATGAGGCGACCAGCGCGCTCGATGCCGAGAGCGAACAATTGGTTCAGCAAGCGCTTGATCAATTGATGGTTGATCGCACGACATTGGTGATCGCTCACAGGCTGGCGACCGTGCGCAAGGCGGACCGGATCATCGTGCTCGATGAGGGCAAGATTGCCGAGCAAGGCACGCATGATGCCTTGGTGAAAGCGGGCGGTCTCTATGCGCGGCTCGCGAAGCTCCAGTTTGCGAGCAACCAAGCGGCGTGACCTTAAGGACATCCTAGCCACCCGCGCCCTCCACGATTTCTGTTTCACGACCGTAGCCGCCCACCTCCCCACCAGGCCACCATATTCTGGTGCTTACCATTGGTGACCGGGTGGGGAGGTGGGCAGCGCGGTTCGAACACAAACACTTCCCCCAACCTCAATTAATCGACCAATTGCGACCGCAATCGGACAAACGTCGACTCTGCTTGCCCGCGCGGTTTAAAGAGAATGCCGGACAATTTTGAACAACGATAACCACGGGACTGGTATTATGATCAAACGAACAGCTCTTCTTAGCGCTGGGCTTGCTGCCCTGATGTGCGCCAATCCGGCCCTTGCAGGCGGCGCGCATGACGCAAATGCGGACACTGGCATCGAAAGGCTGCTGGACGAGACAGCGGCTGAAGGCGCAGCGGACGCAGCGCAAGAGCCCAGCACGCCGACCATGAGCTTTGGCTCTTGGGGCGTTGATCCTCAGCTGATATCGACCGACGTTGATCCCGGTGATGACTTCTTCAAATACGTCAATCAGAAATGGCTTGATGCGAACCCACTGCCAGCGGAATTCAGCCGTTTTGGCGCGTTCAACCTGCTGCGCGAGAAGAGCACTACCGATGTGAAGGCTCTGATTGATGAGCTGGTCGCCAAAGACCCGGCTACGCTCAGCAATGACGAGCAGCGGATTGTGAATGCGCACAACGCGTTCCTCGACACTGCAGCGATTGATGCCGCTGGCCTTGCTCCGGCGCAGCCTTATTTTAACAAGATCATTGCGGCGAGCTCGATGGATGAGCTCGCAATGCTGTGGGCATCGCCTGGCTATGCATCGCCAATCGGCGGGTTTGTAAACGTCGATGCGAAGCAGCCCGATCGTTATGTAGCCTATATCGGCATGGGCGGGATTGGTCTGCCAGACCGCGATTATTACACCGACACCAGCGAAAAAGGGCTTGAGACGATCAAGCTCTATAAGGACTATCTCACCTTCCTGTTTGGCGAGGCCGGCTATGCCGACCCAGCGGGCGCAACCGCAGCCGTTTATGCGTTCGAAGAGCGGCTCGCAAAAGAAGTGCTGTGGGACCGCACCGTCAGCCGCAACCGCGACCTAACCTATAACGCCGTGACCAAGGAAGAAATGGCCGCAATGGCGGGCGATATTCCGGTGGGCGCGATCATGGACAAAATCGGCCTGTCAAAATCGCCGATTTATGTCGTGGGCACCATCCCGCCGAGCGAAGAGCGGATCAAAGAGCTGGGCCTGGATGAGGCGACCGTTGCCAAGATCGGCAAAGGCCTGCCCGGCATGTTTGAAGTGCTGTCTGAAACCGATTTGGCGACGCTTCAGGCGTGGACGATCAAAGAATTCCTCTCGGACAATTCCGCCGTTCTGCCGACCCGTTTTGACACGGCGAGCTTTGAATTTTTCGGCAAGAAACTGCGCGGCACGCCAGAGCAGCGCCCGCGTTGGAAGCGCGCGATTGATGCCACCGAGGGCGCCTTGGGCGAGCTCGTCGGCAAGAGCTATGTCGAGCGATATTTCCCGGCTGAAAACAAAGCCGCGATGGACGAGCTGGTCGCCAATCTGCGCCTCGCCATGGCGCAATCCATCGAAGAAATCGATTGGATGGGCGCGGAAACCAAGGTCGAGGCCAAAGCAAAGCTCGATAGTTTCGATCCCAAGATCGGCTACCGCGACAATCTGGAGACCTATCCCGGTCTTGAGATGACCGCTGACAAACCGCTGGAAAATGCGATTGCGGCGGGGGCTTGGAACCTCGCTGACAACATCGCCAAGCTGGGCGGGCCGATCGACCGGACCGAGTGGTTTATGACCCCGCAAACGGTCAATGCTTATTACAACCCGACCAAGAACGAGATCGTGTTCCCGGCGGCTATTTTGCAGCAGCCATTCTTTGGCGTGAGCGCGGATATTGCAGTCAATTATGGCGCGATTGGCGGGGTGATCGGTCACGAAATTGGCCATGGTTTCGACGACCAAGGCTCCAAGTCTGATGGCACCGGCAAGCTGCGCAATTGGTGGACCGACGAAGACCGCGCCGCCTTTGACCAGCGCGGCGATGCTTTGGTTGCGCAATACAGCGCGTTCTGCCCGTTCGATGAAGGCGAAACCTGCGTAAACGGCCGCCTGACGCTGGGTGAAAATATCGGCGATGTTGGCGGGCTGTCGCTTGCTTACCGTGCTTATAAGATCGCCACTGCAGGCAAAGACGTGCCGGTGATTGACGGCTTTACTGGCGATCAGCGGTTCTTCCTCGCCTGGGCGCAGGTCTGGCGCTCGGCGCAGCGTGAAGAGAACTACCGCCTGCGTCTGCGCACCGGCGCGCACAGCCCAGAGGAATACCGGGTGAACGGCGTCGTGCGCAATCTGGACGCTTGGTACGAAGCCTTTGGCGTCACCGAAGACAACGCGATGTATATCCCACCAGAAGAGCGCGTGAAAATCTGGTAGAGTGTTGACTTGGCCCGCGGTTCAGTCTTGGACCGCGGGCCATGACTTTCCTTCAATTACTCCTGATCGCGGTTGTCCAGGGAATCACGGAATTCCTGCCGATTTCTTCGTCAGGTCACCTGATCCTGATCCCCTATCTGACCGACTTTTCGGATCAGGGCCCGCTGATCGATGTGGCGGTCCATGTCGGGTCTCTGCTCGCCATCATCGTCTATTTCTTCAAGGATGTGGTCGTGCTCGCGCGCGGCGGATTTGCCAGCATTGGGATTGGGCAGGCCCCAGAGGCGCGCAAATTGTTCTGGTGGATTGTGCTGGGCACGATCCCGGCGGTCGTGTTTGGCCTGTCGATCAAGATGGGCCTGTTCAATGGATTTGCGGAAAGCGTGTTTGGCGTCACCATTGTTGATGGTGATTTGATGGCCTCGATCCGCTTCACTGATCTGATCGCTTTCAACCTCATTTTCTACGGTATGCTGCTTGGCGTCGCCGACTTTTTTGGGCGCGAGGATAAGGTGTTTGAAAACATGACGTGGCGCGACGGCTTGCTTGTTGGTCTCGCGCAGGCGCTGGCGATCATACCGGGCACGAGCCGGTCGGGCGTTACCATGACGGCGGCCCGCGCTCTGGGGTACAGCCGGTTTGAATCGGCGCGCTTTTCCTTCCTGCTTTCGATCCCTGCGGTTGCGGGAGCCGGTGTGTTGATTGTGCCGGAGATTTTTGAGGCTGGGGCAACGCTGGCGTGGGACGCGCTGATTGCCGGCGTTCTCACATTCATCGCGGCATTTTTGACAATGGCGTTCCTGATGAACTTCCTGAAAAAGGCATCAATGCTGGTCTTTGTGATCTATCGCATCGCGATGGGTGCTGCATTGCTAGCGCTGTTTTAAGCGGACCAGAGGGAGCGACTAATGGCAATTCTCATATTGATCGTGATGGGCGCGCTGCTCGGCTGGTTCGCCTCAATCCTGGCCCGCACAGAGGACGCGGGCGGCATTTTCCGGAACATCGGGTTGGGCCTGCTGGCGAGCGCGATTGGCGGGCTGGTTATGAATGGCGGCGCGCTGTTTGGGGCGCTCGGCTGGCTGGCGCTGGGCGTGGCTGCACTCGCGGCGCTGGTCGTGCTCGCGGCGTATAACCTCATCTTCGTGGTGAAGTTTTAGAAGAAGGTTCTCAGCCGAGAGGGATTTCG
Source organism: Erythrobacter sp. JB3-1 (assembly GCF_057364995.1). Taxonomy (NCBI): domain Bacteria; kingdom Pseudomonadati; phylum Pseudomonadota; class Alphaproteobacteria; order Sphingomonadales; family Erythrobacteraceae; genus Erythrobacter; species Erythrobacter sp. JB3-1. The sequence continues at coordinate 911,683 of NZ_CP200289.1, read as the reverse complement.
CGAGCCGAAGGCGAGTGCAAGGGTCTTGAGCCCGCCCGCAGCGACGCGACCTTCAGGTCGCATGAGCGAGGAAAAGCCAAGGCTGCGGATGCAGCCGCCGGCGTTTGAGGTTATATAGGACTCGCATTGCTCCCGCGCCCGCCGCGCAGGTGGTATTCCTGTGATCCGCGGTTCACCACATTATCGACATCGATCACCGCGCTGTTCGCATAGGTGAAGCTGGCAGCTAAGCTGCGATAGAGCCGGTCAAAATCGCGCTCCACCGTCTGGCGATAGAGGTCTTCGAAGCTCTCGATCACAAAGTATGTCGGCTGCAGATCGCTGATCACATAATCGGTGCGCATGGCCCGGTCGACATTGAGCATGATGCGGTTGGGGCTCTTCGCTTCGGTCGCAAACACCACCTCTGTGGGGCCGGACAATATACCAGCGCCGTAAGCCTTGATGCCGTCCGCCTCTTCGAGCAGCCCGAACTCAACCGTGTACCAATAGAGCGCGCCCAGCGCCTTTAGGCGGTTGTAGCGCATCGCCTTCCATCCGGCGCGGCCGTATTCCTGCATGTAGTCGGCGAACACCGGGTCGGTCAGCAACGGCACATGGCCGAACACATCGTGGAACACGTCGGGTTCCTGGATGTAGTCGAAGGTCTCGCGCGAGCGGATGAAATTGCCCGCTGGAAAGCGGCGATTGGCGAGGTGCCAGAAGAACACGTGATCGGGGATCAGCATCGGGACCGGCACAACTGTCCAGCCGGTCAATGCATTCAATTCCTCTGACAATTTGCCAAATTCCGGTACGCCGCCGCGCCCCAGATCGAGCTTTTCCAGGCCCGCCATAAAGGCGCTCGCCGCGCGTCCGGGTAGCACCTTCATCTGGCGCGCAAACAGGTCGTTCCAGATCGCGTGATCTTCTGATCGGTAATGCGCCTGCACCGGCTCAATCCAATCCTCACCCAAATGGTCAGGTTTCTTTAGCGGCGCGGTAAAAACATCCTCCGGCAGTTCGGGGAGGCGCGCAAAATCGGTTTCAGGTTCGCTTAGTGTAGCCATAGCCTTCAGATTTGGACTACCACCGGGATAGTGCAAGGGTAAATCGCTCAAGAGAGGCAGGCGCATGAAGGGTAAGAAATTTCGCGAGGCGCTGGAGCCGCTGACCGAGGAGCTGGTTGGAATGGCGCGCTGGGCGCGCACAACAGGCGCGCGGATCGTGGTGTTGTTTGAAGGGCGCGACACCGCTGGCAAGGGCGGCGCGATCCGGGCGGTTCGAGACAAGCTCAACCCGCGCCAATGCCGCACCGTCGCGTTGAGCAAGCCGACCGAGGAAGAGCAGACACAGTGGTATTTCCAGCGCTATATCGCGCATCTGCCCTGCGCGGGTGAGATCGTGCTGTTCGATCGCGAGCTGGTACAACCGCGCGGGCGTGGAAGATGTAATGGGCTATGCAAACAAGGCTCAGGTCGCCGCCTTTTTGGAGCAGGCGCCCGTGTTTGAAAAAATGCTGACCGATGATGGCATTCTGTTGTTCAAATATTGGCTGACAACGGACCAGGAGCGGCAGGAGGAGCGTCTGGCTGAGCGGCTGGAAGACCCGCTCAAACGCTGGAAATTGTCGCCGGTCGATCTGGCCGCGCGCGAGAAATATGATGATTATACCCGCGCCCGCGAGGCCATGCTGCGCGCAACGCATACCGATCATGCGTCATGGACCTTGGTGGATTTCAACGATCAGAAGCGTGGGCGGCTCACACTGATTCGTGATCTGCTCGACCGTTTGCCGGATACGCATGTTGAGCCGCCAGAGATCGACTTTCCGGCGCTGAGCCGCGCGCCCAAGGTGGAAAGCTACGGCGTGATCGAGCCGATTGCCGACTTTCCCGATTCAGATTGACAAAATTGCTTGATGATATAAATATGATATTGTAATTATATCAGAGGAGGCATGAAATGTCCGACACACCCAACATTATGACCCGCAGCAGCGAGCGAGCGGGATCGGCCTATAGTGGCTACGTCATGCTCGCGGTGCTGGCTGCGGTTACGGCCTTGGTGCTCTTCGTCATCTTTGGCGCCGTGCCCGAAAGCGGCGCGACCAAGCCAGAAAAGCTGGCGTTTGTCGGCACAATCGCGCTGGGAATTCTAGTTGTACTGATTGGCGCAATCGGCTTTTTCATGATCCAGCCCAATCAGGCAGCGGTGATCACCCTGTTTGGCGAATATCGCGGCACCGTGCGCAAAGAGGGCCTGCAATGGGTCTGGCCGTGGATGATCAAGAAGAAAGTCAGCGTGCGCGCGCACAACATCCACTCTGAGAAGGTCAAGATCAACGATCTGCGCGGCAACCCGATTGAGGTTGCTTGCAATGTCGTGTGGCGTGTCTCCGACAGCGCGCAGGCGGTGTTTGATGTCGATGATTACAAAGAGTTTGTGAACATTCAGATCGAGGCAGGGCTGCGCACCGTGGGCGCGCGCCATCCCTATGATGATATGTCGGATGAGGACGAAACGACCCTGCGCGGCAGCGCCGATATCGTGAACGCGGAACTGCGCGAGGAGCTCAATGAGCGGCTGATCGTTGCCGGGATTATCGTCGATGAAGCGGGCCTGACTCACCTCGCCTACGCGCCGGAAATCGCCGGTGCCATGCTGCGCCGTCAGCAAGCCGATGCGGTGATCGCTGCGCGCAAGAAGGTGGTGATCGGCGCGGTCGGCATGGTTGAAGATGCGCTGTCCAAGCTCTCTAGCGATGGCATCGTTGAACTCGATGATGAGCGCCGCGCGGCGATGGTGTCCAACCTGATGATTGTCCTGTGCGGTGACCGCGAAGCACAGCCAGTCGTCAACGCCGGTACGCTCTACCAATAAACCGTGACAACGGGAGGCAGCCATGGCTGCACCGAAGAAAAAGGCTTTTGCGCTGAGACTCGATCCGGCGGTGCATGCGGCGATAGAGCGCCTCGCTGCCGCCGAATTGCGCTCGGCCAATGCCGAGATTGAAATGCTCCTGCGCGAGGCTTTATCAGCACGCGGGATTAAGCTGGAAAAGAGCGAGCCGCCCCGCCGCGGGCGGCCGCCGAAGCAGGACTAGGGCGGGCTTAGGTGCTCGCCTTGGCCTTTGTGACTTGGCGGCCATCGGCGGCAAAGGCGCCCATTTCATAGCCATCATCAGATCGCCGCATCACAAGGTGTAGCGGTTCATCCGCGACCGCTGGCGATGCCCCGCGAAAGTTGAAACTGCGCAGCTTGTTTTCACCCAGCTCGCGCGCCGCCAATTGCAATAACAGTGACGCGGTTAGCGGCCCGTGCACGACCAAACCGCGGTAACGCTCCTGTGTCTCGGCATAGGGCGCATCATAGTGAATACGGTGCGAGTTGAAGGTCAGCGCGGAGTATCGAAACAGCAGCCGCGGGTCCGGCTTTAGCTCCCGGTGCGCTTCCCACTCAGAAGGATCGAATGCGCCTTCGCCAAGCGGCGGCGGCGAGAGCGGTGCATTTGCCGGTGCCGCCTCGCGGAACACCAAGGTCTGCGTTTCGCTAACGGCGAGCGTGCCGTTCGCGCTCGTCTCGTGTCCGACGTTGACGAACACTAGCTCGCCCGACCCGCCCGATTTTGCATCGACTGATAACACTCGGCTGGTGCGCGCAATGCTCGCGCCAAGGGGAATCGGCGAGACGAATTTGATCGCGCTGGAGGCCCACATCCGGCGCGGCATTGGTACCGGCGGTAAGAAGCTGCTCGCGCTGTCATCACGGGCGGGATGGCCATCTTCGCCCAGGCTCGCGGTTGGCGCATCGGGCGTACACAGCGCCAAATGAATGCCTTGGGGCATCAGCGCAGGCTCTGGCTTTGGCAGATCAAATGTCGCCAGCCAGCGCGCGGCCAGCCCCTCGTCAAGCCGGTCAGAGCTGCGCTGCTCGCGCCCGATCCATGCGTTCCATTCGCTCATCAGACTGCTCGCTCAAATACGGCAGCGATGCCTTGCCCGCCGCCAATGCACATCGTCTCCAGCCCGTACCGCGCGCCGCGCCGATGCATCTCTGCGGCCATGTCGGCAAGAATGCGTCCGCCGGTCGCGCCTATGGGGTGGCCGAGCGAAATGCCCGAACCATTGACGTTGAGGATCTCGCGGCGGTTGTCATCCTCGGACCAGCCCCAGCCCTTGAGCACTGCCAGCACTTGCGGCGCAAAGGCCTCGTTTAGCTCGACGAGGTCTATGTCGTCCCAGCCGTAGCCGCGCCGTTCGAACAGGCGCTGCGTCGCTGGAACGGGGCCAATGCCCATGCGGCTCGGGTCACAGCCTGCCGCCGCCCATCCGCCAAACCATAGGCTCGGCTCTAGGCCCAATTCCTCAAGCTTGTCCTCGGCCACAACCAGACACGCCGCCGCCGCGTCGTTTTGCTGACTGGCATTGCCAGCGGTAACAATGGCGTCCGGATCACGCTTCAGGTCAAGCGCGCGCAATTTCGCGAGGCTCTCTTCTGTTGCATCAGCGCGGAAACCTTCGTCGCGCGCGACCGTCACGGGGTCGCCGCGTCGCTGCGGCACATCGACTGTCACCAATTGCTCATCGAACTTGCCGGCCTCCCACGCGGCGGCGGCGTTTTGGTGGCTGCGCACCGCAAAAGCGTCGGCCTGCTCACGGGTGATTTCATAATCCTTGGCGAGGTTTTCGGCCGTCTCTATCATGCCGGTGATCACGCCAAAGCGTTCAATGGGCTGGCTCATCAGCCGCCCGCGGGACAGGCGATCATGCAGGGTGATGTCGCCCATGCGCGCCCCGCCGCGCCCTTGGATGGTGTAATGCTCCACGTTCGACATGCTCTCGCACCCGCCCGCAACCACAACGTCGGCCATCCCGGTCTCAACCATCATCGCCGCATTGGCGACTGCTTGCAGGCCAGAGCCGCAGCGGCGGTCGAGCTGATATCCCGGCACTTCGAGCGGCAGGCCCGCCGCGAGCCAGGCCCAGTGACCAATCGCGGGCGCTTCGCCATTGCCGTATCCTTGGGAGAACACGACGTCGTCGACGCGGGCCGGATCAACCCGGCTGCGGTCTATCAGAGCCTTGAGAATGACTGCGCCCAATTGCCCGGCATCGAGGCTGGAGAGCCCGCCCAGAAATTTGCCCACGGGGGTGCGAAGGGGGGAAACGATGGCTGCTCTTCTCGACATTCAAATCTCCGTTTGCCCTGAGCTTGTCGAAGGGCTGCTCTTCACTTTGTGCACGCAGCTAGAAGAAAGTGCAGTGCTTCGACAAGCTCAGCACATGCGGTTTCTAGGCGCGGTCTTTATCTGAGAGGGCCACAGTTCCTGCATCCACCAGCTTAGCAATAGCGCCTGATGATAGGCCGAGCCGCTCAGCGAGCACCTCTTCGCTGTGCTGTCCAAGGAAAGGCGCAGGCGCGGGGTCTCCGGCCTCATGCTCCGGCATGTTCGCAAAGCTGCGGGTCGCCGGATATTCGAAGCCCGATGGGTTCGCAGGCGATGGTCCGAACAGCGGATTGTCGTCCACCAGTACCGGGTCGGTTGAGGCCTCATGGTGCGAGCGGTATTTCTCAAAGGTGCAGCTCTCGGCCGCCATGCGGGCAGAAAGCGCCGCATAGTCTTGGGTTTCCGCTGCACTTTGGAACAGGTCGAACAGGCGGTGGCGGTTCTCAAACCTAGGCCGGTCACCGGCGTTGAAATCAAGGCCCAACTCAGTCTCAAGCGCGGTGATTTTCGCCGCCACATCGAATGCCTTGACCAGGCCAGTCCATTGCTTGGGTGTGAGCGCCGCGACCATAAAGCGGGTGCCGCATTTGGTCTGAAAATCGCGCCCAAACGCGCCCCAGATTGCATTGCCCAGCCGCTCGCGATCCGATCCGCGATAAAGCATTTCGGCAAGAGTGCCCGAATTCGCCATCGTCCCAATCGCGACATCGCCCAGGGGCACGCGCATTTCTGCGCCTTGCCCGGTCGCTGCGCGATTATGGAGCCCCGACATCAAAGCAAAGGCCGAATAGGCACCGGTGATAAAGTCCCATGCGGGCAAAGGCTGGCTAACCGGCGGCGCGGTCTTGGCATCCCATTCTTCCGGTCCCGTCATCAGCGGATATCCAGCGGCGGCGTTGACGGTAAAGTCCATTGCCTGCCTGCCATCGTGCCAACCCATGATGCGCACGCTGATCATATCGCCACGCTTCGCCTGCATCGCGGCGTGGCTGAGGAAGCTCTTTTCCGGCAGATTGGTGATGCACTGCCCGGTTTTCGCGGCCAGCTCGACGCACAGCTCGCGCCCTTCGCCAGAACGCAGATCGAGCGCGACCGATTTTTTGGCGCGGTTGAGGTTCTCCCACGACAGGCTGCGGCCTTCCTCGGTCAGCATGTAGCGATCATAATCGAGCCCGCCCGCCTTGTGATCGACGCGGATCACCTCGGCACCCATTTGCGCGCAATACAGGCCAGCGGTTGGCGATGCAACGAAGCTGGAGACTTCGACGATCGAGAGGTCGTTGAGGAGTTGGTACATATGAGTGTCTTATCGCGGTGCGGGCAGGATATCCATCCTGCCCTTGGCCAAGCCGCCCACTCCCTCCACCCTGCCACCCGGAACAGTTTCGGATACGATCCGGGTGGCAGGGTGGAGGGAGTGGGCTGGTGCAGAAGGTTTGGGCGGATGCCCAAACCGCATATGAAACAATCCGTGGAGGGCGCGGGTAGCTACGGCACGCGGATCAAGAAGCTGCATCCCACTCGCGCAGCATATGCTTGGCAATCTGAAGCTGAAGAATTTGCGTGGTGCCCTCGTAAATCCGGTAAATCCGCGCATCGCGGTAGAAGCGCTCTGCGTCATATTCAGCGAGGTAGCCCGCGCCGCCATAAATCTGCACGACCCTGTCGACCACACGGCCGCACATTTCCGAAGCGAAGACTTTGAATGCGGCCGCCTTGGTGATGATATTCTCACCGCGGTCCGCGCGTTCGGTCACATCGCGCATCATGCATTCGGCGGCGTAAATTTCGGTTTCGCTGTCGGCCAGCATCGCTTGGATCAATTGGAAGCGGGCAATTGGCTCGCCAAAGGCTTGGCGTTCATTGGCATAGCGCAGGGCGGAATTGAGAGCGCGCCGGGCATATCCTGTCGCCGCCGCGCCCACTGAAATGCGGCCATTGTCGAGGCTCTGCATCGCAAAGCGGAAACCCTTGCCGGTTTCTCCGCCTAGCAAAGCATTACCGGGCACTTTCACATCATCGAGCATGATGTCGGAGATATGGCTGCCGGACTGGCCCATCTTCTTGTCCGGCGAGCCGGTTGAAATTCCTGGAGTGTCCATCGGCACCAGAAACGCGCTGACATGGGCGTTTTTGGGCAGATTCTCTTTTTCGGTCCGCGCCATGATCAAGGCGACATCGGCATGCGGCGCATTGGTGATGTAGCGTTTAGTGCCATTCAGCACCCAGCCATTGCCATCGGGATCAGGGGTCGCACTGGTTTGCAGGCCGGCGCTGTCGCTGCCCGAGCCCGGTTCGGTCAGGCCAAAGCAAGCGATCTTGCCTTCGACCAGTTTCGGATACCATTCGGCCCGCTGCGCCTCGGTGGCGCCGTTCTTGAGTGCACTCGCAAACATCCCGACATTGATTGAGAAGATCGATCGATAGGCGGGCGCAGCGTAGCTCATCGCGTTGACGACGCGGGCATATTGCCGGGTGTTGAGGCCAGCGCCGCCATATTCTTCGGGTACGGAAATCCCGAACAGGCCCATATCGCGCATTTCATCGACAATCTCTGGCGGGATCGCATCGTTTTCGATGACGTCGTTTTCCGCCGGGATGAGGCGCTCTTTGACATAGCGGTCGAGTTGCTCGGCGAATTGCTCAAACGTGTCGTGATCCATTCCAGCGTTGGCTTGGCCTGCACTCATTATCGGTATCGTCCTTTTGCGCTTATGCGGGGGAGCTATTGCGGATTGTCGCTTGTGCTTTCTTCTGCGTTTTCGCCGGTTGTTTCAGATGGGTCTGGAACGACGGGCGCAGCTGTGGGCAGCACCTCTGGCGGCAGGCGCCGCTCATCCAGCATTTCAGCGGCTTCATCGAGCGCTTGGGCCTCGCCTTCGCTCACTGCTCCGGGGCCCGTATCACTGCTTCCGCCGCCGCAAGCAGCCAGAACCAGCGAGATCGGCGCGCCTATCGCGGCGCGCAAAAATGGGAAGCGGGCGGCGGCGCGGCTGTTTTCGCTGCGATCTGCCAATGCCCGCTTCCCGATCATTGAGTGGATTACTCGGTAACGGCTTCAGCAGCATTTTCCGCCGCGTCCACGACTTCATCCAGGCTCGAGCTGGCCGCTTCGGCGGCTTCGGCTGCGGCTGCTGCTTCGTCGGCAACCACTGCGGCTGCATCTGCTGCTTCGGTGGCGGTTGCCTCGTCAACGGCAGTGTCCGCTGGATCAATGTCTTCAGCAACCGCTGCGGCGTCCTCAACCGGCTCGTCTACGATTGGCTCAAGCGCATCATCCGCTGGCATTTCAACCGTATCAGCGGTCGCATCCACCGATGCATCGTCCGCGCTGCCGCAGGCGGCGAGTGCGAGAGTGGCTCCAGCCACAGCGATCATGCTTGTTAGTTTCTTCATGGGTTTTCCTCCTGAGTGACCCTGATTTGTTTTGGTAGGGCGTGTCCCCACCCTTGCCCGGCGCTGGTGTAGCCGCCTGAGGCCCCGAACGCCAAGCGCGAATTCAATATTCTGGCCGATAGTTGTACCGCGCAGGGACGTTGGGCGATTGCTCAGCGGCGCGGGGCCAAGGTGCTGCTATTATTGTGTTCATGAACAAAAAACTCGCTGCATCTGCCCTCGCCCTAGCAATTTGGGCTCCTTCCGCTGTCGCTCAACAGGGCGGCGGAGATTTCACCATTGTCGAGACCGGACGTTCCTATGGGTCGCTGCAAAGTGCTGTAAGCGCGGTCGGATCGGGTAAGGCAACCATATCAGTGGCTCCGGGCACCTATCGCCAATGTGCGGTTCAGCAAGCGGGCGTGATCACTTACACAGCGGAAAAGGCGGGCAGCGCCGTTTTTGAACGCACCGCCTGTGAAGGCAAAGCGGCGCTGGTGCTGCGCGGTGTGGGCGCGGAGATTCGCGGGATTACATTCCGCGGCATTTCTGTCGGTGATGGCAATGGCGCTGGGATCCGGCTTGAACGGGGCAGTCTCAACATTGCCTATTCGCGCTTCGAAGACAGCCAGCAAGGAATCCTCACCGCCGATGATGCGCGCGGTTTCATCTATATCGCCCGCTCAACCTTTAGCGGGCTTGGCACTTGCGAGCATTCGGCTGGCTGCGCGCATTCGATCTATGTCGGCAATTATGGCGAGCTATCCGTGGTCGACAGCCGCTTCGAACGCGGAACGGGCGGGCATTATGTGAAGGCACGCTCGGGCAAGGTGACGATCCGGGGCAATTCGTTCGACGATGCGAGCGGGCGCGGGACCAATTATATGATCGACCTGCCTGCCGGTGCGCGCGGCACGATCACCGGCAATTGGTTTGTGCAAGGCCGCGATAAGGAGAACTATTCCGCCTTTATTGCGCTAGGCGCAGAGACGGTAATCCATCCATCCGATGGCTTGCGGGTTCAGAACAATGAGGCGCGCTTTGTGCCCGGCCTCAGCCGTTCCAGCGCGTTTTTGGCCGATTGGACCGGATCAAAAGTGGTGATGTCGGGCAACCGTTTGATGGACGGCGTGACGCAATACCAACAGCGCTAAGTCTCTAGGTCTCACCCAAATGCGGGCGCGTATTTGACCTCGCCTTTGGGCAATTCGCCTTCCAGCAGCAGACATTGGAAGTACTCCGCAGGTCCGCCTGCATAGGTCGGCTGCGGCTTATGTTTGAAGCCGAAGCGCGGATAATACTCCGCGCTGCCGATCAGGACGATGCCGCTCGCGCCAAGCTCCCGCAAATTGGCAATCCCGCGCCGGATCAGCCGTCCACCAATATCCTGCCGCTGCAATTCTGGTCGAACAGCGACCGGGCCGAGGCCATACCAGCCAGTGGCGCCGTCCGCGATGGTCACCGGCGAAAAGGCAATATGGCCGACGATTTGCGCGGCATCCTCCGCGACCAGGGACAGCGTTAGATCGCCCTCTTCGCGCAATTGATCGATGATGCCGGGCTCGCTGCCATTGCTGAACGGCATTGGGCGAAAGGCAGCTTCCGTGATCGCATGGATCGTGCCTTCATCTCCGGACACCTCGGGCCGGATCGTGATTGCTGTCATTTCAGCAAATGCCCTGATTTGTCGCGCTTGGTCGCCAGGTAATGCGTGTTGAAGGGGTTGTCGGGCAGCTGATGTTGCACGCGCTCGCTGATAATCACGCCCGCTGCGGTCAGCGCCTCAACCTTGCGCGGATTGTTGGTCATCAGCCGGATGGCGCGCGCACCCAGCAGCTCCAGCATTCGCGCGGCCACAGGAAAATCACGCGCTTCATCGGGCAGGCCGAGGCGTTCATTGGCCTCCACTGTGTCAAACCCGGCGTCTTGCAGGCTGTAGGCGCGCAGCTTGTTGATGAGGCCGATGCCGCGGCCCTCTTGCCGCAAATACAGCAGTACGCCCCAACCGCCCGATGCAGCCTCGTCGGCCATGGCGGCCAGCGCGGCGTCAAGCTGAGGCCCGCAATCGCATTTGAGGCTGCCGAGGATATCGCCGGTAAGGCATTCGGAATGGAGGCGGACCAGCGGCTGTTTGTCGCCGTTTTGCGTGCCAATGATCAGGGCCACATGCTCGCGCGTATCGGCACTGGAGCGGAAGGCGACAATCTCCGCTGTTTCACTCGCGCTCACCGGCAGCCGCGCCCGGGTCGCGATGCTGAGCGCGCCAGTTTCGGAATAATGGGCAAGGTCGGTCGCGGCGATGCTTTGCGCCTCGCCGGCATTGTCGGGATTGACCAGAAAGGCGGGCAATATCCCCGCGATCCGCGCCAGCTCAAGCGCGGCGGCGGCGGTCTCTTCCCAGTCTAAGTCTTCTGCGCGAAAGGGTCCCTTCAGAGGATTGCGCAGATCCAGCGCCGGGTCCGCAATCGGCAATGCCTCGCGCAGGCCAAAAGGCTCCCCGCCGCAGATCAGCACTGGGGCATGCGGGACAGCGGCGGCGCGCTGATTGGCAAGCTTTAAGGTCGCGGCCCGTGCCGCTGAAATCAGCATTTGCGGGGCGGTGGCCTCCCGCGCGATCGCGGTTTCTACTGGGAGCAGGACCGGCCCGCCGACAAAGGCCAAGGGCCAGCCATGGCGCAGGGCATCGACCGCTTGCGCCGCGCGCCGAGCGGGTGAAGGATCAGAGGCGGGCGCCTCGCTCAGAGCGAAAACTCTGTGATCAGCGGAATGTGATCAGATGGCTTTTCCCAGCTGCGCGCATCTTCCACGATGCGGTGGCCGGATGCCTTGGCCGCGAGCGCTGGGCTGGCCCACATGTGATCAAGCCGGCGCCCGCGATCATTCTTGCGATAATCGGGGGAGCGGTAGGACCACCAGCCGTAATAGCGCTCTGGGTCTTTGATGAACTCGCGCCCAACATCGACCCAATCGTGGGCCGCCCTGAACTTGTCCAAAGTATCCACCTCCAACGGGGTGTGGCTGACGACTTTCAAGAGCTGTTTGTGCCCCCACACGTCGCTTTCCAGCGGAGCGATGTTGAAATCGCCGACGATCATTGTCGGCTGCTCAATCGAGCTTGCCCAATCGGTCATGCGGGCTAAAAAATCGAGCTTTTGGCCAAACTTTGCGTTCACTTCGCGGTCGGGCACATCGCCGCCAGCGGGCACATAGACATTGTCGAGGCACATCATGGCGTTGCCATCTGGCGCATCGAGCAGCTCAACCCCGACATGGCGTGCCTCACCATTGGCCTGCCAATCGTGCCGCGAATATTCGCGCAGTGGCACCCGGCTGACCGTAGCCACCCCGTGATAGCCCTTCTGCCCGTGCACAGCGATGTGCTCATAGCCCAGCTTCGCCAGCGCATCGGCGGGAAATTGATGTTCCTGACATTTGATTTCCTGCAGGCACAGGACGTCTGGCGAATGCTCGGTCAGAAAGCGCTCAACCTGGGGCAGGCGCAGGCGGACAGAATTGATATTCCATGTGGCGATAGAGATCATGCGATTGCTTTAGGTTCGCACATATCGCCTTAGCAAGCCGCGATGAGAGAAAAGCGATGGATCATGCTGTAGTTTCACTTTCCTGTAGCATCAGATGCGGATAGCGAGGACGTATTGTTTTTCGGAGGCCCAATTATGACACTCACGCGCCCTTTCGGCTTGATCCTCGCTGGGACGGCGTTGTCCCTTGGCGCATGCACGAATGCAGAAAGCCGCCAAGGCGTGGCGAGTGCTTCGACGTTGCCACCGCCATCAAACCAGGCAATCGCGGCCGAGAAGAAAGCCAAAAACGTCATCCTGTTCATCGGTGATGGCATGGGAATTTCAACAATCACGGCGGCGCGGATCTATGCCGGTCAAAAGCGCGGGCAATCGGGCGAGGAATATGTCCTGCCGTTTGAAAAGTTTGACAATGTCGCGCTGGTGAAGACCTACAACACCAACGCGCAGGTGCCCGATAGCGCAGGCACGGCCACAGCGATGCATTCGGGCAAGAAGACCAAAATCGGCGTGCTGGGGGTTGGGCCAGAGGCGGAGCGCGGAGACTGCGCATCCGGCTTAGCCAACCCACTGCCGTTGCTCGGCGAAGAAGTGAAACAGCGCGGCCTTGCCCTGGGCATTGTCTCCACCGCGCGGATCACCCATGCGACACCGGCGAGCGTCTATGCCCGCAGCCCCGACCGCAATTGGGAGGCGGATGCAGCCATCCCAGAAGATGAGCGCGGAAAAGGGTGTGAGGATATCGCCTGGCAGTTGGTCAATTCCGATTGGGATGTCGCGCTTGGCGGCGGATTGGGCGGGTTTTTTGGTAGCGATACTGGGGGACGACGCGCCCAAAACAACGCGGACCTTCCCGGTCTGTGGACCGGTCGCACCGGTGGCACCTTTGTAATGGACCGTGCGGCATTGGCGGGCGCACCGAAGGACAAGCCTGTGCTGGGCCTCTTTTCGCCCAGCCACATGACCTACATGGCAGAGCGCATGGACGGCAGTAACAAAGGCGCGAGCGAACCGACCCTGACCGAGATGACCAGCCAAGCGATTGCTCGGCTCAAAACCGATCCTGATGGCTATTATTTGATGGTCGAAAGCGGCCGGATTGATCACGGCCACCATGCGGGCAAGGCGGGCTTTGCATTGGAAGAAACGGTCGAGTTTGCCAATGCGATCCAATATGCGATCGAAAATACGGACCCGGAAGAAACGCTGATCATGGTGACGGCGGATCACAGCCATGTGTTCACCATCTCTGGCTATCCGCGGCGTGGGAATGACATTCTCGGCCTCGTCGTTCCGCCAGAAGGTGATATTTCCAACCCAGACGAGCCCACGCTTGCAGAGGATGGGAAGCCTTACACAACATTGGGGTATTGGAACGGCCCCGGCGCGCTGCATGACCACAGTGAGCGACCCGCGCCGGAAACCGGCGTAAATGCACAGCAACAAGCGGCAATTCCGCTTGGTAGCGAGACGCACGCTGGCGAAGACGTGGCGCTCTATGCCCAAGGCCCCGGCGCGGACAAAGCGCGCGGCGTGATTGAGCAGAATGTGGTGTACGATATCATCCGCAGTGCGTTTGGCTGGAAATGAGCCGAACAGATATTTGGCTTAGGCGCTAGCGAGAATTGTAAGCCGTTGGAACCGGCGCGCAGCGCACTTTTGTGCGTGAGCACCGGAAGTCGAACGGTTTGAAATTCGCAGCAAGCTAAGGCGAATATACAACAAAAAACCCTCACCCCGGGGGCAATGGGGCGAGGGTTCCATGTGAGCGTTCGTCACGCTTGTACAAATCAGTCTGAACGAGGGTTGGGGCAACAGGGGGAAACCCGCCCTCAACCGACTTGCAGAAGAAAATTACGCCTATTCGCCTTACAGGTAAATGAATATGTGCCGGAGTTTGTCGTATTCCTACAACTAAAGGCGGTTAAACCGTTCAACCTGGCCGACGAGATGATTTGCGCGGATCTCTGAATCGAAAAGCGCTGTCGGCGACCGACATTCCATAGCGATGATTCTTTAGCCGAACGGTGGTGCGGTGATTCTGCGAATCAAGCGCCACCCAGTGCGTCAGCTGCCATCCACCAGGCGCCGTGCCATCGCGCACAAAGATCATATTGATCACGCCAAATTCGGGCCGCTTGGGATCGCGCACTTCAACGCTGATCACATCATCATTGCCAGTCGGCATCATCTTGCCGAATTTCTTCACATCGCGGGTGGGATCAAGCAGCGCGCCGAGCGGCGAGTTCTGGATCGGCCAGCGTTCAACCTGATCAACAGTGTAATCGATCAAATAGAGTGATTTGCCGTTGGAGACGACAAGCAGATCGGTCCCCTTCTCATATTCGAAGCGGATCTTACCCGGCCGTTTCAGCGTCATTTCGCCTGCGATCACATTGCCCTGACGATCAATCTGCGAGAAATCGGCCTTCATGGTCGAGATCGCGCGCAATGCGCCAGCAGCCACGTCCAGATCATTCGCCTGCGCATAGGCAGGCGGCGCGGGGGCAAAGCTGGTTTCTGCTGGCAAGCCAAAGGCTGCAGCAATTGCGGCTGCGCTCGCGGCGGTGGCGGCAAGCGGCTTTGAAAATCTAAAAAGGTTCATGCTCATAACCTGTGCGATTAATGCGTTGGCGTTGAACTGCGGCTGAACTGAGCGTTTTGCAAGGGGTTAAGCAGGCCGTGTGCAGCGCCGCCTGCGCCATACAACGCAAAACCGCGCCGAAGCGCGGTAGTGGACGCCATATGCGGGGCGCATCCGCTGAAATTCTGGAGTTCCGCAGGCAATCTGCCGGGCCAAGGCCCGCTGCAGAGCTGCGGTCAGAAGCTTACTTGATTTTGGCTTCTTTGAATTCGACGTGCTTACGAACAACCGGATCGTACTTACGGAACACCATCTTTTCGGTGATGTTGCGCGGGTTCTTTTTGGTCGTGTAATAAAAACCCGTGTCGGCGGTCGAGACGAGCTTGATCTTGACGGTTGCGGGCTTCGCCATCGCGTTATCCTAATTCTATCTGGTGGGCCCACACAACTAAGCGCGTTTGAGCCGAAAAAAATCAGGCGACGCGCGGAGCATCGCCTTGCAAGCCGCGCCATTTATCGAGTCACCGCTCAGAGTCAAGCAAATCTGACTATTCGGCGCGGGCGTGAGCCTACCAATCAGAGCGGCTGGGTTTGCCGCGATTGGCCTTCACCGTGCCGCGCGCTTTCTTCGATTTGAGGCGCTTGGTCTTGCCCACCCGGTTGATCCGGGTTTTCGCCCGGCGTTTGGGCTGCTTATGGGCCTCCTCCAGCAGGTTCTCCAGCTTCTCTCGCGCAAGGCCGCGATTGGCCTCTTGAGTGCGGTATTCGCGCGCCGTGATCAGCAGTTCGCCCGCCGCTGTCAGCTTGCTGCCCGCTAGCGTTCTGAGCCGTGCGAACACGGGAGGCGGCAGGCGCAGCGCATAGATATTGACGCGTAGCTGCACCTCGGTCGCGACCTTATTGGCGTTCTGCCCGCCGGGGCCGGAGCCTGCGAGGAAGCTCTCCTGCGCCTGAGCGTGCGCGCGTTCGAGCAGGTCTTTATCCATCGTCCTGTTCGGCGCTGATGGTGGGTTCGGTGACCTCTGGCGGCTCTGGTGCGGTCAGGCCCGCGCGCACGAAATCCTCTGGGAATGGAGCATGGGCGGTGATTGTCGGCTTGGTACTGCGCGCGACCCCAATGGTTTCAGCGTGCAGCATGGTGCGGCCAGCGCCTTTGTTCTGACCGCGCACCGGGCCGTAAACCGGATCGCCCAGCAATGGCGCGCCAAGGCCCAGCAGCGCATGAACCCGCAATTGGTGCGTGCGCCCGGTCTCTGGGCGAAAACGGATCAGTGAGCGCTGTTTGTCGCCCTCGCCAATGGTCTGCAGTAACTCCCAATGCGAGATCGCAGGTTTGCCCTTTTTCGCCGCGATCATGCGCCAGCCCTTTTCCGCTGAACTGATCTTGGAGAGCGCCAGTTCAATCGTGCCAGAGGTTTCTGCTGGCACCGCGTCGAGCACCGCCAGGTAGGTCTTGGATACGGCGCGGTTTTCAAACGCCTTATTGAAGCGTTTGAGCGCCTTGGGATTGCGAGCCAGCAGCAGGCATCCGCTGGTGTCTGTATCCAGCCGGTGAACCGCATGCGGCAGCCGCTGAAACCCCAGCTTCAGCTCATCGAGGTGATCGAACAGGCAGGGTCCGCCGCGCCGCGGACGATCCACTGGCAGGCCGGCAGGCTTATCGATCACGAGAGCCTCGCCATCTTCGAACAATATCGGGAGCATTGGGCAGGGCGCCTTTATGAAAGTTTGAGCCGGGCTCGATTTAGCCCGCGCAAGGCATTGCCTAGCACAAAACCATTTTCTAGGTCGGCAAGTTTGAGCTGCGCTTCGACCGCGCGGCCTTCAGCGATCAGGTGTTGGCGCAGAATGCCGGGCAGCAGACCGAGCGTGGCGGGCGGGGTCAGCAGCATGCTATCCTTATCGCGTGCGTCTTTCGCCACAAAAATATTGCTGAAGCTGCCCTCTGTGACGAGGCCATCGTCGCGCACAAAGATGGCTTCATCCGCGCCGTGGGTGCGCGCAGCCGACAGCCCGTCTTCGTAAAAGCTGCGATCAGACGTTTTGTGCGCCAATCGCCAATCGGACGGGTCCAGCGGTAGCGGCAGAGCGATGCACTCAAAGCCATTGTCTTTAGGCTCAGGCAGCGGGCCTGTTTCCAAAGCGAGCGAACCGAGCCGCGAGACCAGCAGGCGAACCTTGCACGCCGCCTCCAAATCAAAGCACAGCGCTTGAATCTGATTGCGCGCCGCGTGGCGATCAAACGAAAAGCCAAGCGTCGCCGCGCTTGCTTTCATGCGGCCCAGATGCAGCTCCAGCAGGTCGATCCCGCTTTCCGGTTCAAACCGCATGGTCTCAATCAGGTCCACCTGCGGCGCGGTGTGATCGGGCGAGGCGCGCCTTACAAATCCGGCTTTGACTTCGCTCTCGCGCCGCTCAGCGATCATCTCGCTGTCGGCGACAATCGCTGAGCCTACGCCCAGCACGGCATTGCCTTGCGCGTTTTCTATCGGGGTCAGGCGCAGGGTGCGAATGGCGACATTGAAGGCCGCCGAGCCATCCGCGTCAATCCGGCCAATCGCGCCGCAATAGGGCCCGCGCGCATCGCGCTCATAATCACCGATCAGTTCCATCGCGCGAATTTTCGGCGCGCCGGTGATCGAACCGCAGGGAAACAGAGCGCGCACCAGATCAACCGGGCCATTGTCCGGGGTCAGCCGGGCGCGGACGGTGGAGACCATTTGATGCAATGTCGGATAGCTCTCAACCGCAAAGGGCTTGTCAACGCGCACGCTGCCGGGCTCTGAAATGCGGCTGAGATCGTTGCGCATCAGGTCAACAATCATCAGGTTTTCCGCTTTGTCCTTCTCCGACGTCGCCAGATCATCCGCCAGCGCCGAATCGGCGGCCGCATCAGCCCCGCGCGGGCGGGTGCCCTTCATGGGCTTGGCTTTGGCGTCTTTGCCATCGAGCGCGACGAACAGCTCTGGCGAGAAGCTTAGCAGCCAGTGCGAGCCGTCAAACACGATCCCGCCATAACCAGCGCTCGCCGCGCTGCGCAGCCGGGCATAGATCGCCAGCGGATCGCCGCGATATGACCCGGCGAGCGGATAGGTGAGATTTGCCTGATAAATATCGCCCGCGCGGATCGCCTCTTGCAGGGCCTCGAACGCTTTGGCGTATCCTCCGGGGGAAAGCTGAGGGTCGAGCGGGCCGATGGAAGATGCGCCCGCGCTGCCCGCGTCTGTGCCGCTGTCCTCAGCGCGCGCCGCTAGCCAGCCCGGCACATTGCCAGCGGGAATTTCTTCGGCCGCATCAAACAGACCGAACCACACCAGCGGACCGTTTGCGCCGCTGCGGCTGGCGGCGAGTTCTGCGAGCTTTGGCTCTAGCGCTAGGCCCGCTTCATAGGCGATGTAGCCGGCCAGCTCTCCGCCGTGCTCAGCCTGCGCAGAGCGCGCATCAGCTAAAGCGCGTTCCACCTCGTCTGGGCGGTGGGCGGCAAAGATTTGTCGTGGGTTTTCATACAGGCGCGCAGGCGCAGCGGCGGCGCTGTCAGCAGTTTCCTCGCGCGCATCGTCCAGCAGAATAAACGCAGTCACCTCACCCATATGCCCAGCCTTTAGAGCATCCACGCTTCAAGTCGACCACCTATGTCGCTGCATACGTTGCCGCGTGCAAGCGACACCTTGACCGCTTGGCCCTGTCACTTCACACCTTCGGCAAGACAAAATGATAAAAAAGGGCGTTTTGCGAACATGAGCGATAAACCGGGCGAAATCTTTCTGGGGCTGGGCAGCAATGGCGAGAACCAGCATCTCGCGCTCAGCCGGTCAAACCGTCACGGGTTGATCGCAGGTGCGACCGGCACGGGTAAGACGGTCACCTTGCAGGGGCTGGCCGAGAGCTTTTCCGCCAATGGCGTGCCGGTGTTCGTTGCCGATGTGAAGGGCGATCTATCCGGTATCGCCATGCCCGGCAGCGCAAAGTTCAAGCACGCCGACAAGCTTGAAGGCCGGGCCAAAGAGCTTGGCATGGACGACTATGATTATTCCGATAACCCAGTGGTCTTCTGGGATCTGTATGGCGAGCAAGGCCATCCGATCCGCACCACCATTTCTGAAATGGGGCCGCTGCTGCTTGCCCGCCTGCTCGATCTCAACGACACGCAGGAAGGCGTGCTGCAAATCATCTTCCGCCATGCGGACGATAATGGCCTGCTGCTGCTCGATTTCGGCGATCTGCAAAGCATGCTGCAATGGGCCAATGAAAACGCCAAAGAGCTCTCGGGCAAATATGGCAATGTGTCGAAGCAATCGGTCGGCGCGATCCAGCGCCAGCTGCTGAGCTTTGAAGCGCAGGGCGCGGATTATTTCTTTGGCGAGCCAGCGCTCGAGATCGACGACTTTCTACAATGCGATGAAACCGGGCGCGGCATCGTCAATGTGCTGGCCGCCGACAAATTGATGCGCAGCCCGAAGCTCTACGCCACCTTCCTGCTATGGCTGCTGGCGGAGCTGTTTGAGAGCCTGCCCGAGGTGGGCGATCCGGAGAAACCAAAGCTCGTGTTCTTCTTCGATGAGGCGCACCTGCTGTTCGATGATGCTCCCAAGGCGCTGGAGGAGAAGATTGAGCAGGTTGTTCGCTTGATCCGTTCAAAAGGCGTTGGTGTGTTCTTCGTGACGCAAAATCCGATCGACATTCCTGAAGAGGTTGCAGGCCAGCTGGGCAACAGGGTGCAGCATGCCTTGCGCGCCTTCACCCCGCGTGATCAGCGCGCGATCAAGGCGGCGGCGGAAACCTTCCGGATCAATCCTGACCTCGATGTTGAGGAAGCCATCACAGAGCTGAAAGTGGGTGAAGCGCTGGTATCTACCCTCGACGAAGACGGCGCGCCGACCATTGTACAGCGCACTTTGATCAAGCCGCCGCGTTCGCGCCTTGGCCCGGTCACCGCCAAAGAGCGCGCGATCATTCAGTCGATCAGCCCGTTTGAGAACAAATATGACGAGGCGATCGACCGCGAGAGCGCAGAGGAAATTCTGGCCGCGAAAAGCGCCGATGCCGCTGAGACAGCGCAAGAAGTCGAGGAACAAGGCGAGGAAGAGGTGCGCAAACGCCCACGCAAGACCAAGAGCATGTGGGAAAAGGCTCTTTCACGCGGAACCAAAGTGGCCGCAGGCGGAATGGCGGGGGCTGCAGCGTCTGCGATCCTCGGCAAAAAATCGCGCGCCAACCCAATGCGATCCGGGATCACATCAGCGGCTGGTTCCATCGCCACTGATCTGGCCGGACCAGTGGCTGGGCGGTTTGTGAGGAACCTCATCGGCGGCCTAATGCGCTGATCACGGGGCTTTGGCCCGCATGCTTGCTGCAAATCGACCCGTTCTGTGCTTCCGGTGCTCACGTGCGAACCAAATCTCCCGCGATCAGATTGGGGCTAAAAAGCGATGCACTGGCCTCAAACGCTCAAGAAGTGGTTTTCAAACTTCAGCCGCGCGGGCATTTTGAAATCGAGCAGCGCTTCGCCGCCGGCTGAGCGCAGCATCGCTTCGCAGGCCTCGCGGTCTGTGCCGTCAAGCGAGGCGAGATAGTCGAGCCCGTGCTGCAGCATCCACAGGCTGAAGGGTGCAGCGATGCGCTGACCCTTGGTGCTCTCAATCGTGAAATCGGCCATGCCGACCGCGCGCGGGATCTCTGTGTCCGGATTGGTGGTCAGCCACTCACCAAACATGCCGGCTACTTTCGCAAGATAGGGCACTTGCTCGCTCATCATTCGCGTCAGCACCGGCAGCAGCGTCTCGGGAATTTCGTCATTGGGGAGGAACTCACCCGAAAGCGGGGCCTTCACATCGACCATGCGGCGGACCCATTCGGCCACGCGCGGAGCCAATCGCTCCATAATCTCGCCAGATGCCGGGTCCCGGTAAAGGTGGGCATAGAGCGGCCCGATCAGGCCCAGATCACCGATCGAAGGCCGCGATCCCAATAGGAAAGGATGTACCGTGAAATGCGCGTCCAAATCGGCCAACAGAGCCTCATAGCTCGCCTCAATTGCCGGGATTGTCGCCTTATTGATACCGAGCATGGGGACGAAGCCGCGGAACATGCCGCCGCGCTCTTTGCCAGTCGCATATTGCTCCTCTGGAGTGCCATCCGGCAGCGCGGTTTTGCCAAATTCGCCGTAAACCCACTCCTCGTTGTAATGCCAGCGGTAATGCATCGCCGGGATCACCAGCCATTCATCGCCAAAACATTCCAGCAGCAGCGCGGCAAGACGCTGGCGCGGCGTATCAGGATAGACCGACGGCCCGCCTTCACTGGCTTCGAAGTGATCGATGATCAGCGTGGTGTCTTGCAGGATCGAGCCATCATCTTTCTGCATCACCGGGATAACCGGGCGTCCGACATTGGGGATGATGATCTTCGCATAGACATCGGGGGTGGAGAGCACCTCCGTGTAATCCACCTGCTTCCAATCGAGATAGCTGCGCGCCTTGCCGGAATAGAGCGAGAGCGGGGCGGCGTAGAGTGTGTGGGGCAAGGGGGAACTCCGATTGTGCTGTGCGGCGCTACCCTTGCCCGGTGCTGTCGCCCTTTGGAAGCGCAATCTCTCCCCGCAGGCCAGTGACCGTTTCGCCCTCGCGCAGATTGGAAAGTGTCAGCGTCCCGCCGTGCTGCTCAGCAATGGCGCGCGCCAGCGTGAGGCCTAGACCCGCGCCGCCTGTTGCGCGGTTGCGTGAGGCCTCTCCGCGGGTGAAGGGCTCCATCATCGCCTCAATATCGCCTGCCGGAATTCCGGGGCCTGTGTCATCGACGCGTAAGATGATCGCCTCACCCTCTTCGAGGAGAGAGACCTTTGCACTTTCACCATAACGCAGCGCATTGCCGATGAGATTGCGCAGCGCTCGCTTTAGCCAAGTGACTTGCGCGCGCGCGACAATACGCGCCGGGTCATCGAGCGTGATCGGCTCGCCCAGATCTTCGAATTCTTCCGCCACGCTGGTGGTCAGCGCCGCCAGATCAACATACTCAAAACCATTGTTCACTCGGCCAACTCTGGCCAGCACCAGAATGTCGTCCAGCGTCTTAGTGATGTCTTCGATGCTATCCGCCATGCGCGCACGCTGTGTGTCGTCAGGCACGCTTTCAATCCGCACGCGAAGGGCGGCGAGAGGCGTCTTAAGGTCATGGCCAATCGCACCGAGCATCACGTCCTTTTCGTCCAGCAAGGCTGCGATGCGCGCTTCCATTGTATTATGCGCCGCGATCAATCGCCGCATGTCGCCGGGCCCGCGTTCTTCCAGTTTCACCGCTCGGTCGGGCTGCCGAGAGAAGTCCGTGACACGCGTTGTCAGCGCCGCCAGAGGCTGTGTGATCCGCCGCAGCACAAAATAGAGCAGCGCGAACAAAATGGCGAAAATGACGGCGGTTTGCAGCAGGATGGTGCCAATTGCATTGCGCGGCGTACGCGGATCGGTGACACGGGCGATCAGCCATCCCGCTTGATCGGCGCGCTCAACGGCGGCGACCAGAATTGTGCGTTCTTCCCGGCTGGCTGGGCGCAATCTCGGCCGATCTTGCACGCGCTCTCTTACGAAAGGATCATCGCCTGCGTTCCGCCGGGCGATTACGATATTGCCTGCCTCGACGTCTTGCTGCGCCAGAATTTCGCGCAGTGCGTTTTCGTAATCAGGCAGCCGCGTCTCGCGGGAGCCAATTGGCAATTCCTCATTGTATTCAATGCCTAGTCTAAATGGCCGCGCGAATGGACGGCCTCCGGGTCGGCCTTCGCCGTCAGCGCGGCGGTCTCTTACTGGCAATCCGCGCGCAATCCGGTCCGCTCTGCGCGCTTCGCGGCGTTCGGCCCGGCGCGCCTCTCTCTCTGCCAGATCAGGACGCCCACTTTCCGCCACCAGTTGAAAGGCAAGCTCGCTGACGAGGCCGATTTCGCGGCGCTGCTCGGCTGCGCGGTACAGCAAGGCGGCGGATATCGCTTGGCCTGCCATCAGGCCAATCGCCAAAACCAGCATCACTTGGCCCAGCAGGCTTTGAGGCAGCAGGCGCTTCATTCCGGCGTATCGGGTGCAAAGCGAGTGACCTGAGCGGCAAAGCGGTAGCCTCCGCCGCGCACGGTCAGGATCAGTTGCGGGTTGCGGCTGTCGGCTTCAATCTTGCGGCGCAGGCGGCTGACTTGATTGTCGACCGCCCGGTCAAACAAATGCGCCTCTCGCCCCTGGACCATGTCGAGCAATTGATCCCGGTCCAGCACGCTGCGCGGATGATCGAGCAAAGCGCGAAGCAGGCGGAATTCGGCGGTGGAGATGGGGACAGTGACACCCTCTGGATCAATAAGCTTGCGCTTTAGGGGATCGAGAGACCACCCTTCAAAGCCATAGTGCAAATCTTGGGCTTCAGTGGGGGCGGCGGGCCCGCGATGCGCGCGGCGCAGGACAGAGCGAATGCGCGCCACCAGTTCGCGCGGCTCGAACGGTTTGACGACATAATCATCGGCGCCCAGTTCCAGCCCGACGATCCTGTCGGTCGGTTCCCCGCGTGCGGTCAGTAGGATGACCGGCAATTGCTGGGTTTCAACCAGATGGCGGCACAGTGAGAGGCCGTCTTCGCCGGGCATCATAATATCGAGCAGGACGATGTCAGGCTTTGCTTGAAGCAGGGCCGCGCGCGCGGCGGCGGCGCTTTCAGATTCGGTAACGGCGAACCCCTGACCGGTCAGATATTCGGCCAGCGGTTCTCGCAGGGTCGCCTCGTCATCGACGAGCAGGATTGAGGTGTGGGCCGGATCGGTCATAGTCTGTGCGGGCATGGCGTGCGCCGGCCCGCTGCGCAACTCGTAAGTGAGCGGCGAGCGGGCCGGGCCTCGTGCTTTGGCTTAAGCCGCGGCGCGATCAACGTGATCCGCGGCGTTCCTTACGCTGTTCGCGGCGAGCGTCGCGTTCAGCCTTGCGTTCTTCAGCCGTGATCGTGCCAGACCCATCGGTGTCTGTCCGGGCGAACCTGGCCTCTACCGCAGCGTCATATTCGGCGCGGCTAACCGATTGGTCGTTATTGGTGTCGGCCTGACGCATCATACGCATCATGCGGTCGCCGCCTTTGCGCCCGCCGCGCCCGGCCTTATCACCGCCGCGCCGGTCACCGCGCCGTGCTTCGCGGTCGCCGCCGCCGCGTTCACCGCGGCGCGCTTCACGCTGCTCGGCACCAGCCGCCAATTCCGCTTCGCTCAGGCCGCCGCTGCCATCGGTATCAAGCCGGGCAAAGCGTTCTTCAGCGCGGTTGCCGCGGCGTTCGCCTCGACGTTCTTCGCGTTCTGCCTGACGAGCCTCACGTGCTGCAGCCATTTCAGCTTTGGACAGCTCGCCATCATTGTTGGTGTCGGTGGCGGCAAAGCGCTGTGCGCGTTTGGCAGTGCGGTCTTCCGCGTTCAAAACACCGTCAGAATTGGCGTCCATCTTGGCAAATCGCTCTGCGCTCTTCGCCTTCATTTCCTCTAGCGAGACGACACCGTCGCCGTTGGCGTCTGCTTTGCCTTTGCTACCGTGGTGGTCTGCCAAGGCAGCGCCTGCGCCGCCAATGCCAAGTGCCAGTGCTGCAGCGGACAATGTAAGGGTGATCTTTTTCATTTTTTGTTCCTCTTGAATAGTTTATCAAAAGAGTTGCGGCGGCGCACAGGCTAGGCGCTTCAATGGGAGGGTTCAAAGGCCTGCCATAAGCCAGTCTTAGGGGAGAACTTGGCTTATCATGCGGGGGTATGTCGCTTTGCACGTCCACCGCAACTCACAAGACCCCTTCTAGACCGCTTGTGTCGCAGGATTATCTCGGATCGGCCCTAAATTGTCGCGGTTTGTATCAAGCAGACATAGGCGTTCATCTTGATGAAAGCCGCGTCCAAACCGCTGGCTTAGCGAGGGCGGTGCTCAGTGCCCTCTCCAGCGGTGATGAAGATCGCGGTGGCTTCGCTTGTCACGTCTGCGGTGTGCCAGACACCCGGCGGATTGATCGCATAATCGCCCGCACCAAGCGGCACTTTTGCCACCTTCCCATCTGGAAACTCCTGGGTCAGCACCATTTCACCAGCGGTGCAGATCACCACTTCGCTGCCCTTGGGATGCATCTCCCACACGTCCCAGCTTTCAGCAAAGCTGTACTGCGAGACGAGCCGCCCCTCCGGCCCGTCCTCGCCATGCCGCGCGCCGTAATCGGCATACCATTCCATTCCAGTAAAGGGTGGCTGGGGATGCGCGCTTGCGCGCAGTCCCAGATGGATAAAGCTATCGCTCAATTTGCGCGCGGTCATGATGTGCTCCTCCGGCCGAATTTAGCCGCCTTGGGTCATGCAAAAGACGTTGAGCTTATTGCCGTCAGGATCGCGGAAATAGCCCGCATAAAAGCCATCATCGCCGCGCGGCCCAGGCGCGCCTTCGTCGCTGCCGCCTTTCGCCATCGCCACGTCATAAACGGCCTGGACCTTCTCCGGCGTCTCAACTTGCAATGCCACCATAGTGCCATTGCCAGGGGTGGCTTCTTGCTCGTCAAATGGCTTGGTCGCGGCCACGCCCGGCGCGCCGCCCATCGCGCCCCAGGCGATGAATGTCTCAAATTCCATCATCCGGCCAACGCCAAACTGCTCTGCAATGGCGTCATAAAACTCCGCCGCGCGCGGCAGATCATTGGTTCCCAGGGTTACATAGCCGATCATAATTGTTCCTCCTCAAAAGCGCGCGCATCGGCTCTGTGCCAGTGCGACT
Organism: Erythrobacter sp. JB3-1; assembly: GCF_057364995.1. NCBI lineage: Bacteria > Pseudomonadati > Pseudomonadota > Alphaproteobacteria > Sphingomonadales > Erythrobacteraceae > Erythrobacter > Erythrobacter sp. JB3-1. The sequence goes on along the minus strand of NZ_CP200289.1, from coordinate 886,228 downwards.
CGATGGGCGGAACATTATAGGAACATAGTGTCGCTCGCAAGCGCGCTAAATTCGCCTTTGCATACCGCCAGTTAGAGCGGCGCGCATTCCCGTTTCAGCCATGCAAGGTCTTCACCATCCGGCTGCGGCGCTAGCAAGGCGCGCACTTGCTCGTGATAGCTGTCGACCCATTCGATCTCGCTTTGTGTCAGCAGCGCCTTGTCGATCAGCTTGCGATCGAGCGGGACGAAAGTGAGCGTTTCAAAGCCGAGATAGGTGCCCTCTGCGCGCTCAATTGCACGTTCCTCGACCAGCACCAGATTCTCGATCCGAATGCCAAAGGCATCGGGCTTGTAATAGCCCGGCTCGTTGGAGAGGAACATGCCGGCGTGCAGCTCGTGATTGGTGCCTGCTTGCCCGCCCAATGGCTTGGCAATGCGCTGAGGCCCCTCGTGCACGGCGAGGAAGCTGCCGACGCCGTGGCCAGTGCCGTGGGCATAATCGACCCCGGCCTCCCACAGATATTGCCGCGCGAGCACGTCCAATTGTCCGCCGCTGGTGCCCTGCGGGAATACCGCCTGCGCAATCTGGATATGCCCTTTCAAAACGCGCGTGTTGCGGTCGCGCATTTCCTCGCTCGGCTGAGCATTGCCATCGGCGGTGCCGATCCACACCGTGCGGGTAATATCGGTGGTGCCGTCGGAATATTGCCCGCCGGAATCGACCAGATAAATGCTGCCCGGCGGGATGGTGATATTGCTGTCCTCATCGACCTTATAATGCGGCAGAGCGGCATGTCCGGCGGCGGCTGAGATGGTGTTGAATGATAGGTCGCGCAGATCGCCGTGCTGGCGGCGAAACTCTTCCAGCTTTGCTGCTGCGCTGAGCTCATCCACCTCGCCGCTAGGCGCTGTCACCTCCAGCCAGCGCAGGAAGCGGGCAACCGCCGCCCCGTCGCGGGCCTGAGCATCGCGGTGCCCCTGCTGCTCGACCGGGTTCTTGATCGCTTTGGCGAGGATTGTCGGGTCGGCTTTCAGCGCCACTTTCGCGCCCGCCTTGCTTAGGGTCTGGGCAATGGCCGCCACCCCGAAATTGGGGTCCACGCTCACGCTTTTGCCGCCCATTTCGCTGAGCGCCGCGCTAAACTCATCGCGCGCGCGGATCGTCACCGCATTGCCTAGGTGCTGTGTCAGCTCCGGGGTGACCTTTTCAGGCGCAATAAACAGCTCTGCGTGGCCATCCGCATGGGCGACCAGATAGGACAATGTGACCGGCGTATGGGTCACATCTTGGCCGCGAATATTGAGCAGCCAGGCAATCGAATCGAGCGCGGAGACGACCAGCACATCATGACCGTTCTCTTTCAGCCAATCGGCGATTTGCGCGCGCTTTTCCGCTGAGTTTGCGCCCGCATGGGCATCCTTGTGCACCAGCGCGGGGGCGAGCGAGGGCTCTGGCTGATCCTGCCACACGGTATCAATCGGATTGCCGTTGGTGGCGACGAGTTCCAGTCCGCTGTCTTTTAGCTGCGCGCCGGTCTGCTTCGCCCAGCCTGCCGTATGCAGCCACGCGTCATAACCGATTTTCGCGCCTTGCTCGGCGTGTTTGGCCAGCCATGCGGTGAAGCTGTCGCCCGGAATGCTGCAATATTCATACAGCGCGCCGTCGACCTGGTCGCGGACCTGCACCGTATATCGGCCATCCACGAACATTGCGGCATGATCCAAAGTGACCACCGCAAACCCGGCCGATCCGCCAAACCCGGTGAGCCAGGCTAGCCGCTGAGCATAATCGCCGACATATTCGCTCATATGCTCATCGGAAATGGGCACGACGAAGCCAGCGAGATCGTGGCGCTTCAATTCCTCGCGCAGGGCAGACAGGCGGGCTTCGTGGGTTTGCATCAGCATTTGGTCGTTTCCTAACAGGCCATGCGCTTGCGACGCGCAATCGTTCGGCTATGACAATAGCATAGTGTGCAGCGCGCGGTGTTTAAAGCGCTGCGATAATTTGGCAAAGGATCGGCTCAACCCATGGCAAGCATGCGTGTGCCCTCGCTTTCGAGCGTGTCAGCCTGCGGGCTTACGCTGGCAATCGCACTGGCCGCCGTGCCGATCCAAGCCGCCCAGGCCCAACCTACTCAGGCAATTACCCAAGAGGACCAATCCAACGTGACCAGTGAAACGGGCAAGGCGGCCCCTACCTCTCCGCCGATAGCGGAAAAGCGCGAACACACATTCACCCATCACGGGATCACCGTTTCTGATCCCTATCACTGGCTCAAAGACCAATCCTATCCGGTGATCGATGATGAGGACGTGCTGGATTATGTGAAGGCGGAAAACGCCTGGTTCGAGGCAAATATGGGCTCGCAAGCGGGCCTGACTGAGGCGCTGTTCACCGAAATGCGCGCGCGCATCAAGGAAGACGACAGCACGGTTCCGCAAAAGGATGGCGACTATCTCTATTGGTCAGAGTTTGAAGAGGGCGCGCAATACCGCAAGCATTACCGCAAAGCGGTGGCTGATGGGGACTCGGCAGAGGCGCAGCTCATTCTCGACGAAAACGTGCTGGCCGACGGGCTGGAATATTTCCGCCTTGGCGCGGCCTCGATCAGTCAGAATGGCCGATACCTCGCCTATTCCACTGACACCAGCGGGGCAGAACGCTACACCGGGCGGATCAAGGATTTGCAGACCGGCGAACTGCTCTCCGATGAAATCCCGAACCTGCGCAGCGGCCTGACTTGGGTCGCGAATGACACGGCGCTGGTCTACGGCCCTTCGAGCGAGGAATGGCGCACGCTTGAGGCGAAATTGCACGTCATCGGCACGCCATCGGATGATGACGTTGTGCTCTACAAGGAAGCCGATGAGAGCTTCTCTGTCGGCACAGGCTTAACCGCGCAGGAAGACTGGCTGGTGATTGCCAGCGGCGATAATGAGACCAGCGAAGTGCGGCTGGTACGCGCAGACAATCCGACTGGCGAGCAGATCCTCGTAAAGGCGCGGCAAAAGGGCGTCGAATATTCTGTCGATGTTCGCGATGGCGAGCTGTTCATCTGGACCAATGATGAGCACATTAATTTCCGCTTGGCTAAGGCGAGCATTGATGCGCCGGGCAATTGGGAAACAGTGATCGCGGGCTCCAACGAGTTTTACCTCACTGATTTTGAGCTGTTTAAGGACTTCTTCGTGACCGAGGGGCGTTTAAACGGCCTCGATCAGATTCAGTTGCGGCAATATGATGCGCCGACGGTGGTCAAACCAATCGCCTTTCCCGAAGCGAGCTATAACGCGGGGCTGTCCAACAATCCTGAGTATGATGTGTCGAAACTGCGCCTGTCATATGAGAGCATGATCACGCCGGATTCGGTCTATGATTACGATGTGGCGAGCGCTGGGCTAACTCTGCTGAAGCAGCAGGAAATCCCAAGCGGTTATGACGCTAGTCTCTACGCAACAGAGCGGCTGGAAGTTGAGGCCCGCGATGGCACGATGGTGCCGGTCAGCATCGTCTACCGGAAAGACCGCAAGGATCTGCTCGCCGCGCAAGGAATGGAAGGCCCCGGCCCGCTCCACCTCTATGCCTACGGCGCCTATGGCTATGCCGTGCCGCCGGGCTTCTCAACCACGCGCCTCAGTCTGGTTGATCGCGGTTTTGCCTATGCCATCGCCCATATCAGAGGCGGTGATGACCTCGGGCGGCGCTGGTATCTTCAGGGCAAACTCAATGAGCGCACCAACACCTTCAACGACTTCGTCGACGTCGGCCGCGGGCTGATTGCTCAGGGCTACACCGCAGAGGGCAAAGTCACCGCCAGCGGTGGTTCCGCAGGCGGCGAATTGATGGGCGCGATCATCAATCAGGACCCGGCCCAATATGGCGCCATCGTCAGCCATGTGCCGTTCGTCGATGTGCTGAACACCATGCTGGATGAGAGCCTGCCTCTGACGCCTGGCGAATGGCAGGAATGGGGCAACCCAATCGAGAGCAAGCAGGCCTTTGCCTATATCCTCAGCTACTCACCCTATGATCAGGTGACGGCTCAGGATTACCCTCCCATGCTGGTGACCGCCGGCCTCAACGATCCGCGCGTCACCTATTGGGAGCCAGCCAAATGGGTCGCCAAGCTGCGCGACGTGAAGACCGACGACAATGTGCTGCTGATGAAGACCAATATGGGTGCAGGCCACGGCGGCCAATCGGGCCGGTGGAATTCCCTGCGCGAAACGGCGGAGGAGTTTGCCTTTATCCTGTGGCAGATGGATATGGCTGAGGAGTAGGGCTGTTTGGGTATCACCGTCCGCAGTATTTCGACTATCCTTGCGGTTATGGCTGCGGGATTATTGATTGCAATCGGCGTATTCATGGAACTTTGCGGCGAGGGCTGGATGATGACATTCGCTCTCTGGCAACTCTGTCTTTTCGGTCTGATTGCTGCGGCTATCGCGCTTGCAAAAGGCGCATCGAAGCTGCTGCTTCTGACCTTGCCGTTTTTTCTCGTTCCAGCGGGTATTGGCGCGATGATCATTTATGCTTGTAGCCAAGGCGACTGCCTGTGACCAATCGCTTCAACAAACTCTTCACCGCCAACCCGGAGCACATTGACGAGCTTGGTCATGTGAACAATTCGATCTGGGTCCAATGGATCCAAGACCTTGCAACCACGCATTGGGAGGCGGCGGCTGACCCTGCGCATGTCGAGGCGTTCTTTTGGGTCGTGATCCGGCACGAGATTGATTATCGCGGCAACATTGCCGAGGGCGAAAGCTGCGAAGGCACCACTTGGATTCCCGATGGAGCCAAAGGGGCGAAGTCGGACCGCCTGGTCGAATTTTGTGATAGCGAGGGCAAGCTGTTAGTTGCGGCTCGCACCACATGGGCCATGCTCGACCGCGAAAGCCAGCGACTTGCGCGGGTCCGCCCAGAAATTATGGCGCCATTTCAACCGGAAAATATCTAATGACATCTGCACTTTTTGAACCTTTGACGCTGCCGAATGGCACAGTCCTGCCCAATCGCATTTGCAAGGCAGCGATGGAGGAGAACCTGGCGGTCCAACCCTGCCAATCGCCGGGTGAGAAGCTGTTTAGTTTGTATCAGCAATGGGCCGATGGCGGCTCGGGCCTGATCCTATCGGGCAATGTCATGGTTGACCCATCGGCGCTCACCGGACCAGGCGGCGTTGTCCTGCAAAAAGGGACCGATCTTGCCCCGTTTAAGCATTGGGCAAAGCTGGCGAAATCAGGCGGCGGTCAATTCTGGCTTCAGATCAGCCATCCGGGCCGCCAGCTGTACAAAAGCCTTGGCGAAACCGCCGTCTCGCCGTCAGGCGTGGAGCTTAATCTAGGCAAGTTTTCCTCATTGTTTGCGCCAGTTCGCGCGCTCGAGGCGGATGAGATAACGGCGATCATCACTCGCTTTGCCGACACCGCAGAACTGGCCGAGGCGGCGGGCATCGACGGCGTTCAGATCCACGGCGCGCATGGCTATTTGGTCAGCCAGTTTCTCTCACCGCTGACCAATCAGCGCAGCGATGAATGGGGCGGCAGTTTGGAGAACCGCGCGCGTTTTCTACTCGCAATCGTCGATGCAGTCCGCGCGCGGGTGAGCAAAGGCTTTGGCGTCGGGATCAAGCTGAATTCAGCAGATTTTCAGCGTGGCGGGTTTGAATTCGAAGATGCGCGGCAGGTTGTCCAATGGCTGAAAGGGCGCGGCATCGACTTTGTAGAGCTGTCCGGCGGCTCTTATGAAAGCCCGGCGATGCAGGGTAATCCGCAGGAAGAAGCGCCCAGCAGCTCGACCGAAAAGCGAGAGGCCTATTTCGTCGACTTCGCCCGCGATATTGCGAAGGTCGCTGACATGCCGATCATGGTGACGGGCGGGATCACAAAGCTGGACGTGGCAGAGGCGGCGCTGGCGCTGGACGATAATGGTTTTGGGGTGGAGCTGCTCGGCATTGCGCGGGCGATGGCTGCTGATCCGGCTTTGCCCAATCACTGGAAGGCGGAACAGAACTTTGATGTGACTTTGCCAGAGGCCAATTGGTCGAACGATACGCTGAAAGCGCTGGCGACAATGGCGCTGACCAAGGCGCAATTGGAAAACATGGCCAAGGGTACGCCGCCGGGCGATGGCGGTTGGCCGGTGAAGGCATTGCTGGCCGATCAATGGCGTGCGGCGCAGCGGGCCAAACGCTACCGCGCTTGGCGAGCATCGAGCGCCACTTAAGCCGCGCTCTGTCGGGTGCGTCGTTTTGGCGAGCCAGCAAACAGGGTCAGCCGCTCATAACTCATGCGGTTTCGGCCCGCAGCCTTCGCTTCATACAGCAATATGTCCGCGCGGGCGTACATGTCGTGGAAGGTCATCATGGTCGTGTCATGGCGCGGCAATTCGATCAGGCCCATGCTGGCGGTGACCGGCATATCCAGCCCCTGAACCTCATGCATGATGCGCACTGGAATGGCCTCGCGGAATGCCTCGGCACGTTGGCGCGTGTTCTTGCCGCGCAGCAGGATCACAAATTCCTCGCCGCCCAGTCGCACCGCGATGGAATCGCGGTTTTCTCCGCCGCGAATGGCCTCCGCGCAGGCGATTAGAGCGGCGTCGCCGATCTGGTGACCAAACTTGTCATTGACCAGTTTGAAGCGATCGAGATCAAGCAAGGCGAAGGTGTCAAAACCCTGCTCGCGCAGGTCGTCAAAGCGCGTTTCCACCGCTCGGCGGTTGAGCAGACCGGTCAGCGGGTCATGCTCTGACAGGTGGGTGAGCTCGCGCGCATCACGCAGCGCGCGGTCGCGTTCGCGGCGGATTTGCAGGAAGCGGTCGGCTACACCCAGCGCCGTGCCGATGCCCTCTGACAGGATGCCAATGTAGAAAATCGGCAGCGCGTCTTGCTGCACGCCGAGCGGGAAGACGTGGGTCACGATCTGGATGAAGGTGGCCAAGAACATCGGCGCCCAACCCAGCAATTGGAACTTTACCGAGCGGCTGCCGCGGCGCCACGCATCGATCAAGGTCATGACCAGAACGATGATCGGTATGGCCATGCTGAAGGAATGGAAGTTCCCGCCAAGTGGCCGAAGCACGTCGAAAGATGCGGCGTGGATGATGCTGACCGCAACCGTCCAAACTGCTGCATAGGGAATGATGCGATGGAGCTTGGCCGAGATTTTGCCCGGCTCGATAAAGCTGCGGGTGAACATCAGCGCCACCGCCACTCCCAGACCCATGCTCATAATCAGGCTGACGCGCAGAAACTCCGCGCTCATCGGCATCAGCAGGCCAAACAGATTGGCCCGCGTCGCGATCATCACAGCGAACACGACCGAAAGGGCAATGTGCCAGGCGAGGAAGGATTGGCGCAGAACCAGCAAAAACGCACCGTCGAGCGCGATTGGGATCAGCAGCACGCCGATCAAGGCGGCCAACGCCAGCAAGACTGCGATATCGCTCTCGCTTAGGCCCGGCGCTTCATCAATCAGCTTCGCCCGGGTCAGCGTTGGCCCATGACCATTGCCAGTAAAGGCGGCCAACACTTGGCGCGGCGGCGCGGCGCTGCTTGGGAGGTCGGTGTAGATATATGGAGAGCCAATCGCGCTGTGCATATCAGCGAGTGTTTTCGTCTCATATGTCCACTGACCGCAGGCATCTTGCACTGCCAGATCGAGCTGATCAAAATGGCCGAGCCGGGTGTAAAGCACTCGCGGAGCCTGTTCGCCATCAGCGATATCGAACCGCAATGTCCAATCGCCGCCAGCGGGCTCATTGGTTAAGGGTTTGCAATTCCAGTTCTGCTTGTTGTGCGCAGCGGCGTTAACCTTTGGAGCGTCGCCAGACGCGTCAACCAACACACCTGAAACAATGCAGGGCGCACGCGTTTCCGCCGCTACGGCAGGGGATATGCCCAGCGTAGCGACCAGCGCAAAAATCAGCGCCAACAGAAAATGATTAACACCCACCCGCATTATGCCACGTTAACTACGGTAAAACCCCTTAGAGCAGGTTAAAATCTTGTAAGAAAATCCGACGTTTGTTTGAGCGCCCAGAAATACTCGCGAGTGTTGGTTCGGTAGCTTTGTGACCGAGGTGACGTGGGGCGCTTGCTACAGTCACCTACACCGCACCACCGCATCATTCGCCCTGTTGAAAAGTTACGACGCCGTTTGTCACTAATCCGTCGCATAATAGTCATAGAGGCGTCTCGAATCTGTAAAGGTTAGGGAACCCGATGATACGTAACGTTTCACTTATTGCACTCGCTGGCGCCATGGTGGCCTCCGTCCCTGCCAGCGCTCAAGACAGCGGTGATTTGCGCGAAGAAATGGCGCAAATGCGTGCGCAAATGGCGGCAATGGCCGCTCGCATTGATCAGCTCGAAGGCGAGCTGGAAGATGTCGAGGCAGAGGCTGTTGCGGCAAAGGCTGAGGCGCAATCTGCCGGAACAGCGATCGCTGCGGTTCAAGAAACCCAGAAAGAGCAAGACGCAGCCAGCATCGAATTTAAAGGCACACCTCAGATTCAGGCCGATGGCGGCTGGAGTTTTAAGCCGCGTGGGCGCCTGCAATATGATGCCGGGTTCATTAACGCACCGAATTCAACCGGAGCCGAAGAAGGCTTTGGCAATGATGTGCGCCGCGCGCGTCTCGGCATTTCTGGCGATATGCCGGGCGGGTTTGGCTATAAGTTCGAAGTCGATGTCGCCAACAGCGACCTCACCGTCACCGATGCGATCATCTCATACGAAGCTGGCGACGTTGATATTCAGGTCGGCCAGTTCAACAATTTCCAAGGTCTGGAAGAACTGACCAGCAGCCTGCACACCTCATTTATTGAGCGTGCGGCCTATACCGATGCGTTCAACTTCATCCGCCGGGTCGGCGTTGGCGTCACTTATGGTGCTGGCGATGTTTTGGTTCAAGGCGGTGTGTTCACCGACAATATGGACCGCCTCTCCACCCAAAATTGGAGCGCCGATGGCCGCGTGGTGTATATGCCAAAGCTCGGCGATGCTCAGCCGCACCTTGGCGGATCGCTGCATTATCGCTCTTATGAAGATGACAGCACGGTTCGCTACCGGCAGCGTCCGCTTGTTGGCTTCACCAGCGAACGCTTCATCAACACCGGCAATCTGGACGCAGAGAGCGAGACTGGCTTTGGCCTAGAAAGCGCAATCATCTCTGGCCGTTTCCACGCGGTCGCAGAGGGCTATTGGCAGAACCTTGAAATGCCAACGGGCATGGATGACCCAAGCTTCTTCGGCGGCTATGCTGAGGTTGGCTATTTCCTGACCTCCGGCGACACGCGTGGATATAAGGGCGGCAAGTTTGACCGCACCAAGCCCGTCAATCCGGTTGGCGAAGGCGGCATGGGCTCGCTCCAGATTAACGCCCGCTATGACCGGCTTGATCTCAACAACAGTGGGATCTTTGGCGGTACGCAGGACGGGTACTTCCTGTCGCTGGTGTGGAAGCCAACCGATTACACCATGCTGCTCGCCAATTATGGCCGCCTGCAGTACAATGATGCCGTTCTGCCAACGGCAACGGGCGATACGTCTTACGGGGTCGATTCCTTCGGCGTTCGCGCTCAGATCGACTTTTAATTTCGCGGCGGCGGCATGGCGCGGCGCGCATCTGCGCTTCGCCTGCCGTTGTCATAAGCATGTCACACAGGCAGCATAGCGCGCCTTTGAATTCTTCTATCAAGGACTATCCTGATGAAACTCACTAAAACAATTGCATTCTCTCTTATGGCTTCGGTCGCAGTCGCTGGTTGCAGCGAAAGCGGCGGCGGCGCTGGCGGCTCGCGCGATTCAATCCGCGCGGTTGGCTCTTCGACGGTTTATCCGTTCGCTAAGCAAGTGGCTGAAAGCTTCGCTCGCTCGAACCCTGATTACAAATCACCACTGATCGAATCCACCGGTTCTGGCGGCGGCATCAAGCTGTTCTGCACCGGCGAAGGCGCCGACACACCGGACATGGTCAACGCATCGCGCCGCATGAAGGTCAGCGAGTTTGAAACCTGCGCATCGAACGGCGTCAATGACATCATCGAACTGCAAGTTGGCCTCGACGGGATTGCTTTTGCCGCTGCGCAAGACGGTATCTCGCTGAACCTCACGCCAAAGATTGTGTACGAAGCGCTGGCGAAAAACCCATATGGCGGCGAGCAAACCGCCAAAACCTGGGCCGATGTTGATCCATCGCTGCCTGCGGAACCTATCCTCGTTTACGGCCCGCCATCAACCTCTGGCACGCGCGACGCGTTGAAGGAATTGGTGCTTGAGGCTGGCTGTGACAGCAATCCAGAAATGGACGCGCTGAAGGCAGAAGACGAAGACAAGCATCAGCAAGTGTGCACCGAAGTGCGCAGCGACGGCGCCTATGTTGACCAGAGCGAGCAGGACAATCTGATCGTTCAAAAGATCGAAAATGATCCCGGCGCGGTTGGCGTGTTTGGCTTCTCTTACCTCGAAGAGAACGCCGACAAGGTCAAAGGCCTGCCGATGAACAATGTTGATCCAACCTATGACAACATCGCGAGCTTCGCTTATCCCGGTGCGCGTCCGCTCTATGTTTACGTGAAGAAAAACCACATGAACGCGATCCCAGGCCTCGACCTGTACCTCGCTGAATGGGTCAAGAACTGGAAGGCTGACGGCCCGCTTGCCAAGATCGGCCTGGTCGCATCGCCAGCCGACACGATGGCAGCAAACGAAGCGCGGGTGACCGACCTTCTGACACTGACCAAGGCTGAGCTGGAAGCGCCAGCAGGCGAGTAATCATCGACACAATATGCGCTTGGGGGCGCGGTCTGGCAGGACGCCGGGCCGCGCCCTTTGCTTTTGGGGGTGGAGCGCCTCTTAGATCGGCCGCAGCCGCCCTTTGTAATGCACGAGATTACCGATCAGCGGCAGGGCCATTGCCACATCGAAAATGAAGTCTTCGCCATCTTGGGTCTCGCTGGCCTTTACGCGCGGCGCAAGCATCATTGGCATGGGAATGCCAAAGGCGGTCCAGCGGATGATCTGCATCTCCAGCCCTTGGTCGCTGACCGGTAGGTCGAAGGTGAACCGCATAGGGCCAAAGCGCTCGGTTAAATGGTCGTCCACCTCGGCCAGAACGCTGTGAAAGCGGCGTCCACTGAAATCGCGGATCCATTTTTCGCGGCCATGATCCTCGCGAAATTCAAGGTGCGGCTGGTGTTCTCCGGCCGCTGGAAAGCGGATGATTGCTGCAATCATCCGGGCGAAAATGTTTGTACCGCGGGTGACCGTGGCGCTGCCCTGCGCGCCAGCATCTCCGCAAACCATATGCAGGTCTCGCACGGCCTTGGGCAGATGCTCGAAGCTATCGCCCAGCACTCGTTTGTAGAGCGGAATGTAGCGCTCTGCGCTGGTGTCCGTCTCCAGATCAAGCTCGCTAAACAGCGGCTCAAATTGCGCTAGGCTTAGCTCTTCGTTGGCCGCTCTTGCGCCAGCGGGAACTTCTCCATCTGCCATTGCATTGGCCAGCAATTGCGTAGCGAACACCGGGATTTCCGGCCCGTTTCCGTCCCGTGCAATCAAATGCCAAGCGCGTTTCTCAAAGCCATCGGAGCTTTTGACGCACGCGCGCACTGTCATAAAGCTGTTGCCGTCAGAAAACGGCTGGGTGAGCTTTTGCAGCGGCAGCAACAGCCCGCGCAGTCCGACCAAAGAACGCAGCCAGCCCCAGCGCACCGTCCAGCCGAGCAGCCACATGGCAATCACCTGAAAGCTGAACTCCGGCCCGGCGCTGAACCGCGTCGCGGGCTTTCGGGGCAGAGAAGAGGGGACGAGGTCAAGATCGGGCACATCGGCCAAAGCCACCAGCCGCGAAATGGTTGAGCCGTCCTTCCCCTTAAGTCTTATCCTCTCCACCTGCTGCCAGCCATGTGAGGTGCCCCACCGCTGGCCCTGCCAGAGGCACAACCTCTGACCCACGTAAGACAGGATTGCGGAAGCGACCGAAGTGCCTGCGCTAGCCTTGTCAGAAGCGCAAATCGCCATGTCGACCCGCATCACCGCATCGCAGTCTTGGGTGAGATCGCGCAGCACCGCGCCAGACAGCGCGGGAACGCTGGAGGCCCCTGAAATCACGGCGACGCCCGCATCCCGCGCTCGCGCGTCCATCGAACTGATGCTGGTCACAAATGCGCGGGCATCGGCAAGGTCGAGATAGTGCACGCCGAGAGCGCAGCAGGCCTCGGGCACCCGGTTGTCACTGTCTTGAAAGGGCCCGGCTGCGTCTATGAGCAGAAAGGGGCTGTGCGCTTTAAGGCTTGGGGCAACGTCGCCATTGCGATCAAGCTGAACTCCATTGGCAGACCGTAAAGTGCTTGCCATCGCATCGGCTTTCTCGGCGCTCCTACCCGCAATGATGAGGTGCCAACCATCTGCGTCCAATCGGCGCGCGAGTCGCGCTCCAAACCCGCCATAGCCGCCGATTATCAGCGCGCTCTTCACAGCATGCGGTCCCGCAAATGCTCTGGCGGCAGCCAGCAGGTCTCGCGCTTCCCGAAAATCTTATAGCGATTGCGCGCGATCAGGCGGTAGACCGGATCACGCAGCGCGCGCGGGAAAATACGCAGCACTGTTGCGGCCTTCCAGGGCCATCCCAGCCCTTCGTAAATGGCGATTACCGCATCGCTGTCGCGCCGGGCTGTGTCCCCTTCGACCACGATGATTGTGTCGGGATCGGCGGGGTCAATGCCGAAGCGCCGAAACAGATCAGCGCCAACATCGCTTTGCATGGAGGCGAGGCGGAAGTGAGCCGCGTGATCGAACTTCAGGACGAAACGCGCATTGGCCGAACACAGCACGCATTCAGCATCAAACAGGATGATCGCATGGTCGCGCTCGCCCGGCTGCATGGTCTCATCGGGCATGGCCAGCCGTCCTAGAGCGGGTTGCCGTCCTGATCGCGGTAAATCTCACGCCGGCCGACATGGTTTGCCGGGCCGACCAGGCCTTCGCTCTCCATCCGCTCGATCCATTTCGCCGCCGTGTTGTAGCCGACGCCCATTTGCCGTTGCAGCCACGAACCGCTCGCCTTTTGCGCTTCAAACACCGCTTGGCAGGCCTGGCGATATTTGCGCTCGGCTGGATCGTCGCTGGCGGTCATCTCGTCTTCAAAGGCAAATCCGCCGCCGTCTTCCGGCTCTTCGGTGACGGCGTCGACGTAGTCCGGCTTGCCCTGAGCGCGCCAGAAGTCAGCCACCGCTTCAACCTCTTCGTCCGACACAAACGGACCATGGACCCGGATCATCGCACCGGTGTTCGGCTTGTAAAGCATGTCGCCTTTGCCCAGCAGCTGCTCCGCACCTTGTTCGCCCAGAATGGTGCGGCTGTCGATCCGGCTGGTGACCTTGAAGCTGATGCGGGTTGGCAAGTTGGCTTTGATCACGCCGGTGATAACATCGACCGATGGACGCTGCGTTGCCATGATCAGGTGGATACCGGCGGCGCGCGATTTCTGGCTGAGGCGCTGGATCAGAACTTCGATCTCTTTGCCCACGGTGACCATCAAGTCAGCCAGCTCGTCGACGATCAGTACGATCAGCGGCAATGGTTCGTAATCGAGCTGTTCTTCTTCATACAGCTCTTCGCCGGTTTCTGGATCAAACCCGGTTTGCACGCGGCGGCCCAGCGGCGTGCCTTTGGCGGCAGCCGCGCTGACCTTCTCGTTGAAACTGCCGATATTGCGGGAGTTGACAGAGGACATCATGCGGTACCGGCGCTCCATCTCCTCAACCGCCCATTTGAGCGCGCGCACGCTCTTATGCGGCTCTGTCACCACGGGGGATAGCAAGTGCGGGATGTCGTCGTAGCTCGCCAGCTCCAGCACCTTTGGATCGATCAGGATCATGCGGCATTCCGCTGGGGTGAAGCGGTAGAGCAGCGAGAGCAGGATACAGTTGAGGCCAACCGATTTACCCGAGCCGGTGGTGCCTGCGACCAGCAAGTGGGGCATGGCGGCAAGGTCGGCGATGATCGGCTCACCAGCGATATCCTTGCCCAAGATCATCGGCAAAGCGCCCTTGCTTTCGGCAAAGTCGGCGCAGGCGGCGAGCTCTTTCAGCATCACCATCTGGCGGTCTGCATTCGGCAGCTCGATGCCCATCACGGTCTTGCCTGGGATCGGCGAAACGCGGGCTGAAATGGCTGACATGTTGCGCGCGATATCTTCGGCAAGGCCAACCACGCGGCTGGCCTTGATGCCTGGGGCAGGTTCCAGCTCGTACATGGTGACGACGGGCCCTGTGCGAACGGCGGTGATCTCGCCCTTCACATTGAAATCGTCGAGCACGTTTTCGAGTAGGCGCGCATTGCGCTCCAGCGCCAGCTTGTCGAGCTTCGGCGCGAAATCCTCTGGCGGCGGGGTAAGCAGATCGAGACTTGGCAGGTCGTAAGTCGCGAACATGTCGCGCTGCTTTGTCTTGGCCATGGCCGCGCGCTTTGGCGGGGCGGAGGGATCGGTGATCTCTGGTGCGCGGCGCGGGGACGGCTCAATGACCGGCTCGGCTTTGTCTTTACCCTTGGCTTTGGCCTTTTTCGGCTCTCCAGAAAGCTTTGGCAGCGACAGATCCGACCCATCGGGCAGAGCTCCAAAGCCGGGCACGCGCGCCAGCAATTTGCCGCGCACAAAGTCTGGCAGGGTCAAGAGCGCCCGCCAATCAATCGCGAAAATACGGGTGAGCAGCGCAACACCGGCGGCGAGCGAGGCGAGCGCGAGGCCGAGGATAACCCAGCCTTCTGCGCCTTCGCCAAATCTTGCCGCGACGGCCTCGATTGCGGAGGCTCCGAGCAAGCCGGAAACACCGCCCAATTGCGCGGGAAAAGTGCCGCCCGTGCCATCAAAGGCGAGCGAGAGCACGGTCGAGAGCAGGACCATTGCGATCAGCAGGAGGCCGGTTGGCAGCCACCAGCGCGTGGTCTCTTCTTCATCGCCATTTTCAACATCGAGCCACAATTTGCGCGCCGAGATATAGAGCAGTGGCAATAGCAGGATTGCGGTGAGGCCGAATGCGAACAGCACCCGGTCGGCCGCCCATGCGCCCCACACGCCCATCCAATTGCTGACTTCATTGGCAGCGGCGGCGGTGGAGGGGCTGGGGTCGGTTTGCGTGTAGCTGGCGAGCGAGAGCGAGAGAAAGCCGAGCGTCCCGATTAGCGCGGCGGCGCCTGTCATCTGCGCAAAGCGGCGCATCGACCGGCGGAAAGCGGCTCGCCAGTCTGGATTGGCTTTTCTGGTATTGATGGCCCGTGTCGCCATATTCTCGCGTCCTTTGAATTGGTGCCCTAAGAATCGCAGAGCGGGGACTCGGGGTCAAGCCAAGAGCGATAGTGCGGTGAAACTGCTGGAGCGCGCGGGCGTCGGAGGCCAGCGGCTAACGCGTCAAGATAGCCCGTCGATCGCGGCCCAGCGGACCGGGTGATTGCGGCACGTGAGCCGCTTTGCGCGCTGAGCATTCATTCCGCCGAGCGCGATGACGGGCGCTTGGCAATACTGGCTAAGGCGCTGAAAACGAGCTGTTCCAAGCACTTTGCCGCCGGGATGAGAGCGGGTTGGAAACACTGGGGAAAGCAGCACCGCGTCCGCGCCAAAGCGGTTCGCAAGGCCAATTTCATGGAGATCATGTGCGGTGGCGAGATGCAGCATATCTGCGCGGCGCGGAGTCAATGAACGGGGCGGGCCATAGATGCCATCCGCGCCCCATTCCCGCGCAGTTAGAGCGCTCTCGGCCAAAATGACCACATGCCCGCGCGCCTTTGCGGCTTTGCGCAGCGCGCAAAACCGCGCCCACCGGGCCGGATCATCCAAGTGATAATGGCGATAGATAAACCCGCTGCCGCGCGGCAATGCGCGCAGGGCCTGCTCCAGCCCAGCGTCATTGCGCGCATCAGAAATGAGCCACAAATTGGGCAAGCCGGCAGCGATGGTCTGGTGTGTCGCCATGGCTCCGCTATAGCGCGGGCAAAGGACAAGACGATATGGAAATAGCTCAAACACCGCTTGGCGAAGTGCAGGCCAAAATTGCCAAGATGTGCAAGATTGCCCGGCGCGAGACCGAGGATGTGACCCTGATCGCGGTCAGCAAAACCCATCCGGCAGCGCGGATTGTGCCGCTGCTGGAGGAGGGCCAGCGCGTGTTTGGCGAAAACCGCGTGCAAGAGGCGCAGGACAAATGGCCCGCCTTGCGTGAGCAATATCCTGATGTAGAGCTGCATCTGATCGGCCAATTGCAATCGAACAAGGCAGAGGATGCGGTGGAGCTGTTCGACTGTATCCACGGCCTCGACCGGGCAAGCCTGCTGAAGGCTTTGGCCAAGGCGATGGATAAGACGGGCAGGAAAGTGCCGTGTTTTATTCAGGTCAATATTGGGGCCGAAGAGCAAAAGGGCGGCTGCGCCATTGCCGATGTCCCGGATCTGCTTGCCAAGGCGCGAGAGGCGGACATTCCGGTCGCGGGCCTGATGTGCTTGCCGCCCGCCGATATTGAGCCCGCGCCATTTTTTGCGCTGCTCCATAAGCTCGCGCGGGACAATGACCTCGCTGGTCTCTCTATGGGGATGAGCGGCGATTATGAGACGGCGGTGCAATTGGGCGCGACGCATGTTCGCGTTGGCACGGCCTTGTTTGGCGCGCGCGGGGGCTAAGCTCCATGAATGCCGCAACGCCCGACGAATTTGCCGAGCTAAAGGCCTTTGGCGCCGACTGGCTGAAGCCGCTTGGCGCGCAGGCGGATGTCCGTTTTGAATATGCATCGCTTGAGGAATGCTTCGATGCACCGAGCGTGATTGCGGACAGGTTCATCGCTCAATTTGGCTTCAAACAAATCGGCTTCAACTGGGAAATGCTCGATGCAAGCGCGGAGGCCAGCGGAGCAAGAGCCGCGATCACAGTGATGTCCGGCGCGTTTGAGCGCGAGATGGTTCAGCGGCAAAACTGGCTAGGCGCAGAGCGGGCGGGGGCTTGTGCAAATGCTTTCATCAATGCCTTTGAACCAGCGCAGCGCACGATCCTGAGCAATCGGTTTGATGGGCTATGGAACCCGATTTCTGATGCGACCTTTGAATGGGCTTTCGTCGGTTTTGATAGCCGCAAGATCGCAATGCTATTGGTGATGGCGCGCGGTTAGTTTGGTTTGGCCCGCAGAACACCCCCTTCAAACCTTTTCCAATTCGCGCTGTTTCTTATCGCTGGCGGCTTCCAGCAGGGCGCTGCGAATTTCATTCAGCCGCTCTTTCGCTGTCACCTTCGCGCCGGTCAAATCGGTCACGTAGAACGTATCCACCACCCGCTCGCCATAGGCGGTGATATGGGCTGATTGGACAATCAGGTTCGACTGATACAGCGCATGGGCCAAGCGGTTGAGCAAAGCCGGGCGATCGCGCGCGGTCACCTCGATTAGGGTGAAGCGGCCAGAGGCTTCATTGTCGAAATTGACGCGCGGGGCGACAGAAAACGCCTTGGATTGGCGATGCGGCAGCGGGCGAGCGGCGAGTTTTGGAACCAAAGAGGTTTTGCCGGTCAGCGCATCGGTGATCGCTGTCTTCAAACGGGCAATTTGCGTCTCTTCGCTAAACGCTTGGCCATGCTGGTCCTGAACCAGGAAATTATCGACCGCATAGCCGCTTTTCGCGGTGTGGATGCGGGCATCGATGATGTTTGCGCCAGCTAGGTGAATGCCGCCAGCAATGCGGTAAAACAGGCCCGCATCATCGGCTGCGATCACGCTGACGAGGGTCGCACCGCGTTTCTCATAGACCTCGCAATGGATCGAGAGGTGATCCTCGATTTTGCGAGCCATGTCATATTGCACCAGATTGAGCGCGATGATGTCTTCCGGCTCTGCTATCCAATAGGCATCGCTCAGCAGATCGCCGACTTCCTCGACCAGCGCCGATTTTTCACTCAGCAATTCGCTCGCCGCTGCTTTCTTGGCCGCGACGCGTTCCTTGCGGCCATGGCGCATATGGCCCAGCCGCAGGCGCTCTTGCGCCCCGTCAAACAATTCGCCGAGCAGCCGGCCCTTCCAACTGTTCCAAGTGCCAGGGCCAACCGCACGAATGTCGACTGCGGTCAGGATCGCGAGATTGCGCAGACGCTCCAGGCTTTGCACTTCGGCCACGAAGGTCTCGATGGTCTGCGGGTCGGTGAGGTCGCGCTTCTGCGCGGTGGAGCTCATTAGCAGATGTTGCAGCACCAGCCAGGCGACCAGCTCGGTCTCTTCCTCATCCAGGCCAAAGCGGGGGCACAGCTCTTCGGCGACTTCCGCGCCCAGCACCGAGTGATCGCCGCCGCGCCCCTTGGCGATGTCATGCAGCAGCACTGCGACATAGAGCGCGCGGCGCGATTTGAGCTTGTGAATGATCCGCGTGGCGCGCGGATGGTCATCCTTCAGTTCACCCTTTTCGATCTTATTGAGCAGGCCAATCGCGCGGATTGTGTGCTCGTCGACGGTGTAATGGTGATACATGTCGAACTGCATCTGAGCATTGACCCGGCCAAAATCGGGCACGAAGCGGCCAAAAACGCCCGCCTCATTCATCCAGCGCAGCGCAGTCTCAGGATCGTTGCGCCCACCGAGCAGCGACAGGAACAGTTCATTGGCGCGTTTATCCCGGCGCACCGCACGATTGATCAGGCGGCTGTCCCGGTCGGCCTGACGCATGGTTTCGGGATGAACCTCAAGACCCTCAGCCTCCGCCAGTTGAAACAGCTCAATCAGGCGCACCGGATCATCGCGGAACCACTTGTCGTTTGGGGCCTTAATCTTGCCGCCAAACACAGTATAACCTTTGAGCGTACGGGACTTTTGACCCCATCCAGCAAAGAAGCCGCTGGCGGCGCGCTTTTTCGCAAATTTCTGGTCGAGGTGAGCGAGGAAGACGCCGGTCAGGCTGCCCACGCGTTTTGCCTGCAGGAAATAGAACTGCATGAAGCGTTCAACCGCGCTCTTGCCCGGCCGATCAGCGAAATTCATTCGCTCTGCCACTTGGCGTTGCAGATCAAAAGTTAGCCGGTCCTCGGGCCGGTCGGTGAGGTCGTGCATGTGGCACCGCACCGCCAGCAGGTACCCTTCTGCACGGCGGAAACTGCGGTATTCTTGCCGCGTCAACAGGCCGACATCGACGAGGTCGGCGGCGTTGCGAGCGCGGTGAATATATTTGCCGATCCAGTAGAGCGTTTGCAGATCGCGCAGGCCGCCTTTGCCCTCTTTGATATTCGGTTCCACGACATAGCGGCTGTTGCCCATCCGCTTGTGCCGCTCGTTGCGTTCGTCGAGCTTTTGCGTGAGGAATTGCCGCTCGCTGCCGCTGACAACCTCGCTCCAGAAACGAGCGCTGAGCTCATCATAAAGTTGCTGGTCGCCCCAGATGAAGCGCCCTTCGAGCAACGCGGTGCGGATCGTCAGATCCTCTTTTGCCATGCTCATCGTGTCGGAAATGGTGCGGCTGGAATGCCCGACCTTCAGGCCGAGATCCCACATCAGATAGAGAATTGCCTCGATCACCTGCTCGCACCAAGGCGCGCG
This sequence comes from Erythrobacter sp. JB3-1, assembly GCF_057364995.1. Lineage (NCBI taxonomy): Bacteria > Pseudomonadati > Pseudomonadota > Alphaproteobacteria > Sphingomonadales > Erythrobacteraceae > Erythrobacter > Erythrobacter sp. JB3-1. The sequence goes on along the minus strand of NZ_CP200289.1, from coordinate 866,683 downwards.
TTTCATCGGGGTGATGAAGGCGATGTCGACATCGGAATGCGGCGCCATTTCGGCGCGGCCATAACCGCCAACCGCCAAGATCGAGAGGCGCTCTGCGGTGGTGCGATTGGCGATCGGATAGACATGGACCGTCACGTAATCGTGGATCACGCGGATCAACTGATCGATCAGGAACGAATGGCCATGAACGCATTCATATCCGGCAGAGGGTTTTTGCTTCAGCCGCTCAGACAGCTCCGCCCGGCCTGCGTCCAAGGCGCTGCGCAGCGCCTCGACAATCTGCATGCGAGCATCGGCGCCGTGCTCCTGAGCCAGAGCAGCGATCTGCTCCGCCAAAAGACGGCGATCGGCGATCGCGCGCTGCCGTGGAACGCGCGGGTTCTTCGCGGGACCGGGCGCGGCCGTCATGTTTTATGCAGCGTGCCCGGCGCCCTCATGCTTGTTCCATTTGCGCAGTGAATTGCTCGCGCAGGCTCTTCTTGTCGATCTTCTGCGTGCCAAGGCGCGGGAGTGCGTCGGCGGAGATGAAGATATGCTCTTCCAGCGGCACCTTGAACGGCGCAATCCGGCTGAGCAGGAACTCGCGCAGTTGTGTCTGGCTCATCGCTGCTGCGCCGTCTTTCACACGGAAAATCGCCGCTGGCACTTCGCCCATGCGCTCGTCTGGCAGGCCGAAGACAGAGCATTCTGCGATATCGGCATGGGCATAGATCGCATCTTCCACTTCGATACAGGTGATGTTCTCACCGCCGCGAATAATGATGTCTTTCTTGCGGTCGACAATGAAGAGATAGCCGTCTTCATCGAGATAGCCGAGATCGCCAGTGCGGAAGAACTGATCGTCGGTAAAGGCGGCGGCGGTTGCCTCGTCATTGTTCCAATAGCCGCGGAAATTCGCGACCGAACGGATGCACACCTCGCCGATGTCGCCTTGAGCCAGTTCAGCGCCGTCATCATTGAGGATGCGCAGATCAACCAATGGCAGGCTGGCTTTCCCGGTTGAGCCGGGCTTTGCCAGATAGTTCTCGTTGAAATTGCCGCAGCCGACCGCGTTGGTTTCGGTGAGGCCATAGCCGAGCAGCGGGAAGCCCTCTGGGAAGGCTTCTTTGATCTTGTTGACGTGTTCAACCGGGCGCGGCGCGCCGCCAGCGGCAAAGCTCTTACACGCGGTAAGATCATAGCTGCTGCGGTTCGGATGGGTCGCAATCTCATAGCTCATCAGCGGAACGCCGACGAAATAGGTGACTTTTTCCGATTCCATCAGGCGCAGCGCTTCTTCTGCGTCCCATTTCGGCATCAGCACCAGCTTGCGCCCAATCGCATAGGATTGGAGGAACAGCGGGATTTCACCAGTAACATGGAACAGCGGCACAGCGATCAGCGCGCATGGCTGATCCGTCAGTTCCTGACCCTGGCTTTCCAGCAGCAGCTTGGCCATCGCGCTTTGCGCGACATAGCTCATCGTGCCGCTGACAACGCCTAGGTGATCGGACCAGGCGCCTTTCGACTGGCCGGTCGATCCAGAGGTATATAGAATGGTCGCGAGATCATCTGCGCTCAGCTCGCCGAGCATCGCCATGGCGGTTTGCCCTTCGGCCCAAGCCTCTTTGAGGCCTTCTGATGGCGCGCAATCGTGCTCTATCATGATCAGCTTCGCGCTGTGATCGGTGCCTTCCAGACGTTTCGCCCGGCCCGCATCAACCACCACAGCTTTGCATTCAGCCAGGCGAACACCATAGGCTAGCTCATCACCCGACCAGAAACCGTTGAGCAATGTTGCGCAGCCGCCCGCCATGATGATGCCCATATAGGCGATCATCCAATTGGCGGAGTTGCGCGCGGCAATCCCGATCCGGTCGCCTTTCTGCACGTCATGCTGGGTCGCGAGACCATGAGCGACATGGGTCGCGGCATGCCAGCATTCGCCAAAGGTCAGGCGCAGATCACCATCGACCAGAAACTCGACGTCTTTGTGCTCGTTACAGAAATGCGCGAAATAATGCGCCAGGGTTGGCGGCGCACCGAGGAACGCGGGCATTTCCACTCCGCCGCGTTCGACCTGTTTGGTGACAAATGGCTGACCTTCTTTGGTCATCGCTGCGATGATCGCGTCTAGTGCAGTGTCCAACTGTGTGGGCATGCGAATCTCTCTCCTTAGATTTTTTATTCTTTTTAGGTGAGCGCCAGCGTGCGGCAAGCGCAAACCGACCTGCGTTTTCCTCTCACTTGTAATGCGCGCCGATAACGGAGGGTTCCCCCGGACCATCCGCTGTGCCAAAAGCCGCGCATCAAGGGCGCATCATCTGCGCTTTGAAGTCTCATTTGCGTGAATAAGAGGTTCGCTTCGTGCTGTCACTACTCGCCGCCAGCGGCGCCGCCGACCCAATCTATTGGGCAGAGCTTGGATTTACGCCGGGCATTGATCTGGGCTTCTTCACCTTGCGATATTACTCGCTGGCCTATCTGCTGGGCGTGATCTTTGCCTATTGGCACGTCTCCAAAATGCTCAAACAGCCCGGCGCGCCGATGGCTCAGCGGCATGCCGATGACCTTTTCTTCTATTGCACACTCGGCGTGATCCTCGGCGGGCGATTGGGCTATGCGATGTTCTATCAGCCTGAACTGTTTACCGATTTCAGCGGTGAAGGGTTTGTCGGCTGGAAGCTGCTGCGGCTGTGGGATGGCGGCATGAGCTTCCACGGCGGCTTGCTGGGCGTGATGCTGGCGATGGGCTGGGTGTCTTGGGCGGGTAAGCTCGATTTTATCCGGGTCACGGATTACGTCGCCACAACAGTGCCGATGGGCATGTTCCTTGGCCGGCTGGCGAATTTCAACAATGGTGAGCTGTGGGGCCGCCCCACAGATGTGGCTTGGGGCATGGTCTTTCCCGGCGGAGGCGATGTCGCTCGCCATCCCAGCCAGCTCTATCAAGCGGGGCTGGAAGGTCTGCTCCTACTGATTATCCTGCTGCTGCTGTTCTGGAAAACCGGCGCGCGCTATCGCCGCGGCTTGCTGGTTGGCGTCTTCCTGCTCGGCATTGGCGCTGCGCGTTTCATCAATGAATTCTTCCGCGAGCCCGATGCTCAGCCGGCCTACCGGGTTGCTGAGACCGGCCTTAGCCAAGGGCAGTGGCTCACTATCCCTGTGATTCTGGTCGGCCTGGCGGTCACCCTGATGGCGGTCATGAAAAAGCCTGTCGGCACCGGCGGGAGCGCATCGGCCTCCGCATGAGTGAGCGCGCCACTGGCGAGCTGACGGCCATGTTTCGCCGGTTGATCCGCGAGACCGGTCCGATAAGCCTGCTGCAATTCATGGGTGAGAGCAACGCGCGCTATTACACCAGCCGCGATCCGCTGGGCAGTGCTGGCGATTTCATCACCGCGCCTGAGATCAGCCAAATGTTCGGAGAGCTTGTCGGCCTGTGGCTGGCGGATTTGTGGTCGCAAATGGGCTCGCCAGAGCGGGTTCTTTATATCGAGCTTGGCCCAGGGCGCGGCACTTTGGCCGCTGATGCGCTGCGCACGGTGGGCCGTTTTGGACTCAAGCCTGAGGCGCACTTTGTGGAAGGCTCGGAGAGCCTGCGCGCAGTTCAGCGCGGGGCTGTGCCGGGCATCACGCATCATGATGATGTCAGCACCCTGCCTGATGACGCGCCGATCTTGCTGGTGGCGAACGAGTTTTTTGACGCTCTGCCGATCCGGCAATTGCTGCGCATGCCGGGCGGCTGGCGCGAGCGGATGGTCGGGCTGGAGGGCAACAACCTAGTCTTCGTTGCCGGAGATAAACCAATGGATGCCGCTGTCCCAGAGCAATGGCGCGGCGCCGATGAAGGCACATTGATCGAAACCTGCCCTGCCGCCGCGAGCGTTATGGCCGAGATTGCCGAGCGGCTGGCGGGCCAAGGCGGCGCGGCGCTGGTGGTGGATTATGGCGCGGCTCGGCTCAGCCCCGGCTCAACTCTGCAAGCGATCCGGGCGCATCAAAAGGTCGATGTCTTCGCGACGCCGGGTGAGGCAGACCTCACCGCGCATGTCGATTTTGGCCAGCTGAGCGAGACTGCGGCGCAGCACGGCGCGCATGTCATGGGGCTGACGACGCAGGGGCAATGGCTGCGCGCGCTTGGGATAGGCGCGCGGCTAGAGGCTTTGCAGCGGAAATCGCCGGACAATGCAGCGAAGCTTCAGCGGCAGCGGGACCGGCTGGTGGAGGCTGAGCAAATGGGCGAGTTGTTCAAAGTGATGGGACTATCGGGTAGCGGCTGGCCAAAACAGGGCGCGGGTTTCGGATGAGGGCGTCCTTTTGCCGTTTTTAGACCAGTGGACACTCGATTGCATTGCAATCGCAAGGCCGCATGGCCGCCCGCAGCGACGCGATCTTTGATCGCATGAGCGAGGAAATCGCACGCCAGATGGCGTGCATCAAACTAACGCCCGATATTATCAGCCAATTGCTCGGCCGCCTCTTTCGGGCTGAGCTTATCCTCTTGCCGGTCGACCGCGAAATTCGCCTCGCGCATCGCGTCCACACTGATCGCTCCAATCAGCGGTTCCAACACCGCGATCAAAGCCGCATCATTCGCGCGGCGCGGGGAAATCATCAGCATCGCATCATAGCTGGGCAAAGCCTCGCGCGGGTCCTCCAGCACCACAAGCCGGTCCGCCGCAATGCGCCCGTCGGAGGTGTAGGCGCTGATCACATCGGCCTCGCCAGAAGTCAGCGCATTGTACATGAAGGTGGGGGAGAAATTCCGGGTATCGCCAAAGCGCATACCGTAGGCATCGCGCACCGCGATCCATTCGGGCCGCTCGAAGAATTCAGGATCCCCGCCCACGGTCGGCTGCGGTGCGACACGGACCAAATCCTCCAGTGACGTGAGGCCCAATTCTGCCGCGCGGTCTTGGCGCATGGCAAAGGCGTAGGCGTTCTCAAACCCGAGCCGCCCGAGCACGAGCACACCGTTCTCCTGCGCCTCCCAGTCCTTGATGGTCTGATACATCGCCTCGCGTCCGGGATTGTCGGTGCGCTTTAGATTGTTGGTCCAGATCGTGCCGGTGTAATCGACCGAGATATCAATTGCAGAGCTGGCGACCGCATTGTGGACCACCGCCGAGCCAAGACCGTCGCGGTATTCCACGGCATAGCCCGCCGCCTCCAGCCGCGATCCGATCAATTGCGCGAGGATATATTGCTCGGAGAATTGCTTCGAGGCGATGATGATCGTGTCTTCTTTTGTCCCGCCAAATTGTACGCTGAGTGCTGCGATGATCCCGGCGGCAACCGCGATCAGCCCGCTGCCCCACATGACCTTTGATCGGCGCGCGAGACCGCGCTCAATCAGGCCCAGCAAATTGTCCGCGATCAGGGCTAGAGCCGCGCTGGCGAAACAGCCGGCCAGCACCAGCGCCCAGTTTTGCGTTTGCAGCCCGGCAAAGATCGGATCGCCCAGGCTCGGCTGGCCAATCGTAGTTGAGAGTGTGGCCGCGCCAATGGTCCACACGCTCGCGGTTCGAATGCCTGCCATGATGAATGGCGCGGATAGTGGGGCCTCAACCAGGCGCAATTTCTGCCAGTTGGTCATGCCAACGCCGTCTGCGGCCTCCAGCACGCCGGGGTCGAGATTGGCCTGCGCGGTCACCGCATTGCGCAGGATCGGCAGCAGCGCATAGAGCGCAAGAGCGAGCAGCGCGGGCAGGAAGCCGAGCGTGGGCAGGCCTTCGCCAAACACGGCGCGAAGGCTCAGCAGGATCGGGAAGAACAACGCGAGTAAAGCCAGCGCGGGAACGGTCTGCACAAGGCTCGCAAAGCCCAATGCGACCCGCGCAACATTGCGTGAACGGCTGGCCCAGACCGCGAGCGGCAGAGCAACCGCTATGCCAAGGCCAATCGCGCTGGCCGCGAGCAAAATATGCGCGGTCAGCTTGTCGCCGAGGCCGGAGAGTATGCCTAGAAATTCGCTCACGTTGGCCCGCTCGCCTCCATCGCCGCGAGCTTTTCTGCTTGCTGGCGCGGCACAGCGACGAGGCCTTGAGCAATGTCTCCGCCTTTGCCGGCGAGCAGGGCGTGTGGCGTTTCATCGGCGACTATCGCGCCCGCTTCCATCACCAGCACTCGGTCCGCCAGCAGCAGAGCCTCGGCCATATCGTGGGTCACCATGATGGTGGTGAGGCCAAGGCGCTTATGCAGCTCTTTCACCGTTTCGCCCAAAGCATCGCGTGTAATCGGATCGAGCGCGCCAAATGGTTCATCCATCAGCAGCAGCTCAGGCTCAATCGCGAGTGCGCGGGCGACGCCGACCCGCTGGCGCTGACCTCCAGACAGTTCATCCGGCATTCTGTCCGCCATTTCGCCTTCCAGCTCGACCAGCTCCAGCAGCTCGGTGATGCGCTCAGCGCTCAATGTCTCGCCCGCAAGGCGCGGTCCGATCGCGATATTCTCTCCTACGCGCAAATGCGGGAACAGGCCGATCCCTTGAAAGACATAGCCGATCCGGCGGCGCAAAACGGCGGGCGGCTGGGCGGCGACATCATCGCCCGCGAACAGCACTTTGCCGGCGCTCGGCACTTCTAAAGTGTTGACCATTTTGAGGAGCGTCGATTTGCCGGACCCGGAGGCCCCGACCAAAGCGACGAAGCTGCCTTTGGCAATTTCAAGGTCGACCGAGCCGACCGCGATCACATCGCCATATCGGCGGCTGGCGCCTTCAAATTTCAGCAAGGCCTTTGAGGTGATGGCTTAACCCTCGTTCGCTGATGCGTAAGTGGCAGGCGGCAAAGCGTTGGTGCCTGCAAAGGGGCTAAACCTGCGGGATCGTGAAAGCATGGCGGCAAGCCTACTGGGTTAGGCGCTCTCGCGGAACCCTTATGGTGATGATCAGGCCGCTTTTCTGCCAGTCTTGGGTCATAGTGCCGCCCAATTGATGATTGATGGCCATGCTGATCAAGCGCGAGCCAAAGCCGGTGTCTGGCGGCTCAGCGGTTTCTGGTCCGCCGCTTTCGCGCCATGTGATCACGACATCATCGCCCGCCTCAGCGATATCAATCGCAACCCGGCCAGTGGGGACACTCAGCGCGCCATATTTGGCCGCATTGGTTGCCAGCTCGTGGAATATCAGCGCCAGCGGAATGGACGCGCCGCCGCCGAAACTCACATTGTCGCCCGTGATGCTGACTACGTCAGAGCTGTCTGCGCCATATGGGGCCATCAGCACCCGCAGCAGATCGGCCAGTGTTTCGCCGCGGCTGCCGCTGACCGGCATAGCGAATTCCTGAGCCCGAGCGAGCGCGCGAAGATTGGTGTTGAGCTCTTCGGCGAATTTCTGATTGGCGTCATCCCCGCGTGATCGCAGCGAGATCAGCCCGGTGATGACAGAGAAAATGTTCTTGATCCGGTGCGCTAACTCGCCCGCTAGCAATTCGCGTTCCTGCGACATCCGATAGCGATCGTCGATGTCGGTCAGCGTGCCAAACCAGCGCGCCGTGGCTGGATCATCGGTTGAGGGAACCGCGCGCGAGATAACATAGCGATACGAGCCGTCGGCCTGGCGCAGGCGCCATTCATCGGCAAATTCGCTCGCGGTCGTTATGGCTTGCTCAAACTTGGCCAAGGACGCCTCAAAGTCGTCGGGATGAATGAACGCGCGCCAATCATCCACGCTGCTGGGCGGCGCGCCTCCGGTCACTTCGGTGAAGCGCGCGTTGAAATTGTCGAACACGGGGCCGGGCGCCGCCGACCAGGCGATATCGGGCACGCCGTCGAGGATGAACTGCACCCGCTCCGCGCTTTCCTTAAGTTCGAACACGGCGAGATGCGCTTGTCGATGCGCTTCCAAGCGGCGCTTTACCGCATCGGCCAGCACGATCAGCCCGTCTCGCTGAAACTCTGACAACCCCTGAGCGCGGGCCTTTGTGTCGGTCACGCATAGGGCGCCCATCGGCGCGCCTTCGGAAGAGATTAGCGGCGCACCAACGTAATAGCGCAGGTGCGAGGCCTCACGCACCAAAGCGTAGTCTTGGAACCGCGCGTCACTGGCAGCATCGAGCACTTCCAACAGATCATCGCCGAGCATGGTTTGCGCGCAAAAGCTGGTCGAACGCGGGGTTTCGGTGATGTCGAGCCCTTCGCTGGCGATAAAGCGCTGCCGCTCTTCTTCGACCAGGCTGACGGAAGCCGAGGGCGCGTCACACAATTTTGCGGCAAATCTGACCAGGCGAACCAATTCTGGATCGCCGCTGACGCCGTCGAGATCAAAGCTCGCCAGCACGCGCAGGCGGCTGCGTTCGTCGCAAAATTCCTTTGCGGGCGACTGGTCAGATGGCCAGGGGGGCGAGTCCAAAAGTGTCAGAGACTTGGTCCTTTCAGGCCTGCCATACATGAAACGCGTCCGAGCTCAAATTGAGGATGAGCACCGAGATAAGGGCACTGAGAAAGTTTGCGCTTGGCCTGCGCAATGATATGGCGGGCGGAACATATTATTTCACGCAAGGTAATGAAAAATGCGCGCTACTCCAGACTTTGACTTTCAACTCGGCGAAGCGGCTGAGATGATCCGCGACAGCGTTGGCCGGTTTGCCGATGAGCAGATCATGCCGCTGGCAGAAAAGGCCGACCGCGAAGACTGGTTCCCGCGCGAATTGTGGAAGCCGATGGGCGAGCTTGGTCTGCACGGGCTGACCGTGGATGAGGCCGATGGCGGCCTAGGCCTGGGCTATCTGGAGCACGTGATCGCGGTTGAAGAGGTTAGCCGGGCATCGGCCAGCGTTGGCCTGTCCTATGGTGCGCATTCCAACCTTTGCATCAATCAGATTCGCCGTTGGGGCAATGAAGAGCAAAAGGCGAAGTATCTGCCCGGACTGATCAGCGGTGAGCATGTCGGATCGCTGGCGATGAGCGAGGCGAGCGCTGGCTCTGACGTCGTCTCGATGAAGCTGAAGGCCGAAGCGGTGCAGGGCGGCTATGTGCTCAATGGCACGAAGTTCTGGATCACTAATGCGCCAGAGGCGGACACTTTGGTGGTCTATGCCAAGACCGACGGCAATGCAGGCTCGCGCGGGATCACGGCGTTCCTTATCGAGAAGGACGATGAAGGTTTCTCGATCGGTCAGAAAATCGACAAGGTCGGTATGCGCGGATCGCCCACGTCAGAGCTGGTGTTTGACGATTGCCATATTCCAGAGGACCGTGTGATGGGGCCGGTCAACGGCGGGGTCGGCGTGCTGATGAGCGGGCTCGATTATGAGCGCGTCGTGCTCGCCGGGCTGCAACTCGGCATTATGCAGGCCTGCCTTGATTGCGTCATTCCCTATCTTCGGGAGCGCAAGCAGTTCGGCAAGCCCATCGGCAGCTTCCAATTGATGCAAGCCAAGGTTGCCGACATGTATGTCGCGCTGCAATCGGCACGCGCCTACACCTATGCCGTGGCGAAAGCGTGTGACGGCGATCAGACCACCCGGTTTGATGCAGCGGGCGTGATCCTGCTCGCGAGCGAAAACGCGTTTCGCGTGGCGGCTGAAAGCGTGCAGGCGCTGGGCGGCGCAGGCTACACCAAAGATTGGCCGGTGGAGAGGTACATGAGGGACGCGAAGCTGCTTGATATCGGTGCGGGTACGAATGAGATCAGGCGTATGCTTATTGGTCGTGAGCTGATTGGGGCGGCGGGATAATGCCGGTAGTTGCAGGCGAAGAAGCGCCAAAGAAATCCAAGCCATCGGTTCGCCAGCGCGCTGACGCTATCAGGCCATTTATTTGTAAGAATTTGATCGCGGTGATCGAGTCTCCCTCTGACATTAAGAATATCGGAACGGTCATCCGCAACGTGAATGCGCTTGGGTGCGAGAAAGTCTATGTAGTCGATCCGCGCAGAGCTTTGCCCGACGATTGGCAGGAGATGCGCGAAAAACCGTCACTGTCCAAGACATCCGTTTCAGCAGTCAAATGGAGCTTCATTAAGCGTTTCGATAGCTCCGATGATTGCTTCGATCATCTTGAGAGGAACAATTTTCATTCAGTAGTTACTTCGCCTCATGTGAAGGGAGAGACAAACATCTGGCTGCACGAAGGTGACTTTACAGAGCACACCAAACTTGCCGTCTGGTTTGGCAACGAAAAGCGCGGGATTAGTGACCGTGCTGTCGAACGGAGCGATGCTTGTGTGGCGATCCCAATGTTCGGAATGATTGAAAGCCTTAACTTGGCCACTTCGTCAGGTATAGTCCTCTATGAGATCACAAAGCAGCGCCGCGAATATCAAAGCAAATATCGAAAAGGCCGGAAACGGAGCGAGCGAGCGGAACCGCTGCCGACCGTGATGGGACGTGAGGACGCGCAATCATGACCGCACCTGTGCTCACCAGCAAACTCGACATTGAAAGTCCGGAGGCCAAGGCACGCGCTACGCATAATAAGGCGCTCGCCGCCGACCTGCGTTCGACGGTGGCAACAGCTGCCCTTGGCGGTCCCGAGCGCAGCCGCGAGCGGCATGTCTCGCGCGGCAAGCTGCTGCCGAGGGAGCGGGTGGAGCGCTTGCTTGATCCTGGCTCGCCGTTCCTTGAGATTGGCCAGCTCGCCGCCAATGGTCTTTATGACACCGACATTCCCGGCGCGGGCATGATCGCAGGGATCGGACGCGTGTCCGGCCGCCAAGTCATGATCGTGTGCAATGATGCGACTGTCAAAGGCGGCACCTATTATCCGATGACGGTGAAGAAGCACCTTCGCGCGCAAGAGATTGCGATGGAGAACCGCCTGCCGTGCATCTATCTGGTCGATAGCGGCGGGGCCAACCTACCGCATCAGGCCGAGGTTTTTCCAGACCGCGATCACTTTGGCCGGATATTCTTCAACCAAGCCAACATGAGCGCGCAGGGCATTCCACAAATCGCCTGCGTCATGGGCAGCTGCACCGCAGGCGGCGCCTATGTGCCGGCAATGTCGGACGAGACGGTGATTGTGCGCGAGCAGGGCACGATCTTCCTCGCAGGGCCACCGCTGGTGAAGGCGGCAACGGGCGAGGAAATCACCGCAGAGGATCTGGGCGGCGGCGATCTGCACGCCAAGAAATCGGGCGTGGTTGATCACCTGGCCGAGAATGACGAGCACGCGCTGACGATTGTGCGCGATATCATTTCGCATTGCGCCCCCGCGCAGGCGGGGGCCTCCCTCGGATTGCACGAGATCCCCGCCTCCGCGGGGATTCACTCAGGCATCAAAGACCCGCGCCCGCCGAAGTTTGACGCGGACGAGTTGTACTCTGTCGTGCCCGATGACGTGCGCGCGCCCTATGATGTGAAAGAGATCATTGCGCGGCTGGTCGACGGCAGCGAGTTTCACGAATTTAAGGCGCATTATGGCAGCACTTTGGTGTGCGGCTTTGCCCATATTTGGGGCATGCCGGTCGCGATTCTGGCCAATAATGGCGTGCTGTTTTCGGAAAGCGCGCAAAAGGGCGCGCATTTCATTGAGCTCGCGCAGCAACGCCGCATCCCGCTGCTATTCCTGCAGAATATCTCCGGCTTTATGGTCGGCGGAAAATATGAGGCGGAAGGCATCGCCAAGCATGGCGCGAAGCTGGTGACGGCAGTTGCGACCGCGACAGTGCCGAAGATTACTGTGGTGATCGGCGGGTCTTTCGGCGCGGGCAATTACGGCATGTGCGGGCGGGCGTACTCTCCGCGCTTCCTGTTCACTTGGCCCAATGCGCGCATTTCCGTGATGGGCGGAGAGCAAGCCGCAAGCGTGCTCGCCACGGTTCACCGCGATGCTGACAAATGGTCGGAGGATGAGGCCGAGGCGTTCAAGGCCCCGATCCGGCAGAAATATGAGGACGAGGGCAATCCCTACTACGCGACCGCGCGGCTATGGGATGATGGGGTGATCGACCCTGCGCAGACGCGCGACGTGCTGGGCCTGGCCTTTGCGGCAACCCTCGAAGCGCCAATTCCAGAGCGCCCAAGCTTTGGCGTGTTTAGGATGTAAGGAAAGCTATGTTGAAGCTCTACAATTTAACCGATGAATCAAAGCGCTACTGGGAAACTTGGGATGACGCACCCGGCCAAAGTACTGTTCATTGGGGTGAGCTTGGAACGACTGGGGAAACAAAGACAGTCAAGTCGGGTTTCCTAAGGCCAGCTCACAAAGCGATCCAAAAAGAGATCGATGGCTTGGTGCAAAATGGGTTCGCACCTATTGATTTCGAAGACCACGCTGTCCTGTTGATTGAATATCAGGTTGAGGGAATGGGGACGGACTTAGATCTGGACAAGAGGCACAGGCTAGAAGCTCGAATGAACGAGACACTTGGTTGGTCAGGATTGGGCATGTGCGATGGCGGGAGCATTGGTAGCGGAACCATGGAAGTGTGTAACTTTGTCGTGGATTTTGAAGTTGCCGAGAAGGTAATTCGCGAAGATCTGCAAGGCACGGAGTTTAGCGATTTCATAAGAATCTATCGTGAGGACTGACTGCCCAACTGAAACCCTCATCCCTACCCTTGCGTAACTGTCTACAATAAGGGCACAACGCCCTCACCCACTTGCTGGGGGAGAGAGAATTGACCGAAACCATACCGAGCGAAGAGCCGCGCAAACCGACGATCCTCTCGCGGATCGTGCGCCGCATAATCTTGACGATCTATAAATTCCAGGGTTGGAAAATCGACACCAGCCTGCCCAAAATACCAAAGTTCGTCATTGCGGGCGCGCCCCATTCCTCAAATTGGGATTTTGTGTTTTTTGTGGGCGCAACAGCTGCCGAAGATGTGCGACCCAATTTCATGGGCAAACACACGCTGTTCCAAGGGATATTGCGCAATTTCATGCTCGATATGGGCGGCGTTCCGGTTGACCGGCGCAAGGCCAACAGCGCGGTGGAGCAAGTGGCCGACGAATTTGCCAAGCGCGATAAGCTCGCGTTGGTCATGGCGGCGGAGGGGACACGCAAATCCGATGGCAAGTGGAAATCGGGTTTCTATCATATTGCGGAAGCCGCCAAGGTGCCGATTGTGCTGGCATGGGTCAGCTGGGAAAAGCGCGAATTGGGCTTTAGCGAGCCGATGATCCCCAGCGGCAATTATGGCGAGGACTTGGCGAAAATTGCCGCTTGGCTGCGCTCAAAACGCCCCGACTATCCGCGCTACAAAGTGCTGGAAGCTCAGGCTCAGGCGATCATCAACGGGACAGAAGCGGTCTAGCACGGCCGAATGAAATGGCCCAGCGGGTGGTTTATCAGACCAGAGCTGAAAAAGCGCTGCATTATGCCTTTAACACGCCTCGCCGCGCCCCTACATGAGCGTCAGGATTAGGAGGGTGGCGCAGATGCCGTTGACCAAGCATGCAATTGAGAGCGAGCGTGAACGGATCGCGCAGCTTGCGCTTGATCTGGTGGACCAGCGCGGCAGCGCGATCGAGATGCAGACCGTGATCGGTGAGAGCGGCCTGTCGCGCGCGCGTTTCGATGAGATTTTTGAGAACGAAGACGACTTCTATGATGCCGCGGCCGCGCATTGGCTAAAGCCGCATAATGATGTGATGGAAGAGGTGATGGCGAGCGACCTGCCGCCCAATCGCAAGATCTACGAATTCTTCCGCCGCCGGTTTGTCATCTCGCGCGATCGCTACCGTGAAAACCCGGTTTATTTCGCGATCCTGTGCCGCATGGGCACGGACAATTTCGAACGCATCCGCTCCAACATCGACCTGGCAGACCACTATCTGTGCGAGTTGATTGCAGAGGCTCAGGCTGAAGGTTTCTTTGCCGGGCTGGAGATTGATCAGGCGCTGTCACTGATCAATCAAATGGTCAGCATCTATACCCTGCCTGATGCGCTGGTGATGATGGGAGATAAGCTGACCGAGGAGAAACTCGCGCAGATTGTCGATACCATCTTTGCGGGACTATCGGGCGAAACGGGAACTAGCTCTGGCGGGGTAAACACCCTGCGCATCGCGACTTAATCCTTGCGATCCCTAAATTGCAGCACATTGTTGGGGCGCGGCAGCGGGCGGCGCGGTTTGCTTTGATCAGACAAAGCGTACTTCAGGCTCGCGCCGATCATTAATGTGGATGTGGCGATCAGCGCCGCGGCCCAGAACCAATGCGGCAGCCACAGCGCCGCTTCAATCGCGCCGGTATCCGACAGCATGGAATTGCCGCCGATCACTGCGCGCTCGGTAAACAGATAGTCGAAATCGCGCAGCATACTCATCGCCGCCAGCATCCCCAGAAACTGCAGCGCAAAGCGGGCCAGCCCATCGGGCGCGCGCCACGCAATCACGCCGATCAGCATGCCGACTAGCGGCAACATCGCCAGACCCACGCCGGAGCGGACATAGAACACGGTGGAGATCGCAATCGCCCCGGCCAGCACGAACAGGGCAGGCCGCCAATATTTCGCATTGGCACTAGCGAGGATCAGCGCCGCTCCAACCACGCTGGGTGCCAGCGGACCGCCAGCGGCAATCGCGGCTTTGGTAAAGGGGCCGGCATCGCCGTCTAGGCGGCTCTCGGCAACGCCCGATCCATCGGCATAGATCAGCAAGCGCTCAAATTCCTGACCAGTCAAAATCGCGGTCATCCCGTGCCCCATTTCGTGGAACCATGTGGTTAGGATTGAGAACGGATAGATGATGTAATTGCCAAACGGCAAAGCGGGGATGAACAGGATCACCACGACGGCCAGGATGAGCCGCCCGACCTGCTCGGCCTGACTGCCGGGTTTGACCATAGACTGCATTACTGGGGGCTACCCGATGTTGTTTGGCTGTCTCTCACCCATCCAACATGGGCAGGACGAGCGAGTTTTTCAATCCGCCAACGGATCGGTGCGGCCGTGAGTGACCTGCAGATCAGGATGCAGCAGGAACGCTTTCCTCGCCCTCGGCGCGTTGTTCCTGCAGGATTGACCAGCTCGGCCAAGAACAGTCCTGCGACCAGCGGGCCCAGGACAATGCCGGAAAAGCCTGCAAAAGCTATCCCGCCCAATGTCGTCACCAGAATGATCCAATCAGGAATGCCGGTGTCGCGGCCCACCAATATGGGGCGCAGCACATTGTCGGCCATGCCGATCACCAATGCGCCGGAAAACAGCACGAACAGCCCCTGCCATATATCGCCCACTGCGAGCAGATAGAGCGCCGCGGGCAACCACACCAGCGCCGTGCCCACCGCTGGGATCAGCGATAGGATCGCCATCACCACTCCGAACAGGATCGCAGAGGGTATGCCCGCGATCCAGAATGTTGCCGCGCCCAGCGCCCCCTGAACCAGACCGACAACCAGTGAACCTTTGATTGTCGCCCGCACGATGGAGAGAAATTTCTCGGCCAGACGGTCTGCAATCGGGCGCTCCAATGGCAAGCTGGAGAGGATCGTCTCGCCCACCCGCTTGCCATCGCGGATCAGGAAGTATGTGACATACAGGCCGATGGTGAAGCTGAGGAAGAAGCCGAGCGCACCTCCGCCCACGGCGACCGCTTGACGGGCGATGATCCCGGCGCTTTCGCCGATCACTTCCTGTGCGCGGGCTTGAAGATTGGAAAGGTCGGTCCAGCCTGCGGCTTCGAGGGACTCCCGGATCGACAGCGGCACAGCGGCATAGATGGTGTTAAACCAGGCGGCGATATCGATCTCGCCATTTTGGAAGGCTGCGACCACGGTGGCCGCCTCGTCAATCACCAATCCGCCGATAAACATCGCAGGCAGCAACACCGCAAAGGTGATGATCAGCATGGTGATCCCAGCCGCCGGGTTCATCCGTCCGCCAACCCGCGCCAGCACCCAGCGATGCAGCGGGCGGAACATCACCGCGGCTAGTGCAGCCCACAGCAGCGGGTTAAAAAACGGCCAGACAATTACCAGTAGCAAGACGGTGACAGCGGCGACCAGCAATAGGAAGCTGGACTGCTCTAGCGGGGTTTTATGATGGACTTCGCTCATAGCGTTCCATCTCGGCTAAAACACGGGCGGTTTCAAGAGTCTCCGCGCCATAAGGCCCGCCCGCGCTGACGGATGGGTAAGGGGGTGGAGCCGCCAAGCGGCCCGCCTAGCCCTTACACATCAAGGTTCGCGACATTGAGCGCATTGTCCTGAATAAATTCGCGGCGCGGCTCCACCACATCGCCCATCAGGCGGGTGAAGATTTCGTCCGTTACGTCCGCATCTTCGACCTTCACTTGCAGCAGTACGCGCGCCTCTGGATCAAGCGTGGTCTCCCACAGACTGCTCGGCGTTCATCTCGCCCAGCCCCTTATAGCGGCTGATCGAGAGGCCTTTGCGCCCAGCCGCCAGCACCGCATCGAGCAATTCTGTCGGGCGGGTGATCGCATCATCACCGCTGGCGGCGACCGGCGCATCATCGCTGCTTTCTTCGCCTGCGTCGTCGCTATCGCTGGCGGTGGATTTCACCAGCACATTGGCCGTGTCATAGACATCCGCCTCTTCGCCGGCGACGCTGTGCATTTTGCGGGCCTCGGCGCTTTCGAGGAACTTCGCCTCAAACAAATGCGCATCGGTGACGCCGCGCCACAGGCGCTCAAAGGCGATGCTGCCATCTTCCGTGCGGCGCGCGCTCCATTTCGCATCGGCATCGCCTGATTGCAGGCGCGCGGCGGCTTTATTAAGCGCTTCGGCAGAGCCGAGATCATCGGGATTGAAGACGCCAGCAAGCGCCATCGCCTCGATAATGGCGGAGTTATAGCGGCGCGGCGCAAAGGCGATGAGGTTGCGCATGCGAAGCGCGTGATCGACCAGTGCCTCCAGCTCATTGCCGCTGCGCTGCGCGGCTCCGCTGTCGAGCACGCGGCCCTGCAATCCGCCTTGGATCAGATAGCGATCAAGCTCGCGGTCATCCTTCAGATAAACCTCGCTGCGGCCTTTCGCGACTTTATACAGCGGCGGTTGAGCGATGAAGAGGTGCCCGGCTTTCACGATCTCTGGCATTTGCCGGTGGAAGAAGGTGAGCAGCAATGTGCGGATGTGCGCACCATCGACGTCAGCATCGGTCATGATCACGATTTTGTGATAGCGCAGCTTTTCAAGGTCGAATTCATCGCGAATGCCGGTGCCCATCGCCTGGATCAGCGTGCCAACCTCTTTCGATGAGATGATCCGGTCAAACCGCGCGCGCTCCACATTGAGGATCTTACCTTTGAGCGGCAGGATCGCCTGGGTCTTGCGGTCGCGCCCCTGCTTGGCAGAGCCGCCGGCGGAATCGCCCTCCACCAGGAACAGTTCGGCCTTGGTCGCGTCGCGTTCCTGACAATCGGCGAGTTTACCGGGGAGGGATGCGACCGACATCGCGCCCTTGCGGCTCATCTCGCGGGCGCGCTTGGCGGCTTCGCGAGCGGCGGCGGCATCGATGATCTTCTGGATAATGATCTTTGCCTCGGCCGGGTTTTCCTCCAGCCATTCGGTCATCTTTTCGCCCATCAGCGATTGCAGCGGCTGGCGCACTTCGGAGCTGACCAACTTGTCTTTGGTCTGCGAGGAGAATTTGGGATCAGGCAGTTTGACACTGACGATGGCGGTCAGCCCTTCGCGCATATCTTCGCCTGACAGCGTCACCTTCTCTTTCTTGAGCAGGCCGCTGGACGCAGCATAATTGTTGAGCGTGGTGGTCAGCGCCGCGCGGAAGGCCGCGAGGTGCGTGCCGCCATCGCGCTGAGGAATGTTATTGGTGAAGGTGAGGACGTTCTCGTAATAGCTGTCGTTCCATTCCAGCGCGACGTCGATCCCAATGCCCTCCTTCTCAGCCGAAACAGAGATCGGATTGGTGATCAGCGCCTCTTTATTGCGGTCAAGATAGCGTACGAATGCGGCAATCCCGCCTTCGTAGAACAGGTCATGCTCCTGCACTTCCTCGCCGCGATTATCGCGCAGGAGGATGCGGACACCGGAATTAAGGAAAGCAAGCTCGCGGTAGCGGTGCTCCAGCTTGTCGAAATCGTATTCGGTGACGTTTTTGAACGTGTCGTTCGAATGGTGGAAGGTGACGCGCGTCCCCTTTTTAAACCCGTTGTCGTCCGGGTTTTGATCCACCTTGGGCGCATCACCCAGAATTTCGAGGCTTTTCACCGCCTCGCCGTGTTCAAAGCGCATCCAGTGCTCTTTGCCGTCGCGCCAGATTTTCAGCTCGAGCCATTCAGACAGCGCGTTGACCACAGACACGCCCACGCCGTGCAGGCCGCCAGAAACCTTATAGGCGTTGTCGTCAGAGGTGTTTTCAAACTTACCGCCCGCGTGCAGCTGGGTCATGATGACCTCTGCGGCGGAGACACCCTCTTCCTTGTGCATGCCAACAGGAATGCCGCGGCCATTGTCCTCGACGCTGACGCTGCCATCGGCGTTCATCTCGATCAGAACGAGGTCGCAATGCCCCGCGAGCGCTTCGTCGATGGCGTTGTCTGACACCTCAAACACCATGTGGTGCAAGCCCGATCCGTCATCGGTGTCGCCGATATACATGCCAGGGCGTTTGCGCACCGCATCAAGGCCTTTGAGAACCTTGATCGAATCGGCGCCATATTCGCCCTGTTGTTTTTCCGGCCTAGAGCCAGTTTCAGGAGTGTTTTCGGGTGTTTCTGAGGTGTTGTCGTCCATGCCCATCATATAGGCGCTCTGCGGGCGAACCCCAAGCGAATGCAGGGTAGAGTTCGAGGTTTTCCACTGTCCGCCTGAATCCGGATTTTCGGGGGCGGCTCGGCGGGGGTTTTGCCGCTGTCGCCGCGCTGATATTTGCGTGGTGAACGCTTGCGCAGCAACTGCGTTGCCGGCTTGAAGCATTGCGCGGCGCGCGCTGACCATTAGGGTCCACCGATATGACAATCGACACAATGCTTGCCCGTCTGACGCAGCCCTATGGTTCGTTCTCCGAAACCCTCAGCGCGTGGGCTGAAATTCAGCCTGATAAGCCCGCATTGCTTGATGAGCAGGGCTCGGTCACTTGGGCGGAACTGGATGCGCTGACCGCAAGGCTGGCTGCGCGGCTGGTGGAGACGGGGCTGGAGCGCGGGCAATCTGTCGCGATCCTTGGCACATCCTCCATCCATTACGCCTTGGTCTTTTTGGCCGCCGTACGCGCGGGCGGCGTGGCTGCGCCGCTGACGACCAGCGCATCGCCGGAGCAATTGGCGGGCATGGGACGGGATTCGGGCGCGCGGCATCTGTTTATTGACGGCGCGAAGGCGGATGAGCTGGGCGCGGGGTTCCTGCCAGAGCTTGAGCATGTCCCGCTTGAAAATGTGCGCAGCTGGATGGCGCCCGCTGGTGCGCCTGCGCCTGAGTTCGAGCCTGATCCCAAAGACGCCTTCAACATCATCTATTCCAGCGGGACGACCGGCATTCCCAAAGGGATCGTCCATTCGCATCAAATGCGCTGGCGGCAATTCGCGACCACCGCTGCCTCTTATCTGGAGGCGGAGCTGGAGGTTCGCTCGCTCGCCAGCACGCCGCTCTATTCCAACACGACTATGGTCGCCTTTCTGCCGCCACTGCTGGCGGGCGGGACCGTGCGCATTATGGGCAAATTTGATTGCGAACGCTGGCTTACCCACGCTCAGGCGGATCGCAGTAATGTGACCATGCTGGTGCCGGTGCAATATCAGCGTTTGATGGATTTTGCGCAGTTTGACGATTTTGATCTCTCGTCGCTTGCACTCAAATATTGCACTTCCGCGCCGTTCTCTGCCGAGCTGAAACGCGAAGTGCTTGAAAGAATGCCGGGCGGGCTGATCGAGATATACTCGATGACGGAAGGCGGGGTTGTGTGCCTGCTCGCCTGTCACGAATTCCCGGACAAGCTGCACACGGTCGGGCGCCCCGCGCCGGGCAGCGAGCTTAAAGTGCTGGATGATGAAGACAAACCCGTGCCCGCCGGCACGCCGGGCAATCTGATCGGGCGATCCCACACCATGATGGCGGGTTACAAAAACCAGCCTGGCAAGACGGCAGAGGCCCAATGGAGCGATCCCGCGAGCGGCGAGGCCTGGATGCGAATGGGCGATATTGGCCGCGTTGATGAGGATGGCTTTGTCGAGCTGGTTGGCCGGGCCAAAGACATGATCATCTCTGGCGGGTTCAACATCTACCCCAGTGATCTGGAGGCGGAGCTGGAGAAAGAGGCCGACGTGCTCGAGGCCGCGGTGGTCGGCATTGCATCAAAGCAATGGGGCGAGACCCCGGTTGGCTTTGTGGTTCTGGACGCGGGCGCACGCGATGTCGCCGAGATATGCGGCGCGGTGAACGCGCGTCTGGGCAAGACTCAGCGATTGTCGCGCCTGCACAGAATCGCGGAAATGCCGCGCAGCCACATTGGCAAATTGCTGAAGACTGAGCTTCGCGAGCAGGCAGAGGCGCTCGCCGAATAGGCTGAGCGCTGCAAACTCAAAGCGCTTTTTGGAAGAGGGGGATGCGCGGCCACCAGCCTTTCAGGGGGGGTCAGGGGGTGAGCCGGTGACCGCGCATTGTGTTGGCTCAAGTCAGGGTGGTCTTGAGCGTACACTATGAAGTTCGCGGGGTTTGCCGATTGGGTTACAAGCGCCTGCGGACTTTTTTCATTTCTGGCATCTTTTCCATCAGGGATTTGAAAAGATTGGGAAATTATTTTCAGATTTTAGACGAGAATAGCCTGAAGCGAAGCGCCGCTAACGGCGAGGGCAACGGTCAGGGCGAGAATTTTCTCAGAGATAATACGCATTTTGAATTCCTTTAAATGGGGTCGTGAACTTGGTGTCAGCGGTTAGTTCGCAAGGGTCGCAATAAATTTACATGACGCCATGCGTTCATTACGCATCTTCGATCACATATGTCGGAGGCGGTCAGGCGCAGTGGATGCATCGCGCCGCATATGCGCCGCAATTTGAGGCCGCCCCGGTCAATATGCAGATCGCAGGCAATCGAGCAATCGAGACGCGGCCGCCAGTTGGGCCGAGGGGAGGCCCTGAGGGAGGACAAGCCGGCCGCGTCTCTTATGCCTGCTGGGCTTATCGCCCCCTTCGCACGGGAAGGGAGGGTCCGCATTATGCGCCTGAGGTAGAGCGCTGGCGGGCGGGCCGGGTCGGGCTGGGCCGTGCGGCGCGATTGCTCGCGCCTCAGGCCTTTCGCGTCCGCTGGCTCGCTTGGCCCCGTACCGGGGGCGATAAGCAGGCTGGCGATGGCTAGCGGGGGAAGCTGTGCCAACGCCTTTGCGACAACGAAAGGAGCGGGAGAGGAGGCTCGTTTCGTTGTTGCAAGAGCCAAATGGTGTTTCATGCAATCGAACACAAATGCCAAAATTCGCAAAACATTTGCGTTTTTTGCAACATAACTGATGCACGCTTCGCATGATTGCGCAAAGCCGCGCGCGCGCCACTAGACTTGGTCGCAGCCGCTGCTTAACCCGGCCCGCATGTCAGACACCCATACGCCCGATTCCATCCTGATCGTCGATTTCGGCAGCCAAGTGACCCAGCCGATCGCGCGCCGCGTGCGCGAGGCCGGGGTCTATTCCGAAATCGCCCCCTTCACTCAGGCGGAGGAAGCCTTTCACCGGATGAAGCCGAAGGGCATCATCCTGTCAGGCTCGCCAGCGGGTGTTCCCGACGAAGGCAGCCCGCGCGCGCCAGAAATCTTGTTCGAGGCGGGCGTGCCGATCCTGGGCATTTGTTATGGCCAGCAGGTGATGTCGCATCAGCTCGGCGGCGAAGTGCGGCGGGGGCACGAGACGGGCGAAGGCGGCGAATTTGGCCGCGCGTTCCTAACCGTGACGAAATCCTGCGCTCTGTTCGATGGCCTATGGGCTGAGGGCGAGCGGCACCAAGTGTGGATGAGCCACGGCGACAAGGTCACAAAATTCGCCCCCGGCTTTGAGATTGTTGCTACCAGCGACGGCGCGCCCTTCGCCGTCATCGCCGATGAGCAGCGGCAATATTACGGCACGCAATTCCACCCAGAGGTCGTCCACACGCCCGACGGCGGCAAGCTGCTGGCAAACTTCGTGCACAAGGTCTGCGGGCTGGCTGGCGATTGGACCATGGCCGCTTACCGCGAGACAAAGATCGCCGAGATCCGCGAGCAGGTTGGCTCTGGCCGGGTTATCTGCGGCCTATCCGGCGGGGTCGACAGCTCCGTTGCCGCAATCCTGATCCACGAGGCAATCGGCGATCAGCCGACCTGTGTGTTCGTCGATCATGGCCTGCTGCGCCTCAACGAGCGCGAGCAGGTCGAGAGCCTGTTCCGCGATCATTACAACATTCCGCTGGTCGTGGTGGACGCGGAGGAACGCTTTATGGCGGGCCTTGACGGCGTCTCCGATCCAGAGGCGAAGCGCAAATTCATTGGCGGCGAGTTTATCGCCGTGTTTGAGGAAGAGGCCAACAGACTGGGCGGGGCCGATTTCCTCGCGCAGGGCACGCTCTATCCCGATGTGATTGAAAGCGTCTCTTTCACCGGCGGGCCATCGGTGACGATCAAGAGCCACCACAATGTCGGCGGCCTGCCAGAGCGGATGAAGATGGAACTGGTCGAGCCGCTGCGCGAATTGTTCAAGGATGAAGTGCGCGCGCTGGGCCGGGAACTGGGCCTCGACGAGCAATTCGTGGGCCGCCATCCTTTCCCGGGTCCAGGCCTCGCGATCCGCATTCCGGGCGAGGTGAACAAAGAGCGCTGCGATATCCTGCGCAAGGCGGATGCGATCTATCTTGAAGAGATCCGCAACGCCGGATTGTACGATGCGATTTGGCAGGCGTTTGCCGTGCTGCTGCCGGTCAAAACCGTCGGCGTGATGGGCGACCACCGCACCTATGACAATGTCTGCGGCCTGCGCGCGGTGACCAGTACCGACGGCATGACGGCAGATGTCTATCCCTTCGACGCCAGCTTCCTAACCGGCTGCGCGACCCGCATCGTCAACGAGGTCCAAGGCATCAACCGTGTGGTCTATGACTACACCAGCAAACCGCCGGGCACGATTGAATGGGAGTAACCCTTGTCCTCCCGCTGTGAGCAGATAGCAGCTGCAGTCGAACGGCTGGACTCAAGCGATAGTGCTGCGCAGCATACTGCTTGGGAGGATCTACGCCCCCTTGGCTTTGGTGTCGTTGGCCCGCTACATAATGCCTACAAAGGCTTCCGCACATGGCAGGGCCGCGCCGCTTTGGTCTACTATGCGACCCGCTACGCGCGCGTTTCCGAGGATGCTGTGCCACTTGGCCTAATGGCGCTGGGAGACCGGTCTTACATGGTGCGGTATCGTGCTTGTGGTTTGCTCGCCTACTCGCTGCGGGATGAAGTGCTGCCGCAACTGGAAGCGCTGGCTAGCTCTGATAAGAGGGAATTCGTTCGCCTCAACGCCCAGACTGCGATCAATGCCATCAAGGCCCGAAACCATCATCTCTGGGCCGATTCATCGCTTTCAGGTCGTACGAGCTGGCGCGTGAATCCCGGTGACATCGACCTGCATGATAGACCGCCGGAACCTCCAAACTGGCTTCAGCGAAAACGGCTTGGGATCAAACCTGTCTCCTTCTCGTCTACTTGAGACACCCATGCCCACCATCTTCACCCACGCCATTGTTCCGCTAGCCATCGCCGCTGCTGCGGGGCGGGGGCGTATTTCGCCTAAGCTTGCCATTGCCGGGGCCGTCTTTGCGATCCTGCCGGACGCCGATGTCATCGGCTTTCCGCTTGGGATCGATTATGCGCATGAATGGGGCCACCGCGGCGCGACGCATTCGCTCGCCTTTGCCGCATTGTTTGCCGCCGCCACCGCGCTGATCTGGAAAGAGGCGCGACATTTGGGCGCATGGGCGTTCCTCACCTTCGCAATGGCCAGCCACGGGCTGCTCGACACGCTGACCAATGGCGGATTGGGCGCGGCCTTGTGGTGGCCGTTTGATAACACGCGCATCTTTGCGCCCTACACGCCGGTGCGCGTCTCGCCGATTGGGGCAAATTTCTTCTCCGAGCGCGGGGTGGCGACACTGGCTTCTGAGCTTAGATGGATTTGGCTGCCCTGCATTGCACTTGCGCTTGCCGGGTGGGGTCTGCGGCGCGTATCGCGGGACAATGCAACTCGACCTCGGCTCTGATCCGCGCACCGAAATTCTGCGCCGTTTGCAGGCGGGGCTGACCGCGACTTTCGGACGGATCATTCGCCCGGATGATAAGCGCCGCGATCCTGTGTGGGTGCTGGTGCACGGGGTGATTGGGGCGCAGACCAAGACGGCGGCCTCCAACGCATCGACCGACGCCTTGCTGGCGGAATATGGATCGTGGGAAGCGGTAGCGGAGGTGGACGGAGCGGAGCTGGAGGCGCGATTACAGCGCCAAACCTTCCCCAGCGTTGCGGCCAACCGGCTCAAGCAGTGCCTGAACGCGATCATGGAAGAGCGCGGCTCGGTCGATTTGCGGCATCTCTCCAACCTGCCCACCGAGGAGGCTATGGCGTGGCTGGAGACGCTGCCCGGTGTCGCGCGCAAGAACAGCGCCGGGGTGATGAACGCCAGCACCTTCAACCGCAAAGCGATGGTGATTGATGGGCATCACCGGCGGATCATGCAGCGTATGGGGATTGTCCCGGCCAAGGCAGACACCGCGCGCACCTATGATGCGCTGATGCCGATTGTGCCGTCTGAATGGAGCGCGCAAGATATGGACGGGCATCACCTGCTGCTCAAAAAATTGGGTCAGACTCATTGCCGCCCGCGCAAGGCGGCGTGCGATGGCTGCCCAGCGCGCGACAATTGCGACACAGGCCGGGCGGAGCGGCCATGAAGGCGGGCGCGCTGATGACGGCCTTGCTCGCTGCGCTGGCGGTCGCCGCCTTTGCGGGCAATTCGCTGCTGGCGCGGGCGGCTTTGGCAGATGGCGCGATTGAGGCGGGCGCCTATTCTGCAATCCGGCTGGCGTCCGGCGCTTTGGTGCTGTTGCCGTTTCTGGGCGCGCGGCCATCTGGTCGCGATCTGCCCGGAGCGTTTGCGCTTGCCGCCTATGTCGCCGGGTTCTCGCTAGCATATTTGCACCTAGGGGCGGGAATCGGGGCGCTGATCCTGTTCGGCTTTGTCCAAGCGACGATCATCACCATCGGCGTGGTGCGCGGCGAGCGATTGATCGCGCGCGGCTGGCTCGGCCTGATGATTGCGCTGGGCGGATTGATCTATGTGCTCGCGCCGTGGGAGGCGGGGCGCAGCGCAGCGGGCCTCTTGCCCGGACTGTTGATGGCGGGCGCGGGCATGGCCTGGGGCGTGTACACTCTGATCGGACGCGGCTCTGGCTCTGCGCCGGGCGGGGCAACGGGCAGCACCGCGCGATATTTCCTAATCGCCAGCGTAATCGTAGCGCCCATGCTCTTGCTCGACAGCACCATGCCGCGCTGGGACGGCGCGCTGCTGGCGGTGGTCTCTGGCGTGGTCACATCGGCGCTGGGCTATGTCGTTTGGTACAAGGTTGCGCCAAAACTCGGCCTGGCAACCGTTGCCAGCGTGCAATTGGCAACACCGGTCGTCGCGGCCCTGGGCGGGGCATTGTTCCTGGCCGAGGCGCTGATAATGGGCGTCGTCATTGGCGGCGCGCTGATCTTGGGCGGCATTGCATTGACGGTGAATGCGGCGCGCGCGGCTAGCTGATAAAGGAGCCCACCTTACGCTACGACGCGCTCCGTTTCACCGGTCCGTTCATAAAAGCGTGCTTGCAAGCGGTGCGATTCTTCGTAATCCCGTGCCCGCACGAAAACTATTGGGAGAACCACAGCCATGAAAACCGCAATCACCGAAATGTTCGGCATCCAGCACCCGATTATTCAAGGCGGGATGCATTATGTCGGCTTTGCTGAAATGGCGGCGGCTGTTTCCAATGCGGGCGGGCTGGGCATTATCACTGGCCTGACGCAAAAGACGCCGGCGGATCTCGCGAATGAAATCGCGCGCTGCAAGGATATGACGGACAAGCCGTTTGGTGTGAACATCACCATCCTTCCGACGCTGACCCCGCCAGACTATCCGGCAATTGTGAAGGCCGTGATCGAAGGCGGTGTAAAAGTGGTGGAGACCGCTGGGCGCAATCCCGTCGATTTGCTTCCCCCACTGAAAGATGCCGGGATCAAAGTGATCCATAAATGCACCAGCGTGCGCCACAGCCTGAAAGCGCAAGAGATCGGCTGTGATGCCGTAAGCGTCGATGGCTTTGAATGCGGCGGCCACCCGGGCGAAGATGATATTCCAAACTTCATCCTGCTGCCGCGCGCCGCCGATGAGCTTGAAATTCCGTTCGTATCCTCTGGCGGTATGGCGGATGGCCGTTCACTCGTCGCCAGCCTGGCAATGGGCGCGCAGGGCATGAATATGGGCACGCGCTTTATCGCCACCCAAGAAGCGCCCGTGCACGAAAACGTGAAGAAGGCGATTGTCGCCGCCTCCGAACTCGACACCCGTCTAGTGATGCGCCCGCTGCGCAACACAGAGCGCGTGATGACCAACGCCGCTGTTGAGCGCTTGATCGAGAAAGAAAAGCGGCTTGGCGATGATCTCAAGTTTGAAGACATCCTTGAAGAGGTCGCAGGCGTCTATCCGTCGATCATGATGGAAGGCGACATGGATAAGGGCGCGTGGAGCTGCGGCATGGTGGCCGGCCTGATCAATGATATTCCGACCTGTCAGGAATTGATGGACGGCATCATGAGCGAGGCGGAAACGATCCTGGCGCGCATGAACGGGCAAATGGCCGCGGGCTGATTTTGGATCGCTTAGGCGGTGCCGAGTCGCTGTTGACTCGCTGTTTTGCGGGCGGCGCCGCTGCGTAAATTCCCTTATGGGTTAACCATTAGTGCGGGCCTGCAAGGGCGCGCGCGGCAATGCCGGTGTCCAAATCCTTACCGCGCATCTGAGTAGTCAACCGAATGAAAAAAGCGGAACCTTTCGGGTAGTTAGGTTTTACAGCGCGCCGGAAACGGCCTGCTGCGGGATCGACAACTTGGAAACGCTGCACCGGCGGAGGAGCTGGCGCATAATCGGGGACTGCCCATGCAGGAATTTATCGCACTTGAGTTTTGGATTTTAGCGATTGCAGCGCCCTGCATTCTCAGCTGGGTCCTCGGAGAAGTTCACGGCGCCGCGCGGGTGCGCAGCTATATGGAGCAGCGCCTGCCCACGGTGGAAGAAGCAGCGAGCGTTGCCGGCACACCGGGCAGTTTCACGATGCAAAGCCGAGCTCTTGCAGTAGCCCAAAAGCCCGGCTCTGTTGCGCGGCCGGGTCGCGGCCTTGCCGCCGCCAATGCCGCATTGGGCAGCGCAATCGACGCCGCCCTCCGCCCGCAGCGGGTTATTGCCGCAACGCGTGATCTATCGGCCAGCGAGCGCAGCGCGCTTTACAAGGAAATGCCAACGCGGGCCCAGCGCAGCGAAGAGGCCGATTGGCGTCGCAAGGAACTGGCCGCTCTGTTGGGCGAGAACGAAGGGCGATTGGCACCAGTGGCCGCCGAAGTGCTGAGCCAATATAAGGTGTCGGTGACGCAAATGGCCCAGGCCAATATCCAGAAAGATCTGGATGACGCCTTGGCTGCATTTGCGCCGCCGATTGATGAACCGCGCCCGCGCAGCCGCGCTTACTGCGACGCTTTGGAAGAACGCTACAAAACTGAGGTGCCGGAACAGACTGCCTGCCCCCCGCGCTCAGCGAATGCTTAAGGCCTAGGCCCCTTAGCCGTCGGCGTTTTCGGGGTTCTTGACGCGGGTGTAGGGAACAAAATCTTCAAAGAAGACCGCGCCAGTGAAGAAACCGCTGAACCGATCAACCGTGGTGATTTGATCCAGGCGGCACAGCTGAGATGAGCCGAACTTGCGGATCACCAGAATGTCATCATCATCGATGCTTTCCGGGCGCCGGGTGCGCTGAACATAGATCGTGTTGCCACTGCCATAGACATAGGCTGTGTCGTTGATCGTGCGCATTCTGCGGTTGGCTTGCTCGCGGATGCATCGCACCGGTTCACCGGCGACGCGTCCTTCGAGCATTTTTTGAAGTTTCTCTTCGCCGGTGGGCTTGTCTTTGGCCATCACAGCGGGGGCGCCAAACGCAGCAGCACCGGCCAGGCTGGCGGCTGCAAGGGCGAGAAATTTAGACGAGCGAACCATAAACATTCTCCTACGCTAAGACCCTTAAGCCTAGCGGATAAAGCGTGTCAGGTGAACGATGGCTGACTCTGTAAAGCGAGGCGCCGAGGCCGCGAAAATGCTGCTGGCTGCACCATGATTAGGCGCAGTGCACAAAATTACCTGTGGCCGGGATCGCCGCCTTCGGAAATGTCGGGCAGGCTCGCTTGATCCACGCCGTCAGCCGGGCCGCCTTTCAGGACAAAGCGCCGGTCGCAATAGCCGCAATCGACATAGCCGTGCTCGTCAATCTCCAGATAGATGCGCGGATGGCCCAAGGCGGCGGGGCGATAGTCCTTGCCGCCGCGAATGCCGCTGGCCCCGTCACAGCTTACGCGGCGGGTTTCAACGATCAGGACTTCTGGTGGAGCGGTATTCATAAGCACGCGCGATAATCGCGAAGCGGCGCAAATTCAATCTTTCGTTTGCACGTTTTGGCGGATGACAGGTTGGGCGCAAGGCTTGCACCAATGCAGCGCTTCTTTATGGCTTGCGCGCATGAGCAACGAACCCGCCATTTCGATCCGCAATCTCACCAAAAGATACGCCGCGCCCAAAGGCGCGACAGGCGCAGATGCCACCGGCAAGCTGGCGCTGAATGATGTTAGCTTTGATGTGCCGCAGGGCCAGATCTTTGGTTTGCTTGGTCCCAATGGCGCTGGCAAATCCACCCTGATCAACACGCTCGCCGGGCTGGTGAACAAGACCAGCGGCAATGTGAACATCTGGGGCTTTGACATTGATAGCCAGCGCCGCAACGCCAGCCGCGCGATTGGCATTGTCCCGCAGGAAATCGTGTTTGACCCGTTCTTCACGCCTTACGAAGTGTTGCAAAACCAAGGCGGGTTTTATGGCATTCCGGCCGCCGATCGGCGCAGCGAGGAATTGCTCGGCGCCGTCCGCCTGGCTGACAAGCGTGATGCCTATGCCCGCACATTGTCGGGCGGGATGAAGCGGCGGCTGCTGGTGGCAAAAGCCATGGTGCATTCGCCGCCGATCCTGGTGTTGGACGAGCCGACCGCCGGGGTTGATGTGGAATTGCGCCGCCAGTTGTGGGAGCTTGTTACCCAGCTCAATGATGACGGCGTCACGGTCGTGCTGACCACGCACTATCTCGAGGAGGCAGAGGAACTCTGCGACCGGATTGCGATCATCAACCACGGCGAGCTGATTGCGGACAAACCCACTCGCGAGCTGGTGGACATGGCGCGCGAGAAAATCGTTGCCGTCACAGTGGAGGCCGACCTTACCGAGGCGCCCTCGCACGAGGCCTTCACCAAGGTGGAGCTCGCCGGGACACGCGGGGTCGAGGTGACGTACGACAAAGACGAGCTCAACGCAGGCCAGGTGCTGGCGATCCTGCAAAGTCAGGGCCTGACGATTGAGGATGTGACCACGCGCGAGGCGGACCTGGAGGATGTGTTCGTCCAGCCGACGAGCTAGGCTGGCCGCGAACAAAGGAGAGCCGGGATGCAAGCACTGAAAACGACCAGCACTGCATTGGCGGCTCTCGCGCTCAGTGCATGCTCATTGGCCAGCATCGGCGGCGATGCGCAGGCTTCCACCGCTGACACAGAGGCTAACGTGGCCGCAAACATCCCTCGCGGTGAGCAGCCCGCCAAATGTCCGAGCGAAGGCGCGGCCCTGCAAGTGCTGGGCAGCGGCGGGCCGATTGCCGAGGCGGATCGTGCGGGCACCAGCTATCTGCTGTGGATCGATGGTAAGGCGCGGCTGATGATCGATGCAGGGTCGGGCAGCTTCCTGAGGTTTGCGCAGGCGGGCGGTACGGTGGCGACGCTCGATGCAATATTCCTCACGCATCTTCACGCAGACCATGCTGGCGATGTCATCGACATCCTCAATTCAGGCGGTTTTGAGGGCCGCAGCGAACCTTTGGCCGTGGTCGGCCCCGATGACGCGCCGCGCTTTCCCAGCACCAGCGAATTCTTCGCGCGCTTGCTCAGCAAAGACGGCGGCGCATTTGCCTATAACGGCGGATATGGCGATGGCTCGGAGGGCAAGCCAAAGCTCGACATCCGTGATGTCCGCTCGTTTGAGGGGGATGGCGATGTGACCCCGCTTGATGTGTCGAATGATTTTTCCGCCTTCGCTTATCCGGTGGCGCACGGCGTTGTCCCGGCGTTGGCGTATGAGGTGAAGATTGGCGAGAAGGCCTTTGTGATCACCGGGGATCAGAACGGGCGGACAATGTTTAACTTGATCATGGACGAGGCGAAGCCAGATATTCTGTTCGCGCATCATGTGATCAATGGCCAACCGGGCCAACCGCGCGGCCTGCATCGCACGCCGCAGCAGATTGGTGAGCTGGCGGCTGCGATGAAGCCAGCGCGCGTGGTGCTGACCCATAATATGAAGCGGTCACTGGATGATCTGGACAATGGCCTGTCCGCGATTGCCCAGAATTACACTGGCCCGGTTAGCGTCGCGCATGATTTGGACTGCTACGCGCTCTAGCCCGCTTTCAAGCGGTCGATATCCTGCCGCAGCCGGCTCTTGCGAAAGCCGCCGCCTGAGATGAGCCGCTTAAAATCGGCGAGATGATCAAAATGCTGCAATTGCCGGTGGTAATAATTGATATATTCGAGCACTGAAAAAACACTGGCGAAGGTCGCGGCCCAGCGGTCGGCTGTGCCCACCGCGAAGCCCGGTGCTGCCCAAGCGGCGACGGCAGTGGCGGCCGCGACAACGCTGGCAATCGCCAGCGGTAAGTCGAGCGCCGCGATCCGGCGGATCGTTTCATCCGGAGACGTGCCGCGTTCAATCTGGTGCAGTTTCGCACGCCAATAGACCGCCCCAATCGCCAGCAGAGCCATCATCGGAAGCATTGCCAGCAGCGAGGCAATGCCAAGCTCACCCTCGGCCAGAAACACCATAAACACGGGTATCACTAAGACATTGCCCGCCTCCAACTTCCAATAGCTGGAGAGGCGCGCGGTCAGGCCTTGCCGTGATGTGGGTGGTGTATGTTTCGCCATGCAAACGGATTGGCGCGCGCTTCGTTGCCTGGCAAGCCCGACCTTTCAAGAGCGACCCCTGCGCGCCAGCAATTCGCGCAAGGACGCTTGCCCGGCTCACAGCTTCGCGGCATGAGGCCCGCATGACAGACGCACAACACGACATTATCGTTATCGGCTCAGGCGCGGCGGGTCTCACTGCGGCGCTGGCCATGGCTCAGACCAAGCGCGTGCTGGTGCTGGCCAAGGGTTCGCTGACCGGCGGATCAACCGCATGGGCGCAGGGCGGGATCGCCGCCGTGCTGGATGCGGGCGACACCTTCGACAATCACGTGCGCGATACGATGGTGGCGGGTGCGGGCCTCAACGACCGCGAGACGGTGGAATTTGTGATCGAGCGGGCCCCGGCGAGTATCGACCGGCTGGTGGAGCTGGGCGTGCCGTTCAATCAGGATTCCGGCGATCTGCATCTAACGCGCGAAGGCGGGCATTCGCATCGCCGCATCGTCCATGTCGATGATGCGACCGGCTGGGCGGTGCAGGAGGCGCTGCTCAACGCTGCGAACGCCAATCCGAAAATCACCATGCTGGCTGGGCGGACCTGCATCGACCTCATCACCGATCGCCACCGCACCAGCTATTCCGGCGCGGGCCATGTCTGGGGCGTCTATGCTCTGAACGAGGAAACCGGCGAGGTTGAGAGTCACGTTGCGCGGGCCACCGTGCTGGCGGCGGGCGGCGCGGGGCGCGTCTATCAATTCTCCACCGCGCCGCGCGGAGCAACCGGCGACGGTATTGCGATGGCATGGCGAGCGGGCGCGCGCGTTTCCAACATGGAGATGATGCAGTTCCACCCGACGTGCCTGTACAATTTGGAGGTCAAAAACTTCCTGATTACAGAGGCGGTGCGCGGCGAAGGCGGGCATTTGCTGCACCCGGAAACCGGGCACCGGTTTATGTCGGATTACGATGCGGAGCGGATGGAGCTGGCCCCGCGCGATGTCGTGGCGCGCGCGATTGATGATCAGATCAAGCGCGATGGCCTCGACTATGTCCATCTCGACATCAGCCACCAGCCGCCGGAATTTGTGCGCGAGCATTTCCCGACCATCGACGAGAAGCTGACCGGGCTGGGGATCGATATGACGAGCCAGCCGATCCCGGTTGTCCCGGCGCAGCATTACACCTGCGGCGGGGTGGTCGTGGGGCTGGATGCAAGCACCGACCTGCCCGGCCTTTGGGCAGCGGGCGAATGCACCGAAAGCGGCCTGCATGGCGCGAACCGGCTGGCGTCCAACAGCCTGCTGGAATGCTTTGTTTATGGCGAGGCGGCGGCCTCTGACATTCTGTCGAAATGGGACGACCTGCCGCCGCCGCCTGCGATCCGCGAGTGGGATGCGACCCGCGTGGCAGACAGCGACGAGCAAGTTGTGATCAAGCAAAACTGGACCGAGATCCGCCGCTTCATGTGGAACTATGTCGGAATCGTGCGCACCACCAAACGGCTGGAGCGCGCAGCCAATCGGATCGATCTGCTGAGCCAAGAGGTTGAGGATTATTACGGCAGCTTTGTCGTCACCACCGACCTCATCGAACTGCGCAACCTGCTGCAGGCGGCCAAGCTGATCGTAAGGAGCGCCCTGGCGCGGCATGAGAGCCGGGGCCTGCACTACACGCTCGACTATCCGGAGATGGACGAAGTGCCGCAGGATACGGTGCTGGTGCCTTGACCAGGCGTCGAGATTGATTAACTACAGTTGTAGTCGATCTTCTCTTGCCTCAGGATCCACCCTCTATGATCAGCCGTTATCAGTCTTTTTTGGCGACAGGCCTTTGGGCGCGCATTAGCCTGGCCTTTGCGCTTTTGGCCGCTTCTTTTTTGGTGACGACGTCTTCTGCCGATGCTCATGCAAAGGTCGAGCCTCTGCAATTTGAGGCAAACGGTTTCCAATTGTCCGGCATCCTCACCATTCCCACAGAAAGGGAACCGCAGGCACTGGTGGTGCTGGTCCATGGATACGGTGCGACCAATGTGGTGGAGGAAAAGTGGTATTTTGAGCTCAGAACCCGCTTGGCAAAAGAAGGGGTGGCAACATTTGTCTGGGACAAGCCGGGGTGCGGGGCGAGCGAGGGCGTTTTTGATCCAAACCAATCGGTGGACAGCAGCGCATCTGAAGTGCTTGCAGCTATGCAGCATTTGCGCAGCATAGAGGCGCCGGGCATCACAAAGGCGGGCCTTTGGGGGGTTAGCCGCGCTGGTTGGATTGCTCCTTTAGCGATGGCTCAGGATCCTGAGATTGGCTTTTGGATTTCGGTAAGCGGTGTCGATGCGCTTGAGAGCTTTGGCTATTTGCTGCGTTCAAACTGGGCCATTTTGGGCTATTCTGAGCAGCGTATCGAACAGCTTTATGCGCAGTGGCAGGCGGGCAACCGGATCACGCGTGAAGGCGGAACGCATTCTGACTATTTGGCGGCGACCAAGGAGCTGAGAGCGGACGCGTTTTTTGGCTATATTTCCCCCGCAAGCGTTGAGGTTAGCAAAGAGCAATTCGAAGCGTCTGTTCAATCGGTTCAAGCATTGGCGCAGCCTGTCGATCCGCAAACCAGTCTTGCGGTTTATGTCGATGATTTTGAGGCGATATTGAGCGGGCTAAATGCCGATGTTTTGGCAATTTTCGGCAGGCGCGACAGCATTGTCGATTGGCGCTCCACGCGGGCGCTATATGCCTCAACCATTGGCCAAAACACCGACGCGACGCTGAGTATTGCCGTGTTTGATGATGGCAATCACAATCTGCATCAAAGCAAGACTGGCGGGTTTGAAGAAATGATCGAGATCCTCGCGCAGCCGCAAATGGTAGATGGCTATTTTGAGGAGATCATCGGCTGGATGCGTGGGCAAAGCATCATCAATTGACGCCGTTCATGGACCGATGCGGGAATGCGCAGTAGGGTGGCGCGCCTATGACTATTCTAAAGGCCTTTTTTGCGGTGTTTTGTGCCAGCGTGTTGGCATTGGCTAGCCCCGCCCACGCAACCCCGCCCGATGTTATCGACATTCGCGAGGAGCCGTTTGGCGTCAGCGACACGTATCTGTTTGTCACCCGCACATCGACCGACAATCTCGGCCTGTACGAGTACCGGCGGGCCGAGAGCCATCTGGTGCGGATCGACCTTGAAACGGGCGAAGAGACGAGCTGGGTGCTCGACCGGGTCACGCAGTTTCACGACTATGACGATGAAGGCGATCAGCTTGATTTTGTGACCAAGCGTGATGAGGGCCTAGAACCTCCAAACCCTTATGCAATTTTGATTGAGCACGGCGCGGTGCCTTGGGCTGCTGCGGCGAGTGATGGATGGATCACGCCACAGATTATCCCGGGCGAAGACGCCATCTCGGTCAGCTATGGCGCAGACACGGATTATCGCGTCACGCTGGACGAAGTGGCGAAAGCTCAGTCCAATGTGGTTGAGTTCATGGCGCGCAGCGTCGCCGATTATCGCCGGATGTCGACTGTATCGACGCGCGCAATGTTTGCAGACCGGAAATTGCCGGTGTCGTACTGCACGGCCGATG
Source organism: Erythrobacter sp. JB3-1 (assembly GCF_057364995.1). Lineage (NCBI taxonomy): Bacteria > Pseudomonadati > Pseudomonadota > Alphaproteobacteria > Sphingomonadales > Erythrobacteraceae > Erythrobacter > Erythrobacter sp. JB3-1. Next base: position 832,022 of record NZ_CP200289.1, on the reverse strand, counting down.
AAGTGCTCCACTACTTCACCATGGGCCGGGGGCCGGGCCAGCTGATCCGGGTCAATTGCACCAGCGGCGAGGACGACGGCCTGACTTCATTTGTTGTTCAGCTGAAGGCTGTTGATGTGTCCGATATCAGCGAATAGCCGCGTCATTTAGAAGGCCTTCAATATGCAGCGTATTGCCGGATCGGCAGCGTGTTTCGCTGCGCTTGCCGCGATCGCCGGCGCGCCGCTTCAGGCACAAACGCCGGAGACCGCCGCTCAGCAGCCTGCCGCCAGCAGCACGAACTCTATCGTCGTCACCGCTCAGCGTTCCGGCGCGCCGATGTGGACCATCGAAACCGCCACCGGCACCATCATTCTCGTCGGCGAAATTGCCGCTGTGCCCAAGGCGACGCCGTGGCAGCCCGACCGATTGAAAGAAGTCGCGGGCGAGGCGCAGCGCGTCATCCTGCGCGCCCAGCCCAAGGTGTCGCCGGGCGATGTCTTCCGCCTGATCTTCAGCGGCGGGAGCTTTACCAAGCTGCCTGAGAAAACCGTCGCCGCCGATTACCTTGATGAGGCGCAGCTCGCGCGGCTGAGCGCGCTGGAGGCGGCCTATGACAAGGATTATGCGCGCGGCAGCTTCCTGATGACTTCGTTTGATCTGCTCGCGCGGCGGCTCAATTTCGATGATGAGACTACCAAAGGCGCGACCGATATCGTGCGCAAGGCGGCGGATAAGGCCGATGTGCCGATCATCCGCCCAGAGCGGTTTCGGGGCGAAGATTTGCTTGACGATCTGGCTGCGGCACAGCCTGCCTCGCACATCCCGTGCCTAGAGTCCGCGATGACGGCGACCGAGATCGGGCCAGAGCTGATTGAGAAACGCGGTGATGATTGGCGCAGCTTCGATGTGCCCGCCGTGATGGCGAACCCGCTGGAGATTGCGCTGGGCCGATGCTGGCCGTGGGCGGACCAAGAGCTGGGCACGGAAATCCGCGATCAGTGGACCGGTATGATTGCTGATGCTGGCCGCGAGGCGGGGGTGACTTTGGCTGTTGTTCCCTTGCGGGTACTGGCTGAAGAGAACGGCGTTCTCGATCAGCTGGAGGCAGAAGGCATGCCGGTCGCTGGGCCTGACTGGCGGCCTTGATACCTTCCCTTACGTCACCTTGCCGGTTTGCTTGCTCGTGGTAAGGCATGGGCAAAGACGAGAGGAAACCGAACGTGCCACATATCACCGCCAATGGAATTGAGCTGTTTTACGAGGAACATGGCGATGCAGGCGATCCGCCTGTGCTGCTGGTGATGGGGCTTGGCGCGCAGATGACATTATGGCCGATTGAGCTGGTCGAAGCTCTGGTGGCCAAGGGCTTCCGCGTGATCCGCTATGACAACCGCGACATCGGCCTGTCTCAGAAATTCGGCAGCGTCCGGGCGCCCAAGGTCATTTGGCAGGTGCTGCGCGCCAAGATCGGATGGCCGGCGAAGGTGCCCTATACGCTAAAAGATATGGCCGATGATGGCGCGGCCTTGCTTGATGCCTTGGGCATCGGCCAAGCGCATGTGGTCGGAGCCAGCATGGGCGGGATGATCGCGCAATTGATGGCGGTGCATCACGGGCATAAGCTGCTGTCGCTGACCTCGATCTTCTCAACCACGGGCGATCCCAAGCTGCCTCAGGCGGATAAGGCAGCGATTGAAACGCTCACCGCGCCGCTAACCTCTATGGAGGAAGACGATCTGGTCGCGCACGGCATGAAAGTGGTGCAGGCGATTGGCTCGCCCGGCTACCGCGCCGATCCCGATTGGCAGCGAGAGCGGGTGCGCGCCGGTGTTCAGCGCAGCGTCTATCCCGCTGGCCTGCCGCGCCAGCTTGCCGCGATCATCGACGATGGCGACCGGACAGCGCGCCTTGCGAAAGTCAGCACGCCAACCTTGGTGCTGCACGGCGAGGATGATCCGCTGGTAAAGGTCGAAGGCGGCCGCGCAACCGCAGCAGCTATTCCTGGCGCAAAGCTGGTGACGATCCCCGGCTGGGGCCATGACCTGCCGATGCCGTTGATTGATCAGATCGTGGGCGAAATCGCCGAGCATGCAGCGTCAGCCAGCGCGAGCGCAACAGTCCCGGCTTAGTCGATTTTCGCTGCAAAGGCGGCGTAGGCGCCGTATGATGCGACGACGAAGGGCACCAAGTACGTCAGCGCGACTTTGACGAGGTCGGGAGCTTCTCCGGCTAGAATAGCATCGCCGTGATTGATCGCGGTCAATGCGGTGCCGACCACTGCCGACACACCCAAAGAGCGCTTCAGCACCGATCCGCTAAAGCTGCGTTGGAGCGCTGATCTGTTCATTGCGTCTTGCCTGCCCTCATGATCAGGTAACGCCTGTGTCATTTTGCGCGTCTGCGCTCAAGCATATTCAAAAATTGCGCGGCTCGATTCGAATGATTCAAAGGGCCTTCACCACGGTTTTGCCCGCAAAAATTTTTTCGCAGATTCATTTTAGGGCTTGCGCGTTTGACGAGCCTAGCATTTCCGGCGCGTCGCGGCGTTGCAGTGATATAACACACCAGCGGTTTGAGCCGATCTGGATGGTAAATTTACATTTACCCTCTTGCGTCTGAGGCCCCGCTGATTCAGTATTTAGTGGTCCTTACCGCAAGGACACCCACAAGACCTAGTTAAAGTCAGGCGCAGACATCATATCTGCGATGGGGGCAGATTCGGTCTGAAGATGGGTGAAAATGCGGCCAGGGCTGTGGGTAGCGGGGATAAGTAATCCGCGCCCCGGGAGACAATTAATGCTAGGTGAGGGACATCTCGCCGAGTCGAACACATAAAGAACATCGCATGGGTACGGATAAAACCAGTGCGAGGCATAAGCGGGGCTAGGATATAATGGATTTTCGGAACGGAGATGATGCAGCCATGGGTGTGACCGACGGTCTCGACCAACAGACTGATGTGGCCCCAACAGAGGCCAAAACAGGCGAAGGCAGCACAACCGAAAAGCAGGCGATTGACATGCAAGCAGACGATAGAGGCAGCGAAGAACTGGTCGCCGCAAAAGCGGGCGAGGCCTTGGCTGGTGCAATGACAGAAGCGGCAAAAGCTGCGGTTGAGCCTGACAGCAAGAAGGTCAACGATCGCCGGTTCGACGTGAAAACCGATTCCTCGCGCGATGACAATCTGACCGAGTTCGGCAAAGAGACGCTGATCGATCGTTACCTGCTTCCCGGTGAAAGTTTCCAGGATCTGTTCGCCCGCGTGGCCGATGCCTACGCTGATGATCAGGACCACGCCCAGCGTCTGTATGACTACATTTCAAAGCTGTGGTTCATGCCTGCGACCCCAGTGCTGTCGAACGGCGGCACTTCGCGCGGCCTGCCGATCAGCCGCTATTTGAACTCCGTTTCAGACAGCCTCGACGGCATCGTTGGCACTTGGAACGAAAACGTCTGGCTCGCGTCAAAAGGCGGCGGCATTGGCACCTATTGGGGCAATGTGCGCGGCATTGGTGAGCCGGTTGGCCTCAATGGCAAGACCAGCGGTATCATCCCCTTCGTACGGGTGATGGACAGCCTCACTCTGGCGATCTCGCAAGGCTCGCTGCGGCGCGGTTCGGCGGCGTGCTATCTTGACGTATCGCACCCGGAAATTGAGGAATTCCTCGAAATCCGTAAGCCATCAGGCGACTTCAACCGCAAGGCATTGAACCTGCACCACGGCGTGCTGCTGACCGACGAATTCATGGAAGCGGTCCGCGCAGGCGACATGTTTGATCTCAAATCGCCTAAGACCGGCGAAGTGCGCGGCGAAGTCGATGCCCGCAGCCTGTTCCAGAAACTGGTTGAGACCCGCCTTGCCACTGGCGAGCCGTACATCGTGTTCAGCGACACAGTGAACCGCATGATGCCAAAGCATCACCGCGATCTCGGCCTCAAGGTTTCAACCTCGAACCTGTGCAGCGAAATCACTCTGCCAACCGGCATTGACCACCTTGGCAATGACCGCACCGCTGTGTGCTGCCTGTCTTCGCTCAACCTTGAAAAATGGGATGAGTGGAACGGCGACAAGCAGTTCATCGAAGACGTGATGCGCATGCTCGATAACGTCCTGCAGGATTATATCGACCGCGCGCCGGACGAAATGGCCCGTGCCAAATATTCTGCTGAGCGAGAGCGCAGCGTGGGTCTGGGCGTCATGGGCTTCCACTCTTTCCTTCAGCAAAAAGGTCTCGGCTTTGAATCGGCCATGGCTAAGGCGCTGAACCTGAAAATGTTCAAGCATATTCAGGCCAAAGCGTCTGAGGCGAGCATGCTGCTGGCGCAGGAACGCGGGCCATGCCCAGATGCGGCCGACATGGGCGCGATGGAACGCTTCAGCTGTAAGATGGCGATTGCGCCAACCGCGTCGATCTCGATCATTTGCGGCGGCACATCGGCCTGTATCGAGCCGATCCCGGCGAACATTTACACGCACAAAACCCTGTCGGGCAGCTTCATCGTGAAGAACCCGTATCTGGAAAAAGTGCTGCGCGAGAAGTCAAAGGATTCCAACAATGTCTGGAATTCAATCTTGGAAAAGGGCGGCAGCGTCCAACACCTCGACTTCCTGACCGACGAAGAAAAGGCATCGTTCAAAACCAGCTTTGAAATTGATCAGCGCTGGCTGCTCGAATTCGCCGCTGACCGCTCGCCTTATGTCGATCAGGCGCAATCGCTGAACCTGTTCATCCCGGCCGATGTTGAGAAATGGGATCTGATGCAGCCGCACTTCCAAGCGTGGGAGAAGGGCATCAAATCACTCTATTATCTCCGCTCTAAATCAATCCAGCGCGCAGGCTTTGCCGGCGGAGTGGAGGCGGACAACACCGCTAACGCACCAGAGATTGAGCTGAAGGCCGATCTGGGTGTGCCAGAAACAGATTATGATGAGTGCCTGAGCTGCCAGTGATTAGGCAAAATCTAAGACTTTCTGGCGGGGAGATTCCGTAAGAAAAAGGCCCGGTAGCTTTCGCTAACCGGGCCTCCGAACTGAGAGTTTCCCCTCAGCACTTTTGCACCCCGGTAATGCGCCGGGTTAGATCTGAAATCAAGGATACTCTCAACGTTTCACCCCAAAAGAGGGTAGCTTGATGAATAACTTGACGAATTTTCGATGCAAAAATGGACTATCATTTGCGTTCCGACGCAAACATCCCAAAGAGAGTTTTACTGGCTTACCAGGTGTCTATGCCTTGACAGCTATTGTGGATTTCCAAGTTGAGGCATTTGGCTTTCGTGCCACAAACGACCTGTCAGTAGCTGACCAAAGTCAAATTTCGAATGATCCGCTCTTTGATGAATGCCTTGAGTTTGGGCCGGTCGGTGTCTCGGTGTTCATCATGCCGAAATCAACGGCTGCTGACCGTGCGAAACTTGCCAAAGCGTTGAACGATAGTCTCGACGAATATGTGGCAGCATAATCACTAGTAGGCGAGCGCCTGTGATCTTGCTCAATTGCGTATAGGGGGTTTTCTTTGCGTCAAAGTCATGGTTGAATGTCTAACGCTATGAAAACTCGGCAATCTACACGTGTCCCTCTCAACGCCACCGGGTCATACCGCACATCGCGCGGGATGCAGTGGGACGTTGATCTGGAGGATTTGTCCGCTGGCGGCTGTATGATCCACGACCGGCACGGGCGGCTCAATCTCGGCGAATATGTCCGCCTCTACATCGCGGGCACGGGGCCGCATCTGGCCGAGGTCGCCTGGCAGATCGGCGGCAATGCTGGCTTAGCTTTTACCCGGCCCCTGCCGGACCGGGTCTTTGCCGCGCTGGCGGCGGCCGATTGGAACGCAGCGGCAAAAGCATACAGTGATGAAAGCAGGGGCGGATCGGCCCGCCGTTTTGTCTAAGCGCCGCCTGACGCTCTCGACCCACGCGAGGCTCACATGACTCTGGACATTGTGCTGCCCGGAATTCTGCTCTTCATCGCGATCACGGAAGTTCCGATCTTTATGTTCATGCGCGCGCGCGGAATGGTGGGCAATAACGCCGCCAATCTGATGATGCTCGCCTCAGCATCGCTTCCCTTGCTGGCCTATGTTATCTTGAAGTTCCTCTTGCCGGATATCGGCGCAATCGAGGTGTTTTAGTGATGCAACCACAGATCTGGATCGGAATAGCCGGGACGATTTTTGCGCTCGCTTTCATCTTCAATGGTTGGCGCAGCAGCCGCGGCGATCAGTCCGGTCACGCCGCCAATGCTGGGCGGCTGCACATTGTGATGGGCCTAGTCTTCCTGCCGTTCTTGTGGGTTGCGATTGTGGCGACGATGTCATGAGCCCGCTGCGTATCATCACCGCCGCCGGATTGATTGTGCTTCTGTCGGCCTGTGCCAGCCAGATTGATGCCGGGGTCGCGGCCGAGGAAGGCACGCCGGGTTTCCTATGGGGACTTTGGCATGGGTTCGTCTTCCCATGGGCCTGGATCGGATCGCTCTTCAATCCAGAGATTGCCGTCTACGCCGTGCCCAATAAGGGCGCGTGGTATGACTTTGGCTTTTTCCTCGGCATTACGGTGCTGGGTGGGGGCAGCTTCTTTGGATCAAAAAGCCGCAGCTCTGGCTAAGCGCGCCGCTATGCCCGCTATGCCCGCAGGCCTCAAGCGCTGAGGCGCAGCGGCTTTTCTACCTCGACCACTTCGACCCGGTCCCGGCCGCCGCGCTTCGCATTGTAGAGCGCGGCATCCGCCATTTCGATCAAATCTTCGCGTGGCAAGGCCGCCTTTGCTGGTGCCAGAGCAACGCCCACAGATGCCGTTATCCGCGATGCGCTGTTCACATTGGCGGGCAGTTTCATCGTCGCCACCGCCTCGCGAACGTCTTCGGCCAGGCGCGCGGCATCGCCGGGTGTGCGCTCACAGATGGCGGCGACAAATTCCTCCCCGCCATAGCGCGCGACGATCCCTTCGCTGTCGCTGAACACGCGCTGCAATGCGCGGGCGACCAGTATCAGGCATTGATCGCCCGCCTGATGCCCATTGGTGTCGTTGAACAATTTGAAGCTGTCCAGATCGATCATCATCACGGCGGTTCGCCCGCGTGACAGCATGGCGCCGGCATCATCACCCTTGACCGCCAGTGCAACCTTCTTGGCAAAGGCTTGCTCAAAATGGCGTCGGTTGGCCAATCCGGTGAGCGGGTCTCGCTCTGACAGTTCTCGCAGGGCGCGGTTCGCTACGGTCAGCTCTCGCGAGGTTGCCGAGGCGCGCAAATGGAGGAGGAAATTGTGCTGGCGCAGCCGCTCGAACCGGTATGCCAGCGGCACGGTCGACGCGGTCACCACGCACAGCAGCGCAAGATAGTCGAGGTAGGCAAGATAACTATACTGTGCGGTCAGGATCACGGTGCCGAACGTGGCGATGATAAAGGCGGCGTTGAAGGCCAAAAGCTGGCGGATCGAAAACGGCAGGATGACATTGGCAATGCCAACTATCAGCGCTGTCGTGGTTAGAAAACGGGCGGTGTTTTCCGCCGACATTTGCAGGCCCAAATAGGCCATGATCACGGCGAAAGCGACCGGTGCTGCGCCCAGGCAAACCGACATAACGCGGTGCCATCCACGCGCGCCCGCCACCAGGCCGAGCACGGTGATCGGCAGGATCGTAAACGCCCTCAGCCATGCGCCCGCCACAGCCATTTCCGGGTGCATCATAAAGTCCAACACAATCGTGAGGACCGTGACTAGAAAGCCCAACACTAGCAGAAACTGATGATCCGATTTTTGCCGGGCCATGGTCTCACGTACATAATTCTGGCGGATCGCCAATGGCCAGGCATGTTTCGCAGCGCGATTGCGGATGACCGTGTCGAGCGCGGCAGAATCAAGGTGCGGTCCGCTGGTTTCCATGCCCTCAGCCTGCGTATCGCCGGTCTCGTGGATGGGCGCAAATAGGGCGGATGAGAGCGCTTGCGGCGTCAGGTCTGGCGTCAGATCAGGCACGCGGGCCGCCGCTGCATCCACGCGGCCGCTCGCATCCGAGCCATCAGTCTCGCGTGACGCTTGCGCCAGCGCGTCATGCGCCGGAAAAAACTGCTGTAAAACTCCCATTACCGCGCGCCTAGCAAGAGGTGCTTAATTCTGGGTTAGGATCGCATCATATGCTATGCCCTTGGTGCGCGCAGATGGTGACACTTGCGCCAGACGCGCGTGTGCTCGTTGCATGGTCTGCAAGACTGCGGAAAGCCCTTAAGCGCTCGCACGGTTCGACTCACATTTTGCACGGTTTATCCCCGGCGTTGAGTCCATCCTTGCCTTCGTTTTCGTAGTTTGATTCCCTATAAGAGCTCAAGAACACCAATCTAAGGAACACCACATGTCGTTGCTCGAAGCCCGTAAGACCTACAAGCCGTTCGAATATCCGTGGGCTTACGACTTCTGGAAACGTCAACAGCAGATCCACTGGATGCCAGAGGAAGTGCCGCTGGGTGAGGATTGCCGTGATTGGGCGCAAAAGATCACCGAGCACGAGCGCAATCTGCTCACGCAAATCTTCCGATTCTTCACTCAGGCTGACGTCGAAGTGCAGGATTGCTATCACGACAAATATGGCCGGGTGTTCAAGCCGACCGAGATCAAAATGATGCTCACCGCATTCTCCAATATGGAGACGGTGCATATCGCGGCGTACAGCCACCTGCTCGACACGATCGGCATGCCGGAAAGCGAATATTCCGCCTTCCTCGAATATGAGGAAATGGCCGACAAGCACGATTACATGCAGCAATTCACCGTCGACACCGACGAGGATATCGCCCGCACGCTCGCCATGTTCGGCGGCTTTACCGAAGGGCTGCAATTGTTCGCGAGCTTCGCGATGCTGATGAACTTCCCGCGCTTCAACAAGATGAAGGGCATGGGACAAATCGTCAGCTGGTCCGTGCGCGACGAATCGCTGCACTGCGAAGGCATCATCAAGATGTTCCACACCTTCGTGGAGGAACGCGACTGCCTGACCAAGGCGGTGAAGGAAGACATCGTCGATGTCTGTCAAAAGACCGTACGCCTCGAAGATGCGTTCATCGACCTCGCGTTTGAAATGGGCCCGGTCAACGGGATGAGCGCGAAGGAAATCAAGAAGTACATCCGCTACATCGCCGATTGGCGCCTGGGCCAGCTGGGCCTTCAACCGATCTACATGATCGACGAGCACCCACTGCCATGGCTCAGCCCGCTGCTGAACGGTGTTGAGCACGCAAACTTCTTCGAAACCCGCGCAACCGAATATTCAAAAGGCGCGACCAAGGGCGACTGGAACACCGTATGGTCCAGCTTCGACAACCGCCAGAAAGCCAACGCCGCAAACGAAGTGGCCGCGGACAGCGATGGCCCGGATATGTTCGGAGAAACCGAAGCGGCGGAGTAGCACGACTAAAAATGGGCCTTGTTCAAGAGCTTCAAGAGGCTTGTGTTGATCCTAGTGTGCCGGTCCCGACAATTTTGCGGCGTGCGAAGGTGCTCGCATCGAAACTCGACCTCAATGATTTGCGGGTTTGGTTGGATGCTGAACTAAGCGGATATGAATGCTCTCCGAAAGAACTGCCAGCGCATAGAACAGGGGCGGGTCAGCCGAAAGTTTTCAATCCGTATCACGGATGGCAGCCCATCCACACAGGAGATGATTGGTTCGGAAACATCCTAAGAACAGTCTACTTGAACCAGTCCGTTACTGAGCTTGAGCATATGGTCAGTTCTTCCGAAGGCAGTGGTCTTATGATGGTATATAATCCTAAGATTTCGGAAGAAGTTCAAAAGCAGTTACCTGCAAGGATGGATGTTGCTCTTCACTTCTCGGAAGCAGAGGCCGTCGCAGCATTGGACTTTGTTCGTAACAAGATGCTGGATTGGTGCCTTGAACTGGAGCGGCTAGGCATCTCTGGTGATGGTCTGACCTTTGGAAATGACGACAAGAGAGAAGCACGGATGGTGACTAACAATATCTATGGGGGAAATATCGGAGTCCTCGGAGATGTCAGTGGACGGGCCGAAGCAGCAAATTTCACCTCGATTTCGGGAAATATCTCTGCCGAGAAAATTGAAGCGTTTGCCACACAAGTTTCTGATGCAGTTCCTGCTCTACCTACTGAGTGCCAAGCAGAAGTGCGCAATTTAGTCGAAGAGTTGGAAGGCGAAGCGGCCGAGAACGAACCATCTTCTCAGAAAGTCAGTCAAATCTTCAATTCTCTGAGAACTGTTCTCGAAGGGGCATCTGGAAACCTCGCTGCTCAAGGTATCATTGGGGCAATGACAAATCTCATTAGCTCCACCTAATCAAAGTGCCGTCATGTGAGCGTAACCTCGACTCATTTGTCGATGGGACTTTCTTGCTTGAAGCCAGAAAATCAAACCCCGCTCAGCAGCACCTTAGAATACCACACATGAAACGGAATCGCGGCTTTGACGAGCGGGCGGTCGGGCCGGGTTAGCCGGCTGCCGGGAGGGCGAAAGCCTAACTCTACCGAGTCCCCCTACCGTTTACGGGAGGGGTTAGGGGTGGGCGAGGCTTGGTCTGATCGCACCCGAGGCACGTCTAGCTCCGGCAAGGCTCTGTCCTCGAGCAAAAACGCTCACCCTTTAAGACGCGCGATTTCCTCGCGGACAGCCATCACCACCCCATCATCATTCTCAAGCACCTCCGCATTGGTAAATCGCAAGACATTGTATCCCTGTGCGACCATCCACTGATCGCGGGTCTCATCGCGCTGTGGACTGACATCGTGGCTATGCCCATCGAGCTCGATGACGAGCTTCAATTCGCGACAGAGGAAATCCGCGAAATAGGGGCCAACTGGCATTTGCCGACTGAACTTCACGCCAAGTTGACGGCGCGACAGGCGCTCCCATAAGGAGCGCTCTGCTGGTGTCGCTTCATTGCGCAAGGTACGGGCGCGTTTGGTATTGCGAGGTTGCCAATTGGGCATGGTGTTCTTTTGCCCACCCCCAGCCCCTCCCGCAAGCGGGAGGGGAGTAATTAGAGTTAGCGACTGCAAGCCTCGCGGATGCGCTTGCGCAGCACGAAAAAATCAAACCCCGCCCAGCAGCACTTTCGAATACCACACATGAAACGGGATCGCGGCTTTGACGAGCGGGCGGTCGGGCCGGGTTAGCCAGCTGCCAAACATCAAAACCGTGCTGCCCTCGCCGGGCCCAATCGACAGCCAGCTTGCGGTTGCGCCAGAGAAATCGCGCAGGAGGATTTGGGGGTTTGTGTATGTTTGAGCCTCAAGCGCCGGCGTTCGCATCCGCTCACTTAGGCTATCCTCGCTCACGCGACCTTCGGTCGCATCGCTGCGGGCGGGTGCCCTCAACTCTTGGCGCCCTTGCGGCTCGCTAATCTCTCCCCTAGCGAAATTCCCCCTTTTCATAGGCGGTCACGACGCCGGGGCTGGGCACTCGGCATGTGCTGGGGGCGTCGAAGAAGTACAAACACGCCGGGCGGCCATCGCGGTAGGTCACGCGAACATTGCCATTGGCGATCTGGCCCAGCTGGTTAAACCGGTAACGCGCGCTGATCGCGGTGGGGCGGCCAGCGGCATCGGTGCTCGCCACGGACACGCCCGACACGCTGCCCCCGACATAGCGGTTCATCATCCATCCGCGCGCGTTCTCCCGGATCAGCGCATCGACCAGCTTGCCGTAATCGGATTTCACATAGGCCGCGCCGCCGCGCGTGAAGGCGAGGGTCGCTTTGTTCGCGAGCTGCAAGGGTGCTTTACCTGTTCCGAACCGCTCCAGATTGGCTTGAAACCGCTTTACCGCCGCGCTGCTGCAGCTGTTCTGGCCCAGCAGCGCATCCATATCGCCCTTTGCCGCGAGTGCGATATCGGTCATTCGGCGTGCGGTGGCGGCGGGATCATTGCCATTGGGGATGATACTGCCCAGGATTTCGCGCGATTGCTTCGCCTCAAGATTGCTCGATATGCGCAGCAGGGCCGGATCGGCAAAGCGCCCGGTCCCGTAAGTCTCCGACTGAGAGCAGGTGCGGCTGATCTCTGTGCCCCAGCCATCACGAGTCACCGTTTCTCGGACACAGCGGGTGGCCATGATCTCCACTTTATTGGCGGGCAATTGCGCCGGGCATCGCCGAGAGAACGCGTTGATATATTCGTTCAGCAGAAACGCATAGGCATTGCCCTCTGGCTGCATCCGCGCATTGGCAAAATCACCCAGATACAGCGCGGTGACTTCGCTTTCGTAATTGAGGCCGCTCGCCTTCAAACTGGCCGGGGTCAGGCCCGATTGTGCCGCCACCGCGACCGGCGCGATCATCGCCAGCGCCGCGCCAAGTTTCATGGAAAATCGCATAGTCTTCACCCCCCATTTCAAACAAGCGAGACAATATATATCATTTCTTTTGGGAAAATCTCAGGCTTTATTCTAGGGTCTCATGCAGCGACTTGAGGGGGAGACAATATCATGCGAGTTCTGACCAGCAGCGTTCTGGGCGTTTTGGCATCGGCGATGCTGACCGGATGCAGCACCGGCGATGACAGCCGCGTTGCCTCGGCCAGCGCGGCGTCCGATGCGGATGCCGATGTTCTGGCGAGCATGCTGGCGGGCAATTCTGCCACGAGCGGCGCTGAGCTAGAGGCGGCTATTGAAGCGGCCAGTGCGTACCCGCTGGGCTCGGCAGAAAATCCGGTGCGCGCGCATATGCCGCCGGGCCAGCGCGCCTATCTCTCGCGCCTGCGCTGCCAGGATCTTTCGCGGCCCAAATTTTACCGCGTAAGCAGCATGGGCATGTCGCCCTATGGCAATATCGTCGATGGATATGCGGTGACCTGTGAGGGCAGCGAACCGGCCGAAACGCTGGTGCATATCGACATGTACCACCGCGGCCATATTGAAGACCGCGCGATCGAAGGCTTCGGCATCACCGGCGGGCGCAGCGACGGCAGCGAATAGGGATTTGAGGTGGTGATGGGCGCGCGCGGTCAGTGGCCCGCATCGCTTTCCTACAGAGCCCATGCGCGGGTATATGGCGCGGATGGACCACGCGCAGCTTCAATCGGAAAAAGCGATCAATACGCCGTTTTGTGATCGATTGGATTTAAGCGCTAAGACTGTGTTCCAGGCGTTCCAAGCGTGGCTCAGCAGCGACGAACCGAGTGCGGGCGCGGCGTGCGGCTACACCTGGCCCCAGGCGGGGGCGGGGCCTCCACCTCATTGGCGAGGTCGAACTCGACCCGGAAGGTGCGGCCCGTGTAGCGGGCCTCGCACGAGCCATCGTCGCTTTTGGGGCGGCCCATGCGGATCGGGCGGGTGAGAGTATAGGCGAAGGTGGGCGTCTCACTGCCCGCTGGGTCGACCTCGACGCTCCACGTGTTGACGATGGAGGCGCAGTAAGCGCCCTCGAACTCAGGGCGTTCAAACAGGGCGATGCTCTCGGCGTCGACGGGGAACTCCTGACGGATTGCGGTGCCAGCATCGGCTGTGTCGCCGCCATACATGGTGACCGCATCCTCCTCGCCGTCCTCATGGCGGTGGTCATGCTTGAGGCGCAGGCCGGCGTCGGTCTTGGTGATCAGCCAGGTGCGTGATCGGTCCCATACGCCGGGCTCGGTCTCGATCTGAAAGGGGATCGCGATGCGCGTGTCGCTGCATTCGCGGACCTGCATGACCATGGCCTTGCCGACGAAGTCCGCATCCGCTTCGTCCTCGCTGGTGAGCTGGCCGGCATAAGCCTTGCCGCAGTGGCTGGAGAGCGCAGTCCAGAACTCAGCCTGAGTGTCAGCGCCCGCCGCTGGCGATGCGGCGGTGTTGTCGGCTGGCTGGGTGCAAGCGGCGGTGAGGGCAAGGGCGGCGATGCCAGTGGCGGCGAATCTGAGGGATGTGATCATGCCGCTTGGTATCAGCGCGGCCTGCCTCGCGCCACCCGCTCAGCACCAGTCGATGCGCGGCCCGCCCCACTCCTCGGCAAGGCCCTCGCGAACCAGCGTCATGCCCAGGCTCTGCCCGCCGCGTGTTACGACCCGGAGCGCGCGGCCATAGCGGTCAGCGGTACGGCCATCGGCGCTGGGCTGAAAGCTGAAGGGGCCAGCGTTAAGCAGCGCCTGCATGCGGACTGTTGCCTCATCTCCGAGCCGGGCCTCGCGCTGGCAAGCGGGTCGGGCGACCTCTGGCGTGTCGATATCGGCGATGCGGATCTTGGTCCCTTGATACCAGATGGTGTCGCCATCGACGATGCAGGTGATCCGGCCGACGCCAACACACACCGGGAAGCGGGCGCGTTCGGTATCCGCCGCTTCGCTCGCATCGGCTTGGGTGTGCAGTGGGGTGAACGCGGCGGTGATGAGCGCGGCCAAGGATGCGAAGATCAGAGGCAGGCGGAGGGAGTAGGTGCGATGAGTCATCCCCGGGCAATGGCCGGGCGAGGCTCAAGACATCATTCGCTACAACCCCGAGGGTTGCTACCTATCGAGGCACTGCGGAAAGGCGGGATCAGTGAACGGCATCACAGCCGAGCACCAGAACGCGAAAAGGGGCCAGCGCATGGCCGGCCCCGATCGTGGGTCAAGCGCTGCCAGCAGCGCGGTGTTAGGCGAGCCTTAGAACGCCAGCGTCTCTGGGTCTGGCATAGGCTCTTGCTTCTGCGCTTTGAGGAAGCTCATTACGCTGCGCACGCCAACCCAGACGGCGATGACTGGCAGCAGCAGCAAGCCGATCAGCACGAAGGTCAGCAGACCTGCGACGATCGAGGCGGCGAAACCAATCCAGAACGTGCGGATCAGATAGGTGTAGTGCGAAGCCATCCACGGCTCTTGATCTTCGCCCTTCCACACATGGGCGAGAACGATGCCAACAAGGCCGGTGATTCCGGTCACAAAGCTGGCGAGATAGAGCAGGCTGATGATAGTCGGACGGTTGGCGTCGAAGCCGCCATTTTGCGGCGCAGGTTGGCGATTGCCAGAGCTTGGCTCTGGGCTGTTGGTGTTCGTATCGTTCATTGCATGATCCCCATAAGATGCGTTTACGTGTCCCTACGTAACGTAACGTGCGTGTTGTGCAACTGCTCCCATCCACAGCACGGCGCCGCGTCCTCGCGCTCACTCGCACCAATCGCGTGGGGCTGTGCCCCAGCCCGATGCGGCGGCGAGATCGCGTTCGATCATCGTATCGGCCAAATATTCATAGCGATTGCCTGGCTGCTTGCGCCGCACCTCGCGCAGCTCGCGGCCATATTGGTCATAGGGCGGTTCGTCCGCGCCGCTCCACTCAAACGCGCCCTCGCTGAGCCATGCATGGAGGAAATCCCGAGCCTTGATGGCGCGGGTCCGCTCCGCACCGCAGGCTCCGTCCAGCTCGGGTGCGTCGTACCCGGTGAAGCGGATGCGGCGGGCCTCCTCGTCAAAGCCGATGGCCAGCGTATCGCCGTCAATCACACAGCCTCGCACTGGGCTGTTGCCGCGAACGCCGCACAATCCGTAGTCGTTCTCGACCGCGATCCATTCGCCTGTCGCAGTGAGCGGGCGATACACAAACCACCATAGCCCGGTGACGACGGCGGCCAGCACAATCACGCGCGCCGATGCCCACCAGCTTCGTCGCCGTTTGCGTGCTCGTCCTTTGAACATGGCGGGCGTGTAGCAGTCTCCAGCGCGCCAAAGCAAAGGGCCGCTAAGGATTGCTCCCAGCGGCCCTTTATCACTTTAGATCCGGGTCAGCGCCCGGATGTCCGCCAGCTTAAGCGGTGATTTCGGTCAGCGAACCGTTGCCGTTTGGCGTTTCGATGTCGACGCATGTGCCAGCATCAACATAGGTCCAGGCGTTGCCTTGATAGTCTTCGGTGCTGGTGCCAGCACAGCTTGTGCCTGGGCCCGCTGCACAGTCGTTCTTGCCAGCGAGTGAAACGCCAAAGCATTTCTCTTTCTCGCCGCCACCGGCCGCTGCCAGAGCTTCTGCTTCGGTGCTGGCTGCGCCGTCTTCGGCTGGGGCCGAGCCACCGCCTGAACATGCCGCCGCAAGGCCTGCAGCGATTGCGAGAGTGAAAGAACCTTTAGTGCGAGTAGTGATCATAATGTCCTCCAAAAAATCCAATCGGCGGTGGTAGTGCACGCACCGCCCACTGAGCAGTTCGCAGTCCGCGGCGGAAAGGTTACGCGCCGATGCAATTCAATTGCAAGTCTGCGCGTGCAATTTGACGTGAACGCAGCTCTGCACAGCGCTTTCCAGCGAGCGAGTTAGCCGCTAAGCGCTGCGCTCAGCGTCCGGGCCATCACAGCCTCGGGCGCGCCCGCAAAGTTTGAGCAAAGAAGAGCGCTATCCATGACCGCATCCAGCGAGCCGCAAGCCCAAGAGATCGCCAAAGCGCAGGTCTTGATCGAGGCACTGCCCTATTTTCAGCGTTACGCCGGGCGCACTTTTGTGGTGAAATATGGCGGGCATGCGATGGGCAATCCTCAGGCCGCGCGCGACTTTGCTGAGGATATTGTGCTGCTAAGGGCGGTTGGGATTAACCCGGTCGTGGTGCACGGCGGCGGCCCGCAAATTGGCGAGATGCTGGAGAAGCTGGGCGTTGAGACCACCTTTGTCGATGGCCTGCGCGTCACCGATGAAGCGACCGCAAAGGTTGCAGAGATGGTCCTGTCCGGCGCGATCAACAAACAGCTGGTTGGCTGGCTGGCCGAGGCGGGCGGCAAGGCGCTGGGTATCTCTGGCAAAGATGGCGGGCTGGTGCGCGCACGCAAAGTGGAGCGGACCACGCGCGACCCGGAAAGCCACATCGAACAAGTGGTCGACCTCGGCTTTGTCGGCGAACCAGCAGAGGTCGATACCAGCGTTATCGACACCGCGGTTACCGCTGGAATGATCCCCGTGATCGCGCCGATCGCGGCGGGAGAAGACGGCGCGACTTACAATATCAACGCGGACACGATGGCCGGCGCGATTGCCGCCGCGCTGGGGGCAGCGCGCCTGTTTCTGCTCACTGATGTGGCGGGCGTGCTCGATGCAGACGGCGAACTTTTGACCGATCTCAACCCGGCGCAGATCGGGACCTTACGCGACAGCGGCGTGATCAAAGGTGGCATGGTACCCAAGCTGGAGACCTGCGTAACGGCGGTCGAATCCGGCTGCGAAGCGGCGGTTGTCCTGGATGGCCGGGTGGCGCACGCAATGCTGCTCGAATTCTTCACAGCACGCGGCGCTGGCACGCTGGTGCGCGCGTGAAACCGCTGTTAATGCTGGAATGAAGCGTATTAGTCGGGTAATACGGCCTTAGGGACTTCAACCGAGTGGTGCAGCAATTGCCCCACCCACCAATGAAAAGACCAAACGATGCAAGGATTATACGCCGTTTACGACATTGTCTCGCTGCTCACGAGCGCGCTGATCATGCTCATCATCATCCAATTTGTGATTGGCCTGCTGTTCGCCTTTAACGTGGTGAGCCCATCCAATCAGTTTCTGATGTCGTTCTACAATTCGATTAACAGCCTGCTGGACCCGGTGCTGCGCCCGATCCGCAACATCATGCCAGCAACCGGCGCGATTGATTTCTCGCCCTTGGTGCTGATCATCACGCTGCAAATCATCCTCATCATCCTGGGCGCCGTGATCAACAGCGTCTGACCTCACGTAAATCAATGGGAAGTCTGCCAGAATGACCGCCACACGAATTGACGGAAAAGCCTTTGCAGCCAAATTGCGCGAGCGTGTTGGCGCATCGGCGGCGGCATTTGCCGAGGCCGCCGGGCGCAAGCCGGGCCTCGCCGTGGTGTTGGTGGGAGAGGATCCGGCGAGTAATGTCTATGTCCGTTCCAAAGGCAAGGCGACCGTCGCTGCCAATATGGAGAGTTTTGAGCATCGTCTGCCCGCAGACACCAGCGAGGCGGATTTGCTGGCGCTGGTGGATCAGCTCAACAATGATGATGCGGTCGATGGCATCTTGGTTCAACTGCCGCTGCCCAGCCATCTCGATGAACAATCGATCATCGCCTCGATCAGCCCGGACAAGGACGTCGATGGCTTTCACGTGATCAATGCCGGTCGGCTTTCGGTCGGCCAATCGGGTTTTGTCCCATGCACGCCGCTGGGCTGTATGATGCTGCTGGCTGACCGGCTGGGCGATCTTTCCGGTCTGGAGGCGGTTGTGATTGGTCGCTCCAACATCGTGGGCAAACCGATGGCTCAGCTGCTGCTGGATGCCAATGCCACGGTCACCATCGCGCACAGCCGGACCAAGGATCTCGCCGGGGTTGTTAAGCGCGCGGACATCGTCGTTGCCGCAGTTGGCCGTCCAGAGATGATCGGCAAGGACTGGCTAAAGGATGGCGCAACTGTGATTGATGTAGGCATTAACCGGCTGCCGCCAGAACCCGGCGCAGAGAAGGGGCGGCTCGTTGGCGATGTGGCCTATGACGAGGCCAGCGAAGTGGCCGCTGCGATCACGCCCGTGCCCGGCGGGGTCGGCCCGATGACGATCGCTGTGCTGCTGCGCAACACTTTGGTTGCCGCGCATCGCAACGCGGACCTCGCCGTGCCGGAGGGGCTATGAGACTGATCGCAATTGCCGCGATGACAGCGGCGCTCGCTGCCTGTGCAGCCCCGCAGCGCGGCCCATCAAACGATGTTATCAACCGCGTTCTCATTGGCGTGCCGGGCGAGGCTCAGCCAAGCCGCATTGTTGCGACTGAGGTTGCCTTTTCCCGCACCGGCCAAGAGCAAGGCGTGCGCACAGCGCTAAGGCAATTCGCGACTTTGAGCGGCCAGATCCATCTTGGCGAAGGGGTGGTCGATGTCGCCAGTGCTGGCGGCTTTAACAACGACCCAAATGAAGCCCCGGAATTCGGCACGCGCAGCGTCTGGATGAGCTGCGATGGGGCGACCGCCGTTAGCCAGGGCCGCTTCCGCGACAAAGACGGCATTGTCGGCAATTACACCGCCGTGTGGGAGCGTCAGGGCGTTAGCGACTATCGTTATTCCTATTTTGTATTCGGCCCAGACAACCCTCAGCCGCCGCGGCGCGAGGCGCCGCAAGAGGGCGATATTGTGGTGACCGCGCTCGATACTATTCGCGCCGATGTGGCCGATTGTTCGCGGCGCGGCGAGACCATTCCCTCGCCGCCGCCCGTCACAATTGGCGAAGGCTACACCGAGGGCGGCAAGCTGTCGCGCGATGGCACTTTGCGGTGGCGCTGGGTCCATTATGACGACACGCGTCGGCGGTTTGTGCTCGATTATCTCAGCAAGGGCAGCCGGAAAACGGCCTATGATGAGTTATTCAATCTGGCGCTTGAGACAGAGGAATAGCAGCAATGCTGCCAGAACTTTTCGTCTCTGCCTTTATCACTCTGTTTGTGGTTATCGACCCGCCTGGCTGCGCACCGATTTACGCTGGCCTGACCAAGGGCGCAACACCTGCTCAGGCCCGAAATATGGCGCTGCGGGCGAGCGGTATTGCGGCGATCATTCTGGTGATTTTTGCGTTCTTTGGCGAAGATCTGCTCTCCGCACTGCACATTGAGCTCAACTCCTTCCGGATTGCGGGCGGGCTGATGCTGTTCTGGATTGCGTTTGAGATGGTGTTCGAAAAGCGCACACAGCGCCGCAATGAACGCGCCGATAAGGTTAGCGCTGCCGAGGTTGAGGACGTCTCTGTCTTCCCGATGGCTATGCCGATGCTTGCCGGACCCGGTGCGATCGCTGCGGTCATGTTGCTGATGAACGAGGCGGACGGGTTTGAAGAAACCGCCGAAGTGTTCGCTGCGCTTGGTCTGGTGCTGGCAATCACCGCGATTGCGCTGGTTGCCGCCGGTCCGTTGATGCGCATTTTCGGCGACAAGGTGGAGGCGGTGATCACCCGATTGCTCGGTGTGCTGCTTGCCGCGCTCGCCGCGCAATATGTGATCGACGGCCTGCGCGGCGCCTTTGCGATCAGCGGTCCAGCGGCTTGATCAAGCGGAGCCGAGGCTATGGCCTAGTCTCAACTAGTGATTTCAGTTTCAGGATAGCCGATTAGGTCAAGCGATGCGCGGCCTGCGTCGAGGACACGTGTCGGCTCTGATGCCAAGCGCGCCGAAGCAAATGCGCCGTGAAGCAATTGAGCGAGCGTGCGCCCGAGCGCCTTGGGGTTGCCCTTTGCATGGCCGGAGGCGATGGCATCCGCTGCAATTTCGCACATATGTGCCTCGATTGCGTCAAATACTCGCGCTGCTTCCAAACGCACCTCGGGCATGTCTTGGCCAAGCTCCAGCGCAAGACCAACAATCGGGCAACCATGCACATCCCCTTCTTCATCGCAGGTGTCGGCATGGACTTGATAAATATGGCGATAGATCGCCGCGAGCCGGGCCTGAGGCGCTTCATGGTGCTCCGCGCTAGACCGGAAAACCCTATCTAGAGTTGCGGCTCCATGCTGCTTAACAACCGCCAGAGCAAGGTCACGCTTATCGGCGAAATAGCGATAGATCGTCGCCTTGTTCACCTCCGCAGCGCTGGCCACCTCGTCTACTGCAACACCGTGAAAATTGCGGCGCCAGAACAGGCCAGCGGCAACGGAGATGATGTGGGCGCGGGTGCGCTCACCGCGCGTGGCAAAGACCTGTACGTTCATAAGTAACCGTTTAGTTCGGTTGGTGGCGGTCCGCCAGCCTTGAGCTGCGACGCGGGGTTGCAGAAGCCGTTGGGTGGCATGTTCAAATGCCACCTGCTTGCGTTTCTACTCCCTCTCATTCCGCTCATATTCATGCTTTCGACGTCAGTCTTTGGCCGGAATTGTCTTGGAGGACGCGTGATTCATTTAAAAAAGTCTTTGCGGGCGGGGCTCGCTCGCGTTTCGCCAATTGCGCTGGCTTTGGCGTGCTCGATACCTTCACCCGCCGCCGCCCAATCCCGCAGCGAACCCTTGCCCGACATGACCTTGGAAGAGGTTGAGGCCGAGATCGAAGCGGGCGAATTGGGAAAAATTCGGGTGCTGTCTGCCGAGCAGTACGGCCAAACCGTCTACCGCAAGCGCTTTGGCAAAGGCGAACTGGGCGACCGGGTCGATATCAAATCGGCAGGCAAATCGATAACGGCGCTCGCCGTGGGCGCGGCGATTGCGGATGGAAAGCTCGCCGGGGTCGATATGAAAGTCTGGCCCTTTCTCGGATCGCCTCGCGAAGGGCCGCACAGCGCGATAACCATTGGCGACCTGTTGTCGATGTCATCTGCGCTCGATTGCAACGATTGGGAGCGCCGTTCGCCCGGTCAAGAAGAAAAGATGTATCGCACGCGCATCTGGCGCGATTTTGCGCTTGGCCTGCCCGCTCGCGAATACACTCGTGATGTGGACGGCGACGGGCCATTTTCCTACTGCACGGCGGGCGTGTTCCTGCTGGGCCAGGTGGTTGAGAAAGCCGTGGGCGAGCGGTTTGATCTGTATGTTCAGCGGCGGCTGTTTGATCCGCTGGGTATAGATGGAGCAGGTTGGCGCCGCTCGAGCAGCGGCGAGGTGCAATCCGGCGGCCAGCCGACGATCAGCGATACGGCCTTGCTCAAGATTGGCCGAATGGTGCTGAACATGGGTGTTTGGGAAGGCGAGCGGATTGTCCCGCGCGAATGGATCAAATCCATGCTGACCCCGCGCCATCAACTGGGCGAACATGTCTATTATAGCCAGTTGTGGTGGGCCATGCCGCTGCGTTCTTCGCGGGGGTTTGAAGCGGCGTGGATGATGAAGGGCAATGGCGGCAATATCGTCGCGGTCGTGCCGAACATGGACGCCGTGCTGGTTGTGCAGACCGAGAATTACAACAAGAGCAATGCCGAGCGCCGGGCGTTTGTGGCGCTGACGGCTTTGCTAAAGAGCCTGCCGGTTCCGGAGGAGAAATAGCTGCTAGTCGGCGCGGTGCGCGCCGCAATGCCAGGTCAGAGCCCGCGCTATTGCAGCGTCATAATCTCTTCGCCGCCATCGCCGCGGCCAAAGAATTGCATCGGCTGGATCAGCAATTCGCAGCGCGCGTGGATATTCTCCGCCTCCAGCAACGCTTGCTTCGACGCAGGATCAAACGGCGCGATTTGCGAGACGCCGTTGATGAGCGAGAAATCATCGAGCCGTTCGACCGAATCCCAATCTACGCTGTAGCCCTGCGCGCTCGCGAAGCGGCGGGCCTCTTGTTCAAAGCCTGCGCGCTCAATCGCGCTCAGCACGTCGTTCTCATCGTCTTCGATCAACTCGCCCTCGACCTGGCGAAAGGCGGTGGCGACATCCAACTCGCGGATCAGCTTAAATCGTGCCTCCCCCTCAAGGATGAGGTTGTATCGGCCATCTTCCATCGCCTCGACTTCGCCAATGCGCCCGACACAGCCGATCGTATAAAGCGGCGCGCCGTCGATCGAGCGCTGCGGCTGGATGAGAGCGATCTTGCGGTCCCGCACCAAGGCATCTCCCACGAGCGAGCGATAGCGCGGCTCAAAGATGTGCAGCGGCAACTGCAATCCCGGAAAGAGGATCGCGCCGGGCAAAGGGAAGATGGAGAGGCGGGTCATTCTGAGCTTAGCCAAACAGGATCTTTGACAGGCGGCGGCGCGTGGTCACGACCCACTCGTCTTCGAGGCCAATGGCTTCAAAGATTTGCAGCAGTTTCGCTTTCGCCGCGCCGTCGTTCCATTCGCGGTCTGCGGTGACCATAGCGAGCAGCGTGTCCGCCGCTGCGTCGCGCTCTCCGCCAGCAAAGGCAGCCTCGGCATAGGCGAGCTGCGCATCCATATCCTCTGGAGCTGCCTTGGCGGCGCTTTGCAATCCGGCCAGCTCGCTGTCGTCTACTTGGGTGCCAGCAAGCTCTAGCGCGCTTCTCGCCGCGGCAATGGCTGGGTCCTTGGCAAGGTTCTCGTTTTCTTCGATCGCGGCCAGAACTTGGGCCGCTTCCTCGGTCTTGCCCAATTGGATCAGCGCCCGGACCAGGCCGGAATGCGCAATCCCATGGTTGGGGGCAAATTCCGTGATCTGAGCAAACATGCCGGCTGCGCGGTCAGCATCGCCTTCCATTAGCGATTGCTCGGCCATGCCGATGGCTTGCTCGATCTCTTCTGGCGAGGGGCCTTGCGGCTCGCCATCGGCCGCGCCTGCCTGGATCGGCAATTGCGAGAGCAGTTGATCAAGCGCGGCCTTGAGCTGCGATTCGCTGCGCGCGCTGGTCAGGTCAGCCACTGGCTGCCCCTGGAACATTGCATAGACGGTCGGGATGGATTTGACCTGAAACTGTCCGGCGATGAATTTCTCTTCATCGACGTTGAGCTTTGCCAGCACCACGCCCTTGTCGGCGTATTCAGCGGCGACCTTTTCCAGCATCGGGGCCAGCGCCTTGCACGGCCCGCACCATTCCGCCCAAAAGTCGAGGATCACCAGTTTCGTCTGTGATGGCTCGACCACTTCGGTGCGGAACCGATCAACCGCTTTTTGCTCTTCGAGATTGAGACCCATGCTGGCCAAGGGTTTGCTCCTGTTTGTGCCGCGCGTTTGCGCGCAATTGCTGTGACATCACGCAATGTGGGGCGCGGGGCGGTGAATGTGAAGGTCTGAGTTTTGCTGGCGCGAGCACGTTTGGCAATCGATCAGTTGCCAAAACATGAGACTTTTTGCGGCAAATGACTTTTAGGCTTGCAGGCCTGCGTGCTCGCTGCTAGCTGCCCACCTCCCCGGCGAGGAATAGCGAATCTATCGCATCCACGCAGAGCGTCAGTGAGCGGGCGTAGCTCAGGGGTAGAGCACAACCTTGCCAAGGTTGGGGTCGGGCGTTCGAATCGCCTCGCCCGCTCCATTTCTTTCAATTTGCGAATGTATCCCCCTCGAGGGAGGCACGTGTGATCGGCATGGCGTATTCGCTTGTGTGCTCGCCTTGTGCTGGGCGAAGTGCAGGTCACAGTGCCGCTCATCGGTCATTCACAGCGATTCGTCGAACCACAAGAGAAGATACTTGCAAGCGTGAGCGCCTCTGCTAGTGGCGTGATACGTTATCACATTCAACTACTCTCGATCAGGGACGATCATGAAACCGACAACCTCTCATTTGGCGCTTGCCACTGCTCTTTCGCTTGGGCTGATTACAATCCCCGCCGCCGCACAGGCACAGGCGGAGCCAGACAGCGATCAGGCCGAAGAACGCCTCGCTGATGATCTGCACAATCGCCAGGTCGATGCGGAAGGCAATATTATCGTCAGCGCCGCTGGTCTGGCGCAATTGGACGTGCTTGCTGGCACGTCGGTGCTCGAAATTGAGGACATACAGAAAAACCTCAACGGACAGATCGGCGAAGTTCTCGCCAAATTGCCCGGCGTATCCGCCACCAGCTTCTCTCCCGGCGCATCACGCCCTGTCCTGCGCGGCTTCCAAGGGGAGCGCGTGCGCGTATTGGTTGATGGCCTCGGTACGGCCGACGTCTCCAACACCTCGGCTGACCATGCGACCACGATTGAACCGCTGACAACCGAGCGGATCGAAGTTCTGCGCGGCCCGGCTGTGCTGTTGTTCGGCAGTCAGGCAATCGGCGGCGCCGTCAATGTCATCGACAAGCGTATCCCGCGCCGGATGCCAGACGAAGCGCTGCATTTCGATGCGATTGTGGCGGCGGACACGGCTAGCGACCTGCGCAATCTCGGCGCGTCGCTCGATCTTCCGCTCGGCAACAGCTTCGTGTTCCACGTCGATGGCAGCTATCGCAACACCAATGATCTAGAGATCGGCGGTTTCCAAATCGCGCCGGAACTGCGCGCTCAAATCCTCGAACTGGCCGACGAAGAAGAGGCCGAGGGCGAAGTTGAAGAGGCCGCAGAACTGCGCGAAGCAGCCGAAGCGCGCGGCGTCATCCCGAACTCCGCAACCGAAACCTGGACGGCCAATGCCGGCCTCAGCTTCATTTCCGGCAACAACGTCTTTGGCGCCTCGATCGGCTTTTACGACACCGATTACGGCGTCCCCGGCCGCCCTGGCACCGAGCACGCCCACGGCGAAGAAGGTGAAGAAGAAGAAGGCGAGGAAGAGGGTGAGGAAATCGTCACCATTGGCCTTGAGCAATTCCGCGCAGACTTCCTGGCTGATCTCGACCTTGGCGATGGCTTCTTCGAGCGGCTGAAAATCCGCTTTGGCTATTCCGATTACACCCACACCGAATTTGAAGGCGACGAAATCGGCACCGTATTCGATTCTGAAAGCCTTGAGGCACGGGTCGAACTCTTGCAAAGCGAAACCGGGCCGTCGCGCGGCTCGATTGGCCTGCAATACACGTACCGTGATTTCCAGGCGATTGGTGAAGAGGCCTTTGTCGCCCCTAACGTTACCGATCAGCTCGCTCTGTTTGCGCTGCAGGAATTTGGCCCTGGTCCGATCCAAGTTGAGGCCGCTGGCCGCGTCGAATTCACCGATGTCTCCTCGCAGGAGCTGGGCGTCTCGCGTGATTTCACCAATTTCTCAGGTGCACTGGGTCTGGTCTACGAGGCTGACGATGCCTTCCGCGCAGGTGTGAACGTCTCGCGCGTCGAACGCGCTCCTGCGGCAGAAGAATTGTTCGCCAATGGCCCGCACATTGCGACCCAGCAATTTGAAATCGGCGACACCACGCTTGCGACTGAAAGCGCATGGGGCGTTGAAGCCTTTGCGCGCGGCCAAGTGGGCCCGGCGACATTCAGCCTTGCGGTCTACAACCAATGGTTCGACGACTACATCTTCCTGTCCGGTACGGGTGAAGAAGAGGACGAGCTGCCCGTGTTCGTCTTCCTTCAGGATGATGCGAACTATTTCGGCATCGAGGGCGAGGTTCAATTCCCGCTGTTCAAAAACGGCGGAATGGAATTGCTGGCGGACCTGCGCGGTTCCTACGTTCAGGCAGAGCTTGACGATGGCACCGCTGTCCCACGCATTCCGCCGATTGAATTGCTTGGCGCGCTAGAGCTGCAAACCGATGCATTTGACGCGCGTGCGGAAGTGCAATGGTTTGGCGAGCAAGACGATGTCGACGCCTTTGAAACAGAAACCGATGCGTTTGCGTTTGTGAACCTGTCCGTGGCTTGGCGCCCTCTGCCTAGCCGTGAGAACGTGACCCTGGTGGTCGGCGTCGACAACCTGTTTGATGTCGTTGGCCGCCGCCATGCAAGCTTCACGAAGGATTTCGTGCCGCTCGCCGGACGCAATCTGAAAGCGAACGTTCGCTTCAGCTTCTAACTCCGCCGCTTAAGCGGGAACGCAATAAAAAGGGCAGGTCCGGCGAATGCCAGGCCTGCCCTTTTTGCGTGCTTATGTTTGGCTTTGGCTGGGGATCAATTCTCCAGAGCAAACGTCAGGTCGGCATGCTCCTCGAGCCGCTTGACCAGATCCTCGCCCATGAACGAACCCGGCGTGCCAATGCCGCCTTCCGCCTTGCAGCTAAGCAGGCCAATCGCGGTTTCTGCGATCATCCGGCTGGTTGAGCCATAGCCCGGATCATATTTGCCTTTGACGCCGTAATGCAGGCTTTCGCCATCGGGCATATCGGCCACAAACAGCACGTCGTAAAATCCGTTCTCTCGCTCTTCCTTGCTGGGGCCTTCACCTGGCTTGGGCGGTTTTGCGCCGAACGGGTTCTTCATCATTTCAGCCGCCGCATTGGCCATCTTCTTGCCCGCATCACCCGGGCTGGTCAGCACCATTTCATCATAGACGAAGTCTTCGCCGTAAGGGTGGCCGAGCAGGAAGTTCGTGCGGTGCACATTCTTGGTGTTGATCGCCGCCATCACAAACGGGGCGGCCCATTTGTCGAGGTCTTTCTCATAGGTTGGAACCATGCCGGAGGGCTGGCTTGGCCCCTCAAAGCCTGGGGTCAGGCCGAAGGAGCTGCGCAGTACGTTGATCAGCTTGGGGTTCTTGGCCACCGCCTTCATCGTTTCAGTCATGCTGGCAACCGTGCCGCCTGATGCGCCGCCCGCCATCGCGCGCACGCGTCCGCGGATTTTCGGTGCGGGCTTGCCAAAGCGCTTCATCGCTTCTTTCTGAGCCATCAACACGCCGAGGTCGAAGGGAATAGAATCGAACCCGCTGGAGAAACAGATCCGCGCGCCGCTGGCCTTGGCCGCATCGCCGAACTGGTCGATCTTCTCCCGCATCCAAGTCGGCTCGCCGCACAGGTCGGTGTAATCCGTGCCGGTTTTGACGCAGGCCTCGACCAAATTGTCACCGTAAAGCTGGTACGGCCCAACCGTGGTCAGCACGACTTTGGTGCGCGCGCACATTGCCTCTAGGCTGGCCATGTCATCGGCATCAGCCACCACCAAAGGCGTGCTGGCCGGCGCGCCAATTTCGTCGCGCACCGCCTCCAGCTTTTCCAGGCTGCGGCCGGCCATCGCCCAGCCGGGCCCATCATCGCGGCTGCCATAGTGATTGCTCAGGTGCTCAGCAACGAGCCGCCCGGTAAACCCGGTGGCGCCATAGATGATGATATTGAATTCGGTCTTAGCCATGTTTTGTCTCCTTTGACCCGTTCAATGCGCTTCGCATGTCTGAGAGTCAAAGCCGCTACGGCAGCTCCGGTTCCAAGATGCCGCTATGCGAAACCCTTGTTGGTGATAGACAATGGTTCTTCTAAGCCTGTGTCAAAACAAGGAGTGATTACGCGGCATGACAATGGACAACATGGTCTTTCTATCGGGGGTCGAACTCGAAGACGGAACGCTTATGGTTGCCGCGCAAAACGGCGAGTTTGATATCCGGGAAACGCCGCACACCATCATCTGTGATCGTACGCCAGATGGCGAATGGCGGCACGCTGCGCACACCAGATGGGTGACGACCGGGATTGCGCCCAATCTTGCCAAAGATGGCATTGCGATCCTCTCTCCTCATTCGGATTTTGTCCAATTTGCGCGATCGGGGCATGGCAAGATAAACGTGCTTGAAGAGGACGGTGATTGGTCTCCTACATTCCGGTGTCTCGAAGCGATTGGTGAGCGACTCTATGCAGGAGCCACAGACAACCACCTCTTTGAGTTTGGCGGCTCACACTGGTCACAAATCGTCCAAGAAGCGACTTCGGAAGCTGAACGGATAAAGAGCTTTGATGGCGTAACCGGCTTTAGCTCGGAAGAGCTTTACGCGTTTGGTTGGTCAGGATCGATTTGGAGCAATGTTGGCGGGGCCTGGCACCAGGCGAAGTCACCCTCAGATCGAATGCTCTCCGCCGGGACGGTCACAGATGATGAGGTGTTTATCGCCGGTCAGCTCGGCACCATCTGGAAAGGGCGAGGGAGTGATTGGGAACTGGTCGATAATGACGGTTTCAACATCGACATCTGGTCCGCTACTGCTTTCGAAGGTGCTGTCTATTTTGGCACAGCGCAAGGCATCTTGCGGTTCAAAGATGGCAAGATAACCCCGTTCAAATCTCTTTCAGCCGATATGCGAACCTGCATGTCGGTCTTCACTGGGCCAAGCGGGCTTTGGTCGATTGGCTCCTCAGACATCGCACTGTTCGATGGATCGGACTGGCATTCGATACTTCAGACCTAAGATCAGGTTGATGGCCTTGCTCTGAAACCGAAGCTTTGAACTTTGCTGACTCTACAACCTCGGTAAGGTCACGCCGCGTTGGCCCATATATTTGCCGGCGCGGTCTTTGTAGCTCGTCTCGCAGCGCTCATTGCCCTTCAGGAACAGGAACTGGCACGCACCTTCATTGGCGTAGATTTTGGCGGGCAACGGCGTGGTGTTGGAAAATTCCAGCGTCACATGCCCCTCCCAGCCCGGCTCCAGCGGGGTGACGTTCACGATGATCCCGCAGCGCGCATAGGTGCTTTTGCCGAGGCAGATCACCAGCACGTCTTCGGGCACGCGGAAATATTCGACTGTGCGAGCGAGCGCGAAAGAGTTTGGCGGGATGATGCAGACGTCGGTCTTGCGGTCGACCAAGCTGCCCGCGTCAAAGCTCTTGGGATCAACGGTGGCTGAGTTTACATTGGTGAAGATTTTGAACTCATCCGCGACCCGCGCGTCATAGCCATAGGATGAGAGGCCATAAGAGATGACGCCCTCGCGCCGCTGAGCCTCAACAAAGGGCTCAATCATGCCCTCATCTTGCGCCTTGGACCTAATCCACTTGTCTGAAAGAATCGCCATGCAGGATTAATTCCCGAACGAGCGCGCGGGGGCAAGCGCGGCCAGGGTTTTAGGTGTGGGAATGACACGGACGCTGAAAGGCGAATGTGTCACTCAATTGTCCAGAGGATCTCTTGCATTACAGGCCGTCGCTGCAGCTCTTCGTCAATTCGGATATGCCTCGCTTGTTAGCGCCTGAAGCTGTGACTTGCTGCTCAAAAAGGTTGAACAGGCGTCAAGCACAGTTAGGTATGTGGTTAAGACAGG
Source organism: Erythrobacter sp. JB3-1 (assembly GCF_057364995.1). Lineage (NCBI taxonomy): Bacteria > Pseudomonadati > Pseudomonadota > Alphaproteobacteria > Sphingomonadales > Erythrobacteraceae > Erythrobacter > Erythrobacter sp. JB3-1. Next base: position 802,693 of record NZ_CP200289.1, on the reverse strand, counting down.
CGGCCTGCGGAGTACGACATGGAACTTACATGGAGAGAGACTTGGCGCAAAGAGCCGCCCGTGCCCCTCAATTTCAATATCGATGGCTCTGTTTCATTTGGTAGCAAAGTCGGCGATGTTATTCTGCCTGATGATTATAAATCCTATCTCAGTCAGGGCAGCGATCTCACGTGCTTGGAAGACGACAACTTTTGCTTTGCGCACTACTCTGATGAACCTGAACCGATAGTCCTTGAGTACCTTAGCAAGTTTGAGTCGGTTATCCTGGAAACGCAATCGCTGTATGATAGCATTTACCATGATGAAGCAAACGTGCCGCCAAACTATGTGTCCTTCGGCACGGGCGAGCTGGAAAACTTTCTCATGAATGTCGATCCCAATAGTGACGATTACGGGAAGGTCTACGCTTGGGAGCGTGCGGGAGACCCTTGGGGGGAAGGTGATAACACACGGGGCCTCGGCTGGATCGCCAACAGTTTTAATGAATTCATGAATGGCCTTACCAGAGAGGACGCCCTTTAGGATTTTCTATCTATCGGAATAGGCCTGGGTTCGATTTCCCGTTAAACTCTGCGCTCAGCGCTCCTAATCGCCCCGATGTTCATCTTTTGGAGGCCTCGATTACTGCTCTAAGCTGATCGACATGGGTTGTTTCGCGGCTCCCTACTTAACCGCCTTCGCCCGCAGCGCCGGGTTAAGCCCGGTCACATGGTTCAGCCATTTCTTCGGCCGCCTCAGCATATTGTCGGGGTAGTTCACCTTTAGCCCCGCGATCTGCGCCATTGCGCCAACGAAATGGATGCAATTGCGGGTGTCGAGGTCGTAATATTTGCCCGGCGCATTGCGCCATTTGCTCACCTCGGCCTTCACCCGCTCATATTGCGCATCGGTCAATCGCACGCTGAAATGGCGGTTGGTTTTCTTGAGGTATTTCGGCTTCTCAACGCTGATGTCGTGCACCACCGGCCCTTGCAAAATCGCAGGCGAGACCTTCTTGGCGGTGAAGCCATAATTCTCGTTCACCACCTTGCCTGATCCCAGCGTCCCCTCCAGCACGATGAAGGTGTGGGGATAGCGCCCAAACAGCACCGATCCGTTGAAGCTGTGAAAATGCATGGTCACCGCCGCAAAGGCGGGCCCGCTCCAGACGAGCGCGAGCAGAGTGACGATGAGGGTTGCGATCCGTTTCATAGGCGGCGTGATAAATCGAAGCCTGCTTAGTTCGCAAGGGTTGGCGCGGCGGGCTGCCCCAAAAGGCTGGCATTGCCGCCTGCCGCCGTTGTGTCTGTGCAACTGACGCGTTCGGTGGCGAAGCGCGCGAGGTAGTGCGGGCCGCCGGCCTTCGGCCCGGTGCCTGACAGGCCTTCACCGCCGAACGGCTGGCTTTCCACCACCGCGCCGATTTGATTGCGATTGACGTAGAAATTGCCGACCCGCGCGGCGGCTTGCACGCGCTTACGGGTGTTCTCAATCCGGCTGTGGAGGCCCAATGTCAGGCCAAATCCCGTGGCGTTGATGTCGGCAACAACTTGGTCGAGTCCGCTTGCCGCGAACCGCGCGACATGCAGGACGGGGCCGAAATTCTCCCGCTTCAGATCGAGTATGGAATCGATCTCGATAATCGTCGGCGCGACGAAGCAGCCATGCTCTGTGCCGCTGGGCAGCTCGCTGCGCCAGACGGTGCCGCCCAGCTGCTCTCGCCGGGCCACATGGCGTTCCAGCGCAGCCTGCGCATCGGGATCAATCACTGGGCCTACGTCGGTGGAGAGCAGGTGCGGGTTGCCAATGCTCAGCGCATCGAACCCGCCGCGGATCATGGCCAGCATTTCGTCGGCAACGTCCTCTTGCAAATAGAGCACGCGCAGCGCCGAGCACCGCTGCCCCGCGCTTTGAAATGCGCTGGCCAGCACATCGCGCACGACCTGCTCTGGCAGGGCGGAGGAATCGACGATCATCGCGTTTTGCCCGCCGGTTTCCGCGATCAAGGTGGCAATCGGGCCATCGCGGCCTGCCAGCGCCAGGTTGATAGCGCGCGCGGTCTCTGTGGAGCCAGTGAAGGCCACCCCGGCAATACGCGGATCGGACGTGATCATTTGCCCGACATCGCCCGCACCGGGCAGCAATTGCAGCGCCTCTGCCGGGATGCCCGCTTCGTGGCACAATTTCACCGCCAACGCCGCGATCAGCGGGGTTTGCTCAGCAGGCTTGGCGATCACGCTGTTGCCAGCGGCCAGCGCGGCGGATGCCATGCCGATGAAGATGGCGAGCGGGAAGTTCCATGGGCTGATCGTGGCAAACACGCCGCGCCCATGCAACGAGAGCAGGTTCTCCTCCCCTGTGGGGCCGGGCAGAACGGTCGGCTGCGCAAATTGGCGGCGCGCCTCGTACGCATAATAGCGCAGAAAATCGACCGCTTCGCGCAGCTCCAGCACCGCATCGGGCAAGGTCTTGCCCGCCTCACGCTGGCATAGGGAGAGGAACTCCGCCGAATGCGCCTCAAACAGATTGGCCGCTTCATCGAGCAGCGCAGCCCGGCTTTCCCCGCCCAGTGCATCCCAGCCCGGCTGGATCGCGAGCGCGGTGGTGATGGCGTAATCGATCTCTCCCGCTGTGGCGTCGCGGCGCGTGCCCACCTGGCTGCCAAGATCGTGCGGCATGGTGATCGGCGCGATCTCGCCCGGTTCTTCGCTGACAAAGGTCGGGCTGGCGTTCCATTGCTGTGTTGCCAGCTCGGTTAGGCGAAGCTCCAGCGGGCCGCGCACCAGCGGGTCTGACAGATCGATTCCTGCGCTGTTTGTGCGGCCCTCAAAAATGTCGGCGGGCAGGGGAATGTTCGGATTGCGAAGGGGTGAGCATCCTGCCGGCTGCGCAACCGGGTCTCCGGCAAGCTCAGCAGCCGGAATATCGGCATCGCCCATTCGGTTCACGAAACTGGTGTTGGCGCCGTTTTCGAGCAGGCGGCGCACGAGATAGGCGAGCAATTCCTTGTGCCCGCCAACCGGCGCGTAGATGCGCACGGGCGTGCGGTTGTTGCCCTCCAGAGCGCCGAGCGCATCATACACCTCCTCGCCCATCCCGTGCAGGCGCTGAAACTCATAGGATTTGCCCTGACCAAGGCCTTTAATCGCGGCGATGGTGTAGGCGTTGTGCGTCGCAAAGGCGGGGCGGATCACATCGGCGTGCTCAAACAATCGCGCGGCGCAGGCGAGGTAACTGACATCGGTGGCGAGCTTGCGGGTGAACACCGGATAATCGCTGAGGCCGCCGACCTGGGCGAGCTTGACCTCGCTGTCCCAATAGGCGCCTTTGACGAGGCGGACGAACAGCTTGCGGCCATGGCGGCGGGCGAGCTTAGCGGCCCAATCGCACAGCGGCAGGCCGCGCTTTTGATAGGCTTGCAGGGCGAGGCCAAACCCCTCCCAGCGCGATCCATCGGCGCGCACGAACAGGCTGTCATCCGCCATCAGCGCCTCGATGATGTCGAGCGAGAGTTCGAGGCGTTCGGCCTCTTCGGCGTCTATGGTGAAATGGATGTCGGCATCGCGCGCCTTTTCGGCGAGGCCGCGGACGATGGGCACAAGATCATTGCGGGCCTGATCAGCGTGCAGAAAGTCGTACTTGGGATGCAGGGCTGACAGTTTGACGGAAATGCCCGGCGAGGGGGCAACCCCGCCCTTGGCTTCTTTAGCGAGCTGATCAAGCGCGCCCTCATAAGCCTCGCGGTAGCGCGCGGCATCGGCGAAAGTCATCGCCGCCTCGCCCAGCATATCGAAGCTATGCGTCAGGCCACGCGCGCGTTCCGGCTTGGCCCGCTCCAGCGCCTCGTCAATGTCGCGGCCGAAGACGAATTGCCCGCCCAGGATCTTCATCGCTTGCAAAGTTGCCTTGCGCACCACTGGCTCGCCGAGCCGGTTGACCGCGCGTTTCAGGCTGGAGCCCATGCCGCGTTGATGCGCCTCAGGTGGGTCTATCACTTCGCCGGTAAGCATCAGCGAGAATGTCGCCGCGTTGACGAAGGTGGAGGCGCTTTCGCCCAAATGCTCCGACCAATCGATCGCGCCAATCTTGTCCTTGATCAGCGCGTCAGCCGTGCTGGCATCGGGTACACGCAGCAGCGCCTCGGCCATACACATCAGGGCAATGCCCTCTTCGGTGTCGAGCCCGAATTGCTGTAGGAAGGCATCGATCCCGCTCGCCTTTTTTGCGCGCGCGCCCTCGATCAATTGGGTCGCCAGTTCAGCCGAGGCCTCGTGCATGCGCGAGGAGGGGGCGGCCTGCTCAATACGTTCTTGGATGCACGCGTTCTCTTCGGCGCGATAGGCGCGGCGCAGGTCAGATCGGTCGAGCGGTTGAAGGTTCGTCACGGCTTGCGATTCGCACCTTGAATAATTGCACTGATCCAGTGATCTGAACCCGGATGGATCGCCGCGCAAGCCCTTGTGACATGGGCGAATGCGAGCGCCGCTGGGCGCGAGCTTAGAGCGGCCCGATCAACCGGGCTGCAACCGCATCCAGGCGGGCGATCAATTCCGGATCATGCTCATCAGGTGCGGTGATCACTGCATCATCCAGCGCGGTGTCAATCGGTGAGGGTTTGCGCCCATCGGGCAGCGCATTGATCAGGCGCACAATCATCTCGCGCGCCAGATCGCCATTGGCCTGCATCTGGGTGACGACTTGGGACACATCCACCGCATCGCCTTCGCGCCAGCAATCATAGTCCGTGACCATGCCGACCAGCGCATAGGGCAGCTCCGCCTCGCGGGCGAGCTTTGCCTCTGGCATGGCGGTCATCCCGATCACATCCGCGCCCCATTCGCGGTACATCTGGCTTTCCGCGCGGGTGGAGAATTGCGGACCTTCCATCGCCAGATAGGTCGCTCCGGCGGTGAATTTGCCCTTTGCCTCGGTGATTGCATCAGTGGCCATTTGCGATAGCCGCTCGCACACCGGATCAGCCATGGAGACATGGGTCACAAAGCCTGAGCCGTAATAGGTTGAGGGGCGGCCTTTGGTCTGATCAATGAATTGGTCGACCACCACGAAATGGCCCGGAGGCAGCTCCTCGCGCAGTGATCCAACGGCGGAAATGGCCAGAATGTCGGTGCAGCCTGCGCGTTTGAGCGCGTCGATATTGGCCCGCGCATTGACCTCGCTAGGGCTGATCGGATGGCCCCGGCCGTGGCGCGGCAGAAAGCGCACGCGCACATCGCCGATCCGCCCGCACAAAATCTCGTCCGATGGCTCGCCCCAAGGGGTTTCAACCGCGATCCATTGCTGCTCTTTCAGCCCCTCGATATTGTAGAGGCCAGAGCCTCCGATGATCCCGATTGTCCATGGGCCGGCCATGCGTGTCATCCTTTGAATATTGCGCGAAAGAGCATGCCCGATGCGGGCTGAACCGCCAAGAAAGCGTTAAGTCAGATCAATGCGTTCCGGCAAGCCTTTGCGAACAGCCTTATCAGCCTGAGCGAATGGTCCGGCAATCGATGGGCGCACCCGCATCCGCTCAAAATGCGCGGCAAAGCGTGGCCATTTATCGAGCGGTGTTTCCGCTACCAGCGAGACTTGCATCAAGCAGCACGCAATCGAGATATCGGCAATCGACAGAGTGTCGCCTGCGAAAAACTCATTCTCGCCCAGCGCGCCTTCAAGATAGTCAAACACCGGCGGCAATTTGGTGGCCCAGGTTTCGCGCGCGGTCTCCAGATCGGGCGCCTCGCCTTTGGTGATCGCAAAGAAAATCGGGCGAAAGATGCCGAGCCCCCCGGCGAGCGCCAGCGTGGTGTCGGCATATTCCTCAAAACTCAGCGCGCGTCCGTAGGCAAAGGGTTCTGCCGGGTACAGCGCTGTCTCAGGATGCTTGGCCTCAATGTAGCCGCAGATTGCAGAGGAATCTGCGATGGTGCCATCAACGCCTTCGGTGGCGATTGAGCGATCGCGCAGCACGGGAATGCGCTTCATCGGAGAGATGTCTTTGAACCATTGCGGCGGGTCGAACACGTTGACCGGCTCAACGTCAAAGCCAGCGCCTTTTTCCAGGCACACGGCGGCGACTTTGCGCACGAATGGGGAGATGGGGCTGCCATAGATGACAAGGTCGTTTGGAGCGTCGGACATATCGTGTTCCTCTTGCGGGCCGGGGCCAGATTTTCGGTTGCGCTGTGCAATTGATCGCGGTCGCTGGCGAGCGCAAGCATTATCGTGCGACCTGCAAATGCAATTGAACTTTGCTGGTCAAAGGTCCACCTAGCTTGGCGTGAGCAATCAAAAAAGATTCGAGAGAGGCATTTCCATGGTCACCCAGTACAAAAATCTCATCAATGGCGAGATGATTTCCACCACCGACATGCTCGACGTGGTCAATCCAGCCAATGAAGAAGTCATCGGCCAGGTGCCAGCTTGCGGCCAGGCGGAGCTCGACCAAGCGGTCGCCGCCGCAAGCGCTGCGTTCAAGACATGGAAGAAGACCCCGTTGGAGGATCGCCGCGCGGCGATCATGGCAATCTCTGGCGCGATCAAAGAAAACGCCGACGAGCTGTTCCGCTTGCTGACCAGCGAGCAAGGCAAGCCGCACCAGCAAGCGAAGGGCGAGATCTACGGCGCTGCCGCGATTTCTGCGGCGCAATCCACGCTTGAGCTGGAAGATGAGATCAACGAAGACAGCGATGCCCGGCTGAGCCGCACGCGCCGGGTGCCTGTCGGCGTGGTTGGCGGCATCGTGCCGTGGAACTTCCCAGTGATGATGGCGATCCAGAAAATCGTGCCCGCGATGCTTTCCGGCTGCACGATTGTGCTGAAAACCTCGCCGTTCACCCCGCTTACCACCCTGCGCATTGCAGAGCTGATCGCCGACAAAGTGCCAGCGGGCGTCGTGAACATCATTACCGGCAATGATGACCTTGGCCCGATGATCACATCGCATCCTGATATCGACAAGATCACTTTCACCGGCTCAACCGCGACGGGCAAGAAGATCATGGAAGGCGCGAGCGCTGATCTTAAACGGATCACGTTGGAGCTGGGCGGCAATGATGCCTCCATCGTGATGCCGGATGCCGACCCTAAGAAGGTGGCAGAGCAATTGTTCTGGTCCAGTTTCCAGAACGCGGGACAGGTCTGCATCGCGGCCAAACGCATATATATCCACGAAGATATTTACGACGAGCTGTCCGCTGCGATCGCCGAATATGCGAGCCAGGTGAAGGTCGGCGACGGCGCTCAGCAGGGGACCGGCGTTGGGCCGATCCAGAATAAGAAGCAGTTTGACCGCGTGGTTGAGCTGATCGAGGACGCCAAAGACAGTGGCTATAAATTCCTGGTCGGCGGGGAAACCGATCCATCGGGCTCTGGCTATTACGTGCCGATCACCATTCTCGACAATCCTCCGGAAGACGCGCGGATCGTGGCTGAGGAGCAGTTTGGCCCGGTTATGCCGCTAATGAAATTCTCGACCGAGGAAGAAGTGATCGAGCGGGCGAACAATTCAGAATATGGCCTGGCGGGCGCGGTCTGGACGGCTGACCCTGAAAAGGGTGTCGAGATCGCAGAACAGCCGGAAACCGGCACTGTCTGGGTCAACGAATTCATGCATCTGTCGCCGTTCGCCCCGTTTGGCGGACACAAGCAATCCGGCTTTGGCGCGGAATACGGCAAGGAAGGCCTGAAGGAATTCACCTATCCTCAAGTAATTACTGTAAAGAAAGACAATGTTCCGGCATAATCGGTGTGCTGGAAGTGTGATTAGTAAGAGGGGGCGCAAACCATGGCACTCAAATTTTCTAAGTCGCGCGGCATCATGCTGGCAGCAGTAGCTGCTGTTGCAGGGCTGGGCGCAGCAATGCCTTTGCAGGCACAATTCAATGTCGGCAACGTCGTCAAATCCGCCAAAAAGGTGGCCGAGGCAGCGAGCTATTCTGACGAGGAAATCGTCGTTTTCTTCAGCCAGATGTCTGAGGAGATGGACAGCCAAAACCCGGTTGCCACAATGGACGATCCCTATGGCCAGCGCCTCGCTGCGCTTACCGAAGGGCTCGACAGCTATGATGGCCTTGACCTCGATATCAAAGCCTATCTGGTGAAGGATGTGAACGCTTTTGCCATGGGTGATGGCACTGTGCGTGTCTTTGCGGGCCTGATGGACAAGTTCGATGATGACGAGCTGCGCTGCGTGATCGGTCATGAGATCGGCCACGTGAAGCTGGAGCATGGCAAGAAGCGCATGAAGCGCAGTTTGCAACAAGACGCGGCGCTGAGCGTGGCTGGCACGGCGAGCAGCGATGTGCGCCGTCTGGCAAACTCAGAGCTCGGCAAAATGTTCGGGAATGTGATTACCGCTCAGCACTCGCAAAAGGCAGAGCGCAATTCGGACGACTATGCGCTCGAGTTCATGAAGGCGAACAATTACAACGCTGAGGCGTGCATCACGGCGATGGAAAAGCTGGGCACGATGAGCTCTGGCGGCGGAATTGATTTGCTCAAGACGCACCCTAGCCCGCAGTCGCGCGCGAAGCGGATGCGTAAGAAGCTGAGCTAAATGCGCTTTAGCTTTTCAAGACATTTGCAGCGGCCGCTCAGGAGACTGGGCGGCCGTTTGCTTTTGTGCATATGTCCGCAGGCGCTCATAAGGCCGTGCGGTTTTCCTACTCGCGGGCCTGCGGGTAGGTATGGCGAAGCTCTTTGAACCGTCTATTTCCCCACGTGTCCCTGTGCGTTTTCACTCGGCAAAGGCGCGCATTTGCGTCGAATCTCTCAAAAGTCACACTTTGCGCGATGCGATCTGCCCTAAGGTGCTGAAAGTATGAAGCGTTCCGCCAAAAGTCACACTTTCGAAAACGCGAAACGTGTTCCCAACGCCGACCAAACTCTAGTGTATGGAAGCACCGCGATTTCAGACCAAAGACGACTGTCTGGAACGACTACCTCGGCTTGAAAAGACGCCTATTTGCCCGCTGGTTTGCTGAGTAACTCCAGGCCCACGGCCCAGCGGCGCTGGAACCCGCGCCAATGCTCTGCTTCGTCCGGTCCGGCAAACTTGCCATTGAGCTGTTCGCCAAAGCTGGTTTCCCAGCTGCTGTCGTTGGAGTTCGGCGCTGGCACGTCGAGATAGCTCGCTTTGTCCGCATCGCCCTTCAAATGCAGGTCGAGGAATGCGGCGACGAAATGCTGGTTGATGCCGTTGATGCGATCTTGTCGCCACACCGGTTCGGCCAGGAACTCTGCGACGCGGAACGGTGCGTCGTCCGGAACGACGAAGTCATTGCCCACGGTGTTGTGACGGGCCTCGCGGTAGACCAGCATGTGCCGAGCCGTCCCGCTCAATTGGTCGAAAATCCAGCCGATCCCGTCCGCGTAGTTGGAAACGTCATCCTCGCTGCCAGCCACCAGCAGCACAGGCGCAGTGATCTGGCCGAGCGTCTCGGCGCTCCATACGCGGTTGTCTGGTTGCCCGCCCCATGGGGCAAAGGCGACGACGGCATCCACGTCTGCGTCTTCGCTCGCCGCCTCGCGCAGTTGCGTCAGCGCATCCTCGGGCACTTGGCCGAAGGTATCGCTGTCATAGTCATAGTCGCCGCCCGCCGTTGCCAGTGCGCCATAACCGCCCATGGAATAGCCGATCACAGCAACCTGCTCAGGGTCAATCAGTCCAAACAGTCCTGTCTGGTCAGAGGCGCTGCGCGAAACCAGCTGGCTCAAGACCTGGCGCTGATCGAGAGAACGATCGACCAGAACCTTGGTGAACGAGTAAACGAAGTCGGTCACCCCCTCGATCCGCATGTCGCCGTGATCGATAGAGGCGACGACATAGCCGCGCGAGGCGATGTGTTCCGCTAGATTGCTGAATTGCGTGCTCCAGCCATTGAAGCCGTGGCTCATTACAACCAACGGGAATTGCTGGTCTGCCACCGGCGCTGCGCCTGCAAAAGCGCGCCCCGTATACTCCAACGGCACGGGCTCCATAGCAGGTGGCATCATGGTGTGCTCGTAAGTGATTGGCTCCGCGCCGGACGCTGCGCTGGCTGGATAGAACATGCGGACTTTGAGCTCGCGCGTGTGCTCCTCCACCTGTCCGCTTGCCAGACCAAGCTTTGTGAAGGTCAGTCGGCCCGGCAGGCTAAACACGCTCTCCTGCGTCCCCACCTGATACTCACCATAGCGCCCAAGCTCCGGGGTCTCGCCATCCATACCCTCATGCACGGTTGGGCTGGCGACAAAGGCCGCGGTGCCTGCGCCAATTCCAAGCAGGGCGAGCGCGCTCAGCGCTACGTATCGTTTCTTCATTGCGGTCGCCGTCTTTCCATTGCGAGTAAGCAAGAGCTTGCCGTCGCGCATATCTGCGTGCACTCCTGACAGGGAATGAACGCGAGGGGAAGTGATGACATTGAGCGCCGATGATCTGAGAGAGGGGCTGAGCCGGGTTTTGGCGCGCGCTGGCATAGAGGCTCCGGCCGGGCTGGAGCGGTTGACCGGCGGCGCGACCATGGAAAGCTGGCGGTTCTCCAGCGGCGGCGAGGCGTTCGTGCTGCGACGCGCGCCCAGCTTGGAGTTCATGGCGGACCGCCCTTTTGGTCACGATACCGAAGCGGCGGTGATCGAAGCAGCACGGGCCGCCGGTGTGGCGGCGCCTGAGGTTCTGGCGGTGTTGGAGCCGGAGGACGGGATCGGCAGCGGCTTTGTGATGCGCGCACTGCCGGGAACGCCGAACCCCAAGGACATCCTCGCGATGGAAGAACCGGACCGGCTTCTATCGGAATGCGCCGCGAATTTGGCGCGGATCCACTCGCTTGGACGCGGCGACGTGCCAAAGGCTGTGCCGGTGATGGATTACCGCGGGGCCATCGCGGACCTGCGCCAGCAATTCGAGGAGGCAGGCGGCGACCGTCCGATCATCGCCCTTGGCCTCAAATGGATGGAGGACAATTGCCCCGATCCCATCGAGCCTGCGCTAATCCATGGCGATTTCCGCATGGGCAACTTGCTTGCACAAGATGGCTCGCTAACCGGTGTGCTCGATTGGGAGCTGGCGCATTTCGGTGACTATCACGAAGACTTGGCGTTTGGTTGCATGGCGGTGTGGCGGTTCGCGCGGTATGATCGTCCGGCTCTGGGTCTGGGCGATCAGGAAACCTATTTCGATGCGTATGAAGCGAATGGCGGGCGCAAAGTGGACCGCGAGCGATTCAGATATTGGCTGATCCACCGCACCGTCTGGTGGGCGCTGGGTTGCCTCAAAATGGCGCAGATCTGGCGCAGCGGCGAGGACCGGATGCTAGAGCGGGTTGTGATCTCGCGCAGGACAAGCGAGCAGGAGCTCGACTTGCTGATGCTGCTGGAGGAGGATGCACCGGAGAAGGAGAGACGCCGGGAAGCGGGCGGGCCTTTCGACGACTCTATTGGCTATGGCGAAGCCGAGTGCGCAGAGATGGCGGATGCCATCTTCGAATGGCTCGAAACGATCAAGGATCAGATGACAGGACATGATCGTTTCCAGCACGCGGTTGCACGCAACGCGCTGGGCATAATCGCACGTGACTGTCGGTTTTACCCGCAAACATATCGCGCTTCGGGTCTTGTTTCTGACATCATGGACGGAACATCCGATCTTGGAGAGAAGCGTCTGTTGATGGACTTGAAGGACAGTGTCTTAGAAAAGGTGGCTGTCGATTCGCCTAAGTACCCCGCGCTCGCCGTGGCACGTAAAAAGTGGACTGGAGAAAACTAAATGGACTTCGCAATTCCCGCAGACCTTCAGGCCTATCTTGACGAGCTCGACGCCTTTATCGAGGCTGAGATCAAGCCGCTGGAGCAGCAAGACGACAACATCCGCTTCTTCGACCATCGGCGTGAGGATGCGCGCACCGACTGGGAGCGTGAAGGCCTGCCCAATCACGATTGGGAAGAATTGCTGAAAGAGGCCACTCGCCGTGCGGACGCGGCTGGTCACTGGCGCTTCTCCGCGCCTGCGCAATATGGCGGCAAGGATGGCTCCAACCTCTGGATGGCGGTGATCCGCGATCGCTTCGCTCAGCGCGGTCTTGGCCTCCACAATGATCTGCAAAACGAACACAGCATCGTCGGCAACTTCCCCTTCGTCGCCATGTTCGACACCTTCGGCAAAGAGGCGCAGAAAAAGGAGTTCATCACTGGCGGCTTTGAACGTACGCGCCGGGTCGCCTTTGGCCTGACCGAAGCAGAGCACGGCTCCGACGCGACCCATATGGAAACCCGCGCGGTCAAGGAAACGCGCGATGGGGTGCCGGGATACCGGATTGACGGCGAGAAGATGTGGATCACCGGCATGCATGTCGCCACGCATTGTGCGCTGTTTGCGCGGACCGATGGCGAGGCAGGGGACGCGCGCGGTATCACCTGCCTGCTCGTGCCCAACCCCACCGACGGCCTAAAGATCGAGGAATGGATGTGGACCTTCAACATGCCCACCGACCATCCGCGCCTCTCTCTCAGCAATGTCTGGGTGCCGGAGAGCGCAATGCTGGGCGAAGAAGGTAAAGGCCTCGCGCTGGCGCAGAGCTTCGTTCACCAGAACCGCATTCGCCAAGCGGCGTCTTCGCTAGGCGCGGCGACCTATTGCGTGGAGGAAAGCGTCAAATATGCGCGCGAACGCAAACCCTTTGGCGAGGAGCTCGCGAAAAATCAGGCGATCCAGTTCCCGCTGGTGGAGCTGGCGACGCAGTGCGAAATGCTGAGGATGCTGATCTACAAGACCGCTTGGCAGATGGACAATATGCCGCACAAGGAGATTGAGCGGAGCATCTCGGACAAGGTTTCGATGTGCAATTACTGGGCAAACCGGCTGGTGTGCGAGGCCGCCGACCGGGCGATGCAGGTGCATGGCGGGATCGGCTATTCACGCCACAAACCGTTCGAGCATATCTATCGCCACCACCGCCGTTACCGGATCACCGAGGGTGCAGAAGAAATCCAGATGCGCAAAGTGGCGGCCTATTTATTTGGCTATCTGGGGCCGAAGCGGGGGACGATGGGTTGACTCTTGAACAGAAGGAAAATTCCAGTGTTTGAGTTTTTGAACGCAAATGCGGCGGCGGTTACAGGCCTCGCGACGGCCGCACTTTTGCTAGTCACAGCCTTTTACGCGGTGACAACTCATAGGCTGTTTAAGGAAGCTAGGATAAGCAGATTACAAGCCAACCAGCCCAGGGTTGTTGGTTTTTTGCGCGCTAACGAAACGCATATGACAATCGCTCAATTGCATATCGCTAATCTTTCAGGGGCCGCAGCTACTGAAGTTTCCGCGGAGCTAAAACGGGTTACCGATTGGCCAGCGAAATTCCACTTTGAGGACTCTAAAGTCCTGAGCGATATATCGTTTCTAAGACCTCACGAGGTTCTTAAGTTTGACTTGGGCGTAGGTCCCGACCTTTTCCGAGATGGTACTTCGGCAGTGTTCGAAATCAAGATCGCTTACCGCAGCACTGATGGTAGAACTTTCGAGTTTTCTGACCAACTGCACGTTTCAAGCATTGCTGGCTTCTCCAACTTTCAAATCTATACCATTGACGATGTAGCTCGTCGCCTGAAAGAAATAGCTAAAACCTTGGAGAAATTTGGTGGAAACAAACGCCTAAAAGTCGATAACTATTCAAACCTTGACCGTAAGATGGAACGCGAAGAAAACGAGCGCTTGCGAGCAGAGAGAGTAGCAGCGCGAGAAGCGAGAGCGGACGTGACCGAACAGTGATGCCTACCCCCCTAGCAATATCCTTACGCCGCGTTAGTCTGGGCCCCAACAAAGGGAGACATATCCATGCGCTGCTTCGCACCGCACTTCACCGCAACCCTTCTCGCCGGTTCTATGCTCGCAATGCCCAGCGCGGCCTTCGCGCAGGATGACGCAGATGAGAAATGGGACGTAGAAGCACCACGCGGAGCCACCATCGAACAAGTGCCAATCGAGACCGATGAGGGCACGTGGATGGATGTCGATGTTTCGCCGGATGGCCGCACCATCGCCTTCACTATGCTCGGCGATATCTACACTCTCCCGATTACCGGCGGGACGCCTAAGCGCATTGCCGAGGGGCTGAGCTGGGAAGTGCATCCGCGCTTCTCGCCCGATGGTACGCGCATCGCTTTCACCTCTGACCGGGGCGGGGGCAACAATATCTGGCTAATGAATGCCGATGGCTCTGACAAGCGCCAGCCGACCAAGGAAAGCTTCCGCCTGCTGAATCAGCCGACCTGGTCACCCGACGGGCGATTTGTCGCCGCGAAAAAGCACTTCACTACACAGCGTTCGCTCGGCACAGGCGAGATTTGGATGTACCACATCTCAGGCGGCGGCGGGGTTCAGGTGGTGAAGCGCGCCAATGAGGCCTTGCAGAAAGAGCTCGGCGAGCCGGTCTTCGCGCCCGATGGCAGCGCGATCTACTACACTCGCAACACCACGCCGGGGAACACTTTCATCTATGCGCAGGACTCCAATGCGGGGATCTTCGCGATTGAGCGGCACGATCTGGAAACAGGCGAAGTAACTACGGCGGTCGATGGCTATGGCGGGGCAGTGCGCCCGGCGCCTTCGCCCGATGGCACAGAGATCGCGTTCGTGCGGCGCGACAAGGACACCTCTCAGCTGTGGGTCAAGGAGATCGCCAGCGGGCGCGAGCGGATGATTTACGACGCGCTTGACCTCGACGTGCAGGAAACCTGGGCGGTGACCGGGGTCTATCCCAATATGGATTGGACGCCTGACAGCCGATCCATCGTGTTCTGGGCAGGCGGTAAGCTAAACCGGGTGAACCGCGATGGGTCGGGCCATGCAGTGATCCCATTCACCATTAGCGATACGCGCGGCATTGCCGATGCGCCGCATCCTGAGATCGAGGTCTCGCCCGATCGTTTTGCTACCAAGATGGCGAAGTTCGGGACACTCTCGCCAGACGGCACGCGCGTGGTGTTTGAAAGCCTCGGGCGGCTCTACACCAAGTCTGCGCAGGGCCGCGATGCTCCACGTCCGCTGACCGGTGGCGGCGATGATGCGGTCGAGGCGTTTCCAGCGTTCAGCCGCGATGGATCGCGGATCGCATTTGTCCGCTGGACCGATGAGGGGCTGGGGCAGATCGTCGTCGCCAATGCTGACGGTTCAGGCGCGCGTGTGATCTCTGGCCAGCCGGGGCACTATGCCAATCTCGCTTTCTCGCCCGATGGCCGGATGGTCGCCTATGAAAAGCGCAGCGGCGGCTATCTCACTGCGCCGGAATTTTCCGAGAACACAGGGATCTATCTGCAGGCAATTAGTGGTGGCGCACCCAAAATGGTCGCGCGTTCGGGTTCGCGCCCGCAATTTGGCGCAGAGAATAGCCGCATTTTCATGATCGGCCGTGATGGCGACAAGCTGGCTTTGATGTCGGCTGATTTTGATGGCGAGAAAAAGCGCACTCATGCAACCGGCACTTTGGTCAATGATTTTCAGGTTGCGCCGGATGGCAAAACCATCGCTTTTCGCCAGAATTACGAAGTGTTCGCCATGCCGGTCATTCCGGGCGGTAAGCCGGTCGATGTGAATGAGACCAAGGGACCGGTTCCTGTCACCAAAGTTTCTAGTGGCGGGGCGGACTACCTCGGCTGGGCGCGCGGGGGAGAGATCCTGTTCTGGTCGATCGGGGCGGAGCTGAAGCAAGCGCAGGTTAGCGACTTCTTCCGCAACGCGCCGAAGGGGGATGATGACGCGGATGGCTATGAAGAGCCCGACAGCGGCATTTCGATGGCTGTCTCGGTTACCGCCCAAAAACCTAGCGGCACTGTCGTAATCACTGGCGCGAAATTACTGACCATGGCTGTCGGGCTCGATGCCGGGGACGCAGGCATGATCGAAGACGGCGTGATCGTGATTGAAGGCGACCGGATCGCGGCAATTGGCGCGGCGGGTGATGTCACCATCCCCAGCGGCGCCACAATGGTCGACGCCAGCGGCAAGGTGGTGATGCCCGGCTTTGTCGACGCGCACCATCATGGGCCGCATGGCACGGGCGATCTTGTGCCGCAGCAGAACTGGAGCCTGGTGCAAGACTTGGCGCTGGGCACCACGACGACGCACAACCCCTCGAGCAATTCCAGCCTGATCTTTGCTTCAGCAGAGCGGCAGATGGCGGGCACTTTGCTCGCCCCGCGCATCTTCTCTACCGGCGAGATCATTTACGGCGCGAAGGCTCCGAGCGTGTATGCGCGGATCGACTCTTTCGAAGATGCGCTCGCGCATGTCCGCCGGATCAAAGCGCAGGGCGGCATTTCGGTAAAGAACTACAACCAGCCCCGACGCGACCAGCGTCAGATGGTGGCGCGCGCGGCGGCCGAGGAGAATATGCTCAACGTCGCTGAAGGCGGATCGCTGTTCGGGATGGATATGAACCTGATCGCGGATGGCAATTCTACGATCGAGCATAATGTGCCGGGCGATGTGTTTTACGAGGACGTGCTGCAATTCTTCGGCCAGTCGAATTCGAATTACACCCCGACGCTCAATGTGACTTATGGCGGGCTTGCCGGTGATCCGTATTGGCGGCAGGCGACCGATGTGTTCGATCATCCGCTGATGATCCACACCCCGCCCAAGGTCCTGCTCGCGGCCACGGCTCGGCGCACGAAAGCGCCCGAGTGGGCGTTTGTTGACGACAATGCGGCGCGCGAGGCGAAGAAGATTGCCGATCGCGGCGTAAAGGTCTCTATCGGCGCGCACGGGCAACAGCCTGGCATCGGCGCTCACTGGGAAATTTGGACCTTTGCACGCGGTGGCATGAGCCCAGTTGAAGCGCTCAAAACCGCGACAATCTGGCCTGCGGAATCGCTCGGCATGCAAAAGGACGTGGGCAGTCTCGAAATCGGTAAGCTCGCAGATTTGCTCGTGCTCACCGCCGATCCAACCGCCAATATTCGCGACACCGACAAAATCGAAAGCGTGATGATCGGCGGGCGGATGTACGACACCGCGACCATGCAGGAAGTCGCAACCGGCACTGGCGGACGCCGCGCCTATTGGTGGGAAAGCGGCCAAGGCGGCAATGCGGGCGGATCAGAGGCGGCAACCCATGCGGGCGGCGGTCACAACCACGGCGATGGTGACGGGGGCAGCCAGTAAGGCCTATTCGGCCTCGATCAGGGCGCGCAAATCCTTCAGAGCCTTGGCTCTGAGTTGGTGCACGCGCGGGACGCTGACCTCCAAAACCTCGGCGATCTCGGTGAGGTTCATTTCCTCAACGAAGAACAATTGCAGCACCAGTTTCAGGCGGTCTGGGAGTTCAGTGATCGCCCGGATCAATTGCTCACGGTCTTCCATCTCCGACAGGACTTCGAATGGGTCGGGATCATCGCTGGCAAAGGCGGTGCTGGTCTCGTCATATTCCTCTGAGATTGAGGTGACTGTGATGCCGGACGCCTCAATTTCGAGCAATTCGGCGTCGGATATTTTCAGGCGATCTCCGATTTCTGCGCGGCTGGGTTCGCGTCCCAGCTCTGCGCGCAATTCGCTCAGCGCAGCTTCGTAATGGACACGCTTCTTTCGCGCCGTGCGGCTGTCATTCATCAGCTTGCGGATCTGATCGAGCATGGCTCCGCGCACACGGATTTTCGCATAGGCGGCAAAGCCATCTTCAGTCGGGCCGGAATGGCGCATGGAGCATTCGGTCAGCGCGATGACGCCGACCTGCATCAGATCTTCAACCTCTAGCCCCTCGCGGCCCATTCCATAGACATGCCAAGCGGTGCTGCGGACGAGCGGCATGAAGCGGCGAACGCGGTCGTCTATCTCTGCCCGGTTTGAAGCGCCATAGCCCGCCGCCCCGCTGGGCGCGGTTCTCGCAAAGCTGCTGGGGTCGTGTTTCATGCGGCCATTGCTCCTGGCTCGTCTTGGGCGGCCCTCGCCGCTGTTTCATCTGGTAACGCGGCGGCGGACTCAGCCTCTCCACCAATCACGCCAACCACCTCAACCGGCTGGGTCGCGGGCAATTCATTGATCGACAGGACCAGACAGCGCGGAACCCGCTGGCTGAGCAGAGTGGCAATCGAACGACGCACAGGCGGCTGAACGATCAGCGCGATTGGCTCGCCCTCTGCTTCCAATATCTGGGTCAGGGTTTCAGCGATCATGCTACCACATTCCGGCTCGATCAGCGGCTGGCCCGTCGCCGGATCTGGCACACTGCCGAGGATCGCGGCCTCAAGGTTTGCATCCAGAGTGGCTACTCTTAACCGCGCGCCGGGCTCACAAATGCGCGCGATCAGTTTCGCGCCCATATCGACGCGCACGGCATCCACCAGCAGGTCAAATTCCTGAGTGCGTTGCAGGGCGAGAGCGAGGCTGGTGAGGACCGCCTGCGGATGGCCCAGACCAATGCCATCGGCGATCAAGGCGCGGAAAATGCGGGTGATCGCGGCCAGTGACAAAGGCTCTGGATGGACGGTTTCGACCAGGCTGGGTGAGCTCTCTTTGAGCGCATCGAGCAGCTCGCGCACTTCCTCTGGTCCGAGGAGTTCGTGCGCCTGCGCGAGCAGCGCTTGATTGGTGTGGGTGGCGATGACTGTGCTTGGGTCGACCGTCAGGAAGCCTTCCGCAATCGCATGGTCACGCTCGCGCGGCTCAATCCAAATTGCCGGGCAATCAAAGCTGGGGTCGCGCGTCGCCTCGCCGGTTAGGCCGTGGCCTTGGCGAACATCGCCTGCGTCAATCGCGAGCAATCGGTCGGGGCGAACTCTGCCGCGAGCGAGGCTGACCCCGCCCAGCAGCACTTCGTAGTCTTGAGCGCCCATTTCGAGCTCGCGCAGGAGCAATTGCTCACGTCGGGCGCCTTTGCCAGCGGCGAAGACAGCGTCGGAGAGGGCACCCTGCGGTTCCGCTTCGGCACTATTGATGGCGCGAGTTTCACCGAAGACACGTCGAACACGCCGCTCGAAATAGCGGTCGAGGCGAGCGACACATTGGAGAGCTTGGCCGGTAAGATCACCAGCGCCAGCGGAGGCGTGCTCACCGCCTATGTCGCCGAAGGCACCAATGGCGCGCAATTGGTGATCAAGGGCGAAGAAGGCGCGGCCAATGGCTTTGTGATTGAGGGCGAGAGCAGCGCAGCTTCACCGACTGCCACGCCCGGCGATTTGAGTTACCTTTCGTGGAATCCAGCCACTGACAGCGGCGAGCTGCGCCAGTCTTCGCGCGATGCGCTTTTCTCGCTCGATACTGTCGAGATCAGCAGCGCCAGCAACACCGTGACTGGCCTGCCAGAGAACATGACGCTGGAGCTGACCGCGACCAATGTCGGCGAGCCCACTACCATCAGTTTCTCGAACAACACCTCGGCGATCACCGGCGTGATGGGTGATTTCGTATCCGCTCTTAATGAACTGGCCCAGCAATTAAACGAGAGCGCCAATGCGTTCAGCGGCGAGCTGGGCGCGGACCCCGGCGCGCGTGAGCTGAGGCGTGATTTGGGCCGTTTGAGCAGCGAGATCGTGATGCCAACGGCGCTCGAGGGCGAGCCGCGAACGCTCGGCGACATTGGCCTCTCGCTCAACCGCGATGGCACATTCCGTTTGGATACGGAGCGTTTGAACGAAACCTTGGCGGCCTCGCCAGAGGCAGCGGCGGCAATGTTCACCACTGGTCCATTTGGTCTGTTTGCGACCATGGACAATCTAACCCGCGCCAACACGACCAGCGGCGATCCGGGTTCACTTGGCGGGTCGGTGGCTCGATATCAAAGCCAGATTGAAAACAATGAAGATCGCCTGATCAAAATTGCCGAGCAGCAAGAGCGTCTGCGCGAACGTCTCTCTAGCAATCTCTTGGCCGCTGAACGCAGCGTCACCGCATCACAGTCGACACTGGACTTCCTGCAGGCGCAGGCTGACCTCAACCGCAATTAGGAAATAGGATATGAGGCCATTTTCTCAAAATCCCGCTGCGGCGTATCGCAAGGTCGACCTTGATGCCCGGATTGAAGCATCCGGCGGCGATGACCTCACGAGGATTTGTCTGGAGGAGGCGGTGACAGCTTTGCGCCAGGCGGAACTTGCCTGCGCTGTAGGCGGGTCAGCCGCACGCGATCCTTTGTCCCGCGCGCATGGGATCACCTTGTGGCTGTGCCGCGGGGTCGCTTCTGACAATCCATTGCGTGAAGCACTGGTGCAATTCTACGGCGGGCTAGCTGCGCAGATCCGGCGCAATTTGGCCCGGCCGATACTGGACGAAATCGTGGCCGTGCGCGGAGATCTTAACGATCTCTTGGAAGCGGCACGATCGGTTGGTGTGCCGGGCCACGTCAACGGGAGCGTCCCCGAGGCGGCATAACCACGATGCGCTGGCGGGAGCTAGTCGAGCAGCGCCTCGGCGATAATCCGCGCGGCATCCTCTGGGTCTTCCAGCGGGTGAAAATGCGTGCGGTCCGGCCTATGCATGTCGGTCGCATTGGGCATCGCTGATGCCAGCCCCGGCCAGGTCGGCGAGGATTTGAAGTCGCTGAGCCCGGTCTGCTTTGCCCGCACGATCAGCACTGGGATGGTCACCTTGGTAGTGGCCGCATGAATGCCGCTATTGCTGCGGCTGCTGGCATAGACACCCGCCTCCACCTCTGGCGAGCATGCCAGCTCCATTCCGTCGCCATTCTCAGCAGGCACCAGCCCATATTGGCAATAATCGGCGAACACACGGCGGTCGAACAGGCTGTAAGGCTCGCGGTCCTCAAACCGCTCCATCATCGCCTCAGCCGAGGCAAAATCGCGCTTGCGCCGCACCGCGGGATGAGGGTTCTCGGCAGTGAACAGGTCTTGTCCCAGCTCATAGAACTCAGGCGGCAGCACGGTTGGATCAAACAGAATGTGCTGCTTGAAGAGATGCAGATGGTCATGCGCCGCCTGCAATAAGGCGTGCGCGCCCATCGAATGCCCAATGCCGACCACCTGGCTCAGGCCAAGATGGGCGAGCATGACCGCGATATCATCGGCGATTTCAGCCCAATTGGCGATCGGACCGCCTTCAGACCGCCCATGCCCTCGCAGGTCAAAAGAGATGATCCTGCGTTTCGGAAAGCGTTCAATGATCGGATCAAACACCCGGCCATGGAAGCCCGTTGCATGCGCAAAGACAAGCGGTGATCCGTGAGCCTTATGGGTGCCGTCCCATTCCCAGTAGGCGAGCCGGCGGCCCCCAATTTCGATTGTCTTCAGCGCGGGTTCTCTCATGCCCTGTGCTGTAAGGCCCTCAAATCAGGACGCAACACTTGCTGCTTCTGCCGGAGCCTGGGCAGGCTCTTTGGGCAGGGAAATCTTCAGCAAGAAGAAGCCTGCCAGAGCCGACACCAGCGACCCCGACAGCACGCCTAGCTTGACCGCATCAACCTGTGCCGGGTCTGCAAAGGCTAGGTTGCCGATGAACAGGCTCATGGTGAAGCCGATGGCTGCGAGCAGAGACAGTCCGTGGATCTGGCGCCAGTTCACGCCCTCAGGCAGCTTGGCGATGCCTGCCTTTACCGCGACAAAAGCGAAGCCGAAGATGCCGATCTGCTTGCCGATCAATAGGCCGAGCGCGATGCCGAGCGGCAGCGGCGCCGCAAGATCGGCTGGTGAAATGCCGGTCAGGCCGACGCCAGCATTGGCAAAGCCGAAGATCGGAATGATCATGAACGCAACCCATGGGTGCAAGGCATGCTCCATCCGCAGCAGCGGCTCTGAGCCGTCCCGCGCCGTGAGCGGAACGGTCATCGCAGCGGCGACACCTGCCAATGTTGCGTGTACACCGGATTTCAGCACAAAGACCCACATCACAATGGTCAGCAGCACGTACGGAATGCTGGACCCAATCCGCATGCGGTTGACCGCTATCAGGGCGGCAAAAGCGGCCGCTGCACCGATCAACATATCGGTGTCGAGCGTGCCCGAATAGAACAGGGCGATAATCGCAATCGCGCCAATATCATCGATCACCGCAATCGCGAGCAGCAGAGCTTTCAGGGCCACAGGAACCCGAGGGCCAAGCAGCGACAAGATACCGAGCGCAAAGGCAATGTCCGTTGCCGCTGGGATCGCCCAGCCAGCTTGGTTTGCCGGTGTACCGGAATTGATCGAGAGGAAGATCAGCGCTGGGATCGCCATGCCGCCAATCGCCGCAACGAGCGGGAGCGAGGCCTTGTCCCAGCCGGACAGCTGGCCTTGGATAACCTCCCGCTTCACTTCCAATCCAATGAGGAAGAAGAACACCGCCATGAGGCCATCATTGATCCACAAGATCAGAGCCTTATCGATGGAGAAACTACCAACAGCAACGGTTACCTGCGTGCCCAAGCCATCGAAATATGCGGCGGCAAAAGGCGAGTTTGCGGCCAGCAGAGCCAATGCCGCCGCCGCAATCAGGACTATGCCGCCTGCGCTTTCCTGCTTGAGGAAGTCGCGTAGGGCTTCGCTCACTTTGTTAATCACGTGTCAGTTCCTCGGGTCAAAATGTGTATTTCGTTTCTGATCCAACGCTTGACGGTGCCGCTGTTTCCCGAAAATCAGAGCGAATACGTCTTATTTAGCTGAAGGTACTGAGATTGCCGGGTTATCCGCCAAGCCAACGCGCGGCTATGCCGGTGCCGATTGCCGCCGAGATGCCTCCGGCCAAACCCAGGCAAACGAGCGCTCTAAGTGTTGATCCGCCGCTATTGCCTGCCACTGGCCTGTCAAACTTGCGTGAGCCCGTGATCATCGGGCCGATGAGATTGCGCTTGCCGAGGAACTGGTATCCAAACACCGCGACCAAGTGCAGTGCGATCAAGGCGACGAGCACCCAGAAGCCGGTCTCGTGCCAGTCGGTGAGCCAGTCCGCGGTCATCACGCCCACCAGTGAGTTGAGCGGTCCGGTTGCGCCATCATAGGGGTCTCCAGCGAACAGACCCATGCTGGCCTGAGCGAGTATAACGAGCAGCAAGGCGGCAACGCTCCACCCGCCCGACGGGCTGTGACCGATCGCCAAAGGGCTGCGTTTGTGACGGCCTATGAGGTCTTGCAGGCCTGCGATCGGTGAGCGGAGAAAGCTGGCAAAACGTGCCGTCTCGCTGCCGACGAGGCCCCACAAAATGCGGAACAGTACGAGCGCGAGAAGCACAAGGCCAAGGCGCATGTGCCAGCCCATCTCGCCATTCTCTGCGGTCCACCACATAGCGGGGACGAGCAGGACAAAGCCCCAATGCGAGAGCCGCACCGGCCAATCCCAAATCGGTGTTTTCTTCGGCAACATGGATCACTCCTGAGCCGGTTCGAGAGATGCTCTTGCCGCGCGCAGCACGCTGACCGCGCGGCTTAGCCAGAGCGCCTCAATCAATCCTTGTCGAGGCGGAAGTTGTCGTGGCAGGCTTTGCACGACCCGCCCATGTTCTTCACGCCCTCACCCACAGCGGCCATATCGCCTGTGCTGGCGGCGGCTGCCAAAGCGGCGCTGGTGTCGACCAGCTTTTGCGCAGCGGATGCGAACTCTTCGGGTTTCTCCCAAATGCTTTCCAACGCTTCGGTGTCTGCGCCGGAATCCACACCGGTCCCCTCGGGGAAGTGGTTCGGGATCTCTTGAGCATTGGTATTGATCGTGTTGGCGTTTGCTTCGATCAAGCTGAAGTCAGGCGCATCGGCTTCGAGCTGGCCGCGGATCGCCTTGAACGCGTCGCCGATTTCCTCAAAGTTGTTCTGCCGTACCTCGATGATGGAGGCGTCTTCACTGGCGACTTCTACCGCCTCGGGCGCTGCTGTATCGTCAGCGGTTTCGCCGCAGGCTGCCATTGCGCCGATCATTGCGAAGGCCAAAACAGGGCGGGAAAGACGGTAGGACAACATAGAGCGGCTCCTTTTGCGAGGGTATGATGGCAAGGCCTCTATCACGTTTGTGGCTGAAATGCCTCGATAACTTTGCAAGAGCTTTGTGAAGGGCATGTTCTGCTTGGAACACCTATGCGATTTGCAAAAGTGTGACTTTTGAGTTTTTTCGCTTAATAATAGAGGCTTAAGGCCCTTCCGGCTGTAGGATGTGTGACTTTTGCTGGCTTGGTGTTCCAAGCCCAGAAACCAGCCATCAAAATGGCGCTTTGCGAAGATCGGCATGGTGGCTGAAATATCAAAGTGCAGACACGTAGGAAAATCTGCGATGCCTAAGCCGCGCCTTGCAAACGCGTAAGCCAGTCTGGCTTCAGGCGGCGGCGGATTGCGGCATGGGTACGCCGAATTTCCATTTTTCGCGGAATGCCTTGGTGTCGGCTACGTACCGCGCCGTTTCGCGTTGATGCAGCCATATTCCGCCAGCAATTGCCGCGATGCCCATGGCTGACAAAGCGGTCACTGTGCCGACGGCAATTTCCGGGGTTTCCGGTATCGTCAAAGCGCTGACGCAGTAACAAATCACTAGCACTCCGCAACACGCAACAGGCGCTCCAATCCAGCTTCGTGAATATGCGACCCTGTGCTCCTCAATATATTGCTTGGATGGGGCTCGCCACAATTCTCGCCACAACTCAAAATCAGCCCAGGGCAGGTCCTCGCCTGATTTCTTGAGCCTGCGTTGATGGAAAAATGTGCCCATGATCAAGAGCAACAAAACGAGCGCGGTAGGGACAGCTTTCATTGTGACGTAGGCCAATGCAATGACTTCATCTTCGACTTGTCTCGCAAAGTGGGCTGAAAGGCTGATCAATTGTAGGCCAGCGGCAAACAATGGCCAAATCCTTCTTGCATTTAACGCGATCGCTCCGAACCCTACAAACAGGATCGAGTCGCCGAGCAATGCTACTGGGTCCACTTCCCAGAACCTACTTGAGACAGAGCTATAGGCGATGCTCTGGATGAATATCATCCAAACCATGAAAGAGGCGCCGGATTTCTCCGGCGCCCCGCCTCGCCAAAATGACAACACGGCAGCCAAAGCTAGCATACTGAAAAACAGTACAACGCTCGGCTCGTTGAAATCTGGCAATGCCAAGTTTTATCTCGCGATCTTCAATACCGGAGCAGGCTGCGTTTCAGAGGCCCGATCAGGACACCGCCAATGGCCATCTGCTTGTTCTTGGATGAGCTTATCCATGGCTGAGTGTGCCAAGGCAAGGCTCTTGCGTGCTTCGGCGACACTGCGCATCGCGTCAGTAAGATGACTGATCGGGCGCTGGCCGTCAATGACATCAACATCCATCTCGATCCGGGCTTTGGTCGCCAGGCTGAGCAGTTCGCCGATCTGGCCCAGATTGGTGTCGGTATCGGCTGCGAGCAGATGATTGAGTTCGCTGATTTGGTTGGCGAGCTCGAAATCTCGTGCTGTCATTTTCATAATATTCTCCATGCGCACCATCGTGCATTAAGGGGGTTGCAGGCATGGTTAGAGAATATTGCCTATTGTGACGCTGATTGCGGTTACAACCAGGGCTGTTGCGGCGACAGCGAAGGCGATCATGAAAATCACCAGCAACCGCCACCAGGGGCCGTATTTTCCATCCAATACCTCAAGGCGCGATGGCGGAAAATCGAGCGACGAATAGTCATCAGCGGCCAAATCGGGCTGCGCTGGTCGATTGTCTTGAACCGCGTCTTGACCACGTAATTGGTCAAGTACCGGCTCGGGATCGAGATGGGAAAATCCATATGTGGTTTGGCCGCATATGGCGCGCAGGCGCACATATTCGCGGATGGTCGCTGCGCGGTCATTGGTTTGGAGCTTTGCCTTCACATATTGGAAGCGTTGCTCAATGGTGCTCGGTGATAGGCCGAGTTTGCGGGCGATTTCTTTGTTCGGCAAATGGGCCGCGGCATGCTCCATCACCTCTGTCTGACGGTCAGTCAAACTGGCGAGCAAGTCGGCTGCGTGTTGCCGTTCGATTGTCAGGGGGTCTGGATTTTTCACGTACCGTGGTTAACGGAATCGCTCGATTCGGGCAAAATCACATTGCCAGAAATTCGTCCAGATTTGATCAGATATGACTGTGCAGCGGCGATAATTGCCAGTTTTCAAGTGGATGAGCCGTCCCCGGCTTTTCCGCTAAAATGGTCATTTTTACGTAGTTCGATGCTAAGACATTGGCGTCCTCCGGCTCGTGCTGCGCTGGATTCAGAAGCGATATGGCAGCCGCAGGCCGACCACCATATCTGGGCTGTCATCAGTCAGACCAATGCCGACAGTCGAAACCAGCGAGAGCTGCTGTCCTAAAGAGAACGTAGCGCCCAAATTGACCAGCCCAACATTGGCTTGGCTACCGACGATGCGTTGCCAGTCCTGGCCATCCAATCGGACACGCGATCGGGCCACGACGCGCTGCGAATAAGACATCGAAATGCTTGAGCGGTCATTGAGCGCAAAGGCCAATCCTGCGCCCAGCTGAACTGCATCGCCAACATCGACCCGGCCAGGCTGCGGGCCAGGGCCTTCGTCAATATCGCCAAAATTGCGTTCAAAATTGTGGAAGTAATTGACGCTGCCGAACACAACCAGCGGATCAAGCGATTTGAGCACCGAAACGCCAAGCGAGGCGCCATAGACGCCGCTGCCCGTGGCGAGCTTTTCTGGCACTTGCAAATTGCCTTCGCTGCCGACGACTTCGACAAAATCAATCCCGAACGGTTCTTGCCCGGTCGGCACTTTGAGCCGGCCGCTCAGCACGACATTCGGGCGGCGCAATGTTTCGGAGAGCAATTGATAGCTCGCCCCAACGCTCATATCGCCGAGCCCGCCATCGCTCACGGTGGCCTCCACCGGCGTGTTGGCCGCGCCGCCTGCCCCGCCGCTGCGGAAGGTTGAGGTGCGATAGAGGAAGGGCGCGCTGGCATCGAGGAACAGCTTGTCACTGACGCCGTAGCGCAACGTCGCCTCACTGGTAAAAATGTCTGCGTCCACTTCATCAATGCTGATCGTGCCGAGGAAGATTGCATCCAGAGCCAGGAAGCCATCGAGATTGATCCGGGCATCGCTAAAGCGGGAATAGCTGACCGCAAGATCCGCGCCCCACCGACTGGTCTGGAGGCCCTGTTGTTCCTGCACGATGTCTTCAACAGCGGCGGAGGCATCAGGCGCTTTCTGGACGCTCTCCTCCTCTGGCTGATCGCTCAGTCCGGGATCTTGGGCCGCGTCTTCTGCCTGCTGGATCTGCACCAGCGTCGCTTCGCCTTCGCGGGTCAGTGCTGGATAGGCGCCGCGGAAATTATCCAGCGATGGATTGAGCGTCATCGGCCGGGCTTGGGCGGGTACGGCGCGGCCTCTGATGGTCAGCGCTTCGTCCGGTGAAATAGGCTCCGCCTCGATGCGCAGCAGCCGGGCTTCTAATGCGTGCAAGCGGGCATTGGCGCGTGCCTCTCGCTGTTCCATCTCGGCAACTTGCGCGCGCAATTGCTCAACCTCAGTCTCAAGGTCCTGTGCCGATGCCGAAAATGGCAGTGTGAGCGCGGCTGCGCTGCTCGCGATCAAGGCGGCTCGTATATATGTGCGGTCCATGACTTTCGTCCCCTTACCTGACGACCCGTCTGGTTAAGCTCATCCGTGGTTACGGATTGAGCAGCGTCCAAAGCGTGGCCGGATCGGGCACGCCGGTTTCAAAAAGATCACTCTGTTTCTGGAATGCGAGCAGCGCGTCGCGCATTTGCGGCGAGTAGCTGCCGTTTTCCTCGCCCTCATACAGCCCGCGCGAACGCAAGGCCGCCTGAGTGCGGCGCAGGATGGTTTTGTAAACAAAGGCGCGGTTTTCGCCCGCGCCGACCTCAACCATTGGCGAATAATCGGCAACGCGCACTGGGCGCAGGGCCGAGACCATTTTCTGCGCGACACCGACGATTGTGTCCTCAGGATTGTCGGTGCAGTGTTTCTCCAGGATCAGGTCAAATGCCGCCGCATTGTGCCACGGTGACAGATCAAAGGTGTTGGGCTCATAGCGGTTGGCCGCGCTGAGATAGCCCTCGACAAAGCCGATGAGGCGCTGGAATTCTGCTGAGCCTTTGTCGCTGCGCGCATCGGTGAAAGCGGCGCAGTTCAAGCGGCCCGGTCCTTCAACGGCGAATTGCCCGCTGGCGTTTTCGGCCTGGGCCGGGGCGGATGCCGCAAATACAGCCGCTGCTAGCGTGATGAGAGATAGATTTTTCATGGCCTTACCACCTTTGAAAATTGCTGCGTTAAAAACCGTGGCCGCGCATCACGGACAGGGCCTCTGTCGCGCGCACGGCGTTGAATTCAGTCGATCCTATGTCCGTCCCGATGATGATCGCAGCGGTGTTGCCGACCAGATTGCCATCGCTGTTAATCGTGGTTTGCTGCAGCATCCGGCCAAGATCACCGCCGACGCTTTGCAGCGCGCTGTCGCTGCCGCCATTGCCTGACAGAGCGAGCGCGAGCTCATTGGTGCCGACGCGGAATTCCAGCGTGTCGCCGTCCGCAAAGGACGTGCCGGTGGTCTCGGTGATCGGGGTGAGACCATCGGTGTTGAGCGCTGCGATGTCTGAAGACGGGACCAGAGCGATCTGCATGCCATTGATCGCGGAATTGTCTGCGCCTGCGATAATGTTCGCTTGCGCTGCGCCTTGCGTGCTGCCGAGCTCACCTACGGGTAGCACTTCCTGCGCTGTGATGACCGGGGTGTAGCCGGAATGGCTATCGGTCACATCCATCTCCGGATCGCCCTCACGCGTCCAACCCACCAGCAATTGCGGAGACGGATCGCCGCCGCTGCCATTGTCCAGAAAGCTGACGTTGAACATCAGCCGCGCGGTCGTGGTGATGCCGCTTTCATCCTGCCAGCCGGTCACCATGGAAATGCCAAAGAACGACACTTCGCCTGGCCGGATGAACTTGCCGCGCACCTCGCCAAGCTCCTCATCATCCACCGGCGCGCCAAGATCGCTGAGCACGGCAAAGTGGTCTTTCGCTGCCGCCGGAACAGAGCCCGCGGCGTATACGAGGGAGACGGAGAGCACCGCTGCTGTGACACTCGATTTTAGAGCCGTTTGTCTGGTTGTTGGCGTGCGCATGGCATCCTCCTTGGGGGCCGTAGGGGGTTAAAAATCATATCCGGGAGAGAAGCCGTATTCGGCGGCTTCGGTGGCGGGCAGGCTGGCGGTTGTCATAAGCAGACGCCGCGCAGACAAAGGTGAGGGCGGGTCGACCAGAACGCTGTCCGGGTCATAGCCTTCGCCCACGACGACAAACGCGATGCCGTTCCAGGCGCTTTCGAATTTGTCGCGGGTCATGGTGCGATTGCCGAGGGCCGGGTCACCGATTGCGATCCTGTCTCCGAAGACCTTGCGAGCGATGACGAAATGTTTGTAGCCGCGCACATCAATCAGGACGATGGCGGGAAATTCTAGGCTGGCGAGCTGATCATAGCTGATCCGATAGCCTTCTGCGCTCATCCCGAGAGATGTCGCATAGGTCTTCATATCGAGCAGCGAGAAACCCTTTTGCCGCACAAGGTCAGGATCCGCGATCTTGAGCATGTTGACCAGCACCTGCCGCTCGGTCGTGTCGTAGCCATAGGCATAGTTGAAAATCGTCGCGAGCACCGCGGCGCCGCAGCTAAAGTCGGCCTCTTGCCGCACAAGATGATCGAATTTCTGCGCTTTCCGGCTGCGCGGCTGCGCGCTGATCACTGGGGAACCCGGGGAGATCTGGCCGAGCCAGACCGGGGTCTTTCCAGCCGGAGCGGTGCTGCAGGCGGAGAGTATCGCCGCGCACACGCCAACCAACGCTAGGCAGCGTATTTTTGACCGGAAGAGTGAATTCTGAGACATTATAAACCTGCTCCATGCTTCGGGCAGAGGGCTCCCCTCGCTTTTGCGAGCGGGGGACCTTCCCCACGCCGTTTGCGCGGCTGGGGAAGGTGGGGGAGGGGAGAAGGTAAGGTCTCCTCTCCCCCGCCCGCGCGGGCAATTGATCAGCTGCCGTCGCCAGGAGCGCCGCCGCCGCCGGCGTCACCGCCGCCTTGCGATGCTGCGATCGTCAGCGAGTTGGTTTGCTGGTTGCCGACACCAGCGGCGAAGTTCACGCCGATGTTGCCTGAGGCACCGCTGATATCGAGACCAGAGATCGAGTTGATGCTGTCTTGCTGTTCAACCCGGCTGAGCAGAGCGGTTTGAACCAGACCAGCATTGGCCTCTGCCAGATCGGCATCGTTTGCGGTGGCCAGCGTCATCAGGTTGGATTGCTGATTGAGGCTGCCTGCCGCCACGTTGACGCCGATATTGCCTGATCCCGTGATCGTCGCACCAAGAATGGTGTTGCGATCGCGGAAGTTGTTGCGGCCGCCGCCTGCTTCGGGATCATCCTCGTCGAGGAAGTCTTCAGAGGCGAATTGTGCCACACCGATCAGCGATTGCAGTCCGGTTGTGGACGCTTCCGCCCAGCCGCCTGATGCTTCAGGATCGCTGTTTGCCGACACAGAAATCGACGCGCTGTTCATTTGCTGGTTGAAATAACCAGCCACCAGGTTGACCCCGATGTTACCCGAGGAATCGACGTTGAATTCATCAACAGTGTTGATGATCGGTGCGAAGAAACCAGCGCGAATTTGTGGCTGCAAATCACCATCGAAGAAATCTCCGATCAGATCGCCTGGCTCACTATAGCCGGGCCCATAGACAGCGTCGACAAAGCCGTTTTCGCCGTTGAGCTCGTTTTCCTCGCGGTAGTTTACCACTACACCGGTGAGGAATTGCTTCGCATCAGTGACCGCAACAGCCGAGCTGTCGACGTCGATGGTTCCCCGGAGACGAACGGCACCGCGAAGGGCGACGTCTTTCTCATAGGTGACATCGGTGGTCACGCTGGTGTCGATGTTGTTCGCATAGCGAAGATCAACTTCAAGGCTGGATTCGCCGTCTTGGCCTCCAACTTCGCCGCCGTCTTGTGCCATGGCGGGGGCAGTTACGGCCAAAGCCGAAACCGCCACCGTAGCTAGCATTACCTTTTTCATAGTCCTTACTCCATTGCTTCGGTTCAAGGTTTGCCCCCGGCCGAGATGTTCAGCGCGAAGGTGTTGGCAGAGGAATTCCTCTCGCCTCCGACAACATTCACCTGCACAAGCCCGCTGTTCCCAGCGAATGCGGCGTCATCGATGTCGATGCGATCATTGCTGGTCGTGAGGGCTTGGGCTGGTGAACCCGCCGGATCCGTGGGAGCGCTCGACTGGGCGAGCATCTGGTCAGAGACCACTCCATTGTTTCCTAAAGCCAGTGCCGCCAAATTGGCTGACTGGTTATGTGTTCCGGCGGTGAGATTGAGGCTCACCATGCCGGTGTTGTTTGACAGCGCGCCTGCGCCAATCGCGATCGAGGTGGCGCGGTCAGCGCCGTCGGGCGCGTCCATCAATTGCTCGGCGCTGTGGCCGGTGATCGCGACGTCACCCATGGCCACGATGGCGCTGCCCAATTGTTGGTTGCCATCGCCAGCGGCAATATTCACCGCCACGCGTCCGCTATTGTCGCTGAACGTTTCTGCTGCGATCTCGATGCTGTCTTGCTCTGTCTCGGCCTCTTGCGCCGATAGCGGCGCCGCCAGAACGGGCAGCAGCAACGCAGCGCTGCTAAGAAGATGGTGCGCGGTTTTCATTGTCCGCTCCCCGCTGCGCGAGAGATGACGCTGAGCGCAGATGGCAGCACGCTGAGGCCGCTCCTGACAATGCCGCCAGTGGAACTCGCGCCGCTTTCAGAGCGGGTGAATTCGCCAGAGCTTTGCGGCCCTGTGATAGGGGTTAGCCCGATGCTGACCGCTTGGTTCGCCACATTCAGGGTGCGGGAGAGTGGGGCTGTGACACCAGCTTGGTCAGCATCGGACATCGGCTCTAGGCCGATAAGCATTGTTTCGAGGATCAGTTTGGATTGATCAGGCGCAACCGTGCTGGCCTGATCTTGGGAAATACGCCGGGTCGCCGTGCCATATGGCACATCGCGAGAGTAGACGATCTCGCCAGGGTGCTGATCTTTGTTGGAAGGAAACTCGCCTTCCTGCCCAGCGGCAGGGACGGCTGTGATCGCCAGAAGGCTGGCACCAGCTGCTAGAATATTAGCGCGGGCGGCAAAGCTTGGCAGTGTTTGTAGAATATACATGTCGCCTATCCCTGTTCAATACAGTGGTTCATCAAGGCATACGCGGCATGTTTGCCGTCAAACCAAGACGAAGGAGCGATTGCTCCAGGCGACCCGTTCATCGAATATGATTGAGGGTATAAGCCGATTCGTTTTCGGCCGCATCACACAGGTTTAGTAGTCAAATGTGACTATGGAAATTTGTAAAAAGACGACACGTTTCAATATATTACTGTATGATTTCGGAAAAATAACCGCCGTGTACTTTGGGGGTCAGTTTTTAGTCATACCGAAATGTCGGGCATGGAGAACCGCCATGGCCCATGCGATTGATGCGGCCTGTGGCGGACCCTGCTCCTAGATTTGGTACGGCGCGAGTGTCTGCCACAACTCTTCGCGCGAGCTTACGCCCAGCTTGTCATAGCAATGACGCAGGTGCGCACGCACGGTGTGGACCGAGATATTCAGCTCTTCGCTGATCTTTGACGGGCCGTGACCGCCCAGCAGCAGCTCGACCACATGGGCCTCGCTCGGGGTCAGGCCAAATGCCTTGGTCAAATCGACCAGCTCAGCACCTTGGCCGGGGCTGGCGATATGCAGGCTGAGCAAAATGGTGTCTTGGCAAAGCCCGGTTGCGGACAGCAAAACATGGCCGCCCACAGTGCTGCATGGGACAATCGCGCTATCGACCGCGCCTGTTTCCAGCTTCAGCATACGGTCCAGCGGTTCCTTGGCGTCGGTCCTATTGGCGACCAGCTGGCGGTCTCTGATGGAATAGCAGCACAGCTCCGCGATGCGGGACTTGGCCCGTTCACCAATGGCGAGTATCGCGCCGGTCCGGTCGAGCATAATATGGGTGCGTTTGTTCAGCCGCTCTTGGGCAGAAAGGATCGCATCGGTGCCGTGCATGGCTGCGCCAATCGGCGGGAAGGTGGCTGGCGGCGTAAGGACGCGGCTGAGCGTGTGCCCGCCGTCAATTAGCGCCTGCGTGTCAATTTGCTTCATCATCTGGCATTGCCCCTCTGCGGCCGGCAGCAGCCGACCTCACGCGCACCTTACCTCACGCATTGTCTTCCAAAAATTCCCCATGCAGCCAGAATTGCAACATGCCTTACCGCATACCGAAACCTGACCCGATGGTTTTGTTTTTATCTAATTGCCCTGCCTTAAAGGTTCAGGGATTGTAGCTTGCTTGCGCCCAAAGCTACGTGCGCTGATGCGAAATCAAAGCACTCACAAAGATTGCGCCCGTTTTGAATTGCAGTCAACGCAACTCACCTTGCATTTATGGCTGTTCATCTCAGAATTCCGGGCCTGAGCGGCCTTTTCTGGTTAACAACAATGTTAATAGGCAGCAGCGATTTTTCCGAGAATCATGGCTGGTTTTGGGCTGGATTGGCGGGTTGTCTCCAATCTGGGGCGGCGCGAAAACGGCCTCTGATTGACGCGGGCGCAGATGGCTGAGCGATCGCGCAATTTTGCTCACTAGAAAATCGCCGTTCGCGCGCGCTTCGCGCTTGTATTTACACGGCGGCGTTATACTCTCGCCGTATGAGGGTCAAAGCCAGTAATCACAAAGACTTGTTGGCGGAGCTCGACATTGCTCTGGTCTCTGCTTTTTACCGCGCTGCGGGCGAGCCGGATGCGCTCGACAATCTGGTCGCCACACTAGAGCGCCGCTACAACTCACAAAGCCCTGTGCTCGGCGAGAGCCTGCGCGATGCCGTGGTCCGGGAGCTCGATACAATCGAGACCATCGTCGAAGGGCAATCGAGCAGCCTGTCGCGCGACCCGCTGGAACGTGCGGTCGAGGAAGTGCCGACCGCGGCAATCGTGATCGATCCGTTTGGCAAGGTCATTCTCACCAATGAATATGGCGCAGAATTGTTCGGCGCCCGGCCCGGTCAAAGCTTCGATTTTGAGATGATTGACCCGGCCTATCGCACCCAGTTTCGCGATTTCACCGCCAGCGCTCGTTTGCGCGGCAATGGCCGGCGCATCATCTTGCGGCTCGACAGCCTGGGGGACACCGAAGACGGCAATGCACCGGGTCCGCTGCAATTGGCCGAGGCGATCATTGTCGAAACCACCAATCGCGATCATGGCTGCATCGCCCTGCGTATGCTCGATATCCCGTGGACGGGCACGGTCGATTTGCAATTGCAGGAAGCCTTTGGGCTTACTCGGGCCGAGTGCGAAATCTCCCGCCAGTTTTACGAGCTGCGTGATACCGGCGCTGTGGCCAATCACCGCGGCACCACATTGGCGACGGTGCAAACGCAGCTGAAGTCAGTCTTTGGCAAGACACAATCGGCCAGTCAGGCGCAATTGCTCCAGATCCTCTCATTGCTGTGCGCCCGCGCCGCGATCGACAGCAAGTCTCGGCTGGCCAGTTGGTCCAATCCGATTGGGCGAGAAGCCACATTCACGCGCAGTGATGGCCGGGAGATCGCCTACGGCTGGCAGGGCGCGCAGGACGGCAAGCCGGTTCTGTTTATCCATGGGCATACTCTAGGCCACATCTTCCCACCGGAGGCAGAGCGATTGTTTCGCGATGCTGGTCTGAAGGTGCTGATCCCCTCGCGCCCCGGATTTGGTCATAGCGAATATGATCCCGAGCTCAGCACTGCGGATGACAGCGCTTTTGCGATCACCGAGTTTTGCGAGCATCTGGGGCTGAAACAAGTGCCCGCTATCACTGCGAGCAGTGGTCTGGTTTCCCTAAGCCTGGCGGTGGAGCAGCGCCCTGATCTGATCAGCTCGCTGACCAGCCTGGGATACATTTGGTTTGCGCATCTGCCACTGGAACCCAGTATGCGCCACTACCAACGAATGGTGTTTCGGGTGTCCCACCGCGCCCCGCGCCTGTTCAAGGCGTTCAGCCGCATCGCCTATCGCAATATGCAAAGCGTGGGGGTGGATTGGTACATCGACAAGCTAATGGGCGAGGACGGCGTTGACCGGGCATTCTTCCGCAGCGGCAAGAACGCTGGCCTGATCCGCGCGGCCTCGCACCATCTGCTGGTGCAAGGGCCGGAGGTCTACACCCGGGAGCTCACCATTTCGCGCGATCCGATCCTGCGCTGGCTTGAGCAGGGGCATTGTCCGGCTTTGTTTCTGGTGCCGGATCAAGACCGCGTGCACCCGTTTGAAGATTTCAAACGCGGTCTGAGCTTTGGCA
Organism: Erythrobacter sp. JB3-1; assembly: GCF_057364995.1. NCBI lineage: Bacteria > Pseudomonadati > Pseudomonadota > Alphaproteobacteria > Sphingomonadales > Erythrobacteraceae > Erythrobacter > Erythrobacter sp. JB3-1. Next base: position 767,487 of record NZ_CP200289.1, on the reverse strand, counting down.
ACGCGGCGCAATTTGCTGAGCTGCCCGATTGCGGGGAGATGTATTTCTACAAACGTGCAGAGGACATCGCCCAGCGCGTGATCCAGCATATTGAGGCCAGCTGCCCTGGCTACATTTCCGCCCCTGTGCCGGCCCACGCAGCCGCCGACTAGGGCAGCCACCAAGGTTCAAAAAACTACGGGAAAATACGCGCATACACCATCTGGTGTATGACAGCGCCCGCCGCGCGCTCCAATTGGCATCCCCACAAAACAAGGTCGTGATCCATCACATTGTTCAGGGGAAATACCGATGAAAAAGACTGTATTGTTCGCCAGCACCGCGATGCTGGCTGTTGTAGGTTCCATGGCCGTCGCGCCGAGTGAAACTAGAGCTGAGAGTGCAGAATCAGACTCTGCAATCAATGCTACCAGTTCGAATTCTGCCGTAGGCGAAGATGCACAGCCGGGCGCCGTGACAGGCCCCCCACCGAAGGTCAGCCAGAAGGGGCAGGTGTGGCGTGTCAAACGCGGGACCTCACGACAGTGGCGTTCAGCACACTGGAATGTGGTATCGGATCAAGCACCGGCTCGGCAAATGCCGCAACTGCCGTCGGATCGGATTCGCAGGCGACGGCTTTTGGCGCATCCGCGTTCGGGCGGTCTGCGCAGGCTACGGGCACGGAGTCGGTGGCTGTCGGCTATTTTGCCGGGGCCAGTGGCGTGAATTCAGTTGCTGTTGGGGCGGAATCTGACGCCGATGGTGATGGCTCAATCGCAGTTGGTGCCGCCAGTCTGGGCAACGGAGTTCAAGCGATTGCAATTGGCGAGGCAACTCAAGCCAACGGGATCAGCGCCATCGCAATTGGCGGCAATGCCGGTGATGCGAACGCGAGCGGTGCGATTTCCGTAGGCGAATACGCTCTGGCTCTTGGCGCGGATTCGCTTTCGAGCGGCAACCGGTCTGCGGCGATTGGACATTCTGCTTACGCGTTAGGTGTTTCGGCCCTCGCAGTGGGCGACGACGCTGAAGCAACCGCCAATTTCGCGACTGCGGTGGGAAATGGTGCTGTCGCGTCTGATGACAACGGGTCAGCATTCGGTCGTGCATCGGAAGCGAGCGCAGCAGGTGCAACGGCGCTTGGGGCAACTGCCCGTGCAAACGAACTTTTCGCCACCGCGGTCGGCACAGGCGCGCTTGCCTCGGCCGCAAATTCCACTGCTTTGGGCCGGTTCTCACGCTCTTCCGGCAGTCAGGCGATTGCTATCGGACCAAATACGATTGCCAGCGGAGCCGCAGCAATCGCGTTGGGGGGCAATGGCGCAGATTCCAACACCGATGGCGCACAAGCCACGGGCGGGAACTCGATTGCGATTGGCACAGATGCAAACGCTGCCGATGATGAAGGCGTTGCAATTGGTGCTTCTAGCATTTCCGAAAACGGTTCGGTCGCCCTTGGGGCAGGCGCTCAGGCGTCGGGGGCAGCGCCAGGCGGTTCCGTAGGATCAATCGTATCTTCAACCGCAGTTGGTAAAGGAGCGATCGCGAGCGGCGGCGATCCGCTTACCGGGGAAGGTTCAAGCGCTTTCGGCTTTGGCGCAACGGCGACGAGTCCAGGGTCGACGGCAATCGGTGAAGACACACTAGCCTCAGGTCGCAATGCGTCGGCTGTGGGAGTTAACACTCTGGCTTCAGGCGAGGCGTCAATCGCGATTGGCGGCAACGACTTCACTCTCGGATCATCTGGTGCGGAGGCGACCGGCAGCAATGCAATTGCAATTGGTGCCGATAGTGAGGCGTCCAGTTCTGGAACCGTGGCTGTCGGAAACAGCGCTTTGGCCGACACTGACTTTGCCTTCGCTGCAGGGTTCAATGCAAGCGCCTTGAGCATCAGCGCCACGGCGCTTGGCGCAGGTTCAGAAGCGCTAGGCGTTCGCAGTACAGCGGTAGGGGCCGGCTCCGAGGCCCGAGCACAGGAATCGACTGCGCTCGGCAATGCTGCCACGGCCATAGGCGTCAGCGCCGTTGCGATCGGCGATGCAGCGATTGCTGAAACCGATCAATCGCTGGCATTCGGAAACGGGGCGCGAGCGGAAGGGCTCGCCGCAATCGTAATCGGTGGGGCGTCCATTGGTGAAGGCGAGAATTCCATAGCAATTGGCGGCGATGCCGGCGACGGTGACAATATTGGCGCACGCGCAACACGGTTTGGTGCTGTCGCATTAGGAGCTGACGCGGTTGCCGGCACCAATGACGGGATTGCAATCGGTCGCGAGGCTGAGGCTGTCCAAGGGCTGGGCAGCGGCAATATCGCAATCGGCGTTCAGTCGGATGCCACGGGCCTTGGGGCGACCGCAATCGGACTGGATGCCCTTGCATCCGGCAATTCGGTTGTCGCAGTGGGGCGAAACTCTGAGGCATCGGGTAACCAAGCAAGCGCTTTCGGTGATCAAGCGGTCGCAAGCGGAGCAAATACGACGGCACTGGGAAGGAGCAGCAACGCATTGGCTGATGCTTCCGTGGCTCTTGGAACGAATTCAGTCGCAGACGAAGCCAACACCGTCTCGGTGGGCAGCAGCACTCTGCAACGCCGGATTACCAACGTCGCTGACGCCGTCGATGACAGCGATGCTGTGACGCTGGCTCAGCTCAACTCGGCGATTACCGGGGTTGGAGGCGGCTCACTCTCGCTTATCGCCGTGAACGAGGATCAAGCAGGCGCTGCCGCATCGGCCACTGGTGTGGGCGCCATCGCCATCGGCGGGGACAGCGATGATGCCGGTACAGTGGCCGCGCGCGCGATGGGCGAAGGCTCTGTGGCGCTAGGCCGTGATGCCAGCACGGGCATGAACGCCAGCGGCGGTGTGGCGATTGGCGATGCTGCCAATGCTGGAACCACCCGTACGATTGCGATTGGTCAAACCGCGAGTGCCACTGGCACCTCCGCGATCTCGATTGGCTCAGGCGCAAGCGCGGCGAATGGCAATGCCATGGCCCTTGGCGTGAACTCGGTGGCGGGGGGCAGCGGCTCTATCGCGCTTGGAAGAACCAGCTCGGCCCAAGGCATCGAAGCGATCGCCATTGGTGCTCAGGCCGAAGCTGATGGTCAAGGTGCAACCTCGGTCGGCGAAAACAGCGAGGCAATTGGGGTATTCGCAACCTCGCTGGGCGCGTTTGCTATGGCCAGTGCTGATGATGCGACCGCGCTCGGCAAGTTCGCGCAAGCCAGCGCAACTGGAGCAGTCGCGCTGGGCGGTGATGGTGATGACCTGAACAATGAAGGCGCGCGAGCGACTCAGGTGGATTCGACCGCTCTGGGCGCCGACGCGCTGGCGGGGCACCAGAATTCGGTCGCGCTTGGAGCGGGTTCTACCACCAACGGTATTGACGTGGTGTCGGTTGGCAATACCGGGCTTAAGCGCCGGATCACCAATTTGGCGGCCGGTGTGGATGATAATGACGCCGTGACAGTGGCCCAGTTGACCTCTGCAATCGCCGGCGGTGCTGGACCAGACCAAATCGCCCGCGACGCAGCCGCTGCTGCGCAGTTGACGGCTGATACGAACACAGCGAGCATTGCCACAAACACCAGCGACATCGCTGCGCTGCAATCATCGGCGTCTGCCAATGCCGCTGAATTGGCCTATGTGGCGGTGAACTCGACCGGGGCAGCTGCATCGGCGAGCGGGGTCGATGCAGTTGCGCTGGGCGGCGGGGCGAATGCCCAGCAAGACAACGGCATTGCAATTGGTTCAGGCGCGAGTGCGACGCGGGTGAGCGCTTTGGCTGTGGGTGCAGGCGCTTTGGCTGAATCGGCTCGGGCAACCGCGCTTGGCGAGGATGCTGTGGCCCGCGGTGATGATGCCTTTGCATTGGGGAACAGAACCTTTGCTCGCGGTGCGAATGCAACCGCGATTGGCGGCTCGGCCCGTGCAACGATTGCCGGCGCGACAGCGATTGGCGCTGGCGCACGCGGGCAGGCCGCGAATGCTCTGGCGCTGGGTAACGGCGCGCTGGTCAATCAAGAAGGCTCGACCGCGATTGGGGCTGGGGCGACCACAACAGCGGCCAATCAAGTAACGCTGGGCGGGACAGGTTCATCGGTGCGGATTGGAGACATTGATGCGAGCACGGCGGCTCAGGTTGGCCCTGTTGATGCGGTGACAGTGGATGCCAATGGCACTTTGGGCCGTCAGAGCGTGGCCACCGCCGCTTCGGTCGACAATGTGCGGGTGGCGCTAAATGCCGTTGCCCAAGTCTCCACCGCGCAGTTCGATGCGCTGTCAGGGCGGGTCAACACTCTGTTCGATCTCACCAACACCATCGACCGTGACGCGCAGCGCGGCATTGCCTCGATCGGGGCCCAAGCAGCGCCGCATTTCCCCAGCGAAGCGGGCAAGACCAGCTACGCCTCCAACGTCGCAACCTACCGCGGCGAGGTCGGCTTCTCCGCTGGCCTGATGCACCGGTTCGAGGGGGACTTCGCCATCACCGCGGGCGTTACCTACGCAGGCGGCAATTCCACCAGCGTGCGCGCAGGCATCGCGGGCGAGTTTTGAGGCTGGCTTTGAATCGAGATGAGAGCGGGCACGAAACAGTGTCCGCTCTCGCTTCCGCAAATGAGCATCCAAATGCCAAACCGCTTGCGCGAGCTGGCACGGTGCAGCGCATTGAGAGCAGGCGTGCACAACGGCGCCGAGCGACCTAATTGCTGGGCGGTGGACAGCCTTAGTTGGAAATTGGGACTGTTTGGTGCGGTCGAGATGCACAGAGAAGAGATAAAAGTATCTGATAAATAGAATTTAAAAGTCTATTCTGAATTTTAAACCACCTATAAAACCACCCAGAAACTGAACGAGGCTCAGAGAATTGGCGGAGGCCTGTCTTCTTATCTCAATCCGCTCTTAGCTCCGTTGCATGATTTCACCAGATTGCAGAAATTTACCAGTTCTTGTTGCCTCAAACGTAATTCCCCGTAATCGTTCAACTGGGGACGCAGAGATCAATGTCAGATTCGAGCAGCAATACTTCGGCGGATACCGTCGATCCAGTACTGGCGAGCTTTGTTTTGCTCGCGCAGTTTCTGGGTGTGCCTGCTGAACCGGCGCAGATTCACCACGACCGAGGCCAGGGCGATAACCCGTACAATTTCAATGACCTTATTCGGATCGCAAAGAAACTTGATCTGATTGCGCGGCGCAAAAGCTGCGATGTGGCTGAGTTGGCGAAACAGCCATTGCCGGCTCTCGTTTCTCTGAATGATGGCAAAGCTGCCATATTGCTCAAGATTGATGAGAACGCCGATACGGGCGATCGCTATATGATCTTGTTGCCCGATGGTGAGCGTCCAGAGATCTGGGACCCTGACAAAATCGCCAGTGAGTTCGACCTCTCGAGTGGTAAAGCTGACCTGCTCTTGATGACAAGCCGCGAGCGGATTGCGGGTGAGAAACGCGCGTTTGACATCAGCTGGTTCATCCCGGCCTTGGTTAAGTATCGCAAAGCACTGCGCGATGTATTGATCGGCAGCTTCTTCTTGCAATTGGTGGGGCTTGCATCGCCGATCTTCTTCCAGCTCGTAATCGACAAGGTGCTGGTTAACCAGGCGATGACAACGCTGGAAGTGCTCGCGATTGGCCTTGCGACCGTGCTGGTGTTCGAGACGATGCTGTCGGCGCTTCGAAACTGGCTGTTCGCGCACACGTCTAACCGGGTCGATGCAGAGCTGTCGGCCTCGCTGTTTAGGCATTTGGTGGCCCTGCCGCTGAGCTATTTTGAAGCCCGCCGGGTCGGCGACAGCGTGGCGCGCGTTCGCGAGCTGGAGAACATTCGCAACTTTCTGACCAGTAATGCAGTGACGGTGGTGATCGATCTGTTCTTCACGCTAGTCTTCTTTGCGGTGATGTATTTCTATTCGCCAATGCTAACGTTGATCGTCGCGCTGACGATCCCGCTTTATGTACTGATCTCTGTCTTTATCACGCCGCCATTGCGCGCGCGTCTCGACGAGAAGTTTAAGCGCGGCGCCGAAAATCAGGCGTTTCTGGTTGAGACTGTGACGGGCATTGGAACCCTGAAATCGATGGCGGTTGAGCCGCGCATGCGGGACCGCTGGGAGAAGCAATTCGCGGGCTACATCCAGACCGGCTGGGACGTGACAGTCCTGTCCAATTGGGGCAGCCATCTCATCCAGCTTGTCAGCAAGCTGACCACTGTCGCAATCCTCTTCTTTGGCGCGCAAGCCGTAATTGCGGGCGAGCTGACCGTGGGCTCGCTGGTCGCATTTAACATGCTGGCTGGGCGCGTTGCGCAGCCGATCCTTCGCCTCTCGCAATTGTGGCAGGATTTTCAGCAGGTGCGCATCTCGGTCGACCGTTTGGGCGATATCCTCAACGCGCCAGCCGAGCCAGACCACAACCCCAACCGGGCGAGCCTGCCGCCGATTACCGGCCAAGTTGAGTTCGACAAAGTGCGCTTCCGCTATCGACCTGATGCGCCAGAGGCTTTGCGCGGAGTTAGCCTGGAAGTGAGCGCGGGTGAGATGCTGGGCATCGTCGGTCCGTCCGGCTCGGGCAAGTCGACGCTCACCAAGCTCGTACAGCGGCTCTATGTGCCGGAACAGGGCCGCGTGCTGGTCGATGGCACCGATCTCGCATTGGTCGATCCGGCTTGGCTCAGGCGCCAGGTGGGCGTGGTTCTGCAAGAGAACATCCTGTTCAATCGCACGGTTCGCGAAAATATTGCGCTCGCCAATCCTACGATCGCCATGGAGAAGGTAATTGCGGCGGCGGAGCTGGCCGGGGCGCATGAGTTTATCCTCACTCTCCCGCACGGCTATGACACGATTATCGAAGAGCGCGGCAGCAACCTCTCCGGTGGTCAGCGTCAGAGGCTCGCGATTGCCCGCGCTTTGATCACGGATCCGCGCATCTTGATCCTGGACGAGGCAACCAGTGCGCTCGATGCGGAAAGCGAAGAGATCATTCAGAACAACCTCGCGCGCATTGCGGAGGGGCGCACTGTGATGATTATCGCCCACCGTCTGTCGGCTGTGCGTCCATGTGACCGGATTATCACCGTGGAAGCGGGTGAGATTACGGAAGCCGGCAGCCATGAAGAACTGATTGCCGCTGGCGGCCGCTATGCGCAATTGCACGCCAAGCAAACCGGCATGGGCGGCGCTCCAAGCGGCGGCAACGAGGTGGCTCCGGCATGAGTTGGTTTAGCGATAAGTTCCCGACTTTGGCCAAGCACGCGGGCGTCCTGCGTGAAAGCTGGGGCGCGCAAACAGAAGCGGACAAGGCCTTCAAACCCAAGGAAGAGCACGAGTTTCTTCCCGCCGCGCTTGAGATCATGGAGAAGCCAGCAAGCCCCGGCCTCAGATGGTTGATGCTGCTCACCTGCGCGCTGTTCGTGATTGCACTGATCTGGGCGATCTTTGGCCGGATCGACGTGGTTGCGACTGCCGCTGGCAAGACTGTACCCGGCGGCAATGTGAAGATCGTCCAGCCTATCGAGATCGGCGCGGTGCGCGCGATCCATGTGCGCAATGGCCAGTTTGTGAAGGCTGGCGATCTCCTCATTGAACTCGACCCGACGCTTGCGAGTGCCGACGAGGCGCAGAGCGAGCAATCGCTAATGTCTGCGCAGATCATTCAGGCGCGCAACGACGCTTTGCTGGCCCACCTAGCTGGGCGTCCTGCGCGTTTTGTAGCGCCAGAGGGAACCTCGCCAGATACAATTCGTACAGAGCAGGCCTTTGTCCGCAATGCCGTGGCGCAGTTTGAGGCTCAGCGCAGCGCTCTGTCTCAGCAGCGCGCGGAAAGCGAGGCGGAGCTCGCCGGGGCCAATGCCGAGATTGCGAAGCTTGAAGAGGCGCTGCCATACATCACCCAGCAGCTCGAAGCGCGCGCCGAGCTCGCAGAGAAGGGCTTCTTCTCAAAGCTGCGGCTACTCGAATATGAGCAACTCCGCGCGGAGCATCTGCGCAATATCGAAGTGCAACAGGCCAGCAAAATGCGCGCTGAGGCCTCCATCGGCAGGCTGGAGGCGGAGATGCGCAATTTGCGCGCCAGCTTTGGCAAGACAGCCGTCACGGACCTGGCCGAGGCGAATGACCGCGCGACCATGGCGGGTGAAGAGCTGCGCAAGGCAGAGCGTCGCCGCCGCTATCAGGAACTGCGGGCGCCCGTCGATGGGGTGATCCAACAGCTCGCGGTGAGCACGGTGGGCGGCGTTGTCCAGCCCGCTCAGCCGCTGATGGTGGTGGTACCTTGCACCTCAGGCGATGCGAGCAATGCGAACAATTGCAACAGCGGGATTACGGTCGAGGCCTTTGTCCAGAATAAAGACATTGGCTTCATCCACGAGGGGCAGCGCGTCGCAGTAAAACTCGAAGCGTTCAACTTCACCGACTTTGGCCTGCTCGAAGGCACCGTTACCAACATCAGCCGCGATGCGATCGACCAGAGCCAACAGCCTGCGGGCAGCACACGCGATGCCAATGGCCGCCCGGTCCAGCCCGGCCTAGTCTATGCCGCGCGCATTGAACTCGCCTGCGAGCTCGACAATCCAAAGCGTCATGCACTGTGCGACCGGGTCCAGCCCGGCATGTCCGTCCAGGCGGAAATAAAGACCGGCAAACGCCGCATCATCCAGTATTTGCTCTCACCAATTAGCAAGGCTTTAGATGAAGCAGGCCGCGAACGTTGAGACTGGATTGTTAATATTGGTAAACGGTCCGATAAAATCCCAAGAAAAGTTGGCCCGCGCGGTATATTTGCGATTCTGACTGTTGACCTGAATCTTCTTTTTTGGTCCTGTCAGTACAGGGAAATGGGGGAATCTGAGCAGCGCAAGTTGCGCTCGCTTAAGCGCCAAGTCCTCGGACGGGGCTGCGCGCTAAAACACGGCTCTCTGTTTCATTTGTATTTGTAATGCTGCCAGCGGCGGATACGCGCGCTCGGCGGCTTTTGTCAGGGGTTCGCTATGACGAAAGTTGGTGATGTGTGCATCTCAAACCATGCGGGCCCGTTCGGTTTGAGGCATTTGGCCAGCTTGGCTTTTGTGTCCTTGATGCTTTCTGCTTGTGGTCCGGCCGAGGGGACAGTCCCAGTAGACATGCGGGTCGGTTATGATGCGACAGTTGATATGGAGCCTGTCCAGGTTAAACTTTATGAATACGCTGAGGGTGATGCGGGAACAAAGAGGTTCGAGGTTACCGGGGCGGCTCCGCTCACCTTTGTGTTTCCAGCGGCATTCTACGCAAATCGTCCAAGTATAGACGGCGGTCCAGTCGCGCGTCTCGACCTTGCGTTTGACCGTGACACCTGGCGGCCCTTTTCAACGTCTGCCCCCCAAAGGCTGAGTCGTGACCTGCCCATGGCTGCGAAACAGAACAGGAATCGTCGGCTCCGATTTTTGCATGTAAGTATCTATTCTAACATTTCCCAAAGTGGCTGGGCTCCCGGTCGAACGTTGGCAACACTAAAGCGGTTTCGCGGCCCCATTAAAGAAATCGGTACCTTCAAGGGTTTTGAACTTTATTCTTATGAGCGCTCTAGCGATCAAGCTGTAGAGGCTTTGCCGCCGTTGGTGCTTGATGGGACTAACTTCAACGGAAACAATACAATTGTCGGAATTTTCAGCAAGGGTGGAACAGAGGCAAGTAGTTTTGAATGCTTCAAAATTGGTCGATGCCGTTACCATTTTATTTATGCGGGTCGCCATGTTCAAATGACGATAAACAAATCTGAACTGCCGAGAATTTTTGAATTTGAGTCGAAGTTGGTCGAACTGCTCGACAAACATCGTGTTAATTGACATCTAGGGGCGATAATTACGTGTCAAATCTCATAACAGACAGTATGAAGTCTAAACTTTCAGGCAAAGAACTTGCCTATCTAAGATCGTTTCTGGATGCGGGTGATCGAGCAGGTTTTTATGTCGCCTACTACGCTATGGTGTCGACGGATGACTCATTTCTTGTGCCGCCCTTTTCTGGCGGTGACTCCGATATCGGTAAGGATGAAGCCAGTCTACAAGCCAAAATATCGAGCTTTAGTGATCCAGTGGGGGCATCGGCGTATCTGGCAAACCGTTTGTTGCAGGACATTCGGCAAGGCGAGTATCCCGGCATCTATTTTATTTCTCAAGAGGTGGCCGATTCCGCTTACAGGGCTATCGAAGACGATGTAAACATCGCGGGTGGCACCGGCCTCATCAGTGATGAGCGCTTTTTCGAGTCAGCAGATGCGGCGTGGAGCCTTCCTGAAGTAAATCTTCCAGCAGAATTTCCAGGACTTCTACTTGAAGATGGAGTGCCGCAACTTATTGCTACTACGGCTGAAATTGTAGTCGATCTCTTGTGGGCGCTTCAAATCGACCGTATTTCCCTCGACCGAGACGAAATTATCGACTTTCTCGACAATTATAATCGTGACGGTGACTTCACCGACAATAGCAATTGGAACGGTCAGGTTGTTCTGTCCGCCAACAGGATCGGGGAGACCGCGGCCGCTTTGTCAGGGCTCTATGTTTTCCTTGCGGAAATCGAAGGGAAAGAGTCGATTGCGGCCGCGGACCGTGTTGTAAGCCCTGATGGCGCTCAGTCCATCACCGTCGATGATTCTGGAAAAGTTACTTCCGTTGAGCTCAATTCCCTCTTTACGCCGAGTGGCTCAAAATTCGAGGTCATCGACTCGATTAATGAATTGATTTTCTCTGTCGTCACTACGGCATTGCAGCCGATACTTGGTTTAACACCTGTCGCAATTCGCGAGCTCGCTGAAAGTGCTTTAGGTCTGCTGTTTAAGCAGTATGTGCCCAACGATTGGGCCTCAATCAATTACCCAAATGGCGAAGGGGATCCGAATGCTCGGACCACTGCAAATGGGGTGCCGGCGACTCCATTTTCAAGTTCGGCAAGCAATGAGAGTGAAACGCTATTCGGCACAAGCGGGATACTACCTATCCTGGATAACGATTCAATTGATGGCCTTGGTGGGAATGACGCAATTTTTGGAGGTGGCGGAAGTGACACTCTGGATGGCGGTGCTGGCAGTGACATAATCTGGGGGCAAGAAGAGAATGACGAACTTATCGGTGGAGATGGCGACGATATACTGCGAGGTGGCGAGGACGATGATACACTAAAACCGGGAGCAGGCTCCAACACAGTAGATGGTGGCTCGCCAACACTGCTAATTGCAAATAACGGTACCGATACCGTCGATTACTCCGACATCTCAGAAGATATAACAATTTCAATCACAGGAGTTTCGGAAAACGAACCGTCAGGCAGGATATTTACAGTCTTTAAGGATTCGGGCGCAGATAGTGTCATCGGCGTGGAGCGTGTAATCGGCACAGACCAATCGGACGTTTTGTTTATTGAAAAACTCGATCCAGACCAAGTCGATTTTATTGAACAGATCGATCTTGGGGCCAACTCGGGCTCTATCGCGGATACGATCAATGTGTCTAGGTTCGCCAACGGCGTCACTATTGATCTACGGACCCTCTCGCAGCGTGTTAGCGACAACAACGGAGATGGAGTCTTAATCGTCAGGGGCGCCGAAGGTGTTATTGGAAGTGATTTCAATGACACTCTTATGGGTTCCTTTTTCGTAGGCGTTGCACTGGAGGGTGGCGACGGAGAAGATACAATAATTGGCGGGCAAGGCTCAGATAACCTCTATGGTTCTAGGAGAGATGGACCCGATGATGGCGTTAAAGATACGCTGAGTGGTGGTCGCGGTGCCGCCGACAAATTCTACGTGGGCGATAACGACGTCATCAAAGATCCTGAGCGGGGCGATAAGATCTACCTTCGTGGGACGTTGCTGACTGGCGGCGAAGAAACTGGTGAGGGGACGCGGGTCTATGAGTCAGTTGATGGAGGGACTTATAGCCTGGCTTCGGACGGATCGCTCTCCTTTGCGATCAACCCGACGATTACGATCCAGAATTTCCGGAATGGAAAAGCTGGCATCCGATTGATTGATGCTGAGCCTGACAAGGACGATGCCGAAGAGCTTCGTGATCCTCTCATAATTGATCTTGACGGCGATCGGAGTGTTGTTTCGGCGCTTTCCACTTCAACTGCATATTTCGATCTCGACAATGATGGGTTTGCAGAGCGTGTCGCCTGGTCGAATGCGGCAGATGGCTTTTTGGTCCGAGACATCAATAATGACGGAGCCATCAACAATGGCTCTGAGATGTTTGGTACCGGCAATGTCAATTCCGAGGGGGGCGAATTCCGCCAGTTTGGCGAAGACGGTTTTGCAGAACTTGGATTGCTGGATAGCGATTTGGACGGCGCTATCACTGCTTCTGACGACCAGTTTTCGCACCTAAAGGTTTGGATCGATGCGAATGCAGATGCACAAACTGATGAAGGCGAACTTGTTTCGTTGAGTTCGCTTGGGATTGTTTCGATTAGCCTTGCAAACTTTGAAGCCGATCATGCTGAGATCGTGGACGATGCTTCGGTAGTTACTCGCGCCTCTACAGTCGAGCTTTCCGATGGTAGCACAAAGACAGTCTACGACGCCTATCTTTCGATTGATCAATACGATGCGCGAGAGATCCTTGGGGATTTCACAATTGATCCAAGCGTGGCTGAGCTTCCGTTTTTGCTCGGGACTGGAGCTGTGTCGGACCTCGACATCGCTATGACCCGCGATCCCGGATTAGCGGATCTCGTTCGAGGATTGTCGGATCTAGAGATTGGCCAAGCGAGCGAAATTTTGTCTCGTACTCAGCAGATATTGTTACGCTGGACGGGAGCAGATCGAGTTGCGCCTGACTCGCGTGGCCGATACATCAATGCTCAATGGCTAGTTGCAATTGAGGCAATAACTGGCAGTGACTTCGTTCAAGGACCGATCGGCTCAAATCCGAGGCCTGACGCAGCGGAAATCTTGATTGCCGAATGGCGTGAGATTGTTGGGCGCACTGCGGCGAAACTGGTCGGCCAAAGTGCATTGGGAACGATGGTGACGCCTGGACTGTCTTTCAAGGCAGCAGCATTCTTCGAAGCTGAGGACGCGAGCACCATTGGCAGTGTTCTCGACGAGGCGGTCGCAAATCAGCCTGTGGATGCAGCGAGTGCAATTGCATATTGGGCAGGCATGATTGCGATCGTAGATCAGTATCGCGATGCGCTTAACGTTTCGGCCGATACGCTTGATCAACATTTCAATGTGACGTTGGCGCAGCAAGGCATTGATTTTGATGCCGCCGAACTGCGTAAGCTGGTAGTTGTCGATTCAGCAGATGGCTTCGTCGTCGGACAATCCAGGCAGGACTTCAATGATGTTTTCTTGATTCAAGGCGATGCTGGGCGCGTCGATGGCTCCTTGGGTAGTGACACCTATGTGGTCGGCGCGGAGGGTGGCAACGCGGATATTCTGGAATCTTCTAGTATCGGTATCGACCGCCTTTATTTCACTAATCATAATGCAGCGGATATCCGGGTTACGGCCACAGTAGAAGAGGGACGCGACTGGCTTCGAGTTTCGGATACGGCGGGCTCACTAAACCTGCGTATTGGAGCTCGTATAGGTGCAACAGGAGTTCGAACAGACATCGAGAACATCCGCTTTGCCGATGGAAGCATTTCGGGAATTCTGGAGCTTGTCGAGCAAAGCGAGCTAGGTAATGGCGTCGTGCTGGGCGGAGAAAGCCCCGTCGCTATTGTTGGTACCACCAGTGATGACTTGCTTATCGGTCTAGGCCGCGACAACGACTTCGTATTTGGACCGGACTCTGGTTCAGACACTATCTCAGATCTTTCCGGAGCGAACGACCGGCTAATTATAGATGCTGATATCGCCGATGTAACATTCACTGTCGATCAGAGCGGTATCTCTGATGATTTGATTGTGCATTTGGGCGGCACAGGACAGACGCTCCGGATTGTCGGCCATCATTCGGACGCCGGCAAGTCGATAGAGAATTTCCAATTCAACGACGGTACGTTGACGATTAGCGATGTTGACCAGTTATTAAACACCGGCAGTTTGGTCGATGATGAGATTTTCGGATCGCGGCGCGATGATGTGATTGAAGGTCTGGCAGGAAATGATATTCTATCAGGCGGGGCCGGCACAGACACATATCGTTTTGGTTTGGGATGGGGCAACGACAGTCTGATCGAGCGAGACGTTGGCAACAATGTCGTTTTCGGCGATGGTATCTCAGTTGACGATGTTGCGGCAGAACGTGGGCTCAATGGAGACTTAGTGCTCCGGTCCACTGCTGGCGACACTTTGACGATCGTCGGCGGCCTTCGAAGTGCACTTATCACGAGTTTTGCATTTACAGATGGCGCCACCAAGACCCTAACTGACTTCGTGGTCGAGGTCTCGGAAGGTGAGGACAATTTGATCTCCGGCACTGCGGCCGATGACACGCTGACTGGGACTGAAATGTCCGAAACGTTCATTGGAAATGGAGGGAGCGACACATTTGTTGGTGGAGGCGGCATAGATCTCTACGAAATTGAGACCGGGGTAACGCGGATTGTTGGCAGCGCCGTTGGTATCGATACTCTACTTGCCCCGTCTGGAGCAGAATTAAGTGAGCTGCGTTTTTATCAGCGCAATGGTTTCCGCTTCGACTTCGGGCAAGAAAGTGCATCGGTCGTCTTAGCGGACTCGAACCTAGATTTTGTTCAATTCGAAAACGGGTTCCTGATTGGCCTAAACGACGCAATTGTAACAACTGGAAGCTCCGGTGATGATTTTCTTTATCACACGGGAGGCGAGATCGCGACTTTCCGGGCTGGTGCGGGCGATGATGTGCTCATCGGTAGTACTTTTGAGTCTGGCCGCGATATCTACGAATTTGAAGTGGGTTTTGGTCAAGATGTAATCTACGATCTTGGAGGTCGCGCAGATGAGGTCAGGTTCCTTGGTAGTGAACTGTCATTGTCCAATGCGGCTTTTGAAAAGGACGGCAACAATCTAGTTATATCGTTTGCATCGGGCGACACACTAACAATTGAAGGGCACTATTGGAATCACCCATACGATGCGAGCACCCAGTTTTTTGGTGAGGCCTCCGGTGTAATTGAAAGTTTTCAGTTTAACGGACAGTTCTTGAGTTCTGTAGGTGTTAACCTGCGAATCTCATCGGAAACAGACGGTGATGATCTCGTTATGTTTGGCGGAATCGGAGGAAGCCGTAACGGCGGCGCTGGCGACGATGTTCTGCTGGGAGGACGCGAGCAAAACAGGTATGTTTTTGGGGCCGGATTTGGTCATGATCTCGTTAAAGATGGCGGCGGGAGCAGTGATAGTGTTCGTTTCCTCGGGCTTGAGATTGGTGATGTTACCGTCTCGCGTGATCTAATCGATCCTTTCTCAATCGTCTTTACTATCAATGCCACTGGGGAAACGCTTACGATTGATGGCACGCCGAGTGATGGCTTTTTAGCCGACAGGAATGGTGCGAGCACTCTGACGTCAGGAAGGGTTGGGATTGAGACGTTTCAATTCGAATCCACCAGCCTCTCTGATGACGAAATTGTCCAAATTGTTCTCGCGGGGGCCGGCACTGACGGGGACGATGTGATCCTTGGTCTCAATTCAAATGCCACGATTGATGGCGGCCAAGGTAACGACCGGATTGAGATAGGCAACGGCCGCGAAACAGTGGTGATTGGCGCAGGTGGCGGCGATGACGTGGTCACATTCTTTGGCGATGGTTCACAGCCTGGGTTCGGTGGTGCCGGTTTCAAGGTGCGCTTTGATGATGTTTCGCGCGATGATCTTATCCTAACTGAGGTTAATGAATTCGATGGGCAGATCGGTCGGCATTTGCGGGTCGATGGAGGCGACAGTTCTGTAACGATCATAAACGGTCTGGATGCTCGGTTTAATCAGTTCTTTAGTGAAGCCGGGCCGTTGCTTAGGTTCGGATTGGAAGCTCAAGATGGACCGGTTTTAGAGTCCTTTGGCTCGTCCCCAACGATACGCCTTGGGCGCCAGTCTGCGCTTACACAAGGAACGGCCGGCTCTGATATTCTCCAAGGTTCCGGAAACTCTGACCCTGGGTCTACACTTGTGGATCCACTAGCTGGCGATGACCTCATTCTTGGCACTTCGAGCACGGATCGCGTTCGTTTTGATATTGGTTATGGCGCCGACCGTTATGAAGCGAATGGCGGATCTCTCGTTGTGGAAATGGGCGCTGGGCGCGCTGCTGATGACATTGCGCTTTCTTGGTCATTGAATGAGCCGGGATTGGTGGAACTTAGAATTCTTGGCACTGAAGACACGCTGGTCTTCGCGGCCGACGCCCTATCAGCGATTGAGTTGGAGAACGACACTCTCACGTTTCAACCGGTTGAGCCGTTTGATCCAAGCACACTTCCAACCAGCACCGTGGGTCTCGGATCAGAATTGGATACTGTGGCGGGTGACCAGCAGATCATCGCCACAGATGGCGATGCTAGGGTCGTTGTCACGGACGAATTGGGCCAAGATTTCTTTGGGGATGCGCGCTTCGAAACTGCGCTGGCTGGTTCCGGAGATCTGACCGGTTGGAGCCCGAACGAGATTGCTCTTGATGGTATTGATGACCTCAATGAGGTCAGGTTTATTGTTGAGGAAGGCACGCCGAATGATCTGATCATTGAAATGCCTTCTGGCGAGCGCCTGACCATAATCAATCAATTCGGCTTCGGCATACCGCAGGTCATTGGCGGCTGGGTCTCTCCTGATATTGACGGCGATGGTACCCCGGATTGGGGGACAATAGACCTAAACGACGATGGAACTCCTGACTTTAACCGCCTTGATGCGAACGGCGACGGCACACCGGACTTTGCAACAGCCGACTTTAATCTCGACGGGGTCAGTGACTGGCAAGACACTATCGAAGCAGAGGTGACCTTTTTTGGCGGCGAGGCATTTGCTGAAGACTACAATCTCGATGGGAATTTCGACACCTACTTTATTGAGACGACCAATGCTGCGGTCGCTTTGCGTGATGTCGATGGCGACGGTGTCGCAGATGAATACCAGGACAGCTCTGATCAATGGGTCGCCGCACCTACCGATGAGAATGGTTTGGCAGATTGGTCGCTGCTGGATCTGAACAATGATGGAATTTCGGACCTTCAGGGCTTCGCCGATGGAAGCGGGCCTACATGGCTAAGTGATTGGACGCCGGAAAACGGTGATCCACGCTGGCAGGTGAGCCGGTTCGGGAGGCTTGAAGACACAGATGGAAGCTTTGTCGCAAGCCGTGAATTCGATTTGGATGTTGGCTCAGTCACGTACGTCGTGCCCCATGGCTTCGGGTTCCTTTCGAACTTGTCCTTTCTTGCCCGCGATTTAGATGGTGACGGACGAATCGACGAAGTTGGGCTCGATACTAATTTCGATAATTTGCCGGACGTATCAATCGTTCCTGGCACGCCGACAGTGGTCGAAACCGTCTTCTTTGGCGGCTTCAGCTTATTCAGAAACGAATATCGAGAATCTGCCTCGATAGCTGATATTTTGCCCTTGATTGAGTACGTTCCCCTACGCCCGGTCACATTGATTGATTTGGAGAGCCTTAAACCTTCTGCGTCGATCGGCGCTGATGAATTGCTCTTGGGCACTGGTCAAGAGATCGACAGCTTGGCTGGCGATGATGTGATCACCAGTCATGGCGAAGGCGGCACGTTCCGCTGGTCAGCGGGCGATGGCAATGATCTCTTCCGGAGCACATTCCGGCTTCCGGGAGCGGCGTATGACCCATCAGACAGCCGCTCTACATTGCTTGACGTTGTACAATTTGACGGGATTAGCGATCCGGGCCAGTTGCTCTTCTTTGCGTCAGCGGAGAACCCTGCTGATTTGGTCATCGAAATTGCTGAAACAGGCGAGCGGCTCACGATCGAAGGTCAACTCGGCGCTCGCAGCGCAGGAAATGAGGCAACGCCGCCTGTTGGATTGTTCGTGTTCGAAGGCGGTCTGGAACTCTCAGCGGGAGCAGTGGCATTGCGCGCGCGCGGCGAAGTGGTCGCCGACCAAACCGAACAAAGAACCGATGACACTGGCGGATTGCTCGATGGCGGTGCTGATGGAGAAACGTTTAACACACTGCGAGGCGGTGCTGGCGACGACATCTATCTTTTTGGCCGTGACTATGCCGAAGATACGATTGTCGATGCAGGCGGTTCGGACACCGTCCAGTTCGGCGAAGGTATCACCCCAGATGATCTGTTCTTCTCACGTACAGGCGAGGATGGAGAAGACCTTCTTGTCGAAGTGCTTGGGCTTGACCGTCTTACGCTCACTATTACCGGGCAATTCGGTGATGCAGCGAACCGCATAGAGAGGTTTTCTTTTCAGGATGGTGAGCGCCTCACATGGGAGAGCGTTCAGCAAATCATTCTCGATCTTGCAGAAACATCTGCTGATGACACAATCACTGGCTTTTCCAGCGATGACATTCTGCGCGGTGGGTCGGGTAATGATGTCTTTGTCGGCGCTGGCGGCAATGACCAGGTGTTTGGCGGCGAAGGTCGAGATCAGTTGGTCCTGTCTGGCACAAGCAGTGAGTATACAGTCACTGTAGATGGAGGCGTGACCACAGTTGTCGACAATGTGGCCGGAAGAGATGGCACGATTACGCTGGAATCGATTGAGGATCTTCGGTTCCTTGGCGACGATACTACCACGCTCCTTGCGCCTGAGAATATTGCCCCTGAGGTTGGTGATCTGCAATTCGAAGTAGACGAAGATGGCACGATCATTATCGATCGCGCCCTACTCCTTGCCAGCGGTGTCGACCAAAATGGCGATACACTTCAACTTGGGGATCTGAGTGCATTTGAGAACGGCCAAGCTTGGGTAGGAGCTGATGGCAACGTCCGCTTCCGAGCGGATCGCGACTATGCAGGCGCAGCCGGATTTAGCTTTGCCCTTATTAACGGCAATGGCGGCATTGCGACGGCCCGGGTTAACGTTTCGGTCCTGGCTCAGAATGATGCGCCAATCGTATCGATCAATGCACAAACGTTCACCGCGTTTGAAGACAGCGCTATCGATTGGCTTCTTCCTGCTGATGCGGTTGCCGACCCCGACGGAGATCAGCTCACAGTCGAGGCGCGCCTCGCTTCGGGAGAGGCGCTTCCTGATTGGCTGAGCTTCGATGGCCAGCGCTTTACTGGAACACCGCCGTCTAACTTCAACGGCTTGCTCGAACTGGAACTCGTCGCAAGCGACGGCATCGTTTCAACTGTTTCGGCGCTTCAGATCGACATTCTTCCGATTAACGACGCACCAACGCTCGTAAGCGATCCTAGCGATCTTGTGCTGCGTCCAGGAGAAACGTTTGCCTTTTCGGTGCCTACAAGCACGTTCGAAGACGTGGAAGGTGACGAGATCACTTTCGAGATCGTTTCGGCTGATGGCGGAGACTTGCCCGCATGGATAACGGTCAACGGGCTTCAACTGTCCGGCACAGCGCCTGCGGACTTTGTAGAAGCGCTAGAAATTGCGATCGTTGCGAGTGATGGGCGGGCCGCAAATGTGGCGACCTTCTCGATCGCTCCGCTCGTTAATTCTGCACCGGTGGTAAATGAACCTCTGCAGCCGGTTACAAGCGATGAAGATACCGCGATCAGCTATACAATTCCATCATCCGCATTTGCTGATGTCGATGGAGACACGCTAACCCTATCAGCGACGCTGGATGACGGCAGTGAGCTGCCCGCGTGGCTAACGTTCGACGGGACGACGTTGACGGGAACTCCGCCGACCGACTTCAACGGTGTGCTGGGCATTGCCATCTCGGCTAGCGATGGCGAAGAGAGCGTCAGCGATAGCTTTGATCTGACCATTACAGCGGTGAATGATGCGCCAGTTGTCGTTGCTCCGATCAGCGATATCTCGACCATCGAAGATGCACCATTTGCGTTTGCGATCGATCAAACAAACTTCGCCGATGTTGATGGTGACACGCTTACATTGAGCGCTACCCAGGCAGACGGATCTGAGCTCCCAAGTTGGATAATGTTCGATGGCACGAGCTTTACCGGCACCCCGCCGCAAGACTTTACAGGCACTGTTGAGCTCAGCGTAACAGCTAGCGATGGAGAGCTGACGGCGACCGACAGCTTTGTTCTGACCATAGATCCGCTCAATGATCCGCCGGTATTGCTTCAGCCGCTGGCTGAAATCTCATCCTTGGAAGATCAGGCAATTGCGTTTGCTATCCCTGAAGGCACCTTTGCAGATGTGGATGGCGATGCGCTTGTACTTTCGGCAGCGTTGCTTAGCGGTGCCGCATTGCCGGATTGGTTGAACTTTGATGGCACGACCTTCACTGGAATACCGCCGCAAGATTTCAATGGCTTCTTGGATGTGACGGTAACAGCTAACGATGCTGAGGACTCAGTGTCTGACAGTTTCCGTGTCACGATTGATCCCGTCAATGACGCGCCCATAGTCGTTCAGCCACTGACCGATATTGCTTCACCAGAAGACGAGGCAGTCTCGATTGCTATTCCGACAGATGCCTTTGCTGATGTTGATGGCGATGCGCTGACGCTAACGGCAACACAGGCCGACGGTTCGGCGTTGCCGACATGGCTCAGCCTCGATGGCGATGCTCTAACCGGAACACCGCCGCAAGATTTCAATGGCGAATTGGCTCTTGAAGTGACGGCAAGCGACGGCATTGAGAGCGTATCGAGCGCCTTCACGCTGACGATTGATCCCGTCAACGATGCGCCGGTTCTGACGCAGCCGCTGGCTGACCTTGATCTGCTCAGCAGTGATAGCGCCTCGATTGACGTATCGAATGGTGTGTTCTCCGATGTTGACGGAGATGATCTGACGTACTCGGCTGCGCTGGCTGATGGGGCTCCACTCCCAGGCTGGCTTCAGTTTGACGGTACAGTGCTCACAGCCTCCGGCCTTCCAAACGAGGATACAGCGCTCAGCGTGGTGGTAACCGCGTCGGATGGGACGCTTTCAGTCTCGGATGAGTTTGCGATCACTATCGAGGGCGAAGACACAGATACCGGCGATTCTGAGGGCTTCAGCTTCAGCAGCCTCAACGACTGGTACGATCTAGCCTACGGCGGCGGCTACAATGTGACCTTTGAATACGAAGTGCAGCCAGAGGCTATTGCTGAAGGCGAGCTGCGCGCTTGGGATATCCTGGCGACTTATGACGGCCCGGGCACGATTGTTGGCGGATATGTGAACGGCTTCCCCGGACCAGCTACCTTCGAGATCACTCCAGAAGGCGGGAAGTTCTCTACCGATGGGCAGGACTATCAGCCTGATCTGGCCGAAGGGCAGACCTTCCAGATCACTGTTCAGGTCGATGGTGCGCCGTACACGCCAGGTGAATTTGGGTTTGCGATCTTTGACCGCGATCCAGAGTTCAATCTGGCTGATGATCAAGATAGCGTTCTGACAGTTGCGCCGACCAGTGATTGGGGCGGCGGGCTCACTCAAGATGTCTCGTTCACCAACACGAGCGACGTGGACATCGATAATTGGCAAATGGTGCTCAGCGTTCCCGATGGCGTCGATCTGTCGATCACAAACGTCTCGGGCGCGAGTGTCACTGAGCTCGCAAACGGCGACATCCTGTTTGAAGCGCTTAGCTGGAACGAAGAGGTCGCCGCAGGAGGTCAGGCAAGCTTCGGCTTCACGGCCAATTACACTGGCGTCAGCAATCTTACTTTCGGCCCCGAAGACTTCAGCTTCACCGATAGTGATGCTCGTCAATTCGATGTTGTGCTTGCCTCAATTGCAGACGCGAATGGCGGCGCGAACTGGTCTTATGGGACCGCGCAGGATGATGCTTTGACTGGCAGCAATGCTGCAAGCAATCGCATCTTTGGTGCGCTCGGAAACGATGAACTTACCGGCGGGGCGATAGGCGATTGGCTCGCCGGTGGCTCTGGTGATGATATCTTGAATGGCCTTGAGGGCGATGACGTCTTTTGGGGCGGGCATGGCAACGACATGCTCTATGGCGGGCTTGGCTTTGACACCGTTCAATTGCTTGGTGAGCGAGACAGCTATTCCATCGTTACACAAGGCGGCGCGCTTGGCGTGCAGATCAATGACCTTTCAGCGATCGCGCATGGTGATGATGGCATGGACCATCTCTCATCCATCGAGCAGCTTGCCTTCCGCGGCGGCGAGACGCTGAACATTACCTCGCCGATCATCCTTGATCTGGCTGGTGATGGGATCACCACACTGAGCGCTGCTGAAAGCGATGCTCTGTTTGATTTGGACGGCGATGGCCTTGCCGATGATACGAGCTGGATATCGGCCAATGATGCCTTCCTGTACCTAGACCGTGATGGCAATGGCACCGTCTCTGGCGTTGCAGAGATCAGCTTCATTGACGACGTAACCAACGCTGCCACGGACCTTGACGGTCTCACCGCATTCGACAGCAATGGCGATGGCGTGCTCAATGCCGACGATGAACGCTTTACAGAGTTTGGCGTTTGGCAGGATGCCGATGGCGATGGGGCTGTGGACGCTGGCGAGATCGCAAGCCTAGCCCAGGTTGGCATTGCGTCGGTCGACCTCACAGGCACTGCGGTGAACGGTACCGTCGAATTTGGTGAGGTGGCTATTGCCAACACAGGCACATTCACGTTGGTGAATGGAGTGAGCCAAGAGTTTGCCGATGCGGCGCTGACCTACTTCTCGGCTGCTACCAATATGGCTGACATGAGCGTGACGAACTATGATTTCGGCCGCAAAGCGAAGAAGTACCGCATCCATATCGGTGATGGCATTGTGTCAGTCGACCGCAAACGACGCCGCTCCGATAGCGCTGCCGGTGCAGGGCAACTGGGCGCGAACACTCTTCTGACATTCGGTAACAAGACCTACGGCCGCTTTGCGCCTGTTGTCCTCGATCTCGATGGTGATGGCGTTGAGCTGGTCAAGCGCAGCAAATCGAACGCTGCCTTTGACTATGATGGCAATGGCGGTGCTGATGACACAGGTTGGATTTCGGGCGACGATGGCTTCTTGGTCATCGACCGCAACAGCGACGGTTTGATCACAGAGGCGTCCGAACTTTCACTCGCGGCAGAAAACGATGACGCGCGCACCGGACTTCAGGGCCTCGCGGCTATGGATAGCAATCGTGACGGTGTGATCGACACGGACGATGCAAGGTTTGGTGAGCTGCGTGTTTGGCAAGACCGCAACGCCAATGGCCGTACAGATAGCGGCGAGCTGATGACGCTGGAAGAGGCCGGAATTGTTTCGGTCTCGCTGGCTGTCACTGGCCTTCAGGACCGCGTTAAGGTGACCAAGAATGTTGTGACCGCGACTTCGAGCTTTACCCGCTCAAATGGCACGACCAGCACGGTTGCCGATGTATCGCTGGCCTATCAGCCTGGTGCTGGCGTTAGCGCCGCAGCAACAACGGATCTTGGTGCGCAGGCTACGTTTGCGAATATCCAAAGTCAGTTCTACGCGGACCTGTTCGAACCCCATGCTCAGTCTGCCAACCAACGACGAGATCTTCGATCTGCTGCGTTCGGGCGGTGATGACGCTCTAACGCGCTTGTTTGGTGCACCTGAGCCCTCGCAAGCTCCAGTGGGAAGTGTCTCTGTATCGGCCAATCAGACATTGCTTGCTGGCTTGCAGTTCACCAGCGAGGCGAGCGAAGCCCAATCATTGCAGATTGCCCCATATGAGCGTGCCCTGTTGCAGGAGCTAAACCAAGCTGAGTACAATCCAGAGCTTGAAGAGGCACGCGCCAACTTCGCGCGAAGGCTGATGATGATCAACCAAGATATGGCAGTGTTTGGCGCCCCATCGGCAATGGATGGCGTAAGGCTTGATCCAAGATCGGCCTACATTCCAGAACTGTTCGTGGCCTAAGCCACGGAGTTGATAGAAATGATGCTCTGCATCAGTCTTCACCGTGCTTGGATTATGGAACGTCAAATCTTGTAATTGTAGTTTACTTGACTAACCTCGGATTTACTCGAGGTATTGTCGTAACCCCGAGCATCGCGATGCTCTTCTATCAAGGAGAAATCGTGATGAGGATTTTGTCAAAGCGTCAGGTCAAGGAGCTTGTTCTGTATTCACCTCAGCACATCGCACGCCTGGAAAAGGCAGGCCTATTCCCCAAGCGGGTACAGTCTGGGCCTAAGCCGGGTCGGATGGGTTGAGGACGAAGTTCTGGATTGGCTCCAAGAACGCCTAGAAGCCCGAGACGAACCTGTCCGGCACTCCTGTTAAAGGAGCGGGTGATCGGGTCTGCAGAACTCGGTCACCCATTTTGCTTTGGGGGAAGCAGATGCAAAAATGTACATCATGCGGGGCAGAGCTCGATTTTCGCGAGACCTTTTGCTCAAAATGCGGTGAGGTAACCGAGCGAGGCATGGGCGCGGGCCAACTCGCAGGCCGCTATGTCACAGAGCTTGGTACAGGCTTGGGCAAGCTCATCTCAGCGGCGATTGCCTACGCAGCCAACCCGCAAAACCGAACGAAGGTCATTGCAGGAGCAAGCGTGTTAGCCTTGCTGCTCATCACAATTACCAGCAATCCCATCACGCGCGGCATCGGATCCTTGTTTGAGGAAACCACCGAGGCACCGCAGCTCACCGCAGATGGCCTGCCAGACCTTGCCAATTATGAAGACGTGTTTGTCGGGGAAGAAACGGAGTTTTTTGTCACTGGGCCTGCAAACGTCCGCGATTTTCCAACCAGTGAAGGAACGACTGTCATCCGGACCTTGAATGAGGGCGAGACAGTTATGGCGCGTGAAGTCAAAGCGTTCGATCCGACTTCGCGGTGGCTCAAACTAGCGGGCGGCGGATATGTTTGGGGCGCCAATCTTTCGCGCGGCGAGAAGATGGTTAGCGAGGACGGCTTAGTGTTCCCGGCTAAGCTAAGGGGGCTTTGGTCAGACCGCGCATCCTGCGATGGGATCAATCCAGACGCAGTTGTTGTTCTATCGGAGACGGAAATCGACTTTGGGACGAGCCGCTACGCTCTAACCAACATCCTTGAAGCTGGCGAGGAGTTGCCTGCCTACCAATTGAGCGGCGTTGGAGGTGACATGCTGCCAGGCTCGAAGGTCACAGTTTCTGAGGATGCAATGTGGCCAATTCTTTGGATTGCGAATGGCGACCAAATCACGGGTGAAGAGTTTCGGTATTTCCCACGTGATCTTGCCTGCGCTGAAGTCGATGCAATAACTCGGCAAATGACTGGTATGTGATGGGGATACGAGAGCGGCTTACTCTATCCCCATCCCGTGCTGTTTCCGATCCCTATCCATAAGAGAACATAGGTTTTCACTGCAGTCCATTTCCAGATGGGGACGCAGAATGACTTCAAGATATTTCTTCATTTATAGTGATAGAAATAATCTTGAAGTCGCTCGCGCCCAGACAAGTGTTACGAGCAGAAAATTGTCTTGACCCTTCGATTGGAAAAGCCATGCTTGTTTCTCTTCATTTGGGGGTGAAGCACTATGGATATTTTGTTCAAACGAGAACAGCACCAGAAAAATTTTGGTGGAGCTACTTTTCGGCTGTGGGCTAAGGCTGAGTTTACTGATGACGAGCGCGCTTTGGTCGATCGCTACGGCTTTCGCGGTGCCTTGATTTTAGACGCCGATGATACCGATCTACGCCGCATTGCTGGCGGGATTGGCATAACGGCCGCAATCGCCGCCTTTATTGCGCTTGTGATTGTGTTTCGCGATACCTTTCTGCTCTTTGATTATATGATCGCCCTGGGCCTTAGCCTTTTGGTCGGTATTGGCGCTGGGTATTGGTGGTTCAATGAGAAGCGCGAGCGCTTGTTCATGGATGATTTGCTCTTTGGCCGCCGCTTCAAATGTCGCAGCGTGATCGACCTTGCCAAGAAAGAAGCGGAGATTGAGAACGTCTGCAGTGTGCTTCGCCAAGTGCTCGAAACTGCCAAGCATTGGGATGGGGTCGAGACGATCCCGATACCTGTCCTGCCGCATAATGAGGCCAAAGAAGTCGTTCTAGGGATCAGATAAATGGCCTCGCGGTTTGGCGCTTGGTTGCACAGCCTCGTGCATGGTCTGTTTCGGCCAAGCGAGAAGCAGCTCGTCCAGCAGAAATGGAACGAAGTCGCCTCGGCTTTTGATCAGCTTGGTATTCGGACAGTTAAAGGACGCGAAGGCGTCATCGCGAATATCGCGACCAAGGTGCGTTTTTCGCTCTACGACGACGTGCCGATAAACGATCAAGATGCGGTCGTCCTCAGCCTTGTCTTGGAGCTCTTTGACTACGACGGTCTGTTTGTCCTTCCCGAAGTCGATTGGGAGCAGGAGCGAACCATCGCTGAGCTATGGGAAATCCGGGAAGAGCTCAGCCGCCAGCAGGCATTGGTTCGAAATTTTGATGCAAATGTCGAGCTCCTCACTCGCGCAGCGACGGCGTTTCTCTTGCCGCTCTACAAGGCCTGTCCGGCTCTACTCGATATCGCAGAAACCCGGGACGGGATTTCGGTGCCAACTGACCTGCTTCGTAGCCTAGGAGATGTTAGCGCTGTCACAGAAGAGTTGCTCGATATCGGTCTGGCCGATGAGCTTGCCGAAGCGGGATTGCTACCCAATCTGCACAGCCGCCTCGCCTACAATCTGATCGCAGCCTCAGGCGGCAACCCGGCTGATCCAGCGAGCTTTAAGCGCGCGCCCAAACTGCCTTCCCAGTTCGATGCCAAGACGCCGGAACAGGTGGTCGAGACCTATCTGAGCGGAACACCATTGCTCAGCTTGTTCGATCAGGAGCTGAGTTTCACCATTCCGACCAAGTCTCGCTTCGAGCATCAGCACATTGTTGCAGGCTCGGGACATGGCAAGACGCAGACATTGCAATATCTCATCACGCAGGATTTGGCCGCAATCGGCGCTGGGAGGCGTTCCATCATCGTTCTCGACAGTCAGGGCGATTTGATCCGCAACATCGCTCAGATGGGCATTTTTGCCCCTGGGGAGCCATTGCACGACCGAATTGTGATCATTGATCCTAGCGACGTCGAATATCCGGTCTCCCTCAACCTATTCGATGTCGGGCAAGAACGGCTTGCAGGCTACGCGCCGCTTGAGCGCGAGCGGCTCACCAACTCAATCCTTGAGCTCTATGACTTTGTGCTCGGCACGCTGCTCGACGCGCAGATGACCCAAAAGCAGAATGTCATCTTTCGCTATGTCACCCGCCTAATGCTGCATATCCCCGATGCGACGATACACACTTTGCGTGAGCTGATGGAGCCAAAGAGCGAAGTGAAATTTGCCGAGCACATCGCCAAGCTCGAAGGCACCGCCAAGCACTTCTTCGAAACCGAATTTGCTAGCCGCGAGTTTGAGCAGACCAAGAAGCAGGTGCTGCGCCGCCTGTGGGGCATTCTCGAAAACCAGACCTTTGAGCGAATGTTCGCGCATCCGCGCTCCAAACTCGATCTGTTTAGCGAAATGAATGCTGGCAAAGTGATCCTGATCAACACCGCCAAGGATTTGCTCAAGGAGCAAGGCACCGAGATATTCGGGCGGTTCTTTATCGCGATGATCGCGCAAGCTGCCCAGGAACGCGCAACGCTCCCCAAAAGCGAACGCGTGCCGACCATGGTCTATATCGACGAGGCGCAGGACTATTTCGACCGCAATATCGGTCTGATCCTGGCCCAGGCGCGCAAATACAATGTCGGCATGGTGCTGGCGCATCAATACTTGGGCCAGCTTGAGCCAAAACTGCAGGAAGCCTTCGCGGCCAACACTGCGATTAAGTTTGCAGGCGGTGTCTCAGCTAAAGACGCGCGCAGCCTTGCACCCATGCTCTACACCGATCCCGCCTTTATCGAAGCCCAGGGCAAAGGCAGCTTTGCCGCCCATATCCGCGGGATCACCAAGCACGCTGTGCCGCTGACATTCCCTTTCGGGCTAATGGAGGCCCTTCCGGTCATGTCAGCAGTTGAGCGTGATTTGCTAAGGAACAAGATGCGCGATCGCTATGCGGTGCATCATTCTGAGATTGGTGCGGAGGATGATGACCAAGGCCCACAAAGTGGTGACGGTGATGATCCAGGCGATGGGCAATCTGGGCCTGATGCTCCCAAACCAAATGGGCTTAAGCCCTCTGGTGGAGGTCAGTCCGGCTCGGGTGCATCGTCACATGCTAGTGAAAAGCACGCGAAGTCTAAAAAGGAGCCGGGTTCCAGGGCTGCAAAAGGCAAGATCGACACCGATCCCGGGGAGCAAGAAGGTTTTTAAAGCGCTGAACATTGCGGCTCGCTGCTGACCTTGCCCGCTCACTTCTGACAATACCGCACGGTTACAGGCTTGATTTACGTGCATAAAAGGGCGGTCCTTTAGCAATCATGAGGACAATCCATGCCCCAAAAACCAAAGCGCGATGCCCTTGGCCGCCGATGCCGCACCAAGCCAATCTCAACCGGCAAGCGCATCACCCCGCAGCCGCGCGACCTGCTCTGGTTTGAAAAACTGGCCGAGCACGGCCCGCTGCCATCCTCATTTCTACTCGCCTTTGCAAAAGACACTCATGCTAGCGAGAAACGCGCCAAGGAGCGGCTAACCGATCTGTTCAATGAAGATCGGACACCTGACAAAGGAGCCTACCTCACACGTCCAGCGGAGCAATTCCGCACGATCGATGCCCGTTACAATCAGCTCGTCTACGATCTCTCGCCAGCATCCATCAGTGCCTTGAGAAAGACCGGGTGCCCCATACGTCCCACAAGGTCTGGGCCGTGGTGGCACAGCCTGATGGTGAGCTGCATTACCGCGTCGTTTGAGCTCGCTTGCCGGGCTCGTGAAGATGTGAACTACATTCCGCAATCCAAGATCCTGGCCCGCGCGGATGCGAGCTTGCGCTGGCAGGCTGAGATCTGCGATCCAGATAGCGGCGCGACTTACACAAAGGGCTTGCTCCCCGATGCCGTGTTTGGGCTTGAATACACAAGCGAAGCTGGAAAGCGGTTCCGCTTCTTCGCGCTGGAAGCCGACCGAGGCAGTGAACCGCTGCGTTCGAGCGAAATCCACCGCAAGAGCTTCGTAAGGCATTTGCTGCAATATGAGGACTATGTCGAGCTAGGCGGATACCGCGATCACTTGAGCCTCACCGCACCAATGGTTGTGCTCAATGTGACGACCAGTCACGTGCGAATTGAGCGGATGCTGGCGGTCGCTGATGAGCTTTTTCCTGAGGGAAACAGCTACCAGCTGTTTCGGACATGGGAGGCGTTTGGAACGACACCTAGCCCGCCGTCACCAAGTTTTGGATTGCTTTCGCATGATTGGAAGCGCGCTCAGTTTTCCGATCTAACCATCGCTCGTTGCTGATGCTGAACGACGAGCTTGATTCGCGTCTGCATCCGTAATCGGTGCAATTATTCTCATTGTCCGTTCGGTATGTTCACCTATGTTCCAATATTTTTAGTCTATTAAAAACAATTATTTACCCTAGTTTAATTGACGGCAATTTCGCTGAATTCAAGAGGAGAATCTGAAAATGGCACGCCGCAAAAAAGAACGCTTAGGAGTTGTTGAAATCTTGGGTGCTGGGCTTCTTCGCGAAGGTCTCGCTTTGGGTAAGACCGCCACGCGCGAGCTAGTCGAAGCCACGGACATCATGAGTGGACCAAAGAGGAACCGCCGCGGGCGCTACCGCTAAACGTCAAATGCAATTCGTGTGAAAAGGGCGCCATAATTTGGCGCCTTTTTTGTTTTGAGCATTAAGGCGGCCTGTCTTTTTGAAGGCAACTATTGGTTCTGGCGCTGTGCGGCCACAAAAAGCAGCGCCTCTTTGCGCTGCTTTGGTAACGTACTTATTGATCCTACATCTCTTGTGCGAGCAACATCGCTCCACCTTCAACGGCTTGCCGCGCCAACGCGGCAGCTTCGAAAAGCACAGTGTGATGCGGCTCCTTCTCGAAGAACTTTCTTGTCGGCACTTTCTCCCGCAATTCGGGATACTTTAGAGCCAAACTGGCAGCTTCATCATAGCGTGTTTGGTGCAAGTGCTCGCGCGACAGCTTGATGACTTGCACGTCATGGCCCGGCAATATCGCAGCGATGGCATGCAGCAGGACGAGAGCTTTCTTGCCCTTCCGCGTCCCCGCTTCAAAATCTTCCATGACCACAACGTTTGGACGAAGCAATTCGATAAACTCGGCTGCGAAGCGCACAGCGCTGACGACATCTCGCGCCGCCTTGCACGAGGTCTGCCAAGTGGCGAGTTGTTCGTTTTCGATCAAAACGAAGCTAATTCGCCGGTATCCGACTGCAAATGCCAGATAACTAACCGCTCGCATGTTTCTGGGTTAAGGCGGCAGTCAGCTCCTTATCCAGTCGTTTCAGTGTGTTGTCTCTGTTAAATTCGGCTTGAGGATCGCCGCTGCACTCCGGCAAATCAGGCAGGCTGCGAAACAATGCCTCACGCGCGGATCGCATCAATCCTTCATAGTGCGGAGCGAAGGAGCGCTTGTAGATGATCGATAATCGGCACAATTGCTCGATCGTTGGTTGGACGATGCCGTCTTCAAGTGCGGCGACGTCCTTACTGCCAACTTCAAGCAAGATGCACAGGTCGCGCTGGGACAGGCCCGACTTCTTACGAGCTGCGCATAGATCATGCGCAAATTGTGTGTTCATGACTTGTGTTTGGTTAAACTGATAAGTCCACTATCAAGCATATCTCACAGTTCGCAAATGCGACCAGTCCGCTTGAGATTCCCAGTCCCCATATTCGTGACCAGATGTGTGACAAGTCTCCCAGTAATTCCCTGACCAACCCGCGTTGAATGGGCCGCACATACAATGCACGGAAAGGCTGTCACCTTTCCGAACATACAGCCCATTCATCGCGGGCGGTAATACTGCGCTATCTTGTCCGAAAAGGAGCCTAACGCGCCACTGCCTGGCCTGACTAGTCCGTTCGGCACCACACCACATGGCATGATGCCAAGCGGACTTCATTTACAGTCTCGCGCATAGCACTCTGTGCCAATGTCTGCATTCATAGCCCTGGGCAACGCGGATACTCGCCGCGGGCCGCAACCTTTTGGCCTCGAGCTCAAAGATCGCCTCAACCATCAGTACATTATCGGTCAAACCGGAACGGGTAAGTCTACTCTCCTTGCTCGCATGGCGCAGCAAGACGCCATTCTTGGCAATGGCTTTTGTCTAATTGATCCCCATGGTGATCTGGCCACTGAACTCTCCACATCGTTGCCGTGCAAGGTCATCCATTGGCGCCTGGGAGACCCATCCTGCCCATTCGGCTATAATCCGCTCACTCGCGTTCCTCGGTCAATGAGGCCTTTGGTTGCCTCTGGTTTCATTGAAACGCTCAAGAAGCAGTGGAGCGGCGGCTGGGGGCCAAGGATGGAGCATCTGCTTAGACAAGCCGCCCTCACTCTGCTTGATCAGCCAGAGGCGCAATTAAGCGATATCGTGCCGCTTTTCACAGACAAGGAATTTCGTCAGCGGGCGATCACGCACATTTCCGATCCACAATTGGTGATGTTCTGGCGCAGCGAGTTTGTCAAGATGAACTACCTCTCGACAATGGATGGCGTCGCACCGATTGCGAACAAGCTCGGCGCTTTTCTTGCAGACCCAATTGTCCGCAAATCGGTGAGCACGCCCGATCAACCGCTCCGGTTTCGGAGGATCATGGATGAAGGACAAGTGCTTGTTGTGGATCTTGCAAAAGGCCGCGTTGGTGCTGACATCGCCAATGTGATTGGCGGGCTCATCGTCACCAATATCTTCAACGCGGCTCTATCGCGTTACCAGCAGCCACTGGAACAACGCCGTCCCTTCTTCTTCTACATTGATGAGTTCCACAATTTCACCACTTCCACCGTCGCTGACTTGTTCTCTGAGGCGCGTAAGTACGGCTTAGGGATTTGTGCCGCGCATCAGCACCTTGGCCAGGCGGACCAAGCAATCATCGATGCCGTGATTGGAAATGCCGGAACGCTCATCTCCCTGCGCATTGGCGCACAGGATGCGCCCCTGATCGCGCGCCAGTTCGGTCAAATCGAACCGCGTTATTTTGCTGATCTGCCCAATTATCGCGGCTTTGCTCAGCTTATGCGCGGAAATTCCAAGCAGCGGCCGTTCTCCTTCAGCACCACACCGCTCGTCACGAATATGTGAATTCGGCATCGTGAGCGGACTAGATTGAACCGCAGCGGCTTCTGTAAATTGAAAGCATGGACGAGCGACTTCAAGAATATCTAGAATTATGCCGACGAACCTACGAACGACATGCGCGCGAAGGCACTTGGCCTTGGCCCTTGGATTCGACGAATTCTGAGGATGTGGTAGATTCAGATCAATCAAATGACGACGTATGAAACGGTACTACGCCTACATCCGCGTCTCCACTGCACGCCAAGGTGAAGGTGTGTCGCTGGAGGCGCAAAGAGAAGCCATCACGGGTTTTGCGAGTCGCCATAACTTGCCAATTTCGGACTGGTTTACCGAGAAAGAAACCGCCGCCAAGCGCGGTCGAACCCAGTTCAATGCGATGGTCAGGCAGCCGCAACGCGGACAGGCGCAAGGGCTCATCATTCACAAGATTGACCGGTCAGCGCGCAATCTCGCGGACTGGGCTCGCATTGGCGATCTCGCTGATGTCGGGATTGATGTTCGCTTCGTAACTGAAAGTCTCGATTTCGGTTCTCGTGGAGGCCGGTTGGCAGCAGACGTGCAGGCGGTGGTCGCTGCAGACTATGTGCGCAATTTGCGCGAAGAAACCATCAAAGGGATTACGGGCCGACTAAAGCAGGGGCTTTATCCGTTCCGTGCGCCTATTGGCTATCTCGACAACGGCAAGGGGCAGGTCAAAACTCTCGATCCTGCGCGGGCACCTTTGGTGAAGGAGGCGTTCAAGCTGTACGGCGCACGGCAGCATTCGTTGCGCACGCTTCTGACGCATCTGCGAAGCCGCGGGCTCACCAATCGGTCTGGGGGACAGCTTTCGATGTGCGGGCTGGAGACCATGCTCAACAACCCGTTTTACACCGGGGTCATTCATATCAAACGCACTGGCGTGACCTACAATGGCGCTCACAAACGTCTGATCACTCCCGCATTGTTTGAGCGCGTACAAGCTATCAAATCTGGAAAGTCTGGGCCAAAGGTGACGCGGCATAATCACACCTATCAAGGTGTCTTTCGTTGCGGTTTGTGTGATGGTCCAATGGTGCCTGAGCGGCAGAAAGCCCATGTCTACTACCGCTGCAAAACAGCCGAATGCCGCACCAAGTCCATGCGAGAAGATCAGTTGACGGATGCCGCGCGTGGCTTTCTCAAGAGAGTTCAATTGACCGATGCAAACTTCGAAGAAGCACTCCGGCAGATCAACGAATGGGTTAGAGAGCCGCGAGATGGAGATGCGGAAAAAGTATGGGCCTTAAAAGCTGCGAACATAGCAGATCGCAAGAACCGGCTAACGGATGCATTGATTGATGGAATGATCGACTGTGATGCCCACTCCGTGCGGATGAAAGCACTAGCGATCGAGGAAGAAGCGCTTCGGGCCGAGCAGCAGGAAGCGCAAGATCGCGAGGCGCAGGCAGCCAGCCTACGTAATATGGCCGAACTGGCAAAAAACCTTTGTTTGAGCCACGATTTGGCTTTCGGACAAGATAAGCGCCGGATCATCGAATTGGCCTCGCCGAACCCGCGAGTGGCCGAAAAAGAGGTCTATTTTGAGCCATATAATTGGCTTGAGGTTATGAAAAATGACATGGGTGTCCTCTCTGGTGCCCCAGCCCGAGACAGAGATCGAACATTTTCCGCCGTCCTCTCGGGGGTGCCCGAAAAAGAAACAGTGGCCGAACTGCTAAATATGCAAAATGCTGTTGAACCGAAGGCTCGTTTTGGGAAGGCTGCTTAAGCCGTCCTCTCTGGTGCCCCAGCCCGAGACAGAGACCGAACATTTTCCGCCGTCCTCTCGGGGGTGCCCGAAAAAGAAACAGTGGCCGAACTGCTAAATATGAAAAATGATGTTGAACCGAAGGCTTGTTTTGGGAAGGCCGCTTAAGCTGTCCTCTGTGGTGGGCCAAAACGAGACAAAGACCGAACTCACTCCGCTACACAGAATGACGTAACAGGTGGTCGGATAAAGACTCTTCGAACAGTTATCGTCTAGTAGTGATTTTCTTGAATTGGGTCGATTGCGGAGTGTCCAGTTCTTGCCTCTGAGGTCGCACAATCAGACATTCCGCCAACGACCCACTAGTGGCCATTGCCCAAAACTATACCTTTGGCGCAAATCCAAACCGATCTCGACGGACAGTATTTGACGACGTAGAAGCCAGACCGAACCGATCAAGATGGCGGAGTTTCAATGGTAAGGAGTCCTTTGTCGGTCGGATCAGCAACCAACATTTTCATAAGGTACGAGAAGGCCCCAATCCGATTAGTTTCAATATCTCCAGTATGAACCATTCTATAAACATCGACTGGTTGTGGGCCTGCATCCATACTTTCGCGAAGCCTCTGATCAAGAGCGTTTGATCGCGCAAGATCAGCAAAGGACTTCCCAATTCCAGCGGCCAAAGCAAGCGAAATGCCAGCGCCGATCAGGACCGCCGAACTGGCAGCCAGCGGTGTCAATCCGATACTGGCTGCTGTTGTTTTGGAGACAACTCCAGCGGCGACCGCTGCCGCCATTGTTGAGCCTTTGCCAATGCCATTTGCAATCACAAATGCTGGAGTGACCACTGCGGTCAACTTTACCCCGCCAGAGACCCCCAGTGCGACTGTTTGCCCAAGAATTGCAGAGGAAGTGAGTCCGATGGCAGCGCCTGCAGTGGTGATCGTTGTACCAACCCCAACGGCCGCACCAATAGCAGCAAGATCGGCTCCCATCTTGCCAAAATCCGAATTCGAGTATTCGGGCAAACTCGCCGCAGCGGCTGGCGCTAGCAATGCTTTAATCGCTACGAGACCCTTCGCCGAAATCTGCATCGGGTTGGAGTTTTGTGATTGAAATTCATCGACGCTTGGAATGACAGGAAGAAAGTTCGCAGCGGTCGCACCATAACCATATCCAGGCGGAGGGGAATATGGATTTTGCCCATTGAATTCGCGCCAACGGTCATAGGTGATGCCATCAACGCGATAGCGTTCATAGCTCATATAAAATTCGAACACTTTACGAAAATTCATCTGCGAGGTACTCGGCTCGCTCGCTGCCAACGCAGTGTATGCGACCCCAAGTAGGTGCGGGATGAACTCATATCGCGCAATTGGATCAGATCTGAGTTTGTCTAATCGGGCATTGACCGATTGCGCGGACACCGCCTGCCCCTCATCCTTTAGCTGCATCGATGCCGCTTCTCGCAAGATGAGTGCATCGCCGAGGCCGAAGAGCGCTTTTGCTGGATGCTGGTCAGAGATATCAGAGCTCCAGAAATTGCCCGGAATTGGCCGCTCGATCGATTGCCATCCTGATCCACCAGCAATGGTACCGTTTACGCCCGTAGGTATGGGAGCAGGTCCGCCATTGTTTGATTTCCAAGGAGAACCGTATTGCGCTCTATGCGGAATTACTTGCACCCGATTAGCCGCAGCCTCTTCAGCATAATAAAACCCCTCAGTTGCTGAGACATATTTTGGATTCAAATTTAGTGTCCTGTCCCGCGTAGCCTCGACCCTGTTTCCTCCGGCTGCGACCCCAGATTGGTTGGGAGCCAATCGGCCCGAACTGACATTGGCTTGCAGTTCTTGCGGAGTCGCCAGAACCCATGCCCGCTCTCGTGCAGCAACCATGGCATCCGACTGGGCACTGCCAAAACGCAAGAAGGTCTCATGGAACTTAACTTCCGGACCGCATTGAATGGCTGGACCATTTGGGAGATAGTCGAATTGTCCTGCCGGGCAATTGCCAATGTGGGGTGTTATTGTCGCAGTGCCGGCCTGGAAAATCTCGATAGGAGGCGGGTTAGCACCGGTTGTCGCAACGGTTGCTGACAAGGCGTTTGAGTCAGGAGCGTTTGCATCTACGTAGAGAATGCCTCTAACAAGAAAGTCTGGAAGGTCTCGGCTTCGGAAATTTATGCCGCGCTTTGTCAGCCCAATAGGGCTTTGCAATGGTATGGCGTTCGTTCCATCAGACAATCTAAAGGCCACGCCGCTGACATGAAGCCCTAGTTTCCCCCACGCGTTTTCGACTTCTTCAGGGGTTGCGAGCCGCCATCCATTCTCTTCCAGGACACGATCGACTTCTTCTTGACTTGCGACTGACATCTTATGTGCTTCTACGACGTTGAAGCAGCCACCGGAGTCGCTTGTAGCTTGTCCGGCTGGGCAATCATCCACAATGGTCAGCGTACCCTGCGCCAAGTCCTGCTGGGCGCTCGCTGCAGTGCCTGTTCCTGCAAGTACCAGTGCTGTGGCCATCGCTGAAAAAGAAATGTGCGTGAAATTGAGTTTGCGTGAATTGGTCATTTTTAGCCCCCAGAGCTGCTACGCAGCGCAAAAAATCAATATCTGGGCGAACCTGAAATGCCTGCGGCAACGGACTCACCAGACGTAAAGATCAAGTTAACCACCGCCGCACAAGACCGCATCATCCATATGAAGGATAAACCAAAAAGAACTGGCCTTTGGCCCTGAATGTGATCAGAGTTAGTTCGATTTTGGGCCTAAATTTGAGTGCGTTGACATTCTAAAGTTGAGGGCATTTGGGCAGTCTCCTGCTAATTCGCCATACGGCTTGGATGTGGGCAAATGTTGAAAGCGGGACTTGGCATGAAAGCGGATGGCACAGAGAACGAGTTCGATGTTACCGACCTCTACAATCTGGTGTCCGAACCAGATCAGTATGACGCTTTCATGCAGTCGCTTTTGACCAAGTTGGATGCTCTTCAGCAAGGTAAGAATGAAGCTCAGGGCCAGCCGCTTGGAAGCCATTGGGGCAAAGCCTCGTTGCTGCTGGATAAGGTTACGCCTTGGCGCAACGAGACGAAAAGTGAGCTCGACGCATTTCTCGCCGGAAAAATGCAAGCGATGCTAGCCATCGATGGAGAAGGAAGCATCGTTGGCGCCAATTCTGCAGCCCGGAGCCTTTATGATTTGGGCCCCAGGGCACGGCTTCAAGACATGCCCCTTTCCAGCGCTGATTGCGCTACTTTGCAGAAACTGATCAGCAGTATCATCGCCGGCTCGCGGCGCGGGAACAGTCCAAATAATGTGCGACGTTTCCAGAACCAGCGGACTGAGAAGCCCTTATTGATGACATTGGAGCGTCGCCATGATGAATATGAGGATCGCCATCTCACGATCATAATGACGAACGACATTTATTGGCCAACTTTCCTTGGCCCGATCTTGCAGGATCTGTTCAATCTCACGCTTGCGGAAATAGAGGTCATCCGGTTGATGCTGGGCGGCCATAGGGCGAAGGAGATAGCCGAGGCGCGAATGGCTTCGATCACTACCGTTCGCAGTCAACTACGTGCTATTTTTTCCAAGACAGACACCACGTCGCAAATTGAATGTGTCCGGATGGTCATCGGTTTGGCGCTGATGCATGATCAGGATGATGGCAATTTGATTGCCGCGCGCCTGCAAGCTGAGGTTGAAACAGCCCATTACCCACGTGAGAGCCAGCGGCGAATCTTCAAATTGCGAAACGGACGCCAAATCGATTATTCGATCTTCGGGGTTGAAGATCTGAACAAGCGGAAGGGAACGGTTCTTTTTTACCATGATCAGGCTCTAGGCGACACATGGTTCAAAGAAGCCGTAGCAGCGGCGACGCGCGCCGGGTTGCAGATCATTGCGCCGCTGAGGCCCGGTTTTGGCAGGACCACAATTTATCAAGGCGAAGCGAGCGACCCAAAGGTCTTTGCTCCAGACATAAAGCTGCTGCTAGACCATTTGAAGGTTGATAAGACAGCTCTGATGACTTTGCGGTCTGGCTTGGTCCACGGCCTTGCCGCTGCACAGATAATGCCGGAACGCATAGCCAGCGTTACTGCGGCCAACCCGATCTTGCCTGCTATATGCGATGCAGATTTGGAGGGGACGAACGGGTACAATCTTTTGATACCCAAGACCCGGTTGCACTTCCCTCAGGCCTTGCGCTTTTTATGCAAAGCGGGGTTTGCCTTTGTCACAACCAAGGGACCAGAAGCCTTCGCTAGGGCAGTTGTGAGAGATTCACCGAGAGATTATGAATGGGTAAGCCGCCCTGAGATATTACCAGTGATCATTTCTGGCCTCCCCGTTCATCGTGAGCAAGGTTATGTCGGAAACTACGGTGATATTGCTTATGCCGACGACTGGACCGACTTGTTGCGCGGCACACCTGTCCCCGTCCGATTAGTAATCGGCGAGCATGACCGCAACGTCCAATGGACCGCTGCGCGCTGCTGGGCGGGCGCACTAGATCATGTTGAGCTGCACGTGCTTCCCGACAGCGGCTATTTTGTGCAACATCAACAGCCTGGCCAATTTTTGGCGTGGTTGAAGCAAGACCTGGGAGTCTTTTAGGTTAAAGAATCGCTGGTCATAGGTGATTTCCCGAGCATTGAGTGGTGCGACTTATTCTAAGTGCTAGCGACGTCCGCTTCCACCCCCAGAATGCGATGTTTGGTCTTGTCCATAACTGGGCCGTCAACAGACGGTCTGACTTTGGCGATCGGGCGTACAAGAGCCAACCGAATGGGAAACCGGTTTACGGGTCCGTACCCTAGTCAGATTTGCGGGTTGCAACCCGTACAAGCGAAGTTCGCTGTTTGCGCAGAAAACTTGACATTTAGAAACTACGGACTGCCCACAAATCCCATAACCTTGTCGTCAGTTACATAGTGAAAAGCAACTTATGTGGTCGGCCGGTGTACGCCATTGCTTGGGAAAACACGCAATGGATCGACAATATTACTTCTTCGTCCTGTCCTTTTTACGCTTAACGACCGGGGTTTTAATGAGCGATGTCGCAATTTGGGTCATCAAGGCTACAAAGACGCCGATGCTGATTATGGCATAGAATATCGTAAAAATCCGCGAGATTGGCGTTGTTGGGCTCAGGTCACCGAATCCGATCGTCGCGGCTGTCATGACACTAAAGTAGAAAGAATCCACCCAGCTCCATCCTTCGACAGAATGGTAGAAGGACGCCCCGGACAAAAGGATGATAG
Organism: Erythrobacter sp. JB3-1; assembly: GCF_057364995.1. Classification (NCBI taxonomy): domain Bacteria; kingdom Pseudomonadati; phylum Pseudomonadota; class Alphaproteobacteria; order Sphingomonadales; family Erythrobacteraceae; genus Erythrobacter; species Erythrobacter sp. JB3-1. The sequence goes on along the minus strand of NZ_CP200289.1, from coordinate 728,328 downwards.
ATGCGAGCAAAAGCGTCGCCCTGAAATCCGGGTTTGTCCACGAGAGTGCGATCCCTTTTAGCAACCGCGCGAAAGTCAGTCCAAATGAAAGCATCAGTTTCGGTGTCCTCTTGTAGTTAAAATTCCAGGATTACCTTTAGCCGCTCCAAATACCCTTTGACCCAGTGCGAATAAAGCTTCTGTGTAAAATATGTTGCGAAAGTCGAGCCGTCATATTCAGTGTCCAGCCTGTACTTCAGCAGCGTTTGCTGTTCCTCAATCTTTACGACTTCGCGCCGACCCATCAGAGGAAGGTCGGCCCCTTCCGTTGAGACGAACTCAAAACACTTATCCGGTTCATGCACAGTTATTACGCCCGGAGTGTTCAGCCTTCTTCTTTTGAAAAAGAGTGACTTTTCCATCATATTCATTCCGACTGCCATTGGGCCATCAACGTCCATCCGGACGACTTCGGAGCGCCAAGTGGGATCGAGTGTCAAGTTCGAGATATACGAAAATACGGCCTCGGATGGGCGACTGATTACGATTTCCTCGGCTATATTGATCATGCTCATCGAAATTCCTTCTTGATAGTTCGATCCATATTGCGGTCGCACAATCCAAATATTTGGCGACCCTATAAAAGCAGTAGTTGGCACGACCCGCTTTCATCACACCGTTCTCGACTTCTGTGTCGCCCCTTAACCGTCATCGTACCCCTGATATTGGTCATCTTCGCGTATGGTGAAGACTATTTCGTGCAGTGCCTTTGTTTTGAACTCCTGCGTTTCGCCAGCCTTGGTGATCCGGATGGTTTCATTGCCGATGTAGCGGTAGGCGGGTTCCCCATTGGGTGCGCATTCTCTCAAGGGCCGCTCGACCATAACAAGGTGATCTTGATCTATCTGGAACTCGATCTCGAAATCGCCCTGAGAGGCGTTCATTTTTAGGGTTTTCCCATAGGGTAACCCCAGCTCACTCTCGCTCGCGGGGACCATATTCTCAACCGATCCCGTCATCACCAGGCCTTCGCGATTGAAGACCGGATCAATAACTGCGCCATCTTTCGAGAAGACAAGACAACTTAGCTGTGGGTCGCCTTCGCGCGGGATCATGACCGAGTAATCCACGGAGTATTCAGGTGTGTGCAGCTTGCCCCAATACCAATTGCGTTTCCCGGCGGACACCGGGACCTTGCCCCAGTTATGATCGCGGTAGCCGCTTCCTTTGACCGTCGTCTCGACCCCGTCCTTGATAAGTGTCCCTTCGACGCGCCCTTGCGGCACTGCGATGGTCCAGCCCATGGCGGCCATCGCCATTTCTTCGGGCGTTTTGCCAACTACCCAAGATGGAAAGTCTTTGTAGAGTTTCAGGTGAACCCCGTGACCATTGCAGAGAGCCTTAAGCGAAAAATGGTCACCTTGATCGATGCAAAAGTCATCGCCGATATGGACTTCGCATTTTTCGTAAGACAGGCTGACTTGATCGTCAGAATAGCGGACCAACTCACTTATTTCGCGACCGTCGGGCGCGAAAATGTTCAGGCGGACAGTCGGCTGTCGCGGCGATACGCGGGTATCATTGGTGGACCACATCACAACGACATGATCGCCGGTGTCCAGCTCAGCATCGAAATACCACCATTCGAAATCCGTCTCCCGATTTTCCATCGGGAATTTCAGGTGCATCGCGTCGTGTTTTAGAAAATTGGCCATATCTGCCTCCAAGTTTTGTGCGTCATTCGGCTAGGTTTGATCAAACCCGCCCGATACATAGATGTAAGTTCCGCAATGTTTACCCGTTTGGAATCGGGGAAACGAGTGAAAAATTCGTCCCGGAACACCAACACGATCTGGCATGACTTGAACAATGATAGGTTCAGCGGGATCTTTGCAATCCCTGCTAGAAAACCGACGACCAGGAAGCGCCCGCTCCTGCTCATCGAGTGCTTCAGACTATGGGCCTTGAGGAACGAGGCCCATTTGCGTGTGATAGAATGGGAGCCCCGATCGGCCGATTGGCGGCTTTGGACCAAGCGGTTTGTCAACACGGCCTGACCTTCGGGCAGAATCTGAAACAGTCGTTGGCCGGAACGTGCCCTTATCTGTCTGGCCTGCGGGCCGCACCGAAGTACATCTGTTCCCAGAGCGCCGGATCCTCGAAGCTTTGCACGAATTCGCGGTTTGCACGCTTCTCGAGCGACGCCGTGCCTTGGAGCCGAATATGCGCGGAATCGATGCCCATAGCTTTCGCAATCTCGCGTTGTTTCAAGGGCGGGCCATCAGTAAAAACGTGCTGAACGATGGCTTCCTCATGTTTGAACGCGATCGTGTATTGAGTGTCGCTGTCCGTGTAGGTGTAGGTCGAGAGGCCTGCGATAGGCTTGCCTGTTTTGTCGTCTGTGAAGTTGTTGGCTGTCGAAAACTCGACCTTCAAATGGTCGTCAACAGTTTCTTCAGCGAAAGCCATAGCGTGGCCGATGCCAACAGCCTGACGCTGGACAGCTATCCGTCCGGCTTTCTCGATCCGCCAGGACGCACTTTCGAGATCAAATTCCGAAAGATTTCTTAGACCGCGTCGCGCGGCATCGTGCCAGATTGAAGTTCGTTTTCTGGCTGGAGCCACAGTGCATCCACAATCGCATGCTAGATCACAGATTGTCTGACTAACTAGTTGTTTTCAGATCGATCGTCGCTCCAGTAGGGCCGGTAAAATATCAGATGGAAGGATAGAACCATGCGTAGTCTTATTTCAGGAGCCTTAGCCCTCGCGCTTGCATTCCCCACCGTAGCAATTGCTCAGCAACGAAACGATCGGCAGGCGCAAACCGAGCATTCGGAGCGCACGATGCAGGCACAGCAATCCAGACAAAGCAGTTCCGTCCGTCAGGGCGAAACGAATAGACAGCAAACTGTCAAAGCGCACAAGTTCACAAAAGGCGAACGATTCGACCGCTCGCGCGCGCAGAACTATCGCCGTATAGATTATCGCAGCCATGCCCGCCTCTCGGCTCCATCGAGCGGGTTTGTTTGGGTTCGCTCCGGCAACGACGCGTTGCTGGTTCGTTTGAGCAACAATGTGGTGGCGCGGGTCGTAAGCAACGTTTTCTAGCTGAAGTCAGGATTGTTCCCGCATCGGAGATAGCAGCAACTGCTTTTCGATCGCTCGGGCGGTTGGCATGCCGCCGTTTGGTGGCGGTCGTATAACGCTAGAAAGTGGGCCGACTGCTGACAGTCCGCTCCTAACCGATCGACCTTCAAGAGCTGACCTTCCGCTACCGACCCAATTGCGGACATTGAATGTGACAGCATACTGATCCATAGGCATCGCCTAAGATCGCTGGGAGCCGAAGTTGAAATACAAACTCATTATGGGATTGGGCGCGGTTGCTCTGACACTTTCCACTCCAAATGTCGCAGAAGCGCAGTTTGGTGGTTTGATCCGAGATGCCTTGCCATCAATAAAGCTTCCCAATCCATTTGGGCGTAAGCAACCGATCTCCACTTCGATCAAAGATGCGGTTTACGCCGATCCGTCCCGAGATGATTTTGATCCGGGTACAGCGCAATCAATGACCCAATTGCCGCGATCGAGCGAGGGAGGGTTTGTGCTGGAGGCGGGCTACTACAGCATGATTGCCCAAACCTATTGCCTACGAGCAGGAACATACGGCCCGACTGGCGGTGATGGTTATCTGTATGCTCCAATGAAGGGATCGGCACGTAAGATCGTAACCTCAATCCTGCAAAATTCAAACGATCACCCAGACATCGAGCAGCGAGACATTCAAGTCTTGCTTTGGGCTGTTCTTTCACGCGCGAAGTTCGAGAATTTGAATACGCGGCTCAAAGTTATTGCGGCCCGTCTTTTGTCTCAGCGTCAACTCGCGTCAATGAACCGCAACGCTATCGATGTTTTGACCAGCAATGAAGTATCGCGCCTTGTCGGTGGCATGCCAGCGCCGATCGCAAAAATTGCCCGGGCGGAGGCTGACATGCGTCGCATGCTTTCCGGCGGATCAAGCTATAGAGAACTAGAAGCCGTGGCCGTTCTCGCCGGAATGGCGCCAATTGGTCCAGGTAGTATTGATGTCCCGGCAAATCGCTGGAGCTTGCACCCAGATGGCTATTGGGTCCGCTATGATCCATCGGGTTACAGCAGAACGACGGTAGAGATCTTCGTAAATCCTGAAAGCGATGGAGTTGGGGAGGTGTACGATCCAGCTAAGTCTGTTGCCGTACCGGGGAACACATCTAAGCAGCGCATTGGCCAATCAGGACGGCTTCACACAAGCTAAGAGTTTGGATCGCAAGCAGAATAGCGGCTTTTTGAAGATCGGGCCCTAACATCAGACTTGCGGATTGCGGAGGCACTGTCGCTTTGATGCTACTTTGTTGCGCGATGGCCCTCTTCGCGACCATTGTCGCCAAAGTCATCTGATGAGAGCGATAACTCGGGATCAACATCGACATTAGCGGCTGGAAGTAACGTAACATCAGAGCCTTTTGGGGCATTGGCTTTCATGCGCAGGTCGGTGAACTGCGAGGTCTGGCCAGGGCGAGCGAAGAGATAGCCTTGGGCTTCGGTGCATCCCTCACCACGTAGCAATTCCAGTTGCCCCTCTTCCTCAACTCCCTCCGCTGTTGTGACCATCCCGAGATTTGAAGCAAGACCTGTGACAGCACGGACAATCGCCTGACAATCGGGATTATCGGCAAGACCTGACACGAAACATTTATCGATCTTGATCTTGTCGAATGGGAAGCTGCGCAGATAGTTGAGGGAAGAATAGCCAGTGCCGAAATCATCAAGAGATATGCGCACGCCGAAGTCTCGCAGCTTATGAAGGGTTGCGATGTTTACGGCGCTATCATGAAGCAACACGTTCTCAGTGATTTCGAGTTCTAGTCGCTGCGGATCAATCCCAGCATGCGCAACCGCACCGAATACTGTGGGGATCAGATTTGTTGACCGCATTTGCGCTGGCGATAGATTGACCGAAACGTGCAAGTGCTCAGGCCATTTCGCAACCTCTTGCGTAGCATTCCTAATCACCCACTCACCAAGCTGAACGATCAATCCAGATTCCTCGGCAATTGGAATGAAATCGTCAGGCATGACCACACCGCGCGTGGAATGATTCCATCGTATTAAGGCTTCATACGACACAGTTTGGCCTGTGCCGATGTTCACCAACGGTTGGAAGTGTAGCTCAAATTCGTTGAGTGAAATGGCAGCGCGCAAGTCCATTTCAAGCTCGCGCCGCTCCTTCGCAGCCTTGTCCATGCCAGGCTCAAAGAACGCGAAGCGATTGCGGCCATTTTCCTTCGCTGTGTAAAGTGCAAGGTCTGCATGGGTCATGAGGACCGTTGGATCGACGCTCTCGTTAGCGGAGCAAGCAATTCCGATGCTGCAAGATGTGATCACTTGCTGTTCGTCAATCAAGCAAGGCTCACCGACACTCTCGAGAATGCGTTCGGCAATTCGTTCTGCTCGAGCGCTCGCATTCCCACCTTGAAGCAAAACGGCGAACTCATCGCCGCCCAGTCGCGCGACTAAGTCCTCACCGCGCACGACTTTCTCCACTCGCCTCGCAATCTCGCACAATAGCTTGTCACCGATTGGGTGGCCCAGTGAATCGTTGATTGATTTGAAGCTATCTAGATCGAGGCAAAGAACGGCAACCTGGCCATTCTGACCTCTACGTTTCAACGAACGTCGAAGCGTATCGTTGAACAGGAAGCGATTGGCTAGATCTGTCAATCCGTCATAGTGCGCCATGTAGCTGACGCGCTCCTCGGCGCGTTTTTGCGCCGTTACATCAGAGGCTACACCGCGCATGCCGCCATTGGCAGTTGGTTGGCCCGATAAAGTCCACCACCTCGGCGCGCCATCGATCACCAATTTGAGAGTAAGATTGCGAAATCCGAATGCGCCGTAGATATGCTCATTGAGCATGTCTCGCTCTTTGGACTGAATAAACAGAGTCTCGAATAGGGCGCCTGCGAGCAGGGCTTCAGCTCGCCCGAGCTGCTTCACCAAACCGCTTGGTTGGCTCAACAACATTTCCACCTTGATCGACTTGCCAGAGCCAGTCGGCTGATTGCTCTTCAAAATCATTCAAAAGCAGTTTGACAGTTTCGTTGCTCGTCGCGAGCTCCTCCCGCGCCTTGATCCGAGCGCAGAACCTTCGTTCTCTGACCTTCGCGCTGCGGATAAGAAGCACACAATAGCATGCCAGAAGCAATGTTCCCGAAATAGCTGGAGCCGACGGATGAACCCATAGTGAGGCTAGTCCGCCAATTCCGAGCGGAGCGATAAACATAATACCTGCGCGCGCCATCGACGTATATGTTGTAACTGATGCTCCCATCATCCCACTGCAGATCATCAGCAGCAACATGTATTGGGTGGGACTGGCAATCTGCGTGAACATAACTGTTCCCGCGCCCCATGCCATGCCGTTTATCAAAGCCACAGCCTCGATCCGCCGCGAATGAGTTGTAGCACGGACTCGTTGCAGTCTGTCGCGCTTGTTTTCGCTCAGAGCCCAGAAGCGCAGCGCTGTGCCAAGCAGGATCGCGCATGCCCAGCCAACTAAAGTAAGAGCTGTTTCAGACGACCACATCACTGCTGCTAAAATTGCAGCGTTGACCAGTCCCCCAACCGATGCGGCTGTGGCAAATCGGAAATTTTCTGCGACTTGTTCGCGCAGCACCGGATTTCTGTCGCAATCGGTATCAATTGCGCGCGAGTTTTGCCTCGTTTCTGTCATTTTTCGACCCTGTTTTTTAACGAGGCAACTAGGTCAAAACCTCTAACTCATAGTTAAGGTGTCGATATCTCTTAACTTTTGGATATCGAGTGATTGAAGGATGACCAAAGGAAACTCGATGGAGCGCCCGCTTTCACCCCCAGTTGCAGACATTGAACTGCGTCTCGAACTGGGCCGATTGCGGACCTTCCGCATTTGGGTTGGCGCGCCACGAAAGCAGCCGCTGACCTTAGCCTACTGCTTAAGGCCAGAAAACAGCGCGTCCATCGCTTCATCAGAGAATTCTTCTTCATACGAACTTGAGGGTGAGAAGCTTGGAGAGGTCGACGACATAGTTTCGTATTCCTCAATTTCGGCAATCCGCTCCTCGATTAAGTCCAATGCCGAGGATAGGCTCCAATCCGACACATCAGCGCGCGGTCCAAGCATCTTCAACGCCTCAGCTTGGTCGGAGAGATGGGAACTTGAGTCCTGATCTCGGCAATAACTGTCTACGTTGTCGATTTCATTAATGATCGCTGCTTTCAACGCGCTCTCGATTTCCGGACTTACCCCCTGGGCCTCTTCCACAGTATCAGAAACAGTTTTCAGATCTTCTGCCCACATTCCCCTCTTGAGCAACGTGACAATGGCACCCTCGAGCTGGGCCTTTAACTCGGGCATGTCCGAATGATCGCCGAAGTAGTCTCCGTCATCGATCTTGCCGATCAACTCGATCAACGCGTTGGCATCTCTCCACGCGTCAAAACCTTGCGGAGGATCACGCACAATATCGACGGCCGCCTTGAAGAACGTCTCGTTGGAGGTCTCTGACCACCATTCCAGCAATAGCTCTACACGAGCCGAGTTACTGGAGTCGGCGAAGACTATGCTATTACCATCGACAAGCCTTTGATATGGCCGCGACTTCAGAACTTCTGTTACGCCATGGAACTCTCGGGCAACGCTCTCCTTCGCGGGCGACAAGAGAAATTTTCTCTTGGTGAACTCCCAAACGGCAGATGCGAATCTGGCGGATTGCGAACTGGCTGCAGCCGCTGCGAGTAGCCCGGCATCAATCAAAAAGTCGGCAAGAAAGTCTCGGACCGAGGGATTTATGAAGTTGACTGTCGTGTCTTCGATATCGACGAAGCTACCTTCGAGGGTGCGAAGGGAATCTTCGAAATCCTGCAAGCCTCGAGGCAGACCAAGCTTGGAGCAAAGTGACTCATGAAGAGCCTCGAAAGTCTTTCGGAGCTCCTCAATCTCCTCGCCGAATGATCCAGAAAAGAAGAGCGCAATCAACAAGTGTCGACAGGCGTCGTTGATATGGCTCTTGAAAGCCACCTCCCATATCTTTTGTGGGTTGGCGAGAGCATGAAGAAATGTCTTGGGGTAATCTGCCGCTTCGAAACTTCCAATTTGGATGGCATCAGTCATCCATTCCACAATACGTGGGCTATAGTTCTTATGATCAACAATCTGAGGAATTTGACCGCTGTCGACCAGTGCATTGATGTGGGTTTGTGGCGTGTTCCCGACAAGAAGGTGGTTGTAGAGGATCCTGGCACGGATAGCGCGAGTATATGAATCGAGATCCAGAACATACGTGCTGATCCCGACGCGATCATCCGCCAGTCGGTCCGAGACACTTCGCGCCTCGTTGAGAATGTAAGCTCTGGTCGTCAAAACAAAACGCGCATTCGGGCTATTGCGTATGCGATTCATAAACTTGGCTAAGGCAGAATCATTGGCTGCAAGTGATTGGCGATCCAAGGCAATGGTGCCGAGAAAATCGTCGAAGAAGAAAATCTGCTTCTGCGAGTCCTTTATCCGTGCGAACCCATCCTCGAGGCTACGGATTGCGATGAATTCCCAACCATCGCCAATATGAGCATAAGCCAACATCTCGGCGAGCGTAGTTTTGCCAACACCCGGCGGACCAGAGACAATCAGGACATGGTTCTTCTCAAGTATCGATTGCGCATCAGCAAGGCTCGGATTTTGTGCGTACACTCGCACTTTTGACTCAATCTCAGCCATTGTGGTTGCGCTAAAGGCATGCGAACTGGCATTAACGACAGCATCAAGGACATGACTACTAGACAACCAGAGTTTGAGATGGGCACGTTCGACATCACCGTGACTTTTCAACAGTGCATTCAGTTCATCAGGACCCACGATGTCGCTTGGTGATAAGAGTTTTGGTCCTATAATCTCTGCGAGTTTTTCCTTTCGAGGAGGTGTCAGCGGGCAGGATGTCGCGAGTATGTATCGATCCATTTCTAGCGCATCGATGGCAGCGCGTTCCTTCTTCATTTTCGATTTCAGGGCAGAGAATCCGGAATCAATGTAGTGCTTTGCCTGAAGAATCGTATTGGCTTCGCTTGTAGCGTGTCGACCATCAACGCCGCCATCGGCGCCCTTAGCGAACGCCTCAAACTGGATGCCAAGGCTCTTGCCGATAAGGTCGCGGGATAAGTCTTCAAAGTCCGCCGGAAGAAGGGTTCGAAAATCGTAGGTCAATTCATCCTCAATTACTCGCGCCGCGTCCGCGAGCGCTTCTGTCTTATCTAAGCTTCCTATTGGGGTGATGCCTCAAGCACATATGAGTTACTAGGAGTTGGAGAACCGAACGAAGCACTCAGTTCGCTCACGTCACTCTTGCTCGAATAGCCTCCATCCATTCCCTAATCTCACCTTGTCCATCTCGCTGCTCAAGGTCGGCAGCCGACATCCGGTCCATGACGACCGTATTGAGGCGTTTCTTCGCCCTACTTTCCTTTCTACCTTTTAGCTCCTCGGACAGTACAGCCCATGCATTCGGCGAGCCAGATTGCACATGCACTTGCTCCGCGAACAGCATGGGCACGTCACTCCAATCCGTACATTCCAATGCAACTCCGAGTTCATCTTCTATGGCAGTTGGGTGAAGGTAGTTTTCCATTTCTCGCTTATTGGTCAGAAAGGCGACAGAATTGTCTCCTCTAGCATTAACGTTATCTACCTGGACTTGGTACTTGGGATCATCCTGATCGTCTCGGTCATAGATATGCACTTCAACCAATTGGACATTGGCTAGGTATCGCTTGTCGACCCAGTGCTTCAAATTTCCGCCGCCGGTTACAACCCAAGCGATACGATGATCCTTCTCAAGGTCGATCAATGTCGGATCAATCTGGCGCAGTTTCGCGCTCGCTCGAATGAGAAACTCATAGTCATGAGGCCCCTCAATATAGATCGCAATTTGTGCGCGCTTATCGGGAAGCAAGCCAAGAGATTCGACAGCTTTTTCATAGGCGTCTTCGGTTCCTTGCTCGATAATCGGATACCCATCTTGGTGGCGTGTAACTAACCGGATGCTTTCAACGGGAATCTGAGCAGCAACCGCAGGAACGTGCGTGGTTAGTAGCACTTGGGTATGTGGGTCGACGCTGAGCTCCAACAGGGCCCGTATCAGCATCGCTTGATTGTCTGGATGTTGGGAGCTTTCAGGTTCCTCAACTGCGTAAATGACTCGCCGTGAGTCTGCTGTCTCCCGACGGCGTTCAGCTTCCGCCCGGAAGAAGTTGAGCAGGATGAGCCGCCTTACTCCACTACCCCTCTTGTTGATGGGGATGTCATTGTCGCCAGTGAGGGTTAGCTTGAATCCGTCCCACTTAGGCTCCGCCTTAAATGTGGGATTGAGCTGACCAGCTAGCTCGCTGTCCATTTCGGTAAGTTTGGCGATGGTGCGTTGCGCCACTTCCATGACACTGATCCGGACTTTCTCGCGAACCGCCTCCAACTCATCTTCTATATCCTTGATCGCAGCCTGAACGGCGATCTTCATCGGGTCAGAGACCTCTGGGTCGTCATCCTTGCTTGGACGATCGGCTTGGAAGAGCGCGAATACGGGCAATCCTTTCTGGATCTGGTCCCAAACCTTCTTTCCATCATCTTCCTTGAGGGGTATCTCGCGTCCAGCAAGGGCAAGATCACCAAGTGCATCTCGAATGGCTTGTCGCAACGACACATTCGATCTTTTATCAACATCGGCTAGGTCGGCTCCCACTTCGCCAGCGCGAGTTTTGAGCTGCGCATTTTTGAGTTGGAGCAGGTCGGCAGCTCCTTCCGTTACCGGATGATGAGCCCTAGCAAAGATCTCGGCTTTGGGGGCTGTCCGCAATCCGCAATTGTATCGCTTGAGGATTTCTAGATCGCCATCAGCATTCAGCAAATGTTCCTCAGACCAAGTCGTCTCGGCATGGGCGTCAATGGTCAATCTTGTGGGTAGGCTGTCGAAGATGCATGCAATCTCTACGAATTTGTCATCTTCAGTTGCGTGCACACAGCAGTCGCCAGAATCTGGTTTTACCAGCTCGGAGTTGAAGAAAATTTCCAATGCTTCGAGCAAACAGCTTTTGCCGACATCATTCCGCCCGAGGATGGCAGTTAAATCGTCCAAGAAGAGCGTCGTTTCGGCTTGGTAGGCTCGAAAATTTCTGATTTTTACTGCTTTAAGTCTCATGGCAACCTTCTTCGTACTCAGAAATATTCATACGAATAGCATGACGAACTTGAGCGCAGAAGGGCGAGCCGGGCTAGAAAACACACCCCGAGCAAACCGAATGAGTCTGAAAAGCTATGAGCCTGTTGCTTTAGCCCCGACAAGCGCAAAGGTAATTAACGGCAGCTCTTAGGCCCTTGTGGGATTAGTGTCTGTGTCCGAGAATTGGGGCGCAAAGCTGACGATCCCTCAAGTCAACCAGTCAGCCCATTCTTTGACCACACGACCGCGCTGTTCCAGACGATCAGAACGCTGATAGGCTCCGACCACACCGCTATCCACGTGATGTCCGAGAGCAGCTTCCTTAACTTCAAACGACGCGTCAGTTCGTTCCTCCAGCCAAGTCCGAAATGAGGAACGGAATCCGTGAGGTCTTGCCGCAAGTCCGCGGTCGCGCATGAGCTTCGACATTGCTGCGTCAGACAAAGGTTTGCCGCGATAGGCGGCAAACAGATACTCATTGCTGGACCGCTCTGCTGCGACTGCGACGACCTGCAGAGCTTCCTCGCTTAGAGGGATCTTATGTTTGCGACCGTTTTTCGTGCGCGCCTCATCGAGATTCCAGACGCCATCTTTGATTTCCTCAAAAGTGGCTAGTCGCACTTCGCTTGTCCGAGCAGCCGTGAGGATAAGGAACCTCAAGCAGAGCGCTGCCACACTCTCCTCGTTTCGTAGTGATTGATAGAATGCGGGAACGTCTTGATACTGCATGGCAGGGATATGCTCGACCTTATGACGCTGCTTGCCGAGCAGTGCTTTGGTTTTCATGCAGGCTTGCAGGTCGACATCAAGGCCGAGCGCTGCCGCATGCTTCAACGTGAGATTTAGGCGGTTGAGCGCTTTGGAGGCTGCCTGTGGTTTCTGATGCCAAATGGGACCCAGCAGCTCTCTCAGCATATGCTGGTCTACATCTTCGATGGCCTTAGGGCCGATTTTTGGAATGACGTGCACCTTGAGCGGGGACATCCAGCGCCCCGCTTGACCATCCCCCTTGAGCTCAGCCTTGCGAGCTTCAAAACACTGCTCAATCGCTTGTTCGACAGAGAGCCGATCAATGCGGCGGCGCAGTTTCGCGCGTTCTTCGATGGGGTCTACACCGTCGCGGAGCTGACGCCGCGCTTGGGCAGCACGCTCGCGGGCCTCACCAATCGACACGTCTGGCCAGCGGCCCAGACCCATTTCGCGGCGCTTGCCATAGACAACGAGTCGCAACATCCAGCGACCGGCGCTCTTTTCACGCTTGATAAGCCATAAACCCTGGCCATCGGCGTGTTTGCCAGGCCCGAGATTTTTTGCCTTCATTTGCGTGAGCGCACCGAACTTCATGAGCCACCTTTCTAGCCACCCTGATATGTGAGAAATAGTGGTATTTGATGTTCTGCCATGCGTCAATGCAGGAGCCCAAAATCCCAGATATCCTGGGGTTTTGGTGGTGTTATGTTCACATATGAGTAGAGAATAATGGTGCGGTCGAGAAGACTCGAACTTCCACGGGCGTTAGCCCACAACGACCTCAACGTTGCGCGTCTACCAGTTCCGCCACGACCGCACACAGTCTGCAGGGGTAGGCAGCGCCTCTCCCCTCGGTAGGAGCGCGCCCCTAGCAAGGGGTATCGGCCACGGCAAGCACTTTGCTGTGTCGCGGCAAAATTGCATCGAAAATGCGCCTAGTTCGGAGCCCAGCCGATTTCTGCAAAGCGGGCGGTGGCGGGCACATCGGTGATCGCTTCGGTCACTGTCATGGTCTCCCCTGGGGCGAGCTGTGATTGCGGCGGGGCGACATTCCAATCGAACACGATCCGCTCTCGCTCATCGCGTAGGACAATGCGCAGCGCGGGCACATCAACTGTTTCGCGCCCGGTATTGGTGATGGTGCCGCGCGCGCGGAAAATCTCTGTGCCGCTAGGCAGGGTTTCAGTGCGCTGCTCAGCAGCCGGAAAATCCAGCTTTAGGTCGGACTGCCCAATCCCAAACACGGGCCGGTTGAACGGTGCCCAATCGGGCATGCCGTAATAATTCACAGCTACGATTGTGCCGCCGGCAAGCAATGCGAAAATCGCCGCGGCTGCTGTCCACATTTTGAGCGGGTTGCGGCGCGCGGTGAAAGGCGGGCGGTAATCAAAACGCGAGCCTTCGTCGCTGTCATATTCTTCCGCCTCAGCGGGCCCAGCGGCATCCTCGCTGTCATAGCTGCTCTCGCTGTAAGACACAGCCGGGCCGATATCGGTATTGGCGCTTTCTTCAGCGAAGTCCTCGGCGGCGTCACTTGGCACTGCTCGATCATCGAACTCCTGCTCTTGGCCGAGCGGTGTGCGGTCTTGATGAATGGCTGAAGCGGCTGAGGCCGCCGCTGCGCTGACGGCGTCTGTTGCGGCAGCGGGGCGGTCGCTGGTGCGCCAATGGTTGATCGAAGGCGCGCTGGGGGCTTCTTCCGCATCTGCCTCAGGTTCTGGAGCAGGCGGTGGTGGGGCCGGAGGCGCAGCGGGTGGAGGTGGCGCAGGCTCGGCAACTGGCTCTGGCGCGGCCACCTCATTCTGCGGCGGCAAATCGAACACCGCCTCTTGAAACCAGCTGTGCTTGCACTTCGCGCAGCGCACAGTCCGCCCGTCATCGCCAATGGCGTTGTCTGGGACAACATAGCGTGTGTTGCAGGCGGGACAGGCTATAATCATGGTTAGAACGGCAATACGCGCCCGTAAGTTGCGCACAAGTGCATCGGGGCCTTTGGGCCGCAAATGTTGGCTTTTTTCCACATTGATGCGCTTGTTTCGCGCGTTGAGCACTATGGGCTTTTCCCCTCGGCGGGCATGGGATAGGGGCATGGCCATGAATGAGCGCGCAGGCGATACGGTGAATTTCGACAATGTCGGGCTGCGCTATGGCACCGAGCCTGAGGTGCTGAGTGATCTCAGCTTCACGCTCTTCCCCGGCAGTTTCTACTTTCTCACCGGGGCCAGCGGGGCGGGAAAGACGAGCCTGCTCAAACTCCTATATCTGGCTCAGCGTCCCTCGCGCGGCGGCATCCGCATGTTTGGTAAGGATATGATCACCCTGCCGCGGGAACAATTGCCGACTTATCGCAGGCGGCTGGGCGTGGTGTTTCAGGACTTTCGCCTGGTAAAGCATTTAACCGCCTTCGATAATGTTGCATTGCCGCTGAGGCTGGCCGGTGTGCCGGAAAGCGAGCTGCAAAAGCCGGTCGATGATATGCTTGATTGGGTCGGGCTTTCACACCGAGTGAAGGCTCGCCCAGCGACAATGTCTGGCGGAGAGCAGCAACGTGTTGCTATTGCGCGCGCGGTGATCGGGCGGCCCGATATGCTGATCGCTGATGAACCAACGGGCAATGTTGATCCGGAAATGGCGCTCAAGCTGCTGCGATTGTTTGAGGCGCTGAACCGGCTCGGCACTACAGTTGTGGTCGCCACGCACGATGTGCACTTGCTCAAAAAAGTGCCGGAATCGCTGATTATGCGGCTCAATAAAGGTCGCCTTACCGATCCAACGGGCGCGCTGAAGTTTCCTCCGCGCAGCACTGGACCGATGGGGGCCAGGCAATGAGCACGCCGCCATTTGCAACAGAGCTGGCCGATAGCACACCAGCAAAAGCGCCGGGGCGGCTGAAGGGCAGAGCCGCTGCGCTATTGGTGCCGCAGGCGCGGCTGTCTGGACCGATCCCTTGGGTGATTGCGATTATGATTGCTCTGGTCGTGATCGCAGCCGCTGGCGGGCTGGCCTTGAACAATCTTACAGGCAATGCTCGGGCTGAATTGTCAGGCGCGGTTACGATCCAGATCACTGAGGCGAATGAGACGCTGCGGAACCAGAAGGCGGCGACAGCGGCCGAAGTGCTGACCGCTCAAGACATCGTGGCGAGCCTTAGGGTGGTGCCAGAAGAAGAGCTGGATGAGATGCTACGCCCCTGGCTGGGCGATGGTGCGGGCAGTCAGGATTTGCCGATTCCGGCGCTGATTGACGTGCAATTGAGCAGCGCCAGCGGGCCAGAGGAAATCGAGCGGCTGCAGGCGGCGCTCGATGCCGACGTGCCGGGCGCCCGCGTAGATGCGCAATCAGACTGGCTGCAGCCGGTTTATTCGGCGCTGTCTTCGCTGCAATATCTTGCGCTTGCCCTGATCGCTTTGCTGACCTTTGCTTGCGCCGCAGCGGTTTGGCTGGCCGCTCGCAGCGCCTTTTCCAACCACCGGGAAACGGTTGAGATCATGCACCTGTTGGGCGGAACCGATGCTCAGATCACACGGATATTCCAGCGCTCTGTGGTGCGCGATGCGGCCTTTGGCGGGCTTGTGGGCTTAGGGCTGGGCGCGGGCGCGGTTTGGCTGCTCGGGCGGCAATTTGCCGCTTTGGATAGCGGCATGGTCGCGGGCGGCGTTCTGGGTATGAGCGATTGGATCATCATCGCGCTGATCCCATTCGCGGGCGTTGCATTGGCCCTCGTCACTGGGCGTTACACCATTCTGATGGCCTTGCGGAGGATGCTGTGATCAAACGCATTCTTTCTGCGGTCTTCCTGTTTTGGGCGATTGGGTTTCTGGCCTTCGTGACAACCCTGCCGCAGCCGTCCCCGGTAACCGGCGATGTGGCTGCCAAAACTGATGCGGTGATTGTACCGACCGGGGGCGCAGGCCGGATCGCGCGCGGGCTAGAAGTGCTCGACAGCGGGGCGGCGGAAAAGATGCTGGTCAGCGGGGTCGACCGCGAAGTGAAGCCGGCAGAATTTGCAGCAGAGTTCACCGTTGATGAAGCGCGCATGGAATGCTGTGTCACGCTCGGTTTTGCCGCCGTTGATACGCGCAGCAATGCGTCTGAAACGGCGCAGTGGGTTAAAACTAACGAGATCAAATCCCTGCGGCTGGTCACAACCGATTGGCATATGCGGCGCGCGGCAGGCGAATTGTCGCGCAAGCTGCCCGACGGCGTCGTCGTGGTACGCGATGCGGTGACCTCCAACCCCAGCCTTTCCAGCCTATTTCTTGAATATCACAAGCTGCTGGCGAGCTGGGCTGCAGGTCTGGTCAATCTCTAACGAGCGTGGCGATGTTTAAGAGCCTTATCAGCGCATTACGCAGCATGGTGTTCTATCCCGTGTTCTATGGGGTCAGTGCGATGCTGGTCGTGGCCGCGGTTCTGGCGCTGACATTCCGGCAAGAGGCCCTGCGCGGCATTGTGCGGCGCTGGACCGATTGGCACCGCTGGTGCCTGCGCGTGATTGTTGGCATCACTGTTGAGATCGAGGGCGAGCTCGCGACCGGCCCCGTGCTTTATGTGATCAAGCATGAGAGCTTCTTTGAAGCGATTGACACACCCACATTGCTGCGCTGGCCTGCTGTGTTCACGAAGCGGGAGCTGTTCGACATTCCTGGCTGGGGCCGGGCTGCGATAATCTATGGTCTCATCCCGGTTTCCCGCGACGGCGGAGCAAGCGCTTTGCGCAAGATGCTGAGCGCGGCCAAGGGAATGGTGGCGGAAGGACGTCCGCTCGTGATCTTTCCAGAGGGCACCCGCGTGCCGCATGGAGAGAGCCCGCCAATGCGCGCGGGCTTTGCGGGCATCTACAAAATGGTCAAATTGCCGGTGGTGCCTGTCGCTGTGAACAGCGGGCCGCTTTACCATGGCTGGATCAAGCGCTCTGGCGTGATCACTTATAAAGTCGGTGAGATGGTCCCGCCCGGCCTACCGCGCGAAGAGGTGGAACAGCGGGTTCATGCTGCGATGAATGTGTTTAATCTTTAGGGCCTCAAGCGCCGGCGTTCACATCCGTTCACTTGGCTTTCCTCGCTCACGCGATCGAAGATCGCATCGCTCCAGGCGGGCACAGGGCCCTTGCGACGCCTGCGGCGCCGAAGAATCGCCGGTCGACAGGCGCTATTGAGAAATATCAGAGCTGATGATCTTCGCGCCCGAAATCGGGGCGATCATCGTCCTGACCTTCTTCAATAATCTTGCGCCGGATTGTCCGCGTTCGGCTGAACAATTCCTCCAGCGTTTCGCCATCGCCAGATCGGATTGCGCGCTGTAATGCGGTTAGGTCTTCGCTGAAACGCCCTAGCATTTCGAGCACGGCGGCTTTGTTGTTCAAGAACACATCGCGCCACATCACCGGATCGGATGCGGCAATTCGGGTGAAATCGCGAAAACCACCGGCGGAATATTTGATCACTTCGCCGCGCGTCACCTCTTCCAGATCGCTTGCGGTGCCGGCGATCGTAAAGGCGATAAGGTGCGGGATATGGCTGGTCACGGCCAGCACCAGATCGTGATGCTCGGCATCCATGATCTCGATCCGTGCGCCCAGCTTTGTCCAAAAGCCCTTGAGAGCCTCCAGAGCAGCCGCATCCGCGCCATCAGGCGGAGTGAGTATGCACCAGCGATTGGTGAACAGCGAAGCAAAACCGGCTTCCGGCCCGCTTTGCTCAGTCCCGGCAACGGGGTGAGCGGGGATGATCGTGTGGCCGGGCAGTGCTTCGGCGAGATCAGCCAGAACGCTGGTCTTGGAGGAGCCAACATCGCTGATGATCGCATCCGGTTTGAGCGCACCGGCAAGAGCTTCTGCGGCGCTCGCCATCGCGCCGACGGGCACACATAGAATGACGAGATCGGCGCTGCGCACGGCGTCTTCGGCGCTGTCGCAAACTTGGTTGGTTAGGCCGCGCTTGCGGGCGGCGTAGCGCACAGCGGGGTCTGCATCATAGCCGAAGGTTGTGATCTCTGGCGCATGCTCGCTTACCGCGAGGCCGATAGAGCCGCCAAGCAAGCCAAGGCCGATTATAGCGACCGATTGAATGGTCATGCTGGCTCTCCGCACAACGCGCGCAGAGTGGCGACAACCTCTTCCATATGCTCCTCGCTGCCAATCGTGATGCGCAGCGCATTGGGCAGGCCCTGGCCTGGCATGTGGCGCACGGCATATCCCGCTTCGCTGAGGGCTTCGAGGGCGCTTTCGGCGCTGACGTCGCCTTCAAACAGGACCAACATGAAGTTGGCCTGGCTTGGAATTGCCCGCAGGCCGTGATTGCCAAGCGCGGCGATTGCGTCTGCCAGTTTCGCTCGGCCCGCTGCATTCACTTCGCGCGATTTTGCAACGAATTGCTGATCCGCCAAGGCCGCAATCGCGGCGTTTTGCCCTTGGGTCGAAACGTTGAAGGCCCCGCGCAAACGGTTAAGCGCATCAATCAGGTTGGGCGCGCCCGTGGCCCATCCGATCCGCAGGCCGGCCAGCCCATAGGCCTTAGAGAATGTGCGCGTCACCAGCACGTTGCTTGCGCTTGCTGCCAGCTCTAGACCGCCATCATCCATGTCGTCCTCGACATATTCGCCGTAGGCTTGGTCCAGCACCAGCAGCACGCTGGGCGGGAGGCCTGAATGCAGGCGGCGCACTTCGTCCCGGCCAATTGCGGTGCCGCCCGGATTGTTTGGATTGTCGAGTAGGACGACCTTGGTCTTGTCGGTGACGCGCTCAAGGATTTGGTCGACCGATGCGACAAAATCATCATCCTCGACAAACACGGGTGCCGCGCCAATTTTGCGCGCGATCAGCGGGTAGAGCGAGAAAGAGTATTTTGAGAACAGCACTTCATCGTCCGGTCCAGCAAAGGCCTGAACCGCGCAGTGCAGCAGCTCTCCAGAGCCGGTGCCGCAGACAATCTGAGCGGGGTCAATGCCGTGCAGCTTGCCAATCGCATCGGTTAGAGCAAGCGCGCCGGGATCAGGATAAAGCTCTGGATGGCCGGGCGCACGCAGAGCCTCCAGCGCGGCCTTGCTGCATCCTAAAGGGTTCTCATTGGCGGACAGTTTGATCAGTTCGCGCCCGTCGTCGGCCTTGGACTTGCCAGGCACATAGGCGCGGATTTCGTTGATCCAGGGCTTCAGTTCGGGTTGCGTCGGCATAGTAGCCGCGCGCATAACCGCTCTTGCAGATAAAAAACAGCGCAATTGACACTCGCGAGCTGCTCGCCCAATCCCCGCAGCCCAATGGCCACACCGCCCGCCTCTAAGAGCTTTGCGCTCCCCAATGATCTGCCGCTCGATTGCGGGCAGGCGCTGAGCAATGTTGAGATTGCTTATGAGAGCTATGGCGAGCTGGCGGCGGACAAATCCAACGCGGTTCTGATCTGCCACGCGCTGACCGGCGATCAATATTTGGCGAGCCCGCATCCTGTGACTGGCAAGCCTGGCTGGTGGGAGCGGATGGTTGGCCCGGGCAAACCAATCGACACGGACCGGTTTCACGTCATTTGCGCCAATGTCATCGGCAGCTGCATGGGCTCAACGGGGCCGATGAGCGAAGGGCCAGACGGCAAATCTTACGCTATGCGGTTTCCGGTCATCACCATTCGCGACATGGTGCGCGGCCTTGTTGCTCTGCTCGATGGCATGGGCGTTGAGCGGCTGCATACGGTGGTTGGCGGATCAATGGGCGGGATGCAGGCGCTCAGCCTTGCCGCCAACTGGCCGGACCGGGCCGAACGCGTGTTGGTAATTGCCTCAACCGCGCGGCATTCGGCGCAGAACATTGCCTTTCACGAGGTTGGCCGCCAAGCGATTATGGCTGACCCAGCGTGGCAGGAGGGCGACTATTATGCGAGCGATACCTCGCCCGATAATGGCCTCGCCGTGGCGCGGATGGCGGCGCATATAACCTATCTTTCCGAAGAAGGCCTGACCGCGAAATTTGGCCGGCGCTTGCAAGACCGCTCTTCCAAAAGCTTCGGGTTTGATGCGGATTTTCAGGTGGAAAGCTATCTGCGCTATCAAGGTAGCGGCTTTACGCAGCGGTTCGATGCCAATTCCTACCTCTATATCACCCGCGCGATGGATTATTTCGATCTCGCGGAGGAATTCGCGGACACGCCGGGCAACGGCAAACTGGCGGATGCTTTTGCCGGACATGCGATGGGTGAGGGCGCTCGTTTTTGCCTCGTCAGCTTCGACACTGATTGGCTCTACCCTACCGCGGAAAGCCGTCATATCGTTCATGGGCTGAACGCGGTTGGCGCGCCAGTGAGTTTCGTCGAACTCAGCGCGCCCTATGGCCATGACAGTTTCCTGCTCCCACACGAGCCATTAGACCGTGTAATAAAAGGGTTTACCGATGGATGACTTGGTTTCACCATATGTTTTGGTGGAGGGAAGCAGCCAAATTGATGCTGCGGCTGCCCATGCGTTTCTGTCAGAGGCCTACTGGTCAAAGAACATCCCATTGGAGACGGTGCAGCGCGCCATATCCAACAGCATATGCGTTGCTGTGCGGTTTGAAGACAGGCAGGTTGCGATGGCGCGCGTTATCACTGACCGTGCGACGTTGGCCTATCTCGCGGACGTTTACGTAATGGAAGAGCATCGCGGAAAAGGACTTTCGTCCAGTATGCTTGCGCGGCTTCATGATCATCCGGAACTTCAGGGGCTAAGGCGCTGGATGCTTATGACGCTCGATGCACAAGGACTGTATAAGCGGTTTGGTTGGCAGCCGCTTGCCAACCCGGAAATGGCGATGGAACGGCACAACCCTGCAGTTTACCAATGACTTTACGGCCAGATCTTGAGGTCATTGCGACCCATGTCAAACCTTGCACCCGCGTGCTGGATGTAGGCTGCGGCGATGGCATGTTGCTGGCCGAGCTTCAGGCGCGCAGCAATGTAGATGCGCGAGGCATCGAAATTGATGCAGTGCGGGTGGAGAAAAGTGTCGCGCGCGGGCTGTCTGTGGTTCAGGGCGATGCGGATAGCGATCTTGCGAATTATCCCGACAAGGCGTTCGATTACGCGATCCTCAGCCAGACTTTGCAAACAGCAAAGCGGCCTGACTTGATGCTGGATGAGTTGCTGCGAGTTGGCACAAAGGCCTTTGTTAGCTTTCCCAATTTTGCCCATTGGCGCACCCGCGCGGCGTTGATGTTTGGGGGGCGTATGCCGGTGACAAGCGCGTTGCCGCTAAGCTGGTATGAAACGCAAAACATCCACCATGTGACGATTGATGATTTTCGCGAATTGGCGCGGGCCAAAGGCGCGCGGATTGAGCGCAGCCGGTTTTTTGCGGGCGAAAAACAAATCGGCGCACCAGCAGCTAACTGGCGCGCCGAATTCGCTGTGTTTGAACTGAGCCGTTAGTTTCTTCTCGGCGCGGGTGGCCCGGTCAGTCAAAACTTATCATGGCCGATGGATGCCGCAGACCTTGTGGCCGTCTGGATCGGTGAAATAGCACAGGTTCATTGTGCCCATTGATCCGTTGCGCGGGCCGGGTGGGTCTTCGATGCTGGTGCCGCCATTGGCGACCGCGACATCATGCAACTCCTGGATCTGTTCCATCGAGCTGCACTTAAATCCGATTGTGAAGCCATTCGACGGGGTCACTGGCTCGCCATTGATGGGCTCGCTGACCGAGAATGTATCGCCATCATGGCTGTAAAACAGGCGGGTTTGCCCCGTGTCGTTGACATGCGCCATTGGCTCACCAGCGCCTAGAACGCCGAGAACTTTGTTGTAGAACGCCTTTGACCGTTCAATATCGTTGGAACCGATCATGATGTGGTTAAGCATTGTGGGGTGTCTCCTTTGTGAGTCTCCACGAAGCTGGTAGCATGGCGTTCAGATTGATTGCTATAGGCAACTGGTATGAGCTCTCTTTCCATATTCGCCGCTTTGCTGTTGGCGCAAGCTGGCCCCGCGGTCGCCCTTACACCTGTTGCTGATGAGGCTGCTAGCGCCGCTAACCTTTCCAGCGAAAACCGGGCGATTGTGCGCTGTTCAGCGGCGTTTTCACTGGTCGCTTTTGGCCAGGCCAACGGCAATGCGGATGCGCAAAAATGGCCTGCAATGGGCGAGCGAGGGCGCGAGTTCTTCGTGCGCGCGCTGGCGGGACTGATGGATGAGACCGGGCTAAATCGCGATGGCGTGTCGCAATTGGTCTCGCAAGAAGCGCAGCGCCTTTGGGATACGGACACACTCAATGATGTGATGCCGGCCTGCCTGTTGATGCTGGAAACCTCTGGGGTTTAGCTGCGTCCTTTTATTCAGGTTCAAGTCACTGAACATGAACTAATGCATGGCCAGCCCAAATTTTCAGGAGGATTTTCCATGCGCGCTCTGCCTATTGCTGCTGCCGCTGTGTTGGCGCTTGCCACCCCGTCCATCGCTTTTGCACAGGATGCAGCAGATATCTCGCCAAGCGACGCGGAAAGCTCTCTTTCGCAATTGTCTGAGAAATTGTCCGACCCCGCGTTTCAGGATCAGACTGCCGTTTTGGCCCAAGTCCTTCTGGGCACTGTTCTGGAATTGCCGATCGGGCCGATGGCTGAGGCTCTGGACAAGGCAACCGGAGGTCAAGGACCCGACATTGATCCCGACGCCCGGGTGAGAGACCTCGCACCAGAGGCGGACGAGCTGCCCGAGCAATTGTCGAATGAACTGCCCCGAGCGATGAATGCGATGAGCGGGATGGCAGAAGGCTTGGAGCTAATGCTGCCTGCGTTGCGCGATATGGCGGAGCGCATGAATGGCGCGCTGGACGAGGCGCGCGTACGCTAAAACGCGGCTCGCAGCTTGCAATCGCAGGTCGCAGGTTCGATTCACAAGACTTTACGCGAATTCCGGTGGACGCGGAGCCTGCGCTAAGGCATGAATCTCAGCGCTATGTACCGCCTTCATCAATTCCCTCTCTGCCCCTTTAGCCGTAAGGTTCGGCTGCTGATGGGCGAGAAGAATATCGCCTATGAATTGGTGCGCGAAGACCCGTGGGCGGCCTCTGACATGTTCTTCAATCTCAATCCGGCTGGCCGCACGCCAGTACTTGTTGATGCGGAGCGCGAGATCGTGATCAGCGATAGCCGGGCGATTGCAGAATATTTCGAAGAAACCGTCGACACCGCGCCGATGATCAATGGCACAGCAACGGGCCGCGCGGAGATTCGCCGGTTGGTCGCGTTGTTTGATGAGAATTTCTACGCCGATGTCACTGCGCCGCTCTTGTCGGAGCGGATGAAGAAGCGGATTGTTCTGCGCCAGCCGCCGGACTCCAAAGTTCTGCGGGTGGCGATGAAGCTCGCTCATGGCCATTTGGACTATATGGATTGGCTGATCGACAATCGCCCATGGCTCGCCGGATCGACCATGAGCATGGCCGATCTTGCCGCCGCCGCGCAGATATCGGTGGCCGACTATCTCGGCGGAATTGATTGGACCGGGCATGAGCAAACGCGCGGCTGGTACGCGGTATTCAAGAGCCGCCCAAGCTTCCGCCCGCTGCTGACTGAGCGGATGGATGTGATCAAGCCGCCTGCGCATTACGCGCTGGTCGATGGGTAGGCTTTTTTGTTTTCCGCACACCATCCGGTGTGCGATTTCCTCGCTCATGCGATCATAGATCGCGTCGCTGCGGGCGGGCGGTCGCCCTTGCGGTTCATCTTCGAGGAACCGATATCAGCGCTAGCGGATTATGGAGCGCGACAATGAATACCAACCCCAAGACTACGACCGATGCCGAATGGCGCGAAAAGCTCTCGCCAGAGCAGTACCACGTGCTGCGCGAAGCGGGCACAGAGCGGGCCTTCACCGGCGAATACGACAAGCATTTTGAAGAGGGCGAATACACCTGCGCTGGCTGCGGCACGGTGCTGTTTGCCAGCGATGCGAAATACAACAGCGGATGCGGCTGGCCCGCGTTCACGAAACCTGCCGATGCTGAAACCGTCGAGGAAAAGCGCGACGTTTCGTACGGCATGATCCGCACAGAGGTGCTGTGTTCCGCATGCGGCGGGCATCTGGGCCATGTCTTTCCTGATGGTCCGCCAGAAGCCGGCGGCCTGCGTTATTGCATTAACTCCGCCAGCTTGGATTTCGCCTCGGACGATTAAGGCGTTTCGCAGCAATAACCCGTTTTGGAGGCAGGCTGCATTGCGAACATTGTTCACGCCGGGTTAGGACAGACCCATGCAGGTCAATTGCGGGTGAAAGCGCGCGATTTTGGGCGCGAAAAGGATAGGCCAAGCCGGTAATGTCGAAACGGGGAAACCAACTGCAAAACAAAGGCAAGCGCGGTAGCCGCCGCGCCGCGGCTGAGCGTGCGGGTGGTTCCAAGCGGCCTAGCAGCAAGGGCAAAGGCAAATCGGCCAAGGACGCTAAGCCGCCATCTGCGTTTCGCAAATGGCTCAAGCGGATTGTCCTGTGGGGCGGCGGGGTCGCCGTTCTTGGCGTGATCTTCCTCGCCGTCGCCGTGGGTTTCGCCGCACGCGAGCTGCCTAGTTTTTACCAGCTGAAAGCGACTCAGAACGCGCAAACCATTCTGGTGCGTGCGCGCGATGGGACAGAGATTGTCGAGCTAGGCCCAAGTTTCGGCGAATGGTTGGCCTATGAAGAAATCCCGGAAAATATGACCAATGCCATGATCGCGGTGGAGGATCGCCGCTATCATTCGCATTACGGGATCGATCCGATCCGCCTGACCGGCGCGATCATCGAAGGCGTCACTGGCTCCAGAGCGCGGCTGGGCGGCACGTCCACCATCACTCAGCAGCTGGCGCGCAACCTGTTCCTCAATTCCAATCGTACCGTCGACCGCAAGGCGCGCGAGGCGGTGCTGGCGATGGCGCTGGAATGGAAATTTTCAAAAGAGCAAATTCTCGAGCTTTACCTCAACAAGGTCTATTTCGGCGGCGGCGCTTACGGCATCGACAGCGCCAGCCGCAAATTCTTCAGCCACCCAGCCAAAGAGCTGAGCGTGGCAGAGGCCTCGATCATCGCAGGTCTTGTAAAGGCACCGAGCCGCTATTCGCCGACCGCCGATGTGCAGGCCGCCGTTGACCGCGCGCAAACCGTGCTGCGCTTGATGAATGAGCAGGGCTATATCACCTCAGAGGAAGCCTCCGTTGATGTAAGCGCGGTGAATTTGCGTCAGCAGAGCGGGCAGAACTCGGTGCGATATTTCACCGATTGGGCTCTGCCTCAGCTCGATTTGCTGCTGCCAGAAACTTACGAGCCGATTGAGGTTTGGACGACGCTGGATGTGGGCATGCAGCGCGCGGCAACCGCTTCGATTGATGCGAACACGCCGGACGGATCGCAGGGCGCTCTGGTCAGCCTCGACCGTGACGGCGCGATCCTGGCGATGGTTGGCGGCACGGACTATGTCGAAAGCAATTACAACCGCGCGACCAATGCCATGCGGCAGCCCGGTTCCTCGTGGAAATTGTTCGTCTATCTCGCTGCGCTAGAAGCCGGATACACACCAGATGACCGTGTCGTTGACACCCCGGTTACCATTGACGGTTGGACCCCGCGCAATTCCAGCGGCCGCAATGTGGGTGAGACGAGCCTGCGGACCAGCTTTGCCTTTTCGATCAACACTGTTGCGGCGCAATTGGGCAATGAGGTCGGTTTTGGCACCGTCGCCTCCATGGCGCGCCGGTTTGGTGTCACGACGCCGATCTCCACCTTCCCTTCGATGGTGCTCGGTTCCTCCGAGGTCCGTCTGATCGATATGACCCGCGCTTTCGCGGCTGTCTCCGCGCGCGGAAAGGCCATCGAGCCTTACGGCATCTTGCGCGTAACGAGCGCGAATGGCGAGGTGATTTACAAGCACGAGAAGGCGACTGAGACGACTTTGGTGCCTGACTATGTTGCCGCTGGCATCACGGATCTGCTTCAAAGCGCGGTCGCGACCGGCACAGGCCGCGCGGCGCAGATTGGTCGCCCGGTTGCAGGCAAGACCGGCACCACCAGCTCCAACAAAGATGGCTGGTTTGTCGGCTTTTCTTCCGGCGTTACCACCGGCGTTTGGATGGGCCGCGATGATGCCAAGCGTGTGTCGGGCCTGCAGGGTGGGCGCGCACCAGCGCAGGCATTCGCTGCCTACATGCGTTATGCGGTGAAGGACCGCCCAGTTGAGAAGTTTGATACCGATCTCAACCTGCCCGAATGGCAGCTCGAGCCGGATGACGAGTTCCTCTATGGCGATCCGGACGACTACTACTTCATCGACGAGCAGGGCAATCTGGTCGAGCCGGGCCGCCGCGAGGCCGAAAGTGACGTGCCGTTCGGTATTGAGGGTGAGCGCACAGAACCGAGCGGCGCGGAAGAGCCGCCTCAGGCCGCAAGCGATGATTTCCTAGAGCAGGCCACAGGGCAAAACCTGCCGCCTGATCCGGGTGCACCGGGAGATGTGCCGAGGCGCGATCCTCCACCGCCACCAGCGCGGCAAGATCGCACGGGGCAAGAGGGACTGACCTCTATAAATTAGTGATGGTGCGGGGTGTTGCGGCGCAAGTCGCGGCAATACGCGTGCACTCTATTGACGATTGCCGGCTACCATCGCCCGTGTCCATTCAGCCCATACGAAAAGAGGCGCCGCGGTCTGCCCGCAGCGCCTCCTTTTTGATCGACTTCTCTGCTTAGATTAGCGCAGGCGTACCGGCAGGTAACGCGCGGGCTGGCCCGGACGCTGCATGCGCAGCAGCAGGGCATCACGGTCATCAGTCTCTGCCTGCGTGATGATCTCGCGCAGGTCGTCCACGCTGGAGATATCCTGATAGTTCGCCGATAGGATGATATCGCGGCGACGCAGACCTTTCCGGCCAGCGTCAGAGTTTGGATCGACAGCGGTGATTGCCACACCGGTCGTGCCTTCGTCAGCGCGCAGTTGACGGACGATCTCAGGGGTCAAGTCAACAACCTGAAGCCCGAGCTTCTCTTCGATGAAGCCATCGGAATCGCCTGGCGTCATCTGAGCGTCATCGTCATCTTCGCTGAACATTTGCTGTTGACGAAGCTCGTCCTCGGTTGGACGCTTGCCCACTGTCGCGTTGACAGTGCGGCGCTGGCCATCACGCAGCAGCTCAATCGGGATACGAGTGCCGGGCGCGATATTGGCAACGAGGAATGACAATGACTGTTCGCTGGTGACGTCTTTACCATCGATTTTCAGCACCACATCACCCGCTTGAATGCCCGCAACGTCCGCTGCGCCGTCATCCTGCACGCTTTGAACAAACTCGCCGCGATTGCGTTGAAGCCCAAGCGAGTCGGCCAGATCATCGGTGATGGGCTGAATGCTGACACCCAGGAAACCGCGCTCAATTTCTTGACCGCTCTTAAGCTGCTCGACGATTGGCACTGCAATCTCTGCTGGGATGGCAAAGCCAATCCCGACACTGCCGCCAGAAGGCGAGAAGATCGCATTGTTGATGCCGATCACATTGCCCTGCATGTCGAACAATGGGCCGCCGGAATTGCCTCGGTTGATGCTGGCATCGGT
Organism: Erythrobacter sp. JB3-1; assembly: GCF_057364995.1. Classification (NCBI taxonomy): domain Bacteria; kingdom Pseudomonadati; phylum Pseudomonadota; class Alphaproteobacteria; order Sphingomonadales; family Erythrobacteraceae; genus Erythrobacter; species Erythrobacter sp. JB3-1. Next base: position 700,785 of record NZ_CP200289.1, on the reverse strand, counting down.
CTGGATATAGCGGTCATATGCGCCGCCTTGACCGGTGTTGCGCAGCACCGCGGAAACGATGCCGCTGGTCACTGTTCCGCCAAGGCCGAACGGGTTGCCGATTGCAACGACCCAGTCGCCGACCCGTGCTTCAGCGGAATTGCCGAACTTCACGAATGGGAAGTCATTGCTTGATTGGATTTTAAGCACGGCCAGATCGGACGCGGCATCGGCGCCGACCAATTCAGCCTCATATTCCGTGCCATCAGGCATGGTGATGGTGATCTCTTCCAGTGTCGCCCGCTCGTTCGGGGCGACGACGTGGTTGTTGGTGACCACAAAGCCATCGGCGGAAATGATAAAGCCCGAACCCAGCGATTGCGCCTCGCGGGTTTGCGGCTGTGCTTGACCATTGCTGCCACCGCGGCGGCGGTTGAACAGGTCAGCAAAAGGCGTGCCTTGGAACGGGTTGCGGCTTTGCACCTCGACCCGCTGACGGGTGGCGATGTTGACCACCGCTGGCTGCAATTGCTCGGTGAGATCGGCAAAACTGGCCGGTGCACCTGCACGCGGAACCACTTGGCTCATCACCCGGTCATCATTTTGCGCAACTTGTGCGCCAGCAGGCTGGCCGGTCACCAGCGAAATTGTCGCGCCGCCCACAAGCAGCGCACTCGTCAGTCCATAAACATAACGCACTTTGTTCACGTCCTCTCGTTCCTTTTACAAGTTTGCGCTTAGCACGCCCTCATGAATACGAGCGAGCCTGCTAAACAGTTACGCCCCTACAATGGCCCAAGACGCACTTAACGCAGTTTGAACGACAAATGTAGTCGGTCAGACCCGCTAGGCGGTTCGTCGGAACTCGGCCGGTTCCCGGTGCAACGCGGCATCAGGCGATCGGCCGAAGGTATTATTGCCCGCGAAACTCGCGGAAATACTCATTGTCTTCCGACAGAACCATGGAGCTGTCGCCCTTACCGTCGATAAAGGTCCGGCGATAACTCTCCATCGCGCGGTAGAAGTTATAAAAGCTTGGATCCTTACCATAGGCCGCTGCATAGGTGTTGGCGGCATTCGCCTCTGCCTCAGCGCGAATGATCTGAGCATTCTTGCGCCCTTGCGCGCGGATGGTTGCGGCTTCTTCCTGACGGTCCGATTGCATCCGGGTAAAGGCCGCTTGCAACGGTGTGCCCTCCGGCAAATCGGCCGCTTTGATGCGAACATCGATGATCTGCACACCGTATTGGCGCGCCTGAGCATCGAGCTTGTCGCGGATATTGTTCATCGCATTGCCGCGTTCCGCAGTCAGCAGGCTGGCGAAGGTGCGGCGGCCTAATTCCTGACGCAGAACCGAGGTCAGGATTGGCGACAATTGTGAACGCAGGCGGTTTTCATCGCCCGCGCTCTGCACCATCGTCACCGGCTGGATGATCCGGAACCGAGCATAGGCGTTCACCTGCAGACGCTGCTGGTCGCTGGTGAGCACTTGCTGGTTGTCCATGTCGAGGTCGAGCACGCGGCGCTCCACCATCTGCACCCGGTCAACGAATGGAATGCGGTACCACAGGCCCGCCTTCGTATCGCCAAACGGTACGTCTGGACGGAAGATATTCACCACTGAATGCGGTTCACCCGTGCGGATGATAACCGCTTGCTTGCTCTCCGGGACGATGAACAAGCTGGAAGCGGTTGCCACCAGCAATACGCCAAGTGCGATGAACGCGAAGCGATACTTTTGCCAAGTTGCATCCATGATCATTGCCCCCCTTGCGGTGCGGCTTGCGCCGGTGTTGCCGTTTGCGCCGAGTTGGAGCGGCGCTGCACTTCACTTAGTGGCAGGTAAGATGTGACGCCATCGGCCTCGATGATAGTCTTGTCGGTGTTCGCCAGAACAGCCTCCATGGTCTCATAATATAGGCGCCGGCGGGTGACCTCTGGGGCAAGGCGATACTCGCCATAGATCTGGTTAAACTCTGCCGCATCACCTTCCGCGCGGGCCAGCAATTGCTGGGCATAGCGGCGGGCCTGGTTGATTTCTTGCTCAGCGTTTTGCTGCGCAGCGAGCACGTCGTTAAACGCCTCAATCACTTGCTCTGGCGGGTCGGCCTTGTCGATTTCGATACCTTGCACGGCAATGCCGGAGCCATAGGCATCCAAAATGGTTTGCATCCGGGTCAGGACGTTTTGCTCAATGTCTGCACGGCCTTCACCGGAGATCACAGCATCCAGCGTCATCTCCGCAACAGAAGACCGCATGGCCGTTTCCGCTGCTTCTTGAACCGTCTCAATTGGCTCAGCGAGCTGGAATTCAAACTGCGTCAGATCCTTGATGTTCCAACGAATAAGATAGCTGAGGTCGACGAGGTTTTGGTCGCCGGTCAGGATCAACTTCTTCGGCACATCAACAGATCGGATTTCGCTGACGTCCTCGGCCTTCACCTGCTGGATTGGCCAAGGCAGCGTGAATTCAGTGCCGGGATTGAGCGTTTCAGAATATTTGCCGCCGAACCAGGTTACGACCGCTTGCTCGCGCGGTTGGATGAAGTGGACGCTGGTTGCGAACAGCCAGATTGCGCCGATGCCAACCGCGATGATTGGCAGCCAGCTCTTGCCGCCCTGCCGCTCTGGAAGACGGAATTTGGGTCCGCCCGGTCCGCCGCCACCACCGCGATTGGGGCCTTCTGGCCCGCGGTTCTTGAAAATATCTTCGATGCTGGCGGAACGTCGTTTGTCGTCGCCGCCGCCCGGCAGCCACGGGTTGCGCGGTCCGCCGCCCTTGTCACCGTCGCCCGTGTCATTGCTGCCATCGTCGCCGCCGCCTGAACCCCAGGGGTTTTTCTTGCCAGCCATCGCCAAGCCGATTGCGCCAAGGCCATCGGTCCCCTCATCAGAGGGGCGCGAAACGAAACGTTTTTTCAAACCGTCAAAAATTCTCATATGCCTTTTATAGGGTGCCCTTTTGCGAAAAACAGGCCCTATGCAAAAACAAGGATTACGTGGGCGATTTTGCTGCTAGAGGCGTGTCACCATGAGCGAGCCTAAAAACGCCACCAATGATCAAGAGCGATTGCTGAACGCTATCAAAGCGCAGGCCGGCGATGACCTCGCGCAGCGGACCACTTCCGCCCGAATGGTTGCAGGCCGCGCCGTCGTGGTGGTGGAGGCGACCGGGCTTTCTGGCGGCGAACGCAAAGATGCAGAGCAGCAGATCGAGGCTGCTCTCAGTCCTCTAGACGGGGTCAGCGAAGTTCGCGTTGCCCTGATGGGGGAGCGGGTGAAGCGCCGGATTATCGCGGTGGGCTCGGGCAAAGGCGGGGTCGGCAAATCGACGCTGACGGCCAACCTCGCAATCGCGCTTGCTGCATCGGGGCACAAGGTCGGCGTGATCGATGCCGATATTTACGGACCTTCTCAGCCCAAACTGCTTGGCACTGAAGGCAAGAAACCGGTGGCAGAGAACGAGCAATTGATCCCGCTCGACAGCCCGCATGGCCTCAAAATGCTATCCATGGGTAATCTAGCGAAACCGGCGCAGGCGCTGGCGTGGCGCGGTCCGATGGTTGGCAATGCGCTCACCCAATTGGTTGAGGGCGATTGGGGTGACACCGAATTGCTGCTCATCGACTTGCCGCCGGGCACTGGCGATGTGCAGCTCTCGATGTTGCAAAAGCATAAGCCCGATGGCGCTATCCTGGTATCCACCCCTCAAGATCTGGCGCTGATTGATGCCGCGCGCGCTGGTCAGCTGTTTGAAACCGGCAAGGTTCCGATCATCGGTCTGGTTGAGAATATGGCGGGCTATTCCTGTCCGCATTGCGGGGAAATTAGCGATCCGTTTGGCAAGGGCGGCTTTGAAACTCTGGCTCAGCGGCTCGACATTCCATTTTTGGGCCGTATTCCGCTCAGCATGGATGTGAGAGTGGCAGGCGATAAAGGCAGTAATCTGGTCGCGACAGACAGCGACACTGGGGCGGCCTTCCGCTTGATCGCGCAGCAGCTTGCCACTTGGCTAGAGCAAGAGGCGGGCTAGCGCGATGGAGCTGACACGCCGCGGATTGCTCACCGGTGCTGCTGTTGGCGGCGGGCTGGTGGTTGCCTGGTGGCTCTATCCGCGCACCTTCCCCAGCCCTCTAATCCCGAGCGAGGGCGAGCATGTGTTTGATGCTTGGCTCAAAATCGCTGAGGATGGGGTGGTGACTGTGGCGGTGCCGCAGCTTGAAATGGGCCAGGGGATCACAACTCTTTTGCCGCAGATTGTGGCGCAAGAACTCGGCGCCGATTGGCGGCAGGTTGCGGTCGAACCGGCTCCGGTTAGCGGCGCCTATGCCAACATCCCGCTCGCACGAAAATGGTCGGCGCTGTGGGATGGCTGGGGTCAGGGCCTCTCTGAAATGAGTGATGAGTTTCTGGCCGCGAAATTTGCGCGCGATGGCCGCTTTTCCGCCACGGCGGATGGCACCAGCATCGCGGCCTTTGAGGAACCGTGCCGATACGCCGCGGCTGCCGCGCGGGCTATGCTGGCGCAGGCCGCTGCGGATCGCTGGGATGCGTCCTGGGAGCAATGCGTCGTCGAAAACGGCTTCGTTCGCTACGGTGAGGAGCGCGTGACCTTTGGCGAGCTTGCCGCTGAGGCAGCGACCAAGGAAGCACCCGATCCGCCGCCTTTGCAAACCACGTCTCCTGGCGAGAAGCCAGTCGTCGGCGAGGACGTAGCGCCGCTGGCCTTTCCGCGCATTGATATGCCGTCAAAGGTTGACGGCACGCATCAGTTTGCCGCTGACGTGCGCCTACCCGGTATGCTCTATGCGGCGATCCGCCATGGCCCGGTGGATAGCGCTACGCTGACCGGCTTTGACAAGCGCCGCAGGCGCGGGGTCATCAGCGTGATCGAAGGCAAACGCTGGCTGGCCGCAGTCGCCAGCAATTGGTGGGCGGCGCAGCGCGGGCTCGCCGCGATGAAGCCGCAATTCGCAGCCGAGTCTCCCGCCGATAGCGGCGCTATCGCTGCCCGGCTTGAAACGATGGTCACTGGCGGCGATTCCTTTCGCATCGCCACCGAGGGCTTTGGCGAGGAGGGGATCAGCAGGATTGATTTCGCCCGCCAGTACGAGGTTGAGGCCGCGATCCCAGTTCCGCTGGAGACCGCGAGCGCAACTGCCAGATATGAAGACGGCACGCTTGAGCTGTGGATGGCGACCCAGGCGCCAGAGAGCGCCCGTGTTGCTGCCGCGCGCGCCATCGGAATTCAGCCGGAAGATGTGGTGCTGTATCCCATGTCGGCAGGCGGCAGTTTTGATCGCCGTCTGGAAAATGATCACGCCATTGAAATTGCGCTCATCGCCAGAGAGCTGGCCGAGAGCCACGGCGCGCCTGTGCAATTGGTCTGGTCGCGGCGTGAAGAGATATTGCAGTCGCGCCCGCGCACTCCTGCATCCATGCTGCTCGGCACTCAGCTCTCGCCGGATGGTTCAGGCCGGATCGATGGCCTGCGCACTCGGATCGCTTGCCCGCCGAGCAATCTGGAATTTGGCAAGAGGCTGTTCGAGAATTTCACTCCATCCGCCGCGATGCGCGAAACGGTGGGCGCGAAAGACGCTCTTGCCTGCGAAGGCGCGGTGCCTGCCTATGCCATCCCAAGCGTGATCGTCGACCATGTGCCGACAGAGATTGGTTTGCCGACAGGTCGTATGCGCGGCAATGCGCATTGCTATACCGCCTTTGCGACCGAGAGCTTGATCGACGAGATAGCCGCCGAACATTCTCGCGAGCCGCTGTCATACCGTATCGCTATGCTGGGCAAGGATGTGCGGCTGGCGGCGTGTTTGCAGCGCGCGGCGCAAATGGCGGAGTGGGACGGCGGCGCTGATCAAAGCGGGCAAGGGCTAGCCTGCCACCGGATAGGCGATGCGACCACCGGAGGGCGGATCGCCTGCATCGCCACCGCGCGGGCGGGTGAGGGCGGCGTGCGCGTAACGCGGCTGACGGCGGCGGTGGATATCGGGCGGATCATCAACCTCGACATCGCGCGCCAACAGATCGAGGGCGGCCTGATCTTTGGCATCGGCCTCGCTCTAGGCGCGCCGATCCGTTACTCCGAAGGCATGCCCGCGGCGCTCGATATGGACGAGCTTGGCCTGCCAGCATTGGCCGATTGCCCAGAGATCGAGGTTGAGTTTATCGCCAATGAAGCCGCCCCAGCCGACCCGGGTGAATTGGGCGCAGCGGTTGCCGCTCCAGCAATTGCGAATGCATTGTTTTCCGCTACGGGCTTGAGACTTCGCCGCCTGCCCCTACTTTCAGGCGGTATATGATTGCCCAGCAACGCCTTTTTAGCGCCAAGCGCTCATGACTTGGCAGCCTCAGCTCCTGCCCAATGATCACCCGCCGGTCTCCAGCGGATCGGTTGGCGTGCTTATGATCAACCTAGGCACTCCAGAGGCGCCAACGCCCAGCGCGGTGAAGACCTATCTGAAGCAATTCCTGTCTGACCGGCGCGTTATCGAAATCCCAGCGTTGCTGTGGCAGCCATTGCTGCGCGGGGTTATTCTCAACACTCGGCCAAAGAAAAGCGCCGAGGCCTATTCGAAGGTCTGGACGGAGCGCGGCTCGCCGCTCGCCGATATCACCGCGCGCCAATCAGAGGCAATTGCTGGGAAAATGGGTGAGAATGTGCAGGTCGAATACGCCATGCGTTATGGCTCGCCGTCTATCGAAGAGCGCTTGCGGAAACTGACCGAGGCAGGCTGTGACCGAATTCTGATCGCACCGCTCTATCCGCAATATTGCGCTGCGACGACTGCGACAGTGTTTGACGAGGTCGCGCGGGTCCTGGGCGCAATGCGCTGGCAACCGGCCTTGCGGTTTTTGCCGCCTTATCACGACGATCCGGCCTATCTAGACGCGCTGGCTGAGGATTTGACGCGGCAGGTGGAGGCTTTGACGTTCAAGCCGGAGGTACTGCTGCTGTCGTTCCATGGGATGCCAATGCGCACGCTGGAGCTGGGCGATCCCTATCATTGCCATTGCCACAAGAGCGCGCGGCTGCTGCGAGAGCGATTAGAAGGTCTGCCGCAGTTTGCTGGTGTCCGGTTTGAGACAAGCTTTCAGTCCCGTTTTGGCCCGGCCCAATGGCTGGAGCCTGCGACCGACGACACGCTGACAAAAGAAGGCGAGCAGGGGACGAAGCGCCTCGCCGTCGCTGCCCCTGGGTTCTCGGCGGATTGCGTCGAGACGTTGGAAGAACTCGCTCTTGAAGGGGCGGAGATATTTGAGGAAGCAGGGGGCGAAGATTACGCCGTGCTTGATTGCCTCAATACCAGCGCATCTGGCCTCACTCTGCTTGAAAGCATGGTCAAGCGCGAGCTCGGCGGCTGGATTTAGAACGCCTTAGCAGATCACTCTGGATTTGGTGCTCCTCGCTGCTTACAGTGAGGTAAGTTGTAAATCCGAACCTGATCAAGGATGCGCTAATGGCCACGCTCGCCGATACAAACGCCCCTGCTGAAAAAGCGCAAGAGGCGCCGCCGTCGCATTGGACTGAAGGCAATCCAGAGCCAAAAGAACTGGCGCATATCCCTGGTGACGCTGGCTGGCCCGTGGTTGGCAACACGCTCAAAATGCTGGCTGATCCGCACGCTTTCACCAGCAATATGGTTGAGACGCATGGTCGGGTTTATAAGAACCGCGCCTTTGGCGGCTGGAATGTCGCTTTGGTCGGCGCAGAGGCCAATGAGCTGGTCCTGTTCAATAAGGAAAAGATCTTTTCCAACGAACAAGGCTGGGGCCCGGTGCTCGATCAATTGTTCCCGCGCGGGCTGATGCTGCTCGATTTCGACCATCACCGGATTGATCGGCGAGCGCTTTCGATTGCGTTCAAGCCTGGGCCAATGCGGCATTATTCCGGCGCGCTGAACAATGGCATGTCGGCAGAAGTCGCAAGCTGGGCGGGCAAGATGGAGTTTTATCCGGCGATCAAGAAACTGACGCTGGATTTGGCGGCTGACAGCTTCATCGGGATCGAATGGGGGCCAGAGGCCGACAAGATCAACGAGGCTTTTGTTGATATGGTGCAGGCATCGGTCGCGCCGGTCCGATCACCGCTGCCCTTCACCAAGATGAAGAAGGGTGTCGATGGCCGCGCCTTCCTGGTCGACTATTTCACCAAGGAAACGCATCGCCGCCGGGCCGAGGGCGGCGGGCAGGATATGTTCAGTCAGTTCGCAACGGCCACCCGCGAAGATGGCTCTTTGCTGCCGGTTGACGAGGTGGTCGACCATATGAATTTCCTGATGATGGCCGCGCATGACACGATCACATCGAGCGCGACCTCACTGGTCTATCTGCTGGCGAAGAATCCCGAATGGCAGGCGAAGCTGCGCGATGAGATTACGGCTGTCACCGGCGGGCCGGATGGCTCGGGAGAGCCGCGACCGCTTGATTATGATGATATGGGCAAGCTTGAACTGACCGAGATGGCGTTCAAGGAATCTTTGCGGATCATGCCGCCGGTCCCTTCAATGCCGCGCCGCGCGCTGAAGAGTTTTGACTATGGCGGCTATCGCATCCCCGCCGGAACGCCGGTGGGCATCAACATCTATTGGACGCACCACAGCACGGATTACTGGGATGATCCCTACACCTTCGATCCAATGCGCTTCACGCCAGATCAGGTGAAGGCGCGGCACAAATATGCATGGGTGCCGTTCGGCGGCGGCGCGCATATGTGCCTTGGTCTGCACTTTGCTTACATGCAGGTGAAGGTCCTGATCGCGCAGATCTTACAGCGCTATGAGATCATGGTTGAAGAAGGCTATGATCCTGACTGGCAGGCTTGGCCGATCCCTCAGCCTAAAGACGGTTTGAAGGTAGAGTTCAAGCCTCTTTGATTTGCGCACGCCATCCGGCGCGCGATTTCCTCACTCATGCGATCATAGATCGCATCGCTCCGGGCGGGCAGTCGCCCTTGCGGTTCGCTGTTCGCGAACCGTTGATACTGACAATGTGTCTTGAATGCTAAAAATCCCAGGCGATGCCTTCGCGTTCCCAATCGCCATAGCGAGTGGGCGATAATTCGCGCGGCTCATCCTTCAGCGGATCGACCGCTTTTGGCTTTGGCACGGGGTCATTGCCCCAGTGCGCGGGTTTGGTGAAATTCTTCGCAGCTTCTGATTTTTGTTTTGTCATCGCATATTAGAAATGCGCAAGCTGGCACTTAGTTTCAAGTGCGGCTATTCGCCTGAGCCATGCCAAGTATTTCTGGACTTCCCGCGCGCCGCGCTGCGCTGCAAATGCTCGACGCTGTATTGCGGCGCGGCGAAACTTTGGAGCAGGCCGAGGGCGCTGCCACTCGCAAGCTGCACACTGGAGAGGATAAGGCACTGGCCCGCGCGATTGTCAGCGAGGCACTGCGCTGGCTGGTTGATTTTGATGCGCTGATCGACAGTGCGACCAAGAAGCGGCTGGCCGATGATGTGAAAGTGCGCAGCGTTCTGCGTCTTATGCTGGCTCAGGCCTTGCGGCTGAACACGCCGCCCCACGCGGTGATTGCGACGGGTCTGCCGCTGTTGTCTGGCGGACCGCGCCGGCTCGCGCATGGTGTCTTCTCAGCTTTGATCAAGCTGGAGTTGACCCTGCCAGATGCGCCTAGCCTGCCTGAGCGCGTCCAGGAAAGATGGAGCGAGCGGGCGGCGGAAATAGCGCCGGGGTTGGCCGATCCTCCTGAGCTTGATCTGCGCCTTAAGGATCCGGCCAGCACCGGCGAACAAGCGGTGGCGATGGGAGGGGTCAGCCTCGCGCCGGGCCATATTCGCTTGCCGCGTGGAACCTCGGTCGAGAAACTGCCTGGCTTTGCCGACGGCAATTGGTGGGTGCAGGATTTGGCCGCGCAATTGCCTTCGCATCTGCTTGGGGACGGCAACGGCCGTCACGCGCTCGACCTGTGCGCTGCGCCCGGCGGCAAGACCATGCAACTGGCCGCGCAGGGGTGGAATGTGACGGCGCTGGATATCAGCAAGCGGCGACTTGGCTTGCTCAAAGACAACTTGAAACGCACCGGCCTTAAGGCTTCTCCCGTGCGCGCCGACGCTGCCAAGTGGGAACCAAAGCATCATTATGATGCGATTCTGCTCGATGCGCCGTGCACCGCGACCGGCACCTGCCGCCGGCACCCCGACGTGCTCCACCGCATTGGCGGCGCCCAGATTGAGGAGATGGCCAGCCTGCAGATCATGCTGATCGAACGTGCCGCGCAGTGGCTGAAACCCGGCGGTCAGCCGATCTATGCGGTGTGCTCGTTGGAACCGGAAGAGGGCGAAGCTCAAGCCCGCCGCATTGCCGATAAGTACGGGCTAAAGCTGGTGCCCGTGACTAAGGATGAGCTGCCTGATGGCATTGAGCCAAGCGAAGAGGGCCACATCCGCACGCATCCCGGCATGCTCTCCGATCAGGGCGGGGTCGATGGGTTCTTTATCGCTCGCTTCCAGAAGGGCTAAAGCCTCGGGGCAAATGCGCCGGCGGCTAGCAATGCAGTTGCCAAGGCGTAGATAAACCAGCCGGGATGGCGGCCGCGCGTGCCCCAGCAATTGCCGATTGCCGCATAAAGGTAAGAGCTGCCGACCATTAGGGCGAGCACGGCCAAACCCTGCTCGCCAAGCCAGAACGGCGCGGCCATCAGCGCCAATCCGCCGATCTGCCAGTTAAACCCGCTGAAATCGAGCAATGCCGGGACCAATCGCGCCAAAGCCTCTGGATAGTCGCCATTGTTCAGAACCTTACCCGCTAGCGGACCGGTGATCTTCTGGCGCACTAGATAGCTGTGAATGAGCGCGCCAGATGCGCCAATGAAGCCTGCCGTGATTATTGCGACGTCTTGCCAGATCATTTCCATACACCTTTGTATGGTTACGTAAACTATGGGCTAGATTGCGTCAATACACTTGTGTATGGATGGCTGATGAGTGAGCGCCTCTCAAAGCATGATTGGGTGAAGCACGGTCTTATTGTTTTGGCCCGCGATGGGATCGGCGCGATTAAGCCGGGCCCGTTGGCGAAGGAGCTGGGCGTCTCACGCGGCAGCTTTTACTGGCACTTCGTTGATGTCGCTGATTTTCGCGGCGAACTGCTGGGCGCTTGGGCCAGGGAAACCACCGATAGAGTGATCGACGAAGGGCTCGACCTGCCCGGGCGCGGGCGCTTGCGCGCTCTGATTAAGCGCGCCTTTCACACCGACCGGGCGCTTGACCGGGCAGTGAGGTCTTGGGCCACGCAGGATTCGGCCGCGACAAAGCAAGTGGGCGAGGTCGACAAACGCCGCATTTCCCATATCGCCATCCTCTTGCTACAGGCTGGATTGGATCAGCAACACGCCGCTGAGCGCGCGCAATTCCTTTACTGGGCCTATCTTGGCCAGCCGCTGGTCATCGCGCCAGAGGCGGGCGCGGTGTCCGACGATGCGCTGGAACAAATCGCGCAAATGTTGGAACGTTAGGGGCTAGATTTTGACCCATGCCATGCTCAGCAGCGCGCAGGACCGGCCAAGCTGGCTCACGCGGAGCACGGCTGATGTGCCTTGCTGCTCCTCAATCGTGATCGCTATTTCCGTACCCAGCTCGATATAGCGGTGCATGTCCATCTCACCCCGAGTGATCTGTATGGCCGCGCCGTCGCATAGGAGGCTCACCGTCTGCCGAGCCAATTCAGAGAGATGCGGCGCGTTCACATGGTCGCCAGACCCGCTGAAAAAGGGATGACCCGGCATCAGGCCGTTTTCTTTGGTCACCAGCGCTTTGGTCGCGAGGCCATCTGGACCATCCGCCACGGTTCCAATCAAGGGTGGCTCCCGCTCTGTCAGGCCCAGCATCTTGCGCGTTGCATAGTTGAACTGCGTGGGAGCAGGCGCATCTTGCTTGGCTGAGGTCTTGGAGCCTTCACGCCATTTCTCAAAATTGCGGGTTCTAAAAACCACGCCCTTTCCGCCAATGCGCGCGATTAATCGGTCGTGCGCATCGAGCAACTGGGTGGTGAACGCCAGCTCACCGTCCTCTCCGCTCAGTGCAAAGACACCGCGAACGGCCTGACCAGTATCAAGCTCGCCCAGCGCCCAATCCGTCCAAGTCAGCGCGCTCCACTTGCTGTCATCGCGTGTGCCCAGCGCGGCGGTGGCGCCAACGCTGGTCCAGAAATTCTGGGTTTGGATGACGAGCGGGTGCTGCGCAGGCAGAGCAAGCCAAGGCCATTCGGCCTCATCTTGTGAACACTCAAACGCTACCGAGCCGTTGCTCAGCACCTTATGATCGGTTGTGTAAGACCGGCTCAGGCCGCATTGTTCAGCCGCGCATCACGCCTTCACCTTGCTTTGAAAGCTCTTGCGCAGCTTCATCAGTTTTGGCGGGATCGTCGCCAGGCAATAGGGGTTTCGCTGGCCTTCACCGTCCCAATATTCCTGATGGTAATCCTCCGCGGGATACCATTCACTTGCAGTCTCGACGGTGGTCACAGCTTCGCCTGAATTTTCTGCATTCCAGCGCGCAATCGCGGCCTCAGCTTTTTCGCGCTGAGCGTCGCTAAGCGGGAAGATTGCGCTGCGATATTGGGTGCCAACATCATTGCCCTGGCGGTTCAGCTGGGTCGGATCATGGGTGCCCAGGAACACATCGAAAATCTCCGGCAGGCTGATCACGGCCGGGTCGAAGGTCACTCGAATGCCCTCGGCATGGCCGGTCGTCCCGGTGCACACTTCCTTGTAGGTCGGATTGGGTTTGTCGCCGCCGATATAGCCGCTTTCGACCTCGCTCACGCCCACCACATCGCGAAAGACCGCCTCAGTGCACCAAAAGCATCCGCCTGCGATAATTGCCTGTTCCATCGATCAAAACTCCTTGTTGGCTGGGAGATAAGAACGCTGAGGCTGTTTGTCATTAGCCCGCTGATCGTGCCTCGGTCGATCCGCAACTTGTCATCGCCTGCCCAGCGGCTATTGAAGGTCGCAATCGTTCGACTAAAATGAGGACACCCCAATGAAGCCCCTATTTTTTGCTCCGTTTGCCGCTCTCGCAGGTCTTGCTACACTGTCGCCAGTAGCACCCGCAATGGCGGATGATCACGCTGCCGCGCCCAGCCTTGCCGAAGTGCTCGCCCACGAGCGCCGCGACAATGACCGCGCGCGCGATCAATATCGCAATCCTGCTGAAACGCTGGCGTTCTTTCAGGTTGAGCCGACCCAAACCGTGGTCGAATATGGCCCGGGTGGCGGCTGGTACACCCGCGTCCTTGCGCCTTATCTGATGCCTGCTGGCAAATATATCGCGATCAACCAAGACAGCGATGGCCGCGAATACCGCTCTCGCGCTCAAGAAGCGCGCAGCAAGGGCTGGACCGAGAATTTCAAATCGGGCCTTGCAGAGGCGATGGGCGTCGAAGCCGATGCCGTCACCGCGTTTGAAACCGATGAAATGCCAGAAGACGTCGCCGGCACCGTTGATCGCGTTTTGATCTTCCGCTCGATGCACGGCCTCAACATCGGCAATCGCTCCGATGATGTGCTGAAGGCTGCGCGCATGATGCTGAAGGATGACGGCATGGTTGGCGTTGTGCAGCACCGCGCGCCAGAGGGCGCAAGCTACAATGATTACGGAGCGCGCCAACGCGGCTACATGCGCAAAGCCGATGTAATCGCTATTTTCGAAGCCAATGGTTTTGAACTTGCCGCCGAGAGCGAAGTCAACGCCAACGCCTCTGACCCAGCCAATTGGGAGCGCGGCGTTTGGACCCTGCCTCCGGTCCTTGCCACCGGCGAAGATGATCCGCGCCGTAGTGAATATATGAGCATCGGCGAAAGCGACCGGATGACGCTGCTGTTCAAGAAAGCGAACTGAGGCTCACGCCAAGGAGAAAACCCATGATGCGATCTTTGATTCTAGTCGCTACGAGCGCCTTTGCCCTATCGGCTTGCGCGCCCGAAGCCGGCGAGAGTGGCGCAAGCGAAACCGCGGCTGAAAGCAGTGCGCTGGAAAATATTTTGGCCGCTGATCTGCGCACGGATGACAAAGCGCGCGATGCCTTTCGCAATCCGGGTGAGACCTTGGCGTTTTTTCAGGTACAGCCTGATCACACCGTCATCGAGTACGCACCAGGCGGCGGTTGGTACACGCGTATCTTGGCGCCATTGGTAAGCAATGAGGGCAGCTATATCGCGGTTGGCTTCCCGCCTGAGGCAGGCGCGAGCATCGGCGAGGAATTCGTTGCCCGCGTTCGCGAAGGCGGCGAAACTTTCGCGGCAAGACGGTCTGAATCGCTTGGCATTCCGGCAGAGCAATTGCCGTTCTATTTCAGCAATGCGATCCCGGAAGAGCTGAACGGCACCGCCGACCGTGTGCTTATCTTCCGCATGATGCACAACCTGAAGCGTTGGGGCATCGATGACAGCGAAATCACGGCTCTCAAAGCGGCTCTCAAGCCCGGCGGCATGCTCGGCGTAGTTCAGCACCGGGCCAAAGCGGATGCAACCGATGAGTTTGCAGACGGCAATGCCGGTTACCTAAAACAAGCGGATCTGATCGCCTATTTCGAAGGCCAGGGCTTTGAACTGGTGGATACGTCAGAGATCAATGCCAACCCCAACGACACCACCGATCACCCGAACGGCGTGTGGTCTTTGCCGCCCAGCTTTGCTGGCGGTGACGAGGGCCGGGAAGAGCTCGCCGCCATTGGCGAGAGTGACCGCATGACCCTGTTGTTCAAAAGCCTGAATGATCGCTAGCGGCGGCAGCAGAACGAGGTAAATCCGCGCGATGACCAAGCTCACTGTCGCCGCCCTACAGCTCGCTCTTGGCAGCGAGGACGAAGCTCAGAACATCGCCGCCGTCAGCGCTCTGGTGGAGCAAGCGGCGGGGCAAGGCGCTCAGCTTATACTGCCGCCTGAGCTGTTCTCCGGACCCTACTTTTGCCGCGAAGAAGACGAGGCTTTGTTCGCGCTTGCACGGCCCACGGCAGAGCACCCGAGTGTCATCGCGATGTGCGAGCTGGCGGCAAGGCTCAGGGTCACCATTCCAACAAGCTTCTTCGAGCGTGACGGCCATCATTATTACAACAGTCTCGCGGTAATCGGCCCCGATGGCGAGATCATGGGAGGCTATCGCAAAAGCCATATTCCCGATGGCCCCGGCTACGAGGAAAAGTTCTATTTCCGGCCCGGTAATGACGGCTTCAAAGTATGGGATGTGCCGCTGGGCGGCGGAGAGACCGCGCGCATTGGCGTCGGCATTTGCTGGGATCAATGGTATCCAGAGGCTGCCCGCGTTATGGCTTTGAAGGGCGCAGAAGTGCTGCTCTATCCGACCGCGATTGGCTCAGAGCCCTATGACGCAGAACTCGACACCAGCCGCATGTGGCGCCGCGCGATGGTGGGGCATGCCGTCTCCAACTGCATGCCAGTGGTCGCCAGCAACCGGATTGGCGCAGAGGGACCAGATGAGGCCGCTCAGAATTTCTACGGCCATTCGTTCATCACTGACGAGTGGGGTGATCTGGTGACAGACTACGGGGCTGAGGAGAGCGGCGTTTTAATCGCAGAGCTCGATCTTGCCCGTGCTGCCAAGCACCGGGCGGGCATGGGCTTTTTCAGAGATCGCCGCCCGCAGCTTTATGGCAGAATTGCCGAAGATATTTGAGGCCGCTGGTTTGAGCGCAGACACCTACCTTATTGCGCTTGGCTCCAACATGCGCGTGCCCGGCATTGGCCTGCCGCGCGAGGTGGTGCGGACAGCATTTGCGGCGCTTGGTGAAATCGGTGATGTGCTCGCCGTCTCTCCCATCATCGCGAGCGCGCCGATCGGGCCATCACAGCGCACTTACGCCAATGCGGCGGCGGTTATCGAATGCGGGCTTGCCCCTCTTACTCTGCTGGACGCCTTGCAAAAGATCGAGTGCGAATTCGGCCGGAGCCGCCGCGGACAGCGCTGGCGGGCGCGTCCGCTCGATCTGGATATGATTCTGTGGAGCGGCGGCATTTGGGCCAGTGAACGCCTTTCAATCCCGCATCCGCGCATGCGTGAACGCCGCTTTGTGCTCGGGCCAGCAGCGGCAATTGCGCCCGCTTGGCGCGATCCTGTGAGCGGACTTTTTCTAAGCCAGCTCAATGCACGCTTGACCCGTCCGCTCGCTCTATCTAGGTGAGCGCTCCGGCAGCGCTGCTTGCGGCGCGATTCCATGCCATGTGTGGGTCCTTAGCTCAGTCGGTAGAGCAACTGACTTTTAATCAGTAGGTCGCTGGTTCGAACCCAGCAGGACTCACCACCAAGCCCCTGTTTTGATGAACAAGGTGCTCTTCCCATATGCAAACCAGTATATCCCGCTATTTCCGGGGCTTTGCGGCTGCGTGTTTCACGCTGAATCCAATTGGAGACCACAAACGACCTACTCGAGCTTTCTTTGAAATGGGGTAATCGGTTGCCCCTGCCCAGTTTGCTTGGGCACCACGAAGTTGCAAGCCACATTGCAATTGCTGAAGCCGGCGGAGGCTGTCCATTCTCACCACCGGGATTACTAAGACCCGGCAGCCAGCAAACGACCCATTTCGGGTCTTTGTTAAATTAATGGAAATCCCGTGATTTAGGTAGGATGCGAACATCGCGGGGATGCCGGTTGCTCGGTGTGGGGTGGCGATCGGCAACTTTGTCGCCAAAGGAAGTGTCTAGCTTCGCGTGATGTGTCTCTGACATATGATTGAGATCATTCGTGCGATCGATCACATTGCTGACCATAAGATGCACGACGCCTTCCTTGCTGCGCTGCACCTCCCCTTCCAACAGCATCAGGCGAGAGGCCATTACAGGGCGGCGCAATCGTTCCATATGCCTCGACCAAAGCAGCGCGTTGATAATCCCCGTTTCATCCTCGATGGTGATGAAAACTGCATTGCCTTTACCCGGTCGTTGACGGGTTAGGACAACGCCTGCTGTGCGCACTTTCGCGCCATTTTTTGCTGCATCGGTTTCTGCGCAGCTCAGCACGCCTTCGGATTGGAAACGCTCACGCAGGAAGCCCATCGGATGCCCCTTCAGGGACAGCCGCGTGGTTTGATAATCCGCAACAGCATGGTCGGATAGCGGCATTGAGGGGAGCGGTGTGTCCTCTTCTTCACGCAATTCACGCGCCTTTGCCGCTGCGAACAAGGGCAGCTCTCCCTTGGGCATGCGCCGAACATTCCAGAGCGCTTGGCGCCGATCTTCACCAATGGAACGGAAAGCGTCTGCATCTGCTAACAATCTTAAAGCGCGTCGAGGCAAGTCGGCGCGGCGAGCCAGGTCTTCAATGCCTGTGAATGCGCCTTCGCTGCGAGCTGCCACCAGCTGCGCCGACCATTCTTTGCGAAAGCCATCCATCTGGCGAAACCCGAGCCGCAATGCGAGCTGACCACTTTCACACGGTTCGAGAATATTATCCCATTCGCTGTAATTAATGTCGGCTGCGCGCACCTCTCCGCCATGTTCACGCAGATCCCGCACCAGTTGCGCAGGCGCGTAAAAACCCATTGGTTGTGAGTTCAGCAATGCACAGGCGAAGACCGCCGGATGATGGCATTTAATCCAGCTTGAAACATAGACCAACCGTGCAAAGGACAATGCATGGCTTTCAGGAAAGCCATAGCTGCCAAAGCCCTGAATTTGTTTATAGCAGCGCTCAGCAAAGGACCGTTCGTATCCCCGCGCAACCATGCCATCGACCATCTTCTTTTCGAACTGGTTGATCGTGCCGACATTGCGGAATGTGGCCATTGCCCGGCGCAGACGATTGGCGTCTTCGGGAGAGAAGTCTGCTGCCACAATGGCAAGCTTCATCGCCTGTTCCTGAAACAGCGGGACGCCTTTGGTGCGCCCCAATACGCTTTTCAATTCGTTGGGATCGTGCGGTGGTCTGGGCGAAGGATAGTTCACTGCCTCCACGCCAGAGCGGCGGCGCAGATAGGGATGAACCATATCCCCCTCAATTGGGCCAGGACGGACAATCGCGACCTGGATCACGAGATCATAGAATTCCCTCGGTTTCATGCGGGGTAGCATGTTGATCTGCGCACGGCTTTCGACCTGAAACACACCGATACTGTCGCCCGCGCACAGCATGTCATAAACCTCGCTGTCTTCATGCTGGATTGTGTCCAGCTCAAAATCGCCGAGGCCATGTTGACGCATCAAATCAAAGCTCTTCTGAATACAAGTGAGCATGCCCAGCGCCAGCACATCGACTTTCATCAGGCCCAGCGCGTCAATGTCGTCCTTATCCCATTCTATAAATGTGCGATCCTCCATCGCCGCATTATGGATCGGCACTATTTCATCGAGCCGCCCCTGCGTCAGCACATAGCCGCCAACATGCTGAGACAGATGGCGCGGAAATTTGAGGATCTGATCGACTAGTAACTTAAGGCGCGCGATCTGAGGGTTGCTGAGATCGAACCCATTTTCCGCGATCCGATTGTCTTCCATCCCGGTCGCGTGACTGCCCCAAACGGTGCTGACCATACGGTTGGTCATATCTTCCGACAGGCCAAGCACCTTACCGACTTCGCGCACGGCGCTGCGCGGGCGGTAGTGGATCACAGTGGCGCAAATCCCCGCGCGCTCGCGGCCATACCGACGATACACATATTGCATCACCTCTTCGCGCCGCTCATGTTCGAAATCGACATCGATATCAGGCGGTTCTTTGCGCTCTTCGGACATGAAGCGAGAGAACAGCAAATTGTGCTCAACCGGATCGACCGACGTCACCTTGAGCAGATAGCAGACGATGGAATTCGCCGCCGAGCCGCGCCCTTGGCATAGGATTGGCGGTGTCTGGCTGCGCGCAAATCTAACCAGATCGTGGACTGTCAGGAAGTAATAGGCATAGTTTACCTTACGGATGAGGGCGAACTCCTCTTCCATCATCGCTTTGGCTTTAGGGGGAATGCCTTCGGGCCAGCGCTCGTGCGCGGCTTCCGAAACGAGATGCTCCAGCCAGTCCTGCGGCTCCCAACCTTCGGGCACTGGCTCATGCGGATATTCATAGCGCAAATCATCAAGCGTGAACGTGATACGCGACAAAATATCTTGGCTGGCAGCAATGGCCTGTGGAGCAGATTTGAACAGCCGGTCCATTTCCAAAGGGCCCTTCAAATGCCGTTCGGCATTGGGGGCAAGCCGCTTGCCTGCTTCGGAAATCGTTGTGCCCTCGTCGATGCAAGTCAGTACGTCGTGCAATTGCCGGTCTTCTGGCTCTGCGTAGAGCGCATCATTGGTCGCTAGCAGTGGAATGGCCAGATCGCTGGATAGAGCGATCAATTGCGCAAGCCGGCGCTCGTCTTTGCCAGATCGAGCCATGGTGGCTCCAAGCCACAACCTGTCTGGTGCAGCATCTTGCAAGGTTTTAAGCGCAGCCCTGTGCTTGGCATCACGAGGCTCTGCCATCGCAATCAGAACCATGTCTTCGCAATGGGCGAGCAAATCAGGCAATTGCAGCAGGCAGTCGCCTTTTTCTGCCCGCAAATTACCAGTGGTAAGCAGGCGTGTCAGCCGTCCCCAGCCATAACGTGTTGTCGGATACGCGACAATGTCCGGCGTCTCATCAACAAAGCAAAGCCGTGACCCTACCACCAAACGAAAGCCGAATGCAGATCGCTGAGCCTCAGGCAATTTCTCCAGTGCATCGCGCAGGGCAACATGCGCGCGCACCACACCAGCAACGCTGTTGCGATCAGCAATGCCAATGCCGCTCATCCCAAGGTTGAGTGCCTGAGCCACCATATCGCAAGGGTGCGATGCCCCGCGCAGGAATGAATAATTGGTCGCAGCGGCAAGCTCTGCAAAAGCTACAGGTGTTTCTTTTGGCATCAGGCAAACAGCCCATGCAAATACCAGTTCGGATCATCGGTTTCGCGGGCATAAAGGCCATGGCGAAACACCCAATACCGCCGCCCCTCTGTGTCCTCGATACGGTAATAATCGCGCGTCAATTGCGTACGCCCGAGCGGGTCTTCGCTCGCTTTCCACCATTCCGATGCAATCCGCTCTGGCCCCTCATGTCGCGCGGCATCGCGCACTTTGTTGCGCCAGCGAAACCGCTTTGGCGGCCCGTCGGGAATTTCCGCGATAACCACAATACGCTGCGGCGGATCGAACAATTGCAGCGGGCGTGAAGGAGGCTCACCCGGCTCTGTTGACGGCCAGGCAAAGGAATGATCTGCATCTACAGCAGACAGAGCTATTTGAGTGTTTTCGGGAATATGTGTGTCGTTCGGGCGAAAACGCAGCACCCTATTGCGCCCCAGTCGGACGCGCAAAATATCCAGAGTTTCCGCCAGTGTGTTGTCGCGCCTTACCTCTTTTTCGATATCTTCTTGCTGCGATTTCAAAAGCTCGGTTTGAACGATAGAAAGCTCGACGCTGTCAAAGCCGAAACCGGGATCGAGCGGGTCGGCCGAACCATCCAATCGTTCATTGAAGAGTCTGGCAATCGCGGCGCTGTCGCGGGTTGATTGGCCAGTTTCGACATACAGGTTTTGGACTGCACCATCGACTCTGTTGAAGCGCGCTTCAAAGGCGCGGCCGCCAAGGTCCTCTCTGGCGAGTTCTGCGTTGGCTTCATCAAGCAATTCGCGCAGAACCCTGACGGAATAGGTTTTGCTTGTGATGGGCTCGGAAAAGCGTCGGCGAAAGGTGAAAGAACGCCGGGCCTTGCGCGTATCCAGCGGCTTGGCGCTTTTCCCGATTACACGTTCCAGTTGATAAACGCTTGCTGCTCCGAAACGCGCTGCGATGACTTTGCGCGGGCGATCCATCACATCGCCGATCGTTTTCAGCCCTGCACGGCGCAAGCCCAAATCGGCTTCGGGATCAAGCTGTAGCGCAGCCACAGGCAGAGAACGAATTGCCTGCATCTCATCCGCTACCTCGCCGCGATGGAAGCGAGCCAAAGCGCTCGCCGCTTCAGCGGAAGACGCACATGCCAGGCGTGTTGCAATCTGCTGACTGGCAAACCAGCCTCGCACATCTTTCTGAAGCTGAATCTCTCCTCCTGAAAGATGCACGCTGCCTGTGATATCGAGCGTAAGGCCATCTGGTGGCTTCACCGCAACCATAGGCGTATAGCGCATGCATTCATCAGCAATCTGATCGAGCAGCTCGGCATCAGCCTGGGCATTGTGATCATACACGATCAACTCTGGCTCAACCGCCCGCGCATCAGCCAGGCTTGAGCCCGGTGCAAGCCCGCATTCCAGAGCGGCCCCGTTAAGCGCGACAAGGCGCATGGCCCCTTTTTGCTTCTCAACAAACGCAAGAGGCCGTTCAGGCGATAAGCTTGCTCCTCTCTCTCGCTGCAGCCTGTCCGACGCCAAAAAAGGAAACCATAGCGCCAGAAAGCGTCTTTGATGGTTGCATGAGTTTGGGTTCGCGAGGTTTTTGGAAGCGCTGGTTGTCACGGCTCCACTCCAGGCGCCAGCTTTTGCCTGAAGGCCCCGAACGTCTGCGTAACAAGGTCAAATCCAAGGTTGGATGACCCGGAGCATTGGCTTCGAGAGGGCTCGAAGGCGCTGATCGCACCGCCCACCGTGTGCTCGCTGTACTGGGTTGTTCGCGCGCACCAAGGCGCAGCATCAACGGCGTTACACCGCTGCGATCTGCGGTAAGCGTCAGTCGGCGACTGGCAGTTAGATCGAGCATGGCAGGCGAGCCCCAGCATTCGATTACCACCGCTCCAAAGCTGTCACAGCGTAGTGCATCGACAGCCGATCTGAGAAGCGTCGCTTCGTCAGGCGCAACCAGCATGAATAGAGCCGATGGGTCTCCGCCCAATTCCACGAAACCAGCCGGACTAAAACGTCCGCCCTTGCGGGGCGCGGCCAGAGTGCGCAGCCACAAAATGGTTTTGCCTGGCTGCATGGTACGCAATGCAAGCATCGCTGCAAAGCCGGCTGCGCTGCCATTATCCTCAGCAGAGGCGGCAAAGATTTCATGCAACTGGCCACGCAAAAGACCTCCATCAAGATAGGCATCGAGAGACGCGTGACCTGAGGCAAATCGCTCTTGGCAAGAGGCTTCATTTACATACGCAAAGTCAGCTAGCCGCTCACGTAAGCTAGACATGGATCGCTCCGAATCACACATATGTTCTTATTTTGTTCTATCCGCATTGAATGTCAACTTAAAGCCTGCGTTTCAGTCTGCCTTGAGGGCTCTCTCGCGCTGCTGAGATTGGGAACATCTGACGGTTGCAGACTCAGAGTGTTTCCCACCAAACTCTGCCAATAAGCATGAACGAAATGCCCAACTTGTATTTTCCGAACGTACAGACGGACCGCCCGCTTCAACCCCATAAATACATTGGGCAATGGCAAAAGCTGGGCCGTCAGCGGAATGACACTGTCACGGTTGTGAGGCTGAGGAGCAGCCACTGTTAGTGCGACAAAGCACTAATAGCAGCCGCCTTGCCTTGCCTTGCCTTGCGCTTGCCTCTTGCCGGGGGGCCTAAAGCTGCTAGCTTTCGCTGCAATAAAACAAGGGGAATACGCTTGAAACTGCCGGTTATCGCACTCGCTTCGTCATTGCTCCTTAGCTCAACCGCCCTTTTGGCAGAGACTGTTGTCGTTACGGCGGACAGTATGGTCGATGTCGAAAGCGGGCGGTTGCTCGATGACCCGGTGATCACGATCACTGACGGAGTGATCACGGGCGTTTCCTTTAGCGAAACGGTCTCCGCAGAGGCTGATGAGGTCATCGATCTCGGCGATATGACGATTCTGCCTGGCCTGATCGACATGCACGTTCACCTCACAAGCGATTCCGACACGCATGGGTATCGCAGGCTCGCGGTCTCTGATGAGCGCGCGACCATCACTGGCGTGGTGAATGCCAAGACCACGCTGATGGCTGGCTTTACGACGGTGCGCAATGTTGGTGCGGGCAGCTTTGGCGATGTGGCGCTGCGCGATGCGATTGCGGAGGGTGATGTCCCTGGACCTCGTATGTTTGTCTCTGGCCCTCCGATCGGCATTACTGGCGGGCACTGTTCGGACAACAATCTCTTGCCACCGGAGTATGAAGCGACCGGCGAAGGTGTGGCTGACGGCCCGTGGGCTGCGCGTTCCAAAGTTCGCAAAAACCGCAAGTTCGGCGCGGATTTGATCAAGACCTGCTCGACCGGCGGTGTCCTGTCCAAAGGCACAAAGGTTGGCGCGCCGCAATACACTGTTGAAGAGCTCACTGCGCTGACCCAGGAGGCGCACAGCCACGGGATGAAGGTCGCCAGCCATGCCCACGGAACGGAAGGCATCATCAATGCCCTGAAAGCGGGCGTCGACACGATTGAGCATGCAAGCTTCATCGATGACGAAGGCATCAGACTGGCGAAGGAAAGCGGCGCATTCCTGTCGATGGATATCTATGTAACCGAGTTCATCTTAGGCGAAGGGGAGGCCGCAGGCATATTGCCGGAAAGTTTGGAAAAAGAGCGCATGACGGGCCAGACTCAGCGCGAGAATTTCCGCCGCGCTCACGAGGCCGGAGTAAAAATGGTGCTGGGCACTGATGCTGGGGTCTATCCTCATGGCGACAACGCGAAGCAACTCTCGCGCATGGTGCGCTTTGGCATGACCTCCACCGAGGCTCTGCGCGCGGCGACATACAATGCGGCCGATGCCTTGGGGCAAAAGGGCAATGTCGGTGTGATCAAGACCGGTGCGTCGGGCGATATTATTGCTGTGCGCGGCAATCCCTTGGAAGACATTTCGCTGCTGGAAAACGTGACTTTCGTCATGAAGCAGGGCGAGGTTTACAAGTCTGAGTAGGTATAGGCTCGGCCTTCTTCGCGCTTGCACAATCCTATCTGAGGCACGCATGATGCGTTGACTCGGCGCAGAATGAGTACGCAATCGGTCTGATGCGTGCATTTTTGCAACAAAAGTGCGCCTGGGCGGTCTTTCAGGCGGCAATTCTGCCATACCGGCTTGACACTATGTTGCGTTGCAGCAAGTTTTCCCGCGGGAAGAGAACATAAAACACAGGGAATTTTATGCGCAGCTTTAAACTTTCAGGTCACGCACTGCTCCTCGCCGCCACCAGCATGGTGCCATTTGCCGCTCATGCGCAGTCCGCGCCAGATGAGGAAGTGGTCGAAGAAGGGAATGCAATCGTCGTAACTGGTTCGCGTATCGCGACGGACTCCACGACCGCTTTGCCAAGTCCGGTTCAGGTGCTCACTGCCGAAGAATTCCGGAACGCTGGTGAGATCGATATCTCTCAGACGTTGCGCGAAATTCCCGCTTTGCAGGGTTCCGATCCATCGTCTCTCGACACCGCGCAGGGCCTTGCTCTGTCAGGTGCCAGCACCTTGAACTTGCGCCAACTGGGTACCAACCGAACGCTCGTTCTACAGGATGGTCGCCGCCACGTTCCAGGTCTTGCAGGCACTGCGACCGTTGACGTCGGTTCAATTCCCTCAGCGCTTATTTCTAGGGTGGAAGTGCTGACCGGCGGCGCATCGGCTGTTTATGGTGCAGATGCTGTTTCGGGTGTCGTCAATTACATCACCCGCACTGGGCGAGATTTTGATGGCCTCGAGTTTCGCCTACAAGGCGGTATAAGCGATAAGGGCGATTCCGAAGAGTTTTTCGGTTCGGTTGCGGGTGGCGGAACCTTTGGTGATGATCGCGGCAGTGTCGTTTTCGCTGTAGAATATTCGCAATCCGAAGGCATTTTGAATGGAGATCGGCCCGGTTTTGCTGGAGCCGGCTTCTCATCGTTGAACAACAGCAATGCGTTCTTGAACGAAATCTTGGGACTTGATCCAGATGCGGAGCAAGCCTTTGTACCGAACCGCACACTCCCAGTGTCCAGTGCTGGCTCTACAATTGCTGTTGACCCAACACCATTTGCATTCCCGTTTGGTGCCTTGGGTTCGTTCGTAACCAACTTTAACCCTGCAACGGACTCGGTACCATTTATTCCGGGCACGACCATTCCGGTGTTGCAGGTTATCGATCCAGTAACCGGCGAAGTTCGGGCGTTTAATCCTGGTATTTCAACCGGTGCATTTAACGCCATCGGCGGTGACGGTATTCCTATTGGCGAGACCGCACCCGGCCTCAGCCTTATTCCTGACCAGACTCGGATTGTCGCAGCAGCCGGCGTTGATTACGAGGTGGCTGACGGGATCACCTTCTTCGCCGACGCAAAATTTGCTTATACAGAAGCAAGCAATATCGAAGGCATTCCGTTCTCCGACGATATTCCGATTGCCTTGGACAATCCATTCCTTCCGCAGGCTATTCAGGATCAAATTCCGATCCTTGATGCGTTGGATCCAGCCTCGACCCCAAGTATCTTTGTCGCTCGCGACAACCTCGGTTCGGAAATTGGCGCGGGGACAACTGTTGAGCGTTCGACAATTCGTGCGACCGGAGGTTTTAAGGGTGAAATTCCTGGAACAAATGTCGATTTTGAAGTGTCGTATTCATGGGGGCGTACTGATGTGAATAGTATTGGTCGAGCCTCTCGTCTGAATGACCGTTACTTCACCGCGATTGATGCAGTAGCACTGACCGCAGCCGACCTTGATGGGACCAACCCGAATGCCGCATTCGCAGCCGGCGGACCTGGTACGCTCAATGCAATTCGCGGCGGTCAGGATTTGGTTATTGATGCCGGAACAGCCCAGGTTGGCGATATCGTTTGCCGGTCAGAACTTACCGGTCTGCCGTCGCCAGCTGCTCTTTTCGTTGGCGGCCCGCCACTCTTTGCAGCTGGCACACAGATCGTCGGTGCCGATGGTAACCCGACTGACGTTGGCAGCTTGACCCGTCCGGTCACATTCGCAATCGGCGATGGCCAATGCGCACCTTTAAACATCCTTGGATCGCAAGCCATTCAGGGGGCAGGAGCAGCTTTCGCCTTTGTTGACCTTGAAAACGACACTACAATTGAGCAGCAGCAAGTCCTTGCTGTCATTTCTGGCGACACTGGAAACTTCTTTGAACTTCCAGGTGGACCAGTGGGCTTTGCAGCTGGTTTCGAATGGCGGAGAGATACATCTCAGTTCATTCCTGACAGTTTCCGTTCAATTGAAGGCAACGTAGTTGGGAACGCCAGCACGGTCGTGAATGTCTCTCCGACTGACGGCCAAGGCATCAGCGTTTACGAAGGCTTCGGTGAAATCAAACTGCCACTGCTGGCTGACCTTCCATTCGCTGACTATTTGGAAGTGAGTGCCTCGGGCCGTATCTCTGATTACAACACGATCGGAAGCACTGAAACCTATTCGTTCGGAGCTACATACCGTCCGGTCGATTGGTTCACTGTTCGGGGCACACTGTCCCGCGCTATCCGCGCTCCGAACATTGGTGAACTGTTCAATCCGCAGTTGGCTGCATTTATTGGCGTGGATGCTGACCCTTGTGATGATGGTAACATCAACAATGGTAGTGCCAACCGTCCGACCAACTGTGCAGAGTTCGTTGCTGCAGGCTTCGATTCATCTGACTTCTTGACGGCGTTCGTAACCGGAACGACTGGCGGCAATCCGAACCTAACGGAAGAAACCTCTGACAGTCTTACAATTGGCGGCATCTTCGAACCAGGTAACAGCATTTTCGGCGGGGCCTTGGATGGCTTGGTCGTACTTGCCGACTACTATGACATCGAAATTACCGATGCTGTGGGTAGCTTGACCGGCGCTGCGATTGCTTCTGCCTGCGTTGACTTGCCATCAACAGACAACCAGTTCTGTGATGCGATCCAACGCGATGCCAACAATGGCGGTGCGATTTCTGGCTTTACCTCCGGAAATATCAACCTGTCCGTGCTTCGTGCTCGCGGCGTTGACTTCGAAGCTCGCTACAACTTCGAGGCCCCGTTCGGAAACGGGCAGTGGGGCGAGTTCCAACTTTCTGCCGCGGGCACGCACTTCATTGAGCGTTTTACGGAAAGTGACCCAGTGATTGCGCAAACGATCGCTTCCGAACCCGACCCGCTTCAGCAGCAATTGTTGATTGCCGACCAAGCAACGGTCAGCGATCTGCTTGGTGTTGTTGGAAACCCAGACTGGATCATCAATTTTGGCGTGAACTGGGAGTTTGAAGGCTGGAACATTGGCTGGAGAGGTCGCTTTGAAGACTCTGCGCTGCAGTTCTCGAACGCTGCAGCGACGGATGTTGAGATTGTTGATGGCGCTGTCGTCGTGTCGCCAAACGTCGGCCTGGCTGATCCTTCTCAGCTCACCACCGGCAGCTCGCTCGAACATGATATCAGCGCAAGCTATGATCTGAATGATGATATCCAGCTGTTTGGCGGTGTGAACAACCTGACAGACGAAGAACCGTTCCTTGGCAGCCTGGCTCGCCCGGTTAGCCCACGCGGTCGCTTCTTCTTCTTCGGCGTATCTGGATCGTTCTGACCTAAACTAGGTATGCGGACGATTTGAACCGCAAGCAGTGACACCAAGGGGCGGGGCAGTTACCACACTGCTCCGCCCTTTGTGTTTTGGGCTGTGTGACGAAGGATGAGGTGATGGATGCTGCGTAGGGTGGTTTTGAGCGTGGCGGCTTGTGCGTCGCTGACGGCGTGCGATGCGATTGGCGGCACTTTCGGTTCGGGCACCTGCGCCGTGCCAGAGCTGGCCGCGGCGAGCGCCAATCTCGGCAATGTTGAGGACCATTCCCTGGCGGACCTCGCGCGCATGATGGAGGCGGGTGAGACCTCGAGCGAGGCCATCACCGCCGCCTATCTCGCGCGCATTGAAGAGCTCGACGATGCCGACGGCGGGCCTCAGCTGAACGCGGTCCTCTCGCTGATGCCTGATGCGCTGGAGCTTGCGCAGGCCAGCGATGCCGCGCGCTGCGATGGCGAGGAGCTGGGCAGCCTCCACGGCATCCCTCTGCTGGTGAAGGACAACATCGAGGTCGCTGGCCCCGTCCCCACCACCGCTGGCTCCACCGCGCTGAGTGACAATGTGACAGATCGCGATGCCCCGCTCATCGCGCGTCTCAAGGATGCGGGCGCGATCATCCTGGGCAAGACCAACCTTTCGCAATGGGCGAACTTCCGCTCGACGAACTCCACCAGCGGCTGGAGCGCGGTTGGCGGGCTGGTCAAGAACCCGCACCGCCTGCCGTTCAACTCCTGCGGCTCCTCCAGCGGCAGCGGCTCTGCCATGGCGGCGGCGCTGGCGGCGGGCACGATCGGCACAGAGACCGACGGCTCGATCATGTGCCCGTCCTCGGCCAATGGCGTGGTCGGTCTGAAACCGACCGTCGGGCTCGTCTCGCGCACCCACGTCGTCCCGATCAGCCACACTCAGGACACCGCCGGGCCGATGACGCGCAGCGTGATGGACGCCGCCATGATGCTTACCGCGATGGCTGGCACCGACCCGGCTGACGCCGCGACCGCAGAGGCGGATGCGCAGGCAAGCGACTACACCGTAGGGCTGAGCGCCGACGGCCTCAAGGGCATGCGGATCGGCGTGATGCGCGGTCAGGTTGGTGACAACCCCGCGATCATAGAGCAGTTCGACGCTGCTCTTTCCGTGATGGAGGCGCAGGGCGCGGTGCTGGTCGAGATCCCGGATCGCGGCATCTCCGACGCTGACCAAGAGGCGCTGGGCGAGGCGGAGTTCCTCATCCTGCTCACCGAGTTCAAGGCCGATCTGGGCGCCTATCTCGCCACCACGCCGAAGGCCGTGACCACGCGCACTCTGGCCGATCTCATCGCCTACAACACGGCCAATGCCGAGGTTGAGATGCCGCATTTCGGCCAGGAGCTGTTCGAGCAGGCTCAGGCCCAGGCAGGCCTCACCGATCCGCGCTATCTGGAGGCGCTGAAGACGACCAAGCGGATCGCTGGTGAGCAGGGCATCGATCGGCTGCTGCGCGAGAACGACGTCGCCGTACTGGTCTCGCCGACGCTGGGGCCGGCATGGCGCTCCACCCTGGGTGATGGCGACACGTTCGCCGGGCCCAGCGCGAGCTGGCTGCCTGCGACCTCTGGCTATCCGCATCTTACGGTGCCGATGGGCGAGATCGAGGGCCTGCCGATTGGGATCAGCTTCTACGCGGGGAAGTGGTCGGAGGGCCTGCTGCTGAAGGCGGGCTATGCCTATGAGCAAGCCTCGAACCATCGCCTGACCCCGCAGTTCCGGACCGAGTAGGGCGCCCGAGCCGTTGCGCTTGGTGATCGCTCCATTCGTCGCTGCTGAAGCACGCTTGGAACGGATGGAACACAGTACAGGGGCGAAAAACCAATCGATCACAGATGGGCCGATTGATCGATTTAGTCGATTAGTGGGAGAGTGGAGCGCGGCTATGAGAGGCATGCTCAATGCATAGCGAGCGTCCGCTGAGTAGGAAAACTGGTAGCTCCCGCCTACCACCGCACCTTTAGGCTAAACACATTAGCATCTTTAACCGAGAATTAAGTGCACTGCCCCCGGAACTCGGAACTTTGTCCCCAGCACTCCGGACTCTACTGATCAGTCGGACTCCGTAAGATCAAAGATGCTGGACGATGCGAGATACGAGTTCGACATCTGCGCCTCCAGAAGCCGACGAACGCTGTCGCGATCATTGATGTCTACGGTAAGGTCGGGCGCATAAGCAGCCCCTCCACCCGACATGATTGTCAATCCGGTGTCGGTAAACGAATGAAGTAAACCATGATAACGACTCCTCGTCTTGCTGCCGTATTTCAGAGCTTCTCCGTAATTTGGCCAACCCAGTTCATAGAGCATAAGTATTCCCACCGACCGGAATTTGAATAACGCTTCTTGGGCAACACCGTGCTCTTCGAACAAAATGTCCCCCCGACCCGCCTTGCATTCAGCGTCGTAGATTGCGAACTGCTTCTGCGCCTCTGGATCAGCAACCAGCTTCTTCAGAAGCTCGTAGAACTCCTCGAAAGTAAACTTTCGCGGCATCTGAAATTCTTCGTCACTCATCACCCAAACTCCCGCATATTTGCTTGCGGGTCAAATACGTCGCGAAATGCTCCACGGCGAGAAGCCCGTCATAGGCTGGATCCCTTACCGTTTCGTCATTGCCCTACACTTCCAACCCCGCGTCATCCCAGCGAAAGCTGGGTTCTAGGGCGTCTGAACGCTGTGCTTGTGGCCCTAGACTCCGGCTCGGGGGCCGGGGTGACGGTAGTTTGGAAGTGCTGTGTGGGCGCTAAGCGCAATCCTCCCTATCTCGTCATGCTGAACTCGTTTCAGCATCCATCGCCTGTCTTGCCGCTGATGATTGCGCTGGTGATGGACTCTGGAAGCGCATCTGGCCACAGCACAACTAAGTTCAGGGTGACGTCTTTTTTGTTTTAGGCCTCAAGCGCCGGCGGCGGCATCCGCCGCCTTGGCTTTCCTCGCTCACGCGCCTTACAGGCGCATCGCTGCGGGCGGGCATGCGCCCTAGCGAGGCCTGCGGCCTCGATCCATTCCAAGCCAATTGGCTGGCTCCAGGCGTCTTAGCGCATTGTATCTTGCTTGGTCGCGGAGCACGGCGCGCAGCGCCGCAAGCCCGACCGGGCGCCCGCAGCGGGCGCAGCTTTGCTGCGCGCCTAGCGAGGACGTAGCCGCGGATGCGGCTACGAAACACAAAAACTAAACACGCCCCGCAACACCAACCTCAACCCCGCGCATCCAGCCACTTCGCCAGCCGCACGCCGCCGGTGATCAGGAATGGCACCAGCACAATTGACAGCGCGACCTTGGCGATCACTTGTCCGATCAGCAGGTCCATAATCGGAAACAGGCCGTAGAAGGCGAGAGTGATGAAGATCACCGAGTCCACCGCTTGGCTGAGCGCAGAGGCCACCGCGCCGCGGATCATCAGGCCTATCGTGCTGGCCTCTCCGCTGCCGCGCAGCCGGTCAAAAATCCAGATATTGAGCAGCAGCGAGACGATGTAAGCCGCCGGGCCCGCCGCCCATACGCGCCACACGGTGTTGTGTACCCGCTCAAACGCGGCAAGGTCGTCTGCACGCCCGCTTAGCATTTCCACTGAGGGTGGCAGTGCCAGCACCAATTGCATCAGCACGCTGGCGATCAGCAGCGGCACAAACCCCAGCCAGACGATCCGGGTTGCGTATTTCTGACCATAAAGCTGCGACACTGTGCTGGAAATCACGACCAGAATGAGAAATGCGAAAATGCCCGACTCCACCGCCAGATCGGTCGGCCACAATTGCACTTGCTTAAACGCCAGCACACCGGCCAGCACCGTCATCCCGCCATATAACATCAGATAGACAAACAGCCCGCGCGGCATTCGCATCATGCCGGCCGCGCTGGCGGCTGGGGAGGGTTCGCTGGTGGATGGGGCCTGCGCCGGTGTCGCTGTGTTCATGGACAAGGCTTAAGTCGCGCGGGCGGAAAAGAAAAGCGATGGCGGGCGCGCTATCAACGCCTCTAAGCCCCGCGAGAATTGACTGTTTGCGCGCAAGCGGCAAGGTTCCCTCCCGCGTGCCGAGAGATCGCGGCGCGCATGTTGATTGCGCAAAGTACGCGCATTTAGGGGAGCCTCGCGCTTAAACATGCCGCCATTTGTCATGAGCCTCATCGGGATCGCTGCGATCCTGGCCATCGCCTTTCTGCTGTCCAATGGGAAAAAGCGCATCAAATTGCGCGTGGTCGGCGCGGCCTTTGCGCTCCAGGCGCTGATGGCGCTGCTGGTGCTGCGCACGGATTTTGGCGTTAGCGCGATTGAATTTATGTCGAACGGCGTGATCGCTCTGCTCAGCTATTCTGTGCAGGGGATTGAGACCCTGTTCGGCCCGATGGACAGCAATCCCTTTGCCAACACGTTCCTGATCGCGGCTTTGCCTGTGATCGTGTTCTTCGCGGCACTGGTTTCGATCCTCTATTACCTTGGCATTATGCAGCGGCTGGTGCGCTGGCTGGGCGGGGCGATTGGCTGGCTGACCGGGATTAGCAAGGTTGAGGCGCTGGGCAGCGCGGCCAACATCTTCGTCGGCCAATCGGAAAGCCCGCTGGTCGTGCGGCCTTATCTCGCCGCTTTACCGCCATCGCGATTGTTCACTTTGATGTGCGTCGGCATGGCCGGGGTCGCGGGCACGATCCTCGCGGCTTATGCGTCCTTCCTGGGCGATGATGCGGTGCCGTATTTGCTGGCGGCGGCGTTTATGTCCGCGCCGGGCGGCATTCTGATGGCGAAGATCATCATGCCGGATGATCCCGAAGAGGCGGCGGCGCATGACGCGCTGATCGCCGATGCGACTGTGTCGGAGACCTTCGAAGAAGGCGAGAAGCCCGCCAATATTATCGAGGCGGCGGCGCAAGGCACCACCACCGGCGTGAAGCTGGCCGTGGCCGTGGGCGCGATGGTGATGGTGTTTGTCGCGCTGGTTGCGCTGGCCAATGGCCTGCTTGGCGGGGTCGGGGGCTGGTTCGGCTATCCCGATATCTCGTTCCAGCAATTGCTCGGCTACCTGTTCGCGCCGGTGATGTTCCTGATTGGGATTTCCGACTGGGACCAAGCGCAGATCGCAGGCGGTTTGTTCGGCACCAAAATCGTGCTCAATGAATTTGTCGCCTTCATCGAACTGGGCGCAGTCGAAGGCCTGACCGAGCGCAGCCGTGCGGTCGTCACCTTTGCCCTGTGCGGGTTTGCGAACTTCTCCTCCATCGCGATCCAGATGGCGGTGACGGGCGGCTTGGCCCCTAACCAGCGCCCAGTGATCGCGCGGCTTGGGCTAAAGGCGCTCGCCGCTGGTAGCCTCGCCAACCTGATGAGCGCGGCGCTCGCTGGCCTGTTCTTGCCGCTGTAGGCTGGAACAATCGCAGGATAGGTATTACGTAATCTGCCATGACTGACACCGCCTCTGATATCGCAATCGTCTCGCTCGCTCAGCCGCTGGAGACGATCTCCGACGCGCTTGGCCGCAGCTTTGCCGAATATGGCTTCGCGGTGGTGCGCGACCATGGCATCCCGCAAGAGCTGATCGACCGCGCCGAGGTACTGTCTAAAGAGTTCTTTGCGCTGCCAGGCGACGTCAAGCGGGCGTATAAGATCGAGGGCGGGGGAGGCGCGCGCGGCTACACCCCGTTCGGCACGGAAAAGGCCAAGGATGCAAGCGTCCATGACCTCAAGGAATTCTGGCACGTTGGCCGCGGCCTGCCTGCGGATCACCCGCTGGCCGAGTTTATGGGGCCGAACGTCTGGCCTGCCGAAGTGGGCGGGTTTGAGGACACTTTCAGCGAGCTCTACGCCGCGTTTGAAGAGGCTGGCGGACGCGCGCTGGAAGCGATTGCGCTGCATCTGCGGCTGCCGCAGGATTTCTTTGCCGCGACGGTTGAGGATGGCAATTCTGTGATGCGCTTGCTGCATTATCCGCCGCTTGGGCCCGATGCGCCAGAGGGCGCGATCCGTGCGGCTGCGCATGGCGATATCAATACGATCACTCTGCTGCTGGGCGCTGAAGAGGCGGGGCTCGAACTGCTAACCAAGGCTGGCGAGTGGAGGGCGATTGATGTGCCTGAGGGCGCGCTGGTCATCAATGTCGGCGATATGCTGGAGCGGCTGACGAATGGCCGCCTGCGCTCAACCACGCACCGGGTGGTGAACCCGCGCGGACCGGCGGCGCAAAGATCGCGCTATTCCATGCCGTTTTTCCTGCATTTTCGGCCCGATTACCTGATCGAGCCGCTCGCGAGCTGCACCGACGGATCAAGCGACTCGGCGCCTGCCGAGCCAATTTCGGCGCATGACTTCCTGATGCAGCGCCTGCGCGAGATCAATCTGGCCTGATCAGCCCTCGGCTGACCGAAACCATCACGAATCTAATATTTTGTTGCGCTGCAGCAACACCGGTCCGCTAACCTGCAGGAATCCGCGAGTCCTGCGGTGGAAAACTCTGTTCTGATTCCGCTCTGCCAGCCGAGCAGTGGATAGCGTAATGGATATGTCACAAATCGGTCTTTTTAGCGTCTCCCAACGGCCCTAATGGGGGGCGTGTTCACATCCATCCACTGTGATCAGGGGACCCTACTAATGAAACTCAAGTATCTTTTGGCAGCGAGCGTCGTCAGTCTCTCAGCCGCCGCAACTATCGCAGCGCCAGCCGCCGCACAAAGCATTACATCCGGCATCGAAGGCTCGGTTATCGACGTGAGCGGCAACGCGCTTCCAGGTGCGACCGCAACCATCACCGATACGCGCACCGGCGCCGTTCGTGACGTAACCGCAGGCGCAGACGGCAACTTCCGCGTCGGCTCACTGCCGCCCGGCGGCCCATACACGGTCACTGTCACCGCACCTGGCTATGAAGGTCAGACGGTTGAAGACGTCTTCACCAGCATCTCAGGCAACACCGCATTCCGCTTCACCCTCGAAGCAAGCGCAGCCGGCGGCAGCGACAATGTCATCATCGTGACCGGCGCCCGCGCTGGCGTGACCCAACTCGCTGTTGGTCCAGGCACCGCATTTGACACGCAGACGCTGGAAAACTTCCCGTCGATCACCCGCGACGTTCGCGACATCATCCGCATCGACCCTCGTGTCAGCCTTGAGCAGAGCAACGACGTCGATCGCATTTCCTGCCTCGGCGGTAACGACCGCGGCAACACCTTCACGGTTGACGGTATCATCCAGTCGGACGTGTTCGGCCTAAACGGCACGCCGTTTGCGGCACGTAACTCGCTTCCCCTGCCATTCGACGTGGTTGAGCAAACTTCGGTTGAATTCGCTCCGTTTGATGTCGAATATTCCGACTTCACCGGCTGTCTCGTGAACGTTGTTACCAAGGCTGGTACCAACGAATTTAGCGGATCGGCGTTCTACACCTATTTCGACGAAGGCCTTCAAGCCGACACGCTTGAATTCGCAGACGGCGAAGTTCAAGAAATCAATGCTGGCCGCGAAGAGCGCTGGGGTGCCACACTTTCTGGCCCGATCATCCCTGATCGCCTGTTCTTCTCGCTCGGCTATGAAGAAGTAACGATCGCTGACGGTTACAACGATGGCCCAATTGGGTCCGGTGCAGCCAACGAAGTACCGTTCGCAACACAAGCACAGTTTGATGAGTTCGCGCGTATCGCCCGCGAAGTCTACGGCCAAGAAGTTGGCGAACTGCCAACGACTTTGCCTGAAGGCAACGTGCGCTACTTCGGTCGTCTCGACGCGATCATCAACGATGATCACCGCCTCGAGGCTACCTACCAACGTCTCGAAGAAACCAATGTTGAATTCGATGGTGGCGGAAACACGCTGACCGGTATCAATTCGTTCGAAGATGAAGGTACGGTTTCGGACTATTACTCTGTCCGTCTGTACTCAGACTGGAGCGACAAGGTTTCGACCGAATTGCGTCTCAGCCGCGCAGATGTCGCTGACGTTCAAGGTCCGGTTGGCTTCGGTGAAGCCCAATCAGACGATCCAACTGTTCGCCTCGTGGTTGGCCTGCCCAACGCAACCAACCCGGATGTCATCGCGGCAGTTGGCGCTGACGAAGCGGATAACGGCGGTTTTGCCACGGGCCCTGGTATTTTCCGTTCAGCTAACGCGCTGAACACGCGGATTGATCAGGCGCGTTTCGTTCTGAACTATGACGCTGGTGACCACCAGTTGAAGTTTGGTGCGGAAATCAACGACCTTGAAGTGTTCAACCTGTTCGCGATCAACGCAACGGGCACATTGTTCTTCAACGGTCTTGCCGACTTTGAAGCCGGCCTGCTTGCCAACGGCACTGGCGGCGATTTCGACGGTCCCGACGAGATCATCGAATCTGGCGCAGGCGGCGGTACGATCCGCACCGGTATCGATGGCGACATCAACAATGCTGCTGCACAGTTTGGCCGCACGGTTTACTCTGTCTTTGTTCAAGACGATTGGTCTGTGAACAGCCAGCTTGACGTAACAGCTGGTGTTCGCGTCCAGCTCTATGAAGGCGATGCGCCTCGGAACAACCCGCTGTTCGTACAGCGGCTCGGTTTCAGCAACAGCGTCTCATTCGGCTCGATCGATCCTGTTGTGTTGCCGCGTCTCTCTGCCACGTACAACTTCGACAACGAGGGCTTCTTCTCAAACACCAGCGTAACCGGCGGCGTCGGTGTATTTGCTGGCGGTGACCCGGTCGTGTTCTTCTCTAACGCGTTCTCGAACGATGGTTTTGCATCGGTCAACGGAAACACCGGAGATTGCGATGCGGCTGAACTGACCACTGATCCGGTTACCGGTCAGATCTCGGTCGCTTCTGGGGGTGCTTTCACCGGCTTCCCGCAGTGTGCGATTAACGCTGGCGCGGCTGGTGCGGCCGCTGGTGGCGGTGAAGTTCAGAACATCGATCCTGACTTCAACATCCCAACCGCAGTGCGCGCCAACATCGGCTTCGCCACTGACGTTGGCACCGAGACCGGGTTCTTCTCGAACTGGAAGCTCAACGTCGATTACATCTACACGCGCTTCAACGACACACTGGCTATTCGCGATCTCTTGCAGGTTGTCGATACTCGCCAAGCGTTGGACGGGTTCACTGTAGATGGTCGCCCGATCATCGCAGCGATTGATCCTCTTGCGGATAACTGTAACGCGACGTTTGATCGTGATGCGGGCACGTTTGTGGGCGTAACTGATCCATGCTTCTCCACGGGTCTCGATGAGTTCTTGCAGCTCACCAACGGTCCAAGCTTTGACAGCCACAACCTGTCATTCATCTTGAGCAAGCGTTTCAGCGAAGGCCTGTTCACCGAGAATGGCGGCGTAAACATCAATCTCGGCTACGCCTTCAACGACAGCGAGCAGACCATCAACTCTCGCTCCGCTACGGCAGGCTCGCAGTTTGACGGAACCGCAGTGTTCGATCCTCAAAACCCGGCTGTATCTCAGTCTGGCTTTGAAACGCGGCACAACTTCACGCTGTCTATGTTCTTCCGTGAAGAGTTCTTCGAAGGATACGATACCGGTCTCGGCATCTTCTTCCGTGCTTCGGAAGGCCGTCCGTACAGTCTGACCTTTGATGATGGCTTCCCGGACTTCCGCGACAGCGGTTCTGCCGAAGAGAACATTCTGGCCTACATCCCAACGGGAATCGACGATCCAAATCTCTCACCACTGAGCGATTTTGATGATGTTGCGTTGTTCCTTGATGCCATCAATGGTGGCGATAGCATCGTTAGCAACTTGAACTGCGAGTTTACGCCAGGTCAGACCATTCGTCGTAACACCTGCCGTAACCCATGGTTCTTCGATGTCGACTTCCGCTTGAGCCAGGAACTGCCATTCATCGGCAGCCTCACCGGCATCAAAGACGACCGCATCGAAGTCTTCGCTGACTTCTCGAACTTCCTGAACCTGCTCAATGGCGATTGGAACGTTCGGCGCTCACTCGGCGACTTCGATGGCCGCGTAGCTTTGCTTACCGGCGAATTCGATGACCAAGGACGCTATGTTCTGGAAGACTTCCGGGCCTTTGAAGGCGAAGCGTTTACCGCCATCAACAGCAGCATCTGGCGCATCCAAGTTGGTGCACGCTACGAATTCTAATTCGTCGCTAACCGACTAGCTAAACAAGCGGCGGGGCCTTAGCGGGCTCCGCCGTTTGCGTTTCGCGGGCAGGGTTAGGCGCGCGAGCTGCTGCTTCGGGGTTCGGATTGATCGCGATCCTCAGCAATGCTGAGCGCATCGCGCAGCAAATTGAGCTGCACCGCAGGATCAAATTCACCGCGCAGCGCTTGCTCCAGCATGGCGGCTCTGTCGCCCAGTTCTGCCTCGCCGAACATGGCGGCGGTGCCGGCCAATTTGTGCAGCAATTGCAGGATTTCGTCTTTGCGCTCTGCATCAAAACCGCCGGCCTTCATTGCGTCTCGCAGCGCTTCTAGCGCCTCCTCGCGGCGAGCCTCCCAACGCTCAATCAGAGCGGGCGAATGCGACGGGAATTGCTCGCTTGGCGGGGCAGGGAAGTCGATAACTTGCGATTGCTTGGCCAACTCTGGCTGAGGGTGGTTTGCGGCTTCGCTTTGTTGATCTGAAGCACGCTGCGGCCCGGGCGCGTCCTCGTATTCCGCAGGAGTGTTTTCCTCGACGATTCTGGTTGGCAGCCAGCGCTGAAGTGCGCGCGCCAATTTCGCGAATTGCAGCGGTTTGGCGAGGTGCGTTTGCATCCCAGCGTCGCGTGCCGCCGCAATGTCTTCGGGAAACACATTGGCGGTGAGCGCAATGATTGGCAGAATGTCGCCGCCAATCCCTTCGCCTCGGATCGCGCGGGTGGCGGCATAGCCATCGCAGCCCGGCATCTGCACATCC
Source organism: Erythrobacter sp. JB3-1 (assembly GCF_057364995.1). Classification (NCBI taxonomy): domain Bacteria; kingdom Pseudomonadati; phylum Pseudomonadota; class Alphaproteobacteria; order Sphingomonadales; family Erythrobacteraceae; genus Erythrobacter; species Erythrobacter sp. JB3-1. The sequence goes on along the minus strand of NZ_CP200289.1, from coordinate 662,531 downwards.
ATCAGCACAAGGTCATAGGGATCACCGCGCAGGAATGCGTCGATCACCATTGCAATGGCCTCATTGCCGTCATGCGCGATCGAGACATTCTGGCCGCATTGCTCCAGCATTTCGGTGACCAGCAGACGGTTCACATCGTGATCTTCTGCGAGCAAGATCCGCGTGCCGCGCGGCAAATGCTCTGGCTTTGGCAGATCCAAGGCGGGCTCAATTTCTGGCAGAGGTTGTGCCTTGGAGAACGGCAGGGTCAGCGTGAAGCATGAGCCGCGCCCGGGTTCACTTTCCACTTCTAAGGTTCCGCCCAGCAATTCTGCCAGCTGGCGGCTGATGGAGAGGCCGAGGCCTGTTCCGCCGAAACGGCGCGCTGTGGTGCTTTCACCTTGTGTGAATGGCTTGAAGATACTGCCTAGGCGCTTGGGACTGATGCCAATGCCGGTGTCGAGCACTTCTATTACGATCTGGCCGTACTCAATCCGATAGCTGACCGTGACGCGGCCGAACTCAGTGAATTTGATCGCATTGGCGATAAGGTTGAGCACGATCTGCCGCACCCGGAGGCCATCTGTTGTGACCCAGGGTTCTCCTGCATCGCTTTCGAAATGCAGCTCCAGGCCTTTTTTCTCAGCGCTGGGGCGGTGGAGTGCTGCGCATTCCTCCAGCGTGGCATCGAGGTCCAGAGCTTGCTTGTCGATGTTGATTTCCCCAGCTTCGATCTTGGACAAATCGAGGATGTCATTGAGGAGCAACATCATGGAACGCCCCGATTGCACAATCAGGTCAACATTGCGGCGTTGCTCAGGATGGAGCTCGCTCTGCAGGGTCAACTCAGCAAAACCGAGCACGCCGTTCATTGGCGTGCGGATTTCGTGGCTCATATTGGCGAGAAATTCTGATTTCGCGCGTGCTGCGCGCTCCGCTTTGCGCCGTGCGCGGGTGAGAAGGAGTTCGAGCTCCACCCGTTCTGTGACATTGCGAGCAGACACCACAATGCCTTCGCGCTCTCCATTTTCCGGGCTGTAAGCGACCGCGCATTCCGCCTCGATAAAGACCGGCAGTCCCTCATCGCTGTCGGTAAAGCGCCGGTAAGTGAAGCGCTCATTCGCGCTGATACCGGTGATGAGACGCTCTTGTGCTTCAGAGATCAGCTCGCGCGATTCCTCGTGTGTTCGCTCGCTGGGACGCTTGCCGATAAAGCTCTCTGGCGGCTCCCCCAGCACGGTTGCAACCGATGGTGAGGCGTAGGTGCAGCGGCCCTGAAGGTCGAAACACATCAAGGCATCGGTTGTGTTCTCAGCCAGTAAGGCCAGCTCGCGTTTGCCCTGTTCCAGCTCCTCCATCATGCGTTCGCGCCCGGCCAAGATGACCGCGACGGGAAGACCAGTGAGGAAGTTTGCAGCGACAAATGCTTGAAGCAGGTGCGCCTGCATCTGAGGGGATACGCCGGCTGCGGCGATCGGGCCATAGCCGCTCCAGGTCATTGCCATGGCGACAAACGCCAGCAGAGCGACGAAGATTGCGGTGCCAGTGTTGCCCAAGCGAAATGCATGCAGCAAAGTGATTGGCGGGATCAGGAACAGCAGCGGATAGCTAGGCTGGTAAAACACCAGAAAAGCGCATCCACAGCCCGCGATAAGCATGACTGATCGTTCGACCAGCTGCGAATTGGTGGGTCGCTGAAAATTACGGATGGCATCATGCAACAGCAGCGCCGTCGGAACGATCAGCACCATTCCCAGGCTGTCGGTTAGGAACCAGGTTTGAACGGTATCCGCCATGGCTGCCAAATTTGGAACCATTGCGAGCACCGCGACCATCGCAGACAGAAGCGGGCCCACCAGCCCGCCGATCAGAACAATTTTAGCCAAGTGCTCCAGATTGGTCATGTCGGGCCGCATTCCGCATACCAACCTGACGAGTGAGACGATGATCGCGATGTCGACGATATTGGCTGCCGCGAACACAAATGGCATGTGGACCGGGAAATCCGTGCTATAATTGCCGATAAAGCCCGATACAAAGATTGCGGTCAAAAACAGGATTTCATTGCTCAATCGCGCGCGCAGCAGGAACGCGACCGCAACCCCATTGGGGAGCCAAATCTTGGCCAAGGCGCCGCCAAATCGCGACAGCTCGAGGCTGATGATCGCAAGCGTTGCAAACACGACAAAGCCGACCGCCGCGCCAATCACGCTGCGGCGGTCGATTGCACCTATTGCAAAACAAGCCAGCCGCGCTGGCTCTTGGGGTTGTACTGCGTGCACGTGGCTTGCACTCCATCGCTAACCCTTGAACAATGGCGTATAGAGCATACCGCCGCGTTCGACGTGAGATGCGGGCAAATACTTAAAGGTGCAAAGGACAGCGGGGAGGTTATGGCAAAAGCAAGTTATGCGGCGCGTCGCCGCCGACCGCGCTGGCCTCTGCTGGTGCTGATTGTGCTGTTGCATGTGGCGGCGCTCTACGGCTTGGCGCGCGCCTTCGCCCCGGATCTGACTGCATCAGTTGAGCGCAGCGTCGTCTCCACCTTTTCGGTGACGATCACTGCGCCGCCGGACCCTCCGCCACCTGAAAACGAGCCGCAGCCTGATGAGGGCGCGCAAGGCGATCCCGGGCGGCAGGCGGTGCCAAAGCCTGTGACCGCGCCGACGCCGAAGGTGCCGGTCAAGCAAGACCCGCCTCAGCCGCGCGCCTCCTCCACCGGCACAGCGGTCAATTCTGGCGCGCGCGAAACCGGGGATGGCACGGGCGCAGCGGGCAGCGGCCTTGGCACGGGCAGCGGCAACCAGGGCGGCGGGCAGGGCGGCATTGCGGTTAGCAAGCCGGTGCATATCTCAGGCTCGATCAACAATGCGCGGGACTATCCCATCCCTGCGGGCGGGCGCACAGCGCGGCGCGGCACGGAGGTGATTGTGAAAGTGACGGTTGGGACCGATGGGCGCGCGCGCAACTGCTCCGTTTACCGGGCAAGCCCCGATCCAGAGGCTGATCGCATCACTTGCCAGCTGGTCGAAGGCAGACTGGGGTTCCGGCCTGCTCAGGATGCCAACGGCAATCCTGTTGCAGCGCCGTTTTATTGGCGGCAAAGGTGGTTCTAATGTTTCAGTTACCCATCGTTAGTCCCTCCCGAGCTAAGCTGGCCACACAATGACCTCAGCCACAATCCACCCTGTTATCTTGTGCGGCGGCGCGGGCACCCGGCTGTGGCCGGTCAGCCGCCGGAACAAGCCGAAGCCGTTCCTGCCGCTGATCGGCGAGACGACCCTGTTTCAGCAGGCGATTGAGCGGACCAGCGACGCCAGCCAGTTCGCAATGCCGATGATTGTCGCGGGTGAGGCACATGCGGATTTGATTGAGCAGCAATTGGCCGACATGTCCCGCACCGCGCAGCCGATTATTGAGCCCGCCGCGCGCAACACGGCCCCGGCCATCGCTTTGGCTGCGGCCCGGCTGGATTCGGCAGCGATCATGCTGGTGTGCCCCAGTGATCATCACATCGCGGATACTGCCGCCTTTTGCGCAGCGGCCCGTGCTGCTGCTGAGCTGGCGGAGAACGATTACTTAGTCTCCTTCGGGATCGCGGCGGATTGCCCTGAAACGGGCTATGGATATCTCAAACGCGGCAAACCCTTGCCGGGCGGTTTTGCGATTGAGCGCTTCGTTGAAAAGCCGGATTTGACGACGGCGAAGAGCTATCTCGAAAGCGGTGAATACAGCTGGAATGGCGGAATTTTTGCCTTTCGCGCGGGCGCATTTCTGGATGAATTGGCGCGGCATCGCCCGGATATGGCGGAGCTGGTTCGGCGTGCTGCCGAGGATGGCCACGAAGAGGGCGCGCGGTTCAATCCGGCGCGCGAAGCCTTTGCTGCGATCATCGGCGAGTCGGTTGATTATGCGGTGATGGAAAACACCGCGCGTGCCGCAATGGTGCCGGCTGATATGGGCTGGTCGGACATTGGTAATTGGGCCGCATTGCATGATGCTCTGCAAGGCGATGCGAGCGGCAATGTGGCACTGGAAAACAGCGAGTTTGCCGATTGCACAAATGTTCTTGCGATCAGCGATGGGCCGCGCATTTCCGCAATTGGTCTTGAAGATGTGTGCATCATCGTCGATGGGGACGAGGTCTTGGTGACCACGCGCGATGGCGCGCAAAAGGTCGGCAAACTCTCAGGACCCAATGAGCAATGAGCGCTACCCCACAGACTAATCATGCCGGGCCGCAGCCGGAGCGCTTCGCACGCAAGCTGGCCACGCGCCGGGTCGAGAAGGTGTGGGGGCGAACCAATCTGCCAGCGCCATTTGATCGCCGCGCGGTCGCACGCAGCAAGGGGCCGGATGGACGGCCCATGCTGGTGGGTGAGGTGTGGTTTGAGCCGCCGCCAGAGCTCGAGCGAGCTGCTGGTCAAATACCTTTTCACCAGCGAGAAATTGTCGGTTCAGGTGCATCCCGGCGACGATGATGCTGAGGGCGATGAAGCAGGCAAAGACGAGTGCTGGCTGGTGCTCGATGCAGAGCCGGGTGCGAAACTGGCGATTGGCTTTGAGGAGCCGGTCACATCTGAGCAAATGAAAAAGGCCGCGATCAGCGGCGAGATTGAAAGCCTGCTCACCTGGTATGAGGCGAAGGCGGGCGATCTGTTCTTTCTGCCAGCGGGAACGGTCCATGCAATCGGGCCGGGTTTGAAGCTGATCGAAGTCCAGCAGAACAGCGATACCACCTTCCGCCTTTATGATTATGGCCGCCCACGAGAGCTGCATTTGGAGCGAGCGATGGCCGTTGCCAGCGGCAGCCAGTACGATGCCAGCCATAAGGGTACAGTCGCGGCGCGTGGGCAGGTCTTGTTTGACGCGCCGCACTTCCGGGTCGACCGGGTCGAAGGCGCGCCAGATGCGGAGACTTGCGCAGCTCTGGGCGGAACGATCCTGGTGCTGCCGATTGATGGCGAGGTTACGTGGAGTGCCGAGGCGTCGGGGGATGCTGGAGACACGCGCGCGAAAGCGGGCGAATGCGTGGTTGCAAGCGGCCTTGACCTGTTCGACTTTGCCGGTGCCAAAGTAACCTTGGTTGTGAGCGCCAAGCAGGTTTAGACGCGCTGGCCTAGGCCTCGCTCACCCCAAGCACATGGCTGATATCTTCGCGGCCATAGGGCTTACGCAGGAGCCCGTCCGCGCCGATTTCATCCAGCTGGTTTTCCATCTCGCCATAGCCGGTTGCAAGCACGAATGGCACGCCGGCCTCGCGTAGGGCGCTCGCCACTGGCGCGCTGGATTCGGTGCCGAGGTTGAAATCGAGGATCGCAAAATCAGGACGCCGCTTGCTCAGTTCATTTAGCGCACCATCGACGCTGCTTGCGACCGCGACATGCTCCACGCCGAGGCGTTTGAGGCTTTCCTCGGTGTCGAGTGCGATGATCATGCTATCTTCAACCAGCAGAACCGATTTGGGCAATTTGGCGAGCTGCGCTGCCTTGGCCGCCGCAATTTTGCGTTCTTCTTCGGTGATATATTCTTCAGCTTGCGCCTCGGCCTGCGCGATAAAGTGCGCTGGGATCACAAATTTTGCTTCTAGGCCGGTGAGCTTGAAGCGGACATCGGCCTCCCCCTTCAACTCATAGGGGATCGAGCGCTCAATAATGGTTGAGCCAAACCCGCGCCGCGTTGGCGGCTTGACTGGCGGCCCGCCTTGCTCCTTCCAGTAGATTTCCAGATCGCCGCTTGTGGTCTGGTCGAGGTCAATCGACAGCTTGCCATGGCTGTCGCACAGGCTGCCATATTTGGCCGAATTGGTGACGAGCTCATGCACCACCAGCGCCAGCACGGTGTAGGCCTCTGGCTTGATCAGGACTTCCTCACCGTTCAGCATCAGCCGGTCGCGTTTCTCGTTGAGATAGGCCTGCAGCTCTGTCTTCAGCAAAGCGGACAGCGGCGCGGGGGCCCAATTCTCACGCGTGATATTGTCATGCGCGCTGGCCAGCGCGTTGATCCGGCCGCCAATAATATGGCTGAAATCAATGATGCTGCTGGCGTCATGTTGAGACTGGTTCACCAGGCTGCGGATCAAATTGAGGATATTGCGCACGCGGTGATTGAGCTCTGAGATAAGCAGCTCTTGCTGTTCCTGCGCCCGGCTGCGCTCGCGCGCAACCTCGTCTGTCATGCGCAAGACCACTTCGAGCAGCGTCACCCGCAGGCTTTCGGCGATTTGCAGCTCTGGCTCGCTCCACTCTTCGCTGGTGCCCTCAATCTCGCTGCGCCAAGCCGCAAAGCTGCCGCGCGGCTCCAAGCGTTCACCCTTTGCAGCTTTCGCCTTTTCGGGATCGCCCGCCCAGGTCACAATCCGTGTGAGCGGCCTGCGCCACAGCACCAGAAAGTCGCGCGGCGCACGCGAGATAGGCAGGAACAGCGCCCCGCCAACGACGTCCTGCAATTCCTTCGCGGCCGGAATCTCGTCTTTGAGCGTATGGGTGGAGATAATTGTGCTGATCGCCGCGCTGTTGAGCGCGGGCAGCAGCGAGCGAAACTGCTCTTCGCTAGGGGCGATCCCGTTGGAGGTATAGACCCCGTCGACCATCACGGATGAGCCATCATGCGGGATGACGTTCTTGAGCAGCTCATGCAGCATGGGCAAATTCTGACTGAGCGACGCGCCTCCAGCCAAACGCACCATCAATTGATCGTGCAAAGCCTGCCCGCGCTTGCGCACTTGATCCGCCTCATCAATCAGGATCCGGTCGAGCATCAGCGAGAACATTTGCGAAAACATCTCTGCCACCGTGCGCAGTGAGAATGCGGGCACGCGCGGCGAACAATGGTGGCCGGAGATCAGCCCCCACAGCTTGCCCTGCCGCACAATAGCGATCGAAAATGACGCATCCACGCCCATATTGACGAGATATTTCATATGCATGCGCGAATGCGAGCGCAGCACACTCATGGATAGATCGAGCGGTTCGCCCGTCACGGCCACTTCAGGCTCGATCGGCACTGGCTCCGCCTTCGTGTCGCCGATTATGCGGAAGCGATTGCGCCGGAACAGTTCTCTAGCCTGCTGCGGGATGTCGGCGCGCGGATATCTCAGGCCCAGGAACGGCTCAAGGTCGCTGCGCTTTTTCTCGGATACAACCTCGCCGCTGCCATCATTTTGGAATCTGTATACCATAACCCGGTCATAACCGAGCATTTCGCGCACCAGCTTTGCCGCATGGTCGCATAGCGTTTGCACATCGCGTAGCGGCTCCAGCTTAGAGATCAGCGAGCCGATCAGCGCCAAATGCTCGGTGTATTTGTCTGTTTCGTGCGGCTCAAATTCGATGATGATCTTCGGACCAGCCGAGTGCAGCGCGATATCGAACAGCTCTCCGCCCGCGCTCAGGCGAACGCCAAACAGCCGCTCAACCTGATCGACCTGTGTAACGCGGCCAATCCCGTCACGCAGGATTTCAAGCGCGCGCGGCTGAAAAATGGCGGCCAGTTCCTCGCCCGGCTCCGGGTTCTTCTCAAGCCCCAAGAGTTCAGCGCAATTGGCGGAGCGATGCGCAATGTACCAATCGGAATTGAGCGCGATCAGACCGCCAAAGGGTTGGACGGCGGCGATGTGGTGGATCGCCTCGCGGTCGCATTCGGTCAATTCCTGCTCAGTTGCGGAGAAGCTCATACAGGCTCTTTCGTCGTCTTGGGTGTTGTGCTGGCCTGGCGGCTTTCATTGGCGCCGTCTTCGGATGGTATCAGTGCATCGTCTGCGTCAGCGTCATCGAGCATCGGGGGCGTTTCTGGGTCGCAAGCCGGTACGTCGCTGCCCTGTTCTGGCTTGGTCCCACTAGACGGCTTCGCAACAGCGATGAAATGCGCGAATGTCGCGTGCGCGGCCTCAGTCGCGGCATTGGCCGCTTCGGCGCTGGTCGGTGCCTCTATCCCTGGCCGCATCGCGTTCCAAAAGGCGAGCATGGCGTCATCGCCCAGAAATGCACTTGGCCAATCCTCATGCCCATTGCGGCGAAGTTCGTGCAGGATCGCGCGGTTGCCCAGGGATGATCCAGCCAGCACCCAAGCGACGCCTAGAATGCTGGCCTTTGCATAAGGTCCGGCAATGTTGAGTTCGAAATTCGATGCCCTTGCAGGAAGCTCCACGCGCAGCGCCGCCAAATCCGCGGCGATCAAAGTCGATTGCGGGGGCGGGCAAAGCCCCTCGGGCGCGTGGGCATCCAGCCAATCTTCTACGGGGCGCCGCGCAGCATGTTGCAGGCTAAGAAAGGCGGCGTAATGGGCTGAGGTGGTCCAGCCAGTAGCGGCACGCATCGCCTCATCAAGCTGGTCGTGCGTGTGGGCGGTCGCCTCGCGCAGGATTGCCCGTAGATTTCTGCTATCGCTAGGCTGCTTGATAACGAATGCTCCCCGTCGCAGCGGCGCCATTCACCATAAAATGGGCGCGGTCGCAGCGCTAATGACAGGAAGTTGTCCTCTGTGCAAATTCTTGGTTTACACGATCCATCCGATTTGGATCGAATTAAAGCGCAGTATTCAGGCTATTATCAGTAGTCTTGCTAAGTAAATGTGCGGAATTAGCGCTTTTCTAGCAGCTGGCCGCCTTCTTTGCGGACGGCCTTTTCAATTAACGGTTTTGCCATGCTTAAGATTACTGGCAGTTCAAACTCAATGATCGCCTGCGTGTCTTCGACTTCTACAAAGCCGGTCACACTATGGCCGAAAACACTGACTTGCAGGTCCATTCTGTCTTCATGCGGCCAGGATGTATCAACCTCCGCCATGCCTTCTGGAAAAAATCCGCCAATTTCACCGGCATGTTCGTGCATGCGGCGGCGAACTTCCTCGCGCCCCAATTCGTGCGGCAGGGCAATCCTCATTTCGGAGTGTCCTCCAGCGCCTCAGCCCCGCCATAACGGTATTCGAGATAGCGGTCCTTGATCGCCAGATCGTCAAGCGCGCCCTCGGCCAAGCGGCGGGTCACACGGTCCAGCTCGCCGCTGATCTTGCCAAGGCTGTCAGCAAGGCGGTCATCAGCCGATTTGCCGACATGATCTTCGCGGCGCAAATGCTCCGGGATCTTGCGGTAATTGTCGATCGTCTCAGGGATGTACTCGCCCACCAGCTCGCGCACTTCGGCGACGCTGGGATGGGATTGATCGACCGTTTCCAATTGCAGCCCAAGCGCGTCCAATTGAACGCCCAACTGATCGACCAGCTTTACAGCCGGTGCAGGCAGAGCCGGGCGTTGAGCCTCCAGCCACAGTTCGGTGCGGGCGACCATTTGCTTAGGCTCGCCTTGTTTGAGCTCGGTGCGCTTGGGCACTTTGACTTTGGGGTATTGGCTGAGCAAATAGAAGGCACCGAGAGAGGCGATAACTGCGGCTAGAAAGCCCATCGTACCAAGCCCACCGATAACCGCGCCCAAGACGCCCAAGCCAACCCATAAAGCGACGACCCCAAGAACAGCGTTGCGTAATCGCTTGAGCCAATTGGTCTTCTTTATTCCCGCTGACCCCGTGCCGATGGAATCGCCGGGGCGATGCGTGCCGCCTTCGCGCTGCACTTGCAGGCTCTTGCCCGCCGCGCTCAGGATCTGGTCCGATTGTGTAGTGGTGTCTTGCATCGCCAGCCTTAGCTATCCAGCGCCAGCAGTGATGGCTCAGAGGCGACCTTGGCTTCAGCCTGCGCTTGGCCTTCCGCGCGGGCGATATAGCCTTTCGATTTCTCGACCTCATCGGTCAGCACGGTGACGGTTTCTTTCATGCTGGCCAGCGCCTTCACCTTGAACTCATCAACTTCGTCCATCGTGTCATAGATGTTCTGGAACGCGCGCTGCAGCGTTTCCAGCGGAATGGTGCTGGAGGCGGCTTGTTCGTGGATTTGGCCGGTCTGCTCGCGCAGCAGCGTGCTGGTGGAATCGATAATATCGCTGGTGGTTTGGTTGAGCGCGGTGATCTGGCCCAGCACAAGCCGCTGGTTGGTCATCGCCTGCGCCACAGTTACCGCCGTGCGCAATGCGCCCACGGTTGTGGTGCTGGCGCGGTCGACGCCCTTGACCAGCTCGACATTGTTTTTCTTCACCAGATCAAGGCTGAGATAGCCCTGAACGCTGACCGCCATTTGCGTCAGCAGATCCTGCGTGCGTTGGCGGACATAGAACAGCGCGCTTTCGCGCAAGGCTTTTGCCTTGGCCGGGTCGGTTGCATCCAGCTCATCGGCTTTCGCTTCGAGCTTTTCATCGAGCTTCTTGGCGATGTGGATCATCTGCTCCAGCTCGCCCATCGCCGCCCACAGCTTTTGCCGCTCAACATCAATCGCTGCATTGTCCTCGTGCAGCTCTTTCTTGCCGGAGGACAGCCGCTCCAGGATGGCTTGAATGTGGCCCTGCGAAGAGGTGTAGCTGTCAAAATAGTTTTGCAGCTTGTTGCCGAACGGGATGATGCCGAACAGCTTGCGCGGTGCCAGCAGCTTGCCCTTGCGGCCCGGATCGAGGTCTTCGACGGTGCGGCGCAATTCAGCGAGATCGGCGCCGACTGTGCCGTCGCCATCCATTGAGCGCACGGGGCGATCGAGGAAGCGGTTGGACATGGCGGCTGCGGCGCGGATTTGCTCCTGCCCCATGCGGGTGATCTGATCGACCTTCTCGCCAAAGGCCGGTGAATTGGCGTCCTCAGCGACGAGATCCGTTACAAAGCCGTCAACCTTCTCATCGAGCTTGGACTTCTTCTCCTCGTCCACTGGCACCAGGCCTGCGGCCTTTTCTGGGGCAACCGCTGGCACGGGGTCCGGCGGGCTCAACTCAAAATCGGTGGCCGTCTTGGTGGTGGTTTCCGTCGTATTCATCGGGCTTCTTCAACTCCCTGAAGTCGTGGCTTACGCCAGCCTAAATGCTGGTGGCAGCGGCTTGAACTGGCTGCATCTCTCTTGCTGTATTAGTAATCTAAGACACACTATTCAAGATAATGCCTTATCGCCGGGCACGCGTCCATCCAAAAGCGCGCAGGCGATGGCTGCGCGAAAGGCGGGCTTTTGCAAGTATGCTTTTGTTTGCGCGCGTTTCCGCGTAACCGGATTGGCGTGAGCATAGAAAGACACGGGCATAATCATGAGCAATAATGGGGATCGCAGTGCGGACTTGGGCGAGGACCAGGACACCGCGCGCAATACGGGGCAAGGCTCGGCCATGGCGGCGGCGTCATCCGCCGCGGGCACGTCTGCGGCCTCTAAGGCGACCGGTCACCCGGATCCGATTCCGTCCAAATCCAGCTTTTCGCGCGTGCTGTTCAGCTGGCGGCGCTGGTGGCTCGAAGATGTCGTGGGCACGGTCCAGCAATCGAGTGTGATTGAAAAGCGGCGCGAGGATTGCGCGCTTTCGGAACGTTATCTGTTTATGACCGCGATGAGCGGCGGGATCGCGATCCTCGGCTTGCTGCTGTCCTCACCAGCGGTTGTAATCGGCGCGATGTTGCTCTCCCCATTGATGGGGCCGATTATGGGTCTCGGCTTTGCTTTGGCGATCGGCGATTACGAGTGGCTGAAACAATCCGCGCGCAGTCTCGCTTGGGGCAGTGTGATGGCGGTGGCGCTGTGCGCGCTGATCGTGTTTTTCTCACCCATCCAGACGATCACGCCAGAGATCGCGGCGCGCACCCGGCCCAACCTGTTTGATCTGATGGTTGCGCTGTTTTCCGCGCTCGCGGGTGCCTATGCGATGATCCGCGGGCGTGAGGGCACGATTGTGGGCGTGGCGATTGCGACCGCTTTGATGCCGCCGCTGGCGGTGGTTGGCTTTGGCTTGGCGACGTCCAATTGGACGGTCTTCTCCGGCGCGCTGCTGCTCTATGTCACCAACCTGATCACGATTGCGCTGGTCGCCTGGGCGATGGCGCGCCTTTATGGTTTCCGCCACGCGCTCAGCCAGCGGCAAACGTACTTTCAGAACCTCATGGTCGCGGTGGTCTTCATCGCGCTTGCTGTACCGCTCGGCCTGTCGCTCAGCCAGATCGCGTGGGAGGCCAATGCTCAGCGGATCGTTCGCAGCGAGATCGTCGAGACTTTTGATGATCGCTCGCGGCTTAGCGAAATGGAGATTGAGTTTAGTGGCGACGGGCTGGGCGTGAACGCCACGGTCCTGACGCCGCGCCTGCGCGCCGATGCGGAGACCGATGTTGAGCGCGCTTTGATGACGCGGCTGGGGCGACCGGTCGAGTTGACCCTGACGCAATATCAAGTCGGCACCAGCGCCAGCGCGGCTGAAGAGGCCGAAATCTCTGCCACCCGCGCGAGCGAAGAGGCCGCCGCGAGTGCGCGCGCGGAGAACCTCGCTCAGCGATTGGCGCTGGTCGCGGGCGTCCCAGCAGAGGATGTCTTGGTCGATCGCACCCGGCGCAAAGCGATGGTGCGCTCACAACGGCTCGAAGGGGCGTCTTTGTCCGCCTATCGCACGCTGGAGCAGCGGATCGCCGCGACAGAGCCGGAATGGACGATTGAGCTGCTGCCGCCAATGGGCCGCTTGCCAAGCATCATCGCGTTTGGCGAAGACGGACCAACGCCTGAAGGTGCACAGGCGCTGAGCACGATTGAATGGGCGGCCAAGCGCATTGATATACCAGTTGTGCTGTCAGGCAATGAGGAAGACTTGATGCAGGCGTCCGAGATTCTATCCCAGCGCGGCGTAGCGCCGCAGATTGAGATCACGCGCGGCCCGGTCAATGCGCGCTGGGGAGCGCCAGGGGAATAAGGCTCTTGCCGGGTGCGGCACCTAGGCCTTGTCTAGATTATCACCGTTCGCCCTGAGCTTGTCGAAGGGCTGCACTGTCTTCTAGCGCTGCTTTCGATGAGAAAAGACAGGGCTTCGATAAGCTCAGCCCAAACGGCTTTGCCCTACGGTACTAAGCCGCCAATTCCAGCGGAACAATCTCGCCTGACAGATACAGCTTCTTCGCTTTTGCGCGGCTCAGCTGATGGCGGAAACGGTCTTAAGGCCAGCATTGCGGTGAGCCCAGGCACCGTGCGTGCTGGGCTGTTCTGTCTAAATGAGCCTGCGCGCTTTCGCGTTATGCAGTCTGTTAGTGGCTAAGATTGAACAGGAACCGATACCTGTGACTACTTGCAGTATGGCTTGAAATAACCAAATCAGCCTGTACCACCTTCCTCGCTTGCATTGCGCTCCGTACCGACTTCAGATCCAGTACCGCCAGTTGTCTGTTGATCTGCGCTATTTCCACTAGTTGATCTTGGGCGTGTCTGGATTTGATCTTTCTCGATGGCGGTACGAACTAAGCGCAAAATGCTGGCTGGCGTACAGATCATCTGGTGGTCGATCAATTCCTGTACGGCTGGATCAAATCCACTGGGTTTGTTAGCCAGCGCTTCATCTTGCTCTTCTTTTAGTTTTTTCATAGTCAGACCACGCACGGCATCGATATTGTCTGAGTCGAACAGAAATTGTTCTTCATAAAGATCAATTCCAGCGCTGGTTAGCGTAGTGCCAACAGCCAATAGGGCAAGCGCATCACTTTCTCGTCGTTCACTGCCAAAATTGATTACGGAAAAAGTTCCGGCTATTGCTGTCGTCAAAGGTTGGACAAGCCCACGAATTGCTTTTGCACTTGTCTGTCTAGATGCTTTAACAGCAAAGAAATCGTTACACCGCGTCTTGACCAAAGTGAATCCACTTTGCATCATTGCTCTCGCGTCACTTCTTTCATTACCCGCACTTGAGTGAAGGGATTTGCAAACATTATTAGAGAAGTTGTGAGCTAAATTATACTGAGCTAAGTTATCTGTAGGATATTTTTTTTGGCCGTTTTCCAAGTTTATGACTTTGTTCTGTTGAAATTTTCCTTGCTTACACTGAAAGTTATCTTTGCCAACTGCACCATCAATATGAGCAAGGCGAACGGGACGAGGTGGGCCAATAAAGCCGGGCGTATTACACGCGCTTAAACCAAGGCTTGCGGCGGATACAAGAATTATTGATTTACGAATCATTTTAGAGCCCCCTCTGTTAATGCAAAGAGTGCAGAATAATTATAGGGAGTCAACTAACTTTGTATTATAGGTTATAAAACTTTGAATATCTTGCGTTTTGGAAAGTCAGTACCGCAGTGAAGTATTCATACTAGAATTAAGTAGGGTGATCTGAAGAACTAAGCCGCCAATTCCAGCGGAACAATCTCGCCTGACAGATACAGTTTCTTCGCCTTCGCCCGGCTGAGCTTGCCAGAGGAGGTGCGCGGCAAGGTGCGCGGTGGCACCAATTCCACGACGCAGCTCATTCCGGTGACAGAGCGGACCTTGTCGGCGATCTGTTCGCGCAGGTGAATGCGCTCGGCCGGGTCAGAGACGCGGCAATGCACCAGCACAGCGGGCGCTTCCTCGCCATTGTCGGTTTCAATCGAGAACGCAGCGATATCGCCGTGGTTGAAGCCGGGCAGCTGCTCAACCGCCCATTCGATATCTTGCGGCCAGTGGTTCTTGCCGTTGATGATGATCATGTCTTTGGCGCGGCCGACGATGAACAAATAGCCATCGGCCAAATATCCCATATCGCCGGTGTCGAGCCAGCCATCGACGAGGCAATCCTCGGTCGCTTCTTCATTGCGGAAATAGGAGTGCATGACGCTGGGGCCGCGGCACCAAACCTTGCCGATTTGATGATCGCCGCGCGCATAGCCATCTTCTCCGCGAATCTCGACATCCATATCGGGCAGGGTCTTGCCGCAATTGACGATCGCGCGGTAGCGGGCCGGGCGCGAGATGTCGCGCGGAGTGCCGGACAGGCGCTCTTCCTCGACCAGCTCAACCCGAATGCCTTCGCCCGGAGGCATGACGGTGACGGCCAGAACCGCCTCGGCGAGGCCGTATGACGGGGTAAAGGCGCTTGCCTTGAAGCCAGCATCGGCAAAGGCGTTGACGAAGCTTTGCATAACGTCCGGGCGGATCATGTCCGCGCCATTGCCCGCCACGCGCCAGCGTGAGAGGTCAAAACGTTCCGCAACATTGCTCTGGCTGGAAATGCGGCGCGCGCAAATGTCGTAGCCAAAGGTTGGTGAGTAAGAGAGCGTGCCGCCTTTATTGCGGCTGATCACGTCGAGCCACGCCAGCGGACGGCGCGCAAACGCATCTGGTTTGAGATAGTCGCCGGAAACCTGATTGGCGATCAGCGACAGGAAACAGCCGACCAGACCCATATCGTGATACCACGGCAGCCAGCTGACGCAGCGCTCGTTCTCGCCCAGCTGCATGCTGGTGGAATGGCCATAAAGATTGTGCAGCAAGGCCCGGTGCGTCACCGCAACCCCGGTTGGGAAACGGGTCGAGCCAGAGGAATATTGCAGATAGCAAATATCTTCTGGATCAGCTTTCGGCAGCTCGCATTCGGGCGCGTCGCGTTTTGCAAAGTCCTCATAACTTTCACTCGCGCAATCTTGGCGATCCGCCGCCGCGCTTGCCATTTCAGCGATCTCTTCTGGGTAGATCAGGATTTTAGGGTCGGAGCTGTTCAATTGCACAGCGAGCTGATCGATGAAGCTTTCCTTGCCGCCAAAGCTGGTCGGCAGCGGCAATGGCACCGGCCACGCGCCAACATAGACGCAGGCGCAGAACAGGGCGGCAAAGTCCGGTCCGGTTTCCGCGATCAGCGCAATGCGATCTTCCTTGCCAATTCCGCTCGCGATGAGGCGGCGGGCCATAACAAGAGCGTCTTCCCGAAGCTCAGAATAGGGATAAACGCGCTCTAATTGTCCACGCATATCATGGAAGTTGAGGCCCTTTTGGCTCTTCGCAGCGTAGTCAATGGCGTCGTTGAACGTATCGAACTGCGCTCTGATGCGCGGCAATTCGCAATCATTCGGCGTCGGCGTCAATGCGGCGTCGGTCATAATTTTCTAGCGAAACCCGTCAGTTACAGCGCGGCACAGCACGCCAAATCCCGTCTGCGTTACGCGCTGGACATCATATCCAACACGCTTCACACTTAGGTATTTGATAACGAGTGTGGCACGAATAAGGCAATATGGTTTCAAAAGATACCAAAGCATTCTCGTCACCCGGCGCTAAAAAGGGCGCAAGAAACGACTGGGCGAGCCGTAAACGCCGTCCGCTCGACGAAACTTCCTTGCGTGATTTGGCACTTTCTTATGTCGCTCGCTTTGCGACCAGTGGGGCGAAACTTGAGGCCTATCTGGCGCGCAAAATTCGCGAACGCGGCGTCGCGGGGTCCGAAGACGGCGAAAACAGCGCTCAGCCCCGACTTGATGTGCGCGCTATTGTCGAGCGGCTGATCGAGCTCGGCTATGTCGATGATGCGGCCTACGCCAAGGCAAAGAGCCGCGATATGATGGCGCGCGGCCTTGGCGCGCGGCGGGTGGATCAAGCGCTTTATGCAGCAGGCATTGAAGAAGGCGTGCGCAGCGATCAGGCCCCGAGCGAGGCAGCGGCCCGGCATGCGGCGATATTGCTCGCAAAGAAACGCCGCTTTGGCCCGTTTTGCCAGAAAGACATGGACCCCAAGCTGCGCGAAAAGCAGATTGCAGCAATGCTAAGAGGCGGGCATGACTTTGCCGCCGCGCGCTTTATTATCAGCGCTGAAAACGAGGAAGAGATCGAACAATGGTTAGCCGAGGCGCAGGACGAGGACAACGAGAGCGGGGAGTTTGGCCCCGCGGGCGGGGGACTGTGGTGAGATCCGCTGCGCTCATGCTCGCAGCCATGCTGGCCGCATGCTCTCCAGCAGAGGCCGGACCAGAGCCAGCGGGCAGCCAATCGGCCAGCGGCGGCGCTGATACGGCGCAGGCAAGCAATGAGGCCGTGCGCTATCATCCGGTTTCAACTCTGCAGGTGATCGATGTCACCATCGAAAGCGCGGCCGGCACACATGTGTTCAACACAGAGCTGGCCATTACCCCGCAAGAACAAGCGCGCGGGCTCATGTTCCGTACGGAGCTGGGCGATGATGAGGCGATGCTGTTCCCGTCTTACCCGCCGGAGCAGCGCAGCTTTTGGATGAAGAACACACCGCTCTCGCTCGATATCATCTTCATCGGGACCGATGGCCGGATCAGCAATATTGCCGCCAACACCGTGCCATATTCGCTCGAATCGGTGCCTTCAAAAGGGATCGCCAGCGCCGTGTTTGAAGTGCGTGCGGGCCTGTCAGAAGAGCTGGGGATCAAGCCGGGCGACCTCGTTACCTACAAGCTGCCAGAGTAACCTGCGCTCTGGTTGGCGCGCGAAGGGCAGGAGAATGCCCAAATCCGCGTGCTGAGGCGCTTGAAGCCAGCTTCGAATCATACTAATCGCTTCGCCCATGGGATTATTCGGAAAAATCTTCACTTGGTGGGACGGCGCCACCATCGGCACGCTCCTGTGGTCTGGCCGCAATGGCGAGCACGTTGGCAGCGATGCGCAGGGCAATAAGTATTATCGCCAGAGCAAGAACCCGCGCGCGGATGGCAAGCCTGATGGCTCCAACATCAGCCGCGAGCGGCGCTGGGTGATCTACAATGGCGCCAACGATTCCAGCCGGGTGCCATCAGAATGGCATGGCTGGCTGCACGGCTCGTTTGATGACGTGCCAGAGAGCAATCTGCCCCCGGCGAAGATTTGGGAAGCGGATTACACCCCGAATGCGACCGGCACAGCGCAGGCTTACCGCCCGCAAGGCGCGCTGGAAAAAGGCGGCAAACGCGCCCGCGCTGTCGGAGATTACGAGGCGTGGACCCCGGAGGGGTGAGCCTGATGCGCGCGGCCTTCATTCCCGTCTTGGCGCTGGCCTTGGCTGCGTGCGACAGCGGCGCTCCTGAAGCGGAGCCTGCCGCCCGCGCGACCGAAGTGCCCGAAGGCTTGGAAGGCTCTGAAGTTTCCGAAATTGACGTTGAGGAAGTCGAGGGCGCAACCCCGATGACCGAACGCGTGGCGACCATTGGCCTGCTGAACAAGCGCAACAATGTCAGCCAGAATTTTGAGATTAAGCCCGGTGAGACCCGCCGTTCTGGCCCGGTCGTGATCCGCTTGCAGGCGTGTGAGCGCACCGCTCCATGGGAAATGCCGCAGGAAACCGGCGCCTTTGTCCAGTTACTGGTGCAAGAGCGCGGCTCAGATGATTTTGGTACGGTCTTTTCTGGCTGGCTGTTTAAGAACTCGCCCAGCCTGAATGTGGTCGAGCACCCGGTCTATGACGTCTGGGTCAAAGACTGCGCGATGGCCTTCCCTGGCGAAGAGTGAGGCGGGGAATGAATGCCGGGATCGGCGAATTCTCTAAACGCTTGATTAAGACTGAGCCGAGGCGGCGCCTCGCGCGCTTGCTCAACCAATTTCAGATAGTCTGACTGAGGCATTTCGACCGCGCCCAGTGAGGCGAGATGGTCGGTCATGAACTGGCAGTCGAGCAGCTCATATCCGGCATGCCGCAGCAGTGCCACCAGCCATGTGAGCGCGACCTTGCTGGCATTGTCCGCGCGCGAAAACATGCTTTCCCCGCAGAATACCCGGTCAAACGACACGCCATAAAGCCCGCCTGCGAGAATTGGCGCGCTGCCGCCCTCGTCATCAGGCGTGATCCAGCATTCGATTGAATGCGCCGATCCATGCGCGTGCAACTCTTTGTAGCTGGCGATGATGCGCTCACTGATCCAGCTTTCCGGATGGCCCGGGCGCGGCGCGGCGCAGGCCTGCATCACAGCGCCGAAATCGCGGTTGAGTGTGACGATAAAGCGATCCTGGCGCACGGTCTTGCGCAAAGATTTCGACATACGAAACGTATCGAGCGGCACAATCGCCCGCTCGCGCGGCTCGACCCAAAACACATCAGGATCATCGCGCCGGTCTGCCATTGGGAAAATGCCGCTTTGATAGGCGAGCAGCAGCATGTCGGGCGGGATCGGCGGGGGGAAGGGCGAGTGCATATCGCGCTCGCCTATAGCAGGATGACACGCGGCCTCACCATAAGTATGTCGATCTTGTGTTGCCTATCGCGATTTGCTGATCTAATGCGCAGCCCGCCCATGCAGGGGCGTAGCTCAGTTGGTAGAGCGTCGGTCTCCAAAACCGAAGGTCCAGAGTTCGAGTCTCTGTGCCCCTGCCATTTTCCCACATTCGAAAAACAACGCCAGCGACTCGAACGCGCTGTGCCTGCGCGCGTGCCGATTGGCTGCGCGGTGACCCAATGCGCCACTGAAAACTGGCCCGCCGGAGAGATTGTCGCGTTCCGACAATTATTGGCGGGTCAATTGTGGGTACACCGTAGTTGAACAGTCGTTCCTTGCGAACGACTTTGAGCCATACGAAACCCCGGCCCGGCGCGACGACCATCTCGGTGGGCCAGCAGCATGGAGCTATTCATGGAAAGGCGTCTGTCAGGTGTAATCAGCCCAAACGGCAGCAAACGAGATCATTGGTCTGGCCCTAGACCATACACCGATGAGCTGCTGCGGCGGAAAAAGCACGGCCCCATCCGCCCGATGGACTGTGATGAACCTGGCGCAGGCGAGCGCTTTGTTCGCTTGTTTTTCAGACGCTGAACCAGGGGCCGTCTTACTGCGGTCCGATAACTCCAACTGTCTCATACCCTAAAAGGGCCGGTCTGTACCTGGCAGACCGGCCCTTAATGGTTTTGGTGAAGGGGTGAGGTCGGCTGGTGGAGCCGGCCTTAGCCTTAGTATTCTTCAGGCTATTCCGGCGTGTCGGCCCGGTAATCCTTGCCCGCTGTCTTATCGCCTTGGGCGAGCTTGAACACCACGCCCGATAGTAAGACCAGAGCCAAGAGGTTCGGCAATGCCATGGCCGCGTTTGAGATATCGCCGAGACGCCAGACCAAAGTCAGGTCGAGCGTGCTGCCGAGATAGATCACAACGCACCACAGAACGCGCCAAATCATGTGCAAGATTTTCTCGCCGCCCCGGGTCGAGCCGGGGATACGGTCGTAGATGAATGTGATCGCGCGTTCGCCGTAATAGCTCCAGGTGAGCAGGGTGGTGAACACAAACAGGATCAGCGCGGTCGATGCGATCAGCGTTCCGATTGGAATGCTTGCGATCTCAAGTGGGAAGGCTGCGGCGAATGCGCCGGACGTCATGGCAAAGCCTTCGAGGTCCGAATTCCATGCATGTGCCACCGCGACACCGTCGCCAGTGAAGTCGCCTTGCACCGTCAGGATCACCAGCGCGGTCATGGTGCAGATCACAATCGTGTCGATGAAGGTGCCCAGCATTGCCATGCGGCCTTGCTGCTGCGGATCATTGGTTTGCGCCACCGCGTGAGCGATTGGGGTCGAACCCTGGCCTGCCTCGTTAGAGAACAGCCCGCGCGCCACACCGGCCCTGATCGCCAACATAATCGCCGCACCAGCAAAGCCGCCGGTTGCCGCCTGCGGGTTAAACGCACCGTGGAAGATCAGGCCAAAGGTCGCTGGAATATCGCCAATGTTCAGGATCAGCGCGATGATTGCCATGATGATATAGGCACCCGCCATGAACGGGATGATCTTCTCTGCGACGCCGCCGATGGACTTAATCCCGCCGATGATCACGATGAACACCGCGATGGCGACAATCGCGCCGCCGATGGCTTCTTCAATGCCAAACAGCTCGTTAAGGCCATCCGCGACCGCATTGGCCTGGATTGAGTTGCCAGTCACAAGCGCGGAGAACAAAGTTCCGAGGCAGAAGAAGATTGCGAGCCAGGTGTATTTTGGCCCGAGACCCATCATAATGTAGCTCATCGGGCCGCCGCGATAGACGCCGTCGCTGGTCTTTTCGCGGTACCGGATCGCAAGCGAGCCTTCCGCAAATGCCAGCGCCATACCGATCAGCGCGGTCACCCACATCCAGAAAATCGCGCCCGGTCCGCCGAGCGCGATGGCGGTGGCCACACCGGCGAGGTTACCCGTGCCAACTTGGCCAGAAAGAGCGGTCGACAGGGCGGCGAATGGAGAAATCTCTCCCTCGCCTTCGCCCTTGCGGCTTTTGAACAGGCCTTTGAAAGAGCTGCCCAATTGGCGGATCGGGAAGAACCGCAGGCCGAACATGATGTACAGGCCAATGCCCAGCAAGATGATCGTCATCGGCGGAACCGGCTGACCCGCGATCTGCAAGATCTGCTCGCCGTTCCACGTGCCGCCCCAGATGAAGTCTGAAACATTGGTGACGCGATCGATCAAACTCATCGATCCGGTGTCTGTTGCTGCCATGATTCGGCGATCCCCCAAGGAATTGAATTTGTAGCGAATGCCCAGGGTAATCCCCTAGGCATGAAGCGACGCACGCTAGAGCCGCGCCTGCGCCTTGGCTAGCATTTTAACTTTCCCTGTGTGAGCGGCCTCCAAATTCGGATTTCGCGAGCGAGAGCGCTTGCTATTGCTGCGGCTCGCGAGTAAGCACGCAGCCGTCTTTCAGACATTGATATTCAGACCAGCCCCTCCCGGACCTTGTTCGGGGCGGCGTAGAACCCTACCTGAAAGTCTATGGCGGAAAGACCCGCGAGAGTATTCAAGGACGATAAGGCTTAGCATTATGGCCGAAGAGAAAAAGAGCAGAACATCACCCGCTGAGTTCATGAACCAGGTTCGGTCTGAGACCAGCAAGGTTGTGTGGCCGACGCGTGAAGAGACGATCCGCACCGCGATCTTCGTCTTTATCATGATGGTGATCTTGTCGTTGTTCTTCCTTGCCGTCGATTCTGTCTTCAGCGCTATCGTCAGCTGGCTGCTCACACTCGCATAAATTGGCCCGCGGCGGGGATCACCTCCCGCTCGGCTCATCGGTTCATTTTCGACTTTCTAGGGATTAATCATGGCTCGCTGGTACATCATCCACGCTTATTCGGGCTTCGAAAACAAGGTCAAAGAGGCGATCATCTCTGAGGCTGAGCGGCTTGGCCTGTCCGAGGGCGTCGAGGAAGTCGAAGTGCCGACCGAGACCATCACCGAAGTGAAGCGCGGCAAGAAGGTTCAGGTCGAGCGTAAGTTTATGCCGGGCTATGTTCTGGCAAAGCTGCGGATGAATGACGACATTTATCACCTCGTCAAAAACACCCCGAAGGTCACCGGCTTTCTGGGCAATAACAACAAGCCGCAACCGATCAGCGAAAAAGAGGCCGCGCGCTATTTTGGCGGCGTCGAAGAAGCCAAGGCTGCGCCGAAGCAGCAGGTCAGCGTCGATTACGAAATTGGCGACAGCGTCAAAGTGCTCGACGGTCCATTCGCCAGCTTCAATGGCGTGGTGGAAGAGCTCGACTTCGACAAGGCGAAGGTCAAGGTTTCCGTCTCGATCTTCGGCCGGGCAACCCCGGTTGAGCTCGACTTCGAACAGGTTGAACTGGTCAAGTAGCTTGTTGTCGTTGCACTAAAGGCGGCAAAAGCGCCTTCTGTGAAGACCAAACCATCAATCTGCCGCAAGAAAGCGCGCTTTGCCTCTGTTGAAGAGGCTGAGGTAGCCGCCGAGGCAGCACCGTTTAAGCTGCGCGCCTATCGCTGCGATCTGTGCCGCAAGTATCATCTAACCAGCCGGACCAAGGGCATGAAAACCCCGCGGGCAGAGCTGGCGCGTTTGCGCGGGCAAAGCTGAGCCGTTCTCAGGCTGGTTTATAGACCGCGTCTGACCGTCAATTTGCTTGCATTTTGGGCGCGCGTGGCTATTGCGCCTGCTTCCCCAGCATTGCTGAAGGAAATCTCGTGTGGGAGGCTCATGCAAATGGGCTGTTTGACCGCTTAACATGCAGGTGAGCTGAAACGCGCATCTGACAGTGTGAAAGGAGGCCCTACGTGGCCAAGAAAATTGAAGGCTATATCAAGCTGCAAGTTCCAGCTGGTACAGCAAACCCATCACCGCCAATCGGCCCAGCATTGGGTCAACGCGGCGTGAACATCATGGAATTCTGTAAGGCGTTTAACGCTGCGACACAGGACCTTGAGAAGAACGCTCCGATCCCAACCACCATTACGGTTTATGCGGACCGCTCGTTCACCTTCACCACCAAAACCCCGCCAGCATCGTACTTCATCAAGAAGGCTGCGAAGCTGAAGAAAGGCTCTGGCGAGCCGGGCAAGGTTGTTGCTGGATCGATCAAGACCAGCGCGCTGAAGGAAATCGCTGAGGCGAAAATGGCTGACCTCAACGCGAACGATATTGACCAGGCTGTGAAGATCATCGCGGGCTCTGCTCGTTCGATGGGCCTCGAAGTGGTGGAGGGCTGATCATGGCGAAGCTTACCAAAAATCAAAAACTGCGCGCTGAGCTCGATTCAGAAAAGCTCTACGGCGTTGACGACGCGATCAAGACCCTGCGCGAGCATGCGTCTAAGAAGTTCGACGAAACCGTCGAAATCGCGATGAACCTGGGTGTTGACCCGCGCCACGCCGACCAAATGGTCCGCGGCATGGTCTCGCTGCCATCGGGCACCGGTAAAGACGTGAAAGTTGCTGTGTTTGCGCGCGGCGACAATGCGGACAAGGCCACCGCCGCTGGCGCTGACAAGGTCGGCGCGGAAGACCTTATGGAAGACATGCAGGCTGGCAATCTCGACTATGACCGGATCATCGCGACCCCGGACATGATGGGTGTTGTTGGCCGCCTCGGTAAGGTGCTGGGTCCAAAGGGCCTGATGCCGAACCCGAAGCTGGGCACGGTCACTCCGAACGTTGAGCAAGCCGTTAAGGACGCCAAGGGCGGCCAGGTTGAGTTCCGCGTTGAGAAGATGGGCATCGTCCACACCGGCATCGGCAAGCTGTCGTTTTCTGACGATGCGCTGAAGGCAAACTTTGAAGCGCTGACGCAAGCGATTGTCAAAGCCAAGCCAACCGGCGCAAAGGGCAAGTATGTGAAGAAGGTCACTCTGACCTCGACTATGGGCCCAGGCGTTAAGATTGACTTCGCGGAAATCGAAGGCGCGTAACTTTCGCTCGCGGTTATCGAGCTGCGCTCGCACCTGCGCGGGCGCGGCCTAACCGGCCGGCGCGTAGTCACGCTTTCGGTAGCTTCGCTACCGAATGATCTTACGGACAAAACCGTTAAAAGGGGCTGGGAGCTGACGCTTCCGGCCCTTTTTGTATCTAGGCCCTTAGCAATCCGCGCATTTTGCCGAGCGCGCCTGTGCGAGCCGCCAGGCTCTTTGTACCAGCGACCAGATTGTCGAAGCCTGCTCGTCCGCTCAGCAGAGCCCGGTTGGCAAGTGTGGGCTCCAGCAAAACGAAGCTCGTGCAATCTGCGCTGTCGGTGCCGAACATAGCTTTGTGCGAGCCGGTGCCTTCGGTGAAATCGAAGTAAGCAAAGCGCGCTTCCGCGAACAGACGTTCCAGCGCCTCCATTTGCAATACGGTGCCCGGTGACCAGCGCGACCAGTCCGGGTCATAGCCAAGATGCGCATAGACCAGTGTTTCGCCGGTGATCGGCAGCGCGAGGTAGGCAATCGCGTTGCTGCCAGCGTGCAGCAAATAGCAGCGCATTTCGCCTGCCTCAGCCTTGGCGAGCATTTCAGCATGCGCCTCGGGTGTCTCTGGCAGTCCGGCATCAAGCAGGCGCGCCTGATAAGTCTTGGCCGACAAAGGCAGGGCGACTTTCAGAAACGCCTCAACCTCTTGCGGAGTGCGATGCTCTGTGATCGCGAAGCTCTCTCCGGCTTCGCTCGCGAGCTTTCGCTGTTTACGCCGGAGCGTTGAGCGGGTCTTGCCGGAAAAGCGGGCGAGGTAATCCTCATAGCTGGGACAGATCCCGGGGCGCATATCGATATAGTGGCGCTGATAATCCTGCCGCCCGCCGATCAGATGCTGCGGGAACTGCGCTCGGATCGTTGGCACAGCGGAACGCGGTGCGGACAGGACGCGCATCCCGTCCTGCCCAGACTGCGGCGCAATTAAAGGCGCGTCATCGGCGGCCAGCACGTCTTGTAAAGTGAAGGCCCAGGTCGACAGTTCCCGGCCAACGGACAACAGTCGCCGCGAACCGACGGTGAAGTCAATCGAGGTGCTGGTCCCAACCACTAAAGCGATCCGTAAAGCGTGTTCGAGGCAAGTTGCTCCGCCAGACGCCAGCCTGTGCGCAGCGGGTTTGCAGGCAGCGGATCGGAGGGAAGCGGGTTAGAGGCCGAGCCATGCAGCGGCGGGGTGTCACGGTAATTGCCGCTGGTCACGCCTTCCATATCGGCGAGCGCTGCGCACAGCCCTTCAAAGCGCGCGTTCACGACTCGGTTCAGCGTCCTCTTGCTGCGATTGACCAGCTCAAAACTGTGGGTCACCAGCGTGAAGCTGGGCTGATTGGTGCTGCGCGCATAGCACAATGCGGCGGTCATCTCGCCCAGCGATAGCGCGGTCAGTTGGGCGTGCCGGAGCCCGCCGGTGATGGTCGCAATCGCGCCCACGGGCACTTCGATGATGCCCTCGTGCAGCAATGGTGAGCGGTCGCGCTCTGTCAGGTCAATCTCGCATAGGCCGCGCCCAACCAGAGCGGGGCAGTGGCTGCTGTCATAGCGGATGCCAATGGCGGCTAGCGCTCGTAAGGTATCGTTGTTCGCGCCATAATTGCCCGCTCTAAAGGCAACCGGTTTCGGCGCGCCCGCCGCGATCAAAACATCGCGCGCATATTCGAGCAGCCGGCATTGCTCTTCGAAGGTGAAGTCTTTGATATTGCCGCCTGTGCGGTCTTTGATGACGGCATTGGACCCAGCGAATTTCAGCCATTCGGTGTGGCAATGCGGCTGGATATCCTGCCCAGCCTCTATGATCGGTCCGACCACATCCTCAATCGCGGCAATGCCCCAGACCATAGCGGGCATGGGATCGACGAAAAACACCGCCTTTACATCGTGCTCGGCGAATTTTGCCAGCTTGTGGGTGACCCCCGCTGGGCCATCGGGGGTGATGCAGGCGATGGAGCGCGCAAAATTGTCTGCGCGCGCAGCCTTTGCCGAGCCAGTGAACAGCCCGGCGGAATACTCGGTATCAATCGTGATAAATGCCTGCGTCATCGCGCCTGCGGGATAGCGGAAAAGGGTTAAAGGGTCGTTTGAGCGACCCATGCCGTAATACCGTTATGCGAAGGCAGAATGGGCCATCGCCATGGTAAACATTTGCGCGTTGATCCGGATGGAGGAAGGGAACACGCTCGCATCGGCAACATAGAGGTTGCCTGTGCCATGCACCTTCAGGTCTGCGCCCACCACAGAGCGATTAGGATTGGACCCCATCACATTGCCGCCTTGCGGGTGAGAGGTGCTGACGATGAAGTCGTGCCCGTCCTTGAGGTGCTGCTCGACCAAAGCCTCGATATCGTCGCCTGGCCGCACGGTGACATTGCTGGAGGTGGGGAGATAAACCTCTTCCGCTCCGCCGGCGAAGTGCATCTTTACCGCATCAACCACAAACCCACGCAATTGCTCGCGGTGCTTGCGTTTCAGCTTCACCCGGAAATGCCCGCCTTTGACCTC
This sequence comes from Erythrobacter sp. JB3-1, assembly GCF_057364995.1. Lineage (NCBI taxonomy): Bacteria > Pseudomonadati > Pseudomonadota > Alphaproteobacteria > Sphingomonadales > Erythrobacteraceae > Erythrobacter > Erythrobacter sp. JB3-1. Next base: position 636,128 of record NZ_CP200289.1, on the reverse strand, counting down.
GCCCATATCGCTGACCGGCATGAGGATGCCGAGGCACACGAGGTTGGAATAGGATTCCATCCGGCGGACGTATTCGCCGAACCATCCGCCCATCGAGGCTGAGAATGTCGCGGGTGGGTGGAACCAGCTCTCGATCAGGTGATCGCCGCGGTCGACATAAGTGCCCATTTGCACGCCGTCCCAGCCGCTCACCGCGTGCGGCATTTTGGCGATCACGGGGCAGGCGAGATTGCAGGCAATCTGCTCACCAACGTCAGCAAAATCGAACCGCTCCATCAGCGCCGATGAGGCGCCTGTACCAGCGGCAATAATCGCGCCCTTGGCAGGGCGAATGCGCACATGGCGGCCATTTTGCCGCGCCTCAACCGATTTCACCGGCTTGTTGTGCAGGTTCCAGCCAATGTTGATGCGAAAGGCGGCGGTGTTCTCCGCAATGCGCGCGCCGGCTGCCAGCGCGTCTTTCAGCAGAGTTTGGACGACCGAGCTCTTGCGATCATAGGGGCAGCCAGAATTGCAATAGCCGCAGCCCCAACATTCGCGCGCGCCGTGCCCGTAATTCTTCTCAAACCGCGCGGCCTCGACATTGGCATCGTCTACTCGGCCATGGCCCTGAGCCTTAAACGCGTTCCAGGCATTGCGTAGATGCGCGCCGTTGGGCCCAGAAATCTCCTCGGGGATCTCGGCAATGCCCAGCCGGGTCCACAAATGGTCAAACGCCGCAGTCAGCTTGCCGCCCGCGTTCACATCGACGCCGTATTCGTCTTTCCAATGCTGGATCACATCTTGGGTGCGCGGATGCGGATTGGGTTGGTCAGGACGGAAGCAAATGCCATTGTTCACCAGCGATGACCCGCCAATGCATTCCGCCTGCAGGATCGCAATTTCGCGGTTGCTGGAGGTCATCAGCCCGCCGCCAATATACATGCCCGCATATTGCTCTGCGTCGCGGTGACGGATTTCCGCTGTTGACCAATAATCCCCCTTTTCGATGATCAGAACATTGTCGCCTTTGGCCGCGAGCGCTGCAGCCGCAGCGGCTCCGCCCGCGCCGGAGCCGATCACCAGCCAGTCGCAATCTTCCGTGTCAGCCAGATCGCTGCAGGTGAGATCATCCGTATCTGTAAATGGCTTTGCATTGGCGCGCGATTGGGGCGGGACGAAACCGATCCCGTTCCAGCTGCCCGGCTGCTGATAATAGGCGGAATAGAACACCGTCCTCAGCCGCCCGAGCGAGCGGATGATCCCAAAATCAGCCTCGGCAATCTTGTCGGTCAGGCGCTGCTGGCGCTCTGCAATGGAAAGCTCTGTGAAGCTGCGCCGCAGCCACAGCTCCAGCAGGAACAGACCGCGTTTTACATCCACGCGGGTGCTGTCAGGCAGGATAGCGATCCAGCGCATCGCATTGTTGACGATGTCTTCGATTGTGCCGCTGGGCGGTGCACCGCCAAACAGGGCCTCGACATAGGCGTGCTCAAAGCTCGCGCGGCGCTGAGCCACGACTTCGATCAAATTGTCATCCACCTGGATGGAATTGGCCTCAGCCCGGTTGATCGCCTCGCCTTCGAGCGCGACCGCGCCGGCATCGCCGATGATATAGTCTGCGCGCTCGCCATCCGGCCCCGCTTCAACGCGCACAACCGGATGGCCATCCGCAGTCTTTCCCAAGGGTCGCACATTACTCGGCGCAAGTGCGGTAATAACGGAAGGTGATGGGTTAGGCATCGCACAATCTCCCCTTTGCTCAGGCAAGGAGAAGATGGCGCAATTTGCTTTTGTTCGAAATAGAAATAACGGCGATTCCTTGTAAGGATGCGCCAATCTTTGCCGGTTTCTGGCTAAATACCGCCCGGCGTGAAATCATAGCCGCTTGTTGCTAGCCCATCGCACAGCGAATCTACAGCAGACTTGAGCGTGTCTTTTTGAGTTGAGCGCAGGACGAAATTGGCGCCGACTTTGCCTTCGCGAAAGAACGGGTAGGAGCCGATCTGGCATCCCTCATGGGCCTGTTCGACCTCGATCAGCAGGTTTGCAACTTCGCTTTCCGCAATCCAGCAGCCGACGGTTTCCGTGATCAGCGGCGCGCCGCCTTCCAGCTTTCCGGTGAGCGCATCGAGCATGCCAGCGGCGATGTGCGGGACGCCCGCCATCAGGATCACATTGCCGCGCCGGATGCCGGGCGCGCCGGACATGCGATTGGGGATCAGCTCCGCGCCCTCGGGCACCCGGGCCATGCGCAGGCGGCCCTCATTGATGCCGCCCTTGTCTTCATAATAGCGGGTCAGCAGCGCGCGCGCTTCTTCATTGATGACAACCGGCACGCCGAGCGCCTTGGCCACCGCATCGACTGTGATGTCGTCATGCGTTGGGCCGATCCCGCCGGTGGTGAAGAGATAGTCATTGTCGGCGCGCAGAGCGTTGACCGCCTCAACGATCGTGTTCTCCACATCGGGCACCACACGCACCTCGGCCAAACGGATGCCTTGCACCTGCAGCCAGGATGCGACCTGCGCGATGTTCTTGTCTTGGGTGCGGCCGGAGAGGATCTCATCGCCAATAATGACGAGGCCCGCGGTCCAAATTTTGTCCGATGTGGTCATGGGCAGGGGTTAGGAGACTCTTGCTTTGACCTCAAGCGTTTGCGGTCAGCACCAATTCTCTACTCTGCCGCTTCGAGTTGGCCAGCCACTGCGTCAGCGCGCGCGCTAGAATTGCTAAACGTCAGCAAACCATCGTCGATCCGATCGCTCATCATCCGCTTGCGATCGACCACGTATTCCTGATTGAGCCGCCATGGATAGCCGACCGCATTTTTTGGCATGATGTGCTTGCCGCGCTGAATGTACCCGCTGGAGAAGTCGAAAATATCATCTTCTTCCAACAGAGTCTCGGCTTCGCTTGTTAGGACTGGAGTAGCAATTGCATTGCCTGTCTTGCGCATATGATTGAGCACCCGGCAGACATAATCGGAATTGATATCAGCCCTCAGCGTCCAACTGGCATTGAGATAGCCGAACACCACCGCAAGGTTTGGCAGGTTGGAGAACATGCAGCCTTTGTAATAAAAGCGCTCATGAAAATCGACCGGAGTGCCGTTTTGGCTAATCGCGATTTTGCCCGCGACGGCTAGTTTCAGGCCGGTCGCGGTGATCACAATATCGGCCTCAATTAGCTCGCCCGATGTGAGGCGAACGCCGTTCTTTTCAAACTTCTCAATATGGCCGGTTGCGATTGAGGCCTTGCCCGCCTTCATCGCTTTGAACAGGTCATAGTCCGGGATCAGACATACGCGCTGATCCCAGGGATCGTAAGGCGGCGTAAATGTCGCCGCGTCAAAGTCGTCGCCCAGCGCCTTTTGGATCCCCTTGTGCAGCGCATCCTTTACCTTTTGCGGCTTCTCGCGCGCCATCTTAAAGCTGAAATCCTGCATCCTGATATTCTTAAACCGGGTGAGCCGGTAAGCGAGGCTATCAGGCAGGAATTTACGCAAAGCATTGGCGAGCCAATCTTTCGCAGGCTTGGCAAACATCCAAGTTGGCGTGCGCTGGAGCATGGTCACATGCGCGGCTTTGTCTGCCATGCTGGGCACAATTGTGACCGCTGTCGCGCCGGAGCCGATCACGACCACGCGTTTGCCGGTGTAGTCTAAGTCCTCTGGCCAGAATTGCGGGTGCAGAACCTGTCCTTCAAATTCGCCCAGATCAAATCCAGGGTCGAATGGCTCATCATAGTCGTAATAACCAGAGCCAAGGTAGAGGAAGTTCGCTGTGATGCGGGTGCGCGTCCCGCCTGCCTGCTCCAGCTCGACATGCCAGCGGGCTTCATCCTCGCGGAAATCGGCAGCGATCACCTTGTGGCCAAAGCGAATATGCTCGCGAATGCCGCGCTCATCGGCGATCCGGTTGAGATATTCGAGGATCGACGGCGCATCGGCGATGCTTTTCTCGTGCCGCCATGGCTCAAAATCAAAGCCGAGCGTGTGCATATCGCTGTCAGAGCGGATGCCGGGATATCGGAACAGATCCCAAGTCCCGCCCAAATTATCGCGCTGTTCGACGATCGCATAGGAATGATGGGGCGCCTTCATTTGCATGTGCGCGGCCATGCCGATGCCGGAAATTCCGGCTCCAACAATCAGAACATCAACCTCTGGTGCAGTGGCCAGCATCGTCTTCTCTCTCCTGTTGGCGTGGAGGTAAGCACACCATGGCCGCAAAAGCGAGTCACGATTGCATTTTGCAACTGACTTGCGGGCAGGGTTCGTCTAAGCGGCGGCCCATGTTGAAAATGCGATGGTCGCTGTCGGCCGCTCTCCCCCTCGTTTTGTCCGCTCCGCTTTATGCCCAAGACCAGGGTTCTGATCCTGATGGCGACGACAATGTGATTGTCGTCACAGGGGAAGGGCTGGAGCAGGCAGCCTCCACCAGTGTCTATGCGACAAGCGAGATTGACCGTGATACGATCATCGCCACCGGCTCTGGCCGGATAGAAGATGCGCTGCGCAATGTTGCTGGGTTCCAGCAATTCCGACGTTCTGACAGCCGCTCCTCCAATCCCAGCGCACAGGGCGTTACCTTAAGGGCGCTGGGCGGAAATGCGACCAGCCGCGCCTTGGTTGTGCTGGACGGGGTGCCAATCACCGATCCGTTTTTCGGTTTCGTCCCGCTCAGCTCGATCGCGCCGGGGCAATTGGGCCGGGTTCGGGTGACGCGCGGCGGCGGCTCTGGTCCGTTTGGCGCGGGCGCATTAGCAGGTACGATTGAGCTTGAAAGCGCGGGCCTCGATACGCTTGGCCCAGTCAATGCTAGCCTGTTGGCGAATGACCGCGAGGAAACCGAAGCCAGCGCCAGCCTTGGCGCCAATCTCGGCTCCGGCTTTGCCGTTGTGAACGGCCGCTGGGACACAGGGCAGGGCTTCTTCACCACGCCTCAGGATCAGCGCGTTCCCGCAACAGCGCGCGCCGCTTTCGATAGCTGGAGCGTCGGTGTGCGGGCCGCAGCGCCATTGACGGATGACATTGAGTTGCAAGCGCGGGTGCAGGTCTTTGATGATGCCCGCACTTTGCGCTTTGATGGCGCAGACTCCACCAGCGAAGGCCAGGACGCGAGCATCCGCTTCGTGGGCCGAGGTGATTGGCAGTTTGATGCGCTGGCCTATGTTCAGGCGCGCAATTTCTCCAATATCGTGATCAGCTCCACCCGCTTTGTGCGCGTACTTGATCAGCGCAACACGCCCTCAACCGGGCTTGGCGGCAAGATCGAAGTGCGCCCGCCGGTTGGTGGCGGCCACAATGTCCGTCTGGGCGTCGACTACCGCCGCTCTGATGGCGAATTGCAGGAGGAGGCGTTTAGCGCCTTCACTGGAGCACTGACGCAGCGCCGCCGCGCGGGCGGCACAAACAGCGATCTCGGTCTGTTCGTCGAGGATGATTGGCAAATTGGCGCGCTATTGCTGACGGGCGGTTTGCGGGCCGATCGCACAGTAATCTCTGACGGTTTCTTCCGGGCAGTCGATGCGAGCGGGGCCTTGGTCAGCGAAACAATCGCGCCGGATCGCAGCGACTGGACGCTGTCGTGGCGCGCTGGCGCATCCTATGATCTCGGCGGCGGGCTAGGCCTGCGCGCAGCGGCCTATACTGGCTTGCGGCTTCCGACCTTGAACGAGCTCTACCGTCCCTTTGTTATTTTCCCGGTGGTCACTCAAGCTAATGCAGCGCTCGAAAATGAGCGGCTTGAAGGATTTGAGATTGGTCTCGATTGGCGGCCCAATGACAATGTCAGCCTGGCTCTGACCGCGTTCGACAGTCGGGTTGAGAACGCGATTGCCAACGTCACTCTAACGCCAACCCTGCGGCAACGGCAAAATCTGCCAGCGATTGAAGCGCAGGGGATTGAGGCGGCGCTGGGGCTTCAATTCGGTCAGGTGAGCTTTAACGGCTCGCTTGCCTACACCGATGCCGAGATCGCTGGTTCCGGCGCATCCATCGCGCTCGACGGCAATCGCCCTCCGCAAACGCCAGAGCTTGCTTTCTCCGCCACGCTCGCATGGGAACCTGCCGAAGGCTGGCGGCTGGCAGGCACTTTGCGTCACACCGGAGCGCAATTCGAAGACGATCAGGAAACCACTTCTCTGCCTGCGGCGACCACTTTGGATGCGTTTTTCCAAGTGCCGATTGCAGGTGAGTTCTCAGCCGTACTGCGCGGTGAGAACTTGCTTGATGAAGAGATCATCACCCGCAATTCGAACGGCGCGATTGACCTGGGCGTGCCGCGCACTGTGTGGTTCGGCCTGCGCTACGGGTTCTAATTCAAGCTCAAGGCCCGTTTCGCTACAAAGCGGCTAATCCCGACTAACTCGCAAGTATATTTTGCAGCCGCAGCAAAAAGTGCACATTTGCTGCGCTGCAGCACAATATGTTGCATTTTTACATCAATTTTTGAGAACCCACGTCGCGCTCTTGCGAATTGAATTCGCGCGTGACTAGTCTGCGACCTAAAAAAATAAGACATCGGTTTGTTGGAGAGGAAACCTATGACGAGAAAGTTCGCAGTATACGCGGCTGGCCTAATGGCGACGAGCATTCTGGCTCAACCAGCCTTGGCTCAGAACAATGAAACGGATGCGGAGGAAACGGCCCGCGATAATGTGATTATCGTCACCGCCACCCGCCGCGCCGAAGATGTCCAAGACATCCCCATTGCGGTTACTGCGGTCACCCCCGAACAGCTTGATAAGCAGGGCGTCGTCAACGTTCAGAACATCACTCAGGTTTCACCCAGTTTCTCGACATCCAATGCGCAGATCGCATCGGGTTCGGTTGTGCTGCGGATTCGCGGCGTGGGTACGACGTCTAACAACATCGGCTTTGAAAGCGCGGTCGGCATCTTTGTAGACGGCGCTTATCAATCGCGTCCGGGCATCGCGCTTGGCGAATTTGTTGATATTGAGCGGGTTGAGGTTCTGCGCGGTCCGCAGGGCACTCTGTTTGGCCGCAACACTTCGGCTGGTGCGCTTAACATCACGACCCGCCGCCCTGATCTCAACGAGTTCGGCGGCTTTGTGAACGGCACGTACGGCAATTTTGACCTCATCAATGTGCAGGGCGCGATCAACGCGCCGATCGTTGAAGACACGCTCGCGGTTCGCCTGACGGGCGCCTATCGCCAGCGTGACGGGACGGTCGATATTATTGATGGCACCGGCGCGCAGATCGGCGAATCGAATACGATCGATCAGTTCCTTGTTCGCGGTCAGCTGGGCTATGAAAGCGAAGGCGGTGTCAGAGCTCGCTTGATCTTCGATTACACAGAGAGCGAAAACCAGTGCTGCGCAGCGATTGAAGTGCTTGCGAACACAGCTTTCGAAGGCGCAGTCACCGCCGTGGGCGGTCCCGCTCGGGCTGGCATGGCAACGCCGCTTCCAGCCACTCAGCCGTTTGACGTTACCGCTGCTCAGCGCGCGATAGACAACCGCGTTGCAACGGCCAGCCGAGTTCCGCTCGCCAGTGTTGAGCAATGGGGTGTCGTCGGCGAGATCGAATTCCCGATCAGCGACAATGCTGACCTGATCTTCATCGGCTCTTATCGCGATTTCTCATCATCTGAGAACTACGATTCCAGCTTCTCTGGCCTAGACGTTTTCGATGTCGACCGGCTTGATACCAATATTGAAACATTCACCGCTGAGCTGCGCTTGCAAGGTGAGGCATTTGACGGCGCATTAAGCTGGCTCGTGGGCGGCTATTATTCCGATGAATCAATCGACTCGGACACTGATTTCTCGCTCGGAGCGGACTATGATCTGCAGATTGCCGGCCTGTTTGGCGGAGCACTGGGCCCAGCGCCGCTCACGCTTCTCACAGACCTTATTATGGACGGTATTCCCAATGGTAACGGCATCAGCCCAAATGGCACGTCGGCAACCAACGTCTATGCTCAGAGCAGCGAAAGCTGGTCGATCTTCACCCACAACACGCTCGACATCACTGACAACCTCAGCCTGACTTTGGGCCTGCGTTATTCGGATGAGAGCAAGACGGGCGGATTTACTCAGACTGCGAGCAACAATCCGGTTTGCCTGACATTGCTAGGCGGCGTGCCGACTATTGCTGCAACCGTCGGGCCAGACCTGGTTGGCAATGTGCTCGGCACGGGCTGTTTTGCCTTCACCGCGCCTGCGATTGGAAGTGATGCGATTGCATTCCCATTGCCGCGCGAATTCGAAGTGCCATTTAGCGACAGCGAGCTGATCTATACCGGTAAGATTGCGTATCAATTTGATGCCCCGGTCACGGCCTATGCCAGCTTTACGCATGGCTATAAGTCGGGCGGTATCAACCTCGATATTACGGCGAACGCTGGCGGCGCTGATCCAACCTTCCTCTCGGAAGAAGTCGACGCCTATGAAGTCGGCGTGAAGGCGCAATTCCTGGATGATGCCGTCACGCTCAACGTGGCCGGGTTTGTCGAGGAGTTTTCAAACTTCCAGGTTCTGGAATTTACCGGCGCTCAGTTCACCACTTTCAATGTTAACCGGGCGATTTCTTCCGGGGTTGAGATTGAATCGGTAATCCGGCCCACCCCGGAGTTGACCTTTAACGCTGGTCTGACGGTGACAGACGCGCGCTATCCCGAGGATTGCGATGGCGGCGTGCCAAACGCCAACGTCACTTCGCTGTGCGGAAATTCGCTCACCAATGCGCCGGATATCGTGGCCATTGCTGGCGTGAATTACGACCGGGATATCGGCAGCAATCTGCGCGGTTTCTTCTCTGGTCAGATCCGGACAGAGAGCGATCGCCGCACTTCGACGCAAGCGACCACCGTGCCAAGTGCGGCGATTATCGCGGGCTTTGGCGGCGATATTCAAGCCGCCGTTGATGCAGCGCCGCTGGTGCCGTTCGATGTTCAAGACAGCAACACCAAGGTCAATCTGCGGGTTGGCATTGGCGCTCAGGATGAGAGCTGGACGGTCGAAGTTTGGGGCGTGAACGTGACCGATGAAGTGACACGCGGTGTGACATTCAATACCGTGCTGCGCGGTTCATCACGCTCTGCATTCGCGCAAGAGCCAGCAACATATGGTGTGACCGTACGGGGCAAGTTCTAAGGCTCACACCACGACCAGGTCCGCCTAGCGGCGGCTTGCCTTTGGGAGAGGGCAAAGAGAAGGGGCGGTCCGCATAAGCGAGCCGCCCCTTTTTGTTTGTGCGTTGGTTTTTTGAACTTAGCCAGCCCGCGCTCTCCACCCTTCCACCCGGATTATCGCACTGAGTTACGATCCGGGTGGAAGGGTGGAGAGCGCGGGCGGCACGGTATCGTGACGCGAACCTACATCCCGCGCGCGATCACCATTTTCATCACTTCGTTTGAACCGCCAAAGATCCGCGTGATGCGGCAATCGCGGTACATCCGAGCGATGGGGTAGTCGTTGATGAAGCCAGCCCCGCCATGGAACTGCAGGCATTTGTCGACGACTTCACCCTGCAGTTCTGTGACCATAAGTTTGGCCATGCAGGCGGTCGGCACATCGAGTTCGCCCTTCAGGTGCTGTGCGATGCAATGATTGACGAAGACCCGCGCCGCGGTGCTGCGCGCAGCCAGTTCGGCCATAACAAACTGCGTGTTCTGGAAATCCCAGATCGTCTGGCCAAAGGCCTTGCGGTCCTTGACGAATTCCATCGTGGTCTCAATCGCTTTTTCGATACCCGTCATCGCGCCCATTGCAATGATCAGGCGCTCCTGAGGCAGCTCGCCCATCAGCTGGTAGAAGCCTTTGCCCTCGACCCCGCCGAGCACGTTTTCCGCTGGCACGAACACATCGTCAAAGAACAGCTCGGAGGTGTCGGCTGCATCCATCCCGATCTTGTCGAGCTTCTTGCCCCGCTCGAACCCGTCAGCGCCCTCCGTCTCGAGCAACATCAGCGAGATGCCCTTGGCCCGTTCGTTCGGGTCGGTCTTGGCAACTACGATGATAAAATCGGCTGTCTGCCCGCTGGAGATATAGGTTTTCGCGCCGTTGATGCGGTAGCCATTGCCATCTTTGAGCGCGGTGGTCGTGATGCCTTGCAGGTCCGAACCAACGCCGGGCTCAGTCATCGCAATCGCGCTGACCAATTCGCCGGTCACCAGTTTGGGCAGATACTTCTTCTTCTGTTCCTCGGTGCCGTGGCGCACGAGATAGGGCAGAATCACGGTGTTGTGCAGGCTCGCGGCGAAACCTTCCACGCCGTGCTTCGCCTGTTGATCAAGCACCACGATGTCATGGCGGAAATCGCCGCCGTGCCCGCCATATTCCTCTGGCACAGAGACGCCGAGTAGGCCCGCTTCGCCGGCCTCGTTCCAGAACTCACGCTCCACCTGGCCATCTTCGCGCCATTTTAGAACGCGCTTTTCCGGGGCGTGCTGCTGATAAAATTTGCCCACTGCATCGGCGAAGATCGAAATTTCTTCGTCTTCCATGAATTCCGGCTGCGCTACATTGATGACTGACATTTCTCTCTCCTGTGCACCGGGGCGCGGGCGACCCGGCCTCTCAAGCAAAAACTTTTTTACTTGCCCTTCCAGTTCGGGGCCCGCTTCTGCGCGAAGGCGGCTGCGCCTTCGCGGGCATCTTCAGATACGAACACCGGCGCGATTAGCTTCGCTTGATTGTCATAACGGTCATCCATCGCCCAGCCGCGCGATTCCTTGATGATCTGTTTGGACACGCGCACGGCGAGCGGGCCATTGGCTGCGATCTTGGCGGCCAGTTCCATTGCGCCGTCCAGTGCAGAGCCTTCGGTCACGTGGTTGATCAGACCCAGCTCATAAGCGCGCTCCGAACCGATGAACTCACCGGTCAGCGCCAATTCCATCGCAATGCGCTCTGGAATTTGATCAGGCAGCATCATGACCCCGCCCGCTGCCGCCACAAGGCCGCGCTTGGCTTCTGGAATGCCAAACTTTGCAGCCGACGAAGCGACTACCAGATCGCAGGCAATCATCAGCTCCAGCCCTCCTGCCAGCGCGTAGCCTTCGACCGCTGCGATCAATGGCTTGGCAGGAGGAGCCTGAACCACGCCGCCAAATCCGCGCCCTTCGACGCTCGGTGTCTCACCGCGCAGGAAACCTTTAAGATCCATGCCGGAGCAGAACGTACCGCCCGCACCAGTGATGATACCAACGCGCAGCCGATCTTCGCTGTCGAGTCGGTCCATCGCTGCGGCGATTCCCTCGGCCGCCGCCTTCGTCATCGCGTTCTTTGCCTCTGGACGGTTGATCGTGATGATCAGGACCCCGTCCTTCACCTCGGTCAGCACTTCTTGGGTTGCGCCTTCGTTCATTTGCTCTCTCCACTTTTTCCAATGGCGGATCATTTTGCCATTTCGATTTGAAACTGAATTCTTGTGTGAGTGGTGCAGGCGGTTTACGGACAGGTCAACTGCAATTTGGAAAAGTGGAAGAGGAAATCATGACTGAAGCATATATCATTGATGCGGTGCGCACACCGCGCGGAATTGGCAAGCAAGGCAAAGGCGCTCTGGCGGCGGAACATCCGCAGCATCTGGCGGCGACTGTGATGCGGGCGATTAAGGACCGCAACAGCCTAGACACCAGCACCGTCGATGATGTGATCTGGTCGGTTTCGACTCAAGACGGCATGCAGGCAGGTGACCTTGGCCGGATGGCTGCGCTCGATGCGGGCTATGACATCACCTCCAGCGGCACGACGCTCGACCGATTCTGCGGCGGCGGCATTACCTCCGTCAGCCTGGCGGCGGCTCAAGTGATGAGCGGCATGGAAGATTGTGTGGTTGCGGGCGGCACAGAAATGATGAGCCTGACCGCAGCGATGGCACAAGAGAAAATGAAAGCTGGTCTCAAGCCGCCAATGATGGGCAGCTATAACGAGCGCTTGCAGAGCGTTCACCCGCAATCGCATCAAGGCATTTGCGGCGATGCTATTGCCAGCATGGAGGGCTTTACCCGGCAGGAGCTTGACGAGGTGGGCTACCGCTCTCAGCAGCGCGCCGCCGCCGCGATTGAAGCGGGCAAGTTTGATGCGTCCGTTGTTCCGGTGACGGATGACGCGGGCAATGTTTTGCTGGCGAAGGATGAGTATCCCCGTCCTGAGACAACGCTAGAGGGTCTAAGCGAGCTGCAGCCTGCCTTCAAGAAGATCGCTGATGTCCCGCTGGATGCGAATGGCACGACCTTTCGCGGTCTGATCAATCAGAAATACCCTGATCTTGAGGTCGAGCACTTCCACCATGCGGGCAACAGCTCTGGCGTGGTCGATGGCGCGGCGGCGGTTCTGGTTGCGAGTAAGGATTATGCTGAGAAAAACGGGCTGAAACCGCGCGCGCGGATCGTTGCCACCGCGAATATGGGCGATGATCCAACGCTGATGCTTAATGCGCCGGTACCAGCGGCCAAAAAGGTGCTGGAAAAGGCGGGTCTGACTAAGGACGACATCGATCTGTTTGAGATCAATGAGGCGTTTGCAGTTGTGGCCGCCAAGTTCGTTCGCGATCTCGGGCTTGATTGGGACAAGGTCAATGTGAACGGCGGCTCTATCGCGCTCGGCCACCCGATCGGCGCAACCGGATCGATCCTGATCGGCACCGTGGTTGATGAGCTGGAGCGGCAGGACAAGCGCTACGGCCTCGTCACGATGTGCGCGGCGGGCGGTATGGCGCCAGCCATCATCGTTGAGCGCGTCACTGACTTCGTCGATTGATCCGCACGTGACCATTGCCGACAACACGCCGGTCATTATCGGCGCGGGCCAATATTCCGAACAGGTCCAGCAAGCGGGCTATGAAGCGCTCTCTTACATGGACCTGGGCGGAAGGGCGCTGGCCGCTGCGATCGCCGATAGCGGGGCGAGCGGCGATGTCTCGGCGGCGATTGATACACTTGCGGCGATCCGCGCGTTTGAAATCTCGCGCCCTGATCGAAAGCCGCCCTTTGGCGGGTCGGACAATGTCCCGCGCAGCTTTGCAAAGCGTGTGGGCGCGGACCCAGAACGCGCGATCCTTTCGACCACTGGTGGGCAATACAACCAGCATTTGGTTGGCGAATTTGCGCGCGACATTGCCGACGGCAAGTCGGACTGCGCGGCAATTGTTGGGTCAGAAGCGATCTCGACCGTGCTCGCTTTAGCGGCAAAGGGTGAGAAGCCGGACTGGTCGGAAGAAGTCGGCGGCCAGCTGGAAGATCGCGGGTTTGGCAATGACGGGCTGATGGAGCTGGGCCTGTTCGCGCACGGCGCGACTGGTGCGATCCCGCTCTACGCTCTGGCTGAGAACGCGCGGCGCGCGAAGACTGGTAAGAGCCTCGATGAATACCGCCGCGAGATTGGCGCGCTGTTTGCGCCCTTCACGAAAGTCGCTGCGAGCAATCCGCACGCTGCTGCTCCTAAAGAGCGAACGGCAGAAGAACTGGCGACGATCACCGAGCGCAACCGGATTGTGGCAGAGCCCTATGCACGGATGACGGTCGCGCGCGATCAGGTGAATCAGGCAGCCGCCATTATCATAGCCAGTGCAGGCAAAGCGCGTGAGCTGGGCGTGCCCGAAGACCAATGGGTGCACATCCATGCGGTGTCATCGGCGACTGAACTGGAGCTGTCTCAGCGGCCCGATCTGTCGACCAATCCTGCCTCCATCGCCAGCGTCGAAGCGGCCTTGGCACGTGCAGGCAAAAGCATGGCAGACATGCAATTTCTCGATTTCTATTCCTGCTTTGCGATCCCCGTATTCAACCAATGCGAGCATTTCGGCATCGCGCATGATGATCCGCGCGGGTTGACGCTGACCGGCGGACTGCCGTTCTTTGGCGGGGCAGGTAACAATTACTCAGCCCACGCAATTTGCGAAGCCGTGGAGCGCGTGCGCAGCAATCGCAGCACATACGCTTTGGTTGGCGCGAACGGCGGTTGGATGAGCAAATATGCGACCGGTGTCTATTCTACAGAACCAGCGGATTGGTCAGATGGCGACCGGTTTGAGAAACTGCCCATGGCCACAAATGCGGTGCCGCGCGGCGAGGGACCTTTCGATAGCGCGACAGTCGAAACCTACACCATCAACCACTCCAAAACGGGCAGCGATGTTATCTGGCTAGGCCGCAATGCGGAGGGGCAGCGGGTGAGCGGCAATGCGGACCTCAGTGACGAGGCAACCGCAAACGCCTTCCTCGGAGGGCAGCCGTTCGGCGCAAAACTGGCCGTCACTCAGGACGAGCGCAGGCGCAATATTGGGCGTGTCGTCTAGCGTTGCTTGGCGGGGCCAACCCCAAGTGGTCCATTCAAAATCGGTGCGTTTGCCCTTTGACAAATCCGTGCGAACAGCGTATTTAGTTACAAACGTAACCAATTAACTCTTGAGTAGGCCCGCACATGACCAAGCATCCATCTGATCTGTTCGATAACCCCGCTGGCCTTGATGGCTTTGAGTTTGTTGAGTTTTGCGCTCCTGAAAAAGGCGTGCTGGAGCCTGTTTTTGAAGCCATGGGCTTTACCCATGTGGCAACCCACCGCTCTAAGGACGTCAATTTGTGGCGCCAGGGCGGTATCAATCTGATCGTGAATTACGAGCCGCGCAGCGCCGCTTGGTACTTTGCGCGCGAACACGGCCCTGGCGCTTGCGGCATGGGTTTCCGTGTGCGTGATGCCGCCGCTGCTTATGAGCATGTTTTGGAGCAAGGCGCAGAGCCTGTTGCCAATGTTCCCGGCCCAATGGAGCTCAGCATTCCCGCCATTCGCGGGATTGGCGGATCGATCCTCTATCTGATCGATCGCTATGCTGACGAGGCGGGCGAAGGCCTGTCTATTTACGACATCGACTTTGAATACCTGCCTGGCGTCGAAAAGCACCCTGAGGGCTGCGGTTTCCAATTGATCGATCACTTGACGCACAACGTCTATGGCGGGCGGATGGCCTATTGGGCCGATTTCTATGAGAAGCTCTTCAACTTCCAGGAGATCCGCTATTTCGACATCAAAGGCGAATACACCGGCCTTACTTCGAAGGCGCTCACAGCGCCTGATGGCAAAATCCGCATCCCGCTGAACGAAGAAGGCGAAAACGGTAAGGGACAGATCGAGGAATATCTGCGCGAATATAACGGCGAAGGCATTCAGCACATTGCCCTGATCTGTGATGATCTGGTTGCGTGTTGGGACCGTCTTAAGCAGCTGGATGTGCCGTTCATGACCGCCCCGCCTGAAACATATTATCAGATGCTGTCGGAACGCCTGCCGGGCCATGGTCAAGACGAAGCGGCGCTCAAGTCGCGCGGAATATTGCTAGACGGAACGACCGAAGGCGGCAGCCCTCGCTTGCTTCTCCAAATCTTCGCAGAACCGCGTATTGGCCCGGTCTTCTTCGAATTCATCCAGCGCGTGGGTGACTACAAAGACGGTTTTGGCGAAGGCAATTTCAAAGCTCTGTTCGAGAGTATTGAACGCGATCAGGTCGCGCGCGGTGTGCTGGACGTAGAGAAAGAGCCGGCTGAATAACGAAGAAAACCAATAAGTCCGCTTGTGCTGAGCCTGTCGGAGCACTGCACTTTTCTTCGGTGCAACGGTCCCTATAAAGGACAGCCGTAGGGCATACGCCCACCTTACGGTTCCGACAGGCTCAGGACGAACGGAGTAGGTTTATGTCAGAGCAGCCCGTAAAACTCGGCGGCGTCCATCATGTGGCCTATCGCTGCAAGGACGCCAAAGAGACCGTCGAGTGGTACGCCCGCGTCATGGGCATGGAATACACCACGGCTTTTGCCGAGGACCATGTCCCATCGACCGGCGATTACGACCCTTACATGCATGTCTTCCTCGATGCGGGGAACGGCAACATCTTGGCCTTCTTTGAGCTGCCGAACCAGCCAGACATGGGCCGCGACGAGAACACACCGGCCTGGGTTCAGCATTTGGCATTCCGGGTCAGCAGCGAAGCTGAATTGCTCGCGGCAAAGGCGCATGTTGAGGCGCAAGGGATCGACGTGCTCGGCCCAACGCACCACGGCATTTTCAAATCGATCTATTTCTTCGATCCCAACGGCCACCGCGTAGAGCTCGCTTCTGATATCGGCACGGAAGAGCAATATGCGGAGCTGAAACGGGTTGCGCCGCTCATGCTGGATGAATGGTCAGAGACAAAGAAGGCCCCGCGTCACGCCGATTGGCTGCATGAATTGGCCCGCAAAGAACACGGCGCGTAAACCAAGCAGCTAACACGCTTCTTTCTGACTTGTTTCGACCGTGCAAAAATCTGAAATTTGGCCAAGAATTGGCCGCAGCATTCGCGGGGTAATACTTACTTCGCTTTAACCAGTTGCAACTATTGGGTTTCCTCCGATCTAGGAGCGTAAACGCCAATGGCGAATCTATCAGCCTCAATGACTTCTAAAACTGCGTCGGCGGTGCAGGAGATCTATAGGCCGATTATTCGTGGCTATTTCGCCGTCTTTGCGTCGTATTACCTTCTCCTTCTTCCAACAAATTTCTTTTATTATCAAGGCCTTGAGCTTTGGGTTGTGGTCGGCTTTGCTTCGCTGACCTCTTTGGTCGCACTTGTTGGCTTTTTCCGACTGCGCGAAGAAACTGAAATTGACCTGTTGGAACGCCTACTCGTTGTAGTGAATTTCTTGGTTGTGATGAACGTCGTTACGACGCTCAATTTGGTGTTTGAGCCAGAGAAGCTCGTCTATTTCGTGATTCTGGTGATGTTGTTTGCGCTTTCCAGCGTGAGTACGCGCCAATCGGTCCTTTCAATCATCTTCGCCAGTATCGCTTTTGTGACGTATTTCCCGCGCCTCGGATCGTCCGATCAGGTGATGTATGGCTTTCTGGTATTTGGCGCGGTCATAGCTTCGCTCTCGATTACATATTACCTCCGCAAGGCGGTCACCTACATCGCCACTGCGAAACTGGATGCAGAAGATCAGCTCGATGAAGCGCGTGTCGTCGGCGAGAGCCTGCGGCACAAATCGCTCTCAGACAGTCTCACTGGCCTGCCCAATCGCCGCGCCTTTTTTGAGGCACTTCGTAAATCTAAACACGAAGTCAGCCGCCAAGCAAAGGAGAGCCGGGACGATCCACAGACGCCGGTTCAAAACTTGTGGCTGATCCTGGTCGATCTCGATGGCTTTAAAGCTGTCAATGACGTGCACGGGCATTTGGTCGGCGATTTGCTGCTTAAGGAAGTCTCCAATCGGCTTATGGCGCATTGCGGTGAGACCGCCCATGTCAGCCGAATGGGCGGGGATGAGTTTAACATCATCCTGAAATCCAGCGGGGACGAGGCGGCCATCAAAGCGTGGTGCGATGAGCTGCTCGAAGAACTTGCCAAATCCTATGTCATCGAGGGGCGCTATGTCCGCATTTCGGGATCCATGGGCTGCAAGGTCATGGATTTGACCCAAGGCGCACGGTCGCAAATCAACGAGGCCGATTACGCGCTGATGGCGGCCAAGAAGCAGGGCAAAAACCGCACGGTGGTCTTCACTGCGACTCACGCAAAGCAAGCGGATGAGCGCTACAAGGTCGAACAGGCTCTGCGATTTGCGAACCTGCAAGATGAAATCGAACTGCTCTATCAACCGCAAGTGGACCTGCGCCAAAACCGGATTGTAAGGGCGGAGGCGCTGGCCCGCTGGTCTAGTCCAATTATCGGTGAAGTGGATCCGAGCAAATTCATCAAGGTCGCAGAAGAAAGCGGCCTGATTACGCAAATCACTTTGACGGTCGTTGAGCGGGCGTTCCGTACGCTTTCCTTGTGGGCGGCACCGGTGCCGATCGCAATCAACCTGTCGTGCCATGATCTGATCAGCGACCCGAGCATTGATCAGATTATCGACATGGCCCGCGACTTCAAAATTGATCCAGCCTTGGTCGAGTTTGAAGTGACCGAAACGGCTATGATGATCGATCTCGACAAGGCGACCACCAATCTCACGCGCCTGTCCGAAATGGGCTTCTCCATTGCTTTGGACGATTTTGGCACGGGCTATTCCAATTTCAGCTATCTGCGGCGTCTGCCGATTGAGAAGCTGAAAGTGGACCGGTCACTGATGGAAAACTCCGGCGATCCTATGACTGAGAAGGTCCTCTTTTCGCTGGCTGGTATGGCACGCACCTTGGGTGTGGAATGCCTGCTGGAAGGGATCGAGAGCGAGGTTGACCTGTTGGTTGCTAAGCGCGTCGGCGCCGATGCGGTTCAAGGGTTTCTGTTCGGCCAGCCAATGACCGTGGGCGAGCTGAGCAAGGTCTTGGAAAACGAAGCACGAGAAAAGGCCAGCCCAGAAACCGTCACTCAGTGATGAAAGGCCTGATCACCGCGCAAACATCGCCGCGCGGCCTGAATCACCTGAATCAACAGTCCTGAAAGATGGTGGCGGAAACGGAGGTGGCAAGTGCGGAGGTGTAAGCGCTTGTGAAGGCTGAGATATGCCAACTCTAAGATAGGCTGCTCCCACATCTGCGCCCACGAATTCATAGGCGGTGCAGGTCAGCAACCAAAACCGGCCTGACAGCTATCGACCCAATTGTGGACATTTTCCAAAGCCATCCCCTTGGTTCGAATCCAATCCCCTCGCAAACTGAGACAAATTTGACTAGGATTGACGGCGCTTCTTAGTAAACGGAATCAGGCCTATGCCGGACAAAAAACGAAAGTTACTAACATGAGTAACCATCAATGGGACTTGGTAATTCGAGGCGGAACTATCGTTGATGGCACGGGCGGCGCAATCTATAGCGGCGATATCGCGGTCGCCGATGGCGTTATCGCTCAAGTTGGGCAGGTCAGTGGAACGGGCAAGCAAGAAATCGACGCGTCGGGGCAAATCGTCACTCCGGGCTTTGTTGACATTCATACCCACTATGATGGCCAGGCTACATGGGATGAACGCCTGACCCCTTCGTCCGAGCATGGCGTCACCACGGTCGTAATGGGCAATTGCGGAGTTGGATTCGCGCCTTGTCGCAGCGAAGATCACGACCGTCTCATATCGCTGATGGAAGGGGTTGAAGATATTCCCAACCCTGTCCTTTCCGAAGGCCTTTCTTGGAATTGGGAGAGCTTTTCAGATTTTCTGGATGAGATTGATTCCAAACCCCACGATATCGATTTCGCCTGCCAAGTGCCGCATGGGCCATTGCGGGTCTATGTTATGGGCGAACGCGGTGTGAACCGAGAGCCAGCAACCAATGAAGACATTGCCGAAATGGCTCGGCTTGCCGAGGAAGGAATCAAAGCCGGGGCCTTAGGCTTCTCGACATCACGAACCTTCAATCACCGGACAAGTGAAGGCGATCCAACGCCAAGCTATCAGGCGGCAGAAAAGGAATTGGCTGGGATTGCGCAAGGCCTTGCCCGAGCGGGTACTGGAATTTTGCAGATCGTGTCAGACTTCACCGATGGCCAGCAAGAACTCGCTATGCTGGAAAATCTTGCAACCGGATCAGGTCGCCCCATTATCCTGTCTCTTGGTCAGTCGGCCCAGTCTCCTGATGCGTGGCGCAATCTGCTGGGCTGGATCGAAGCGGCCAATGGGAAGAACGCGAATATCAAGGGGATGGTGGCCACGCGTCCGGTTGGCGTTCTGCTTGGGCTGGAGGCGAGTATGAACCCGTTCTCACAAAATCCAGCCTATCGTGAGATCGAGCATTTGTCATTGACAGAGCGGCTTGCGGAAATGCGTAAGCCCGAGGTTAAGGAGCGCATCCTAGCCGAAGAAGCGCAAGCAACTGACAATCCGTTTGCGGTCGTGCTCAGGAACTATCCGGCCATGTTTATTCTTGGCGATGTGCCTAACTACGAACAGCCTCAAGACGCCTCGATTGCAGCGATGGCAGAGCGCCAAGGCGTGTCGCCGGAGTCCATTGTTTATGATGCGCTGATAGCAGACGACGGTAGCGAATTGCTCTATACGCCTTTCCTCAACTATGCCGATTTCGACCTAGAAGCGGTGCGCGAAATGATGCTTCACCCCAAAACTGTGCTGGGCTTGGGTGATGGCGGTGCCCATGTCGGTATGATCTGTGATGGCAGTTTTACCACGACATTGATGACCCATTGGACACGCGACCGAACACGCGGCGATAAAGTGGATCTGGCTTGGGCTGTAAAGGCCCATTGCCATGATACAGCGACCGCCTACGGCTTGGAAGATCGCGGTCTTCTGCAACCGGGCTACAAGGCTGATATCAACGTGATTGATCATGCTAATCTGGAACTGAGAAAACCCAGAATTGTCTACGATCTGCCAGCAGGTGGTAAACGGTTGCAGCAAGAGGCGAAAGGCTACACCGCAACTATTGTCTCTGGTGTTGTCATCCAGCAGAACGGTCAGCCAACTGGAGCTTTGCCTGGCAAACTGGTTCGCGGGCCTCAGCACTCGCCGATAGCAATGGCAGCCGAGTAGCCATTCATTACCTAACTTCCGTTGACTCTTTACGATATGCTTGGCCGCTTTCACACCCAAGGTCGGTCATAGCTTCAAGGTATTTGGACTGCCAAAAGCGGACGAAGCAAGCATAGCGACCGCATGTAAACTGCACTACATTGAGGCCTTTGCTGATAGCAAATTGCGAGTTTTAGTTCGCCCTGTCGAAGTGGCTATCTGTTACCAAAACGGGCAGCAACGAGAGCAAGCTTTCGTCCTTACGACTTCCCCACAAGCCCGGTTTGGGCTAGATAATCCATGTGAAACCGGTGCCTTTTCTGCCATTGAACGGTCGGGGTGGTGGTTGATCAGACCATGCACATATGGGGAGCAACTTCGGGCACACCGTACGCAGCGAACTCTGCAGAGGAAGGACCGAAAAGTACCTATAAAACAGTTGTTTGAACGCCCTTTTCCAAAAGTGGACCTTCTGTGCCAGTCACGTGCCAGTGAGTATTTCGACTGTGCTAAAATGGTCCAAAAATTCTTATAGCATTGATTGTATTGGGGAAATTCGATGTTTCCTACACCCATTTTGCTGTGCCAGAGTGGCACTCGCCTTCCGCAGGGTGGGCTAGGTTCTTTGAAAACAAAAGGAATCTGGATTCATGCAAAGAGAACACCGTTTGGTGACCTACGTCACGCCGCTCGTAGCCGAGTGGATTAAGGCTCAGGCAGAAGAACGCCGGGTTAGCTCAAGCATCGTGATTGGCGATTGTATTTTCGATGCTTGGCACCGCGATGTCGAAAGTCACCATGACAGACCGGGTACCGATCCCGTGCGCCAGAATGTCTTCATCACCGTCGCTCTGGATGCGCTGCTCACGCACCATGCCGTGCCCGGTTTGCGCGATGAAGTCGTGGCTGCATAGCAACGCCGCTTGGAGCGTTTGGGCCTCATTGCGCCTCGTCCAGATCGTAGGGACTGCCATCGATGATAGCACGCTTGCAGGGCTTATATTGTTCCCTTTCTAGGCCCTTCATTCGTGCAAAAGTTTGCCCATTCACGCATCAGCTCGCGCCTTTTCTCGAGGTAGTTGGTGCGCCGATAGGCGGCCTCAAATCTGTTGCCTACAGCGTGTGCTAGCGCCGCCTCAGCAACCTCGCCCGGGTAGCTGGTTTGCTCCGCTGCCCAGTCCCGGAATGAAGATCGAAAGCCATGCACTGTGTATGGCAGCTTGGCATAGCGGAGGATCTTGAGGAGCGTCATATCGGACATTGGCCGCATCACATTACGTCCTGGGAAGATCAGATCGCTGCACGGGGCATAGTATGGTTTCGCGCGTTCCAACACGCCTAGAGCTGCATCGCTCAAAGGTACGACATGCTCCTTGCCAACTTTCATTCGATCAGCGGGAATGGTCCAGAGCTTGTCTTTAAGGTCGATCTCGGACCACTTGGCACCGCGAACTTCGCCAGAACACGAACCGCATAGAATCAGGAACTCCAGCGCCAGTCGTGCGACGCTCTCCCGCTTCCAAAGGTGCCGCATGAACGCGGGAACCTCTTAATAGGGCATAGCTGCAAAGTGATTGTCGCGCTTGGGTTGACGCGGGAGCGCTCGTTCTAATGAACGCATTGGAGCCTCGGTTGCGCGCATTCCATTGGCATAGGCCCAGTCTAGAACGACTCCAATGCGTTGCTTCACCCGGCGCGCAGTTTCAGGTTTCTCGAGCCAAATTGGTAACAGGCATTCGCGGATCAACGGGCCTTCGATATCATTGACCAATCTTTGGCCCAGTTTGGGGAAGGCGTATTTCTCTAAAGTTGTGATCCATTGATCCTGATGCTTGCCGTTCTTCCAGCCTGCTTTTTGTTCGGCATGAACCTTTCGCGCAGCCTCGGCAAAGGTCGGCACAACCCTCTCTGCCTTCTCCCGCTCAGCAATCGGATCAAGCCCGATATCGCGTCTTCGGCCCTTGATTGTCGCCCTTAGAACCCAATAGCCTTTGCCTGGACCTTTCAAAACTAGCGTGAGTCCATCACCATCGGCATATCTACCGGGTGTCTTCAGATTGCGAATTTGCAGTGCGGCGAGCTTTCCCATGACCATCCATAATCTGTCCGCTCCCACAATGAATCAAAGAAACAGCGGAATTGATAGGAGCATAATAAGAACAAAAATTCCAATGCAAGACCTAAAAAGCCCAGAATTCCCGGACTTTCAGGCACTTCGTTGGACATCTTGGGATGGTATAGGTGGCGGAGACGGAGGGATTCGAACCCTCGATACCCGTAGTAGGTATGGTTCCTTAGCAGGGAACTGGTTTCAGCCACTCACCCACGTCTCCGCAACGCTCGCACTGCGTTTTCGCTGCGAAGGCGCGCTATAGGCGCGGCGATTGCCAGCGGCAAGGTACCTCTTTTCAAAAAATTGGCGAGGGGCAGCGGATAGGGCGGATCTGTTGGGCGGCCCAGGCGGGCTCGCGCCGTGATTACGCGTATCAGCCGCGCGCTAAACCGCCCTGTTTGCGCGATCCATCGGGAAATCGATTCGGTTCATCGTGTTTTCGATTCGATTCATCGCCAGGTAATTGTCGCGCGTGCAGCAAAGGACTCTGCTCGGCCCTGAACAGGCCTGAAAACGGCAATAGGAAGGTTAAACCTGATGGTTTTACAGCAGCTGATCACTCGCACGGGTATCGCATTCGCGGGAAGCATCGCGCTTTTGAGCGCGCCTTTGTCTGCCCAAGGGGTGGAAACATTCGATCCAGATGAGGCTTATGATGCCTCCGCTCAGGCCGATCTTGCGCCAATCGATGGCGACTTGCTCGATCCGGCCAGCGCCGCAGCAACGGGCAGCAATGCGCCCGTGCCGGTGCCAGCGAACGATGGCACTTCGACCGCATGGGGTGTCTCTGCGCCTGCGCCGCAGCCAGCGCAGCCGACATTTGATGATGAGTTTGCCACCTATTCAAACGATACGCAGACGGCCCCTGAATGGACGAACCCTGATGCGGGCGGTGAGGTTGGCGCTGATCCATCGATCCAGGCGGCCAATGCCGACACATACGGCGAAGATGATCTGATCGGCGCGGCTGAAGGCGTGTTCGGCAAAGGCGCAGAGGGCCTGGCCGGACTGATCGAAGATCTGCTTAAGAAGCAGGGCGAGCCAAACGGCTATATCATCGGCCGCGAGGCTGGCGGCGCGTTCATCGTCGGCGCGCGCTATGGCTCTGGCACATTGCACCACAAGATCGAGGGCGAGCGGAAAGTCTATTGGACCGGCCCATCAATCGGCTTTGACGCGGGCGCCAATGCAGGCAACACCTTTGTGCTGGTCTATAACCTCCACGATACCGAGGAGCTGTACGAGCGCTATCCAGCGGGCGAAGGCCAAGCCTATCTCGTGGGCGGTATGCACGCGAGCTACATGCGCAAAGGCGACGTTGTGCTGATCCCAATCCGTGTCGGCGCTGGCCTGCGCCTGGGCGTGAACGCGGGCTATATGAAGTTTTCCAAGAAGCAGCGCTGGCTGCCGTTCTAAGCAAAACGTGATTTGTTCCGCATAACTCAGCTGCAATAACGCAAAAGCTGGTTGCGGCATTGCTCGCCACGCGGCATTGCGCATGGCGTTATGCTCAATCGACTCGAAACCCAATCGCCCGACGCGCTGCTCGCGCTGATCAAGCTCTACGCCGACGACAGTCGCACCGATAAAATCGACCTTGGTGTCGGTGTCTATCGCACGGATAACGGCGACACGCCGGTGTTCGCCGCTATCAAGGCGGCGGAGCAGCGGCTGGTCGATACGCAAGACAGCAAAAGCTATCTCGGGCCAGAGGGCGACATGGGCTTCGTCAATGCGCTGATGCCCTATATCTTTGGCGATGATGCGACGATGGGCGGGCGCATCGCTGGGATGCAGACCCCCGGCGGGACCGGCGCAGTTCGCCTCGCGGCGGCTCTGGCGCAGAAAGCTGGGCTAGAGCGGCTGTATATGGGCACGCCAAGCTGGCCCAACCACGCGCAAATCTTTCGTGATATTGCAATGGAGTTTGCTCCGTTCGAGCACGCCAAGGCGGATGGCACCGCGAATATCGATGGCGTGTTGGAGGCCATTCGCTCTGCGCAGCCCAATTCCGGCATTCTTCTGCATGGCTGCTGCCACAACCCGACGGGCGTGGAATACACCGCTGAGCAATGGGACGCGATTGGTGATGCCATTGCGGAAACCGGCATCTTCCCGATCATCGACACCGCCTATCAGGGGCTGGGTGATGGCTTGGAAGAAGATGCAGCTGGATTGCGCAGCGTGCTCGCGAAAGTGCCAGAGGCCTTCATCGCTTACGGCTGCGATAAGAACTTTGGCATGTACCGCGACCGGGTCGGGGCGTTTTACATCTTGGCCGACGATCAGGCCGTGCTCGACAAGGCGTTTTCGAACGCCAATGCGCTGGCGCGGGCAAGCTGGTCTATGCCGCCTGACCATGGCGGCTCTGCTGTGCGCGAAATCTTGCGTGATGGCGAGCTGACACGGGTTTGGCTTGATGAGTTGGACACAATGCGTGAGCGGATGAGCGAAGTGCGCGCCCGCTTAGCAGCGGCGGGACAGACAGGCGGGGTCGATCTGACGCCGTTGGGTCAGCAAAATGGCCTGTTCTCCGTGCTTCCTGTGAGCAAAGAGCAAGTGGCGACACTGCGCGAGAAGCATGGGATTTATATGGCCGCATCGGGCCGGATCAACATTGCTGGCCTCAATATGGGCAATATCGACCGGTTCATCGCCGCCGTTGCTGACGTTACTGTGTGAGGGCAATCGCGGGTGGACCGTCAGCCAACCCTAGAAGGTGAGCGGGTTCTCCTAAGGCCTTTGCAAGAAGAGGATTGGGAGGCGCTGTTTTCTATCGCCTCTGATCCCGCCGTGTGGGAACAGCACCCGATGCACGACCGCTGGCGCGAGGATGTGTTCCGCCCGTTCTTCGACGATGCGCTGGCGCAAGGCGGGGCCTTGGCGGTCATCGACAAAACCAAAGATGCAATCATCGGGTCGACCCGGTTTCAGACGTATGACGAAGCGGACGGCGGGTCGGTTGAGATCGGATGGACCTTCATTGCCCCGCGCTATTGGGGCCGCGGCCTCAATCCTGAGATGAAACGATTGATGCTCGCACACGCTTTTGAAAGTGTCGCGCGGGTCGATTTTCGCGTTGGGGAAACCAACTATCGCTCACGCATCGCGCTGGAGAACATTGGTGCTGAGCGTTCGCGCCGCACCGAGCTTACCCAATATCAGGGCAGGCGCGTGCTCCACATCGTCTATGAAATTACCGCTGAAAGCTTCGCCTCTGGGCCGCTCGTCTCAAATGAGTCCGACGACGAAGCGGACGAAAGTTAGCGAACCGCTTGCAGGCTCTGCATCCGCTTGAGATAGCGCGCGAGCACATCAATCTCGAGATTGACCTGATCTCCCACCGTCAGCTTGCCAAGCGTGGTGACCTCGCTGGTGTGCGGAATGATGTTGAGCGCAAAGTCGCAGGCACCGTCCTGGCGATCGCGCACGTCATTCACCGTCAGGGATACGCCATCAATCGTGATCGACCCCTTGGCCGCGATAAAAGGCGCCATGCTGGCCCGCGCGCGGATCGCGACCTTCCACGAATCGCCTTGCTCTTTCGCCAGCACAACCTCGCCAATCGAATCGACATGGCCGGTCACAATATGGCCGCCAATCTCATCGCCAACGCGTAGGCTTGGCTCGATGTTGAGCGTCCGGCCCTCAGTCCACATATCGCGAACTGTGCACGATACGGTCTCACCTGAGACATCCACGTCAAACCAGGCGTCCCCGGCCTCTCCGCCGCGATCAATCACTGTCAGACACACGCCAGAGCACGCGATAGAAGCGCCAATGTCGATCCGCGCAGGGTCTAATGGCGCCGCAATCCGAACGCGCAAATCGCCCCGCTGGTCGAGGGATTGGATCGTGCCGATGGCGGTAACAATTCCGGTAAACATGAATGCGTTCCTTGTTAGCGCTGACGCAGATACGACGTGAACGTGTCTCTGCCAAGCTGGCGATGATCTGCACTGGCCCAGCGACCATGCGCCGCGTCCAGCGAATTGAGCTCCAATGCGCCTAGGCCGCGCAGGCCGTCGCCAATGACGATGGGCGCGCGGTACAGGTGAAGTTCGTCAATGAGGTCTTCTTTCAGAAAGCTTGCCGCTGTCTGCGCGCCGCTCTCAACATAGAGGTGCTGCACGCCTTCAAGCCCGCCGATCTCGCTTGGCGCGGCAATGGCTTGAACACCCTCTGGCGCGTCGCGGCGGGTGAGCACAACGCGCGATGGACTGCGCGCTTCAAGGCCGGGCAGGCGAACATTGAGACGCGGCTCATCCGCGCGCCATGTGCTGCCCCCGACGAGGATCGCATCATTGCGGGCCCGCTGAGCATGAACATGAGCGCGGGCAGCTTCGCCAGTGATCCATTGGCTGGTCCCATCGGCCAGCGCGATGCATCCATCCAATGACATTGCGAGCTTCAGCGTCACATAGGGGCGGCTGAGCCTAGCCCGCGTCAAATAGCCAGCGAGGCTGCGCTCGGCGCCCGCATGGTCAAGGATAGTGACGTCAATCCCGGCGGCACGCAGTCGCTCTACGCCAGCGCCTGCAGTGCGCGGGTCAGGGTCACTCTGTCCGACCACAACCCGCGCGGGCTGAGCAGAAGCCAGCAAGTCGGCGCAGGATGGCCCGCGCTCTGATTTGTGAGCACATGGCTCCAGTGTGACGTAAATCGTCGCACCCTTCGCGCCGTCTGTGCCTAGAGTGGATAGGGCATGCGCCTCTGCATGTGGGCGGCCGCCAGGCTGCGTCCAACCGCGAGAAATCGGCTGGTCATCGCGCACGACTAGCGCGGCGACACCCGGATTCGGGCGACTGAGCGGACGAGCGCGAGCAGACAGCCGCGCGGCGGCCTCCATCCAGACATCGTCGGAACGTGCGGCCCGCAAAGTTATGGCGCTTCGCTTTCGCTGCTTGCCGACGAAGTTTGTTCGTTGCGGGAGGAAAGCGCCTCCAGGCGCGCCGTTTCGGCGGCGGCTTCTGCGGCGCGGTCCGCCTCTGCTTGGCGCTCCATTTCTTCAACGTCGAAAC
Organism: Erythrobacter sp. JB3-1; assembly: GCF_057364995.1. NCBI lineage: Bacteria > Pseudomonadati > Pseudomonadota > Alphaproteobacteria > Sphingomonadales > Erythrobacteraceae > Erythrobacter > Erythrobacter sp. JB3-1. Next base: position 608,604 of record NZ_CP200289.1, on the reverse strand, counting down.
CGCTCGCTGCGCCTAGGGCTTTATAGGCATCGCGTTTGCGTTGTTCATATTCCGCGATGCGGGCGGCGCGCGCGTCCTTGGCGGCCTGATTTTCCTCGTTGGAGGCGATGATTTCGTCGTCCGTGCGGTCCGGCGCAAAGCTGGTGATGTAGGTCACGCTTGGGCGCTCTGGCGGCATATAGGCGGTTTCGGATGTCGCCCACAGCATGATGAGCGCAAACGGCAGCGAAGACACGAATAGGATCGGCCAGCGATAGGGGTTGGGCTTGCGAAACTCCGACCAGAAGTCTGCAATGCCGGCCTTTGGATTGAAACGCGATTTCGACAGCATGGCGGCAATATAGGGCGCAAAGGGGCGCTATGCCAGTGGTGCTTTTGAGTGGGCGCTCGTCTTAGCCAAAGCTGGTGTAGAGCGTGCGGCCTTGCTCTTTCAGCCAGCGGTCAGCGCGGCTGATATCCTCTTCATAAAGATCATCGAGCAGCGCGTAGAATGCCGGGCTGTGATCGAAATGGACCAGATGGGTGACCTCATGCGCGGCGACTGAACGTCGAACAAAGTCGGGCGCCTGCACCAATCGCCAATTGATCCGAATTTGGTTTTTCTCAGAGCAACTGCCCCAGCGTTTTTGCGCGCGAGATAGGCCGACGGGCACTTTGTCCAACTCGGCGCGCTCGCAATAGTCCGACACGTCTTGTTCGAACAGCGCCAGAGCCTCGCGCTCGAGCCAGCTTTTGAGGCGCTTCTCCAGCGCGTTTTCCGGCCCGCCAATCTTTATTTGACCGCCCATTTTAAGCGGGCGGCGCGGGGCATCCGGCGACCACTCGACGAGGAGTGGCTCCCCGCGAAACAGGATCTCACCGCCGGGCTGAGGCGCACAGCGGCGCGGGATGCGCGCCAATTGCTCGGTCAACCATTCGGTGCGCGAGAGGGCAAAGTTGAGCGCCTCGCCCGTGCGCGCCCAGGCCGGCATGCTGATGCGCACTTCGCTGCCATCGGGCGCAAGGCGCAAGGTCAGCCGCTTGGCGTTTTTCATTCGCCTCAGCGCAATTGGCAAGGTTTGATCGCCCAGCTCAATTTCGTGGGTAACGGGCTTGTCGCTCTCTGCGCGGCGTAGCCAATCGATCATGGAGCCGCCTTTACGAAAGGCGAGCTGTCCACGCCTTCGCCCCATTGGACGATGTGATGTTCCAGCGGGCCAGCATCATTCTCGCTCACGACCCGGCCTGCCACTGACACACCCGCATGCTTCACCGCTTCGCGGTCGCCGCTGATCAGATAGTGCCATTCTGGCAGATCGCGTCCCTCCGCTCGCATCCGATAGGCGCAGGTTGAGGGCAGCCAAGGCACGTCTTCCACGATCTTCAGCGTTAAGCGCAGGCAATCCGGCACGAAGGCTTTGCGGTTGCGATAATCGCTGCACTGCGCGCTTTCGCAATCGAGCAATTTGCAGGCGACATTGGTGTCGGTGATCTCGCCCGTATCAGCGTCTTCGATTTTATGCAGACAGCAGCGCCCACAGCCATCGCATAGGGCCTCCCATTCGGCGCGGTTAAGCTCAGCCAGCTTAAGCGTCCAAAATTCGTCTCTTAGCTCACCCATTTGTCGAGTTCTGCTGCGACCGCCTCTGGCCCTTGATCGGTTGGCAAAGTGGCGAGCGGCTCGCCGCCCGGCCCAAACAGATAAGTGATCGTCGAGTGGTTGATCAGATACCCGCCGCCCGGCGTGTCTTCACCGCGCTCATAAAAGATGCGGAAATTGTCCGCCGCCGTTTTGACCTGTTCAGCGCTGCCAGTGAGACCAATCAGATCATCGGAAAAGGCCGAGGCAAATTCGCCAACGATCTCCGGCGTATCGCGCTCCGTATCAACCGAGATGAAAATCGGCTGGATATTGCCAGCGCGTTCCGGCGAGCTCTCGGCAAATTGGCCGAGTCCCTGGATCATGCGCTGTACATCTGTGGGGCAGATGTCCGGGCAAAAGGCAAAGCCGAAATAGACAATCCGATATTGCCCATCAAAATCCGCCCAGCGCACGGTTTCCCCGGTGGAGCTGATCAGCTCGAACGGGCCTCCGATGTCTGCGCCGGCGAGCGGCGGCTCGCCCACGTCTGCGGCGGCGTTTGGCATGCCAGAGCAGCCTGCCAATGCGAGGCTGCATGCGAGCGCGAGGCTCGCGAAAAAACGTCGGGCTGGCTTCAAGGTGTTGGCGCGCTGGTTCATGGTCTGCTAACTGAGCTTAGTTCAAAAGGATCGAAGCATCGGGGCTCCGCTTAACTGCGTCCTCAATAATGATCTGGCAGGAAATGTGAAAGGATAGAAGCTTGGGGCGCTCATTTTTGCGTAGTTTTGGCGCTGCGGCGGTATTGGCGTGCGGCGGAGCAGCGGCCATGGGGCTTGGCAGTGTGGTGCTGACAGCGCCGCTCGCCGCGCAAGGTTTCTCCGATGGTTTTGAGTTTCTCAAAGCGGTTGAAGAGCGAGACGGCGATGCAGCGACAGCTTTCTTGAATGAGCCAGGCACGACCATCGTCAACAGCCGCGACATCACCTCTGGCGAGACGGGTTTGCACATCGTGGTGGCCCGCCGCGACACCGTTTGGGTGCGCTTTCTGCTGCAGCGCGGGGCCAATCCCAATATCCGCGACAAGAAGGGGGTGACCCCGCTGCAGATGGCCACCACGCTTGGTTTTGTTGATGGGGTGGAGGAGCTGATCAAACGCGGCGCGCAGGTCGATGTCAGTGATAAATCTGGTGAGACGCCGCTGATCGCCGCCGTACACCGGCGCGACACCGCGGTCATCCGGTTGCTGCTGGACAAGGGCGCAGACCCCGACCGCAATGACAATTCCGGGCGCTCTGCGCGGGATTATGTTGAGCTGATGAATTCCAACAGCGCCATTCTGGCCGAATTTACGCGCGCCGATAAAGAACGCGAAGAAAAGGGAACGGATCGCAATTACGGGCCTTCTTTCTGATATGAGCGACTTTTCTGACATGACCCTGGATGAGCTGCGCGTTGCGCTGGCCCCGGATATTGCGGCTTCGGCTATCTTTGATGGATGGAACGAGACAGTGCTGCTAGCCGCTGCTGATATGGCGGGCGCTGATCCAGATGTCGCAAAGCTGGCCTATCCCGGCGGCGCGATGGACATGATCACAGCGTGGATCGAGAATATCGACGCGCAGATGGAAGCGGAATGGCCCGCTGAAAAACTGGGTGAACTGAAAATTCGCGAGCGCATTCGCGAACTCGTCGCGTTTCGTTTGAAAGCGGTCGACGGATTGGACGAGGCCTTGCGCCGCGCGCTTTCGATCATGGCAATGCCTCATAACGCGCCCGCATCGCTTAAGATCGGCTGGAACTCAGCGGATCTGATGTGGCGGCTCGCTGGCGACACCGCGACCGATTACAATCACTACACTAAGCGCACGTTCCTGGCCGGGATCTACAGCGCGACATTGGCTGTCTTCGTCAATGATGACAGCGAGGGCAAAGAGGCAACCTATGCCTTCCTCGATCGCCGCATTGACGGCGTTATGAAGTTTGAAAAAGCCAAAGCGAAGTTTCTGGGCGGAGAGCGCGAGACGTTCAGCTTGTCGCGCTTCCTCGGCCGTTTGCGTTACCCAAGCACATAAGGTTCTGGATAAGCGCGTTCAGCGCTCGCCTCTGCTTGCCCGCTCGCTTATGACAATAGGGAATCGCAAACACGGGCCGCGGGCATTGCCGCGTTCTCAGGCAACACAAGCAAAGGGTTTCAAGACATGGCGGGTTCGCTCAACAAGGTAATGCTGATCGGCAATTTGGGCGCTGACCCTGAAATTCGCAGTTTCCAGAATGGCGGCAAGGTCGCCAATCTGCGCATCGCGACCAGCGAAACCTGGAAAGATCGCAACACGGGCGAACGCCAGGAACGCACCGAATGGCACACGGTGGCGATTTTCTCAGAAGGCCTCGTCAACGTGGTCGAAAACTACCTCAAGAAAGGCTCAAAAGTCTTTATTGAGGGCAAGCTTCAGACCCGCAAATGGCAGGACCAATCCGGCAATGATCGCTATTCCACCGAAGTGGTGCTGCGCGGCTATGATGGCACGCTGACCATGCTCGATGGCCGCGGCGAAGGCGGCGGCGGTGGTGGTGGTCGCTCAGGCGGCGGCTACGGCGGCGGCGGCGGTCAGGGCGGCGGCCAAGGTGGCGGCGGCTGGAACCAAGGTGGCGGCGGCTCTGGCGGGGGTAACCAAGGCGGCGGAAACGCTGGCGGCGGCGGAGGTTACGATGACCTCGACGACGACATCCCGTTCTGATCGGTTCAAACCAATCCAAACATCAAAGAGCCTCGCAGAAAATTCTGCGGGGCTTTTTGTTTGTCGAAACACTGAATGTTAAAAGAGTTGGACATTTCTCGAAAAATGTTAAAAGATTTGTACATTATCGCTGAATAGAGGAATGCGTAAATGACGTACCGCAAGATGTTTTGGCTGACGGCCGCCTTGGCTTTGGGAACCGCTCTGGTCGCGGGCTTTTTCATTGGCAATGCCGTTGAGAATACCGGTGCTGTCGAGAATCCTGAATTCGTCCTGCCCGCTTTGTTTGCGGTTGCAGGCGTCGTTGCTTTCGCATCTTGGCTTTGGTGGCAAAAAACTGATGACCTTCAGCAGCAAGGTCAATTGATCAGTTGGTGGTGGAGCGGAAATATCGGAGCGGTGATCATGCTGATCACACTCGTGGTGATGACCGGTCGGCACAGTGAAATGAGTATGGGCGCGGGGTATGTATTCGGCGCTGAGTTCGCCGGAATGCTCATTGTCTGGCTTGTATGGAAATTCCGCGGCCGGGGCGCGGCAGAATGAAGAACTGCCTGCGCGATCTGCGCAAAGCGCGGGGCCTTAATCAGGCTGATCTTGCCGAGGCTCTGGAGGTTTCGCGCCAGACGATCATCGCGGTGGAGGCCGACAAATACGATCCCTCACTGCCGATGGCGTACCGCTTAGCGGCCTATTTCGATGTCGCGGTGGAGGAACTGTTCTTGAATCCGTGGAAGACGGATTAGCCCTTCTTAAGCGCGGCGAGCATTTCTGCCATCGGGCCGTCTTGCTCGCCTTCTGCGACAATACCCGCCTTGGCGCGCACTGCATCGGCGTTCGGCCCCTCGGCGTAAGGATCAATCGCCAAGCCCAGGCTTTGCGCGACCGCTTCGCCTAGATCAAAGGCGTCGCCTGAATATTCAATCTCGTCGAGGTCTTCATCGGACAATTCGATCTCGAGGTCTTCGGTCGCATCGGCGAGGGCTGCGCGAGTTGTCTCTGCATCTACGAATTTGAGCGCAATCTCTTCGCTCACTTCAACCGGAAATTCCTCACCCGATACGGCGCATATTTGGATGAACGCGGCGTGCATCGTTCCGTTGGCGCGTACTCCGCCATTCGCCGCACCTTCCAGAGACACTTCGGCGCTCAGGGACGAAATACTGGCCAGCGCAAACCGGCTCGCGAGCGCAGCCTTTTCGGTCTCATCCGCTTCAACCACAATAGGCTTCGCTGGCAGAGGTCGGACCTTGACCATGCGGCTTAGCTCAGATGTGCTCATTCTACGCCTTCTGCCTTGATCACTTGCTCATCGCTCAGCGCCGCCAATCGAACCGAGAGCTCTTGCAGCTTGCCGGAAACACAGGCGGCTGAGGTGGCTTCATCGCGGCCTTCCAAAAAGGTCACATTGCGCGCGACAGCATCCGTGATTTTGGCAGAATCGCCCTCGCCAAAGGCGCTGCGATAGGCGCCTAGACGGCCGCCCAGCACTCCCATCAATTTGCCAACGCGCTTGCCCACGACCACGTCGTTGACGCCAAATTCGCGCAATTGCCCTTCCATGTCCTCAACGAACAGCTCGGCCAGTAGGGCGCTTTCGCTGCGCATTTCAGCGGCCTCCACGCGCAGGATCACAACGCTCAGCACAGCGGTGATCATGTCGAACCGGCCATCCACGCTGTCATCGACGCCGCATTCTGAATAATAGCTCGGCTCGCGCGCAAGCTCGATCACGCGGTGCCACAGCGGGCGCACTTTCTCGCGCGGGTCAGGCGCAGTCCCGAGCATTTTCGATAGGAATGACATTCAGGGCCCTTTCGCCTCAAAGTTCAGCCTTGAGGGCAGAAATCTCTGCCGCATTCAGCCAGAATTCAACCAATTCACCCCGGCTGCGATAGACAGCGGCGTTGCAAGGTGCGGGTCAGCCGCTTAAAGCCTTGCGAAATGTGATATAGGAAGCCGCTGAAGTGCGGCAATAGATGGCCTTACATTGGTCATGAATTGAAGGATTGGCGGACACGATGAGTAGGCTTGATAGTGCAGCGGGCGCGAACATCTGGCGCAAGGCCCGCGCGCTCACCTTGGTGGCTGGGGCTGGACTGGCGCTGGCCGGGTGTTCTTCTATTCAAGAGACGCGAGGCTATGTCGTCGACAATGTCTTGCTGCAATCGATCCAGCCTGGGATTGATAATCAGCGTTCTGTCGAAGGCACCTTGGGCCGCCCAAGTTTCACCAGCCAATATGGCGACCCAACCTGGTATTATGTCTCCAGCGTCACGGGCCGCCGCCCATTGGTGCGCCCCCGCATTCAGCAGCATTCCGTTTTGGCGGTTAAGTTCGATGCGGCGGGCAATGTAGCGTCCGTGGAAAACGCTGGGTTGGATCAAGTCGTGTTCCTGTCACCAGATGGCGACAAGACGCCGACCCTGGGCCGAGAGCGCGGTTTCCTAGAAGACTTGTTCGGCAATATCGGCACGGTTGGCTCCGGTGTCGGACCCACTGGAGCGCAGTAGCGCTAGCTTGATTGCCAGAATTGAGCGCCCATATCGCGTGCCATGAGTAACGACACGGCGAGCCACGGCCTGACCCAGTGGCACGGCACCACCATTGTTGGCGTGAAGCGCGATGGCAAAATCGTCATCGCGGGCGATGGTCAGGTTTCCATGGGCAACACCGTGATGAAACCCAATGCGCGCAAGGTTCGACGGATCGGCGAGGGCGGCAAAGTCGTCGCAGGCTTTGCCGGTGCGACCGCCGATGCGTTCACTTTGTTTGAGCGGCTTGAGAAAAAGCTGGAGCAATATTCCGGCCAATTGCTGCGCGCTGCAGTGGAGCTCGCCAAGGATTGGCGTACGGACAAATACCTGCGCAACCTTGAAGCTTTGATGATCGTAGCGGACAGCGAGACTTTGCTGGTGCTGACCGGCAATGGCGACGTGCTGGAGCCGGAAGGCGGCATCGCAGCGATTGGATCGGGCGGCAATTATGCGCTGGCTGCGGCGAAAGCGCTGGCTGATTACGAGAGTGATGCGGAGCAAATCGCGACCAAGGCAATGGCCGTGGCGGCGGACATTTGCGTCTTCACCAATGGCAATGTGACACTCGAAACAGTGTAAGCTCGCTAGGCGCTGAGCTTCCACTTTCTTTCTTCCTGACGGATAATCATGACAGACAATCTTACACCCAAAGCAATTGTTGCTGCGCTCGATGAGCATATCATTGGCCAAAAAGACGCCAAGCGCGCCGTTGCTGTCGCGCTGCGCAATCGCTGGCGCAGGCAGAGGCTGAACGCGGATTTGCGCGATGAGGTGACGCCAAAGAACATTCTGATGATCGGCCCAACTGGCTGCGGTAAGACCGAGATCAGCCGCCGCCTCGCAAAGCTGGCCGAGGCGCCATTCGTAAAGATCGAGGCGACCAAGTTTACCGAGGTCGGATATGTCGGCCGCGATGTGGAGCAGATCGCCCGTGATCTCGCCGAAGAAGCAATCCGGCTTGAAAAGGAGCGCCGCCGCGAGGCCGTGCGCGAAGCGGCCTCTGATGCCGCAATGGAGCGCCTGCTCAACGCTTTGGTCGGCGACAACGCCTCAGAGGCGACCCGCGAGAGCTTCCGCCAGCGCATCATTCAAGACGCGATGAACGAGGTTGAGGTCGAAATCGACGTGACCGAGGCGCCTAATATGCCGTTTGATATGGGCAATATGGGCGGCAATATGGGCATGATCGACCTGTCAGACATGATGGGCAAAGCGCTCGGCAAAACGCCCACCAAACGCCGCAAGATGCGCGTGCCAGAGGCGTGGGACAAGCTGGTCGATGAAGAGGCGGACAAGCGGCTCGATGATGACGATGTTGCGCAAACGGCTTTGCGCAATGCGGAAACCAACGGGATCGTGTTCCTAGACGAGATCGACAAAATCGCGGTCTCTGATGTGCGCGGCGGCTCCGTCAGCCGAGAGGGCGTGCAGCGCGACCTTTTGCCGCTGATCGAGGGCACGACGGTCAGCACCAAATATGGCCCGATGAAGACGGACCATGTGCTATTTATCGCCAGCGGCGCGTTCCATTTGGCCAAGCCATCGGACATGCTGCCTGAATTGCAGGGCCGCTTACCGATCCGGGTTGAGCTGCGCGCGCTGACGGAAGAGGATTTCGTGCGCATTCTGGGCGAGACCAAGGCCAATCTGGTCGAGCAATATCGCGCACTGATCGGCACCGAAGACGTCACTCTAGATTTCAAAGACGACGCCGTTTCTGAGATCGCAAAGATCGCTGCTCAAGTGAACGAAAGCGTCGAGAACATCGGTGCGCGGCGTTTACAGACCGTGATGGAAAAACTGCTCGAAGAGATTAGCTTTGAGGCCGAAGAGCACCAGGGCGAGACGATTGCAATCGACGCCGATTACGTGCGAGTCCGCCTGACCGAGCTGGCTGGTAATAGCGATCTGTCGAAATACATCCTGTGATGGGCGGGCCCGTCAGTGATTTGGCCGCGATGCTGGCTGGCATGGATCCGTTGCTGCACGATCTGCCATATGTGTTCATGCATGAAGATCGCTGGACCGATTTCTCGATAGAGCTCACGGACGTGTTTGCCTCCATGCTTGAAGAGGAGGGCAGCACTTATGTGTTTCCACTCGATCAAGAATTGGAGATGACAGAAGGCCTGCCCCGGTTCGCGCGCATTACCTTGCAAGTGCATTCTGATCTGGAAGCCGTGGGCCTGACCGCCGCCGTATCCTCAGCGCTGGCCGAGGCCGGTATATCTTGCAATGTCATCGCGGCGTTTCATCACGATCATCTGTTTGTGCCCTGGGACCGGCGTCTCGAGGCGATGGCTATATTGAAGCAGCTCACCAACGACGCAGGTCGATGATTCTCAACCCTTCGGCGAGCGAGCCCGCGATCATTGCTTGAGCTTGCGCGCTAAGAAGGCTTTAACAGTGCCCAACACTTTCATGATTGGGGACTGAAAGCATGATCACTCAGACATTTCGCCGCACTTTCCTTGCCAGCGTTGCAACCGCTGCCTTGGCCATGGGCGCACCCGCCATTGCCGATGACCATTCCGGCGATGGCGCGCAGGAGGCTCCAACCCTCTCTGCTCCGAAAATCGAATACACCCGCTGGCAGCCGGACAACGGCCTGACCGTGATCGCCCTGCCAGACAACACTACCGCCAATGTCACGACGTCGCTGTGGTATAAGGTTGGCTCAAAGCATGACCCAGAAGGCCGCTCCGGCTTTTCGCATTTGTTCGAGCATATCCTCAGCCGCAAGACGGTGAACATGCCGTACAATATGATCAATAAACTGACCGAGGATGCCGGGGGCCAGCGTAATGCCTCCAACTGGATTGATCGCACCAATTATTTCGAGACAGTGCCCGCGCAATATCTCGAGACTATGCTGTGGACCCACCGCGAGCGGATGGCATTCCCCGTGGTCGATGCCGAGGTGTTTGAGAACGAGCGCAATGTCGTGAAGGAAGAGCTGCGCACCCGGGTGCTCGCACCGCCCTATGGACGGCTTCAGCGGATCGTAATCCCAGAAAATGCTTTTGATGTGCTGCCGATGCGTCGCCCTGGTATTGGTTCGATCGAAGATCTGGATTCGGCGACTTTGGATGACGCTCGTGCGTTTCATCAGGCCTATTACGGTCCCGATACAGCAACCCTGATCGTTGCCGGCAATTTCGAAATGGAAAAGCTGCGCGCGCTGGTCGATCAATATTTTGCAGATATTGAACCGCGGGATAATCCGATCAGCCTCGAGATCGAAGGCAATGAACCCGTTCGCACAGAGCCGCGTTCCATTGCCGCCACCGCGCCCAATGTCCCTTTGCCAGTGGTCGGCGGAATTTGGAAAGCGCCGCCTGTCAGCAGCGAAGACGCAGCAGCGATTGAAGTGCTGTCCGCGATCATGGCGCGCGGCCAAAGTAGCCGCCTGCACACGGCCTTGGTGCGCACCGGGAAAGCGGTTCAGGCCGCCCATTTTGACACAATGACGATGGACGGCGGCTTTATCGCCAATTTTGCCGTGCTCAGCCCGGTGGCGAATTCCGAGGAAGCGGACGCCATCCTGAATGCAGAGCTGGAGCGTGTTCGCACAGAGCCAGTGACCGATGCGGAGCTGACTGAGGCGAAGAACGAGATTTTCTCCTCAGCCCTGTCTCAGCGCCAGACGGTTCGCGGGCGCGCCTTTGAGCTGGGTGAGGCCTTGGTCTCAACCGGCAATCCCGATGCCGCCGATGCGCGGCTTGCCCGAATTGCCTCCGTCACCGCGGAAGACGTCCAGCGCGTCGCAGCCAAATGGCTCGATCCAAATGCCAAAGTGTCGATGACCTATACGGCTGGTGAGGATGATCCGTCGACCTATGCCAATCCGGTGCCGCGCCCAAGTTATGGAAGGGTGCCTCCCGCCACGGGCGAACCGCTGGAGCTGCTGCCTGAAGGGGAGCGCATGGCGCCGCCAGCTCCGATTGACGCGCCGGAGGTGGTGCGCAGCGACTTTGTGACGAGCACGCTGGCCAATGGCATTCCGCTTGTGACGACTCAGACCAGCGACGTGCCAATCGCAACAATCACGATCGTGTTCCCCGGTGGGGACGCGAGCGATCCTGCGGACAAAGCAGGACTTGCCGGTTTCGTCGCAAGCCTCGCCGATCAGGGCACAGCCACGCGCAGCGCGCCAGAGATTGCCGCGACTTTGGAATCGCTTGGTGCATCGCTTAACATCAGCAGCAGCCCGGACGGCACCTTTGCGAGCCTGACCGCGCCAACGGTCAATCTGAACAAAGCCGGAGAGGTGCTGGTCGATATCATTCAAAATGCCAGCTACCCGACCGAGGAATTGGAGCGGGAACGCAAGCGCGCGATGGATGGAATTGACGCGACGCTTAAAGATCCAAGCTCGCTCGCCGGATTGGTCGCGACCCGCGTGATGTATGGCGATGCGCCCTATGGCCGGGTCGCCACGGTAAGCAGCATTCCGAACATTTCCCGCGAAGATCTGCTGGCAACCCGCGCGGCCTATTGGCATCCGCAGACGGCCAAGATCGTCGTGAGCGGGGGCATTGCTGCGGACGAAGCGGCGACATTGGCAGGCAATCTGTTTGGCGAGTGGGAAGCGAGCAGCGCGCCGCCTGCAATGGTCGCGAATCCTGCAGGCAGCGGCACCGCCCCGCGCACTTTGGTGATCGATATGCCCAATGCGGGCCAAGCCGCCGTGATCGCTGGCGTTCGCGGTATCTCGCGTTCGGATGAGGATTTCTATCCCGTCTGGCTGGCCAATACGGTGCTGGGTTCAGGCTCCAACGGGCGCTTGTTTGAAGAGGTTCGGACCAAGCGCGCCTTGGCCTACGGTGCCTATTCGCAAATGCCTCAGCTGGCCGATGCCGCCGTATGGCGCGCGATTGCGCAGACTGACCATGCGACAGCCGACGATGTTGCGGCGGTCTTCTTTGAAGAGTTTGAAAAGCTGAGCGCTCAGCCGGCAAGCGAAGATGCGATTGAAAAGCGCCGGCTGTTCCTGGGCGGAGCGATCGCTCGCAGTCTGGAAACCAGCGGCGGGTTCAATGGCTTGGTCGCGAGCGCCATGCTGCGCGGGCTTGAGCCGGATGAGGCGTTCCAGATTGCGGAGCGTCTGTCTGATGTGAGCGCTGAGGAAGCGGCTCAGGTCGCAGCGGAATATCTGACCAAGGATCGCACATCGCTGGTGATCGTCGGCAAGGCTGAAGACTTCTTGGAAGACTTGCAGGCTCTGCGCGGCGAGGTTGAAGTGATCGCTTTTGACGATCTCGATCTGGCCGCAAGTGATTTGCGCAAGTCAGCCGCTGCGGCGCCCGCTGGCGGCGAATAAAGGCGAGACATGGAAGCGGTGAGGGGCGTTCTGGCCTCTCACCGCTCCGTGCCGGCTGCCTTCTCTTCCGCGCTTTCATTGGCCTGCCGCGCCCACATTTCTGCATAAAGCCCGCGCTTACTCAGCAGCTCAGCGTGCGTGCCTTGCTCGGCCAATCGCCCGGCCTCCAGCACTATGATCTGATCCGCATCGGCAATTGTTGAGAGTCGGTGCGCAATCGCGATCGTCGTGCGGCCAGCGGCAATGCGGCGCAAGGTGGCCAGAATTTCCTGTTCTGTCCGTGTGTCGAGCGCGCTGGTTGCCTCATCCAGCAGCAGGATCGGCGGGTCTTTCACAAGAGTGCGAGCAATTGCCACCCGCTGCTTCTCACCGCCGGACAGCTTAAGCCCGCGTTCGCCGACCATGGTCTCAAACCCATCGGGCAAACCTTCGATCAGGGGCGTTAGCGCAGCATCTTGTGCGGCGCGTGCGATCACGTCGTTGGTCGCATCAGCGGCGCCGTAGCCAATGTTGTAATGCAGCGTGTCGTTGAACAGCACGCTGTCCTGCGGGACGATGCCAATTGCCTCGCGTACGCTTCCTTGCGCGACCTGCGCGATGTCCTGACCGTCGATCAAGATGCGACCGGAGGTGGGATCGTAAAATCGGAACAGCAGCCGCCCGATAGTGCTCTTGCCCGCCCCGGAAGGGCCGACAATTGCGACATTGCCAGAGGCAGGCACTTCAAAGCTAAGCCCATGAAGGATCGTGCGCTCTGGGTCATAGCCGAAGGTCACATTGTCAAAGACCAGATGCGGCTTACGAACGATGAGCGCCGGAGCGCCCGGCGCATCGCGCACCTCTACCTCTGTATCCATCAAGCGGAACATCTGCGCCATATCGACGAGGCCCTGGCGGATCGTGCGATACACCCAGCCGAGGAGATCGAGCGGGCGGAACAGCTGCATCAGGAAGGTGTTGACCAGCACCAAATCACCGACGGTCAGTTCTCCCTTGCTCCAGCCCCAGACGGTGTAGGCCATTGCGCCCGCCATCAGCGCATTGGTGATCAGCGACTGCGTTATGTTGAGCAGGCCGAGCGAGTTTTCGCTCTTGACCGCTGCCTCGGCATAGGCCCGGGCCGCTTGGCTGTAACGCTTTTCCTCGCGCTCCTCAGCGCCGAAATATTTGACCGTTTCAAAGTTTAGCAGAGAATCGACCGCGCGGTGCAATGCCTGACCATCAAGGTCGTTCATCTCGCGGCGTAGCTTTGTGCGCCATTCCGTGATCCAGCGGGTGACCGCGATATAGGTGACCACGGTGACAGCGGTTGCGGCGACCAGTTCCCAGCCAAAATTCAGGTAGAAGATCACTCCCACCGCGATCAGCTCAATGGCGGTGGGCGCGATGTTGAACAGCAAGAAGTAGAGCATCATGTCGATGCTCTTGGTGCCCCGCTCAATGATCTTGGTGACCTCGCCGGTGCGGCGCGACAGATGGAAGCGCAGGCTTAGGCGGTGAAGGCGGTGGAATACATCCTCGGCCAGGCTCAAGGTGGCAGCCTGACCAACGCGTTCGAACACGATGTTGCGCAGATTGTCGAACAGCAGCGAGGTGAAGCGGCCCAGTCCGTAAGCGATCACTAAGGCCAACGCCACTGTTGCGCCTTCGCTGACCGGACCGGCCATCGCATCGGCGGCGTGCTTATAAGCGAACGGCAGCGCCAGAGTGACGCCCTTGGCCGCGAGCACGAGCACCATCGCTATAACAATCCGCCAGCGCAGGCCTGGATTGTCCTTTGGCCAAAGGTAGGGAAGAAACCGCTTGAGCGTTGCCCAGCTTTCCGGCTCGGGCGGGCGGTTTGCATGGTCAGCAGAAGTGGATGTGTCAGGCGGCATCGGTGGCGACCATGTGGGCGCACCTTATCACAAGCGCAAGGCTCTCAGGCGGCTGTGTTGCCTTAAGAGCCTTCTTAGTATCGGCTTGTTGGCTGGTTCCGGCGAAAGTCGCGGCGAACCGAGCGAGGCAGGTCAAACAAAACCCGTTGCCGCGAGAAGTCGATTGCGACACGGTCAAACATCCTCAGATGGTTCATGCCCAGTGACAGAACCGGCTTCTCCTTCAGGCCCAGCGCTTCAAAGGCTGGCGTGTCAGCAAAGGTGATCGGCACATTTTTGAGGTTGACGCCGCCGATCTCCAGACTCCTTACGAACGACATTTCTCCGGAGGCGGACACGCCGTTGACGTCAGTGGTCTGGACCGTCGCGGCGCGCTTCGTGCGAATGCGTTGGCGCAGCGCATTATTGGCGAGGCTGGCCTGCGCGCCCGTATCGATAATCACGGTGGTTTTTACGCCTTCAACCTCGGCGTTGGTAATCAGCGGCTGGCCCAGCTTGTGACGGGCGCGAACCACGATTTCAAAACCGCGCTGACTGGCTTTTTCTTTGGTGACGTCTTCGATCACCATGGTCTCATTGCGGAAATCGATCAGCACTCTGAAATCTTGCAATGTGTCGAGCCCGATGATGCCGTCCGCACCAACGTGATCTTTACAGAGAACCGGGGCGGCAAGGTTATGGATCGTGCTGCCGCCGAGCTCGAGGCTGTCCAACTCAACCACTTCAACTGGGCGGCGGCTGGCCATGCCTACCAGAGTTGCGGTGCCAAGCGATTCTAGACCCAGCGTATCATTAATCCCGTGCGTGACGGCGGTCGCTTGGCTGCCAGTGTCGATCATGAAGTTGTAGGGGCCAGCGCCATCAATGGTCACTGGCACGGTCATGCGCTCATTGCGCTCTTCTTCTAGGCTCAAAATCTCTGTGTTCGGATTGGTGAAGCTGGGCGCAATCGACTCATCCCCGGCTTGCTGTCCCATGCCAATAAAAGCCATGGAAAGCGCGGGGCCATACCAGAAATAATGCATAATGTGTCCTCCCATGTGCGCTGACTAGGGATGCTGCGCACTGCCCAAGAAGAACATACTACCAGACGATTGATGATTGCCCAAACCAAAGCGAGATGGGCTTGCATTCACAGCAGGATTAAGCACCTGCCGCGGCTGGCGCTGCGCCGCGATTGCGCAGCAGGCCCCATGTCTCGCGTACCTTCGCATTCCATCCGAACCAGAATGTGGCGGCATATACGCTGGCCCCGGCAAAGCCGTTCCACACCAGATCAATGAACGACGAGCCGAATGAAGCGTATCTTTGCAGGGCGAGCACGACCAGCGCCATTGCCCCGCAAGCGACGGCCGTTGGCGCTATCTCTTTCAAAAGAGCGAGCGGCGAGGCGCCGATGCGCGGCAAGGTGAGCGAGAGCGTGATGCAGCACAGCAATGGCGCAGCGACCCACCAAGCATGGACGAGGCCCATGGCTCCGAATTGAACGCCCCAAAGGAATGCGAGCGGCATAATGATCGCGCCACACAGACTGGTTGTTAGATAGACCTGCGTTCGGCCCATGGCATTGGTAACAGGCGAACAGATAAGGTGCAGGGCAAAGAACGGCATTGCCAGCGCCAGCCCGCCGACAATCGGGATCATGCCAGCCCATTTCTCACCAAACAGCGTTAGGATGGCCGCTTCGCTGGTCAGCGCCAGCCCGACATATATCGGTGCGGTCACCATCATCACCATACGGGCGGTCTTCAAGAAGTATGGGCCGAGCGGCTTGTTCGCGCGGTGCAGCTCTGAATAGGCGGCAAGCCCAACCTCATTGATCGGCGGCAAGAATCGGCCTGTTACAATCAGCGTGAGGAACAAGGCCTCTGAATAAAGGCCAAGGTCATAGGTCGACATCTGACGGCCCGCGATGACGATGTCGCTCTGGCTTTGGATGATCCAGAAGATCTGGCAGAGCGTCAGCGTGCCGCCGAAGGTCACCAGATCCCAAGCCCCGCGCGGATCAAATATCGGCTTCACCAATAGGCGTGCTGCAATAGAGAGCCCGATCGCGCGGCTGATAAAC
>NZ_CP200289.1:0-587500 GCF_057364995.1 Erythrobacter sp. JB3-1 | reverse complement strand
GGCCCTGATTTGAGGCAACTCTTATCAGGGGGCACAGGCCAGGGGGTAGCGACTGTTTATCAAAAACACAGGACTCTGCTAAGTCGGCTTCAAGACGACGTATAGGGTCTGACGCCTGCCCGGTGCTTGAAGGTTAAGAGGAGGAGTGCAAGCTCCGAATTGAAGCCCAAGTAAACGGCGGCCGTAACTATAACGGTCCTAAGGTAGCGAAATTCCTTGTCGGGTAAGTTCCGACCTGCACGAATGGCGTAACGACTTCCCCACTGTCTCCAGGATATGCTCAGCGAAATTGAATTCTCCGTGAAGATGCGGAGTACCCGCGGTTAGACGGAAAGACCCCGTGCACCTTTACTGCAGCTTTAGAGTGGCATTAGGAAAGAACTGTGTAGAATAGGTGGGAGGCTTTGAAACTTGGGCGCCAGTCCGAGTGGAGCCAACCTGTGAAATACCACCCTGTTGTTTTCTGATGTCTAACCTAGGTCCGTTATCCGGACCAGGGACCCTCTATGGCGGGTAGTTTGACTGGGGCGGTCGCCTCCTAAAGAGTAACGGAGGCGCGCAATGGTATGCTCAGGCCGGTTGGAAACCGGCTGCGAGAGTGCAATGGCATAAGCATGCCTGACTGCGAGACCGACAGGTCGAGCAGAGACGAAAGTCGGTCATAGTGATCCGGTGGTCCCTCGTGGAAGGGCCATCGCTCAACGGATAAAAGGTACGCCGGGGATAACAGGCTGATACTGCCCAAGAGCTCATATCGACGGCAGTGTTTGGCACCTCGATGTCGGCTCATCACATCCTGGGGCTGGAGCAGGTCCCAAGGGTTTGGCTGTTCGCCAATTAAAGTGGTACGTGAGCTGGGTTCAGAACGTCGCGAGACAGTTTGGTCCCTATCTGCCGTGGGCGTCGATACTTGAAAGGAGTTGCCCCTAGTACGAGAGGACCGGGGTGAACATACCTCTGGTGTACCAGTCATTCCGCCAGGAGTGCCGCTGGGTAGCTATGTATGGACGGGATAACCGCTGAAAGCATCTAAGCGGGAAGCCTCCCTTGAGATTAGGTATCATCGAACCGTAGTAGACCACTACGTTGATAGGCTGGGTGTGGAAGCGCAGTAATGCGTGTAGCTAACCAGTCCTAATAGTTCTGTTCGCGCTTGTAGAATCTGCACCATCAACGTCAGCCCTGCGTGGCTTTCATTGATTGGTAGAGAATTTCTCAGGCCAGATACGCCCAAGAACACTAAACCAAGTGCATCGATTTAAACCCGTTTTCCGCAAGCTTCATTGCTTGGTGGTCATAGCGTCTGTGACCCACCCGATCCCATCTCGAACTCGGCCGTGAAACCAGATAGCGCCGATGGTACTATGTCTTAAGGCATGGAAGAGTAGGTCGCTGCCAGGCATTGTAGCTTGCGGATTGCGGGACAAACCCATTCACTAGTCAAAGGGCTGATCCGTCAAGGACAGCCCTTTTGACGTCTCTAACGACGTCAAACGGTGCCGCGGGGTGGAGCAGTCCGGTAGCTCGTCAGGCTCATAACCTGAAGGTCGTTGGTTCAAATCCAACCCCCGCAACCATCGCAAGATTGAAAACCCATGATAACTCAGCCTCATTGTCGCCAGTGGGGCTTTTTGCGTTTGGGCTATGCTGGTAAGCGTTCACGCCGCTTTCGCAAATTGTCGCCATAGTGGTAATGTTCAGTGTGCGAAGAAAAGGGCGGAGCGTTCTTTGCTTAGCTCGACGCGCCGGTCACGTTCAGCTTCCAAGCGATGAGTTGCTCGCGCTAGGCGCTTGACCCGCCTGTCCGCTTGCTATTCAGATGTTGAGGGTGCGCAAATCAGGGTTGCAACAAGCCATGGTGCTTGAGATTCAGACATTCGGGCCGTTCGAGATCCGGCGTCACGGCGCGGCGCTTGAGCTCCCATCCTCCCGTAAGTCGCGCGCTTTGCTGGCTTATCTGGCGATCACAGGCAAAAAGCACTCGCGGCGCGACCTGTGCGAGCTGTTTTGGGACAACACCGATGATCCGCTCGCGGGGCTACGCTGGTCGCTCTCGAAATTGCGGACCCTGCTTAACGCTGACGGATATGAGCCGGTCAATTCCAATCGGGACGAGATGTGGTTCGACGGCAGCCAGGCCCTTTTTGACAAGGACGAGCTGAACGACCTGGGCAATCGTGGCCACAAGACGGAAAAGGAAGCGGACAAGATTTGGAAGGCGACCTCTGGCCTGCCGCTTGCCGATTGCGAACTGCCCAACCAGCCCGACTTTATGACTTGGCTTGAGGGATACCGTCAGGATTATGTGAGGCTGCGCGTAGGTGTGGCCAAACGGTTTGCGCGGGATGGTCAATTGCAATGGCAGACGCGGGACAAATGGGCGGAACGCTGGCTACGCTTGGCACCTTATTCGCGCGGGGCCGCTTTCACCGCATTTGAGACCAAATACCATGCTGCGGGCCGGGCTGCAGCAACAGGGCTAGTCGGCCATTTGCGCAAGACGTTCGCAGAAGCAGACGTCGAGCCACCCGTTTTTGAGCTGACTGAGGAACCTAGCGAAGCGATCGTCACACCGCGCGATTTGCTGGCGCCCGAAGAACAGCAAATTCGTTTTGTTGATAGCGGTGACGGTGTCTCGATCGCCTGGGCCAGTGTGGGTGATGCGGCCAATCCGCCATTGGTGAAAGCGGCCAATTGGCTGAACCATTTGGAGCTGGATTGGGACGCTCCGGTATGGAGCCCTCTGTTCAAAGAGCTATCCAAGTCGCATAATTTCGTACGCTATGATGAGCGCGGGTGCGGCCTGTCCGACTGGGATGTGGACGAGATCACTTTCGACAAATTCGTCGAAGACTTGGAGCGTGTCGTGGACGCCGCTGGGTTGGAGCGTTTCCCTCTGCTGGGGATCAGCCAGGGGGCCGCCGTGTCGATCCGATATGCGGCGCTGCATCCAGAGCGGGTTTCTGAGCTTATCCTGTTCGGCGCCTATGATCAGGGGTGGCGTTTTGATGCAACGCCGGAGCAAGTGCGCGAACGCGAAGCTGTAATGGTATTGACCGAAACCGGATGGGGCATGGACAATCCAGCCTACCGCCACGTTTTCTCGCGCACCTTCATGCCCGATGCGAGCCCGGAAGAGCTCGACTGGTTCGACGAGTTTCAACGCCTCACCACATCGGCAGAAAACGCCGTGCGGTTTCTAGAGGCGTTTTCAACCATCGATGTTCGGGATGACTTGGCGAAGGTGCAGTGTCCCACGCTGGTCGTTCATAGCCGCGGGGACATGCGGATCCCGTTTGCAACAGGGCGATCCATCGCATCACGAATTCCGGGTGCGCAGCCGGCCAGCGTTGAGAGCCAGAATCATCTGCTGTTGGGCCGCGAATCGGCTTCGACCCGATTCGTGGAATTGGTCCAAGATTTTCTGAAATCCGGCTGAAAATCCAAAAAAAGCCCAATTTTCGCAAAAAAAGTGGCCAAAAACGCAAATTACAACGCTTTTTACAACGCTCATTACAACGGTCGCCTGTCATCACCTGTCGTGAAGACGAGGCGCCCTGCCGGTGAGGTGTGGCTGATTGGTTATCGTACGACCCTTCCAATCGGTCACGCCTCATTGGGCCGCTCTCCTATATGGGCAGCAACCAAAAGCGCCTCGTCTTGAATGTGAACAACACACACAAGACAGGGAACATGACAATGAAAAAGACCACTCTACTTTCGACCGCAGCCGCAGCAACGATCGCCGCGCTCAGCTTCCAACCCGCACCTGTGCAGGCCGAGACTTGCCTGCTCGACCGTGATGACGATGGCGTTGTCGATGAAGGAACCGACAATGATGGCGGCGCGGATGGCAATGCGAGTGAAGACACAGCGCTTGCTTGCGGTGTCGGTGCGCAGGCAGGTTCGGGCCGAACAACAGCCCTTGGTGCAAATGCGTCTGCCAATGGCTTTGAAACGACAGCCATCGGCCATGTCGCCAGCGCGAGCGGGCTTAGCTCAACCGCTGTCGGCTCCAGCGCCAATGCGGCGGCAAATGAAGCGGTGGCGCTGGGCAATGCGGCCAGCGCGACGCAGACTGGCGCCATCGCGATTGGCGGCAATGGACTTGATTCAGACCGGCTGGGGGCACAGGCGACGTCGAATAGCGCGGTGGCAATCGGGCTGGATGCAGTCGCAGAAGGCATACAAACCGTCGCGCTTGGCGCAAGGTCTCTTGCTTCCGGGACATTTGGGATAAGTGTCGGTTTGGGCAGCAGTGCAACAGGAGACGGCGCAGCCGCCTTTGGGGCGGGAGCCGACGCAAGCGGCTTGATCTCGCTGGCAGTCGGTTTCAATTCATCCGCGACCGCAACTGGCGCGACCGCTCTCGGCGGAAGCTTTGGATCAGAAGACGGGCCTGGGGCACAAGCAACGGCATTAGGCGCGACAGCCGTAGGGGCAGAGGCTGTGGCCAGCGGCGTCGGCAGCTTTGCCGGCGGCCTCGATACAATTGCATCTGGCTTGGGTTCGATCGCTATTGGCGGAGGCTCTACAGATATCCAGGGTTTGGGTGCCCAGGCCACTGGGGACAGGGCAATCGCATTGGGTCAGGAGGCCGTTGCCAGCGGGTTTTTGAGCTTTGCCGCCGGCAGAACGGCATCCGCTTCAGGATCGGTAAGTGTGGCCTTGGGGGCCGGCGCTGGTGCCACCAGACAAGGTGCGATCGCGCTGGGTTCAAGTGCTTTTGCCGCAGATGAAAATGCAACGGCGATTGGCAATGACGCTCTGGCAACCGCACGAGCTGCCATTGCCCTTGGTAATAGTGCATCAAGTAGTGGCGAGAATGCCATTGCTATCGGCGACCAAGTCGACGCTACCGAGATAGGCTCGATTGCGATTGGCGGTGATGGCGCGGATGGCGATACGCAGGGCGCGCAGGCGACGGCTGCGAATGCCATTGCGCTGGGCGCGGATGCGGTTTCAGGTGGCGAGGGCAGCTTTGCCGGAGCTTCTGGAGCGCAGGCCTTAGGCGCATCGTCGGTTGCGCTGGGTACGGATGCGAGTGCTCAGCAAGACAACGGGATTGCGATTGGTTCAGGCGCGAGTGCAACCCGGGTGAGCGCTTTGGCAGTGGGTACGGGCGCTTTGGCCGAATCGGTGGGCGCAACTGCGCTGGGCGAGGGTGCTGTGGCGCGCGGCGATGATGCCTTTGCACTGGGTAACAGCACCTTTGCTCGCGGCGCGGAGGCAACGGCGATTGGCGGCAATGCCCGTGCAACCATTGCTGGTGCGATTGCTATCGGGGGGAGTTCCCGGGCGCAGGCTGCCGATGCACTGGCGCTAGGCAATGGTGCGTTTGTCAATCAAGAAGGCTCAACTGCGATCGGCGCAGGGGCGACCACAACAGCGGCCAACCAAGTGACGCTGGGCGGTACCGGTTCATCGGTACGCATTGGAGACATTGATGCCAGCACAGCCGCTCAGGTTGGCCCTGTGGATGCGGTGACGGTGGACGCCAACGGCACGCTGGGCCGTCAGAGCGTGGCCACCGCCGCTTCGGTCGACAACGTGCGTGTCGCGCTGAACGCCGTCGCGCAGGTCTCCACCGCGCAGTTTGATGCGCTTAGCGGGCGGGTGCAAGATCTCGATTTCCGTCTTGAAGAGCTGAGTGATAGCACCAGCGGCGGGATCGCGGCTGCTGCTGCACTAGGCAGCGCCATCGCCATGCCGGACAAGGCCTTCACTATCGCAGGCAATATCGCGACCTATCGCGGTCAGCAGGGCTTTGCCGCGAGCTTCACTGGCCGTGTGAGTGACAGCTTTGCGATTGGCGCAGGGGTCGCTGGCAATACGGGTGACGGCTCCGTCGTGGCCCAAGCTGGCGTGGCATTTGGGTTCTGAGCCTAGTTGCAACTCGTAGGCCTGTTCGAATTTCTAGGCCTAAACAAAGGGCGCCTCTTAACGGGGCGCCCTTTCTACCTTCAAAACTACAATTTTGCCAAAACAGGCATTGTCCTATAGCCGCACCCTATGCTCGATCGGATGCATTTTTCAGGCGACTGGCGTGACTATCAGGCGCGTGTTCTTCAGCAGATGCATGACCATCTTGCCGACGACAGGTTGCACGTGGTTGCAGCGCCCGGTGCGGGTAAAACCATTCTTGGGTTGGAGATCGTCCGCAGGCTGGGAAAGCCAGCGCTGGTCTTTGCGCCCAGCCTTGCGATCCGCGATCAATGGCGCGAGCGGTTGTCGCCGTTGTTTATGAGCGCGATTCCGGGCGATGATGAAATTTCGCGCGATCTTTCGGACCCCGCCACGCTGACCCTTTCGACCTATCAATCGCTGGATAGCTTTCGGCGCAGCGACGATCTGACCTCGCTGATTGAGAACCTCAATGCGCATGGGCCATTGACGCTGGTTCTGGATGAGGCGCATCATTTGCGCCGTGCTTGGTGGGATTGCTTGGACCGGCTGCGGCGAGAACTCAAAGACGTCACCATCGTCGCGCTCACCGCGACGCCGCCCTATGATGCGAGCTTTGCCGAGTGGCGCCGTTATGAGGATTTGTGCGGGTCGATCGATTTGGAAATCGGCATTCCAGAGCTGGTCCGCAATGGCGACCTGTGCCCGCATCAAGACCATTTGATTCTATCCGAACCCACCGAAGACGCGCTCGCTTTGCTGGACCGCCGCAGGCAGGCGATTGGCGATTTGCAACGCGGCCTACGCGAAGATGCCGAATTCCTGGATTGGTTGGAGCAGCATCCGTGGATGACGGTTCCTAAGGCGCATATTGAGGCCATACTCGATTCGCCCGAAATGCTCTCGGCGGTGCTGATATTGCTTAGTTCTGCCGGGCGAAAACTCCCCAAAGCGCCGCTGAAGGTGCTCGGAGCGTCAGCGCGTGATTTACCAATGCCTTCTTTGTTCTGGCTGGAGCGGTTGCTCGATGGCTTGTTGGCGCAGAATAAGGACGAGTTTTCGCTTTCCCCTGAACGCCGCAAAACGTTGGAAAACCGTCTCCAGAGGCATGGCCTAAT
This sequence comes from Erythrobacter sp. JB3-1, assembly GCF_057364995.1. NCBI lineage: Bacteria > Pseudomonadati > Pseudomonadota > Alphaproteobacteria > Sphingomonadales > Erythrobacteraceae > Erythrobacter > Erythrobacter sp. JB3-1. Next base: position 580,478 of record NZ_CP200289.1, on the reverse strand, counting down.
TGAGGGTGGGCGAGCCCGGCTGCGTCACACGCGCTCGGTTTTCCGACTGCTCGCATCCAGCCTGGTGAAACTAGAGAGCATCACCGCTATCGCAGAGGCAGAGGCAGCATCGCTGGGCGATGATCTGCGCATGGTTGTGCTGTCCGATCATATCCGTGCTGGAGAGCTGCCGAAGCACCCTGAGGACGACTTCAAACCGGCCAAGCTGGGCGTTGTACCCATTTTCGAAAGCTTGAGGCGAGCCGGTGTGAACGCTGGCAAGCTGGCGGTTCTCACGGGTAGTCTGGTCATCATACCTCAGCGCGCGGTGGACGCATTGGAGGTGATTGCCGGTGAGCTTGGCCTTGATGCCTCTGACCTGCGAACAAAACCAATCGCAGCCTGTCCCGGCCATTTCGAGCTGCAGGTCTCAGGCGGTAGCAATGCCGACCTGGTGCGCGTGATCACCGCCCTGTTCATGCGCGGAGACATTCGGATTTTGGTGGGGACGCAGTCTTTGCTCGGGCAGGGTTGGGACGCGCCAGCGCTCAACAGTCTGGTCCTCGCCAGCAACACCGCATCTTTCATGCTGTCGAACCAGATGCGGGGGCGCGCCATTCGTATCAATCCGAAAGCGCCCAGCAAGGTCTCGAACATCTGGCATTTGGCCACGCTAGAGCCGGATACTGGTGGGCTGGCAGAAGCGCTGGAGACCTCGCTCAATTGGGGAACATTGAACGATGGAGGCCCGTCGCGCACGTCGGACATCGGCGTGGTTGCCCGCCGGTTCAGAGCGTTTGAGTGCATTCCGAACGGCGCGTCGCACCTTATCGAAAGCGGGCTAGGGCGCCTCGGGCTCAATCCGAGTTTGACGATTGCGCAGCAAAATGCGGCCACTCTGACCTATGCTTCAGACCGAGCTGATATCGCCCAGAAATGGCGAAAATCCTTGGGGGAAGGGGAGGCGCGCTCGCAAGTGCGCGAAACCGCCGCGCCGAATTATGCGCCAAGGGCGCTAAGTTGGTCTGACACGCTGCAGTCGCTGGTGTGGACCGCCACTGGCAGCGCAGGCATTGCGGCGGCGGATCAACTGCGCGGTGTCGCATCGATGGAGGGACTTGGCATTTTTGCGATGGGCGCGCTGGGTGTCGCGACACTCGCTAGTTTGCCGCGCCTAGGGCGCGCGGCGCAGCTCGCATGGCGCAACGGGTCGCTCGAGGGCAGCTTAAGTGAAGTAGCCAGCGCGGTTCTGACCAGCCTGGGCGAGGCGGGGCTTGTGACCGAAAACGAGCTTGAAAAGGCGCAAATTACCGTCCGAACCAGCATTGATGGCCGCAAGGATGTGATCGTGTCTGAAGTCAGCCGATCGACCGAACGGCAAGTAATGGAGGGGATCGCGGAAGTGCTCGGCCCCGTGCAGAACCCGCGCTATCTTTTGGTGCGAAAATCGCGGCTTGGATGGCGGCTGCGCGCAGATTTCCACGCTGTCCCGGCCGCATTGGCTGGGCGTAAGGAAAACGCCGAAGCCTTCGCGAAAATCTGGCGGCAGAAGGTGGCGCGCGGGGAGCTGGTTTTCACCCGCACCGCCGAAGGTCGTCAGGCCTTGCTGCGCGCGCGGATGCGATCATTCGCCGCTGGTTTTCAGCGATCCGTCGACCGGCGTTCTGCCTGGGTTTAACGCCAAATAACTGCTCAGCGATTGGCGGTTAGGCAACTTTCAGCGCTGATGTGTCGTCTTCTTGCGAGCTCTCATGGGCGACCGGTTCAGGACGTCCAAAGTGGAAGCCTTGGAAGCAAGAGCAACCCAGCGCTAGCATGGCTTCGGCTTGGTCTTCTTGCTCAATGCCTTCTGCTGTCACATCAATCTCAAGCGAGCGTGCCAGCGAAACAATGGCGGTCACAACGGCTTGGCTCTTGCGCGAACCAGCGGCGGCAGCCTGAACAAAATCACGGTCAATCTTGATCATCGAGAAGTTCATTTTCTCGATGTAGTTGAGCGACGAATAGCCGCGGCCGAAATCATCGAGCGCGAAGGATACGCCAAGCTCTCGCAGACTCTTAAGCTGAGACTCTAGCTCTTCGTCCATTTCCAGCAGGATGGTCTCGGTAAGCTCCAACAGCAGGCGGTTTGGCGCAAGGCCGCTGGAAGCGAGAGCATCTACCACAGTTGCAAGGAAAGCGCCGGTGGTGAGCTGCAATGATGAGACATTGACCGTGAGTTTGACATGTTCTGGCCAATTCGTCGCTTCAGCGCAGGCTGAACGCAGCATCCAAGCACCAAGCTGTTCGATCAGCAGGGCTTCCTCCGCGATTGGAATGAATACGCTCGGCGGGACAATACCGCGTTCTGGGTGGTTCCAGCGCATCAGGGCCTCATGGCCCATCACTTCGCGGTCAGCGCCGCTGATGATTGGCTGATAAGAGATCGAGAGCTGGCCGTTTTCAAGCGCCGCCGATAGATCGTTTTCAAGGTCTGAGCGATCTTCCAGGCGGTCACGCATGCTCTTGGTGTAGGATACGTGGGTGCCGCGGCCGCGGTGCTTGGCCTCATACAAAGCGAGGTCAGCATTGGTCATCAGCACACTGTCAGATACGCCGCCAGTGATTGCTGTGATACCGATCGATGCACCAACGGCGAGCTCGAAATCACCAACCTGATAGAGTTCTCCGACTTGCGCGATGAGCTTGTCTGCAACTTCGGCCGCTTCTTCAACGCTGGTCGATGGCCGCAGAAACAGGCCGAATTCGTCGCCGCCCAAACGGCCAATGACTGCATCTGAACCGGCAGCATGGCGGAAACGCTCTGCCACTTTTGCCAGCAATTTGTCACCCACCGCGTGGCCGTAAACATCGTTCACTTGCTTGAAGCGATCGAGATCGATCAACATCAGCACGCCTTGCTCGCCGGTTTCTGCGCAGGTTTGAGAGACGCTTTCGAGCTGGCTGCGGAAGTGATCGCGTGAGAACAGGCCGGTTAGGCTGTCGTGCTGCGTCACGTAGGTGAGTTTTTCGTTCGCTGCGCTGATCGCGGCCCGGCTGCGGTTCACTGTGCGCAGGATTAGAAGCGCGACAATAAAGGCCGCGATGACGAGACCGATGACGGCTGAGAGCAGTATCACCTGGTTTTGTGCACTGGTCAGGCGGGCTTCGTTCGCTTCTTTCTCAGCCGATAGCTTTGAAATGCGCAGCTCTCTGTTTTCCGCATCGAAACGAGCGCCCAAGAGAGCGTTGTTGGCAACCGCAGAGAGATCCTGCGCCTGGCCTTCAATCCGGTGGAAGGCGGCCAAGTGATCGGCAGCGAGTTTGTACTCGCCGCGCGCGGAGTAAATCTTGTAAGCGGCATCGTGGAAATCGCGGAACAGCGGAGTGGTTGCATCCAGCTTCTGACCGTCAAATGTGCGGCCAATATAGTCACCTGCGCGGCCTAGATCGCCACGGCTGAGCTCAATCTGTGCGCGCACGCCGTAGAGGAATGGCAGCCATTCTGGCGCTTGGTCATAGGCGATACGAAGACCGCGCGCTGCGGTGTCTTCTGCCGCTGCGTATTGACCGTTCCGGTACTGAGTAGAAGCGATATTGGTGAGGATCCGCGCTTCGAGCAGCGGGCTCGACATTTTGCCAGCAACCGAAAGAGCCTGACGAAACTCGTCTTCGGCCTCTTCCAACCGGTCGAGCTGTTTCAGCGCGTTGCCGGTGTTGTTGTGCGCCGATAGGGCGAGGGCATTGTCTTCTGGAAAAGCCTCACCCGCCTGACGGTAATAGCCGAGCATCCGCTCATAATCTCGTGCGTCTGAATAGAGCGAACCGATGTTTTGCAGCACAATTGCGCGGCTGCGGTTTTCACCCAGCGCCTTATAACGCTCATCTGCTTCGAGGAAGAATGACAGCGCCTCGCCATATTCAGCCTGGCGTGCTTTATAAGAGGCTTGTGAGCGCAGCAGATCGGCGTGCAGCTTGTCACCAGGGAAGCTCTTGGCCACTTCGGTGAGCGCAGAGGCGATGATCGCTTGCGCCTCATCGCCGCGATTGAGCCGCATCAAGGCCTCGCCCTCGAGCCATTGCGCGGTCAAGCGTGACTTGTTTTCAGCTTGGGTGTCGCCGGAGACGAGTTCTTTGGCTTCGCGCGCTAGCTTTAGCGCCTGCGCGGAATCGCCCATCATCAGGGATTTGGCCTCAGCAATCGTCTCTTCGAATGCGTCAGCAGCAGGGGCAGCGGCAGTTGCCGCGGCGGTTACCGGCATGGCGAGAGCTAATGCAGCCGCGATCAGCGCGGCCCATCCTTTGATCCATCTGCCCATGTTAGTCCCCTATTTCCCCGTTCCGCCTCGATAGTTTCCTTCAAGGTCGGATTATTTGCCGTATCGGATTAGAACCGCAGGCCGACACTCGCGCCGAGCACGTAGCTGCGGCGGTCATCCCCGTCCCCATCGCTGATGTAGCGACCGAACAATCCTAATTCCGACGACTTGTTTAGCGGCGTTGCGTAAACAATTTCCCCTGTCATGCGGCGTTTTGTTTCGATGCCGATGGATTGGGTCACAAAACCCAATTCGCCGGTCTCGCGATCGATGACCTGTTCCGAGGTAAATTCCAGCTCACCAGATTCCACATTTAGCGGCTGGCCGACCGAAACACGCAGCACATCATTGCTGCCTATTAGGCCGCGCTTGTTCATCGTGATCTGGCCAGCGGTGCTGGTGATACGATTGCTGTTGGCGAAGAATTGGCCGCCCGCAGCGTCGGTGCCAGCACCGGTTGCAGACAGGTCGAATGAGAAGCCTTGGCCAAGATTGACGCTGGCAGAAATGGTCACTGCGTTGGTCTTTGAGCCATTGCCGAGGAATTCGTCAGAAGATGTTTGCACACCCAGCAGCGCGTCATCCTCGCGCAGGTTGGTCCATTGAACGTTGAGGGAGACATTGTCTGTCACCTTCTGCTCAACGCCGAGGGTCATGGCGCGCGCTTCGCGGGCACCAAGGTTGCGCTGAATTTCACGCTGCAGTTCCGACACACTTGAGATGTCTTGCCAGTCTTCGCGTTCCTCGCTGAAACCAGCAGTGATCGTGGTCGAAGGCGTTGGCTTGAAGCTCGCAGAACCAAAGACTTCGCCCGATGCCAGGCCCAAAATAGGGTTCACACCGCCAACATGCTGATCGTGATCACTGATCAAGCCGAAACGTTGGCCGGTCAGCGAAAGCGCGCCTTGGCCATGACCCACAGTGAAAGAGAACTTTCCGCTAGGGTCAGACAGGCTGGCTGCGGTGTGGACAGGATCATAAGTGCCCGCATCGGTCAGACGCGGTGCGATCATGTCGTAACGCAGGGTCCATGCGCCCCGGGTTGGAGCAACAGCGGATGTGACCTGGGTCACGCCAATTGTGCCGTCTCCGTCTTTGTCGGCGCCTTTGCTGAGCAGCCATTTCTCAAACCGGCCTCTGATAAAGTCCTGGAAGCGTTGCTCACCACGCCCAAGCACATCGGTGGTGCCGCCATAAGTGAAGGACGATACCGGAATAGCAAAATCGCGGTATGTGTTGCCGATCTGCTCAATCGCAGTGATGAACACCCCATCAGTTTCCCAATGCTGCGGGATGCCCGCGCCAAGCAGCTCGCCCACGGGAGTGATGACAGGCACATTGATATTGCCAATTTTCCGGTGCGTTTTGAATGTCAGCGCACCAAAATCGAGTGGCGATTGCGATGCGGCAACGTCCAGCAGGCCGTGGCCGTAAACTTCGTCAACGCCAGGTGCGCCCAGATCCTGTGCAGAACGGAAGATGATCTCAGCGGTCTCTTCTGGATTGCGTGCGAGCCAAGTCCAGCGATCGTGCAGCAATGAAATCGCGCCCGATACCAGAGGAGCCGCAAAAGAGGTGCCCGAACGGCGGAGCACGCCGCCTTCGCCGTCTGAGACAAGGATCAATTCACCCGGTGCAACAACCGTACGATTGTAAAGCTCATTGCCAGCCTCACATACCCCATTGTTCAGTAGGCAGGCGCTGCCCGGACTATTGGAGAAGCTTGAGATTTCCCCATTCAGGCCAAGCGAACCGACCAGAATGAAGGTCGTGTCGCTGGAATAGTCCCAATCAATGTCCGCTGTTTGCGTAATGCCATCATTACCCGCAGCGACGACATAGGTGGTTTCATGATTGTAGCGTCTCAGGTGAGTGCTGTTCAGCACATCAGCCAAGCCTTGCGAGACCGCCCAACCGCTCTCGCCCAGCGAGAGGTTTACAACACTGACGTATCCGGTTTCGTTGCCGCCAACATAGGCATAGAGAAGCTCTTCAATGCCTTGCTGTACGGCATCCCAAGTCGCGGTGTTATCCGCATCAAATGGGTTGTAGGTAGCGAGCTGTGCCTGCGGCGCGATGCCCAAAATGCCTTCGCCGTCATGCGCAGCGGCAATCAGGCTAGCTACGCCTGCGCCGTGGCCGTTAACCGAGGTCGCACCGCCGCCTGACCAGGCAATGTTGTCAGCAAGGTCTGCATCAGCGGCAAAGCTGCCATCAATAACTCCGATAACCGCCTGCCGGCCTGAACCTTGAATCTGCGTGATTGACGGGGTCCAGTTGATCGTATTCATCCAATGATCGACATGATCGATTCCGGAATAGCCCATCAGGCTGTCGTGCCAGTCGAGGAAGAATGCAGCGCGATCATTGGATGATTTGCCAGCGAGTGAAACCTTATCGTTCAGATCCACGCCGTGGCGCGCCAGAACTTCGGTGACGAAATCATCGCGGAACGAACCGCCGGTTTCGGCTTCATAAGCTGCGCCAAATTGAGCCTCAGCCTGATCGATCAGTGTGCCGAGCGCATTTAGGATCCGGTCAGGTGTGCCGTCGTACACGGGTCTAAACTGCCCGTCAGTCAGCGTCCTATAGCGTAAAGAACCCCAGATTTCGTCCGCGTTGGCCATGTGCGCGCTGTTTTCTGCCCAGAATTCACCCAGCAGTTTCAGATTGGTCGCGTCGAAAGCGCCGATATCGCCATAGAAGGCATCAATATCACCCCAGAATGCGCCAATGTCGCCGTAGAATGGGCTGATGTCTCCGTAAAACGGATTGATGTCGCCATAGAAGGCGCCGATGTCACCATAGAACGGGTTAATGTCGCCGTAGAATGCATCAATATCCCCGTAGAATGCGCCAATGTCGCCGTAGAAAGGATTGATGTCGCCGTAGAATGGATCGATGCTTCGCAGCGTCACGCGGCCTGTGTTTGCGCTGAGAGTGGCGTTAACGATTGGAGCGGCTGCTGGACGAACTGTGTTGATGGCCGCGTTGATTGGAGACGCGGTGACAACAGTGCCTGTGGCTTGATCCGATGACCAAGCGGCGAATGCTGGCGAGCTAAGGATGTCCTGCGCTGCTGTGTCGACGTTTGATGGCAACAGGCTCTGCGTGCTAGCCGCCAGCTCACTCGCAAGAACGAGGTCTTTCTCATCCAAAACAGGAAGTTCGTCGACCGTTTGATCTTGCGCATAGGCAGGGGCTGCGAGCGATGCCGCTATCGCAATCCCAGCAACTCCTGATGCAAACTTGGTAGCCATTCTATTCATCCAATCAATCATTCGGCGTGCAGACACGCCTTCGTGATGCATGAATTACAGAGGGGCAGTTGGACTTGGATTGATGTGAATGGTTAAAATATTAACAAGTCCCAAGGCCTTCGAGACGGTCGCGCTTGTGGACGAGAATCGCCAGATCGGCTGAGGCGCGCCGTCGCAGCGGTAAATTTTGAGTAAACTCCGCTCTTGGCGATCGCCGACAGGAAAAATTAATCCGCATTAAGTTTAACGCCAAACGCGTTGAATGTTGGCTTCGACGAATCGTAATGGCGGCTTACAGATCGCCAAAAAGGGCTAGTGGAAGCGGCTTGAGGCTCTCTATTTGGAGCGGTGTCCAAGCGGGAAAATTAGCGGGATCTCTTTCCCCGAAAGGGGTTAGCCAGCGCGAACGCGGGTTAGAAACGCCTGAACATGCTCTTTGAGGCTGCCGGCCTGTTCCTCGAGGTCTGTGGCGCTGGTCAGCACTTGGCTGGCAGCGGTTCCAGTTGAAAGAGACAATTCACGCACGTCTGAAATGTGGCTTGATACCTGATCGGTTCCGCGAGCAGCCATATCAATACTGCGAGCAAGGTCTTGACCAGCAACGGATTGCTGATCGACTGCGCTGGCAATTGAGACTGCGGTGCTTTCCAGGTCACGGACCTGACCAGCAATCGCCCGTAACGCGTTGACGCTGGCGCCAGTGGTGTCTTGCATGGCGCTGATTTGCGCCGCGACTTCTTCGGTCGCGCGGCTGGTCTGCATGGCCAGTTCTTTGACTTCACTGGCAACCACGGCGAAGCCGCGTCCTGCTTCGCCGCCCCGTGCCGCCTCAATCGAGGCGTTAAGGGCAAGAAGATTGGTGCGCTGCGCAATCGTCTGGATCAACTCAACCACTTGGCCGACTTGCTCAGCAGAGGCTGAAAGTTCTGAAATGGTCGTGTCGGCCTCTTTGGTGGCATCGGTCGCCAGGCGTGCGAGCTCGCTTGAAGAGGTCGCTTGGCGGCTGATCTCGCCAATCGACAGGGCGAATTCGTCACTCGCTGCCGCGGCCGCTGTGGCGCCTGAATTGGCTTCTTTCATGCTTTGCACGACTTCGCTGGTGCGCTGGCTCGATTGCTCAGCAGAAGAGGCCATTTGGGACGCCGTAACCTGCAATTGGCTGGACGCAGCGGCCACGCCTTGGACAACATCGCCAACCGTGTGCTCAAACTGCTTGGCAAGCTCACTGAGCATTTCTGCCTTACGCTTCTCGTTTTCGACGCGCTCTTGCTCGCGATCCTTTTGCTCTTGGATCTGCTCTTCGGCACGCTTCGCTCGTTCACGGCCCCAAATTTCCATTTGGCGGTTGGCGCGTTTGAACAGCTCTAGCGATTTCGCCATGTCCCCAATCTCATCGCCCCGGTGGTGACCGTGTACATCGAAATTGGGGTCCCCCTTAGCCAGGCGGTTCATGCCATCAGTGATGTCTGAGATGCTATGACCAATGCTGTGCGACATATAACGCAGACCGAGTAGCAGGATCAGCACTGCAAAACACCCGAGTGCGATGACGACCCCGATCATTGTGAAAAAGTGGTCTACCGCGGTTTGGCGTACCTGCCCGCCGTAAGCCGCTAGATCGATTGCGAACCTTTGCGAGTCTGCAAATAGCGTATCGCCTTGATCCGAAAGCTCATAGGAGAGCGCGATCGAAGCTTCGCTGCGCCCTTCGCGTTCTAGACTCTGGCGCAGTTCCTCGAATGTAGAGTTATAGGTTACTAAATCTGTCTGAATTTGGTTCAGCTGATCGGCCATTCCCGAGGCGTGCATTGTGATCACGCTATCAATTTGGGCAATGTGTGCTTGCGCAGCTTCGTAACTGTCGCGCTGCCGCTCTAAGGCGATAGCTTCACCGCCAAAGATATAACGGACAGAATTGTAGCGCAGTTCTCCTGTGGTTCCGCGCAAATCAACCGACGCTAGTACGGCGTCGTTGATTTCACTGTTTGTCTCGCTGCTCTTCCACTGCTCTGCTATCTCGACACCAAGCACCACAGCCATAGCAAAGCAAACTGCGAAGAATATGCCGAAAACAGCCTTAATTTTGCCAGCGATCCGCAAGTTGCGAAACCACGCAATTCTGTCGAGGAGGAAATTGTTAGTTTGATTGGTGGAATGGTCGAGGTTCGCAATTTCTTCTGCGATCTCTGTTTCCATCTTGCGCGCAAACTCAGGCATCGCGAGCTGCGTGAGCTCATCCTGCTGCGTCATCATGTTCATTTCAGAAATTCCCACCTCAGATCGTCGTCGGGACATTTTCTGAACGAAAATCCTTTATAAATCCTTCATTGAAGGGTTCGAGGTTAAATTATTTGAAAATGAATATGCAAAATAATAGTATTCGTGCTAATCTATACTAACCAATACAATTAAATTGTTAGAGGTAGTGGGGGTTATGCTGCGGCCTCATCATTAAAATCAGCTTTGTTTTCAGCATCTTCTTTTGGGGGCGTAAGCAATCCTGCAATCTCGCCAGCTGGCATGGCTTTGTAATAGAGCCAGCCTTGAATTTGATCACATCCGGCCGTGCGAACCAAATCAGCTTGAGCTGTCGTTTCTACGCCTTCTGCGGTCACTTCCATCTTCAGAGCGCGGGCGACAGCAATACTCGAAAGCATCATCGCACGGCTGCCTTCGTCATCGCCGGCTTGGACCACAAGACTGCGGTCGAGCTTCAGCTTCTCAAACCGGAACTGGCGCAGGAAGCCAATTGACGCGTAGCCGGTGCCGAAATCATCAAGCGCCACATTGACGCCAAACCCGCGAATGACATCCAGCGTGCGCTCAGCCACAATCGGGTCAAGCACAAGGCAGGTCTCAGTGATTTCAAGCTCGAGGCGCTGCGGTGGGAAGCCGCTTTCCTCAAGAATTTGGCCCAATTGGATTGGGAATTCGGGGTTGCGCAATTGAGCCGCTGAAATATTCACAGACAGCTTTAATTCGCCCCACGGGAGCGCGTCAGTGACGGCTTGGCGAAGTACCCAAAGGCCAATCGCATTGATCAGGCCGGATTCTTCCGCAACCGGGATGAAGACGTTCGGGCCGATGTTTTCCCCGTCTGGGCGATTCCAGCGCAGGAGCGATTCCACCGCTACGATCTTGCCATCGTCCGCATTGACCAAGGGTTGGTAAGCCAATGCAAATTCGCCCTCGGCAAGCGCCTTGCGAAGCCCTTCGTCCAGTTCACGCACGGCTTCACGGCGACGGTCGAAGTTCTCACTGAACCACGTACAGCGCATTTTTCCGCCGCGTTTCGACATGAACATTGCGACGTCGCTGCGACGCATCAGCTCTGACGATTCTATCGGATCATCGCCGGTACAGCGAGCCAGGCCAATGCTGGCGCCAACTGGAATGCGGCGATCACCGATAGCCAATGGCTTGGCCAATTGCTCCAGAACGGTGCGCGACATGCCTTCCAGAATGGTGCCCGCGACTTCGCCCACCATGAGGATTGCAAATTCATCGCCACTCAAACGATAGCAACGCGCCTCAGGCTCGCTGGCGGACCGCAAAATGTCGGAGCATTTTTGGATCAGTTGATCGCCAACAGAATGACCAAAGTGATCATTGACCTGCTTGAAGCTATCCAAATCGATAATGGCCACAGCAACTTCAGTCGGCGTGCGCAGTGCATCGTCGATGTCTTGGTGCAGGGCACGCCGATTGGGCGGCTGGCTTAGCGTATCGGTTGTTGTCATTGCCTCCAGCTCGCGGGCCTGCATAAGACCAAGGCGGCTGAGCAGGAAGATGGTCGCAGCGTAAACGAGGATCCCAGCGATCACCAGGCTGGAGGGTGAGCGGAACTCAATATCGTCGCTGATGATGACTATGAGTGAAATTGCGCCAAAGATAAGTGACAAAATTACGAATGGTGCCACCACCATCGTAGACGGCGTGAGCCGCAAAGTTGTCAATCTGTTTAGCACCAAAATTTCCCCGTCTTGCGCTCTGTGGCGCTTTTTTGCGAATGCCTTTGCTAAGGGGAATTAACTAAAGAAGAGTAAATTGCCATTTATCGAAGCGTTTGAAAAATAACAGTTTTGTTGTTAAGTTTTGTAAAGCCCGGACGATAAACGAAAATTTTCGCTTACTTTGATCACGGCGCAGGCAGCGCTTGGCTTACCCGGTTGCGGACATGCGCAAAGCCTGCGAGCTTGCGTGGACCGGGCTGTAGATGCTTGCGCGGTCTGAAATTGGCGCAAACGCATCGGTCTGACCAACCACGGTTTCTCCGGCACCCAGCATCAAAAAGCCGTCCGGTGCCAGCGCGCTGCGCAGGCGTTCAAAGGCTGCCTGACGCGTGACCGGATCAAAATACAGCAGCACATTGCGGCACAAAACCAAGTCAAAGCTCTGCCGGTTTGGTGGCTCTTTGAGGACATTGTGCTGTTGAAAGCGGGTGTAAGCCAGCACGTCATCGTGAAGCTGCCAACCGGTGCTGGTCTCATCAAAATGGCGCAGCATTTGTGCAACGCTGAGGCCGCGCTGGACTTCGAACTGAGTGTAGCTGCCGCTGCGTGCAGTTGCTATCGCGCTATGCGAAATGTCCGTACCCAGAATTTCGATAGTCCAATCGTGCCAGCGCGCCGCTTGCTCGGCAAACATCATCGCAATCGAGTGCACTTCCTGCCCGGTTGAACAGCCAGCGCTCCAGATGGAAAGGCGCTTGGTCGCCGCGCGCTTCTCTGCCAGCTCTGGCAGAACACTCTCGGGCAGCTGATCGAAGGTCGGCTTGTCTCGGTAAAAATAGGTTTCGTTGTTGAGCAGCGCCTCGACCACGCTTTGAGCAAGGCTTTCCTGGCCCCGGTCCGCCAGCAGGCAAACCAATTGGTCGATATTGCTGATACCATGTTCGCGGAATACGCCAGACAATGCCGTCCCGACCCGCCATCTGCGGCTTTCGGTCAGGTGCTGTCCAGTGTGCGCCGCCAAAAGGTCCGCGATAATCTGGTGGGAGGCTTCGCTTACTTCCATGCCGCAGCATCCACGCGCGCCGGGCCAGCAAGGGCGATCATCGCCTCGCGCAGTTCTTCAGGTGTTCCGACTAGGCTGGTCAAGCCAGCTTTGGTGACGGCACCCGGCATTCCCCAAACGGCGCTGGTGTCGGCGTTTTGTGCAAAGATGATGCCGCCATTCTTGTGCAGGGTCTCGGCGCCATTGGCACCGTCTCTTCCCATGCCGGACAAGATGATGGCGAGGGCTTGACCGCCGCATACATCCGCAATGCTATCCAACATAGGATCGACAGACGGCATACAGCCACTACGCGCTGGGGCGCTGGATGTCTTGGTGATCAGACGGTCGCCGCTGCGACGCAGCGTCATGTGGCCATGACCTGGTGCGACAGCAATTTCGCCTGGTGTGATAACGGTGCCTTCTTCCGCGACAGTCGTCTTGCGTCCGCATGCGACCTCGATTTGGCGCGCGAAAACTGGGATGAAGGATGCAGGGAGATGCTGAGTAATCAGGATCGGCAGGTCGAAACTTGTCGGCAAGTCGCGCAGCAATAGATTGAGCGCGTGAATGCCGCCGGTCGAGGCCCCAATAGCGAGCAATTCGGGGCGCTTTTTCGCTGGCGCAACTTTGCGTTTCGCGGGTTCTTGGGCTGCAGCCTTCGCAGGCGCTGCGTCCGTGCATTCGCCTTCGTGGCTCCCCAGAGCTTTGATCTTGCTGAGCAATTGCTCGCGATATTCGTCGTTAAAGCCGCCCGGGCGCGGTTTGAGCATCGTGTCGGCAGCGCCCATAGAAAGGGCGGCCATGGTATGCTCTGCGCCGTCTTGTGTCAGCGAAGATACGACCAAGACTTGTGTGTCTTTAGCGGTCTTGAGAATTTCTGGCAGGGCATCAAGCCCGCCCATGCCTGGCATTTCCAGGTCGAGTAAAATCACGTCAGCGTGGGTTGTCTTAAGCTGAGCGATCGCGCGTTCAGCGCTGCTCGCAGTGCCGGCGATCGACATTGCCTGGTCACTTTCAACCATCCGCTTGAAAACGGTGCGTACCGTCAGCGAATCGTCGACGATCATCACTTCGACAGGCGCGCTACCAGAGCTATTGCTTGGCGGTGTCCTGCGCAAAGGGCGTTTGGATATGGGCGAGTGTGCGCTCACGCGAATCCAACCGGCTGCAGTTTGATCTGAAGAGTTTCGTGATCAAACGGCTTCATGACATATTCGTCAGCGCCAGCTTGGATTGCCTCGCGAATGTGCGCGACATCATTTTCGGTGGTGCAGAACACGACCTTAGGTTTGTCACCATCCGGGCGCTTGCGCAGCTGCGTGATGAACTCAATACCAGTCATAACCGGCATGTTCCAATCGAGCAGCACCACATCGGGCATTTGCTCATCGCAGCGATCAAGCCCCATCTGGCCATTTTCTGCCTCGTCCACGACGAAACCTAGGGTCTCAAGAATATGTCTTGAGACCTTTCGGATTACCCGTGAATCGTCAACTATCAGGCACGTTTTCATAAGGACCCCTGTTGTTCCTTCGTTGTTGCTTACGCCCCACCCGTAAGTTTTGTCTTAAGCTGCCACTGCGAGAGATTCAGGGCCTGCGATGAGCAGAGCAAGATCAATTAGCAAAGCTGGACCAGTTGAGGTCTCAACCATCCCAGTGGTAATCCTTGACCATTCTGGACCGAACCCTCCGCTGACGTTTTCGACCTCGGAGATAGCGGTGTTAATGTCGTCAATCCGGTCAACCATCAGCGCGTAGGAATGGTTGGCGATTGTTACGACTGCGCCGCGATGATCGGTCGGAAATTTCTCCGGATCCATGCCAAGCGCGCGGCGACAATCAATCACGGTCAGCGATTGGCTGCGCATGGCGGTGATCCCAGCGATGAAATCCGCAGTGCGCGGCACCGGGGTTACCACGCCAAGCTCAATGACAGAGGATACATTATGCGCGTTCAGCGCGCAGCGGCGGCCGGCAATTTCGACCATGACCATCAAATCGTTCATGATTTTCCTCCTGCGCGTGCGCGGCGCAACGCATCGACCAATCCATCGCGGTCATAGCGGTAGATTGAGCCATCATTGTCGGCTGCATCTGGTTGGCTGCGAAGACGAATAAACTCACCCTCGGTCAGGCTCGTGCTTGGCTCGCTATCATCTAGGACAATTGCGATATCGCTTGCCTCGTCTGAGCCGCTGACGACTTCATAACCGGCCGCGCTGACGAGCGGTCCGAGGATTGTGCGCGCCCAGTCACTGTCGGGCAGATGACAGGTCGGCTTGCTCGTGAGCTCTGGCGGCTCGCCATAGCGAGCAAAGACCTCATGCCCGTCAATGAGTGCAATTGTCTGGCCATCAACCAGGGTAAGGGCCTCGACCAGCGGATCATCATCAACCGGCTTGAGCGCACTTTCCAGTTCAATGGCATCATCGACCTCGCGCACTGCATAAAGGAGCTCGCAAGTTTTATCCGAAAGACGCAAGAACCGGATTTTGCCGGTTGGCTTTTGACTTTCCGGCAGTCCCACCAGCGGCAGAATGACACCGTCAATGACGGCCCGCTTGCCATCAGGCGCAATATCCATCTCTTCCGCCTTGGCGGTTTCGATCCGTTGGACCAGTTCGAGACGAACGGCGCGTTTGCGGCCATCGTAATCGGTGAACAGCATGGCGCGGCTGAGCGCCTCGTCGGTGTCTTGGTCTTGTTGGTTGGCCGCCTGCAAGACACGGGTGCGCGCATCAGAAACCAGACCATGTTCGGCTGCGACATTGGTCACATCGAGCAGCAAGATCGGTTGGCCGTCATCCAGTAGGGTTGAGCCGGCATAGACGCCGCAATTCATAACTGCCGGAGCCAGTGGCTTGACCACAAGGTCGCCGTGGTGGTGGATGCGGTCGACAGCCAGAGCGAACAGATCGCCACTGGCGAGGCGCAGCAGCACCATAGTATGCTCACCCTCGGCAATGTCAGTGCCTGGCAATTCGAGCACTTCTGCCAAAGACAGGCAGGGGATCCGGTTGCCGCGGAAGGTGATCAAAGCGGTCTCGCCAACGCGGGTGAAATCGAGCGATTTGGACGTCGAGTCGATGATCTCTTCGATATAGCTTTGCGGGATCGCAAAACGCTGATCGCCGATTTCGACTGTGAGGCCAGCAATGATGCTGAGCGTCAATGGCACCTTGAGGGTGAACATTGATCCGACACCTGGCGTGCTGGAGACGCTGATTGAGCCGCCTACGCGCTCCAGATTGTCGCGGACGACATCAAGGCCAACACCGCGGCCAGACACATTGCTGACCGTTTCGGCGGTTGAGAACCCGGGTTCGAATACAAGCTGCAGGATTTTGTCGCGGCTCATGGAAGCGCGCTCGGCTGCGGTGATCAGACCAACAGAAACCGCCTTGTTGGCAATACGTTCTTCGTTCAAGCCATCGCCGTCATCGCTGACCACGATAGAGATCGTGTTGCCGGACTGACGGGCAGAGATCGACAAGATGCCAATCTCGCGCTTACCCTTTGACAGGCGGCTGCTTGGCTCTTCGATCCCGTGGTCGATTGCGTTGCGGATAATATGCGTCAGCGGATCGCGGACGGTTTCAATCATCTCGCGGTCGAGCTCAACGTCGCCGCCTTCCAGATCGATCAGTACCTGCTTCCCGAGGTCGGCCGACAGATCGCGGACCAAGCGGGGCAGGGCGGTGTAAAGCGTTTCGATCCGCTGCATACGCATCCGAGTGATGGCATCGCGAACATCTGAAAGAATGGTGGTCAGGCGCTCAAACGGGCCATCAATGGTTGGCTGGTTGCCGGCCTGACGCAGGCGGTGGGCCAGGTCATTGCGGGCCAGAACCATGTCAGAAACACCGCTCATTACGCGGTCGAGCAGGTCAACTGGCAGACGGATGGAGCGCTGAACACCAGCGTTTTGGGACATAGCGCGAGGGGCGTCTTGGCCGTCTACCGCCTCTTCAGCGGCGCCTTCATCGGCGCTTTCAATTGCGGCGGCAACTTCTTCAACGGCGCCAACCAGGTCGGACAAACCATCGATCTCGCCTGCGGCAAGATCGCTGTTCTCGCCCAAAGAGGCGATCAGTGCGTCATCATTGCCTTCAGGGATCTCGTCGCCGGCCTCGATAATGTCGACCATTTCCACGATCCGGTCGATCACGGCCAGAACCGCGCTTACCAAAGCGCTATCGGCTTGGCGGCGTCCAGCGCGGCAATCGGACAGGGCATCTTCTGCGGCGTGGCTTAAGCTCGCCAAACGCGGAAAATCGAAGAAGCCGCAATTGCCCTTCACCGTGTGCACGAACCGAAAAATCGTATCCAAACGCGCGCGATCTGTTGGATCAGCTTCCCAGGCGATGATCTCGCCTTCGCTAGCTTCCAACATTTCCCGGGTTTCTGCGACGAAATCCGCCAGCAGGTCATCCATGACGCCATTGCCCCTAATTGTTTCCAGAGGCCTCTATGGCTCACGATGGTTAACGAACGGTCACCAAAGCGATGTTTTGTGCGCGTCAGCCGCTGCGTGCGCGGCGAAAAATAAACGCGACGATCAGGCAGGCACTTACCGCGCCAAACAGGTTTGCGGCCAGTTCTGCGGTGTAAATGGCCGCGCTGCCCCAGCCTGCCTGGAGCACGAATGCCACCGGTAGCATGATCAGGAAGACGCGGGCGACGGACTGGAACAGAGCAAAACTTGCCCGGTCGACCGCGTTCAAAATGCCATTGGCAACGATCAGCAATCCAAACCCGGCATAGCCCCAGGCTGCGATTTGCAAATAAAGAGCGAACTCGGCGATCACGGCTGGGTCTTTGGTGAAGAAATCGCCGAACCATTCCCCGGCTGTGACCATGGCGATCGCGAGCAGCAAGCCCCAGATCACGCAGAAACCACCGGCGTACAGGGCCGCTTCGCGCGCTCTGCCAAATTGCTGCGCGCCCCAATTCTGCCCAACAATCGAGCCGATGGATCCCGACAGTGCAAGCAGCGGTACAACTGCGAAACTCTGCAATCGGCCCGCCGCGCCAAAGCCCGCGACGGCGGCTTGACCTTCTGCCGCAATCAGCGCGGTGAGAATTGATAGTCCGATCGGGTTGATCGCATTGGAACATGCCGCTGGCACGCCCACGCGTAGCATCGCCAGCATCGGTTCAACTGTCGCGCCGCCGCGCAGCTTCGAAGGGCTGAATGGCAATTGTGTGCGTGACAGCAGATAGAGCGCCATCATCAGGCCAATCGCCCAACCTATGATCGTCGCATAAGCAGCGCCGACAATCCCATAGCCCTCAAACCCGAACGCACCGGTGATCAAGATGGGGTCCAGCACCCAATTGGCCGCCGCATAGGTGACCGAGACGTAGCTGGTTTTGCGGGCCTCACCTTGGCCGCGCAGCACACCGTTCAGCCCCATGATGATTACGATCAGCGGGAAGCCGAGGGCAAAGGGCTGCATATAAGTCCTGATGATCGGCAGCAGTTCTGGTTGAGCGTTCATCAGATTGAACAGCGGATCGAGGATAGCGAACAGGGTAAGCCCAATCGCCAGCCCGGTGGCGATGGCAAACAGCACCCCAAAGTTTGCACGTCTCAATGCTTTGTCGTGGTCACCTTCACCCAGCGCCCTTGCGACCACCGAGTTGATGCCAACCATCACCCCAACGCCGAGGCTGCTGAGCGCGACAGATATGGGGAAGACGAACGCAATCGCGGCGAGTTCCGCGCTGCCCAGACTGCCCAATGAAATATGAATCCACCAATCCAATCGACATAATCGCGGCCACGCCAATCACCATCGGCATGGTTTGCGATATCAGATGGCCGGGGATGGAGCCGCTGGCGAGTTTGGCCGATACCTTTTGAGGCTCGGCCGATTGCGGCTTTTCAGAATTGCTCATTTCCTGCTGCGCTAGCTGGGCCGCTGCCGCTTGGCAAAGTGAAATCCCGCTAAAGCGCGTCACGGGTTGGCGAAATGCTTGTGCCGTGCGCGGCAATCATGCGATACGCCAATGAATGGCAAATTGGATTGAGGAGCGAGCCCAATGGCGACCCGGCTGAAACCGAGTATCGAATGCAGCAAAGAAGAGTGGCAGGCACGCCTCGATCTCGCTGCGTGCTACCGGATTTTTGACCATTTGGGTTGGGGCGAATCCATCTATAACCACATCTCGATTAAGGTGCCGGGAGAGGAAGACACATTCCTCATCAACCCGTTTGGTCTGCTGTATGATGAAGTGACCGCATCGAACCTCGTGAAGATCGATGTCGAAGGCAACAATGTCGGCCAATCGCAATATATGGTCAACAAGGCTGGCTTCACACAGCATGCTCATTTTCATAAGCATTTGGGCGTGCGCGCCGACGCTATCTGCCATGTGCACACCACCGCTACCATGGCCGTTTGCAGCCACAAGGACGGCCTGATGCCGACCAATTTTTACGCCTGCAATTTTCAGGGTCAAATTGGCTATCACGATTTTGAGGGTGTTACGGTTCGTGAGGAAGAGGGCGAGCGCTTGGTTGAGAACCTCGGCGATCACTCAATTTTGATGCTGCGCAATCACGGCCCGGTCGTGATGGACAAGACCATTCAGGGCATGTTTGTGAAGATGTGGGCGCTTCAGCGCGCATGCGAAATCCAGGTCGCCACGCTCGGCATGGGCAATCCCAATATTGTGTCGCAAGATGTTGTCGACGTTCACCAGCGCGATCTGTCGGTCATGCAGAGCCAAGGCGGTGCGGGTTTGTTCGATTTTGAGGCATGGAAGCGTAAGATCGACCGGATCGACACTTCCTGGCGCGATTGATTCTGAAACAGATTTGCCAGGTTAGGATGCGCTGATGCCGCGCATGACAGTCAATGATCGTCCAGTCGAATTCGACATGGATCCCGATACTCCGCTGCTTTATGCGCTGCGAGAGGCGGCGAACCTCACCGGCACGAAGAGCTGTGGTGGCGGCTCGTGTGTCGGCGCCTGCATGGTGATCGTCGATGGGGCGGCGCTGCGTTCGTGTCTGATCACAATTGCAGAAGCCGAAGGCCGGTTCATCACTACAATTGAGGGGCTGTCACGCGACCGCTCTCACCCAGTTCAACAGGCGATGGTGGCTGAGCAAGCGATCCAATGCGGCTATTGCACACCCGGTATTGTGATTGCTGCAGCGGCGCTCATTCAGCGCAATCCGGCGCCGAGCAAGCTAGAGATCGAGCAGGCGATCCCCAACATTTGCCGCTGCGGTGTCTATCCGCGGTTGATCCGCGCGGTCGAGCGTGCGGGGCGGGTAGTCCGCAGGCAAGAGAGCATCAGCGCAGCGCCGGCACCGGGTATCAGCTCAGCCGATGCGGCAGAAAACGTCCCAGCCCTTAGAGTTGGCAATGGCGGGCTAGGCACGACCGCTACGCCTCAGCCAAGTTCGCAAGAAACCTCGCCGCCAGAGGAATAGCGGCCCTGCCGGGCTTAACCGGCAGAGCCGCCTATTCGCTGCTTACTTAAAACCGTCCGCTGATGCTGAAGCGCGCGTTTAGCGGTGCGCCCACAGTGATGTTGTCGGCGGTGTGTGCGTTGGGGAAGTAATCAACGTCAAACAGGTTTTCGATATTCACCTGAATGCGCAGATTGTCGGAGACGTCGTAAAACGCGGCCAAGTCTACCCGTGCATAGTCAGGCAATGTGACGTTATTGCCGTTATCCGCGAAACTCTCATCCTGATAGGTTAGTCCCGCACCAATGCCCAAACGCTCGGTCGGTTGGAACTGGTTCCAGACGGAGAATTGGTTTTCAGGAAGCTCACGCGGACGCAATGTTTCATCGGCCTGTTCGCCATCAATGTAGCTGTATCCGGCAGAGACAAACCACCACGGTGTGACTTGCCCCTGAATCTGCGCTTCGAAACCTTGGACCTGCGTGTCGATGATATCGAATGTGCCAGCGTCAAGGTCAGAGACGACGGGTGAGGATTGCTCGATCTCGAAGATTGCAGCGGTAAAACTCAGGTTATCAGCAAAATCCCATTTCAAACCTAGCTCGATATTCTCAAACGTGTTCGGGTCAAGGATGTTGTTGTTGCCATTGATATTAGCGAACTGCCCGCCTGAACGCGGCAGGAAGCTCTCCGAATAGCTAGCATAGATTGAGACGTTTTCCTGCGGCTTGATGATTATGCCGCCGCGCGGGGAGAATTCTTCATCTTTGCGCGTGCGGAAGTCGCCATTGTCGAGGCGGAGGACTTCGATATCAAAGCTGTCGAAGCGGCCACCGATAACGACATTGAGCCAGTCTGTGACTTCGATCTCGTCTTGGATGTAGATCGAGAACACCCGCACATCGGCCTCTGTGTCATCGTTTAAGGCAGAAAATGCGAATGTTGTTGGGTCGCCGTCTGCGTTGGTACCGCCGAAATTATTGATCGCCACCGGACGGACCGCCAGGAAGCTCTCAACATCGTCATCTGACGTGTCGAACAAGGAGTTGAAACGGTCATTATTGTTCACCGTATCAATATATTCTGCACCGAATAGAAGCGTGTGCGAGAGACTTCCCGTCTCAAAATCACCGACCAAATTGCCGGAGAGCACGAAGTTTTTGCGCTGTGTGGTGTCGATATAACCGTCGAGGTCAACGACATTGGTGGTCTCATCAAAACCCACTGGGAACAGGTTCGAATAAACCTTGTCATAGTCGCCATAGGAAACGTTGAAGTTGGCTTTGAAATTCTCAGAGAAAGCGTGCTGGATCGACCCGCGGAACACATGCGCTTCGAATTCGAGGAAGTTGTTTTCGGGGTCGGCGAAGGTGATGTCTTCCAACTGACGCGCCGGATTGCCTAGGCTGTCCGATGGGATGCCGCGATCGATAAAGCGGTCGTGATTGGCGTATTCGTAAGACAGATCGATGATGGTGTCCGGGCCAAGCTGTGCGCGGAACGTCGGGTTGATGCCGATCCGCTCTCCGTCAAAAAAGTCGCGGTGATTGTTCAGATTTTCGTATGCGGCATTGATCCGCAAGGCAGAGCTTTCGCTGGTGGCGAAGTTCAGGTCCACTTGCCCGGTGAACGCGCCAAACGTGTCAACGGCGCCTAGGAAGCCGACAAATTGTTCGCCGATGACGCCTTTTTTGGTGACACGGTTCACGACACCGCCTGTGCCACCGCGTCCGAAGAGCAGCGCGTTGGGTCCGCGCAGGATTTCAACCTGTTCTACGTTGTAAAGACCGCGATAATATTGGACATCATCGCGCACACCATCGACGAAGAAATCTGCGGTGGAACGAACACCGCGAAACACAACCGCGTCACGGTGCCCTTCGCCTTGAGAGTTGGTGACGCCGGGGGTGTAAAGGATGATGTCGCCAATGCTGTCAAAGCCCTGCTGAGTGATCTGCTCAGAGGTCACGATTGAGAGGGATTGCGGCACGTCGATGATTGGGGTCGGCGTTTTTACCGAATTGACTTCGTTTGATTGAAGTACTTGTCCCGTAACTACAATCCGACCTTCGTCTGACGAACCTGTTTCGCTTGTATCATCAGCCGTTTCAGCGGCTGCGGGGACTGCGAGACATGCGCTGCTGAGCAGCAGAGCAGCGCGGGAGAGGCGAATTGTCATAGGTAAGAATCTTTCCGTCTAAAAGTGCTGAGTGCGCTGCTATTGCAAGCCGTTCGCATTTGCAAGTCAATTGAAAGTGACTTGCAGTACTATTTATTGCAAGTGTGGTTTTTGTGCGCGCAATCGGATATCTTGCCGCTGAAACCTTCACTCACAAACTACGCGGAACGGCACCTATGAAAGCGACCATCTGGCACAATCCGAAATGCGGCACCTCGCGCAAAACTCTGGCAATTCTAGAAGAACAAGACGGCATTGACCTCAGCGTGGTACTCTATCTGAAGGATGCGCCTAGCCGGGAAAAGCTTGCTCAGCCGTACAAGGACGCTGGCATCATGCCTCAGCAAGGGCTGCGTTTGCGCGGCACAGATGCCGCAGAGCGCGGCCTGCCAGATGCCGATGCGGACACGGTGCTTGATGCGATGGCGGCGGATTCCTCCTTGTTGGAGCGCCCTCTGGTCGAGACCGAGAAGGGCGTTCGGCTGTGCCGCCCGCAGGACGTGGTGCGCGAAATCCTCTAAGGCTGTCCAGAGCCTCGGGCTTTGGGCCTAAGCTTCTTTACCAGTTAGCGCGGCGTCGGCTTGCAGGCCGCGCCAGCCAAGAATTGCGACGATCAGGCAAAAGACGATCACTAGGCCGAAGCCCAGCCAATCGTTGAGGCCATAGAGCCATACGCCAAGCGCTGGCGCGTAAATAAAGCTCGCGCCGGCAACGCTTGCGACAATGCCAGATGCCTGCCCTTGCTCGGCCCGTGTGACCGCCAACGAGGTGCCCGCTGTTGTGCCCGGCCGGAACAATCCAAAACCTAATGAGGCGATGGCATAGCCTAGCGATAGGCCGAACAGCTCATTCGTTGCGCCCAGTATACCGGTGCCAATCGCTGCCACGATTACGCCCGACAATGTCGCGACGCGCGGCCCCATCTTGAAGCGCGGGATCAGGCCCCATTGCGCGAGCAGTGTCGCCACCGCGCCAAAGGCGAGCACCAGGCTGACATAAGTTGCGCCTTGTTCTGGATCGCCGCGCAGGTTCAGCCGGTCGAGCACTAGAAAACCGGTGATGCCCATGATCATGGCCTGTGCATGGCCGCCGATTAGTCCTGCGAACACCCATGGGCGCACCCGCGCATCTGTCCACTTTAGCCGCTCAGGAGTGGCGGGCTGTGTATTTGCTTCATCGTCGTCATCAATTTCCAGGCCTTCAGACCCGCTGGAATAAGACGCGGCCTGCCCGCGCGCGGCAAATTGCGGCACGTCATTGGGTAGGTACAGGCGCAGCAGCACCAGTGCAGCGAGGCCGAGAAGGGCAAAGCCAAGGAACGGACCGACCAGCCCGATACCAAGAAATGTGACGACCATAAGCGGGGCCAACACTGGCCCAATCACTGTCCCCAGCCCAAAGCTGGAAGCGATGAGGGAAAGCGCATTCGTCCGCTCAGCTCGCGGTGTGCGCGATGCGACATAGGCCTGAACGGCTGGCGGTGCGGCGCTGCCAAAACCGCCAAACAGGCTGCGCGCGGCGGCAAAGGCGATTAATGTCCAAAAGGCGTTCATAAAGCCGGCGAGGCCCGCCCACAGAGCCGCTCCGCACAGGACCATCGATACGACAAAGCCGGTCAGGCCGAGCGCCATCATCGATTTGCGCCCGCGCTTGTCCGATCGGCGCGCCCAGATCGGCGCGCACACCACCCACAGCAGCGCAGACCAGCCGTAGGCGAGGCTGATCCAGACGTCATTGACCTCAAGAGCAGTGCCGATCGAGGGCATTACCGATTGCATCGCCGTGTTGCCCGCCGCCGTCACTAGCATCACCGTAAACAGCAATGTCATGCGCCCGCGCGAAATGGAGCTTTGCCCCGCGCCAGTGGTGGCATTGTTCAGCGCGCCAGGGCGCTGGGTTTGAAGATCTGGTTCTGAATCGGCCATGGGTTGCTGCTGCGCTAGGCCAGCGCGCCTCGGCTTGCAATTGGTTAGCGCCTCTGCAAGTCGGATCGACGTATTGTGTTTGCTCCCCGACCATAAGTGACGATAGGTCCACTCGATGCAATCTGAAGACTTAGCAATTGGCAGCCGCGGCGGCTTGCGCGCACGCTGGCAGCGTTACGGCGCGCAATGTGCGGTGTTTTTCCGCGGGTTCGTGGAGCATCCTCGGATGGTCGGCTCCATCATCCCATCCTCGCGTTTTACCGTGCGCAGAATGCTGGAGCCGGTGGATTGGGGCAAATGCGAGGTGTTCGTTGAATATGGCCCAGGCATCGGGACATTCTGCCGGCCCTTGCTTGATCGCCTACGAGGAGACGCCGCGCTGGTCGTGATCGACACCAATCCGCTCTACATCGATTATTTGACCAAGACGATCCGCGATCCGCGCTTCCACGCGGTGCTTGGCTCTGCTGAGCATGTTGAGCAACACCTGGCTGAGCTCGGCCTGTCGGAAGCTGATTATGTGCTGTCAGGCCTGCCGTTCTCAACCTTGCCTATGGGCGTTGCGACCAAGATTGCCGAAGCAACCTACAAAGTCATCAAGCCGGGCGGTGCATTCCTCGCCTATCAATTCAGCTCGGCTGTGCGCGACGAATCGGCGAAATTCTTTGAACGCATTGATGCGGGCTTTGAATGGCTCAACATCCTGCCGTGCAAGCTCTATTGGGCTTGGAAAGAGCCCAAGGGCTAGGCAGCAAGTCCTGCGAGCTTCGCAAGGTGCGAAGCCCGCTGCATAGGCTTACTCGAAGACGTCCTGAACATTCTTGCCAGCTTGATCGCCAGACAATTGCGCGTGGATGGCCGCGAAAACGGCCAGGAAAACCGCGCCCAGCACAGCGCTCATCAATGCTGTAATAAATCCATTGCCGATCTGCTCGATCGTTCCGCCCAGCGCGGCAAAGATTGTGCCAGTGACCAAAGTCAGCACCAGAGATACAACACCAAAAGCGAGGAACAGCAGGAATAGGAACAACAGCAAGCGGAAGCTGTTGCCCTTAGTAAGCTGCCAAGATCGCTTCAGCGCGTTGATCGGATTGTACTCACGCTCAATCGCAATGACAGCGGTGTAGAGCGAGAATTTGATCGCAACATAAATGATCAATGGGAAGGCGATCAGGATAGCAATCGCAATCGCCGGGCCCCCAAGAGCACTTAGCAAACCAATCGGGACACCGATGACGACGGCCGCACCGAGCGCCATAATAATTGCCGCACCAATATAAGGCAGCAATCCGCGTGCGCCGAGTTTGATAGCTTCGCCCACAGTAGGCCGGGACGTGTCGGTCAGCAGGGTGAGCAGCGCAAGCGTACCGAGCGTCTGGAACAAAGTGATGCCGATGAACAGCCAGCCATATTGGCTGTATTGAGCCGTCATTGCCCCCATGGTTGCATCCATTACAGCTTGGAAATCTGCGGGGTCACCTGCTGGCGGCGGTGCTGGGTTCACCGCCTCTGGTACAAACACGGCAAGCGCGAATTGCGGCAGAAATAGAAACAGGCCAGCAATGATGATCACCAATTCGCGATTGGCACCCAGCATTGTGGTTGCTTGCGTCCAGGCTTGGCCCATATCCAGCTTCACGTGTACTTCCCCTACATAATTTCGCTCTTGATAAGCGCACTCGATGCCCCCAAGCAATCATCATATGACCGCCGCCGCCAAGACATCACCAGATACCTTGCCCGCATCATCGATCACCGCGATCGATTGGCGGCGTGCGGATCGCCAGGTGCCTTATACAGAGGCCTTGGCTGAGATGGAGGCGCGCAATCAGGCGATTGCTGAGGGACGCGAGCGCGAGCAGGTGTGGCTGCTCGAACATCCACCGGTCTACACCGCTGGTACCAGTGCGGCAGACGACGAGCTGCTCGACCCGCGGTTTGAGATCGTTAAGGCTGGGCGCGGCGGGCGCTACACCTATCACGGACCCGGTCAGCGGGTCGGCTATGTCATGCTCGATCTGAACCAGCGCGGCAAAGATGTGCGCTGCTTTGTCCATGCGCTGGAGGGCTGGGTGATTGCCGCCTTGCGCGGGTTCGGGGTGGAGAGTTGGGCGGTCGATGGCCGGGTCGGCATCTGGACCAAGGATGTCGATGGGCGCGAGGCAAAGATCGGCGCGATTGGCGTGCGCGTGCGGCGCTGGGTCACGATGCACGGCTTTTCCGTCAATCTTGATCCAGACCTTACCCATTTCACCGGGATCGTCCCATGCGGGATCGACGAATACGGCGTCACCAGCCTATCGCGCTTGGGCCTCGACATTTCTCCCGCCAAATGGGACGAGGCGCTGATCGCCCATGCTGGCGTATTTTTGGAAACACTCGATAAGGCCGAAGCACGAAGATGCGCATCACAATAACTCCTATCCGTGCGGCTATGCTTGCTCCGCTCGCCTTGGCACTGGCGGCGTGCGGTGATGATGCCGCGCCAGAGGCGAGCAGCGGCGAAGAGACCGCTGAAGCCACCGGCGACGTGCTGGGCGGATCGATCAGCGACGATATGCTGCCGCTGGAGGAAGTGCGCTCGCAATCGCCATTGGCCCCGCGTGCCAGCGATGCGCCAGGCTCCTCGGGCAGTGGTAGCGATGCGGATGACGCCGGCCAAGATTCGGGCGACGACGAGGCTGAAACGGCAGAGGCCGAAGCATCCGCAGATGCTCCGGCCCCGGAAACGCCCTCTGAACCTGCGCCCCAAGAGGACGCAGGCGAGTAATCAAGCCGCGTTTTCTGCGCGCGCCTGTTCTTCTTCCAGCGTTGGATAGTCGATGTATCCTTCCGCAATTGGGAAGTACCAGCTCTTAGGCACATTGGTATTCGGGTTGAAGTGCACGCCCGCTGCAATCCGTTTTTCCAGATCAGGGTTGGAGATGTACGGACGGCCAAAGCTAACCGCATCGCAGCGACCGCCGGTCACATCGGCATCAGCTTCCTCAGCGCTGTAGTCAGAGTTTAGGATCAGCGCGCCTTTGTAGTGCTTGCGGACCACACTGTCCTGCTTAGGTACGTCGGTTTGGCCGAAGGTGCCATCTGGGCCTGGCTGGCGCAGCTCTACAAAGGCGAGGTTCAGATCATTGCAGACCTTCGCCGCTGCGCCAAAGGTTGCCTCTGGATTGCTGTCGTTTGTGCCTTGCGTCTCCCCATTGGGTGACAGGCGAATGCCGACCCGGTCTGCGCCCCAAACGTCAATCAGAGCCTCCAGCACTTCGCGCATCAGGCGGGTGCGGTTTTCCGGCGAGCCGCCATATTCGTCCTCGCGCAGGTTCGTCTTGTCACGCAGGAACTGGTCGATGAAATAGCCATTGGCACTGTGCAATTGCACGCCATCGAATCCGGCCTTCTTCGCATTCTCAGCGGCGCAGTGATAATCATCAATCGTACGCTTGATATCGTCGAGTGTGGCCGCGCGAGCCTCCGCATAAGGCTGCTTACCAATCGGCGTGTGCGCTTCGCCCGGCGCAGTAGTGGCGCTGGCGGAAAGCGGCGCTTTTCCGTCGAGGAAATAAGGGTGAACGATCCGCCCCATATGCCACAGCCGCAGGACGATCATGCCGCCTTCTTCGTGCACGCCCTCTACGATTGGCTTCCATGCTTCGGTCTGCTTGTCGCTCCAGATGCCGGGCGCTGACGGCCAGCCAAGGCCCTCTACACTGATGCCGGTTGCCTCGGTCAGGATCATACCTGCACCGCTGCGCTGACGATAATATGTGCCCATCAAGGCGTTCGGCACAAACATCGGTTCGGCCGCACGCCCGCGTGTGAGCGGCGCCATAAAGATACGGTTCTTGGCCTCAAGCGCGCCCATTGTGAGCGGCTGGAACAGAGCATCATGCATAGGGTTGGTCCTCTTTTGAAATGCTTTACTGTTCGCACTTGGCGTTTCCCGCGCTAGGGCGCAAGCATGGAAAACGGCGGGGCGTCTCAAAAACAGCTGTTCGATGCGAGAGCTGCGCTGCTGCTGGCGGCTTTGCTGGGCGGGAATATCGCCCTTGCGGCTGGGCCCTGGCTTGTGCGTCTGGCGGACACTGGCCCGGTGAGCGCAGGGTTCTGGCGCCTGTTTCTGGCGCTGCCATTTTTGGTCCTGTTCGCGCGGATGAGCGGCCAGCGGCTGGGCGGTATGCCGCGCAAGACGTTGGTGCTGGTGGCTTTGGGCGCGACCGCATTCGCGCTGGATCTGGCGAGCTGGCATGTCGGGATCGGGCTCACCCGGCTGGGCAATGCGACCCTGTTTGGCAATGCGGGGTCGATCATCCTGCTGTTCTCCGGTTTTGTGATGGCGCGCATGTTGCCGCGCGGGTTTGAATTGCTCGCGATTGTGTGCGCTCTGACGGGTGCGGCGATCCTGCTCGGGCGCAGTCTGGAGATTTCGACCTCGACCTTTGTCGGCGATCTGTTTTGCCTCGCCGCAGGGCTACTTTACGCGATTTACCTGATCACGCTGCAGGGGGAGCGGGCGCGGTTTGGATCGTGGAGCCTGCTGGTTTGGGTCAGCGTGTTTGCCTGCCCAGTACTGCTCGTGCTCGCATTGGCGCTGGGCGAGCCAGTTTGGCCAAACGCTTGGACACCGATCCTGATCCTGTTTGTGAGCAGCCAGCTGATCGGGCAGGGGCTGTTGGTCTATTCGCTGGGTCACTTCCCGCCGCTAATCATTGGGCTGGCACTGCTGACCCAACCTGCGGTCGCAGCGCTGATTGGATACAGCGTGTTCGGCGAGGTGCTGACGCCGCTCGATTTGCTTGGGATGGTGCTCGTGGGGAGCGCTTTGGTGGTGGCTAGGGCGGCGCAGACTTCGTCACCCCAGCGAAAGCTGGGGTCTCAGGCCACAAGGACCAAACCAAGCAAATGAAGCGCGGCAGACACGTCTACATCCTGACCAACAAACGCTACGGCGTGCTGTACACTGGCGTCACTGCCGATTTGTCCACTCGCATCAATCAACATCGGGCAGGCAAAGGTGGCGAATTCACATCGAAGTATCGCTGTACACTGTTGGTCTACGTTGAGGAATATCCGTCGATAGAAGAGGCTATCGCGCGCGAGAAAGCGATGAAGGCTTGGAAACGATCATGGAAGATTGAGGCAATCGAGGAGCAGAACCCGTCTTGGGATGATCTCTACCTGAAACTGCTT
This sequence comes from Erythrobacter sp. JB3-1, assembly GCF_057364995.1. Lineage (NCBI taxonomy): Bacteria > Pseudomonadati > Pseudomonadota > Alphaproteobacteria > Sphingomonadales > Erythrobacteraceae > Erythrobacter > Erythrobacter sp. JB3-1. Next base: position 551,227 of record NZ_CP200289.1, on the reverse strand, counting down.
GGCTGACCGCCCTAGACCCCAGCGTTCGCTGGGGTGACGGATTAGGGGACCAATTTCAAAACCACGTCATGCCAGCGCACGCTGGCATCTAGGGCTATTTAGCTATTCATCGGAAACCAAGTGGCTCCCACATTAGAGAAGTCCTCCGGAAAATGTTCTAGCTCTCTCATTTCGTCGAGACACATCACTGGCTCGGGATCGTCAGATTGCCTCTCTCCGAGCAAAGCATGATACTCGTCCCGTAGCATCTGAACGGCGAAGTTCTCAGCGCTCGTCGGATCTTCCGCTTCAACGATGCGGGTTGCGTAAAATCCAACCGGTCCGCCTGCGTCTGGCATAGCTCGGGTGGGGAAATTCTCCCCGCATATCATTACCGAGTAGACTGGCACCGCATCAATCCGCCGTGAACGCGACCTTGCCCAGATCGCCTAGGCCTACCGTGCCGCCGGCCATGCCGAGCATCCGGTCGAGGCTTTCCTTGGCTTTCAAGCGCAGGTCTTCCTCAATCACGATTTGCGGCTCCAGATCGCGCAGTGCGACATAGAGCTTCTCCATCGTGTTGAGCGCCATGTAGGGGCAAATATTGCACGAGCAGTTTCCGTCCGCGCCCGGCGCGCCGATGAATTTCTTCTCCGGCAGAGCCTTTTCCATCTGGTGAATGATGTGCGGTTCAGTCGCGACGATCAGCGTGTCGCCTTCAAACTCTTTTGCAAATTTCAGAATGCCGCTGGTCGAGCCGACGTAATCGGCATGATCGACAATCGTCGGCGGGCATTCCGGGTGCGCGGCGATTGGCGCATCGGGGTGCTGTTCTTTGAGCTTGAGCAGCTCTGTCTCGCTGAATGCCTCGTGCACGATGCACACGCCCGGCCACAGCAGCATTTCGCGGTTGAACTTGCGCGCCAGATAGCCGCCAAGGTGGCGGTCCGGGCCAAAGATGATCTTCTGCTCTTCCGGGATCTGCTGCAGGATCGTCTCCGCGCTGGAGCTGGTGACGATGATATCCGAAAGCGCTTTCACCTCGGTCGAGCAATTGATGTAGGTCAGCGCGATGTGATCAGGATGCGCCTCGCGAAACGCCTTGAACTTCTCAGGCGGACAGCTCGTCCTCCAGGCTGCACCCGGCATCCATATCAGGCAGCACGACGATCTTCTCTGGTGAGAGGATTTTCGCAGTGTCGGCCATAAACTTCACGCCGCAAAACGCGATGACATCCGCATCCGTATCCGCCGCCATCTGGCTGAGCTGGAGCGAGTCCCCGACATAATCGGCGATGTCTTGAATATCGGGCGTCTGATAATAATGCGCCAGGATCACCGCATTGCGTTCTTTGCGCAGGCGATCAATCTCAGCCAGCAAGTCTTTGCCAGAGGGCACTTTGGTTGGGGCGGTCATAAAATCAGATCCCGTGAAATTCAGTTGCTTGGGTCATATAGGTAGGAAATGCGGCGAAATCGAGCAGAATTGGTGGCTTAGGCCCAGCTCAGATCGTGCGCCAGACGCCCGCGTCTTGGGCGGCCAGCCCGCGTTTTTCCAGATCGATGAGATGCGCCTCGACGCTCATTTCCGCCGCTGGGATCAGCCGTTCATCCAGCCCCTTGTACATAGCCGGAATGAATTCCGGGATCGGCCGGGCGGCCTCACCCATCAGGCGCAAGATCTGGTTTTCGCGCTGGCGGCGGTGGCCGATCATCCCGCGCACCGGCTGCTGAGGCTTAGTGATCGCGGCGCCGTGGGCCGCGTGATAAACCGCGTCATCGCGCGCCATCAGCCGCTCCAGGCTTTTCATATATTCGCCCATATCGCCATCGGGCGGGATGACGACGCTGGTCGACCAGCCCATCACATGATCTCCGGTGAACAGCGCTTTGCTCTCTTCCAGAGCAAAGCACAGATGGTTGGAGGTGTGCCCCGGCGTGTGCACTGCGGTGAGCGTCCAGCCGGTGCCGGTCATCTGCTCGCCGTCTTCCAGAACCCGGTCAGGCGCATAGGTGGTATCAAAGGATTCGTCGGCGCGCGGGCGATCTGATCTCAGCACCAGCGGCGCGCAGCCGACAATCGGCGCACCCGTGCGCTCAGCCAAAGGCGCGGCGGCGGGCGAATGGTCGCGGTGCGTGTGGGTGCACATGATCGCAGAAATTTTCGCATCGCCCACGGTCGCCAGAATGGCGTCGATATGCGCAGGCTCGTTCGGCCCTGGATCGATCACCGCCACATCATCGCCCGCGCCAACCACGTAACTCTGTGTGCCAGTGTAGGTGTAAGGCGATGGATTGGGCGCAAGCACCCGGCGGATCAGCGGATCGAGCTGTTCTGCGGTGCCCGTGGGCCAGGGTTTTTCAGGTAGTCCGGTCATGCACTTGCATATGGATGGGAGAATGGCACATGTCACGCGGCAGTTATTTGTTTCGTGCCGGAGCGGGTGGCTCAAGACATTTCAGTAAGGGATCCCATGTCCGACTACATCCTTGTCCTAGATGAAGGCACCACCTCGACCCGCGCGATGTTGTTCGATGCGGCGGGCGCATTTCATGGCAGCGCTCAGGAAGAACTGACGCAGCATTATCCGCAAGGTGGCTGGGTTGAGCATGATGCGGCGGAGATTTGGGACAAGACCTTGGCCTGCGCGCGCGCCGTGATCGAAAAAGTGGGCGGGTCAGAGCGCATCGCCTGCATCGGCATCACCAACCAGCGCGAGACCGTGGTTGCATGGGACAAAGCCACCGGCGAACCGCTGGCCCGCGCGATTGTGTGGCAGGACCGCCGGACGGAGCCTTTCTGTGTGGGGCTGCGCGCTGAGGGGCATGAGACGGATGTGCAAAGGCGCACCGGATTGCTGCTCGATCCCTATTTCTCCGGCACGAAAATGCGCTGGCTGATGGACAATTCGGCTGAGGTGCGCGCCGCAGCGGAAAAGGGCACTTTGGCCTTTGGCACGATTGAGAGCTGGCTGACGTTTAAGCTGACGGCGGGCCGCCATATCTCTGATGCCAGCAATGCGAGCCGCACGCTGCTGCTCGAACTGGATGGCGCGCAATTTGATGCGGGGCTGTGCGAATTGCTGGGCGTGCCGCATTCCGCTCTGCCCGAGGTGGTCGATATGTCTGGCGCCTTGGCTGAGACCTCGCCTGAAATCTTTGGCCGCGCAATTCCGATCACTGGAATGGTCGGCGATCAACAAGCGGCGACGATTGGCCAGGCCTGCCTCTCGCCGGGGGAGACCAAGGCGACTTACGGCACCGGCGCGTTTGTGCTGACCAATCAAGGCGTGCAGATCCCGCGCTCGCAAAACCGCCTGCTTGGGACCGTTCTGACGCAGATTGGTGGGCAGCGGACCTATGCGATTGAGGGCTCGGTCTTCGTGGCTGGTTCTCTGGTCCAATGGCTGAGGGATTCGCTCGGCATTGTGGATGTTGCCAGCCAGACTGAGGAGCTGGCGCGCAGCATCTCTGACACGGGCGGGGTTACTATTGTGCCGGCGCTCGCCGGGCTAGGCGCGCCGCATTGGCGGGCGGAGGCGCGCGGTCTGATCTCTGGCCTGAGCTTTGCGAGCGGCAAGGCGGAATTGGCGAGGGCGGCGCTGGAGGCGATGGCGCATCAAACGCATGACCTCGCATCGGCCTTTGCCAAAGATGGCACCGGCTGGGGCAGATTGCGGATTGATGGCGGGATGAGCGCCAATGACTGGATGGCCCAGGACCTCGCCGATGTGCTGAATATTACCGTCGAGCGGCCGGAATTCGTCGAAACAACTGCGCTAGGCGCAGCGATGCTAGCGGCAGCGGGGGCAGGGATTCACAGCGGTCTCTCAGCGGCAGCGCAGGCGATGCGCGGCCGGCTCAACAGCTTTATGCCGGCAATGTCGGAAGATGTGCGTGAAGAGCGCTTGGCCCGATGGAAGAAGGCGCTAGCGGCGGCTTAGTCTTACGGGGCTGGCGCCGGGTCTTACGGGGCTGGCGCCGGAACGCCGCAGAAACCTCTATCCGAAACGCCCGAAGGCGCGGCCAATCTTGTCTTGAAACGCGCGCGCTGGCGAGGCCACTTCAAAGTCCTTACGCCATGCTTCATCAAGCCGGGCAATCCGGCCGTGGAGCTTCACAGTTTCTTCGATCAGCTCGCGCGTTTCTGGCTCCAGCTTGGCCAATTGCGACGCATCACTGTCGCGGTCACCGGGTAATTCGCCGTGGCGGCGAACCTGATTTTCGGTCAGCTCGCCAGAGAAGTAGGCACGCTGGTTCAGTAGCCAAGCGAGTACATGCATCATGCGCGTCGTGGTCTTCAGTCCCTCGATCGAAAGGGCAAGGCGCACTTCATCATTCTCGCCCATGCCCGGCTCTTTGGTGCCAAGCGCGAAGACCGCGCGGACATCATCCGCCAGCACGAGGGCTTCGGCATAGAGAGCCTCAATGATTGGGCGAGAAAGGTTGGGGGTGCGGGTCATATGTATCCCAGATTGCTAGGCTCAATGCGAAAGTGTCGCTAGCTTGGTAACCAGAATATCAGGGTTAAAGTACAAACCGTCCCGCGCTGATACACAAACAGCCGCAGAATTCCGTCTGCCTCGCGGGTTTACGCAATAATATCGGGTAGCAGGCGATCTTCGATTAGCGCGATCTGATCCTTCAGCCGCAATTTACGCTTCTTCAGCCGCGCGATCTGCAATTGATCAATCGAACCGCTACTCCGCCCCGCCTCGGTGAGGGCATCAATCGCGACGTCGAGATCGCGGTGCTCCGACACCAATAAGGTCAGCCGCTTTTCAAGTTCAGCCTGATTCATGCGGGTGCATCACTCTCTTGTGGGTTCTTATGCATTGCTCTTTGCGCGCATTATGCCGATCCGCGCAAAGATACCAATAAGCTGATCAAATAAACTTCTGCTCTAAGCGTTCTGTCTAGGCGTTCCCCCTAAGTACGAATGCGATGGCAGTTCAGCGGGAATGGTACTTTGCCGAGGGCGTTTGCCTGATGCCAGCCACGTGCCACGCAATGGCCTTAATGTACCGCTTTGCAAGAGCGCGATCTTATGGTTCTATGTCTTTCGGCGGTTCGTCCGCACGCAGGCGAGTCGCTCCAACAGGGGTTTATTGAACCTCATCATGATGGAGATCATTTATGGCATCGTTTGCAGGATTATCCCACGTCAACGCGCTTGAAACAAAGCACGCCGGGCTAGACGCCCAATTGCGCGACGAGATGAACCGGCCCGTGCCTGATGCTGCCACTATTCAAGCGCTAAAAAAGCGCAAATTGCGTTTGAAGGAAGAGATCCAGCGCATTTAACTTCAACCTGGTCGCACAGCACTTATAGGCCCTGTTGATAAACTTCCTCGGGGTCACGGTTTGAAGCAAAATTCGCATTTCACAAGGCGCAATCACGCAGGAAGTGAGGCGCACTTTCAAGTGATTGCAACGCCGTGAGTGCGAATTTTGGTCAAATCCCCCAAGAGATCGAAAACGGGGGGCGACACAAGAAACGGCCAGCTAAGCGTCGTTCGTCCTTGAATATGCAACAGCATGTCCTTCGTCCTCACTCCTTTAGCTGGCCGTTTCTTGTGTCGCCGTGACCCGAGGAAGTTTGTCAACAGGGCCTAGATCCGCGCCCGCAATCAAAGTCGCCATTCTGAATGCAATTTCACATGGTGGCGGCTTTGCTTTTGCAGGCGCCATTGCCTAGTGAGGAGCGGTGATGACCGCCGCCGCCTCTGCTCGTAAAATTCTCACCCGCCTGCATGAGGTGATGGCCTCGCGTATGCATGCGCAGGGCAAGCTCGATTCTGTCGTCGACATTGTTGGCGAGAATCTTCGCAGTGAGGTGTGTTCGATCTATTTGCTGCGCGAAAGCATGCTGGAATTGTTCGCGACCAAGGGTCTGAACAAAGAGGCGGTGCACGTCACGCGCATGGCGATTGGTGAAGGGCTGACCGGGACGATCGCTGACAAGGTTGAGACGCTCAACCTCGCCGAGGCAAAGGCGCATCCTGACTTTCTCTACCGCCCGGAAACAGGGGAGGAAAAATTCCACTCCTTTGCCGGCGTGCCGATTGTCTACCGCGAGCGGGCCGTGGGCGTGCTGTGTGTGCAGCATGTCGAGCCGCGCCGCTATGAAGATGTTGAGATTGAGGCTCTGCAGACCACGGCGATGGTGCTGTCAGAACTGATCGCAAATGCCGAATTGGTTGATGAGGAGGAAGCGCGCGGCCTCGCCGAGGGCTTAACTGGCACGCAGACATTGAACGGTCTGGCTCTGGTAAAGGGGTTGGCCTCCGGGCTTGCGGTCTATCACCAGCCACGCGTCCAGATCGAGCAGGTCATGGCCGACGATATCGAGGCCGAGCGAGCGCGGGTCTACCGAGCGTTCGACAAGATGCGTGAGCAGATTGATCACCTCTCCAGCCAAGCGGAATTTGGTGTCGGGGGAGAGCACGAGGAAGTGCTCGAGACCTACAAAATGTTCGCTTATGATGAGGGTTGGTCGCGCCGGATTAACGAGGCGATCGACAGCGGCTTGACCGCAGAGGCCGCGATTGAGCGGGTTCAGCAGCGCACCAGAATGCGCATGCGTGAGATTGATGACGCGCTGCTGGCGGACCGCATGCACGACCTGGAAGATCTCTCCAACCGGCTGCTGCGCATTGTCTCTGGCCAGCTTGGCACAGCGGCGAGCCAAGGTCTGCGCCGCGATACTATTTTGATAGCGCGCAATCTGGGCCCTGCCGAATTGCTCGAATATGACCGCCGCCGCTTGAAAGGTGTGATCCTAGAGGAAGGCTCGCTAACCGCTCACGTTGTGATCGTTGCGCGGGCCATGGGCGTCCCAGTGCTGGGCCGAGCAGCCGGCCTGCGCGGAATTATCCGCGAGGGCGATGAGATTTTGCTCGACGCGGACAAGGCCAGCGCGACGGTGCGGCCTAGCGCGCAAATGGCCGAGGCGTTTGATGCGCGTTTCTCCAAATCCCGCGAGAAGCAGGCCGCCTATGCGGAATTGCGGGATGTGGAGCCTTTCACCCGCTGCGGCACCCGCATCGAGGTCATGATGAACGCTGGGCTGCGCGATGACATGAGCTCGCTCGCCATGACCGGCGCGGACGGTGTCGGCCTGTTCCGCACGGAGTTTCAGTTTCTGGTCTCGGCCACTCTGCCTCAGCGCGAACGGCAGACGAAGCTTTACCGCGACGTATTGGAGGCAGCTGGCGACAAGCCGGTGATTTTCCGCACCGTTGATATCGGCGGCGATAAAGCGGTGCCTTATCTTGCATCCAGCCAGGCGAATGATGATGAAAACCCGGCGATGGGTTGGCGCGCTCTGCGTTTGGCGCTGGAACGTGAGGGCCTGCTGAAGGTTCAAGCGCGCTCTTTGCTTGAGGCCTCTGCCGGACGTCCGCTCTATGTGATGTTTCCAATGGTATCAGAGCCGTGGGAATTTGATGCGGCCAAGACCGTTTTTGAAGAGCAGCTCGCTTTCATGCGTTCCAAGAAGAAGCTGATCCCTGATGCGATCTATTATGGCGCCATGCTGGAGGTGCCCGCGCTCGCCGAAGTGCTCGATATCCTCTGCCCGAAGCTGAGCTTCCTCTCCGTCGGCACCAATGACCTCACCCAATTCCTGTTCGCCGCGGACCGAGCGAACCCCTTGCTCGCCGAACGCTATGACTGGCTCAGCCCATCGATCATGCGGTTCCTGAGGCGCGTTACGCAATCGACCACGGGCATGGATGTTGCGCTTGGCGTGTGCGGCGAGATGGGCGGCCGGCGGCTGGAGGCCTTGGCGCTGCTCGGCATTGGTTTCCGGCGCCTTTCGATCACACCTGCGGCGGTTGGTCCGATTAAGGAATTGGTGCGCAAGGTTGATCTGAAAGAGATCACGCAGAGAATGAATGGTTGGCTGGCAGACCCCGGCGTCAATCTGCGCGACGAGCTGAGCCGCTGGGCGGCTGATCGCGGTATTGAAACCGATTGACGCATTCGTGCGTTAACTGAGCGTGCCTGAGCGCCGTTCTGTCGGAATGGTGATGCGACGAACTGCAAGAATGCTTGACAGCGCAGGCTGCAACCGATTGTTTGCTGCAAAGCACCTTCGGGGAAAATAAGGGTCTGTTCAAAGGCCCGCAAACAAAAGGTCGTATGGTTCGAGTCATGGACGACGAACAAGAAACAGCGGTTGAAGAACTGCCCCTCGAGAGCGTGGGCGCACAATTGCGCCGCGCGCGCAAAGAGCGCGGCCTCTCGCTAGAGCAGGTTACCGCCGAAACGCGCATTCCAGAACGTCACTTGGAAGTGATTGAAACGGGTGACTTTTCTGCTCTGCCCGCGCGCACCTACGCAATCGGATTCTCGCGCACTTATGCACGGATGATGGGGCTGGACGAGGCGGAGATTGCCGACCAAGTCCGCGCAGAACTCAGCACCGCAGAGGCCGGACGCGAAATGGTCCCGCTCGGCATGGAGCCGGGCGATGCGGCGAAACTGCCATCTTCCGGCCTCGCATGGGCAGGGGCCTTTGCTGCCTTCCTGCTGATTGCCGGAATGGCGACATTCTATTCGTCTTATTATGGATCTGGCGCAGGCCCCGCACCATTGGTTGGCGATGAGCCCGTATTGGCTGATGGCGGCGAAAATGCGGGAGCCGGGGCGGCTGGCACCAATGCAGCGAGCAGCAATGGGCAGGTCGTCTTTACCGCATTGGAAGAAGGCGTCTGGGTCAAATTCTATGACGCCAATGATAACCGGCTGCTGCAAAAGCAGATGGCCAGCGGTGAGCGATTTGAAATTCCGTCCGACGCGCAAGGGCCCCAAATATGGACCGGGCGGCCTGATGCCTTTGCGATTACGATTGATGGCAAGCCTGTGCCCAAATTGGCGGAGGATGATTTCATCATGCGCGATGTTGCGATCTCTGCCGATGCTTTGCTGGCCCGCGCGCAGCAGGCGGACCAAGAAGCGACCCCAGATACGTAACGCGAATTTGGCCTGGTTGGGCTGAAATTGCGTGGGGGCAGTTGGCGGGAAATACGCCGCGCATGTTGCCATTTGCCGCGTCTGGGCATCTTACCCACGGATTTTAGACCCTATGGCCCTCGACTTGACGTCATGACCTCGGCACAGATTCGGGCTATATTCATGCGCTTTGCACCAAAAGACGGATGCGCCGTGCTGCAAATGTCTCGGGATCGGAGGCTTTTGGCCATGGCGCGGGGTCTTAATCGCTTGGTAAAGCGCCGCAATTGCACAGAGGGAGCCAGATCAAAGATGCGCGCACTCATTTCAAACCGTGTTTTTTCCGCCAAAGCCGGAGGGCGCATGCTCGCCGCTGGATTGGCTGCGGCGGTTGTCGCGACCACGCCCGTGCCGTCTATGGCACAAGACATTTCTGAGGCGCGTCTACGCAAGATTGAGGCGGAAATTCGCGCGCTCCAGCGCAATGTCTTCCCCGGCGGCGATGGCCGCTTTTTCGAGCCGCAAATTGCACCCGGTGAGACCGCTGCTCGCCCGGCGAACAGCAACTCCACCACAGCGGTTACCGATATTCTCGCGCGGCTCGATGCGATGGAGCAGCAATTGCAGCAGCTGACTGCCCTTGCGGAGCAGAATGGCAATTCGATCAGCCAGGTCGAAGCCCGGGTGACCGCGCTTGAATCGGCCGGTGTCCCTGCACCGAGCATCGACACGGGAACTGATTTCGGTGCCTCCGACAGCAACCTTAGCGTGATGAGCAATGGCGCATCGGCTACGGGCAGCCAGTCTGCCGGAGATAGCACATCTGCGGCGACCAGCGGACCAAGCGCAGAGCGCCTAGCGGCGGTGCAGGCGATCACAAAGCCGATCACAGAAGATCCTGCCGATGATGAATATTCCTACGGCTTCCGCCTGTGGAACGCAGGTTATTATCCTGAAGCCCGGCAGCAGTTAAACAGCTTTGTCGAGCAATATGGCTCGCACTGGCGCGTGACCTATGGCCGCAATCTGCTTGGCCGTGCCTATCTCGATGACAATATGCCAGAAGAGGCGGCCAAGTGGTTCCTGCGCAATTATCAGGCTGACCGTCAGGCCCCGCGCGCGCCCGATAGTCTGCTGTATCTCTCAGAGGCGATGATTGCGCTTAATGACACCAACCGGGCCTGCATCGCATTGGCAGAGTTCGGCGAGACCTATCCCGCGCTCGCCAGCGGGCGCCTGTCCAATCAATATGAGCGCAATCGCCAGCGAGTGACCTGCAATTGATAGGCCGGTCTCTTCTGATCTGATCAGGCGATGGCGCGAGGATTTACTCGCGCTGTGGCCGCTGGATGAGCGCAATGGGCCGCTTGGGTTGGCCGTTTCAGGCGGGGCAGACAGCCTCGGGATGCTGCTGCTTGCTCACGCGTGTGCAGCCGAAATTGGCGGCGATATTGCGGTCGCCAGCGTCAATCACGGGCTTAGGGCTGAAGCCGCTAGCGAAGTGGCATTGGTGGAGCGTATTTGCGCCGAGCTTGGCGTGCCTTTCACTGCATTGAGCGTTGAGCTTGCCAGCGGCAATGTGCAGGCGAAGGCGCGCGATGCGCGCTACGCTGCGCTCGCCGAGTGGGCGGCTGATCATCAGCTTGGAGCGGTCGCGACCGCGCATCATGCTGATGATCAGGCGGAGACCCTGCTGATGCGCCTTGGCAGGGGCAGCGGTCTGTCGGGCCTTGCCGGAGTGCGCGCGGCGACCAAACTGCCCGGAACGGAGATGGCGCTGCTGCGCCCGTTGTTGAGCTGGTGCAAAGCCGAGTTGGAGCAAGTCGTCGCTGATGCCGGAATTACCGCCGCCGATGACCCATCCAACCGCGATGATCGCTATGACCGGGCGCGGATGCGCGCGCGCATTGCAGAGGCCGATTGGCTCGATGCCAGCGCGCTCGCAAACAGCGCGCAGAATCTGTCCGATGCCTGGCGAGCAATCGAATGGTACGCGGATGAGGATTGGGAAACTCAGGTTTACCGAGAAGAGGGCAGCGGCGGCGCGCCCGAATACAAATATTACGCCAATGTCCCGCGCGCGATCTCGATTGAGACCATCATTCGCATCGTCGCCGCCCTTGGCGGGCAAGCGAGCCGCAGCGAAGCGAGCCGCGCGTTCGACCGCCTGTGGGAGGGCGACAATGCTTCGCTGTCCGGCGTGCTGATTACGCCGGGAACGGAAAAAATCGCGAAACTGGGAATGATGATGCGGGTGTGGCGGTTCGCCCCCGAACCGCCCAGAGCGGTGCACTAAGCAGCGCTCGGCGCGTTTGCGCACACCGCATCAGCGGATCAGATGATTGCGTCCCCCACGCCTATCATCTGGCCGCGTGTAATCACAACCTTGTCGCCGCGCTTAGCGATGGCGAACAATTTGGCTGCGAATTCTTCTGGCACACCGACACAGCCGTGGCTGGCATAGCCATTCAGCACTGGCGAGCCGTGAATGGCGATGCCATCCCAGGTCAGGCGCAGCGTGTAAGGCATCGGCGCGTTGTTATATTTCTCAGACACATTGTCCTTTTCCTTGGTCAGGATTGGGAATGTGCCGAGCGGGGTTGGGTGCGACTTTGTGCCTAGCAGAGCAACGGCGGTGCCGATTTCGTGGCCATCGCGAAATGCGCTGATTACGCGGGCATCAAGGTCAACCGTGATCACCAGCTTGCCGGTCTTGGGCGCGTTGCTTTCGTCCCAGAACCATTCGCCGTAGCGGATCGTGCCTTCAATCGGCAGGATCGAATTCACCACGAAGGGATCGTCCGGCTCTGGCGGAGGAGGTGGCACGTCTTGGATAATCTCGCGAGAAATCATGCGAGCTGCGGTTACACCCGCTTCCCGGCCAGCGGCGCGGGGCGTGGTTTCCGGCAACTCTGAAGCGACCTCGCCAATTGGCGGCAGGCCAGCGGCAATCTCAGCGGCTGCTGGATCGTATGGGGCCGGCAGGCTCGGGTCGATCACCAGCGATTCGCCGCCAGTCGTTGGATCGATTGGACGGATCGCCTCTTGAGCGGCGGCATCGGCCACTTGTTCAGCGGCCTCCGCTGCTTCAGCGGCAGGGGTCTGATCGTCGGCTAGGCTAGATGTGCCAGCAAGCGAAACGATGGTGATCGCGGCAGCAATGCGGGCAGATTTTGTGAGTTTCAACATGCGGCGCATTATGCCGTAAACTTTCGTGAGTCGCTAGAGGCTAACGAAGGCGCGTCCCTTCGCGAGACGGTCCCCATGCGAAAGTGTTAACGGCAGGGCGAGTTTTAGCTGAATTTCGTTTTGCTAACGGCCTAGCTGCCCACGCCTTCCAGCCCATCACCCATGGGCGCCAAATTCATTGGCGATGGCCGTCGTCAGCCTCAGCATCAGATTATATGCGCGCTCGATTGGATCGATGTAATCGCGGCCGATCTGAGAATAGCCTTCGTTATCACCGTCAGGATAATCGCTCGCCGCATCGACGGCGAAATCTTCGGGCTGAGGGAAAGAGGTTGGGAAGGCGCGGCGCAGCTGCGCCAACGCGTCTTCAATCCTGAGGCTGAACACCATCTCCAACACATCATCGCGGCTGATATCATTCGCGCGGCTAAAGGCCGGGATCGAGACGGCACGCAGGAAAATATGCTGCATCAGCGCGAGGCGCAGAGCCTGCGCAGCGCCAATGGTGCGGCGGGTGTTCTCGCGGTCTTCCAGCGGTGCTTCATCCGGGATCAGATCGAGCAGGCGGTGGAATTTGAGCGCATCGACCCGCAGGCGCGAGGCGAGTCGGCGGAACACTCCGGTGCGGTCATCCTTGGTGAGATATTCGGCCAAGGTCTCGCATGCAGCAGACAGATGGCTCTCCGTGCCGCGATAGGGCCGGCTGGCCCAATAGGCTGAGTTAAACAGCTCCCCGTGGGCGGCAACCGTCTTGATGCTGGCAAGCGCATTGGAGGCGCGCGCCAAGCGGATCAATTGGCGTCCGCGCGGGCTCTCTTTGATCAGGGCGGCCAGCTCTTCATAATTGCCATCCGCCGCGCTACCGATGCCGGAGATGATGTTCACCGGATAGCCAAGCTGTTGCAGGATCGAATTGTGCGGGATCGCGCGGATTTGGCGCAGCGACATGTCGCGATCCGCCGAGAGATCGGACTGACGGCGAGAAACGCGGCTGCCGGTGGAATTGAGCAGGCCCAAACCGAACGCAGTGACCGCGCGCGAATAGGTCTGGCTGCGCAGATGCTGGCGCTGGTTTGCGCGGATGGCGCGGTAGAAATCCAGGCTGATGTCGGTGCGGCTGTAGAATGGATCATCGGCCGCTGCCGGATCATTGAGCGGTGCGGTCGCAATCCGGGTCAGTGTCGCGCGGGCCAGCTCTGGCGTGGCAAAGAACATGTAGCCATCGCCGCCTTGGAAACTGACCTCAGGCTCCAGCACGATGTCTTTCGCTGCAAAGCGGCTACGCGCCCACGGGCTGAGCGGCCATGCAAGCCGGTCGTCAAAGCCGCTGGGGTGCGCGCCGCGGCCCATGCTTTCACCGTGGGTGTTGAAGATGAGCGCGGAGACATCATTGAGGCCGTTTTTCGCCATGGCCTGCGCCATGCGCCCTTGCAGCCGTTCAATCGCAAGGCTGGCAGGGATTTGACCGACGAACCGGCCTGCATCGGAGAAACCGGTCTGAATGCAGACCCGGCCGCGCGTGCGGGCATAGGCCTGATATTCCGGTTCAGCGCACAGCGCCTCAAGGAAACGTCCGCCGTGCTCCAGGGCGCTTTCGGTCTCAAACAAAGGCGAGACGTCGACTTTATCCTCAATCCCGAACAGTTTTGAGAAATAGAGCGCGGCGAGAATGGTGGAGGGCTGCTCGCATTCCGCGATGAGCATGCGGATTGGGGTGTCGGCATCCACAGAGCCGAGGATTTGCGCCATCGCGAGAAACTGCCGGATCGCCGTTGAGCTTTCGATCGCGAGCGATGCGAAATTAGTGCGCAGCGGCTTCACTTCGCCCAGCAGTTTGCGCAGCGTTGCCATTGCGCCTTTGCTGGCGAGATCAAGCGTGTTGTCCGGATCAATCCGGCGGCGGATGCCGTTGTGAAGCTGTTTCGCGTTCACGCGGAAATGCACATGCGCCATGCCAAGACCGTCGGCGCGCATTGCTGCGGCCAGCGTTTTGAGCGCAACCGCATGTGCCGCTTCTGCGGTGCTGGCTTCATCTTCGAGCTGCGCAATCAGAGGCTTGAGCGACAGCAGTTTGGCCGGATTGTCAGCGGTCAGCCGGTTCGCCGCGAGCGACAGCGCCTCTGGAGAGCTTAGATCGCTGGTAAACTCGCGCGCGCTGAGTGCGGCGTGGTTCTGAGCATCGCGCAGGGTCTTGATCAGGCTGTGTTCGCCATCAATCGCGGCCAAGCTATCGGCATAGCGGCCCAGACGCTCGGCTTTCTCGGCTAAGCGGAAGCCGATGGAGGTGTACCATTTGATGTCGGTCCGCCCGTCCATGTCATACCCGACCCAGGTGGCGAAGCGGAACGGCACGGGGGCCAGCTCTTGCCATTGGTCGGGCCAAGTGCCCTGAGCGTGGCTCAGCACATCGCTGACGATTGCATCACGCGCATCTTGCGCATGGCCGATGGCTCGCATCGCGCGGTCATGCTCATATTGCAGAGTGATCGCCGGGCGCTGGGTTCCGGTCACGCACACTTCTTTGCCGATATCGCCATCGCTGCCGGCGGCTGTGGCCACCGCGTCTGATTGCTCTGGTGTCAGCAGGAAAGTCGGGTGCGCGGTAAATACGGCGTGCAGGCTGGGGTTTTCCCAGCGCGCTCGCAGCTCGGCAAAATCGCTCGCCCCTGACAGGCTGTCGCTAAGCGCATCGCGGTTCGCCTCTTTGGAAATGGGCGAGACCAAGCGGCGCAAGCGCGAGGCGCGCGATTGTAGGCTGGCGCATTCCAGCTCGGCGACCATGCCTTCAAGCTCATCGAGATTGGCATTGCCGCCTTCGAGTGCGCGCGACAGGTCCAACCCCAGCTGGAACACCGGATTAAACAGCGGCGTCTCGCGCGTCTGCTGGTGCAGATCGCTCAGCCGGGTGTGCAGGTCGGTGATGGATTTCATAGGTTTGGTGTTCACAGATGTTCTCTTGCAAATGCGGTTGCTGCGCCGAGCAGGCCAGGTTGCGGATGGCTAACGATTTTAACCGGGATGCTGGCCATCAATTCTTGATAGCGTCCCTTGTGACGGAACCGGCCAGCAAAGCCAGAGGAAGCGAGCGTTTCGCGAATCCGGTAGCCAAGCCCGCCCGCGATCACGACCCCGCCAAAGCCGCCTTGGGCCAGCGCGATATCGCCGGCTACACTGCCCAGTGCCATGCAAAAGCGGTCAACGGCGGCGGCGGCAAGGCTGTCTTCACCCGATGTGCCCTTGGTCCAAATTTCGATATCATCGCACTCGGCAACCGTGCGGTTCTCCAGCGCGGCAAGCGTTTGATAGATATCGACAATGCCGGGGCCGGAGACGATCCGTTCCACTGACACGCGATTGTGCCGCTTGCGCAGCCGGGCAAGGATGGCGTCTTCAATGGCGTCCACTGGAGCGAAATCGAGATGACCGCCTTCGGTCGCCTGAACGCGGAATTCCTCGTTCTCTCCGCGCCATAGGTGCGCAACGCCCAGACCTGTGCCAGGGCCTATCACGCTGAGCGTGCCGGTAGGGCAAAGCGGTTGCTGCGGCCCGGTGAGGTGCACTAAGTGCTCCTCTGGCAGGCGCGCGACTGCATAGGCGACCGCTTCAAAATCATTGACGATGGTATGGCGCGTTGTGCCCAGTTTCTCATTCACCAAGGCGGGGCGGATAATCCATGGGTTGTTGGTGAAGCGGATCACCTCGCCAGTGATTGGCCCAGCAATCGCCAGCGCAACATTGTGAGGCAGAGCGCCGCCAGAGCGGGCCCGGTAATCCTCCCACGCGGTCTGGAAGCTGACGTGGTCTTCGGTGTGGAGCGTGGTCGGCTCGCCCAGCGCAATTTGGCCGTCTGCCGAAACGCTGGCGATGGCAAAGCGCGCATGCGTGCCGCCAATATCAACCGCAACGATGTCCGTGCTGCTCATGCGCTAAAGCCCGGCTGCGGCGAGCATGGCGGAGGCGCCTTGCTCTGCCCCGTCAGCCTGATTTTGCAGCATGCGGAACAGCTCTCGCCCGACGCCGTGCTCCTGCGCAGGAGCAGCGGTGGGGGTGCGCGCCGAAAGGTCCGCCGTGGTCGATAGCTCTCCGGTCTCCGCACAAACGGTGATCACATCGCCATCTTGCAAATGGGCGAGCGGTCCGCCGCCTTTGGCCTCTGGCGTGATGTGGATCGCGGCGGGCACTTTGCCGCTCGCGCCGGACATCCGGCCATCGGTGACCAATGCGACCTTGTGACCGCGATTTTGCAGCACGGTGAGCGAAGGGGTGAGCGCGTGCAGCTCTGGCATGCCATTGGCGCGCGGTCCTTGGAAACGCACGACCACGACGACATCACGGTCGAGCTCGCCAGCTTTGAACGCCGCGACCACGTCGGCCTGCGTTTCGAAAATGCGCGCGGGCGCGGTGACGGTCCAGCGCTCGCGCTCAACCGCAGAGGATTTGAAACATGCTCGGCCGAGATTGCCGGTGAGTAGCTTCATGCCGCCATCGGGCTGCACCGGATCGCTCGCCGGGCGAAGCATGTCGAGATCGCGGCTTTCGGGCACATCAGCCCAGCTCAGCTTTTGCTCAGCGTCCAGCACCGGCTCGGCGGTATAGGCTGAAAATCCGTCGTCCCACATAGTTAGAATATCGCCGTGGCACAGCCCTGCCTCCAGCAGAGTGCGCGCGACATAAGCCATGCCGCCAGCGGCGTGGAACTGATTCACATCGCCGGAGCCATTGGGGTAAACTCGTGCAACCAAAGGCACGACGCTGGAAAGCTCGGCCAGATCATCCCAGTCGAAAATGACGCCAGCGGCCCGCGCCATCGCCGGGATGTGGATCGCGTGATTGGTCGAACCACCGGTGGCGAGCAGGCCAATCGCCGCGTTGATGATCGCCTTTTCATCGACCACCTGCGCTAATGTGCGTGTCGTGGTGCCGAACAGCTCTGCTAGGCGGTGCATCGCTGCGCGGTCCAGCTCCTGACGCAGCTTTGTGCCAGGCGTGAAGAAGGCTGATCCGGGAACGTGCAGTCCCATCATCTCCATCATCATCTGATTGGAATTGGCCGTGCCATAGAATGTGCAAGTGCCAGGCGAGTGATAGCTGCCAAGCTCGCTTTCAAGCAGGGCGTCCCGATCAACCTTGCCCTCGGCATAGAGCTGGCGGGTTTCCTGCTTCTGCTTGTTTGAAATGCCTGATGGCATCGGGCCAGAGGGCACAAAGATCGCCGGCAGATGGCCAAAGCGCAATGCACCGATCATCAGGCCGGGCACGATCTTATCGCAAATGCCGAGGCAGGCGATCCCGTCATACATCTGGTGCGACAAAGCGACGCCCGTCGACATGGCGATCACATCGCGGCTGAACAGCGACAGCTCCATCCCGTCTTCGCCTTGCGTTACGCCGTCACACATGGCGGGCGTGCCGCCAGCAACTTGCGCGGTGGCGCCGACTTCGCGGGCGTAGATCTTCAGCCGGTCGGGATAGCGGCCATAGGGCTGATGCGCGGACAGCATGTCGTTATAGGCGGAGACAATGCCGACATTCGGGCCGCGCCCGCTCTTCATCGCGTCTTGATCTTCCAGCGCGCCGGCAAAGGCGTGAGCGAGGTTGGAACACGCCACATCCTTGTGCTCGGGCCTCCGGTCGCCTTCGCGCTTCATCAGTTCCAGATAGGCCGTGCGGCTGGCGCGCGAGTTTTCGATCACCCGCTCGGTTACCCGGTGGATCACATCGTTGAGATTACTCATGCCAGCTCACCCCATCGCGTTCGGTAAGGGCGATGGCGCTGCTCGGCCCCCAGCTGCCCGAGGTGTAGGTCTGCGGTTTGACCCCTGCGGCTGCCCAAGCGCTGCGGATTTGATCGACCCATTGCCACTGGGCCTCTACTTCGTCGCGGCGCACAAACAGGGTCTGCTCGCCTTGAATGAGATCGAGCAGCAGGCGCTCGTAAGCGATCCGGCGGTGCTGGCCGACAAAGGCATCTGGCATAGCAATGTCGAGCGGCACTTCGCGCAGGGAAATTCCGTCTTGGCCGAGGCCCGGCACCTTGGCCATCAGGGACAGCGAGATGTTCTCCTCTGGCTGAATGCCAATCACCAGTCGGTTGGGCAGCATGCTCGCGCCCATGCCTTCAAAGATGGAGTGCGGAACGCAGCGGAATTTGACAACAATTTCGGTCACGCGTTCGGGCAGGCGTTTGCCGGTGCGCAGGTAAAAGGGCACGCCCTTCCAGCGCCAATTGTCGACATGCGCCTTGATCGCGGTGAATGTCTCGGTGTCGGAATCCTTACCCAGCTCGTCATCATAGCCGGGCACAGCCTCACCGCCGATAGCGCCTGCCCGATATTGCCCGGTTACAGTCTCGCTGGCCTGCACTTCGCGAAGGGCACGCAGCGCCTTCACCTTCTCATCGCGGACCGCGGTCGCGTCAAAGCTCGTCGGAGGCTCCATCGCCACCAGCGCCAGCAATTGCAGCATGTGATTTTGGACCATGTCGCGCAGCGCGCCGGCATCGTCATAGAAGGCAACGCGCCCTTCTAGGCCGACGGTTTCGGCGACCGTTATCTGGACGTGGTCGATATAGTTCGAATTCCAGATCGGCTCGAACAGGATATTGGCAAACCGCAAAGCAAGCAGGTTCTGCACCGTTTCCTTGCCAAGATAATGATCGATCCGGAAAATTCGGTCTTCCGGGAAGGCATCGGCCACCGCATCATTGATAACACAGCCGGTGGCGAGATCAGTGCCAAGCGGCTTTTCCAGACACATTCGGACATTGTCACCCGTCAGCCCGGCGTGTTTCAAACCAGCAATCGTTGGGCCAAACAGGCTCGGCGCGGTGGACAGGAAAATCGCCATACCCGAATCGCTCGGGCCGGCCTCGTTTACTTTGTCAGCGAGCGCGTCAAACCCATCCAGCGTGTTTGCATCAAGCGCTTGGTAAGACAGGCGATTGAGGAATGCGGCCATTCCGCCGCGCCGTTCGTCTGGCAGATAGGTTTCCAGCGCCTCACGCGCCAAATTGCGAAATTCCGCATCGTCAATGTCGCTGCGCGCGGTGCCAATGATCTTCAGATCAGGTGACAGCAGCCTGTCGGCGTCCAATGCACACAGGCTCGGCAACAGCATTCTGCGCGACAAATCGCCGGTTGCGCCGAACAAAAGTAAGCGATCAGCAGAGAGCTTTGGCTCAGGCATGCGTATATTTCTCCCGCGTGCCGCAGCTATGGATTGCGGCAATTGGGTTCTAGCGCGAAGCGCAATGCTCGGCCATAGGTTCGCATAGCTATTCAATTGGGCTATTCAATTGCGCTATTCAGGTGCTGAGGCGGCTGGTCTAAAGAAGCGAACCGGGAGAGAGAGATGGATCCTGCGCGGCGGCAAACGCGGGTCACCAGTTTTGACGTTGCAGAGCGGGCGGGCGTGAGCCAGTCGACGGTGTCGCGCGCTCTATCTGGCTCTGCCGTCATCAGCGAGGCGACGCGCAGCCGGGTTCTGGAGGTGGCGAGCGAGCTTGGCTATTTCGTTGACGAGCGCGCCGCGCGGCTGAGGCGCGGGCACACCGGCACTTTGGCAGCGGTGGTAATCACCAAACCGGGCGGCAGCGCCCGCGATGTGAACCCATTTTCCTATGCGCTGCTGGGCGGAGTTTGCGCCGCAGCGGCAGAGCGCGGGTTGGAGGTGCTCGTGTCGCTGCAAGGAGACGAGGACAAGCTGTTCGGCAATTATGTTGAGCGCGGTCAAGCGGAGGGGCTGATCGTGATCGGCACCACGCTGAACCGCCCAGCATGGGAATATTTCCGGGGCATTGGAGAGACGACCGAGCTGGTCGCTTATTGGGGCTCGCCCCTTGGCGACCTCGACTGGGTTTCGTCTGACAATGATGCGGGCGCGCGTATGGCGGCGGAGCATTTGGCCGCGCAGGGTTGCAGAAAGCTCGCCTGTATTGGCTCGCGCGGCGGCACTCAGCGGCAGTTTGCAGAGCGCGCGGACACGTTTCTCGCCCACGCAAGCAAGCTCGGCCTAGAAGCGCAGCCGGTTGAAATCGGCGATGAAGATGATCGCCATGATCAGGGCCGCGCGGCGGCAGAGCGGATGCTGGCCGATGGCTTCGCGGTGGATGGCGTGTTTGCAGTGTGCGATGCGCTGGCCTTTGGCGTGCTGGAGGCGCTTAACGCTGCGGGCCGGAAAATACCCGAAGAGATCAAGTTGATCGGGTTCGACGGTTTGCAGGCGGGCGAGCTGTCTAGCCCCACGCTGACCACGATTGAGCCGGACCTGGATCAGGCGGGGCGCCTGCTGGTTGAGGCAGTGACCTCTGGCGGGCCGCACTCCGGGATACGCCGAGTGCCGGTGAAGCTGCTAAAACGCGGAAGTTCGTGAGTGAGTTGCGCGGGCGGCGCGAAAAATCCTAAACCCGGCTGACCTCGACCCTCGACGATAGAAACTGCGCTGGGCCGAACGTCGTGAGGAAACTCACATCTGCCGCATCGCGCCCAACCCCGATAATCGCCATCTCCGATGGTTTTGCCATGTTGGTCGCGTCAACCAGATGCCATGCGCCGCGTGTCGGCTCATCAGGGTGAGCGAGGAACACCTCGGCCACTGCGTGAAAATCCTGCGGGCGGACGTCAGGGCCATAGCAGGCGGCATAGCGCGCCGGGATAAGAGAGGCTCGCGCCAGCGCGATCAGCACGTGCGCATAGTCGCGGCACACTCCTTGGCGCGCAACGAAGCTATCGGTGGCTGTCGTCTGCTCGCCGCTGGAGCCGGGTTCATATCGCATGTTTTCTGCTAGCCAGCCCTCGATCGCGGCAATTCGAGCGCCGCCCGATGTGCCGGAAAACTCTGCCTCAACGAAGTTCTGAAACGGTCCAGCCGAGCAATAGCGCGAATCGAACAGATATTGCGCCGCCTCGCCGGTGATGGATCTCGCGGCTAGCTGAGGCATGGCGGTAAGCTCAATCGGCTTACGCTGCGTTTCGACCTTGGCGCGGTAGGTGGTCTCGAACCGGCCGGTGCTGCTCACCCAAATGCGCGTGCCGACCCCATCATGTGCTGGCACCCGCGTGCTCGCCGCCTCGGCAGTCATGTCGACACTTTGCGAGAGGATCCGCTGGCCCGGCAATCCTGCAACCTCAAATTGCAGCAAGGCATCGCCCGGCTCGTCGAATTGGAAAGTGAAGGTCGTCTGGATGTCGAGGGGCATAGGTCACTCAAGTCTGGCAGGCACATTTGTTCCTCAATCACGCGTTTTTTGCGCTCTTTCAGGTCCAATTGTCCCATCTGGGATATTCAGCCAGCCCGCCTCTGCTTCTAGCCCGCGCCCAGCAGCCACAACCAGTGGCCGTTTTGTCCGGGGAGGGCAAATGTTCCTACCGGAATAGATTACAGGGGTTCGTATCCATGAAGAAATTTTCCATCACCGCTGCCGCTATGGTGGCGCTCGTCGTCGGCTTTGCCGCCGCGCCCGCTCCAGCAGAGGCGGGCCCGTTCGATAAGATCACCAAGAAGGTGAAGAAGGTCAAAAAGAAAGTCGATCAGGCCGAGGACGTGGTCGAGACAGTCGACAATGTGCGGAACGGCGGATCTGGCGGCGGTTTCGCCAATCGCGGCAGCACGTCCAACTCACCGCGCACTGCGCGGGCTCCTGGCCATGTTGGCGGCGCAGGCGCCGCTCCGGCCAAATACACCGGCCAGCCGCACTGCGCGAACCTGGGCCTGGGCGATGCCTTTGTCGGCCGCCAGGGCACATACACCTTTAGCCAGGGGATCAGCACAGAGGAGCGCACCGGCCTGACCGAGCGCACCAATGTCAGCCCGCAAAACGGCTGTTTCTTTCCCGGTCTTGCGGTTGGCGATGTGCTCTATGTCGAAGTTGATGCGGCCAAGTATAAGAAATACGACTATAAAATTCAGTGCGTTTCCTATGATGGCTCTGAGCAGCTCGACAATGTCCACGGGCCGAAAATCAACAATTACAAGGGCAAGGACGTGATGCTGCACAGCGGCAATTCGCTCGGCTACACGCCAACGGCAAGTGGCAGCAATTCCAACCGCTCTGGCGCTTATGACAAATATCTCGCCAAGCGCGGGCGCCAGATGATCACGTTCAATTTTGAGTCTCTGCATACCGATAAGTCAGGCACGGACTTTTACTGCCAATGGTTTGACAAGAATTCTGGCAAGAGCGCGGTGGCCTTTGCCTATCGCCGCGGTCCAGCGGGCTAAACCCAGCAAGCCCAGTGAAATGAGGCGCGGCGGGCGAACAGCGTATTCGCCCGCCGCATCGCACGCTTTTCAATCATCCAAATCAGCACAGGAATATTCAACTCATGAAAAAGACATTCTCCATTTTCGCCGCCAGCGTTCTCGCCATCGGCACCGCGCCTGCGGCACTCGCGCAAAGCTCCTCCAGCGAAGTTTCCAAGAACGGCTCTTGCCCCACCGGCTTCAAGGCTTCGGGATCAAGCTGCAAATCATCGAGCAAAGTTGCGCTTCCCAAAATCGGTTCATGCCCGACCGGTTTTAAAGCCTCGGGAAACTACTGTGTCGGCGGTAAGGGAGATTATGCAGAAATCCGCGATGGTAGCTGCCCAAGCGGAACGAAGACATCAGGCAAATATTGCGTGAAGTGATTTTCCCCAAACTGCGACCCTTGGGGAAAGGGCCGCGTCTTTTGCGAGGCGCGGCCCACATTCCCTGGGCGCATGGATGCTGATGCCCGGGCACGCTTCAACTTGGCGAAAACCATTTTGCAGCTATGAGGCGAGGCTTGATGGCTGACGAACGCGAAACCTATGTCGATCGCATTATCCGCGATGCCTATGCCACCATGGGCAAGCCTGAACGCGTGCTTTCTTTGTTGGAGCAAGGGGAGCATCATTTTGAGGCGGGGCAAGAGGATGTTGGCAGAGCGGATCAGCACTTCGTCGAAGCGGGTGAGCTGATTGACGAAGTCTCGACGCTGACGGGCAGTGATTTTGCCAATTTCGTGCTGCCTGATGTGTCGCCCAGCGGGGCGGAGCTGGTCCTGGATCGCTCCCAAAGGCTCATTTCCTTCGACCCGGAGGTCTTTACCGGGCCAGAGCTGGAAAGCGGCCATCCAGCGCCGGACTGGCTGTGGGATCCAACTGAACGCAGCGAGGATTTGCGCCGCATTCGAGAGACAAAATTGGGCAGTTCCACTGGTTTTCTTCGGCTGTTTACCGCACCCGACGATGATCAGGGCCGCTGGTTCAATGTCGAAGCCGGCGCAGGGGCGCAGGCTGAGCATGTTCATTTCAAGCTGATCCAGTTTCGCTGGCAAGAGGCGAGCGGCAATCGTTTTCGCGAAGCGCTCGGCCTGACTGAAACCGAACTTGCGCTGACCCGTCATTTGGTTTCGGGCGGAAATGTGCGCAGCTTTGCGGAACAGCGCGAACGCTCGGTTGGTACGGCTCGCAATCAGCTAAAGGCGCTGCTGCGCAAGCTGGCGATCAATTCTCAGCAAGAGCTGTTGATGCTCTATACCGGCTTTGCCCATTCCCTGCGTTTGATTGACGAGAGCGAGGGGCCAAAGCGGCATTTCTGCAGCCGGATATTTCACGAAGAGGATGGTGACCGCATCGCGTGGGAGGAACACGGCGATCCCAGCGGCGATCCGGTGCTTTATTTCCATCCCTTCTTTGAGGGCGCATTGTTCACCGCTGAGCAGGATGCCGCTGCTCGCGAGGCAGGGCTGCGGATCATCGCCCCGTGGCGGCCGCTCTCGGGCGAAACAACCGGGCGATCAAAGCGGATCGAATTGGTTCGAGAATTTGCGCGCCGGCTTGATCCGTTCCTTGAGGCGCAAGGGATCACTGAATGCGCCGTCCTCAGCGCCACGGCGGGCACACCCTTTGCGCTGGGATTTGTTCAGGCGACGCGGGTGAAGGTGAGCGGTGTTGTTTTGGCCGGCCCCTTGGTGCCGTTCCCCACGTGGGCGGACATCGGCATGGTCGATATCGGATATCGCCGGGCGGTGCAGATGACGCGGATGGCCCCGGCCTTTGCGCGGATATATATTCGCGCGACCTTGGCCGGCTCGCTGCGCGGCGAATTCGACAAGTTTATCGACGATTTTTACCGCTCCAGCCCGGATGACCGGGCCTATTACAAACGGCCCGAAATCCGCGAGATGATCCGCCAATCAGGCACTTATACCTTCATAAAGACGCTGGACGGCCCGACTGAGGGCGTGATTATCGAGGCGTTCGATTGGAGCGAGCTGTGCCGTGACATCGTACCGCCTGTGACCATGGCAATCGGAGCTAATGGCGGCTTTGTCAGCCACGAAAACTATCAGAAATTTGCCGACAAATATGGCTTTGCAGTGGATGCAGAATTCCGCCGCTCTGGCCAGTTGGTGATGCACGATGATCCGGTCCGGGTGTTTGCGCATGTGCGGCGCGAGATTGGCGGCTAACGGAACGGCGCGGCCTACCCTCAGCAAAACCCCCTTTCGTTTCAGAATAAGTGCGGTAGCTTGAAGACAAGCGATTCTTGCGAACAGGGGAGGGCGCTTTGGCTGTTTGTCCGTATTGCTCTGGTGGTCAGATCGATCAGGGTTATCTTGATTGCTACAGTTGTGGCGGCACCGGCCACGGTGGACATACGAACCAGGCTTGTATGGCCTGCAATGGCAGCGGCACCGGCGGGCGCGATATGGTCACTTGCTGGAATTGTCATGGCGCAGGAACGGTGCCTGATCCATCGCCTGCGCACGGCTCTGCGCCTGCGAAAAAGCGCGGGGCAAAGCCTGCCAAGGCGCGGCAACAGGCCGCCGCCCACAGCTCGGCCAAGCAATGGACCGCCGGCAATTACGTCTTCTTTGGCGTCACTTACCTGCTCTCGCTCGGCTATCTCTCGGACAACACAGAGCTGGAGGGATGGCCGCTGTATCTCGTCCCGCTGATCCCGGCGGGGATCGTTGGGTCCTATTGGAAGCAACTGTTCGTGATCGCGCTGATCATCGGCGGCCTTTTTATCTGGGGATCGAGCCAGACCTAGCGGCTTAGCCTTGCGCGATTACGCCGAACAGATCGTGCGCATCGGCCTCTTCAATCACTGCGGTGACGATGTCGCCTTGCGCTACGTCTGCCGGGACATTGCGCAAATGCACTTGGCCATCGATTTCAGGCGCATCGGCCTCAGACCGTCCGCTTGCGCCAATGTCGCCGTCTTCGTCCGGCTCGCCGACCTCATCAATGATCACCGGCAGGGCGCGGCCGACTTTGGCGGCTAGCTTGGCCGCGCTGATCCGCTCGGTGACTTCCATCAGCCGGGCATAGCGTTCTTCCTTTATCGCCTCTGGCACCGGATCAGGCAGGGCGTTGGCCTGCGCGCCTTCGACCGGTTCAAAGCGGAAAGCGCCGACGCGGTCGAGCTGAGCCTCTTCCAGCCAATCGATCAGATATTTGAAATCGTCCTCGGTCTCGCCGGGGAAGCCGACCACAAAAGAGGAGCGGACTGCGATGTCTGGGCAGATATCGCGCCAACCCCGCAGCCGCTCGAGCACTTTGGCCTCGTTCGCCGGGCGCTTCATGCGCTTCAAAACCGAGGGCGAGGCGTGCTGAAACGGGATGTCGAGATAGGGCGTGAGCAGCCCCTCGGCCATCAGCGGGATGACCTTGTCGACATGCGGATAGGGATAGACATAGTGCAGACGCACCCACGGCGTTTGGCCCGATTGCGTGCGCAATTGGCCCAGCTCGCGGGCGAGGTCTGTCATATGCGCGCGCGGCTCGCGGCCCTTCCATGCGCGGGTTTCGTGGCGGGTATCGACCCCGTAAGCGCTCGTATCCTGGCTGATTACCAGCAGCTCGTTTGTGCCGGCGGCGACCAGTTTTTCCGCCTCGCGCAGCACCGCGTCAATCCGGCGGCTGGCGAGCTTTCCGCGCAAATCCGGGATGATGCAGAAGGAACAGGAATGATTGCAGCCCTCAGAGATCTTGAGATAGCTGTAATGGCGCGGGGTCAGCTTGATATCGTGCTCTGACGGCTGAGGGATCAGGTCGATAAACGGCCCTTGGTTAGGCGGGGCGTGATCGTGCACGGCCTCCACCACTTGCTCATATTGATGCGCGCCAGTGACGGCCAGAACTTGCGGGTGGGCGGCGCGGATTGCGTCCGCCTCTTCTCCCATGCAGCCCGTTACGATGACCCGGCCGTTCTCGCTGATCGCTTCGCCAATCGCGGCCAGGCTTTCTTCCTTCGCGCTGTCGAGGAAGCCGCAGGTGTTGACCAGCACCACGTCCGCGCCGGCATAATCGGGCGACATTGCATAGCCATCAGCGCGCAGCCGCGTGAGGATGCGTTCGGAATCGACCAGCGCCTTGGGACAGCCGAGCGAGACCATGCCAACGCGTTTCTGGTCGGCCACGGGCTTTGGCGATGCAGTGGAGGTGGGGGCGTCTGTATTCATATCTGGCCGCGCCTCTACACGCGAACCATGCTTTGCGCTAGCACTTGCAGTGGGTCGCGCCTTTGGGAGAGGTAATTATGAATCTATTGGATGTGAGTTGGCTGGCCGTGTTTCTCGCCGCGCTCGCCGGATTTGTCGTGGGCGGCATTTGGTACGGGCCGGTCATGGGCAAGAAATGGATGGGCGCCGTTGGCCTAACCGAAGAACAGATCAAAGAAGGCAATATGGGCCTGATCTATGGCGGGGCGTTTGCGTTCTCGCTGCTCGCCAGTTGGACGCTCGCTCATACTTTCCACTCATACGAAGTGAATGATGTGGAGCTCTCAGTCACGGTCAAAGTGGTGACGGCTTTGGGCATTGCATTCGGCTTTATCGTGCCGGCTCTGGGCACCGCCTACCTGTTTTCGCAAAAGGGCAAGGCGCTATTCTTCATCGATGCAGGATACTGGCTGCTGTTCTACACCGCGATGGGTTTCGTGCACGCTTACTTGCCGTAAAACCGCGCCAATTCAGCTTGGCCTAGTGTGCGTCACCATTGGTCTCGCCGTTGATGCTTGGGACGATCTCAACCACGATATCGCCCGGCTGCAAGTTTTGGCATTCGTCTTCCCAAAAGCCGATTGCCCGGCCGCCGCGATAGACCCGCAGGCCGCGCCCGCCAGTGCTCAATTCCTCGATTGAGCAGCCGCATTCTTCCTCGGTCACGACCCGTTCCACCAGCCGGACCCGGCCATTTACCGAGGCGAGATCGGCGAGGTAATCCGAGATATGCGCCCCGCGTGCAGAGCCTGCGAGCAGCAGGCCGGTAAAGCGCACCGGGTTGATCACATTGTCCGCGCCTGCTTGCCGCGCCAGCAGCTCGTTATCATCCGCGCGCACGACGACGCTGATCGGAACCTTCGGCGCGAGATGCCGCACGGTCAGCACGATCAGGATTGAGGTATCGTCCCGGCCAGCGGACACCAGCACGGATTGCGCGGTGCTCACTTGCACTGCGTTCAATGTTTGGTCGCGGGTCGCATCAGCGTTCATCACGTTGACGCCGAGCTTTTCTGCCTCGACCAGCCGGTCCTCGCTCGGGTCGACGACCACGATATTGCTGGGCTCCATCCCGCGCTCGATCAGTTCGGTGACGCTTTCGGAGCCGGAAACGCCAAAGCCGAGGACGATGACATGGTTCGAGAGCTTCTCTTGAATGCGGTTCATGCGCCACTTCTCCCAGCTGCGCTTGATGATGAAATTGTAGGCGGTGCCCACAAAGATGAAAAACACGGCAAAGCGGATCGGGGTAACGATAACCGCTTCGACCAGCCGCGCGCGGTCTGTCACCGGGGCGATATCGCCAAATCCGGTGGTGGTGATCGAAATCATGGTGAAATAGACGATGTCGAGAAAACTGACCTCGCCATCGACGCTGTCGACCAATCCGCCGCGATCGAACCAGTGGATCATGACCACGATGGAAATCAGCAGCAGTGCCAGACCCAGTCGGATACCCAAATCGCCCCACACCGGGATTTTGACCGCGCGTCTTAGCGGGCGAAAGCCAGACTTGCGCCGCTTGGGCGCGTCCTTGGGAAACAGAGTGTCGAGTTGCTTGGCCATGCCCCGTCCTGCGCCCCTATTCGGCGAATTTCCCCGCTAAAATGTCGAGCGAAGAATAATGCGTCAAATCAAGCTGCAAAGGGGTAACGGCAATGTAGCTATCGTCAATCGCCTCCAGGTCGGTGCCGTGGTCCAGCGTGTGCTCAATCGCGTGCAGGCCGAACCAGAAATAGCGGTTGCCGCGCGGGTCGCGGCCTTCGACGATGCTACCACGTGAGTAATCGTGAAAGCCCTGACGGACGACGCGAATGCCTTTGATCGCGTCGGCTTCGAGCGGCGGGAAATTGACATTGATCAGCGTGCGCTCAGCAAATTGCACATCAAGCAGCGGCTGGATCACCTTCGCGCCCCATTGCCGCGCGGCGGCGAATGCGTCGGCGTTTTCCATGCTTTCTCGCGAGTAAACCTGAGACAGGGCGATGGAGCGAATGCCGGCCAGCGCTCCTTCGATAGCGGCGGAGACGGTGCCCGAATAGGTGATGTCATCGCCCAGATTCGCGCCGCGATTGACACCGGAGAGGATCAGATCGGGCGGGCTGTCCATTACTTCGCGCAGGGCCATCATTACGCTGTCGGTCGGCGTGCCGGTGACGGCATAGCGCCGCTCGCCAAATTGCTGCAGGCGCACCGGCTGGTTGAGCGTTAGCGAGTGGCCAGCGCCGGATTGTTCCTCTGACGGGGCGCAGACCCAGATGTCGTCTGAAAACTGCCGCGCGATTTCCTCCAGCACCTCAAGTCCGGGCGCATGGATACCGTCATCATTGGTCAGCAAGATGCGCATTAAGCGCCGCCCGCCTTTGCCTGAGCCTCCAACTTGGTCACGCCGCCCATATAGGGATGCAAGACCTCTGGAATAAGGACGCTGCCATCGGCTTGCTGATAGTTCTCCATAATCGCCACCAGCGTGCGGCCCACCGCAAGGCCGGAGCCGTTGAGGGTATGCACAAACTGCGTCTTCTTCTCGCCTTCAGGGCGATAGCGAGTGTTCATCCGCCTCGCTTGAAAATCGCCAGTGTTGGAGCAGGAACTGATTTCGCGATAAGCGTCTTGTCCGGGCAACCAGACCTCCAGATCATATGTCTTGCGCGCGCCAAATCCCATATCGCCAGTGCACAGCAGCATCTTGCGATAAGGCAGGTTTAGTTTTTGCAAAATGCTCTCAGCGGCGCCGGTCATACGCTCATGCTCGGCCTCGCTATCTTCCGGGCGGACGATGCTAACGAGCTCGCATTTCTCGAACTGGTGCTGGCGGATGAAACCGCGCGTGTCTTTGCCGGCGGAGCCAGCCTCGGACCGGAAGCATTGGGTGAGGGCAGTCATGCGCATTGGGAGCTGAGCGTCGTCGACGATTTCGCCCATGACGGATGCGGTCAGGGAGACTTCGGCTGTGGGGATGAGCCAGCGTCGATCTACGTTGTCTTCTTTTCGCATATGGGCGATGAAGTTTGCCATTTTTCGAGCGCTATCCTCGGCGGCAAAAACATCAACGATCTTCTCCCAACGATCTTGGGTTCGTTTGGCGAGACCGTCAATGTCAAAGCTCAGTTCGGTCTCGAAGCTATCTTCGGCAAATTTAGGCAGCTTATCGGTTCCATACATCGCCGCATCACTGACCAAAACTGGCGGCGCGCATTCGGTATAGCCAAACTCGCCGGTTTGCTCATTGAGCATCCATTGCCCCAAGGCCCGATGCAGGCGTGCCATGCCGCCGCGCAAGAAGGTAAACCGCGCACCGGAAACTCTCGCTCCAGTCTCAAATTCCATGCCTAGCGCTGGGCCGATATCGGCGTGTTCTTGCGGGTCAAAATCAAAGCTTGTTTTATCGCCCCAAGTTGAGACTTCGACGTTGTCCTCTTCGCCTTCACCATCTGGCACATCGTCAAATGGCAAGTTCGGAATGATGTCGAGAGTAGCTTTCAACTTCTCGCCCAGCTCGCGGTCTTGCTCTTCCAATGCGGGCAGCGTCTTCTTGAGCTCGCTCACCTCTGCTTTCAGCGCCTCGGCCTTGGCCGTGTCGCCTTGGCCCATGGCTTGGCCGATGGCTTTAGAGGCTTCGTTGCGGCGACTTTGCCCCTCTTGCAGCTTGGTCGCGACCGCGCGGCGTTCTTCATCCAGCGCCACAATGCCGCGTGCAACAGGTTCATGTCCGCGCCGCGCCAAAATGGCGTCAAAGGCGTCGGGATCGTCTCGGATAATTCGGATATCGTGCATGGGGCCAGCCTATGCCCGCTTGGCTAGCCAAATTCCAGTGCATATGCGGACAAGTGCTCTGCCCTAGGTTGCGCAGGGGTTCAAACCGGCTAGACCAAGGGTCTGACGTCAGATCAGCGCCGCGGGGCAAGTGCGGCGAACAGGGGCAAAAATAGAGGGCTACCTCATGCAGCACGGACGGGTCGCGCCTCCGCAACGAACCGCATTTATCGCCGGGCTCAATCGCCTGCTGGGCGCGGGTGAGCGAACGGGCGTTCTCGCCCCTGCGCGTTTCAGCAAAGATGCGCTGATGGAGGCGGCGGCGCGCAAGACCGGCCTCAGCGATTTTGGCGATCCATGGTTTGAGCGGCCCTTTGAGGTGCTACTGGATGCAGTGCGCGGCGAGGCGCGGCTCAATCTGGCGGGCCAGCACAGCGCGGTGCAGCAATTCAATAAAGTGCTGACCGACCGGCTGTGGGCGCAGCAATGGTTTGACCGTTTCCCAGAGATCCTTGAGCGACCAATCCCGCGTCCGGTGGTGATCGTCGGCCCCATGCGGTCGGGCACCACACGGATGCACCGGCTGCTCGCAAGCGATCAGCGCTTCACTCACATGCGCAGTTTTGAAACGATCAGCCCGGTACCGCGCCCTGATTTTGAAGAGGTGCTGGCTGGCAAGGCGAAGGATTTTCGCCCAGTGCTTGCGCGGCGGATCATGAAGGTCGCGCGGGCGGCCAATCCGCGCACGCTCTCGATCCATCCGACCGGGCCGTATGAGCCCGAAGAAGAGCTTGGCCTGCTCGTCTCCAGCATGTGGGGGATGAAGCACGATGCGCAGTGGCAAGTGCCAAGCTATTCCTCATGGTGCGCCAAGGAGGATGCGACACCGGCTTACCGCCATCTCGCCAATCTGCTGCGCTTGATCGGCTGGTCGCAGCAGGCCTCGCCGCTGCGCCCGTGGATATTGAAGACACCGCAGCACATGCTGGATCTCCCCGCTTTGCTGAACGTGTTTCCCGATGCGCGCCTGATCTTCACCCACCGCGATCCCAGGAGCCTGGTCGGCAGCGCCGCCTCGCTCGCCTGGAACCAGACAATCATCTATTCCGATCACGTGGATCCAGCCCGTATCGGGCGCGATTGGCTGGCCAAGACAGAGCAGCAGATTGAGCGGATGCGCGCGGCGCGAGAGGGACTTGATCCCGAGCGCATGATTGATGTGCAATATGAGGATATGGACCGCGATTGGCGCGGCGAGATGGAACGCGTCTATCGCTTCCTCGATCTCGATATGGCTCCGGCAGAGGCCAAGATGGCGGACTATCTGGAGCGCTCAAAATCGCTGAAGCGCCATCCGCATGTTTACCGGCTGAGCGATTTTCACGTGAGTTCGGATGAGGTGGCGGAGCGCTTTGCCGATTATGTGCGCGCCTTTGACGTGCCGACCAATGGTTGGGGCGAGGGCATGGGGTCTCGCACCGGCGCAAATGCAGCAGCGGCGCCGATCCAGAGAGAACGACGCCGCCGGTTTGGTTGAGAGCTGGGCGAACAGCCACTCACCATTTGACCCAGGCCATGCGCGTTCCCACCTAAGGTCCTATGACAAAACCGGATTTAAGCGAAGCAGACATCAGCGCGATCATCGAAATGGCGCTGAGCGATCATATCAGCTTCGCCACGATAGAGACCGAATACGGCCTGTCCGATGCTCAGGTGAAAGAACTGATGCGGTCCTCGCTCAAGCCCTCCAGCTATCGCACCTGGCGCAAACGCGTGCGCCGATTTGGCGATCGCCGTGAGACTTACAAATAGGGATTTGCATTTGGCAAAATACGGTAGCGAAGTGAGGGAGGCGTAAGCGTGATGCCTCCCTCACTCTCGTGGTTAGAAGCCGAACAGCACAGTGGCCCGGGAACCGATGCTGCCATCGCCGGTGTTCCCGCTGACCCCAGCGGCGAGATAGACATCTTTCGCGATTTCCCCGGCGAGATTGCCGGCAAAGGCCTGCTCTCCGCGGTAATTTGCAACTGAGAAAGACAGCGAGAGCGATTTGCCCGGAGCAATCGCTGGACCGCCCATCGCCATGGCCGCTGCGATGCCGCCCGACAGGCTTTCGTTGACGTCCTCCAGGCGGAAGCTGAGATCCTGCACCCGCCCGCTCAGCGCATCGAACTGAGCGGTGGAGACTTGGGCAACCGCATTGAGCGCCACCCGCACATTGTCGACCGAGGCGGCGGTGGCAACGCTCTGACGGCCCAAAGTGCCGTTGGCGTCCACTGTCACCGCATCAACAGGGCCAACCTGAGCCGCCGTGCTTGCATCGATATCGCCGATACGAACCGATGAACCTGTCCCGCCCAGCGTTACTTGATTGGCTGCCGTGGTTGCAGCGCCAGCCCCAATCGCGGTCGAGCCTTCTTGATTGACCAACGCGCCGTTACCCAGCGCCAGAGCATTCGCGGCCTGCCCGCGTGCGCCAGCGCCAATCGCTGTCGCGCCTGCCACTGTTGCACGGGCCGAGCCGCCAATCGCGGTTGCATTCGCGCCGCGAGCAAAGGTTCTGTTACCCAGCGCAAAGGCATCGTCACCGCGTGCGGTTGCCGCTTCACCAATGGCCGTGGCCCGAGCCGATTCAGCCAAAGCGCCTGCACCCACAGCCAAAGCGCTCACCCGCGTCGCACTCGCGCCTGAACCAATTGCAATGCCGTTGTCTTGCTGGGCAACCGCATCCGCGCCCAGCGCGATGGAGGCAATTCCTGTTGCTCGCGAGCCAGCTCCATCGCGGTTGGCATCTGAGCCAATTGCTATTGCATCTTGGCCAGAAGCCTCGGCGGAAGGGGTAGCAGCTTGTTCAGATTCAGCGCCAATCGCAATTGAGCGAACCCCGCTGCCCAAAGCCCGTGTGCCGACAGCAATGGCGCCATCGCCATCGGAGAATGCTGCGTCACCTACAGCCAAACTCAATGCACCCTGCGATCTTGCAGCCTCACCAATCGCAATGGATTCAAAGCCCGATGAGTTTGCAAAGCGGCCAAGCGCGAGGCTTTCTTGGCCTGTGGCGTCTGCCAAAAGGCCAATGGCAATGGCTCCTCGGGTAGATGCGGCTGCATTAAGTCCAATGGCCATCGTTTGTTCGGCAGAGGCCGCTGCATTATCACCAACTGCAAGGGCAAAATCTGCTGCCTTTGCAAGGCTTCCGATCGAAATTGCGTTCGTACCTATTGCATCTGCTTGATTGCCTAACGCCACGGAATTAAGTCCTGTCGCCCTTGAGTCAGCTCCCAAAGAGGTCGCGCCTATGCCGACCGCCGTGGCACCAGCTCCAAATGCGCTACCTTGAGCTTGTTGAGCGGTAGACAAGATCCCAACGGCCGTTCCATTGTTTGCTAGTGCGTCGGATCCAACGCCAATAGCAACTGAGAAACTGCCGCTTGCATCAGCTAGCGCGCCTATCGCAACGCTTTCGTCACCAACGGTGCTGGCCCCTTTACCAATCGCAATCGAGTCAGCACCCGCGCTAGTGGACGAACCGCCCAAAGCAATCGCATCATCACCGGTAGCACTTGCATTTGATCCAATGGCCAAAGCCTGTTCTGCTGAAGCAGTCGCGTCGTCTCCAAGAGCGAGAGAAAAAGCCGCCGCTTCAGAGCTGCGACCAATTGCGATTGCGTTGTTACCAAATGCGTTGGCGTCGCTACCGATTGCAGTTGCATCAATCCCGGTGGCGACCGCTCCCATACCGGTCGAATTAACCGCAAAATAGTTCAGTTCAGCTGCGTTTGCATCGGCTGTGGATTGCGCTGCTGCTGCATCTGCGAGTGCTTGAGTCGCATCCGCCTGAGCTGCTGACGCAGTACCGTTTACTCCGGAAATCACCGTATTCAGTTGACCGAGGTTCACAGCATCGGTGTTTGCCGTGCCCGCCGCAACATTGGTTATCCGGCGCTGGACAAACTGGCTGCCAACTGAAACTGTATTTGCTTCTTCCGCAACGGACCGGTTGCCAAGCGCCACAGCTCCATCACCAGTTGCACTGGCGCCGGTTCCGATCGCCGTCGATCCGAAACCTGTCGTGCTGCTGCTGCTGCCCACAGCCAGACTGTTCATAGCTTGCGCGCTCGCGCCAACACCCACGGCCACGTCTAGACCTCCAGATGCAATCGCCCCAGGGCCGATGGCTATTGTTGGTATGCCTCCACCTCCTGGGCCGTCGAAGCCTTCGGCTCTCGCACCATCACCAAGGGCTATCGATGCACCGCCTGATGCAATCGCTCCGCGGCCAAAAGCGGCTGCGCCGTCACTAAAAGCTACGGCATTCGTGCCGATCGCAGCTCCGCCAATCCCTGTCACGCTGGCATTGTTGCCAATTGCTGTCCCGTTGTTTGCGGTAGCTGATGCGCCTCCGCCTACAGCAGTAGAAGCCGTTCCAGTGGCCGTGGCTCCAACGCCGCAAACGAGGGCGGTATCGTCATCACCAGAATTCGCCCCGCCATCATCATCGGTAGCGGCGTCGACGACGCCATCGTCATCTCGATCTAGCAAACAATCATCGGCGCGCGCCGTGTCTGCAGAACCCATTCCTACGGCAATTGCTCCCAATGCCGCTGCTGCCATCAATGTATAACGCATAATTCTACTCCATCTTCGGCCGATGGAGACAAAAGGCGATAGATAATCGCGTATGTAACGAAACGGCAAGCGAACGCTACCGCTTTAGCCCCCAGTATTCAGCCCCCCGAATCCAAACTACGACCCGTTACTAAACTTGCCAGATAAGAGGAGGATAGCAAGCAGGTCTTACGCGCTATTGCGTAATCGTTCCCAGAATGACCCGGTGTTCATTTAGTGCGTGCCTAGACGGCGGGCGTTAGTCCGCAAACAGCGCCTTGAGCATTGCCAGCACCCCTTGGCCCTTACTGCTGGATGCGGCGTTGGGCGTGGCTGGGCATTCGAGGCAATAGGCCTGAACGCCCGCTGTGCCGGACAGGCGATCAACATCGCTGGCAAGCTGGCCAAGCAAAGCGCCGCGTTCGCGCGCAGCCATCGCGAATAGATCACCCCCGCGCGCGCCGGAGGCGTCCGGGCTGGAGCTGGTCAGCATCTGACGGATCAGCGAATCGTATTGCGCGGTGCCAGCGCCGAGGAAGCGCGGGCTATAACCGTCTTCTTCAAGTTCGGCCTCGGCCGCGACCCAAGCAAGCGCCTCTTCAAAACCGCCAAACTGGTCAACCAGTTTAAGCTGACGCGCGGTACCGCCGTCCCACACGCGGCCTTGCGCGATCTCATTAACGCGCGCTGTGTCCATACCGCGCGCTTTACCGACCCGTTCGAGGAAATCGGCATAGGTGTCTTCGACTGAAGCTTGCAGGATCGCATCCACCTCTGGCGTCAGTCCGCCGACGAGGTCAGGCTGGCCCGACAAAGGCGTGGTGCGATAGCCATCAGCGTTCACACCGTATTCTGCCGCGGCGTCTTCAAAAGTTGGCAACACGGCAAACACGCCGATTGAGCCAGTGACCGTTTCTGGCTGAGCGAAAATGCGGTCGCCTGCGGTCGCGACCCAATAGCCGCCGCTGGCCGCGACATTGGCGAAAGAGATCGCAACCGGAATGTCTTTCGCGCGGTGGCGCTCAATCGCAAGGCGGATTTCTTCGGAGGCTAGCACAGAGCCGCCGGGGGAATCGACGCGTACAACGAGACCAGCAAGGTCATCATCCAGCGCCTCATCAAGGATGCGGGCGATCCGGTCTCCACCAGCGGTGCCGGGGCCAGCATCGCCATCGACGATCTCGCCAGCGACGGTGACAACACCGATAGATTTGCCAGAGGCGGACGGGGTCACGTCAGCAAGGAAGGGCGCGAATTCTGCCGTTGCATAGGCGCCGGGCTTCTTGCTCCAGGCGTCTTCACCGGCGAGCTCGGCCACGCGCTCCCCAAAGGCAATCCGGTCTCCCAGCTTGTCGACCAGGCCCGCGTCGAGCGCGGCCTTGGCCAAGTCGCCCTGTGAGGCGGTGACCCATTCAACCGGATCGCCGGTTACTCGATCGAGGTCGAGCGAAGGACGGGCTTTCTTGACGTTGGCCTGCCATTCTTCCCACATCGCGCCGTACAATCCGGCGAGGTTTTCGCGCGCTTCATCGGACATGGAATTGCGCGAGAAGGGCTCAACCGCCGACTTGAATGTGCCGACGCGGTAAATGCGGGCGTTGATGTTCAACCGGTCGAGCAGATCGCCGTAATAAAGGTTGCTGCCACCGGGGCCGGCGATCATCGCGCCGCCCAGCGGGTTGATCCAAACCTCGCTGGCGTGCGCGGCGAGGTGCATGTGGTCATCGGCATATCCGAGTGCGTAGGTGAGCACTGGCTTTTCCGCTTTGCGAACGCGATCCATCGCCTCGCCAATGGCCTGCATGTGGACCTGACCACCGCCGACGAACGACGATAGGTCGAGCACGACCGCCTTGATCCGCTCGTCGGTTGCGGCCGCGTTAAGCGCAGTGACCAGATCGCGTGACCGGTGCTCCGCAACGGGCGCCTGGCCGCTGAGGAAGGTTTGCAGCGGGTCAATCTCAGAGCGTTCTTCGACGACAAAGCCATCAAGCTCGATCAGCAGCGCGCCCTCGCGCACTTGGCCGGGGCTTGGGCGGGCAGAGAGCACCGCGAACAGCGCCATGAAAA
This sequence comes from Erythrobacter sp. JB3-1, assembly GCF_057364995.1. NCBI lineage: Bacteria > Pseudomonadati > Pseudomonadota > Alphaproteobacteria > Sphingomonadales > Erythrobacteraceae > Erythrobacter > Erythrobacter sp. JB3-1. The sequence goes on along the minus strand of NZ_CP200289.1, from coordinate 514,197 downwards.
ACAGCAGCATGAAAATCAGCACAAGCCCGTCTTTGACACCGACCAGCAGTTTCCAAACCTTGCCCACAAAACTCATGAATTTTCTTTCAAATAGCCTGGCCACCCGCGCCCTCGACCCTTCCATCCGGATTCTCTCCCGGTATGATCCGGGTGGAAGGGTGGAAGAGCGCGGGTGGTGCAGCACCGTTAAAACGTAACTCTGACGCTAAACTAGGCATGCGGCGCGCAAACTTCCATCGCAAACAGCGCAAAACTTGCGCATCAATGGGTTGAGCGTGCGACAGCGCTCGACTAAAGGCATCGCTTTAATGACATTGTCCGGCGAAAACACAGGCTCTGGCCGCTATCCAGCGGGCCGTTTGGCCTTCCCGCACCGCGATCTGGTTGGCATTGGCCAGCTGGAGCGCCACGAGATCCTCTATCTGCTTGAATCTGCGGAGCAATGGGTGGAGCTCAATCGGCAACCCTCCAAGCACACCGATCTGCTGGGCGGGCAGACGATTATCAACGCGTTCTTTGAAAACTCGACCCGCACGCTGCTCAGCTTTGAGATTGCGGGCAAAAGGCTGGGCGCGGATGTAGTGAATATGCACGCGGCGCAAAGCTCTGTAAAAAGGGTGAGACGCTGATCGATACTGCGATCACGCTTAATGCAATGCGCCCCGATGCGATTGTAATCCGCCACGGGGCGAGCGGCGCGACACAGCTGATCGCGGACAAGGTCGATTGCCCGGTTCTGAACGCGGGCGACGGCAGTCACGAGCACCCAACTCAGGCACTGCTCGATGCGATGGCTTTGCGTCATGCGCTGCGCAAACGCGGGGAGGCGGCGGAGGATTTTACCGGGCTGACGATCACCATTTGCGGTGACATCCTGCATAGCCGGGTCGCGCGCTCCAACTTGCTGTGCCTGCAAGCTTTGGGCGCAAGCGTGCGCCTGTGCGCGCCGCCGGCCTTGATGCCAGCGGGCGCGGAGGCGATCGGCGCGCAGCCGTTTCACAATTTTGACGAGGCGCTGAAGGGTGCAGATGTGGTGATGATGCTGCGCCTGCAAACTGAGCGGATGCAGGGGCAATTCATCCCGTCTGAGCGTGAATATCACCATCTCTACGGCCTCACGCAGGCGCGGCTAGCCAATGCGGCGCCCGATGCGTTGGTCATGCACCCCGGCCCAATGAACCGCGGGGTCGAAATCGACAGCGAGGTGGCCGATATGCTCGACCGCTCCATCATCACTCAGCAGGTGGAAATGGGGGTCGCGATCCGGATGGCCGCGCTCGACATTCTAACGCGCAGCGCGCGCGGCGTTGAAGGCTGGGCAACGGCTGAGGGGAGCGCGTCATGAAGCAATCACAGCCTCTCACAATCATCGGCGGTCAATTGGCGACGCCGGGCGGCATGGTCAGCGGCGGCATCCGAATGGATGGCGGCCTCATCACGCAAGTCGGCGCAGACATCGCCGCGCAGGACGGCGACCAAGCAATCGATGCGCGCGGACACATCATCGCGCCGGGCCTAGTGGATCTGGGCGTGTTTCGGATCGACAAGGCGGCGTTTCATTTTGGCGGGATCACCCGCGCGGCCTTGATGCCGGATCAATCCCCGCCGCTCGATTATCCCAGCCGGGTCAGCATGATCGCCAAAAGCGGCAAGCCAGACCTGTGGGTTCACCCGCTGGCAGCGGCGACCCGAGCGCTGGACGGGCAAGAGCTCGCCGAAATCGCGCTGATGAAGGATGCGGGCGCCAGGGGGATCGCCACTGGGCGGCGCTGGATCGCAGATTCCGGCGTAATGCTGCGCGTGCTGCAATATGCCGCGATGCTGGATTTGGTCGTTGTGACGCATGGCGAGGACGATGCGCTGTGCGGTGAGGCGGCAGCGACTGCTGGCGAAATGGCCACCCGTATGGGCTTGCCCAGCGCTCCGGCAGAGGCAGAAGCGCTGGCTATTGCGCGCGATATTTCGCTGGCTGATATGGCGGGCGCACGGCTGCATATTCGCCAGGTGACGACGCAGGCAGGCTTTGATCTGGTACGCGCGGCCAAGGCTCGCGGCATCAATGTGACCTGCGGGATCACCTCTGCGCATTTTATGCTGTCTGATCTTGCGACCGTGCAATTTCCGACTTTCGCAAAATTCTCACCGCCCCTTCGCAGCGAAGCGGACCGGCAGGCGGCGCTAGCAGCGATTGGCGATGGCACCGTCGATGTGATCGCATCGGGCCATGATCCGCGCGGGCCAGAGGACAAACGTCTGCCCTTTGCTGATGCAGAGGCAGGAATGGCCGGGGCTGAGACGCTGTTGGCGATGACGCTCACTTTGGTGCGCGATGAGGTGATCGATATGGCGCGCGCTTTTGCGTTGCTAGCGGGCAATCCGGCGCGCCTGCTCGGCATGCCAGCCGGTCAGCTAGAGGCGGGGCTAGAGGCGGATATTGCGCTGATCGATCCCGAGGCCCCGTGGATCATCGATCGCCGCAAGATGTCCGCGACCGCTGATAACACACCGTTTGACCGCCAAGGCGCTCAGGGCCGAGTGAAGGCGCTGTTTAAGGGCGGCGTGCAAGTTGTTTGATCTAGATTGCCTCCGGCTGACCTAGCCAGCCCGTACCCTCCACCCTTCCACCCGGATTATCACACCGGGTTACGATCCGGGTGGAAGGGTGGAGGGGCGGGCGGCTCCGGCAAATCAGGCAAACACATCCCCATACAAAAATACCCCCGGCGTTTCGCGACACCGGGGGCTATTTTCGAAGTCTTTGAAACTTCTAGAGGTTTGGGAATATTTTTAGCGTGTGCGCGCTGCGATCCGCACTCCGCGATCAATCGCGCCGGCTGGCGGGTTGATCTTGGCATAGGCAAAGCAGCCTTTGCCGGATGAGCGAACGGTCGAACACATGTTGCGTGCGCTGCTGAGGCCAAAGCCAGCGGCGGCGACGCGGAAGAAGGTTCTGCCTTTCACTTCCGCTTGCGTGATCACCACATCGTGGTTTGCCGGCTGCGGATAGCGCGATTGGTAGATTTCCCAGGCGCGGTCGGCTTCGGCGCGGCTGGAAAAGCTGCCGAATTGAACCATGTGCGTGTCATCAGAACCAGTTGCGGCGGCTGCCATGCGGCGCTGGCTGGATGCCGCGGCCACAGGTGTCGGGCGCTTTGCGTTGTCAGCATAGCTTGAAGGCAATGCTTGGACGACTGGGCTTGAAACGAAGCGAGCGCGGGCAGGTGCTGGTGCGGGCTTAGGCGCTTCAGCAACCCGGGTAGGGGCCGCGGCAGGTGCCGGATCAAATGTTTCAATCGTGCTGTCGTTTGACACACCAAAGGCGAGAGCTTCGCTTTCGGTTGGCATAGCAGCGGGTGCCGGTGCCTGAGAAGCAGCCTCAGCGACCATAACGCCTTGGCTTGGGAAGTTGCTGAGCGCGAGGTATTGCGGTTGGCCGCCATCTTGCGCTGGGTTCACGCGCAGCAGACCTGCGACGCGGATTTGGTATTGCTCAGGGGCGCTTTGAGCGGCCCATTCGGCAATCCGGTCGTTCACTTCACCAGCCGGCACATCTTCTGCCGCCATCACGCGGGCAGCGCGCCAATTGCCGGCGAGGGCATAGGTGTAGGCAAGGTTCTGGCGAACCTTCGCGCTGTTCTGGCCGCCGCGCAGAGCATTGGTCAGAACGTGCACGCCCTTTTGCGGCTGTCCAGCCAAGGCATAGGCGAGGCCGAGATCAGCCGGATCGATATCGGAAGACCAAGCATCGAGCTTTGCAAGCGCGCTGCCTTTATCGCCGAGCGCTGTTTTAGCCAGCGCGTAGCTTAGGACGGTGCGCGGATCGGTGTCGCCGAGTTCTAGGGCATCGTCAAAGCTGGTCGCGGCCGATTGAAAGCGGCCCGATTCCAGATAAGCAGCGCCGAGCATCGCGCGGAATTCCGCATTGCGAGGATCAGCCAGTACCGCTGCCTCTGCATGCGTAACCGCCTTATCGACCTGGCCTTTTTCCAGCGCGGTTTGCGCCTTGCTGAAAGAGGATAGGGCTGGCGGGGCAGCCGAGGTGGTGCAACCTGCAAGCGCTACGCTGGCAAGTGCGGTCGAAACAATGAGGCTCATTTTCGGGCCGGTCATTTTGTAGGTTTCGCTGCGGTCCATGGTCATAGTCCTTGTGAGTAACTCTGCTGTCTTGGTTCGATGCAAAAAGTTAACAAATCAGTCGCGTTTCATCTTTTCCGCAAGCGTATCGAGGTCATCGATCTGGTCGAGCAAGGCGTCGAGCGCCTCGGTGACCAATGCTTGCGCGCTCTTGCCTTGCATGGTTGATGCGAGGCGAAGTTTCAGATGGCGATCAGTGTCGAGGCGCAAAGTGAAAGCAGCGCGGCGTCCAGATGAACGTGCGGATGCTTTCGCGGATTTGCGCTTTTTAGCCGATTTGCTGCTCTTTGAAGCAGGCACTGGAGCGGGAGCTTCGGCGGTTTCCCCGGCAATGCGTGCGGCCAGCTCTTCTTGCTGGCGCAGCACATCGGGTGTGTCCGCGTTTTCGTCCCAATCATGCTCTTCAGCGTCTGCGTCGTTAGGCTCTGCCGGGGACAATTGAACCACATTCGCAGTTTGCGACTGGTCCTCTGTTTCGTCCTCTGCACCCATATCGTTCCAGCCCAAGTCTTCCAGATTTGCAGGCTTGCCTGCGTCAGGAAGGTTGGTGAGCTGAGGGCGCATAGCCGGTTTGGCCCCGCCCTTACGAGCGAGCAGCGCGGAATTCAGCGAGGCAAAGCTTGCTTCAGTCATCGCGCAGGTGCTCCTTTATTGAGCGACGCGGCGACCGAAGCCACCACCGCCAGCCGGACGGCCACCGCCGACAGCTTGCTGCTGGGTGCCCGGTGCGGCGAATACGGTGCGGCGGAAATTCTTCTCAAGCCGGTCCGAAATATACTTCCAGAGTGCTGTCATTTCAGCAGCACTGCGGCTTTCCGGATCAACCTCCATAACCGTGCGGCCATCGATCATTGATGCGGCATAATCGGTGCGATGATGCAGCGTGATCGGGGCAACAGTGCCGTGCTGTGACAGAGCCACAGCTGCTTCTGAAGTGATCTTGGCCTTAGGCGTCGCTGCGTTCACTACGAACACCAGCGGCTTGCCAGCACGCTCACACAGATCAACCGTCGCACCAACAGCGCGCAAATCGTGCGGGCTTGGACGAGTTGGCACTACAATCAGTTCGGCAACACCGATAACCGATTGAATTGCCATGGTGATCGCCGGCGGCGTGTCAATCACGGCCAGTTTAAAGCCCTGCTGACGCAGAACTTGAAGATCATTGGCGAGCCGAGCAACAGTCGTCTGAGCAAAGGCGGGATATTCCGCCTCACGCTCGTTCCACCAATCAGCCAGCGATCCTTGTGGATCGATGTCGATCAGTACGACTGGGCCAGCGCCCGCACGCTGTGCTTGGACGGCGAGATGTCCGGAAAGGGTAGTTTTCCCGGATCCGCCCTTCTGCGATGCTAAAGCTAGTACACGCAAAGCCTTGGTCCCCCTGTTAGGCCGTTGGCGCCGCCTGATTGCGGCTTGGATGACACTGAGATCGCAGGATACCCCTAATTTACAGTTAACGAGGATCACGAAACCAACATCTTGCTTGGCGTTAGGGTATGGCAACGAATTCCTAACGGATCGTTCACTATAAGGCACATGTGCACGCCCGTACGCGCAAGCAATCGGGCGGCCAGCACACAGTTTTGACGCTATTTATAAGAGAATGATCATGGCCCATTTCCTTGCCCTTGATGCCGATTCTAAATCTGCAATTGCCCGCGTGCTTGCTGGTATGAGGTTGGCCGCGAGCGGAGCCGTCGCAGCGATCGCTCTGGCAGCGGCGCCGGCAATGGCGGATGTAAAGGCGGGCGTGGATGCGTGGAGCTCTGGCGATTTCACCACTGCGGTGGAGCAATGGCGCGGCCCGGCTGGGCGCGGCGATGCCGATGCAATGTTTAACCTCGCCCAGGCGTACCGCCTTGGCCGCGGGGTTGAGCTTGATGTCGAGCGCGCGCGTACTCTTTATGCTGAGGCAGCGCGCAAGGGCCACGTAAAGGCGGCCGATAATTACGGCCTGCTCTTGTTCCAGCAGGGCGAGCAAGCGGAAGCCATGCCGCTCGTCACAGCGGCGGCGGAGCGCGGCGATCCGCGCGCGCAATACATTTTAGGCTTGGCGCATTTTAACGGCGATTACGCGCCAAAAGATTGGGTGCGCGCCTATGCTTTGCTTACATTGTCGGTGTCTGCTGGGCTGCCGCAAGCGAAAGATGCCGTCGCGCAAATGGACCGTTATGTGCCGATCGAACAGCGCCGAATGGCTCAATCGGTTGCGCGTGATCTGGAGGCAGAGGCGGTTAAACTGCGCGCTGCGCAATTGGCCGATGCAGAGCTTAACCGCCTGCCATCGGGCACGCAGCCTGCGCCTAGGGTTGCGCAAACCACTCCGGTTCCTGCGTCTAGCGAACCTCGGGTAAACACTAATTTTAGTCTTAACGGCCCAGCGGCGGCTAGCACCACTGCTCCCGCAGCAGCCGCACCGACTCGCGTAACGCCGCCTGCGCCGCGCACCGCCGCGACCGGCAATGGCCCTTGGCGGGTTCAGCTCGGCGCGTTTGGCGTGGCTGGCAATGCAGACCGGCTTTGGAAAAAACTCTCCGGCTCCAGCGCTTTGTCTGGTGCGCGCAAGATTCTGGTCCCAGCGGGCCGGGTCACGCGTCTGCAAGCGGGCGGTTTCGCCTCGCGCGCGTCCGCGCAAAAAGCGTGCAACGCCTTGAAGGCCAAAGGGCAAGGCTGCCTCGTCACTAAGAAATAGGCCCTCGTTTTTCGGCGAACCACCGAGAGCGGCTCACGCACTACCCACAGCCCGGCTTTCGCTTAAGGGGAAGGCTGCTATCATTGCGCCCGGACAAAGGGTGGGATCGACATGAGTGATACGCAAAGCGGGCAAACGGCTGAATTTACACTGGGGGATAATGCGCCAGAAGGTGTGCCAGAGGGCGGACCAGCCAAAACTGCAGACCGCATCGACAGCCTAGATTTCATTCGCGGTCTTGCCGTGATGGGCATTTTGTGGGCGAACATCATCGCCTTTGGCCAACCTTTCAGCGCTTATATGTTCCCCGAGGCATTCCTTGTCCCGGCCAATGATCCGGGTGGATGGCAATGGATTGCGCAATTTGTCGTGATCGATGGCAAGATGCGCGGGCTCTTCACGATCCTGTTTGGCGCGGGACTCTACCTATTTATAGAGCGGGCTTGGGCGCGCGGTGAGACGCGCTGGCTGCAGGCGCGGCGATTGTTCTGGCTGCTGCTATTCGGCCTCATCCATTTCTTCTTCATCTGGCGCGGCGATATTCTTGCCTATTATGCCCTGATCGGATGGGTCGTCCTGCCATGCCTCAAATGGAAAGCTGAAACGCAGCTAAAGGTTGGGCTGCTCGGATATCTGGTTGGGGCAATCCTCTATGCTTTGATGATGGTGCCGCTCGCTTTTGTGGCTGATACGCCGATGGGGGAGCAAGCCGCGTTCAGCGAAATGCGCGATGATTTGGAGGGCGGCAAGCAAGAGGCGCTGGCCGAAGACGCGGTTGAGGCCGAGATCAAGCAATCGGGCGATTACGGCGCATTTGTTCAGCACCGCGTTGAGGAGCATTGGTCTGAACCCTTCGCCAACGCGATGTTCTTTGCGATTGAGACGTTCCCTTTGATGCTCATCGGCATCGCGCTTTACCGGATGGGATTTTTTAGTGGCGGTTGGGCGCCCTCGACTTTGCGCAAATGGGGCTGGATCGGTCTGATCAGCGGGGGCGCGCTGCATTTGGCCATCGCGCTGTGGGCTAAGTCGAATGGCTTTACCTATTACGGGACGCTTGCTTCCTTTATCGGGGCAAGTCCGCTGCCCAGGCTAATGATGGTTCTGGGAATGGCCGCTTTGCTCGTGCTGGCCGCGCCCAAGGCGACCGGATGGCTGGGGCAACGCGTGTCCGCCGCCGGGCGGGCTGCCTTCACCAATTACCTTGGCACTTCGGTGCTGATGCTGCTGGTCTTCCACGGCTGGGCTTTGGGTTTGTTTGGAGAGCTTAATCGGCCGCAGCTTTATCTGGTGGTTCTGGCCGCGTGCATCATCATGCTCGCTTGGTCAAAGCCGTGGCTGGATCGGTTTCGCTATGGTCCGCTTGAATGGCTCTGGCGCTGCCTGACCTACGGCAAGCTGTTCCCGATGAGGCGGTGACGGCTCGCTTGTTTTAGTGCCGGCGCGAGTGGCTTGGCCCTTAAAGCCAGAATCCTCTTGCTATTGAGATTAATTCTCATAAAGTGATTTTGCAATTGATTCGCAGGAGTAGCGAAAAGCCGTCATGTATATCTGTATTTGCAATGCGATCCGTGAAACTGACCTGCGTAAGGCGGGCCTTGGCACATCTGGCGATGCAGAAGCGGTCTATGCAAAGCTCGGCAAGCGTCCCAATTGCGGCCAATGCCTTCAAGAAGCTGACAAAATTCTGGATGAGGTGCGCGGCGTTGCGGAGCGGCTTGCTTCTTGCAAAGAACTCGCAATCTAAACTGGCAACACGCTATTGCGAGGGTATCGCAAGTAGCTGAAAATCTTACATTTTTATACGCCCACGCCTTGAATGGCGGCGGTTTTGCGCGCATATAGTGCGCACATCACAACCAGTGTCACCGCCAATCCGCGCCCCGCAGCGCGTTATCTATTCAAGGAGCATCACCCATGAAGGGCGATCCAAAAGTCATCGAATTTCTCAACAAGGCGCTCACCAACGAGCTGACCGCGATCAACCAATATTGGTTGCACTACCGCGTGCTCGACGATTGGGGCGTCACTAAGCTTGCCGAATATGAGCGGAAGGAATCCATCGAAGAAATGGAACATGCCGACAAGCTGGCCGAGCGGGTTCTGTTCCTCAACGGCCTGCCCAATTTCCAGGCGATCCACAATTTGCGGGTCGGCGAGACGGTCGAGGAAATTCTGAAAGCCGATATGGCGCTGGAAGAAGACGCGATCCCGCTGCTGCGCGATGCGGTCGAATACAGCGAAAGCGTGCGCGACTATGTCAGCCGCGATCTGTTTGCGCATATCCTCGACAACGAGGAAGAGCACGTCGACTTCCTCGAAACGCAATTCGACATGATCAAGAACATGGGGCTGGAAAATTACGTCCAGCCGCAAAGCAAGGCAGCCGGCGAAGAGTAAGCTCCCAGCGGCCAGATAGCTCTATCAGTCAAGAAGGGCGGGGCGGCTTAGGCGGCTCCGCCCTTTTCATGTCTGGCCGATAGTGATGGCAGTATATCGACTCTCGCGACTAGCTCCCATCATCAGGCGTGGCTTTGTCCGATTGGCCAGCGGAGGCCACAAGTGTCTCTCTCGCAAAATGCAGTAGCCCCGTGGTCAGAAATCCCATGGTCGCTATCCATGCGCCCGCGATCAGCGTCCCGATTTGAGGCCGGATAAAGGCGCTGATGAACAGCATGATAATCACTACACAGATCGATAAGGCCGCAGCGGTGCTGAACATCACAGCCCGCTGAACTAGGCGGCGGCGGCGGCGCAGCCGGGTCAGCTCGCGCTGTTCGCGGGTCGTGCGGTCTTCGGACAGGCGCTCTTCCAGCCGTTCAATTCGGCCCGCGACCCAGATCAGCCGCGCCATCATCACATTCATCACCGCGCCAATCCCTGCGAGCAGAAATGCCGGTGCTAGGCTGAGCCGGACGATTTCCTGCACGCGCATGGTACTGGAGGTGCGCTCGATCAGGTCAGAGGCAATATCGGAAGAGGCAAGCAGGTCGAGGAGCATAGCTACGATCTGATAGTGGCAACGCAAACTCAGGCAAGGGTTGGCTTTTCGCGCTCGCTAAAATTCCTTGCCGGTGAGGCGATGGTCGAAGCTCTCTGGAACTGTAGTGCTCTCTTCAAGGCATGAACTTGTAACCGCATTTTCGTAGCGTTTCCGCTGGATAGCTTGGACCAGGTCTTGCGGTGCGAATTCTTTCTTGCGTCCCTTGTTGTTCCAAAGGGTTCGGCACTCCTCTGAACCGGCAATGCGAAAGGTTTGTCCTAACGGTTTGATACCAGACATCAGAGCGCGCGGGCCTTCCCAAAATATGGACCGATCAGGCTTTACCGTCACTGAGGTCACGTTTGGCAGTTGTAGCAATGTCTCGCACCGTGCGTCGCATCCGGCAAACGCGCCGTGCTTTTCAGAGCGTTCGTAGTCGAAGCTCTCGATCAAGATGTCGCCCGAAAAAAACGCAGAGTCCTCTTTTTCGATGCGGCTCTTATTGGGAATTTTGGCCCTTCTGTCGAAATTCCGAAGATCGAACCAGCTCCGGATGGAAGGTAGCGGATCACGATAAGTGGGCCCTGGGCCAGTGAAATCGAATCTACTGATTGGTGGTTCACCGGCCTCTTGAATGACCTTGGGATCTTCAAAAAGCTCCGGACCATATTTGTAAAATGCAGTAAGTGCTAAGCTACCTATAAAGGCGAGCGCTATTGCCATTGAAAAGGCATCGGCCGGTGGCATGCGGTTTCTCAAGCCGCTCGCAAGTACAGCTACAGTCAAACTGAACACAGCGACCGTAGCACTCAGATAGTAGAACACGCAAAAAGCGAACAGGATCAATGAAAAAAGCGGTGCGAACCAGATCAAATCTGGTCCAGCTTGACCTTCTCGGGTATGGATAGAGGTCTTTGCTAACATGTCATGGAGATATACTCAGCATCGGCCAACTGCAAATTTGGGCATTAACCGTATTTGCCAAGCAGCCTAGGTCTTATCAGCTCCGCCGCTGTAATTGCCGCCTCCGCCGCGATTGGCATTGTAGGGGTTCTTCGGGCTTTTCAGCGATACGCGCACCGGCACGGCGTCAAAGCCGAGTTTGGAGCGGATGCCGTTTACCAGATAGCGTTCATAGCTGGTCGGGAGCACTTCCAGACGGCTGCCGAACACCACAAAGCGCGGCGGGCGGGTGCCGACCTGGGTGATGTAGCGCAGCTTGATCCGGCGGCCCTTTGGTGCGGGCGGCGGGTTGTTGGCCAGCGCATCGTCGAACCAGCGGTTGAGCGCAGCGGTGGGCACGCGCTTTGACCAGCTCTCGCGAATTTCAAACGCGCCGGACAGCATGGTGTCGAGCCCTTTGCCGGTCTTTGCAGACACAGCAAACAGGGGCAGTCCGCGAACCTGCGCCAGACCATCATCGAGCGCGCGGCGAATGCCGTTGAACAATCCACTGGGGTCCTCGGCAATGTCCCACTTGTTGATGGCGATCATTAGGGCGCGGCCTTCTTCCAGGCACATGCTGGCGATCTTGAGGTCTTGGTGCTCAAGGCCCTGCGTCGCGTCGAGCAGCAATACGACAACCTCGGCAAAGTCGACCGCGCGGCGCGCATCGGCGACGGAGAGCTTCTCCAGCTTCTCTGTCACATTGCGCTTTTTGCGCATGCCCGCGGTGTCGATCAGACGGATCTCTCGCGTCTCGCCGCTGTCGGGATCGGTCCAGTCCCAGTCGACCGCAATCGAATCGCGGGTGATCCCGGCCTCTGGCCCGGTTAGCAAGCGGTCTTCGCCGAGCATCCGGTTGATCAGTGTCGATTTGCCAGCATTCGGACGCCCAACGATTGCCAGCTTCAGCGGGCCGAGCGGGGCCTCTTCGCCTTCATCAAGCGCAAACTGCGCGGCGGCCTTTAGAGCCTCGGCCTTGTCTCCGATCAACGGCCATAGCGCACCAAACATGTCGGCGACGCCTTCGCCATGCTCTGCGGAAACCCCGATTGGCTCGCCCATGCCAAGCGAGTAGCTTTCCAGAATGCCGTCTTCGCCCTGCTTGCCTTCGGCTTTGTTCGCCACGAGCACGACGGGCACTTTCTCGCCCTTGATCTCGCGCTGTTCGCGTAGGAACCGGGCGACCTCTTGGTCGAGCGGGGTTACGCCCGCGCGCGCATCAATCACGAACAGGATCGCATCCGCGCCTTCGATGCTGACCTCGGTCTGCTGACGCATGCGGCCAGACAGGCTGTCGGGATCTTCGTCTTCCCAACCGGCGGTGTCGACCACGGTAAACTCTAGCCCGGCGAGCTCCGCATCGCCCATGCGGCGATCACGGGTGACGCCCGGCTGATCATCGACCAGCGCGAGCTTCTTGCCCACCAGCCGATTGAACAATGTCGATTTGCCGACATTGGGCCGGCCAATAATGATGACTTGCGGTTTATCTGTCGGTGTCATGATGCTGTCCTTACCGCTCGCGCGCTGTCCTGTTCAGGCCTGCGCCGCAGCAGCGGTGTAGGCGAGCGGCGGGGTTTATTCCGCTTTGGCAATGGGCGGGTTCTCGCCCAGGTCTTCAAACCATGCCTCAACCGGGCCGTTCAATTTGATGGTCAGCGGCTGGCCTTTACGGTCCACCGTCTTGCCCGCCTGTACGCGCACCCAACCTTCGGAAATTGAGTATTCCTCAATGTCGTTGCGCACGCGGTCCTTAAAACGAATGCCGATCCCGCGCTGCAGAACCTCTGCATCGAAATGCTTGCTGCGAGGGTTCACAGACAGGTGATCGGGCGGCGTGTCGGCGGTGGCCGTTGGCTTTGTTTCTTCAGTCATGCTCTTTATCCAAATCCAGAGATTGCCCACGCTTATATTCTGGCCACTCACGGCGATGTGCGCATGGGGTGGCCAAAGGCGGCGGGGACAAGCGTTTGAAAGTTCTGAGGCGTCCATAGTCGCAGGTGCGCGGCGGAACAAGATCGTTCCGCTTGCCCTTTTTCGCGCACCAGACTAGAGGCGAGCGCAATGCGCGCGGGGGCCGGTTGGTTTCCCGCGCGGCTTCGTTCAATCAAGCGGGCGTGGCGGAATTGGTAGACGCGCTGGTTTTAGGTACCAGTATCGAAAGATGTGGGGGTTCGAGTCCCTTCGCCCGCACCAATGTTTTTCCGCGCCGGTGTTGAGAATTCGCATATCAGATGCGTGTCGTAATGGCGTTTAAGTGTCTGAACTTACGAGATTGTTGAGAAGGTTTCAGTTTTTCCAATGCAGACCAAGCAAACCACCAATGAAGGCCTGAAGCGCGCCTATCAGATCACTGTCACCGCCAAGGAATTGGCGCAAAAGATCGACGCAGAGATCAAAAAGGTCGCCCCTCAGGTGCAAATGCCCGGCTTCCGCCCCGGCAAAGTGCCAGCCAATCTGGTGAAGAAAATGCACGGCGAACAGCTGCATGCGCAGGTCGTGAACGACACGATTCGCGATTCGCTGGAAAAATTGCTCACCGATGAGGGCCTGCGTCCTGCGATGCAGCCTAAGGTTGAGCTGGCTGAGGGCTATGAAGAAGGCAAAGACGCCGAGATTTCAGTTGAGCTGGAGATTCTCCCAGAAGTTGAAGCGCCAAGCATTGACGGCCTGACGCTCGAGAAACTGGTTGTCCCTGTGAAGGACGAGCAGATCGAAGAAGCGCTGCAAGGGCTCGCGGGTCAGAACAAGAGTTATAAAGACGCCGCCAAATCGAAGAAGGCAGCGGACGGCGATCAGCTGATCATCGATTTCGTTGGCAAGCTTGATGGTGAAGAGTTTGAAGGCGGCAAAGCCGAAGACGCGCCATTGGTGCTCGGCTCTGGCCAGTTTATCCCAGGCTTTGAAGAGCAACTGACGGGTTCAAAAACCGGCGATGAGAAGACCATCGACGTGACCTTCCCTGAAGATTATCAGGCCGCGCATCTCGCCGGTAAAGCGGTTCAGTTCGACATCACTGTTAAGCAAGTGAAGGTCGAAACCGATACCAAGATCGACGATGATTTTGCGAAAAACCTCGGCCTTGATGATCTCGATAAGTTGAAAGAGATCATGAAAGGTCAGCTGGAACAGCAGACCGCCGGTCTCACGCGTACACAAATGAAGCGCGCTTTGCTCGATCAACTGGCAGCGGGTCATGACTTTGCCGTTCCAGACAACATGGTCGATGCCGAATTTGAGCAAATCTGGGCTCAGCTTCAGCAAGAAGCCGCGAAGGAAGAGAAGCCGGAAGAGGCTTTAAAAGAAATCGAAGCAGAGAAGGACGAATATCGTTCCATCGCCGAGCGCCGTGTGCGTTTGGGCCTGCTGCTGAGCGAAATTGGCCAAGCCAATGGCGTCGAAGTGACCGCGCAGGAAATGCAAATGCTGGTGCAGCAAGCCGCTCAGCAATATCGCGAAGAAGATCGCGAACGTTTCATGCAGTACATTCAGCAAGAGCCAATGGCCGCTGCTCAGCTGCGCGCACCGCTCTATGAAGACAAAGTCGTCGACTTCCTGTTCGACAAGGCTGAAGTCACCGAGCGCGAAGTGACGCAGGAAGAGCTGCAAGCCGCGATCGAAGCGGACGAAGCAGCCGACAGCAAGCCAGCCGCGAAGAAGAAGGCCCCGGCCAAGAAAGCGGCTGCGAAGAAAACTCCGGCCAAAAAGCCAGCCGCGAAAAAAGCGCCTGCTAAGGCTGCGGATAAGAAAGAGCCAGCGGCCAAAAAGGCACCAGCGAAAAAGCCAGCGGCTAAGAAAGCCCCGGCGAAAAAGGCTGAGCCTGCCAAGAAAGCGGCTGCCAAGAAGCCAGCAGCGAAGGCGGACGCAAAGCCAGCGGCCAAAAAGGCACCTGCGAAGAAGAAATAATTCGTCGGGGGCCTTCCTTGCCCTCGCATTTTGGCGGGGCGGGCGACCAGAAAATTGCCGAAACAATACGAGCCGTGATCCAGAAAATGGGTCACGGCTCGATTGCGTTTGCGCGCGGCGTTCAGGCTAAGCCAGCTTTCTCAACGCGTTCCTAACCCATCCTTAACCATGTGCCGCTATCCCTAATCCAATCTTAGGGCAAATTACGTAGGCATTCCGTCTCGCGTGGCTTCAGGGAACAATGGGTGAGCATGCATCATGAGTAACACGTTCAGCATGTCGTGGCTTAAAAGGCGCTTCGAAGGCGGATCAATCAATGCGCAGATTGGGCGTATGTTCAACTTGTTTGCGCTGCTGGTTATCGTGCTCGGTGCAGTTGCCACCGTTGGTGCGGTTCGAATGGAGCAGCGATCCTCAAAACTCTATGACAAGACCGAAGTTGCCTTCCTGACCGCCAGCATGGACCGCAACGTGAACGTCGCGAAGAACTGGATGGGCGCGTATCACTCTCGTGGACGCGATCCCGAGTTCATGGAAAACGCGATTGAGCGAGTTGAAGACACGATCGATATGAATGAGCGCCTGGCCGAAGCTGCAGGCTCGATCGATCAAACCTACTTGGCGCAAGCCAAAGAAGTCGAAGCCGGTCTCCAAAACTTCTCTGCGATCCTGGCAGAGGTGCGCGCTGCACCGGATGAAATCATCGATCAGGAAGCGTTCCTTGGGCCGAAGTACGACGCCATCGACGTCCTGCTTGACCAAATTGTTGCTATTCGAGAGGATGTCGCCGCTGAGGTGCAAGTCTCATCTGGCCAAAGCCTGTTTGAAATTAAGGCGCTTATCGCTGCTCTTGTGGTTGGGCTGCTTATTGCGCTTGGACTGGTGTTCTTGGGCAAACGCCTTGTTGCCAGAAACGTTGTCGCTCCGATTGTTGAAATCAGCGATGTCAGTGAACGCATCGTGGCTGGTGAATTTGAGCTTGAGATCCCAGCGTCAGAGCGCGACGATGAAATTGGCACTCTGTCGTCTGCTCTTACTGTTCTGCGCAGTGTCCAATCTGAGGCGGACGCCAATGCTAAGCTTGAACTTGAGCGTGAGTTGGTCCGCGAGCGTGAGCTCACAGAAGAGCGTGAGCGTGCGCAAGAAGAGCAGCGTCAAATGCTCAAATCACTGGCCAACAAGTTTGAAAAAACTGTCGGCGATGTTGCCGCCGGTGTTGCTGCCGCATCCAGTCAAATGGAAGATTCGGCGACCAATCTGGCGCGCAATGTGGAATCTTCTTCTTCCACGGTTAGCGCCGCCAATTCCAGTTTGAAGCAGGCATCTGACGGTATCACTGGCGCTGCCTCCGCCTCTGACGAATTTGCAATGTCGATCAATGAAGTGAGCCGCCAGGCATCCTCTTCATCTGAGCGTGCTCGCAAGGCTTCTGAAGCGGCTGCGAAGGCCGATGCAACCATCTCTGAACTGACCGGTTCAGCCGATCGCATCAGCCAAATCGTTGAAGTGATCGCCGGGATTGCCCAGCGCACCAATTTGCTCGCGCTGAACGCCTCGATTGAGGCCGCACGCGGCGGCGAAGCGGGACGCGGCTTCTCTGTTGTGGCATCGGAAGTGAAAGAGCTGGCCTCGCAAACAGGCCGCGCGACCGAAGAGGTCGAAAGCCTGATCCGCGACATGCAGGATGCGACCGGCGAAAGCGCCAATGCGCTGGCATTGATCTCAACCGAAGTGGTTGCTCTGGAATCAACCGCCACTGCGATTGCCAGCGCGGTTGATCAGCAAGCGGTTGCTGGCCAGGATCTGGCGCAAAGCATCGATCTGGCCGCCCGCAACACGCAAGACATCAGCGCAACCATCGAAGATGTGAGCGAGGTTTCCATGACCGCGGGCAGCACAGCGACGCAAATGCTCGCCAGCTCGCAGGAAATGTCACTTCAGTCTGAAAAACTGCGCGAGCAGGTTGCTGAATTCCTCAAGCAGGTGCGCGCCGCTTAAACCCGCGCATCGGCGGCAGCTTAGCGAGCTGCCAGCTTAACCTATGCACGGCACAAATGCCGCCGGCTGGATTTCCTTTCCAGTTTGGCGGCATTTGCGCGTGCATTACCGTGTCCGATCACGCAAAAAGAAACTGTGATTGAATGCACAGGTGAAGGTTAAGGCCCTTGAACATTTTCCGTGTGCCCCCGACATAGCAGAACCGAGATAAAGAAGGACCACCAGCACATGATCAACCTGTTCGGCAATTCTGGCGAGACGCACGGCACTCAGGGGCAGTTTACCCGCGATCCGCTAACCGGCGCATTGGTGCCGATGGTGGTTGAGCAAACCAGCCGCGGCGAACGCAGTTTTGACATCTTCTCCCGCTTGCTGCGCGAACGCATCGTGTTCGTCACCGGCCAGGTGGAAGATGGCATGGCCTCGCTGATCACCGCTCAGCTGTTGTTCCTTGAAAGCGAAAATCCATCGAAGCCGATTTCGATGTACATCAATTCGCCCGGGGGCGTTGTGACCGCTGGCATGGCGATCCACGATACGATGCAATACATCAAACCGCGCGTTTCGACCGTGTGCATGGGCCAGGCGGCCTCTATGGGTAGCTTCCTGCTCGCTGCGGGTGAGCCGGGCATGCGTGTTGCACTGCCAAATTCGCGGATCATGATCCACCAGCCATCTGGCGGTGCGCGCGGCATGGCCTCTGACATTGAGATTCAGGCGCGTGAGATCCTGCGGATCAAGAAGAGCATGAATGATCTCTATGTGAAGTACACGGGCAAGAAACTGTCTGAGATCGAAAAGGCGATGGACCGCGACACCTTCCTAGAAGCGGAAGAGGCGATGAAGTTCGGCCTGGTCGATAAAGTGTTCGAAACCCGTCCAGAGGGCGACTCGAGCGATGATGAGAAGGGTTCGGGCGGCGCGCCAGAATAAGGCGCAGGGTCTGAACTGCAATTTGGGCGCTGATGGCCGAATCGCGATTAAGAATCGCCAGTTCGGCTTCCCAAGCCGGGACACAGGCGGCCAAAGTGCGACTTTAAAGACGCCAAAACGGGGCAATTGCCCAAAAAGAGCCGCGTTAATGTTGATTCACAACCGGCCCTATATATTGTTGAGCGAATCCCCACCGGGCACTCGGTTTGGTAATTGGATTACAAGCGGTGTAGTTTGAACCAGTGCGAGTGAAGTCCCAGGACAATAGGAAATGACCAAGTTGAGCGGAACTGACAGCAAGAGCACCCTGTATTGCAGCTTCTGTGGGAAGTCGCAGCATGAAGTGCGCAAGCTTATTGCCGGGCCAACCGTGTTCATCTGTGATGAATGCGTTGAGCTGTGCAACGACATCATTCGTGAAGAAACGAAGGCTGGCATCGCTGGCAAGAAAGAGGGCGAAGTTCCAACGCCTTCGGAAATCTTCGCGACGCTTAACGATTATGTGATCGGCCAGGACAGCGCCAAGCGCAATCTCGCGGTCGCGGTTCACAACCACTACAAGCGCCTGAAACACTCCGGCAAATCGGACGGTGTTGAGCTGGCGAAATCCAACATCCTGCTGGTCGGTCCAACCGGCACGGGTAAGACATTGCTCGCGCAGACGCTGGCGCGCACGTTCGACGTGCCGTTTACCATGGCGGATGCGACAACCCTGACAGAGGCGGGCTATGTCGGTGAAGATGTTGAGAACATCATCCTGAAGCTGCTGCAATCGTCCGACTACAACGTCGAAAAGGCGCAGCACGGCATCGTCTATATCGATGAGATCGATAAGATCACCCGCAAGGCTGAAAACCCATCGATCACGCGCGATGTATCGGGTGAGGGCGTTCAGCAGGCGCTGCTGAAGCTGATGGAAGGCACCACCGCTTCTGTCCCGCCGCAGGGCGGCCGTAAGCACCCGCAGCAGGAATTCCTGCAGGTCGACACCACGAACATTCTGTTCATCTGCGGCGGCGCGTTTGCGGGCCTTGATAAGATTATCGCTGACCGCCTGCAAAAGCGCTCAATCGGCTTTGGCAATCATGTTGCCGACCCGGACAAGCGCAATGTTGGCGAATTGCTCGAGCTGAGCGAGCCAGAAGATCTGCTGAAATTCGGCCTGATCCCTGAATTCGTCGGCCGTCTGCCGGTGATTGCGACGCTGCACGATCTTGATGTCGATGCGTTGGTCACCATCCTGACGGAGCCGAAGAACGCCATTTCCAAGCAATATGGCAAATTGTTCGAGCTTGAAGATGTTGAGCTGACCTTCACCGAGGACGCGCTCAAAGCGATCGCGGAACGCGCGATCAAGCGTAAGACCGGTGCGCGCGGCCTGCGCTCAATCGTCGAGGGTATTCTGCTCGACACGATGTTCGACCTGCCCGACCTTGAAGGCGTGACCGAAATTGTGGTCGATGCCGAAGTGGTCGAGGGCAAGAAGGCTCCGGTCCAGGTTCTCGGCGGCAAAGACGACGAGAAGGAAGAGGCGGCTTAGTAAGTTAGTCGCCAGACTTCGCTAGTGAGTAACGAAGCCTCAGATACGGAAGAAGCGCAACTTCCGGCGGCTTTGGAAGTGGCTGTTGGGATGCTTCCCGACGCTATTCGTGAAAAGACCTATTCGATGATGCTCCGCTTTGTTGGCGCAAAGGTGGCACCCAAGCTATATCAGCAAATCACTGACGAGACTGACACGGCGCGTGGTCGTGCGATAATAAGTGATGGGCTAGCAAATGAGGTGCTGAAGCAACTCAAGGCTGATCCTGAAGAACTTGCTAGAGCTGCAGAGCGATTTTGGGGCGATAGGCTCATCAAGCAACAGAACCTTGAAGTGGTCGTCGGTCGAGCCGGCAAGGAAATAGAGCAACAAGCAGATCTGATCGAGAATGTATCAGATGAGGAGATTTCGGAGGACTGGCGGCTAAGATTCACATCGTTTGCCGAAAATGTCTCTGACCCTGAGATGCAGTCCGTTTGGGCTAGGCTGTTGGCAGGCGAATTCAAAAAACCAGGGTCCTTTTCTTTTCGGACCTTGCGCTTAGTTTCCGAAATGTCTTCAAATGCAGCTAGGATCTTCGAAGAGCTTGCTCAGTTTAGGTGGGGAAGTGATGCTCTTTTGTGTGCGGACGAAAAATGGACCCAAGGGGAGCTCTTTGGCAAAGCAAAGCTTCTAGAAGACTGGGGTCTCTTGCTCGACTCTCCGGGAAACACATCCCGAATTGCAAGAAAGAGTGCTGGTGATCTATACTTTTTCGCGAATGATCCTTTCGTAGCTGCGATTGAAATTCCAGATGGTCCCAAGGAAATTAGTGTTTCAATCGCCTTGCTGTCGCGCCCCGGTTGCGAGTTGATGGAGCTGTTGCCCCCGGTGGATCCACGCGTTGTGCTTCGCAGTACTATCCTGCAGATCAAGAAAGATTATCCCCGCGCTGTTCTCGGCAAAATTACTTCAAGCTCATCTCCCACCCCATTAGAAACAGTCTTTCAGAGTCCGGACCCCACGAACTAAAAACCCCGCTTAGCCGATTGCTCAGTCAAGCGGGGTTCTTGGTTTGCGCTGCTGCGAGTGGGAGGGAAGGGGAATTCCGCAGCAGCGCGAAGGGGGATGCGAGTGTTCTTATGCGGGGAGGAACACACCGTCGGTCACGTGGATGACGCCGTTTGAGGTCATGACGTCGGCGGTTGTCACGGCTGTTGAGCGACCGGCTGCGTCAGTGATGACAACGGTGCCGTTGTCGAGGCGCGCGGTCAGCTTGCCGCCGGATACGGTTTCGATTGACGCTTCGCCGCCGTGCTTGTTGATCAGGTTGACCAGATCACCTGCGGTCACTTTACCTGCCACTACGTGATAGGTCAGGATGCCAGTCAGGGTGTCTTTGTTTTCCGGCTTCACCAGCGTCGCAACGGTGCCCTTGGGCAGCTTTGAAAAGCCTGCGTCGGTTGGGGCGAACACGGTCAACGGACCCGGGCTCGACAGGGTCTCTACCAAGCCCGCCGCCTGCACAGCGGCGACCAGAGTGTTGTGCACGCCGGTGCTTTGAGCGGTGCCAACGATGTTGGCGGCTTCTTTCTTGGCGCCGTGATCGTGGGCGGCGATTGGCGCTGCCGTGGTCAGCGCAAGGCCAGTGGTCGCGGCGATGGCTGCGAGTGCGGCGGCTTTAACTTTTGAACTCATCGGGGTCTTAGGCATTAGGGTTCTCCTTGTCCGCAAGACCTCCCGTTCTTGCATGGTGGGAGCTACGCAAGAGCCACTGGGGCGGATGCGAGAAACATGAAAATTTTTCCGTAAGCCATGCGAAAAATATACTGAAATGCCGCGAATTCCGCGGCTTTTATGGAGTTCTTAAGGGCTGCGAAATTAACCCTTGTGAGAGCCGTCATCTCGATTTGGGACGCGTCCTTGTGCGCGATTGCAAGCGGGCGGTAGGCGGTGTGTGACAGGGCTGCACAACTCCCAATATCAACCGACGGACCTATAGCCCTCGATGCCCCATTCGAAGCCTGCCCAGCACTATAACGATATCGACGGTATGCGGTCGGTGCTGATGTTCCTGTCGGTCGCGCTACATGCGGCGACGGTTTACGCGCCCGCGCGTCCCTGGATCACCAGCAATACGCAGCGGCATGAGTTCTTTGATTGGGTGATCTTTGGCCTGCATCTGGTGATTACCCCGACGTTCTTCTTCGTCGGCGGGTTCTTCACCGTCCTGATGCTGGCGCGCCGCACACCGGGCGGCTTCCTGCGCAACCGCTTTATGCGCACTGTCATTCCGCTGATCGCTATCGCGCTGTCGTTCAACATGCTGGAGCATTACTTGCGTTGGAACGACAAGACCGGTGAGAGCGGCCTGATGCGCTGGATCGACAGCGGCGGTTTCGCGCAGATCTGGGCCAGTGGGGAATGGTCGCTGCACCTTTGGTTCCTGGTCAGCCTGGTGCCGATGTTTATCCTCTCGGCCATTGTACAAGCGGCAATCCCAAAAGATGCGGCGGTCCGATCGGCTGCGCTGCGCCTGGTGGACCGCGCCGCTGGCTGGCTGAATTCGAGCTTGGCCTTTGCCCTGTTCGCGATCGCGCTCGGCGCGGCCAACACCGCGAATTTCGCAGTCGCCAGCCAAGTGCCCGGCGCTTATGATCTGCTCTTCCCCGGCTTTCAAAGCTGGTACAAGCTGATCAGCGAGTTTCCCTTCTTCGTGCTCGGTGTGGCCGCTGCGCTTTCGCCCAGCCTGATTGAGCGGCTGCGCACCTGGCGCGCCTGGATGCCGCTTGCCGCGGCGCTTGCCTTTGGTCTCCAGCCCTATTCAGACCCAGAGCAGGGCTTTGCGCTTGGCATGGTCATGCTGTTCCTAAGCCAATTGGCGATTTGGACCTTGGTGCTATTCCTGATCCAGTTCTTCTACCGCTATTTTTCGGCCGACAGCTTGCGCACCCGCTGGCTCGCGGACAGCGCGCTGTCGATGTATCTGTTCCACCATTGCCTAGTTTATGTTTACGGGCGCGGGTTCACTCAGGTGGACTGGCCGATTGCGCTGGAATGGGCGCTGCTGACCGTCGCTGCTGCGGCGACGGTGATCGTGCTGCATGAAACCATGATCCGCCGTTTCGCGCTGCTGCGGCTGTTGTTCAATGGAAAGACGGATGTCGCCGCGATCCGCAAGGTGCCTGGTTTCTGGCAGAGCTTTGGATTGCCCGGCCTAAAACGCGCGGGCGGTGATGTGAGCGAAGCGGGCGGAAAGCCTGCGCTCTAAACTTGAGTGAAAGCGCCCTGAGCAACCACAGGGCCAGCATCCTGATCCGCTGGCTTGCCGCCAATCGGCTCGCGCGTCAGCACCAGCTCCACGCCGCTGCCCATATTCTGAGTAATGTCCGCTGGCAGGGTCACACTGCGAACCTCGCCCGGCGTCACGACGCCGAGTGATTGCAGCGCGCTGCCATCTGCTGGGACCAGCCACAGTTCGTGATCGTGAACGCCGTCTGCGGTGAGGCCAATCGCGCCCACGAGCATGCGCTCGCTCTCTGGCATGTATGTCACATCGAGGCGCAGGCCGGTGTCGCCAATCGGCACTTGCGCGACCAGCGGATCGGCCGCCGCGATTTGCGGGGCCTCTGTCGCGCCGGGCGTTGGAATGGTCTCCGTGCCAGCGGGCAGGACGACCAATGCGAGCGCCGCGACGGCCGCTGCGGTGGTAAATGCGCTGACCCATTGCCAGCGGCGAACTTTGCTCTGCAATTCGACCACATTGGCACCGTCTAGGCCCGATGCTTGCTTGCCTGATGCGGCGAGGACGCGGGCTTCAATTTCGCCCCATACATCCGCGCTCGGCTCTGCACCGGACATTTCGTCGGTCCACGGAGCGAACCAATTGTCCCACCATTCCTTGCGCCAGGCAAAGTCGGGATCGCTGGCAAGTTTTCCGCGCGCGGCAAGCAATTCCTCGCCTTCCAGCAGACCGAGCGAAAACTCCGCCGCCAGCATCGGATCGTCGCGCTTGATATCCTCGCGTTCCATGTTGTTCTCGTCGCTCATTCGCTTGCCTCCAGGCAAGCGCGCAGGCGTTGCAGCCCGCGGCGGATCCAGCTTTTCATCGTGCCCAGCGGAACATCGGCCGTGTCGGCCAGCTCAGCGTAAGTCTTTCCATCGAAGAACGCCGCGCGAATATGGCCGCGTGCGTTTTCGTCGAGCCCTTCAATGCAGGTGTGAATTTGTGCGGTTTGCTCCGCATCGACCAGCAGGCTGTCGGCCAATGGCGCCTGATCGGGGAGGGAGCGGCCTCTTCCACAGGCACAGCGCCGCCGCGTACCTTACCCGTGCGCAAGCGATCAATCGCGCGGTTGCGCGCGAAGGTCGCCAGCCACGATATCGGGCTCGCTCGGGTGGGATCATAACGATCCGCCCTTTGCCATAGATTTACATAGACGTCCTGCAACGCGTCCTCGGCTTCTTTCCTGTCGCCTAAGATACGCAAGCAAATCCCAAACAGTTTCACCCGAGTGGCGCGATAAATATCTTCTAGCGCGCTGCGGTCACCCTCGGCCAGCCGCGCCATCGCCGCTTTTAGGGCCTCGCGCGCCTCCGCGCTGGCCGGTGTGTGACCGTCCGCCATCAGCAGCAGCCCGCGTCATCGCGCTGGCGGTGGATCTGGATTGTGGTGTGGCTGATGCCGAATTTCTGCTCCAGCTGGCCGGTCACCGCGCGCAGAAAGCCATCGTCAAATCCGCCAGGCGCGACCAGATGCGCCGTCAGCGCGGTCTCGGTCGTCGACATTGGCCAGATATGCAGGTTGTGCACTTCGTCCACTCCATCAAGCTCTGCCAAATGACGCCGCACGTCGGCTTCGTCAATCCCAGCGGGTACGGCGAGCAAGCCCATTTTGAGGCTGTCCTTCGCCAGCCCCCATGTTCCCCATGCGATTACGCCAACAATTACAAGTGTGACAAGTGGGTCAATCCACACCGATCCGCTGTAAATAATTGCAATTCCTGCGATTACCACGCCGAGTGAGACCAGCGCATCGGCCGCCATATGCAGGAATGCGCCGCGAATATTGAGGTCCGATTTGCTTCCGCGCATGAAGAGCAGAGCGGTGACGGTGTTGATCACAATGCCGATCCCGGCAACGACGACCATCACCATGCCTTGCGGCTGGGCCGGTTCAAACAGGCGGTGCGCGGTCTCAAACAGGATCGCCCCAATCGCCATCGCCAGCAGCAGCGCATTGGCTAGCGCGGCGAGGATGGTCGAGCTTTTGAAGCCATAGGTGTAGCGCGCGCTGGCGGGCTTTTTCGAGGCGATATGGGCGACCCAGGCCAGGATTAACGCCAGCACATCGGACAGATTGTGGCCCGCATCGGCGACCAGCGCCATGGAGCCCGACAGAAAGCCGTAGGTCGCCTCAATAACGACAAAGATCGAATTGAGTGCGATGCCGATGGCAAATGCCACGCCGAAATCCGCCGGTGCATGGCTGTGCGTGTGATCATGACCGTGGGCATGACCGTGCGCGTGATTATGCGAATGTCCCTGCCCCATTGCGTTATTCGTAAACGCAATCATCCAGCCCGTCACGCTTTACGACATTGATGCGGGTGCGGATCGTATTCCCGTGCCGGGCCAGCCAGCCGCTGGGTGCGACGACGGCGCGCTTCTTGGGCAGGGGCAGGGCGGCGGCCATCCGGGCGGCCTCAATCGGTTCGAGCCGCGCGGCGGACTTGCCAAAATATCGCTGCGCCCCGGCCTCCGCGCCATAAGTGCCGATCCCGGTCTCTGCGACGTTGAGATAGACCTCCATAATCCGCCGCTTGCCCCAGATTTTCTCAATCGCAAAGGCAAAGTATGCCTCCAGCCCTTTGCGGAAATATCCGCCGCCTTGCCACAGAAACACGTTCTTGGCGGTCTGCTGAGATATGGTGGAGCCGCCGCGTATCCGCCCGCCCTTGGCGTTGTATTCCAACGCCTTTTCAATCGCTTCGGTGTCAAAGCCGGTGTGCGTGCAAAACTTGCTGTCCTCCGCCGCGATCACGGCGGCGACCAGATTGGGATCGATATTGTCGAGGCTTTCCCAATCCTTGGTGATGGAGTTTTCATCCATCATCATGGTCGCGGTGATCGGCACGGGCACGAATTTAAACAGGACGATCAGCGCCAGCGATATCCCGAAAAACCACGCAAGAAACTTGGCGGTAAAGCGTAAGAGAAAGGAGAGGGTGCGGCGCATAGCAGCACCGCATCTAATTGCTCTTTGTTTGCGGCGCAATCACGCACGCCTTGCGATCTGTGCGGGGCCATGCTTGAACCTGAAGCCAACAGGTTTCCGGGAGACAATTCAATGCATTTGCTTCGCACCGCCGCTTCTGCCGCCACGCTCGCCGTCGCGGCGTTTTCGGTTCCTGCCTCAGCGGACAATCACAATTTGGCGCAGGCGGTTGAGGCGGATTACGACAGCTATCTTGAGCCGCTGTTCGTCCACTTCCATAAGAACCCAGAACTGTCCTTCCTCGAAGGCAAGACTGCGGCCCGCATGGCGGAGGAATTGCGCGCGGTCGGGATTGAGGTGACGGAGAATGTCGGCGGTACCGGCGTGGTCGGAATGATGCGCAATGGGGAGGGGCCGCTGATCCTGCTGAGGGCGGACATGGACGGCCTGCCAGTGGTGGAGAAATCCGGCCTCGAATATGCCTCCACGGCGACGCAAATTGGCCAGGACGGTCAGGAATATCCGGTCATGCATGCTTGCGGCCATGATGTGCACATCACCTCAATGGTCGGCACGGCGCGCCGCCTGATGGCGATGAAGGATCGGTGGAGCGGCACGATCATGTTTGTCGTTCAACCAGCGGAAGAACGCGTTGGCGGGGCGAAGGCGATGCTGGCCGATGGATTATACGAGCGCTTTGGCAAGCCTGACTATGCGCTGGCGTTCCACGTGAATTCGGGCCTCGCCACGGGCAAGCTGTCGGCATCGGAAGGCATCCAATATTCCAGCGCGGATTCGGTCGATATCCTGGTGCCGGGCGTCGGCGCGCATGGCGCGAGCCCGCACCGGGGCAAGGACCCGGTCTATATCGCATCGCAAATTGTCACCGCGCTGCAATCGATCGTCAGCCGCGAGGTTCAGCCGCTGAAGCCCGCCGTGATCACCGTCGGCTCTTTTCATGCAGGCTCCAAGCACAACATCATCTCTGACCGCGCCGAGCTGCAATTGACCGTGCGCGCCAATGATGAGGAAACGCGCGCGCAATTGCTTGAGACGATTGAGCGCATCGCCGTTGGCATGGGCAAGACGCACGGTCTGCCCGATGATCTGCCGGTGGAGGTTAAGGTGAGCGAGGGCACTCCGGTTACCAACAATGACACGGAGCTCGCGCGCCGCCTGAACGCAGTGATGAAACGCGACCTTGGCGAGGACACGTTTGAGCCGTGGGAGCAAAAGGGTATGGGCGCGGAAGACTTTGCCTATTTCGTGACCGAGGAACTGGGTGTGCCGGGCTATTACTTCACAGTCGGCGGCACCCCTCAGGCGGCGTTTGATGCGGAAGACAATGGCGGCCCCGCAGTGCCATCGCACCACTCCCCGCTGTTCAAGGTCGCGCCGAGAGAAAGCGTGACGCTGGGCACACAGGCGATGATTTCAGCGGTGCTGGATTTGGCGGGGTAAGGGTCTGCTGGCCTTGTAAAAGCAAAATCGTTCGAACCCTTGTATTCGTTTCGAGAAGTGCATCATACCGAATAGAATAGGAATCCCATGTCTATTGAAGCGTTGATAAGCATGATGCCTCCGCCCAAATTTCCGCAACACAATACCGGCGATTTTGAGGGGATCGAATTGAAATTGGGAACCAGGCTGCCCCACGATTACAAACAGTTCGTAGAGTTTTACGGGACAGGCCGAGTTTGCGATTTCCTTGACGTTTTCAACCCATTTGTTGAACATCCACAGATCAACCTTATGAAAAGGCAGGAGGATTTGCCTTATTTGCTCAAGCAAGTGGTTTGGTCTGATGGTAGTGCCGTTGATGTAAAAAATCTGGGTTTGCTGCAGATGGCCGGAACTGACAATGGAGATGACTTATACTGGAACACCACGGGCGCAGCCGACGATTGGACCTTTGTAGAGCGCCGCGACCGTGACTGGCAGCTAGTAGAACGCTCGATGAATTTTACCGGGTTTCTCGTTGCAATGTTGAGCGGAGAATTCGACAGTTGGAACGAGGTGGGGTTGCAGCAACCGCCTTCCTTTACGCCCTATGCGATGGGCGAGTAACCCACCACGGAAGCTGCACTCTGTGCCTTTATTCTCCTAAGCGCATTTTTGGTGTCATCCTGAACTTGTTTCAGGGTATCTGGCGCGACTTGGTGCTGCATCGGCGGGGGTTATTCCGGACCAACTCCGGAATGACGGGTGAAGATACCAAAAAAGGCGGCCCGAAATGGACCGCCTTTCATGTTCTTGTTATCAGACCTAAGTCTTACGCCACTCCAGGCAGCAAACGCTCACCCGCGATCCGCTGCATTGCTTTTTGCAGTTTTTCGAAGGCGCGCACTTCGATCTGGCGGATGCGCTCGCGCGACACTTCGTAAACCTGGCTCAGCTCTTCGAGTGTCTGCGGTTTCTCGGTCAGGCGGCGCTCGGTCAGAATGTGCTGCTCACGCTCGTTCAGGCTGTCCATCGCCTCAACCAGCATTTCGTGGCGCACATTGGCTTCCTCAGCATCGGCAACCATCTCATCCTGCAAAGGGCGATCATCGGTCAGCCAATCCTGCCATTCGCCAGAGCCGTCTTCGCCATTGCGCATCGGCACGTTGAGGGAGCCATCACCGCCCATCATCATGCGGCGGTTCATGTTGATGACTTCCTGCTCCGGCACGCCGAGATCGGTTGCGATCTTGGTCACGTCCTCTGGTGACAGGTCGGTGTCTTCGTAAGCCTCAAGCTGCTTCTTCATCCGCCGAAGGTTGAAGAACAGCTTCTTCTGAGCGGCGGTGGTGCCCATTTTCACGAGCGACCAGCTGCGCAGGATAAACTCCTGCATAGAGGCCTTGATCCACCACATTGCGTATGTCGCGAGGCGGAAGCCGCGATCGGCTTCGAACTTCTTCACACCCTGCATCAAGCCAACATTGCCCTCTGAAATGAGGTCACTGACCGGCAGGCCATAGCCGCGGTAACCCATGGCGATCTTCGCCACGAGCCGCAGGTGGCTCGACACCAGCCGAGCTGCTGCCTCAGGGTCTTCATGTTCTTGATAACGCTTCGCGAGCATATATTCCTGCTCAGCGGTTAGCACCGGGTATTTCTTGATTTCGGACAGGTAGCGATTGAGGCTTTGCTCGCCGCTCAGGGCCGGGACTGCACTTTTCGTCTTACTCACTGTTTTCCTAACCTTTCTTGCGTCAACCCGCCTTGCAGGACCTCTGATGAGCATCCGTTTTTCCGGGTCACTCGGTTACATATACGTTGATTGGATATGTTTTGCTTCAACTTTCATCGATTAAAACGCCCCAGTTCGTCGATTAGTTCCCGCATATCCTCCGGTAAATCCGCGCTAAACCTTAGTTTTTCGTTAGAAACCGGATGGAGAAAGCCCAATTCCGCCGCATGCAGCGCTTGGCGCGCAAACTTTAGCGAAGTGAGCAGGGATTTCAGCGTCTTGGGCGTCTTTCCGTATGTTGGGTCTCCTAATAAAGGATGGCCAATTGATGCACAGTGAACGCGGACCTGATGGGTCCGGCCGGTTTCCAGCCGGCATTCGATCACCGCGCTCGATTCGAGCCGGTCCAGGACTGTATAATGGGTGACCGCGTGTTTCCCGCGCGAGGAATTTTTGTCGAGCACAGCCATTTTCTTGCGATTGGCGTCTGAGCGCCCGATTCGCTCGTCAATTTTGCCCTCTTTTGCCGCCGGACGGCCCGCGCAAACCGCGATATAGCGGCGGTGCAGCGAATGGTCTGCAAACTGCTTGGCGAGGCCCTCATGCGCGGCGTCCGATTTGGCGACGACCAGCAGGCCAGAGGTGTCTTTATCGATCCGGTGAACGATGCCGGGGCGCGCGACCCCGCCAATGCCGGAAAGCCCTCCCTTGCAATGGTGCAGCAGGGCATTGACCAGCGTGCCATCCGCATTGCCCGCCGCCGGGTGGACGACCATTCCGGAGGGCTTGTTGACCACGATCAGGTGCTCGTCCTCAAACACCGCCTCAATCGGAATGTCCTGCGGCTGAGCCTCCGCCTCGCTCGCGGCGGGGACGTGGATGGCGAATGCGTCCCCGGTCTTCACCTTGGCGCTGGGAGAGGTGGCCGGCGCGGTGCCCAGCGTCACCCGGCCATCCGCAATCAAAGCCTGCACCCGCGCACGCGACAGCTCTGTGGCCTCGGCCAGCGCTTTATCGAGCCGCGCTGCGCTGGAAATTGTACCGGTGATGACTTGTGGGCCTGACATTCGCGTCCTTTAGCCGTCTGCCCTGAGCTTGTCGAAGGGCTGCACTTTGGCTAGCCGATACACATGCCGTTCTGGACTTACCTACTGCATTGCAATTCCGGGAAATTCTACGCCGGTCACACCGACGATCTGGAGCGCCGCATTGCCGACCATAAGGCCGGACGCTTTGCGGGTTTTACCAGAAGTTACCAACCGGTTGAGCTTGTTTGGTCGCAAGAGTTCACAACGCGCGCTGAAGCGAAGGCCTCGGAAAAACAGATCAAAGGTTGGTCACGCAAGAAGAAGCTCGCGCTGATCCGCGGTGACTGGGATGAAATATCTCGGCTGGCAAGAAGCAAAGGCAGCCCTTCGACAGGCTCAGGGCAGGCGGAGATTTTCATAGCGCGCGGCGTATCGGCCGAGCTGGCCCGCGCAGCCCGCGAAGCGCATCCGCAGGAGGCATGCGGGATACTGACCGGGAATCGCGTCCAAAACGGAGCGGAGGAAATCACCGGGTTCATTCCAGCCCGCAATGTCCACCCTTCGCCGGAAACCCATTTCGAGATTGACCCGCAGGCGCTTATTGACGCGCACCGCGCCGCGCGCACTGGCAATGGCCCGGAGGTTCTGGGCTATTTCCACTCGCACCCGACTGGGCCAGCGCAGCCCTCTGAGACGGACATCGCCATGTCAGCGGGCGATGGAATGATCTGGGCCATAGCGGGCCTGAGTGAGGGCGGGCGGACTCTCGGCCTTTACCGCGCGGTGGAAGGCGGCTTCGAATTGCTTTGCAGACAGCCTTTGGAGGGCTAAGGCACTCATATGACTTCGCCAACTGACCTCGCGAGCCTGCTGTGCTCGCGTCTATGCCACGATATGCTCTCTCCGGTGGGCGCGCTCGCCAATGGGCTGGAATTGCTCGCTGAAGAGCAAGACCCCGAAATGCGCGAGAAGGTGGTCGAGCTGCTGGAGCAGAGCGCCAAGATCAGCACGGATAAGCTCAAATTCTTCCGTCTCGCCTTCGGCGCAGCGGGCGGATTTGGCGAGGCTGTGCCGGTCGAAGAAGCGCATGATGTGATCTCGGCGCTCGCCGCTGACGCCAAAGAGGTGACGCTCAATTGGGCCATCACCGAGAAGACCCTGCCTAAGCCTGCGGTGAAAGTGATGCTGAACCTGGCGCACATTGCGCTCGATGCGCTGATCCGCGGCGGGACAATGGATATTGGCGCAGAATTGCACGAGGGCAATGTTGAGATCGTGGTCCGCGCGAATGGCAATCGGATCGCTTTCGATGAGAATATCGGCAGCGCGTTGCAAGGTGAATTGAAACCGGCGGAACTCTCAAGCCGCACGGCGGCGGCGCATATGATTGCGATGCTGGCGGAAGAAAACGGCGGCGGTCTGCAATATAAGCTCGATGACAACGCTCTGGTGATGGGCGCGGTTATGCCTCAGCCCGCCGGGATGATCGGCTAAGCGCATGGGCGGGCCGGGGCAGGGGCCAAAACCGACTTCGGGCACTGGCGATGAGCTGGTTCATGCAGAGCGGCTCTCCCCCAATTTCAACGACCGCAAAACGGCGATCAGCATGCTGGTCGTCCACTACACCGAAATGGAAAGCGCCGAGGCCGCGATAGAGCGCCTGTGCGACGAAGAGGCGGGCGTCAGCGCCCATTATCTGATCAGCGAAGACGGTGTCGTCACCCGGCTGGTGCCAGAGGAAAAGCGGGCCTGGCATGCGGGCAAAAGCTATTGGCGGGGCGAGACCGATGTGAACTCTGCCAGTATCGGGATTGAGCTTGACCATCCGGGGCACGGCCTTGGCTACCGCGCATTTTCCGAGGCTCAGATTGAGGCGCTCGTCCCGCTAATGGCGCGCATCGTGAAACAATATGACATCCCGCGCGCCAATGTGATCGGCCATTCCGATGTCGCGCCCGCGCGCAAAATCGATCCGGGCGAGCTGTTCCCGTGGGATCGGATCGCGCGTTACGGCCTTACCCTCGCCAAGCCAGACAAGCTGGAGCTGGGCGATCCGTTCGACAATGACGGCGCGTTTTACCTCGCTCTGGAACGCTATGGCTATGACATTACCGATGGCATTAAGGCGGTTGAGGCGTTCCAGCGCCGCTGGCGGCCAGAGCTGATCGACGGCGTCATTGATGGACAAATCGGCGCAATCCTGTTTCAATTGCTGCTCGACCGGGATCGGGGGATCTCGCGCTAACGCGGACCACCGCAAACGCGCGCCGAAATGTAATTTTACAACTTAGCCCAGCGCTATGGTGAATTCTGCGTTAAAGGTGCCTCACAGACGGTTTTGGTCGTCGAGAATGAGACGGAGGGATCAATAATGACAAGAAAACTATTCGCCGAATTTTTCGGCACGTTCTGGCTGGTGTTCGGAGGCTGCGGTTCAGCGGTGCTCGCTGCGGCTTTCCCTGAATTGGGGATCGGTTTCGTCGGCGTATCGCTGGCCTTTGGCCTGACCGTTTTGACCATGGCTTACGCGGTTGGCGGCATTTCAGGCGGCCACTTCAACCCTGCTGTCTCGCTCGGCCTAGCCGTAGGTGGACGTTTTTCCTGGGGAGAACTGATCCCATATTGGGCAGCGCAAGTGCTGGGCGCATTTGTCGCATCGGGCATGCTGTTTGTCATCGCCAGCGGCGCAGCCGATTGGAGCAGCGCAGGCGGCTTTGCTTCAAACGGCTATGGTGAATTGTCACCGGGCGGCTATTCGATGAACGCCGTGCTGATTGCAGAGGTCGTTTTGACGGCGATGTTCCTGATCATCATTCTGGGATCAACTTCGCCAAGGGCCCCGGCCGGCTTCGCCCCGATTGCGATCGGCCTTGGCCTCACGCTCATCCACCTGATCTCTATCCCGGTCAGCAACACCTCGGTGAACCCAGCGCGGTCCACCGGCGTTGCCTTCTATGCTGAGACCGGCGCTGTGGGTCGGCTGTGGCTGTTCTGGGTCGCACCGCTGGTCGGCGCGGCGATTGGCGCATTGATCTGGAAATTCCTGATCTCGCCAGATGATAGCCTTGCGAACGTCGGCGGCGAGGGCGAATAAGCCCAAGCCTCCATAAACATTACAATCAAAGGGCTGGCTTTCGCAGGAAAGCTGGCCCTTTGTTTATTCAGCGCGCTTCTCTATAGCGCCACTCGTCAGGGGGCCAAGGCAGCCGCGTTCCTTCGACACGCTCAGGATGAGCGGGTTTGGAGGTGCGAGGAAAGTCCGGGCTCCACGAAGCAAGGGTGGCGGGTAACGCCCGCCGAGCGACCCCGGATTTGATCCGGGGGAAGTTCAGGGAAAGTGCCACAGAGAGTATACCGCCGATGGACCCTAAAGGTCACAGGCAAGGGTGAAAGGGTGCGGTAAAAGCGCACCGGGGCCTTGGTAACACGGCCCGCATGGCAAACCCCACCCGGAGCAAGGCCAAATAGGGGTCTCGCGCCGTTTTGCGGCAGGAGCGCTTCGCTCTGAGAGACCCGGGTTGGCTGCTTGAGCTGCGGAGCAATTCGTAGCCCAGATGAATGGTTGCCGCCGCGCGGCTGGTCCCCTCGGGGAAACCGCGCGCGGAGACAGAACCCGGCTTATGAGGCCCCCTGATGAATGTTTTTTTGTTTCGTAGTCGCATCCGCGACTACGTCCTCGCTATACGCGCAGCACAGCCGCGCCCGCTGCGGGCGGGCATGCGCCCTTGCGGCGCTGCGCGCCGTGCTCCGCGACCAAGCCAGCCGCAAAGCTCCAAGGGGCTTGGTGCCAAACTGATGGCTTGGAATGGTTCGGACCCGGTAGGGTCCGCAAGGGGCCTGTCCCCGCCCGCAGCGATGCGGCTGCAAGCCGTATGAGCGAGGACATCGCACATCGGATGATGTGCGGAACAAAAAGACCCACGTCACCCTGAACTTGGTTCAGGGCCCATCCCCCGCACGGCCAACAAGGCACGGAACCGGCGATGGATGCTGAACTGAATTCAGCATGACGAGTTTGGTAAGGACACATCGAAAGGCGACCTTATCGTAGAGCCACTGTTGGTCACTCATTCATCGCTCTTATCCGGTCTAGGATTTTCTCTTTGTATTTGAAGATATCGATTGGCGAGGCAACAAGATGGAGGTTCTCGTTTTTCTCCTCGTCAAATGTTCCTAGATGCTTGGTCGTCGGAGAGTTGAAACGTAAGCGTACGATCGGATTGCGGTTGTTGTCGTCTAGCAAGATTGCGCAATAGGATTTTGAGTCGCGCATCACGATTCGATCTGGATCAATCAATTCTGACCCAATGGAGCGTACGATATTGAAGCCTTCAATCTCTTCTGCCGTGGTTTCGATTTCAGAGGCGCTGGCTGGCTCATCATCTGGTTCTTCGCGCATTGCTGAAGACCATTTAGCATCCAATTTTGCACGGATCATAGCGTGAAAAGCATTGGGAATATGCCTAGCGATTGCCGATTTAATTCCAGGAGATAACCGACCATCAACCACTTGGGACGCGACTAGCTGAACCATTTTTTCTGACGGGTCAGCCAGCTCACGCTGCAAGACTTCTACCACGCCGCTCTGCATTTGCATGTTCGCTGCGGCTTCGGCTGCCGCAGCAGCGTCAAAACCATCACGTTGGAATTTCGCCACTTCCCGAGCATCGCTTTTACTTAGATTGTAAAGGTCAATTTCAAGGAATGGTTCATCGTCCATCCTGTTTGGCGCGTTCAAATCACTATAGAACTTGTAGGTCACACCGTTTGTGAGGACTGCAAACTTCGCGTCGGATGCACCGTAATAGCGATAAAGCTGAGACGCGTGACGAAGAGATAGATCCGAGCTGGTGGCCTTGCATTCGACAAGAATCGCAACTTCATCACCGACCTTGAGTGCATAGTCGACCTTTTCGCCCTTCTTACCGCCCACATCACAGGTGAATTCAGGCACTACCTGGCTCGGATCCGACAGGTCATATCCAAGGGCCTCTATGAAAGGGTTTACTAGTGCAAACTTTGCCGCTTCTTCTGTTTCAAGAATTTCAACGTGCTTTCGAGCTTTTTCGCCCAGCGCTTCAAGCCTTGCTTCAAGTTCCACTAAATGCCCCTTTAAAAAATCACTATGAAGTAGTAATGACTACATTAGTGATACAATTTCAAGGCCTCTTGAATGTTTGGGCTTTAGTTTGGACCTATATCCCGCAATGTGTGGATCAGATTTTCCTACTTAGCGCGACCCCGCTAGTGCTGAGGCATGCCTTTGCCCACCGCTCACCAACCTCCCACTAATCGACTAGACCGATCAATCACGACCTCTGTGATCGATTGCTTTTTCGTCCCTGTACTGTGTTCCAGCCGTTCCAAGCGTGCTCCAGCAGCGGTGAACGGAGTGCTAGGCTGCGGCCTGGCTGGGGGCGCTCATCGGCGGGTACAGCTCGTCCAGAGGTCTGCTGCGGCCGTCGGCGCACACGATCCGCACGTGGTAGCGGCGCATCTGGCGCGGCTCGTGCACGCCGACGCTGTGCGCGATCACGCCCACCTCCTTGCGCATCTGCTTGACGAAGTTGGCCACCCGCACCGCCTTGTCGGTCGGGTCCAGCCCGCGCTGCAGGCTGGGATCATGGGTGGTGATGCCGGTCGGGCAGGTGTTCTTGTTGCACTTCATCGCCTGGATACAGCCGAGCGCAAACATGAAGCCGCGCGCCGAAATCACGAAGTCCGCGCCCGCGCACATCGCCCAGGCGACCTCGCTGGGCGTCACCAGCTTGCCGCTGGCGACGATGCGGATGCGGTCCTTCAGCCCGTGCTTGTCGCGCAGGTCGACCATCATCGGCAGGCTCTCTCGCAGGGTCAGGCCAACGTTGTCGATGAGCGGCAGGGGCGCAGCACCGGTGCCGCCATCGCCGCTATCGACGGTGATGAAGTCGGGCGCGCTCGCTATCCCTCGCGCATTGATCGCCTCGAACAGCCGATCGAGCCAGCCGTATGCGCCGACGACGGTCTTGAAGCCGACCGGCTTGCCAGTGACCTCGCGAATATGGGCGATCATGTCGAGCAGCTCATCGATATTGCCGATATCGGGATGGCGGTTGGGCGAGATGGAGGCGGTGTGCGGCTCGATCCCGCGGATGGCGGCGATCTCCTCATTGACCTTGGCCGCGGGCAGAATGCCGCCTTTGCCGGGCTTTGCGCCTTGCGAGAGCTTGAGCTCGAACATGCGAACCTGGTCATGCGCGGCGACCTCGCGCAGCTTCTCGTCCGACAGGTTGCCCTGCTTGTCACGCACGCCGTACTTCGCCGTGCCAATCTGGAAGACGACATCGCAGCCGCCTTCGAGGTGATAGGGCGAGAGGCCGCCTTCGCCGGTGTTCATCCAGCATCCGGCCTTGGCCGCACCGTTCGACAGGGCGCGCACCGCCGGGGTGGACAGCGCGCCGTAGCTCATGCCGGAAATGTTGAAGACCGAGGGTGCATCATAGGGGATGCGCGCCGCACCTTCGCCAATGACGAGAGAGCCAGCGTCGACTGCATCCCTCTCCAGCGTGGGCCAGGGGCAATTGACGAAGATCGGCGTGCCGACAGGGTCGAGATTGCGGGTCGAGCCGAATGCGACATTGGTCGATTTGGCGCCCGCAGCATCGTACACCCAATCACGCTGAGCCCGGTTAAACGGCATCTCCTCGCGGTCCATCGCGAAGAAGTACTGGCGGAAGAACTCGCCCAGCTCGGAGAAGACGTAGCGGAGCCGCCCAATGACGGGGTAGTTGCGGCGCACGGCATCGGCGGTTTGAAAACGGTCGATGAAGAACAGGATGACGACGCCTGCGAGGATCAAGCCGACCACGAAAATGAAGAGTGTGCTCAGCCAGCCGAGTGTGTCGATCATCGTGTTCTCCCAAGAGGCTATCCGCCGACGGATGCCGGTGGGCGGGATAGTACAAGCTGCAAGGTATTGAGCAAGGTGAGGCGCGACCGGCGGCGCCTAGATATTGGTGTCCAGACGCAAAAAGGCCGGGCGCCCTTATCGGGAACCCGGCCTTTGTTGGTGTTAGGAGTTTCTAGCTTAGAACTTCCAGTTCACCGAGAACCGCCCTTGGTTGTTGGTGAGGACACCGCGGCCAAGGTCAGAAGTGACCGAGAGGCCAGCATTCACGCGGCTAGACAGAGCCATTTCAGCACCGACGTTGATCGATACCCATTCTGGATCGAGCTGGTTGCTGATCTGGAATGCGGCATCCGGCGCGCCGAGGAAGCTGGCAGTTACCGTGTCGACATTGTCCGCCAATTCGCGGGCATAGGCGACCGAGCCAAAAGCCGTGATCTTGCCAGTGCGGCCTACATCAAGGTCAAGCGATGACATCAGGCCGACCTTCGTACCGAGCGAGGTGAAATCGCGGCCTTGAATGTCAAGCCCAAGGTTGCCAGCGCCGTACTCTGAGTAGCCACCGATCTGGTTGCGAACATAATCCATGCTCACAACTGGACCAACTTCAAAGCCCTTGGCGATGTCGAAGGCGTAACCGAGGCGAACCCCGGCGAAGCTTTGCTCGCCATCGGCCTGGCCAAGCGCGCTGCTGAACGAAGAACTGAAGCCCGCAGCGCCTGCGCGCTCAGTGCCGTAGTTCTGATTGGCGAAACCGAAGTACATGTCGGCAAAGCCATTGCCCGCTTGATAGGCAGCATAGACGGCGGCCGAGCGGCTTTCGTCTTCGTTCGGCTGTGAAGCACCAATTCCAGCAGCGCTGTTGCGAATGTTGGTCATCGCAACACCAAGGCTGAAGTTCTCTGAAACCCGCAGATCTGCACCGATGGTGAGTTCACCTGCTTGGGTAAAGGCAGCCTCTTCAAAGGCGTTGGCACCGCTTGACCGGTCAATGCTACTTGCGTTGAGGAAGGTTCCACTAACGGAGCCGAAGAAGCCCAGCCGTCCGTCTTGTTGTGGAGCCGAACCGCCCATTGCGAACCCAGCATTGCCCGCTGCAGAGAACCCTGCCGCTGCACCATTCGCACCGCGAAGCGCGAGAGTGCGCTGTGCGATTTGGCCGGTGAAACGCTGCGAGAAGCCATTTGCAATGGTCTGCTGATTGAATGCATTGATTGGTGTCAATGCACCGAGCGATGCACCAAGCGTATCCGCACTAGCGCTATCGATGACATTGAAGATCGAAGCAAATTCAGCGAAGCGGCCGCTAAAGCGCAGCGTATCAAGCGCTGAACCGAGTGAAGCCAGCGAGCTGTTCTGTCCAAGCAGGCTAAACAAGCTGAGTGCACCGATTTCAACAACCACTTCGTTGCCTTCGACCCTGCTTGCCGCAGTGAGCAAAGGTGAACCAGAAATCAGCAGCGTGTTGTCAAACTCGCCGTCGATTTCACCTGCGCTCAGAACGCTGAAGGTGCTGCCAAAGCGCGGTACATTATTCTCGCCGAAGACGATTAGATTACCGCCGAGGACAGCAGCACCGGACACGTCGAGCAAGTCAGCAGTTATCTGACCACGGCTTGATGCGACATCGGCGAACAAGAAGCCGCCACGGGTTTGAACATAGTCGCCATTGATTGTCAGCGTGCCAATTTGACCGAGACGGTTAGGGCCAACAAAACCGTTCACATTGAAGAATGCGTTGGTGTTAATGGTACCGCGACCGACGAACTCGCCGCCCATCAACGTCACAAGGCCTGTGTTGAGCGTACCGTCGATGCGCGATTCACCATTAAACTGCTCAACGCCGATGATGCTGGTAAATTCAAAACGTTGAGGCAGTACGAACACAGCGCGGTCATTGTCGACTGTCAGGCGATCAATCTCGACATCCATATCGACACGCGTCCGACCGCGATTGGTCAGCAGGACATCGAAATACTGTGCAGGGTTAGCAAATGCCTCACCGATAGTGCCGTCTGTGTTGTTCGGCACAAATCCGGTTGAGCCTGGGCCAAGCAGCGCAGAGCTTTCAGGAACCGTGATATCGATTTCTTCAAAGCCAGGAGTGATATCGGTGGTGTTGCCAGAAATATCCTGGCCAAGAACCGTACCAAGTTTTGGCCCCGAAGCTGTGATACCCGGCTCGTTACCATCTGGGATGCCGTTTACGATGTTGCCATCGGCATCCTGGATGAAGAAGCCAGGATCAAGATCCTGAGTCCAATGATCTGGATCGGACCAATTGCCATTCCCAGCCTTTGCGGAAACATATTTGTAGGCTGTGTTCTCAGTGATGAACTCGAAGAATGGGAACAGCGGATTGTAGAAACTTACGTCGCTGTACGTGCCGCCGAGCCCGAAGAAGTCAAAGCCGCCTGAGAGAACACCGATTGCAAGCGGGAATTCTGCCAGCCGGTCAGCGACCAGCGGTGAACCGGAATCACCCGGGCCTGTGCCTACTTCGCCGGCGAGGGCATCGCCATCAAAGAAGTCGATCGCGAAGACAGCTTCTAGACTGTTGCAGCCGATTTCATCTCCAGGGTAGACGCAGCCAGCTTGCTGTTCTGGTGTGCGGTTAGGATTATCGAAATCTGTCCAGTAATAGTTCTGACTCACAGAACCGATCACTTGCGTCGCTGGCGCGAAGTCTGGAAATACACCGCCAAGAAAGTCGCCAATGCTGCCATTCAGGCCGAGTATATTCTCACCCACGCGGCGCAGGAAACGACTGCCAGCATTCGTGCCGCCGGTAAGGCCCGTACCGTTGGTACCGTAGCCAACTTGCACAACGTGCGTCAGTTCTGACAACGGCGTGAGCAGTAGAGGCAAGGACGGCACATCAGTAATTGGCGCGTCGACTGCGATCAATGCGATATCAGCCCATGGAAAGCCGAGACCCGTATTGTCGGGGTTGCCAGTGGGATGGATCACTACGTCGGTGCTCGAAGCCACACCACCGTCAGCATAGCCTGACCCGTCATCGATGTAAGTGAAAACGCGGTCCGCGCTGCTTTGGCCTGTTGCTATCAAGATTGTGGTTTCAGCCCCGGCACCGGGCAAACCATAGGTTTCCGACGACGTGGTTGCGATCGGGCCCTCACTACCATTGAGACAGTGCGCCGCCGTCAAGATCGTACGCGGATTGATCACACTGCCTGTGCAGTTGAAGAAGACACCGCCATCTGAGTTGC
Source organism: Erythrobacter sp. JB3-1 (assembly GCF_057364995.1). Classification (NCBI taxonomy): domain Bacteria; kingdom Pseudomonadati; phylum Pseudomonadota; class Alphaproteobacteria; order Sphingomonadales; family Erythrobacteraceae; genus Erythrobacter; species Erythrobacter sp. JB3-1. The sequence continues at coordinate 474,548 of NZ_CP200289.1, read as the reverse complement.
GCTGCTGAAAAATGTGCACCGCATAGGGCGCAATATCGTCGGGATCACCAAAATCAACGCCGACGTCGTCGCGGACCAGGATGCGTTGCTCAGGATCGCTGATTGTACCAATGTAACCAGTAGTCGTCCGCGATGTGCGCGCGATTGATGCAGAGGCCGCTGGAATGACAACTTCTGGGATTTCGAACGAGGTGCTGCTCTGTTCGATTCGGAAACCAGCGAAATCACCTTGCGCTTCCGCTGCGATATCTTCGTTATCGCCACTATTTTCAGAGGCATAGGCGGGCGCCGCTAACAGCCCGCTTGCAATGCCGATCACGCCCACGCTGGAAAGAACATGCCGTTTAATCATATTAAACCCCCAATAAGTTGTTTCTATCAACGACTCGGAAGTTACATTATTTTAACCATGAACACGACTCGAAACCTGCATAAGTGCTGAACGGGAGGGAGGTGAGACGTGATTATTTTGCGACGTACAGCCGCTAAGGCCTAGGAAACTGCGGTTTTGAGCAATCCCTATGCGCGGAAAATTTTTTCAATTTTCTATTGATAGGTATGGTTAATTTCGGCCGATACTAGAGTAGTCAAAGCCAGCGCTGCGCATATCATCCGGATTGTAGATGTTGCGCAGGTCAACAATTACAGGCGCCTTGGCCAGATCCTTCACCCGGCCAAGGTCGAGTGCGCGAAACGCGTCCCATTCCGTGACAATCGCGACAGCATCCGCATCCTTGATCGCCGCATAAGGCTCGTCGCACATGATCACGTTCGGCATGAGGGGGCTGGCGATCTCCATGCCTTCTGGATCGAAGGCGGCGACCTCAACTCCGGCATCGCCCAAAGTTTGAGCAATGGCGATTGCCGGTGAATCGCGCATATCGTCCGTATTGGGTTTGAATGTCAGGCCGAGCATGGCGACTTTCTTGCCGCGTGCGCTCTCCGCTCCACCCAGTGCATCGAGCACCTTGCGGCCCATTGCGCGCTTTCGGCTTTCATTGGTTTTGACCACGGCTTCCACAATCCGGGTTGGGCTGTCGTAATCCTCTGCTGTCTTGAGCAGCGCCAGCGTGTCTTTGGGGAAGCATGATCCGCCATAGCCAGGACCAGCGTTGAGGAACTTTGAGCCAATGCGATTGTCCATGCCGATGCCGCGCGCCACGTCCTGGACATTGGCGCCTACTTTCTCGCATAGATCTGCCATCTCATTGATGAAGGTGATCTTGGTCGCCAAAAACGCATTAGCGGCATATTTGATCAGCTCGCTGGTGCGGCGGCCAACAAACAGAATGGGCGACTCGTTGAGGAACAGTGGGCGGTAAACCTCGCGCATGATCTCGCGCCCGAGATCATCTTCAGCCCCAATCACGATCCGATCAGGGCGTTTGAAATCGCCAATAGCCGCGCCTTCGCGCAGGAATTCTGGGTTGGATACTACCGCGAATTTGTGCGCGGTGCCGGTGTCTTTGATGATCCGCTCGACTTCATCGCCGGTGCCAACCGGGACGGTGGACTTGGTGACGATCACCGCTTCATTCGCGAGGTGTTCGCCAACTTCGCGTGCGACCTCATAGACGAAGGTCAGGTCTGCATGACCATCGCCGCGGCGGCTTGGCGTGCCGACCGCGATAAAGATTGCCTGTGCGCCATCAATGCCAGCGGCCAGATCGGTCGTGAAAGATAGGCGGCCTGCGGCGGCATTGCTCTCGACTAGGCTATCAAGCCCGGGCTCGTAGATCGGCATGATGCCGTCTTTGAGGCGAGCGATCTTGCTGTGATCCTTGTCAACGCACACCACCTCATGACCAAAGTCTGCAAAGCATGCGCCCGACACCAAGCCAACATAGCCTGATCCAACCATGGTAATTTTCATCGCACTTGTTCCTCGTTGAATGTCTTGATCGTGCCGTTGTCATCAACAGCTTGCAGAATTCTTCTCTCGGTGCCCTCAAGCACCAATGCCGTCAGCACGCCCGAGCGGAACGCGCCAGTGTCGACCCCGATCCGATGGCCGTTGTCCATGACGTTAGGGAAGATGGTGTGGCCGTGTACGACGACTTTACCAAACCCCCTTGGTGCCGCAAAAACCGATCTCTGATCCACAACATGTCGCTGCGCTTTTGCTCATCGATTGGGCGCGCGGGGTCAATGCCGGCGTGGACGAATAGATAATCGCCCACGATGATCATTTCTTCAAATCCTTTCACGTAGGCGCGCTCTTCAGCGGGGACGATTTTTGGTAGCGCCTTGAACAGCTCCTCAAGCGACATCGCATTGAACTTCTTCGGCGTGATATCGTAGCTCAGGATCGTCTCGCGCCCGCCATGCTTCAGAAAATGGCGCAGCACGTCGATATCATCGAAGGCCTCAAGGAACATTTCCTCGTGATTGCCTGCGAGAATGCGGACGGATCGCTTCTGCTGCCATTTGCGAGCTCGCGCGATCACGCCTGCGCTGTCATCGCCCCGGTCAACCAGATCGCCCAGCAAGATGACATGGCTTTCAGCCTCGCCCGCTTCTGCATCGTCAGCCTCAATCGCCTTGATCAATGCCTTGAATAGATCAAGCCGCCCATGAATATCGCCGATCGCATAATAACGCGTTCCCGCAGGAACTGCAGGCAAAGGCGTGTCAGGCCGCGAATGGAAGAGTTTGCGAAGCGTTTTGATCATGGTGCAATTAGAATGCGGTCGAGCCGGTAGGTGGGCGTCGGTGCGCTTTAGGCAAGTGTAGGCTTAACGGCAACTGATCGAGCGCTCACTTTTCGGGTGGTGCAAAATCCACACACTTGCTGTTGTTTACCTGCGCTTGCGCAATTTCTCTTGTGCCGCGCGGCGATCCTCGGCAAGAAAAATTCGTACTCAGATGAGATTACCGTAAATAAGTTGGTAACCACTGATGGCGCAGGTGGGACGAAGCAACAACACAATAAAGGAAGTTGTAATGCTCACGTCCATTCGCGGCCTCTCCGCCGCAACTCTATCCGCTGGTTTGCTCATTTCTGCAGCTCCAGCACTTGCTAATGAAGCCGAAGCTGGCGAGCAAACTCCAGCCCCGGCAACATCCGAAATTGCTACCTTCATTGATAGCGAAGCTGATCGTGCAAGCGCACCGGTTGATGCTGCAAAAGCTAGCTATGCCGATAGCGACGCTGGTTTTGAAGTGACGGCCAATGTCGCATTGGTCAGCGAATATCGCTTCCGCGGTGTTGACCTGTCCGGCGGCGAAATCGCCATTCAGGGCGGCGTCGATCTTTCGACTGATATCGGCATTTACGCCGGTACTTGGGCCTCTTCGCTTGATGAAGACACCGTTGGTTTTGGCTCAACCGAAGTCGACGTATACGGCGGTTGGAGCGGCGATCTGACTGAAGGTCTCAGCTTAGATGTGGGCGCAATCGCCTATCTCTACCCAGATGCTGGCGCTGGTGATTTCGATTACATCGAATTCTACAGCTCGCTTGGCTTTACCTTCGGCCCAGCCGAAACAACGGTTGGCGTTGCATATGCACCCGATCAAGATTCGCTCGGCGGTACTGACAACTTCTACATCTATGGCGATGTAGGTGTCGGAATCCCAAATACGCCGGTCACGCTGACCGGTCACCTTGGCTACACCGATGGCTTCCTGACATTCACGAATGACAGCAAGGCATTTGACTGGTCAATCGGCGCAGAAGCGGCTGTCTACGGACCACTCAGCTTCGGCATCTCTTACGTTGGTGTAGAGGGCGATGGCCTGATCGATCCAGGCGGCGTCTTCACCGATGATGCAGTCGTGTTCACATTGAGCGCCAGCATCTAATCACATTAAGGCCCCTTGGGGCACATCCCACTTTTGTGAGTGGAGCAGAAAAGGCGCGGGGGCTATGCGCATTGTCCCCGTGCCTTTTTGTTTTTGGGCAAGCGCATCTGCGCTCGCGATTTCCTCGCTCATTGCTCGTTTTGCCGCCGGGCATCTGAGGGCAAAAGCAAAGAATCAATCCAAGGAAAAGTTGACCGTGGTGACCACCCGGACCTTTTTATAGGGGCTGTCGCTCTTGCCCCATCCGCCGCCATCGCCATCGCGTGCCTCGATGGAGAAATATCCTTGGGTCGCATCTTTGATCGCGCCGACACCTGAGCCAGAATCTTGCGCAAATTGTTCTGCTGAGGCGCGGGCATCGCGGGTCGCCTCGGCCACCATTTCTGGCTTGATGTCATTCAATTTGGTGAAGGTGTAGCTCATGCCAGAACCTTCCTCCAAGAACACACCGCGGCCAACCAGATCAAACTGATTAGCGACCGCCTTTTGTGCCAGCTCGATATTGTCGGTCCTCAGCGCGAGGCGCTGGCGTACGGTGTAGGTCGTGATGCCACGATTGGTGTGGCTGGAAACATTGGCTCCGGTCGGTTGTAGACTATCCGCCGGAAAGCCGAGCCCCTTAAAGAAGCCTTCGATGGCCCGGGTGTCGCGCTGAACTTTGCCTTGGGCCTCAGCAAGATTGGCAGCGCTGGCTGAGTAGGAGATCGTCCATGTGGCGAGATCGGCGGTAACATCGCGCTCTGCCAATCCGCGCACTGTCACAGACCGTTCGGCCTCTTTGGCCCGCAGCAATCCGTCACCAAGCAGATATCCGCCCAATGTCATGCCGATTGCTGCGATGGCGGCTGTGCCAAACCAGCGCGTCGTGGTTGGGCCAATCCCGCCCTTGCGCCGCGTACCTTCACGCTCCATCTCTTGCTGCATATCCATCGCTATATCAGTCATCGCATCCTCCTTAATAGTGCGATGAATTGTGCTTATTTGTCGATGAACTGAATTTGAACTGGAAAAGGCCTGTCATGACCAAATATCTTCATTCCATGATCCGCGTGACCGATCCCGATGCCACGGTCGATTTCTTTAAGCTGATAGGGCTGGAGGAAGTGCGCCGGTTTGATGTTGAGGCGGGCCGCTTCACGTTGATCTTTCTGGCTGCACCGGGACAGGAAGGCGTTGCCGAGGTTGAGCTGACTTACAATTGGCCGCCTGAAGATGGCAGCGAAGCAGAGGCCTATGACAATGGCCGCAATTTTGGCCATCTCGCCTACCGGGTGGAGAACATCTACGACACATGCCAGCGACTGATGGACGCAGGCGTGGTCATCAATCGGCCGCCACGCGATGGGCATATGGCCTTTGTGAAGTCACCAGACAGCGTTTCGATTGAATTGCTCCAAGACGGCAATCTGGAGCCGCAAGAGCCGTGGGCCAGCATGGAAAACACCGGCAGTTGGTAGGGTTCTGATCGGCGCGGCTCAGCCGCCAATGCTTTACGCGTTGGCGGGCTGATTGCCTTGATCATCGCACTCGGCATCGGGATGCGTCGTCGTTAGGCGCAAGACAATAAAGCCGAGCACCGCCGATATCGCGGAGCCGGTGAGGATGCCGATCTTGGCCTCTTCGATGAACATCGGTTGGTCTGGGAATGCAAGCCCGCCAATAAATAGGCTCATGGTGAAGCCGATCCCGCACAGGATCGATATGCCCCACACCTCGGCCCAGCTGGCGCCCTCGGGCCGCTGCGCAAAGCCGGTCTTCTCCGCGATCACAATCGTCGTGAAGATACCCAATTGCTTGCCGACCACGAGACCCGCCGCGATCGCTACGGGCAGCGGATCAAGCAAAGCGCCGATCCCCATGCCTTCAAACGAGACGCCGGCATTTGCAAAGCCAAATACAGGAACGACGAGATAGGCGCTCCACGGCGCCATGCCATGCTCAAGCCGCTCCAGCATAGAGTTGCCGTCCTTGCGGTGCATCGGGATGGTGAGCGCTGCCAATACGCCAGCGATGGTCGCGTGGACCCCGGTGTTGAGCACACAGTACCACAGCACCAGGGCAAGCAGGATGTAAGGGCTAAAGACGCTGACCTTCATCCGGTTGAGCGCAATCATCAGGCCAAAAACAACGATTGACGCGACCAGCCAAGCAAGTTTGATCGTGGGCGTGTAGAACACCGCAATCACCATCACCGCGCCGATGTCATCCACGATGGCCACCGTCAGCAAGAACAGGCGCAGCGATGCGGGCACCCGGCTGCCGAGCAGGCCAAGCACGCCCATTGCAAAAGCAATGTCGGTCGCCGCTGGAATGGCCCAGCCGCTGGCATATTCGCCGCCGCCGGAAACTGTGATGTAGACGAGGGCAGGGACCGCCATGCCGGCCGCAGCGGCTGCCATCGGCAGTCTGCGCGCGGCGGGATCTGACAATTGCCCGCCAACGAGTTCTCGTTTTACCTCTAACCCGACGACGAAGAAGAAGATCGCCATCAAACCGTCATTGATCCAAAGGTGGAGATCATCGAGCTTGGCAATCGGGGTCCAAGCGAGATCGCCGTAGAACAGCTCGCGATATTCACCTGAAAGAGGAGAGTTCGCTGCTAGCATCGCGGCGGCCGCCACGAGGATCAGCAAGATACCGGCAGAGGCATCGCCAACGAACAGGGCGCGCACTGGCGCGAACACCGAGCGTAAGGAGGAGTTTGATTGGGCCATAGTCGCGTTACCCCCTCTCTAAAACTTTCTTCCGTTGCAAGCCTTATCCGAGCGCGATAGGTTGTTTTGCACAAGTGGGGACGGGGGTCGGCTTGCAAGTAATAAATTTTGACGTCTGGCAATGGCTGGTATTGTTCCAACACGAGCTACTTTTATTCGCGGGCATATTCTTCCTAATAGGCGCGATTGACGATCTTTTTGTAGACGTTACTTGGGTGTGGTTGAAGCTCACTGGGCGTGCAAAAACGCAACAATTTGAAAAAGATGAAAACGAAACGCGCGAGCTGTGCGGCGATGCGGCGGTGTTCATTCCGACCTGGTCCGAAGCTGAGGTGATCGGCGTTACGGTGTCTGAAGTTTTGAAGCGCTGGCCGCAAAAGGGGCTGCGTTTGTATGTCGGTTGTTACCGAAACGACTCGGCCACTATCGCGGCGGCGAGTGATGCCGCCAATGCCGATCCGCGCCTGCGCATTGTGATTCATGACCGTGATGGTCCCAGCACCAAGGCAGATTGTTTGAACCGGATTTACGGCGCGATGTGCGATGATGAGCGTCGGCGCGGTGTGCGCAATCACATGGTTGTGTTTCACGATGCAGAGGACTTGGTCGATCCTGCCGCGCTGTCATTGCTCGACCGGCACATTGGCCAGCATGCGAACGGCGCGCAATTCGTACAGCTTCCTGTCCACGCACTGCGAAACAAGGAAAGCCGCTGGATCGGCAGCCACTATTGCGAGGAATTCGCCGAGTCTCACAGCAAGGGTATGGTGGTGCGCGATGCTCTGGGCGCTGCTTTGCCAGGGGCGGGGGTTGGCTGCGCGATTGAGCGCGAAGCGATCGAGCATTTGCGCATGCGCCACGCCGACCGTCAGCCTTTCGTCGCGGATTCCCTGACCGAAGATTATGAAATGGGGCTAAGCATCACGGAGATGGGCGGAAAGTCGCGCTTTATCCGCGCACGCGCCGCCAATGGACGGCTGATTGCAACCCGCGCGTTCTTCCCTGATCGGATCGACACTGTGGTGCGCCAGAAGACACGCTGGGTGCACGGTATTGCTCTACAAGGCTGGGACCGCATGGGCTGGTCTGGCAATCTCGTCGAGAGCTGGATGAGGGCGCGGGACCGGCGAGGGCCGTTCACCGCTCTCGTCCTGCTGATGGGCTATGCGTTGCTGGCGATATCCGCTGCGATCTGGCTCGGGATTAAGCTGGGCTATGGTGAACCACTGCCATATTCTCACATCGCAATCTGGCTGCTTTGGATCAATTTGGCTGCATTCTGCTGGCGGTCGGCCTTGCGCTTTGCCTTCACTGCGCGCGAGTATGGGACGGCCGAGGGTGTCCGCGCTGTCCTGCGCATTCCGATTGCCAATATCATTTCGATTATGGCGGGGCGCCGCGCGGTTATGGCGTACATCGGCACGCTCGCCGGGCGCGCTATTGTATGGGATAAAACAGACCATTCAGCGCAGCCTGCACGGGTAACCCAGCCAGCAGGTGGCCGCATATGACCAGCTTTGCACGATCACGACGCGGCGGGCCGCTCGCCATGCTTGGGCTTGTCTTGGCCGCATGGATCAGCGGGCGCGCAATGCTCTGGGAAAGCCCGTTTCCTATCCCTGAGAGCTTTTCAAAGTCGGTCGACGCGATTTTTGCGGAGGCTCCGGCTGAGCCTGAATTGGTGGCCGTAAAGGCGTCCGGCCCAGATCAGCTCGCCGGCGCAGGCTTCACGGCTCCCGTCCAGGCAAGAGTCCCAGCGATGGGCCTTACCGCAGAGCAGCTGCGCGGAAGACAGATATTCTCCGACACATTGCATGTCGCCGCTGGGCACCAGATGCTGCTGATGGCGGCGATGAGCCAGCTGCCTCTGCCGCGTGCGGTCGAAGGCGCGTGGGCGCGTCCGAGTGCCCCAAGCCTGATGATCCAAGACGCGCCGGGCGCAGGATGGAGCTTGCCCACGAGCGGAACGGGCAAAGACGGCAATGCCAAAGCTGATCGTTGGTCGCTCGATGCCTGGGCGTTCTGGCGTCAGGGCTCCAATTCCGGACTTATCTCGCAGGGGCGTGTTCCGGTCTACGGCGCGAGCCAAGCTGGCGCGGTGCTGCAATATCGCTTCGCTCCCAGCTCTCGTCATGATCCGCGCGCCTACCTTAGGGCTTACCGCGCATTGGTCAGCAATGGAGAAAGCGAGGCCGCGCTAGGCGTGTCTGCCCGTCCACTTGGCGCAGTGCCGCTGCGCGTGCATGGTGAAGTGCGAGTGACCGAGGGCACGTTTAGCACCGAAGTGCGCGGCGCTGCTTTTGCGACCACTGAATTACCGCCGCTGGCTCTTCCGGTAGGCGCTAAAGCCGAAGTCTATGCGCAAGGCGGCTTTGTCAGCGGCGACAATTCCATCGCGTTTGTCGACGGCCAAATGGCTGTGACGCGCGAGGTGGCCAAATTCGACCTCGCCAAATCGCAATCTGCCCGCGTCAGCGTCGGCGGCGGCATATGGGCTGGGTATCAGGGGGCTGGGCAAGCGGCAGACATCCACCGGGTCGATCTGGGGCCAACCGCGCGCCTTGATGTGCGGATTGGCGAGGTGCCAGCACGCCTTTCGGTCGACTGGCGAGAGCGGGTGTCTGGCGATGCTGCGCCATCCTCAGGCGTTGCTGCGACCATTTCCACTCGGTTCTAATCGAGGCTTCGCCGCAACCCCTTCATGAATAACGGGGTTTGCGCTCAGCATTGTCTTTAATCCGTCCGCTTGCTGGGCTACTCCTCTGCTATGGATGTCTACCTGCCCATAGCCAATCTGTCAGTGAACGGTTTTTACATCGTCATGCTGGGCGGACTGACGGGTATTCTCTCTGGCCTGTTTGGAGTTGGCGGCGGGTTTCTGACCACACCATTGCTGATTTTCTACGGCATTCCGCCAACGGTCGCGGCGGCCTCTGCGGCGACGCAGGTAACCGGGGCCAGCGTGTCGGGCGTGCTTGCGCATCGTAAGCGGAACGGCGTGGATTACCGCATGGGTCTGGTGATGGTCGGCGGCGGTATCGTCGGCGCGCTGATCGGCGCTTTGCTGTTCCGGTTGCTACAATCCATTGGCCAGATCGATGTCGTGATCAACGTGCTTTATGTGGTGATGCTGGGCACCATCGGCGGGCTGATGGCGCGCGAGGCGATTGAGGCTCTATGGCCGCGCAAGGGCGCGACAAAGCAACCGCGCAAACGCCGCCACCACCCTCTGGTTGCCAATCTGCCAATGCGCTGGCGGTTCTATCGCAGCGGCCTCTATATCTCCCCGCTCGCCCCGCTTATTCTGGGCGTGTTGGTGGGTATTCTCACCATGCTGATGGGCGTGGGCGGGGGCTTCATTCTGGTGCCAGCCATGCTCTACCTCTTGGGGATGAGCGGCAATGTGGTGGTGGGAACCTCGCTGTTTCAAATCCTGTTTGTGACGATGGTGACGACCATGACCCACGCACTGACGACTAAAGCGGTGGACATCGTTTTGGCAGGGCTATTGCTACTCGGCTCGGTCATGGGGGCGCAATTTGGCACTCAGATCGCGCTTAAGGCTAAGCCGGAGCTGCTGCGTCTGATCCTGGCCGGGATTGTGATCTTGGTCGCGCTGCGCATGCTTTATGGTTTGGGCATTGAGCCTGACGAGATTTATACGGTGAGCCCGCTATGATGGCGGCGCGCCTTGCATTCTTGGGACTTGCAGCGATCTTTCTGAGCGCTCAGCGAGAACCAATATTGGTGCCAGAGGTCAGCCAAAATCGGGTGGAGGTGCGCCAAGGTTTCACCGGGGCTGATCTGCTGCTTTACGGTGCGATTGTTGATCCAGCGGGCCCTGCGCGCGGCACCGAATATGATATTGTCGTTGTGCTGAAAGGCCCCGCAGAGGCGATCCGACTGCGCGAGAAAGAGCGCATCGCTGGGATTTGGATGAACGCGGAAAGCACCGATTTTCGATCTGCGCCAGCATTCTTCGCGGTGGCTTCGTCGCGCCCGATCCCCGAAATCGTCGATGAGCGTACCGCGGCGATCTATGAGCTTGGTACGAGCTTTATTCAGCTCAGCCCGTCCGGCCAGATTGAGCCAGAAACGCAGACCCGCTTCTCCGATGGCCTGGTCGATATGCGCAGGCGGTTAGGCCTCTACAAAGAGGATATGAACGGCGTCAGAATTACAGAAAAAGTGCTGTATCAGGCGCGGATCAATCTCCCCTCCAATGTGACGACAGGCCAATACACCGCGGAAACCTTTGCGATTGCCAATGGGCGGGTGCTTGCCAGTGCGACCGCGCCGATCACGGTCGAAAAGGTCGGGCTTGAAGGACGGGTCGTAAACGCAGCCAATCGCTGGGCATTGCTCTATGGGCTGGGTGCAATTGCGCTGTCGGTGTTCATGGGATGGTTCGCTGGCCGGGTGTTCGCAAAGGTTTAAGCTGTTGTGCCGCGCGGTCCATCGTACAGCTTTTCATGCAGTCTTGACGCGATCTTAACCTCAATCTGAGTACGGGTGACCCCAGATAATTTTGGGGAAAGTGTGATCTCATGACAGATATGAGCAATCCGGGTTTTGGTCGTTCGCAAGAAAGTGGTGCACGCGCAACCGATGGCGCTAATGATGCAGTCGCAGGGATGCATGCCGCAACCAGCGCGCCTGCACCGGCTACTGCACCTGCGCCAGCGCCCGAGGCAACGCCTTCGCCCGCTCAAACTCCGCAGCCCGCTGCTGCGGGTCAGCCATCCTCGCTGTCGGCTGCTGAGCAGAAGTCACACGAAAATGCCAAGCAACCCATCGGCGTAGTCCTAGAGATTTCCGGTGCTGGCTCTCAGGTTGCCATCGATCTTCAGCGTCTTGCTGAATGTATGGAAGATGCCGATCCTTCGATCGCGCTCGCTGGCCAAGTCGGTAGTCAGATCAAGATCCGCGTGGGCGATGCATGGCTGCTGGCCAATGTGCGTGACCAGCGCAAGGATCGCCGTAACGACAAAGGTATCACTGCCAATATCGACTTCCTCGGCGAGGGGCAGGAAGAGAAACTGACGGGCCGCATCCATGGCTTCCGCCGCGGTGTGACGCGCTATCCGGTTCCTGGTGCGCTGGTCTATCCGGCGACGACCGAAGACTTGAAGCAGATCTACGCCAGCGATGGCCGCGCGAACATCACAATTGGCACCGTCTATCCGACTAAGGATATCCGCGCCGGCATGTATATCGACGCGATGCTGGGTAAGCACTTCGCGCTGCTGGGCTCTACCGGTACTGGTAAGTCGACCAGCGCCGCGCTCATCCTGCACCGCATTTGTGAGGCAGCGCCTCAGGGGCACATCGTCATGATTGACCCCCACGGCGAGTATTCCGCAGCTTTCCGCCAAACCGGCCACATCCTCGATGTGTCGAACCTGCAAATGCCGTATTGGCTGATGAACTTCGAGGAGCATTGCGAAGTTCTCCTCACCAGCGACGGCAACGAACGCCAAGTCGATTCTGACATTCTCGCCAAGTGCTTACTGCATGCTCGCTCCAAGAACCGCTTGGCCGAGACGATGGGCAAGATCACCGCAGATTCGCCGATCCCGTATCTCCTGTCCGACCTCGCGACCAAGCTGCAGGACGAAATGGGCAAGCTCGACAAGGCCACATCCTCTGCGCCCTACATGCGGATCAAGGGCAAGCTCGACGAGCTGAAAGCCGATCCGCGCTATCAGTTCATGTTCTCCGGCATGCTCGTTGGCGACACGATGGCCGACTTCATCGCCAAGGTGTTCCGCATGCCCGGCGATGGCAAACCGATCTCGATCATCGACGTCTCGGGCGTCCCATCAGACATCACCTCGACCGTGGTTGCCGTTCTCAGCCGCCTCGTGTTCGACTTTGCGATCTGGGGCCGCGAAGAGAAGACCCGTCCGATCCTGCTCGTTTGCGAGGAGGCTCACCGCTATGTTCCAAACGAGAAGAACTCGGACGGTTCATCGGTTGCCAGCATCCTTGGCCGGATCGCGAAAGAGGGCCGGAAATACGGCATTAGTCTGGGCCTCATCACCCAGCGCCCATCCGACCTTGCCGAAGGTGTGTTGTCACAATGCGGCACCATCCTTTCCATGCGTCTCAACAACGACCGCGACCAGGCCTTCGTGAAGGCCGCCATGCCGGAAGGCGCGCGCGGTTTCCTCGATTCCATCCCCGCGCTGCGCAACCGCGAGGTGATCATCTGCGGCGAGGGTGTCGCGATCCCGATCCGCGTGAGCTTCGACAACCTCGAAGAGAGCAAGCGTCCCGCATCCGAAGACCCGAGCTTTGTTGACCTGTGGTCGGAAGGCGGCGGCGAGGAAGAGGTCGTGAGCCGCGTCGTCCAGCGCTGGCGTTCTCAAGGTTAGCGATTCTTGTGGTCCGCACGCTATCCAGCGTGCGATGTCCTCGCTCATGCGACCTGAAGGTCGGGTGGCGCTGCGCGCCGGGTTCTGCGACCAAGCCAGATGGATGGTGCAATTTCGAAGCCGCTAGGCTTCGCAAGCGCGACCGCGCGCCGCGGCTGATGCCGCGAAAGCCAAGCGGGCCGGATGGCCCGCGCCCGGCGCTTGAGGGCGCAAGCAAACTACGTACCCCTTTCATCACCATACAGGTGGATATGCAGCCGGTCTGACATGCGAAAGCCATGCTGAAGGCACAGCGGGCTGAGCCATTCCTCGCGCGCTCGCAGTGTCTGGCTGTCCGTGCCCTCTGGCATCAGGAATACGTGGCCAGGTTTGAACATGTAGCGCCGCTGTAGCTCCAGCACCTCCTCCACATCCTTTGGCGAAGCGATCACGAACTTGAAGTAGGCGCGCGGATCGCAAGCGTAGAAGTCGAGCCGCTCCGGGATCAGCGCTAATTCCGTCTCATTGCCCGAATGCGCTAGCTTGGGGCTGACGTTGTACTGATCGACGCGAATGTCGACATGAGACGGCGCTTTGGTCGTCCCATTGGTCTCTATCTCGATCTCCATATCCGGGATCAGCGCCATCAGATCGGCCAGCGCCGCACCTTGCAGCAGCGGCTCTCCGCCAGTGATGACCAGCCGCTTCTGCCCCAGCGCCAGGATGCGCGCCGCGACGTCCGCAACCTCGAGTGACACCTGATTGGCCTTACGCTCAAAGGCGATGCCATGGCGGTGCGGGCGGCTCTCGTCAAAGCGCCAGGTGTAGGCCGTGTCGCACCACGTGCAGGCGAGGTTGCAGCGCGAGAGCCGCATGAACGCCACCGGCGTCCCGACGCTCGGCCCCTCGCCTTGCAGAGAGGCGAAGATCTCCGGCCCGCCGCCATCCGCGACCGCTCCGTCTGTGGCCAGCACCAGCTTCATGGTTGAGCGCTTTCTGTTGTGAGTGACCGAGCCACCCGCGACCTCCACCCTTCCACCCGGATAGTGTCCCGGTAGGCTCGAGGTGGAAGGGTGGAGGTCGCGGGTGGCTCGGTCCAACTCCGTTCATCGCTCTTAGTGCAGGCTTGGAACGCCTGGAGCACAGTCCTAGCGCTTAAAACTAATCGATCACAGGCGTGGGCATTAATCGGTTTTATCGATTGAAACGGAGGGAATGCAGCATGGCTCATAACCCGCACCTTTCGCATATCCCGGTAGCGTAGGAAACTATGGAAGCGCGTTACCTTCTGAAGCGCATTCGAGAATAGGAGACTTAACGCGAGCGACCATTTGCCGACCGAAAGCCCAATTTCATGATTTCGCACCTATCCAAACAGAGCCAAGCGACACGTTAAGATCCGAAGATGAGGCGTTGCAAGTTGTGCAACGCGCCTTTCCCTCTCTGCGATGGCAAGTCTCAGAGATTTATATGATCTATGGCTCGTCAAGCGGCATTGCTGCCTGACCCTCTCCCAAACTTCCGCTGGAGGCGCTATTGCGTCTCCAGCATCTTTCCAGCCCGAATGCTCTGGCGCTCTTTCTCTGTCTCACTCACAAGCCAGGCACGAAAGCGCTCAATCGCGTGCGCACTGCCCGATGCTGGTCGTATCGCGACCACATAACTGCAGGACGTAGGCACATATTCGCCAAATGGCCGCACCAGTCCCGCTGGGTCGCCGTAAAACGTCACCATGTCTTCCAGAACGAGCGCCAATCCAAGCCCGCTTTGAGCAGCAGCAATCAATAGACGCCCGTCGTCAAATTTATCGATCTTAAGATCAAGATCATCTGTCAGCCCGATCTCGCTCTTCCAGTCTTCCAGAATGTGGGGCAGATCCCGATGGACTAGAATTGGCGTGGATCTGAGAGCCTTTTTCAGCCCATCGCGCCTATCGACCAGCCCTTCTCGAGCTACAAGGAACGCTCCTTGAGGTCGCAACACTTCAACCTTCACCGGTTCCGCGCCTTCTTCCGCGAAGAAGATGATCATATCCAGACTCTCTCCAAGCTTCTCGACCGGCGACCCAGATGTGTCGAGTTGGAGATTGATGTCAGGATTGCTCTTTCGAAATGCTTCCAATCGCGGGATCAGCCAAGCGGTCGCGAATGACGTCGGCACACCAACTGCCAAACTCTTACTCTTGATTGGACCACGCTGTTCGAAAGCAGCCAGTATCTCGTCAAAAGGCTTTTCAATCTCCGCCAAAAGACGACGCCCCTCCTGATTAAGCCGGTACTCATTCCCTCGACGAATGAAGAGCGGGCAACCCGTATGCTGCTCGAGTTTTTGAACGCGGCGACTTAGGGCAGAAACCGAAAGGTTTAGATCGAGCGATGCGCGCCGCAGCGAACCTGATCGCGCCGCAGCGACAAAAGCTTCTAAACTTCCAGTGGGTGGCAGGCGACGAATGAGTAGCTCCTTTGTTTGCTTCGTTCACATGCACCACAATGCTGCAGTGCACAACACTTGCTCACCGCGAACTCCAAAGGCATTCGTAGAAATACCAATACTTTCAATATCTTTGGGGCGTTTCCAATTTTGCAATTTGGTATTGCCTACTTTGCGATGGAACGGAAATTTGGGCTGGGCATACTGCAGTGCAGCAAAAAGGAGTCTAGCATGACAAAATTAATGACCGCGTTTTCAGCCGTATTTCTCGCCGTTGCGATGCCAAATGTCGCTCAAGCCAAAGAGGTGGTTGAATTTGCGTTGAAAGAGAGTGAACTGACCACTCCGACTAAGCGTGAATTGCTACTGGCTCGCATCAAGTCCGAAGCTTTTCTTTCGTGCAAAAGCGCGGCGCTTTATGTGCCAGCGGCCGCTATAGAGCGTTGCGCAAATGATCTTACCGACCAATTCGTAGCGGCAATCGCTCACCCGGATCTTTCACTTCTGTCCAAGCAGGATCCGAAACGGGTATTTCGGGCGGCACGCCGCTAGTTTTATTGGTCAAACTGCTACTAACTCCGGCAAGCTATGCCTTGTCGGAGTTAGTCGTGTCTAAAGTCCCAATTTGCTGAGTACAATTGCGTTTGAGCCTATTTGTTTGCGGATTGCACGCTTCCACTCGAATACGAGCTTTGGGCATTGGCCACACGCATTGGCTAATCAAGGAGTGGCTCTGGCGAACGTTCGTCCCACAAAATGTCACCCATCATCGATTCCCAGTGCCTGCCTGAAACCAGATCGCCATTGGCTCCGTAGGCATGTCGCGAAGCAGGAACCTACCCCAACCGCGCCAGCGCCGCCCTCAGCCGCTCTGCTTCTGCCGAGTGATGCGCGAAGTCGGCTTTGGCTTTCTCGACCGCTTCGGGCTTGGCGCGTTCGACGAAGTTCGCATTGCTTAGGCGGCCTTCGAGAGATTTTGCCTCTTTTTGGCTCGCTGCGAGCGCTTTTTCCAAACGCGCCTTTTCCTCGGCGATATCGATGATCCCCTCCAGCGGGATCACGAACACGTCGCTACCTGCGGTCACTTGCATGGCCGGGCCATCGGGCGCCTCGCCCAAGGTCACTGGAGTCAGGCGGGCGAGCCGTTCAATCGCGGCGCTGCTGCGCTCTATTGTGCTGCTGGCAAGCTCCGACGCGTTTGGCAGGAATGCCGACAGTTTCGCGCCGGGGGCAATGCCCAGCTCGTTTTTGGCGCTGCGGACATTGCTGGTCAGCTCGATCACCCAGTCAATCGCTTGGGTCGCAGGCTTGCTGACGTTTGCGCGCGGATCGGGCCATTTGGCGGTGATGATCGGATATTCGCTGCGATCGTTACCGTTGAGCGCGCCTTGCGCATGCCACAGCTCTTCCGTGATAAACGGCATGAACGGGTGCAGCATAACGAGGATTTGATCGAGCGCCCAACCGGCAACTTCGCGGGTTTCGGCGGCTGCGGTCTCGCTCGCGCCTTCGGCAAACACGGGCTTGATCAGCTCCAGATACCAATCGCAAAAGCGCGACCAGGTGAATTGATAGATCGTGTTCGCCGCCGCATCGAAGCGCAGATCGGCCATCGCCGCGTCCAGCGCCTCTACGGTTTGCTGAACCTCGCCAATGATCCACTGGTTCGCCGCCAGCCGCGCCTCTGGAGCGGCCAAAGTACGGCTCGCGCCAATGCCATTGGACTGGCAAAAACGCGTCGCATTCCAGAGCTTTGTCGCGAAATTACGGTATCCCTTGACCCGCTCATTATCCATTTTGATATCGCGGCCCTGGCTTTCCATCGCCGCCATAAAGAAGCGCAGCGCATCCGCGCCAAATTCGTCAATCAGGCCGAGCGGATCGACGACATTGCCCTTCGACTTGGACATTTTCGCGCCGTCCGCCGCGCGCACAAGGCCGTGCAGATACAGCTTGGGCCAGGGCGCTTTGCCCATATTGTACTGCCCCATCATCATCATCCGCGCGTCCCAGAAGAACAGGATGTCAAAGCCGCTGATCAGCAGATTGTTGGGGAAGTGTTTGGAGAGGAGGTTTGGCTTGGAGGGAAGGTCTAATTCGCTTCCCCCAAGTGAGTTTGTGATTCCCGTTGTCCGTGGACCGGTTTCGAATTTTTCCTCTGGCCAACCGAGCGTGGCGAAAGGCCACAGTGCGCTAGAGAACCAAGTGTCGAGGACGTCTGTATCTCGTATCAGGTCAAATTCTACAGTGGATTCGTCAATTTCTCTGAAGTGTGCTCCATCGAATTTATAGTCGGGATCATCCGTATCAACGATGCGGATTTGGACTTTCAAACGGGTAATACTCTCATATCTTTGTCGAGCATTCTCAATGATTTCGTCTTCGCTTACTCCCACAAATTCAAATATTTTTTTGGAGTCGTCCGTGAATATCGTGGTTTTGAATCCGTCTTCGTTTGCTTCGCAATGTGGTCCGTACCAAACTGGCACTCGGTGGCCCCACCACAGTTGGCGCGAAACACACCAAGGCTGGATGTTCTCCATCCAGTTGAAAAAGGTCTTCTCCCAGCTTGGCGGGATGATTTCGATTTCGCCCGACTTCACCTGCTCAATCGGTTTCGCGGCGAGTTTTTCCGCATCGACATACCATTGGTCGGTCAGCCACGGCTCAATCACCACGCCGCCGCGATCGCCAAAGGGCGTCGCGATGGTGCGCGGTTCGGCGTCGAGTTCCTGCTCTTCGCCCTTCTTGGTCTTGGTGATATGCGGGATGAGGAAACCTTGCTCCTTCAGCCGCTCGATCACCATTTCGCGCGCGCCGGGCGTGCCCCCATCTTCTTTGGCTCGCTTGAAGCGGTGTAGGCCAAGGAATTCCTCTGGCACCAGCCCGTCCGACGTTTGACAAACATTCGCATCGCCATCGAGCATGTTGAGCATATCGCCCGCCGCAATTCCGGCGCGCTTGCCAACTTCAAAGTCATTGAAATCATGCCCCGGCGTGATCTTCACCGCGCCGCTGCCCAGTTCTGGGTCTGCGTGTTCATCGGCGACAATCGGCACTTTGCGGCCCGTGATCGGTAGCACTACATGCTTGCCAACAACGCTGGCATAACGCTCATCAGTGGGATGCACCGCGACCGCCATATCGGCCAGCATTGTCTCGGGCCGAGTGGTCGCAACCTCGATGTAATCGCGGCCGTCCGCCAGCGTCACGCCGTCTTCCAGCGGATATTTGAAGTGCCAGAAACTGCCCTTCAAATCCTGCGTCTCAACTTCAAGATCCGAAATCGCGGTCTTCAGCTTTGGATCCCAATTGACCAGCCGTTTGTCGCGGTAAATCAGGTCGTCATTATAGAGGTCAACGAAGGTCTTGAGCACTGCCTTGGTGAAGTGCTCGTCCATCGTGAATTGCTCTCGCGACCAATCCATTGAGCAGCCCAGCCGGCGCAGCTGGCCAGTGATGGCGCCGCCACTCTCGGCTTTCCACTCCCAGACTTTCTCGACGAATTCCTCGCGCGAATAATTGGTGCGCTTGTCCTGGCGCTCTTCCATCTGGCGCTCGACCACCATTTGCGTGGCAATGCCCGCATGGTCCGTGCCGACCACCCACAGGGCGTCTTTGCCGCGCAGCCGCTCGTACCGCACGACGATGTCCTGCAGCGTGTTGTCGAGCGCGTGGCCGATATGCAGCGACCCGGTGACGTTTGGTGGCGGGTTCACGATGGTGAAGGGTTCTGCGTCCGGACGCTCTGGCCGGAACAGGCCCTTCTCTTCCCAATGCTGGTACCAGCGCGCCTCAATATCGGCGGGGCTAAATGTGGTGGGCAGTTGGTCGGTCATTTTGGCTTTGTTCTCGCGTATGCTCGCGGCCGTAGCCTCCCACGCCCTCCGCCCTACCACCCGGAATATGTCCCGGTAGGTTCCGGGTAGTAGGGCGGAGGGCGTGGGAGGCTACGGACCTCAAAAAAGTCACCCACTCCAATACAGCCGTCATGCTGCGACGCAACGGAGAGTTTCGCCTGCGCAGAAACAGATGGCTTGTGGTGCGCGAAATTTGTCCGCATAGCCTCAACCATGGATGGGGCCGCGCAACTCTCTGTGACCGAGGATGAGGCCGGGCGCATCGCATTGGCGCTCGAAGGTCCCTTGCTCGTATCCACCGTCGGCCCGCTCGACCGTGAACTCAACGATCTCTCGCAAGAAATCACTACGATTGACCTGTCCGGAGTCGAAGAAATCGACACCATTGGCGCCTGGGTGATGTGCCGCCTGGCTGCCCGCAACAATGCTGAAATTGTTGGCGCGAGCGAACGGGCCAAGCGCCTGCTTGATGCGGTTGAGACCGCAGGCAGCGATGCCGAGATCACCCCGCCGCGTGTGCCCGTGTGGGAACGCGTGCCCGAGGCGATGGGTGAGCTGGTCTATGACATGCGCACAGGGATCATCGGCGTAGTCGGCTTCCTTGGCCGGGTCTTAATCGCCGCAGGCCGGCTGATGCGCCATCCCAGCCGTTTTCCGATGAAGGCGATGGTGCGCCAGATGGAGCTGGTCGGCGTGTCCGCTTTACCGATCATCGGTCTGATGAGCTTCCTGATCGGCATTGTGATCGCCCAGCAGGGCGCGGTGCGGCTGGAACAATTTGGCGCAGAAGCGCTGACTGTGAACCTCGTCGGCCGGATTACTCTGCGAGAGCTGGGCGTGCTGATGACCGCGATTATGGTCGCTGGGCGTTCTGGCAGCGCCTTTGCCGCGCAGATCGGGACGATGAAACTGACCGAAGAGGTCGACGCCATGCGCACCATCGGCATTTCGCCGGCAGAGGTGCTGGTCATCCCGCGCATTCTCGCATCAACATTTATGATGGTGCTGCTGGGCTTCTACGCCTCCATCGTCGCGGTCATCGGCGGCGCAGTGGTTGGACAGGTCGCGCTCGGCATTCCGTTCTTCACCTTCCTGGAGCGTATTCAGGAAGTTGTGCCGACCTATGATCTGTGGGTCGGCCTAATTAAAGCGCCGGTGTTCGGCCTGATCATCGGCCTTGCGGGCTGTTATCACGGCATGCGGGTTGAGGGGAATTCCGAACAGGTTGGCCTGCGCACCACCATGGCGGTGGTCTCTGCGATCTTTGCCGTCATCGTGCTCGATGCGTTTTTCGCCGTGTTCTTCACTGAAATTGGCTGGGGGTGAGGATGGAAGACACGCTTCACCCACGCTTTAGCGGCAACCCTCCGATTGTGGTCAAAGGGCTAGAGAACAAGTTCGGCGATTTCGCAGTGCATGACGACCTGTCGCTGGAGGTTCGCGAGGGAGAGATCCTGGGCGTGGTTGGCGGCTCTGGCACTGGCAAATCGGTGCTGATGCGCTCGATCATCGGTCTGCAAATTCCCACCGCTGGTGATATTTCGGTGTTTGGCCGCAAGATTACCGGGATTGATCCCGATCAGGATCTCGGCGTGCGTTGCCGCTGGGGCGTCATGTTCCAGGGCGGGGCTTTGTTCTCCACGCTAACTGTCGGCGAAAATGTCGAAGTGCCGCTGAAGAAGTTCTTCCCCGATATTGATGACGAGCTGCGCCGCGAGATCGCGCGGTACAAAGTGCTGCTGTCGGGCCTTCCCGAAGATGCGATCGCCAAATTTCCATCAGAGCTGTCTGGCGGCATGAAGAAACGCGCCGGCCTTGCCCGCGCGCTCGCGCTCGATCCAGAGCTGCTCTTCCTGGATGAGCCAACCGCTGGCCTTGATCCCATCGGTGCGGCGGCCTTTGACAGCTTGACCAAGGAATTGAAGGAAACTCTTGGCCTCACGGTATTCCTCATCACCCACGATCTAGACACTCTGTACGAGATTTGTGACCGGGTCGCTGTGCTCGCTGATAAGCAAGTGGTGGCCGTGGGCACGATCCCGGAATTGCTCGAGACCGGGCACCCTTGGATAATCGAGTATTTCAACGGCCCGCGTGGGCGCGCTGCATTATCAACGCATCAACGCGGCGAGCAGGGATAGACAGATGGACAAGTCCATAGACAAGTCCTGCGATGGACAGGCATAGGTAGGGCAATGGAAACACGGGCCAATCACCTTTGGGTAGGAGCTGTGACGTTGGTGCTGCTGGCGGCGCTGGCGGCGTTTATCGTTTGGATCGCGCGGCTGGGGCAGGGCGAACAGAACGAATATGATATTTTCTACAACCAGTCTGTCTCTGGCCTCGCCAATGGCAGTCAGGTTTCCTACGCGGGCGTTCCCGTCGGCCAAGTGCGCGAAATCGCGCTGTCACAAGAAGACCCTGAGTTTGTCCGTGTGCGTATCCGTGTGAAACAGGACGTGCCTATTTTGGTCGGGACCGAGGCCAGTATCGAGGCAAGCTTTACGGGCGTTTCAACGATCCTGCTGGATGGCGCGCGCAAGGATGCACCCGAAATCACGTGTGAGACCACCGCCTGCCCCGAAGGCGCACCGGTGATCCCGCCGGGCCGGGGCGGCTTTGGCGAGATTGTCGCCAACGCGCCGCTGCTGCTGGAACGCTTGGCGACTTTGACGGAGCAGCTCAATACCATTCTCGGCCCCGATAATCAGGAACAAATCTCTGGCATTCTGGCTAACACCAATCGCCTGTCGGGTGAGCTTGCCAATGCCGCGCCGCGGCTGGAGGGCACGTTTACCGAGCTTGAGGTTGCCTTGCGCGAAGCGGGTGAGGCGCTCGATGCGTTTGAGCAGATCACCGAATCGACCAATGTCCTGATCAATCAAGAAGGCACCGCGCTGTCGAAAGAGCTGCGCGGCACGCTCGCCTCGGCCAATCTGGCGGCGGCAGAGCTGGCGAAGACACTGGAAGACACACGGCCCGCCGCGCGGCAATTGCGCGAAAGCACCATTCCGAGCGCTGAGGCGACGCTGCAAGATTTGCGCGCGACCAGCCGGGCGCTGCGCAATGTCACTGAAAAGCTCGACAATCAGGGCGCTGGCGCGCTGCTGCAGGGCCAGACTTTACCGGATTACGAGCCATGAGAGGGCCGCTCACTATGAACCGTTCATCTGTGCGTTCCGCCGCATTTAAGGCCTCGAAACTGGCTGTTATCGCGCCGCTGGCAATCGGCCTTTCCGCCTGCGTCAGCCTTGGCTCAGAGCCGCCGGAAAGCCTGCTGACCCTAACGCCGACAGCGTCAGTGGCGGCGGGCCAAGGTGGGCCGATAGTCAACGATGACGCGATCTTTGTCGCGACGCCAGAGGTGCCAGCCCGCCTCGATGTAACCCGCATTCCGGTGCGGGTCAGCGAAACCGAGGTCGCCTATTTGCAAGACGCCTTCTGGGTCGAAAAACCAGCGCGGCTGTTCCGCCGCTTGGTTGGCGAGACCTTGCGTTCGCGCTCTGGCGGCCGCGTGCTGGTGCTCGATACCGATGATGCTCCTTTGGACGCGAAGGTGGCCATCCGCGGGACTTTACGAGAGTTCGGCTATGACGCCTCGCGCTCCGCCGTCGTGGTGCGCTATGATGCGATCATCTCGCAGGACCGGGGCGCAGAGGATAGCGCGTTTGCGACGCGCCGGTTTGAAGCGGTGGAGGAGCGCGTGATCGCCGAACCCGCAGCGGTTGGACAGGCGCTAAACCGCGCGGCGAACCGTGTCGCTCAGGAATTGGCGGATACTTTGGTCAATCCTGCAAGCGCATCGTCCACTCAGCCAGAGTGAGCCATTAGCCGCGCGCTAAAGTGATAAACTGATGCGCAGCGAGGAAGTCCATGCGGCGTTTGGCGCGGCGTTCCTCCGCCTCTTCATCGCGGCCCCATAGGTCGGCCTGCCACGATTCCTCGAGGCACACTGCATCCCAAAGGCTGTCCGCGTCAGCACCCGGCTCGCTCGCCAGAACGGCGGTGATCAGCGAGGACGCCAAAGATGCCATCGCCTCCAGCCCCGCCAATGCGAATGCGCTTTTCCCTTCGATCCGGGCGCGCAACGCGGCGAGCGCCGCCTCGCTTTGCGGTTTGTGAACGATGCCGCTGACCCGTGTGAAGGTGAAGCCGCTCGCTTCTTCCAAAGGCTGAAGCAGCGGTTCCCACACCTCCTGCTGGCGCGCGAAGAAAGCGTCCTCTGGGTCGGCGCGGTAACACAGAGTGTCGGTCTCGCCGTAGTTTAGCAGTTTTTCAATCACATCGCCGCGTGTGCTTGCAATCACATCAAGCGCATAATCGGCCATATCGCGGTAGACGAACTTGCTGGTGTCGAGCTTCTCGCCTTGCTCGGCCCATTCGGTCGCCATCGCCTCGGCCAGCGCCTTGCTGGGCACGGCTTGAGGCGCGCCGCGAACGGTTTTGATGCCCCGGCCATCCAGCGTCACTTGCCAGCCCGCGCCGTCATCCAGCTGAGCCACCGCAACCTGCTTATAGAACCGCTTCACTCTTTCGGGCCCTTCCAATGGCGCACCAAAGCATAGGGGCCGAAGAGAAAGGTGAGCAGTCCCGCCACGCTGATCACATAGCCGAGCCAATCGGGATAGCCCTCAACCACGCCGCGCGTCATCGCAATGCCCAGCATAACCGCGCCCAGGCCAAGGAAGCGCGCGCCGCTCATCATGGCGACGCGCTGTTTGGCTTGTTGTTCTTTATCCATCGGCGGCTGCTCCGTCATAGCAGCGCCTCCAGCTCGCTAACCTCCGCCGCGATGCCCGCTGCGCCAGCCTCGGTCAGCTCATGCGGCTCGTGATAGCCCCAGGCGACGCCAATGCTGCGGATGTTCGCCTCAGCGGCCATCATGATGTCGAAGGTTGTGTCGCCGATCATCACAGTGTCCTGCGGGTGTGCTCCAGCTTCAAAAACGGCGGCCTCCAGCATGGCGGGATGCGGTTTTGACGGGTGCCGGTCGGCGGTTTGCAGCGAGACGAAATGCCCGCGAATATTGTGCGCGGCGAGCACCGCTTCCAGCCCGCGATCCGATTTGCCCGTGGCTACGGCCAACTGCCAGCCGTCATCGCGCAGGCGGTCCAGCAAGTCGGCGATCCCGTCATACAGCGGCTCGTGCAGCAGACCCTCTTGGCGGCGCGCGAAATAGGCGCTTTTGTAATATTCGACGACATTCTTCACATCGTCATCGGGAATTCCGGGCACGAGATTGCGAATTGCAACCGGCAGGCTGAGGCCGACGATCCGGCGCACGTCATTGCGCGGCGGCGGGGTCAGCTTGGCGCGCTCAAACGCCTGCTCCATCGTGTCGCAGATGTCAGCCTGGCCATCGACCAAAGTGCCATCGCAGTCGAACACGGCTAGCTTGCCTGCGCCGGCGCTCATTTGCGCTTACCTGCGGGTTTGCCATTGGGCTTGCCAGAGCGCTTGAGCGGTTTGCGCTTCTTGCCTTTGGGATCGCCGCCCGTATTGCCGCGCGTGCCGGCTGTGCGGGTCTTGCGTTCGCCCCGGCGTTCTTTGCGGTATTTCTTGGCGTATTGACGCGCGACCTGTTTCTTTTCCGCCTTGGTCTTTTCTGGCGCAAGATCGAGGTTCGGATCGGCATTGCTGGCGGTTTCGTTAAAGCCCAGCGCTTCCATACTGGCCGCGAAATGCTCTGGCAGGTCGGCGACCACGTCCAGACGTCCGCCGCCGGTGGCCTTACCCTTGTCATTCTTATCGCCAGTGGTCCCGCGCCCCGGCTCTGAGATGATCAGACGCCGCGCGTGTAGGTGCATCTTGCGGCTGATCGCGCCGGTTAGAAACGCGTCCTGCCCGCCATATTTGCCGTCACCCACAATCGGATTGCCAATCGCGGCCATGTGTACGCGCAGTTGGTGGGTGCGCCCGGTCAGCGGCTCCAGCTCAACCCAGGCGGTGCGATTGCCGGCCCGCTCTACGACGCGGTAACGGGTCTTGGCCGGTTGGCCGTCTTCCTCGTCGACATGCATTTTTTCCCCGCCAGAGCCGGGCTGCTTGGCGAGCGGCGCGTCGATCGTGCCTTGCGAAACCTCTGGGATGCCGACGACTAGCGCCCAGTAAACCTTGCGCGCGCTGCGCCCGGAAAACCGCTTGGAATAGCTTGCCGCTGCGCCCGGAGTGCGGGCGACCAGCAGCACGCCAGAGGTGTCTTTATCGAGCCGGTGGACGAGGCGCGGGCGCACCCCGGCGTTGTACTCACCCTCTGCGGGCACAAACGCGTCGAGCAAGCCGTCGATATGCTTGTGCGTCTTGCTGCCGCCTTGGGTTGCAAGGCCCGGCGGCTTGTTAAAGACAATCGCGGTCTTGGTCTCGCGGATCACCATATCGCGCGCTTCTTGGATTTCTTCCTCGGTCAACTCGCGGCGTTGGCGCGGTCCGCGCTCTTTCTGCTCGCCGCCTGGCGGCACGCGCAGCACTTGCCCTTCGCTCAACCGGTCCTCAGGCTTCGCGCGTTTGCCATCGACCCGGATTTGCCCGGTGCGCGCCCAGCGCGAGACTGTGGCAAAGCCGATCTGCGGCAAATTGCGCTTAAACCAGCGGTCTAGGCGGATCCCATCGTCATCCTCGCCAACGGTGAACTGGCGCACGTTCTTGTCCGCGCCAGTGCCGTTTTCTGCGTCAGAATTGCTCATGGGGCACCCCGCATAATGATAAGGCCTGCATAAAGCGCCGCGACGCCCGCCAAAACAGAGATCAGCGCATAGCCGATCGCGAGACCCGCCTGTCCGCGCTCAATCATCTGCAGCATTTCCAGGCTAAACGCGCTGAAAGTGGTGAACCCGCCGAGCAGGCCGACACCCAGCAGCAAACGCATACCTTCGCTCGCCCCGCCATGGCGCGCCAGCCAGCCGAACAGCACGCCCATCGCCAGACTGCCCAGCACATTGGCGGTCAATGTCGCCCACGGAAACGTGCCCGGCACGCCAACGAAATGCGCAAAGCCGCGGCCCAATTGATAGCGGCACGCAGCGCCCACAGCGCCGCCAAGCGCAACGGTGGACGTGGCCATGAAAGGAGAAAGTGTGGCAGACATTGCGAGGCTCTTAGACGGGGCGGCCGCATTCGTCATCTGCGCAATGCCAGCAGGCGCGATTTTATTCTCCGCTGTAAGTTTGCTACTCTGCTCAGCCTCTGGAGGGGAGAACACATATGGCAACGCCCGATCAACAGCTCGCGACGATGATCGCTAACATTCCTGAAAAGACCGGCAAGTCGCTGCAGTATTGGATCGACATCATCATTGGCTCCGGTCTCACCAAGCATAGCGAGATCATGAGCCTGCTCAAAAACGAGCACGGCGTCTCGCATGGCTTTGCCAATCTGCTGGTCGCAAAATCGAAGGAAACCGGCGAAGAGGTGGACCTGGTCGCGGAGCAATATTCTGGCGGCAAAGCGGGTCTGCGGAGCATTCACGATATGATCGTGCTCTATGCCAATGCGCTGGGCGGTGATGTTGAGGTGGCACCCAAAAAGTCGAGCGTTAGCCTGCGCCGGGCCAAACAGTTTGCGCTGATCACCCCGGCGACCAAGACCCGGATTGACTTAGGACTGGCGCTGAAAGGCGATGAGCCGAGCGGGCGGTTGGAGAGCTATAACGCCATGTGCAGCCACCGCGTACGGCTGGAAAGCTCAAGCGATTTTGATGATGAGGTGAAGGCGTGGCTGCGCGAGGCCTATGATCGGGCAGGCTAAACTTACCTCATCGCGCCCGCACAAAAACTTGCCATGGGGCTGCAAATCCACTAGGCGCGACTCAGATTTAGCCGTTCCGCATGGATTCGGCGCAATTTTCGTTGTTTCTATAGATGGTGCTCCCCGCGCTGAATTGTGCGGGCCCGATTGAATTTGAGAAGGTAGTTTCGCTTTATGCAAATCATGGTTCGCGATAACAATGTTGATCAAGCCCTGCGCGCGCTCAAGAAGAAGCTGCAGCGTGAAGGCGTGTATCGCGAAATGAAATTGCGTCGTCACTATGAAAAGCCAAGCGAGAAGCGCGCCCGTGAAAAGGCCGCTGCTGTGCGCCGCGCACGCAAGCTTGAGCGTAAGCGTATGGAACGCGACGGCATCAAGTAAACTGTCCGTTTTTCGAGCGATATTCGCTTGAATGCACCAACATGATAAGCCATCAGGGCGCGGGTTCATTCCGCGCCCTTTTGTTTGGCGCCACCTTTATATCAGGATTGATACATGGCCGAAGTTACTCGCGTTCCGTTGCAACCGATTGCCAAGGGCTCGCTGACCAAGCTGTGGCTTGGCGTGCTGATTGCCATTCTTATCGGCGGTGCATTGGCATGGTCGGCTATGCCAAAGGGTCTTTCGCTCGACACCATCGTAGAAGGCACGGGGGAAATGCCGGGGCCGGAAGACGTCGTGTTTGTGAAGTATAAGGGCAAGCTCGCTGACACCGGCGAGGTGTTCGACGAATCTCAGGATATCCCGCTGCCGGTTGACGGCATCTTCCCAGACGGCAATCCGCTGCCGCTGGGCCAAATGCTGCCCGGTTTCCGTGATGGTGCGGTGCAAATGCAGCGCGGCGGCCAGTACGAACTCTTCATTCCGGCTGATCAAGCATATGGCGATGCGCCGCCACCGAATGCGCCAATCCCAGCGGGCGCGGACCTCGTGTTTGAAGTCGAGATGATCGACTTTATGACCGAGGAAGAATTCCAGCGGAAAATTGGCATTCTGCAGCAAGCTATGGGCGCAGCAGGGCTGGGCGGTCCGGGCGGCCCCGGTGGTCCTCCACCAGAAGGCGCGCCGCAACCGCCGCAGCCGGGTCAATAATCGCCAGAAGGACGCAATCATTATGTCGGTCGATAAAGCCACCGTTGAAAAGATCGCGAAGCTCGCCCGGATCAAGATGGGCGATGAGGAGCTGGAGCGTATGGCGCCAGAGCTTAGCAATATTCTCGATTGGGTTGAGCAGCCGGGCGAAGTAGACACCAGCGGCGTTGAGCCAATGAGCGCGGTCATCCCCAATGCCCTGCGCCTGCGTGATGACGTGATCGATGCCGATCCCAAGACCGCAGGCGGGCGGCGTGATGATGTGCTGGCCAATGCTCCAGCGGCAGAGCACGGCTTTTTCGGCGTGCCGAAGGTAATCGAATGACAGTGTTTCGGCACTTGCGAGTCCCCGCGCAGGCGGGGACTTCTTTTCATCTGGCGAAGGGCGTGCGGATTAAGATCCTCGCTGTCGCGGGGACTCACGGACTATGACTGAACTTACCAATCTCGGGATCAAGGCCATTCGCGATGGCGTGGCCAAGGGCGATTTTACCGCCCGCGAAGTGGCGGAAGGCTTCAACGCCGCCGTGGCAGAGGCGAGCGCGCTCAACGCCTTTATCGTCGCAACGCCGGACCATGCGCTGGCCGCAGCGGACGCTACGGACGCGAAACGAGCCAAAGGCGAAGAGCTGGGCGCGATGGGCGGTGTGCCGATTGGCATGAAGGATTTGTTCGCGACCAAAGGCGTGCAAACCACCGCAGCGAGCCACATTCTGGAAGGCTTCACCCCGCAGTATGAAAGCACTGTCTCCAGCAATCTCTGGGCCGCTGGCGCAGGCATGCTGGGCAAGCTGAACCTCGATCAGTTTGCCATGGGCAGCTCGAACGAAACCAGCTTTTTCGGCAATGTCTCCTCGCCTTGGCGCAAGGAGGGCTCAAACGCGGCCATGTCGCCCGGCGGTTCTTCCGGCGGCTCGTCCAGCGCGGTAGCCGCGCGGATTGCGCCCGCTGCGACCGGCACAGACACTGGCGGCTCGATCCGTCAGCCAGCCGCCTTTACCGGCATTTGCGGGATTAAACCGACGTACGGGCGCTGCTCGCGCTGGGGCGTTGTGGCGTTTGCTTCCTCGCTCGATCAGGCCGGGCCAATGGCGCGCTCGGTTGAAGATTGCGCGATCATGCTGGGCGCAATGGCCGGGTTTGATCCGAAAGATTCGACCTCGCTAAAGGTTGATGTGCCGGATTGGGAAGCGGCTTTGTTGGCGGACCTTAAAGGCAAGAAGGTTGGCATCCCGCGTGAATACCGGATGGAGGGCACCGATCAGGCGATCCTCGACAGCTGGGAACAGGGCAAGGCGTGGCTGAAGGATGCCGGAGCAGAAATCGTCGATGTCTCGCTGCCGCACACCAAATATGCGCTGCCCGCATACTACATTATCGCGCCCGCAGAGGCGTCTTCCAACCTCGCGCGCTATGACGGCGTGCGCTACGGCCTGCGCGATCTGCCCGATGGGGCGGGCCTCCAGGATATGTATGCCGAAACCCGCGCGGCAGGCTTTGGCGATGAGGTGAAGCGCCGCATTCTGATCGGCACCTATGTGCTCTCAGCGGGCTTCTACGATGCCTATTACAATCAGGCGCAGAAAATTCGCGCTTTGGTGGCGCAGGACTATGAGAACGCTTGGGCAGAGTGTGATCTGATCCTCGCGCCGACCACGCCAACCGCCAGCTTCCCATTGGGTTCGCTGGATGCCGATCCGCTGACGATGTATCTGAACGATGTGTTCGCCGTGCCGGCCTCGCTCGCAGGCCTGCCGGCGATGAGCGTGCCTGCAATGCTCAATTCCGACGGCTTGCCGCTCGGGCTGCAACTGGTGGGTAAGGCCTATGACGAGCAGACCGTGCTCGATGCGGGCCTCGCGATCCAGCAGCGTTCTGGCTTCGACCACGCGCCGGAGAAGTGGTGGTAGGATGACCTTCACCGCCATATTCATCATGGTGTTTTTGGTCGCTTTTGTGCTTTTGGCGGGCCTCGCCATGTATCTGGCGAAGACGATTGATCACGGCGAGGCGCGCTTTGACAGCGAGAGCGGCAAGACATTGCCCAAGGTCTCCACCTTTGAAGAGCCTGCGGGCCGAGTAGGCGATCCGTCGGAGAATCCGACACCCGCCAAGCGCATTGAGCCGGGCGAAAAAGACGCGCGCACTGACACGAGCGGGGATGCCTAATCCGGCATCTGAGCAAGCGTCTGGTTCGGCGCAGCTCGCTGCCACTCCCACACGCTCGCCCAAAGTTGCATTCTTTGCAGGCGGCGATCCGCTCGACATTAAATTGTGGTCCGGCACGCCCTACTACGCGCTAAGCGCGCTGCGCGAGCTCTGCGATGTTATCTATGTTGAGCGCCGCCCGTTCCCGCGTTTCCTCCATCAGCTTGCGCGCCTGATCCTGCGGGTGAGCGGAGGGCGGATCGACATTCGCATGCTGCGCTGGGTGATCCGGCTGGCGAGCGCGCCGGCGCGGCGGCGGCTGCGCCAAAGCGGGGCGGATGTCTATGTCTCCGCCGCGTCCTCTGGTCTTGCGGGCATGCTGGGCGAGGATACTCGGCAAGTCCTCATTTCCGACGCGACCAGCACTGCGCTGACACGCTACTACCCAGAGATGCAGCGGCTATGGCCGTGGGTGCGCGGCGGGTTCAGCGCGATGGAGCGCGCCGCGATGGAGCAAGCGCGCTGGCTCACCTATCCCTCCGATTGGGCGGCGGCATCGGCAAGCCAAGACTTTGGCATTGATCCGGCAAAGATCGCGGTGTTGCCCTGGGGGCCGAACATGGCCAAGCCGACCGCGCCTCAGGTCCGCACCCGGACGGATGGCCCGCTTAAGCTGCTGTTCGTGGGCATAGCGTGGGATCGCAAGGGCGGCGAAATTGCGCTCGAGACAGCGCGATTGCTGGCGGAGCGCGGAACCGAATGCACGCTCGATATCGTGGGGGTGCAGGCCTCTGCCGCGCGCTGGCCCGTGCCGGACAATGTCCGCTTCCACGGGCGGCTCGACAAGGGCAATCCCGAAGAGGCCGCTCAGTTGGAGGCGCTGTTCGCGGGCGCGCATCTGTTTGTCTTGCCGACCCGCGCAGAGGCGCTGGGCATGGTGTTTGCGGAGGCTGCTGCGATGGCTCTGCCTTCCATCTCCTATGCCACAGGCGGGGTGGAAACGGTGGTGAAGCATGGCGAAACCGGACTGCTTCTTCCCCCAGGTGCGGGCGCAGAGGACTTCGCGGCGGCCATCGCGGCGCTCGCCAATGACCCCGCGCGTTATCAGGCGCTGTCGGCGGCGGCTTTGCGTGATAGTAAGGAACGCTTGGACTGGAGCGTTTGGGCGAAAGCGATGAAGCACTTGATTGAGGACGCCGCATCATGATCCGCAAGCTGCTGGCCAAGGCGCGCGGCGCCGCGAGCAGGCGCGGTCTCACCATTCGCCCGATGACCAATGCGCGCACCGGCGGCTATGCCGGGTTCTCGCTCGGCTGGGGTAAGCAAGCTACGGGCGGGCTGCGCGGCGTTATCGCGCCCGTCGCCCACGGCGAGCACACCGCGCGCTTCTTCGTCAGCAATGAGCGTGACCTGATCCAGAAAGAGCACGTGCGCGGCCGGTTCTACGAGCCGGAAGAACTCGCCATCATCGCTCGCTATTTTAGCGGCGGAACCTATGTCGATGTCGGCGCAAATGTCGGCAACCACGCGGTGTTTGCGGGTGCAGTCCTTGGCGCGGATCGCATCATCGCGTTTGAGCCCAACCCAGAGGCGCAGGCTTTGCTCGAGGTCAATCTGGCGCTCAATGGCCTAGCCGAAAAAACTACGGTTCACCCCCTTGGGTTATCGGAGGAGGACGGCGCGGCGCAGCTCGCGTTCACCACCAATAACCTCGGCGCAGCGCGGATCGACCATGCGGCCACAGACCCCAGCGAAGCTCAGGGCATTGCCTTGGCACGCGGCGACAATGTGCTGGCCGAAACGCAGGTCGACTTCATCAAGATCGACGCCGAGGGGCACGAACTTGCCGTTCTCAGCGGCCTTGCCGAAACCCTCGCGCGCTGCACCCCGCCAATTTTCGCCGAAATCGAGGAAAGCCATCGCGCAAAAGCAATGGCATTGCTAGAGGAGCTCGGCTATCGCAAAGCAGAAGAATTCAGCCGCTATCCCGGCTTGAGCAATCTGGTTTTCTTGCACTCGTCATCGGCAAAGTCGTCCGCTGACGAGCCATCGGAGGATTGATGAGTAACTACCGCATTCAGGGCGCAACGGGCGAATGGGAGGTCGTAATCGGCCTCGAAGTGCACGCGCAGGTGACGAGCAATTCCAAGCTCTTTTCAGGGGCCTCGACCGAATTTGGCGCAGAGCCAAATACGCAGGTGAGCCTAGTCGATGCGGCCATGCCCGGCATGCTGCCTGTGCCGAATGCCGAATGCATCCGTCAGGCCGTGCGCACCGGCATGGCGATCAAGGCTGAGATCAACAAATGGTCACGCTTTGATCGCAAGAATTACTTCTATGCCGATTTGCCGCAAGGCTATCAGATCTCCCAGCTGTACCACCCGATTGTGGGCGAGGGCGAACTGCTGGTCGAAGCCGATGAGAAGGCGGGCATTCCAGAGGACAAAGTCATCGGGATTGAGCGCATCCACGTGGAGCAAGACGCGGGAAAGCTGATGCATGATCAGCACCCGACCATGTCCTATGTTGACCTCAACCGCAGCGGCGTTGCCTTGATGGAAATCGTCTCCAAGGCGGATATGCGCAGCCCCGCAGAAGCCGGCGCCTATGTGCGCAAATTGCGCAGCATCCTGCGCTATGTCGGCGGCTGTGATGGGAACATGGAGGAAGGCTCCATGCGGGCCGATGTCAATGTCTCTGTGCGCAAGCCTGGCGATCCGCTGGGCACGCGGACCGAAACGAAGAACGTGAACTCTGTCCGCTTTGTCATGCAGGTCATCGAATATGAGGCCAGCCGTCAGGTCGATGTGATCGAGGGCGGCGGCACGGTCGATCAGGAAACCCGCCTGTTCGACGTTGCCACCGGCACGACACGGACCATGCGCAGCAAGGAAGACGCGCATGATTATCGCTACTTCCCCGATCCCGACCTGCTGCCGGTAGAGCTGGAGGATTCCTTCCTCGAAGAATGCCGCGCCAGCCTGCCGGAACTGCCCGATGCCAAGCGCACGCGCTACACCGATGAGCTTGGCCTGACGCCTTATAATGCGCGCGAGCTGTCCGCTGAGGTGGAGACATTTGCGCGCTTTGAAACACTGCTGGGCGCGGTCGCAGGCGCGATTGGCAAGCCAGAGGCAAAGGTCGCCACGCAAGTTGCGAACTGGACGCTGTCAGTGGCGCCGGGCGTGATGAAAATGCTGGGTGATGAGGCCAATGCTGAGCACGCAACCGCAGAAGCTCAGGCCGCGATCCTGAAGATGCAGGATGCGGGCGAGATCAGCGGCGGTCAGGCGAAAGAGATCTATGAAATCGTTCTGAAAACTGGGCGCGAGCCGACCGAAATTGCCGATACCGAAGGCCTGAAACAGGTCAGCGACACCGGCGCGATTGAAGCGGCGATCGACGAAATCCTCGCGAATAACGCGGACAAGGTTGAGCAATATAAGGGCGGCAAGGACAAGCTGTTCGGCTTCTTCGTTGGGCAAACCATGAAGGCGATGCAGGGCAAAGCCAATCCCGGCGTGGTCAATCAGATCCTGAAGGATAAGCTGGGTTAGGTTGATGGCTTCGCGCACTTTGCGCTGGCTCTGGGGCGCTGGAGTGATTGCGGTGCTACTGGCCTGTGCTTATTTGATTGTGCACGATCCGCTGTCGGCGGATGATAGCGAGCTGCGCATAGTAGCGTTGGATGAAAGCGATCCGGACCGTGAGCGGGTGGGTGACCTTATCTACCGTGGCGGTATCGACATCCCGCGCATGGGTCATAACATTGGCGGGCTATCTGCCTTGCGCTGGAACGAGCGCAACTTTGTATCTTTGACCGATGATGGCCGCATTGTAACGTTCGTCCCGACCGAACGGGAAGGACAGTTGAAAGGCCTGACCAAGTTAAGGGCTAGACCTCTCCACGACACAGACGGTGTGGTTCTGCCCG
Source organism: Erythrobacter sp. JB3-1 (assembly GCF_057364995.1). Taxonomy (NCBI): domain Bacteria; kingdom Pseudomonadati; phylum Pseudomonadota; class Alphaproteobacteria; order Sphingomonadales; family Erythrobacteraceae; genus Erythrobacter; species Erythrobacter sp. JB3-1. The sequence goes on along the minus strand of NZ_CP200289.1, from coordinate 440,467 downwards.
GTGGCAAGGCGCGCAGCGACTCCGAAAGCCTGACTCGGAGCCGAGAAGGCGGCTGGTTGATTGGATTTGAGCGCGATCACAGAATCTGGCGTTATGGCTCAATCGAATTTGCAGCACTGCCGACAGGTTTCGATCCCGTTGCTCTGTTGGGTGACCTTGAGAACAATGGTGGGGCAGAAACGCTGGCCGGTGACGAGAGTGATCTGGTGCTCTGTGCGGAACGGATCGCCATGCCAGCCAATGACAATTGTGTTCGCATTTTGGAAGGCAAAGCGGCTCAATCGTTCAGCGTAGTACCTCCGCCCGAACTCGCAGCGCTGGGCGGTGTTCCGACCGATGCGGACTTGGGTGGCGATGGCACGCTCTATCTCTTGTTTCGCAGTTGGTCGCGCCTGGACGGCAACGGCGCCGCAATTGTCGCCTACGCGTCAGATGGCTCTCGCCGTGAATTGATGACACTCCGCCCACCGCTGACGGTCGACAATTTCGAAGGGCTGGCTGTGCGCGAAGAGGGGGACCGCACTTTCCTCTACATCGTCAGTGATGACAATTTTTCAGCCAATCAGCGCACATTGTTAATGAAATTTGAGCTGCTGCCAGAGGGCAAGTAGCGAAAGCTACTCCTGCCCCGGCCTCCAACCTTCGCGGGTCATTCCGACAAAGCGGCCCTCCAGCCCCTCAGCATTGCGGATCAGGACATCGCGCAGGGTTGAGGTCGCCTCAATCGCCTCGATCCCTTGCGGGGTGAAGGTGTCCCGTTTGACCGCTGGATCGCCCCAGATATGCTCGGAGAGCAGCGGGTTGGTGAGCGCCTGCGAGAACGCATCCACAGCCACCATGGTTTGCAGCAGCGATGGCAGCGGGCCGTCTTTGGTGCGGGGCTGAGCAAACAGGCCGGTGTAAAACTCCAGCTGGTCGACGTTGCCATATAGGCTTTCCAGCTCGCTCTGCAGCGCGCGGTCTGGAGTAATGTCGGCGAAGCTGCGTGCAGGCTCCTCGCCAAACGCCGCCTGATAGCGGGTGAAGGGCGCGATATCATTGTGCCGCGCTTGCTTGACCGCGCTCTCCTCCACATCGACCAGGAAAGTCGCGGTGTTGTGCAGACCAAGTTCTGTCGCCCGATTGGCACTGATATCGGCAAAGGCGCTTGCGAGCCCGTGTTCCAGCACCGCGGCATTGTTGAGCCGCAGAGCGCCGCCGGGCAATGTCTTGCCCGCCCAAACCATTGTCTGCGGGATCAGCGAATGCCAGCGGTAGAGCAGGCTGAACTCGGCGCTGATCCAGTTTGGCTTGTTCCATTCCGCCTTCCAAGCGGCGGAAGGATCGGCCTTTAGCATCAGCGGGGTCGAGTTGATGTGATTGATATATTCCTCAACCACGATCTTGATGAAGATGACGGTGTTGCAGGCGCGCGCGGCGTCAAACACTCGGCCATCATTCCAATCGGGATGGCTGCTGGCGATCACATCAGCCAGCCGGTTGTGCTCGCGCAGGAACAGCGTGTTGAGCATGGTCACTTGCGGCGCGGCATTGGCGCGGTCACCACCCACCGCGAACAAGGTCTCGCGCATTTCCGGCGTGGTGTGATCAATGCCCAGCGGCGTATCTAGCAGCGGCTCACCATCCTCGCCGACAAACTCCGGGTTGAACGCCATACCGCCGGGTTGGAAAAGGCGCAGCGGATATTCCTCTCCGTTCACTATCTCGGATTTGAGCTTGCCGCGCTTGCCCGGCTCTTCGGACAGGGTGCGCAGAGCGTAGACCTGCAATTGGGTGCGGCCATAGAGCGGGCACAGGTCAATCTCGTGGTTGGAGGTGTTGCGCGCACGGTCTTCAAAACTCTCACCCGTGGCGAAATTGTTGGAGATCATCGTGCGGATGAAGCCATCGGTGAGATATTGCGCGAAGGCCGGAAACAGGCAGGTGGATTTGGGGCACAGCCGCTGCGCCTCGCCATCGCGCACGCGGAACAGATCGGCGACCCGCGCGCTATCGGGAAGATCAGGAATGGTCGCGGCTGGCAGGTGCCGCGCGCTGTAGCTGCGGTCGGTCAGGCCGCGCCAGCCGACATGCTCGCTCAGCGTGCTCCAGGGATGCGGGCGGCTGCGCGTTTTCTTGACCAAGCGGCCAATTGCAAAGCCATTGATCCAGCGCGCGATCCCCGGTGAAATTTTCGATAGGATCGCTGCGATGCGATATGCAAATGTGATAAGCATGAACGCCTGACCTCCCTGCTTGCGGCACCGCCGCCCTGGGAGAGGATGTAGCGCATCACGGGCGGGCAAGATTGTCGATATCCGACAACTTTCTAACCGCCCTACCGCTGGTGATAGAGCCAGCCGGGCCAGCCCTTTTCAAATCAATCGCCCAAAACAAAAGGGCCGCCGGATTGCTCCGACGACCCCTTGTATTCGCTATGATGCGAGTCGCTTAGGCAGCTTTGGTGCCGGTCACTGGCATTGCGCCGAAAGCGCCTGCGTTGACGTTGCCAGCCAGTGTGTCGCCTTCGATGGTGGCTTCGCACTCAAGCTTCATTGGCATTGGAACGGTCATGTTCATTTCCCAGGTCAGCGTGTTGCCGTCGACCTTGCCGTTTTCGACATCCATCGAACCCATGCCGCCGGCCATGTTGCCGCTGAATGTGCCGTCGCCATTGTCGACGATAGTGAACGTGCCGGCTTGGTCGCCCATTGGGCTTTTGACGGTGGTGGTATAACTACCTGAAAGTGACATAATATTCTCCGTTGGTCTTGACTGAGCGGGGTGCTCAGAAACTCTGGCATTCTCATTTACACGCGTGTCAGTAGTGTTCAACCACTATCGCCAGAGCGGCATAGTGGCGGAACATAACCTCGCGCGATTATTCGGCTGAAGGCAGCTCGCGCACCTCCACAGGCATCCCGAGCTGTTCCAGCTGGCTTTGAACGACGCTGGCATCGCCAACCACAACCCAAACGAATTTGTCAGCGCTGATCGCGGCGCGTGCGGCGGCGTCCAGGCTTTCCTTCGTCTGGCCGCGATAGCGCTCCACCAGTGTCTCATAGTAATTGTCCGGGCGGCCAAACTGGGCATTGGTCTGCAATGCGCGCAGAACCGCGCCGGAGGTCTCAAACCGGCCCGGCAGCTCACCGACTTCGGCGGCGACATTGCGAGCAAGCTCTTCGTCGGTCACGCCGCTGGCGGTGAGGAATTCAGTGGTCTCTCGGATCATCTCCGCCACCGAATCGCCGGTGCGATCGGCCTGAACGCCGCCAGAGATTTGATAGACAACCGCGTTCTCACGCGCCTGCGCTCCGCCGCGCACGCCATAGCTCCAACCCTTAGTCTCCCGCAGGTTCATATTCAGCCGGGCGAGGAAATTGCCGCCGAGTGAGTTGTTGGCATTGGTGAAGTCGACATAGGCCGGATCACTCGCATCCAGCGGGGTCAGTTGAGCCCCCAGGATGAAGCTTTGCGGCGAGTTCGGACGGTTGATCAGGATGATCCGATTGCCCTCGACCTCGGCGACATCGCCAAAGTTCTTGACGCCTTTGGCGGCTGCCGGAGCGGTCCAATCGCCAAACACGGCGTTGAGCGAGGTAACGATCTCATCCAGCGGACGATCAGAAATGACGAAAACCTCGCCATTGTCCGGGCGGATCCGGCTGTCCTTGAATGCGACCAGATCATCGCGGGTGATCGCGCTAACGCTCTCAACCGTGCTGGTGTTGCCGTATGGATTGTCAGCGCCGAACACTTCCGGCCCAATCGCGCGCACGGCCACGCCTTGCGGCGAGTTCATCTGCCGCTTGATACCGGTGATGGTTTGAGCGCGGACACGCTCCAGCTCGCTCACTTCAAACGCTGGCTCGCGGATGATCTTCGACATCAGGTCGAGCGACGGGGTGAGGTTCGCTGAAAGCGCGGAAAGCTGGAAGGTGGAGCGATCTGCGCTGGTGTTGCTGGAGATGCTGACGCCCAAGCGCTCACGCCCCTCTGCGATGTCCTGCGAGGACATCTCGGCTGTGCCTTCGTCAAACAGGCCAAGCGTGAGGCCAGCAAGCCCGTCTTTGCCCGCTGGGTCAGAAGAACCACCGGCATCGAAGGACAGGGTGACATAGGTCGCAGGAACCGCGTCACGTTTTGCATAGGTGACCTGCATGCCATTGGCCAAGGTCGCGCGCTGCACATCGGGGAAGTCGAGCTCTGCCACGGTGTCGATCGGCGGCGCAGGGCGCTCAACCGAAACGGTGAGCGTGTTGTCCGCTGGGGCGGCATCGTCTGCGGCGGCCTCAACCGAAGCCGCCTCTTCATAGGCTGCGTCCCGTTCGCCGGGTTCCAGGACCAGGGTCATTGCCGGGCGGGTGAACCACTTTTGCATCGCCGCCTTCACTTCAGCAGGCGTGATCGTGGCGAGCGCATTGAGCTGTTTTGCATAGAAGTCTGGGTCATCGACGAAGACCTCACCCTGCGCCAGCGTCACCGCTTTACCGCCGAACCCGCCGACTTGCTCGAGGCCCCGGATCGTGCCTGCCAGATTGCTGGTTGCCGCGCGGCGAACCTCGTCCTCTGTTGGGCCAGTTTCGATGAATTCAGCAATCAGCTCGTTAAGGCGGGTTTCGAGCGTTTCCAGCTCAACACCTGGCCTGAGCGTTGCACCAACGTTCAGCACGCCAACACGCTGGAACGCGAAATTGCCGGCAGAAACGCTGACGGCCAATTGCTCTTCGCGTACCAGAATTTGGTCAAGGCGGCTGGATGACAGCCCGCCCAGGATTTGCGCGCCGACATTCAGCGCTGTCAATTCGCGGTCAGCAATGCCAGGGGCAGGCCAATATTTGGCGACGTTGGTGGCGGCGACCTTGTCCTTCATTACCGTGCGCACGTCCTGGGCCAAAATCGGTACTTCAGCCGCAGCAGGGGTGTTCACCGGGCCGCGCGCAATTGCTCCGAAGTATTTTTCAACCAGTGGGCGCGCCTCGGCGGCGGATACATCACCGGCCAAAACGATCGTTGCATTGTTGGGGCCGTATTTATCGCGGAACCAATTGCGCACATCGTCCATCGATGCAGCATCCAGGTCAGCCATCGATCCGATGGGGGTGTGGCCGTACGGGTGCGGCTTTGGAAACAGCGTTTCGACGATCTCGTAAAACACGAGCCCGCCAGGCTGGTTGTCGCCCTGACGCTTTTCATTTTGGACAACGCCGCGCTGGTTATCGAGCTTTTCCTGCGTCACCGCGCCAAGCAGATAGCCCATGCGGTCGCTTTCCAGCCACAGTGCGCGTTCCAGTGCAGGGCGGGGAACCGTTTGGAAATAATTCGTCCGGTCAAAACTGGTCGTGCCGTTGTAATCGGTCGCGCCCATTTCCTGCAGATATTGGAAATAGTCATTCGGGGCATTTTCCGACCCGTTGAACATCAGGTGTTCAAACAGGTGAGCGAAGCCGGTCTTGCCTTTCGGCTCGTCCTTGGAGCCGACATTGTACCACACTGCGACAGCAACAATCGGCGCCTTGCGGTCTTCGTGAACGATCACGGTCAGCCCGTTTGCAAGCTCGAATGCCTCATGCGGAATGGCAACCTGGGACACCAGATCACTAAGATCGGTGGTCGCCTCAGAGGCTGCGGCATGATCATCCGCCAGAGCAGGCGTCGCTGCGGTCGCGGCAAGCGCGAGGCCGACGGCGGTGAAAGTGGTGGTGAAACGCGAAAGCATAATAGTCCCCAAAGAAGCTGTGCTTGAAATTGACCTGTTGGTTTCGGCCTGATCGTTTTGAATATTCAGCAAATAAGCATGATTGCGCTCAATTGCTAACGGTATATCGCCGAGCGGCGTTGGCGATCACGTCGTCGCGCCAGAAATAGACCGGCTTCAACTGGTGATCGACGAACAATTGCATCTGATCGGTGTAATGCGGGCTTTCTGGCCGGGTGATGGCCGCGCCAAAGGGTTGGATCGAGCGGGAAAACACCCGCCCGCCGTCCTCTGGCCATTCGACCCATTGGATAAAGCTGTCGCCGTGAACCAGCGACAAGCGCCCATCCTCATCAACCTGCCAGGTGGTGGAGGCTCGCAGAGTATCGGACCCGCCATCGAGCGGCAGATCGACATCGCCTTGGCGCAGCCGCAGCAGCTCTGACATGGGTGGATCGATCCGGCCAAAGCGTTCCATCAGATGGGCGCGCTTCTCCAGCAGGAATTCGCGCGTGTCGGGCGCGTCGTTTTTGTTCTGATATTCTGCCGACATATATTCCCGGATCATCAGCAGGGCGAGCGCGTCGGCTGGGCCTTCGCTGTCTGCGGCGAAATCCCAGCCGAGCAGCAGATCGCGTGCCTCGGCAAGATCAGCGTTGCCCGCTGGATCGAGTGCCTCCACGGCATCCCACAAATCCGCGACATAGCCCGCGCGCTCATAGGTCACGTCGTATTTGATCCGCTCCAGGTTTTCGCGATCGAGAACGTCCGCCTCAGACAAGAGCATCCACGCGCGGCGAGAGCGATTGGTCTGCTTACACTCCACGCCAAGCACTGGGGAGAAATCCGCAGGGTCGAGATCGCTGCCCGCGCCCGCCGCAGTGAACGGCTCGTTATTGGCATTGTACAGCCATCCGCTCTCCGGATTGATCAGCTTGGGCAGCTCCTCATAGCTTATCGTTCCCTCCCAGATCAGATCGCTGCGATTGCCGGGCAGAACGCCGCGCCAATTGGCCTGCACCTCGTCTAGTTCTTGCCGGTCCGGGATCGCCGCATTGTAGACATAAGCGATGTTGCCCGCCTTGTCGGCATAAATGAAATTGGTGCTGGGAATGTCCATCCGCGCCATTTGCGTCTGCCATTCCTCCAGATCGGTCGTCTTGTTGAGGCGGTAATAGGCATCGAGCTGATCGAGGCTGTCCATCGCGCCATAACGGATCGCGAACGCACCTTTGTCATTGATGATGACCGGGCCGTGGACGTTGCGATGCACAGTGCGGCGCACAGGCAGGGTGATCGGGCCGAGCTTCACCGGCAGGGTCACGGTCTTACTTTCCAGATCGCGCCATTCGCCATCGAGCTCGTAACGCGTGCCGCTCTCATCCAAGGTCAGCTCATATATATCCGTCATATCCGGGCGGTTGACCGTATTGGTCCAGCCAAGGTGGCGGTTGTGACCGAGGAAGGGAAAGGGTGATCCGGGGAAATTGGCTCCGGTGAAATGCCAGCCTTCCTCACTCTCCACCGTCAGTTCGTACCAAGCGACCCCGCCGCGCAGCGGCTGATGCGAATTGGAAATCAGCGTCGTTGGCCCGCCTGACTTTTCCGGCGTTACGGCAAAGGCGTTCGACCCCAGCAATCCTGCATCGTCACCTGCAGCGGGCAAGGGGTGAGGGCGGTAGGAGGCTTGTTCGTTCTCATCCGCAGCTTCCCCGGGCGGATCATTGCTCGGGCCGGACGCTCTCGGAAAACCAGGAATGTCCGGGCCAAACTCTCGGCGCAGCTCTTCGCCTGCCACCAGCGGCCCAATGACATTGTTCAGCCCAAAGAAAAACGGCTGTCGCAGGGCAAATCCGGCGGCAATATCTTTGCCGTTCATGGGAAAGAGGTTCGCAAGCTTTAGCTCGCCCGGATGGTCCGCTGCATATTGATTGAGACCGGCGGCATAGGCTTCGAAAAGCGCGCGTGTGTCGGCTGGCAGGGCGTCATAATGCCGGTCCGCCGTGCCGCGCGCATCGAGCAGGTGATAGGCAAAGTCGAACTGCGCGCCTTCCTCGCCTGCAATCGCGCCATAGCGCCCGCGCGACATTGCTGCGACATCCTGCAATGTGAAGAAGTCATCCTCTGCCTGCGCAATCGCTACGCCAAAGGCGACATCGGCATCGGTCTTGCCGTAAATCTTGGGCACGCCAAATTCATCGCGAATGATCTCGGCGCTGTATTGCTTCTTATCCGGAGCCTCAGCGGTGAAGGCAAAAAATGGCTCCCACGTCATTAGTCCGACCGCGCCAACAAAAGCCAATGCGAGCGCGGTAAACCCGGCCCGGGTAATCCATTTGCGCATAAACTCTCCTCTGACTGCCTTGCTAGCGCGCATTTCTCTGCCGGTGAAGGGGCGCCGCGTGCAAAGGGGATTGGGGATTAGGAGGACGAGCGCTCTTCCGCTTTGTGGATTCGGCTCGCTACGCAGGTGTTTGTGAAAGCTCAAATTACCATCGGCCACGAAGCCTCCGGCACGCCGGTGCAGTTCGATATCGAAGAATTGCTAGCGACCCGCCTGCTGGTTCAGGGCAATTCCGGCAGCGGAAAGTCGCATTTGCTGCGCCGCCTGCTCGAGGAAAGCTCGCAAATGGTGCAGCAGGTTGTGATTGATCCTGAGGGCGACTTTACATCGCTTGCGGAAGAGTTTGGTCACATTGTCATCGATGCTGCTGCCTATTCTGCAGGCGAGATCGAGGCGCTGGCCCGCCGTATCCGCGAACACCGCGCCAGCGTGGTTCTGGCTTTGGAAGGGCTGGAAGTGGAGCAGCAAATCCGCTGCGCCGCGCAATTCATCGCCGCCCTGTTTGATGCCCCGCGCGAACACTGGTTTCCCGCTCTGGTCGTTGTTGACGAGGCGCAGATGTTTGCGCCCTCGGTCGCGGGCGAGATCGCTGAGGATACGCGCCGGTTGACCTTGGGCGCGATGACCAATTTAATGTGCCGCGGGCGCAAGCGCGGCCTTGCTGGCGTGGTGGCGACGCAGCGTCTGGCGAAGCTGGCGAAGAATGTCGCAGCGGAAGCCTCCAATTTTCTGATGGGGCGTACCTTTCTCGATATCGACATGGTGCGCGCCGCCGATTTGCTGGGCATGGAGCGCCGACAGGCGGAGCGCATTCGCGAGCTGGAGCGCGGCTATTTCTTGGCGCTCGGCCCCGCGATCAGCCGCCGCCCGGTCGCGGTGAAGATCGGCCCTGTGAGATCAGGCAAGAAAGACGACGTCGGCGGATTGATGCCAATGCCTGCGCAGGGCCCCGCCGATATGGAGGCGCTGCTGACGCAGGATCTGGCCGCAGAGGCTGCCAAAGCCAATCCCGCGCCCCCGCCGCCTCCCGCTCCACCCATTGAGGCGGTTGAGCAGAGTATTGCCCGCAGCGAAGAAGCGCCCGCAGGCGCAGCGGATGCCGCGCCGCAAACCGATGTTCAGGAGCGGATCGCAGCGATCATCAAAGAGCTCGCAGGGTCTGAGGACGCTGCGTTTCAGTCAGCGAGTTCACAATATCAGTCCTTCCTTGCGCGTTGCCGCCGAGAGCGGATTATCGGCCCGATGCCAGATATGCAGGTGTTCCGCCGCAATTTTGCAATCGCAGGCGCACAGCCGGATGATCTGGATGAGGCGACCCGCGCGCGTATACTGCAACTGGCGGGGCAGGTTGAAGAAGACTTGCTGGCCCCGTGGCTAGTCATTGCCAGCGCGGCCCATGCGGGCGAAACCGAAGTGGACGAGGATGCGCTGGCGCGCGCCTATGGCACCAGCTCTCCTGGCCGCATCCGGCGCTTGCTTGATCATCTGGAAAAGCAGGGCGTGATCGTCGTGCGGGAAGATTTTGGCGGGGTCCGCACGATCATGGTGCCCGGTCTTGAGGGCATTTCAGCCTCCTGATTTGCCGCTGGCCGGCTCCTGAAATCGGCTGAAATTTCCGCTGCCCCCTCGCAACAAATGGGGTAACCCCTATATGCGAGTAACACACCTCTTTTGAGGGTAGCCATTTTTGAATGAGGGGTCTTTTATGAATCTCGAAAAATTCACCGACCGGGCCAAGGGCTTTTTGCAAAGCGCGCAGACTGTTGCCATCCGCATGAACCATCAGCGGATCACGCCGCTGCACCTGCTTAAGGCGCTGCTCGAAGACGAAGAAGGCATGGCAGCCGGATTGATCCAGCGCGCCGGCGGCGAGGCTGGCCTGGCGGTCAGCATGGTCGACGAGGGGCTAGGCAAGATCCCGGTTGTGACTGGCGGCGGCGCCCAGCAAACCCCGGGCCTCGACAATGACACGGTGCGCGTGCTCGATAATGCGGAGCAGATCGCGGAGAAGGCCGGCGACAGCTATGTGACGGTCGAAATGCTGCTGGTCGCCCTGTCACTCGCGCCGGGCGCCACTGGCGAGGCGGTGAAGGCGGCGAGCGTGACCCCGCAGAGCCTCAATTCCGCCATTGATCAGCTGCGCGGCGGGCGCAAAGCCGACAGCGCGAATGCGGAAAGCTCCTACGATGCGATGGAGAAATTCGCCCGCGATCTGACGCAGGCGGCGCGCGACGGCAAACTCGATCCGGTGATCGGCCGGGACGAGGAAATCCGCCGGACAATCCAGATCCTGGCGCGGCGGACCAAGAACAACCCGGCGCTGATTGGCGAACCGGGCACGGGTAAAACTGCGATTGCAGAAGGCCTCGCGCTGCGCATTGCCAATGGTGATGTGCCCGACAGCCTGAAGGGCCGCACGCTGATGTCGCTCGACATGGGTTCGCTGATCGCGGGTGCGAAATATCGCGGCGAATTTGAGGAGCGGCTGAAATCTGTGCTCGACGAGGTGAAGAACGCCGATGGACAGATCATCCTGTTCATTGACGAGATGCACACTCTGATCGGGGCGGGCGCGAGCGAGGGCAGCATGGATGCCTCTAACCTCTTAAAACCGGCCCTATCGAGGGGCGAGCTGCACTGCATCGGTGCGACCACGCTTGATGAATATCAGAAATATGTAGAGAAAGACCCGGCGCTGCAGCGGCGTTTTCAGATGGTCTATATCGACGAACCAAGCGTTGAGGACACGATCAGCATCCTGCGCGGGCTGAAAGAGAAATATGAGCTGCACCACGGCGTGCGGATCACCGATGGCGCGCTGGTTGCCTCGGCGCAGCTGCCGAACCGCTATATCCAGAACCGCTTCCTGCCCGATAAGGCGATCGACCTGATGGACGAGGCCGCGAGCCGCATCCGCATGGAAGTGGAGAGCAAGCCGGAAGAGATCGACGAGCTTGATCGCCGGATCATCCAGCTCAAGATCGAGGAAAGCGCGCTCGAAAAAGAAGGCGATGCCAATTCCAAGGATCGCCTGGTCGCTCTGCGCGAAGAGCTGGCCAATCTGGAGCAGGAAAGCGCTGAGCTGACCACACGCTGGCAGAATGAGCGCGACAAGATCCAGGCCGAAGGCAAGATCAAGGAAGAGCTTGATGCCGCCCGCCTCGAGCTGGAGCAGGCCCAAAGGGTTGGCGACCTCGCCAAGGCAGGGGAGCTTTCTTACGGCAAGATCCCTGAGCTGGAGAAGCGCCTGGAAGAGGCCGAAGACCTCAATGAAAACGCTCTGCTGCGCGAAGAGGTTACCGAAGAGGACATCGCTGGCGTCGTGGCCCGCTGGACCGGCATCCCGATGGAGCGGATGATGGAGGGTGAGCGCGACAAGCTGCTGCAGATGGAAGAGATCATCGGCAAGCGCGTGATCGGCCAGTCCGATGCGATTGTCGCCGTCTCCAAAGCCGTGCGGCGCGCGCGTGCCGGCCTGCAAGACCCGGGCCGCCCGCTTGGCTCATTCCTGTTCCTCGGCCCAACCGGCGTCGGCAAGACCGAGCTGACCAAGGCGCTGGCTGAATTCCTGTTCGATGATGACCAAGCGCTGGTCCGCATCGATATGAGCGAATTTATGGAGAAGCACTCGGTCGCCCGCCTGATCGGCGCGCCTCCCGGCTATGTCGGCTATGATGAGGGCGGGGTGCTGACCGAAGCGGTGCGGCGAAGGCCCTATCAGGTGGTGCTGTTCGACGAGGTCGAGAAGGCCCACACCGATGTCTTTAATGTGTTACTACAAGTGCTCGACGATGGCCGCCTGACCGATGGACAGGGCCGCGTGGTCGACTTTGCGAACACGCTGATCATCCTGACCTCAAACCTGGGCAGTCAATTCCTCTCCAACCTCCCCGATGATGGCAAGGTTGCCGATGTCGAGAACGAAGTGATGGATGTGGTGCGCGGGCATTTCCGTCCAGAGTTCCTCAACCGTCTGGATGAGATCATCCTGTTCCACCGCCTGGCGATGGAGCACATGGCACCGATCGTCGCGATCCAGGTCAAGCGCGTGCAAAAGCTGCTGAAGGACCGCAAGATCGAGCTCGATCTGACCGAAGCGGCGCTGCGCTGGCTCGGCCGGGTGGGCTATGATCCCGTCTACGGCGCGCGGCCGCTAAAACGCGCGGTGCAGCGTTATTTGCAGGATCCGCTGGCAGAGAAGCTGCTGGAAGGCGGCGTGCCCGATGGCTCGACGGTGAAGATCGACGAAGGCGACGGCGAGCTGAAGATGGACGTCGAGAGCTAGCGCTGAGTTTTGGGGCGAGGGCCGCGTGGACACGAGCCGCTCGCTTCACGCGCCTCCCACAGGCGCGCGTCTAAGACCCAATACTCATTGCCCCACATACAAAAAGGGCCCCGGTTTCCCGGGGCCCTTTCTTTTTGAATACTGACCGAATGATCGATTAGAATTCTTTGGTGATCGAAGCCGAGAATGTACGTCCGAAGGCGTCATCGATGCTACCAATCACACAGAAGTCACCTTGCGTCTGACACTGGCGGTCAAATAGGTTGTTAACCACGAAGTTGAAGCGAAAGTTGTCCTGAGCTTCAAAAAATACGTTGAAGTCAACCGTTACAAAACCATCAAGTTGGTCGAATTCTCGCGCATCCGGATTTCGGTTAAAGCGTGAGAAAAGCTGTTCACCCGTGTAATTGATGACGGTGCCAAGGCCCCAATCTTCATCAACATAGTTCACAGTCGCTTGTGCTGACCATGTAGGATCGCCAATTTCAGCATCAGAGCGCGCTGGCGCTACACCAGTGATATCTACCACGCGATCAAGGACGACGGTCAAATCACCACGCAGTTGCAGGTCGCCGCCAAGACCGATGCCTTCCAACGATGTGTTGTAAGTAGCGGATCCTTGGATGCCCGTATAATCGGTCGCAAAGCCGTTGGTGAAGGTCGTGCCAATACCAGGGTTCTGGGCATCGGCAATAACTTCACCATTGGCATCGCGACTGATCAGCGAACAGAATACGTTCCCGTTGGCAGGATCGTTTACATCAAACACGTCATTGTCGAAGCATGCTGAGTTAGCTTGGGCTGGCGTGAGTTGTGCAATCGGATCCGAAATCGAAATATCGATGTAGTCGACAGTTACAACCAGATTTGGAATAAACCGAGGACGTAGGATGGCGCCGATGCTCCAGCTGTCAGCCTGCTCGTTGTCGAGGTTTGGATTGCCTTGGCTAAGAGATGGCACCGAACCCTGCGCAGCTAGCTGTGGGCGGCTGATGTTTGGGAATGCTGCCAAGAAGGCTTCGCAGTTCCGACGACGTGCTTCGGGATTTGGACCACCATCGATAGCGGCGGCAAAACACAAGTCGGGAACGAAGTTAAATCCTGGCGACGCCGGCAGAAAGAGTTCCGTTACAGCCGGTGCACGGAATGAACGGGTGAAGTTGCCTCGAATTTCGATATCTTCGATTGGTGCAACGCTACCGCCTGCTGCCCATGAGAAGAACCCACCATTAACGGTGTTGTCAACATAGCGGCCACGACCATAGACATTCATCGCATGGAAAAACGCATCGTTTTCCGGGGTGATGATCGGAACGAAGATTTCACCGAACACTTCATCGAGGTTGAAGCCACCGCTAACCGGTTGAATGGCAGCGCCGCGGCCCAGACCATTTTGCTCAAACTGAGACGGAGTGAATGAAGCTGATTCATCACGGTGCTCGTAGCCGACGTTTACACCGACTTCGTTGCCGAACAACTCAAACAAGGTGCCGCCAACGTTAACGTTGAAAACCCACTGTTCGAGCGTCGAGTTAGCCTGGTTGTTGGACAAGATGTAATCTCTCGCCGCCTGGCTGGCATTGTTGCCGAAGAAGTTGAAGGGAACGCAGTTTGCATCTGCAATTGGAGTGCCGCCACCGCCGACTGGGTTGGCAGGGGCAGCATCACAAACAATGTTGCCATCTGCATCGGTTGTCACGTTCACTGCGTTAATGAAGTTCTGAGCGTTGATATCTTGACGGTTATCAGTCACTTCGGTTTGACCATAGGTGAAAGAGGTTTCCCAATTCCAAGCGTTACCGAGCGCTTCAAAATCACCGCGTGCACCTAGGACACCACGTAGCAACTCAGTTTCAGCGAATCCGGTCAAGTCAGCAATGTCATTGTTTGCGCGAGACAGAGTGAAGCTCGTCACTCCAGCCCCGTCCAAAACTGCGCGAGCTTGATCATTGAGGAAAGGGTTGTCGGACTGGAATGTCAGTCCGCTGCTGAAACCGCCGAAGAACGGAGTGTTGAAAGTCGGTTGCTGAACCAACTCGTCTGCACGGGCATCGTAGTACTGAAGTTCCGTAAAGACATTGATGTTATCAGTGACGTCATAGTTCAAGAACACGTTCGTGCCGAACCGGCGAAGGTCAGAAGTGAGCTGACCGAAGTCAACGAACCGGAACCCATCACCGCCGCCAATGCCGCGGATACCTGATGCTGCGGTGCCCTCAGTGTTAAGCGGGCGCGTACCCACGGTGAATGGTACTAGGTCACCAGCTGCGTTAAATGCAAAAGCGCCGGTTCCACTAAGGCCGTCAAGCGCTCCGCCACCAGCGCTAATGCCCAGTGGGCCACCAGAAATCACGCCAAAACGAGCTAGAATGAAGATCGAAACATCGTTGAAACCAACTTGTGCCGGAACACCATCGTCTGCGCCGGTGTCCAGTGGCAGGTTCGGGTTAAGGCGATTTAGTTCAATCGTGTTTGGTTCGTTTTCGGTCTGATCCAGGAATATCTGGCGTTGGTTTTGCAAAACGCCGTCGACTTCAGTGTAAAAGCTAGAAATCTGCAAATGGCCGCGGCCATCGGCAAAGCTTGTGCCATAAACGCCTTCCAAGCGATAGGTGAAGTTGTCACCCCGTTCGGTCAGGGAAGAAGTGGCATTCAGTTCCAGGCCTTCATATTCGTCATCAAGGATAATGTTGACCGTTCCTGAAATAGCGTCGGAACCGTATACCGGGGCACCCGCGGTCGATGCGATGTCGATCCGTTTAATCAAAGCGGTCGGGATGACGTTCAAGTCAACTTGAAGACCAGGCGCACCTGGACCAAACAGTGTTGGCGTATTTGACGAAACAACCCGACGTCCATTGACAAGGGTCAGTGTCCTGTTGGTGCCAAGGCCGAAGTTATTAATGAAATTAACACCTTGGCCAAAGCCTGCTTGCGCACCATTTGGATCCACGGAGCCACGGATTTGTGGGAGGCTGTTGAGTGCATCGGCAACATTTACGAAGTTTCTTTGTTCTATGAATTCTGACGTGATCGAAGTGGTCGGCTCAGTCGCTTCGAGGTTAGGTAGACGGATACGCGAGCCGGTGACGGTGATCCCCTTGGATGATTCGCTAGATGTTGCCTCACTAGTGACATCCGCTTCAGCTTCTGAATCTTGTGCCAGTCCCGGCACCGATGCGAGCGCAAGCCCGACGGCCAGCGATCCGGCGCTAAGCCGGAGTTGTGTCGAAATTTTCATTTGGTTTCATACCCCTATGATTGGTCCAAATCTTATGTGAATGCGTTTGTTAGCATCCTCTAGGAAAGCACTTATCGCCTAGGCGTTGTGCGACTTTGCGATAATTTCCTCCCCTTCGAAAAGGCACTAGCCGATCGGAAACAGGCGCTACGACGCCGGAAACCTACACAGACTATCCCTGAGTGAGATAAAGACTGCTATGCGGTTGAATGTGAAGCCCTACATCGCAAGTTTCAAAAATGAACGCGCAGTGTATCAGAATTGCAACATCCATTCAGATGGCTCTGTGATGGCTTTAAAGGTTCACCGCGTCGGTCATGCCAGGGCTATCTGGAGCATCGCCAAGGTGTGCCTATTGCGAACGGCAAGGGCATCAGCATGCTGCCAAGACGGCGCAGCAAAAGCTGCGGCTTTAAGCTTCTCGCTCCCTAATGCTGCCTAGGTCTTGGTTGGCATGTGAGAATCACCATGCGGACAGCAGCGAGCAGCGTGTTCGGTGAGATCTCTGGTGGGTGTGTTACTTCGAATCCGGCCGGATTTTTCCGATGCATCGCGCACAAAAAAGGGGCCGGAAAACCGGCCCCTTAATTGATTTATCTGACTTTCAGAAAGTTAGAATGTCAGGCGTCCCGTGATCGAGAAGCGACGGCCCAGTGGGTCGTATGTCGATGGGAACACGTTACCGCTGTTGAATGCTGTCGAACCAACATCACTACCAACGACCGTTGGAGAATTGTCGAATAGGTTCAGGACAGCGAGCGTGATTTCGATATTCTCGGTCGCTTTAGCGCGAACGGTCAGATCGAAATAGCTCTCAGCACCGATGCTTTCAAACTCAGGCAAGAAGTTTCCTGCAACTTCTGGTTCAATTTCAACCGAGTCAATGTAGCGCCACAGCAACGACAGGTCGAAGTTATCGAACTGCAATGTGTTACGGGTTGTGAAACTAAACTCAGGCTGGATTGATCCGCAGTTGGTGCTGAAGAAACCAACACACTCACGGTTTACCGATGCAGGATCGCTTGCGTTGGCGTTAAACGTCGAACGGTTCGTCCAGTTACCAAGCACACTGATGTTCCAATCAGCAAAACCGACATCACGCGAGTAATTTACCGCGAGATCGATACCATCTGTTTCGATAGCACCTTGGTTGGTCAGAACCTGAGGAAGACCTGGGGTGATGGCAACATCGCCAAACAGGTTTCCGCTGAACGGGTTACGTCCGATGCTTGTGCAAGCTTCAGATGTCGCAGCGCCAGCTGGCAGGTTAGGGGCGCCACCGGCACCGCTAAAGCCTGGGCCGAAGCAAGATGCGAACACATCACCTACGGTTGGGTTACTAATCGCATCAGTGATGCTGATGTTGTAGTAATCGAACGTGATCGACAATCCAGGGACTACAACAGGCTGGATGACGAAACCAATCGTCCAAGTGTCGGCGTTTTCTGCACCCAAGTTTGGATTGCCACCAGTGGTAACATTGATCTGACCCGCTGGGTCAGGGATGATGTTGCCAATGGTGTTCGCCGGTGCGCCTTGCGCCAAACAAACAGCTTGGAGCGCAGCGTCCGTTACAGGGTTGGTGCCCTGGCACGGATCTTCTGAACTGTTATCCAGACCAGTGATTTGCGGTGCGAAAAGTTCACCAATGTTCGGTGCACGTGTCACTTGCTGATAGTTACCGCGAACGGTGAAACCTTCAATAACAGTCCAGCTACCGCCAGCTTTCCAGGTGTATTCGGTGCCCGTTGTTGAGTAGTCAGAAATACGACCACCCAGTTCAAGGTTGAGCTCTTCAGCCCAGAAAGCACCGGAAACCAATGGAACAACGAGTTCGCCGAACACTTCGGAGACGTCAAAGCCGCCACCTTGGTTCGGGTTTGCTGCACCGTTACCCAGGACTTCACCAGGTGTCTGGGAAAGCAAGTCTGAAGCCGTAAAGGCAGTGTACTCGCGATATTCAGCGCCAAGCACGAAGCTAACAGGCTGATCAGCGCTTGGGATTGTCAGGCCGAAGTCGCCACTAACAAAACCTTGGATCTGGCCAAGACTTGTTGCTGTGGAGGCAAAGTTGCCGACGTCCAAGAATGCGCCAACTTCAGGCGTGATTGAACCTACCGGACCGAACAGGTTGATTGGAACACATCCGCCAGTTGGATCGATACAAGAGTTGGCATCGACCGAGAAGATGGACTGGTCAAGGCGTGTGCGGGTTCCGTTGCCGGATTGAGCACTGCGAAGATCACTTTCGCCATACGCTCCGAAGACATCGAACTCGATGCTGTCGGTAATGTCGCCGCGGGCGCCAACCTTTACCTGGAACACACGTGTTTGGCGCTCATTGAGCCTTGGGCCCAATTCCACGAAACGGCGCGCAAGGTTGACTGTTGGAGCCAAGAAGTCCGGGTTAGCCGAACCGTCAGCCAGTGTTGGACCAAATGGTGTCGCACCAGCCGCATCACAAGCCGCCTGAGCGATGCCTTGATCGGCGCAGAGAATGTTACGAATGTTGTCGTTCAAGAACGGATTGTTGAGGGGCAATGGCGCGTTTACGCCAAACGAACCTGACGGCGCAATTGCGGTCGTGTTCGTGCTCTGAGTGAACAAACCTTCCGAGTACAATGAAATACCATCGGTGATTTCATACGATGCCGTACCAAATATGCGGAATTGCTCCAGTGGAAGTTGGAACAGGTTGAACGGATTGAAGTTAAACGGCCGATCAAATGGTACCAAGGTGCTTCCATCTTCAGAGATCTGTTGGAAGCCGCCCAAGCTAGGCACGTTGATACGGGTCGGTGCAGCGGTGCTAGAACCGCCAGGGTTGCCGGTAACTGAGCTGACATTAAAGACTGAGAAGTCGCGGTCGCCCTGCAAAACAGCTTGGCGATTGGTGTAGCCAAGGCTCAGAGTTGCGTTGCCGCGTCCATCGGCAAAGTTTCCGCCAATGGTTGCGTCTATACGGAATGTTTCACCGTCACCTTCTTCAGTGATGCCTTGAGTGGCGCTAAGTTCAACGCCTTCAAAGTCACTTTTAGTGATGAAGTTAACAACACCGCCGATAGCGTCAGCACCATATGCCGCACCAGCGCCGCCTGTCAGGACGTCTGTGCGTTCGATCAGCGCCAGTGGAATAATGTCGACGTTAGTGATGCCGGCAAGACCAGCTGGGATTACGCGAGTGCCGTTCAAAAGAACGATGTTACGGTTTGCGCCAATGCCGCGCAGGTTCAAGAATGTTGAACCGCCGTTACCGTTGTTAACTTGAGCGCCGATGCTTGGAACGACACCAGGAATTTCACGAAGGAATTCTTCGACAACGTTTGCTTGACGCAGATCGATTTCGTCTGCGGTCACGGCTGCAACCGGGCTCGAAAGCTCCAAGTTTGGGTTGGAAATACGCGAACCGGTAACGATGATAGCGTTTCCGGCGTCTTCGCCGCCAGCTACTGCTTCGTCGGTTTCAGCATCCTGAGCAAAGGCCGGAGCCGATGCGAGTGCCAAGCCGACTGCGAGAGAGCCAGCGCTCAGTCGGAGTTGAGTGGAAATCTTCATATGGTTTCATACCCTTATGATAATGCCTGCCAAAAACTGGCCAACATATGTCAAGATGCGGTCTCAGATGCTGACCTTAGTGCCAGCGTCAAAATCACATCCAATGCATGGGTGGAGACGAGCCAATTTCGGTTAGGGAAACTTCTTTCGAATTGACCTGTCTGTCCCTGACTTCCATCTAGGACGCTAATTCTGCGCATGGAAGCGAGACGGTTGAGGCCTACGAAATTGCAATCGCGGTGTAGCAGCTTTGCAACAGTGGCAAATTGTGCATATTAAGTATGATTATTTGCAGTTTTGTGCTGCTTTCAGCTCGGTCAGTGCCTTCTCGCTTAACACCTCGAGGGAAGCACAGCGCGCGGGCTGTGGCAAATGTGTTAGTGGAAGGATGCGCCATGTGGGGCTTGAAAATCGGTACTTTAACCTGTGCTGGAGTTTTGTTCGCGTGCGTTGGTACCTCGGCTGCGGCGCAATCCGAAGCTGAAAGCGATCTCGAAACGCCTGAGATTGTGGCTGAGTTGTTCGAATGCCGCGAAATATCCGATGGGCAGGAGCGCCTCGCGTGCTTCGACCGCGAGGTTAACCGAGTTTATGACGCGCAGGAGTCGCGCGATTTGGTCATCGCAGATCGAGAACAGATCCAAGAAGCCAAACGCGGTGTGTTTGGCTTGCGTTTACCCTCACTCAAAATCTTCGGCGGCGACGACGATAACGAGGGCGTGACTAAAATTACTGCAACATTGGTTAGCGCTAAGCGAGGCAGTAATGGCCGCTACATTTTTGAGCTTGATGACGGTGCTCGCTGGCTCCAGACAGAGTCTGTCATTGGTCGTCAGCGTTATAAAGCAGGTGATACAATCGTGATAGAGAGGGCGGCGCTCAGCGGATTCAAAGCCAAAGTAAATGGAAAATTTGGGGTGAGAGTGCGGCGCCTTAACTAGATTCAGGGAGTTTCAGAGCTTGGCCCTGCACCCGCTATTTTGACCGCTAAATGCCCTAGAATGCGATCATGGTGCGGCGACGGGTAAAGCCTCCCCAGAATCCCAGTTGACGTTTACGTAAGCGGACTTTACTTCCTTGGCCATAACTTGGAGCCGGCTTGAGAACTGGGCCGCCCGCACATCGCCACGAGAGGACATTACCGCTATGACCACCGCTTATATTGTAGACGCCGTTCGCACAGCTGGAGGGCGCCGAGGCGGCAGGCTTGCTGGCATTCACCCGGTCGATTTACTGGCCCATTCGCTTGATGCGATTGTTGAGCGCAGCGGCATTGATCCAACAGCGATTGATGATGTGGTCAGCGGCTGCGTCAGTCAGGCGGGCGAGCAAGCCGGGCAGGTTGGCCGGATGGCGGTGCTCGCGTCTAAGCTGCTCCCGCAATCTACGCCTGCAGTCTCGATTGATCGTCAATGCGGCTCTTCTCAGCAAGCGATACAGTTTGCAGCGCAGGCTGTGATGAGTGGGACGCAGGACGTGGTCATCGCTAGCGGCGTTGAGAGCATGACGCGCGTGCCGATGGGCTCGAACATGACGCTGCATATGAAAGAAGGGCTGGGCAATTACATGTCGCCCGGCGTGCAAGAGAAGTATCCGAACGTTCAATTCAGCCAGTTCATGGGCGCAGAGATGATCGCGCAGAAGCATGACTTCTCAAAGGATCAGCTCGACGCCTTTGCGCTCGAAAGCCACAAGCGCGCGATCGCAGCGACTGAGGCGGGCGCGTTTAAAGACGAGATCGTGCCGATTGCGATTGAAACGCCGGAGGGTGATGCGATGCACACGGTGGATGAGGGCATCCGCTTTGACGCGACGCTTGAAGGGATTGCGGGCGTAAAACTGCTTGCGCCAGAGGGACGGATCACCGCCGCCTCGGCCAGCCAGATTTGCGATGGTTCCTCTGCGGTTCTGGTCGTGAGCGAGGAGGCTCTTAAACGCCACAACCTCACACCGATGGCGCGCATTCACAACCTGACCGTGACGGCAGGCGATCCGGTGATCATGCTGGAAGAACCGCTGTTTGCGACCGACCGCGCGCTCGAACGCGCTGGCCTGAAGATCGATGATATTGATCTTTATGAGGTCAACGAGGCTTTCGCCCCTGTGCCGATGGCATGGCTGAAGCATACGGGCGCTGACCCGGAAAAGCTGAACGTGCATGGCGGCGCGATTGCGCTTGGCCACCCGCTCGGCGCGTCGGGCACAAAATTGATGGCAACGCTTGTCCATGGGCTGAAACGTCATGGCAAGAAATATGGCTTGCAAACGATGTGCGAAGGCGGCGGCGTCGCCAATGTCACCATTGTTGAGAGCCTGTAAGCCCAACCCGTCACCCCAGCAAAAGCTGGGGTCTTAGGCCGCAAGGTCAGCCCATTCCCGAATTAGATCCCAGCTTTCGCTGGGATGACGTTCGAATTGAGAGGAAAATCTAAATGGAAGTATCAGCCAACACCCCAGCCGTCGTCACTGGCGGCGCATCTGGCCTTGGTGCGGCAACGGCTCGCGCACTCGCGGCCAAGGGTGCCAAAGTCGCCATCTTCGACATGAATGAAGAGAAGGGCGAGGCCATGGCGGCCGAGATCGGCGGCGTGTTCTGCAAGGTCAATGTGACCAGTGATGAAGACGTGGACGCTGGCTTTGCCAAGGCGCGCGAAGCTCACGGCCAAGAGCGGATCCTCGTGAATTGTGCTGGCATCGGCAATGCGATCAAAACCGCCAGCCGCGACAAGCAAACTGGCGAGATCAAGCACTTTCCCGTCTCTGCCTTCGACTTCGTCATTCAGGTCAACCTGATCGGCACATTCCGCTGCATCGCCAAATCGGCGGCTGGCATGATGTCGCTCGACCCGATTAATGAAGACGGCGCACGCGGCGCGATGGTCAACACCGCTTCTGTTGCGGCTGAAGACGGCCAAATCGGCCAGGCGGCTTACTCTGCATCAAAGGGCGGCGTTGTCGGCATGACTTTGCCAATCGCTCGCGATCTGATGCGCGAAGGCATCCGGGTGAACACCATTCTGCCGGGCATCTTTGAAACCCCGCTGATGAACGCTGCTCCTCCGCAGGTGAAGGAAGCGCTCGCTGCATCTGTGCCATTCCCGAAACGGCTCGGCCTGCCAGAGGAATACGCGAAGCTCGCCATGACCATGATCGAAACCGGCTATTTCAACGGTGAAGACGTGCGCCTCGACGGCGGCATCCGTATGGCACCGCGTTGATGGTATGACCCTTGATTAATTTGCCCGCCAGTACGCATGTCTAAGGCGGCAGTTTATCGGGATTAGTAAAGAAGGCGGGAGAGGCGATTGGCTCACGAGAAGATCTTTCAATCTCGGGCTATTTGGCTCTTCCGCCTTTTCCTATTGGCCATCATCGCCGCCTCGCTAGCGGCCAATCCCGCTTTCGCCGAAGATAGCGATGGATCCGAGCTGCGCCTTGAAAAGGTCTGGAGCTATGATGGCGGCGGCTATGGCTCAGACTTCAAGCTGGAGCCGACACTCGCGATCACGCCGGAGCATGTTCTGGTGGCTGGCTTCATGCCAAAGGGGGACCAGCAGCATCAGGTAATCCGCGCGTTCGATATTGAAAGCGGGAAGCCTGGCGATGTCCTCAATCACCCTGACGCACAGCCTTTTGAGGGTTTCGGCGAAGCGATCGCAGCGAATGATCGCTTTATAGTCACCGTCTTGCACCGTCAGCATTCACCAGAAGCTGGCGGCCAGTTGCTGGTCTACGACGCGAAGACCCTAAAGCTGCTGCGCCGCATAGAGAACCCGCGCGCTGAGGAATCTGCGTGGTTCGGGATCGCTGGTCTGGCCTTGGATGATGAGCGCGTTCTCGTCTCCGTTTCCACCACAAAAGATAAGCGCGCGAACGCTTGGGTGTTCAGCGCCGAAACCGGCGAGACTTTGCTGACTATCGACGAGCCGAACGTGCCCGAGAAAGATCGCCGTCTGAGTTATTTTGGCCATACGATCGCGATGAATGAAACGCATATTGCGATCGCCTCAAACGGTCAAACAGGCCCGACGGGTCTCTATGCGCCGGGAGAGGTCTGGGTCTTCGACGCAAAAGGTGGTTCCTTACAATACAAGCTCGATAGGCCGGCGTCAGAAAAAGCGACCATGTTTGGCCGGTCGCTCGTTCTGTCGGATGGTCGGCTGCATGTATCGAGTTTGGGCGAAACGGGTCCGCTGAATTGGCCTACGGGGCGCCTGCACTCCTATGATTTGGACAGCGGCAAATTGCTTTTCACAATCGAGGATAAGGGCATTCCGGCCAAGAATGATGACCTGTTGAACGGTGCAGGTGGGGAAGGATTTCCATCACATCTGACCGGCGAAGGCAAATTGCTGATTTCAAGCCTGCCAGATTGGTCGGGTTCGCATATGGGGCAGGGCGGGCTGGTCGTAATCGATGGCGCCACGGGCGGCCGCCTTTTGACCTATCACCATGAAACCGGTCAGCAAAACGCGCGCTTTGGGCGCGCTCTTGCCGCCGGATACGGATTTATCGCGGTGGCGGAAGAGGTCGGCACGGGCATAAACACGGTTCAGCGCGTAACGCTCTACCGGCTGATCTAGCTCGCCATCAATTCTGGTTCAGCGTCCTTGCGTGCGATGAACTCACCCAGATCGCCAAGCAGTACGATTGGATCGCGCAGGCGCTCATCCTGCATTTGCTCAATAAACTGGGCGTATTCAGGGTGCGAGGGCATGAACACGGACTTCTCCTCAAATTGAGCCGGGTTGAAGGTGCCCCAATTGGTGATTCTGGCAAAATAGATGTGCTGAGCGCCGACCTCTTTTGCGAGGTCTACCGCGTCGCCCATTTCAAGGTAATTGTCCCGCTGGACGACGAACACGAGCTTAAAGCAGTCGATCTCTCCACGCGCGGTCAGCTCGCCTGCAAAGGCCATGTTTTCAAGCATAATCGGCCAGATCGATCCCAGCCTTAGCTTTTCATGCGTCGGCCCGGTTGCCGCGTCGATGCTCACTTTGAGCAGGCGAGTGCGGCCATGCAAAGTGGGAAATTCCGCCCATTGCTTGGGCGTCAGCAGCATGGCGTTGGTCATGATCTGAAAGCCTAGCTCGGGGTAATCTTTTTCAGTCGGCTGCTTCATTAGGTTACGAAAGTTCTTGCTTGCAAATGGATCGCCTGACCCGGTGACGAAAACGGTCTTCGCGTCTTTCAGCAGCGGCAGGATGTTCTTGCGCTGCATGTCGTCATAGGTCGCCCGGGTTTTGGAATCGGCGGCATATTTTTCGATGCGGCAACTGGGGCAGGCAAGGTTACAGGTGCGGTCATAAGCCAAGTTGACTGTCTCTGGCCCTTCTTGAACGGCCGTTTCCTTAGCGACGATGATGCGCGCCCATTTGGAGGATTCCTGCGCGGCGTCGCTGGACTTGGGTAGGGTGTTACCAGCGATTGAGGGGCAAGCCGACTTGTTGCAGTAGCGGTAGGTCCCATCATGGATGCTTTCGCGGACTTTCTGTGCGGTCGGAGAGTTCCAGACCTGCTGCCAATCGCTCGTGCGCATATCCCCTACCGATGCCTGGAGCCAACTGGCGCAGCAAAGGTGTGTCGAGTTTTCCAGCACATCCACTTGGCGGAACGGAACGCTGCAGAATTTGCCGGTCAGATTATAGGTTGGATTGTCCGGCTCTCGCAGGGCTTTGAGGCGGAACAACACCCCTTGGACCAAAGCCGATTGGCTGTTCTTGATTGCCAATGGCTCGGCCAGTGCAAAGGGGCGCTCGAATTCCCCGGCAGTCGCAAGCGCGAGGCTTTGCAGCATTACGAGAAGTGCCTGCGCCGTCGCGTCTGGTTCCTGCGCTATCCTGTGGTCGATATGGCTCACCATATCAGGGAAGAGCCTCAGGAAATCCGGTATTTCGTCCCAAACTTCCGGATGGTCGAGACCGTCGGACAGGATGCTCAACAGCAGGTCTAGCAATTCGTCCAAGGTCAAGGCGAGCGGCGCTTCGGGCTCTGTGCGGGTTTCCACACTCATCATTCGGTCTCCATTGGTATCGCTCTGCAGACCTATGCGAGGATGGTTAACGGAGATTAGGGATAGCCCCTCCGCGCTTCGACCTAGTTGCAGGCATTTGTGATGGCTCTGGTCGGCGCGGCGATATTAAGCATTGCTGTTGGACCGCCGGATATGTCAGTTGTCATCAATGAGAGCTGGAGAACCCAAATATATGACCGACTACACTCAGATACTCGTCGACAAGGCTGATGGCATTGCGACCATCACGCTCAATCGCCCTGAGAAGATGAACGCCTACACCCGCACCATGGGGGCGGAGATCATCGCGGCGATGGATGATATCGACGCGGATGACGCGGTGCGCGCGGTGATCTTTACCGGCAGCGGCGAGAAAGCGTTTTGCGCCGGCGCTGACCTGACACCGGAAAGGGGAGGGCATGTGTTCTCCGACCCGAACGAGGTTGAGGATCTGTCTGATGAGCGCGTGCGCGATGGCGGCGGATTGCTGACCCTGCGGCTCTATGAAAGCACCAAGCCGCTCATCTCTGCTTGCAATGGCGTAGCGGTGGGTGTTGGCGCGACTATGCGGCTGGCGATGGATATCCGGCTAGCGAGCGATACGGCGCGTTATGGCTTTGTCTTTGCCAGGCGCGGAATCGTGCCAGAGGCGGCCTCGAGCTGGTTCTTGCCGCGGATCGTCGGCATCAGTCAGGCACTCGAATGGTGTTACTCTGGCCGTGTGTTTGATGCGGAAGAGGCGAAATCAGGCGGACTGGTACGCTCTGTTCACGCGCCCTCCGATTTGCAGCATGCAGCTCGCGCCCTCGCTAGCGAAATCGCCGAAAACACCTCTGCCGTATCGGTCGCGATGACCCGGGCGATGATGTACCGGCTCGCCAGCGCAGACCATCCGATGGAGGCGCATAAGATCGACAGCCGCGCAATCTACCGTCTTTCGCGCGGGAAAGATGCGAAAGAGGGGATCGCTAGCTTCCTTGAAAAGCGCAAGGCCAAGTACCCTGGCAAAGTTACCGAAGACATGCCGGATTTCTATCCGTGGTGGGACGAGGCGACCTACGAATAGCGTCTGCTTAACAGCCAAGCTTGCATTCACTGCTGGTTTCATGGGAAACCAACGCGCTGAATGATCAAGTCGCAGGTAAGAATCGGAGCGCAGGGGTGAGCCAAGCAGGGGGCGAACAAAAGACAGCGGGCGCGGTGCAAACCAGCGTTCCCTCGACAATGCCGGGACAGCTGGCGGACTTTCTGCCCTATCAACTTTCGATTGCATCCAATGCAGTAAGCAGCCTGATCGCTGAGCGTTATCGCAAGCGCTTTGGCCTCAAGATCCTCGAATGGAGGGTGATGGCGGTGCTTGGCGATGCCAAGGATGGCACGGGACGACTCACGCAAAGGGCGCTGACCGAGGCAACGTTGATGGACAAGGTTGCGGTGAACCGCGCCTGCAAGGTTCTGGAAGAACGCGGGCTGATCGCCCGTGCTCCCAATGCACGCGATGGACGCTCACACCTCCTAGAGCTGACCGAGGATGGGCGGGCTATTCACCGTGAAGTGATGCCGCTTGCGCAAGCGAGCGAGAGCGAGCTCTTTGCTGATTTCACCATCGATGAACAGATGAAGTTTCGCGAGCTTCTGCACCGAATGCGTGAGCGCGCCGGATTTCTGGCCGAGGGCGGCGAAGCGGACTGACGCGGCCCAATCCTAATCAATTAAATTGGCCACAAACAAAAAGGCCCGGCTGCAATAGCCGGGCCTTTCGTCTGTGCGCCTTCTGAGCTTGCTCCATGCCAGCCGGCGCGTTGAGTGGTTCGCTACATCAGTGCGTCCGAGATCGAGCATGCTGCTGGACCAAGGATAACGATGAATAGCACCGGCAGAATGAACAAAATCAGCGGTACGGTCATAATCGCTGGCAGACGAGCTGCCTTTTCCTCGGCGCGCATCATACGCTCGTTCCGGAATTCTGCGGACAGAACCCGCAGAGCGGAAGCCAGCGGCGTACCATAACGTTCGGTCTGAACCATAGTGGTAACCACGCCTTTGACGGCGTCGAGGTTGACCCGGTAAGCCAGATTGTCGAACGCTTGTTTCCGCTCGTTCAGGAAGGACAGCTCAATCGCGGTGAGGGCAAATTCATCGCCCAGTTCCGGATAAGCGCGGCCCAATTCCTTAGCAACGCGGTTAAACGCGGCATCGACAGTAAGGCCAGCTTCGGCGCAAATGACGAGCAGATCGAGCGCGTCGGGCAGGCCTCGCTGGATTTCCAGCGTGCGCTTACTCGCCTTATTAGACAAGAACAGTTCTGGAGCTTTGTAGGCGCCAAAGACTGCCACGGTGAGCGCGCCTGCACGCTTAAACGCACCCCAATCTGGGAAGAAATCGAGCACGTAAATTACGGTCACTGCGATTGCCCCGATCACGATAGGCAAAATCGCTCGCAGCATGATAACATAAACCGCGAGTTCTTTGTTGCGGTATCCTGCGTAAGCCAATTTCTGCTGAATGTCTTGCGGCTGGCTGTCTTGCAGGATTTTCATACTGTCGAGGCGCTCTTTGACCTTGTCAGTACCCTCGGTCTTGCGAACCAAGCTGGCGCGTTTCTTCGTATTGCCGGTGACAATGCCCGCTTTGAGCTCGTCACGTCGCTCTTCGAGCGCTTTGACGCGTTTGGCCATCGGATCCTTGATCGTCACGGCAGCGTAGATCGCCATGATCACGGCAAAAGCAGCAAGGCCAGCCAGGATCGTACCGACGACGATAACGTCGAAACCAAGCAAAGTGGGGCCGGGTTGAGTGTTAATCATAATGTCTCTTCCCTCACTTAGATTTCAAAGCTGACCATTTTGGCCATGATAAACGCACCGATCGACATCCAAGTTAGGCCGCCAAGCCCAGCAATGATCAACCGGTCCTCGGTAAAGAAGCCGCTGAGATATCCAGGGTTGATCCACCAGACCATTGCGAACACAATGAAGGGCAGCGAGCCAACGATGTAGGCAGAAGCTTTCGATTCAGAGCTCATCGCTTTGATCTTCAGTTTCATTTGCGAGCGTTTGCGCAAAACATCTGCCAGGTTCGACAATGTCTCGGCTAAGTTACCACCTGTCTCGCGTTGAATGGCCAGCGTGATGCAGAAGAAGTTGAATTCAGGAATGCCAAGCCGGTCAGCGGTTTCCTGAAGCGATTCCTCCATGGTCCGGCCGATGCGGATGCGCTCTGTGATGCCTTTGAACTCGACGCCTACTGGGCCTTCGACTTCTTGTGCGACAACACCAAGCGTTTCGGTAACTGGCAGGCCAGAGCGCAGGCCCCGGACGAGCAATTCGATGCCGTCAGGAAACTTTGCGTTGAACTGCGCAGTTCGCCTGTTGATCATGAAGTTCACAACCAAGTGCGGAATGCCGGCGCCCATAAGCAGACCCACACCAAGCGACAGCAATAGCGCGCCGGATTTGATGAAGACCAGAACCGCGATGACCAGTGCTAGGCCTAGCGTCGCATAGAGATAATGCGACAATGTCCAAGGCTTGCCGGTTCGGTCGAGCCGAATGGCCAGTGCTTCAGTGCGCGAACTCGCGCCCGCCACTTTCTGAGCCTTTGGCTTGCGAGCAGCAATTGCCTTCTTCAGCTGCGCATCCACCTTCGCATCTGTGCTTTGCGAATGGCGATACCTCAGGGCCTCAAGGCGTCGTTTCTGAGCCTTGCCCGAGTTTGGACCAGTCGCAAGGACGTAGCCGCCAACGAGGACTGCAAAAATCACCGTGGTGATGAGCAGGATTTGCAAGAGTTCCATGCTTTCCCTTCCCGCCTTTCCTTGTTTAGGCGTGACCAATCAGCAAGCGGGGAGGGGCGCCGCACCGATATGCGGTGCGAGGCTACTCCCTTAGCGCTTGTTATTCAGCCGGTTCGGCCTCTGATTTGTCTTTCTTCGACAGCAGCGACTTCAGATCAAATCCGCCCAAAAGCGACTTTTTCTCTTCTGTCAGCGCTGCCAAATCGTCTTCGTCGGCGCCCATGATCCGTTCACCAATCTGCTTGATAACAGCGGTGGATTTGCTTGAGCGGTTGGCGTCAACGAACACTTGGCCAAGCTTTGCAGCGTTGGACGCGGCCTTAATGTCGTACGGAATGACGAAATCAATTTTGCGTTCAATTGATGCTTCAAAGTCAGCTTTGCTGATCTCAGCGGTTGCGTTTTGAACCTTATTGGCAACGACCATCGGATGGGCGTGCGCAGCATTGGTTTTCAGCCAAGACAGAACGCGAATGGTGTCGCGCGCAGATGCCAAGGTCAGCTCGCAGGTAACCAGCACGAGATTGACCTCGCCCAGCAGATGCGGGAAGTTGATCAGCATATTACGCGGTAGATCGATCACAGTCATTTCGAACGCTTGGCGGAATTCTTCCTCCAATTGTAGGAATGCCGCACCATCGGTCATCAACGGCTGATTGATCGGTGCCTCTGCAGACAGGATCGACAGATTATCGTTGGCGCGGATCATGGCGCGCTCAATGAAGAGCCCGTCAATCCGGCTTGGATTGTCAATCGCATCGGTCAGGCCGCGGCCCGGCTCCAGATCCAGTGCAAGCGCACCGGTGCCGAAATGCACATCGAGATCAAGCAGCGCGGTCGGCGCATTGTGCTCATCACTGAAAAGCCATGCGAGCGAGGTCGCCAGCGTGGATGCTCCAACACCGCCGCGCGTTCCGACCACTGCGGTCGAAATGTGGCGTTGCACTTGCTCTGCTTCGCCGCCCTTGGGCGAAGTGAACACAGTAAGGGCTTGATTCAGCGAATCGTGAATCTGCTGGGCCGAGAGTGGCTTCAGAAGATAGTCGTGGATGCCGCTGGCAAGCAGGTCACGGTACAAACGTACGTCGTTGACTTGGCCAACAGCGATCACGACAGTGCCAGGCTCACACACTTCTGCGAGAGCATTGATGTCATTCAGCGGGTCGCCGCTTTCAGACAAATCAACGAGCAGGATCGCAGGGCTGGCGCTGACTGACAGCGACTGGATCGCATTGCGCAGGCCGCCTTTGTTGCACTTCTCTGGCTGCCAACCCATTTCGATGACGACTGGGCGCAGTACGTCCAGTGCATTGTCATCGCAGATGTAGGCTGCGAATGGATCACGATTGCCGGGTAGTCCGGAATTCCAAGGCGCGTTCATGGATCAATTCCCTCCGGTTGAAGCTGCTGGCAGACCGCCTGCACCAGATGGTGCATTGTTGCGGAAAGTGTCGATTGCTTTGCTGCCGCTGGTAACAACAGATTCGCCAGTGCCTTTCTTGCCTTCGAGAAGGTCCTGCGGATCCGCGATCATGGCAGCGATGTTGCTATTAGTCGCACAGCCGTAATTCGGGCTGGTCGCATTATTGTAGTTCATGTCCGATGTGGCTGACCAATCAGGGCAACCTGGAACCGAAGCGTCCGACCGGGTTATTACAATGCGGGCTTGGCCTGGATTGAGGAAACCAGCGGTCGTTGGTGCCGTTTCGCTGACCAGCAGACCGTACCGTGCTGCAAGATCGCTCACGGCGGTCTTCAGTGCAGGATTGTTGGTCGGATCATCTATTGAAATCCGATCACCATAGGCCAGTTCCATTGTGTCGAACCAACCATTAACGCGTTGCTGCTCAGAAATTGGCAGTCCAGAGCGATTGGTTTGCACATCAAGTGTGAAATTCGTCCGCTCAATCACTGGTTGTTTTGTGCTGTAAAGGCTCCGATCGGTTGGCATGCCGCCGCATCCGGCGAGTACCGTTCCAAGCGAGAGGGCAATGGCAATAGCGGGCAGTTTGGCCAGCTTACTGTGAGTTGCTTTGGGCATCATTTTTACCTTTCTCACTTCGATTAGAGGCTAAAACCGGGAGCCGCGGCGTCAGCCTGGCGGTCTTTTTTCCGGTCTTTTTTCTTGGCACGGCGTTCGTCTTCGCGGCTTGAGCCGGGAACGATTGCAGCAGGATCAGCGGCGCTGACTGATGGCTCAGGAGCATTTTCGTCACCCGCAGCCGTTGGTCCGGGACGAGCCGCACCGCTCTCGCTCGCGCTATCCTGGTAACCAATCAATTGCTGGATCTCGTTCGATGCACGGAAGCCGTCAGTTGGCAGCTTGATCTCGTTCGCATTCACTGGTTTGACCAGATAAGGCGTGACGATGATCACGAGTTCGGTCTCGCCCTTGCGATAGGCACGAGAGCGGAACAGATTGCCTAGGATCGGAATATCACCGACACCTGGTGCTTTATCGATCGAATTCTGCGAGTTGTTGCCCATCAGACCCGCGATCATGAAGCTCTGTCCAGATCCCAGCTCGACGGTCGTTTCCGTCCGGCGAATTGTAAGAGCTGGAACTTGGAAGCCGTTGAGCGTGACCGCGCCTTGCGTTGAAAGCTCGGAAATCTCTGGGCGGACCCGCAGCGAGATTCGGCCATTAGCCAAAACCGTTGGGGTGTAAGCGAGGCTAACGCCGAAATTGCGATATTCAATTGAAACCGAACCAAGGCCTTCGCTGATTGGGATCGGGAATTCACCGCCTGCCAAGAAGCTAGCCGTTTCGCCCGAAAGCGCCGTTAGGTTTGGTTCGGACAGCGTGGTGATGAGGCCGATCTGTTCAGCAACATCAAGTGCAGCGGTCACGTCCAGACCGAACAGACGACCCAAAGCGCCAAAGGTGTTGCCTCCAGCTGAATTGATCGCGGTTCCAGGAATGTCGTCCAAGGTTTCGAACAGGACGGCACCGGTGACAGGATCCACTGCTACGGAACCATCTGGTTGTAGTAGTGGCACGCGCCCACCAAGGATCGTTGGCTGGGCTACACCATTACCAGCGGCCAGGGGGCCGCCAAGATTGACTTCGCCGTTCGTGAAGTTTCGGCCACTACCAAAAGCACCCCGGAACCCGCCAGTTGACGCATCAAAAGTGGCCAAGTTGCCGCCAATGTCGCGAGTGAGCGAGCGGCTAACCTCAGCAAATGTCACCTTGAGGTTAACCTGCAGTGGTGTCGCTGTTTTCAGGCGGCTGATCACGTTTGCGCCGTCGCCAACAAAGGCTTGCACAAGGCGTTCTGCCTCAGCAGCATCTTCGGGCGCAGCCACTGTACCAGTCAGCAGAACTGTGTTGGTCCCCATGGTTGCAACGCCAATTTTCGCTTGCGGCATCGCCAGAGCCAGCATTTGATCAATGCTGCCAATGTTAGAGCCAACGCGAATGTTAGCGGACCAGATCACATTGCCAGACGCATTGCTGGCGTAAATCGTGGTTTCACCGCCTGAGCGACCAAATACATACAGCTGACGCTGAGATTTGACTTGCACATCAGCGATTGCCTCATTGGCAATGAAGACATCCGTCATCGCGCCAGGCACGGTGACCAATTGGCCGCTGCCGATGGATAGGACAACGTCCTGATCCGGGCTGTTCACTTGCTGAGCGGTGGCAATGTTTGCCGGAGCCGCAACAAGCGGTAGTGCGGCAATGCTGGCCAGCAGCATTTTTGCAGTAGACAGGCGTTTCATTTTATAGCCCCTTGATGGTTTCCCTGTTGCCGTTTTCACGGCATCCAAGCTTTTGATCTGGTTCGTCATTTTCTGTTCCTTCAACGGATCAGCAATGCGCCTGCAGCAGGTGCAGTCTGACCGGCGTCACGCACATTTTGCGATTGGCCTTGACGGAAAGAAGTGGTCGCACCGCGTACACCGCCCACTGGAACTTCAGTGGTTTGCTTGCCGCGAGTGACACGGACGGCTGGGCCGCGATTGATCGGCGCACCATTGATTTTTGCAGACACGCCTGGTGCAGCCGGAGTGACCCGTGCTTTGCCAGAGTTCTGAGAAGGCACTGTCTTACGCTGGAAGCGTGAAACATCGCCGCCGGTTGAGAAGGTGGTGCCCTTGTCATTTGGACGGTTCATTGCTGATTGCAGCAACTTTTCTTCTTCTTCAGGCGTTGTGCCGTCTGGAATTTTCACATCGCCAGAAGCAATCGCGCGTTCAAGTTCCGTCTGATTGTCTGCGATCGAGCGCAGAACCAGGCTGAGTGTGCCGAGGGTTTGTGCAACAGCCACCTTCTCAGCGATCTTCGGTGTTACTTCGATAGTAACAGTACGGAACGCACGAACGACAGTCTTGCCAGCTTCGTTGGTCGTTTGCTCGGTAGACTGGTCAGTTGCGAGGACGCGCAGGTTCCGCAGTACTGTCTCGGCTGCCTTGAGGTCTGGCCCGTCGCCTGCAACGGTTTGGGTCAGGACGAGGTCAACCCGGTCGCCTGGGAAAACAAAGCCTGCAACGCCAGTTCTGGCTGACACCGGCACTGTAACAGCGCGCATGCCTGGGCCAAGCGCCGCAGCGAGGAAGCCGCGATCGCCAGGGCTCACAAGCGAGCCTTGGGTCAGCGGTTCACCAGCGGTGACCGGATGACGCACGACAGTGCCAAGCAGTTGAGTGATGTCTGATTCGCCATCAATGAAGTAGGCATCCTGCACCAGCTCTTCCGGCCATTGCTGATAGCTCAGCGCATCGGCGGTGATGATGGTGCCGGTTGGAAGCGCACGCTGCGCAACCAAGACCTTAGGACCGACTGGCACAGCAGCCGCCTCAGCTTCTGGGGCAGCGCCCCCGGCGAACATGCTGCGTGCAGCAAAGGCAGTGCCGACCGCGATGATCAGCGCTCCGATGAGCAAAACAAGCTTCTTCCTGTCCATGGCTTTATAGCCCCCTTGTAATGGCCCAGATGAATTCACGGGCGGGTAGATTTGCGCCTTGTAAGCGCGGATTGGTTAAAATCGGGTTCACCCCAAATTCGCAGCCATCGCTGCGCTGGAGAAAATCTTCGGATAGATGACCCACAGGCCGCCGGCCGCGATGGCCACGCCGTAGGGAATTGCGATGCGTTCTTTCTGCTGACGCATGAAATGATATGAGGCCATCACGATGGTCAGCGCGCCTCCAGCGAGCGCCATAATGATCAGCAATTGCATAAAGGCGCTGGGTTCGATCCACAGCGCAAGTGCCGCCAAGAGCTTCACATCGCCGCCACCCATCATTTTGAGGGCGAACAAAAGCGCCATCGCAAAAAATGTGATGATCGCGATGCCGACCTGCAAAACGACGCTGGTCGGATCGAAAATTGTTGGCCCTTCGGGGAGCAGAGACATGCCGCTGGCCCACCAGAACACTGGTGCGCCGAGGACAATCGCCAGGTTCAACCAATTGGCAATTCTGCGGCTGCGAATGTCCGTAAATGCGGCAAACAACAGCGCAATTGCCAAGGCAATCAGCAGTCCGTATTGGATGGTTTCACTAAACATTTGGCCCCCAAAGGTTGACGGCCAGCTCGTCTGGTCGCTCCTTCTGAGGGTGTTGCTACAGATTATGACTTACCAAATAGTAACCAAGCCCGAAGGGACGAAATTAGTGACGTCAGCAAAGCCCTCGCCGCACACAGTTCTAGGGAGCTTGTGATTATGGATCGCCGGGCGATTCCAGCGGCTGCCAATGAGAGTGTTTGGCGCGCGCAAGACGGCCATGAATTGCGCCGGATTGATTGGCAGACTTCTGATGCTGTTGGTGCAAGCCCGCGCGGATCCATCCTGTTTTTTCCGGGACGCGGCGATAATTACGAAAAATACCTTGAAAGCTTGGATGAATGGCACCGCGATGGCTGGCGCGTAACCGCGGCGGATTGGCGCGGGCAGGCGGGGTCTGGCCGACTCGGCGATGATGCCGTCACCGGGCACATCGATGATTTTGCGATTTGGGTCGATGATCTGGCGCATCTCTGGGCAGACTGGATTGCCGAAACGCCGGCACCGCATGTGCTCGCCGGGCACTCAATGGGCGGGCATCTCGTCATGCGCGCGCTGATTGAGCGCCGCGTCCAGCCTGAGGCCGTTGTCTTGAGTGCGCCCATGCTCGGCATGGCGGGGCCGCCGCTGCCGCTAGCGGTGCTGCATGGGGCGGCCAAGCTGATGAATGTCGTTGGCGAGCCAACTCGGCAAGCGTGGAAGTGGAGCGAGAAACCGGGCGAGATGCCTGCGCGTCGCCGTACGCTGCTGACCCATGATGATGATCGCTATGACGATGAACTGTGGTGGCGCGAGCATCGCCCCGAACTGGTGATGGGGCCGGGCGGCTGGGGCTGGGTCGAGCGCGCCTATGCCTCGACCAGAGTTCTTGAGGCGCCCAGCGCGATGGAATCCGTCGACGTGCCGGTGCTCATCCTTTCGACCAGCGAAGACAAGCTCGTAAGCCATGCCGACTGTGTTCGCGCGGTGGAGCGCCTTCCCAAGGGAGAACTGTGCGCCTTTGGCGACGAGGCTCGCCATGAAATCCTGCGCGAAGTGGATGCCGTGCGCGGCCGCGCGATGGACGCAGTTGCCGATTTTCTCGATCGGGTCGCACCTAAGCCCGCAAGCTGATGCCCGATGGAATTTATGACTTTGCGGTTGTCGGAGCCGGAATAGCGGGCGCTAGTCTTGCGGCTGAACTGTCGGCTCATGCCAAAGTGTTGGTTCTGGAGGCCGAGGATGCGCCCGGATACCACGCAACTGGCCGGTCCGCGGCATTCTGGGATGAGTGCTATGGCGGGCCGGGCGTGGTGCCGCTCACCCTCGCATCGGGGCCATATCTGCGTGATGGCGGTTTTCTGAGCCCGCGCGGCGCGGTGCATTTGGCCCGCGACGAAGATTTGGACGCGCTGAGCGAATTTGAGCGAAGCTTTTCCGATACCGGGGTCACGATCGAGCGGCATACCCGCCAACAGATTGCCGCCAAAGTCCCGCACGTTCGAGGCGACTGGTGTCACGCGATTTGGGAGCCAGCCTGCGCGGATATCGATGTGGCGGGCCTGCATCAGCATTACCTGAAGATCATGCGCCAGCGCAGCGCCGACCTTGTCTGCCGCGCACGAGTGGCGCAGCTGAAGCGCTATTCCGACACGGGTCTGTGGGCGGTCACCCTCGAATCGGGTGAGACCTACGGAGCAGAGCGCGTGGTCAATGCGGCGGGAGCATGGGCCGATACGCTCGCGGTCTCTGCAGGCGTCAAGCCGCTAGGCATTGCGCCGATGCGCCGCACCGTCGCGCAATTGCGTGTATCACCTGAAGCCCCGGACGATCTCCCGCTGGTGCTCGACATCAATGGCGGGTTCTATTTCAAGCCAGACAATGGACGGTTGTGGCTCAGCCCGCATGACGAGGTACCGAGTAAGCCGTGCGATGCAGCGCCAGAAGAAATTGATGTCGCCCGCGCGATTGAACGCTTTGAAGCTGTGGTCGATTGGAAAATTGAGCATGTTGAGCGGCGCTGGGCCGGTTTGCGCAGCTTCGCTCCCGACCGGCTGCCGGTCTATGGCTATGATGCAGAGGCCTCTGGCTTCTATTGGTTTGCAGGACAAGGCGGCTTTGGTATTCAAACAGCGCCCGCTGCCGCGCGCCTCGCGGCGCAAGAGCTCTTGGGGCTCAGCGCAGATGCAATGACCAAGGGGATTGAGCGTGCGCGATATGCGCCGCAACGTTTTGTTACAACCGACGCCTAGCCAACCCGGCTTTGATCTGTAAATTCCCGAATCGCAGTCAAATTCATGACCAAGGGAGACAATACAATGTCGCACAAATTTGAGATCTACAAAGACAAAGCCGGCGAGTTCCGCGTGCGCTTTAGCTACAATTCAGAAGTGATGTTCTCGACCCAAGGCTATTCAAGCAAGTCGAGCGCGCAAAACGCTATCGATTCGATCAAGAAAAACGGCCCGGGCGCGCCGACCGAAGACAATGCCTAAGGCATTGTAGCGGCTGGCGCATCGCCGCCGCTGCTCCATGTTCTGATACGAGGGCGGCGTACCGGACGGGTGCGCCGCTTTCGTTTTGAGGTCCGCAGATTGAGGTCAAAGCGCGCATCAGCGCACAAGCGCTAATCAGGCGTCTTCGCTCTCTTCTTCGTCGCTGGCTGATGCCGCGCGGTCGGCCTCATCGCTGGCGAGCTTATCAACGCGATCGTTTTCTGGATGGCCGCTGTGCCCTTTGACCCAGTGCCATTCGACCTGATGCTTTGCCGAGACATCGATGAGCTCATGCCACAAATCGGCATTGCGAACGGGCTTCTTACTGGCGTTGATCCAGCCGCGCTTTTGCCAGCCGGCGACCCATTTGGTCATCCCGTCGAGCACATATTTGCTGTCTGAATAAAGGTCGACTGTGCATGGCTCGATCAGGGCGGACAGGCCTTTGATCGCTGCCATCAACTCCATACGATTGTTCGTCGTGTCGCGCTCTCCGCCCGACAATTCCTTTTCATGACGGCCCATACGCAGCAGCGCGCCCCAGCCGCCAGGGCCAGGGTTGCCCTTGCAGGCACCGTCAGTGAAAATCTCGACGTGTTTCATAGCATCCACCATTGCCCGAATAGTTAGCTTACGCAAATATACCTAGGCCCGCTTCGTCGTAAAAGTGCCATCGTGAGACGAATTGCAATGGGTCCTTGCGTGTGACCAATGCGTCATCCGGCGTATCGAGCCAATCCTCGGCGCGGCTTGCGACAAATCTCAGGCACGCGCCCTTGGCGATTTCGGGCAGCAGTTCGCGCTCGGCTGGCTCAAGCGGGCGAACCGCTTCATATCCTGCGACCAGCGCGCTGCCGAGCTCGTCATTATAATGCGCGCCAGAAGGATCGAAGCACCATGCGGCGTGCGTTGTGGCGAGGTCCAAAGCCATCGTGCCACGGCATGCAAAGTAGAAATCAATCATGCCAGAGACTTCATCGCCCAGCATCAGGACATTATCTGGGAACAGGTCGGCATGAATATTGGAGGCGGGCAGGGCGGACAAATCGAGTGCAGCGGCAGTTTTCGCCGGGCCAAGGACCGAGGGCAGCGCCGGGTTGATGCTTGCGAGGCCTGCTTGGCCGCATTTCTCCAGCACCGCAAGATTGTCAGCAAAGCCCATCGTGTTTGCGCGGGTTAGCTCAAAATCAGCCGATGCGAGATGCATTTGCGCCAGCGCACCGCCCACGGCCCGCGCCTGAGCGGCGGTCGGCTGCGTCGGAGACACACCAGGCAAAAACTCAATCAGCGCGATCGCTTTGCCATCCAGCATCCGAAACGCTGCGCCTGCCTCGTCGTGAATGGTGCGCGGCACCGGACAACCTCCAGCCGCCAGGTGATCGAGCAGCCCCAGGAAATAGGGCAAATCGCTCAGCTCAATTCGCCGCTCATACATGGTGAGGATAAAGCGTGTGGGCGAGATCTGCAGCGCCGCTACCGGTTGTCTCAATCAGCCAGTTTGAGTTCGAGACGCCCTCTGCAATTCCCTTGGCCGAAACCAGATCGCCAACATCGTAATGCGCGATCAACTGCGCTAATTCCTCAGCGCCAAGATGCGTGTAGACCGCCATTCGCCCGCGCGCTTCGCCGGTCTATTCGGTCAATTCACGCGGCAGTTTGAAGACCATCTTCTCTTCCGCTGCCGTGATTGTCTGTTCGTTGACCGGGCGCAGTTCTGTGATCTTGGAGACCACTTCGCGCACCAAGATCTCTGGCGCAGACGCGCCGGCGGTGACGCCCAGCGTCTCCACGCCGTCGAGCCATGCCGGGTCAATCTCATTGCTGCGTTGGATCAATTTGCCCGGCGTGCCCAGGCGCTCTGCCACTTCGACCAGGCGCAGCGAATTAGACGAATTGGGCGCGCCGATCACGAGCAATAGGTCACATTGTTTGGCGATTTGTTTAACGGCGGCCTGGCGGTTGGACGTCGCATAGCAAATGTCCTCCGCCTTCGGTCCGCGAATATTGGGATAGCGCCATTCGAGCGCCGCGATCACTTCGGCTGTGTCATCAACCGACAGGGTCGTCTGCGTGAGATATGCGAGCTCATCATCCGTCTCAAACGGCAGCTTGTCGACGTCTTCCACGGTCTCAACCAAGGTCATCTGGCCTTCTTCAACCTGGCCCATCGTGCCGATCACCTCAGGATGGCCCTCATGGCCGATAAAGATGATGTGGCGCTTCTTTTCTAACTGACGCTCAGCCTGCCGGTGAACTTTTGAGACCAGCGGGCAGGTCGCATCGACATAGATCATATTGCGCCGCTGGGCTTCTGCTGGAACCGATTTTGGTACGCCATGCGCGCTGAAAACGACTGGGGCATCGTCTGGCACCTCGTCCAATTCCTCAACAAAGATCGCGCCTTGCGCTTTCAGCGAGTTCACAACGTATTTGTTGTGGACGATTTCGTGCCGCACATAGACCGGCGCGCCGTAGCGCTCGATCGATTTTTCGACGATCTCAATCGCTCGGTCCACGCCTGCACAAAAGCCGCGCGGGGCCGCAATCAGCAAGGTTAGCGGAGTTTGGTCGGCTTGTCCGCCGCCAGAGGTAGACGAGCTGCCATTGTCGGAATTGGGAAAGGGAGCATTCATATCGCCCCCTCTAGCGCTTTGCGACGTCCGCCGCTAGGGCGTGATACTTCAGTTTTTGTGGTGCGCGGCCAAACGCAGCGCGCGCATTGGATCGATTAATCGAGGACGACCCATTCCATGACGTTTCGCAAGCCGATTTTGCCTGCTCTAGCTCTTGTTGCTGCCCTTGCTGGTTGTGCCCGCGAAGGCGAGTTGGTGGTTGATCAGGGGGTCGGTATTACAGCCGTCCTGACATCCTGCCCATCGGTTGGCATTCCTGATTACACCGGTGATATCACTGCGTTTCGCGCGGCTGGCGATCAGACGGCGGCCAATCTGGATATGACCGCAACGATCACCAATCTGCGTCACACCTGTGATGAAAGCGGCGAGAAGGTTTACAGCCAGGCGACCTTTGATGTGCTCGCCCGCCGCACCGACGTTCGCGGCGCGCGCAGCGTCACCGTGCCTTACTTCGT
The DNA here is from genome assembly GCF_057364995.1 of Erythrobacter sp. JB3-1. NCBI lineage: Bacteria > Pseudomonadati > Pseudomonadota > Alphaproteobacteria > Sphingomonadales > Erythrobacteraceae > Erythrobacter > Erythrobacter sp. JB3-1. The sequence continues at coordinate 400,475 of NZ_CP200289.1, read as the reverse complement.
TACCGTATTGCAGGGCGGCAGCGCCGTTGTGTCAAAGCGGATTGGTGAGGTGACGATCAGTTTTTCTGATGGCCAAGAGCGCGCACAGGCAAGCGGAACCGCGTCTTCTTATATCGACCGCGCTGCGGCGACCTTGCCCGCCGATATTCGCGAGCGGATCACGCGCAAACGCAAGCCTGGCGATGTTGACGCCGCGCTTGATCCGCTGTCCGCACCAGAAGTGCGCGCGGCGATCCAGCGAACCAGCTTTGAAATGCTGGTCGGCTTTCAACTGACCGAGCAGCGGCTGGCCTATAACGCCACGCGTTAGATTGTTCCGCGCACCATCCGGTGCGCGATTTCCTCGCGTTTTTGGTTGGTCAGTTCCACGCCACCCGCGCCCTCCACCCTTCCACCCGGATATGATCCCGGTAGGCTCCTGGTGGAAGGGTGGAGGGCGCGGGTGGCACCGGCATCCAATCGATAACTTTCCGCCAGCGCATAATTCCGCTAACGGCGCAGCCGAAATGAAAACACTATGACCGATACTCAAACACTCTACGCCGCCTTTGCGGATAAGACCCACAGCGCGCTTCAGTCTTTGGAAGCCGAAGGTGTGCTGCCCGAGGGTACCAATTTCGCCAATGTCACGCTGGAGCCGCCGCGCGATCCGAGCCATGGTGATCTCGCGACCAATGCCGCGATGGTGCTGGCGAAGCAGGCGAAGACCAATCCGCGCGCCTTGGCTGAGCAAATCGCTGCCAAGCTTGAGGCCGATCCGCAAATTATCAGCGCAGAGATCGCCGGACCCGGTTTTATCAACTTGCGACTCGATCCTGCGGCATGGCTGGCTGAACTTGCGGCGATCGCTGCGAAGGCTGACGCCTATGGACGCTCTGACATGGGCGCTGGCACGACGGTCAATGTCGAATATGTTTCCGCGAACCCGACCGGGCCTATGCATATGGGCCATTGCCGGGGCGCGGTGGTGGGCGATGCGCTTGCCAGCCTGCTCGAATTTGCTGGCCATTCGGTGGTGCGCGAATATTACATCAATGATGCAGGCGGCCAGGTCGACGTGCTCGCTCGCTCTGCGCATTTGCGATACCATGAGGCTCTAGGCGAGGATATCGGCGCGATCCCAGAAGGGCTCTATCCGGGCGATTATCTCAAACCGCTCGGCGCGGCGCTCGCGAAAGAGTACGGCGATGCCTATGCCGCCGCTGATGAAAGCGAATGGCTGGCGCTGTTCCGCGAGCAATCCGTCGATGCCATGATGGACCTGATCAAGGCCGATCTCGCGGTGCTGGGCATTCATCACGATGTCTTCGCCTCAGAGGCTCAGCTGCACCGCGAGGGTAAGCCCGATGCTGCCGAAGCGTGGCTGCGCGAGCATGACCTGGTCTATGATGGCGTGCTTGAAGCGCCCAAGGGCAAGGCTCCGCCAGAAGATTGGGAGCCGGTGGAGCTGCCGCTGTTTCGCTCAACCAAATTTGGCGATGATCAGGACCGGCCGATCAAGAAATCTTCCGGTTCCTGGACCTATTTTGGCGCCGATCTCGCCTATCATATGCAAAAGGCGCAAACCGCCGATGCGATGATCAACATCTGGGGCGCTGATCATGCTGGTACTGTTAAACGGATCAAAGCTGCGGTCGCGGCGCTGGGCGAGGGGCAGGGCAGCCCGACCCCATTCGACGTGAAGCTGGTGCAAATGGTTCAGTTGCTGCGCGGCGGCGAGCCGGTGAAGATGTCGAAACGTTCCGGCACGTTCGTGACGCTGGCCGATGTGGCTGGCGAAGTGGGTAAAGATGTGGTGCGTTTCACCATGCTGACCCGCAAGCCTGAGGCGCAGATGGAGTTTGATTTCGCCAAGGTGGTCGAGGCGAGCAAGGACAATCCGGTCTTCTACGTCCAATATGCGCATGCGCGGATTCGCTCGACCTTGCGTAAAGCGGCCGAGGCTGGACTTGCGCTATCGGGTGAGAATTTGGCGCAATTGGGCGATGAAGAGCTGGCTCTGATCCGCTTCGCTGCGCAATTCCCGCGTGAGATTGAGGCCGCTGCGAAAGCGCGCGAGCCGCACAGGATCGCCTTTTATCTTTATGATTTGGCCTCAGAGCTTCACACTTTCTGGAACCTCGGCAATGATTCGCCGCAAAAGCGCTTCATCTTGGAACAAGATGCTGGTTTAACAGGCGCACGGCTTTTCCTTGCTGATGCAATCGGGCAAGTGATCCGTAATGGTCTCGGCGTGCTCGGCGTTGAGGCGGTGGAATCTATGTGAGGGCCGAGAGGCTTTTAATGGAAGGGGCCGCGGGCGGTGATGTCTGCGGGCGACAATTATGAGCGATGCAGCCGAACTCGACTTGTCAGAAGAAGAAAGCCTGCCGTGGCTGGAATCCGATGAAGAAGATGATGATGGCGGTGTAGATACCGCGCGGATCATTGGCTTTGCCGCGATCCTGCTGGTCCTGTTGGCCGGCGTGATCGGCGCTGTTTGGTTCGTCACCAACAAGACGGGCGATCAGGAATTGGTCGCCGATGGCAGCACAATCGTCGCTCCAGAGGGCCCTTATAAAGAGCGTCCGGATGATCCCGGCGGTAAAGAATTTGCCGGTACGGGCAATGTCGCACCGGCAGTTGGTGAAGGCCAAAGCCGTGACGGCGTTGTCGCCGATGCTGACGATACAGCAGGTTCGAGCACTGAAAATGGCGCTGGTGCGGACGGCTCTGATGCTGCTGGAAGCGCATCAACCAGCGCTGGTCCAGCCATTGCGACCCGCACCACCGATGATAAGCCCGCCGCGAGCAGCAGCGTCGGCGTACAAGTTGGCGCCTATGGCAGCCGGGCAAAGGCGGAGGCCGGCTGGGTCACGCTCACGCGCCAGACCAGCGTTTTGAACGGTGTGAGTCACCGCATCCAAAAGGGCGAGGCCGACATCGGCACGGTCTACCGGCTGCAAGCGGTGGCAGGTAATCTTGCCGCTGCGCAAAAGCTGTGCACCGATCTCAAGGCGGATGGCGTTGCCTGCCAGGTGAAGCGTTGAGGCGAGAGGCCCAGCCACTTTTCCCCACGGATCAGGGTTACCGCGCTTGATTGAACCGGGTGCGCCTGCAAGGTTTCGCCAATGACACCGGCCATCTTTGGACTTTCTGGCCCTGCGCTAACCGAGGAGGAACGCGCCTTCTTTAAGGAGGCCGATCCGGCGGGCTACATTCTGTTTGGCCGAAATTGCGAAAATGCTGAGCGGCTGCGCGCGTTGACCGATGATCTGCGCAGCCTGCATGGCCGCGACCGTCTGTTGGTTTCGATCGATCAAGAGGGCGGCCGGGTTGCTCGGCTGCGCCCGCCAGAATGGGCGCCCTATCCTGCTGGAGAAGCGTTCGACCGGCTCTATCAAATTGCGCCAGCCAGTGCGATTGAGGCCGCGCGGGCGAATGCTCATGCGATGGCGCTGGAGCTATCGGCGATGGGCATTACGGTCGATTTCCACCCGCCGCTCGACGTTCGCCAGCCCAATGCGCATGACGTGATCGGCGACCGCGCCTTGGGCAGTGATCCGGTGCAAGTCGCCGCAATTGGCCGCGCGATCCTGGATGGGCTGGCGCGGGGCGGAGTGATCGGCTGTATCAAGCATATGCCAGGCCATGGCCGCTCTATGGCCGACACGCATAAGGAAATGCCGACGGTGGCCGCCAGCGCAGAGGAATTGGAGCATGACATTGCCCCGTTCCGCTCGCTTGCCTCTGCTCCGATGGGCATGACCGGCCATTTGCTGTTCACCGCATGGGATGCGGACAATCCGGCCACGTTGTCATCCAAGGTGATTTCAGAGATCATTCGAGGCGCCATTGGCTTTGATGGTCTGCTGCTGAGCGATGATATCGATATGGAGGCGCTGGAGGGCACCATTCCAGAGCGCTCGGCCAAGGCGTATGCCGCGGGCTGCGACATTATCCTCAATTGCTGGGCCAAGATGGACGATATGCGCAGCATCGTGGAGGCTCTGCCCAGCATGTCTGAAGCGACGGCGGCGCGGCTTGACCGCGCGCTGGAAAGCACTCAGGTCCGCGATGACCTGGGCGAGGCGGCAGATTTACTCGCCAAGCGCGATGCTCTGCTGAACATTGCAGAGGCGGCGGCATGAGCTCAGATGGTTTCATGCTAGAAGGTGGCAGCGGCGAAAAGCCGGAACCCGGCAGCGTGAACAGCGCGGGCGAAGCGCATTGGGGCGATCTCGATGGCGCGGCGTCTGAAAAGAGCGAGCGCGAAAAGGCGCTCTATCTGGAGCTTGATGGCTGGGAGGGACCGCTCGACCTTTTGCTGGACCTTGCGCGCCGGCAAAAAGTTGACCTTCGGCAAATCTCCATTCTCGCGCTGGTCGACCAATACCTCACCTATGTTGAGGAGGCTGAGGCCATGCGGCTGGAGCTGGCCGCCGACTACCTCGTGATGGCGGCATGGCTGGCCTATCTCAAATCTGCGCTGCTTCTACCTAAGGATGAGCAAGAAAATCCAAGCCCGGAAGAGCTTGCGATGCGTCTGCAATTGCGGCTCCAGCGCCTCGGCGCAATGCGCGAGGCTGCGGCCCGGCTGATGGGGCGTGACCGGATTGGCCGCGACATCTTCACACGCGGTGCGCCAGAGGGCCTGCGCATTGATCGCAAGACGCAGTGGAAGTGCGACAGTTTCTCGCTGATCCAGGCTTACGGACAAGTGAAGGCGCGCACTGCGCCGCGCATTTATCACGTCTCTGATCGTCCGGTCATGACGCTCGACAGCGCTTTGGAGCGGGTCTCTTCCATGCTGGGGGTCACGCTCGATTGGATGGAAATTCGCGACTTCCTGCCGCCGCATGCAGAGCCGAAATTGCGCAAGTCTGCGCTCGCCTCCAGCTTTGTCGCTGCGCTAGAGCTCGCGCGCCTGGGCCGGGCAGAGCTGTCTCAGGAAGAGGCTTACGGCGCGCTGCGCATCCGCCGGTTGCGAGAGAAAGTGAGCGCGCAGTGAGCGAGGGGCCAAGCGAGATTGCGCGCAGTCTGGAGGCAACACTATTTGCCTCTGAAGAGCCGATGAGCATAGAGGCGCTGGGCACGCATCTGGGCGGGATGAGCAATTCCGATGTGCGCGATGGCCTAAAAGAGCTGAGCGAATTTTACGACAAGCGCGGCATCCATCTGGTGGAGCGCGGCAAGCGCTGGCATTTTGAGACTGCCCCGGATCTTGCACATTTGCTCCGCAGAGAGCGCGAGCAAGTTCGCCGCCTCAGCCGCGCTGCGACCGAAGTGCTCGCCATTATCGCCTATCATGAGCCGGTCAGCCGCGCCGATATCGAATCCATTCGCGGGGTACAGACCGCCAAGGGCACGCTTGACGTGCTGATGGAGGCGGGCTGGATCAAGCTGGCTGGCCGACGTGATGTGCCGGGCCGCCCGGTTATCTATGCGACGACGCCAGAGTTTCTCGATCACTTCGGGTTAAGCTCGCGCCGCGACTTGCCGGGCATCGACGAGCTGAAAGCCGCCGGTCTGCTCGACCCGGTTGATGATGCGCTGGAAGAGGCGATGAGCCCGGACACCGGCGATACGGACGAGGCGGAAGTGGAGGCTCTGGACGGCCCTGACACCGAGGAAAACGCCGTCTCAAGTGACCCTGAAACCGGCTCTCCGCCGCAAGCATTGGATTAGCGACTGGCGCAGCGCCGCCATCGCGCCTATATTGGCGTCCTAGGTTAAGTAGAGAAAGTCATTCCCCCATGGGTTTTAGTGTCTGGCAAATCGCCATCGTCGCCGTTGTGGTCCTCATCCTGTTTGGGCGAGGGCGTATTTCAGAAATGATGGGCGATTTCGGCAAAGGCATCTCCAGCTTTAAAAAAGGCATGAGCGAAGATGTTGACGCGCCTACCGCCAAGCCGTCGGAGCCAGCCGGGCAAATTGAACCGCCGGCGGACAAGAACGCGGCGGCGAGCGAGACCGCGTCTGCAGAGCAGAAAGACGCCTCTAAGTAACTTCTGAACAGAGAGCGGCAATGCGCCGGACCAGCCAAATATGTTCGATTTAGGCGCCGCAGAATTGCTGGTCATCGCGATTGTCGCGGTGATCGTGATTGGGCCAAAGGATCTGCCTTTGGCGATGCGCACTGCTGGGCGCTGGATCGGCCAGATCCGCAAGGTGTCCTCGCATTTTCGCACAGGCATCGACGCGATGGTGCGCGAGGCCGAGCTGGAAGACATGGAAAAGAAGTGGCAGGCGCAGAACGAAGAGATCATGAAGCGTCAGTCCGGTTCGGCAGAGGCAGCCGTTGGTGAGCCGGTGATGACCGGACCTCCACCCGCCGCGCCCAAGGCTCAGGCTGCTGAGGTGACAAAGCCAACCGCTCCTGAACCAGCCACAGCGGAGGCGAAAGCGGCCACGAAGCCAGCGGCAAGCGCGAGTAGCAAGTCAGCGGGAAAAAAGGCGGCGAAGAAGGCGGATAGTGCGGCCGCAACTGCAGCGAAAGAGCCGGAACTGCCGCTTGCTGCGCGCCCTAAGACCAAAGCAAAGCCGAAAGCTAAGAAGGCAGCACAGGCTGAGACGGCTTCAGAAAGCGCGCCCAAATCCAAGGCAAAGACTAAGCCGCGCGCCAAAGCGAAATCAAAGCCAGCGCCGAAGAGCGAGGGCTAGAGATCGGCAATGGCTCTGGGAATAAGAGAGATCGACGAGACGCAGGCGCCGCTGCTTGATCATTTGATCGAGCTGCGCAGCCGCCTGGTGCGTTCAGTCATCGCGCTGACGCTGGCGTTTTGTGTCTGCTTCTACTTCGCAGACCAGATTCTAGGCTTCCTGATCCAGCCTCTGAAAGACGCGTTTCCAGAGGGCGAAGGGCAGCTGATCTTCACCAAGCTCTACGAAGTGTTCTTCGTCGAGTTGAAGGTCGCTCTGTTCGCCGGGTTCTTCATCAGCTTCCCGGTCATCGCGAACCAGCTCTGGGCCTTCATCGCGCCCGGGCTTTATGCGAAAGAGAAGAAGGCATTTCTGCCGTTTTTGCTCGCGACACCTGTGCTGTTTTTGGCGGGTGGTTCGCTTGCGTATTTTGTCGTCATGCCGACGGCGTTTCGATGGTTTTTGACCTTTGAAGGCGAGGCTGGTGGGCTCTCTATTGAGGCTCTGCCCGCCGCAGGAGACTATCTCAGCCTGGTGATGCAGTTCATCCTCGCCTTTGGCATGAGCTTTCTTCTGCCGGTTTTGCTGCTGCTGCTGAACCGTGCAGGTATCGTTACGCGGGCGCAGTTCGTCGCTGCACGCCGCTATGTGATTGTCGGCGTTGTGGCGCTTGCCGCGATTGTGACGCCGCCGGACCCGGGCTCGCAGGTGATCTTGGCTATCCCGCTGCTGCTGCTGTTTGAGGGCTCGCTGGTGCTGATGCGCCTGCAGGAACGCGGGCAGAGCACGGATGCGGATACTGAAAGCGATGGCGCGGATACTGCGGAAGAGGGAAGCGTTCTAGAGGCTGGAGACCTGCCCGCTACCGCCTCCGGGATAGATGACGGTAAGGATGTCGATCGCGGTGATATCGGCGAGGCATAAAGCTGGAGCTGCGGCTGCATTTTGCCGCGTCGTCTGAGGCTAGCGCGCTTTTATTGGCCACGGCTCTAGGACTAACAGACAGTCTAGCTGCCACTAACACTCAAGTATGATGGCTTTGGGGCTTGATCGTATCTCATGGGCGCCGGCCGCTTCACTTGATGGGCAGTGCCGATTTGAGCCGAGAGCAACTCAAGGCCGACCACGGGACGGCATCCCATTGGTTTTTGAGGGTCACGCCCCTCGTATGCCCTCGCGCCAACCGCACCACCGATTGGCTTCTCAACAAGCAAAAAAAACGGGGCCCCGAAGGACCCCGTAATTTTATCGATTGTGTTTCGTCGATTAGGCGCTGACGGGATCGTCGTCGCCATCTGCAGCGATCACGATGCCACCGATGACAGCTGCTGCTGCCAGAAGGGCGATGATGATGCCCGAACCGCCGCCGATTTCGCTTTCGCCTTCGACTGGAGCAGCCGAACGGTCAAATGCGGCTTCTGCGATAGCCGGGGTTGCTGCGAGCGAAACTGCTGCTGTTGCAGCGGCAAGCGTACGGAATTTCATCAATATTCTCCTGATTGATTTTTATTAAACTCAGAATTCGTTGGTTAATTAGGCGATCTATTAGTTCATGGCAACCCTAATCTTGAGCAAAGCGCCACCATTTCGGTTCTTAAAATCCTTATTTTTCAGTGATATGGCGAAACGCCCTGCAATCTGATGCAATTTCGTCACACTTTGAGGCGCGGAAAATGCTGCAACTGCTCACTGATGTGTTCTTCAAATTAACGTCCGAACCCCGAATCGGTTCTCACCGCCTTAATCAACTGCGCAGATCGGTTTGAACATACGCAAGATCGCTAAGTGATTTGTACAAGACAGCGGTTTCGACCGCCGCAAACAATTCGCTTTGTGATCAATTAGACGATGCCTTTGTGATGCGCTGCGTGCAACCACTCAGAGTTCGCGTGGGCTTAGCGCGCGACGACTTGCTCGCCGCCAACCCACACTTCGCTGATCTGGGTTGCGCGGATGTCTTCGGGTGAGGCCAGCATAGGATCACGGTCGACCAGCAAGAAGTCAGCGCGCTCGCCGGGGATCAAGCGTCCAAACCGGCCATCGGCAAATCCGGCATACGCGGCGTCCGCCGTAAAGGCGCGCAGCGCTTGTTCGCGGCTAACGGTTTCCTGCGCGCGCCATCCACCAAACGGCTCTCCATTGGCATCCGTACGGCTGATTGCGACAGCAATGCCCGCAAAGGCGTCGGCAGGCTCGACCGGTGCGTCCGAGCCAAAGGCAAGACGGCCACCGACATTGAGCACGCTGCGCCAGGCATAGGCACCGCCGAGACGGTCTGGCCCCAGCCGAGCCTCTGCCATCAAGCGGTCAGAGGTTTGGTGCAGCGGCTGCATCGAAGCGATGATCCCGAACTTGCCGAAGGTTGGCAGGTCCGCTGGATCGGCAATTTGTGCATGTTCGATCCGCCAGCGCCGATCGCCAGTGTAGCTTGAATTGAGCTCTTCAATCGCGGCGAGAACATCAGAGTTTGCCGCATCACCAATCGCATGGACGGCGGGCTGAAAATTATCGAGCGCCGCTCGGCTCATCAAATTGCGCAATTGCGCCTGCGACAGCAGCGGCAGCCCGCGTGTGCCGGGTTCGTCAGCATACGGTTCCTTCAGCGTTGCTCCGCGTGAGCCCAACGCGCCGTCGAGATAGAGCTTTATCCCGCCCATGCGCAGACGGTCATCATAGAGCCACGGCGTTGGGCCAGGGCCGCCTATCAGTGACATGGTCTCAACGTCGCTGGCGTAGGACATGATCCGCATTTTAAGCGTGCCATTGTCGCCTGCACGCCGGTACGTCTGCCAATCTTCAATTGATGTGCCCATGTCGGCGGCAGCGGTCACGCCATTGGCGAACAGGATCTCTTGCGCCTTGCGCAGCGCCAGATCCCGATCTTCCGGGCGAGGCGGGGGCACGACTGCATTCACCAGGCTTTCTGCCGCATCCACAAAGACGCCGGCGGGTTCCTGACTCCCAGCCTTGCGGATGATCCGCCCGCCGCTGGGCGATTGCGACGCAGCTGTAACACCGGCGGCTTCCATCGCTTTTGTATTGGCCCAGCTCGCATGGCCATCGACCCGGCTTAGCCAGACGGGGCGGTCAGACACGACCGCGTCCAATTCCTCGGCGGTGGGAAAGCGGCCAAGGCCCCATTTCTCTTGGTTCCAGCCGCGCCCGAGGATCCATGGCCGTCCAGGGTTCTCAGCGGCAAACTCTGCGATTTTTTCCAGCGCGTCTTCCAGCGAGGTGGTTTGCGACAGATCCAGCGTCAGCGCGCCAAAGCCAACGCCCATCACGTGCAAGTGTGCGTCGATCATCCCGGGGAGCATGACCCGGCCTTCGCCGTCCACGCCGAAATCAATGTCGCTGGGGCGCTCCTCGCCGCGCTCGACCAGATCGGTGATTTTGCCCTCATCGTCGAAAACCAATCCGACAAAGCGCTTCAGCTCGCCGTCTTCGCCAATGGTGATGCCATCTACGTTATAGACTAAAGTATCGGCCGCGGCGGGGCTGGCGCTGAGCGCGAGAATAGCAGTGGCGGCGCCAAGCGCGGCGGTGAATTTGCGGATCATATCTCTGTCTTAGTCCTTCTTGGCTTGCGGCAGCCGGGTGATGAGCGCGCTGGTGTCGCGGCGTCCGCCGCCCCTCGCTTGCACGTCTGCATAGAATTGATCGACCAGCGCTGTCACGGGTGATGACAGCCCAAGGCGGTTTGCTTCGTCGAGAGCATAGCCCAAATCTTTGCGCATCCAATCGATGGCAAAACCGAAGTCGAAACTATCGGCTGTCATGCTGGCCCAGCGATTGTCCATTTGCCAGCTTTGCGCCGCGCCGCCAGAGATCGCTTGATAGGTCTTGTCCATATCAAGGCCAGCAGCCTCGGCCAGCCGGATGGCTTCGGACAGGCCAGCCAGAACGCCTGCGATGCACATCTGGTTGGCCATCTTGGCGGTTTGCCCAGCGCCGACCTCACCAACATGGACGATCGATTTGGCGTAGCAATCCATGACAGGGGCAGCGCGGGCTAAGGCCTCTTCGCTGCCGCCGCACATGATGGCAAGCTGACCGTTTTCGGCGCCTGCTTGGCCGCCAGAAACGGGGGCATCGACGCATTCCAGGTCTCTCTCCACGCAGGCCGCGGCCAGCCGCCGCGCCATATCCGCCGACACAGTCGTGTGATCAACCAGCAAAGCGCCTTTGGCCATCGCCGCGAGAACCCCGGTCTCGCCAAAGGTCACGCTGGCGAGGTCTTCATCGTTCCCGACGCAAGTAAATACAATGTCCGCGCCGCTTGCCGCCTCGGCAGGTGTTGCGGCGAACGCGACTTCGAGGCCGTCCTTGGCAAAAGTACCCTGCCATTTCGCGGCCCGCTCCGGTGAACGGTTGTACGCTCCTACTTTGTAGCCTGCGCGCGCGAGATGCGCGGTCATTGGGCCGCCCATCACGCCAAGCCCGATAAAGGCGATTGTCACGTTTGAATTCACTTGGGTTTTGCTCATAGGGCGAGGCAGTAATAGCAATTGCCGCACCTGCCAATAAAGCAGATCACGCAATTGGGTTTGCCCTTCGCATCGCAAAGGCTTACTCGCCCGGTCACTATGACAGCACAATCTGCCTCTGCCGCCGCATCAGCCCCCGCAACCTGGGGCCCTGCTGACCTCACCCTTGATCATGTACGCGCCGCCGCCGCGCGCATTGATGGCGCGGTTGTGAAAACGCCGATGATGCACTCGATCACCCTGTCGCAGATTACCGGGGCTGAGATTTGGCTGAAGTTTGAAAACCTGCAGTTCACCGCTGCCTATAAGGAACGCGGCGCGCTTAATGCTTTGCTACAACTGACTGATGAACAGCGTGCTCGCGGCGTAATCGCCGCCTCGGCAGGCAATCACAGTCAGGGTCTGTCCTATCACGGCACCCGGCTGGGCGTGCCGGTGACGATCGTGATGCCGCGTACCACGCCGACCGTGAAGGTGATGCAGACCGAGAGTGTGGGCGGCAATGTTGTGCTCGAAGGCGAGACGTTCGACGATGCGAATGCGCACGCGCGTAAACTGGAAAAGGAAATGGGGCTCACATTCGTGCACCCATTTGATGATCCGCATGTGGCCGCTGGCCAAGGCACAGTCGCTTTGGAGATGCTCGAGCAAAAGTCGGACCTAGACTGTCTGGTTACCCCGATTGGCGGCGGCGGTCTGATCTCTGGCATGTCGACAGTTGCCCGCGCGCTCAATCCCGACATTGAGATGGTCGGCGTTCAGGCCAGCCTGTTTCCCAGCATGTATGCGCGCATCAAAGGGGAAGAGCGCATGTGCGGGGGCGATACTCTGGCCGAAGGCATCGCGGTCAAACAGCCGGGTGAGTTCACCAGCAAGGTGATCGCCGAGCGTGTCGACGACATCCTGCTGGTTGATGAGCCGGCGCTGGAGAAAGCGGTCGCTTTGCTGCTGCAAATTGAGAAAACCGTCGTCGAGGGCGCGGGCGCTGCTGGCCTAGCAGCAGTGCTTCAGCACCCGGAACGGTTCGCCGGAAAATCCATCGGCATGGTGCTGTGCGGCGGCAATATCGACACTCGCCTGCTCGCTAATGTGCTGCTCCGCGATCTGGCGCGGCAAGGGCGGCTAGCACGCCTGCGGGTGACTTTGCAGGATCGCCCGGGCGCCTTGTTCAAGGTAATGCGGTTGTTCGATGCGCACAACGTCAACATTATTGAGATCTACCATCAGCGCATCTTCACAACGCTGCCTGCCAAGGGCTTGATCACGGATATTGAGTGCGAGGCGCGCGACGCGGATCAGCTCAACGCTCTGGTCGCGGCGCTGCGCGCGGCGGATTACAAAGTGACTGTGGCTGAGCTCGCCTAAATCAAGCATTTGAGCCAGTGTTGTCACTACGCAATCGCACTTCTGCGGGGCTCGAGGTGTGGACGCATTTCGAGTGCTTTTCACCAGGCTACGCGTTAACCCCTAGCGAACAAACTGTATCCGGATTGGTGTCAATCCCAATTCCTGCCCCACGCAATTGCGCCATTCTTGCGGCAAAATGTGCATAGTGAGCCTTTATTAACCCTCTTTTGTGGTTAAGATACTTTTACTGCGGCGGTCAAACAGGCATAAGAATGTCTTAACGCCCAACCCCCTGATTCACCCTTTGCACAAGGACTCAAGGCAAACCCGTGACGGCCCCGATCCGCTTTCCTCGTTTCTTTGTTACTAGCCCTGCGCCTTGCCCTTATTTGCCGGGCAAGAGCGAGCGCAAAGTCTTTACAGAGCTTAAGGGCGGGCACGCAGATCAGCTGAACGAAGCGCTTGGCCGCATTGGTTTTCGCCGCAGTCAAACGGTGGCTTACCGGCCCGACTGCATTGATTGCCAGGCATGCGTTTCTGTTCGGGTAGTCTCGGACGAGTTCAAACCTTCCAGCACGCAAAAGCGGCTGATGAAGCGCAACAAGGATCTCGTTGTTACGGAATGTCGCCCGTGGGCGACCGATGAACAATTTGAGCTGCTCGCCAAATATCTGGGCGCGCGCCATCCCGATGGCGGCATGGCGGCAATGGACGAGCTCGATTATGCCGACATGGTCGAGCATACGCCGGTCACCAGTTATGTTGTCGAATACCGCGAGCCGAGCGAAAATGGCGAGCCGGGCCGTTTGGTCGGCGCCTGCCTGACCGATCGCCAAGGCGACGGCCTGTCGATGATTTACAGCTTTTATGATCCCGATCATGAAGCGCGCGCGGGGCTTGGCAATTTCATCATTCTTGACCACATAGTGCGCGCTGCGGAGCAAAGGCTTCCCTACGTCTATCTCGGCTATTGGGTCGAGGGATCGCCGCGGATGCAATATAAGGTGCGCTATCGCCCGCTCGAACGGCTGACCCGTGAAGGCTGGCAACGTATGTCTGATGAAGAGCAAAGCGAGCTTATTGCTGAGGCCACTGCGCCAAAGACCTCGCTGGACGAGCCGATCAAAGGTGCGCGCGGTAAAGACGGTCAGCCGGTTAAATTCCCAGCGACATAATATCCTGACATTGCGAAGCATATGGCTCGCTGCGGCGATGGGTTGCGCAGTGCATAGCCCATACGCCTATGCGCAGGATGCTGGGTCTGACTTGGCGGAGCCGGCTGAAAACGAGCCCGCTGCCGAGGGCGCAGTGTCTCTACAGGAGCCAAGCGAAGCGCCAGAGCCGAGCTGCTCCGCCGCCGCCGCGTTCGCTTGAAGATCTGATACCGGATAGCGCGGTCGAAAACGCCGAGGATTGGGCGACACAGGGCGCAGGGCCGGCTGCGGCATCATCCGAAACCATTGAATTGGCTGACGATCCCGTTCCAGATCTAGCTGACGCGCCAGACCCAATCGCCGAAGAACTCGAAACGCTGACGATTGTGGTGCCCGAACCGCTGACCCCTGATCCTGAGGTTGAGGCGTTGGCCGAAATCGATGCGCCCGATCTCATAGACCTGCCAGAGCTTGCCCGATTCGATATATCGGACGAATTGGAACTCGGTTTTCCTGCCGATACAGAGGGATTCCCGGAGCGCGCGGCTTTTCTCGCCCGATTTGAAGCACTTTCTACCGTGGAAACTTTAAGCAGCAGCGAGGCCAGCATCGCGCAATTGGCGGCGCGCGCGCGCGCCGATCAGGTCCTGCTTCAGCGCACTTTGCGCAATTATGGCTATTACGATGGTCAGGTGATCCGCCAGCTGTCCGGCGTGCGCCCCGGTGAAGACACCGCCAGCGCTCAGCCGCGCGCCCGCTTCGATATTCTGCCCGGTCCGCGATACTCTTTTGGCGAGATTGACCTAGGCGCTCTTTCCGGCGCGCTCGACTATGCCGATCTGCGCAATGCCTTTGCCATCCAGTCGGGCGATCCGCTGTACGCCGACCGGATTATTGAGCAGCAAATTGCGCTCGATACGGAGCTGGGAGAGCTTGGCTATCCCTTTGCTGAGATTGATGAGCCAGAATTGCTGATCGATCACACGCGGCGAGAGGGCGATTTGACGCTGCCAGTTCAGCCAGGCGGCAAATATGTTTTTGGCGAAGTCACCAGCAGTCAGCCGGAGTTCCTGTCTGGCAAGCACCTGTCGCGAATTGCCCGGTTTGAGCAGGGTGACACTTATCAGCGCAGTCTGGAGTTTGACCTGCGCCGCGCGGTCACCGCAACCGGGCTGGTCTCGAGCGTCACCATCACTCCTAGAGAAGTCGCCTCGCCGAGCGGCGACGAGCCGGGCGTGGTCGCGCTCGATGTCGGGGTTGAGCAGGCCAAGCTGCGCACGATTTCTGGCGCGATTGGTTTTGGCTCTGAGGACGGTCTGAAGGTAGAGGCGGGGTGGGAGCATCGCAACCTCTTCCCACCAGAAGGCGCACTGACTGTGCGCGGCATTCTTGGCACGCGCGAACGGCTCGCCAGCCTCAGCCTCAAACGCAGTAATTTCCGCGCGCGCGATCAGGTCCTCACACTGGATGCCTATGCCAGCGATATTGAAACCGAGGCGGTGGATGCGCGCACCATTGGCCTGCGCGGCACATTTGAGCGGCTTTCCAATCTGCTGTTTCAAAAGCCGTTTAGCTGGGCGCTGGGCGGCGAGCTGCTCTACACTGACGAGCGCAACCAAGGCGTCGATGGCGCGGAATCCCCGCGTCAGGCCTTCGTCATCGGCGGGTTGTTTGGCCGTGCAACGATTGATGCCAGCGATGACTTGCTCGACCCTACCAGCGGATACCGGCTTACTGGTTTCCTTGCACCGGAGGTCTCGCAATCACTTGGGGTGACGAGTTTCTATCTCCGCAGCGAAGCGGATGCGACGTATTACCAATCCATTGGCTCCACCGTGCTCGCCAGCCGCGCAAAATTCGCGACCATTCAGGGCGCAGGCGTCGATGCCATCGCGCCATCGCGTAGGCTCTATGCAGGCGGCGGCGGTTCGGTGCGCGGCTATGGTTTTCAAGCCATCGGGCCGCGCAATCCCGATACGGGAGAGGCGACTGGCGGGCGCTCTCTGGTCGAATTCTCGCTAGAGGCACGGATCGAAACCGGTTTGCTCGATGGCGCGGTTGAAGTCGTGCCTTTCGTTGATGCTGGCTCCGTCTCGGTCGACAACACGCCGGACTTTGGCCTGATCCGCGTCGGTGCGGGCGTGGGCGTGCGGTACAAAACCGGGTTCGGCCCGATCCGGGTTGATGTCGGTGTGCCGCTCAATCCCAATGAGTTCGACAGCCCGGTCGTCGTCTATGTCAGCTTGGGGCAGGCATTCTGATGGGCGAAGACGCCGCAATCGAAGAGCAAGCGGAGAGCCCACCGGTGAAGCGCAAACGACGCTGGGCCAAGCGGCTGGGTTGGGCGCTGGCGATCATCCTTTTGCCGCTCGTGCTCGCGGCTGCGTTTTTGAGCACGCCCATTGGTAAGCGCTTTGTGACCGATCAGATCGCTCAAGTCGCGCCTGCATCCGGGCTGCGCTTTGAAGTTGGGCGGATCGAGGGGGATATATACGGCAAGGCGACGTTGCATGACGTGACCGTGTTTGATCCGGTCGGAGAGTTTTTGACGATCCCGGAGGTCGATCTCAATTGGAACCCTCTGGCCTGGCTCACCAGCGGCCTCGACATACGCGAGCTAAGCGCGCGGCGCGGCACGCTCAACCGTTTGCCAGAGCTGCTTCCCGGCGATCCGGACGCGCCGATCCTACCAGATTTTGACATTCGCGTTGATGAGCTGACGATCGACAGCCTCACGCTCGCCCCGGGCATTGCCGGTGAGGATGCACAGCAAGTCAATCTGACGGCGGAGGCTGACATTCGCTCAGGCCTGGTGTTCGTTGATCTGGAAGGAACATTGGGCAGCGAAGATCGCATTGCCTTGTTGCTGAATGCCATGCCCGATGGCGACGAGTTCGACATAAAGCTCGACTACGCCGCGCCAGCCGCCGGTGTGATTGCGCAGATGGCAGGGCTGGATCGCGGCTACCGCGCGCGCATTGATGGCGAGGGGACGTGGGAGAAATGGCTTGGCCATCTGCTCGTGGAGGAGACGGGCGGCGAAGATACAGCCCGTGTAGCCGGTTTTCAGATTACCAATCGCGCGGGCAAATACAGCCTGCTGGGACAAGTTTCCCCTCCGATTGAGGGTACGGGCATTGCGGCGCGGGCGTTGGGCGACGCACTGTCGCTATCACTGGTTGGAACGCTGGAAGACAGCACGTTTGACGGCAAGTTCGCTGCCGCCACGCGCGCCTTGTTTGCGCGGGGTGAGGGCGCGGTTGATCTGGCTGACAACCGCTTTGATGGCTTCGGGATCAATGCCTTGCTGCGCGATCCAGGGCTGTTTGGATCGGCTGTGTCGCTGGAGAACACAAGGCTTTCTGCGAACCTTGACGGTCCGTTCCGCGAACTTGCTGCCGAGCATTCCTTGCAGATTGGTGCGCTTGTCGCTGGCGAGACAGAGATCGCCAACATCGTCCAGTCCGGCACGGCGCGCTATGATGGGGCCGGTTGGTCGCTGCCGCTCGATGCGACCAGCGGCGCGGTGACGACCGGCATCGCCGCGCTCGATCCAAAGCTGACCAGCGGCATTTTGCGCGGCGGGCTCGATTGGCGCGGCGGGCGCCTCACCAGCGACAATCTGCGCCTCGCCTTTGAAACGCTCGGGGCCAATCTCACGCTCAGGGGCGATACGTCGGCGGGCGTGTATGCGCTGGCCGGGCCAGTCAGTGCGCGCGAATTTGACTTGCCGGATATCGGCAGCGCCAATGCCACCGCGAAGATCCTGCTGAAAGCGGGCGCGAATATCCCCTGGAGCCTGCGAGCAAACTTTGCAGGCGAGCTTTCCAGCATCTCGAATGAGACGGTCGCTAATGTCGCAGGCGGCCCAATAAAACTGCGCGGCGGGCTCTCGGTCGGCGGCAATTCGCCGTTCTCTTTCACCGCGCTGGAGGCGGACAGCCCGAAACTGTCTCTGGCGGCAGATGGCCGGATCGTAGATGGCACGACCAGCTTAGTCGGTTCTGGGCGGCACGCGGAGTATGGTGATTTCACGATTGACGGAGCCTTCGGCGTCGAGGGGCCGCGCGCGACATTGGTGTTCGCCGATCCTTTGCCCGCCGCTGGCCTCGCCGATGTGCGCGTTGCGATTGCGCCAAACGACAATGGATTTGCGATTGATACCGAGGGCGGCTCTCTGCTCGGCCCGTTCAAAGGCGTGTTTGGGCTTGCTTTGCCTAGTGATGGTCCCGCGCGGATCGACATCTCAAGCCTCAAAATCTGGCGCACCGATGTAACGGGTGCGCTCGCCTTGGAAGAGCGCGGGCTGCGCGGAAATCTAGCGCTCAGCGGCGGCGGCATTGGCGGGTCAATCGCACTCGCGCCAGAAGGGACGGCGCAGGCCTTCGATGCCGATGTGACAGTTCTCCGCGCGCGCTTTGGCGGGACGACCACTTTGGCTTTGGCCAGCGCAGATATCAGCGCGAGCGGCGCCTTCACCGAAGGCTCCAGCCGCATCAATGCTGACATCTCCGGCTCTGGCCTCGAATACGGCGCGCTGTTCATTGGGCGCTTCGCGGGCAAGGCCAATGTGACCAATGGCGCAGGCAAAGCGACCGCTTCGATTGCCGGACGGCGAAGTGACCGCTTTGCGCTCAAATTTGATGGCGATATTGCACCGCGCCGCCTCGCGCTCTTGGCTCGGGGTGAGTTTGCAGGCCGCAATATCACAATGCCGCGCCGCGCCGTCCTGACCCAGGCAGAGGGGCAGGGAGGCTGGCGGCTTGCACCAACGCAGCTCGGCTTTGGCCGGGGGTATGCCATTGTTGAAGGCGCACTGGGCGGGGCAGAAACCGCCGTGCAGGCGAAGCTGGCCGACATGCCGCTCTCACTGGCCGATCTCGCCATTGCTGATTTAGGCTTTGGCGGTGTGATTTCTGGCCTGATCGACTACCGCCAAACGGGCAGCGCGCCGCCAAGCGCCAATGCCAAGGTTGAGATTAAGAACTTCACCCGCTCCGGCCTCGTCCTGTCCTCGCGCCCGGTCGATGTGCTCGCGGTGCTTGATCTAACGCCGCGCCGATTGAGCGGCGGAGCGGTGCTGCGCGAAGAAGGCAACCGGCTTGGCCGGGTCAAGGCGGACATTGCTGGCGTGCCATCGAGCGGTGAATTGATGCAGCGCCTGCGGCGTGGGCGGCTGGCTGCGGATTTGAACTACAGCGGCCCGGCTGAGGGTGTTTGGCGGCTGATCGGGATTGAGACATTCGATTTGACCGGCCCTGCGACGGTTTCCTCCAAGGTTACCGGCACGCTTTCCAACCCGGTGTTCAACGGCCGGGTCGCGAGCGACAATCTGCGGGTGCAAAGCGCGCTGTCCGGCACGGATATCGCCGATGTCGCGGTGCGCGGACAATTTGCTGGATCGCGGCTGCGGCTAACACGCTTCGCCGGGACAACTGCGCGCGGCGGCACCGTCAGCGGCAGCGGCTCGGTCAATTTCGCTGGATTGCAATCGGGCCGCCCGCCGCAGATTGACCTGCGCGCAGCGGTTGATGGTGCGCAGCTGCTCAACGCGAACGGTCTGTCCGCGACACTGACCGGACCCTTGCGAATAATCTCGAATGGCAGCGGCGGGACCATCGCCGGGCGGCTGAGGATCAACCGGGCCGGCTGGGCGCTGGGCGTTGCGGCGGAAGACATGGCGCTGCCCGAGGTGCGCACCAGAGAAGTGAACACGCCGGTCGATGCGCGCCCAAGGACCGCCTCTGCATCAACCTGGCGCTATCTGGTGGATGCCAGCACGAACAGCCGGATTTCGGTCGATGGCCTGGGCCTCGACAGCGAATGGGGCGCGGACATTGCGCTGCGCGGTACGACCAGCGACCCGCGCATTGGTGGTGAGGCAAGGCTGGTGCGCGGGGCATACACCTTTGCGGGAACACGGTTCGAATTGACGCGCGGGCGCATCGCCTTTGACGCAAACGAGCCGATCAATCCGCGCCTAGACATTGAGGCGGAAACGAGCGCTGACGACGTCAATGTGACTGTTGCGATTGGCGGCAATTCTGACAGCCCTGAAATTACCTTTGCTTCGGCCCCGCAGCTGCCTGAGGAAGAAATCCTCGCCCGCCTACTGTTCGGCGGTTCGATCACCAGCCTATCGGCTACCGATGCGCTGCAATTGGGCGCGGCCTTAGCGAGCCTGCGCGGCGGCGGCGGGATCGATCCGGTCAGCCAGCTGCGCAATGCAATCGGCCTTGATCAACTGCGCATTGTCAGCGCCGATCCGGCGCTTGGTCGCGGTACTGGCGTGGCGCTGGGTAAAAATCTTGGCCGCCGTGTCTACGTTGAGATCGTGACTGATGGCCGCGGGTACAGCGCGACCAGCGTGGAGTACCGGATTACACGGTGGCTCGCTCTGCTCGGCAGTGTGTCGACCATTGGACGGCAAAGCGTTGTGGCAGAGATCAGCCGCGATTATTGAGTGGGCCTGTTTTGGGGGTTGGTCTGATCCAAGCCCGGCACGCCCAACCTAAGACCCATACAATTTCGCCTCAGCAGCTCGGCGCCGGGTCAGCCCTTTCAGCACCCGTTCGCCAGCCTTGTTCCAGCGCGCGAACTCTCGCATAGCTCCATCGAAATCTCCGGCCTTGTGCTTACGGGTCAGGGTCGCACGAGCAATTGCGCCGGTGTTGTAGTGAAAGCTGACCATGGCATCGAATTGCGTCTGGGTGGTGCGGGCATCGCCGAGCGCGCGCGCGACATCGGCGGCGTAGAGCGCAAGGTCTTCCTCCAGCCGGGCGTCGCATTCTGCCTGAGTCCAGACGGTGCCAGGACCAATGCGGTCATCTGCGCCAAGCCCGCGTCCGGTTGCGCCCCAGCCAATGGTCCAGGGTTCGCTGCCTGTACCAGGGTCAGGATAGGCCTCTATCAGCCCGTCCGTGCGCAGCCGCGCGCATCCTTCAAACCGTTTGATCATGGCGATCCCTTGCTCGCCAATCCGCATTCCAGAGCGCGCGGATTTTACAATCGGTACAGAGACATGGCTGCGTTTCGGCACACAGGCTGCCTCATCACCGCTGGCGCTATCGAGCGCGCGATCGAGCGTCGCGACTTCAGATTTGCGAAAACCCCGGCCGAGCATTGCGCGAACGGCATCGAACAAGGGCTTGCGAGATTTTGAGGTGAGATATGGCACGGCGGTCGCCTCCTAGTGGGAACAGAGGCGAACCTATTAGGCAGATTGTAGCCGAGTAGGAAAATGGAAAGTTTGCGCGGCGAGAGATGCAAATTTTACATCCTGTTACAATTCCAAAGCTCTATCTTAAGACTTGTGCGGCAGGGCCGGTCCATGGACGGGAACTCTTCTAAAACTGACGCACCAGTAAAAAACTGGGCGATCGTATGCATAGTGGGAGCGGCCTATTTTCTGGCCGCCTGCTTCTCCTTTGAACTCGCATTGGGGGTTAGCGGAGTTGCGACTCTTTGGCCTGCCAGCGGGATTCTCGTTTCGGCTTTGCTTCTCGCGCGCCGCACTCAGATCGCTCCCATAGCTGTGGCTGTCGCCGCGGCCAGCATCATCGCCAATGTGCTTTACGGCGCGTCCCTAGGGACGGCGCTGGCGTTCACCACCGCCAATGTTGCCGAAGGCATTTTGATTAGCCAGCTGGTCATTCGCACCTCTGGCGTTCCGCGCACTCTGGACGATAAACGCTGGCTTGCGACCTTCTTTGGCGCGGCCGTCGTCGGCAGCGCTGCGAGTGCGACAATTGCTGCTCTGCTCGCAGGCGAGCTGACGCTGCCCTTCTTCGTATCGTGGTTCACGACCGTCTGCCTTGGGATGCTGATCGTAACGCCATTGATCGTGGCCGCTGCGAATGAGTTTCCGCTCAAGTTTGACCAGGTCTCGCGCGGGTCGGTGTTGCGCTTTGGGCTTTTTACCACCGTCGTCGGGATTATCTGCTGGGCCGCCGTGGCTCTTGGTGAGGGGCAGTTTCTGTTCCTGCCAGTGATCGCGGTTGCCGCTGCGACCTACGCCTATGGCTCGCGTGGTGCGGCGGTCAGCATCAGCCTTGTCGCGGTTGTCGCCACTCTAGAGACCGATTTCTCAGGCCCGGTGATTGGCGAATTTGCACTGCAATGGGAAACGCTGTTCCTGCAGTTCTATCTGCTCAGCCTACTGTGTTCTGTTTGGCCGCTGTCGGCACTGATGGCGGAAAAGAAAAAGCTGATTGATCAATATGTTCGGTCGACCGAACTGCTCAAACTGGCGGAGAAAACCGCTAGGGTGGGGCACTGGGCGCTCGAACCTGACCAATCTACGCTGGTTTGGTCAGAAGAGGTGTTTCATATCCACGGCATTGAGCCGGGAGACCCTAAGCTGGGCGGCGTGGTGTCGCTTGAAGATGTGCGCTCGCTAAACCTCTATCATCCAGAGGATCGCGACAGAGTGCGCGCTCTTTTGGCCGATGCGATAGGGGGACGCAAACCCTTTGCATACGAGGCACGGATCGTCAGGCCTGATGGCGCAATCCGCTATATTTCCAGTATCGGCCACCCTCGGTTTGACGCATCGGGCACGTTCCACGGCCTGTTTGGAACCTTCCAAGATATCACCGCGCAAACTGAAACGCTCGAAGCCCTGCGCGTGGCGCGGCGTGATGCCTTGCGCGAAGCGAAAACGGCGCTGCGCCTGTCAGAGACTGATGATCTTACTGAGATTGCCAATCGCCGCAAAGTCTTTGGCGAGCTGCGTAAAGCGGCTCGGGTGGCCAAGGTTAGCGGCGCACCGCTGACAATTGCGATTTTCGACATCGACCACTTTAAGGCGGTCAACGATCTTCATGGGCACCAGGCGGGTGACGAGGTGTTGAAACGCGTTGCGCAAATCGTGTCTGAACAATTGCGCCCCGGCGATTGTGCCGGCCGCATCGGCGGGGAAGAGTTTCTCGTGATCCTACCCGGTGAAGACGTTGCCACTGCGCACGGGATTATTGAGCGATTGCGTCTCGATGTCGCGGCAGAGAACTGGCAAATCGCTGGCCTCACACAGGTTACGATGAGTGCCGGACTGGCAGCGGTTGACGCGGATGAGAGCATTGAACGATCAATGCAGAAAGCCGACCGTGCTCTGTATGATGCGAAACAAGCTGGGCGAAATCTGCTGCGCACTGCGGCTTAATCTCAGCCTAGAGCCTTCAGAACAAACAAAAGGGGCGCCAAAATCACTCTTGGCGCCCCCTTGTTATCGTGTGTCAGCGGCGGATTAGCTGCTGTAATACATGTCAAACTCGACCGGAGCCGGTGTGGTCTCAAGGCGCGATACCTCTTCCCACTTCAGCTCAGCATAAGCGTCGATCTGATCTTTCGAGAACACATCGCCCTTCAGCAGGAATTCGTGGTCTGCCTCAAGAGCCTCAAGCGCCTCACGCAAGGAGCCGCAAACGGTCGGCACGTCAGCAAGCTCAGCCGGCGGCAGATCATAGAGGTTCTTGTCCATCGCCTCGCCTGGGTGGATCTTGTTTTCGATCCCGTCGAGACCCGCCATCATCAGTGCCGCAGAGGCGAGATATGGGTTGGCCAGAGCATCTGGGAAACGGAACTCAACCCGCTTGGCTTTCTCGCCAGCGCCGTATGGAATGCGGCAAGAGGCAGAGCGGTTGCGCGCTGAGTAAGCGAGCAGAACCGGTGCTTCAAAGCCTGGGACCAGACGCTTGTAGCTGTTGGTGGTGGCGTTGGTGAAGGCGTTGACGGCCTTCGCGTGCTTGATGACGCCGCCGATGTAGTAAAGGCAGGTTTCCGACAGGCCGGCATATTCATTGCCAGCGAAGGTGTTCACGCCGTCTTTCCAGATCGACATGTGGGTGTGCATGCCGCTGCCGTTATCGTCCTTGATCGGCTTCGGCATGAAGGTCGCGGTTTTGCCATAGGCATGCGCGACTTGCTGTACGACATACTTGTAGATCTGCACGCGGTCAGCGGTTTGGACGAGATTGCCGAAGGTAATGCCGAGCTCATGCTGAGCGGCCGCAACTTCGTGGTGATGCTTGTCCATGGGCAGGCCCATTTCCATCATCGTGGCAACCATTTCGCCGCGAATGTCGGTGGCGCTGTCTACTGGAGCAACTGGGAAATAGCCGCCCTTGGCGCGCGGACGGTGGCCCATGTTGCCGCCTTCATATTCCTTGCCCGTGTTGGTTGGCAGCTCAATATCGTCGATTGCAAAACCTGATCCGGCATAGCCGTCTTCAAAGCGAACATCGTCGAACATGAAGAACTCAGGCTCTGGCCCGACATAGATGGTGTCACCAATGCCGGTTGATTTGAGGTACGCCTCGGCGCGTTTCGCGGTGGAGCGCGGGTCGCGGGCGTAGAGCTGGCCATCGGATGGCTCTACGATGTCGCAGAACAGGATCAATGTTGGGGTCGCGCTGAACGGATCAACATAAGCGGTGTCCAGATCAGGTTTCAGGATCATGTCGGATTCGTTGATCGCTTTCCAACCTTCGATGGACGAACCATCGAACATCAGGCCATCGTCAAGCGCGTCTTCGTCCATGACACTGCCGCACATGGTGAGGTGCTGCCATTTGCCCTTAGGGTCGGTGAAGCGCAGATCCACCCACTCAATGTCATGTTCCTTGATCTGTTTTACGATGTCTTTTGCACTTGCCATGGTCTGTCATTCTCCAGCTTATCTGGTGGTTGCGCCCGCATTCTTACGAGCAAAGAGGGTGGTTGAATTTAGATCGCGTCTTCGTTGGTCTCGCCCGTGCGGATGCGCAGGGCGGTCTCAATCGGCGAGACGAAGATCTTGCCATCACCGATGCGGCCAGTTTGCGCAGCGGCGGCGATAGCCTCCACTACGCGCTCGGCCAGATCATCGTTGATGACGACTTCGAGTTTTACCTTGGGTAGGAAATCGACGACATATTCGGCGCCGCGATAGAGCTCTGTATGGCCCTTTTGCCGGCCAAAGCCGCGCGCCTCAGTAACCGTGATACCGGATACGCCGATTTCATGCAGCGCCTCCTTCACTTCGTCGAGTTTGAATGGCTTGATAATTGCTTCGACTTTTTTCACGGCCCGGTCGGTCTCCCCTGTCAGGCGGATTTGGTCGCCTTAAACTATGCTACGCGCGATCCAAGAATCGTGCCAATCTCTGTGATGGATTGGGTTAGATGATCTGGCCTGCTACGCAAGGGGCATTCGTTTGAAATGGTCGCAGCGCAAGATCATGTCGCGCGTGGCTCCGCAAGGCGGGCCTGCACAAAGCACAGACTCTGATTGCCTAAAAATTAGGCAAAGGCTCAGGGCAATTGCTTAGCGGCAGCGTGCTTAGCCGGGCAGGCGAAGGCCGGTGGTTTCGGGCAAACCGCACATGATGTTGAGGTTTTGAACCGCTGCGCCACTCGCGCCTTTTCCAAGGTTGTCGAGCCGAGCGATCAAGCGGGCATGATAGCCGCCCTCATTGCCGAACACATAGAGCGTCATGGCGTCGCTTGCTGGCTCACCTTCGCACACGTTAAGCTCGGTCGGTGGCTCTGCTGGGGCAACGGTTACGATGGACGACGAGCCGTAATTCTCGGCCAGAGCTTCGCGCAAATGATCTGGTGTCAGCGTGCTATCAATTGCGCCTAGGTGAAGCGGCACTTCAACCAGCATCCCGCGATAGGCTCGCACGACGGCTGGCGCGAAAATTACGCCGTGTTTGAGTCCAGCATGCAGCTTCATCTCGGGCTGGTGCTTATGCGCCATATTCAGGCCGTAGCTGCGAAAGGCGAGGTCGGGTTCGTCCTCAATCCGCTTAATCAAAGCATTTCCGCCGCCAGAATAGCCGCTCACCGCATTGACCGTATATGGCCAATCAGTTGGCAGCAGCCCCGCGCGAACCAATGGTGCAATCAGAGCAAGAAAGCCGGTTGGATAACACCCCGGGTTGGAGACAAACTGCGCCTTGGCAATTTTGTCGTGCCCGACGATCTCCGGAAAGCCATAGGTCCAGCCTTCCGCCACACGGTGCGCGCTGGAGGCATCGATGATCCGCGTGTTTGATCCAGCGGCCAAGGCCACAGCATCGCGCGCTGCATCGTCGGGCAGGCACAGGATCGCAATGTCGGCTTCATGCAAAGCCTCTTTGCGCGCCGCCTCGTCCTTGCGGCGGTCATCATCCAGCACCAGCAGCTCAAATTCGCTGCGCGCCGCCAGACGCTCGCGGATTTCCAAGCCGGTCGTCCCGGCGGCTCCATCGATGAAAATGCGTGTTGTCATGCTGCGCTGTTTAGCCGCTGGCGCGCGCTAAGCAACGATGCTTAAACTATCGGCTTTGACATATCCGCTTGGCCCATCCGGACCAATCGTGGCCCAAGCCCAGTCGCCCGCGACATCGAGCAATTCGATTGCACTGCCGGGATCGAGCGCTGTGACCAGCTCTGCGCCATCCTGCGGCTGCAGCAGCATGGATGCACCGCCGGCTGCCACTTCGCGGGGCTCAGGAATAATGTAATGCGCCGCGAGATGCGTGCCCGCGAGCGCGATATGCGCGAGGTCACCGCGCAGGGGCAGAGTGCCGGGCTGAGGACGCGCAATCGGGCCGTTCAAACCGAGCACGCCTGATGGCACTTCGTATTTTGCAGCCTTGCTCATAGGAGCCTGGTTCCCTGTCACCGCCCAGCGCGTATCGCCGGGGTCCGGCGCGCTTATACGGCCAAAGCCTTTCGAGCAAGTTAGCCGCTGGCTAGCGGTGGAAAGCGAAGCTCAAATAGGCGCGCGTTCACTCGCCGCCATAGCGCGCTTTGAGCGCGTGCCAACTGGCGCGCAGACCATAGGCCGCGCCGCCCTTGCTGCGCCCCGGCTTGGGGAACGGACGCCAGCCGAACGTGTCGAAATGCGCCCATTCAATGCCTTCGCCCACGAACTTGTCGAGGAACAGTCCCGCGACGCTCGCGCCTGCATAGGGATTGCTTTGTGCGTTGGTGAAATCGGCAATGTCGGATTTGAGATAGTCGAAATATCCCTCCGGCAGAGGCAAACGCCACGGCTCATCATCATTCGCTTTGCCCGCCGCAATTATGTCAGCGGCGGTCTTGTCACGGCGCGTCATCAGCGCTGGGAAATCGGGGCCCAGAGCAATGCGCGCTGCGCCGGTCAGCGTGGCAAAATCAATGATCAGCTCCGGCTCTTCCTCGCTTGCGCGGGTTAGAGCATCGCCCAGGATCAGGCGCCCTTCTGCATCGGTGTTGTGGATCTCAACCTTGTGACCCTTGCGGCTGTCCAGCACATCGCCGGGGCGGAACGCCGGGCCAGAGATCGTATTTTCAACCGCTGGCACAAACAGGTGCAATTGCACCTTCAGCCCGCCCCGCATGATCAGGCCCGCAAGCGCGATTGCGTGGGCTGCGCCGCCCATGTCTTTCTTCATCAGGCGCATCCCGGCGGCTGGCTTGATATCGAGTCCGCCCGAATCGAAGCACACGCCTTTGCCGACAATCGCCAGCGCGGGATCCTTGTCGCTGCCGCCCTTGGCTTGCCAGGTGAGGTGCAGCATGCGCGGTGCGTGATGGCGCGCGGCGGCGCGGCCCACGGCGTGCACCATGGGATAGCCTTGCTCCAGCGCGTCGCCCTTGGTCACGTTCAAAATGGCGCCGTGGGCTTTCGCGAGCTTTTCAAACTCTGCCTCTAGGGCGGCTGGCCCCATGTCCTCTGCCGGTGTGTTGATCAGGTCGCGGACCAGCATCTCTGCCTCAGCTTCCGCGAGCAATGGCTCAATCGCGGCGGCCTGCTTGGTCAGCAGCACGCGCGGGCCGGCCGCGTTTTCATCCTCGCGGTAGCGGGTGAAGCGGTAATGCGCGGTCAGCCAGCCAAACATCGCCGCGCCAGCCTCTGCATTCTCTAGCCGGTATGTGCCTTCAGGCAGTGCCGCGGCCAATCCGGCGAGGCAATAGCTTGAAAGCTTGTCTTTATTGGCCACGCCGCCAACCGCAAACCACCCGTCGCCATCTGGCACAATGCCCGTTTGGCCAGCGCCGCCGGTGAATTTCTGCGCGGTCAGCGCGGCGCGCTGTCCCGTGCTAAGGGATTTCACCCAATCCTCATACCCGTCCTGCGTCACAAGATGGATCGAGATGGCGTCTTGCCCGCGGTCGGGCTGGATCAATTCTTTGGTATCATTCATACTTACGTCATTAGCTTTGAGCGACGACTTGTCACGCGCGAATTGCGCAAGTGGAAGGGTGGACATCATGGGCAGGGCAATGACGGTTTGTGTGGCGGTTCTGGCGGCGGGCGCGCTCGCGGCCTGCTCTTCGCCGGAAGAAGTCGCTGATGATGTCGGCGTTGCGCAAAACACACCGGCCCCTCCGACCCCGCCCGAAGTCGCTGGGAGTGGCAGCGCACAGGATGATCTGGAGCGCCGCACGGCGGCCGGGTTCAAAGCGGTCAACTTCACCGACAAAGAAGAAATCGGCGGTGCCAGCCGTGATTTCGAATACAGCTGGCCTGCTCAGGTCAGCGCGATACCAGGCCTCGCGCGGCAGCTTCAACAGCGCCGAACGCAAGCCTTGGCCGAGCAGAAGGAATCATGGCGCGGCACGCTGGAGGAGTTTGCGGATAGCGACTGCAATTCTTGCAAGACCGACAGCTATGGCAAGACCTGGCAAGTGGTGGCGGACCTACGGCGTTTCCTGTCGCTGTCGGCCAATCACTATGTCTATGCGGGCGGCGCACATGGCAATTATTGGTTCGACACTCTCGTATGGGATCGGCAGGCAAATGATGGGGAAGGGGAGGCGCTTGATCCTTACGCGCTGTTCACATCGACGGCCGCCCTGCATGACGCCGTTAGGGCGCCCTATTGTGAGGGACTGAAGACGGAGCAAGCCAAGCGCCGCGGCAAGGTGGAAGACGGCGGATATTTCAGCGAGTGCCCCAAACTCAATCAGCCGACACTGCTGCTCGGATCATCCACGGGCAAGAGCTTTGATCGGCTGGGGTTACTCGCTGCGCCTTATGTTGCGGGCCCTTATGTGGAGGGCGATTACGAGGTGACTGTTCCGGTCACACAGGCGATTTTGGACGCGGTAAAACCGGAATATCGCGCGCACTTTTCGGCAAAATAAGCCCCCTCTCGCAAATCGCGCGCATTGTCGCTACATAGCGGCAATGACCGAATATCAGCTTATCGAAGGCGATCAGACCGTCTACCGCGACGGCACCATTAAACTCCATGGGCCAGATGGCTTTGATGGGATGCGCAAGGCCGGACAATTGGCCGCGCGGATCCTGGATGAGGTCGCCAGTCTGGTGCAGCCCGGCGTGACGACGGAAAGCGTCGACACCGCCGTGCGCGAGATGATGCTGGACGCAGGATCAGTGCCCGCGACATTGGGATATCGCGGATACACGCACAGCCGCTGTATCTCGATCAACCATGTGATTTGCCACGGCATTCCCTCCGACAAAGTCTTCAAAGAGGGCGATATCGTCAACGTCGATGTCACCCCACTGCTCGATGGCTGGCATGGCGACACGTCGCGCATGTTCTTTGCCGGTGAGCCAAGCCTCAAGGCCAAGCGGCTGGTCGATGTGACGCATGAATGTCTGATGCTGGGCATCGAAGCGGCGGGCAAACCCGGCGCGCGGCTGGGCGATATTGGCGCTGCGATTGAGGCGCATGCGAAGCAATTCCGTTACGGCGTGGTGCGCGAGTTTTGCGGGCACGGCCTTGGCCGCCTGTTCCACGATGCGCCGGAGGTTGTGCACGCGGCGAAAGCTGGAACCGGACCGGAACTGAAACCGGGCATGTTCTTCACGATTGAGCCGATGATCAACCTCGGCAAGCCATGGGCGAAAGTGCTGGGCGATGGCTGGACCGCGGTGACCCGCGACAAGAGCCTATCCGCCCAGTTTGAGCATTCGCTCGCCGTAACCGAAGAGGGCACGGAGATATTCACGCTCAGCCCGACGGGTAAAGACAAGCCGCCTTATTGATGGGGAGTAAAATATGGATCGCGAACGTCTTTTTCTAAAGAGGATCGAAGATCTGGAAGAACGTCTTGGTTCGAAGGACCCCTATGATGTGCTCAATGCGGCAAATTTGGTTTTCCTATTGCTGCTCGACAAAAACAAGGAACTGGCTGCGATTGTGAACGTCAATTCAGTTCCTATTGAATTTACAGTTGCACGCAGCTCTCATTGGCAAGATTTGGAGAAGGCAGGTTTATCGCCGGACAGTTGGTTCGTTTTGGATGGCTTGTCTCCGCGCTATGTGATGGTCAATCATACTAAGCACGCTGTTGATCTTGAAGAATTTATGAATGAAGAGGTCATCTTCCATCGTGGACGGCGATTCTCGATCCGGGAAGTGATTGATTTTGTGACAAAGGTCGAGGGTGGAAGGCATGCTGGGATTCCACGAGGTGACGTTCAAGGCATCTTGTCAACAATATCGATGAAGTTTGGTGATATGAGCGCCACGCTCCGCACAATAGTCGGCATTGCGACCGTGGTATTGGACGCGTTGGAAACGTTGAAAAAAGATGTAGCCAGTAGGCAATCTATCCCTCCCGCGCAGCCCTGATCGCAGCGCCTGCGGCAAAGGGCGCAATTGCCACCAAAAGCAAACTAGTCGCCGCGACAAAGCCGAGGCTCGCCTGATCCATGCGGGCGAGCGCGCCTGCGCCGAAGATCAGGATCGGCAGCGCCAGCGGGATCAGCAGCAGGCCCGATAACGCCGCGCCTGCGCGCAAGGACGCTGTGAGCGATGCGATCATCAGACCAATTGCGGCGAGGCCCGGCGTGCCGGCCAGCAATCCGAGCAGCAGAATGTGCAGCGTCTCTCCATCCAGATTGAGCAGAGCCGCCGCCGGGAATGTTGCCAATATCAGTGGCGGGCCGAAGCTGAGCCAGTGCGCGGCCAGACGCACGGCCATGCTGACTTCCTCAGTAACCCCGCGCAGTTTCAGCCGATCAAACACGCCCAGTTCAATGTCGCGCGCAACCAAGCTGTCGAGCGGCAGGATCGCGGCCAGCAAGGCGGCAATCCAAACCACGCCGCCGCCCGTGCGTGCGAGCAAGGGCGCATCCGGCCCAACTGCGAAGGGGTATAGCATCGCTACCGCCAAAAAGAAGATCACGGGCAGAGCCGCCCCGCTGCCGGTGAAGGGAAAAAAGCGCGCCAGATCGCGTTTGAGCAGCGCGGTGATCATGCGGCTGGCTCTGGCTCTGCGCGGGGAGCGTAATCCGCCAGTTCCAACGCCGTCAGGCCCGCAATGCTGAGCGTCTGGTGCGAAGCGACCAGAGCGATCCCGCCGTCCTCACAATGCGCAGCAATCAAAGCGGTCACTTGCTCAATCGCACGGGTGTCGAGCCCGCTTAGCGGCTCATCAAGCAGCCAGATCGGCGCGGCCTGCGCGATCAAACGCGCGAGCCCTGCGCGCTTGCGCTGACCAGTCGACAAATAGCGTACCGGTATATCGAGCAGATTGCCGAGCCCCATCGCATCCATCGCCGCGTCAACATCCACGCAGCCATCAATCTTTTGCCAGAATGCGAGCGCTCGGCCCAGCGGCAGATCGGGATCAAGACCCATACGCTCATCGAGCAGGCCGATAGCGCCCTCACTCTCCACCTTTCCCGCAAAGGGGGTGAGCAGGCCCGCGCAGCTGCGCAAAAGGGTCGTCTTTCCAATGCCATTTGCGCCGGTCACATGGCACGCATCGCCGCTTTGCAAAGTCAGGCCAAGACCCCGACACAGCACGCGGTCGCCCCGGCGGCAGGCAAGGTCAGATACGGTAAGGCGCGCTTGCATGATTGCACGGCGTTAGGCAATAGCTGCCCCGCAAACAACACGCTAGACAACAATTGCCTGATCGGAACCGATATGAGCCGTGTGCCTGAACTGACAGATAGCGAAAGAGCGGAGCTGCTCGCGGCCTTTCCAGAATGGAATGAAGTGCGCGATGGCAAGGCGATTTTCCGCAAGTTTGAGTTCGCCGATTTCTCTCAGGCCTGGGGCTTTATGAACCGGGTCGCCCTGATCGCGGAGAGCCAGGATCATCACCCTGAATGGTTCAATGTTTACAACAAGGTCGAGATCACTTTGACCACGCATGATGCAGGGGAAATCGGCGGCCTGTCGGCGCGCGATGCGGCCATGGCGAAGGCGATTGCTGAGCTTTCGTGAGTTCCGCACTCACTGCACTTGTGTCGGTGCCTAGGCGTATTCCCCTTTATTCTGACTAGTCCTATTGGCCCAGCAAGCCTGTGCCAGTGCGAGTTTGTTTGCGGACCCGGCCCGGCATCCATCGTTTGGCAAAATTTAGCTGTTTGGCGGTTTTGCCGACGACATAATGCAAATCGTCACCGTGCACTGCATTCCAGGCGACCTCGGCGACTTCTTCTACAGGTGTAATTTCTAGTCCGGCGGCTAGCACGGTGTCGCGGATTTGCTCGTTAGAGCCGCGATTGCCCGTGCCATCCAGCAGCGGCGTCTCGATGAAGCTGGGGCAGATCGAAGCGACTTTGATCCCATGTTCAGCCCATTCGGCATCCAGGCTCTCGGCGATGCCGCGCACGCCAAACTTTGTCGCGCAATAGACGCTCATGCCGGGAGAGCCGGCAATCCCGGCGGCGCTGGCTGTGTTTAGCAGCACCGAGCCTGGCGCTGTCTCCTTCAAATACGGGAACGCGGCGGCGGCACCGTAAAGGACGCCCTTCAGATTGATGTCTAGGCAGTTGTCGATTTCATCCTTTTCCATCTCGTGGATTTGTCCGCCAACCCCGATCCCGGCATTGTTGACGACACAATCAATCCGCCCGCCAGCGGCCATAGCGAAGGCCTCCAGCGCCTCGTCCCAAGCGGCCCGGTCGCGCACATCCAGTTTGTGCGAATAGGAGAACCCGCCGGGAAGTAAGCCTTCGGTGTCCTGCATGCCTTGCACGTTCACGTCGGCCAGCCCCACAAACCAGCCGCGCTCTGCAAACAGGCGCGCGATCGCGCGGCCAATGCCTGAGGCACCGCCAGTGATGAAAATTGACCGACGCTGTGTCACCTGAACCTACTCCCCGAAAACAAGAATGCGCGAGGTCTAACCCCGCGCGCTCTGTTTGTCAGCTACTGACATGCGTGTCAGCACGGATCATCTGTGGGTTAAGCGGGTGGCTACTTCGCCAGCGCGGCTTCTAGGCCAACCACATGCTGTGCGCCTTCGAGGATCTGGGCGGTGGAATTGCCAACCGTATCGCCAATCGCTTCGCTGCGTCCGCCGAGGCATTCCGCCAGAAAATTCTCGGTGATCGCTGTGTAGGCGATGTTGTTGTTCGGCTTTGCGAAACCGTGCCCTTCATCAGGGTAGAGCACGTAAGTGACCGGAACACCGGCATCCTTCATCGCGCCGACGATCTGATCACTCTCCGATTGTTTGACGCGTGGATCATTGGCGCCTTGCAGGATCAGCAGCGGCTTAGTGATCTGGTCGGCCTTGTACAGCGGGCTTGCGGCCTTCAGCAAAGCAAGGCCTTCCTCGGTGTTTGGATCGCCCATGCGCTCATGGAAAATCTTCACCATCGGTGCCCAATAGGGCGGAATGGTCGCCAGCAAGGTCTCAAGGTTGGACGGGCCAACAATGTCGACGCCGCAAGCGAACTTCTCTGGCGTGAAGGTGAGGCCAGCAAGTGTCGCATAGCCGCCATAGGATCCACCCATGATCGCCACTTGATCGGCGGTGGTGATGCCTTGCTCGATCGCCCAGTCAGTTGCATCGATCAGATCGTCATGCATCTTTAGGCCCCATTCTTTGTTGCCTGCGTTGATGAAGTCCTTGCCGAACCCGGTGGAGCCCCGGAAGTTCACTTGCAGCACGGCATAGCCCCGGTTGGCGAGCCATTGGACGCCGCTGGAAAAACCATAATTGTCGCGCGCCCATGGACCGCCGTGGACCAGCAGAACCATTGGGACTGCGGCATCTGGACGGCCACTTGCATCGCTGTCGCTGCCCGGTGGGAGTGTCAGGTAAGATGGCAGGGTTAAGCCATCGCGGCTGATGATCTCTACCGGTTGCATCGGCTGCAGCGGCGCGCCCTCCAGCTCTGGCCGGGTGATGTAGAACGGGGTGAGGGTCTTG
Organism: Erythrobacter sp. JB3-1; assembly: GCF_057364995.1. NCBI lineage: Bacteria > Pseudomonadati > Pseudomonadota > Alphaproteobacteria > Sphingomonadales > Erythrobacteraceae > Erythrobacter > Erythrobacter sp. JB3-1. The sequence continues at coordinate 366,767 of NZ_CP200289.1, read as the reverse complement.
GCTGCGCGGTCATAGATATAGCTGCCGCTGGGCGCGGTCAGCGGGTCGTTCCATACGATCCAGATCATGTCGTCATCGGTACGGCTGGGGACGCCGAACTCGCCATCAAGCTGGCCGCCAAGCCAATCGAGCGAGGCCTTGATCGCAGGATCAATAGCTGTCCACTCGGTCTTGAGATAGTTCGCCGAATAGGCCTCAACCACGCCAGTTTTGTTGTTGCGAATGGTGCCGCCAATGTCGGCCTTGTCATTCTCCGCCACCAGCGTCTTTTCACCGCTCGCTGTGTCCTGAGCGTACAGAGCGGCGGTGTTGCGGCCGCGGCTGTCGAGCCAATACAGCGTGGAGCCATCGGTGGTGTAGCCCGCTGGCGAGGTTGTCAGCGAGATCTTCCATCGCCGTGTTTTCAAATGGGGCCTCTTCAACCGCGCCGCCCTCGACCCGGAAATAGTCGGTGCCGCCTGCCTCGTTCTGGCGCATCGCCATGCGCAGGGTCAGCGTGTCATCCGCCATAAACCCGGCAAAGCTGTTGTTTTCATACACCAGCTCAAGCTCGCCTGTGTTGAGATCGAGCAGGTGCACATCGTGAAACTGAGGATTGCGATTGTTGAGACCGATCAGGATTTTATCGCGGATCGTTTCTGACCCGCCGACGATGTCGACGCGGGTATTCTCAAACGGGGTAAGATTGGTTTCTACCCCGGTTTCGACATTGATCGAATAGAGCAGAAAGTTCTCATCGCCGCCTTTATCCTGAATATACAGCAGGCTGCTAGAATCTGGTGACCAGAAATGCTGGCGGATCGGGCGGTCGGCTGCGCTCGTCATCGCTTTGGCAGCATCGAGATTGTCACGCGGAGCCATCCAGATATTGAGCACGCCGTCCTTTGGTGCGAGCCAGCCGAGATATTTGCCATCGGGGCTGATGCGCCCTTGCGCTTTGGTTGGGTTGCCGAACAGCGCATCGCGCGGGATCAGATCATAGGCTTCGGCGGTGTTGGTCATGGTGGCTCCGGTATTGGCGGCGTGATTATCTGCAGAGACTGTGCCCGGCAGCGTTAGGGCAGATGCGGCGAGCGCCGTGGTCAGCAGGCGCGCAGTGAATGAAAGACGAGAGGTTATGCGAGGGGACATGGGGGTTCTCCGATCGATTTCAAATGACTGTACTATTCAAATAACACACATCGCGTGCTGCTCACAAGTTTGGGCAGGTACAGGGCTGTACCGCGATGGTCTGATAGGCTTGGCCTAGGCATTCCATTAGGTGTTAGGCCATTAGGTATTAGGTGTGTCGTCGCTGCTGCGCGAACGCCAGACTTGATAGGCGGCTTTGTCATCAGAGCAAGGCTCCAATGCGAGTACTTTTATCTGATTTTCTGTGCTGCGTCCGGTGCGCGTGTCTTCCTGCAGGGTGAAGCATTGCGTGTCATCGGCGAGAGGGCGGATAGTACCATCTTCAACAAAGCTGACCTGCTGCGCTTCGCTTTCATCACAAGCGGCCAATCCAATCTCGGCGCCTTCAACAGAGACGCAGACATCATATTCAGGCATAAACAAAGTGTTGTTTTCAAACATTGCTGCATCAAAGATCTGGTCCGTGCCAAGCGCGCCATCACGGCTATAGCAAGTGTGGCCTTGCAACCCATTGGCCGGGTCAACGTTTTCGCGGCCCCCTGCAATGTCGAGGCAATATTCGTTGGTCACACCATCAAGTTGATCGTTTAGCACGATTTCAACGGCATCAGCATTCGCGCTCGCCTCCGCCTCGGTCGGTGCAGTGGTGGTTTCTGTCGTTGCATCTGAACAGGCTGTAAAACCCAAAATGACGGCGCCGAGCATTGCAAAATTCTTCATGTTTATTCGTCCCATTTGAGATGATTATTCAACGCTGGCTCGCATTAATACCAGATTGTCTAGCACCAGATTCGAACTCCAAATGAATTCGGCATCGCTTGCTTGCGCATCGAAAATGTCCGTGAAATTGGTGTATCCTGGCTTGTTATCCACTCCGACCGTGCCGTTTGTGTAGGTGACAGCTGCGGGCCAGCCTGTGTCATCGAATTCGGTTGTCATCCATCCTGCTGGGATAGGCCAGAAGGCGGCGGACATCTGCGGGCCGTCATCGCTAGCTACTGACGCGCAGGCGGAACTGTCGCGGGTGCTGCCCTGATCAACCAAACACGCGCGGTCATTGAGCGGGGAAACATAGAAAGTTTGCGCTTTCCGGCTGCTGTCTGTTACTTTCAATGGGTTGCCTTGGGCATCGCTCAGCATAGCCACCAGTCCCGCATCACCGGGATGATAAGACGACGAGCGGTTCTCTTCTGAACCGATCCCCAAATTCTCTTCCCAATCCACACCCATGAACGCAAGGGTGAGCGGCCGCGACGCAGTGAAGCGGATGACGGAGGCATTAAACGGTGTGAACGGTACCGCATCGACTGCCACGAGCTGGCCATTGGCGTAAAATTCGAAGTAATTGTCGGCGAACACGAAAAGCGTGAATTCTTCTTCGCCGCCTGCATCGAAGACCGGCACATCGTTCAGATCGATCTCCTTAATCCCACCGGGCGTAAACCCACTGCAATCGTTATAGAGGTCCGCTGCTTTAGGAGCGGTAACGAAATTGGTTTCAGCAGGGACCGTCCAGCTCTTTCCATCGTCGCTGGTGATGGTTCCGACAGCGGCGATGCGCGCGTCATCTCCGCACTCGATCAGGGACGCTGTGGTTTGCTCGGCTAGCCCGGTGGAATAACTTGCGCCTTCTACTTGTCCTGCGCCGTCGCCCAAAACAACTTCATCTGCTGAATTGCACGCCGCCAGAGATGCAGCGCCAAATCCACAAATTAGCATGCTGCACCGCATATTCCCGTTCTCCATCTGTCAAATCAACGGTGAGAGCATTCAGTGATGGCGGTTCAGAGTCAATCGATTGTCGGTCAGGTGAGCGCGCTGCGGCCTTGAAATTAAACGACATCACAATGCGGGATTGGCGTAAAAGTGCCAGACCCAGATCGCCATTGCCCCGCGATGCGGGCGCCAGCGCTCGCCAATCTGCCTCAGGCCCTTTTCATCGGGTCGCTCGTTTAGCTTCAGCAGTCTTTTGACGCCTTCCTGCACAGCCAGATCGCCGGCGGGCCACATATCGCCGCGCCCTTCCGCAAACAGCAGATATATCTCCGCTGACCAGCGACCGATCCCTTTGACCTTGGTCAGCTCGGCGATGGCTTCTTCATCATCATCGGGCAGGTCATCAAAATTGACCTCGCCGGTTTGTACGAGCTCGCACAGGCTGCGGGCATAACCCTGTTTCTGGCGCGACAGGCCGCAAGCGCGCAAAGTATCAAAGTCCCGCTCCAGCAGGCAGGCGGGGCTGAAACCTTCGCCCAGCTCGGCCTCCAACTTGTTCCACATGCTCGCCGCCGCGGCGACGGATACCTGCTGGCCCACAATCGTGCGCAGCATCGTCATATAGCCGCGGTCTCTGATGCGCGGCTCTGGATAGCCGATCCGCGTGATTTCATTCGCCAGATCGGCATCATTTTTGGCCAACGCATCAAGCGAGGCCTTGATTGCAGCTGCGCTCAATCCCACTAATAATTCCCATAGCTATACAATGCGAAATCTGCCTCTAGCAGCGCAGCCGACTATTCGATAGAGCGCTGGCCAATCCAGCGGACACTGAAAAGGATACAATGCAATGCCGAAACTGATCGTCACCAATCGTGAAGGCGAAACGAGTGACATCGAGGTCGAGGACGGCCTGACGGTGATGGAGGCTATTCGCGACAATGGCTTTGACGAGCTGCTGGCGCTGTGCGGCGGATGCTGTTCGTGTGCGACCTGCCACATTCACATCGATCCTGAGTTTACGGCAAAGCTGCCTGAGATGAGCGAAGATGAAGATGATCTGCTGGAATCGAGCGAGCATCGCAATGAAACCTCGCGCCTATCGTGCCAGGTTCCGCTCACTGCAGAGCTCGACGGCTTAAAGGTAACTATCGCAGCTGAAGATTGATGTTGTTTGCGAGTTGGCTCGCAAACTCCTAACTCGCAGTCCATGAACATTACTCAACCTGTCGGCGATACGCTCGCCTTGATCGGAAACACTCCGCTGGTTCGCCTGACTGGGCCAAGCGAGGCGGCGGGCTGCGATATTTGGGGCAAATGCGAATTTGCCAATCCGGGCTCTTCAGTGAAGGACCGCGCGGCGCTCTATATGATCCGCGATGCTGAGGCGCGCGGTGAGCTAAAGCCGGGCGGAACTGTGATCGAAGGCACCGCTGGCAACACCGGTATTGGCATTGCGCTGGTCGCCAATGCGCTGGGCTACAAAACCGTGATTGTGATGCCGGATAATCAGTCGAAGGAAAAGATGGACACTTTGCGCGCTCTTGGCGCGCAGCTGGTGCTCGTGCCGCCGACCAAATATGCCGATCCCGCGCACTTCCAGCACACCTCGCGCCGCATGGCGGAAGAAACCGAGGGCGCGATCTGGGCGGGACAGTTTGACAATGTCGCCAACCGCCGCGCGCATATTGAGGGCACGGCAAAGGAGCTGTGGCAGCAGCTGGATGGCAAGATCGACGGGTTTACCTGCGCGGCTGGCACCGGCGGGACGATTGCCGGGGTTGGCATGGGCCTGAAGGAGAAATCCGAGGATGTGCGCATTGCGCTGACTGATCCGCATGGCGCGGCGCTCTATAATTATTACGCGAATGGCGAGCTTAAGGGCGAGGGTTCTTCCGTTGCCGAGGGCATTGGCCAAGGCCGGATCACCGCCAATCTGGAAGGCGCGCCGATTGATACCCAATTCCGCATTTCTGACGAAGAAGGCCTAGAATGGGTCGCGCGCCTGCTGCGCGAAGAGGGGCTGTGCCTCGGACTGTCCTCGGGCATCAATGTTGCTGGCGCGATTGCTCTGGGCAAGCAGTTGGTCGCCGAAGGGCGGGAGAACCCGCAAGTCGCGACAATCCTGTGCGATACTGGCTTTCGCTACCTTTCAACCCTGTACAATGCCGACTGGTTGAAGGCGAAAGAGCTTCCAGTGTTCGACTGGCTCGAGCAAGCGTGATAGGCAGCCATTATGGCGTATCGTAAACTGTTTGAGACCCGCGAAGAAGTGGCGCGGGCTGTTGCAGCAAACCCCGATCTTGAGCGTGCAGGCGCACCCCTTGGCGGAACCCGCGAAGAGGCGGTGCAGCGCCTGCAGGTCGGCCTGTCTGGCCTTGCGGCGATGGTGTTGCTCGTCGGTTTGGCCAGCGTGATCCAAGGCCGCGCGCAGGTCAGCGAAGACAGCGCCGTGCCAGAAGCCGCGCCGACGACCGAGCCAAGCGAAGGGGCCAAGATCAACGATCCGCTCGCCGAAGCTGGCGTTGTGCCCGATCTGCCGGTGGACCCAAGCCCGGCCGCGACGCAAGAGGCGGCGATTGTTCCCGAGCAGGGCGAAGGCACTGCCGGCGATCCGCTGCCAGGCGATGTTGTGCGCGATGATCCGCTGAGCAATGAGCCCAAAACGCCGTAAATTTGCCATTGCTGCGATTGGCGTGCTGGCGCTCGGCGCAGCCGCGCTGTGGTGGCTGGCTCAATCGCGCGACCAGAGTAATGGCCTGCGCGCCAGCCCGAGCAATGACCCTGCTGAGAGAGTGGAGCTTGGCCTGATGAGCAGCCTGCCGCTTTATTGGCCGCTGGGCACGGATCTTACCAGCCTGATTGATGCAGACCAAGAAGCGCCCTGGCAGCGCTCGGTCTTAGAGGCGCGCTATGATTTGCGGTTGCTCGACAGCCTCTCTCCCGATGATCAGGGTGTTAGTCCGCTTGCGGGGCTGGAGCGCTTGGCGATTGTCCAGCCGCGCGGGCTAAGCCCATCGGACAATGTCGCATTGGATGATTGGGTGCGGGCCGGCGGACGGCTGCTGATTGCGCTCGATCCACTGCTGACCGGGGAATATGAGGTCGCCTTTGGCGATCCGCGCCGCCCGGTGGGCGCTGCGCTGATCCCGCCAGTGATTGAGCGCTGGGGATTGGCGATCAGCTATGTTGAGGGGCAGGGGGGCAGTGTGCGGTCAGCCATGATCGCTGGCGGGCAGATCCCGCTTCACATGGCAGGTGTTATCAGCATTCTCGATCCCGCCGCCACTTCGTGCGAATTGCAGGGCGCAGGAGTTATCGCGGCCTGCGATATTGGGGAGGGGCGCGTAACGGTGCTCGCGGACGCGGCTATCTTTGAGTATCAAGAGCTCGCCGGAGAAGAGGGCAGCACGCTGAGCGCATTGCTTGCACAAACCCTCAACTGAGTCGTCAGCAGCCCGATTCACACCGTCATCACTGCAATCCATTTGATCAGCGCTCAAGCGCCCCAATTTCGCGATCGGGGATTTTGCGGGACGGGCCAGGGATCGGCGACTCGAAGAACGCGATTCTCGCAGTTTTGACCGGAAAATCAGCGTTTTGAAGCAGGCTCTTTGGTTTCCATACTAGGTAGTGAAGCGGATAGGTCCTGTATATTAACCATATGAAACAATAATTTACCATCTTATCCCGCAAAATCCCGCAAAAACCCCTTCCATCCCGGTTAAACCCACGATATTACCGTCTTCCATCAAACATGCCCGTTTGTGTTTGCGCCGCCCATCGCGGTTGGCGCGCCGGTTCCGCTCGCGTGCGGAATGGCAAGGCAGAGGGCGTGTTTGGCCTCCTTAAAAGGGAGGCGGGGAAAATGAAGGCCCGTGAGGGACGGGTGAGAAGGGGAGTTGGAGCGCGTGTCGTTCGCAGGATTCAGTGGTCAAGCTTATTCGCCCGCCGGCGATAAGGGCCGCTTTGTGCTGCCTTCACTGTTCCGCAAGGCTGTTAAAGAGAGCTCTGAGGGGCGGATTGTCTGCCTGGCAAAGCACGAGCGCTGGAACTGTCTCACCGGCTTTGGCCTATCCCGCAAAACCGAACTTGAAGAGCAGATTGAGCGCGAAGAAGACCGCGCCATCCGCCTTGATAAAGAATTCGACCGTGATCTGCGCGCGATGCGGCTGTTTGGCTTTGTCGAAGTGCCGTTCGATGACAGCGGCCGCTTTGTCATGCCTGACCACCTACGCAGTCTCGCGCAGGTTGATGATGGCTTGTACTTCCATGGCGGCGGGCGCTTCTTTACGATCTGGAACCCGGATCAGCTCGCGCAAATGGGCGAGCAATGGGAAAGCGCGCAGGCGGCCTGCGCCAATCTGGTTGCAGAAGCCGAAGCGAAGGGGCGCAAGAAATGACCCTTCAATCTGCGCCCCACGTACCCGTTCTGCTCGAAGAAGTGATCGCCGCGCTTAATCCCCAGCCCGGCGATGTCATTGTCGACGCCACTTTTGGCGCCGGCGGCTATACTCGTGCGCTGCTTGATTGCGGCGCGACCGTCCACGCCTTTGATCGCGATCCTGACGCGATCTCTCAAGGCCGCGGATGGAGCGAGGCGCGTAGTTCCCCTCCGCGCTTAGTGCTTCATCCGCGGCGTTTTTCTGAGATGGTAAGCGCAATGGCCGAGGTCGGCGTTGCCCAGGTTGACGGCGTTGCGATGGATATTGGCGTGTCCTCCATGCAGCTCGATCAGGCGGGGCGCGGCTTTGCGTTTTCGGCTGACGGACCGCTCGATATGCGGATGAGCCAGGCGGGCGAGAGCGCGGCTGATTTTCTCAATTCTGCCGATGCCGACACGATTGCCGATGTGCTCTATGAATATGGCGAAGAACGCCAGTCGCGCCGGGTTGCCCGAGCGATTGTTGCTGCGCGCCCGCTGGAGACGACCGGCGATCTAGCGCGCATCGTTCGCAAGGCGCTGGGCCATAAGCCGCATGATAAGAAGGATCCGGCAACGCGGTCATTCCAGGCGGTGCGCATCCATGTGAATGACGAGCTAGGCGAATTGCGCAGCGGACTGTCAGCAGCCGAGCATTTGCTGCGCGCTGGCAGCAAGCTCGCCGTGGTCAGCTTTCACAGCCTCGAAGACCGCATGGTCAAACGCTTCCTGCGCGAAGCATCCGGCGCGGGCCGCGCTGTATCGCGTCACCTGCCGGGCGAAATTCCAGGCGATCCGCCGGTGTTTGAGAAACTTTCCAAAGCGATCCGTCCTTCCGAGGCCGAGATCGAACGCAATCCGCGCGCGCGCTCTTCAACCCTGCGCAGCGCCATTCGTACCACCGCCGATGCAAGGAGGCTTGCGGCATGATCGTTTCAGGTTCTCGTATGCGCCAAATCGGCTGGGTTGCGGTGCTCGCACTGTGCGTTGGGATGTTCCTCGCGCTCAGTTTCCGCGTGCATGCTGTGAAAAGCGAAGTTCTGCTGGCTGAACGCCAAATCGTTGAGCTGGAGCGTGAAACGCTTGTGCTGGAAACCGAGTTTCAGGCGCGCGCCAATCAGCGTCGGCTGGCAAATTGGAACATCGTCGAATTCGGCTATCTCGCGCCGCGCGCAGACCAATATCTCGAAGGTGAGCGTCAATTGGCGAGCCTGGGTTCGCCTCAAGTCCCCGGCGCGCCTAGCCCGATCCGGGTTGCCCGGGCAGAGCCTGAAGAGGGTATGCCTTCGCCGCTTCGGTCGCGCGAAATGGTCTCGCCGATCACCGGCGCGCCTGTGACACTGGCGGCGACGCAGGTTGAAGATAGCGCGACGACGATGTTCGCCGAGGCTTTCGGTGACTTCCTCGTTGAGGCCTCGCCCATCCGGGCGGCGCAAGCGCGCGCAGGCAGCGGCGCTTCGGCCACTCAAGCAACGGCAGAGACAGCTGAATGAGTGCCTTTGCGGCTCGCCCGGCCATCCCCGCAGGCCGCATCCAACTCGTCAATCTGCGCTATCGCTCGCTGTTGACGGCGCGTTGGCGTGTACTTTGGATTGTGCTGGTGTTTGGTTTGGTCGCTGCGGCGGCCATCCTGCGTATTGCCTATTTGGGTTTTGCTGGACACGCCCCATCGCGCACCAGTCTGGCGGAGCAATTGCTGCCGCCGCGCGGTGAAATCACCGATCGCAACGGTATTCCGCTGGCCCGAGCCTTCCCAGCTTACGCCCTGTGGTATGCGCCGACCGCTATGGGGGATGGCGGCGCGCCTTTGGTCGCCTCGCCGCAAGATGTCGCGATGAAGCTCGCCAATATTTTTCCGACGATGGATGTGAACGACACCGCCTCGCGTTTGGCCACGGGCCGGGCGGGCTATTTGCGTCGTCGCATTCTGCCGGAAGAAGCAAACGAAATCATGCGCCTGGGCGAGGTTGCGCTGCAAATCCCGCGCGAGACTGACCGCCACTATCCACAAGGCTCACTGGGCGCGCACATTCTTGGCTATGTCGCGGCTGATGATCGCGGCCGCGTCGGCATGGAAGCGGTGCTGGACGAGCAATTGCGCGATCCGGCCCTGCGTTCAGAATCGGTGCCGTTGTCGATCGACATGCGCGTTCAAGGCGCGCTCGAGGATGAGCTGAGCAAGACAATGCTCGCCACCAATGCGCTGGGTGCGGCGGGGCTGGTGCTGGATGTCGACACGGGCGAGGTGATGGCGCTGGCTTCCCTGCCAGAGTTTAATCCCAACCGGATTGATGCCGCTGGCCAGGCCAATATGATGAACCGCGCCACCAACCAGGTGTATGAGCTGGGTTCGACCTTTAAACCGCTGACGGTCGCCGCCGCGATTGATGCTGGCGTAATCACCGATCTCAGCGCCAATTGGAACGCGCGCCCGGTCAAGATTGGCTCGATTGAGCGCGCGGATTATTCAGACAAGGGCGCGACGCTCAACATTCCTCAGGCGCTGGCCTATTCGTCCAACACCGTCACCATGCGGGTCGCGGATCAGCTGGGTCCAGAGCGGCTGCGCCAGACGATGATCGATCTTGGCATGAACGAGCGTCCCTATATTGAGCTGCCAGCGAAAGGCCATCCAATCTGGCCGCGCGGTGACTGGTCGCGCCTAACCAATATGACGGTTGGCTATGGCCACGGTATTTCTGTTACGCCGCTGCACTTGGCGGCCGCTTATGCTGCGATGGTCAATGGCGGCATCTGGCGTCCTGCGACTTTGCACAAGCTGGAGGCGGGCGAGGCTCCGCGTGGTCGCCGCGTGTTCAAGACCTCCACCTCCTCGCGTATGCGCCAGCTGCTCCGTATGATTTCGATCTACGGCACCGGGCGCAGCGCCGATGCGCCGGGTTACCGGGTGGGCGGAAAGACTGGCTCGGCGGAAAAGCCGACGAAAGGCGGATACAGCAAGACGAAGCTGATTTCGTCTTTTGCCGCCGCATTCCCAATGGACCGCCCTCGCTATGTTGTGGTGGCGGTGATTGATGAACCGCGCGGCACCGTGGCAAGTTCGTTCCAGCGGACAGCGGCGTTTAACGCGGCCCCCGTTGTCGGGCGGCTCGTGCCGCGAATTGGCCCAATGCTGGGAGTGCAGCCGGATACGACGCGCGACGTCGATATTAGTGATCTTCGCTTCTTGGTGGAGGGGCGCAAATGAAACTTGGAAATTTAGCGAAAAGGGCAGGGCTGTCCTGCGATGAGGGCGCAGACCTCAGCGTAACCGGCTTTGCTATCGATCACCGCAAGGTTGCACCGGGCACCGTTTTCGGTGCGTTTCAGGGTCTGACTTTCAATGCGGAAGACGTCATTCCTGAGGCGATTGCCGCAGGGGCTGTCGCCATCGTCGCGCGCCCCGGTGTAAACGTAGAAGGCGCCGTTTACATCGCCAGCGACAATCCGCGCCGCGATTTTGCACGTCTGGCCGCCGGTTTCTTCACGCCTGTCCCGCCGCATATTGTCGCGGTCACTGGCACTAATGGCAAAACCTCCACCGTCGAGATGACGCGGCAAATTTGGCGCATGTGCGGCGAGCGCGCCGCCAGCATTGGCACATTGGGCGTGACCACGCCGGATGAGAGCGTCTCCACCGGCCTCACCACGCCGGACATTGTCACTTTCCTATCGAATATGAGCGGGCTGGCGCGCGAAGGCGTGAGCCATGTGGCCTATGAGGCATCGAGCCACGGCCTCTCGCAATATCGCAATGAAGGCGTGCCGGTTTCAGCCGCTGCCTTCACCAATTTCAGCCGTGATCACCTCGATTATCACGCTGATATGGATGACTATTTTGCTGCAAAAATGCGGCTCTTCAGCGAAGTGCTGGAGCCGGGCGCAGCGGCAATTATTTGGGGCGGCGGGGATAACAGCGAGTGGACCCGCCGTGCCGCCGAGCACGCGATGTCTTCAAATTTGCGCGTGCTCCTTGTCGGCAAGGTGGGGAGCGGCTCCAACGCGTTCCTCCGCCTTGTCGATCGCAAAACGACCCAGCTTGGGCAGACGATCGATGTCGAGCATGAGGGGCATGTCTTTTCAATCAAGCTCCCGCTGATCGGTGAATATCAGGCAGCCAACGCTATGGTCGCGGCGGCTCTGGCGATTGCAACGGGGAGTGATGCGGCCCAAGCGCTGGACGCGATTTCCCGGCTTCAGCCTGTGCGCGGGCGGATAGAGCGGGCCGTGATCAGCCCGGCCGGTGCGCCTGTCTATGTCGATTACGCGCACACGCCGGACGCCTTGGCGGCGGCGATTGCTGCGCTGCGCCCGCATGTGGCGCGCGGGCAGGGCGGGCGTTTGATCACCGTATTTGGCGCTGGCGGAGACCGCGATCCTGGCAAGCGCGAAGCGATGGGTGCCGCCGCCTCCGACAAATCAGACATCGTCATCGTTACCGACGACAATCCGCGCGGCGAGAGCCCAGCGGCCATTCGGGCGGACATTATGCGCGGCGCCGCGGCCAGCGCGCGCGAGATTGGCGACCGGCGCGAGGCGATTGGCGAGGCTATTGCTCTCGCCGGAGAACACGACATTGTGCTGGTGGCGGGCAAGGGCCACGAGCAAGGACAGATCATCGGTGCAGGAGAGAATATGCGGGTTTTGCCGTTCGATGACGTAACGGTTGCGCGCGAATGCGCCGCTGCTGGCGGTTCGGGGTCGGGCTCATGAACGCGCCGCTGATCCACGCTGCGCTGCGTGCTTGGCCGGTAACGGCGCGCGATGAACTCAGCGGAGCGCTGTGGAACTCGCGCGAGATCGAGACGGCGACGGGCGGCACAGCCAGCCACCACTTCCAGGCCTCCGGCGTTGAGATGGATTCCCGCGATGTGCGCCCGGGCGATTTGTTCATCGCACTGAAGGGCGAGGCGATGGACGGCCACCGCTTCCTCGATAAAGCCTTTGCCGCAGGAGCGGTTGCAGCGATTACTGACCGGGCCGTCGACTATCCGCATGTGCTGGTCAAAGACACCAGCGCGGCTCTACATGCGCTGGCTCATGCCGCGCGCGATCGCAGCCCAGCGATGCGCATTGGCGTCACCGGATCGGTTGGTAAAACCGGCGTGAAAGAGGCGATCTTTGCCGCGCTCGACCGGGCCAGCAGGGGCGCGGCGCATCGCAGCGTCCGCAGCTACAACAATCACGTAGGCGTGCCGCTCAGCCTCGCCCGGATGCCCGCCCGCAGCCTGTTTGGCGTGTTTGAAATGGGCATGAACCATGCGGGCGAAATCGCGCCTTTGGCCGATCATGTACGCCCTGACGTGGCGCTGATCACGACGCTCGCGCCCGCGCATATCGAAAATCTTGGCTCGATGGAGGCCATTGCCGATGAGAAAGCGGCGATCTTCACCGGTCTGACGCCGGGCGGCACTGCGATTATTCCCGCTGACACCGACTATACCGAGCGCCTGATCGGTCATGCCCGGACCGCAGGCGCTGACGTCGTAACCTTTGGCCGCCATGCGGACGCCGATGTGCGGCTGCTCGATGCCATTCCGATCAGCACCGGCGGCTCGCTGATCACAGCAGACCTCGGCGACGCGCGGCTGTGCTATTCGATTGCGGAGCCGGGCGAGCATTGGATTGCCAATTCCCTCGGCGTCATGGCGGCAGTACGCGCAGTGGGCGGTGATCTCGCCGCAGCGGGCCTGGCGCTGGCGGAAATGGGCGGTCTGAAAGGGCGCGGAGCGCGGTTCCAAATTGATCTGCCTGGCGATGGCAAGGCCTTGCTGGTCGATGAAAGCTACAATGCCAACCCCGCCTCCATGCGCGCAACCCTGCGGCAATTGGGCCAGACACCGGCGCTGCGCCGGGTCGCGATTTTGGGCAGCATGATGGAGCTCGGTGATTTTAGCCCGCGCTTCCACCGCAAACTGGCCGAGCCGCTTAACGATGCGCGGGTTGATCATGTTATTCTGGTTGGCGAAGAGATGCGCGAGCTGGCCTATGAATTGGGGAAATCAGGCGGCGTTCCGCTTGGCAACCCGGGCAGCTTCACGCATTGCGACGGTCCGGATCAGGCGATTTCCATGCTCAGCGAATTTGGCATCAATGGCGGGGACGCAATCCTTGTCAAAGGGTCAAACTCGGTCGGTCTTGGCGCTCTGGTTACCCATTTTACGCAAACGCACCCGGTTGAGGGGCAACAGGACGACTAAATGCTGTATCTGCTCGCCGAATGGCTCGGGTTTGAAGGGATCTTCAACCTTGTGCGTTACCAGACGTTCCGTGCCGGAGCGACGCTGATCACGGCGCTGTTTATTGGCATGGCAATCGGTCCGCGCTTCATCAACATTTTGCGCGTGCGCCAGGGCAAGGGGCAGCCGATCCGTGAAGACGGGCCAGAAAGCCATTTTGCCAAGCGCGGCACGCCGACCATGGGCGGATTGATGATCCTCATCTCATTGGCGCTGTCGCTGATGCTGTGGATGGATTTGCGCAGCCCGCTGGTCTGGGCCTGCCTCGCAGTGACGGCGGGTTTCGGGATCATCGGCTTCCTCGACGATTACGACAAAGTCTCCAAAAACAGCCATGCGGGCGTGCCCGGCCGGGTGCGGCTTGCGATGGAGTTCGTGGTCGCTGGCATTGCGTCTTACATCATCGTTAGCCAGATCAGCACCGATCTTTACGTGCCGTTCTTCTCTGATGTGTCGATCCCGCTGGGGCCGTTCTATTACTTCTTTGCCGCCTTTGTGATCGTTGGTGCGGGCAATGCGGTGAACCTGACCGATGGTCTCGATGGGCTGGCAATTATGCCGGTGATCATTGCTGCGGGCACCTTTGCGATCATCGCCTATCTCGTCGGGCGCACCGACTTTAGCGAATATCTCGGCATTCCTTATGTTGAGGGCGCGGGTGAGCTGGCGATATTCTGCGCCGCAATAATCGGCGCGGGTCTGGCGTTTTTGTGGTTTAACGCGCCGCCAGCGGCGGTGTTTATGGGCGACACGGGATCACTCGCTTTGGGCGGAGCCTTGGGCGCCATTGCGGTCGCCGCGCACCACGAGATTGTGCTGGCGATCGTTGGCGGCCTGTTCGTGCTAGAGGCGGTTTCCGTCATCGTTCAGGTCTTCTGGTTCAAACGCACGGGCAAGCGGGTGTTCCGCATGGCCCCGATCCACCACCATTTCGAACAGCTTGGCTGGAGCGAAAGCAAGGTCGTGATCCGGTTCTGGATCATTTCGATTGTGCTCGCGATGGCGGGTCTTGCCACGCTGAAACTGCGCTAAGGAGAGCCGCCCTAAAGTGATCACCTCCGCTGCCTTTGCTGGAAAACGCTATGCCGTGCTCGGCCTGGCGCGGTCCGGCGCGGCCACGGTGGAGGCGTTGCTGGCGAGCGGCGCTGAGGTGACCGCATGGGACGAGCGCGAGGAAGCGCGCGGGGCATTCGTGGGCCGGTGCGAACTGGCCGATCCTCTGCAGATTGATCTCACCGGATTTGCAGGCGTGGTTGTGTCCCCCGGTGTCCCGCTCAACACCCATCCAATCGCGCTCTATGCGGCGACATTCGATGTCCCAGTGATCGGCGATATCGAATTGTTCGCTCAGGCCCGTGCTGATCTGCCGCCGCACAAAGTGGTTGGCATTACCGGCACCAATGGCAAGTCGACCACAACTGCGCTGGTCCATCACATCCTGCAAACCGCGGGCGTGCCCAGCGTAATGGGCGGCAATATTGGTGAGCCGATTTTGGGCCAGGACCCGCTACCAGCAGGCGGGGTCTATGTGCTGGAGCTATCGAGCTATCAGATTGATCTGACGTTTAGCCTGGATTGCGATGTAGCGGTGCTGCTGAACATCACGCCGGATCACCTGGACCGGTATGATGGTGATTTTGAGAAATATGCGGCGAGCAAGGCGCGCCTTTTCGACATGCAGTCGGAGGAACATGCAAAGGTCTTTTCTGGCCATGATGATATGAGTGCAGCGATCGCGTACACATTGCGTGACGAGATTCTGCCTCCGCAATTCGTGCGAAAGACTGCTGTTTCTTCCCCTTCACTTCAGGGGCCGCATAACGCTCAAAATGCAGCCGCAGCGTTCGAGGTTTGCTCGACTCTAGGGGTTGGGTTGCCTGACCTTAATGTCGGATTGAATACCTTTACCGGCCTCCCGCATCGCATGGAACGTGTCGCTGAGGTCGCCGACGTAACCTTCATCAACGACAGCAAAGCGACCAATGCGGATTCCACCGCACCGGCCATCGCTGCGTTTCCGCCTGATCCCGATCCCCGCGTACGCTGGATCGTGGGCGGCATGGCCAAGGAAGACGGCCTCGGCTCGCTCGCTCGTCTGATGGACCACGTCGCGGGCGCCTACACCATTGGCCGCGATGGTGAGATGTTCGCGCAGGCCATCCAGTCCTCCGCACCCGCGCAATATTGCGAAACGCTGGGCCAGGCCTTTGCCAAGGCGCATGGTGATGCGCGTGCTGGCGATGTGGTGCTGTTCTCGCCAGCGGCGGCGAGCTTTGATCAATTCCGTGATTTTGAAGACCGCGGACAGCAATTCCGCGATCTCGTCCATGCCTTGGGAGAGGCCGCATGAATTCCGTCGGTTCACCGGCTTACGGCCCTTATGCACCCGGCCGCAGCGGCGGATCATTCCACGCGCCTGTGCCGGTGCGGCGCGGTTGGATGGGCGATTTGCGCATTTGGTGGCGCGAAGTCGACAAATGGCTGCTTGGCCTGGTTCTCGTCATGATGCTGATCGGCACCGCTGCCGTGGCGGCTGCCTCGCCTGCCAGTGCAGAGCAATTGTCGACCGCTGAGGTGCGCCTCGATGAATTTCTATTCCTGAAATCGCATGTCGTGTGGCAAATCATGGGCGTCGGCGTGATGATCGCCACCAGCTTTGCCAGCCGCGACAATGCGCGCCGCATGGGCATTTTGCTGTTCGCCGGAATGCTGGCACTGCTGTTTCTTGTACCGATTATCGGGGTTGAGAAAAACGGCGCGCGCCGCTGGCTAGAGGTCGGCATGTCGCTCCAGCCGTCTGAGTTCTTGAAACCCGGCTTTGCCATCGCGCTTGCGTGGATTCTAAGCTGGCGACTGCGCGATCCTAATCTGCCGGTGCTTACCTTTGTGACGATGATCATGGCTCTCGTCGCGGGCCTGCTGATGCTACAGCCAAACCTTGGCGCGACCATCCTGTTCGCAGGCGTGTGGTTCGTGCTGGTACTGCTGTCGGGCGTCTCGGTGCAGCGGATCAGCGCGCTGGTTGGCGCGGGCGTGGTCGGTCTGACGGCGACCTACTTCCTCTATGACAATGCGCGCCACCGGATCGATGCGTTTCTGGGCGGTGGCACCGCGTTTGACCAAGTTGATCTGGCTCAGCGGACCCTGCTGGCGGGCGGTTGGACCGGCAGCGGGCTGTGGCTGGGCATTCGCAAGATGAACCTGCCAGAAGCGCATACGGACTATATCTTCTCCGTCATTGGCGAGGAATATGGCCTGATGATCTGCGCGCTGATCGTGCTGCTTTATCTCGCGATTGTCGCGCGCGTGCTCGTGCGCCTGGTGGATGAGGAAAACCTGTTTGTTCTGCTCGCAGGGGCTGGCCTCGTCACCCAAATCGGCGGGCAGGCCTTCATCAATATTCTCGTCAATCTTCAGCTGTTCCCATCAAAAGGCATGACCTTGCCGCTGATCAGCTATGGCGGCTCGTCAACCTTGGCGGTGTGCTTTACATTCGGCCTGTTGCTCGCAATCACGCGGCGCAATCCGTTCCTAAAGCGCGAGACGCCGGGACTGCGAGACTTTCTAGAAAATAAGGAGGAGCGCGAATGAATACCGATGCTCCCAAGTCCAATCGTCATTTCGTTCTCGCCGCTGGCGGGACCGGCGGCCATTTGATCCCAGCCTTCGCGCTGGCGGCAGAGCTGGACGCGCGCGGGCATCATGTGGCCTTGATCACGGATGAGCGCGGCGCGAATATCCCGGGCAAGCCCGACTATTTGACCGCGCATGTCCTGCCCGCTGGCCGGTTTGGCAAAAACCCGCTGCGCTGGCTGGGCGGTGCGCGCGCGGTGCGCGATGGCCGCAATATGGCGCTGCGCCTGTTTGATGCGTTTGAACCCAGCGCGGTGATCGGCTTTGGCGGCTATCCCGCTTTCCCCGCGCTGCTCGCCTCAACCAAGGCTGGCATCCCCAGCGTGGTGCATGAACAAAACGCTGTGCTGGGCCGGGTCAACCGCCTGCTCGCTGGCCGCGTGAATGCCATTGCCACCAGCTATCCTGAGGTGGAGCGCCTCAAAGAGAAATACGAGACAAAGGTCTATCTGGTCGGCAATCCGGTCCGCGCTGAAGTGCTTGAGCTGCGCAAGCAGGATTTTCCTGAGTTTACCGACGAAGGCCTGCTGCGGGTGCTGGTCACCGGCGGCAGCCAAGGCGCGAGCATCTTATCCCAAGTGGTGCCCGATGGTCTGGCGATGCTGCCACCCGCGCTGCGCGGCCGCTTGCAAGTGACGCAGCAATGCCGCCAGGAAGATATCGACGCGGTGCGCGAACGCTATTTGAGCCACGATATCCCGGCTGAGCTCGGCACGTATTTTGAGGATATGGAAGACCGCCTGGCTGATTGCCATGTGTTCATTGGCCGCGCAGGGGCTTCGACCATTGCTGAACTGACCGCAGTTGGCCGCCCCGGCATTCTGATCCCGCTGCCGATTGCGACGGACGATCATCAGGCCGCCAACACCCGCGAGATTGTGGCCGCTGGCGGCGCGCGTATGGTGCGCCAAGCGAACTTCGCGCCCAAGGAACTGGCCAAGCAAATTCAGGCGATGGCGCAAAAGCCAGCGAGCCTCGCGAACGCCGCGCATGGCGCGTGGAATTGCGGCCGCCCGGATGCGACGAAAGATCTTGCGGACCTGATGGAGAGCTTTGGCGGGGCGGACATGATGGATGTCATCCGCGTGGGTGAGGGCGAAAAACGAGCGCCCGCGACCAATACCGCAGCCGAAGGCGCGACCAAGGACGCTGTTCGGGATTCTGCGGAATGAAAGGCGTGGCAACCGATATTGGCACAATCCATTTCGTCGGGATCGGCGGAATTGGCATGTCGGGCATTGCCGAGGTTATGCACAACCTCGGCTACGGCGTGCAGGGCAGCGACTTGGCCGAGGGGCCGAGCGTAGAGCGCCTGCGCGCGCGCGGCATCACCGTGCATATCGGCCACGAACGCGAGAATGTGGACGGCGTTAGCGTCGTCGTCACCTCCACCGCCGTTCGCCGCACCAATCCAGAGGTTGCCGCCGCGCTGGAGAACCGTATCCCCGTGGTGCGCCGCGCCGAAATGCTGGCCGAGCTGATGCGTTTGAAATCCACCGTCGCGGTGGCCGGTACGCATGGCAAAACCACCACCACCAGCATGATCGCAGCCTTGCTCGACAAGGGCGACGTTGACCCCACCGTTATTAACGGCGGGATCATTGAGCAATATGGCTCCAACGCGCGCCTCGGCGATAGCGATTGGATGGTGGTCGAGGCCGACGAGAGCGACGGCAGCTTCCTGCGCCTCGATGGCACCATCGCGGTCGTCACCAATATCGATCCAGAGCATCTTGACCACTACGGCGATTTCGACGGCGTCAAACGCGCCTTTGTTGAATTCATTCACAACGTGCCGTTCTATGGGGCCGCCATCCTGTGTGTCGACCACCCGGAAGTGCAGGCGGTGATTGGCCAGGTGCGCGACCGCAAGGTTGTGACCTATGGTTTCTCTTTGCAGGCTGACATTTGCGGCGTGAACATTCGCCCGCATGAAGGCGGCAACCGTTTCGATGTGATCATCCGGCAACGCGGCGAAGAAGACCGCCGGATCGAAGGCGTCAACCTGCCCATGCCGGGCCGCCACAACGTTCAAAACGCTCTAGCCGCGATTGCGGTCGCGATTGAGATGGGCTGCCCCGATGATATTATCCGCGAGGGCTTTGGCCAGTTTGGCGGGGTTCGTCGCCGCTTTACTAAGGTTGGCTCGGTCCCAGTCGAGGGCGGCGCTGTCAGCATCATCGACGATTACGCCCACCACCCGGTCGAAATCCGCGCCGTGCTGGAGGCGGCGCGCGAGGCGGCCTCGGCTGGCGAGAGCGAAGGCCGCGTCATCGCGATTGCCCAGCCGCACCGCTATTCGCGCCTCAATGACTTGATGGAAGACTTCCAAACCTGCTTCAACGAAGCGGACGAGGTCTATGTCACCCCGGTTTATGAAGCGGGCGAAGACCCGATTGAAGGCGTTAGCTCTGCCGCGCTCGTCGCAGGCCTCAAATCGCGCGGGCATCGCTCTGCGCAGACGATTGAGGATCAGGCATCTTTGGCGAGCGCGCTGGCTGCTGACATTCGCAAGGGCGACATCGTCGTGTGCCTGGGCGCGGGCGACATCACCAAATGGGCGGCGGGGCTCGCGGGCGCAATTGAATCGAAGCGGAACGCATGAACGACATGGTACAACCCGACGACTGGAATGACCGAGACAGCGGTATGGCTCCGACCTGCGCGATTGAAGGCGGCGCGGACGCTCCTGTGCCGACCGAGAACATCCGGGGGCGTCTGACCCAGAACGCGTCTCTGGCAAAATTCGTCTGGTTCAAAAGTGGCGGCAATGCAGATTGGCTGTTTGAGCCTGCAGATCTCGAGGATCTAAAGAGCTTTTGCGAGCAGCCGGACGGGGAAATTCCTGTCATGGCGCTGGGCGTCGGCTCCAACATGATTATCCGCGATGGCGGCGTGCCGGGTGTGGTGATCAAGCTGGGCAAGGAATTCTCTGAGGTTGAGATAACCGGCGAAACGACGCTGACCGCTGGGTCCGCGACGCCGGTCAGCATCGTGTCGCGGCGTGCGGCGAAAGCTGGGATCGACGGGCTATCGTTCTTCACCGGCATTCCCGGGTCGGTCGGCGGTGTCACTCGCATGAACGGCGGCTGCTATGGCCGCGAAACTTGCGATGTGCTGGTCGATTGCGATGTGATCCTTCCGGATGGACAGTTTGTGACGCTGACGAACAAAGAGCTGCAATACAGCTATCGCCATTCCGCATTGCCCGATGGCGCGGTTGTCGTCGCCGCGCGGTTTGAGGGCTTTCCGGGCGATCCAGACACGATCAAGGCGGAGATGAACCGCATCTCCAGCGAGCGCAAAGACTCGCAGCCAATTGGCAGCATGACTGGCGGATCGACGTTCAAAAATCCGCCCGGTCACAGCGGCTGGAAGCTGATCGATGAAGCGGGCTGCCGCGGTCTGAGGAACGGCGGCGCACAGGTGAGCGAGAAGCACTGCAATTTTCTGATCAACACCGGCAATGCGACCAGCACCGAAATTGAAGGTCTGGGCGAGATGGTGCGCGAGAAAGTCTATGCCCATTCCGGCATTCAACTGGAGTGGGAAATCAAGCGGGTGGGCCGGCCGTGAGCACTTCCGCCCCTCTCCATATCGCTGTCCTGATGGGCGGCTGGGCCGCAGAGCGCGAGGTCTCTTTGATGACCGGCAATGGCATTGCCTATGCGCTCGAGAGCAAGGGCCACCGCGTCACCCGGATCGATATGGGCCGCGATGTCGCTGCGCGGATCGCTGAGGCGGCGCCAGACGTTGTGTTCAACGCGCTGCACGGCGTGCCTGGTGAAGACGGTACGGTGCAAGGCATGCTCGATCTGATGGGTGTTCCTTACACCCATTCCGGCGTTGCGACCTCTGTGATCGCGATTGATAAGCAGCCGACCAAGCAGGCGCTTGTCCCGCATGGCATCCCGATGCCGGGCGGGCATATCGTCGCCTCTGAAGAGCTGCATACGCGCGATCCGCTGCCGCGTCCTTATGTGCTGAAGCCGGTGAACGAAGGCTCATCCGTGGGCGTTGCGATCATCACTGAAGACAGCAATGTCGGCAATCCGATTGCCCGCGGTGCTGAGGGGCCGTGGCAGGAGTTTACCGAGCTGCTGGCCGAACCCTTTATCAAGGGCCGCGAGCTCACCACCGCGGTGATCGACGGGCCGGATGGGCCGCGCGCGCTGGGCGTGACAGAGCTGATCATCGAAAGCGGCTTCTACGATTACGAACACAAATACACCGATGGCTGCACGCAGCATGTCTGCCCGGCGAATGTCCCGGTGGATATTGCGGCGCTGTGCGAAAGCTATGCGATCCGCGCGCACCAATTGCTGGGCTGCCACGGCGCGAGCCGCACGGATTACCGCTGGGACGACGAGGCAGGCGAGGCCGGTCTGTTTGTGCTGGAGACCAACACTCAGCCAGGCATGACGCCGCTCAGCCTAGTGCCAGAGCAGGCGAAACATGCCGGAATTGAATATGCCGATCTTGCAGAAATGATCGTGCACGAGGCGCTCAGGATACATGGGGCGGCGAAAGCCGGTTCTGCTGCGCCTGCCAAGCAAACAGGAGGCACTGATGGCGCAGATTAAACGCGGCGGAAAAGGTGTAAGGCGCGCAGTCAAAGCATCGAGCCGGGCGAAAACCGCTCGCCAGGCGCGGGCACGCACCAGCGGCGTTCTCGACAGTGTGATCGGCTTGCTGCCGTTCACAGACGAGCAATTGCAGCGCATCTTCCTCTCGATCATTATCGGCGGCGCAGTGGCGCTGGCGTGGTTCATTGCCAGCCTCGCAGGCGTTCCGGCGATGGCTCAGGCCCAGGTTGCGCATCTCGCCTCTGACGCTGGGTTTGAGGTGCGCCGCGTGCGCGTGACCGGCACCAGCCGGATGGACGAGCAACACGTCTACAGCCGCGCTTTGGCTCAGCGTGATCGGCCCATGCCGCAGGTTGAGCTGGAGGCTTTGCGCGAGGAATTGCTGGAGTTGCCGTGGGTCAAAGACGCGCGGGTTTCCGCTCAGCCGCCGGACACTTTGGCGATCGATATTGTTGAGCGCACGCCGCATGCGGTGCTGGAGAAGCCAGACCGTTTGGTGCTGATCGATGCAGAGGGCACGGAGCTGGAGCCGGTTGCGCGCGACAAGGCGAACAAAATGCTGATGATTTCTGGCCCAGGCGCAAGCCGCCAGGTGGCCGATCTCGACCGTTTACTGGCGACCGCGCCTGCCCTGAAACCTCAGATTGAGGCAGCGGAATGGGTCGGCAATCGCCGCTGGAACCTGTCGTTCAAAACAGAGCAAGTTCTGGCTCTGCCAGAAGGCGATGACGAGGCGGCAACGGCGCTGGTCAAATTCGCGCGGATGGACGGGCAAAACCGCTTGATCGGCGGAAAAGTCGCGACCTTCGATATGCGCGCCCCGCCGCGGATCTACATGCGCGTGCCAGGCCGCTCTGAACAATTGCTCGCCGGTGGATCGGGCGCCGGAGGAACACCGTAATGGCAAGCTCCAAGGGTCACAGCTCCGCCGGTAACGCGCGCCTTTCCAAAATTTTTGGTGCGGTCAACATCGGCTCCTTCCGCATCTCGGCCATGATCATGGGCGAGACGGAGAACGGCGATCTCATCGTGCTGGGCTCTGGCCACCGCGCCAGCCAAGGGATCAAGCGCGGCTATGTGATCGATATGAGAGCGGCGACTTATGCCATTCGCGACGCGGTGGAGCGGGCGGAGAAAAACGCCGGTGCCAGCGTGCAAAGCGTGTGGGTGGCCTGCGCGGGCGCTGGTCTAGCCAGCAATGTCTCCAATGTAGAGGTTGAGATCGGCGGTCGCCGGATCGAAGAGGAAGATGTCGAGCACCTGCTGATTGCGGCGCGCGACACGATCCAGCCGGACGGGCGGATGGTCCTGCACGCTCAGCCAGCGCATTACACGCTCGACGGGGCGCATGGCGTCGCCAATCCGCGCGGGCTCCATGCAGAGCGGCTGGGCGTTGATGTACACGTGATGCTGGCCGATGGCGCGCCGGTGCGTAACCTAACCGAAGTCGTGCAAAGCGCGCATTTGGAGGTGGAGGGCGTCGTCGCCGCTCCACTCGCTACCAGCTATGCTGTGCTCTCTCAAGAAGAGCGCGAGCTGGGTGTTGCATTGGTCGAAATCGGCAATGATGTGACCAATGTTTCCGTCCACGCCGGCGGCATGCTGCTGGGCCTGCGCGCGCTGCCGTATGGTTCGGGCGATATCACCGATGCGATCGCCAGCGCCTTTGGCATTCGGCGGTTTCAGGCAGAACGGCTGAAATGTGTCTCAGGATCTGCTATTGCCTCGCCAAGCGATCACCGCGAGATGATACCGGTCAACGGGCCAGGCGATGAAGTCACTGGGCCATTGGCGCGCGGTGCGGATGATAAAAACCGCATTGCGAGGGCAGAATTGGTCTCGGTGGTGACGCAAAACCTCTCCCAGCTCACCGATGAAGTGGGCCGGGCGCTGAAGGCGATGGGCTTTTCCGGCTCGCGGGCAGGGCAAGTGGTGCTCACCGGCGGCGGAGCTGAGCTTGCCGGGCTCGCCGAATTTGCGCAAGGTGCGCTAGGGATGCCTGTGCGCATTGGCCGCGCGCCAACGTTAACCGGGCTGCCCGAGGCGCATTCAACGCCGGGCTTTGCGACATTGGCGGGATTGTGCCTCTATGCCGCAGATGATCCGGTCGATATTCGCGCAATCGGCGCACAATATCAGCAGACCGCCAAATATGGCGGTGGTGTGGTAGGGACACAAATGGCGGCGCGATTATTCCGCGCGCTTAAGGAATACTTCTAAAGAGCCTTGGTAAGAGGCCGAAGGACAATTGAGGCTCTGTGGATAAGGGTTAGTGCGCTATAACCGCGAAGACGCGAATGTGGCACAAGTATTGAGAATTATTACGTATGGCGGGACAAGGATGGGTCGTCTCTCGCCTGAAAGGGACAATTGATGAGCATTAATATCGGACCAGCAGCGAGCGATGACATGCGGCCCCGCATTACCGTGGTGGGTATTGGCGGCGCTGGCGGCAATGCGATTGCGAACATGATTGAATCCGACATCGAAGGTGTCGAATTCATTGTTGCCAACACGGACGCTCAGGCATTGAGCAGCAGCCCGGCGGCAACCCGCATTCAGCTCGGGCCGGATATCACCGGTGGTTTGGGCGCAGGCGCTCGGCCAGAGGTCGGCAAAGCGGCGGCGGAAGAAACCGTTGCTGAGATCGAAACCGCGCTGGAAGGCGTGAACATGGTCTTTATCGCCGCGGGCATGGGCGGCGGCACCGGAACGGGTGCAGCGCCAGTGATCGCCGAGGCGGCTCGCCGCAAAGGTGTGCTGACGGTTGGCGTGGTGACCAAGCCATTCCTGTTTGAAGGCACGCGGCGGATGCGCGCGGCAGAGGCTGGCATTGACGAGCTGCAAGAGCATGTCGACACGCTGATCGTTATCCCGAACCAGAACCTGTTTCTGGTCGCTCAGGCAGAGACCACTTTCAAAGAAGCGTTCCAGCTGGCCGATGAAGTGCTGCAGCAGGGCGTTCGCTCGATCACCGATCTGATGGTGATGCCGGGCCTCATCAACCTCGACTTTGCCGATGTACGCTCTGTGATGAGCGAAATGGGCAAGGCCATGATGGGCACAGGCGAGGGCGAAGGTGAAAACCGTGCGCTTGATGCAGCGGAACAGGCAATTGCCAACCCGCTGCTCGACGGTGTCAGCATGCAAGGCGCCAAGGGCGTGATCATCTCGATCATCGGCGGCGAAGACATGAAGTTGCTCGAAGTCGACGAGGCGGCAAACCACATTCGCGAGCTGGTGGACGATGATGCCAACATCATCTGGGGCAGCGCGTTCAACCCTGATCTCGATGGAAAGATCCGCGTCAGCGTGGTCGCGACCGGCATAGAGCAAGGCGCGGTTGGCACGACGCGGGACAGCGCACCTGTCGCGCTCTCCAGTGCCCGCGCGCCTAAGCGCCCGGTTCTGCCATTGCCCGGTGAAGAAGAAGCCGCAGCAGCGGCGGTTGAAGCTGAGCCGCTGACCCTGTCAGAGCCGGAGCCAATGATCCTGTCCGAACCAGAAGTGGACGAGATCGAGGAAGAAGAAGAGCCAATTTCGGTTGAGCCGTTTGATCTTTCCGGCATGCAGGCCGGTGATGATCTGGGCGAGCTGGATGATGACGATGTCGATGGCATTGTCGATCCGCTGGCTGGACTGCGCGATGCAGAGGCCGGTTTGAGCGGCGGCAGCATGCCAGAGCCAGCAGCTGACGACGCGTTTGGTTCGGCTGCAGAGGCTGGCTTTGGCGCGGAAGCTGAGGGTGAAAGTGATGACGGCGAAGCGGCATTCGATCTGACAGCAGAAGCACCGGACGACGATGCGGATGGCGGCGATGATTTGCTCGCCAGCGCGGACCGTCTGGCCGAAGAAGACAATCCGGTTGAATCCGGCGTACCATCGCGACGCTCCGGCATCCTTGGCTCCGGCCATGGCGATGGCGGCGGCGCAAACACAAGCAGCGGCGGAGCAGCAGGCGCGGCTTCGGGCGGCGGCAGCACTCTGTTCGAACGCATGGCCAACCTTTCGCGCAGCTCCGGATCGGATGATGCGGAGGAAGAAGAGGAAGAGGATAAGAGCGGCGAAGACGCACCAGCGCTCAGCATTCCGCGTTTCCTTGGACGGCAAAACAACCAATAGCCCTTCTCAAAAGGCGGAATTAATCGGGCGGGTGCAGCGATGCACTCGCCCGATTTGCGTTTGGGGTAGCGGCCGGATTATTTCTTGGCACACACGGGCCAGCGGGGCGTTATTCGCGAAGATGCGATGTTCACCTCGCTTTCAGTTCGCTTTCGCTAGCGAAAATGTCCCCAGCCGCTAGTTAGAGAAACTATGATTCTGCGGTCCCCCCGTTCGCTTTTTCTGTCCGGCATTGCACGGCGCATCCCGCTTGCGGCGTTTACCGTCGGCGCTGGCCTTGGTCTGAGTATAGCCGCCGTGCCTGCTCAGGCGCAGGACAGCGGGGCGACATCACGCGAAGTCGTCCAGCCCTTGCCATCGGCTCAGGTTCAGCGGCTCAACCGCGCACTGCTGCGTTTGGCGCGCAGCCCGCGCGATCTCAGCACTCTGATCGAGGCCGGTAATGCCGCGATGCTGCTGGGCGATATGGACGCCGCGATCGGTTTCTTCGGCCGGGCTCAGGATATTTCGCCAACCGACTCGCGGGTCAAAATGGGCATGGCGGCGGTGTTCCTTCGCTCGGACCGGCCCATTGAAGCGCTAAGGCTGTTCAATGAGGCGGAGGCCGCTGGCGCTTCCTCCCGCGACGTTATGGGTGACCGCGGTCTGGCCTTTGATCTGGTCGGCAATAATCAGGCGGCACAGGCGAGCTACCGCGATGCCTTGGCGCTAACGGAAGACAGCGAAGTGGTTCGGCGGCTTGCGCTGAGCCAAGCGATTGCCGGCGACAAGCAAGCGTTTGAAGAGATCCTGAGGCCGCAATTGGAGGCGCGCGATTTCGCCGCCTTCCGCACGCAGGCGTTTGGCCTGGCGATATTGGGCGAGCAAGACGAGGCAGCGGCGATTGTCGATGCGGTGATGCCGCGCGATTTGGCCGCCCGCATGACGCCCTATCTCGCCTTCATGCCGCGCTTGACCAAGGCTCAGCAAGCCGCCGCCGCCAATCTCGGTATCTTCCCCGCCGCCGCGCAAGTGGGCCGCGACGATCCGCGCATTGCGGAATATGCCGCGCAAGGCAGAGCCATTGCGAGCGCAGCGGACACCCGTCTGGCTCCGGCAGGAGAGCCGCTGGGCAGGGTCGCCGATGCGGGCGATGCCGCCGATCAGAGCCTGACGCCGGGTGTAGAGCAGATTGAACCGTCTTCCTCCACGCCGCCTGCTGCTGCAATTGCTGCGGCTCCTGAAACACAGCCTGCCACACCTGCTTCGGCAGAGGCTGTTCGTGTGGCCCGCGCAGGTGAGACAGCGGCGACTGCCCAGGCTGGCGGAGAATCGCCGCGCCCTGGATTCGATCTCGCACGAGTGAATACCCGGGAGACAGCACCGGCCCCGCGCTCGAGTGTGGCCGATGCCTTTGCGGAGTTTGGCTCCGATGTCCCGCGCGTTACCAGAGCGGGTGAGGGCGCGGTTGATCTGGCCGCGATTGAAATCCCGCGTGAAAGCGAGATCGAAGTAGAACCGGCAGAACCCGAGCATCCGCGCCGCCAATGGGTGCAGGTTGCAACAGGTAAAGATCGCTCCGCCTTGCGGTTTGATTGGCGGCGCTTCACCCGCACGGCGCCTGATGAATTGAGCGGCCTTAACCCGCATGTTGTGCCCTGGGGCGAGGCCAATCGTCTGCTTGCCGGACCGCTTGGCACCGCGCAGGAAGCGCGCCAACTGGTCACAGCGCTGCGCGCTCAAGGTCTGGACAGCTTCACCTATACCAGTCCAGAAGGGCAAGAAATTCAAGAACTTAAATAAGTTTTTGGGTTACGAACAGCTTTCTGTGCACAGGCTTTGAACAGCGCAGTGGGGTTCTCCCCAGCCAGCCGACGCCTTCACATTGCCAAGCGCCCCTTTGCCAAGGCATCTGTCATGGCCGATGACAAAGAGAGCCAAATCATGAGACCGCGCGAAAACGAATTCAGCGCTTCGGAAGATGCCGCGCCGGTCGATATGCTGGCGGCCCTGTTCGAGGCGCGCGGCTGGCCGTGCGAAGTCGTCTCCAGTGACGAGCTGACCGGCGAAGTGCAGGGCAGCTGGACCAAATATCAACTGCGCGCGATCTGGCGGGCAGAGGACAATGTCCTGCAATTCATCGCGCTGCCAGACATTCGCGTCAGCGCTGAAAAGCGCCCTGCAGCCTACGAATTGCTGTGTCTGGTCAATGAGCAGATGTGGCTCGGCCATTTCGACATTTGGTCCAATGGCGATGTGCTGCTGTATCGCCACGGCGCGATGCTGGGCGATGATGGGATGCTCAGCCTGACCCAAGCGCAGTCTTTGGTCGAAACGGCGATTGATGAATGCGACCGGTTCTATCCCGCGTTCCAATTCGTGCTGTGGGGTGACAAGGCCCCGCGCGCCGCGCTCGACAGCGCGCTTGTCGATGCCGCCGGGGAGGCGTAACCCTCTCGCAGGTTAGGCGCGATTGGTAGGGGCGATTATGTCCAAGGTTCTGATTTTTGGCTGCGGCAATATGGCGGGCGCGATGCTGGCCGGGTGGCTGGCGGCTGGGGTGGAGCCAAGCCGCTTTGTGGTGGTCGACCGCTCGATGAAGCGCGCACCAGACGGAGTGGAGCTGCACCGCGAGATCCCGCAGAATTCCGGTCACGATGCGATCCTGCTCGGCGTGAAACCTCAGCAGCTTGCGGATTTGCGCCCGATGCTTCAGCCCGCAGCCGGATCGAAAGTGGCGGTGCATTCCTTGCTGGCAGGGATCACTCTCGCGGGGTTAGCGGAGGCTTTTCCTGATGCCCGGGCGCATGTGCGCGTGATGCCCAATCTCGCCGCGCGCATTGGCAAATCCCCGGTCATTCTGGCGCAAAGCGGCCTTAATGCGGCGGAGCGCGACAGCGTCTTTGCGCTATACGATCAATTGGGTAGCGCCGTCTGGTTGGAAGATGAGGCGCAGTTCAATCTAATGACCGCTCTGGCAGGCTCCGGCCCCGGCTTTGTTTACCGCTTCATTGACGCGCTGGCCGGTGCGGCCACGGACCTAGGCCTGGACCGGGCATCGGCGGACCGATTGGCGCTGACCATGGTGGAGGGCGCGGCCTCTTTGGCGGGCAATGCGACGGGCTCTCCGGGCGAGCTCGCCGACCAAGTGGCCAGCCCAGGCGGCATGACGCGCGAGGGCCTAAATGTGCTCGATGACGGGGCCGCATTGCGCGCACTTTTGCGAGCGACCTTGGCCGCGACCGCGCAGAAAGGCGATGATCTCGCGCAAAGTTCTGGTAAATCAGCGGGATAGTAGCCTTAACGCAGCGTAAGCATCGTGAAGCGGTTTTGCTTGAAATACGCGGCAAAAATCACGATATTGCCCAATGAAGGCGCGTATGTCCGCGCCCGCTTTTAACTGTAGGGATGACCATGTCTGATTGGAAAGACACTCAGCAATCACAGCAGGGCTTTGGCTCTTCTGTGCCCCGTACCGGCGGGAATCTTGCCGGTGAGACGTATGATGAGGGCCTGCGCAAGCATATGCTCTCGATCTACAATTACATGAGCTCCGGCGTATTGCTGACAGGTATTGTTTCGTTGTTGTTCGTCAATTCTCCGTTGTTTGGAATGGCATTCAATGTCGTCGAGACGCCGTTTGGTGCTCAAGTTTCGCCAACCATGCTTGGCTGGATTATCAAGGTGTCGCCATTGCTGATTATGGCGTTTTGGTGGTTCGGCGCAAACAAGGCGAGTGAAAGCACGTTAAAAATTGCGTTCTGGGCCTTTGCAGTATCCTTTGGTCTGTCACTCTCAACGATATTTGTTATCTACACAGGCGAGTCAGTGACGGCAGCGTTCTTCGCCACGGCCTCAGCCTTTGCCGGCCTCAGCTTGTGGGGTTATACCACGAAGAAAGACATTTCTGGTTGGGGCAGCTTCCTCATCATGGGCGTGATTGGCCTGCTGGTTGCGATCTTGCTTAACGCTTTCATCTTCCAATCGGGCGCAATGGGTATCGTGATCAGCGTACTTGGCGTGCTAATTTTCGCTGGCCTCACTGCCTACGATACACAGAAGTTGAAGAACCAATATCAGTTCGTGCGCGGCACGGCGGATGCTGGTCGGGCTATCATTTTTGGTGCGCTCAACCTGTATCTAGACTTCATCAATATGTTCATTTTCATCCTGCAATTGCTTGGTAACCGCGATTGATCTGAATGCTCGGTCAGCGCGGTTTGACGCAAAACTTGCCGCGCCAACCGATAAATGATTGCAAACTGTTGATGCCCGGGGCGTGTAGTGCGCACCGGGCATTTGCTTTGGTGGCTAAGCGCAGTAACGCATTGTGCTTCAGCTTGGGGCAAGGCAATCTAGCGCATGCATATGGCGCATTGCCCGGGGCAAGTTATGATATTGAGAGAGGCACATCCTAATGAGCGCAGCACAACTGGCCCAGACGCCGGTACAGCACTTGACCCCTGCGGTCGCATCACCTTCCGCTGGCTCCAAACTGGGGCTGCGCATTCTGACCGTTGCCGCCGGTGCCGCTGCGCTTGGCGCTTGCGCAACAACCCCGCCGCCTCCGCCTCCACCACCGCCGCCCCCACCGCCGGCGGTTGAGGCGATCCCGTCGCGGCCATTGCCGCCAGGGGGGCATCCTACGTGATGGATATTCCGGCGACCGGCGCGGATGGTCAACGCATCACGATCAATCGCGGGATCAGCGATGATGAGAAGGTCTGGCACTTCCGATCTGCCTGGAATGTGGCCGCGCTCAATTGCACCGCCGCGCGCCATGCGCCGGTGCTCGATGCCTACAGCTCTTACATCTCTAAGCATTCGCGCGCGCTGAAGCGCGTGAACGACCGGATTGATCAGGTTTATCGCAGCCAGCTCAGCTCTCGCCGCAGTGCAATTATGGCGCGCGAAAGCAAGATGACCAGCGTCTACAACTTCTTTGCTTTGCCGCCTGCGCGCTCGAACTTCTGCAACAATGCGCTGGATATTTCGAACCGCTATCTGGCCGCGCCAGATGAGGATCCGATCGCCTTCGCGATGGCGAATTTTGAGCTGAAGGAAGCACCGTTTCACACCTTCTTTGCCGAGTACGAGCAGTACCAGCGGGAATCGGCCGCATGGGATGCTCGCTATGGCGAGCGTTACGGCGCTTCTCAGCCGGGCTGGGTCGCGGTCCAGGCTGCTCGCCAATCTGGCAATTTCGGATCAACCCCGCCGCCCTCTGGCTTCGTGGCTGATCCGGGAACCAGCGGCAATGCGCAGGTGCCGATTGTGCCGGTGGACGAGGGCGTAGTCTCTCAACCAGTGACGCAGCCGATCCCGGATGCGGACCCAGCAGCGGCAGATCCCGGGACATAGCGCAGAGCTAGCGCTCCTCACTCCTCACCGTCGCAGGCATTGTCTTTGCGTGCCATAGCCACCCGCGCCCTCCACCCTTCCACCCGGAGCCTACCGGGATACCATCCGGGTGGACGGGTGGAGGGCGTGGGCGGCGCGGATGTCTGAGAGCTCAACGCGCTTGCGCCCCTTACAAAAGCTGACTAATCGCAATTCCACGCATTGGTAACGGGAATGCGGTGCAGGGCCTTTGGTCCTAAAGCCGCGGCTGTCCCTGCAACTGTAAGCGGTGAGTGATTGACCTCGCGCGGGCTCTGATACGAGCGCGTAGCCACTGGGAAGGCCGTGAATGGCCGCTTGGGAAGGTGAGAGGCAAGAGCGACGACCCGTGAGCCAGGAGACCGACCAGCGCGTGTCGCTTGTTGCCTGGTTCAGGGATTGATCCGGCGCGAAAGAATTTTCGTCTCGAGCGACGATTAACGGGGCTGCGTGGGGGTTTGACGCCGCGCGGTCCGTCGCTTTGGACGGAAGGAAATATCTTGAGAAATCTATTGTTGAGCAGTGTGGCTGCTGTGTTTGCGCTTAGTTTGAGCGGCCAAGCGGCTGCGCAGGATGAGGACGCGGCGGGTCAGTCCGGCGCACAGTCCGCCGATGATGATGGAGCGGATCCTGAATCTCTCTATCTCTCGGCCACTGTGCCGAACATTCTGGTCAGCGCCAGCAGGTCGCGGGACTCTGATGTCACCAAATACACCGGCTCTGCGACCGTCTTGACGCGCGATGATATCGCCGTGCGCCAGGTCCGCGATATTGCCGAGGTGCTGCGCGATGTACCGGGTGTGGCCGTCAGCGAAACCGCTGGGCAGACCCAAATTCGCCTGCGCGGCAGCGAGGCTAATCATGTCCTCGTGCTGGTCGATGGCATTGAAGTCTCCGATCCCTTCGCTGGTGAATTCGACATCAGCACTTTGCAGGCCGAAATCGGCTCGAGCCTAGAGGTGCTGCGCGGCGCGCAATCAGCGCTCTATGGCTCTGACGCGGTCGGCGGCGTAGTCGCTTACAACACCGCCAGTGGGAGCGATTTGGAAGGCTTCGCCGCGCGGGTAGAGGGCGGCACGCAGGACACGATCAACGCAGCGGCGCGTTATGGCGCATCGGGCAGCAATTGGAACGCCGCGCTTAGCGCCAATCTGGTCAGCACCGATGGTCAGCCCAACGCGCGCGGCGGCATTCGCGATATTGGCCGCGACAGCTATACGGTGTCGGGCAAAGGCGCGGTCGAGCTGAGCGAGAATTTCGAACTGCGCGCGGTGGCCCGCTACGTCCAGACCGAGGGTCAGTTCAACAATTCTGAGTTTGATACGACCAGCCCAAACTTCGGCTTGATCGTCGATTCCCCGGACACCCGCTTTGAAACCGAGGCGTTTTACGCGCTGGTTGGCGCGCGGCTAGAATTGCTCGATGGCGATTGGACCCACGACCTGTCCGGCCAGATTGCCGATGTCAGCCGCGACACCTTTGGCGCGTTTGGCCGCGCATCAGGCAGCGAGGGCGAGCGGCTGAAGGCCTCCTACGTCTCTGGCATTCAATTCGGCGGCGGCCCGGTCCTGCATCAGGTCACATTCGCGGCGGATTGGGAGCGTGAAAGCTTCCGCAACACCGATCCATCCGGCTTCGCCTTCACCGGAGAGCGGGACACCGAAAACACCGGCCTGGTCGGCGAATATCGCCTGTCAGTCCTACAGTTTGAGCTTAACGCCGCGCTGCGCCACGATATCAATGACCGGTTCGCCGATGCGACCACTTTACGCATCGGTGCGGGCTATGACTTCCTGCAGGGCACGCGCATTCGCGCCGCCGCTGGATCAGGCATCAAGAACCCCGGCTTTTTTGAGCTGTTCGGATTTGTCGATGGCCAGTTCATCGGCAATCCGGATCTTGAGCCTGAACAATCCACCGGCTGGGAAGTGGGCGTGGACCAGGATATTGCGGACGGCGCTGTCCGCTTGTCGGCAACCTATTTCGAAAGCGAGCTGGAGAACGAGATCTTTACAGCGTTCCCGCCGCCTAGCTTCACCGCCACGCCGGGCAACCGCGAAACCGACAGCGAACGTCAAGGGATTGAGCTGTCCGCGCGAGCACGCTTGGGGCCGCAGTTCGCGCTCGACGCGGCGTATACGTATCTCGATTCTGAGGAAGACGGGGTCGAGGAAGTGCGCCGGCCTGGCAATATCGCCTCTGCCGCGCTGACATGGACCGCGCCGAATGACGCCGCCTCTGCCACACTGATCGTGCGCCACAATGGCAGCACTGATGATGTGGCCTTCACCGACCCCAGCTTCGTGCCGGTCCGGGTGCGGCTGGATGATTACACGCTCGTCAATCTGGCGGGCGAGGTGAAGCTGTCGGAGAATATCCGCGCCTTTGGCCGGATCGAGAACCTGCTGGGCGACCGCTATGAGCAGGTGTTCAGCTTTGTCAGCCCGGGCCGCTCAGCTTTGATCGGAGTAGAAGCGAGGTTCTAAACTCTCGCTTTCTGATGAGGAAATGCATAGGAGCGCTCTATGCATTTCCTTGATCAAGCCAAGATATACCTAAAGTCGGGCGGCGGCGGGCCGGGAGCGGTCAGCTTTCGGCGCGAAAAGTACATCCAGTATGGCGGCCCGGACGGCGGCAAAGGCGGCAAAGGCGGCGATATCATCTTTGAGGCTGTTGGCGGCCTCAACACGCTGATTGACTTCCGCTATTCGCAGCATTTCAAGGCTCCGCGCGGCGGGCACGGCATGGGCCGTGACCGCACAGGGGCTGGTGCAAAAGACTTGGTCGTCAAAGTCCCGGTCGGCACACAGGTGCTGTCCGAGGACAAGGAAGAGGTGCTCGCTGATTTCACCGAAGTCGGTCAGCGGATCGTCTTTATGGAAGGCGGGCAGGGCGGACGCGGCAATGCCTCGTACAAAAGCTCCACCAATCGCGCCCCGCGCCAGCATCAGCCGGGCGAACCGGGCGAAGAGGCGTGGGTGTGGTTGCGGCTGAAATTGCTCGCTGATGTTGGTCTGGTTGGCCTGCCCAATGCGGGCAAATCGACCTTTATTAATGCGGTGTCCAACGCTCAGGCGAAGGTCGGGCATTACGCCTTTACTACCTTGGTGCCGAAGCTGGGCGTGGTTCGCCATAAGGCCCGCGAATTTGTGATCGCTGATATTCCCGGGCTGATTGCGGGCGCCGCTGAAGGCGCGGGGATCGGTGACCGGTTCCTGGGGCATATCGAGCGCTGCCGCGTGCTGATCCACCTGATCGATATTTCCGGCGATGATCCGGCGGAGGCGATGCGCGTGGTCGCCGAGGAACTCGAAGCCTACGGCGCCGCGCTGGAAGACAAGCCGCAGCCGATCGTGCTCAACAAGGTCGATCTGGCCGATGATGAGCTGGCCGAGGGTTTTACCGAGGAGCTGAAAGCTGCGGGCGCGGACGAGGTGTTTGTGATTTCTGGTGCGAGCGGGGCAGGAATTGAGCCATTGCTCGACGCGGTGCTCGGCTATCTGCCGGATCGCACCTCGACCGAGACGAAGGCCGCAGAGGTCGAAGAGCTTCCCGAAAGCGAGGATGGGGATGCAGGCGAATGGTCGCCGATTTAAGCGCATTTGCTGATCCTGCCGCTTGCCCGCGTTTAGTGGTCAAGATCGGCTCGGCCTTGCTGGTCCAAGACGGCGCGCCGCGCCGCGAATGGCTTGCGACACTGATCGCTGATGTGGCGCGGCTGCGTGCGAATGGCCAGCAGGTGATCTTGGTCAGCTCCGGTGCGATTGCACTGGGTGCGGCCCGGCTTGGCCTGCCCAAAGGCGGCCGGGCGAGCCTTGCCGATGCGCAGGCGGCGGCGAGTGTTGGCCAAGTCGCGCTGGCGCAGCTGTGGGCAGAGGCGCTGGGCGCGCATGATATTACAGCGGCGCAAATGCTGGTGACGATTGGCGATCTGGAGGACCGGCGGCGTTATCTCAATGCCTCCGCGACGCTCGAACGCTTACTGGAGGCGGGCGCGGTCCCGGTCGTCAATGAAAATGACAGCGTGGCGACCGAAGAAATTCGTTTTGGCGATAATGACCGGCTCGCCGCGCGCGTGGCGCAGGCGGCGGATGCGGATGCGGTGCTGCTGCTCTCCGATGTTGACGGGCTGTACGATAAGCCCCCTGGAGAAGACGGTGCGCGCCTGATTGAACGGGTCGACAGCGTCACGCCCGACGTGATCGCTATGGCCAGCGATGCCTCCTCATCGGGACTGGGGTCGGGCGGCATGACCGCCAAATTGCAGGCCGCGCAGATTGCCGAGCGCGCCGGGATTGCACTGGCGATTATCAATGGCACGCATGATGCGCCGATCACGCGGTTGCAGGATAAGGGCATTGGCACTTTGTTCGCGGCCAAGGATGTTGGCGATGCGCGCAAGACATGGCTCGGCGGGCGCTTGGCACCAAAGGGCAGCATCACGGTTGATGCAGGCTGCAAAAAGGCTCTGACCAAGGACGGGGCCAGCGTGCTTGCGGTCGGTATCACTGCGGTCGAAGGATCGTTTCAGCGCGGTGATTTGATCACTGTGTGCGCGGCAAACGGCACTGTGCTGGCTCAGGGCCTTTCAGAGTATGACGCCGTCAGTTGCCGCAGGATAGCGGGCCTGCGCCACGATCATCAGGCCAAAGTGCTCGGCTATGCCCCGCGTGCGGCGGTGGTTCACCGCGATCATCTGGTGCTGCTGTGAAGCTGGCCATCACCGGGTCCACCGGCTTTGTCGGCCAGGCGTTTTTGGACGCCACGACGGCAGCGGGCGAGCACGAAGTCCGCGCTCTGACCCGGCGCGAACAGGAACCTCGCGAGGGCGTCACCTGGGTTCAGGGCACGTTGAGCGATGTCGAAGCCCTTGCCAAACTGATCGAGGGCGCTGACGCAGTGGTCCATATTGCAGGGCTCACCAACACGCCTGATCTCACAGAATTCGAAGTCGCCAATGTGCTTGGCACCCAAAACATGATCGCGGCGACAAAGGCGGCCGGAGTAAAGCGGTTCGTGTTCGTCTCCTCGCTCTCCGCGCGCGAGCCGGATTTGTCGGCGTATGGCGCATCAAAAGCGCGGGCGGAGACCTTGGTGGAGGCCAGCGGCCTGGATTGGACGACGGTGCGCCCGCCTGCGGTTTATGGCCCGCGCGACACGGATATGTTTGAACTGTTCCGCAGCGCGAAATGGGGCCTCGTGCCGCTGCCGCCGCGCGGGGCAACCTCGATCATCCATGTGCAGGATTTGGCCGAGCTGCTGCTTGCGCTGACCGGGCCGGTCGCCCCCAGCCGCGTGCTGTTTGAGCCGGACGATGGCCGCGAGGGTGGCTGGAGCCATAAAGAGCTCGCCCATGCGATTGGCGCGGCGATAGGGCGCAAGGTGCTTGCCCCGAACCTGCCCGCCAGCGTGTTGAGCGCGGCGGCGCGCGCGGACAAGATTTTGCGCGGGGACAAGGCCAAGCTAACCGCCGACCGGGTCGGCTATATGTGCCACCCCAATTGGGTCGCGCGCTCGCTAAAAGCGGTGCCTGACCGGATTTGGAAACCCAAGATATCCGGCGAGGAAGGCCTCGCTCAGACGGCCAAATGGTACCGCGATAAAGGCTGGTTTTAAGGAATCGCGAATCCCCGCGAAGGCGGGGACCTCAATCAGGACAATGCGATACGGACAAAGGTTCCAGCCTTCGCGGGGACCCGCGCTAGCTTAGAGGAACGGTTCCTCGCCCGGCTTGTGGATGCCGCATTCGGTCTTGTCCCAGCCCTTCCAACGACCAGAGCGCGCATCTTCGCCTTCGGCAACCTTGTGCGTGCACGGTGCGCAGCCGATCGAAGGATAACCCTCCGCCACCAGCGGGTGACGCGGCAGATCATGTTCTTCAAAATAGGCTTTGATATCGTCAGCTGACCAATCGATCAGCGGATTGATTTTCAGCCGGCCTTGGGCATCGGAAGTGTCGACTTCGAAGCGCGGCAGGTTTGCCCGCGTGCTCGATTGGAACGCTTTGCGCCCGGTAAAGCTCGCATCGTAATTCGCCAAAGCTTTGGCCAACGGGATCACTTTGCGGATTTCGCAGCAGCCATCGGGATCGTATGACCAGCGCAGTCCAGTCTCATCCTTCTTGGCAAGCTCCGCCTCGTCCGGGGTCAGCACGATCAGATTGGTGAGGCCGATCTTCGCCGCCACCTCGTCGCGGTAGGCAATCGTCTCTTCAAAATGCTTGCCAGTGTCGAGAAACAGCACCGGGACGCTCGGATCAACTTGCGCGATCAAGTGCAGCAAAACCGCGCTTTCCGCGCCAAAGCTGGATACGGTGGCAACGTCGCCTGCGAGGCTGCCCTTGAGCACGCCTTCGAGCATTTCCAGCGTGCTGGAGCCGCGAAACATGCGGTTGAGGCGCACGGCATCGTGCTCGGTAAAGCGCGGTCCGGTCTCTAACCGGTCGACTGCGCGCTCGTGCGCTTCGCCAGTCGTGAGCGGGGCTTCGGGCTTACTCATGGCGCAGCTCCGCAATTGTGCGGCGCGCATCGGCCGCGCTTTGATAGACATTGCCGAAGCCTTCAAAGGCGCGGCGCGCATCGTCCTCGTCAAGCGGTTTGTCCGGCGCAAAGGCGTCAAACCCGCAGCGTCGCATGTGCGAAAGCTGATCGATCAGCACATCGCCAACCGCGCGAAGTTCGCCTTCATATCCAGCCTCACGGAGGATCCGGGCAGCGGAATAGCCGCGTCCATCGCCAAAGCTTGGAAAGTTCACCTCCACCAGCGCAAGCCGGTCCAAGACGGGCAGAAGCACGCGCGCATCATCGCCCGGTTCGATCCGAACGGCGGTGGCGTTGGTTTGATCGCAGCACGCATCGACGGTGACTGTGCCGTGGTCCGCGACTTCATCATCGCGAAAACGGAATTGCACGTCGTCCGGGCTGGTTCCAAGATCGGTCTTATCCATAGAGCGCCTCCTTAAACGGGGTCATGCCGATGCGGCGGTAGGTGTCGAGGAAGCGTTCGCCATCCTCGCGCGTCTCAAGATAGACATCAGTGACGGTCTCAACCGCTTTGATCACGCCGTCCTCGTCAAAGCCGGGGCCGGTGATTTTGGCGAGGCTCACGTCTTCCGCTTCACTGCCGCCGAGGGACAGTTGGTAGTTTTCAGTGCCCTTCTTATCGACGCCGAGAATGCCGATATGGCCCGCATGGTGATGCCCGCAGGCATTGATGCAGCCAGAGATTTTGAGCTTCAGTTGGCCAAGCTCTTCGGTCCGGCCATTCTTCGCAAAATTCTCCGAAATCCGCTGAGCCAGTGGGATCGAGCGGGCATTGGCGAGCGCGCAGTAATCTAGGCCGGGGCAAGCGATGATGTCCTCAATCGTGTCGAGGTTTGGCGCGCCGAGATCTGCCGCTTCCAGCTCGGTCCAAAGCGCATGCAAATCGGCGATTTTGACATGCGGCAGGACGATATTCTGCGTGTGCATCACGCGCAGCTCGTCAAAGCTGTATTGCTTCGCGAGCTTCGCCATCAGACGCATCTGATCGCCGGTCGCATCGCCGGGAATACCGCCAACCGGCTTCAGGCTGATGACTGCGCTCACATAGCTGTCGTGCTTGTGACGCACGGTGTTGCGGTCGACCCATAGCGCAAAGTCGGGGTCAGAGCGGTCAACGCTCTTGGGTCCGTCTTCAAACGCGGGATCGGCAAAGAACGGCTTGATCCGCTCCAGCTCGGCTAGAGGCGGCTCAACGCCTTGTTCCAGCAGATGCGCGAACTCTTCTTCGACCTGGCGGGTGTATTCCTCTGCGCCCATTTCATGGACTAGGATCTTGATGCGCGCCTTGTACTTATTGTCGCGGCGGCCATAGCGATTGTAGACTCGCAGGCACGCCTCGGCATAGGTAACCAGCTGATCCAGCGGCACAAATTCACGGATTTGCGGCGCGATCATCGGGGTGCGGCCCATGCCGCCGCCGGCATAGAAGCTAGCGCCGACCTCGCCCGCGTCGTTCTTCACAATCTGAATGCCAATGTCGTGCAGGCGCATGGCCGCACGGTCAGTCTCCGCCGCGATGACGGCGATTTTGAACTTGCGCGGCAGATAGGTGAATTCCGGGTGGAAGCTCGACCATTGGCGCAGCAGCTCCGCATAGGGGCGCGGATCGATCAGCTCGTCGTGAGCCGCGCCCGCAAAGTGATCGGAGCTGATGTTGCGGATGCAATTGCCGCTGGTCTGGATCGCGTGCATCTCAACCTTGGACAGGTCGGCGAGAATGTCGGCGGCATCCTCCAGCTTGATCCAATTGTATTGCAGGTTTTGCCGTGTGGTGAAATGGCCATAACCCCGGTCATATTTGTCCGCGATATCGCCCAGCGCGGCCATCTGCTGCGAATTGAGCGTGCCATAGGGGATTGCGACCCGCAGCATGTAGGCATGGAGTTGCAGGTACAGACCGTTCATCAGCCGCAGCGGCTTGAACTGGTCTTCGGTCAGCTTGCCGTTGAGCCGGCGCTGAGCTTGATCGCGGAATTCCTCAACGCGGGCGTCGACCATCGCTTGGTCATATGAATCGTATTTATACATGTCAGATTACCCAATCCAGAGCTTCAGGGTCTTTGGGTTTGAGGGTGAGGTCCGGGCGGACCGTCGGCCCCAGAGCGCGAATGCGGTCTTTGATATGCGCTGGGCGAACCGAGCCGCCTTCTTCGCGGGTGGCATCGATTATGTAAGGCACGTTGACGCGCCGGGCGGCTTCCTCGGCGGCAAGGATTTGCTCGGCTTGATCGCCCGTATCAGCGGCATCATCGACATGGATTGACCAGCCTTGGCCGGTCCACCAGACGACATCGCCGCTTTTCAGATCATTGCCTGTAAGGATTTTCATGTGCGTGCCTCCACCGCGAGTTTCGAGAGGGTTATGTCGTCCCGCGCGGTCACATCGCCGATCACGATGAGTGCGGGGCTTTTGACTTTGTGGCCTGTTACGAGCTGCGGCAGACCCGCGAGCAATCCGCGCACAACCCGCATTTCCGGGCGCGCGGCGTTCTCAATCACGGCGACGGGGACATCGGGCGCAAGGCCGTCTGCCATCAATTTTTCCGCGATCTGCGGGGCGGTTTTGACGCCCATATAGATCACCAAAGTACGCCCTTTACCCGCAAGGCCAGACCAGTTCTGATCCGACAGACCTTTGCATTGGCCAGCGACAAAGCTGACAATGCTGGAGGCGTCGCGGTGGGTTAGGGCGATTTGCGCCGCTGCGGCTGCGCCATTGGCGGCGCTGATGCCGGGCACGATCACGACGGGGACACCGGCGGCGCGGGCGTCTTCGGCCTCTTCACCGCCGCGTCCGAACACCAGCGGATCGCCGCCCTTAAGGCGGATCACATCGCGGCCCTTCTTCGCCTCGCGGATCAGCAGAGCGTTGATATCATCCTGAGGCAGCGTGTGCCGCGCGCGCTGTTTCGCAACCGAGATAAACTCCGCCGCGGCGGGAGCCAGTGCGAGTATTTCCCGGCTCACCAGCCCGTCATGCACCACCAGCTCAGCCGCCTCGAGCAGCCGCGCCGCGCGCAAGGTCAGCAGATCGGGATCACCCGGGCCTGCGCCAACCAGATAGATTGTGCCTGTCTTTTCCATGAGGGCGAAATGGGCCGCTCGCCGCGATCACGCCAGTGAGAATGGATTTGCGCACCTTTAGCAAAGCTATTGCGCGCTCGTTGTAACCCCAGACCACCGGGGTTTAGACGGAGTTTTTGGCCGACATCACCTCGATCAAGCGGTCCATTTGCTTACTGGAGCGAAGGTGCAAATCGCGCTGAGGGAACGGGATTTCGATGTCGTTTTCTTTGAAGAGTTGCCAGATGCGCTTGTAGACATCAGAGCGGATGTTCGCGAGGCCCTCTTCCGGGTCTTGGATCCAGAAACGGATTTCAAAGTCGACTGAGTTGTCGCCAAAGCCCATGATGTTCACGCGCGGCTTTGGCGCGGGCAAAATCCGTTTCGTTTCGCTAACGGCTTGATAGAGCAGCTTTGAAACGAGATCCAAATCGCTGCCATAGGACACGCCAACCGGGGCTTTAACCCGCACATCGCGCGAGCTGTAAGACCAGTTCACCACCTGATTGACCATCAGGTTTTCGTTCGGGATCAAGTGCTCAGTTTGATCGCGGGTGATGACAGAAATTGCGCGGATGCCGATCTTGCGAATTTGGCCGATCGCTTCGTTTCCAGCCTGATCGGTGACGGAGATCACGTCGCCCGGTTTGATCGACTTATCCATCAGCAGCAAAATGCCAGATATCAGGTTGCCGAAGGTTTTTTGCAGACCGAAACCGATTGCGAGACCGAATGCGCCGCCGAAAAATGCGAGCGCTGTGAGGTCAATGCCGAGCATGTCGATCCCGATCAGGAACGCCAGCGCCCAGATCAGCACCGTGCTGAGCTTTTCAGCGAGCAGTTTTTGTGTGCTGTCGAACTTAGTGATGCGGCCGATCAGATTGCGGCTCATCCGGGTCGCAACCCACGCCAATGTGATCACAAACAGGATGACGCCAATCACCAGCAGCACATCAAGCAGGGAAATCCTGAAATTGCCCAGTTGGATCGCTGCGTCCTGAAGTGTTTGCAGCAAGGCGCCCGCCGTTTCGCTTTTCTCGCCGACGCCTTCGACAATGTTCTGTGATGCCTCAATCGCCTCTACTGGTTCTTCCGGCGTCGGCTCTGGCGTTGGAGCAGCTTCAGCGCCTTCTTCAACCGCTTCGCCGGTTTCGTTTTCCGGGCTGCTTCCTTCACCTTCTGCAGAAGGATCGGTGGTTTCGGTCACATCAACTGGTAGTGCGGCAGGTGCGGTCATAAATCTCTCATCACGGCAAAGCCTGTCTCAAGGTCTGCGATTAAGTCTGCTGGGTCTTCGAGACCAATCGATAGGCGGATACTCATAGCAGCGCTAGCGCTGTCATCGCCGTTCATCGCGGCTCCAGGCACAGCCATCTCGTCACGAATTGGCGCGGCGTCATAGGGCAGGGCGAGGCTCTCATATCCGCCCCAGGAATAGCCGATACCGAACAGTCTGAGATTGTCGACCAAGGCGGCGCGGCTTTCCGGAGTTGCATCGGCCAAAGTGAAGCTGAACAGGCCGCAGCCGCCGGTAAAATCGCGGCTCCACAATTCATAACCCGCATCGCCTTCCAGCACGGGGCAATGCACGGCGGCAACTTCTGGCCGCTCGCGCAGCCAAGCGGCGATCACGCGCGCGCTTTGAACGCCGCGATCCAGTCTGATCTCCATGGTGCGCAGACCGCGCATAGCCAGCGCAGCGTCATCGGGTGAGACGACATTGCCCATTTGCTGGCTTGTCTGTCGCAGACGGCGATAATAGCGCTCGCCCGCGCTCGCTGCGCCCATCATGAGGTCAGAATGCCCGCCGACATGCTTGGTCAAGCTCATCACGGAAATATCGCATCCGCGCTCAAGCGCTGGAAAACCAATCGCGCTCGCCCAGGTGTTGTCGATCAGGCTCACCGCGCCCCCCTCCCGTGCGATCCGGGTCAGCTCGGGCACATCGCAGACTTCCATCGTCAGGCTGCCCGGGCTTTCGAGCCACACGGCCTTGGTCCGTTCGCAAAACAGCGCCTGATAAGCGGCAATATCAAGCGGGTCGAAAAACCGCGCCTCCACCCCCCAACGCTTAAGAAAGCCCATCGCCATGATGCGTGAGGGCTCATAAGAATTGTCGCTGATCAGCAGGACATCGCCGGGTTTCAGGACGCTCAGCAGCGCGCCATTGATGGCTGCGACGCCGCTGGGATAGAGCATAGTGCCCGCCGCACCCGGCTCCAACTGGGTCAGCGCCTCGGCCAGCGCCCATTGCGTTGGTGCGCCCTGCCGGCCGTAGTAAAACTTGCCGTCTTTGGGTTGCGATCCGCCAGCTTTGCGGTCTGCTTCGCTGGCGTAAAGATGCGTGCTACCGCGCCAGACCGGCGGATTGACGACCGGGCCGGTCCATTCTTTTCGCCGCCCCGCGCCGACGATTTTCGTGCCGGTCTTCTTGCCTGATAGGTCGCCTGCCATGCCTAGTCCCTTGGCCCGGTGGACTTCGGCGTGGCCGGATCGCTGCCCCAATCGGACCGGCTGCCATCGTACAGCGCCCAGTCGGTCTTGCCGATCTGCGCCAGCGCAAGCAGCAAGACGCTGGCGGTGACGCCGCTGCCGCAGCTTGTGGTGATCGGCTTGTCCAGATCAATTCCGGTGTTCTTAAAGGCACTGCGCAATTCGTCAGCCGGTTTGAAGGTGCCGTCTTCATTAAAAAGCTCGCTAAACGGCAGGTTGTAAGAGCCGGGAATACGACCACCTTCTACGCCATGCACGGGGTCTGCGCCTGCGCCCTCGAACCGGTCGGTGCTGCGCGCGTCCAATACTTGCTCTACCTGTGTTTCCAGGTTGGCGAGCATATCAGCCTTTATCCGCAAGCGTTTTGGCTGGCTCAGCTCAGGCATGCCGCTGGCTTCGGCATCCGTCTCTCCAGCCTCGAGCGGGCGGCCTTCCGCGCGCCATTTGGCAAGGCCGCCATCAAGCACCGCGACCGGCGCGATCCATAAGGATGTGAGCAGATACCAAGCGCGCGCGGAGGTTTTCACCGCGCTGTCGTCATAGATCACAATGCGATTGCCCAGCTGAATGCCCAGCTCTGCAATGCGCGTCGCCAATTGCTCTGGTCGAGGCAGGGCAGAGGGCACGTCGCTGGTCTGATCGACCAGGCTGGCCAGATCGAGGAACCGCGCGCCGGGAATATGCGCGGCGGCGAATTCAGCGCGGGCGTCGCGGCCCGCCGCTGGCAGGTGGAGCGAGGCGTCGAGAACCACCAAATCCTGATCGCTGAGTGCGTCAGCCAGCCACTCGGTGCTGACGAGATTTTCGGTCATTTGGTCCATGCGGCAAAGCGGTAGCGCGCTGGGCCGCCGCCGCCAAGTGCCCGCTTATGCCGGTTGAATATCCAGTTCCCGCACCCGCAGGCCAGGAATGCCGCCCGGCGGTGTGTTAAGCGGGATCGGCTGGAGCCGCGCGGCGCTCGCTGTGCTGGGCTGGCCGACGACATAATGGCGCGTCACCGGTTCGCCATTGCCCTGTGTGACAGTGATCTGCAGCAGCGGCACGAACAGCGGGACATTGCCCTGACGCATCACCTGCAATTTGCTGGTCGGCAATTGCACCTGCCCGCTCTCGGAATGAGTCTTGTTTGGGCCGATGCGTGGGATAACCACCGGCGCTGGGCGGTCAA
Source organism: Erythrobacter sp. JB3-1 (assembly GCF_057364995.1). Lineage (NCBI taxonomy): Bacteria > Pseudomonadati > Pseudomonadota > Alphaproteobacteria > Sphingomonadales > Erythrobacteraceae > Erythrobacter > Erythrobacter sp. JB3-1. The sequence continues at coordinate 322,293 of NZ_CP200289.1, read as the reverse complement.
AGCCCAGGGCGGCGCTGCCCGGCGCAGCTCCGCTTTGAGCGCTGGTGAGGATTGCGGAGATGGACACGTCGCGCACCGCATTGGGGGTGCGATTGGCGAGGTTCAGGCGGTAGTCGAGCGTGAAGTTCATGACGCTGCGGGTTGCGCGCACGATCTCAATATCAATGTCGATCCGCGCGGGCGCGCTGGGAATTGGCGCGGCCTCCTCTGTTGGCTCGCTGGCCATGGCCATGGCCGTAGCGGGAGCGGGGATTGTGCTTGCTGTTACATTATTGCTGGCGGTTGCGGGTGCTGGCTCGCTTGGAGCAGGATTAAGCTCTGGCTCGTGGCGCCCCGCTACCTTTGGTCGCTCGATTTCGGGAACAGCGACGGCGGCTGTTCCGCGCCTGAGGAACAAGGCCCCACCGATCATCAAGGCGAGCAATGTCAGCCCGCCAGCAATCCATGCCCATAGCGGTATCGTGCCGCTCGCTTCTTCGGCTGCGGTGCCTGTTGCTTCCGTATCTGGGATCGAAGCATCGGGCAGCGGGACGTTGGTGTCAAAACCGGGGGTTGTCGAACCGGGGGTTCCCGCATCCGTCGGTGCTGTCACTGAAGGCGATGCGGCGCCGGGAACGGTAGTGCCCGCATTGCCCGGTGTGCCTTCCGGCCCTGTCGCCGGACGCCTCGTTGGAATGGCTGAACTCGGGGCCGAACCTGCCGCTCCGGTTGCCTCGGGAGACACAGTGTCGCTTGGGCTGAGGACCGGCGTTATTGTTGGCGTAGGGGTCGGTAGGGCGCTAGGCGGCGCGGCCTGCGTTGGCGTAGGCGCTGGCGTATCCGTTGGAATGACGCGCGGCGGCAAAGCGGCTGGACCGGTGTCATCTGCTGGGCCTTCCACCTCTGGCCGGGGCGTGGGCGTGCTGGTCGGCAGGGTGAAGCCGCCCGGTGAGGACTGGGCCACGGTCGGCGCAGCCGCAGCAAGGCCCAGCACAACTAGGGCGCATATCATCGCCGCTTTGTGCGCGGACAAAATCCGAAAAGAAGAAACAGCAAGCATGATCTTTGGCGTAGCGGGTCTTTTCAAAATGGCTGTGTGCACGGGCGCACTGGCCATAGCACTTTGTAGGGGCGGCCGGGCAGCGCGATGACAACATATCAGCGCAGCACTGCCACCGCATGTCTGACATAGATATTAACGCCGCTCCGTCCAGCTTGTCGCTTGCATGGAGCGCGCTTTCGCGGCAACAGCGCGGCATGGAAACCACACCTAACGATCCCGCTGCGCCTGCATTTTTGGGCAAAGACACGCCGCTGCCGACCTCTCCAGAAGAGGCGGTGCTCGATTATGTGCCGAACCCGCGCAAGGGATCGCTGTTTCTGGTGCGCTTTGCGGCGCCAGAGTTCACGTCGCTATGCCCGGTCACCGATCAGCCCGATTTTGCGCATTTGGTGATCGATTATGCGCCGGGCGACACGATTGTGGAGTCCAAAAGCCTCAAGCTGTTTCTGGGCAGTTTTCGCAATCACAACGGCTTTCACGAGGATGTGACGGTCGGCATTGGCCAGCGGCTGGTCGAGGAAATGAAGCCCCAATGGCTGCGCATTGGCGGCTATTGGTATCCGCGCGGCGGCATTCCGATTGATGTGTTCTGGCAAACAGGCGCCGCGCCAGAGGGCCTGTGGGTGCCCGATCAAGGCGTTCAGCCCTATCGCGGGCGGGGGTAGGCAAAGTCGATCTGTTGCATCGCGTGACATGTCGACTTTGTACAATAATTGTCTTTAGGAACCAGCTAAACTCATTCGGGGAATACTTTGGGGCGGGTGAAGTTTGCCAATTTCAACGGCTTGGCTCAATGGGCTCAACTTGCCTGTAATGGCCGCCGTTAATTCTCGGATCGCATTTAGCCGCCCCTTTCACTGTGTTGGAAGGGAAATACGCATGAAAAATACGCTTTTGGTCTCGACGATTTTGTCGCTCGGCTGCGCGGCCGCATTAGTCCTGGCTCCGCAGGAGGTCCTTGCAGAGGCGTGTCTGCTGGACACAAATGAAGACGGTAATGCCGACTCCAACGTTGATACAACGGGCGGCGCGATTTCTGATGACGGTAATAATGAGCTGGCTTGCGGAGTGGGATCAGATGCCTCTGGCGCCAGCAGTACGGCCATTGGCGGGAACTCGGCTGCTACCGGCGCGAACACTTTAGCTGCCGGATCTCGATGCAAACTCAGAGGGTGACAACAGCACCGCAATTGGCGTCGATGCTGGCGCGACCGATATCAGCGCGACCGCTTTGGGGTATCAGTCCCTGGCTGGGAATGGCGATACAACGGCAATTGGCCGATCCGCTCAGGCGCTGGGAATAGGCACCACCGCGCTCGGGCGCAGCTCGTCTGCTGGCGGAGCGAACTCTATCGCGATTGGTACGGATGCAGGCGATGCTGATAGTTTGGGGGCTAACTCGAGCGGGGATTCCTCGATCGCAATTGGTGCGGATACGGCTGCAGGTGGTCCATCCGCTATTGCGATTGGTGGGCGCAGCAATGCTACGCAGACAGGAACAATTGCCATCGGCGGTGATGGCAATGATTTCGGCACCATGGGTGCGCAGGCAACAGGTGTTTTGGCAATAGCTATTGGCGCTGATGCAACGGCAAGCAGCAATGGCAGCATGGCTTTGGGCGTTGATGCTAGTGCAAGTGGCTTTAGCAGCACAGCCTTAGGTGTATTGTCAAACGCCACAATGACCGGCGCGATCGCTGTAGGTGGTGATGTGGATGGAGACTTTTTCGGCGCGCAGGCGTCCGGCATTGCGGCCATTGCGTTAGGAGCGGATGCGAATGCTCAGCAGGATAACGGGATTGCAATTGGTGCAGGCGCGAGTGCGACGCGGGTGAGCGCTTTGGCTGTGGGTGCAGACGCTTTGGCTGAATCGGCTCGGGCAACCGCGCTTGGCGAGGATGCTGTGGCCCGCGGTGATGATGCCTTTGCATTGGGGAACAGAACCTTTGCTCGCGGTGCGAATGCAACCGCGATTGGCGGCTCGGCCCGTGCAACGATTGCCGGCGCGACAGCGATTGGCGCTGGCGCACGCGGGCAGGCCGCGAATGCTCTGGCGCTGGGTAACGGCGCGCTGGTCAATCAAGAAGGCTCGACCGCGATTGGGGCTGGCGCTGCAACCACGGCAGCCAATCAGGTAACGCTGGGCGGGACAGGTTCATCGGTGCGGATTGGCGATATCGATGCGAGCACGGCGGCTCAGGTTGGCCCTGTTGATGCGGTGACAGTGGATGCCAATGGCACTTTGGGCCGACAGAGCGTGGCCACAGCCGCCTCGGTCGACAATGTGCGGGTGGCGCTTAATGCGGTCGCGCAGGTCTCCACCGCGCAGTTCGATGCGCTCAGCGGGCGGGTGCAGGCCATCGATTTCCAGCCGGATCAACTCGACAATGATGTCCGCAGCGGTGTGGCGGCGGCGATGGCGCTGACTGATGCGCCAATGCCGTCACGTCCTGGTGGAACGAGCTATATCGGGAAGGGCGCGACGTTTCGGGGTGAGTTTGGCTTTAGCTTGGGCCTGACCCACCGGCTCAGCAGCGATCAGCCGTTCGCGATTTCGGCCAGCGTCAGCCACGCGGGCGGCAACAACACCGGGGCAAGCGTCGCGTTTTCTGGTGAGTTTTGAGGAGAGGCGCAGCCTGCCAGCTCGATCGTTGCCCGAGCCAACGCTTGCCGCGCCATCAATGCTGAAAAAGTGGGAAGTGGTGCCGGCTGCAAGATTCGAACTCGCGGCCCCCTGATTACAAATCAGGTGCTCTACCAACTGAGCTAAGCCGGCCCATTGCCATCCGCTTCTTGAGCGGAAACGCCCGCTAGCCGCAAAACACCCTCAATGTCTAGACCTTCATTGCTGCGAGTTTGCAGAACAGGCTTTGCAGTTCGTAGAAAAAACGGCCTGAATAGGTCATTCCTCCCTTGTCTTACGCTTTGCTAAGATACATCGTAGGTGGGCATAAGAGGACTGAATGGTGGATCACGAGCAGCATATAGATGAGGCGTTTGAGGCCAATAGCAAATCGGTATTGGCCGCGTATTTGCTATGGTTCTTTTTCGGAATGTTCAACGTTCACCGCTTCTACGCGGGCAAGACCAAATCTGCTGTTATCCGCCTGATTATGGCCTGCACCGTCATTCTGTTGCCCATAGTGGCGCTGTTATGGGTCATCGATCTGTTTCTGATCCCCTCGATGATCGGTGAGCAAAATCTCAAAACGATCAATTTGATCAAAGCCGGCGCAGGTGGGGCAGCTCCAGATCGGAATAATAGGGATAAGCCTCGCCCTGTTCTGACCGAAGCGGACAAGCGCCGAGAGGCGATGATCGAAGATCTGCGCGCCACCGGATACCGCAAAGAGCGGCGCGATATTTTCAGCCCTTATAACTAGGCTGGTCAACAGGGCCTAGAACGCGCCGAAGGTCCAGCCTTCGACGCGGGCGATCTCTGCCGTCAGTGTGCGCGGCTCCCAGCGCTCAGGCTCCTTATGCACTTTGCGCAGCCAGGCCGCGGTCAGCAAAGCGTCAGAGGAATGGTCATCAATCTCGCCAATTTGCGCAACCGGCGGGCTGTCCAATCCCTCCAGCGCCGCGTTTAGATCGGCATAGGTCAGCAATTTGGTGCGCCCGCCGCGCCCGCCCATGCTGGCGGCGGCCTCTTTGGCGGCAAGCCCGGTGTAAATCTCCACCAGCATCGACCCGCGCGTCGGGTGCTTGGGCGGGATAGGCTGCACTGGCCAGACCGGCAGATGCCCTTTGAGGTGATGCAGCATACGCATGCCGGTCAGCGAGCTTTTGCCAACTTGCGCCGCGCCGACGAGGTTGAAATTGCTGACCGGGCGGCATTTTTGCGCGCGCTGAGCGGTCTCTGCCTGCCGAAAGCGGCCCTCGCGAGAAATGGCATCGGGCAGATGAAAGCGGTCGCCGACATTGTCCTTGCTGTGCCGAAAATAGCGCGCGGCCTCTGGGTGGCTGAGGAAGCTGTGCGCGCCCAAATGCGGGTCATTGGCGCAGATCCGGTCGATCAATTCCCACAGGCCATTGGCGTGGCGCGGGCTTTCTTTCCAGCCCGGAAAATACGCGCCCGCATCCACAAACGGCAGGCTGATGCCAAGATCAATCCCGACGAGCGTGTTGGAAGGCAGCTCGTCGCGCAGCAATGAAAGCACTTCGGTGCGCGCCCAGCCGCGCGGTGGGGCTTCAACCAGCACGGGTGGGCCGCCTTTGGCATCGGCGAGCGCTAAGGCAATGCCCTTGTGCCGCTCTCCCTTCGCGCCCGACCAATCGATCGCCAGAAAGTGATCAAAATCGCGCATCAATAGCTGGGGCAGATGTCGCCCAGCGTCAGCGCCCAGCCGCCAGCCGCGCCTGCGACATAGCGGTCGCGCTTGTATTTTGAGAGATCGTTCCAGCCAGTCACACGTTCGATCGGAATGGCTGATAGGTGCAGGCAATCCTCGCCCTCCCAGCGGTCAATCCGCCAATCGGCGAGGAAAGGCGTGTTGGTTTCGACCCGCAGCGGCGTCCAGCCAGCGGGATAGATGCGCCACACGGCAAAGCCTTCAAACCCGCCCCATCCGGTTTCGCTGTGTTGCATCACGGCGAAGCTGCTGTTTGAAGGTGAGAAATTGGGCTTGGTTCCGATCTCCATGGATTGCCCGGCGCCAGCGGTATCAATCAAGACGTACCCCCAGGCCTCATATCCCTGCCAATCAAAGCCGAGGAAGCGATCATTAAAGCGTTGGTAGTTGTCAGCGACATAGAACCAAGCGGTCTCAACGCAGTGAACCGCGCCCATTTGGGTTCGAACTGCAATCCAATTCATGGATGAACTGGCGTGTTTGGCCCAATCACTTGGGAGCTTTAGCGGCGCTTCGCGGCTAGGATAGTCGCCTTCCAAGATGGGTTTGGCGGGGCATTGCTTTTGCGCATCGGGCGGCGATGCGGCGGCGGCGTTTGATTGCGCTGAGGCGGGAGCGGCGCAGGTGAGGGCCGCCAGCGCTGCGCCCATTATTCCCCGCGCAATTCGGCCCGTCTGTTTGCCCACCATTCCATTCGCTCCTTCACCTTGCGCTCAAACCCGCGTTCGACCGGCGCGTAATAGTCCTGAGGCTCCATCCCCTCCGGCCAGTAATTGTCGCCGGAAAAGCCATCTTCTGCATTGTGATCGTAGGCGTAGCCTTTGCCATAGCCAATGTCTTTCATCAGCTTAGTCGGCGCGTTTAAGATGTTTTGTGGCGGCATCAGACTGCCCGTTTCGCGCGCGGATTTGAACGCGGCCTTTTGCGCCCCGTAGGCAGCGTTCGATTTGGGCGCAGTGGCGAGATAGAGGCAGGCCTGAACAATCGCGAGCTCACCTTCCGGGCTGCCGAGAAACTCATAGGCGTCCTTGGCCGCCAGACATTGGGTGAGCGCATTTGGGTCAGCCAGGCCAATGTCTTCGCTAGCAAAGCGGACCAGGCGGCGCAGGACATACATCGGCTCTTCACCGGCCGTCAGCATCCGCGCCATGTAATAGAGTGCCGCCTGCGGATCGGAGCCGCGCAAGCTCTTGTGCAGCGCGCTGATGAGGTTGTAATGCCCCTCGCGGTCCTTGTCATAGACCGCGACGCGCCGCTGCAGGAATTGGCCGAGGGCGGCGGGATCGAGCGGTTCGGATAGCGCTGCGTTGTAGAGCGTTTCCGCTTGACCCAGCAGGAACCGGCCATCGCCATCCGCGCTTGCGATGAGCGCCGCACGCGCATCCTCAGAGAGGGGAGGGGGCCTTCGAGCGCCTCTGCGCGGGCCAGCAATGCCTCCAGTGCTTCATGGCTGAGACGCTCCAGGATCAGCACTTGGCTGCGGCTGAGCAGCGCGGCGTTGAGTTCAAAGCTGGGGTTCTCAGTGGTCGCGCCAACGAGCGTCACCGTCCCGCGCTCTACGAACGGCAGAAAGCCGTCCTGCTGCGCGCGGTTGAAGCGGTGGATCTCGTCCACGAACAGCAGCGTGCGCTGGCCCGCACCGGCCATTTTATCGGCCTCTGCAAAGGCTTTCTTGAGGTCCGCCACGCCGGAAAACACCGCGCTGATTGAGACGAAGCGCATGCCCACACTGTCGGCCAGCAGGCGCGCTATGCTGGTCTTGCCCGTGCCCGGCGGCCCCCACAGGATCATGCTGGAAAGCTTACCCGCCGCGACCATTCGCCCAATCGCGCCGGTCGGCCCGGTCAGGTGTTCTTGGCCGATAATTTCGCCAAGATCGCGCGGGCGCAGCCGGTCGGCCAGCGGCGCGTCATCACGCGGCTGGTCAGGCCCTCCAGACGGCCCCGAGGCAGGCGGCGGCGCATCATTTCCAAACAAGTCAGTCATTCGTCTGGTCTGATAAGGCGCTGGTCGGAAAATGCCATCCACCTCTTGTATTGATAGCTCTGCGATATATCTTAAGCCTATCAAGAGTTATCGAATTGAATTTAGGAGAGTGAATATGACTTGGCAGAAAAGACGCCGCGGCAATTGGAATGGCGGCTGGAATAACCTCGGCCCGTTGGTCGCGATGATGGCGTCCTCTGCGGGCGATTGGGAAGAGATCGGCGAGAAAATGCGGGGTGGCGGTTCGTGGCAAGACGGCCCCAAACGGCGCAAGCGGCGTGGGCGTATGTTTGGTCAAGGCGAACTGCGCCTCGCACTGCTGGCGCTGATCAATGAAGAACCGCGCCACGGCTATGAGCTGATTAAGGCGATCGAAGACATGACGGCGGGCGGCTATGCGCCGAGCCCGGGCGCGGTCTATCCGACGCTGCAAATGCTCGAGGAAGAGGGCAAGATCAAACCGGCGAAGTCCAAAGCGAAGGCAGAAGATGGCGAAACGAGCGGCAAGAAGCCGTTCAAGGCGACCAAAACTGGCAAGGCAGAGCTGAAAGAGCGCGCTGAAGAGGTCGATCAGCTGATGGGCCGGATTAACGAGCACGGCGACCGGGCCGAAAAGGTCAAAGAACGCTCGCCCGATCTGTTCCGCGCGATGGGCAATCTCGGCTCTGTGTTGAAAAACCGGGCCCGCGCCGGAAAGCTCGATCAAAACGCGATGAATGAAATTGTCGACATTATCGATGAGGTCGCCAAGCGTATTGAGAGAATGTGAAATTAGGAACAGCGCGGGCAATCAACCCCCGGTTTGCCCGCTCTGCGCCTTTGATATAACCTCACCCTTCTGAGACTGGGTCGCGTCCATTCTTGGGAGGGAACACAATGGAACAATCTGTCAAAACGCCTTGGCACCTGTGGGTCGTCGGGGTTCTAACGCTGCTGTGGAATTCGGTTGGCGGCTTTAGCTACACGATGACTCGGCTGGGCAAGCTCGCCGATCTAGGCATGGGCGCTGAGGAGATCGCCTATTTCGCTAGCCACCCGGTGTGGGCCAACACCTTTTGGGCGCTCGGCGTTTGGGGCGCGATAGCGGGATCGCTGCTGATCTTGCTAAGATCACGCCACGCAGTGATCGCAATCCTCATCGCGATTGTCGGCCTTATCGGCTCGAACATCTACCAATATACAATGTCGGAAATTCCAGAGAGCCTGCAAAGCCCGATGCTTACAGGTCTAATCTGGGTGACCACTTTGTTTATGCTGTGGTACGCGCTCCGCATGAAGTCGGCGGGTGTGCTGAGATAAAGGAATGGGCGCGGGCGGCTAAAGGCGGCCAGCCCACTAAGCCACCGCTTGCTCCACGCTTTCCTTCGCGATCAGTGCTGCGCGCTCTTCAACCAGGCGCACATACAAGTCGGCGACCACGCGGTTGATCGCCTCCCAGCTGTATTCGCGAGAATTCATCTCGCCCGCGGCGCCGTGGCGCGCGCGCAGGTCGTGATTGGTGCAATAGGGTGCCAGCGCGTCGGCATAGGCCTTGGTATCGCCTGGGGGCACCAGCCGGCCAGTTTCCCAATCATCGACCAGGCTGGATGCGCCGGTGGCTCCGGCTGCCACCACTGGCAGACCGCTCGCCATCGCCTCCAGCGTCACATTGCCGAACGTCTCAGTGATGGACGGGTTGAAAAAGATATCGCCGCTGGCCAGCGCCTTGCCCAGATCAGCGCCGGTTTGAAAGCCTGCGAAAATCCCGCCGGGTAGGGCATCTTCGAACCAGCCGCGTGCGGGGCCATCGCCGATCACCAGCACCTTGTGCGGGGCCTGAAGTTTGCGCAGTTCGATAATGCTGTCGGCAAAGACGTCGAGGCCTTTCTCCATGACCAACCGGCCCAGGAAGACGATCGCGATGTCGTCATCCGCCAGGCCCAGGCTGCGGCGCCATTCCATATCACGCTTTGATGGATCGAAGACGGTGCGATCCACGCCGCGCGTCCACAAGCCAATGTCATCATGCATGCCCTGCGCGATCAGCTCGTCAATCATGCTTTGCGATGGCGCGACTAGCGCATCGCAGCGATTGTAAAACCGCCGCAGCATCCAAAGCACGGCAGGCTCTAAAAAGCCCATTTTGTAATAGCGCGGATAGGTCTCAAACCGGGTGTGAACCGAGGACAGCACCGGAATATCGTGTTCCTGCGCCCATTTCAGCGCCGCATGGCCCGATGGGTCGGGCGAGGACAGATGCACAATATTGGGCTGGAACTTCTCAAGATCGCGCCGGACCTTGGTATTAAAGCCGGTTGGCAGGCGATACTCGCTCCTTCCCTTCACCGGCATGCGCCAGCCGGGCAGGCTCACCAAATCGCCGGTTGGCTCAAAATCGGGCTCTTCCACCGTGGGCGAATAGACCCGCACCGCCGCGCCCAGACCCAGCAGCGAACCGACGAGGCGATTGAGCGCCTGGTTCGCGCCGTCGCGGGTGTAGTTATAATTGCCGCTAAACAGGGCGATGCGAAGATCGGAAATTTCCATGTTGAGCGCGGCATAGAATGTTGCGCGAGGATTTGCGAGTTTGTTTTGCGCATCGCATCGGCGCCGCGATATGTTGGATTTTTGTGTACGCCCTCAAACGCCGGGCGGCGGACATCCGTCCGCCTTGGCTTTCCTCGCATAAGCTCGGGCGGCCGGTCGGCCTTGCGACGCCTTCGGCGCCGAACCATTCCAAGCCAGCCGCTTTACGCCAAGGTTTTTGGGGCCAAGACACCGAATGAGCGCCAAGACGCTTGGTCCCACATCGATGGCCTGAAATGGCTCGGCGAGCGTCTAGCGAGCCGCAAGGCCCTTGCGGCCGCCCGCAGCGATGCGACCGTCAGGTCGCGTGAGCGAGGAGATCGCGTGCCGGATGGCATGCGTAAAACATAGACTCCTTCGTTGACATGCGGCGAGACGCCACTACACGCGGCTCCGGGCCACGCGGTCCCAACGCCGCGCGAGCTCTCTGTAAGGAGAGAATACATGACTGAACTACCTGCCGAGCCGGTGCTGAAGCCTGCTCGTCCGCAATTTTCATCCGGTCCGACCGTTAAGTTTCCCGGATGGTCCCTCGACAAATTGAAAACCGAATCGCTCGGGCGCTCGCATCGCTCGGCCGTCGGAAAGTCGCGTCTTAAATACGCGATTGATCTATCAAAAGAGATGCTGGGCGTGCCCGAGGATTACCTCGTTGGCATCATGCCCGCCTCTGACACTGGCGCGCTGGAATGCGCGATGTGGACCATGCTGGGCCAAGGTCCAGCGACCGTTGCGGCTTGGGAAAGCTTCGGCAATGTCTGGATCCAGGATGCAGTGAAGCAGCCGAAACTGCCGAACCTGCAAGTGCTAGATGCCGATTATGGCGAGATCCCTGATCTTCACTCGATCCCGCAAGACAACGACGTTGTCTTCACCTGGAACGGCACGACCTCGGGCGCGAAGATCCCCAACACGGATTGGCTGGAGCCAGGCCGTAAGGGCGTGACCATCAACGATGCCACCAGCGCGATCTTCGCCCAGGAAATGGACTGGGCGAAGCTCGATGCGACGACCTATTCCTGGCAGAAGGTGATGGGATCAGAGGCGCAGCACGGCATGCTGATCCTCTCGCCCAAAGCAATTGAGCGGATCGAGAGCTATGATCCTGAATGGCCGCTGCCCAAGCTTTTCCGCCTGAAGAAGGGCGACAAGATCAATCGCGGCATTTTTGAAGGCGCGACGATCAACACGCCATCTTTGCTGGCGGCCGAGGATTACATCGCGGCGCTCGAATGGGCGCAGGCGCTGGGTGGGCGCAAGGCGATGTTTGAACGCGCCGATGCCAATGCGAAAATCGTGGGTGATTGGATTGAGGCGACGCCTTGGCTGAAAAACATGGTCAGCGATCCGGCCAAACGCACCAACACTGGCGTGTGCATGAAGTTCACCGGCGATTGGTACGAAAACCTATCCGCCGAAGATCAGGCCGCCGTGCCGAAGAAGATCGTCAAAATGCTGGAAGAACAGCATGTTGGCTATGACTTCAACGGCTATCGCGACGCCCCGCCGAGCTTGCGCATCTGGTGCGGCGGCACGGTTGAGCAAGAGGATCTGAAACGCCTTTTGCCGTGGATCGAGTGGGCCTACGCGCACGTCAAAGCTGGCTGATTTCGAGCCAACAATTCCACCGTTCGTGCTGAGCTTGTCGAAGCACTGTTTTTCTTGAAGCAATGGGCGCACTCTCAACAGAAGTGCAGCCCTCGGGCAGGCTCAGGGCGAACGGATTTCTGCAGATTCTGGAGTAAATTCCAATGACCAAACCTAAAGTACTCATCTCTGACAAGATGGATCCGAATGCAGCGCGTATCTTTGAAGAGCGCGGCTGCGATGTTGATGTGATCACGGGTGAAACCCCGGAAGAGCTGATCGCGCGGATCGGCGATTATGATGGCCTCGCAATCCGGTCTTCCACCACGGTCACCCCCGCCGTTCTCGACGCCGCGACCAATCTGAAGGTCATCGGCCGCGCGGGCATTGGCGTCGACAATGTCGATATCCCCTATGCCAGCGGCAAGGGCGTGGTCGTGATGAACACCCCGTTCGGCAATTCGATCACCACCGCAGAGCACGCGATCGCGATGATCATGGCGCTCGCCCGGCAAATCCCGGCGGCAAACACTCGCACGCAAGCGGGCGAGTGGCCGAAGAAGGACTTCATGGGCGTCGAGGTGACTGGCAAGACGCTCGGCCTGATCGGTGCGGGCAATATTGGCGGGATCGTCGCCAGCCGCGCGCTTGGCCTGAAGATGAAAGTGATCGCTTACGATCCCTTCTTGACTGAAGAACGCGCCGTCGAAATGGGCGCGGAGAAGGTCGATCTGGACACGCTACTGAGCCGCGCAGACTTTGTCTCGCTGCATACGCCGCTGACCGATCAGACGCGCAATATCCTCAGCCGCGAACGGCTGGAAAATGCGAAGCCCGGCATCCGCATCGTCAATTGCGCCCGCGGCGGATTGATTGACGAGGCCGCGTTGAAAGATTGCCTTGAAAGCGGGCAAGTGGCCGCGGCCGCGCTCGATGTGTTTGCGGAGGAGCCAGCTAAGGAAAACCCGCTGTTCGGCGCGCCAAACTTCATCTGCACACCGCACCTTGGCGCCTCCACCACCGAGGCTCAGGTCAATGTTGCGCTGCAAGTGGCCGAGCAAATGGCCGATTATCTGGTCAATGGCGGCGTTACGAACGCGCTCAACATGCCATCGCTGTCGGCTGAAGAGGCGCCGAAGCTGAAACCGTACATGGCGCTGGCTGAGAAGCTCGGCAGCCTTGTGGGTCAGCTGGCCCACGGTAATCTCACCAAGATCAGCATTGAGCGTGAAGGTGCAGCCGCCGCGCTCAATGGAAAGCCGATCAGCGGCGCTGTTCTGGCCGGTCTGATGCGCCGCTATTCCGACACGGTGAACATGGTCAACGCGCCGTACCTCGCCAAGGAACGCGGTCTCAACGTCAGCGAAGTGCGCCACGAGCGCGAAGGCGCGTATAACACGCTCGTCCGCGTCACGGTGGAGACAGAACAAGGCCCGCGCTCCGTCGCAGGCACTTTGTTTGGCAACACCGCGCCGCGTCTGGTGGAGATTTTCGGGATCGGTATCGAAGCCGATCTGGATGGTCACATGATGTATGTCGTCAACGAGGACGCGCCGGGCTTTATTGGCCGCATCGGTACGCTGCTGGGCAATCACGGCGTCAACATTGGCACCTTCCACCTGGGCCGGCGCGATGCGGGCGGCGAGGCGGTGCTGCTGCTCTCGCTCGATCAGCCGGTGACGGCCGAAGTCATCGCCGATGCTGAAAAGGTCGAAGGCGTGAAGCTGGTCAAAGCGCTGGAATTCTAAGATTTTCTCTCTCACGGCAATCCGGCCCGCTATTCAGCGGGCCGGTGCCTCCGAGGGGCGGCCTAACCGGCCGGCGGGCAGTCGCCCTTGCGGTTCGCAGTGCGAACCGATGCAATATTCCGTTCGCCCTGAGCTTGTCGAAGGGCTGCTCTTATTCTAGCGCGCACCTGTATGACCAATACCGACAATCTCCTGCCCGTTGGGCTGGCCGACCGTTTGCCCGCCATGGCAAGCCGCATCACCCGCGCCATGCGCGCCAGTCTGGATGCGCTGCAAGCCCACGGTTATGACCGGGTGCGCCCGCCGCTGCTCGAATTTGAGCAATCCCTGGCCGCGCGCATGGAGGGGGTGAAGACCCGCAATGCGTTTCGCTTTGTCGACCCGGACAGTCTGCGCACGCTTGCCCTGCGCAGCGACATTACCCCGCAAATCGGGCGCATCGCGGCGACCAGCATGGCCGATAGCCCGCGTCCGCTGCGCCTCGCCTATTGCGGTGACACGGCGCTGATCCAGGCGGACCAGCTCGATCCAGCACGCGAACGCCTGCAATTGGGCGCGGAACTGATCGGGGCAGATACGGCGGAGGCAGCAGGCGAGATCGTTGCGCTGGCGGTGGAGGCCCTGCGCGCAGCGGGTCTCACCGGGATTTCGGTTGATTTCACTCTGCCTGATTTGGTCGATACTCTCGCAGAGAAGGCCATGCCGCTGACCGCTGAGCAAGCCGAAGATGTCCGGCGCGAGCTTGATACCAAGGATGCTGGCGGGCTGAAGCAGGCGGGCGGCGAGGCCTATTTGCCGCTGCTCTATGCAACCGGCGATTTTGCCGAGGCGCGCGATAAGCTCCGCGCGATTGACGCAGGCGGCGCCTTGTCCAGCCGGATTAAGGGGCTGGAGGCGATTGCCGCGCGGGTGGGAGATGCAGCGCGCATCACGCTCGACCCGACCGAACGCCACGGTTTTGAATACCAAAGCTGGTTCGGCTTCACGATCTATGCAGATGGCGTGCGCGGGGCCGCCGGGCGCGGCGGCACATACCGCATTGGCGGCAGCGACGAGGCCGCAACCGGCTTCACGCTCTATGTCGACGCCGTGGCCGAGGCGGCACCAGAGGCGGAGGCGGCAAGCACGCTCTACCTGCCCAAGGGTTATGACGAAGACGCGGCCGCGCGCCTACGCGCAATTGGCTGGCGCACGATTGCGCAACTCGGCGAAGACGAAGACGCCAAGGCTCTTGGTTGCACACATATCGTTCATGGAGACGACATCACCGCGCTTTAGAAACCTATACGATCACGGCCTGAATTGGTGGAAGGGGTAGCAATGTTAAAGCTTATAGTCGCCGCAGCCAGCTTGGCGTTCGCAAGTCCAGTTGCCGCGCAATGGAATTATGAAATCAATGAAGGCGGCCATTACGCCTGGATCACCGATGGCGGCTTTGTCGAGAATTCCTACGATAACGGCATGCACGTGGTTTGCCCCGATGCGGCTCCGTCCGACTTCGACCCATCCGACACCCGGCCCCGCCAAGTGCTCTGCACATTCCGCGTCGCGCTTGACGGCGAGTATCCACGCCCGCCTGCTGTTGTGACCTTCACCTTCGACGACGGCACGGTGATATCGCGCTTGTCGGAACGTGTGGGCGGCAAACCCCAAATCGGGCTGGAAGGGGACTTGCTGCGGGCGATGGTGTCAAAGTCGAGCGTCACGGTCTCGACAGCCAACGGAGCGAGCCACACATTCTCGCTGACCGGATCGGCTGCCGCCTTGCGCAGCGCGATGGGGCTGTCTTCCTGAGCGCTTAGCCCAAAACCCGTTCCAAAAACGCATCGACCATTGCGGTCGCCGGATCCCCGCTGGCCCCCAATTCCCGATTGATCCGCCGGTGATTGGTGTTTTGCACGGGCAGTGCGGCGCTATCGGCTCCGGCGGCGGCCAATTTGCTGCTGAGCATTTGTGATTGCTCGGCTGATTCTGCGCGCGTCGCAACGTGCAGGATCAGCCAATTGGGCGCATCTGGTCCGCCGACATGGGCGGCCGGTGACAAGGCGCTTTGCCGCGCGGCATCGATGCCGAACACTTTGGTGTAAAGCGCCTTTTCCCGCGTACCTGCGCCCGCAATGCTGGCGGCAATGTCATAGCCTGCGCCATCAAGCAGAACTGCGCCTTTGATCGCCCCGAACGCATCGCCTGCATATTGCGGATCGGTGCTGACCAATGCGGCCAGATGCGCCCCGGCGCTGTGCCCCATCATTATGATCGTGTTGGGGTCAAAGCCCAATTCGCCGCCTTGCGCACGCAAAGCATTGATCGCGCTGGCGATATCCATTGCCTGCTCTTCAACCGTCGCATCCGGGACCAAGCGATAGCCGGTCGAGGCAAAGGCATAGCCAGCGCCGGTGAAATGCGCGGCCTTTTGCCCGATGGAGTTCTTGCGATCGCCAATCGTCCAGCCGCCGCCATGCACAAACAGGATCAACGGCGGAAGATCATTCCAGCGATCCGTTTGCGGCCCATCTTTGGGGGCATAGAAATCCGCTGCTTGGTTTGGATGCGCGCCATAAAAGACCGCAGCATCCACCTTCATCCCTGCCTGAGCCGCCGCGCGGCGCTCCCTCTTTCCCCGCGCCTTTCTCCGCGCTCGCCCCCACGGCGGCCACCGCGTTCGCCGCGCTCACCGCGGCGTTGCTGGGCGCGTTCGCGGAATTCTGCCGTGCATGTGCTGCTGAATTCGGACAGGTTGTCGCGCAGGCAAGCCCTGATCTCGGAGCGGTCACGGCCGCACAGCTGGACGACTTCTTGACGGCATTCGCTCGAGACGCGGCTACTTTGTTGGGCGAGAATTGGTACAGCGATCATTGCTGTCGCCAGTGTGCCAAGGGGGAGAGCGTAGCGTAATTTCATGCCGGGTTCCTGTGTTTCAACTGAGGCCGCATGGTTTGCGCAAATGCACAGCTGAGGTTCAAGTCGCGAATTGTCGCAGAGTGTCGCGCTGCCGATTAATGCTGGCTGGATGGTGGCGAACTGGCGCTGCTTTTTGGGCGGGTGTGCGGGGCTGGTTGGGACGCGTTGGTCGTGAGGCTGACCTTGGTTGGGCGTTGGCTTATAGCGCCACCGTTATCCTGAACTAGGTTGGCCTGTGGCCGGCTGCGCTTCCAGGATAACCGTCACAATGAGCGCGAGACCTAGGGGGTTATCCCGGATCAGGTCTGCTTTGCAGAGCTACGCTTCCGGAATGACGAATAAGCTGAGCCTCGACGACCGAGAAACCCCGCTTCTTTCAACCACGTCACCCTGAACTCGTTTGACCTTCGGCCAGCTACGCTTCCAGGGTCCATGCCTTGGCGCGACATACTTGGGTTTGAACTGGCGATGGATGTTGGAAGCGAAGCTGTGCACGGCACAACTGAATTCAGCATGACGAGCCTTGTCTCGGCCACCGTCACCCCAGCGTAGGCTGGGGTCTAGGGCCGCTCAGCACGCGACCACACCGATTGAGATTCCAGCCCTTCGACAGGCTCAGGAGAATGCCTTTCGCTGGGATGACGGTGGGTGTTGAAGCGCCCCAACGAAACAGTAAGGAAGCGGGGTTACTGCGTTTTGCAACGTAGCGCTGCGTTTGGCGTTGGCGCCATGTTGAGGAAGAATTGATGGCTTGGTGGATCAAAAAAGACATGTCCTATGCTGGACCGGATTTTGATTGGGTTGATCCTGATGCCGTCGAAGAGAAGCGTGGTCTTGTCGGCAGCGGGCTCTCTTTGAGCAGGCCGCTCAGCGAAAGAAACCTGCCCAAAGCCGCGCACAGTCGCAGGGTGGCGAAGGCTCCGCCCAAGCAGGATGTCTTTATTGTCGATTATGCGGTTGCTTGCAATCGGCGTTTCAAAGACCTGGTTGAACAGTTTGAGCCGGGATTGCACCTATTTGCGCCGATTGAGCTGCAATACCACGATGGCAAAGTGATGGAAGGCGAATTCTACTTCTTCAATTGCAATGCCGATGTCGATTGTTTGCTAACCGACAACAAGGAAGAGTGGTTTTACAAGAACCGCAGGGGCGAAATCTCGCCTATGTTGAAGCACATTGTAAAGCTCACCCCGCTCGAAATCTCGCTTTCCAAACCGCAGATCGAAGGTCGGCATCTTTGGACCGGCGGGCCGCTGGGTTGGGACCAATTGTTCGTCTCGGACGAATTCTGCGCAGCGCTGCGAAAAGGGCGCTTCAGGGCGTTGCAAATCTGGCGCGAATGCCACGAAGTGGACCGCGAATGGGTCGCTGAGGAGCATATGGGGCCGCTGCTGGATAGATGGCGCGAATACGTTGCTGCTGACCGAAATTGCGAAGTGGGGTATATCTAATGGCCACAGAAAACAGCGTGCGGTAATTCTCACGTCTGTATGCCAATTTGAAGCTTTAAAGCGTGAACGGATTTAGCACAGCGACGCGGCGCTCACTGAGGTTCACCAGTTTTCCTACATAGCACTGACCCGCTAAGGATGGCGCATGCTTTTGTTCCCTGTCCTCCAGCTTCCCACTAATCGACTAAATCGATCAATCGGCGCATCTGTGATCGATTGGTCTTTTTGGCCCTGCACTGTGTTCCAGCCGCTCCAAGCGTGCTTCAGTAGCGATGAGTGGAGTGGGGTGGGAAGAGGAGTCGTTTGTGGTTCCGCACGCTATCCAGCGTGCGATGTCCTCGGTTGGCTTGTTGGGCCTCAAGCGCCGGCGTTCGCATCCGCTCACTTGGCTATCCTCGCTCATGCGATCTGGCGA
Organism: Erythrobacter sp. JB3-1; assembly: GCF_057364995.1. Taxonomy (NCBI): domain Bacteria; kingdom Pseudomonadati; phylum Pseudomonadota; class Alphaproteobacteria; order Sphingomonadales; family Erythrobacteraceae; genus Erythrobacter; species Erythrobacter sp. JB3-1. The sequence continues at coordinate 304,246 of NZ_CP200289.1, read as the reverse complement.
TCGCGTCGCTGCGGGCGGGCGTGCGCCCTTGCGAGACCTCCGGTCTCGAGCCATTCCAAGCCAGCGACCCAGCACCAAGCGTCTTGGAGCTTTGCATCTGGCTTGGTCGCGGAGCACGGTCGGCGTCCAGCCTACCGCAAGGCCCTTGTGGCCGCACGCAGGCCCGACAGGGCCGAGGAGATCGCACACCGGATGGTGTGCGAAACACAAACACCACCTTGCTCTTGCCCGCGCGACGCCCTAGGCCCGCGCGGTTTGTCGGGTCACACCTTCCCTACCGAATCAGCATGAAAGTAGAGCATGGCTAACGTCACCGTAATCGGCGCCCAGTGGGGCGATGAAGGCAAAGGCAAGATCGTCGATTGGCTCGCCAGCCGCGCCGACGCCGTTGTCCGCTTCCAGGGCGGGCATAATGCCGGCCATACGCTGGTGATCGATGGCGAGGTCTATAAGCTCAGCCTGCTGCCATCGGGCATCGTCAGCGGCACGATGAGCATGATCGGCAATGGCGTGGTGCTGGACCCGTGGGCTTTGCGGGAGGAAGTGCAGAAGCTGGAAGGCCAGGGCGTTGCGATCAATGACGACAATCTGGCGATTGCGGACAATTGCCCGCTGATCCTGTCGGTGCACCGCGATCTTGACGCGCTGCGCGAGACCGCGGCGGGCAAGGGCAAGATCGGCACGACCGGGCGCGGCATTGGCCCGGCCTATGAAGACAAGGTCGGACGCCGCGCGATCCGCGTGTGCGATCTGGCGCATCTCGACCGGCTGGAGCCGCAGCTCGACCGGCTGTGCGCGCACCATGACGCGCTGCGCGCGGGCTTTGACCAGCCGCCTGTCGATCGTGAGGCGATCCTGGCGGAGCTGGCCGATGTTGCCGACTTCGTCCTGCGCTTTGCTCAGCCTGTGTGGAAGCGCCTCAAGAAGGTGCGAAAGGCGGGCGCGAAGATCCTGTTCGAGGGCGCGCAGGGCGTGCTGCTCGATGTCGATCACGGCACCTATCCCTTCGTCACCAGCTCCAACACCGTCAGCGGCACGGCCGCCAGCGGCAGTGGGCTGGGCCCGAATGCCACCGGCTTTGTGCTGGGCATTGTGAAGGCGTACACGACGCGGGTTGGCAGCGGCCCGTTCCCCACAGAGCTTGATGATGAGATCGGCCAGGGCATTGGCGAACGCGGACATGAGTTCGGCACCGTCACCGGGCGCCAGCGGCGCGTCGGCTGGTTCGATGCGGTGCTGGTGCGGCAAACCTGCGCGATCAGCGGTGTGACCGGGATTGCGCTCACCAAGATCGACGTGCTCGACGGGCTGGAAACGGTTAGGATCTGCACCGGATACCGGCTGCGCGGCAATGTGCTCGACTACTTCCCGAGCCATTCGGCGGATCAGGCCGAGGTGGAGCCGATCTATGAGGAGATGGAGGGGTGGAGCGAGAGCACCGTGGGTGCGCGCTCCTATGCCGACCTGCCAGCGAATGCGATCAAGTACATCCAGCGCGTGCAGGAGCTGATCGAGACGCCGGTGTCGCTGGTGTCGACCAGCCCAGAGCGCGACGATACGATCCTGATGAAGGACCCGTTTGAGGACTATGGTTAGGGCTGCGTAAGTCCCTGCTTGGGACATAGGGGCCGATGCGCAATTGCGCGTGCGCCGACCTCGCGTTAGTTTGAAGCTATATGAAGCGCCTGTTTGCCTTGATTGCTCTGCTCTTGACTGCGTCCTGCGTGGGTCCGGGCAGCGAGACCATTGTGGATGCGGCGCCGGATGCTCGGGTGCATACCGGCGCCTATCCGGTGCCGCCTGCGGGCGCATCGCGCAGTGTGCCAAGGCGCGGCGCGCGCTTGGCCGACTACCTGATCGTCGACAAGTCAAAGCGCATGCTGGTCGCTTACAACAACGGCCGCCCGATCCGCGCTTACTATGGCTTGCAGTTCGGCGATGCGCCGATGGGGCACAAGCGCTTTGAGGGCGATGAGCGCACGCCGGAGGGCCTTTACACCATCGACACGCGCAACCCGCAAAGCAGCTATCACCTGAGCCTGCGGATCAACTACCCGAATGTGAACGACCGCCGCTTTGCAGCGCAATATGGCCGTTCGGCGGGCGGTGACATCTTCATCCATGGTCAGCCCAATGGTGCGGGACGGCGAATGCGCGGGGACTGGACCGATGGGTGCATCGCGCTCTCTAATGCAGAGATTGAGGAGCTGTGGCGCCTCGTGCCCGATGGCACCCCGATCGAGATCCGTCCCTAAACGGCATTAGCTCTCGCGCTCTTCAGACAGCAGCGCGACCTGCACCTGCAGTTTCTTCACTTCGCGCAGGATTGTCAGCATGTTCATGCGAGCAAACATCCACTCCTTCGCAAACCCAATCACCACCAGCAATGCAACACCGGCTATCGCCCATAGCGCGTGGATCATGGGGTGATCTGTGGAGTGAGCGACCTGCCAGATCACGAACAGGAACAGCACGCCCAGCGCGGCTGTGAAGGCGAAGATCAGCTTCGCCCATCCGCCAAGCGGCCCCTTCCAGCTGTCGCCAATCTGCTGGAACAGCCCGCGGTCGCCTTCCAGGTCTTTGAGGAATTCAAAATCGTCATCATCGAGCGCGTCTTTGATGCGGTCATCAGTGCTGGTCATCATATGTCTCCTTCAGTGTGTTCAGATAAGGCCGCCTTCAATTTGCGGCGTGCGTGAAACAGGCGGCTTTTGGCCGTGCCTGCCGGGATCGATTGCACCGCAGCGATTTCGTTGAGCGTAAGCCCCTCGGCAAAGTGCAAATGCGCCGCGAGGCGCTGATCAGGCGGTAGGCTGGCAAAGGCCTGCTGCAATGCGAGTGCATCGTCCTGCGCGGGTGCTTGCGCTTCTTCTGCCTCCGCCTTCGCAGCTTTACCTCGCTCGCGAATGCGCTTGCTCAGATGCGTCGCCCCGCGCCGGTGCAGGATCGCAAAGGCAAAGCTGCGAAACCGTGCCGGATCGCGCAGACTACCAATGCCCTTCCAAATCCCGATCCAGCATTCTTGCGCCAGATCTCGCGCCAATTCGCGGTCGCCGGTGTAGCGATAGGCCGCACGGATCAGCCGAGCATCCCAGCGCTTATGCAGTCGTACGAGCGCTTTTTGGTCGCCTTGCTGCACCATCACGACGAGCAATTCGTCGAACAGAACGCCGGGGTTCGGCGGGGCAGGGCAGGTTTGCTTGGTCATTACTGGAGTAGTCGCGCATTCCGCGCAAAAGGTTCAATGCCTTCGGTAAAATTGCCTTAGATTTACACGAATTCTTGACTTGAACACGTTTTGTTCTACTTGTGTTTCATTCTATCAAGGGGGCGATTCGATGGCTCAAGTAGATTTTTCGTACGATGTGGCGTGTGATCCGGCCGGAGAACCTGCTAGTATTGCGGTGTTTGCTGATCGGCCCGCAATGCGCGGCCAGATTGCCGAGGATTTGGTCGGCGCTGGGTTTCGCGCGGCTGATGGCGGCCCGATCGCTGACCTGCTGGAGGGGCCCGTCCGGGTGCTGGGCGATGTTGTCTTAATCGATTGCCCATCGGTAGACGCGCAGACATTGGCGGCGCTCTCGCGGCTCGATATGCGGGTCGCGCGCTCGGGTTCGCAATTGATCGTTTCCACCTCGCTCGATGCGCTGGATGATGTGTTTGCCGCCATGGATCAGTCTGATCCTCAGTTTCTGGTTAACCCCACGCGGGCGGATCGTATTGTCGCTGCGGGCCGAGTGATCGCCAGCGTTTCCAATTCGCGCGTGTGCGAAATGACCGAGGAAGATCGGCTCACCTTGCTAAGGCTGTCTCAGCAGGTTGATGCCATCGCTAGCAAGCTGGAGGGGCTGTCCGACACACCGCTTAAGCCTCAGGGCTCAGGCCAGGTGGCTGCGGGCGATTTTACGGCCAAGCAGACCGCAAGAAACGCCTCGGACCGGACTGATGCGGCTTTGGGCGATAGCAGCCCGACGCCGCTGCACACTGCACGCCCGCCTTTGCCCGATCCCCGGTTGGTGCGTCAGATTATCGCCAATCGTCAGACCAGGGCGAGGTTCTTTGACGCGGAGCTGTTTGCTGATCCGGCCTGGGATATGCTGCTCGATCTGACGGCGGCTCATGCTGAGCACCGCCGTGTCTCAGTCACCTCGCTGTGTATTGCGGCCGGGGTTCCGGCAACAACGGCGCTGCGTTGGGTGCGGCAGATGGTTGATAGCGGCATTTTTGTGCGGATCGCCGATTCCACTGACAAACGCCGGGCCTTCGTCGCGCTGAGCGAGGCGAGCGCCGATGGCATGGCGAGCTATTTTGCGGCGATTGATGCACCGCTCAACCTGGCGGCTTAAGCTGGCTGGCTAGTCGGCGCTTTGCCAGCGCAGGATCACGGTAAGAGTGTTGTGGCTCTCACTGAGCGCAAACTGGTCAGTAGCGAGCGGACAGTGAGGGGGAGAGCTATCACCGTCGCTGCCAGCGTTACCTCGCTGCGCATTGGGGCAAGTGCTCACATCGCAGCCAATGCGAATGGCATCGGCCCGTGCTCGGGCTAGGATGGCGGCGGGAATATTGCCAATCGCGCAAACTGCATCGGCTTCGCCCAGCATGCGTGACTGCCGGACGGTCAAGTCTTCCGGATCTGCGCTGGAAATGACGAATTCTGCCGTTTCGCTGCTTTGCGCCTCAAGCGCGCTGTCGAGCCATTCACCCACGCGCTCAGGCGATTCGGCGACCAGGGCGTCCAATGCACCGCCCTCTCGCAAGGCCTCATCCAAGGCTCGCCGTCTGTCGCCGCCATCGGGAAACTGCTCGCGCAGCTTGGCGCGCGCCGCGAACAGGGCCTCGGCCAATTTCCCGAGGCCCTGCGGCAAGGTCCGCTCCAGTCTCAGCCTGATGTGTTTTGCAAGACCCGCGGATGCGCCGCCGGTTCCGACCGCAATCAAGACCGGGTTGCGGTCGAGTATGCTCGGCGTGGTGAAATCGCACAGATCAGGCTTGTCGACCACATTCACGATCATCCCGGCACAGCGCAGGTTGATGGCGGCCACTTCGCACGCCTTCGCATCATCGTACGCGACAAAGGCGATACGCACGCCTTCATCCACCGCTTGGGCCATATCATCAATGATGATCCCGCCTGCCCGTTCGACCAGGCGGCGCTTGGGCTCCGCCGCATCGCCTTCGCCCAGAACCAACACCTTTTGTCCGGCAATGCGGTGAAATAGGGGAAGGCTCTGAAGTTCGCTCATCGGGCTTGGCTACTCAAGCAAGCCAGTCGGGAACGCGCTCGGCATCCATAATCGCGCCCGCATCGATCCGGTCGGCGACGACGGCGAACTTGTCGCCATCGACCAAAACCTCAGCCACAAAGCCGCGCGAATTGTAGCTTGAGGCCATGGTTGCGCCATAGGCACCGGCTGTGCGGAACACAGCGAGTTCGCCGCTTGCCATTTCATCGCACTCGCGGCCCATGGCAAAGGTGTCGCCGGTTTCGCAGATCGGGCCAACGATATTGGCGGTCATTTGTGATCCGCCCGGCTCAACCGCTTCGAAGTGGTGATATGCACCGTATAGCGCAGGGCGCGCGAGGTCATTCATCGCCGCATCGACGATGACGAACGGATTGTTGAGCCCGCGCTTCACGCGCACCACTCGGGTCAGCAAGACGCCTGCATTGCCCGCGATCACACGGCCCGGTTCAAAGATCAGCTTCACGCCCCAGTCCTTCGTCACCCTGGCAACCATTGCGCCATATTCGGCAGGAGGGGGCAGTTCTTCACCCTTTCGGTATGGCACGCCCAGGCCGCCGCCGAGGTCGACATGGGTGATGTTGTGGCCCGCACCGCGCAGCGCTTTGACCAGCTCGCCCAGCTTCTCAAAGGCGCGCTCCAGCGGGGCGATATCTGCTAGCTGGCTGCCAATGTGGACGGCAACACTGCGCATGTTCACGCCGGGCGAATGGGCAAGTTTGCCAAAGATTTGGCCAGCCTGATCGATCGGCACGCCAAATTTGTTATCCGCTTTGCCGGTGGAGATCTTGTCATGCGTACCGGCATCGACATCCGGGTTGATGCGCAGCGCGCAATCGGCCGTCATCCCCATGCTTTCAGCGACTTCGGCGAGCTCGACGCCTTCTTCTTCGCTTTCAATGTTGAACTGGCCAATGCCCAGTTTGAGCCCAGCAGCCAGCTCGGCGCGGGTCTTTCCTACTCCTGAGAAGACGATCATCTCGGGCGCCATACCGGCGGCAAGTGCGCGCCGGACCTCGCCAATCGAAACACAATCCGCGCCGTAGCCCTGACGCTGCAACACTTTGAGCACGGCAAGGTTGGGATTGGCTTTGACCGCGAAGGCGATCAGCTTGTCTGGTACGCCGCCTAGCGCCTCGCGAAAGACGCGGGCATGGCGCTCTAACGTAGCGCGTGAATAGACATAGACGGGTGTGCCAACCTCATCCGCGATCCGCGGCAAGGGTACGTCTTCGGCATGCATCACGCCGTCTTTGAGGGCAAAATGGTCCATATTTCGTGTGCTTTATTCAGGGGGAGATCAAACGGGTCGTCTTCGCGCTCTTCCGAGCGGCGGCGCAGCTCCACGCTGCGTTCTGGCGCAGCGAGGGCATCGCGTTCCAGCAATTCTTCTGCGTTCGGCGGGGTTTCAGCGCCGCGCGGGGCAACCGGTAGGCTCGCACCTTGCGGAGGGTTCAGGTCTCCGCGGGCGCCGCATGCACCGAGCGCGATCAGCAATGGGATCATGATCAATTTTTGCATTATTCATCCATCCCTAGCTCGGCGCGGGCGCGTTTCACTTGCGTTCTTACCTGCTCTGGCGCGGTCCCGCCATAGGAAGCGCGCGCTGCAACCGATGCGTCTACCGAGAGGGCCGTAAACACGCGCTCATCGATCCGCGTATCGATTTCGCGCAGATCCTCTAGGGGCAATTCATCAAGCGCGCAGCCGCGCGTCTCCGCCAGCTTTACGGCTGCGCCGGTGATATGATGCGCCTCGCGGAACGGAATGTCGGCCTCTGTCACCAGCCAGTCTGCCAGATCGGTCGCCGTGGCATAGCCAAGCTCTGCGGCCTGGCGCATGCGCTCCGTCTTGAACGTGCTGCCCGCGACCATGCCGGTCATCGCCGCGATGCTGAGCGCCATCAGGCTGGCGGCCTCGAACACGGGCGGTTTGTCGTCCTGCATATCCTTGGAATAGGCAAGCGGTAGGCCCTTCATCGTCACCATCAGGGCCGTGGTGCAGCCGATCACACGGCCTGCATGGCCGCGCACCAGCTCTGCGGCATCGGGGTTCTTCTTCTGCGGCATGATCGAGCTGCCCGTGGATAGCGCATCGGCCATGGTGACGAAGCCAAAGGGCTGGCTCGCCCACAGTATAAACTCCTCGGCGAGGCGCGAGAGATGCACTGCGCAGGTTGATGCAGCGAACAGGAAATCCATCGCAAAATCCCGGTCCGACACGGCATCAAGGGAATTCGCGGTTGGACGGTCAAAGCCCAGCGCATTCGCGGTCATATCGCGGTCGAGCGGAAAGCCTGTTCCCGCCAGTGCGGCCGAGCCAAGCGGGCTTTCATTGAGGCGCACACGGGCATCCGCGAGGCGCGAGCGATCGCGCCGCAGCATCTCGTAATAGGCCATCAGATGGTGGCCAAGCGTCACAGGCTGCGCGGTTTGCAGATGGGTAAAGCCGGGCATCACACTGCCTGCGTGCTCATCAGCGCGGTTCACCAGAGCGCGCTGCAACTCCGCGAGCCCTGCGTCCATTTGGTCAAACGCCTCACGCACCCACAGTTTGAAATCGGTCGCGACCTGATCATTGCGGCTGCGCGCGGTGTGGAGGCGGCCGGCGACTGGCCCGATCAGCTCGGTCAGGCGCGCCTCCACCGTCATGTGGATGTCTTCTAGGCTCCAGTCTTCCGGAACCCCGTCGCGCTCATATTCCGCTGCGATGGTTTGGAGGCCGCCGTCAATGGCCTCTGCGTCTTCGGCGCTCACGATCCCCTGCGCCGCTAGCATGGCGACATGGGCGCGGCTGCCAGCAATATCTTGCCGCCACAGCGCTTTGTCGAACGGGATCGAGGCATTGATTTCGCGCATGATCGCACTAGGTCCATCTGAGAACCTGCCGCCCCACATCGTGTTGGATTTGCTCATGTCGCTTCGTTCGCCGTTCTTTGCTTTGGCTGCACTGATGCCTTTGGTGCTGCCTCTTGCCGCCTGCGATAGTGCGCAGAGCGATGGCGCGCAACAACAGGGTGAATTGACGGGTGAAAAGCAGAGCTTGCCCGACGGTGAAGTAGGCGAGATTGACCGTACGCAAGCGGGCACTCAGCCGCCCGCTTTGTCGTTCAGCGATGCGGAGGGGAACACGCTCGATCTCGGCGCGCTCGATGGTCAGCCGGTGATTGTGAACCTGTGGGCAACGTGGTGCGCCCCGTGCGTCACCGAAATGCCCTCGCTCGACAATCTGGCGAGCGAGGTGGGCGATGACTTGCGGGTGATCACGATCAGCCAGGATATACGCGGGGCCGATTTGGTAACGCCGTTCTTCGCCAAATATGACTTCGCCAATCTGGAGCCTTGGCTGGATACGCAGGGCACGCTGGACCGTGCGCTCGATAATGGCGGGGTCTTGCCGCTAACGATTCTGTTTGACGGAGAGGGACGCGAAATATTGCGCGTGAAGGGCGGCTATCATTGGGACAGCGAAGATGCGCTGGCGCTGATCTCTGAGGAAATTGCCGAGTAATCGGGCGCGGAGAGGCCAAGCGAGGCCAGTGGCCAGCCAAACAGTCCCGACATCAGCAGTGATTGGATACGCGAGATCGGCCAAATCTGAGAAATCGGCGCAAGCACCCGGTCCCGCAGCAGCGGCTTATACTTGCCATCCGATTGATAAAGCGGGGTGAAGAAGGCTGTGACCCATTGATAGAGGTCAACATGATCCCGCCGCCATGACACGGCAAGCCGCAGTTTTTCATCAAGCGTGCGGCCCTCGGCCAGCCCGCGTTTAAGCGACCAGGCATCGAGCAGCGCCATATTCGCGCCTTGGCCCAATTGCGGGCTAGCGGAATGCCATGCATCGCCAATCATGATCATGCGCTCACCAACCGGACGCTTGGCCGTGCGATGGGCGTAGCGCGCAAAGGTCAGCTGATCGCGCGAGGTAATGCGGGCAAGCAGCGCCTTTGTTTCGGGCCAAAGCGCGCGCACCTCGGCCTTCCATTCGTCCAGCGGAGTCTCGCGCCATTTCGGGTAATCAGAGACCTTGAGCGACCAGAAAAAGGCCGCCTCTGGCGAGGTATCGGCGCTGCGCGCGCCAATCGGGAGTACGCCAACCATTTGCGCCGCCCGGCGATAGCGCTGCTCGAGTAGGCCCATATCAAACGGATCACCCGGCTCCAGCGGCAGGCTCGCCCATAGAGCACCAAACTCTAGGATATTCTTGAGAGCTGGATCAAACACGCTCGACCAACCGCTGGCATCGACGACAAGATCAAATTCTTCCGATTCGCTGCCATCGTCAAAGGTCAGGCGCCGCCCGCTATTGCTAAGCGTGCTGCCAGTGATTGCGCGGCCGGTTTTGATTGCGATGCCATCACTCTGGACGGCGCGGTAAAGCACATCGAACAGGCTAGCGCGGTGAATCCCAATGCCAAAGGCACCGGGAAGGCCCAATTGATCGTAATGCGCATCGAGCGCGGTGCGGCCATGCTCTACCAGACCCTTCAGTGCATGAATCCGCGAGCCGCGCGCCGCGACTTGGCCGGCCAGTCCTAGCTGCGACAGCACGGCCAGCCCCGTGGGTTGGATCATCAGGCCAGAGCCAACCGGGCCGGGCTCGTCAAATTGATCAAACAGGCAGACGCGGTGCCCGTCGCGGTGCAGCATCAGCGCAGCTGCCAGGCCCGCCGGTCCGCATCCCGCAATAGCAATTGTGTGCCCCATCATGGGAACACGCCTTGCCGCTAATCGGCGTTCACGTCGAGAATTTTTGGCGTGAGAATTTTGGATGGGTCCGCATCATTTTGAGCCGCAAAATGATGGTGGGCGATGACAGGCTCGAACTGCCGACCCTCTCGGTGTAAACGAGATGCTCTACCAACTGAGCTAATCGCCCGTTCCGTTGAACGGAAGAGGCGCTTCTAGCGGGCATTTCTTGAAAATCAATTGCTATGTGGTGTGAAAATGCATTGAGCGCTATTTGCCCTCGGTATGAGCACCCCAAATATCACTGTTTTGGCCACCGGCGGCACGATCGCTGGCGAGGCAGATAGCGCGACTCGGCACGATTATCGTCCCGGTCAGATCGGAATCGGCGATTTTCTGGCCCGAGTCGAAACTTTGGGCATTGATGCGCATCTGACCGGCCAGCAGGTCGCCAATATCGGCTCTGAGGATATGAGCCCGGCGATCTGGGCGCAGCTGCATAATGCATGTGTGGCCGCGATGGACGATCCTGATTGCACCGGAGTGATCATCACCCATGGCACCGACACGGTCGAGGAAACCGCCTTTCTGCTCGACCTGACATTGCCGACGCATAAACCGGTGGTTCTGGTCGGCGCGATGCGGCCTGCCAATGCGGTCGGTTATGACGGCCTGCGCAATTTCGCCAATGCGATGCGGGTGGCGGCCGATCTTGATGCGGCTGGGCGCGGTGTCCTGGTGGTGATGGGCGACCGAGTGTTTGCCGCGCGTGATATCCGCAAGAGCCGTACGCGCGGCACCGACGCGTTTCAGGGCTTTCCGCGCGGATCGATTGCGCTCGTCACTCCAAGTGCGCTTGATTGGTTTGGCGCGCCTTGGCGCGTGGGTGCGAACGCTCGCTTTGTGTTCACCACCGATCTGCCGGATGTGCCAATCCTGTTTGTCCATGCTGCCATGACGCCGGATTATGTCGAGCGATTGGTGACCGCCGAAACGCGCGGCTTGGTCGTGGCTGGGCTGGGTGAGGGCAATATGCCGGATGCGGTGCGCAGCGCTTTGGTCGATCTTGCAGCGAGAGGCATGCCGATCGTCCGCGCGAGCCGTCTGGATGAAGGTCTCGTCGACCGCGAGCCAGAAGATGATGAGAACAAATTTATCGCTGCGCGCGCGCTCAATCCGCAAAAGGCGCGGATCCTGCTGCAAATGCTAATCGCGGCAGGAACGACTGAACCCGCCGCGATTCAAGCTGAGTACGATAATCCCTAACAATCCCGTTCGCCCTGAGCCGGCCTAAGGGCTGCACTTCTTTCTCTGAGCAGTTACCCGAAGAAAATGCAGTGCTTCGACAAGCTCAGCGCAAACGACTCTTTGATTTGGTTCCTACCCCTGCGGCGTAACCAGATACTTCTCGCCAGTTTTCATCTGGCGATAATCAAGGATCGCGTCCTTGGTCAGCATCTCTTCCAAAGACACTTTTTCCTTATAGTGGCTGGAGAAAGTCGTGGTGAGGTTCTGCAAAACGCGCGTGCGCATTTTGACCACTGTTTCCATGCCAGCCTGTTGCAAGAACGGCGTCAGCAGCCAACCCGACAATGTCCAGCCAAAGCCATAGCTAGGCGTCAGGATCGTGGGACCAAAATCCAACCGGCCATAGATAAACATGCGTTTTGCCTGTTCAGAGCCATAACGCGAAAATTCGGTCATTTTCGAAACCGCAACTTGTTCCATCGCCTTAAAGACAGTGTCGGTTGCCTGACCCCCGCCGATGGGGTCAAATCCATAGAACGCATCGGCTGCGTCAATCGCTGCGCGCAATTGTGCCATGAAATCATCATCCGATGAATTCACGACATGCTTTGCACCTTGGTCTTTTAGCATCGCGACATTGTCTGAACTGCGCACGATATTGACCAACTCGATCCCATCTTCGATGCAAATCCGATTGAGCATTTGGCCAAGGTTGGATGCCGCCGCTGTGTGAATGATCGCCTTTTGACCGTCCTTTTTTGCATTTTCGACAAAGCCCAATGCAGTCATTGGATTTACAAAGCTGGAGGCCCCTTGTTCGCACGTGTGATCGCCCAGCGGCAGACACATCATCGCATCGGCAATTGCATATTGGCTAAAAGCATTGCCGGGAACGCAGGCCACTCGCTGGCCCATCAGACCCTTCGCCATGTCGCCATCACCAGTTGCAATTACGGTGCCCGCGCCTTCATTGCCCGCAGGCAGGCGCTGGCCATGGCGCCCGCGCTGACCCGACAGGAATGGCTCTGGCATTTGCGCCACAACTTTACCGTGAGAATATTCTGCATTCTCAAAATCAGCCGCGCTGGTCAAGATCGCGAGGTCCGATGGGTTGATCGGGGCCGCTTCCATCTTGACCAGCACTTGGTTGCCGGTCGGCTCTGGGAAGCTCGCTTCCGCGATTTCGACGGTCAGTGCGCCTCCCGCATCGAGCGTTGTGAAAAGCTGTTTACCAGTGGTCGTCATGGGGGTCTCTCCTTGATTGCTTTGAAGGCTTGGCTAGGCCAGCGATGCGCGCTTGGCTAGGGTGACGTTGCGTAAGGCAGCGCAAGAGAGTTCAATCGCCGGTGGGATAGATCGCCTCAACGAAATAGAGCCCATGCGGCGGCGCGTTATAGCCCAATCTCTGGCGGTCCCGTGCGGCCAATGCCTCGGCGACTTCGTCCTCTGCCCAGGTTCCCATACCGACCAGCTTGAGACAGCCGACCATGGAGCGGACCTGATGATGGAGGAAGCTGCGCGCGGCCGCATGCACATGAATTTCCGGGCCCAATTCTGTCGTGGCCCGCTTCACTTCGAGCAGGTCGAGCGTTTTTACCGGATCTTTCGCTTGGCACCTGACGGAGCGGAATGTGGTGAAGTCATGCTTACCGATCAGAGCTTGGGCCGCGCGCTGCATCGCCTCCACATCAAGCTCAGGGCCAACCTGCCAGGCGCGGTTGCGGCCAAAGGTCAGCGGCGCCCGGCGGTTGATGATGCGGTAAAGATAGCGCCGCCCGGTGCAGGAAAAGCGCGCATGCCAATCCTCGTCCACTTCTTCGCAGGCAGTGACGGCAATCGGATGAGGGCGCAATTGCCCGTTCAGCGCCTCCATGAAGCGGAAGGGGGTGAAGTCCTTCTCAATATCTATATGGCTGCGCATGGCGAGCGCATGGACGCCCGTGTCTGTCCGCCCGGCGCTGAGCAATTGTGCGTCTTCGCCGGTTATCCGGTGCGCGGCCTCTTCGACGGCCTGCTGCACGCTCGGCCCATGCTTTTGCCGCTGCAGCCCTTGGTAAGGCGAGCCATCAAATTCTAGAGTCAGCGCAAACCGGGTCACGTCAGGAGTGTGCCCTTTGCTACCGTGCGACCGCGCAAGAAGTCTTCGCGATCCATCGCTGGTTTGCCAGCGCGCTGAAGCCGGACAGGGCGCAATGCGCCATTTCCGCATGCGACTGCGAGATCGTCGTCGAGTACCTCGCCCGCTGTTCCCGAACCTTCGCACGCCTCGGCTCGCAGCAGCTTCACGCGCTCGCCGGTCAATTCGAACCAAGCACCGGGGAAGGGGGCCAGACCGTGAACATGGTTCACTAAGTCAGCGGCAGGCCTCGACCAATCGATCCGCGCCTCTGCCTTGTCGATCTTGGGCGCATAGATCGCCGCGTCATCATCCTGCACTTGCGGTGTGATGTTCGGCAGGTCAGCGAGCACTTCGATCATCGCATTGGCCCCAAGCTCGGCCAGCTCCTCGGTCAATTCGCCGGTTGTCTTGTCCGAAACAGGCGTGGTCACTTTGGAAAGCATCGGGCCGGTGTCTAGCCCAGCCTCCATCTGCATGATTGTGACCCCGGTCTGCTCATCCCCCGCCATAACCGCGCGGTGGATCGGCGCGGCCCCGCGCCAACGCGGCAGCAGCGAGGCATGGATATTGAGGCAGCCATGCGTCGGCGCATTCAGCACGATTTGCGGCAGGATCAGACCGTAAGCCGCCACCACGGCTACCTCTGCGCCGATTGCTGCAAACTCCGCGCGCGCCTCGTCCGATTTCAGTGATTTGGGATGGCGCACTGTAAGGCCCAATGCCTCCGCCTTCTGCTGCACCGGCGATGGGCGCAGCTTTTTGCCGCGGCCAGCTGGGCGGGGCGGCTGAGTGTAAACACATGCCACTTGATGCCCGGCTTCATGCAGAGCGGCCAAGGCTGGCACCGCAAAATCGGGCGTTCCCATAAAAATTATGCGCATGGACACGTGCCCCGGCCTTTCTCAAACTTCGCCAAGCCCCTATCTCTCTGCCCATGGCATCGCAAGAGATCGAAGCGCTCTCCAGCACATTGGCCCGGCTTCCCGGGCTTGGGCCGCGTTCTGCACGCCGCGCTGTGCTGTGGCTGGTGAAGAACCGGGAACAGGCGCTGCCTGCTCTGCTCGATGCGCTCGGCGCAGTTAGCGAGACATTGGTCGAATGCGCGACCTGCGGCAATGTCGACACGAGCGACCCTTGCGGCATTTGCGCAGATTATCGGCGCGATGCAAAATCTCTTTGCGTGGTGGAGGACGTCGCCGATGTCTGGGCGCTCGACCGGGCGCGGCTGTTTTCAGGGCGCTATCATGTGCTGGGCGGGCGCTTATCTGCGCTTGATGGTATCGGCCCAGAAGACCTCAACATAACCGATCTGCTCACCCGCCTGGAGGGCGGCGAGGTTGACGAGGTTGTGCTGGCGATGAATGCCACGCTGGAGGGGCAAACCACCGCGCATTACATTGCGGAGCGGCTGGAGCCCTTTGGTCTACGGATCACGCAGCTGGCGCATGGCCTGCCCGTGGGCGGAGAGCTGGATTATCTCGACGAAGGGACGCTGGCTCAGGCGCTTCGTGCAAGGCGCCCTGTAGACTAGGCTTGCGAGCGGCGCGCGCGGACACTAAATCACCCTCATGGCTATTCGTGAAATCCTAGAAGTGCCGGATCCCCGGCTCAAAATCGTGTCTGAACCTGTCACAGAGTTCGATGACGAATTGAAAACCCTCGTCGCTGACATGTTTGAGACGATGTATGATGCGCCGGGCATTGGCCTGGCCGCGATCCAAGTCGGCGTGCCTAAACGCCTGCTGGTGATTGATCTGCAAGAGCCAGATATGGATGCAGAACCGGAAGAATGCGGCCACGATCACGGCGATGGCCAGGGCTCTCACAAGTATTATCCAGTAAAGAAAGAACCGCGCGTTTTCGTGAACCCGGAAATTCTCGATCCGGCAGAAGAGCTGGCCACCTATCAGGAAGGTTGTCTTTCCGTTCCAGAGATTTACGCCGATGTAGATCGTCCCGCGACATGCCGCGTGCGCTATCAGGATGTCGAGGGTAACACCCACGAGGAATCGCTCGAAGGCATGATGGCGACCTGCATCCAGCACGAAATGGACCACCTCGAAGGCATCCTGTTTATCGACCACCTCTCACGCCTGAAGCGCAGCATGGCGCTGAAGAAGCTGAAGAAGATCAGGCAGGCGGCTTAGAAGATCGGCCTGATGGGGATGTTTGAAGATATCGCCAGTGGGTTCGTGATCCTCATGATTGGGTCACTTTTGTGGATTGCGGCTGGCTTTCTGCTCGACTCTGCAACTAAGTCGCGAGCGGATGATGATGAGCCACGTTCTAGAGTATCTTACCTAGCCATCGGAATTGGTTGGCTGCTGCTGGTCGGGGCATGGGCGTACGAGTCCTGGACTGCCTATAATGACGAGCCTCGCGATTGGTTATGGATTGCCCTCGCAGCGGCTGCCTCCCTAGTGGCCCTTGTGGTAAGCATTCGTTCCTTTCGCGAGGCAAAGCAGATTGCATAACCCCCAAGTTTCGTAAAAGTTCGGCTGGCGTTCCCCGTCCGTTCCGCATAAGGTTACACGATGGATACGACCCTTCTCGCCATTATCACTCTTATTCTCGGCCTGCTGGTCGGCGGCGGCGCGGCGTGGTTTTTTGCCTCGCGTCCGGCAACAGAGTTGCGTGAGCGGCTGAGCGAGAAAGAGGGCGAGTTTAAGCAGGCAATCGCGGAATTGGGCGAGGCGCGCATTGAGGTCTCGGCGCTTGGGGAGAGGGCTGCGCGAGCAAACGGCCTCGCGAGCGATCTGGACAGGCTGCGCGAGGAAAACTCGGGGCTAAAGGCGCAAGCCGCGACCTTTGCCGAGCAGAAACGTTTGCTGGAGGAATCGCGCGGGGCGCTGCTGAAAGAATTTGAGAACACCGGTGCTGCTGTGCTGGGCAAGGCGCAAGAGGCATTTCTGCGCCGGGCAGAAGAGCGCTTCAAGCAATCGGAAGAAACCGGCGAGGCCAAGATCAAATCGCTGTTGCAACCGGTTGGCGAGCGGCTCGAAAAATACGAACGCCAGGTGGAGACGCTGGAGAAGCAGCGGGTTGACGCCTTTGGGCAGTTAAACGGCCTGATCCAATCCATGCGCGAAGGGCAGGAAGAGGTCCGGCGCGAGGCGCAGCGGCTCGGCAATTCATTGACCAACGCCCCGAAAGCTCGCGGGCGCTGGGGTGAGCGGGCGCTGCAGAATGTGCTGGAGCAATGCGGGCTCGCGGAGCACACCGACTTTCACCTTGAGCAATCGATGGAGACCGACAGCGGCCGCCTGCGTCCCGACGCGATCATCAATGTGCCAGGGCAAAAGAAGCTGGTGATCGATGCAAAAGTGTCGCTCAATGCTTATCAGGCCGCATTTGAGGCCGAGGACGACAGCGAACGCGCGCGGCACCTCGATCTGCACACTAAGAGCATGCGCAATCACGTGCAGACGCTCGGTTCGAAAAGCTATCAGAGCCAGTTCGAGGACGCGCCCGATTATGTCGTGATGTTCGTGCCGGGCGAGCACTTCGTTGCCGCCGCGTTAGAGCACGATCCAGAGCTGTGGGATTTTGCGTTCAGCAACAAGGTGCTGCTTGCCACCCCGACCAATTTAGTGGCGATTGCTCGCACTGTCGCGCAGGTATGGCGGCAGGACAAGATGGCAGGCGAAGCGCAGGAAATCGGCAAGCTGGGCGCGGAGTTGTATGACCGGCTGCGGGTTGCGGCAGAGCATATGAAGCGTGTTGGCGGAGGCCTTGAAACGGCAGTTGCGAATTACAACAAGTTTGTCGGCAGTTTTGAGCGCAATGTGCTCACATCGGGCAAGCGCTTGGCCGATAAAGGCATTGAGATCGGCAAGCGCGAGATTGAAGAAGTGCCGCTGGTTGAAAGCGCGCCGCGTTATAACGCGCAGGATGCAGCAAATGTGCCTGATGATCTCGGTACGCTCGATGACAAACGCGATGCGGCGGAATAGCTGAGCCTTCCAAATCAAGGCCATCCATCCCGTTCGTGGACACTTGCTTCAAAAGCAACACAGGATGTTGCCAAACCCCAAACACCTGCCTAGGCCTCTCGGCGCCCAAAGACGGGATATGAAGGGGATTAATAGATGAAAAAGACAAATCTTTTCGCGGTAGCAACCGCAGCAGCTCTGACACTTTCAGCATGTGGCGGCGAAGCAACCGACGCACCTGCAGAAGGCGCAGCGGAAGAAACCACAGAAGCCACTGAAACCGCAGCCGCTGAAGAGTGCAACGAAGAGACCCTGGTCGCTAAGGCAACCGAAGTTGGCGAGAAAATGAAAGAGCTCGCTAACGATCCAGAAGCAATGCAAGCCATGGCTGCCAAGCTTCAAGAAGTTCAAGCGCAAGCTCAGGAAGAAGGCTACGACGTAGCTGCTGCATGTGCAGTTTATGATGAGATGCTTGCTGAAGGCTAAGCGCTCATCACATTGAGTATCGCATCGGCGAGGCAGAGCTAGGTTCTGTCTCGCCGATTTGCTTTGGGGAAGGGCGCGTGTGCGGCGTCCTCTTATTCGGTTCTAATCTTCCAGCCCGGCCAGCACCTCATAGGCCAGCACTGCGCCCGCGACCGCTGCATTGAGCGAATCGGCGCGGCCTCGCATGGGCATGGTCACCCGCAAATCGCACTCCGCCTCATAAGCCTCCGGCAAGCCTTGGGATTCGTTGCCCACCAGGATGAAGCAGGGATTGCAGTAGTCAGCACTGCGATAAGGCACGGCATCTCTCAAGGATGCTGCCACCAATTGGCCCTCTCTGCCTCTCAGCCATGGAAGAAACTCCTCCCACCGCGCCTGGGCGATTCCTTGCGTGAACACGGCGCCCATGCTGGCGCGCACGGCCTCCGCGCTGAACGGGTCGGCGCAATCGTCAATCAGGATCAAGCCGCCCGCGCCAACCGCATCACAAGTCCTCAGCATGGTACCCAAATTGCCGGGATCGCGCAGGTCCTGCGCCACCATCCAAATTGGCGCAGCGGCGCGGTCTAATGCGCTCAAGGATGTGTCGAACTGGGCAAACATGCCGACGACGCTCTGCGCGTTGGATTTGCCGGTGATCTTGGTCAGGATGTCGGGCGTGGTAGTGATGATCTCACCGCCCGCGGCGAGCACGTCATTTTCCAGCGCATCGAGCAAGCTATGCTGATCGCGCGCCTCCGCCATCACCAAAGTGCGCGGAATATGGCCGCATTCGCGCGCGTCGGTCAGCAGGCGCAGACCCTCCGCCAAGAATTGCCCGGAGCGTTTGCGATGCTTCTTATCGCGCAGTGAACGTATATATTTGACCGTGGCATTGGAGAACCCGGTGATGTGCTTGCGACCGGGTTCGAATGTGTCATTTGCGGTGTCAGGCATTGGCCCGCTCACTCCTCGCCAAAGCCGTCTCCGACGAGCGCGCACAATTCCTCAAGCACGGCTTCGGCGCTGTCGCCTTCGACGATTAGGTCGACGCTGTCGCCTTTGGCCGCGCCCAGCATCATCAGGCCGAGGATAGAACCGCCAGCAGCTTCGTTGCCGTCTTTGGCAACGCGCACTTTGACGCCTTCAGGAAGCGCAGCGACTGCTCCTACAAACTTAGCGCTAGCCCGCGCATGCAGGCCGCGCTGATTGACAATTTCCATGGTGCGGCGAGTTTCGGTCATGCTTGCGCCTTACTCGGCTTAGCGTCGTCTCCAAGCAGCTCACTGGCGACGGTTATATAATTGCGGCCAGCCTCTTGCGCTGCATGGACGGCCTCGCGCACGTCCATTTTGCCGCGTGCCCCAGCGAGACGGATCAGCATGGGCAAATTGATCCCTGCGATCACTTCCACCTTGCCGCTATCGAGCAGCGAAATGGCAAGATTTGACGGCGTGCCACCGAACAAGTCGGTCAGGATGATAACGCCGCTGCCGCTTTCAACGGTTGTGATTGCTTCGGCGATATCCTGACGCCTCTGCTCCATATCGTCATTGGGACCAATGCAAACCGTCGCGATGCTTTCCTGAGGACCAACAACGTGCTCCATCGCATCGACAAATTGCTCCGCAAGACGGCCGTGGGTGACCAGAATCAAACCAATCATGTGTGAAGTCCGGGTCCGTTCGTTACCTGCGGCGCGGGGCATTGAGACAGCAATGCCGAGGCCCAATCGTTGCGAAAAGGCTCAAATGCGTCACCCACGTTCAATTTCGTCGGCGGCGCGAGAGCCCAAATTGCGGTGCCGGACAGTGGGCGAAAAGCCTGCCTCGCGCAAGCCTTTGGCCATCTCTTCAGCGGTGAAAACTGAGCGGTGTCTCCCTCCGGTGCAACCAAAGGCGACGTGGACATAGGCTTTGCCCTGCGACTGATAGCGCGGCAGCAAGGTCAGCAAGAGATCGCGAATCTGCGTAAAGGCCTGGCCAAATGCGGGATCGCTGGCGACATGTTTGGCGACCGGTTCATCTTGCCCGGTCAGTTCGCGCAGTCCCTCTACCCAATGCGGATTGTCGAGGAAGCGCATGTCGAACACCAGATCGGCGAGCGGCGGCATTCCGCGGGCAAAGCCAAAGCTTGAGATGGTCAGCGTGGTCGGCTGCCCGGTTTCTTCGCGGAAAAGATCGCGCACGTGGTTTTGCAGTTGATTGCTGGCGAGCTCGCTGGTGTCGATCACGATATCGGCCCAGCGCCGCAGCGGATCGAGCAGTTCGCGTTCGGCCTTAATCCCTTCTTGCAAAGGGCGGCCTTGTGCCATTGGGTGACGGCGGCGGGTTTCGTTGTAACGCCGTTCCAACTCTCCGCTGGTGCAATCAATGAACATGAAGGTGATCGAGATATCCGGGCGTTTCGCCAGCTCTTTGACCAGCTCAATGATGTTGCCAGGCACAAATCCGCGTGTCCGCGAGTCGAATCCGATTGCCAATGGCGCGCCCTGTTGGTCGGGATTGGAAATGAGCCGCTTCAGCAGGCGAACCGGGAAGTTATCAATCGTTTCCCAGCCCATATCCTCCAGCACATCGAGCGTGGTTGATTTGCCCGCGCCGGATAGGCCCGTGACAAGCAGGATTTGCTGGCGTTGATCGCTGGATGGGCTGGGCTGGTTCATGCGCGAATAGATGCCTTTGCGTGTTCGACCCTTGGCCGCGTTCTTCGCGCTCGTCTTACCGGATTGCAAGCCCGCTGTGCTGTCCGTGGAGTTTTAGTGCCCACAGTGCGCGCTCTGCTGGCGCGATTGTGCCGGGCACAAAAGGCAGGGAGGGCACTGCGCAGCCGAGCAATTCGCGGGCGTCGGTGACCTCGCGATAGCGCGGTGCGTCATCGGCTAGGGTGAGGATCAGCGCGAGCGGTGCGCTAACCGTTGGAAGATCGACGATTCCCAGGCCTCTTATCTCCAGCTTGCCGGTGATGTTGGGCGGGGGTGAAGCGATGAGTTGCTCGCCCTCCCGGGTCAGCGTGATACCGTCGTCGCCGATCAGCTTCGCACCGCGTTCGATCAGGGCGAGAGCGAGTGAGGATTTTCCGCTGCCCGGCTCGCCTTCGATCAACAGTGCTTGCCCATTAATGGCGATCGCGCTGGCCTGGACAAGCAACGGTTCCATTTTGGTCAGACCGCCGCTGGAAGTTGCAGCCTAAGGCAGGCGCCACTTAGCCCGTCGGCTCGGCTTTCTGCCACAAGAGAGCCGTCATGCGCCTCAGCAATGGCGCGCGCGATGGCGAGTCCGAGGCCGGAGTGGTTGCCGAAATCTTCATTGTCCGGGCGGATCGAATGGAAGCGGGTGAACACTTTCTCGCGCGCGTCCTCTGGAATGCCGGGGCCTTCATCGCAGACGGTCAGCGCGACGCATTCCCCGTCGTTCTCAATCTCGACCAGGATCGGCGCCTTGGGAGGCGAGAACGACACGGCATTGTCGAGCAGGTTTTCGACCACCCGCTCCAAACGCGGGCCAACACCGATGACATTGGCGGCGAATCCGCGCGCCTTAAGAATGATCTCTCGGTTGCGATTTTCAGCACGGTCTTCGCGGCTGCCAATGATGGCCCGGACCAGATCGGACAGGTCGATCTCGCTCCAGCGTGGCGCGCGACATTTCAGAATCGATCCGGCTTGCGTCGGAAATCTCGGTGACGAGCCGGTCGATGCGGCGCACATCATGGGTCGCAATATCCGTGAGTTTCTTGCGCGTCTCTTCGTCTTCGACGCGCGGCAATGCTTCGATCGCACTGCGCAGGCTCGCTAGCGGGTTCTTAATCTCGTGCGCCACATCAGCGGCAAAGCTGTCGACCGCATCAATCCGGTGACGCAGCGCGCCCGTCATGTCGGAAACAGCTCGGGCGAGCAGACCGATCTCATCTCCGCGTTCCGGCAGACGAGGAACTTCGACTTCGCGTTCGCGGCCTTGGCGCACCCTCACTGCCGCTTTGGACAGTAAGCGCAGCGGGGTGACGATTGTACGGGCGAGGAACAGAGACAAAAGGAATGAGGCGAATAAGACGATCAGAACTGCAATCACCAAGGTCGACCGCGCCGCGCGCACCGCCTCTGTAATGTCGACCGCATTGCGCGTGGTCAGCAGGGTCGCGCCATTCAACCCGACAGGAGCGGCAGCGGTGATCACTGGGGTGCCATCACGCCAATCGTATAGGGTGATTTGGCTGATGCCCTGCTCGCGTGCCGCCACCAATTCTGGCCAATCATCGGCCTGATCCGATTCCTTCTCGACATAATCTGTGACCGGCTTGGCGCTGACGACGGTGTCGACTGCGCGGTCGAGCCAGCGGGCAAAGCGGAGGTTCCAATCATCATCGCTGATATCGTCAAATTCAAACGCTGGGCCGTCTTCGTCGAGCGCGAAGCTGTCGGCCCAAAGCAGCCCTTCTGCGTCGAACATGCGCATCCGCATCCGCTGCTCTTTGCCGATCTGCACCAGCAGCGCTTCTTGGCGCTCGCGGGTGACGCCGGCCAGAGCTTCTGCCGCAATCTGAGCCTCGATCCGGGCAAGCTTAAAACGCTCATCAAGCGGCTGTGTGCGGTAGCTGTCGATGTAGAACAGCCCGCCGCCCAAGAACAGCAGCGGCAAGAGGTTCACGATGAGTATGCGCGCGGTGAGCGAAAATCGCCCCGTTAGACTGAGGCGTTCCACTCCTTGATCAAGCGTTGGAGCATCATCTTCAACCATCAGTGAAGCTGTAGCCTGCCCCGTAGAGCGTATCGATCGCACCGAATTGCGGATCGACGACGCGGAATTTGCGCCGCATGCGCTTGATGTGGCTGTCCACAGTGCGGTCATCGACGAAAATATCGTCTGGATAGGCCGCATCCATCAATTGGTTGCGGCTTTTGATCACGCCGGGACGCGCAGCCAGCGCTTCCAAGATAAGGAACTCTGTTACCGTCAGACTGACCGGCTTTTCATCCCAAGTCACATGATGGCGCGCGGGGTCCATATACAGCCGCCCGGTCGAAATGCTGGGATTGACTGGCTCAATTTCTTGGGTCTCAATCCCTATGGCTTTGCTCGGGTCAGCACGGCGCAGAATCGCGCGAATACGGGCGATTAGCAGGCGTAGGCTGAACGGCTTGGCGATGTAATCATCCGCGCCCAATTCCAGCCCCACTTCTTCGTCCAGCTCATCGTCTTTGGAGGTGAGAAAGATAACTGGCAGCGCGGTGTGCTCGCGCACTTTGCTGAGCAATTCCAGGCCGTCCATCTTCGGCATTTTGATGTCGAACACGGCGAGATCAGGGGGATTGTCGAGCAGCGCCTTAAGCGCCGTTTCGCCGTCGGAATAGAGCCGGGTCACGAACCCTTCCGCCTGCAACGCGATCGAAACGGTGGTGAGGATATTGCGATCATCATCGACCAGCGCGATAGTCACTTCATCGCCTTTGGCAGGCTCTGCCTTGGTCATGATATCGCTGGTGCTATCGCTCATTCGTTATGTCTCCCAGCCATTTAGTTTGCGTTTGGTTAGGGTGCCTGCGCGGTGCGGCGCTCGCGCCATGAATAGCCGCATCAAGCGCCATAAACAACGCAGGCGTTTAGAGCGCAAGCGCAGCTTGCAAAGATGACAGTAGATATTGCGCTTGCCGCGTTTGACGGGGCTGCTGCGCGCATCTATGCACACGTATGCATAAACGGACCAGCGCAGGCCACTGACGCACCGCAAGGCATTCCAAAGCGGTCGCCGGGGAAGCAATGTTTCCGGTTTCATAAATTGCACAACCATAATGGTTCAGGAGAAATGCGTTGACCCCGCTTGCCCACCCTTTGTCATCACAGGGTATTGAAACCTCAGCTGAAATTCACCCCAACCTCGGCACACCAGAGCTTGTCGAAGCATCGATTTCCAGCGGCGAAGGCGCTCTGTCGAAGGACGGCGCATTGGTCGTGAAAACCGGCGCGCACACCGGGCGCAGCGCGAAAGACAAGTTCATCGTGCGCGATTCTTTTACTGAGGACACCGTGTGGTGGGGTACGGTCAATGCCTCTATGACGCCGGAGCATTTTGCTGCGCTCAAACAGGATTTCCTCGCTGCCCTTGGCGAGAAAGAAACTCTCTATGTCGCGGATTTGTTTGGCGGATCGCAGGCAGAGCACCGCGTCAACGTGCGCGTGATCAACGAGCTAGCCTGGCACAATCTGTTTATCCGCACTCTGCTGGTCCGTCCTAACACTGACGAGCTGGCCGATTTCGCGCCTGAATACACCATCATCGATCTGCCCAGTTTCCGGGCCGACCCGGCGCGTCACGGCACGCGCAGTGAGACGGTGATTGCGGTCAATCTGTCTGAAAAGCTTATCCTGATCGGGGGCACGAAATATGCCGGCGAGATGAAGAAGAGTGTCTTTGGCATTCTCAACTATCTGTTGCCGACCAAAGGCGTGATGCCGATGCACTGCTCGGCTAATATCGGGCCGGACAACAAGACGGCGGTGTTTTTCGGCCTATCCGGCACCGGCAAGACCACGCTCAGCGCGGACGCTTCGCGCACGCTTATCGGCGATGATGAGCATGGCTGGTCTGACACGGCGGTCTTCAATTTTGAAGGTGGCTGCTATGCGAAGATGATCCGCCTGTCTGAAGAGGCTGAGCCGGAAATCTATGCGACCACTAAGCGCTTCGGCACAGTGCTTGAAAACGTGGTGATGGACGAACACACCCGCACGCTCGACTTTGACGATAACTCGCTGGCTGAGAACACGCGCGGGGCCTATCCGATTGATTTCATCCCGAACACCAGCGCCGATAACCTTGGCCCAGTGCCCAGCAATGTCGTGATGCTGACAGCCGATGCGTTCGGCGTGCTGCCTCCGATTGCGCGGCTGACACCCGAACAGGCGATGTATCACTTCCTGTCGGGCTACACGGCGAAAGTTGCTGGCACAGAGATCGGCGTGACCGAGCCAGAGGCAACCTTCAGCACTTGTTTTGGCGCACCGTTTATGCCGCGTCACCCGAGCGTTTATGGCAATCTGCTGAAAGAACGCATCGCCAAGGGCGGCGTGCAATGCTGGCTACTCAACACCGGTTGGACCGGCGGCAAATATGGCGTCGGCAACCGGATGCCGATCAAGGCCACACGCGCGCTGCTCAACGCGGCGCTCAACGGTGATCTCGACAATGTCGAATATCGCCGCGACGACAATTTCGGCTTTGATGTGCCGGTCCACGTACCAGTGCTGGCCAAGGCGGGGATCGATCAAGCGATCCTTAACCCGCGTGAGACCTGGGCTGACAAACGCGAATATGATGCGACGGCGCACAAGCTGGTGCGGCTGTTCATCGACAATTTCGCGGAATTCGAAGCGCATGTTGATGAAGGCGTGAGGCAGGCCGCACCGGATGCACCGGTCGCCGCGTAACACAATTTTACAGTTGGAGAAGAAGGCCCCGCCCGGCGAGACAGCCGGAGCGGGGCCTTTTCATTTGCGGCCATTGCGCGCAGACTAAGGCAATCAAGAATCATTAGAAGGGATCAATAATATGAGCATTCTCGACAGCATCATGCAGCAAGTTTCAGGCTCACCAGACACGGTTGCGAGCCTCGCTGAAAAGGTTGGAATTGATCCTGCTATGGCTGAGAAAGCTGTTGCCGCTCTGGGTCAGTCGCACCCAGAAGAGGGCGATACGGTGGAACTCGCCGCAGAGAAGACCGGCATCGACAGCGGCATGCTCGGCTCGATCATGGAGCAAATGGGCGGTGAAGGCGCATTGGGCGATTTGTCCTCCAAATTGCAGGGCGGCGAAGGCGGCCTCGCAGGGCTCGCCTCAATGCTTGACCGTGATGGCGACGGTAACCCGATCAATGACGTGATGGGCATGGCCAAAGGCCTGTTCGGCAAGAAGTAATCACGGCACTTGAGCTAGGGGACGGACATGAGTTTAGGCCAAATTTTGCAGCAAACTGGTGCGATTTCATCGATGGCGCGCGAGCTGGGCATTGATGAGAGCACGGCCAAGACAGCCGCTGGCGCTTTGCTCCCGGCGATTGTCGCCGGGATGGGGCGCAGCGCAACCGGCGGGACGTCCACCCCTGACTCAATGGGCGGACTAGGCGGATTGGCTGGCGCTATTTTGGGCGGCGGCTCTGGCGGCGGCGGTGGTTTGGGAGGCGGCCTGCTTGATGCGGTGCTGGGCACTCAGGCGACGCCGGTCAATCAAGGCAATGATATCCTTGGCGACATCTTTGGCAGCAAGGAAGTGAGCCGTTCGGTTGCAGGTGAAGTCGCCTCGATGACCGGAATTGACGAGGGCATTTTGAAGAAGATGCTGCCTATCCTCGCCATGGCCGCTGCTGGCTATATGGCGAAACAAGCAACCGGCGGCGGCGCTGCCCCGGCTGACGGATCATCAGGTGGCGGAGCGTTGGGAGGCATCCTGGGCTCGATCGTGACTGGCATGATGAACCGCTAACTTAAGGCTTATGATGGAGCAGGGGGGCTTACTCGTCTGCTCCACTATCACTATCATCATCACCCGGTACCGCTGGAACGCTGACCTGAGCAACGGGCGCGGTTACCGCTAAATCGCGGCTGGTGATCACTGTGCCTTCCTCGGTTTTGTCGAGCAGTGCGATGATGTTCTTCACGCGCTCTGCCCGATTGCCGCCGTGCGGATCGCTGGCGATCGGCTGCAGCGAGCTTTTTGCGATCGCGATCTTGCCTTCCTGCATTTGCATCATAGCAGCCTGCATCCACAGCCCCTTGTCGAATGGCGCGAGCTCAGCCGCGCGTTCCAGCGCGTGTTTGGCGTTTTCAGGTGGTTCAACGCCGCGCTGAGCATAGCTGCGATAATAGTAGATTAGTGGCAGCGGGTGATCATTTTCAATTCTATTGAGTTGCGAAAATGGCTTCATCGCCAGATCAATGGCGGCCTTCTCGTCTTCTGCATCACGCGCCATGCGGAACAGAGCATAGCCCTTTTGCACATAGGGATTGGTGCGCGCTGGATCGATCGCAATGGCTGCATCCGCAGCAACGATGGCTTCGGCATCATTGCCCGCGTCGTACTCTGCCTCTGCAAGAGCAGAGAGGACGCCAGCATCAGCAGGGTATTTTGCTGCAATCTTTCGTGCGTCAATCAGCACTTCTGCGGCTGTCTCTTCGTCGACGCCGCGCTGTGATCGGATGCGAATTGGCATCATTTCCGCTTCACCCTTAGGCAGCTTGCGCAGCGTGACTTCGCCGATTGGGAGCCTTTCTGGTGCGAGGCCAAGGCCGGGCATGCGCTTTCGCAGATAAGATCTCAGTTCTTTTTCGAGCTGATCCAAATCACCAAAGGCCTTTTTGCCCGCCTCGAGAGAGGATAGCCCAGAGAGAACTTCTGCTTGGTATTTGCTGAGCTGACCTTGCCGGTCTTCGTTGAACGTAAGGTAATGGTAGAGTAGCCAGCTCGCGTCCGTAGAATGCGTCATAGCCTTTGCCGCGATTGCTCTCGTAAAGTTCATGATCAAGTAGTTCATAAATGCTGACATCAGCGGAGTTGAACAGTTCATTGGCGCGGTGCTGTGCCGGAAGCCCAATTTGAATGCCGCCTTTACTTGGAAACGATGCTGATGCGAAAAATTCGGCCGCACCTTCACTGAGCCAGCGCGGCATTCCGAAGCGTGATTGTGAGATTAGGAAATGGTGCGCGTATTCGTGAAGCAGGATGATCGTCGAGAAGTCCGGATAGCCACTTTTATGGCGGATATCCTGCACAAATGCCCGGCTTGCTCCTGCTCTTGGGCGATAGAATCCCGCGACATAGCGGCTCTTTTTACCTGATAGCTTGCGCACGTCTCTTTGACTTCCAACGACGAAGATCACCACTCTGTTGGAAGGGCTGGGTTTTTCCACCTTACGTCCAGTGAGCAATTCCATCGCCGCATGAAAACGCTCAAGATTTTGCGCATAGCGGCGAATGTCTTTCTCGCTGTCATCGGCGTAAATCACGAAATGGTCGCTTGATGCTTCGTACCAGTCAGCCCTTGCTGGCACAGAGCCCAGAAATGCGAATGTCAGTAAAAGAGATGCGAATAGACGCGCGAATACCATCGTGATTGCCCCGTTAGTGCGACCGAGCACTTTAGAAGTGCTCGTGGTCAAAGCATAACGGGATTCATTTGGGTTTCTAGGGGCTTTGTTTAGCTTTCTAACCCGTCAAGACAGTTCCAGATCTGCGAGACGACGCCCACCGCACCGCCGCTTTGCAGATCACTGCCCATCGGTGATTTCCTCGACCGGGTGCCTCAGGATGATGTCTGATAGGAACAACCGCGCGCTTTCCTTGGCGGCGAGTTGCTGCATCGGGCCAAAATACCACGCCGGATCGAGCAGCCGGTCATAGCGAATGGTCAGAGCCACACGCGTGCCGCCATCCGCTTTTGGCGTGAAGCGAACATCGGTGCCGTCGATATCCATGTAATTGCCAAGATAGCTGTCGTTGCGCGTGATTTTTGTGCGGACGTGATCGGTGCTGACTTTGTCGATACGAACATGCATTTCGCCTTGGTGGGTGTTGGTGAACACCCAGCGTTTGTAGGTGAAATGCAGAGTGTGCATATCGCCGGGCGCTAGGCTACCCGCTTGAATGCTGTCGGGCATGGGGAACAGTTCCAGGAACCAGTGCCGGTCGCTTTCGAAACTGATCGGCTGAGCCATATTGGCTTGCAATTCGGCCACGCTGAGCGGGGTGTCCGCAACCAAAGTGGCGGTCGCGGGACGCGGTACCGTGGTTGCCGAAAACAGTCCCTCCGTCACCAGCATTAGGACCAGCACCGGAATGGCCGCGACCTTGAACGTGTTGGTCAGATCGCTACTGCCTTTGTCATCCAGGCTTTTGTCTCTCGCCAGCCAAGAGAAGAAAAAGCCAATCGTTGCAAAGCCATAGTAGATCGGCATGAACATCAGGACGCAGATGAAGCCTTCAAACAGCAACACCGAGGTTGCTAGAAAAACGATCGTCATAATCCGCATATGGTTGAGATAGCGGTAGCGATATCGGGTGCTCTCGCTCGATTTGGTGAGGAATGCGAGCGCAACTGATATGACGAACGGGATCAGAATGTAGACTAGGGTCGTGGTGCCAAACTGGCTATCCAGCAGAAAGCGCAAGGTCAGAGTCGAGACCCCGATTACCACTAGCAGAACCTTCCAGGAAATCCCCATTCGGTGCCTCTCTAGCCGCGCGCTCCCGCAATATAGCGATCGACGTTTTTGGCGACCACGTCGAGCGGCGCATTGCCGCCCAGGATGACTGCTGTGTTGAACGCTTTGAAGTCATAGGACTCGCCCAGCTCAGCCTCCGCCCGCGCGCGTTGGCGCACGATTTCGCTGTGTCCGATCTTGTAGCTGCAGGCTTGACCCGGCCAGCCGCAATAGCGGTCTACTTCGCCCACGACCTCTTCAAACTTGCTGCCATTGCGTTCCACAAAGAACTGGCGCGCCTGATCGCGGCTCCAGCGTTTGGAGTGCAGGCCGGTGTCGACCACCAGGCGGCAGGCGCGGAAGGCGAGGCTTTGCAGATAGCCAAGCCGCCCGACCTTAAAGTCGTCATAGGCGCCAAGTTCATCGGCGAGCTGCTCACCATAGAGCGCCCAGCCTTCGCTGAATGCGCCGAACGCTAGGATCGAGCGGATCAGCGGCAGGCGGTTGGAATATTCGCCTTCCCATACGTGGCCCGGGATTGCTTCGTGATAGGTCAGGTCGGCAAGGTCAAATTTGCGGTGCAAATCGGTGGTGCGCAGATTGATCCAGAACCGGCCCGGGATGCTGCCATCCTTGCTGCCCGCGCCGCCATAGGCGCCGGGTGCGCCGGGCTCTTCATTGATGGGGATCCGGCGGACCTCCATATTGGGATCGACCAGCTCGTTAAAGGCGCGCGGCATTTGCGCTTTGATCCATTCGATGCGTTCATCGATGAAGGCGAAGATTTCTTCGCGGCCCGGATCGCCCTCGGCAAATTTGTAGCGCGGGTCTTGGCTCAGCGCCTGCATGCGCTCGCCCACGGTGCCTTGAGTGAAGCCGATTTCTTTTAGGATCGGGTCCATCTCGCCTTGCAGTTCGGCGAGTTCTTCCAGCCCCTGCTCGTGGATTTCATCGGGCGAGAGCGAGGTCGTGGTGGAGGCGCTGGTGGCCCAGGCGTAATATTCCTCGCCCTGCGGCTGGCTCCACATGCCGGGGTCGCTATCGGCCTCGGCGCGCTGGATTTTGAGCTCTTCCAGCTGGCGTTCGAGCGCGGCGGCGATGTCGCCGGTGACAATGGCTTTGGCACTGTCCACCGCGTCGGCGGGCAGGCTGGCCTTCTCAAGATTGGCGGCCAGATCGCCGGTGTATGCGGTGCCATCGACCGCTGCGGCGAGGCTCGATTCCATCTGCCCAATGGCTTTCTCGAGCAAGAAGTCTGGTGGCACCACGCCCATGGCACGGGCCTCTTGCATGCGCTCAATCTCACCGTCCAGAACCGCCGGGATTTCACCGAGGCGACTGAGGTAATATTCGACGTCTTGCTCATTGCTCAGCGGCTGGCTGGAGCCCATCGCGCGCGGCATATCGATATAGGCGCCGACGTTCTGGATCACGACGTAAGGCGCGTTGCGCCAACTGCCGACAGCGACATCGCCGTAAGGTAGGGCGAAGCCTTCGAGCGCCTTGGCGAAAGCGCTTTCGACCACCTCGAAACTGGTGAGCTGATCAGGCGTCAGACCGTCCTTGGGATAGTCCCGCGCGCCTTCGCGTAGCCGCGCCAACGTGGCGGCATAGTCAGCGCGGCCTTGCAGGCCTGGCGTGCCAAATGTGCCGCGCCATGCTGCGTAATCACCGGTGTCCACGCCAAGCCCGGTTGCCCGGCCAGGCTCATGGGCGAGCATCTCGTAGCCGATTTTCTCCAGCGCTGCGTCAGGCTCCAGCGCGGCAAACTCGCCGCCGCCTGCCGCGCCAATGCCCAGCTGTTTGCACGCTGGCAGCAGCGCCAATGCAGAAACGCCGCCAAGCCCGCTAAGGGCCTGACGGCGCGTGATGTTCATGTTTGAATGGGTCATGCAGGCGGTGTTACCGCGCGGCAGGCCGCTGTCAATCTGAACAATGGGTCAATCAGTCGAGAAATTCAGCCGGCACAGTGCCGCCGTTTTTCGCGAGCTCCTGCATGGTTTTCTTATGCAGCCAGATGTTTTCCTCAGCCGTGCCGGAATAGTCGGTATCGCCGAGCTCGCCGGCCAATTCCTTGCGGTTGCCAAAGCTGGGGTCGACGCCGATCAGCTTCATCAGGTCGACGATCGAAGTGCGCCAATTGAGCTTGTCCGCGCCGTCCATCGCGTCGAGCTTTGCCGCGACATCAACTTCGCTGATGCCTGCAGGCTTCGCATTGGCCGCGGCGGCGACCGCTGCGGCTGCTCCGGCGGCGGCACCAGCTACGGCGGCTGGTGATTTTTTCTCATCTTCGTCCTTGCCGAAGATTGCGCCTTTGATTGAACTGAAAATACCCATTTTGTCCTCCTATTATGTTTATGCGGGGTTGGACATGGAAGATTCCAACTGTGCGACAATTGCACTATGCCGCGAACTACAACCAGAGGCAATCGAACATGAACCTTGTGCTTTCCATTGTAATGCTGGCCGCGTTCGCCCTGATCATCGGGGCGGTGTTCCTATGGCGGCGGACGGGCGCGATTAAGCAGCCAGCGCTGATGGTGCTGCTGGCGGCGATTGCGATTGGCAATGTGCTGATCTGGACGCTACCCGATGCGAGCGGCAATTCGCCGATCGATCAGGTGGAGGCTGCCGGAGCGGAGGCGTCAGATAGCTAAACGTGCCGAGCCACCCCGCGCCCTCCACCCTTCCACCCGGATGATCTCCCGGTAGGCTCCGGGTGGAAGGGTGGAGCGCGCGGGGTGGTCTAAGTCCTCAGCAGAGATACCTCAATTCGGCAATTGCCAGTTGATTGAGCTGGTGTAGATCCCGGCTGTCGGCGCGCCGCTTGCATCCATCGCAGGGTCAAACCGGGCGCGTTTGGCGATCAGCGAGCAGGTCGCCGTGTCGAGCGCGCTGTACCCAGTGGACCGCGTGATCGAGCAATTGGTGACCCGGCCAGATGCGCTCACCTCAAGGCTGAAACTCGCTTTGCCGGAATAGCCGCGGCGGATCCAGGACGAGCGGTAGTCATTATCTGTAACCCAGCGCGAGGCGTCATTGGCAGGCTTCACCGCAATCGGATCGAAGGTCGGCATACTAGGCGTGACCCCGCCTAAGCCATCGCTAATGTCCGTTCCCGGGATCGGGCCGAGGTTGATGTCACCGCCAACTGGGGGCAGCTCATCCGTAGTGCTCGTGAACGTCGGCTCGGTCGGAAAGGTGGTTGGTGTCGGCGGGATATAGATGTCTGGCAACTTCTCACTTGTTTTGGGCGTGCTGTCCGGTTCTGGGGTTTTCTCGGTCGGTGGCGGCGGATCGCTGTAATCTGTCGTCGGCATGGGGCCGGTCCAGATTTCCTGCGCGTGCTCTTTCACCGCCAGCCCGATGACCAGTAGACCAGCGAAAGCGGCGGGAATGCCGATTGCCCCAAGTATTGCGACCGGTTGGCCCGTTTGTTTTTGTGTGACGTAACTCATTATAAGGCTCCTCTCTTCAAGGAGCGGTCACCTTGAGCGTTTGCTCGCACATAGGCGCCGCTCAAGAGTCATGTTACAACATTACATTTACATGACAAGAACTTTCGAGTTGCGTTTCAGGACTTTATTGTTTGCGCACGCCATCCGGCGCGCGATTTCCTCGCTCACACGACCTAAAGGTTGCGTCGCTGCGGGCGCGCGGTCGCGCTTGCGGTCGGCGGAAGCGCCGACCGTGCTCCGCGTCTCAACAGGCTAGTTTTTGCAAAGGCTCTTGATGCTGGCCGGGAATGGTTCGGCGAGCGATCAGCGAGCCGCAAGCCCGCACGGGCATCGCGCCTTATGGCGCGGAAGCCAAGCGACGCGGATGCGTCGCGCCCGGCGTTTGAGGGCGTAACAAAAAACATCGAGGAAATTGCAGTACGGATGTGCTGTGGAAAAAAATGGTCAAGTGTGCAGAATTCAATCAAGTTGATCCATCTGTCAGAGCAGCGCTGAGTTCGCATCTTCCACTGCGACCGCTCTCGCTCCTTCCGCAGCCGAAAGCAGACTTTCTGTTCCCGACCTATTTGCCGCATTTAGACTTGCGCCAATCGAGCAAATTGCCATTGAGAAGATCGTGTCCATTCAACAGATCATAAAATCCAAGCCTGAGCAGTTAGGCCCACTCCCGATTAGGCGAATATTGCCATCGCAAGAGCGCATGATGGTGGGGCCATTCATTCTGATGGATCAGGCTGGACCGTTGAATGTCCCTAATGTGCCGGGTGGCGGCGTGCCCGAACATCCCCATGCTGGGCTTTCCACCTTCACCTATTTGATACAGGGCTCAGCTCTGCATCGTGACAGCGCTGGAAACACTGCGCGAATAAAGGCAGGCGACATTGCGCTGATGACTGCCGGATGCGGCATCACACACGAAGAGTTGGCTGACCCTGAAAACGCGTCGGCCACACGCAATATCTACTTCGCGCAAATGTGGCTCGCCCTTCCTGACGACAAGGAGGATATGGACCCATCGTTTGAGCATTATTCAGCAAGTGAATTACCAACGATCGAACGCAGCGGAGCAAGGGTCAAACTGCTCATGGGCGAAGGTTGGGGGGCAGCGGCACCGACGACCTGTTTCGTTGAGACGATTTTTGCCGAGCTTAACTTGGGAGCTGGTGCTTCACTGGCCATCGAAAACACATGCGAAGAACGCGCTATCATGCTGCTGGAAGGCGACGCTGCACTTGGCGATGATACAATCAATCTACATGATCTATGCATGATGGAGGCTGGCAATGAGCCGATCTTAACCAGCAAAAGCGAATGCCGTGCGCTTCTTCTCGGCGGCGCAAAATTTCCATCGCACCGGCACATCGCAGGAAGTTTTGTCGCGTCATCACCGCAGAAGATTATGAATTGGATGCAAGCTTATAGGACGGGTGATTTCCCATCGATTGCACATTGAGCCGCGTGCCTAGGCGGCAAGCAAAATTTGTTTCCGGTTGGCGAACTGCTACGGCTGACGATTGGGCATGCTGAGGTCAGCTTCCACCCCACACTTGTGGTCATTTTGTGGCTCCGACGAGCCATCTGAAACCAGACACGTGAGTCAACTTGGCTGGATTCAATAAGTGTTCCGCAGGATTACTTAATCGGACAATCCGGCGACAGGCGGAAATCGAGATAATTGTCGACCGAGGCCATCAGATCATCGGTTTCATTCTCAAAGAAGTGGTTGGCACGCGGGATCTCTTCGTGGTGGATCGTGATGTGCTTTTGCGTGCGCAGCTTATCGACCAGCTTCTGCACCGCGCTTGGCTGAACCACCGTATCGGCGGCGCCTTGCACAAAGATGCCGCTGGCCGGGCATGGGGCCAGGAACGAAAAGTCATACATATTCGCTGGCGGCGCGACAGAGATAAACCCGCGAACCTCTGGACGGCGCATCAGCAATTGCATGCCGATCAGCGCGCCAAAGGAATAGCCCGCAACCCAGGTCGTCTGCGCCTCTGGGTGGATTGATTGCACCCAATCGAGCGCGCTCGCCGCATCGGACAATTCGCCAATGCCGCTGTCAAAGCTGCCCTGGCTGCGGCCGACGCCGCGAAAGTTAAAACGCAGGGTCGCAAAGCCGCGGTCCACGAAGGTCTTGTACATCCGCTGCACAATCCGGTCGTTCATGGTGCCGCCGCCCTCGGGGTGCGGATGAAGGATCATCGCAACAGGAGCGCGCGGACGCGGTGGCGGGGAAAAACGACCTTCGAGACGGCCTTCTGGACCGGGAAAGATGACTGATGGCATCGGAAACCTTGTGAAATAATATGTGCGCGTATCACCGGCTGGTGCATGCGAAGACGCGGCCTATATAGGAAAAGATGCAAGAATCGCAATTTTTTGTGAGGGGTTCTCATTAAGACACGCATTTATCTCGATCATGCGGCCACGACGCCGCTGAGGCCAGAGGCGCGCGCAGCGATGGAAGAGGGGTTTGCGATTTGGGCAAATCCATCCTCTCCGCATGGCGAAGGTCGCAAGGCGAAGGCCGCGCTGGAGGATGCGCGGGCACGGATTAAACGTGCGCTTGGTTGGGACGGAGAGCTAATCTTCACCAGCGGCGCGAGCGAGGCGGCGGAATTGGCTTTCACTCATACAAATGTGATGGAAGAATTTGTGAGCGCCGTTGAGCACGATGCGATCCATTGCTTCACCGAATACGAAGCGGCTGAAGTGCTGCCGATCACTGCCGATGGCTCGGTAGATCTCGCCACGCTTGGTCGCCGACCCGGCCTTTCGGATGCAGAGAAAGAGGCCAGAGAGAAGCGGTTTTTGATCGCTGTGCAGCAGGTAAATTCTGAGACGGGCAGCATTCAAGATATTGCCTCAATCACCTCTCTGATCCGCCAGAACTCCGATTTATTGCTTGTAGATTGCGCACAATCTGCGGGCAAGATCGCCGTGCCAGATTGCGATATGGCGATCATCTCGGCGCATAAGTTTGGGGGGCCGATTGGAATAGGTGCGCTGTTGGTCAGAGACTACGGGATGCTTCGGCCGAGAGGCGGCCATGAAAGAGGGTATCGGCGCGGCACCGAAAACGTGCCCGGTGCGCTGGGCATGGCGGCGGCTTTGGAAGCAGGCGATTGGCAGACGACTACGGCGCAGCGGCGGAGCTTTGCAGAGCGGCTGGGCGAGGGCGTGCTGACGATTGGCGACCAAGCGGATTACATTTTCGCCGTGACCCATCCCAGCATGAGCGCGCAGGCCCTTCTCATTCGGCTCGATGCCATGGGCTTTGCGGTGTCTGCGGGCAGCGCGTGTTCCTCTGGCACGCTCAAGAAAAGCCGCGTGCTCGATGCGTTTGGTGTTTCCGATGAAGTCGCTGCGCGTACTATTCGGGTCAGCCTGGGGTGGAGCACGACACCGGAAGAGCTTGATGCGTTCGCGCAGGCTTGGAGCAGCCTTGCCTAATGAAACCCGCCTGTGCTGAGCTTGTCGAAGCACTGCATTTTTTCTGGTTCGATGGACGAAAAACAAGAACAGCCCTTCGACAAGCTCAGGGCAAACGGATAGAGGGGATCAACCAATGATCTACCTCGATTACCAAGCCACGACTCCGCTCGCGCCCGAAGCGCGCGATGCCATGCTGCGCTGGCTCGATGGGCCGGACGGCACCGGATTTGGAAATCCGCATTCGCCGCATCGGATGGGCCGTCAGGCGGCGGCTGCGATTGAGCTGGCGCGTGACCGGGTTGCGGCCTTGTTTCCCGCAGGCGGCAAAGTGATCTTCACCAGCGGCGCGACCGAGGCGCTGAACCTCGCGATCCGGGGCACAGCGGGTAAGGGCGCGGTGGCGTTCTCCGCGATTGAGCATTCCGCCGTTGGCGACACGGCCAAGGCGGCGGGCGCGCATCATTTGGTGAGCGTGGATGATCAGGGTCTGTGCGACCCCACGCAAGACTTGCCCAAGGATACGCGCATGGTCGCGGTGATGCAGGTCAATAATGAGATCGGCACGGTGCAGCCCACATTGGAATGGCAGGCCCGTGCAAAGCACGCGAACGCTCTGTTTCTGGTCGATGCCGTGCAAGCTTACGGCAAGATAGAGGTGACCGGCGCGGATATGATCGCGATTAGCGCGCATAAGTTTCACGGGCCGAAGGGCGTGGGTGCATTGTGGGTGCGTGATGGCCTGGACTTGGGCGAAGTGCAGACCGGCGGCGGGCAGGAGCACGGCGTTCGCTCTGGCACTTTGGCCCCGGCTCTGATCGCGGGCATGGGCGCCGCCGCGCATTTGGCAGCGGAGCGGGTGGCCGAGGACGCGCAGCATATCGAAACGCTGTGGACCAGAGCGCGGGAGCTGTTTTCCGATTGGACCGTGAACGGCAGCGAAGAGGCGCGCTGGCTCGGCAATCTTAATATCAGGCTAAAAGACGAGAATGCGGGGCTGGATGTCGCCCGGCTGATGTCCGATTGCCGCACGATCATGTTCAGCGCCGGGTCCGCCTGCGCCAGCGGATCGGGACGACCCAGCCATGTGCTCAAAGCCATTGGCCTCAGCGACAAACAGGCGAGATCCTCAATCCGGCTCGGCTTTGGCCGTTACACAACGATCGGCCAGATAGAAGCGGCGGCAGAGTCCATCAATGCGGCCGCCAAGGAGCAGCTTTGATGGGGGTGAAAGTCCACTTTACCGATGGCAAAGGTGTAGCTGTTGAGGCCGAGGGCGAGGCGGGTGACAGCCTGCTGAAGGTCGGGCAGGCGCATGGCCTGCCGCTGGAGGGAACGTGCGAAGGGCAGATGGCGTGTTCAACTTGTCATGTGATCGTCGCCGCCGAATGGTTTGATCGGTTGGAGCGGGCGAGCGAAGAAGAAGAGGATATGCTCGATTTTGCCGCCGGCGTGCGCCGCACCAGCCGCTTGTCGTGCCAGATTGAGCTCACCGAAGCGCTGGACGGGCTGGCGGTGACCATCCCGTCCGAAGCGCATGATATGTCGGCTTAGGCGTCGGCTGCGGCTGACACTTCGCGGCGGCCGATTGCCCAGCCGTTGATCCGCATGGCGAGCCACACCAACGCGCCGATAGGCAGCACCACTGCGCCTAGCATCATCAGCCAGGCAATGACTGTGCCCATGATCCCGCCAACACTGCCGAATGCCTCACCAATGGGACGTGAGAAATTGCCGCCCACAGGGGTGGAGGATTCGTAATCCAGCGTCATCCGACTGAAGGCGACGCGCCCGCGCATTTCGGTGAGCCAGCTGCGCGCCTGATCGATCTCTTCGTTCACTTGGGCAACGCCGCGCTCTGCCTCGACCAATTCCGCCACGGTGCCGCGCCGGGTGCGCAGGGTCTCTAGCAAGCGGTCGCGCAGGACGGTGCGGGCTTTGAGGCGCGCCTCGGTGTCGACCATCTGTTTTGACAGGTCTTCGCCATTGATCGCGACTTTGGTCGGCTCAGCCTCGCTTTCGGTTGCGGCGCCGCTCAGCTCAGAGCCAAAGTCGCGCGCAATGTCAGACCGGATCGCGAGCTCCAGGCGGCCACTGCCAATGCCGTCGGCCACATTTGCGCCTTGCATCGACAAAATGCGGCAGGCACCCGCGCCCTTGGCCTCGCACATATCGGCGTGGCGCTGTTGCAGGGGAACGATCTTTTCGCCCGGCAGGCTGAAGCCATAGCTGTACGTGTAGGCAATTTTGGGGAGCAGGCCGGGGGTCTCGAGCGCAGGGACAGGGGCCGCTCCATCGCCAGCGACTGCGTCGCTCGCCGCCTGGTCCGCGCCTGTTTCTTCGGCGGCGATGATGCTGGTCGGCGCAGCCGCTTCTGCCTCGGCATAGTCCACACTTGCGGTCTCGCCATCATAGGTTTCGCTGCACGCGGCCAACGCCATGCTGGCTGCTCCAAGGCTCAAAATCACTCCGAGTCTTTTATCGAATCGCATTGTCACTTTCATGATCACTCTCCTGAAAAAGAGGCGAATTGTGGCAGGTTGCCTCATTTGCGCCTAAATATCGCCATAATTATGCCACATTTCAGTTTCGTTGCAAGCCCCTTCTTTTTCTGAGCATCACGCGCTGCTCCTTCTGGCGAGGTGGGAAAGGCGGTGTTAAGGGGGCGGCCAAGGTCACTATTTCCTCGCCTTAATCACCGTTGGAGTATCTGAAATGACGCTGCGAGAGCGCGCCCAGAACTTGGTCGAATCTAGCTCTTTCGAGCGCGTCATCATTGCCGTTATCGTGATCAATGCGATCGGTTTGGGGATGGAAACATCGCCTTGGGTTATGTCGAAAGTGGGCGGGGCCGTGCACATGCTCGACACGATCGCGCTGACGATTTTCGTGATTGAACTGCTGATCAAGCTGTTCGCCTACCGCTTTGCCTTTTTCAAAAACGGTTGGAACATCTTTGATCTGGTGATCGTCAGCGTCGCGCTCGTGCCCGCGAGCCAGCAATTCTCCGTCCTGCGCGCGCTGCGCATCCTGCGGGCGTTGCGCCTGATTTCGGTCGTGCCCAGCATGCGCCGCGTCATTGTCGGCCTGTTTAAGGCGATTCCCAGCATCGGGACCGTGATCGTGATGCTGCTGCTATTGTTCTACATCAGCGCGGTGATGGCGACGAAACTGTTCGGCGAGAGCTTCCCCGAATGGTTTGGAACGCTCGGCGCCTCGCTTTATTCGCTGTTCCAGATCATGACGCTGGAAAGCTGGTCGATGGGTATCGTGCGCCCGGTGATGGAGGAATATCCCTACGCCTGGGCGTTCTTCGTGCCGTTTATTTTAATGACGAGCTTTATCGTCCTCAACCTGTTCATCGGTGTGATCGTGAATGCGATGTCAGAGGCAACAGAAGAAGACGCACACGGCGAGCGCGAGGAAATCCTAATCCAATTGCGCGCCTTGCGAGAGGATATGGCGGCCTTGCGAGCGGACAAACGTAGCTAACGTTTCGTTTCACCCCAGCTACGGGATCGCTCCGGGTGGATTGATCAGCGATCGCTTGAA
This sequence comes from Erythrobacter sp. JB3-1, assembly GCF_057364995.1. Lineage (NCBI taxonomy): Bacteria > Pseudomonadati > Pseudomonadota > Alphaproteobacteria > Sphingomonadales > Erythrobacteraceae > Erythrobacter > Erythrobacter sp. JB3-1. Next base: position 264,914 of record NZ_CP200289.1, on the reverse strand, counting down.
CATCCCCGGCTAGAAAAAGCTTCATGTCCACCGGTGAGGCACAAATGTCGGAGCGCACTAAGCGCAAGATTGCACCCAGCGAAATCGAGCTGGGCATGCATGTCGTCTCGTTCGGTGGGTCTTGGTTTGATCATCCGTTCTGGCTCAGCAACTTCATGGTCAGAACGACTAAGGAGCGAGACAAGATCGCGCGATCTCGCGTGCAATTTGTCGAGATTGAAGAAGTTTTGGGTGCAACGGCGGGGCAGCCTGCGCAGGACGATGCTGAGGTTGGCATGCAAGAGGCGTTTTCACCTGAAAAGGCCGCGAAGCGCAAGCTGGCGCTCAGTGCTCTCCAGAAGGCTCACATGCTGGGCGCTCCTCGGCGCAAGGCCAAGGCTGTTCTTACGCGGTCGCAAGGGGCTCTGAGGCAGATATTCTCCGATGTCTGGAATGGCTGGAAGGTTGAACCCAAGGCGGTGGAGACCGTGCTGGATGACATTCTTGCAGAGGTTGAGGATGACCCCATCCTTCTCGTCAGCGTTGCGGAACTCAAGAGCTTTGACGACTACACCTACCTGCACTCCGTGGTGGTATGCGCTCTGATGGCATCGATTGCTAAGTATCGTGGCCACGAAGAAGATGAGGTGCGCGAATTGGCCGTTGCAGGCCTGCTGCACGATATTGGCAAGATTAAGATACCCGATGATGTGCTGAATAAGCCGGGGCATCTCACAGGCGACGAATATGAGCAGGTCAAACATCATGCCCAGCACGGCTTTGATTTGTTGAGCGATTCCGTGGCCATCCCAAAACTGGCGGCTGATGTGTGCCTGCATCACCATGAAAAAGTGGATGGGACAGGCTATCCTTTGGGCCTCGCAGGCGAGGACATACCCTCTGCAGCCCGCATGGGAGCGGTGTGTGATGTCTTCGATGCGCTGATTTCGCCGCGACCTTACAAGCCAGCGATGAGGCAACAGGAAGCGCTCACAAAGATGTGGAGCTGGGAAGGGCATTTTGATCGAGCCACCCTGGTCGATCTGATGATGGTGATGCACACCTTTGCTAAAGGCGCTTTATTGCGCTTGTCCGATGACACTCTTGCCGTCACGCTTGAAAGGGATGTGCGCTCAAAATCGGTTCGCGCTTTGCGGATTTATTCCCTTCCTGAGGCGCGCCTAATCGATGCTCATGAGATTCAGATCGAGCACCTGCATCCCGATTTGCAGATTGTCGCGGTGGAACGTCCGGATGATTGGGGACTGTCCGATTGGGAAGGCGACGTCTCAATAATCGCCGGTCCATAACTGACGGGCTACGCAAATAGCTTTTTTTGTCAATTTGACTGTGGAAACGCCTCTCCTACGGCGCTGAAAGACGGCAGCAAACAATGAGGTGAAGCCTGCTTCCGGCAAGATCGCGATTTCGGTTTGGTTCGTGATTTTCGGTGTGAGCGGATGTTGTCAGGATTGCTATTCCACCGGCACCCAGCCCAACGCCTCCGCTTGTTGGAAGGCTGCGGCGTTCTGGCTGGCGAGCATCTGAAAACGCGGCCGTAGGCTGGGCGGTATAGTCTGCGGGTTCGGGAAAAGCTCGATAAATTCGGTGCGCAGCAACTCACCATGTGCAGAGCCGCGTGTCAGCATCGCGTGAACATCGGTGGGATAATTTTCGAGAAGCACGTCAGCGACCGCGATAGCCTCACCATAGCGGCCTTGGCTCATCAGCCATTCGGTAACAGTGCTGGCTATCACAGCAATGCTCTCCTGCTTGGTCAGCAAGCCTAGATAGATTCCGCTATCAACCTGCGCCTGTGTGACGCCCATCTGCTCGAAATACTCAGCTTCGCGGGCAGGATGGCCTCCGCTCGTCGACTCTATAGCGATGCTGCGGCCGTTGGTCGGATTGGTGTAGGGCATGAAGACGTGCAGCGGTGCGGTTGAGAGCGAGACATTCAGCCCCAGCCTCTCGGCCACGATGAGCTGCAATATCGGCATCGAGACGCAGTTGCCTCGGCGCGTGTCGAAGTATGTTGCCAAGAGCTTATTGCGTAGGTCGTGCCCATAGGGGTCGTCATGGTCGTAAACGAACGGCCTGTTAGCGTTCCATGCGCCCGCTTCGTAAATGACCTGCCGTGCTGCTTTGAGCTTGTCCACGTCGCTGCCGCCCACCGCGATGCGAGCGGCGGCACTGGCGAGTTGGTCAATTTCGGTCGTAACAGCCGCCTCGTCCATCTCTGGTGCGATAATCGCATCGAAGGTCAGTTTTGCCCGCTCATAGCTCAGCTCGCTATCAGGGGCGGCTAAGACAGCGCGGACGGTATCAGCGGGCGATTGGGCAAAGGCTGTGCCTTCAAGTGTAAAGAAGGCAAATATTGCAAGAAACCAAGAGCTTATCAGGTGACGCATAAGACAGTTGAATGACTAAGGCGATGGGCAATTAATCGGCTCGAAGCTCATGGGTCTATGAATTTCTATGTTTTTGTTGACTAAATCACCGCTGTCGCCACCAACTCGTCCGCAGAACTCTACGCGATAGCAAACGACTTCAAACTTAGTATCTCTTTCTCTTAGCAAATCAGCTATCCGCTCTCGAAATTCCACATCATTATGAGCGTGTGCGATTGTGTAGAATTCTCCATTGTCCCCTCTGAAATACCCCCGTTTCCAATAGCGAACATAACCGGAATAATAGCCGTTAGAGCTGCAGCATTCCTTCACACCTGTATCGGCCTCGGCCTGAAGCGTGTCTTGAGAGGAGGCGACAGTAAGCAACAGAATCGTAACGAATAATGACTTCACCATATCATCACCTTAGTTACAAGAAGGGTGGCCGGGGTTCGGTGCACATCCCTCCTTTAGCGAACCCACAGCTTGCTCGTTCACATCCACGGTTGGTCGCCCAACGGCTTCGTTGAACTGATTCTGGCCAGTGTATGCGTTCACTTCGTCATTTAGTCTTTGGGCGCCAGTTTGGAGCATCCCTCGCTCATTATATCTGTTACTATGGCCGCCTTCATGAACGACGACTTCTGCCCTAGCATCTGGGGCACCCATTGGGTCGGGGTTGATATGAATCTCACCCGTCTCCTCGTTGTGAAACGCGCTATAGTCGCCCGGGTCAAGCGTATCGGTGTCAATCACAAACGCGACACCCGCTCCTTCGGGACCTAGCGCATTCGCCGAGTTTTGAAGCTGCTTTGTTGAGTCTGGGTCTTGGGTTTGCGCGACATCTCGTGCCCGTTGAACGGCCTGCCTAACTAGGGCGCATGCAGCCTGCGCCCCTCTGCAAGTTTCCTCGCCTGTTGGGTCAGTATTATTTATCGGGTCATTGAAAACATAAGCGTAGAGATTCTGCTGATCCTCATAGCCAATCGGGTCAGTCTGCAAAAACCTCGCTTGAGCTGGCGATGCGGTGGTGACCGCAATCGCGATTAACGCAACAGCGGTGGCGAAAATCGGCTTCTGCAAGACTCGTCTCCCCCAATATTGGGGGAGAAACTTAGCACGTCGACAAGTAAAAGCTAGCCTCAGTTCGATTTTTTCCGATTCTATTCTATCGAGCTCGGCAAGCACCTATGGTTGGTGAGCGAGACATAGCAAGTCCGTCACCTCCGAAATTGTACCGCATGCCGAAAGTCCGCTTTTCGCATCCATTCCTGTGGAAACCCCTCTCCCCCGGCGCGCGCTTGCTTGCTAAGTCGTTGAGCGATGGCTGACACCAAAGACACGACCACCGGCGATCTGCCCGAAGATCCGTTTGATGCAATCGTCGATGCGCCGTTTGATAGCGCGCTCGAAGAACGCTATCTCGTATATGCTTTGTCGACGATCACGGCGCGGTCTTTGCCGGATCTGCGCGATGGCTTGAAGCCGGTTCATCGCCGCCTGCTGTGGACCATGCGCCAGCTAAAGCTCGACCCAAGCAATACGTTCAAGAAATCCGCCCGCGTTGTGGGCGAGGTAATCGGTAAATATCACCCGCATGGCGATACCGCCGCTTACGATGCGATGGTGCGGCTCGCGCAGGATTTCTCGCTGCGCTATCCGCTGGTCGAGGGACAGGGCAATTTCGGCAATGTCGATGGCGATAATGCCGCCGCCTATCGTTACACCGAGGCGCGCCTGACCAAGACCGCGATGCAATTGATGCAGGGTCTGGATGAGGGCACGGTTGATTTCATCCCGACCTACAATGGTGAGGAAGAAGAGCCGGAATTGATGCCCGGCCTGTTCCCCAATCTGCTGGCCAATGGGGCGAGCGGGATTGCGGTGGGCATGGCGACCAATATTCCATCGCACAATGTCGCCGAAGTGATTGATGCCACGCTGGAGTTGATCGACAATCCGCATGTCGAGCACGAGCGGTTGATGGAGCTGTTTCAGGGTCCCGACTTTGCCACCGGCGGTCAGGTGGTCGACAGCCGCGAGGCGATCAGCGAGGCCTATGCCACCGGGCGCGGCAGCTTCCGTTTGCGCGGCCGGTTCTATGCAGAAGAGGCCGAGAACGCCGAAGACCGCGATGCCGGGATTGAGCGGCTGGGCGGCGGGCAATGGCAGCTGGTCATTTCAGAAATTCCTTATCAGGTCGCCAAGGGCAAGCTGATCGAGCAGATTGCTCAGGCGATTGCTGATAAGAAGCTGCCGATCCTTGAGGATGTGCGCGATGAAAGTGACGAGCAAATCCGCATCGTCCTCGTCCCGCGCAGCCGCAATGTGGACCCGGAACTGCTCAAGGAATCCCTGTTTAAGCTGACCGATCTTGAGACCCGCTTTGGCCTCAATCTGAACGTGCTCGATGCCACCCGCACCCCGATGGTGATGGGCCTAAAAGAGCTGCTGGAAAATTGGACGCGGGCGCAGATCGATATCTTGCAGCGCCGCGCTCAGCACCGGCTGGACAAGATCGCCGCCCGGCTGGAGCTGGTCGAGGGCTATATCACCGCCTTCCTCAATCTCGACCGCGTGATCGAGATTATCCGCACCGAAGACGAGCCCAAGCCGGTGATGATCGCCGAGTTCAAGCTCAACGATCGCCAGGCCGAGGCGATCCTCAACATGCGCCTGCGGTCTTTGCGTAAGCTGGAAGAAATGCGGCTGCGCGATGAAAAGACTGCGCTGCTTGAGGAGCAAGACGGACTTGAGAAGCTGCTTGCCTCACCAGCGCGCCAGCGGACCCTGCTGAAGAAAGATCTGCGCGCGCTGCGCAAGGAATATGGCGAAGACACGCCGCTCGGCAAGCGCCGCACCCGGATCGAAGAAGCCGCCCCGGCGGTCGAGTTTTCGATGGATGCGATGATCGAGAAAGAGCCGGTGACGATCATCCTGTCGCAGAAGGGCTGGATCCGCGCGGCGAAGGGCCATGTCGATCTGGCGCAAGAGTTCAAATACAAAGAGGGTGATGCGCTCGCCTATATCCTGCACGCGCAGACGACCGATAAACTGCTGATCGCGGCGGAAAACGGGCGGTTCTACACGCTGGGCTGTGACAAATTGCCAGGCGCGCGCGGCTTTGGCGAGCCGGTGCGCACGATGATCGATCTGGAATCGGACACCAATATTGCGAAGATGTTGGTGCATAAGGAAGGCGGCCGTCTTCTGCTCGCCTCCAGCATCGGCAAGGGCTTTGTTGCGGAAACCTCTGAGCTGCTGGCCGAGACAAAGAAAGGCAAGCAGGTCGTGAACCTGAAGGGCAATGCGCAGCCGCAAGTGATGCGGGAAATCGCGCCGGAGCATGATCACGTTGCCTGCGTCGGCGACAATCGCAAGCTGGTGGTCTTCAACCTTGAGGAAATGCCGGTGATGGCGCGCGGGCAGGGTGTAATGCTTCAGCGGTACCGCGATGGCGGGCTGTCTGACGCGATCACCTTCGTGCTGGGCGAAGGCCTAAGCTGGCAGATGGGCGGATCGGGTGAGCGGACCCGGACGGAGACGGATATCCATCTGTGGAAGGTCGCGCGCGGCGGGGCCGGGCGGATGCCACCGCAGGGCTTCCCGAAGAGCAACAATTTCGGGGGTTAGGGGGAATTATTCTCTAAACTCCGTTCGTGCTGAGCTTGTCGAAGCACTGCTCTTTTGATTGCTACGTTTAAGGCCGAAGTGCAGCCCTTAGACAAGCTCAGGGCAGGCGGGTTTGGGTTCAATCGCCCAGTATTTCGCTGAGCAGTTCCAGCACACGTTCGCGGCTTGGGAAACCTTCCTCAACCCAGCGCGCCTCAACGGTCTGCAACAACCGCGCAACCTCTGGTCCAGCCTGCACACCGCGCGCGACAATCTCGCCGCCTTTGAGCGGGAATTGCGGGCGTTCCCAATCTTTCACCGCGCTTGCATCCTGACCCAGCAACAGCAGTCTGTCGGCTGCGCCTTGCGCTCCTTCATAATAGGCAAGCGCCAGCGGGTTCGCGCCATCATCTTCAGTCCGCTCAGCTGCGCAGATCAGGCGCGCGCGCTGAGCTCGGGACAAGCGCAGCCGCGCTGCCACGGCTTCTGAAACCTCACGAATGGGCGGCAGCAGAGCGGCCAAACGCCTGAGCGGGTCGGGCGCAAAGCCTTGTGCGGTCTCCGCCGCGATCAGGTTCTGGAGCGCTGCAAGATGGACTTTGCACGCCTCAGGCAGGATCACGCCAAGCACGCCTTTCGCATGTATGCGCGCGGCGGTGGGGTGCGGATCGGGCAGGGCAAGAATACCGAGCAATTCGCCTGACACCCGCTCCCGGCTGAGGCCCTTGAGCGTCCCGGCCAGCTCTTCGCAGGCTTCCTCGGCTTCGGCATCCAAGTCCGCGCCGAAGCGTGCCTGAAACCGGTAATAGCGCAGGATACGCAAGTGATCCTCGCGAATACGGGTGCGGGCATCGCCGATAAAGCGCACACGCCGCGCGGCGAGATCATCCAGCCCGCCAAAGTAGTCTGAAATCTCGAGCGTTTCAGGGTGAGCGAACAGCGCGTTGATGGTGAAATCGCGCCGGGCGGCGTCCTCCTGCCATTCTTGCGCAAAGGCGATTGTTGCACGCCTGCCGTCGGTAGCGACATCGCGGCGCAGGGTGGTCACCTCAACTGGCCCGCCTTCAAGCAAGGCGGTGATGGTGCCATGGTCCAGCCCTGTGGGAACCGTGCGAATGCCCGCTTCGCGGCAGCGGTCTATCACCACGTCAGGCGTCAGCTTGGTCGCGCAATCGACATCGTGCACCGCCATGCCGATCAAAGTGTCACGCACCGCTCCGCCGACCCAGCGAATATTATCTGCGCCCAGGGCCTCTGTCAGCGCGCGCAAATCAGCGCGTTTGGGCCAGTCTGCTGCGGCGAGATCAGGCACCGCTCGCCAGCCTTTCAGGTGCAATCCGCCGCGACAGATTGGCGATGATTGCCGCTGTCACACCCCAGATGCGAAAGCCCTCGTAATACATTTCAAAATAATGCCGCATTTGCCCGCGCCAGAAAACCTCATGGCTTTCCCAATTGTCCTGCTCCAGCAAAATCGCCAGCGGCACCTCGAACCATGCCTCAACCTCTTCCGGGCTGGGGGTCAGCTCTAGGTCGGGCGGCACCACGGCGAGCACCGGAGTCACATTGAAGCCCGTGCCGGTTTGATAGCAATCGGTTTCCCCGATAACCTGCACATCGGCGGGATCAATCGCGAGCTCTTCCTGCGCCTCTCGCAGGGCGGCGGTGATCGCGTCTTCGCCCGGATCGAGCTTGCCGCCAGGGAAGGCGACTTGGCCAGGATGATCGCGCATGTCTTGCGGGCGCTGGGTTAAGATGACGCCGGGTTCGGCCTGGTCCGTCACCGCAATCAGGACGGCTGCCTCTGCCGTGCGCCCACCTTCCAAGAAGCTCTTATCGCTCAGCAAGTCGGTAATTTCGTGCCGGTGTCCGTCTTCGTAAAGGCGGCTGAGATGAGCGAAGAGAGAGCTCATATTTGCGGGCGCCTCAGGGTAAGAGCGAGAAGGTCTCGCCCCCGCTTGAAACGGTCCAGTCATCGCCGTTTGCAATCGCAATTTCAGCGAGCTGCGCATAGGTGGAGCGGTTGAGGCGCGCCTCGCAGCCGCGCCGCACGTGCAGATAAATGGCCGGGGTCTCTGCGTCGCCCGCTGCGCGCAAGGCGTGCTCCGGCCCGGCTATCACCAGCTCGTCAGTGTTCAGGAAAAAGGCGAGACCGCCTTCACGCTGAGTGCAGTCGGTTGCGACAAAAGCCGCGTCCTCCACCTCAATGCTGAGCTTTTCAAACGGGCTGACTAGGAAATGCTCGCCCGATGCATCGCGGGTCAGCAGGCCGGAGAAGGCTCTCACCATCGCCTCGCGCCGGATCGGATCACCATCGTGAAACCATGTGCCATCCGCGGCGATGCGCATGCGGCTGTCGCCCATTTTGGTCGGCGCCCAGCCTTCAACTGGGGGCAATTTGCGCGCCGCAACTTGCTCAGCAATCTGGGCCAGTGTCAGGTCGGCGAGATAGGGGGTGGTTCGTAAGGCATCTACATGCGCAGCGATGCCAGATGTCGATCACTTCGCCAAGTCTGAGCTTTTACTTGCCGTCTCAAAAGAACCCCATGGGCCAAGATTGCCCTTGGCAGGAAGCACCGCTGGATTGTCACAGTGCACCAGCAGCCGGGCCGGATCATTCGGGCCGGGCGCGCGCCACAGAGCCGTCGGTTCGGCGCTGAAGCCAAAGAAACGGCCATAATATTCCGGATCGCCAATCATCACTTGAGGCAGCGCGGGGGCATTGCCACCCATATTGGCAATCGCCTCCAGGCTGGCGAGCATCAGAGCCTTGCCATACCCTTCGCGCTGATGCTCTGGCAGCACGGCAACCGGGCCGATCATTAGCAGCGGATAATTGCGCCCATCGGGATCGGTTAGCGCGACCGGCCACACTTGGATCGTGCCGACCAGCAGCTCATCCTCGTCGAGCGCGGCGAAGCTGAGCCCTTCCAGCCATTCGACCCCTTCGCGAATCCGGTACGCGGTGCGCGCATGGCGATCTGGGCCAAAGGCACGGTCGAGCAATTGCTCGATCATCGCGGCTTCAACCGCGGCTAGAGGGATCAGTGTTGCCATCGAGCGCGCGGTTAAGGTGTACGCGCCTCTCCAGCAACACAAATTATCCTATCAATTCGGCGAAACCTTAAGCAGCTTGCCGCCTTCGCCGTCTTCGATCAGCCAGATGTTGCCATCCGGGCCTTGCTCGATCCCGCGAATGCGCGCGTCGAACGTGTGGCGCGCAACCTCGGTTGCGGTGTCGCCGTCAATCTCGACATGCACGATACCGAGCGCGGCGAGGCCGACCATCAGTGGATCGCCCTTCCACGTTGGGAATGCATCGCCGGTGTAGAACAGGAAATCACCTGGCGCGATCACTGGGGTCCAACCAATCGCTGCGGTTTGGAATTCTGGACGGGTCGAGTGGTTCGGGATCGGGTCGCCATTGTAATGCTCGCCATCGGAAACCGTCGGCCAGCCATAATTTGTGCCGCGCGTGACCTTGTTAAACTCGTCGCCGCCTGCTGGCCCATGTTCCAGATCCCACAATTGGCCGTCGGGATCGAACGCCAGGCCCAGGACATTGCGGTGACCGTAGGACCAGATTTCCGAGGTGATGCCGCCCTCTTCAGCAAAAGGATTGCCCTCTGCTGGCGTGCCATCGAGGTTGAGGCGCACGACCGTACCAAGATTGTTGGTGTTGTCCTGTGCAGGCTCCAGCTCTTGGCGGTCGCCGCTTGATATGAACAGATATTGCTCATCAGGAGAAACGGCGATGCGGTGTGAATAATGTCCGCGCTTCCCGGTCTTGGGCGCTTGGCGCCAGATCACGTCTAGGCCCGAAACGGCGCAGGCTTCCGCTTCGCAAGACAATGTGCCGCGGCCCACCACTGCACCGCGGGTGTCGCCGTCGCCAGCCTCCGCCCAGCCGAGATAGATCGTGCGCTCAGACAAGTCTTCGCCCGCTTCTGATGGCAGGAAGGCAATATCGCCGAGGCCCCCTTGGCCGCCATAATCGATATTTGGCATGCCGGAGACTTCCATAACGGTGCCGCTGGTCGTGTCGACCGCGCGCATGGTGCCGGGTTTCTCAGTCAGGAAGATCATGTCCGTGCCGGGGGCAAAGGCCACCGCCCAGGGTTCATTGAACTCACCCATCGGCTCCACATTGTAGTTGACGTTGGTGGGGTCGGCCGCGCTTTCAGCAGCGGTCTCGTCCACGGAATTTGCATTGCCGCAGCTTGCGAGCGCGAATGCGGGGAGGGATAGAGCGAATGCGAGCTTGGAAAATTTCATCATGGTCTCTGGAACTCCCAAAACAGAATTTGGTGCCCCGGATTTTTTAAAATCGGGGGTCATAATTGGTGTTGATGAGGCGGGACGGGGCCCGCTGGCTGGCCCGGTAGTGGCGGGAGCGGTCGTCTTGTGCAAGTCGCCACCAGAAGGTTTGGCGGATTCCAAGGCACTTTCGCCGAAAAAACGCGCACGGTTGGATGTGGAAATCCGCGAGAGCTGCGCCTGGGCTGTGGGCGTGATTGAGCCGCCTCAGATTGATGAAATCAATATCTTGCAAGCGACCTTTCAAGCGATGACGGATGCGACCGCGCGGCTGTGCGCGGCATTGGCTGAGTGCGGGATCAAGACCATCAATGAGGTGATCATCGATGGCAACATGACCCCTGCGGGCCGGCGCAATGGCTGGCACTGGCCCGCGCGCTCTATCGTCGGCGGTGACGGGATTGAGCCTGCGATATCGGCTGCGTCCATCGTTGCGAAGGAATGGCGCGACCGGATTATGATTGAGGCCGCGCAGAAATACCCGGAATATGACTGGGAGCGGAATAAGGGTTACGGCTCGGCTGCGCATATGGAGGCGCTGCGCAAACACGGGCCGACGCCGCTGCACCGCTACAGTTTTGCACCTGTTGCTCAGGCGTCTTTACTTTGAGCGCTCTATCGTGCGCGGCCCGAAAACTACCTAGGCCACCCGCGCCCTCCACCCTTCCGCCCGGAACAGTTTCGGATACGATCCGGGTGGAAGGGTGGAGGGAGCGGGTGGCTAGGTAGATGCTGAGGTCTATCCACCAGCACACCCAACATTCTCTATTCGCTTTTAAGTTTCCTGCGGTTCGCTTAAGCGCCGCGCATGTTGAACGCGATTCTCTTGAGCCTTGCGGGCCTGATTGGCCTGGCGATTGGCGGCGAACTGTTGGTGCGCGGTGCCGTGGGCATTGCGCAAAAGCTTGGTATCTCAACTCTGGTCACAGGTTTGGTGATCGTTGGCTTTGCCACCAGCATGCCGGAAATGGTCGCCAGCGTTCAGGCCGCGCTTGAAGGGTCTCCGGGCATTGCCTGGGGCAATATCGTTGGCTCCAACCTCGCAAACACGCTGCTGATCTTGGGCGCGACGGCACTGGTTATGCCGATTGCGCTAACCGGAGGCGGGCGGCGCGATGCCGTGGTCGCTCTGATCGCGACAATTGGCCTCGCGGCCTTGGCTTATTCTCAGCTGGGTGCGCGCTGGATCGGCGGCGCGCTGCTGGTTGGCATCGTCAGCTACATCGTCTGGCGCTATTTCTTTCCGGGCGCCGCGCAGGAAGACGATGATGACGATGACGCGCCAGAGAACGGCTATGTCGCCTCGGCTCTCTTCGCTGTGGGTCTCGCAGTCTTGGTGTTCAGCGGCCAGATATTGGTGACCGGGGCGATTGATCTGGCAACCCTGTTTGGGGTCAGTGAGACGGCGATTGGCCTCACCGTGGTTGCCTTTGGTACTTCGCTGCCCGAACTCGCGGCATCTGTTGCGGCTGCTCTGCGCGGCAAGCCGGGCCTGGCGATTGGCAATGTCGTCGGCTCAAACATTTACAACATTCTGCTGATCGGCGGCGTCACTATGAGTATCGCCCCGTTTGCGCTGCCAGAGAACTTGCTGGGCGTTCAAATGGGCCTGCTGATCGCCAGCGCGGTCGCCTTGCTTGGATTGCTGTGGTTCGCAAAGTCGATCGGGCGGGCCATGGGCCTCGTTCTGCTCGCTGCGTTCCTCGGCAATGTCGTGTTTGTGTTTATGTGAGTTAGTTTGGCCGCAAAGACAGGTTTTGAGTCTTTCGCGCCACACCCCCTCTATTTCGGCCCCCGCCACCGCGCGAGACTCCATATCTTGTGGGGCCTTGTTTCGTTCCGCGTGTGAACTTGCGCCGCTAACTGCTTGTTAACCATAAAAGCCGATCAAGTTTGTCTTGACGTGGAGTCCGCTTGGACTCACCCTGTGGATAACTTTGCGCGGCTAGACGCGGTTCGGGGAAATATGATGGGTGTGATGGAAACCGCAAAACTGCGGGCAGGGACAGTAATTGCAAAAACGCCGAAGCAGGCGGGCAAAGCGAAAGCCGCGCCTGCTGCTGACGTGCCGGTTGGTCAGATCCTGTCTGGCGATTGTGTCGAGGCCATGCGCTCGCTGCCCGACAACAGCGTCGATTGTGTGTTCGCAGACCCGCCCTACAATCTACAATTGGGCGGTGATCTCAACCGGCCCGATGGCAGCCAGGTCGATGCCGTCACCGATCACTGGGACCAATTCGACAGCTTCCAACTGTATGACAAATTTACCCGCGACTGGCTGACCGAGGCGCGCCGCGTGCTGAAACCGGACGGCGCCCTATGGGTCATCGGCAGCTATCACAACATCTTCCGCGTCGGCTCAATCCTGCAGGATCTTGGCTTTTGGATCCTCAATGATATCGTCTGGCGCAAGACCAATCCGATGCCGAATTTCAAAGGCACACGGTTCACCAATGCGCATGAGACCCTGATCTGGGCGAGCATGGGCGAAAAGGCCCGCTATCAGTTCAACTACCGCGCGATGAAGACGCTCAATGACGAGCTGCAAATGCGCAGCGATTGGGTGATGCCGATCTGCGCCGGGCAGGAACGCCTGAAGGAAAACGGCAAGAAAGCCCATCCAACGCAAAAGCCCGAGGCGCTGCTTTACCGCGTGCTGCTCGCCACCACGGAAAAGGGCGACGTCGTGCTTGACCCGTTCTTTGGCACGGGCACCACCGGGGCGGTGGCAAAGCGCCTTGGCCGCCAATGGATCGGGTGCGAGCGTGAAGATTTCTACCGCGGCGTCGCGATGAAGCGTATCGAGAAAGAACTGCCGCTGGATGAAAGCGTGATTGAGACCATGCAAAGCAAAAAGGCCGCGCCGCGCGTTGCCTTTGGGACTTTGGTGGAAAACGGCTACATCAAGCCGGGCGCTAAGGTGTTCGACAAGAAACGCCGCTGGATCGCAACCGTGCGCGCCGATGGCTCGCTGGAACTCGACGGTGCGAAAGGCAAACAGATCGGCTCGATCCACGGGCTTGGCAAAGACCTGCAAGAGGCCCCTAGCTGCAATGGCTGGACCTTCTGGTACTTTGATGACGGCGCCGATGTGAATCCAATCGACGCAGCCAGACAACGCTTCTTGCTGGCCAACGAAGACTAGGTCTTTGCAGCTAAGCGGGCTACATTCTTGGGCGAGCTAATGTGTAGCTCGAATTTGCGAAGAGCTCCGTGTGTCTGACCGCTTTCGCCAGAAACTGCTCAATTGGTTCTGCACCATGCTGCTGTTGCTGCTGGTGTGCTCATTGTCGTTCGGGATTAGCTGGCGCATGATAATGGTTTCCGCTGGCATCATTGGTGGCGACTTGCCTTTGGAAAAATATGCTGGGCCTCTGGGTGAAGCCTTTCGCCCCTATTTTCTTTTCTTCCCACTACTCGCTTTCTGGCATTTCTTTGATTTGATCGAGAGCGATCACAACCCGAGCCGTTGGAGCGGTTGGTTAGCCCGTTATCGCAGCTTTTTCATACTACTGTTTCTCGCCAGTCCGTTTGCGGTGCTGAGCGTGCTTGATGGGTATGTCTTGACAGTTTGCAGTAGTCATCCAGTTTCCGATGAGTTCGTCTTTTGGCACCATTGCCAGCCATCGTCTTTTGCGACCTTCCTTCTCTATTTGGTGTTCACACCCTTGGTGCTGATGGCCTGCGCCAGCAAAGCGATCACAGCTATCCTCTCACATCGTCGCCCAAAGCCGCCTGCGTGAATCCAATCGACGCAGCCAGACAACGCTTCTTGCTGGCCAACGAAGACTAGAGGCAGCTCGCCGCAAGGCACCAGATTTCCGCAGCTTAGGTTCATGTTTCCAGCGCGATTTTGCGTGTTCGGGGGCGCAACCTAGTTCGAGGAAATCATGACAAAGCCCTTTAAATATATCGTTTTTACCGGTGCGGCGTTTGGCGCACTTGCGGTTCCCTCTGCGGCTTTGGCCGAGGGGCCTTATGTTGGCGTCAGCGGCGGGATCAGCCTGCCCAGTGACAGCCAAAACTCAGGAGAATTTGATGCCGATGTCGCGGCGACCGCTGATTTTGACGCGATTGCTGCGGAAACCCCGCTGGAATGGAATTCCCAATTCGACAATGGCCTCGCACTCAGCGGCCAGGTCGGATACGCCTTTGCCAATGGCTTCCGTGTGGAGCTGGAGGGGGCCTATTCCGAATATGACGTATCGGGCCATTCCGGTCTGACGGTCGGCGGCGCGGATATTGACGGCGTTGATGTCGCCGTCCTGACCCGCGGCGCGGCCGATGCGGCAAACCCTACCGTTGGCGCAGTGATCGCTGATGGCCAGGGTGATGTCAGCAATTTCGGCGTCTTCGGTAACGTCTTTTACGACATCAATACCGGCGGCTCGTTCAAGCCGTATGTTGGCGCTGGCCTCGGCTACCAATGGGTCAATGCGGAGTTCTCGCCATCGGGCGTGGACGTTGCCAATGATGACGATGGCGGCTTTGCCTATCGGCTGATGGCGGGCGCGAGCTTTGCGCTTTCACCGCGCGCCGAGGTGTTCGGCCAATACACCTACCGCGCCACCACCGAAGACAGCGATGTTGAGCTGAACCTGCTTCCCGCAACACTCGGGATCGAGTCAGAACAATCGATCGTCTCTGCCGGCGTAAGGTTCAAGTTCGGCGGCGAATAATCGCTAATTACCCTCTGGAGAGGGGCCGTACCAGCAGGCATGGCCCCTTTTTTGTGCGTGGAAACATTTGAGGCCTTTGCGCTGACGGATTTGCGTCCTAACCCTGATGCCTATGAGTGAGAGCGTCTATATTTGCCCGATCGGCTTTGCGCCGGGTCCTCAGCACAATGATGGGGCCGCGATCCAGCTTGCTGGCTCCATGGTCTACGCGAGCCGCTTTACCTGCGTGGTGCGCCAGGACGGCGCAGTCACAGCGCGGCATCTGTTCGGCGTGCGCGAGGCGGAGGAAGCCTTTGCGAAGCTCGGCGGCGAGCTGGAGGCGGAAGCGCGCGGGCAATGGGCCAACCTGCAAAAGGCGCACGCGCCGCTCGAACTGGGCGAGCGCACCATTCGCTTTGATCAGCCGCAGGTGATGGGCATTCTCAATGTGACGCCGGACAGTTTTTCCGATGGCGGCGAGTTTCTGGAAAAGCCCGATGCGGGCCGCGCCCATGCCTCCGCCATGCTGGAGGCGGGAGCGAGCATCATCGATATTGGCGGGGAAAGCACCCGCCCAGGTGCCGCCGCGACGTGGGAGGGGGACGAGAAAGACCGCGTCCTGCCGGCGGTGGAATATTGCGCCAGCATGGGCGCAGCGATCACCGTCGACACCCGGCGCGCGGGCGTGCTGGAGGCGGCATTGGCCGCTGGCGCGCATGCAGCCAACGACGTTTCGGCCATGCGCTATGACCCGCGCACCGCCGAATTGGTCGCGAATGCGCTATGCCCTGTAATCCTGATGCATGCTCCGGGCAGCGGCGAGGATCTGCACGAGGGCGGCGATTACAATGATGTCGTCTTTGACGTGTTTGATTTCCTCAAAGAGGTCCGCTCCAACGCCATTGCAGCGGGTATTGCAGAGGATAAGATCATCCTCGATCCCGGCATTGGTTTTGGCAAAAGCCTGTCGGAAAACCTGGCTTTGCTGAATGCACTGCCATTGTTCCATGCGCTGGGTTCGCCAATTCTGCTGGGTGTAAGCCGCAAGCGGATGATCGGTGCTTTGTCGAACGAGGCAGGGGCTCAGGAGCGGCTCGGCGGATCATTGGCGCTGGCGACCCTCGGCATGAATGCAGGCGTGCATATCCTGCGTGTGCATGACGTTGCTGAGACGGTTCAGGCGCGCAACGTCTGGCGCGGAATGCGCGATGCGGCGCTGACGGATTTTGCGCATTTGCCGCCGCTTTAGGTTGTCTGCGACAGCTTCGAAAATTTGCCAGTCGTGAAATAAAACAAGCGGGTCTGTGTAACCACTCGGGCGAGGGGCGCGAAAGGGGAGGCACCCCCTATCGAAAATTGGACCCCCGCAAATGATCTTTTCTAGCACCCCTCGCACTCTTGCAATTTTGCTCGCTCTTCCGGCGATGTCTTTCGCCGCGCCAGCCGCCGCTCAGTCGGATGATTTCACGCCGGAAGGCGGCGTTTACGTATCGCTGCAAGCGGGCGTGACCTCGCCCAGCGATGAAACCTTCGATGGTGTTCAAGACCCACAAGGCGCATCACCCGGTGTGGCCGGCGCGCCTGCCAGCGTGGACGTGCAGTCGGACGAAGGCTTCGTCGGTACGGTTGCTGTGGGCTACCGCATTCCAAAGCGCGTTTTCGGCCTGTTCCAGCCGAGCGTTGAAGTGGAATATTCCTATGCCGAAGCCGACGTGAGCGGCGGCAGCTTTAACAGCGGTGATCAGATTTTTGGCGGCGAGACCGAGGTCAACACCTTCTCGATCAATTATCAATCTGACATTCGCTGGTCAGATGATCAGAAGGTTATCCCGTTTTGGGGCGGCGGCATCGGCGTTGCAGAGGTTGATGCCAATGCGACCTACTTCCCCAACAATGGCGTCGCGACCGCGCCAACCTTTGCCGTGACCGGTTCAGACACGGGCCTCTCGCTCCAAAGCAATCTCGGCGTTCAGTTTGTCCTTACCGACAATGTCGAGCTCCAGACCCGCTTGCGTTACCAGCGCGTATCGGGCCTGGATTTTGAGCGCACATTTGTTGGTGGCGGCGCGAACGATTTTAACTCTGATGTCAGTGGCCGCTTTGAAACCGTCAGCCTGTTAGCCGGTATCCGCTATCGTTTCTAAACGATCACGCTGGACCGATTGCCAGCGATCTGGACTCATCAAATCCCCCTTTGGCCCCGAGCCAGAGGGGGATTTTGTTTGCGTGTCATAGAAAGGTCATGGCAAGCGCTCATCTGACGATTCAGATTGCCTTTTGGAGCTTACCTATGCGCGTTTTCTCGCCTCTCATCGCCGGATTGATTGTTTCTGTGGCTTCGCCCGCTCTGGCTGATGACCATGGCCATGCAGAGGGCGCAAACGAAGTCGCGCTGAGTGCGGACGAGCTGCTCGCGCCATACTATGTGAAGCTTCAGACGCAGATCGATCTGCCGGTTGCGCCCGACAATGTGCAGCTCTTGCCTGAAGGCTTGGTGACACGCCTGGCCTTTGGCAGTTGCAACCATCAGTCGCGCAGCCAGCATATGTGGGCACAGATTGCGGCGACCAATCCTGACCTGTTCCTGTTTATTGGCGACAACAATTACGGTGATCAGGGTTGGAAGGGTGACGCTTCACTCAGTACTTTGCGCGCCGCCTATCAATTGCAGGCGGAGACCCCCGAGCTGACGGAGTTTCGCACAAAGGTACCGATGATGATCACCTGGGATGATCACGATTTTGGTTTCAACGATGGCGGCGCGAATTTTGCATTCCGCGGTTGGTCAGAAACTATCTTTGAGACATTCTGGGGATCATCCGATGAAGTAAAATCGCGCCCTGGCATTTATGAAAGCCGTATTTTCGGGCCAAAGGGCAAGCGCGTGCAAATTCTCATGCTCGACACCCGCTTCTTCCGCTCTGATTTGGACGCGATGCCTTACTCGCCAGAGCGCCCGCCGCTTGGCCCCTACGTGCCAAGCACAGATGCCAGCAAGACGATGCTCGGCGATGCGCAATGGCAATGGCTAGAGCAGGAATTGGCCAAGCCGGCTGACCTGCGGGTTGTGGTCTCTTCAATCCAAGTGCTCACCGATGCGCACAATTACGAAAGCTGGGAGGCTCTGCCGCTGGAGCGGGCAAAGCTCTATGGCATGCTGGCAAACCGCGAAGAGAGCGGCATGGTGATGCTGTCGGGTGACCGGCATGCGGGCGGTATCTACCGCGACACACCAGCCGAAGCGGGCGAGCAGGTTTGGGAGCTCACCAGCTCTTCGATGAACTATTCGTTCTCCTCGACCGAGCGCAACACGGCACGCGAACCCGATCTAAAGCGGGTAACGGACTTCATTTCTGAAGAGAATTTTGGCTTGGTCGAGATCGACTGGGACGCGAAGAGCTTTACCATGAGCCTGCGCGGCAGCGAGGGTGAGACCCGCGTGACGCAGACTGTCAGCTTCTAAGCCCAGCCTAGCTTTGGCGGCGACTTACAGTGTGAAGCCGCCGTCAGAAACCATCACGTGGCCGGTCAGGTTCGCACCTGCATCCGATAGCATGTAGAGAATATCCCCCGCGATCTCTTCGCTGGTCGCGAAACGGCCCAGCGGCGTTGTGCTGGCCATCGCCTTGATGGTTGCCTCGCGTCCCTGCGTTTCGACCGAGCGCTTAAAGTCATCTGAGCTTTCCCAGATGTTGGTGTCGACCCCGCCCGGTGCGATGGCATTCACGCGGATGTTATTGAGTGCGCCTTCCAGCGCGGCAATACGGGTCATGTGAGAGACCGCCGCTTTCGCAACGCCGTAAGGGCCGATGCCCGCGATCGGCTTCATGCCGGTTGAAGAAGAGGTAATGACCGCGCTGCCGCCGCCGTCTTTCATTGCTCGCATGGCTGTGCGCAGGGTCAGGAAAGCGCCGTCGAGATTGACGTCCATCACCCGGCGCCACTCGGCAAAGTCAAGCTTGGCGATCTGTCCGTGTCCGCCAATGCCTGCGTTAACGGCCGCATGGTCCAGCCCGGTGAGGCGCGGCTGCAGCTCTTGCCATAGGACCTCGTCCGCGACGCTGCCGGTGATGTGTTCAACGTCGCAGCCGAGGTTCAGCGCTTCCATTCCGGCGGTATCGAGATCCACCAGAAACAGCTTGCTTGCGCCGCGCGCGGCCAAAGCCTTTGCGCATGCCGCGCCAATGCCGGAGGAGGCGCCAGTGACGAGCGCCGTGCGCCCGGAAAAATCTTGGTTTTGTGTCATGACGCTGCGCTAGTCGGATCGACGCGGTGCATCAAGCGGCGTTGTCGATTCCAAGATCGGAAAGCTTGCGATACAATGTCGAGCGCCCAATCCCCAGACGGCGTGCGACCTCGGTCATGCGGCCGCGATAATGGCCGATGGCGAGGCGAATGACGTCGGCTTCGATCTCTTCGAGTGGCCGCAGATTGCCATCCTCGGTGTAGAGCATCACGCCCACACCCTCGTGCTGAGGTGAGGTGAGCTGTTCGAGCTCGCCGAGCAGTTCTGAAAGCTGCGGGAAGCTGTCTGCGGTCAGCGTTTGATCTTCGCAATAGACCGCCGCGCGGAACAGGACGGATTGCAATTGCCGGACATTGCCCGGCCAATCGAACGCGGCGAGTAGTGTCAGCGCGCTGTCGCTGATGGACAGGTGGTTGAGGCCTGGCTGCTCACCAATTCGGGTTAGAAAATGGCGGGTCAGGGCCGAAATGTCGCCCGTGCGCTCGCGCAGCGGCGGAAGTTCGATTTTGGTTCCGCCCAGCTTGTCGGCCAGCTTCTGGTCAAAATGCTTGGTCTTGGTCAGCCGCTCCAGCGAGTAATTGCTCGCCGAAAGCAAGCGGACATCGACGCGGAAGCCGTGGGATGCACCAACCGGGCGGACGATCCCGCTCTCCAGCGTTTCAGCCAAGCGGGCCTGCATTTCATTGGGCAGGCGGTCGACTTCATCGAGCAGCAGCGTGCCGCCGTCGCAATGCTGCATAGCGCCGATCTGACGATCGAACGCGCCGGGAAAGGCGTCTGGCTCATGCCCGAACAGGACAGATTCGACCGAATTCGGCGGCACGCTGCCGATATTGATCACGCGCAGCGGCGCTTTACTGCGCGGGCTGGCGGCGTGCATCGCGCGCATCAGCATTTCTTTGCCGGTGCCGCTTTCGCCTTCGATCAGGACATGCCCATGGCCGCGCGCAGCCTTGGCCGCCTGCGCCAAAGCGGTGCGGAATTTTGGCGCGGTGCCGATCATCGCATCGAAATCGAGCGTCGCCGACATTTTTTCGGTCAGCGGCGCAAGTTCGTTTTTCGGCGTTTCGCGAGTGGTGACGCTGCGCAGCGCCTCCATCAGGCGGTCGGGCGAAATCGGTTTGACGAGATAATCGCTCGCGCCTGCTCGCATGGCTTCCACCGCGAGCAAAGGCGACGCGCTGGTCGTCAGCATCAGGATTGGCAGGGCGGGGCGACGAATTTTCAGTTCTTGGATAAGGCCGCAGGCATCATCGCCCGGCACCCACTGATCGAGCAGGATTGCGGACAATTGCATGCCCTCGCGCGTGCCCAGCATTGCGATCGCTTCTTCCGCGTCGCTCGCCACGATAATCCGCCAACCTTCACGCGCGGCAATTGCTGAGATCAAGCGGCTTTGCGCCGGCTCGTCATCAATCAGCATTACCAGGCGCGTTTCCAGTTCGGACATCGACGTTTACATCCCAAAACGCCTTGAGAGCCTTCTCCCAAGGTCACTTAATGGGTGGGCTTACCGAACAGGAGTAAAGACCCGATTAAGGCTATTCGCTGTTCCTTTCGCAAATACCCTAAAAGAGCGGTCAATCATGCTTTTCCTGCCCCAAGCAATCGCGCGGGCTTGAGCTTGCCCGCGGGCTTCGATAGGGCATATTCAGTACGTCTCACGCAAAGGGTTTTTGTGAGGCCAGACAACGATTTGAAGGAATATGCGCGATGGCAGCCAACGATATGGACCATGCTAAATCAACCTATGACAGCTTCATTGCTTCGCTGAAGTGGGCCATTCCCCTGATTTGCGTGATTACTCTGTTCGTCATCATGATGATCGCTGACTAGGACGCCTGCATGAAGATCGCCGTTCTTAAAGAGCAAGCCGCCGGTGAAACGCGCGTTGCCGCGACACCGGAAACAGTGAAGAAGTTCATTGGCTTAGGCAACGAAGTGGCGATCGAAAGCGGGGCGGGGCTGCATGCCTCCATTACAGATGAGGCGTTTGCAGAGGCCGGCGCCAGCGTCGGCAAAGCGGCCACGACGATCAAAGATGCGGACATCGTTCTGGGCATTCAAGCGCCTGACGTAAAAGCGCTGAAAGGCGCGAAGTCTGGCGCATGGGTTGCGGCCCTATTTGATCCGTTCAGCGACACGGCGCGGGTAGAGGCCTATGCCACTGCCGAGCTCGAGGCGTTAGCCATGGAGTTCATGCCGCGCATCACCCGCGCGCAGAGCATGGATGTGCTCTCCAGCCAATCGAACTTGTCAGGCTATAAAGCGGTGCTGGCGGCGGCGGATACCTATGGCCGTGCCTTTCCCATGATGATGACGGCCGCTGGCACGGTTCAGGCGGCGAAAGCTTTTGTAATGGGCGTCGGCGTTGCTGGCCTGCAAGCGATTGCAACCGCGCGGCGGCTGGGCGCTCAAGTGTCGGCAACCGACGTCAGATCCGCTACCAAGGAACAGATCGAAAGCCTTGGCGCAAAAGCGATTTTTGTTGAGGACGTGGCCGGAATTGAGGGCGAAGGCTCTGGCGGATACGCCACGGAAATGAGCGATGAGTATAAGGCTGCTCAAGCCAAGCTTGTCTCAGAGCACATCGCGAAACAGGACATTGTCATCACCACCGCGCTGATCCCCGGACGCGCTGCTCCCGTGCTCATCACGGACGCGCAAATCGCGACGATGAAGCCGGGCAGCGTGATCTTCGACCTCGCAGTGGCGCAAGGCGGAAATGTTGAGGGTTCCAAGCCAGACGAGACGGTCGAAAAGCACGGCGTCAAAATCATCGGCTATGCCAACACGCCCGCGCAATTGCCCGCCGACGCCTCGGCCCTGTTTGCGCGCAACCACTTCAACTTCCTCAGCGCGTTCTGGGACAAGGAAGCGGGCAAGCCCAAGCTCGACGAAGAGATCGGCGACGCGATCCGTCTGACGCAGGGCGGCAAGGTGGTGAACGAGAGGCTTCAGGGGTGAGGTTGAACATCCCAAATCCTCCCCGCTACGGGGAGGGGGACCGCGCGCAGCGCGGTGGAGGGGACGCACGGTTCGTTGCCAGACCGGAAGTCATGCGCGCCCGTGAACTCCGAAAAAACATGACGATGCCCGAACGTATGCTTTGGCAGCGCCTTCGCGCCCGTCCACAGGGCTTCAAATTTCGCAGGCAGCATCCGATAGGCCCATATATCGCTGATTTTTGCTGTATGTCCGAAAAGCTGGTCGTCGAAGTCGATGGCAGCGCACACGATTCACTTGATCGCGCCAAGTTTGACGAGAGGCGTATCGCATTCATGAAAGAAAACGGGTTCAGGGTTTTGCGGGTGGCCCCGCGCCGCGTGTTGGCGGATGCCGATGCGACCGCAGAGGCAATCGTCGCGCGTGTGGCGGATCCCCTCCACCAGCCTGCGGCTGGTCCCCCTCCCCGTGCCGGGGAGGTTACGTAACCAATGGACTTTATCTCAATCCTATCCATCTTCGTGCTGGCGTGTTTCGTCGGCTATTATGTGGTCTGGTCGGTCACCCCGGCGTTGCACACGCCGCTGATGGCGGTGACCAATGCGATTTCTTCGGTGATCATCGTCGGCGCGCTGATTGCGGCGGCTGAGGCGGGCAGTCCAACGGCCAAATATCTCGGCCTGTTCGGTGTTGTGCTGGCCAGCATCAACATCTTCGGCGGCTTTGCCGTGACGGAACGAATGCTCGCCATGTACAAGAAGAAGGAGAAGTAAGAGATGACTTTGCTTCTCAATCTAGTGCGATCTTCAGCGCAAGCATGTAGTGACGTGTATAGCGACGGTGGGTATTGCGATCCTAGTAATCCCGACTCCCACTTTGCTATTGCAACAAGAGCACGCGAAGCGGCGGAAGCTTTAGATGCATCCCAGTTGACAAACTCTTGGGTAGCGCTCGCCTATCTTATCTCTGGCGTGTTCTTCATCCTCGCACTGCGCGGGCTATCCAGCCCAGCAACCAGCCGCGCGGGCAACCGTTATGGCATGCTCGGCATGCTGATCGCCGTGGTCACCACTCTGGTGACGCACAGCATCGCGACCCTTCCAGAGATCGGCATTGCGATGTTCCTCGGCGGGATTATCGGCGTCACCGTCGCTCGCAAAATCGCCATGACGGCGATGCCAGAATTGGTCGCGGGCTTTCACTCGCTGGTCGGTTTGGCCGCCGTTGTCGTGGGCCTCGCCGCATGGCTAGACCCGGCAAGTTTCGGGATCACGGACGCTGCGGGGCAAATCCTGGTCGTCAGCCGGATTGAGCTGGGCCTCGGCATTGCCATTGGTGCGATCACCTTCTCCGGCTCAGTCATTGCCTTCCTCAAACTGTCTGGCCGGATGAGCGGATCGCCGATCATGCTGCCCGGGCGGCACGTGATCAATCTCGGCACATTAGCCGCGATCCTTGGCCTGATCGCCTATTACGCGATGTCGACCGAGGCAGGCGCGGGCGAGGGGCAGCTGATCATCGCGGTTACCGTGCTCGCCTTTATCATCGGCTTCCTGCTGATCATCCCAATCGGCGGCGCGGATATGCCGGTCGTCGTCTCCATGCTGAACAGTTATTCCGGCTGGGCGGCGGCGGCGATGGGTTTCACGCTGGGCAATAGCGCGATGATCATCACCGGCGCTTTGGTGGGCTCCTCCGGCGCGATCCTCAGCTACATCATGTGCAAGGCCATGAACCGTAGCTTCATCAGCGTGATCGCGGGCGGTTTTGGCGCGGACAGCTCTGGCGGCGGCGATGGCGAGGCGCGCGAACAGCGCCCGTACAAGCAAGGCAGCGCAGACGATGCGGCCTTCATGCTGGAGCAGGCGGAAAAGGTCATCATCATTCCCGGCTACGGCATGGCGGTGGCTCAGGCTCAGCACGTGCTGCGCGAAATGGCCGACACGCTCAAGGAAAAGGGCGTCGAAGTGAAATACGCGATCCACCCGGTTGCCGGGCGGATGCCGGGGCACATGAACGTGCTGCTGGCCGAGGCGAATGTGCCCTATGACGAAGTGTTCGAGCTGGAGGACATCAACAGCGAATTTGCGCAGGCCGATGTTGCCTTCATTATCGGCGCGAACGACGTGGTGAACCCGGCGGCGAAAACCGACAAATCATCACCGATCTACGGTATGCCTGTGTTCGACGTCGATAAGGCGAAGCAAGTGTTCTTCATCAAGCGCAGCATGGGCGGGGTCGGCTATGCCGGGGTCGACAATGATGTGTTCTACATGAACCAGACGATGATGCTGCTGTCCGATGCCAAGAAGATGGTCGAAGAGATCGTGAAGGCGCTCGACTAGGTCCGTCCCATGAAGAAGCTTCTCGTGCTTTTCATTCTTATCGCTGCGCTGGCAGGCGGGGCATGGTTTCTGCTGCGCGATGACGGCTTGGTTGAACAAGTGACCGAAGAACGCATTGAAGCGGCCCTGATCGAGAAAGGCACACCGCCTCAGCTCGCCGGCTGTATGGCGGGCCGCATGGTCGACCGTTTGTCGCTGCTGCAACTGAAGAAGCTGGAGCGGCTGCGCGCGCAAGAGGGCGAGAGCGGCATTCCGATCTCTCCTGGCGATCTACTCGCGCGGATCCGCCGCGTTGACGATCCAGAGGCGGTTGAACAATTGGCCAGCGCAGCGGCGCTGTGTTCGCTCGGCCTCGGCGGGGACTGACGCCGCTCTTGCAATCCCGGCTCAAGGCGGCACAATGCTTGCCACTTGGGAGGGATCATCATGCTGAAATTTGCACTTGCCGCGCTCGCTGCGCCCGTCGCGCTCACCTGCGCGAGCGCCGCCACGGCAGAGGCGCACACGATTGAGCCGGGCGAGGGCGCTCAGGAGCGCTTGCAAGAGGCGCTGATCCTTGCCGAACCGGGTGATGAGATCGTGCTCGCCGCCGGACGCTATGCGCTGACAGATGGTCTTAGCCTGGACGTTGACGGCGTGACCCTGCGCGGCGCGGGAATGGGCGCAAGCGTGCTCGATTTCACCGCGCAGGAGGGGGCGGGCGAAGGCCTGTTGGTGACGTCAGACGATGTCACTTTGCGCGATTTTGGGATTGAGAATGCCAAGGGCGACGGGATCAAATCAAAGGGCGCGGATCAGATCATCTATCACGCGATCCGGGTGGAATGGACCGGTGGTCCGGACGCCAGCAATGGCGCTTATGGCATCTATCCGGTCGAGGCGAGCAATGTGCTGGTGCAAGACAGCTATGTTCGCGGCGCATCGGATGCGGGCATCTATGTTGGCCAGTCGGAAAACATCATCGTGCGCCGCAACCGCGTGGTGGAAAATGTCGCCGGGATCGAGATCGAGAACAGCAATCGCGCAGAGGTGACAGAAAACCTTGCGACCAAGAACACAGGCGGCATTCTGATCTTCGATTTGCCCGGCCTGCCCAAAGTCGGCGGCGGCAGTGTGCTGGTCGCGCGCAATGCGGTGATCGACAACAACACCGATAATTTCGCACCAGAGGGCAATATCGTCGCCAGCGTGCCTGCGGGGACCGGGGTGATGGTGATGGCAAACAAAGACGTGCACATTCGGGAGAATGCGCTGGTCAACAATTCGACATCACATGTGATGATGATCGCCTACACACAGCCCTTCGATGATGAGCGGTATCAGCCGCGTCCGGTGGATGTGGTGGTAAAGGGCAACATCTATGGCACGGGTGGCAACGCGCCTGATTTGCCCGGTGGCACACAATTGGCCGTGATGACCGGAGGTTCGCTGCCGCATATTTTCTCAGATGGATTGGGCAGAGGTTTGATTGTCGGAGATCCAACGCCAATTCTCTCGCTGGGCCTTACCCGCGTTGGGCAACCGATAACTGAGGCGAAACCGGAGATCATCAATCCAGTGATCGCAGGTGAGACGGCTGAGCTGCCCAAGGTTGCTCTACCTGAGGGCATGGAGGCCCGGCTTAAGTGATCCGCGGCGGCATCCTGTTAGGGCTGGCCACGCTCGCGCTGGCAGGCACCGTCTCTCAGTCAGAGGCGCGCTCGCCGGTCGCTGTAAATAACAGCGCCGTTATGCAGGGCATGCCGAAAACACTGTCCGAGTTTAGCTTTTTTGCTCGCCCGCGGGCACAGGAATCGTTCAGCGCCGCCGACTACACGCTCAAAACACAGCTCTATTCCGACGGCGCGGATAAGCTGCGCTTTGCCTATGTCCCCTATGGCAAGGCGATGAAGGCAAATGGGGATGGACTGCTCGAATTTCCTGTGGGCAGCGCGCTGATCAAAACCTTCGCCTTTGGTGAAGGCGCGGACCGGCGCCTCATTGAAACGCGCCTGTTGCTGCACCGGGCCGAGGGCTGGGTCGCGCTGCCCTATGTTTGGAACGAGGAGCAGACGGATGCGCGGCTGGCGGTGGCAGGGGCGCGTATCCCTGTTGCGCGGCCTGATGGGACCGAGATCAGCTACCGCGTGCCCAACAAGAATCAGTGCAAGCAGTGCCATGTGACAGATGGTGAGGTCACGCCGATTGGCCCCAAGGCTCGGAACCTGCCCACCGAATGGCTCAGTGAAGCGGTTGCAGGCGGGCGGCTCGATAAAATGCCAATGGTGACAGCGGGCCTGCCTCATTGGGGCGAGCGTGACAGCGAAAGTGCCGATGTAGCCGCTCTTGCCCGCGCCTATCTCGATGTGAACTGCGCGCATTGCCACCAACCTGACGGCATGGCGTCAAATTCCGGGCTTGATCTGCGCTGGGAACAAGACGATCCACACGCTCTGGGTGTCCGCAAACCGCCCGTCGCGGCCGGGCGCGGGGCAGGGGGGCTGCTGGTTTCGATTGATCCGGGCGCGCCGGACAAATCCATCCTCGTCCACCGTATGAATTCGGTCGATCCTGGGGTTGCGATGCCAGAGCTGGGCAAGTCGACCATTGATGCAGACGGGCTGGCCGTGATCCGCCGATGGATCGACCAAATGCCCGCGCAGTAAGCCGTCAAGAATATAGGAATTCCGACAATGAAGCGTCTGTTCAAAGTTCTGGCCGTACTCATCGCGCTGCTGATGCTCGCATTTGTGTTGTTTCGCACGCCCGACACCGATCCAGCAGAAATGCGCGCCAAATACGCCGGCGAACCCTCGCAATTTGTCGAGATTGGCGACGGCGTGACCGTTCATCTGCGCGATGAGGGGCCGCGCGATGCGCCTACGATCATGCTGTTGCATGGTTCCACGGCCGATCTGCACACATGGGAGCCTTGGGCGGACGGCCTCAAAGAGACTTACCGCGTCATCCGTTTTGACCAGGTCGGCCATGGGTTGACCGGGCCTGACACTAACGCAGACTATTCGCGCGAGAGCTTTGTTGCCGACATTGGCGAGGTCGCCGATGCATTGGGCCTGGACCGGTTCGTCATCGCGGGCAGCTCAATGGGAGGAAGCCACGCGATGGCATATGCGCTCGCGCATCCTGAACGGCTCGAGGGAATAGTCTTGGTCGGCGCTAGCGGAGCGCCGGTAAGGCGTGACGGGGGAGGGGGTAGTTTTGCGATGACTTTGGCTCAGACCCCTGTGGCAAACCGGTTGATGGCGCACATCACGCCGCGTTCGATGGTCGAGCAATCTTTTACTAAAATGGTCAGCAACAAAGCAATGGTGACGCCTGCGATGGTTGATCGATATTGGGAAATGCTGCGCTACCCTGGCAACCGCTCGGCTACGATCACGCGTTTTGCAGCTGATCGGGTCGTATTCGATGCGGAAGAGGTTAGCGCAGTTGAGGTGCCCGCGCTGGTGATCTGGGGCACCGAGGACCCTTTGATACCGGTGGAATCAGGACGCTGGTATGATGAGAAGCTGCCCAATTCCACGCTGGTTGAATATGAAGAGATTGGCCATTTGCCGCATGAAGAGGCCGCTCAGCCGACCCTGGCTGACCTCAAGAGCTGGCTGCTGAGCCTGCCGTCGATCCGGCCCGAGCTGTGACTCATCAAATCTTGTAAAGCCTGTAGCGCACTGGCTTCTCGCTCGCTAAGGCGGGGCGCAACAGGGCTTTTTAGATTTAGGGATGACCTTTGAGAAAATTGGGCCTGATTGGCGGTATGAGCTGGGTTTCGACCGCCATGTATTACGATCGCATCAATCGAATCATCCAAAAAGACGGACAAAAGCACGGCCGCCCGATGGCGAGCGCGCCGCTGCTGATTGAAAGCCTCGACTTTTGCGAGCTCTATGGTCTGCGTGAAGATACCGATTGGAAACGCGCCGCGGGCGTGTTGTCTGAAAGCGCAAAACGGTTGGAGGATGCAGGCGCGGGCGCGCTGATCATCTGCGCCAACTCAATGCACAAGCTTTATGAGGATGTCGCGGGCGCGGTGGGCATCCCGATACTGCACATTGCAGAAACCGTCGGCGCGGCGATGCAAGCGGCTGGCTGCACGAATGCGGCGCTGATCGGCACACGCAATGTGATGACCGAGAGCTTTTATCGTAAACGGCTGGTCGCGCACGGTGTCGACCTGCTCCCGCCGAATATGGACAATGTCGAGCTGCTCGACCGGATCATTTACGAGCAATTGATGGTCGGCAAGGCGACCCGCGATGCCGAACGATCCATCCGCACGATCATCACCAATAAAGAACAAGAAGGCGCCAAGGCGATTGTTTTGGCCTGTACTGAGATGAATCTGGTCGTGGATGCCACCGCCAACATCTTGCCAGTGTTCGATTCTGACCCGGATTCACTGCGAGGCTGCGGCGAATTGGCTGCTTGGCGAAGAATTGCCGGGATAAGCGGCAGCCGACCCCGTCTCACCCACGATTTGTCGCGTTCTTACAAGTCGCGCCCTATTCACATCGATGTAAGTTCCTACCAATGGCGATGACGCGCTGCCGTCCGAGCCATCGGGTCGCTAACCGACTGGCTGAGGGGCTGCTCAGTTGAAACAACGAGCGGCCCCGCGAGCTTTGTAGGTCCTGACCCTCATATGTCTGGCGAATTTCTGATCTTTATGAATGCGTTCGCTCTCTGTTCAGGTTGTGGTGAGCGATGCGCTGACTTAAGCGCGCAGAGGTGGATATGACCCGCGCCCCTTACGCCGCTAACCCCGTCGCACCGCGCGGCCGCGAATTTGACAATCGCTCAGTTTCGGCGCGCGCTGAGGTGAGGGGGCCGCGCAGCGAGTTTCAACGCGACCGCGACCGGATCATTCACTCGATGAGCTTTCGCAGGCTCAAATCCAAAACTCAGGTCTTTATCGCGCCGGAAGGCGATCACTACCGCACCCGCCTCACCCACAGCCTGGAAGTGGCGCAGATTGGCCGCGTGCTGGCCCGCGCTCTGGGTGTGGACGAAGATCTGACGGAGGCGCTGTGTCTGGCGCATGACATGGGGCACCCGCCCTTTGGCCATGCGGGCGAGGCGGCGCTGTCTGAGGCGATGCAGCGGCACGGCGGGTTCTGCCATAATGCGCAGTCGATGCGCACGCTGATGCGCTTGGAATCGCCCTATCCTGACTATGACGGGCTCAACCTCACATGGGACCTGCTGGAGGGGCTGGCCAAGCACAATGGCCCGGTTGAAGCGCCCAATTGGGCGCTGGCGGAGTTGGATGCGGCATTCCCATTTGATTTGGGCGCGTGGCCATCATTGGAGGCCCAGATTGCGGCGGTGGCCGATGACATCGCCTATGATAATCACGACATTGATGACGGCCTGCGGGCCGGTTTCTTGGGGCTAGATGATCTGCTCGAATTGGATTTCCTCGAACACCAATGGCGGGCGGTCGAAAAACGCTTTCCCAATGCCCCGCGAGAGCGGCAATTGCGCGAGCTGGTGCGCGATCAAATCGGCCTGATGGTCAATGATGTGTTAGAGCACACGCGCGCCAATATCAGCGGCATGACCTCAGTGGATGAGGTGCGTGCTGCTGGCAAACAGACTGGCCGGGTTCTCGCCCGGCTTTGCCGCTCAGGAACGATCGCTAAAAACCTTCATGTACGACAAGCTCTATTACCACCCGGAACAAGTCGCCGCCGCTGGCCGCGCCCGCGATGTGGTTGCGCGCTTGTTCGCGGCCTATTCTCAGGATCACCACCTGATGCCGCCCGAATGGCAGGCGCGCCTGCCCAAGGACGATCCGCAGCGGGCCCGCACCATCGCTGACTTCATCGCCGGTATGAGTGACCGTTTTGCGATGGAGGCCTGCACCAAAATCTATGGCGAAGCGCCGCAGGGGCTTTCTAATGTTTGAGGTGGCGAATGTCTGAGGTGTGCCGCATTGCCCTTGTCGGTGCGACCGGCCTGATCGGTCGGCGCGTGATCGAAACCAGCAATGATGTCGACGACGTGCGCATCATTGGCGTCTCGCGGCGAGAGGCTCCGCTGCCCGACGGCGCGCGGATGGAAATGTATGTCGCCACACCGGAAAAGTGGGGCGAGGTGTTTGAAACGATCAAGCCGCGTACGCTGATCTGTGCGCTGGGCACCACCTGGAAGAAGTCAGGCCGCGATGAAGAAGCGTTTCGCAAGGTCGACCATGATCTTGTCCTCGCCACCGCAGAGGCGGCGGTGGAGGCTGGCATTACCAATCTGGTGATGGTCAGCTCGGCCGGGGCCGATTGGCGCTCCAAAACCTTCTATCTGAAGGTCAAAGGCGAAACCGAGACAGCGCTGTCCAAGGTTGGGTTTAAGCGGCTCGATATTCTGCGTCCCGGCCTGCTGCGCGGGCCGCGCACCAATGATTTGAGGGTTGGGGAGAAGCTGGCGATGATCGCCAGCCCTGTGCTTGATCCCATGCTCGGCGGGAAATGGGCGTCCTATCGCTCCATCGATGCACGTGTGGTGTCAGAGGCGGCGCTCGGTCTGGCGATGCGTAAAGCGGCGGGGCGGTTTGTGCATGACAATGACGCGATGAAGCGGGCTGCACGCGAATGGCGCCAGCGTCTCGAACGGCTGGAGCAGCAAGCCGAGCAAGGTTAAGCAAGCCCCGCGCGGGCCCAAAGGGAGCATTGGCGATGGATTGGAATGCAATTTTTGGCGCGGTGAACCTGCTCGCTATTATCGCTTGGATCGCGCTCGCTTTCCTGCCGCGCAGCCCGGCCATACTTGCAGCCGTCCTGTACGTCGGGGTTGGCATCTTGTGTCTGGTCTACAGCGTTTCGCTGGTCGGCGTGCTGACGGGATTGCTACCGAATGAGAGCGGGGCGGGCGCGAATTTCAACACTATTGAGGGCGTGCGCGCGATCTTTGCCAGCGATGCGGGCGTGACCATCGGCTGGACGCATTATCTCGCCTTTGACCTGTTTGTCGGCATCTGGATCGCCCGCGATGCTGATGCAAAGGGCATCTCCCGGATTGTCCAAGTGCCAATCCTGCTGGCGACTTTAATGGCGGGGCCGCTGGGGCTGCTGATCTGGCTGATCGTGCGAGAACCAGCGGCGCGCGCCAATGGCCGCTGGAGCTGATCCCAGCCAATCCCGCAATCTGCTTGGCAAATCTGTGCAGCCGTGCATAAACTACATAATAAACAAAACAGATAAATCGGAGAGAGATTGGTGACCGCACAGTCGCATTGCACCTTTGATGCATTCGTTTCCCATTGGGCCAGCGAACGCCCGGACCAGACGGCCTTTGAACAGGATGGCGATACGGTAACATTCGCGCAGCCGGATGATCTGACCCGTCGGATGATCAGCGTGTTTGAAGCGAATGGTATCGCCAAGGGAGACCGGATCGCGTGGCTGGGTAAAAACCGCACGATCTATTACGCTATGTTCCTGGCCGCGGCGCGCATGGGCGCGGTGATGGCGCCTATTGGCTGGCGGCTTGCCCCGCCAGAGGTCGCCTATATTCTGAAAGACACCGGCGCGAAACTGATGATCACAGGCATCGGCTTTGCCGAAGTTGTCGCCAAGCTAGCGCCAGAGATCGCAGCGACGGTGAAAATCATCGAAGAGCCAGAGATGTACGCCGCGATTGAGGCAGCCGCTCCGGCCAGCTTCACCCCGTCCGGCCCCG
This sequence comes from Erythrobacter sp. JB3-1, assembly GCF_057364995.1. NCBI lineage: Bacteria > Pseudomonadati > Pseudomonadota > Alphaproteobacteria > Sphingomonadales > Erythrobacteraceae > Erythrobacter > Erythrobacter sp. JB3-1. The sequence goes on along the minus strand of NZ_CP200289.1, from coordinate 232,750 downwards.
ATGATGCCGTGCTTCAACTCTACACCAGCGGCACCACCGGCAATCCCAAGGGAGCCGAGTTGAGCAATGCGGCGCTGGTCGCTTTGCGCAACACCTCAAAAGAGGCCGGCGATCCGTGGAACAGCCCCGGGCCCGATGATTGCATGCTGGTTGCCATGCCCTGTGCGCATATTGGCGGCACGGGGATTGTGATCGCGTCGATCGCTAACGGCATCCGCGCGCTCATTCAGGAAGAGTTTGACCCCGGCGAGTTCCTCAAAGGCATTGAGGCTGGGGCCACCCAGTCCTTCGTCGTGCCAGCGGCGTTGCAAATGGTAATCCAGCACCCGCACGCGAAAAATGTCGATTTCAGCGGCGTCAAATACATCATGTATGGCGCAGCGCCGATGCCGCTGGAGCTGCTGAAAGAGGCGGTGCGCACCATGCCTCAGGCGGGTTTCCTGCAAGTGTTCGGCATGACGGAAACCTGCGGTACGGTGACCTTGCTTAGACCAGAGGATCACTCGCTTGAAGGCAATGAGCGGATGCGCTCGGTCGGATGCGCGATGCCGGGCACCGACATTCGTATTTTTGATGAGAACAGCAATGAAGTGCCGCGCGGCACCATTGGCGAAATTGTCGTCAAATCGCCCTCCAACATGCTCGGTTATTGGAACCTGCCCGAGGCCACCGAAAAGACGATCCGCGACGGCTGGCTGTATACTGGTGATGCCGCGATCATGGATGATGATGGCTACATCTACATTCAGGACCGCATCAAAGACATGATCATCTCTGGCGGGGAGAATGTCTATCCCGCCCAGGTTGAAAGCGCGATTTACGGCCATCCAGCGGTTGGCGAAGTGGCGGTGATCGGCGTGCCTGATGACAAGTGGGGCGAGGCGGTGAAGGCCTGCATTGTTCCCAAACCCGGGCAGACGGTCGATACCGATGAAGTGATCGCCTATGCGCGCGAACAGTTGGCCGGTTTCAAAGTGCCCAAGAGCATTGATGTGATTGAGGTCATGCCGCGCAATCCATCAGGCAAAATCCTGCGCCGCCAATTGCGCGCGCCCTATTGGGAGGGGCAGGAGCGGCAGGTCAACTGACCCGTGAAGAAGCATGCACCCGCGACCTTGCGCAATCGCGAGGCGATTGCTGAGGTTCTCGCTATAGAGTTGCCTTCAGACGGAACGTTGCTGGAGGTGGCCAGCGGCAGCGGAGAGCATGCGGTCTATTTCGCTGAAGCGTTTCCGCAGCCGACCTTTCAGCCAAGCGATCCTTCGCCGGAGGCTCTGGATTCTATCGCCGCCTATCGCTCAGAATATGAGGGCAAGAACCTGCTCGCGCCGGTCCATCTCGATGCCAGCGCGCCTGCCGATTGGCTGACCCAGCATGCGGATGCGATCCTGTGCATCAACATGGTCCACATCAGCCCATGGGAGGCCACGCTGGGATTATTTGCAGGTGCCGCGCGCGTCCTAGACGAAGGCGCACCACTGATCCTCTACGGACCGTATTATGAGGAAGGCGTGGAGCCTGCGCCATCAAACCTGGCGTTTGATGCAAGCCTGCGCGAGCGCAACGCCGACTGGGGCATTCGCGATGTGGACGATGCCGACAAAGCCGCTGATGATCAACAATTTACGCGGGTAAATCGCTATGAAATGCCCGCGAACAATTTGATGCTGACTTACCGTAAAGGCTGAGGTTTAGCCCCCGAGCCTTCAATCGCCCAATCAATCGATGGCGTCTTCGCCAGCCTGACCGACGGATTGGATATCTTCGCCCAATCCCTTCACGGTGTTGCATGCGGCGGAGGTGAGGGTAAGCGCGGCCATTGCAGCGGCAATCAGAGTTTTGCGGACCATTATGTCTGCCTTTCGTTTGGTTTCGCTGTCTCACTAGCTCGTAGCAGATGAACCTGTCTTGCCACTTGCTAGCATTCGTTCGCGATATGCGATGAGCAGCCCTGCCGCAATGATCAGCGGAACGCCGAGCCACAAATTGGCCGAAGGCGGGCTCGCAAAAATGAGCACCCCATACAAGGTTGCCCATAACAGCGAGGTGTAATCCATCACGATGATCACCGCCGCCGAGCCGAAGCGCAGCGAAGTGGTGAGCAAGATCTGCCCAAGCGCGCCCGCCGCTGCCATGGCAAAAATGATCGCCCAGGTTTCGCCGTCATGTGGTTCGATCACGAATGGAACGAACAGCGCCATAAACGGGGCGGTGATGGCGGTGAACCAGAACACGATCGTCCACGGGTTCTCGCTCTTGTTGAGGTCTTGAATCTGGAACGAGATCAAGGCGACGAGCAAGGCCGCAACCAGACCCACTGCCGCGCCTATGGGGTCGATCATGCCCGATGCTCCCGGCTGAACGATCACCAGCACCCCGGCAAAACCTAGGATAACCGCGCCCCAGCGATATTTGCCGACCGTCTCGCCAAACAGGATCACCGAGATCATCACCGCGAAAAACGGGGTGGTGAAGCTGATCGCAGTCGCTTCGGCGAGTGGCAGCAAGGTGACCGCGCCGTAAACGCAGAACATGCCGGTCAGCCCCGCAACAGCGCGGCGGACATGCGCGCCCATGCGCTTGGTCTTGGTCTGCGCGAGCCGCCCCGTCGCCCAAAGAATGGCGGCTATCGCGATGAAAGTCAGCGCCTGACGCCAAAATATCAGCTCGGCCAGATGCACGCCTTTTTCACTGGCCAGCTTCACCAGCATCGCCATGGTCGCCAGCGTGCCCGCTGTGATCAGTCGAATGCCCAGGGCAAGCATTGGGCGAGGGCGGGCAATCGAACCATCCATAGGGCCTGCGTGTAAGCGGATTGCCGCGTTTCACAAGCGTAGCATTGCCATGAAGCCCGGCATGGCTATAGCCGCGCCCGCGATGATGGAGTTTTTACACGATCTGCTGTTTGCCAGCGACGCGCTGATCCTCGCGCTGATCGGCGGGGCATTGATGGTGTTTGCCGGCTTCGCATCGTGGATGGACCGGCGGCGCAGCAAGGAACGCCCAATCGATCAGCTAGAAAGAGTGGGCTGGGTGCCGTGGACGAGCGTATTCGTGCTGTCCGCGATTATGGGCATGGGGCTGCTGACGCTGTCGCTGCCGGTTGTGTTGGGGAATTAGTGAGGTAGGATGCTGGGATGCGAACGCTTTTGTTTGTAACAGCCTTTTTAGCAATGGCGTTTGGCCTTTCTGCTAATGTTGGCGCCTGTGTCGTGCTGGTCGAGCGCAACTACAACCAAATGCTCGCTGCTGACGGGATTTTCGTCGGCGAGATGCTCGCCTATGAACCGACTGGTTTCAACGACAGTGGTATAGCGTCGCAGGCTTTGGTCACCTATCGGGTGGATGAGGTCCTCAAGGGCGAAGTTGCGAACAAAATCGAGATCAATTTTCCGCCAACCAACTACAGAGTTCCCGACAGTCGAAGAACTGACGGTCCAGAAATTGTAAGCTTCCGGCGACATCAATACGAAGACGAAGAAAAGAACGCTTCAGAAGCCAATTTTGTCATCAGTGGGCCATGTGAAGGAATTTATGTTCTGGATGGGAAGGCGCAGAACGTTGCAGCCGTGAAGGATTGGATTTCAGATGGAATTGCTCGTCCCTCAGAGCTCTATTCCCAAGAAGCCGAATACGTGGCGCAAAAAAGGGCAGAAGTGGAAAGACGGATAGCCGAGAGACGCGCCGCGAGAGGATGGCCTCCTAGAGAAACGCAATCAGACGACCCAACGTCTGAGAGCATTTCGCCCACACAAAAAGAGCACTCGACGTTGTCCGCTCACTTTTGGCTTATCTTCCTTGCGCTAGGAGCCTTTGGTGCAGCTTGCCTCTTTTGGAAGAGGTTAGCGCAAAAAGACTAGAGACAAGCCTCAAGATAAGCCTGATCAAAGCCGTACTGACGCGCTTTTTCAAGCGTGTAAGGACGCAGGCCAGAGGCGCGGAATTCGCCCAAGATTTTACCGTCTTCGCTCTCGTCGAGATATTCGAACTTGAACAGGTTTTGGGTCACGATCACATCGCCTTCCATCCCGATAACCTCGGTGATGTCGGTGGTGCGGCGTGAACCATCGCGCAGACGTTTTACCTGAACGATCAAGTCGACCGATTCGGCGATCTGAGTGGAGATCGCTTGTTTCGGGATCTTGATGTCGCCCATCAAAATCATGTTTTCCATACGGCCCAGGCACTCACGCGGTGAGTTGGCGTGAAGCGTACACATAGAGCCATCGTGGCCGGTGTTCATGGCGGCGAGAAGATCGAAACATTCCGCGCCACGAATCTCACCCAGGATGATACGGTCTGGGCGCATACGCAGGGCGTTCTTAACAAGGTCACCGATCGTAATCGCGCCTTGGCCTTCAAGGTTAGGCGGACGTGTTTCCAGCGGCAGCCAGTGCGGCTGCTGCAAGCGAAGCTCGGCGGCATCCTCAATGGTCAGCACGCGCTCGCCCGGGTCGATCATTTTCGACAGAGCGTTGAGCATGGTGGTCTTACCCGAACCTGTACCGCCAGAGATCACGATGTTCATTCGGCATGCGCCAGCGATTTTCAGCGCCGTACACATCTTCTCGTCCATCGAACCAAAGTCCTTGAGCATGTCCAAGGTGATTGGCTTCTCAGAGAACTTACGAATGGAGATCGCGGTGCCTTTGAGGCTGAGTGGCGGCACGATCACGTTAACACGTGAGCCGTCCTTCAAGCGGGCATCGGCCAGCGGCGTGGTTTGGTCGACGCGGCGGCCAACCTGGTTCACGATGCGCTGAGCAATCTGGAAAAGGTGCTGTTCATCGCGGAACCGGATCGGTGCGATGGTCAGCTTACCGCCTTTTTCAATGTAGGTCTGATCAGGGCCGTTGACCATGATATCAGACACGTCTGGATCGGTAAGCAGCTCTTCGAGCGGGCCGAAGCCGAGCAGCTCGTCTATCAGAACTTTTTCCAGCGCGAATTGTTCACGGCGGTTCAGTGTGACCTTAAGTTCGGCCAGCACTTCCATGATAATAGGGCGAAATTCTTCAGACAGCTCTTCTTTAGAAAGCGTCGCAGCGGCTTCTGGGTCGACGCGTTCCAGCAAGCGCGGGAGCACTTGTTCTTTGATCTTGTGAACGCTGGCTTCAAAGCCGCCTTCTTCAGATTCGGCAGAATGGGTCGCATTCATGCGCTCCGTAAGGCGATCCATCGCATCATCGGTCGCGTTACCAGCGCTAACCGGAGCCGGCTTTGGCTCTGCTTTTTTCTCAGGCTCTTCGTCCGGCAGAGGCGGGAATTGCTCACCACCTTTGTCCGCGCTTCCGCCCGTTTTCATCGGCCGGGCAACTCCAAACGCGGGACGCCCACCGGCACCACCTCCGCCTGCGCCACCTTTTTTACCGAATGCGCTCATCGCAAGCCCCCTAGGCCGTAAATCATACACTGCATATCAACGTCCGATGACGAAGACTGCCTCTCTGAAAATGGTGAATAGTCTGGAAACCTTATTTTTTCCCTAAGGTTGGCGAAGCAAACACGAGTCATGCTGCAGCGCTGACTTCAGGCGACTTCCCGACATTCAAAATGAAGTTTGCCGCTGGCTTTGTAGCGGCCCAAATTATGGCGACCATGCCCAAGGCAACATAGCCATCGACCGCATAATGATAGGCGAGATGGACCGAGCCGAGCATAATCAACAGCCAGAAAACGGCGAAGGCGGCCCACAGGCGCTTGTCGATTTTCCAGGTGGCAAAGACATATAGAGACGTGAGCGCGACATGCATCGATGGCATGGCAGTGATCCCGCGGCCAAGCCCATAGTCTCCCTCCGCATACCAATCGAGCAGCATCTGCTGAACTTCGATAACGGGTATGGTCTGCACCGCGTTGGCGGCATGCAGATAGGCCATTTGTTCCGCAAAGTGATCATCACCCAGCAGGGGCTCCAGAAAAACCGGACCGACCGAGGCGAGCGAAATTGCGCCGATCATGCCGACGATTGTCCAGGTTAGGAAATAGCCGAGGAAGAAACGCAGACGCAGATGCTTGTCAGTGACGTAAAGCGCAAAACACAAAGGTCCGATATAGATCAGCGCAAACCAGAAGTGGTATAGGTAACCGAGCGCTGCAGAGACCTCAGGATAGCCAAGCAAAGGTTGCAGCAGACGCCAAGGGTCGGTCCCATGAATCGCTGCGTCCCAATCGATGAAGGTTTGGTCCCAGGTATACTCGCTGAGCAAAGGGATTGCGCCCTTAATATAGCTGAACGCTGGCATCAGCGTGCCAACCGCGACAACCATGCAAAACGCAGGCAAAATCCGCGCATAAGCCGGGTGAGCGCGGGGGTCATTTAGGAAAAATTCGACCGGGCTGCTTGGGCGGTGACGCACCAATAGAAGGGAGAATTCCACGGCGACAAAGACAATCAATATGAACGTCACAAAGCGGCTATTGAGGAAAATTGCCCGGCCCCAATTGATCGTAACATCGACGCTGTTCAAGGCGACATTCGCGCACAAGCAAATGATCAGAGCCAGCGCAAGGATCGCGATCTCGCTGCGGCCAACGCTGGATGTAAAAATTGACCTTACCTTGCTAAGGTTGAAAGCTCTTCGCTCGAGTGTCTTAGACATTTTTGACCTGCCGAGGATTAAGTGAGAGCAGAACCGCGCAAGCGCAAAGAACAACCATGATCGGAAATGGGTAGTAAAGTGCCCCATCCAGCATGGACATTGTTAGGAGCCCTGCCATGACTCCTATACAAGGTAAGGCCAAGTTACGGTTCGACTGTGTGTGCCACCAGATCTGTTTCCAAATGGCCCAAGCCAAAGCGATTAAGCATACGAACCCTACCGCCCCCCAATCGAACAAGACTTGCAATACGGAGTTGTGCGGATGATTGAAGAAGCCTCGCGCGGCCTCCACGGTAAAACGGAATTGACCTTGTCCATAGCCGATAACTGGACTTTCGAAAATCCAGGTCGCCGTTTCTAACCAAATATTAAGCCGGCCAGAACTGTATTCGCTGCCAGATTCCGGAGCAACCATGCGGCCGATAATTGATTGCAATCCCCACATAGTAGCTGGTGTAAAGGTCAAAGAAGACAAAGCTGCCACGACAAAGCCGAGCGCCAATTTTCGAAAATAGCTCATGAGGCCGTGACGACGCTGGTAAAGAGCAATCACAAACGCGGAAGCAAGCAGGCCCAAGAATGCAGCTCGACCGCCACTCCAAAAGATGCACCATGCGCCCAAAACCAAAAGTATTTGAGCAAAGATGATCTCTGCACGTTCCCTTGAGTTAGCGAGGAGGCCGATCGCGATGCCGGCCGCTGCTAATCCATAATACCCGATTTGACGAACGTTGGAGACACCTGCGCTAAATTGTTTCCAGTTGAACTCTGGTTCGTTGACGACGCTGATGGCCAAGCCGAAGGCAAGCACAAAATAGATAGCTCCACCTGCGGCAATACAGATAAGGAAATTCTGCTGCATGTTTCGCCATACGCCTGTGAACCGTTCACAAAGCATGCCAAGAAATAGCATGTGAATTAGGGTGGTCAGCCCAAACAGATAGGCTACGCCTGGATCAGCATCAGCCAAGGCGGCCGAGGCGAGGACAGTCATTGTAAAGACAGCAAGGGCGAGTTTCGCTCGCAGTTCAAGTCTATCTATGAAGCTACGTAGGTCGGCGCCGGAGAGAGCGGCCAAACCGATGACAATCAATTCAGCAATCAAAATCGGGAATGAAAAATGTCTTCTGATCAGAAAACTATATTCCACCTGCCACGTCGAAAGCGCGAAGACGGGTGCGGCGAGCAGCAGCACAAGACAGGCGAGCTTAGCGGCCAAATGAGGCGACAATGCAAGCGCGGCGCCGCGCGGCTTTGACAGCGCAGCAGCGGGCGCGGTCACGCCGCTTTTTCCTCATTTAAACCCATTATCGGCCTTTCTTCGCGAAGCGCGTAGTTCATGGACAATAATGGTTAATGTTTGATCAAGGGCTTGGCTTTTCGCGCAGGGAATAGCGCCTTAGGCGCGGCTTCGGATCGCTGCCGATCACTAAATGACAATCGCCTTTCCATTCTCGCGATAAGCGCCTAGCGCGGCGACTTCGGTGAATGAGTGAGGCCCGCAGGCAATGCAGCACGACCAAAGAGCTGGACTGGCCTATGCGGCGGCGGGCTTTGTCATTTTGTCGATCGGCGATGCTGTGATCAAAAGCATGGCGGAAGAATGGCCTGCGGTTGCGGTTGCCGCTTTGCGCTTTTCCATCGGCGCGCTGGGCCTATCGGTGCTGCTATGGCGCAGTGAAGGGCGACGCGCATTTGTGCCGCAAAATCCCTGGCTTCAGTTGGTTCGCGGCGTGTGCCTTGCGGTGGCGAGCCTGTGCTTCTTCTCTGCCATTTATATTATGCCCTTGGCCGAGGCGATGGCGATTGGCTTTCTCGCGCCGGTACTGACGCAGGTGTTTGGCGGGCTGATCTTGGGCGAGAAGATCCGCCCTGCTGCATGGGCCGTGTCGGTGATTGCCTTAGCGGGGGTCATGATGATCTTGCGGCCTAATCTGGCGGAAATTGGGCTAGGGGCGTTGTTGCCGCTGGTATCGGCAACCTTCTTTGCGCTGATGATGGTCGCCAACCGCGCGAGCGCTGGGCAGGGCAGTGCCTTGTCGATGCAGGTGTTTATGGCGGGAGTGGCATCGCCTATCCTGATCCTGGCGGCGGTCGGGGCGAAATTTTCCGGCATTCCAGAACTCGATTTTGGCTGGCCAAGTTGGGATGTGGCTTTGCGCTGCGCCATCGTGGCGGTCACTGCCAGCGCAGCGCATTGGCTCGCCTATCTTGGCACATCCAAAGCGGGCGCGTCGCAAGTGGCGCCGGCGATCTATGTGCAAATGCTGGTCGCTATAGCGCTAGGGTGGTGGTGGTTTGGTGATGTGCCTGATCTCCTGACACTGGGCGGTGCCGGGATGATCATTGCGGCTGGATTGTTCCTGTGGTGGGACAGCCAAAGCTCGCCCAAGCAAAGCGCCAAACAGCCGAGCTAAGCAGACAGGCTCTTGAAGCTGAGCCATGAGCCGTTACAGGGGCGGGGCAAGCAGCAGATACCGCCGAACCGCATCAGCGATTTTGGCAACGCGATATTCATCCACTGCCGCCTAGTTGCTGCGCGAGGTACAGCGCGTGAGGTAGGCTAGGCGTGCCAGCAGGGGTTAGAGACAAGACTATGTGCGGAATCATCGGAATTGTTGGGAATGAGCCGGTCGCTGACCGCCTGGTCGATGGCCTCAAACGCATGGAATATCGCGGCTATGACAGCGCGGGTATTTGTGTCGTTGATGACGGTCAGCTGGTTCGCCGCCGAGCCAAGGGTAAGCTTTCTAACCTTCTGGGCGTTCTCGCCGAGGATCCCGTCGAAGGTACAATTGGCATCGCTCACACGCGCTGGGCCACACACGGTGCCCCGACCACGACAAACGCGCATCCGCATGCCACCAATGAACTCGCGCTCGTGCACAATGGCATCATTGAAAACTACAAAGAACTGCGCGCCGAACTGTCCGATGAAAATCGGACGTTTGAAAGCGAAACCGATAGTGAAGTTGTAGCTCACCTGATCTCTTCGCGGATTGAAAAGGGCATGTCGCCAGAGGATGCGGTGGCTGAGGTGTTGCCGAAATTGCGGGGTGCTTTCTCTCTGGCAATCACATTTCGCCAGCATCCTGATATGCTGATCGGTGCCCGCCTTGGTTCGCCGCTGGTCGTCGGCCATGGCGAAGATGAGATGTATCTCGGCTCAGACGCGCTTGCATTGGCGCCGCTTACACAGCGCATCTCCTATCTCGAAGAAGGCGATTGGGTCGTTATCAAGCGCGATAGCGCGCAGGTCTATAACGTAGAAAACAAGCCTGTAACCCGCGATATCCAAGCCTCTGGCGCGACAGCGGCGGCGGTTGAAAAGGGCAATTTCCACCACTTCATGCAGAAAGAGATTTTTGAGCAGCCAACCGTGGTTGCGCAAACGCTCAGCTCTTACTTGCGCCAGGCGGATAACACCGTTGCTCTGCCTCAACTTGATTTCGACATTTCGCAGATCAAGCGTCTGACCATCGTCGCCTGCGGCACCTCCTTTTACGCCGGAATGGTCGCGAAATATTGGTTTGAGCAATTCGCCCGCGTGCCGGTCGATATCGATGTGGCCAGCGAGTTCCGCTATCGTAATCCGGTGCTGGAGGAGGGCGGCCTGGCGCTGTTTATCTCCCAGAGTGGGGAGACCGCCGATACTCTCGCGGCGCTGCGCCATTGCAAGGCCGAGGGACAGACCATTGGCGTTGTCGTGAACGTACCGACCAGCTCCATGGCGCGCGAGGCGGACTTGCTGCTGCCGAGCCATGCCGGGCCGGAAATCGGTGTCGCCTCGACCAAAGCCTTCACCTGTCAGCTCGCGGTCCTGGCCGCGCTGGCTGCGCATATGGCGGTGAAGAAGGGCCTGATGAGCCGCGAGGAAGAGGCCGAGGTCGTGACGCATCTGCTGGAAGCTCCCGCTGCGCTCAATGAGGCGCTGGACCATGACCAAGACATTGCCAGCATGGCGCATCTGATCGCGCCGGCCCGCGATGTGCTCTATCTGGGCCGCGGACAGGATTACCCGCTTGCACTGGAAGGCGCGCTAAAACTCAAAGAAATCAGCTACATTCACGCCGAAGGTTACGCCTCGGGCGAGATGAAGCACGGCCCAATCGCGCTGATCGACAAAGACGTCCCAGTGGTGGTGATCGCCCCGTCCGGCCCGTTGTTTGAAAAGACCGTCTCGAACATGGAGGAAGTGCGCGCACGTGGCGGGCAAGTGGTGCTGATCTCTGATGCGGAAGGCCTGGCGCAAGCGGGCGAGGGCTGCATCGCGACGATCGAAATGCCGGTGGTTCACCCGCTGATCGCGCCGCTGGTTTATGCTATTCCCGTGCAATTGCTGGCCTATCACGTTGCCGTGGTGAAGGGGACTGACGTTGATCAGCCCCGCAACCTCGCCAAATCCGTGACGGTTGAGTGATGACAGCGGGCGGCGGTGATGGCCAAGAGCTCCTAAGTTTAGAGGGAGGCTGCCATTGCCGTGCCGTCCGCTTCCGAGTGCAGGCCGAGCGCGCGCCCAAAATGCTGCGCTGCAATTGCTCGATATGCGCGGTGTCCGGCTATCTCCACCTGTTTATCCCGCATGACAGGTTTACGCTGCTGTCGGGCGAGGAAGCGCTCACTTCATACCGCTTTGGTTCAGGCGAGGCGGAGCATTTGTTTTGCAAGATTTGCGGCACGAAAAGCTTCTACCAACCGCGCTCCCATCCCGAAGCGTGGAGCGTCCATCTCGCCTGTCTTGATGACAGCAGCGGTCTAACGCCGGAAATCCGCGATTTTGACGGCCGAAACTGGGACCGAAGCAAGCTGTAACAGGGGGCCGCAGCTCGTAGCGCAATCGGCTCGTCAGGCCGCAATTCCCCCTAAGCCGGCCTCGCAATTTACTTCATACTAACCTTTGCTGGATAGCCGCGGGGGTGTGATCGAAGATGATGTCCCCCCGCAGCCCGCCAATCGCCGGTTGTCTATGCTCGCTGTGCTGGGATTAACCGGGGCAGGGGATAATGATTGGGCGCGGCTGCGCGGCCTGCAATATTCAGGGCTCTCGGCGCTCACCTTCTTCAGAACCTACATTCATGCGATCATGGGCCTGTTCACGGTCCACATCTATTCCGGCAGTATCAGTCTGATCTGGCTGGCGTTTTGGTGGGTTTCCTTGGTGCTGCTCCAGATCCGCGGAGTGCGGTTTGACCGCACGTTGGCCGATGCCGAATATCGCAAGCTGTCGCGCCAGGAATTCTATGGGCAGGCGCTGACGCCGCTGCTCTCTGGGGTCCTGTGGGCGGTGCCAATCCTGGTATTCGCGCCTTACGGCTCGCTTCCAGACCTGATGACGCTGCTCGTTGTGGTGGCGACTTTGACGGCGGCATCGATTTATTTCTACGCTGCGGCCCCGCTCGGGATTTTCGTGTTTACCCTTACCGTTGGCGTGGCCGCGGTTTCGCATTTGGCGCTGCAAGGGCTCTGGACGGTCGCGGTCGCCGGGACGTTTTACGGTGTCGGCTGCCTGTTCGGTACGATCGAGGTGGCGCGCACCTATCTCACCGCGCGGATTGCAGAGAGCAGCGTTGCGGAAAAAGAGCAGGTCGTCTCGCTGTTGCTGCGCGAGTTTGAGGAGAATGAGGCCGATTGGCTGTGGGAAGTCGATACAGCGCGGCGTCTGCGCGGCGTTAGCCCGCGTTTCGCCTATGCGCTTGGCTGTCCTCAGGCGGAGGCGGAGCGCCGCCCACTGCTCGAACTGATCGCCGGCGACACTTGGGAAAGCGGCAAGTTTCCGACCAGCCTGCATGATCTGGCTGAGCGGCTGAAGCATTGCGAGAACTTCTCCAACCTGCTCGTCAATGTGACGATCCGCGGTGAGAAGCGGTGGTGGGAGCTGTCAGGCACACCAATGCGCGACGACCAGAACCGCTTTATTGGTTTTCGCGGGGTCGGCTCCGATGTGACAGAGGCGCGCGCTTCGTCTGAAAAGATCGCTTACCTCGCGCGCTATGACACGCTCACCTCACTGCCCAACCGTTTGCGGCTGACCGAGGCGCTGGGCGATGCGCTGGTATTTGCGGAGCAATGGCGCACGCGATGCGCTCTGCTGATGGTGGATCTCGACCGGTTTAAAGCGGTGAACGATTCGCTCGGCCATATGGTCGGCGACAAGCTGCTGGCTCAGGTGTCTGCGCGTCTTCAGGCCCTGATGGGGCAGGATCAGATGTGCGGCCGATTGGGCGGCGATGAATTTGCGATTGTGCTGCGCGATGTCAGCGACCGTGAGATCATTCGCACCACCGCCAACCGTGTCATTGAGGCTCTGACGGAGCCGTATCAGGTCGATCAGCACACACTTTACGTTGGCGCCAGCGTCGGCTCAGCGGTGGGCCCGCGCGATGGCAAATCGGTTGAAGAACTGATGCGCAACGCCGACCTTGCGCTCTACCGCGCCAAGGATGCGGGCGGCGGCGAGCACTTTGATTTTGAGCCTGTGCTCCATGCCTCTGCCGAAGAACGCCGCCAGCTTGAGGTGAGCCTGCGCAAGGCGCTCGACCGCGACGAGATGGTGCTGCACTATCAGCCTGTGGTTGACGCCAATAGCGAGAACATCGTCAGCTTTGAGGCCTTGGTCCGCTGGGACAGCGCCGATCACGGCTTCGTGAGCCCCGGTAAATTCATCCCGCTGGCCGAAGAAACGCGTCTGATCGTGCCGATTGGCAAATGGGTCCTGCGCGAGGCATGCCGCGAGGCCTGCAATTGGCCCAAGCACGTGCGGGTCAATGTCAACGTATCACCTGAGCAATTGCTCGAGCCGGATTTCTACGAGGATGTCGTCGCCGTTCTGGCAGAGACGGGGCTGTATGCAGATCGGCTTGAGGTTGAGGTGACTGAGAGCATCTTCCTGCGCGATGCCTCCATCGCTCGCAAAGCGCTGGAACAGATCATGGCGCTGGGTTGCAGCGTTGCGCTGGATGACTTTGGCACGGGCTATTCCTCGCTCGGCTACATCCGCAAGCTCAGCTTCTCGACCATCAAGGTCGACCGCACCTTTGTGCAAGGCGCGGCGCAGAACAGTTCAGAAAGTCTGGCGATCATCAATGCGGTGGTTGCGATGGCGAAGAGCCTCGACATGACCACGACGGCGGAAGGCGTGGAGACCATCGAAGAAGCCAAGCTCATACGCGAGATGGGCTGTGACAAGATCCAAGGGTTCTATTTTGGCCGTCCAATGCCAAAGAATGAAGCGCTACGGCTGTTCGATGCAAACGGCGGCGACGGCGAACGCCAAATCGCCTGAGCGGCTCAGACCAACGCTGCGATTGCGCTTTCAAACAGCATGCGGCCATCGGTGCCGCCTTGGGCGTCTTCAACCGCGCGCTCTGGGTGGGGCATCATGCCCAGCACATTGCCGCCCGCGCTCAGCACCCCGGCAATATCGCGGCGTGATCCATTGCAGGGTTCGGCATAGCGGAATGCGACCCGGCCATCGCCTTCGATCCGGTCGAGCGTCTCTTCGTCAGCAAAGTAATTGCCATCGTGGTGCGCCACGGGAATTTGGACGGTGTCTTTCCCGGCATAGGCACGGGTAAAGGCCGACTGGGTGTTCTCTGCGATCAGCGGTACGGTGCGGCAAATGAAGTTCTGGCTGGCGTTGCGCATTAAGGCGCCGGGCAACAGGCCGCTCTCGGTTAGCACCTGAAAGCCGTTGCACACGCCCAGTACGGGCACGCCGCGATCCGCCGCAGCAATCACGCTGCGCATGATCGGGCTGTTCGCGGCCATCGCGCCAGAGCGCAGGTAATCGCCATAGGAAAAACCGCCGGGCAGGGCGATAAAGTCAAGGTTGTCAGGCAGCTCTGCATCGCCGTGCCACACCCGGATCGGCGCGGTGCCCGATACGAGTTCCAAAGCGCAGGCCATATCCCGGTCGCAATTGGAACCGGGGAAAGTGATCACAGCGGCGCGGAAACCCATCAGGCCGCTCCCGCTGTTTCCAGCTTCTCAATCGTGAAATCTTCGATCACCATATTCGCGAGCAGTTTTTCGCACATCGAATTGAGCGCTTCGTCGCTTGTGCCATCGGCCACGTCCATTTCGATCATCCGGCCAATTCGCACGTCTTCGACGCCTTCAAAGCCCATGCCATCCAGTGAATGATGCACGGCGCGGCCCTGGGGGTCGAGCACTCCGGGTTTAAGGCGGACGAGAATACGGACTTTCATGGGCGGCTCACCTGATTACGCGCGTGGATGGGCGAATGATGCGCAGCGTATAGCGTAGCCCCGTGCTGGCGCAATCATTGCTGGGCAGCTTGCCCACTATCACGAGCGCTTATTCGCGCTTGCTGGGGCCGGCGCTAGGGCGCGATGCTGTCTGGCAGCTCAGCGTTCTCATGGATCACCAGCACTTCGACCGCTTCATCAGCCGTGAGATACTGCGCTGCGACAAACTGAATGTCTTTTGGAGTAATGCTCTTGAGTTCGCCAGGGGCATCGAGGAAACGCTGCAAGCGCTCAGATTGGCTTTGCGCGTTGTCCGCCAGACCCATCCAACCGCCGAGCGATTTTAGAGCATTGTCATAGCTTTCCAGCATCGGCTGGCGCGCCCGGTCAATCACATCACTTTCCAGCGGCGCTGCGGCGAGTTCGCTCAGCATCGCGCGGATCGCTGCGCGGGTTGGCTCCAGCTCTGCAAAATCGACTGACGCGGTCAAGCTGAACGTGCCGTAGCCTGCGTAAACGCGACTGGCGGAGCTGCCAGCGGACGGCGAATAGGCCTTGCCCAATTCCTCGCGCAGCCGCTCTTGCAATTGGATGCGCACGACGCGGCTGAGCAGCGAAAGGAGGAGCGCCTCGGATAGGTCGCTGTCATCGGTTGTCGGCCAGACCATACGGACCAGAGCTTGGTCGGTTTCGCCGGTGTGGGTCAGCGTTTGCAGTCCGCGCTTCGAGGTGAAGCTGCGCTTTCGAGCCTCGCTGCGCAGTTGGAATTCCGCCTCGCGGGTGGGCAGGGCGCCCAATGTGCTGGCCACCGCTGCGATGGCTGCGTCTGGATCAAAGTCGCCGACCAGCGCAATTTCAATCGCGCCGCTTTCCAGCCGGTCGCCAATGTCGGCCTTCAACTGTGCGAAACTGCGCGAGAGAAACGCCTCTTGTGGCTGCAGGCTGAAGCGCGGATCGCCATCGGACAGGATCCCGCCCAGCCGATTGCTAAGCGCACGTGACGGTGTCGCATCGAGATTGGCAAAGTAATTCTCGATATTCTTGGCATAGCGCTCCTCACCCTCGCGCCGGTAACCGGGATCGGTCAGCGCGGCGGCGAGCAATTGCATCTGCAATTGCAGATCGCGCGGCGTGGTGCTGCCCGACATGCGGAATGCGTCCGTGCCTGATCCGATGTTAAAACCAACGCTGCGCCCGGCGAGCACGCTTTGCAATTCGTCCTGGCTGTGCTCGCCAAGGCCGCCGGTGGCCAGCACGCTGACCATTGCGGTGCGCAGCGGATCGTCCGCTGTGTCGAGCAAGGTGCCGCCATCCAGGCTGAGGCGGTAGCTTACGCGGTCCTTGCGAATATCAGTGGTCTTGAGGTTCAGCCGCACGCCATTGGCAAAGCGGATCAGGCGGAAATCAAACCGATCATCGACCGTGTCGGAGACGATTTCGCCCGGCGTGCCGAAGTCGCTGTAGGCAAAGCTTTGCTCGCCGCTGTCTTGCGGCGCGGCGATCTCTGCCGCCATTCCCTCGGCAAGAGCCGCGCGCAGAGCTTCTTCGCCGCCCTCGGGCGCGCTGCGTCCTTGGAACCGGATCAGCGGATCGCCAGTGGCTGGCAGGTCCGCGATCAGCGCGGCAAACACGCGGCCCGGTGTGATGCTGGGGGCCAGCGCTTCAAACCGCTCCAGACGGTATTTGGGATCGGTGGGAATGCGTTCTGAAACGACCAGTCGCAGCGCCGCATTAGCGAAGGCACCATTGCTGCGCGTATCAGCCGATGCGACGCCATTTTCCAGCGCGGTGCGCAGGTTGGCGACTTGCTCGGTCACTTCCGCTTGAGTGAAGCCGAACTCCACGGCTTGACGCACTTCGCGTAAAGCGGCGACGAGCCCTTTGCGCCATTCGCCATCGGCGCTGCTAATGGATAGGCTGGTGGAGCGCGCGTCTTCGAACAAATCACTGCTGCTGAACCCAGCGCCGCGAAAGGGTGCATCCTCGCCGCGCGCCAGGCGGGACAATCGCCGGCCGATAATGCGGTAGCCAATGCTGCGCAGCAGCGCCTCATCGCGCGTTGCGACAGTGTCTGGCCTGTCCTTCCACTTAGAAAAACTGGTCAGACTGACGCTCTCTGACAGGGCAGGGTCGGTGTAGATATCGACCTCTGATTCGCGCTCAATCGGGATCGGGCCAGTAACCGGCTCAACCGGGGCCGGGCCGCCTCGCCAATCGGTGAAGACTTCGCGGATCTTGGCTTCCATCATGGCGGCGGGAAAATCGCCGACGATCACCATAACCGTGTTGGCAGGCACATAGGTGCGCTCGTAAAAGCCGCGCAGATCCTCGGCGCTGGCGTTCTCAAGCACATCAAGCGTTCCAATCGGCAGGCGGTCCACGAACCGCGCGCCGGGAGCAAAGAAGGCGAGCTGATCTTCGGTCGCCTTCTGCTGGAAACCGCGCCGGTCGCGTCGCTCCGCCAGAATAACGCCGCGCTCGCGGTCTACCGCATCTTGCGCAATGGTCAGCTCGCTCGCCGTCTCACGCATCAGCATCAATGCCGTGTCGAGCAGGTCTTCCTCGTTCTTCGGCAGATTGAGCATATAAGTGGTGGTCTCAAACCCGGTGGAGGCATTGGTGTCCGCGCCGAAGGCGAGGCCTTTGCGCTCCAACAGTTTGATCATCTCGCCTTCGGGAATATTGGTTGAGCCGTTGAAGGCCATGTGCTCGACGAAGTGCGCAAGGCCGCGCTCGCTATCGGTTTCATCAAGCGAGCCAGAGCCGATCTGCATCCGCACCAATGCGGTGCCTTCCGGCGTGGAGTTTTCACGGATGATATAGCGCATGCCATTGTCCAGCACGCCGAACACAAATCCGGGATCGACGGGCACGTCACTGCTCTCAAACGCCCACAGCGGCTCCTCTTCAGCCTGTGCGGTCTCAGTGGCGGTCTGCCCTTGCGCCGCGAGAGACTGAACGAGAACGAGGTTGGGAAGCGCAAGCAGCGCCCCTGCGATGAGCGCGCGTGAGGTAAAATTCATATGCTGAAATTGTGCCCTATGATCATATAACGATGGCTTCTTAGCGCATTGAAACTGAACGTGGCATTTTAATCGGCGCCGCAGGCGCCGCAAGGGCCCCGTGCCCGCCCGCAGCGCTGCGGGCTAGCCCGTAAAGCGCGAGGACATCGCATGCCCGGATGGGCGTGCGGAAAACCAAACGCTTACTTTTTCGGCGGGGTTTTGCCGCGCATCCGATTCCGATGGGTCGACAGGTCCAGCACTTCGCCAGGGCCATTGTCTTCGTCCTGCAGCAGGCCGAGACGCCGCGCGACTTCGCGGTACGCCGCCTCTTCACCGCCCAAATCGCGGCGGAAGCGGTCTTTATCCAGCTTCTCGCCAGTCTTCATATCCCACAGGCGGCAGCCATCCGGGCTGACTTCATCGGCCAGAATGACGCGGCTGAAGTCGCCATCGAACAGGCGGCCAAATTCCAGTTTGAAATCGACCAGGCGAATATCGATCCCGGCGAACATGCCGCAAAGGAAATCATTCACCCGGATCGCCATGGAAGACATGTCGTGCATTTCTTCGACGCTGGCCCAATTGAAGCACGCAATGTGCTCCTCTGAGATCAGTGGATCGCCCAGCGCATCGTCCTTGTAATAATACTCAATCAAGGTGTGCGGCAGCGGCTCACCTTCTTCCAGGCCTAGCCGCTTGCAAATCGAGCCGGCGGCGACATTGCGCACCACGACTTCGATCGGGATGATCTCAACCTGACGCACCAATTGCTCGCGCATGTTCAGGCGGCGGATGAAATGCGTCGGGATGCCGATATGAGCAAGGCGGGTGAACACATGCTCGCTAATGCGATTGTTGATCACGCCTTTGCCGTTGATGGTGCCCTTTTTCTCCGCATTGAATGCGGTCGCATCATCTTTGAAATATTGGATAATCGTGCCCGGTTCTGGACCCTCATAAAGGATCTTGGCCTTGCCTTCATAGATTTGGCGGCGACGGGTCATGCTGGGCCTCCTGGCTCGCGGGTGTAAAGCCGCTGCTGAAGCGAATGGTGCCCGGGGGCGGATTTGAACCACCGACACGCGGATTTTCAATCCGCTGCTCTACCCCTGAGCTACCCGGGCATTCGCTGCGGCGACGGGTTTGGCGTTTGGCACGCTTTGCCCGGCGAGCAAATGAGAGCGGGCCTATGGCGCGGGCGGCGATGTTTGGCAAGAGGGAAATAGCCTGAGGCACAGGTTCTTTTACGCTCAGCCTTGCTGTTCCCAATCTTCGCGCGCGATCTCTTCTGGGGATGCCGGGCGGCTGGGCAGGGCGTAGCCATCGCCAAACCACTTGGCGAGGTCGAGATCCTTGCAGCGTTGGGAGCAAAATGGGGTGAAGTCCTCAGCGCGGGCTTTCTTGCAGATCGGGCAGGTCTTAATCTTAGTCATAGGCTTACAATCTGCGCCTGAGAACCTTCCAACGCAAGGCTCGGGCTCGTCTCAATCCGCACTTCTTTGCCTGTGCGCCGTGCGAGTTCGACCAGCCATTCTTCCTTAAACTTCGACTTGAGGGCCGGGTGGACGGTAAGCAGCAATACAGCGCCCAGCCCCTCGGCAGTTTCCGCCCTTCGCAAGGCCTTCCGCGCGCATGCTCCGACCCGCGAGGTTGAGAATCGGTGGAGCAGCGATGGCCCTTCGAGCCGGGCGACGATTTGCACAAAGCCAAAGCCGTTCATTGCCGTGCGCTCATGCGGCCAGTCATCAAGCGCTTCTTCCAGGGCCGCATCCACGGCCTTGCGCCCGGCCTTGTCTTGAATGGTCGGAAAATCGATGCCGATATTCCCTGCCAGATCGAACCAGCGCAGTGCCTGAGCGATGGCGGGGACGGCTGCTAATGATAGCTCTAACGGGCTTCCTTCACCGTCAATGTCGATCAGGGTCATCGCAGGCGTGACACTGATGATTAGCGAGCCGCCGGCGAAGTCTATCTGTCCAGAACTTGCCGCCTCCCAGACCTCTTCCCACAGGCCTGACGGGAAACGGCGCACATGCTTGCCCGTCGCAAACACGGACGTTGGCGGGATGTGCGGGTTATCATCGGCGAAGTATCGCGCCTGTGCTCGCTTTAGGCGACCTCGTTCCGCCATCGCCTCGCGGATTATGATCAAGCGGACGTCGCTGCCTTCGCTGGCATCGCGCGGAAGGCCGTCTGCGTTGATCTCAACCCCGCGCGGGCTAACGCACAAAGCGCGCGATGATCCGGCTTTGCGAGAGACAATCTTGGCCATCAAAACCGTTCGCGCGCAGTCTTTGCTCAGCCAAAACAGCTTAGCCGCCAATATCTGATCGTTCTCGGTCAAGAGCGCGCGGGTCTCGCCGATCCCTTCTTCGACAAGCCACTCAGCCAATGGCAAATCCCGCCGATCTCAGCAGCGCGCGGGTCTCGTACAGCGGCAGGCCCATCACGCTGGAATGGCTGCCTTTGATCCATTGGATCAAGCCCTCGGCTGCGCCTTGGATTGCGTATCCGCCCGCTTTGCCGCGCCATTCGCCGCCCGCCAGGTAGCTGGCAATTTCCTCATCAGAGAGGACTTTGAAGCGCACGACATTCTCGCTCAGCCGCGTGCGGATACCGCCATCTGGCGCGCGCAGGGCAATCGCAGACAGCACGACATGCCGCCGCCCACCCATCAGTTTGAGGCATGAACGCGCTTCGTCTTCGGTCTCGGTCTTGGGCAGGATGCGGCGGCCAACGGCCACCACGGTGTCGCCAGCAAGAATGTGGGCGTCGCCGTTGGCGCTGACAGCCTGTACCTTTTCCAGAGCCATGCGCGCGGCGTAGTCGCGTGGAAGCTCGCCCTTATGCGGTGTCTCATCGATATCGGCCGGGGCCACATCATCGGGCGCCATGCCGAGCCGCGCGAGCAGATCGCGCCGGCGCGGGCTGGCCGAAGCTAAAATGAGTTTTGGGGCGCTCACTCAGCGCACCTCAAAATTATGGCGTTGGGCCAGGGCCTTGGCCAGGGCCGCCGCGTCCGGGCATGAAGCGATAGGTGATGCGGGCCTTGGTGAGGTCATACGGCGTCAGCTCGCACAGCACTTCGTCGCCCACCAGCACGCGGATACGGTTCTTGCGCATTTTGCCAGCGGTGTGGCCCAACACTTCGTGACCGTTTTCAAGCTCGACCCGGAACATCGCATTGGGAAGCAGTTCGACGACCTTCCCGCGCATTTCGAGGAGTTCTTCTTTGGCCATGTATATCCTTATGCAAACAGCTTTTCTGAGTAAAATCACTCATTCAGGCGCGCGCTTTAACCCCGCCGAGAACAAAATGGAAGTCTCGTGCGTTAGGGGCATCAAGCGGATGCGCTCTCGGTGCGTCTTTTACGCGACACTTTGTGATGCAATTCGATACAATTCAGGTGCTTGTCTGAGGGCACCCGATGTCTGAAGAGGACCAAATGAAATTCTCCCAATTCCTTTTGTCCGGGGCTAGCCTTGCCGGATTGGCCAGCTTGGCCGCCTCACCCGCATTGGCTCAGCAACAGCGCGATGTGCCTGAAAGCGAACAGTCCGATATCGAACTCGGCTCGGCCAGTGGCACGCCCTCTGGCGGCGAGATTGTTGTTCAGGGGCGGCGTTTGCGCGGTCAATTGGATGTGGAGCAGGCCCCACTATTGGAGCTGAATGAGGATGATATTGCTGGTGAGGGGGTAACTTCGATTGCCGATCTGGTGACACAGGTTACCAATCAGACTGGCTCTGCGCGCGGGCGCGGCGGAGGCGGACGTCCGGTGATTTTGGTCAATGGCATTCGTATCGGCAGCTTTCGCGAGCTGCGATCCTATCCGCCTGAAGCACTCGAAAAAGTCGAGGTGTTCCCAGAGGAGGTCGCGCAGCGATTTGGCTTTTCGCCTGATCGCCGAGTGGTGAACCTCATTCTGAAAGACAATTATTTCAGCCGCGAGATCGAGCTGGAATTTGAAGGGCCTTCAAGCGGCGGATATATCGCTCTGGAACAAGAGCTTGGTTTTCTGAAGATTGCCGATGGCGGGCGGTTTAACGCGAATTTTGAAGCGCGCGATTTGTCGCTGCTGACGGAAAGCGAGCGCGATCTGATCCAGACGCCGGGCTCCATCTCAGAACTGGCGAGTGATCCCGACCAAGCGGAGTTTCGCTCTTTAATCGCGGATAGCCTGCAATTGGAAGGCAGCGTGAGCTGGGCTAAGGCCTTGGTTGACAGCGGTACGTCGCTTAGCGCCAACCTCAATTACACTCGCAATCAAAGCCGCAGTCTGTCCGGCCTCAATATCGTCGAGCTGGAAGATGGCGCGGGCAATACGCTGCTGCGGACATTTGGTGAGGAGGACCCGCTGGAGCGGCGTGTGTCGATCGACACTTACGAAGCCTCCGGCTCCTTGACCCGCCCACTTGGCGCATTCCGCCTGACCGCGACTTTTGATGGCAGCCGGATTGATAGCGAAACTGAAATCGACCAGCGCTTTGATACGCAGGCGCTCCAGGACGCGGCCTTGGCGGGCACACTTGCGCTCGACGGAGCCCTTCCGACTTCGGCAGAGGCTGGATTTGAAACGGCGCGCTCGCGCAGTTGGACGGCAACTTCGAAAGTGACCGCGCGCGGTCCGCTGGCTGACTTGCCGGGCGGCGAATTGCTCGCGACCTTCGATGCCGGCTACAGTTGGGACCGCATTGAGAGCAGCGACACTCGTTCGTTTGTCGATGCCCGCCTGACGCGCGGCGATCTGGAGGGCGGGGTCAATCTGGTCATCCCGATCACCAGCACCCGTACCGGTTTCGCGGATGCAATCGGCAGTTTTACCCTCAACGCGCAATTTGGCGCTGATTACCTGTCAGATTTCGGAACCCTTACCGATTGGACCGCTGGGCTCGTTTGGGCTCCGACCGACAACCTCGACCTGACCGCCACCTACATTGAGCGCGAAGTCGCCCCGTCGCTAGGTAATCTCGGCAATCCAGAGATCATCACGCTCAACACGCCCGTGTTCGACTTTGTGAACGGCGAGACTGTGCTGGCGAGCGTGACCACGGGCGGCAATCCTAATTTGCTGGCTGAGACCCAGCGGGACTGGCGTTTTGCGGCCAATTGGTCGCTGCCATTTTTGCGCGGGTCCCGGTTGGGCGTGGAATACATCCGCAATCGCTCCGATGACGTGACCAGCGATTTTCCGGCGCTAACCGAAGAGATTGAGAACGCCTTTGCCGATCGTGTGGCGCGTGATGCGGGCGGCACCTTGGTGGCGCTGGATAGCCGCGCAGTGACCTTTGCAGAAACCCGCGCAGAGCGGCTGCAGTTCACATTTTCCACGCGCGGCAGCTTTGGCGGGTCAAGTGCTGCGGCTGGCGGTGGTGGCCGCGGCGGGCCTCCTGCTGCAGGCGGATCTCCAGCTGGCGGCAGGCCTGATGGAGCAGGTCGTAGAGGCGGCGGCGCAGGCGGCCCACCGACCGCTGAGCAACGCGAGCAATTCATGGCGTTCCGAACGCGTATCTGCGCCGATGATGGACTGGATGTGCTCACCCGTCTGGTCGCCGCGGTTGAAGCTGGCGAACACACTTCGGACATTCTGCCGAGCTTCGATCCAGAGCGTTTTGGCCGGATGCTATCACGCGCTCGCGATGAAAATGGCGAGATCACGCCAGAGCGGATTGCTGAGTTCCGCACGCGCTTTTGTAGCATGGACCCCGCGATGATGCGCGGAGGCGGCAGAGGCGGCGAACAAGCTGGCGCGGCGCAGGGCGGCAGACCGCAAGGTGCAGGCGGAGCGCCCCGCAATCCGCTGACCGGCGGCTTTGGCCGTGATGGACGCGGACGCTATTTCGTAAACCTCACGCACACGCTGGAGCTGGCGAATGAAATCCTGATCGCGCCGGGGCTGGAACCGCTCGATCTGCTGGATGGCGATGCCACCGGTTCCTTTGGTCAGGCGCGCAATGCGACCCGGCTGGAGGCGGGCATTTTCCGCAATGGAATGGGGATGCGCATTTCGGGCCGCTACACTGGCAGCGCCCGGATTGATGGCTCGGCCTTGCTTGGGTCGCCGGATCTGTTTTTCGATGATCTTGCGACCGTCGATCTGCGCGTGTTCGCGGACCTTGGCCGGATATTGGGCAAAGATCAGGGTTTCCTAAAAGGCTTCCGTATCGCTTTGCGCGCAGACAACATCTTTGACGCGCGCCGCAGGGTGACCGACAGCAATGGTGACACGCCAATCAACTTCCAGCCGCAATTGATCGACCCAACCGGCAGGTTCGTTGGCATCGACTTTAGAAAGGTGTTCTAAACGTCGAGTTTGGGAAACATCCAGCGGCGCATCGCGCTTGGTTTGAACGGCTTCCAAGTGCCCTCTTTTTGGGCCAGCCGGTCAGCCATGGCGATCATCACAGATGGGTTTACGCCCAGTCCAAGGTGGCTGGCGTAAACCTCGATGTTCTCGCTCGGGAACTCGCCCTTTTTCTGCACGGAGCCGCGCCAGTGGACCACGCCGTCGGTCTTGGTCAGGATTGACGTCGTCGGCACCGGCGGGGCGACATCCAGCCCCTGGAACTGTCCGCCGCGCAAATGCTCGGGCTCATCGCCGTTGAAGAACTTGAACAGGCGCGCCGCGCTGGTGTGATTGCGATCATCAGAGATCGGGCTGCCCAGGCTAATCACCAGGCGCACCTTTTCTGGATGCAGTTTCGCCAGCTCGCGCGCTAGCACACCGCCTAGGCTCCAGCCGATCAGGGAAACCTTGCGGCCCGTGTTCTCAAACAGCTCCTTCAGCTGCGCTTCGATCACTTGCAACAGCTCTTCATTGACGCGGACATTGCGGCCCGCATCCCAACCATGCGCATCATAGCCCAAATCCCTGAGCAGGCGGCGCATCGGCATGGTTGAGCTGTTGGTCGCCATGAAGCCGGGCAGGACCATGACAGCATGGCCATCACCCTTAGGCGGCTGCGACAACATCGGGCGCGAGGCGTAAAACGCGCCCAGCTCAAAGAAGGCGCGGCCTTCGGTCAGTGTCCAGAAGCGGTGCGGCGGCTTGGCTTTCGTTTCCTCAAGAAATCGATCTGCTTCCATGGCTGAATTTGGTGCGATGCTCGCCACTATGTGTTCTTCCCAACCCGTTTTTGTGGTGTTTTGCGTTTTGTTTTCGTTGCCGTTTTCTTGGCCGGCGCTCGTTTCGTCGCCTTCTTCTTTGGTGCCTGTTTGCTGACCGCAGATGCCGCCGCCAGCAGCTCGTCATAGCTGTCTTGCAGACACTGCGAGTAAAACTCTGGGTCCGGCATGATATCGCGGCACGCGGTGAAGCTGATATAGGCTTCATCGACATAGCTTTGCACGACATGGGCTAGGCCCAATCCATCGTTCAGGCAAATGAGAGACAGCGCCATGCTCTCCATCCGCGCGCCTGATGAGTAGATATGCACGGGCGGGCCAGGCACGTTGGTCACCACTGTGTTGAACGGCATGGCGAGCTTGTGCGCGATGCTGACCCGGCTGAACAATTGCGCGCCCAGCGCCATGTATAGCGCGGGATTGACCTTGCTCACCTCGGTCATGGTGCGCGCGCCCAGCGCGTTCGTCATGGCTTTGGAATTGCTGGTCTGGCCATAGACATATTCCAGCCGCTCTTTCGGATCGGCGATATGCGTGCCCAGCGGGGCGATCATGGCCGCGACCTGATTGCCCATATCGCCCTTCTCATCCTCTGAGCGGACGGAAATCGGCGCCATCGCCGTCATCGTCGATTTGGGGAGATCATCCTTGGATGTAAGATATTTGTGGAGCGCGCCGCCGATCACGGCAATCGCGACATCATTGACCTTCGCTTCAGGCACGAGCGTACGGATCGACTTGAATTTGTCGAGCGGGAAGGCGCGGCCTTCAATGACGCGGTGCGGCGATATGGAGCGGTTAAAGCGGGTGCGCGGGGGCACCATGTCGGTGCTGAGTTTGAAATCGCGGGCGATCAGGCCCTTGATCGCGCTGGCCACGCCAGGAAGGGATTGCGCCGCAACTTGCGCCTGTTTCAGCGGGTTGAGCAGCGCATTGATATAGGATTTGCCGAGCAATTGCGCTGGGCCCGGCACTTTTTCTGGCTTCCATGTATCGGCTTTTTTCAGCGGCTCGACATCGGGCGTAATCGTGTGGAGCGCCTCCACCAGATCGATCCCGCTCATCCCGTCAATCGCGGCATGATGGACCTTCGTAACGAAGGCAAAGCAGCCGGGCGGGTAGCTGCGAACATTGTCGAGCCCCTCGATCACGGTGAATTCCCACGGCGGGCGGTTAAGGTCCAGCGGGCGTGCATGGATGCGCGCGGCCTGAATGCACAGCTGGCGCCAATCGCCGGGCTTGGGCAAGGCGACGTGGCGCACGTGATATTCCAGATCGAAATCAGGGTCCTCAATCCAATACGGATAATCCAAGTCAAACGGCACACGCACGAGCCGCTGGCGCATGGTTTTGGAGAGCTGCATCCGGCCTTCGATGAAGCTGAGGATGTCTTTAAAGCGGACAAACCCGCCGGGCGCCGTCGCCGGATTGTAGATCAGCACGTTGCCGATATGCATCGGCGAATTCGGCGATTCCAGCGCTACGAACGATGAATCCATGCCTTGCAATTGGCGCAAGGTGTTCTCCCGCTTTTTTCTGTCCTGTCGCTTCACTGCTTGAGGACAACCAACCCAAGACCGGGCGGCTTCGACCTATTTTTAGGCTCTACGAATAAGCGCTATAGACATTTCCTGTGCGAGACAAGTTCACGCACGCGGTAGGTCTTGCCCTTAGGGAAGGTGTTTTTGTAATATTATGACTCGGCGATTGCTTCTGCGGCCGCTACGCCGCTGGCCCAGGCCCATTGGAAATTGTACCCGCCCAGCCAGCCGGTGACGTCCACAGCCTCGCCGATGAAATACAATCCGGGCACGTTTTTCGCCTCCAGCGTTTTGGAGGAAAGCTCGTTTGTCGCAACGCCGCCTATCGTCACCTCGGCCTTGGCGAAACCTTCGGTGCCGTTGGGGGCAAAGCGCCAATCGGCAAGGCGCAGTTCAGCTCGGTGCAAGGCCTTATCGGGATTTTCGCCCAGTATTCCCGATATGCCAGGATCGGTCCGCATCTGATCCGCTAGCGCCGCCGCTAGACGGTTAGGCAGGTCATCACCGATTACATCTTCAAGGGTTCTTCGTTGGTGTTGGCGTTTCTTCTCCACCAACCAGCCTGATGGACGGCCTGGGAAAAAGTCGATCCCAATTTCCTCGCCATGCTTCCAATAGGATGAGATTTGCAGGATCGCCGGGCCGGACAGGCCGCGGTGCGTGAACAGCGCGGCCTCTTCGAATTCGACCTTTGACTTCTTGACGCCAGTGCGCGCGGTCACCGGCGCAGACACACCGGACAGCTCGCGGAACAATACGTCCTCGCCGCCGAGTGTCAGCGGGACGAGGGCAGGGCGCGGCTCCACGACTTTTAGGCCAAATTGCCGCGCCAGATCATAAGCGTAATCCGTCGCGCCCATTTTCGGGATCGACGGCCCGCCGGTCGCCACCACCAGCGATTTTGCGCGCATCGCCTGACCGTTTGCTTTGACCGCAAATTCGCCGCCATCTTCCACCACATCGCTGACATGCGCGTCGCACAGCACATCAACTTGTCCGCCGTGCGCCGCCGCTTTGCCGCATTCATCGAGCAGCATTTCCACGATCTGCTTGGCCGAGCCATCGCAGAACAATTGCCCCAAAGTCTTCTCGTGCCAGGCAATGCCATAGCTGTTCACCAGATCAATGAAATCTTGCGGCGTGTACCGGCTGAGCGCTGATTTTGCGAAATGGGGATTGGCGGAGAGGTAGTTCGCCGCTGTCGTGCGCGAATTGGTGAAATTGCAGCGCCCGCCGCCCGAGATCAGGATCTTCTTGCCCGGCGCATTCGCCTTTTCCAGCACAGCCACACGTTTGCCGCGCTTGCCCGCCTCTGCCGCGCACATCAGCCCGGCGGCGCCCGCGCCCAGAACGATCACATCATATTCTTGCATGGCCGCACCGATAGGCGGGTGTGCACGCAATGCCAATCACGCATTGCCAACCCCGGCGCACGGTCCCTATCTGATGGGCATGGCCCGGACACCTGCTGGCACCTCTGACAACCCCCATGGGGCGGACCGCTTTAATGAAGAGCGGGCGGCCTATACCGTCGCGAGTGCACAGCCGAATCTGGAGGCTGGCGTTACCGCGATCAGGGAGACGGTGAAGACCCTGAAACCGATCCCCGGCGTGTACCGCATGCTCGATACGCGCGGCGATGTGCTGTATGTCGGCAAGGCGCGCAGCCTAAAGGCGCGGGTGGCGAACTACACTCAGGTCAATGGCCTATCGGGCCGGTTGCAGCGGATGGTCAGCCAATGCCGGGCGATGGAGATCATCACCACCAATTCCGAGGCTGAGGCGCTGCTGCTCGAAGCACAACTAATCAAGCGGTTTCGCCCGCCGTTCAACGTGCTGCTGCGCGATGACAAGAGCTTTCCTTTCATCCTACTGCGCAGCGATCATGAGTTTCCGCGCATTCACAAGCATCGCGGCGCGCGCAAGGCGAAGGGCAATTATTACGGGCCTTTCGCCAGCGCGGGCAGCGTGAACACCACGCTCAACGCGCTGCAAAAGTTGTTCCTGCTGCGATCCTGCACCGACAGCTTCTTCAAGAACCGCGACCGGCCATGCCTGCTGTATCAAATCAAGCGCTGCTCTGCGCCGTGCGTCGGCCGGATCAGCGAGCCGGATTATGACAAGCTCGTGGATCAGGCGAAGAACTTCCTAGCGGGCAAATCTGGGCAGGTTCAGCAAGACTTGGAAAAGCAGATGGCGAAGGCGGCGGAGGAGCTCGATTTTGAAACCGCCGCGATCTTGCGCGACCGATTGCGTGCGGCGACCTTCATTCAAGGCAGCCAAGCGATCAACGCCAGCGGCGTGGGCGATGCCGATGTCTTCGCGCTGCATGCGAAGGGCGGGCAGGTCGGCATCCAGGCCTTCTTCATTCGCGGTGGGCAGAATTGGGGGCACCGCGCGTTTTTCCCGACGCATACGAAGGGCGTGGAGGAGGATCAGATCCTCTCCAACGTCATCCTGCAATTCTATGAGGAAGTGCCGCCGCCGCCGATGATCCTGGTCGACCGGGAGCTGCCGGAAAGCGAGCTGATCGAAGCGGCGCTGTCCGAAGTGGCGGACAAGAAGGTCGCGCTTTCCGTCCCGCAACGCGGCGACCGGCGTAAGCTGATGGAGCAGGCGAGCCGCAACGCGGTGGAGGCGCTGGAGCGGCGGCTGGCCGAGACCGGCACGCGGGCCAAGACCAATCGCGAAATGGCAGAATTCCTGGAGCTGGATGCCCCGCCCAAGCGGGTGGAGATCTACGACAACAGCCATATTCAAGGCGCGAAGGCGGTCGGCGCAATGGTTGTCGCCGGGCCGGAAGGCTTTGAAAAGTCGCAATATCGCAAGTTCAACATCAAGTCCGCCCAGACCAATGATGACTACGCGATGATGCGCGAGGTGATGGAGCGCAGGTTCACCCGTGCGATGAAGGACGACCCGGACCGGGAGCGCGAAGGCGTGTGGCCCGACCTCGTCCTGCTCGATGGCGGCAAGGGGCAAATGTCGAGCGTGCAGGAAGTGCTGGGAGAGCTCGGCATTGAAGATCTGGCCGTGATCGCGATTGCCAAGGGTCCGCATCATGGCCGCGAAGGGCGCGAGGTGTTCCACTTCCCAGACGGGCGCGAGAAGATGCTGCCGACCAATTCGCCGGTGCTGTACCATTTGCAGAACCTACGCGACGAGGTTCACCGCTATGCCATTGGCGCGCACCGGGCGAAGCGGTCCAAAGCGATCACCGCCTCTCCGCTGGATGAAATCCCCGGGATCGGCCCTGCAAGAAAACGCGCGCTGCTGCTGCATTTCGGCACGGCCAGCAAAGTGCGTGCGGCATCGCTGCAAGACCTCCAACGCGCGCCCGGCGTCAGCGATGCAGTGGCGCAGACGATCTATGATTTCTACCACGCGGGTGGGTGAGCGTGCGGCGCTATTGGGTGGTCTATGGATTCCCACATTCTCCAAAACGACCAGCGGAGTTCTTTCGCCACGACATCCCCCCTTGCCATGCGGCTCCAAGCCCTTAACGATCTTGCGTTCATCTTTGCCTGATTATCACGGGTAACCCCAACTGACCGGAGCAATCAATGAGCGAGCTTCCCGCCACCACTGACGAGCACACCCAAGGCAAGCGCAACGCCTTCACCCGTTTTCTTGATGGGGTCGAATGGCTTGGCAATCTGCTGCCGCATCCGGTCACTTTGTTTGCGGTTCTGGCGCTTGGGATTGTGCTGCTCTCTGGCCTGCTTGGTTGGATGGGTGTCGCGGTGGAAGATCCGCGTCCGCTGGGCGCGAAGGGTGTGGCCGAGGATGGGATGATCCGCGCGGTCAGCCTGATGGACGGCGATGGGATCCGCCGCATCTTTACTGGCCTGGTCGACAATTTTACCGGCTTTGCTCCGCTGGGCGTGGTGCTGGTCGCGATGCTGGGCGTTGGCGTGGCGGAGAAATCCGGCCTGCTGTCCGCCGCTGTGCGCAGCATGGTGCTCAATGCCCCGCCAAAGCTCGTGACGGTCGCGATTGTGTTTGCGGGCATCGTCTCGAACACTGCCTCTGAGGTCGGTTATGTCGTCCTAATCCCGCTTGCCGGCGCGATTTTCTATGCGCTGGGGCGCCATCCGCTGGCCGGTATGGCCGCCGCCTTTGCCGGGGTGTCCGGCGGCTATAGCGCGAACTTGCTGATCGGCACGATTGACCCGCTGCTGGCGGGTATCACGCAAGAGGCCGCCCGCCTGATTGCCCCCGATTATACTGTGGTCGCCACCGCCAATTGGTATTTCATGATGGCCTCTACGGTCCTTATCACGCTGATCGGCTCGCTGGTCACGATCTACATCGTGGAGCCGAAGCTCGGCAAATATGATTCCTCGCTGGCTGATCCCACGATTTTGGATGACCGGATGATGGAACAAGTGAGCGCTGATGAGCGCAAGGGTCTGCGCTGGGCGGGCCTCGCGCTGCTGGGCGTGCTGGGGTTGATGGCGCTGACGCTGCTGCCGGAATGGGGCGTGCTGCGCAATCCCGATGATGGTGATCGGATCGACAGCCCCTTCTTCGATGGTTTCGTCGTTTGGATCCTGATCTTCTTCGTCGCGCTTGGTTATGCCTATGGCCGCGCGGTTGGGACGATGAAGACCGACCGCGATATCATCGACGCAATGGCCGCTGCGCTGTCCTCGCTCGGCCTGTACATCGTGCTGGTGTTCTTTGCCGCGCAGTTCGTTGCCTTCTTTGGCTGGACCAATCTGGGCGCGATCACCGCTGTGACGGGCGCGAATTTCCTGGTTGAGACCGGGATGACCGGGCCGGGCATCTTCTTCATGTTCATCATCCTGTGCGCACTGATCAACCTGTCGCTCGGCTCCGCCTCGGCGCAATGGGCCGTGACCGCGCCGATTTTCGTGCCGATGCTGATGCTGGTGGGATATTCGCCAGAAGTGATTCAGGCGGCGTATCGGATTGGCGACAGCACCACCAATATCATCACCCCGATGATGAGCTATTTCGGGCTGATCCTGGCGTGGGCAACGCGGTATAAGAGCGATCTGGGTGTGGGCACGATGATTGCGATGATGCTGCCTTATTCGATGTTCTTCATCGCGTTTTGGTCGGTGTTTTTCTACCTCTGGACCTTTGTGTTCGGCCTGCCAGTGGGGCCGGGCTCGCCCACGTTCTACACGCCGTAAACCAAGCGTCAGCCGTCGCGGGTCTGGCCGAGGATCAGGGCGCGCTTTGCGTTGATGGCATTGCTGATGAACTCCATCAGCGTGCGGATGCGCGGCGTCTGCCTGAGGTCGGGATGGGTCAGTACCCACAATTCCTGCTGCGGGACCGGCGGCTGAGCGCTGAGGCGGACCAGGTTCGGCTCTGGGTCGGCCATAAAGCAAGCTCCACGGCTTAGGCCTAGGCCGCTCACCAAGGCGCGGTGCCGGGCGGTGATATCGTCGATCATTAGCGCGATCGGCGCGTCGGGGTAGGGCGAGCCCGCCAGCCAGCCGGGATCGGTCGCCGCGGCAGAAGGCGCGATCCAGCGCAGCTTCTCCTCCGGCGTTCGGGCGAGATAACCGCGTTCCGCATAATAGGTCACGCAATTGGGGAACAGCCGCCGGCCAACCAGATGGTCTGGCGGCTTCTGCGCCCCCCGAACGACAACATCCGCCTCGCTGCGATCCAGATCGACAAAGCGGTAGCTGGTTTCAACTGTCAAACTAATCGTCGGATAGGTCTCAGTGAATTCGAGCAATTCTTCCAGCAGCAGAAACTGGGCGATAGCCTCTGGCAGGGACAGAGTGATGGGACCGGACAGATCCTCGCCATAGGCCTTTTGCTGGCGCGCGGCATCCAGGGTCAGCCGCTCCATCCGCTCCGCGACGCCGATCAGGGCCTCGCCAAGCTTCGTCGCGCGGTATCCGCCGGGCGCTTTGTCGAACAATTGTCCGCGCGCGTCCTGCAAGGTGGCGAGGCGGCGTGAGACGGTCGTGTGGGTAAGGCCGAGCGAGGCGGCTGCTGAGCGCAATGACCCACAGCGGGCCAGCGCGAGGATCAGGCGGTAATCGTCCCAGTCATTCATCGGTGAGCGTCCATAGTGGAACGCTTATGCACCAAAGGGTGCGAAAATCTAGCCGAGACTTACGAGAATGGACCATTATTGGTGCGTATTCTACCAATTTGGAGTTTCCCTTATGACTTTTCCGCGCCGGCCCGGCTGCGCATTCTCGCTCGTATGTGCGCTGACTTTAGGACTCAGCATGCCATCCGCCGCGCTCGCTGAAGATCACGCGAAGCCGCAGTCCGCTGCGCAGCCAGCCAAGGATGTCGTGATTGAGCTGAAGTCTGGTCAAGTGCTGCAGGTAATTGCCTCTGAGGTTCGGCCAGATGGCGGCGCAGCGCGGCGCACTTATGCGCAAGCCGCCTTTCCGATCGCTTCGTCATTCGGCTTTTCCCCGCATGGCACGCTGGCGGTGAAGCGAAAGGTCATAAGTGATTTTGAGCCAGAGGCGTTTTCGTTCTTCTCTTGGCCCGATGAACAGGCCGTGCAGCGCTTTGAAAATCACCCTGATTGGCCAGCTATTAAGGCGACCCGGCCCGACGCTTGGAATGAACTCAAGGTCTACAGCGACACACTGAAGGAAGACCTCTCTTTACGGTTCCGCGCGGACAAGCATTACACAGTCGTGGCCGCATGGTTTAATCCCGAGAACCCGAGCGATTATGACCGCTATTTCAGAGGGATCGAAGACCTGGTTGGGCGCGTGGGCGGGCGTTTCATATACAAAATGCGCGCGCCCGGTTTTGAAGCCCATGCGTCTTCGCCGGAGGCTCCGGGCCAAGTGACCTTTGTGGAATGGGAAACGCGTGAAGGGTTTGCCGAGCTGCAAAAGCTGGAAGAATACCGCGCCCAGCAAAAGTACCTCGTCAGCGGTGTTTCGCGGGTTGAGTTTTACTGGCTTGGCCTGCCGGACGCTTAGTTCACGCGCGGCACAAAAAAACGGGGCAGGCCGCAAAGCCTGCCCCGCATTTTTCAATCGGAGAGAGTGTGGCCTAGATTAAAGGCCTTCGACGCTCTTGCTGACCAAGACATTTACCGCAACGCGGCGGTTTTGCGCCTTACCCTGAGGGGTTGAGTTGTCGGCTGCCGGATCGGCTTCTGCCATGCCGGTGGGGGTCAGCATGCGATATGGCTTCCAACCGCACTGCTGCTGCAGATAGTTCACCACGCGGCTGGCGCGCTTTTCGCTCAGCTCTTGGTTGATCTCATAGCTGCCGGTTGAGTCGGTGTAGCCGACGACCAGAAGCAGTGCGTTGTCCATCGTGTTGGCCTGCTCAGCCGCGCTGCAGAGCTCGGCGCGCGCCTGGCTGGAAAGATTGTACCGGCCAGTGTCGAAATAGACATTGGTGGTGCCTCTGATGTTGTATTGATCGATGTCACCAAAGCGGCCGCGCAGCGCCTCCGTTGCGGCGGCGTTCTTCGAGATTGCCGCGCCTTGCTCGCCGAACTGTTGCTCGGTGCCGTTGCGGATCATCGAAGCGGTGCGCAGATCCTTGTTCTTCAGGTTAACGCGGGTGGCGACAAGACCGCCAGCCCATTCAACTGTTTTTACCGACACTGGCAGGCCATTGAGCAATTGCTCAGAACCCAGCTTGTCACGGTTGAGACCCAGGAACCCGCCCTTGGCGCGAATCTCGGTGCCATCGCTCAGACGGATCGCTGTGCGTGAACCATCAACCGTCGTGACTTGAAATTCACCATCGCGGCGAGCCGAGATAAAGCCATCAATTTCTGGTCCTTCTGGCATGCCCGACAGATCAGCAGGCGGTGAGCCAGTGACCGTGGTCAGCACTTCACCCTGTTGGGCAGGAACAGGCATAGGCTCTTGGCCGATTGCGCCGCTTGCCATGGGCAGGGCGATCACAGCCGACAGGAAAAGAGCGGTATGCTTCTTTGAAATGGCAGTCATTAAAGTACTCCTCAAAACTATCGCAGTCAGCCGTTCGTCGTCTCGGCATTTGCTAGACCGCCCCCTGTGATGGCGTGTCTGACTGCTAAAGCCCCCTCGAAAATTCCTGCACAACATGTGCGCTTGGATGCCGCTTTTTAGGCGACATGTGACGCCTGACTGTCACTCAAACCTTTCTCCCAGATGAACAGATTGGTCAGTTTCGTTAGTTGTACGGGTCGTTTGACCGCTTGCTGCGACGAACCGTTGCGATGAACCGTTGCGCGTTTGGCGATTGGATTGGCTTTGTCACAATTCGCCAAGCGGTATGCGTTGTAAGAGAGAATCGCTGTCAGACGGGCCTGAGCGAGCTGCCGCTAGACCCGGCGGAAGTTCCACACGGCGTTGAGCACGAACACCAAAAGCCCCGCGACAACAGACACCAATACGCGCGCGACCATATAGTCGATGGGGGTCAGCGCCAGCATAACCGCCATCAGCGCCATAGTCACGGCAAGGCCAATTGCACCGTTTATGAGGAACAGAGCATATCCGCTGGCCAGCGCGCGTTCGGTCCCGCGGAAAATCCAGCTCCTGCCCAGGAAATAGTGCAAGGTGTTAGCCACGGCGAAACCGATGCCAGAGGCGATGATCTTTCCCATCCCGGCGCGCTCGACCAGCAGCCACAGCACGCCAAGCCCGATCAGAAAGACCCCGGTGCTGACCACGGTGTTGCGCACCAGCATCCATCCGACCCGCACCTTTAGCAGGCGCGTGATCAGGCTGCCGCGCGGGCGGCCACCAGGCGTCTCTTTGATAGGCTTTGCCGCTGCGTTCACTCTGAGTGCGTTTCGTTAGGTCGCGGAGCGCAGCCGGTCGGAATAGCGATCCGGGTCTTGCTCGCCGTCATCCGCCCACACATCTTTGCGGGTAACAAACGGGTTGAGAAACAGGATCGGCAATTTCAGGAACAGCAGCTCTGAATGGATAAAGCCGTCAACCATGCGCTCCCACCATTTCGGCTCGCGTTTGGCATTGTCGCGCAGCCAGCCGTCATAGGGCGCCCAATGGCTGGGCTCGTCCCGCTCGATCACTTTAAAGATCTTCACCAGGGCTGGGTCAGATTTTACAAACGGGTTCTTCAGCAAAATCTCGATCTGTTTGTAGCCGCGCTTTTCCGTCAGCGAGATGACCCGGCACAATCGCTCAAACAGTTCATCGCGCTCGATCACGGCCTGCGTATCGAGCTTGTCGATCGGGGTGCCGAACATGATCTCGATAAAGCGGTCAATATGGCCAAAGGTGCGGTCGAGGTGGATTGGATGCTTGCCCTGCAGCTCAAACCAGCGCTTGAACATGACGTAATGCTTGCGCTCATCCGCGCGGTGTTTTTCGATCATAGTGATCAGCGGGTCGCCGGGTTCACAGCGCGCCCGCACAGCCTCCAGAACGCGGTCGAGCGCGGTGTATCCGCGATGTTCGTTGTAGATGTAGATTGACCCCAAAAGGTCCAGGTAGCGCCGGCGAAACCAATCGATCATGCCATTCTCCTATAGAGTTAGGGTACGGCAAAAGCGGTGACTGACAAAGCTATGGCGCTGATACCGTAGCGCCCTGATCAATCTGTGCACGAAAACTCAGGCGAAAGCTAGGGCTTCCGCTCCGCTCTATTGCCAGCGCACAGAGTGCTACCTGCCGGGCGGGCGAAAGCCTGACAAACCGCCTAGACCCAGCATTTGCCCCTCACTCTTGCGAATTGGCAACCATGTCGCGTTGAAGGGTCCGCCCCGCCAGCAGGTAGTGCAGGGCCGCCCAGCCATAAATGCAGCTGAAGATCACAATCGACCACTGCAGCCCGCGCGCTTCCGCACTGGAGCAGGCCTCCATCGCCTCTAGCTCTGTGCCGCCCAGCAGGGCCTTCGCATCAGCGCCGAGCGAGAGCAGCGGCTTGCACGTCTCCAGCGTCAGCCCGAGGGCTTGCCCGTCGAGGAACATAGTCTTCAGCACCGTCGAGAGCACGCCAATAACCGGCGGGCCAAGGCCGTAGCCGAGCAAATTGACCACAAATAAAGTGATCGCAACCGAGGTTGCGCGCATTCTGCTGTCGACCACCCCGCCTGAGACCGCATACATTGGTCCGAGATAGAAATAGTGGATCATCGCGGCCACCATCAGCGCCGGCACTGCCAGCCAGAGATTGGGCATTAAGAATCCAAATGCGTAGAGCGGCACGGATGCGCCCATACCGATCGCGGGCAGCCACGAGAGCGCATTGGGATATTTTTGGGACATCTTGTCTGCCAGCCAGCCAGAACTGAACACACCAATCGCTGCCATAATTCCCAAGACAACCCCGTAGAGCAAAGAGGCTTCTTGGATCGTTAGGCCGTGCGTGCGCAGCAGGAATGAGGTGGTGAACTGCGCAACGCCATAGCCGACGAAAGAAGCGAGCGTCGCACCGAACACGATGTGCCGGTAAGCTGGCTTCTTCGCCAAAACAGCCAGCGCCTCTTTGAAACTGGCCTTTTCCAGGCCCTGGAGCGCAGCGGGATCGGTATAGCCGCGCGGCGGCTCTTTAATGCTGCGCCATACGATCAATCCCAATAGCATTCCTGGCAATCCAACGACGACAAAGGCGACACGCCAGCCTTCAACTTGTGACCAGTCCAGATCGCCAAACAGAGAACCGATGCCGATTGAATTCACAAAGGCGCCGTATTGCGCGCCGTCGAGCCCAGCCAGTTGCCCGCCGAAAACCGAGGCGAGCATTCCGCCCAGCGGCACGCCCAGAGCGTAGACTGAAACGGCGGTCGCGCGGCGAGATGGCTTGAAATAATCCGCGATCAGAGATTGAGCGGGCGGCGTGCATCCTGCCTCACCAATGCTGACGCCAATTCTGAACAGGAACAGCATCATGAATGACATCGCAAACCCGCACAGGGCCGTAAACAGGCTCCAGATGACAACGGCAGCCGAGATGATAGCCACGCGGTTGTAGCGCTCTGCCCCGCGCGCAATTGGGATGCCGATGAAGGTGTAAAGGACGGCGAAGGCTGGCCCGCCGAGCAAGCCCATTTGCCAATCTTCCAGCCCAAAGGTGAGCTTGATTGGCTCCGTCAGGATATTGATGATCGTGCGATCAATGAAATTGAAGATGTAGACGATGAGCAAGGCGCTCAGAACATAGGCGCGGTAGCCAGGCGTTCCGAAACCTTCGGAGGCAGGAGGAGCCGCACCTGTCGGTGCGTGCACAGTCGCTTCGGCCATCAATTTCTCCCATACAGCATTCGTCGATGTCAGGCCTAGTTGTTCCCGGCTCCGCCACCGCGCCGCTTTTTTGCTTGGCCGCACCTTCTGCGCATTTGTGCCAGAGGTAAAGCCCAATGACGCGGCGCGCGGTTCTGCGGCGAGAATGGTTAGGGAGGAGGGAGGGGCGTATACTTTTCCTAAGGCACTCATTCTAGTGCTGGGCTAGCAGGCAACAAATCATGCTTTGGTGCAAAGGGGCGGTGGCTAGTTCACTACCGCCCGCAAGCGCAGGCGGAAGCTGGGGCTGCCGCCGCCGGAATTGGGAGCCATGAAGCCCACCGGGCGAATTCGAACAAAGCGGACGGCTGGATCCGTGCCATCGCCACTATCGGACGGGACATAGCCGAAATTGGTTCCATCTTCCGAAAATTCATAGCAATCACTGGTGTTTGCGAAGGAAATGAATGCACAGGTTAGCGCGCTCGTAGGAGAACCCTGCTCAAACACGATTGGTCCGCTCCCCGGGCCAGCGTAATCGCTGACTACGAGTTTTAGCTCATCGGGTATGATCTCGGTCAGAGCGACGCTGTTCTGGTTCGGCGGCGAATTGCCCGTGTTCGAAACCGTGATCAGATAATCGACCACCGCACCGGGGATGGCGAAATCGCCGCTCAGACCGTCATTGATCGAAACACGCGTCTTTGTGATGTCCAAATCCGCCTCTAGCAGAGCGTGGAAGCTCTTTGAAAAGGCGATGATCGCTGCTTGCTCTGCGTCCCCCGCGGCAATGGCACGTTCCGTATCTTGGTCTCTGTCCTCGTCCACTCGCAGCGAAATCGTTGTGCCTGTGATGGAGCAATAGCGCAGCCAACCGCCATCACTATTGTTGCGGCTGATTTTCTTGGCGACAACAATTGGGCTGCCTCCGGTAAGTCCATGAGCGTTGCTGAAGCAACCGTCATCCCAGCCTCGTATTGTCGCCCCCGTAGTCGTCGTGTTCCAAGTAATGCTGGAGCCACCAGTGTCGGGAAAGCTGCCCGTTGTCCCTGTCGGGAATGCGATCCATCCAATTTGTTCTGATGATGGAAAGGGGCCGCTGTTAGCCTGGCTGCGCTCTATCGCCAAATCAAAGCCCAAGGTGCTCGGGCTGCGAACGATAGAGGTAATGTGGGGGCGCGAGCTTTCATTGGCGACGTTGCGGGTTTCGCTATTCGCGGTTTGGAGTTGGTGCAACACCAGGGGAGTTCCGAAAAGCGGAGCGGAAAACGAGACATTCCGCCAACTTGCGCTGCCCCCTGTAAAGCCGCTACCGAATTGAACGTTGGTAAGGTCGGTGAAACCCGCTTCGATGACGGTGCCATCGGGCAAAACATGGCGGCCAGGTTCAATTGCTACGTAATGGATCACCATCTCCAAATGGCGACCATCCCAATTGTCGGGCTCCAGGATCAGTTCGTCAAAACCAGTGGTGTCTACATTGGTGATCCGGATCGACGCAGAATTGCCACCGTTTTGAGAAGGAATACCGATCACGATTGGCGGCGTGTCGAAGGGCTGCTGAAAGGTGACGCGATCAGGGGTACGATTGGTCCCCAATGTGTCGTGCGCGGTGAATGTTCCGGCCTCTATCCGACCGGCCAATACCGGCTGACAGACGAGCAGCAGCATGGCGCAGGCGAATAGCCTTGAAAATGTGGCGCTTAGCCGAACAAGGGTTCGATGCGACATGCAGTAACACTACCTCGTTTCTAGTGAAGATATCGTTATCCATGCGTGGCAACAAAGTAAAAAAAGCCCGGTTTTCATAAATTTACAAATCTGATTGGGAATGCAAAATTCCGATCAAGTTTTTGTGATTGCCCGAGGGCGAGATATGCAGTTCCGTTTGATCTTTTGGTGTTTCCTACAGATCAATCGAGCGCGTATTTACAAGGCCATGAAATTCTACCCGCCGCGTGTTTCTCAGCCTCGCAAACCGCCAAAGCGCATTCCGCCGTTCTATGCCGTTTCGGTGAAACGGCGCGTGGATGGTTGGACGCCGCTAAGGCAGGCGGAGTTTATTGGGTGGCTTGCGCAAACGCGCTCAGTGACAGAGGCGGCGCGCAGGGTCTCTATGGCGCGCGAGAGCGCTTACCGGTTGCGGACGCAAATGTGGTCAGAGAGCTTCTGTACGGCGTGGGATGCGGCGCTCGCGAAGGAATGGCAGCCGCGCGATATTGGGACGGCGCCTGATGCTGTTTTGAGTGCGCTGCCAAAAGTCACACTTCGCGAGCTGGAATGGCGCATTGAGAGCGGCATTTGGCGGGTGATTTTGCGCGGCGGAAAATATGCAGGTGTCCGCCAAAAGCCGGATAACTCTGCGGTTTTGGCGCATCTCGCGCGCTGTCCAGTATCGCTGGATGATTTCCGCCAGCAGGCAGCGTCACGATGAAAAGTCACACTTTTGAAAAGCGTATCTGCGTTCCAAAAAAAGCCCCCACTCCGCGAGGGGCGGAGCAGGGGCTGTTTCACTCACATTGCTGTGATCGTGTTGGGCTTAGGCCGGGTAGACCCAGGCTGTGCCGCGCGCGAGGTTCTCAGATGCGAAGGCCCAGTTGAGCTTCGAGCCGACAACCGCGTCGAGATAGGCCGGACGCTTGTTCTGGTGATCGAGATAATAGGCGTGCTCCCACACGTCGACGACCAGCAGCGGGTTCACGCCGTCTTGGTCAGCCAGTGTGTCGCCATCGTGGGTTTCCTCGATGGTGAGCGCGCCGTCCTTTTCAGCCAGCCAGACCCAGCCGCTGGCGAAGTGGCCTGCGCCGCGTGCCTTCAGCCGTTCCTTAAGCTCGTCGACAGAGCCGAATGCGGCGTCAATCT
The DNA here is from genome assembly GCF_057364995.1 of Erythrobacter sp. JB3-1. Lineage (NCBI taxonomy): Bacteria > Pseudomonadati > Pseudomonadota > Alphaproteobacteria > Sphingomonadales > Erythrobacteraceae > Erythrobacter > Erythrobacter sp. JB3-1. The sequence continues at coordinate 192,248 of NZ_CP200289.1, read as the reverse complement.
TGGCTTTGAGCTCGTCCGATGGTGCGGTCTCGGTCGCCGCCATGGAATGCCAGTAGAACCCGTGGTTCCAAGTTTGCGCGGCGTTGTTGAACAGGCCTTGGTTGCTGCCACGAGCCGCGCCAACAATCGCTTCGAGCGAGGCATCGGCGTGATCGGTGCCGTCAATCGCCGCGTTCATCTTGTCGATGTAGGTCTGATGGTGCTTGCCGTGATGAAACGACAGTGTCTCAGCCGAAACGGCGGGTGCGAGTGCGGTGTCGGCGTAAGGTAAGTCGATGAGTTTGAAAGCCACTTTGGTCCCTCTCTTATGGAATCTGGATCGCTATAGGGACAATGCACGGCGTGGGTAAAGGTTGCATCGCAATTGGAATTGGACGTCTGCTGTGCGGGGAGGAGCGGCTGATCGCACCCGCCCACGCTGAGTGCAGAGCGGAGTTAACGCTGGATCAGGAAACGGATCGGCCTGTCAATCGCAATTGGATTGGTAGCGGATGTAACCGTAAAGACGTTGGTTCAAGGGCTAAGCGGCGCGGTAAATCCGTCGGCCATCTCACCCACCAAGGCCAGTCCTTCGATTGTATGCATCTCAGCGCCTGCAATCACGCCGCCAGCCGCAAACAGACCGGAAAACGGGCCACCGGTGATCAACTCAACCTGACGCATACCATCCGCGCGTTGCTGGCGTTGCAGCTCTGCAAACCTGTGGGCTGCGGTATCAGTCGAACTCATGGTGAACTGTGGAAGCTCAGTGGGGACCTCGGTGCCATAGGGGTCCTGCGCAGTGTTCATGCCGGGTTGGCCCGTCGGCTGACGCAGCGGAAGATCAACCGCAAGCTGCTGTGCAGCCGTGGTGAACGGAGAGGCTTTGTAAGTGTCGAGCGAGCTTTGGAACTGACCTTGCTGCCGCGGGCCAAGCTGGCTCATCACAGCAGCCTCGAGGTCGGCGGCGCTGAAGCCGTCGGTTATGCCGGTACCCTGATACGTTCCGTCCGAAATGCTCTGCATCGCCATATCGACGCTGGCAGCGAGGCGGTCGGTCTCCAAACCCGCCGGGCCGGTGGAGGAGCCGATCAGATTGCTGGCCATCTCAGCGGCGCTGATCCCATCAGAGCCAGAACCGGATTGGCCGGGGCCGACCCCAGATACGCCGTTATTGCCGCCTTCGATGCTTGCCACGTGTCATGCTCCTGATTGCTCTGATGCTCACGAGCCGTGTTATCAGGAGGCGTACAGGCGGGGCATCTGCAAAACGTATAGGGCGGTGCGCGCTCGCGCGATCAGGCAGCGGCCTCTTGCAACTGGCGAAGCTTGAAGGAGCGATCGCTGGCGAGCTGCGAATGCTCGACCCAGGTGGAATGCACCCCGCTACTGATCTTGTGCGGCAAAGCGAGGCGGCAGATCGGACCTTTCGCCACATCGCTGGCGTCCAGGATGGCGAGCTCAGATGTGCCGCTGTTCTCGTCGATCAGGAAGGTGACGAGATAGCCGTCATCCTCCGCCAGTGTCTCGCCGTCGGCGGCCTTGCGCGGGATCATCGGGCTCTCGCTGGCATAGACGCCGTCCGGCAGGGTGAAGATCTGCTCTTCGCCGGACTCGGTGTCTTGCCGGACATAGCCGTTGAACAGGAACCAGCCGGGCCGGGTGGTGGTCGACCAGACATAGTGCGATTTGCGCATGGCAAAGGCTGGGTTGATCATGCCAAATTCGACGATCCGATCCGACAGGCGCTCTTCCTTGCACTCGCCGGTGGTCAGGTTGAAACGCCAGCGGTGCAGGCGGCTCTTGAAGCTGTGCTCATCGACATAGGCCATCATCCGGCCATGTTCGCCTTGCTCCTCCAGCGGCTGTGGCATGGGTTCGTCTTGGTAATAGCCTTCCATCACGACTTCATCGCCGTCTGGCCCGCTCTCTTCCCAAGCGTTCGTCCAGTGCAGCACATAGGTCGGCGAGGCTTCGAACCAGCGGATGTCGTCCGCGCTGCCATGGCGCGGGATCAACGCAAAGCGGGTCGGCACGCCTTCGTGCAGGCGAGCGGCATGAATGCCGCGCTCAAGCAGCTTCTCGTCCCAGAACAAGGGCATATCGTTGAGGATCGACCAGTTCGGCGTGATCGCCATATCATGCGGCAGGCGCGGACCATCGAGTGGGACCGGCGTGTAATGGACCAGCTTACCCGTCCGGTCGACAACGCCGTAATGCATGTAAGGCGCGTGCACGGAGTAGTTGAAGAACATGAGCTCGCCGGTGCTCTCATCCACCTTGGGATGGGCGGAGACCCCGTCGATCGGCCCCCAAGGCGCTTTGCCAAGGTTCTCCAAAGTCACCGGGTCCATCTGCCAGGCCTCTCCGCATTGATAGAGCGTCGCCAGCGCGGTCCCCGCATGGACGAGAATGTCGGTCGAGGCGGTGTCCTTAAGCCCGCCATGCGCGCCAAAGCCTGGGCGCAGCGACGTTCCGGGAGGATCCATCAGCCCGCCCCACAGCGCCTGGCCCGCGATCTGCTCAGCCTCAAAGCATTGGGTGCGTACAAAGCGATTGCGATAGCTGGCTTTGCCGCCCGAAATGTTCACCTGGTGCACCATCGCATCGCCATCAAACGGGTGGTGCCGGCCCAGCGGCTGATGGGCTGGGTTCTCTGTATTGCGCAGGTAAATGCCATCAATATCGGCCGGAATCGCGCCCTCGATCACGTCCAGCTCATCCACATCCACCTCTTCGTGAACCGGCGTCCATGGCCCGGAAAGATACGGGTGGTTGCTGGGTTCAAGCGTCGTTCTAACCGGCGGTTGACGAGTGATTTGCATTGCGGTGTTCTCCTGATCGCTCAGCCTAGCGGCGAGGGCGGTGATATCAAGGACAAGCGCTGCACCGGCTGCTCTACTTCGCCTTGCGGCGCCGGATCATGCCTTCTTGAGCGATACTGGCGACGAGCTCGCCTGATTGGTTGAACACGCGGCCTCGGTTAAATCCGCGCCCGTGGCCGGACCATGGGCTGTCGGTGGCGTAGAGCAGCCATTCATCCGCGCGCGCTTCGCGGTGGAACCAGATCGTGTGGTCGAGGCTGGCCCCGACCAGTTCGCCGCGCATCCAGCTGAGCCCGTGGGGCAGGGCGCTCGTGCCGAGCAGCGTGAAATCGCTGGCATAGGTGATCACCGCGCGGTGCAGCCCTGGGTCATCCTCAATCGCGGGCAGCGGCGCGCCAGTGCGAAACCATGTGTGCGCTTTCGGTTCGCGCGGCTCAGAGTTCATCCAATGCAGCCTATCAATCGTGCGCATTTCAATGGCGCGCGGGCGCAGCATCATCCGGCGCTGATCCTCGCTTAGCTTATCGCCCAGCTTCGACACCATCTCGCGGCGCACATCCATATCGCTGCGCAGTTCATCCGGCCCCTCAACATCGGGCATCTCAGCATCGCTGTGTTCCAGCCCGGTCTCCGGCGTTTGAAAGCTCGCGGTAAGATTGAGGATCGGCTTGTTTTCGCCGGCTTCATTGGTCTGGCTGGCGACGACCCGGCGATTGGAGAAGCTTCGCCCGTCAAAATCGCGCGCGATCCGGTAGTCAATCGGCGGGCCTTCTTTGCCGCCGCGCAGGAAATAGGCGTGCAGCGAGTGCGCTTGTTTAGGCTCATCCACAGTCGCCTGCGCGGCCTGAATAGCCTGCGCCAGCACTTGGCCGCCAAACACGCGGCCCATGCCGCCTTTTTGCGGACGGCCGGTGAAGTTGTCCGGCGTGCTCTGGTCGACTGTAAGCAGTTTGATCAGCCCATCGACGAGCTGCTCATTGGTCGGAATATTGTCTGAAGTGTCGCTCATTTCGCCGCTCGCAATGCGGCGCGATGGCGGCAAGGTCAAGGAGGCTTAGCGTTCCCACACCCGGCGCAGCAGGGCGGCTGGCAATGCGCCGCGCACAAACAGAAGGTCAGAGACGCTGGAGGCCTCTTCGGCGCCCATTTGCCGCTTGTAACCGCCATCGCCAAGGCCCCAGTCAATGCGGGCAAGTCCGCGCTTTGCGGCGCTAGTGAAGTCGTCATAGAGCAGAACGCGGCCGGGCGAGAACTTGTGGAACTGCTGATCGAAATTGTTGGCGATGGCATAGCGCGTGTCGCCACAGTCGAGGCCAAAAGTGAAGGCCGCCGGTATATCGCCGACATGCAGCAGGCTGCCGCGGATCATAGCGGCGATCGCAGGGTCCTCAGCGATGCCTTCCCAGAATGAGCGCAGCGCTGGATCGTGAAACTTGGTGTCGCCGCCCTGTTCGAGCTGTCCGACCCAGGAATTACTTTCAATTTCGGCGATGGCATCGCGAGTTTCATCGGTCCAATCTTCGCCAGTGAAGTATGAAATAGTGACTGGACCGGTTTTCTCGAGTTGACGAACCCGCCAGCGGTCCTTCTGCTGCCCTTTGGTGGAGGGCCAATTGCCTGACGCCGTCAGCGCGACCAGATCGAGCACGAACAGCTGACCAACTGGGCGTGAAAGCACGCGCCAACCTGCCTCAATTGCGGCGGCTTTGAGCACATCCAGCGAGAGATCGTCGTCGACCACCGGGCCCATGCGCCAGACACTACCGAGCTGCTTAGCAAGCGCCTTGTCCTTGAGAGCAGTCGCAAGCTCTTCCGCTGCGCAATTGCTGTCCAAAGGAGCGCCGCGAAACGGCCAATAGGCGCCTGCGACCTGCTTAATTGCAACGGGGCCGAGCTTCTTCTCGCACATGGGAAAGGCGGCAATCGCTTTGCCATCATTGCTGCGCGCGACAAGCTCGGTCGTTGCCGGATCGCGGCCCGATGCAAACCACTGCGCCCTTAAGAAAGCGCGACGCGGATCATCTGCCTCCGCAAGGCGGTCCAGCTCCGATTGGGGCTGCGTGTCGATGGGGAAGGGCGCGTTCATGACAGCGGTGGCAATCCCGCGCGGCCAAACAGGCGGCGCCACACGCGAAAGCTCAGCGCTTTGGCGCGGTTGCTGGCGGGCCAGCGCTTTGGCGCATTGGGTGTTATGCCGATCCGGCGCATCAGCACATTGGCGCAGCGCGCATCGCTCTCATCATAGCTCCAGTTAGAGCGCCACGTGATCGACAGCGAAATCGAGCTTTGCGGTCCATTGCGCACGAAATGCGGGGCCATCACCGGCACGTAAACGGCATCGCCCGGACCAAGCGGAAACTCACGGCCTTGGCCTTCAAATTCATCGTCCCACTTGAGCTCGCGCGCGCCGCCTGCGTGATAGGCTTCGTGCTCACCATCGGCCGCAAAGCGTGTATCGCCAGCGGGGAATTGGGTCATCACTTTGCTGCCCGTCACCTGCAGCAGAATGTTATGCTCTGGGTCGAAATGATAAGGCGTCACGGCATCGGGGCTGGAGATGAAAATGAACCCTTGCGGGGTCAGCATCTCGCCGGTTTTGGCCTCAATCTCAGCCTGCAATTCGCCGAGCAGATCGTGCAGCAATGCCTGATAGGATGGCACTTGCTCAACATTCTTAAGGACCGCCCAGCTGTTCGATTTGTGCACTTTGCGGATTGTCTCTGCGATGGTGAGGCCGTTGCTGTCCGGTTTGCCATCCACTCCAATCGGCAAATCGCCGCGATTGTATTCGACTGAACCTTCTGGAAGGCGCTCCGCCATGCTGGCCAGCGCTTCGATCTCCAACAGCGGATGCTGATCGAGGGCGTGGCGCAGAGTGTGCGGCGTTTCAGGATAATGCGCGGCAAAGTGATCGCGCGCATTCGCATCAAAGATCGCCGGAGCAGAGGCGCGCGCGCTTTGCCAGTCGTTTGCGTCTGTGATGGGCGCGTTCATTGCGGGGTCCCTTTGCGCAGCTCGCGGCGCATCAATTGCTCAAACACCGCGCGGCGCAGTTTTCCGCCAATCGCGACGTTGACGCTATGGATGCTGCGCTTCTCGCGCCACAAGCGCTCGATCATCGAGTGTCCTTCGGCGGCACGAGCTGTCGGCCCATTCGATAAATTCGTTGTTCAGCAGCTCCAGATTGTCGAGCTGGAGCAAAAGGCCGGGCGAGTACTTCGCGTAGCGCTCGTCAAACGCAGTTTTGAAACTGTAGGCTCCCGGCGGCGTGATGAAGTTCGCGAGCATGGCGATGGCTCGCCCGTCGACCCTCAAGGCGAGCCGTTCCAACCGGCCAGAGCGTGCTGCGCCGGCCAAGGCGTCGGTAAAGAACTGTTCGGTATGGCCTGCGCTGGCGAGGGCGGAGCCTTCGGCACCTTTCCAGCCTGCGCGTTCCACGGAGAGAAACTCGCGGGTCCACTCGGTAATGCCTTCTTCGCCTTCGGTCCGCTCCACGCTCAATGCGCCTTCTTCCGCCAGGCGTTTGCGCAACCGGCGCAGTTCTTTGCGCCGTTTTTTGGTCATGGATGTCTCAAGATATTCCTCGGGCGAAATTTCTGCGTCTAGCATGGCGCGCTCTTCCCTGTGCACGACTGCGCTCGGGCGATCATGCTCGGCCAAGGCTTCGCGCAGGCCCTCGGCCACCGGGCCATCGGCGGGCAATTGCGGCAAATGCAGGAACAGCGCCTGGCGAGGCTTGTGGTCCAGCGCGGTGAACAAGGTGCGCCAGAAATCGATCTCATGCCCTTTGGCGATTAGGGGCGCTCCGCAAAAGCTGTTTGCGTGCAGCGCCGCGCCGCAATGCGGCACGGGATAGCCATAATATTGACGGGATTGCTCAAGCGGGATGAGGCCGAGCAGGTCGCCGCCAACGATATAGGCGAACACTTCGACCCTCGCGCTTTCGGGTAAATTGGCGAGCGAGGCGGAAAGAAACCACTCTTCGAAAAAGGGGTTGGGTTCGGCCGCGCAATTGGTCAACTCGTCCCATGCGGCAAGGAAAGCAGTGCGGCTGATTTGGGCAGGCGTCAGGGCATGCATCCCATCGCTCCAACCCAAAAGCGGGCCAGAGTGAGAAGGGGCGCTGGGCATTGCAGGCGCGCTTGCCATGTCCATCCGTTAACCTTTTCCCAGCGCGCAGAATCGCACGCGGGGCGTGGTTTAGGCCGAATGATGTTAAGGAAGCGTTTGTGCGACGCGCTTCGGGTGCGAGTGTTTGAACGTGGCGTCGGACCACAAAAAACCCCGCCAGACCTATGCCCGGCGGGGTTTAAAGATGTTTGCAGCCGATCAATCAGCCGCAGATTGGCGTCAGATCAATGCCCGCCCGCCAGCGCCGCGAGCAGAAGCAGCGCGACGATGTTGGTGATCTTGATCATTGGGTTCACGGCTGGGCCAGCGGTGTCCTTGTAAGGATCGCCAACAGTGTCACCGGTCACAGCGGCCTTGTGAGCTTCTGAGCCTTTGCCGCCGTGATTGCCATCTTCGATATACTTTTTGGCATTGTCCCATGCGCCGCCGCCAGCGGTCATGGAAAGCGCCACGAAGATGCCCGAGATGATAACACCCAGCAGCAATGCGCCGAGAGCGGCAAAGCCCTCTGCTTGGCTGCCTGTTGCCGCAGTTACAGCAAAGTAGACCACAATTGGCGCGAGCACTGGCAGCATGGAAGGTACGATCATTTCCTTGATCGCGGCCTTCGTCACCAGGTCGACCGTGCGGGCATAGTTTGGACGGCTGGTGCCATCCATAATGCCCGGGTCCGCGGCAAACTGCGCGCGCACATCAACCACCACATCACCAGCGGCGCGGCCAACGGCGGTCATGCCCATCGCACCGAACAGGTACGGGAGCAGCGCGCCTAGCAGCAAGCCAACGATGACATACGGGTTTTCAAGACTGAAGCTGACCGCGAGATCTGGGAAGAACTCTTTGAGGTCAGCGGTGTAGGCCGAGAACAGCACAAGAGCCGCCAGACCGGCAGAACCGATTGCATAACCCTTGGTCACTGCTTTCGTGGTGTTGCCAACGGCGTCTAGCGCATCGGTTTTCTCCCGAACGCTTTCTTCCATCTCAGCCATTTCAGCGATGCCGCCAGCGTTATCCGTGACAGGGCCATAGGCATCCAAAGCAACAACCATACCGGCCAGCGCCAGCATTGAAGTCGCCGCAAAGGCGATGCCCATCAGACCAGCGAGCTGGTATGTCACGATGATACCGATCACGATCACAATGGTCGGCAGTGCGGTCGATTCAAGGCTGATAGCCAGACCTTGAATGACGTTGGTGCCGTGTCCGGTCTCAGACGATTTCGCAATCGAGCGGACCGGGCGGTATTCTGTGCCCGTGTAATATTCGGTGATCCAGATGATCAGGCCAGTGATGACCAGGCCAACCATCATCGCCAGGAACAGCGACATGCCAGTGAACGTGTTGTCGCCCAGCGTGTACTCCGTGGCCATGCCAACCGCATAATCAGTCGCAAAGTAGATCGCGACAGCGGATAGAACGGTGGTGATGATAAAGCCCTTATAGAGCGCGCCCATGATGTTGTTCGAGGAACCGAGACGAACAAAGTACGTCCCGATGATTGAGGTCACGATGCAAACACCGCCAATAATCAGCGGCAGGCTCATCAGCGCCAGCAGGCTGTCAGCGGCAAGGCCGGTGAACAGCAGAGCGGTCAGAACCATGGTTGCACCAACGGTGACAACATAGGTCTCGAACAAGTCAGCGGCCATGCCAGCACAATCGCCAACATTGTCGCCCACGTTATCGGCGATGGTCGCCGGGTTGCGGGGGTCATCCTCTGGAATGCCAGCTTCGACCTTACCAACCAGATCGGCGCCAACGTCAGCGGCCTTGGTAAAGATACCGCCGCCCAAACGCGCAAAGATCGAGATCAGTGATGCGCCAAAGGCTAGCCCGACAAGCGCGTCGATGACTTCGCGTTTCTCAGCAAGCACGGTGAGGTCCATGCCCATTGTGCCAACCAGCACGTAAAAGAACCCTGCGATAGACAGCAGCGCAAGGCCAGCGACCAACATGCCGGTAACCGCACCAGCGCGGAAAGCCACGGTCAGCCCTTGTTGAAGGCCTGTTTCAGCCGCCGCCGCTGTGCGCACATTGGCACGCACCGAGATGTTCATCCCGATAAAGCCAGCCACACCGGACAGTACCGCACCGACAACAAAGCCGATGGCAGAAACCGCACCAAGGAAAATGAAAACGAGTATGGCAACCACCACACCGACGATGCCGATCGCGGTGTATTGCCGTTTGAGATAAGCCTGTGCGCCTTCTTGAACGGCGCCAGCAATTTCTTGCATTTTGGCGTTCCCAGCACTCGCGCTGAGAACTTGTTGGCTGGTGACAACGCCATAGATGATGGCAACGACGGCCAGTCCAATTGATATGAGTGTTAAGTCCACTGAATGAATCCCCTCTCCCAGGATGAAGATTGCGCCTGGGTTCTCCCATTGACGCAGTGGAGTGAACCATACGGACTGATGTCAAGCTGGCAAGGAGGAAACGGGGCGGCTCCGCCCATTTTGCCGTTTTTGCTGAGAGCGGCCCGGCAATTCGGGATCAGCCGTGCTGATAGCCGAGGCCCTGCGCATTGACGATTGGGTTGCCGTCAAGCGTGAGCGGAGCAAAGCCCAGCGGCTGAACACTGCCAATTCGCGTGGCGGGAATGGGAAGGGTCAGCCCCTCTGGCGCGGTGAACAGAAGCTCATAGTCATCACCCCAGCGCATGCAGTCCTCGCGCCTCTTGCTATCCGCTACCGGCACACTCTCGCTCTCGATTGCGAGGGTGACCTCGCTTGCCTCCGCAAGACGGAAGGCATCGAGCAGCAGTCCGTCTGAAACATCCATCATGGCGCTGACATGCGGCGCTAGTGATTGGCCTTGCTGCAACAACGGATGAGGGCGGTTGAACGCCTCGAGGTGCTCAGTCGCACCTTCAAAGCCGAGCATGGCGGCGCCGAGCATGCCTGTGATATACAGCGCATCGCCGGGTGAGGCACCGCTGCGCGAGGGAACCGGCGTATGAACTGCACGGCCAATGGCGGTGAGGCCGAAGGTGCGCGGGCTCGCCGCAGAAACGGTGTCTCCGCCTAGAATTGGCACATTGTAGCGGCTGAGCGCTTCGCCGAGGCCCGCAAGGAAGCGCTTGTCATCCTGGCCAAGCGAATGGCCCAGCAATACGCCAATTGGCTCAGCTCCCTTGGCTGCGAGGTCAGACAGGTTTGAGGCGACCAGTTTCCAGGCAACATCGGCCATGTCGGCATTGGGCCGGAAATGCGTGCCCTCGGTCATCATATCATGGGTTAGGACAAGAGCTTCGCCGCCGATCTCTAAGACAGCGCAATCATCGCTTAACCCGCGCGCACCGGAATGGAGCGGCAGAGCGCGCAGCGCGGTGATGAAATCGGCTTCGTTCATCTCGGTTCCCGCAGACAAGTCTGCGCAACTGCGGGCGGGCAATCGCCCTTGCGGTGGGTCGCACCGATTGGTGCCAAGCCCAAGCTAAACCTTCACTTCTTTTGCGACTGCATCAAGGATGCCGTTCACGAATTTTGCTTCGCGGTCGTCGAAGAATGCCTTCGCCACATCGACATATTCGTTGATGGCGGCTGCGGCTGGCACATCGTTGCGCGCGAGCAGCTCGTAAGTCCCGGCGCGCAGGATTTGCAGCATGGTCTTGTCGAGGCGTTTCAGTGTCCAGCCATCGGCCAGTTTGGCGGTCAGCAAAGCGTCGATCTCCTCGCCGCGCGCGTCAACTCCGCGCACCACATCATCGAAGAACTCAACTTCTGCATCGGCGAATTCGTCTTCATCGATCGTCTTGCCGAGGCGATGCTGGTGAAACTCATCGAGCAACTTCGCGAGCGCAGTACCCTCCATCTGCAGTTGATAGAGCGCTTGGACAGCGGCGAGCCGCGCGGTTGAGCGGGCTTGAGAGCGGGCGGGCGTGTTCATTTGAGGCGAAGTTCCACTGATTTGGCATGCGCGGGCAAACCCTCTGCATGGGCGAGGGTCGCCGCCGCCGGACCGATCGCGGCAAAGGCGTCGTCATCCAGCGCGATGAAGCTGGTGCGTTTCATGAAGTCGAGCACGGACAGCCCGCTGGAAAAGCGCGCGCGCCGGCCGGTTGGCAATACGTGATTGGGCCCGGCGACGTAATCGCCGACGGCCTCTGGCGTCATTCGGCCTAGGAACACGCTGCCCGCGTGATTGATCTTCGAAAACAGCGCCTCTGGATCAGCTACGGCTAGTTCGACGTGCTCAGCGGCCAGTCGGTCCGCGAGCGCAGGTGCCTCGTCCAAGTCTTCGACCAGAATGATCACGCCGTGATCGTCCCAGCTTTGCTTGGCGGTTTTGCCCGTTGCGAGCTGCGAGAGCTGGACGGTTAAGCGGTCCTCAACCTGCGCGGCGCAGGTAGCGTCATTGGTGATCAAAATGGACTGAGAGGTCGGGTCATGCTCAGCTTGGCTCAGCAGATCCGCTGCGATCCAGTCTGGATCATTGTCGCAATCTGCGATCACCAGAATTTCGCTCGGCCCTGCGACCATGTCGATGCCGACCACGCCGTAAAGCTGGCGTTTGGCCTCCGCGACATAGGCATTGCCGGGGCCGGTGATAACATCAACCGGCTTGATCCGCTCGGTGCCATAGGCCAGCGCGCCGACTGCTTGCGCGCCGCCAACGCGCCAAATCTCGCTCACGCCCGCAACATGCGCAGCGGCGAGGACCAGCGGGTTGGAATTGCCCTTTGGCGTCGGTGTAACCACGACAATGCGCTCAACACCTGCGACCTTAGCTGGGATCGCATTCATCAGCAGTGACGAAGGATAGGCCGCGCGCCCGCCCGGTACATACAGCCCGGCGGCATCGACGCTGCGCCATACTGCGCCTTGCCGCACACCAGCGTCATCGGTGAAATCGCGGTTCGCCGGGATTTGATCGCGGTGATAGGCCTCGATCCGCGCAGCGGCGAGGTTCAGGGCGTCGCGCAATTCTGGCTGAAGGGCGTTATACGCCGCCTCGCAGCTTTCGGGCGAGATCGACCAGTCTTCGTCAGTGCTCAGGCTGTGCCCATCAAAACGCTGGCTGTATTCCACCAACGCCGCATCGCCCTTCGCTTTGACCCGCGCGAGAATGTCGCTGACTTTGCCAGAGACGTTCTCGCCGCTTTCGCGCCGGGCATTGACGATCTTGGCAAAGCGTTGCTCAAAATCGGCATCTTTGGTCGACAGCTTTTGCATTATGCGATCTGCTTTTCGGCGGCTTGCGCTTCCATATCGGCGCGGAATGCGGCGACAAGCTCAGCGACACGCGGATCGGTTTTCAGCGCCGCACGGTTCACGATCAGCCGAGCAGAGATGTCGATGATCTTCGATGTCTCGACTAAGCCATTGTCCTTCAGCGTCCGTCCGGTCGACACCAGATCAACGATCTGACGCGCGAGGCCAAGTGAGGGGGCGAGCTCCATTGCGCCATTGAGCTTCACGCATTCAGCCTGAATGCCTTGCGCCTCAAAATGACGCCGGGTCAGGCTCGGGTATTTCGTCGCAACCCGCAGGTGGCTCGCGCTGGATTGCTCTGCGGTGTCATCCACACGCTGCGCAACCGACAGGCGGCAATGGCCGATATCAAGGTCCACCGGCGCGTAAAGATCAGCGTAATCAAACTCTTCGATCACGTCAGAGCCAACAATTCCAACCTGCGCTGCGCCATGCGCAACGAAGGTCGCCACATCGAACGCGCGGACCCGGATGAGTCGCATATCGGCGCGATTTGTGCCAAAGCTCAGCGCGCGGTTGCTCTTGTCGTGAAACGCGGCCTCGGGCTCAACACCGGCGCGCGCCATTACAGGCAGAGCCTCATCGAGGATCCGCCCCTTGGGAATGGCAAAGGTGAGCTGGCCTGAATTGTCCGTAGTCATTGCGGAGCCGCACTTAGGCATTGCACTGCCAAAGGGCAACACGGACGATCAGGTAAACCTGCCTTTGATCGCGCCACCAACATAGTGAGGAGACGCGTTACATGAGTGACAGGGCATGAGTGACGGGGCGATTATGGACACCTCAGACTTTGACGCGGCTCTGGGCTGGCAGGCGACCCATGCCGAGGAAAACGGAGCGCCGTGCACCGCAAGGATTGTGCGTGCTTTGGCCGCCGCCGCAAAAGGCGACACTGCCGTTGCACAACGGATGACGAATTGGCCGGGCCTCACTCTGAAGGATGCAATGCCGCTTAGAATTGCGGGCGGTATGCATTACTTGGTTTTAAGCGGTGCGGATGACCGTCTTGCTCCGGTGTATCGCGACGAGATCACTGACCAAGCGGAGGTCGATGCGCTGGTTTGCGCAGTGGTAGACGCGCACGATGCTGCACTCGCCCCCTGGCTTGATGAACCGCCGCAAACCAATGAGGCCGGGCGCTCGGCCAGCATCATGGCTGGTTTGCTATGGTTGGCTGGCCGGGTGCCTGCGAAGTTCGATATGTTTGAACTCGGCGCAAGTGCCGGGGTTAACACTATGATGGACCGCTATTTTTACCGTTTGGGCGATACAGAAAGCGGGCCGCCATGCTCTCCGATGCAGATCATCCCTGAATGGCGAGGCGCATCGCCATCGACCGCCGAAATAGACATCACCGCCATTTGCGGCTGCGATATTGGACCGATTGATCTAAGCGATCCGGACGCGGCTCTGAGGCTGAAAAGCTATGTCTGGCCGGACGCGCAGGAGCGGATGCAGCGGATCGATGCGGCAATTCAGCTCGCAAGCGAGCGCGCGCCCGATATCGTGCAAATGGACGCAGGCGAATTCGTGCGGGAGCAATTGGCCAAGCCGCAAGAACCCGGCACGACCCGCGTCATGTTTCACTCGATCATGTGGCAATACATGCCCGAGGGCACTCAAAGTGAGATTACGGCTGCGGTTATGGCGGCTGGCGAGAAGGCGAGCGCCGAGAAACCGCTCGCATGGATCGCGCTTGAAACCGACCCTGCGACATTCCGCCACGAACTTCGCGTGCGTTATTGGCCGGGCGGGCAAGAGGAGGTCTGCCTCGCACACGCGCATCCGCACGGCGCCTGGGTAGAGTGGAGCGGGAGCTAGTTCGCTAGAAACTTCTCCATGGCCGCATTGACCTTCTCCGGTGCTTCCCATGCCACAAAATGCCCGCAATCCTGGACTTGCTCGATGGTTAGGTCGTCAATGAGCTCGTCCAACCCATCAAGGTTTTCCGCAGGCAAAGCCAAGTCATCCATCGCCCAGACCACTAGTGTCGGGATGGTCAACTGGGGCAGATCTGGCCCAGTGTAATCCGATGGCACTTCGAACGGTTCGTCCATTGTCGGCACTGTGATCGGGCTGGCGCGGTAATAATTGATCATGCCAAAGGCGGCATCGCGGTTTTGCCAATCGCGCAGCAAAGCCTCGCGTTCTTCCGGCTCCATCGCGGCTGGGCGGTCCCACTTCACCTCCTGCAGCATCAGGCCGGTGAGGCCTTGGTCCTTGATCAACGCGTCATTCGCCGTGTCCTTAAACCCGCGAATATATTGGCTTGCCTCGCGCTGACCCGGATGGGTGTAGAGCAATTTCTGGAAGATTGAGGGATGCGGGGCATTGGCAATCACCGCGCGTTCGACCCGCATATGCTGGCCGCCTAGCGCCACACCCCATGCAATCGCGCCGCCCCAATCATGGCCAACAATCGTGAATTTCCCTATGCTCAACGCATCGGCGAGCAGAAAGATATCGCCGATCAGTTTGTCCGGGGTGTAAGCCTCGACCTCTTGCGGTTTGGATGATCCGCGATAGCCGCGCTGATCGGGCGCAATGCAGCGGAAGCGATCCTTGAAATGCGCGATCTGATGGCGCCATGTCCGGTGGCTTTCAGGAAAGCCGTGGAGGAAGATCAAGACAGGGGCATCGAGCGGGCCTTCATCGACCACATCCAGATGAATTCCATTGGCAAGTTGCACGCGTTTTTGTTCCATCGCGCTCAATCCTCCGCTTCCATTTTCTCCATATAGCCGCTGGCGACCATGCCAGCGATCTGGTCGAACAGAGCATCGGGCGTACGGCGCATCTCGCCCATCGCCAGCTCAGCCCCTTGCGCGACGATGATCTCGCGCTCGCCAGCAGCAATCCCGCCTAGCATGGTGTTGGCTGCATCCTCGGCAGAGATGCCATTGTCGATCACATCGTCAGAGCGGCCCCGTTTTGCGCCATCCGCGGTCAGAGCATTGCGCGCGACATTGGTGGCGACGGAGCCAGGGTAGATCATGTGCACATTGACGCCCGATTGCGACAATTCTCCGCGTAGGGCGTCGCCATAGCCAGCGAGGCCAAACTTCACCGCGCTGTAGGCTGTGCGCATCGGCACACCGACTTTGCCCGCTATGGACGAGATAAAGGCGATGCCGCCAGAGCCTCGCTGGGCCATGTGTCCGATCAAACCTTGTGAGAAGGCGATCTGCGCGGTGAGATCGATATCGATTATGTCGCGGTAGACCTGCATATCTGTGTTGAGCGCGCGGCTGCGTTGAGACACCCCAGCATTGGCGAACGCCAGATCGACCCCGCCTTTCCAAGCGATAGCTTTGGCGGTGGCATCGGCAAGCGCTGCGTCATCGCGCACATCAAACGGCAGGAGTAATGTCTCGCCGCAATCCTGCGCGACCTCGGCCAACCGCGCTTCATCGCGGCCCGACAACACCAAATACGCACCGCGCCGCGCCAACTCGCGCGACAATGCCGCGCCAATTCCCGAAGATGCGCCAGTAATCCAAACGGTTTTGCCGGTGTAGTCCATTTTCTCTCCCTGGCGGAACAGATGATTGAGTAATGGTGAGCTGGCAAGCCCTCGCATAGGAATACTGGGCCAACGCCGACCTGTGATCGCAAAGCGCGGAATTGAAAAAACGATTTGAGAGCTTAAGGCGTCCATGAACTATATTCTTGGCCGCTTGAGCCAATTTTTTTGGAAAGTCGTTCTATGGCGCTGTCATTTCTCGTGATTGATGATTTCCTTGAGAACCCGGATGGGATGCGCGAACAGGCGCTAGGCTTGGAGTATCACGATCAACCTGGTCCTTATGTCGGCCGAAATTCAAAGCAACACGCTAACTTACCTGGGTTGGAGCAATATGTTTCGCAGCTTGTAGGTGAGCGCCTTAAGCCAATTGAGCCACTTCAGTCGCATGGAAAGTTTCGGGTCACTCTAGAAGAGCATGATGGGATACCGGCGATTCACATTGATCCCTCGCAATGGTCCGGCATCCTGTATCTATCCAAACCCCAAGATTGCCGCGGAGGGACCGAGTTCTACAGGCATAAAAAAACTGGGCTTGAGAGCGCACCATTCAATGATAAGGCGGCGCATGCAGCGGGCTTTGCATCGCAAGCAGATGCATTGTTGCAGACGGTCGAGGCTGACGCTTTGGACCATGATGCGTGGGAGAAGACCATGGAAATACCCATGCGCTACAACCGGTTGTTGCTACTGCGCCCATGGTTGTTCCATACCTCAGGCAAAGGATTTGGTACGTCGATCGAAAACGGACGGCTAATCTACACTATGTTTTTCACTCTTGGTTGATCATAGTACGTGGCTCTAAAGAGCTGAGCCAGTCTTGATCAGCGCCGCTATATTCTCTGGGTAGATCGCTTCGTGCCAGCTCTCAAGTTCGTCCATGGTGAACCAGCGGTGCTGGGTCATCACTTTGCGCTCAAGTTCGGTGTGACGGGTGGTGTCGATTAGCTCGCTACCCGCGCGGACGATGAAATAGCGCTCATCCGCCCGCACGGGTTCACCTTCGACGGTGATGAATTCTGGCTCGATCTGGGCGATTTGCGAGCCTGGATCGGCGACTATGCCGGTCTCCTCCAACAATTCGCGCCTCGCTGCCTCTTCAAAGCTCTCGCCAGCCTCGCATTCGCCGCCTGCGGTCACCCAAAACGGCGGCCGGTCAGCGACATCAAAGCGGAACATCAGAGCGCGGTTTTCAGGGCTGAGAACGACAATCCTCGCCGCGCGCCGGATGCGCTTCTTTGCCGCTTCGTGCATTTGCCTAATCCTCGTTCCGGCTTTCTTCGCGCAGCTTCAGTCCAGCGGTTTGCAACGGTGTGACGGCATTCTTGAATTGCCCCGGTGTCATCCTTGTGAATTTGCGAAACTCTCGGTTGAGGTGCGATTGATCGAAATAGCGCAGCTGCGCCAAATCCTTTTCGCTGGCATTGCCAAACCCGCGCATCGCTGCCGCCATGTCGAGGAACTTGCTGCGCCTCAAAACGCCCTTTGGTGTCAGTCCAAAAGCATCCTTACATCGGCGCTCTAACTGACGGATGGAAATGCCAATGTCGTCAGCAGCCTGATCAATTCTGATTGTGCTGTCTCTGCGCGCAAACACCTCAAATTTGGCAAGCTGTTTGTCCACCTGAGGGTGCCCATGTTGCTCGATCCGGCGCAGGATAACGGCCTCCATCGCCGCAACTTTCGCCTTGTCATTCCCAGCAGCACAGATGCCTTGTTGTAATTCGCTGGCCAGATCGCCCCACTCGTCCGCCAGAGGCATTAGGCGGTCGACATATTCAGCGTGTGACTTGGCGAATAAACCGCGCCAACCGCTGGGGCGGATGGCAAATCCAACAACGTTGAAACTGCCCTTTACCCTAACCATAAACGGGCCTGCATTGGCTCCGAACAGCAATGTGTCGCTGGGCCGGGACCATTCGCCGGGCGCAATCTCACCGGACCAATCACCCTCAACCAGGCAGCGCACAAAGGCGGTCTCTGACAGCAGAAAATCTTCGATCACCATGGTTTCGGGCAATTGCGCCTGAAACACATAGAACCGCCTGATGTAGGGTGCGACATCGGGCGAGGGGTGGTAGGTGCGAGACAGCAGCATCAGCCCGCCTGATCATGAGCTCGCATTGTCTCCGCTCCCCAGCTTCCCTGCACAAGTTTGGCGCTTGGCTCGCTCTAACTTTCCGGCACGCTTGCCTTTATCGCAACAGCATGCACCCGTTCACCGACAATGTCACCCAACGCAGCGATAACAGCACGCTGCCGGGCGAGCCGGTTCATTTCGGCGAAAGCCGAAGCTTCGATCATGATGGTGAAGTGCGATTCGCCGCTGCCATCATCCCCGGCGTGGCCCGAATGCTGCGCGCTATCATTGATGATCTCG
Organism: Erythrobacter sp. JB3-1; assembly: GCF_057364995.1. Lineage (NCBI taxonomy): Bacteria > Pseudomonadati > Pseudomonadota > Alphaproteobacteria > Sphingomonadales > Erythrobacteraceae > Erythrobacter > Erythrobacter sp. JB3-1. The sequence continues at coordinate 174,194 of NZ_CP200289.1, read as the reverse complement.
AGCTTACTTGGCGAAAAAGCCTCCGTCAGCAGCCGTGACATTTCTTGGGCAATTGAGCCGTTCATCGCGTTCTCTCTCTTGGATTTAGGGTTCTGAGACCCCATGCTCTATTTTCATGCGCTCTGCCAAGTTTCATGGACGTCACGAAGACGCTGCACGCGATTGCGAAGCCCCGGGCTGTGAGGAGGCTGGCGAGTTTCGTGCGCCGGGCAACCGTCCCAATGGCTTTGACGGTCCGGGGGAATGGCGCTGGATGTGTCTGGAGCATGTGCGCCAGTTCAATTCGGGCTATGATTGGTTCGAAGGCATGAACGCAGAGGAAATCCTTGCTGCGCAATCGCCGGCATCTGGTTGGAAGACCGAAAGCCCTAGCTTCAAGCCGACCGCTGGGATTGATGGCATGCCGCGCTGGGCCGATTTTGATGATCCCTTGGATGCGATCTCGGCTCGGGCCGCCGGGATAAAGGGGCGCGCTAGGCGAGATGCAGAGGCGGCTCCCAATGGCTTTGGCGGGACGCGTTTCTCTGCGGAAGAGATCGGCGCGCTTGAAGCAATGGGGCTGGGACAAGATACCGATCGGCCGCGCCTGCGCCAGCGATATTCAGAGCTCGTGCGGCGTTACCACCCAGACCGCAATGGTGGGGACCGCAAATACGAAGCGCGCCTGGGCAAGGTGGTGGAGGCCTATCAATTGCTGCGCAAAGCGCGTGCATTCACTTAGGCATTGCTAGTTGTCCCAATCCGAGTGCAAGCTGGCGATATCAAACCGGGGGCTATTCGAAATGGTGGGTATGAATACGAGTACGTTGCTGTCGAAAGCGGGTTTCATTCCTCTGCCTGTTTGGCTGGTGCTAAGTACAGTGGCGGGCTTTCTCGCGATTGGATATGATCCGATCGCCTCGCATGTCAGCGTGATGACTCTAGAAAACAATTTTTCTCACACTTTGGTGAATATCGCCGCTTTGGTAGTTGGGGTTAGTTTGCTCGTTTTTGGAGCGGCTGTGTGGGCAGTGTCGGGCAGGGCCTTCTCTGCTGGTGCGGCGTGCTGGATGATTTTTGGCGTCGCAATGATCAGCAATGGCATCTGGCCAATGGGTAGCCCACTGCACGGCTTCCACGTCATCGGAATTTTCAATATCTTGGCGCCAGCGTTGTCGTTACTTGATGTACAATCGTCCGACCTGCGATCAAAATTGCATACTGCAACCGTGTTTGTTAGTCTTGCCGGAATGACATACCTATGGCTCTTGCTTACAGGCTTTGAGCCTGAAGGGTATTCGGGCATCTTTCAGCGCTTTTTTGGGTCTATCAATTTCGCTTGGCCGTTGCTGTTTGCGTATCATCATACTCGGCTTGCCAGTGCGATTGATAAATAGTTTCAAACGGCACAATTAAGTCTGGCGAAATGCCCAGCGCAAGGTCCGGCCCATGCCCCATGTTGCGGCGCGCGCGGGGATGGCGCTTAGACCGGGTGCGTTTAGCCCCAGCATGCTTCTGCCCCATGGCGGCAACATCGCCACTGCATCGCCGCCCAGCATGGCTTGCACGCCCGGCGGTGTGCCCTCTGGCTTTTGGTTGAGCACCAGATTGGCGATCTTGCGCGCCTCCGGGGAAGGGCGCAGATCAACGCGCAGCTCGCGGAAAATCGCATCGGCTTCTGCCCGGGTGTCCGGCACTGGGTCTGCGCCTAGAGCGCGGGCGATCACCGCAAACTGGAGGTAATACTCATCCTGTTCGCTGCGCGGCATATTGGGCCGGACATGGCGCATATATCCAGCTAGGAAACTTTGCGCCTCGGCCACATGGACCCAAGCGAGCGTGCGCGGATCATTCGCGATGTAAGATGAGCCATCCGGCAGCGTCCCGTTCACCTGAGCATGGATGCCATTGACCCGCTCAATCGCCGCCATTGCGCGGTCGCGGTGGCCAAAAGTGGTGACCGCGATGAACTTCGCCGTGCGGCGCAGGCGGCCATGCATATCTTCGCGAAAGTTTGAATGGTCGAGCACGCCCTGGAGCGCATGGGGATGGAGCATTTGCAGCAGCAGGCTGCGAATGCCGCCGGTCATCATTCCGACCAGATCAGCATGCACCATGCGGATCGGCGTATCACGCTCAAACAAGGCCTCGTCTGAAGGCGGCTCTAGCTTTTGCCCGGCGCTGGCATCGTTGAAGACATCGCGGACCTGCTGAACCAGTTTCAGCCGCAGTTTTTCGATTGGGTCGGGCATCTAGCTCTAATATAGGAAAGGCACGTCATTTGAAAATGTTGGCGTATGATTTTGACGGGATGCTTGCAGGTGGGCGTTCCTCGCGATAGGCGGTATCCACGATGAATTCTCCTGCAGACAACAGCTTCGACGGCGCCAGCAGCGCGCTTCCCCCTCAGCCCGACACGACGGTCGATGTGCGCGACACATTCGGCATTGATGTCGATTGGCAAGTGCCCGCATTCAGCGTGGCAGAGGCGCATGTGCCAGAGACCGACGATAGCTACGTCTTCGATCCTGACACGACGCTCGCGATTTTGGCCGGCTTTGAGCACAACCGCCGCGTGATGGTTCAGGGCTATCACGGCACGGGTAAGTCCACGCATATCGAGCAAGTCGCCGCGCGGCTTAATTGGCCCAGTGTCCGCGTGAACCTGGACGCGCATATCAGCCGGATCGATTTGATCGGGCGTGATGCCATCGTGCTGAAAGACGGTCTGCAAGTCACTGAGTTTAAAGAAGGTATCCTTCCGTGGGCGCTGCAGCACCCGGTCGCGCTGACCTTTGACGAATATGATGCGGGTCGCCCGGATGTGATGTTCGTTATCCAGCGCATTCTAGAATTTGATGGCCGCCTCACGCTGCTTGATCAAAACCGTGTGATCACGCCGAACCCCTATTTCCGCCTGTTCGCTACAACCAACACGGTTGGCCTGGGCGATACCAGCGGGCTGTATCATGGGACGCAGGCGATCAACCAAGCGCAGATGGACCGTTGGAACATCGTGGTTGCGCTCAATTATCTGTCCGCTGAAACCGAGCAGAAGATCGTTAAGTCGAAAACGCCTGACACAGATGACGCGGTGATCGCGGATATGGTGAAGGTTGCGGACCTAACCCGCCAAGGCTTTATGAACGGCGATATATCAACCGTGATGAGCCCGCGCACGGTCATCACTTGGGCGCAAAATGCTGCGATTTTCAAGAATCTCGGCTTTGCCTTCCGCCTTTCATTCCTCAACAAATGTGACGAGGCAGAACGCGTTCTGGTGAGCGAATATTACCAGCGGGTCTTTAACGAAGATTTGCCAGAGGGCATCGCGAAGACCGGTTAACACGGCTCTCTAGACATATGCAGAGTGGAGACTGAAACATTCTGATCTATCCTTATGGTCGCAAAGGAAATCACTATGAATAAGCCTATCCTAGCCGGACTGACGTTCGCATCCGCCCTCGCTTTGTCTGCTTGCGGGGGCGAAGCAGCCCCTGATGGTCAGCCAGACGCCGGCATGTACTCTCAGGTGATCCAGGTTACCGAGCTGTCTTTTCCCGGCATGGACGAGGCTCAGCAAGAGCAGGTTCGCAATCAGATGGAACAGGCCTCTGGCAATGGCCAAAGCTATTGCATGAGCGCGCAAGAAGACGCGCCTGATTGGAAAGATGTCGTCGAAGAAATGAACGAAGGGATGGGCGGCAATTGCACTGAAGTCTCTCGCGAAGATTCGGACACTTCGATCGATCTTGAGATGGAATGCAAGGGTGCACCGCAAGGGGACATCAAGACCAAATTTGTTGCCTCTGCGACCGACGATAGCTTTACCGCTGACATCAAATTCGACATCGATAATAAGCAGTTTGATCAACAAGCCAGCGTGGCGATGACGATGACTGCAACGCGGACCGGCGACTGCGACGCCTGATTTTGGGCTGGGCCCGATAGCTTCGGGCCCGCCTCCGCCGCAAAAAATGCTCGCAAGTGCTGTGTTAATAGTATAATACAGCACGCATGTTTCGGCGGCAACGACCAGACGATGACGATGGCATCAACCTCAGGCCGGGCGACCGGCGAGAGGCGGGCTATTATTCGCTGCAAGATCCCTATGGCAGCGCGCTCGATGAATTCGACAATAAATTCGATTGGGGTCAGCACCGCCGAAAGCCAAAACGTAGCTGGTTGAAATGGCCTAGCCTGCCGAGCTGGGGCCGCGGGTCAAAGCGGGATGGTGGTGCTGATCTCGCCGCAGAGATTGAACCCGGCCATTACCCGGCACCTGCGATCCCAGCGACCAAATGGCAGAAACGCCGCAAATGGTTTGCGCGAGGAATTGCGTTGTGCCTACTCGGCTTCATCCTGATTGTCGGCTGGCTGGCGTTCACCGCTCCTTTGTCAAAGTCGCTTGAACCGATTGCGCCGCCTCAAATCACTTTGCTTGCCAGCGATGGGACCCCGATTGCCCGCAGCGGCGCTGTGGTCGATGAACCGGTCGAAGTTGATGAATTACCTGAACATGTGGTCGGCGCGTTCCTGTCGATTGAGGATCGCCGGTTTTACTCGCATTGGGGCATTGATCCGCGGGGTATAGCGCGGGCGGCTTGGTCAAACCTGTCTGGCGGACCGCGCCAAGGCGGCAGCACCATCACTCAGCAGCTGGCGAAGTTCACCTTCCTAACGCCCGAGCAGAGCATGACGCGCAAGGCGCGCGAGGCCCTCATCGCTCTATGGCTGGAAACCTGGCTGACCAAAGACGAAATCCTCGAGCGCTATCTCTCCAACGCCTATTTTGGCGACAATCAATACGGCCTGCGCGCGGCCAGCCTGCATTACTTTTATCGCCATCCGGAAAACCTCAGGCCCGAGCAGGCGGCCATGCTCGCAGGTCTCTTGAAGGCGCCAAGCAGGCTTGCGCCGACAAAGAATTATGACCTTGCGAAAGAGCGCATGGGTCTGGTGATCTCTTCCATGGTGGAAGAGGGTTATTTGACGGCAGAAGATGCCGCGAGCCTGCCTTCACCAAAGCTCGATGTGCGGGCGCGCAACAACCTTCCGACAGGCACCTATTTCGCCGATTGGGCACTACCGATTGCGCGCAAAGATGCTGAGGCAAGCTATGCCAAGCAGGCGCTAACGACGACCTTAGATGCGCGCCTTCAAGCGCTCGCGAGCCAAGTGGTTGGCCGCGCGAAGCTGGGCGAGGCGCAGGTCGCCTTGGTCGCAATGCGCCCATCGGGTGAGGTTGTGGCAATGGTCGGCGGCAAGGATTATGCGAAGTCTCCGTTTAACCGAGCGACGCAGGCCCGCAGGCAGCCGGGCTCTACCTTCAAGCTGTTCGTCTATCTCGCTGCGCTGGAGGCTGGATGGCAGCCGGATGATACCATTCCGAACACGGCCATTGAGCAAGGCAGTTACCGCCCGAAAAACTCTGGCGAGAATTATTCCGACGAATTGACCCTCGAGCAGGCGTTTGCGAGCTCCAGCAATGTGGCGACGGTTCGTCTGTTCCAGGAGATTGGCAGCGAGCAAGTGATCGCAACGGCGCGTGCGCTGGGCGTTAAGTCCAGCCTGCCTGTGGGCGATCCCAGCCTCGCGCTCGGCACATCATCCATGACCCTGCTCGAGCTTACCTCCGCCTATGCAGGCCTTGCTGGCAATACCTTCCCGATTGAGCCCCATGCGTTTGAGGAAGAGGAGGAGGGTTGGTTAGACTGGTTGACATCAGGCGAGGATAGCCTGTCAGCGCGCACGCATGAGAATATCGAGCAGATGCTGCGCGCGGCAATCAACAACGGAACGGGCCGGGCCGCGACTTTGCCGATTGCGAATTACGGTAAGACCGGCACGACACAAAATTACCGCGACGCCTTGTTCGTCGGCTATGCGGGCGATCTAGTGGTCGGCGTGTGGGTCGGCAATGACGACAATTCCTCGCTAGGCGGCGTAACGGGCGGGGGAACACCAGCCCGCATCTGGCGCGAGTTCATGCGCGGCGCCCTGTCGCTCGCTCCGCCGAAACCCACCAGCGCGCCTGATCCAGAAGGCCCTGTGCAGCCGCTTGATGTCGGCGAGGGCGAAACAATCGTGATCGATGAAAACGGTTCAGAGATCAGCTTTGATGAAGAAGGGATCACCTTCTCAACCGAAGTCGAGGGCGTGCCTTTGGAGCTAAGGATTGATGAGGATGGTCTCAATCTGGAGCCTGTGCCGCCTAATCGTTAGTCGCGCTCTGCCATCAAAATATTGAGGATCGCAGTGGCGATTGGCCGCTCGCGATCATCCTGCCATGCCTCAACCGCGATATTGGCATTGCGCCGACCAAGCCGGGTGATCCGGCCCACGGCATAGGTCTGCTTTTGCTTGCCTGCTGCGAGAAATTGCACCGTGATATTGACCGGCTTGAGCTTAGGGTTACGGCCCTCTCTCACCAGCACAGCGCGCAACGCGGCATAGCCCGCATTCTCGAGCAGACCCGCGGTTGCGCCGCCATGGAATGCGCCTGGTCTGCCCTCGATGACGGAGCTGAAACCCACAGTTATAACCGGCATATCGCCTTCCAGCCCATGCAGTGAAACGCCCAGAGCGCGAGCATAAGGGGGAGCACTAGCGCGGTTGCTGGATCGTCTTGAACGCTACTCATTGCCGGTTCCCGCAGAGCTGGCGGCGTCTTTGCCCATGGGAACCTTGCCTTGGCGCGGATCGCGGCCAATGGTCATGAATACGCCGGCGATATGCGCGACCGGATCATCCGGGTCGCCGTCATGGGCAATCCCCCGCACAAATGCCGCCGATTTGGTGGTGCGATAGCATTCAACCCAGCCGATCACGGCGGCGCGTTCTTTCGCTGGCCGCTGATAATCAACTCTCAGGTCTAGCGTCGCGATGGGGATGAAATCGCCCTTCGTCGTCCAGATGCTCATCCCGCTTGCCATATCCATCAGGCTCACGATTGGGCCAGAAGCCAGGACGGCGCGATCTTCCTCGCCCAGCAAGTCCTCTCGCCAGGGCAATTCCAGCTCCACCCAGTTCTCACCATGGTCGCGGTAACGCATTCCCAGCCAGCCAGAATGGCCATGCTTGATGAAAAATTTGGACGCCTGTTCAGGGTCAAATCGGGCCTTGGACGAGCTCATAAACAGACCTCTGTCCCGAGCGTTCCAACATTACAATCTTTTAATTTCAGCGAATCTGTCGGCCCGGTCATTCTTGGCCTTGCACCGCGGCAATCCCGTTTCGGTGCGACCTTGGAGGGTAACAAAATGAACTTAGCTAAAATTGATCTCGCTTTGCTGCCTGGACTGGAAACCGCGAGCGGTCTGTTTGGTTCCGCGCTGCAGTCTGGAGCGACATATGACGACCGGATCGTGGTCATCATGGTCTATCTCTACGACACCATCCCGCCTGCTGCAGTCGTTTAAGCAGGTAGTGCAAGCGATGCAGATTCATCCTGATATCGCGGCGCTGCGGAGTGATCCCACTCTGCAGCGCCATGCGCAAATGCCGATGACGCGCGCGGTTGCCGAATGGCAATCGAGGAGCGACGTCATGGCTCTCAAAGAGGAGCTGGAGGCCTATGACGCGGGAAGGCCGCTGGGCATGTGCGAAACCTTGTCTGGCGTGCTCAGCAATTATGAGACCGCGTCGCGCTTTATTGGTGATTGGTGCAATAGATTGCTGGCGCCGTTGATGGATCAGCCGCTGGGCCAGGTTCCAATGCGCCATAGTGTTGCGCCGGGATTGGGGACGCTGCAGCCGATGAATAGTGGTGGCACGACGCTTTCTCTGTTTGTCTACAGCGAGCTCAGCTCGGCCTCTGAACCGCAAAGCGCGGTCTTCGCCGACCGCGAGGTTTGCGAGATTGTCTTGGCGGGCAAAGCGCATGGGGTGCAGCATCAGCTGACCGGGATCCATTCAGGCCGAGCGCGCATCAATTCATGCCCTACCACTTACGAAGCGGGCAGCCGCGTTACGCAGCCGGCGGGTGTGCAAACGCGCGAATTTCTAAAGGTTGAGGGCTCGATGCTGTTGCTGCAGCCGACCCGCATCCCGGCAAAGCCGAAGCCGTCGCGTGAATATCTGCTGTCTGATGGCACGCTGATCCATCAAGTCAGCGCAAATAAACGCTCCAGCCAGCACTTTATGGCGGTGGATGTGCTGGGCGCGATGGAGCGCGCTGATGCTGTGCCGGTGATGCAAGAACTGGCTCTATCTGTGAGCGATGATGCTGACCTGCGCTGGGAAGCGGTGCGCCAGACTTTGGCGCTGGATGCAGCCGAAGGAATGGCCCTGCTCGGTCGATTGTCCGGGCAGCAGCATGATCCGATTGCTTCGCCTGCTGCGTCGCTCAAGCAAACCCTGATCGCTGCCAATGCCCGGCTTGCCGATCTGACGAAGGAGGGCGAACCTTGCCCCGTATCATAGAGGCGCCGACCGACTGCGCGGCTAGCCTAGAGGAGACCATCGACGCGCTCGCCGGAATTGACTTTGACCCGGCCTGCGAGGAGCGAACAGAGCAGGCCGCGACTTACCTGCGCGCGCTGACCAACAACCGAACATTTCTGGGCGATATGCTGCTTGATCAGATCAAGCATCGCCACCGCGAAGTCGGCCAGGAAAGCGGCTACGGCCCGCAGTCCATTGTGCTCAGCCCGCTGGCCGGCAATGTCTTCCTGCGCGCCAATATCTGGCCGGCGGAGGATGATCTGTGTTTCAAGGCGAGCGGGGCCAAGAGCTTCGTCTATGGCGTTCCGCACGATCACAATTTCTCGTTTCTCACCAGCGGCTATTTGGGGCCGGGCTATCGCAGCGATTATTACGAATATGATTATGCCGATCACTCGGGCTATCCTGGTGAGCATGCGAAGCTGACCTTTGTCGAGCGCACCGCTCTGTCTGAAAACAAGCTGATGCTGTACCGCGCGCACCGCGACATCCACAGCCAGTTGCCGCCTGAAAGCCTCTCGGTCTCGATCAATGTGATGCATGTCGACCCGGCGCAGCATTGGTATGATCAATATGGCTTTGATCTGGAGGAAGAGCGGATTGAGCGCGTGCTCAGCCCCAATTCGACCGAGGCATTCCTGCGAATCGCGGTCGCCACTGGCAGCGACGAAGCGCAGGATTATGCCGAGTGGGTTGGGCGCCATCACCCAAGCGAACGCCTGCGCCAGGCCAGCTATGAAGCGCGTAGTGTGCGGCTGAGCGAGAGGCAGGATCGCGACGCTTTGTGGCAAGAGGCGGAAGGGGCGGGTAGCCGGATGCTGGCGGAAATCGCGCGCAGCAAGCGGGAGGAGTTGGCCGCTAGCGAGCCTTAAAGCACTCCGCCGGCCAGCCGGTCGATTGCGCCTTGCAAGATCACGGCGGCCGCGTGGCTATCGATCGCTTCAGCCCGCTTGGCGCGGCTCATATCTTGACCGATCATCGCCGCCTCAGCGCTCTGCGTGGACCAACGCTCGTCCCACAGCAGGATCGGCAGATTGAAGCTCTCGGCCAGATTGCGGGCGTAGGCGCGGCTGCTTTGCGCGCGCGGCCCCTCGCTGCCGTCCATATTGCGCGGCAGGCCAATGACAATCCCGGCGCTGCTGCGGTCCTTGATCACCTTGCGCAGTTCTTCACGGTCGCGGCCAAATTTGCCGCGTGGCAATGTCGTGTGATTGGTCGCAAATCGCCATCCGCCGTCGCAGGTTGCGGTGCCAATGGTTTTGGTGCCAAGATCGAGCCCGAGGAGCGCCCCGCCATCAGGCAGTGCGCCGCGAAACTCGCCCGCGTCCTCGGTGATCAGCGCGCTGCTTGCCATGCGATAGCTCGGCGGGCGATGTCCGCCTGTGTGTTGGCCCAAAATAGAGGGAGGTCATAGACGTGGTAATTGTTGCCGGGCAGCACGTATGGACCCATTTCAGGCGGATCGCCAATCAGCAACAGGCCGCGCTCATCACAGCGGGCAGGGACCGCGCCGGGCACAAGCTCGCCGTCGCTGATATCAGTGTTGGGCACCAAAGTGCCGAGGTTTGCTTCCATCGCCGCCTCTGCCCCAATCGTCCCGGTCAGCGGGTTGGTGCACAGGATTTTGCTGTCCCCGCGCAGCGTCCCGTCAAAGCCGGTTGATTTGGCGTAGGTTTCCATCACGTCCGACGGATCGGCTGGCTCCGCAAAGCTTGACCATGACAGCACGCAGCCTGCCTGATTGGCGGTCGCGCATGCTGGCATGCCAAGGGCAAGCAAGTCGTGCTTGATCGAGATTGGCCAGCCGACAGCGTAAGCGGCGATGACGCGCGGTGCGATCTCTGATCCGCTCACTTCCTCGCGCAGCAGACGCAGCAAATGGAGCGAGCCCTGGCTGTGTCCGACAAGTGCAATCGGCGTATCTTCATTGAGCGAGCTTAGGAAATAGCGATAGGCCTCCAGCACATCGGCATAGGCGGCATCGATGGCTTGCTGTCCCTCCGGTGCGTCGGTCAGGAATGCGCCCATGGTCGCCTGGCGATAGCGCGGGGCCCAAATCTCTGAAGCGGCGTTAAATGGGCTGGCCATGCCGCGCACATAAAGTCTTGCGACGCGCTCGGCCTCTTCCGATCCAATCGGCGCGTTCCAATTGGCGCGCTCGAGATAGCTGGTCGGGTGGATGAAGAAGACCGCGAAATCGGGCAGATCTGACGCCGTGACGTCATCGGGGCGCTGTGCAGGCGCGCGTCCTTCCGTGGTCTCACCTTCGCTTACGGCTGGCGCATAGGCTGGTTGCCAGCGGGCGGGATCGGTCACGCCGATACCGGGGCGCGAATACCATAGCGCTGGGTCTTGATAGGCGTTGTCGGCCAAGGCCTCTTGTTCGACAAATTCTGTGTCCGGCACCAAGGCAAAGGCCGCCAAATCGCCTTTGAACATTTCCCAGCCGATGCGACCGATAAGAGCGGCGACGATGCAAAATGCGATGAAATAGAGGAATTTCTTGGCCATGCGCTGGCTTGCTTACTCGCTGTCTGCTGCGCTGCGCTCGGCAATGGCAGGACGCAGCGTGGTCCAAGCGCGGTCACCGCGCAAGCTGCTCCACCAGCTGCCTGGGTTCCAAGTGGTTGAGCCGTCGAGCGAGAAGGTGATGAATTCTGCGCGCCCGCCAATGTTTTCGAGCGGGATCGCGCCGCCAAGCCCGCGCTGAGGGATGGTGGCGCGGCTGTCTGCGGAATGATCGCGGTTGTCGCCCATAACGAAGACAGCGCCCTCTGGGATCATCAGCGGCCCGAAATTGTCGTGCGGTTGGCCCTCAATGTGGTCAATCGTCAAATACGTCGCGCCATTGGGCAGCGTCTCGCGGTAGGTCGGCGGTTCGTAGAATTGAGCGCCGCTTGCTTCGCGGGCCCGGTAGGGCTCGAACGCCGTCAGACACGGGCGATCATCACAAGTCAGCTCTTCTTCAAACGGGATGCGCACCGCTGGCACAACCTCACGCTTGATCGCTTCGCCATTGAGAATGATTTGCCCTTCGCGGACTTCGATGGTGTCACCGGGCAAGGCAACCACGCGCTTGATATAGTCCTCGTCGCGAACGGGATGTACGGGGATGACGATATCGCCATATTCAGGCGTGCTGCCAAACGCCCGCCATTCACCGCGCGGCAGCAGGTGGAAACTCGCCGATGCCCAAGACCAGCCATAAGGATATTTGCTCACCACCAATCGGTCGCCAACATGCAGGGTCGGCATCATCGAAGTGGACGGAATGTAGAATGGCTTTGCCACCAGACTGTGAAACGCCAGCACTGCGAGCAGCATCAGCAAAAGGCCGCGAAGCTCCGCGAACCAATTGACCTTTTCTTCGGCCGTCTCGTCAGTTTTGATGCTGGTGTCTGTCACTGTCGTGGCTTCGGTCATAATGCTCGTTAGGTCTGGGGGATGGGCAAGGCTTCGATAATTACGAAGGCCTGCGCCCATGGATGATCGTCGGTTAGAGTCAGATGAACATGCGCCTCATGGCCTTCCGGGACCATTTCCGCAAGACGCTTCGCCGCGCCTCCGGTTAGCGCGAGCGTCGGCGCGCCAGAGGGCGCATTGACCACACCGATGTCTTTCATAAAGACGCCGCGCCGAAATCCGGTGCCGACTGCTTTGCTAAAAGCTTCCTTGGCGGCGAATCGCTTCGCATAGGTGCCAGCGATGGTGAAGGGACGGCGCTGGGCCTTGGCCCGCTCTTTCTCGGTGAAGACGCGGTTTTCAAACCGCTGGCCAAACCGGTCGAGCGAGTTTTGGATCCGTTCAATATTGCAGAGGTCCGATCCGGTGCCGATGATCATATTGCCACTCCGCTGAAAAACCCGATTGCGCCGAGAGCCAAAAGGAAGCTCGCGCCCCAAAGCAGGGTCGCCTCTCGGACTTTATCTTTGTTCCACAAGACAACAGTCGCGATCAGCAGAGCGACGTTGATTAGAAATGGGCTAAGGACCATCAAGGTATCAAGTAGTGGAATTGGATCGCCGCGGTGAACCTCTGATCCAAAGGCCATGCCGATCAGCGCAATGAAGCCGGTTCCGAGCAGGCACAGCGCGTACCAGCAAACCATGATGGCAAGCATCCAGCCCGGCTTTTTCTTCTCAGCGCTGTTATCCATGCGTCATTCTCATCCGCCCAAAGCCCGCGACATTACCATAACCAACAGACCCAAGGCCGCCGCGTGCAGCATCACCTGGGTCTTGAATAAGGGATGGGCAAAATCGCCATTCCCGCGTTTCAGCGATCCGATATAGCCGAAAATCTGTAAGGCGACCCAGCCAATTGCGAAGGCGACCAGCACGCCGTTTGACAGAGCATATCCCAGAAAGCCAATGCTGAGGATGAACAGGCCCGCCGCGCCAAAGGCCCAGCGTTTCTGCTCAGCGGTCAGATCGGGGAGGTCTGGGCGGTCGGCGTCGGCCACACTAGCGCGCCTCGTCCATCAGTTCGCGCATACGCCGGATCGCGGGTTCCAGGCCGGTGAACACCGCTTCGCCAATCAGATAGTGCCCGATGTTAAGCTCTGCGATTTGCGGAATGGCCGCAATCGGCTGGACATTCTCAAAGGTCAGTCCGTGGCCCGCATGCGGTTCAATCCCGTTCTTCGCGGCCAAGGCCGCCATGTCGGAAATACGCTTCAACTCAGCTTCAATTTTTGCGTTGTCCCCGTCAAGAAAAGCGTGGGCATATTCGCCGGTGTGAAATTCAACGACGGGCACGCCGAGGCGCAAAGACGCGTCCAGTTGGCGGTCTGTTGCTTCAATGAACAGCGAAACGCGAATGCCCGCTGCCTTCAATTCCTCAACAATCGGCGCGAGGGTATTGTGCAAACCAGCAGCATCAAGGCCGCCTTCAGTGGTACGTTCTTCGCGCTTTTCGGGGACGATGCAGGCCGCGTGCGGTTTGTGCCGCAGCGCAATTTTCAGCATTTCAGGGGTCGCGGCCATCTCAAGATTGAGCGGCAGCTCAGTCGCTGTCTGAATCCGGGCCAAGTCTTCATCGCGAATATGACGGCGATCTTCGCGCAGGTGGGCGGTGATCCCATCGCCGCCGACGCTGGCGACGATTTCCGCCGCGCGCACAGGATCGGGATGGTCGCCGCCGCGCGCATTGCGGATGGTGGCGACGTGATCAATATTTACGCCCAGTCTAAGCTTCGCGGTCATATGTCGATGCCTATTCCTTGCGGCTGCCCGGCTTCGTCACCGCGATAGCGGCAAGTTCTGCGGGAACTTCATCATCGGAATATGTGGGGAAATTGATCGCAATCAATGGGTAGAAGGGCACACCTAGGTCCACCTCTCCGCCAGAGCGGTCAACCAGAGAGCATTCGGCGACCACCTCACCGCCTTCGCGCGCAACGGCAGCAATTGCCTCGCGGCTGGAAAGACCAGTGGTCACCACATCTTCCACCATCAGCACTTTGGCGCCCGGCTCCAATGCGAATCCCCGACGGAAATGAAACTCACCATCAGGACGCTCCAGAAACAGTGCATCTTTTTCCATACACCGGCCAACTTCATGACCGATAATGATGCCGCCCATGGCCGGTGAGACCACAGTATCCACAGCCGCGCGCACCTCTCTTGGGATGTTTGCGCACACCGCACGGGCCAAACGGCCAGCGCGTTCTGGATTCATAAGGACTCGGGCGCATTGCAGATAGTGCGCGCTATGACGGCCCGAGGAGAGCTTAAAATGCCCCTCCAGCAAAGCGCCAGAACCACGAAACTCGGCGAGAACTTCTTCTTCAGTCATGCGTAAAAACACTACCTTTTTTGCAAACTTGCGCCCCAAACATGGTGGCTTGCATAATTTTCTCCCTAGAAGCGCTTGAGGCAGTGAGCAAGCGCAGCTAAGAGGCACCCAACATTGGCAGAAGTGTCGATGCGTAAGCTGTTGGCAGGGCTTTGTTCAAAAGCGCTGCGTTAGGGGCAGCATGGGATTAGTAGCGGATAGACTAGACACATGAAACTGGGTCATATTTTCGACCGTGCGTCGCTTGCGATGGTTGCTTTGTTTGCAGCCCTTTCGATTGCACTGATGCCTCAAATGGCGCTTGCGCAAGAAGCCGATGCCGGCGAAGTTGCTGAGGCTGAAGCCCCGGCGGTGGATGCCAATGCGGCCTACACGCCGATGGCGCCAACCGAAGGCAAGGGCATGCCGACGGCGTATGAAGACGACGCGTGGAAGAGCCTGACCTTCCAGGATCAGTATTCCGCCGACGGCAAATACGCGCTGTGGATGCACGATGTGATCCTTATGCCGGTCATCACGATCATCAGCCTGTTCGTGCTTGCGCTGCTGCTGTGGGTGGTGGTTCGCTACCGCAAGGCGGCCAACCCGGTCCCATCAAAAACGACTCACAACACCGCCATCGAAGTGATCTGGACGATTGTTCCGGTTATCATTCTGGTGGTGATCGCAGTTCCTTCCATCTCGCTGCTGGCGCGGCAATATGAAACGCCGCCAGAGAACGCCGTGACGATCAAGGCGACCGGATACCAGTGGTATTGGGGTTATAATTATCCAGATTATGGCGAGTTTGAGGTCATCTCAAACATGCTTACCGAAGAGCAAGCCGAAGAGAGCGGCGAGCCATTCCAGCTAGCCGTTGATAACCGTATGGTTGTGCCCGCCGGCGTTCCGCTGCGCGTGCAAACAACCGCTGCTGACGTGATTCACGCTTTTGCTGTGCCGTCGCTGTGGTTTAAAATGGATGCGGTCCCTGGTCGCCTCAATGAAAAACTGCTCACAATTGAAGAGCCTGGCGTGTATTATGGTCAGTGTTCTGAGCTGTGCGGTGCGCGTCACGCTTATATGCCGATCACGGTAGAGGCGCTGCCGATGGAGCAGTTTGAGGCTTGGATCCGCAGCAAAGGCGGCGAAGTGCCTGGCGATGTTGTGGCAGAGGCTCCGGCCGAAGCTGCTGCTGAAGACACCGCGTCGTAAGACTTAAGAATTTAACGAATTAAACAGTCCGAGAGAATTTGAACCATGGCAACCACCGCTGAAGGTTTCGACATTCACACCGATGATCACGCACATGCTGCGGATCACAAGCCAAGCTTTTTCAAGCGTTGGTTTATGTCGACCAACCACAAGGATATCGGCACGCTCTACCTGATCTTTGCGATTATCGCAGGGATCGTGGGTGGCGCCATTTCTGGCGTTATGCGGATGGAGCTGGCCGCGCCAGGCATCCAGTATCTTGGTGATGCAGTGGCATTCATGGGCGGTGAGCCGTCTGAGAATGCGAACCTGCACATGTGGAACGTGTTTATCACGGCTCACGGTCTGATCATGGTTTTCTTTATGGTCATGCCAGCGATGATCGGCGGTTTTGGTAACTGGTTCGTGCCGCTGATGATTGGTGCGCCGGATATGGCGTTCCCGCGGATGAACAACATCTCGTTCTGGCTCACGGTTGCTGGCTTCCTCAGCCTCGTCTTTTCGCTGTTTGTGCCGGGCGGAACCGGGCAGGGCGCGGGCGTTGGCTGGACGGTCTATGCGCCGCTCTCGACCACGGGCTCTCCAGGGCCGGCGGTCGACTTTGCAATCTTCTCCTTGCACTTAGCGGGCGCAGGCTCGATCCTCGGTGCAACAAACTTCATCACCACCATCTTCAACATGCGCGCGCCGGGTATGACCCTGCACAAGATGCCGCTGTTCGTATGGTCGGTTCTGGTCACGGCATTCCTGCTGCTGCTCGCGCTTCCAGTGCTGGCTGCGGCGATCACCATGCTGCTGACCGATCGTAATTTTGGTACGACCTTCTTTGATCCAGCGGGCGGCGGGGACCCTGTTCTCTACCAGCACCTGTTCTGGTTCTTCGGTCACCCAGAGGTTTACATCATGATCCTGCCGGGCTTCGGCATGATCTCTCAGATTGTTGCGACCTTCAGCCGCAAGCCTGTGTTTGGCTATCTCGGCATGGCCTACGCCATGGTCGCAATCGGCGTCGTCGGCTTCATCGTGTGGGCACACCACATGTACACCGTCGGCCTGGACGTAAACACGAAGATGTACTTCACCGCGGCCACGATGGTGATCGCAGTGCCAACCGGCGTGAAGATCTTCAGCTGGATCGCCACCATGTGGGGCGGTAGCTTGGAGTTCAAATCACCAATGGTTTGGGCGATGGGCTTCATCTTCCTGTTCACCGTTGGCGGTGTGACCGGCGTTGTGCTCGCCAATGGCGGGATCGATGATAACCTGCACGACACCTACTACGTGGTTGCTCACTTCCACTACGTGCTGTCGATGGGTGCGGTGTTCTCGCTCTTTGCTGGCTTTTACTATTGGTTCCCGAAGATGAGCGGCCGGATGCATTCCGAACTGCTTTCGCACCTGCACTTCTGGGGCTTCTTTATCGGCGTGAACGTGATCTTCTTCCCGCAGCACTTCCTGGGGATGCAGGGCATGCCGCGCCGCTATCCCGACTATGTGGAAGCGTTCACCTATTGGAACCAAGTTTCCACCGTGGGCTACATGATTATGGCGGCGTCCATGCTGCTGTTCTTCATCAACCTCGCCTATGCCTTCACGGCAGGCCGCAAGGTTGGCAATAACCCATGGGGTGAAGGCGCAACAACGCTCGAATGGACGCTGTCTAGCCCGCCACCATTCCACCAGTTTGAAACGCTGCCAGTGATTGAGGATCATCACGATTATCACGATCACATGCCGCGCGAAGACAAGCCAGCGACCGCCTAAAGGCTGGCTATTTGGCAGCGCGCTGATCTTTTGAGCGCGCTGCTGAAACAACAAGGAAATGGAAAGAGGCGCGCCGTGAGGGTGCGCTTCTTTCAAAATTAAGAGAGCCGCGAACAGCGATCTGGTTTTGATATGAGTGCAAGCGCAAACAGCCCTGTGGGTAAAGGTGTGGACAAGGCTACGGCCATGTCTGCTGCCACGCGCCCTATGCCGACTGATTGGCGTGATTTCTTCGCGCTGACGAAACCGCGCGTGCTCACTCTGGTTATCTTCACCGGCATCTGCGGACTTTTTGCGGCGCCTGGCACGATCCACCCTGTGCTTGGCTTCACCGCCATCCTCGCGATTGCGATGGGGGCTGGCGGCTCAGCGGCTATCAACCATTGGTGGGAAGCCGATATTGATGCTGGGATGAAGCGCACAGCCAATCGTCCTTTGCCAAGCGGCCGGATGCGGCGCGATGACGCGCGCGACTTCGGGATTTTCTTATCGCTCGTTGCAATCGGCCTGATGGGCGTTGCGATTGGCTGGCTGGCGGCGGCAATCCTTGCCGTGGCGGTCGTCTATTATGCCGTGATCTACACCATGTGGCTAAAGCCGCGCACTCCGCAAAACATCGTTATTGGCGGCGGCGCTGGTGCGTTCCCGCCGATGATTGGCTGGGTCGCGGTGACCGGTGAGATCACCATGATGCCGGTGCTGCTGTTCGCGATCATCTTCTTCTGGACGCCGCCGCATTTCTGGGCGCTCGCGCTTTTTATGAAGTCTGACTACGCCAAGGTCGGTATTCCGATGCTGCCTGTGGTTGCCGGCGAGCAGGCGACTCGCCGTCAAATCCTGATTTACACCATCGTGCTGACGCCAATCGTGATTGCGCCATGGTTGATCGGCGGAACCGATGCGATTTACGGCGTCACCTCGGTTGTGCTTTCCGCGATCTTCTTCGCTTATGCTTGGAAAGTCGGCACGCGCACCAAGAGCGAGAATGATGACATGGTGCCGGAAAAACGCCTGTTTAAGTTCAGCATCCTCTATCTCTTCGTGCTGTTCGGCGCTCTGGTGGTAGACCGCGTTGCGGCCTACCAAGGCTTCACAGGGCTAGGGTGGTTCGCATGACCCCCGACGAAGAAGCCGAAACCAAGCGCCGTCAAAAGGCCCGCAATTGGGTCGTCGGCGGCACTCTGCTGTTTTTTGTTGTTCTGTTTTACGCGATTACGATCGCTCGTATTGGAGGACAGGCTGGATGAGCGCAGCCGCAAACCCATCGGTAGAACGCGAGAACGTTCGCGTTGGGATCTTCGCCTTCGCAGGCGCGCTGGCCATGCTCGGCCTCGGCTATGCGGCGGTTCCGCTGTATGATCTGTTTTGCCGGGTGACCGGATTTGGCGGCACGACGCAAGTCGCCACCTTTGCCGAGGCTGACAAGGCGGCAGCGCTTGCCAGCACGCGGACCATGTCGATCCGTTTCGATGGCTCGACCGCGCGCGATGTCCCATGGGAATTCCGCCCTTCGCAGGCGACCGATGAGGTTCAGATCGGCGTGCGCGACATGGCGATCTATGTCGCGAAGAATAACAGCCGCGTGCCGATCACCGGCACCGCGACGTTCAACGTAGAGCCGTCGCAGGCGGGCAAATACTTCCACAAGATTCAGTGCTTCTGCTTCACTCAGCAAACCTTGCAGCCGGGGGAAGAGGTCCACATGCCTGTGCTCTATTACGTCGATCCAGCCATGCTCGAAGACGAGTTTATGGCCGATGTTGAGCAGATTACCTTGAGCTACACTTTCCACCGCGCAAGCGAGCCTGTAAAAACGGCTGCGAGCGGTTCACTAGACCAAGCGAGCGAAGACTCGTAAACGTACAAACCTAGCATTTTAAGACGGGATTTTTTCCATGGCTGGCAACGTCAACCACGACTATCACATTCTGGAACCGGATATTTGGCCATTCATCGGCTCGATGTCAGCGCTCGCATTCACCTCGGGAATGATCCTGTGGCTTAACCCTGATGTGTTCGGCAATTCAGGCTGGGTCGTTATGGGCCTAGGCCTTGCGGGTCTGCTTGCCACGTTCTTCATGTGGTTCAAGAATGTCGTGGTTGAGGCGGAGCGCGGCGATCACACGCCTGTGGTTCAGCTGCACATGCGCTATGGAATGATCCTGTTCATCGCCTCTGAGGTGATGTTCTTTGTCGGTTGGTTCTGGAGCTTCTTCGACTTCGCGCTGTTCCCAGAGCCGCTGGTTGTCACCGCGGCGGGCACTGCGGAGCAGATGACTGAGAACCTCTTCCTCACTGACACCTCCGCCTCCGGCGCATCGCTCGTGCCAGAGGGTATGGAAGTGCTCGATGCCTTTTCACTCCCGCTGCTCAACACGCTGATCCTGCTTTGCTCCGGCACCACGGTGACTTGGGCGCACCACTCGCTGATCCACGGCGACCGTGAAGGCCTGAAGCAAGGCCTGTGGGCCACCATCGCGCTCGGCGTGCTGTTCAGCGCGATCCAAGCCTATGAGTACTCAATCGCGCCGTTCAACTTCGGCCAGAACACCTACAGCTCCGCCTTCTACATGGCGACCGGCTTCCACGGGTTCCACGTTCTGATCGGTACGATCTTCCTCGGCGTGTGTCTCTACCGGACATACATCGGCCACTTTACCTCGCGCCAGCACTTCGGTTTTGAAGCGGCGGCTTGGTATTGGCACTTTGTCGATGTTGTGTGGCTGTTCCTGTTCATCGCCATCTACATCTGGGGCGGTTGGGGCGCACCGGTCCACTGATGCAATCAGACAAAAATCTGCCGAATGAAAAGGGGCAGCGCGGCACACCATTTACTTGGCGCCGGGCTGCCCTTTTCGGTTTGTGCCCAAGGTGCAGCGAGCGGACCCTGTTCGAAACGCCCGCCCAATTCGCCATGCGGTGCACATCATGCGACTTACCCTTTGCTGAGCTGGAGCGCGGTGGGCGTATAGCCGGGTTCATCACTATGGTGATCGCGGTGGTCCTGATCATGATTGCGGTTGGGATCGAAAGCGCCTTTCGACCGCCATTACTGCTGCAGTTTGCCGTGTGGGCGCCGCTGACTGTGATTGTTGTGATCGGCACATTGCGCGTGCTGAAGGTCCTGCCCGCTTTGGAAGTCTATGAAGAGCGCTATGACGCAGATGGAAAGCGAAAGGATGCGGAAACATGAAACTTCGCGATCTTCCCATAATTCCGACCGTTCTCGTGATCGCTGCCGCTGCGACCATGGTCGCGCTTGGTTTCTGGCAATTGGGCCGGATGGACGAGAAAGCTGATCTGATCGCGCGTTATGAAGTGGCGCTTGCGACTAGCGATCCGATTGCGTTTCCTGCTAACCCTGATGGCGCGGAAGATGGCGCTTATGACCCGGACACTTTGTTCCGGGTCGCGGCGTTCGATTGTCCAGAGGTGACCGAGGCGACCTCTATTTCGGGGAAGAGCCAACGCGGGCAAAGCGGCTATGCCCATATCGCGACCTGCAGCACGGATTTCGGCCCGACTGAGGTGAAGCTCGGATATTCGCGTAACCCCAACACGCCAGAGTGGGGCGGAGGGGCTATTACTGGACGGATTGCGCCCGGCGGCCGGTTCGGCGCGAGGTTGCAATTGGATGATCCGGTCGCGGGGCTGGAACCGCTCGCAAAGCCCGATCCCAAGGATTTGCCCAACAATCATCTCGCCTATGCTGGCCAGTGGTTCTTCTTCGCGCTCACCGCATTGGTAATCTATTGGTTTGCGGTCAAAGGACGGATCGCGGGGCGGGGCAGAAAACAAAGCTAGGCCCGCGTACAGATCGGCTTTCTTGCCACTGCTCGCTGACGCCGCTAACCGCGTGAACACCATGCAATATGTATCGACCAGAGGCAGCGCACCCGCGCTCGATTTCGAAGGCGTCACTTTGGCGGGCCTCGCCAAGGATGGCGGGCTGTATCTGCCCACCGAATGGCCGCGTTTTAGCGAAGCAGAAATCGCCGCGATGGCCGGGCTGTCTTATCCAGAACTCGCCACGCGCGTGATGATGCCTTTCGTAGGCGATAGCCTCACCGAGGACGAGCTGCGCGGTTTGTGCGAGCAAGCCTATGGCCGCTTTGCCCATGACGCGGTGACGCCCCTGGTCCAGCTGGATCAGCAGCAATGGCTGCTTGAGCTGTTCCATGGCCCCACGCTGGCGTTCAAAGATGTCGCGCTGCAATTGCTTGGCTTGCTGTTTGAGACCTTCCTTGGTCGCTCCGGCAAACGGCTAACCATTGTTGGCGCGACCAGCGGTGACACAGGTTCGGCCGCGATTGATGCGGTTGCTGGGCGCGAAGGCGTGGAGATATTCATGCTGCACCCGAAAGGCCGGGTTAGCGAAGTGCAGCGCCGCCAGATGACGACGGTGCGCGCGCCCAATGTTCACAATATCGCCATCGAAGGCAGTTTTGACGACGCTCAGGCGATGGTGAAGCGCATGTTCGTGGACGAGGCGCTGACCAGCCGGATGCAGATCGGCGCGGTCAACTCGATCAACTGGGCGCGGCTGATGGCTCAGGTCGTGTATTATTTCGCCGCCGGACTTCAGCTGGGCGCGCCGGGGCGGGCCGCCGCCTACAGCGTGCCGACCGGCAATTTTGGCGATGTGTTTGCGGGTTATGTCGCGCACAAGATGGGGCTGCCGATCAAGCAGCTGATCGTCGCCACCAATGTGAACGATATTCTTCACCGTGCGCTGACCAGTGGGGATTATTCAGCAGGCACTGTGACGCCAACCGCCACCCCGTCGATGGATATTCAGGTCAGCTCCAATTTTGAGCGCTTGCTGTTCGATTGCGGCGGTCGCGATGGTGCGGCCTTGGCAGAGCAAATGCGCGGGTTTGAGAGCGCACGCGCGATGCAGCCGACCAATGCACAGCAAGAAGGCGCCAGCGGGCTGTTCGTGAGCGCGCGGACCGATGGCGACGAGATGGCGCAGGCGCTGCGCTGGGCGTATGAGCATGCTGGGCAAGTGCTGGACCCGCACACGGCGATCGGCCTGCACGCTGCGCGGATAAGTGATCTTGATCCCTCAGTGCCGATTGTCACCTTGGCGACAGCCCATCCGGCGAAATTCAGCGATGCGGTGGAGCGCGCCACAGGCATGCGGCCCGCGTTGCCCGCGCGCGTCGGGGACCTATTTGCGCGCGAGGAACATTACACTGAACTGCCCGGCGATTATGAGGCGGTGCGCGATTTCGTTTCAGAGACTGCTGCGACCGACTGATGGCGCAGCTGGCCCGTGATCCGCTGGTAATGGAATGCGCCGGGTGGGACGCTTACCGCCTGCTCGACAGCGGGGATGGGCGCAAGTTTGAGGCGTTCGGCCCGCATTCCTTCATTCGGCCAGAACCGCAGGCCATGTGGCGCCCGCGGATGGTTGAATGGGATGCGGACGGTGAATTTGTGCCGGGATCGGACGAGGATGGCGGCGGGCGCTGGAGTTTCGCCCGCGAAGTGCCAGAGGTTGGCTGGGCGCTTGGTTGGAATGAAGCGCGCTTTACCGCCCGCCCGACCCCGTTTCGCCATTTGCAGTTCTTCCCTGACATGGCCCCTGTGTGGGATTGGATGCGCGGCATGCTGGGCGAACAGACAGAGGCGGAGACGCTCAACCTGTTTGGCTACACCGGTGTGGGTAGTCTCGCTCTCAGCCAGCATGGCCGGGTGACGCATGTCGATGCCTCGAAGAAATCCGTTGCTCAGGCGCGCGAGAACGCTGCGCTGTCCGGCATGGAAGAGCGGCCCATCCGCTGGCTGGTAGATGATGCGGCGAAATTTGCCGCGCGCGAGGTTCGCCGTGAGAAGCGCTATGACGGGATCATCCTCGACCCGCCCAAATTTGGACGCGGCCCCAAAAGCGAGACTTGGCGTCTGGAGGAGAATCTTCCGGGACTGATCAATGACTGTGCCAAACTGCTCGATGACAAAAGCCGCTTCCTGTTCCTGACGGTCTATGCTGTGCGGATGAGCAGCCTTGCGATTGCAGGCCTCCTCGAAGAGGCGATGTGCGATCTGCCTGGAACCATCGAATTTGGCGATTTGGCCGTGCGGGAAGAGGGCCACAATCCGCGCTTGCTTCCGACGGCTATCTTTGCGCGTTGGGGCAATCCATGATCCTGCCCGCCGCTGCGTTTCTCCTGTTCGACGAACCGGATATGTCGGTGACCGATTCTCCGCCGCTTATATTCAGCGTGGCCGACCTCGATTCGGGCAAGTCGCTCGCTGAGATCCAACTTTGCACCGATAGTGTGGAGCATGTTGCGATCGATTTTTCCGATCGAGAGCAGCGATATGTCGTCAATTTCACCCTTGCTGATGCAGCCGCGCAAAAACTTGCCGAGGTAACCACGCGTTACGTTGGTTTTTACGCGCCTCTCCTGATTAATGGTGAGGTGATTTCCAAGCCCGTTATCAATCAGCCGATCACCGGCGGTATGATGCAGGTCACCGGCGGCGATACAATTGCCGACGCAGAACAAATTGTGCAGTCCGCCCGCGGACGCTGCGCTCTCCCGAAAGCCAAAGACAAATGAACGATTCGCTGATCCTGGAAGTTGCCGATCTGGAGACGGATGTCCTCACCGGCATTTACTCCGAAGAAACGGGCAAGCCGCAGCCGCTGCGCATCACCATCAATGCGCGCTATGATGTCTCCGATCATTACGACGCCGACACGCCGCTCGAGGCGAGCAAGAACTATATGGATTTGAAGCATGCGGCGGGTGAAGGCCTGCCCGCAGGCGTGCATTTCAAACTGATCGAGGCGGTTGCTGACCATATTTGCGAGACCTTGTTTGTTCAGGACGTGCGCGTTCAGGCCGTCACGGTGAAAATCGTGAAGCTTGCCATTGCCGAGGCGAATGAGAAAATCGGCATCACCTTACACCGGGAACGCGCCGCTTGGGAAAGCCGCAAGGTATGAGCGTTTCCGGCATTCAGGCGGTTCAGCATATCGCAGAGCTGCCTGATAGCGCTTTGAATGCGAGCGCTTATGTCTTGAATGAACAATTGGGCGCGGTTCGCGCAGTCTTAAACGAAGACGGTGTGAGCGCATTGGCGATCGTTTTGCCAGCCGCCGGTCCAGACCATTCCGATTGGCGTTTGGCATTGGCGCGGGATTTGGCCCGCGAATTCGCGCCTCAGCGGGTGAATGTGGTTGCGCGCGGCAGCGAAACGGCGACTCAGGCGTTGCTCACCTATTTAGAGGGTGCACCCGGCGTCACGGGGCACTACCTTGAGGCGCATGAATGAGATTTCCGCTTCGAACCGCGCGCGGGTACGCGACATTTTGACGCTCGGTTCGCCTGCGCCTCTGGTCGACGCATTTCAACGACGGATCACCTATCTGCGCTTGTCTGTGACGGATCGCTGCGATCTGCGCTGTTCCTATTGCATGCCGGAGCAGATGAAATTTCTGCCTCGCCGCGAAGTGCTGACACTGGAAGAGCTCTATCAACTCAGCATCGGCTTTATCGAGCGCGGCGTGACGAAGCTCAGGATCACGGGCGGCGAGCCGTTGGTCCGCCGCGATATTATCGACCTGTTCAGCGCACTGGGACAGCGGATTGGTAGCGGGTTGGAAGAGCTGACCCTTACGACCAATGCGACGCAGCCGACGCGTCATGCGGAGGGGCTGGCGAAAGCTGGGGTCAAAAGGGTCAATATCTCGCTCGACACTTTGGACCGCGCTCGCTTTGCTGAGCTGACCCGGCGCGATGCCTTGCCTCAGGTGTTGGAGGGGATCGCCGCTGCAAAAGAAGCGGGGCTGAAGGTTAAGTTGAATGCGGTTGCGCTGAAAGGCATTAATGAGGGCGAGCTGCCTGATCTCATCGCGTGGGCGCATGGCGCGGGCCATGACGTGACGCTGATCGAGGTGATGCCGCTGGGCGATGTCGAGGAAGATCGGATCGACCATTATCTGCCGCTGACGGATGTTCGCGCGGAATTGGAGCGACGCTGGACGCTCACCGACAACAGCCAATCCACCGGCGGGCCTGCGCGTTACGTCGATATTGCGGAAACAGGTGGCAGGCTGGGCCTGATCACCCCGCTTACCAACAATTTTTGCGCTGGATGCAATCGCCTGCGCGTGACCGCCACTGGCCAGCTTTATCCTTGCCTTGGCGGCGGCGAACGGGTCGACTTGCGTGCAGCCCTGAGATCGGATGACCCGGTATCAAATCTTGAACTTGCGCTGAGCGAAGCAATGGCGATCAAGCCGGAAAAACATGACTTTCGGATTGATACGCGCGGGGCAGAGCCGCATCTGGCCCGCCATATGTCGATGACCGGAGGCTGAGCATGGCGGTGCGAATTGTGTTTTTAGGGCCTTTGCGCGATCTGGCTGGCGAAGACAGCCGCGAGGTGCCTGCACCGCTCGATTGGGCGGGGCTGCTTAGCGCAGCCGGGCCGCAAGTTGCCGAACAATTGAACGAGCAGCGGGTCAATGTTGCCTGCGCGGGAAAAGTGCTGGCCGACAAAACTACGCTGAATGCCGAGGACGGCGATGAGGTTGCGTTGCTGCCGCCTGT
Source organism: Erythrobacter sp. JB3-1 (assembly GCF_057364995.1). Lineage (NCBI taxonomy): Bacteria > Pseudomonadati > Pseudomonadota > Alphaproteobacteria > Sphingomonadales > Erythrobacteraceae > Erythrobacter > Erythrobacter sp. JB3-1. The sequence continues at coordinate 148,449 of NZ_CP200289.1, read as the reverse complement.
TTCTGGCGGGTAGAGGGCGGTGAAAGACGTCCGTCTCCTCACATCACCATTCATTCCCGGTACGCTGATTGGGCCATTCACCAATGCGCACCCTGGCCTCGGCGGCGTTTGCACCTTCGTTGGCGAGGTGCGCGGCGAGGCGGATATAGAGCTGCTGGAACTGTCGCATTATGAACCGCTCACATTGCCGAGCATGGAAGAGCTCGCGCAGCAGGCGGTCGCGCGATTCGATTTAATGGGCATTCTGATGGTTCACCGGGTCGGCGCGATGCGTCCGGGTGAGCCCATTGTTTGCGTTTCAGCGGCGGCAAAGCACCGGCGCGGGGCAATTGATGCGGTCGATTTTGCGATGGACCATTTGAAGAGCGCAGCCTGGTTTTGGAAGCGCGAGAAGCGAAACGGCGCATGGCATTGGATTGAGCCGCGCGCGGACGATTATACTGATCTCGCGCGCTGGTCTGACTGATTTTTTCGTAAAAAATTTCGCAGTTTGATCTGGATCAAAGTCGCGGGCGAGTCGCTGGGCTAATTCCCTTCTCAAGGAAGGAGAATACCCATGAGCAAACATATTCAAGAACAACTCGAGGCTGGTAAAGCGGCCATTGTTGAGGGACCTGAGCAAGAGCGGTCAGCGGTCCGCCATCAAGTTGAGGTTGATCGCAGTTTTGAGCTGCCCGTCAGCCTGCATATGGCGACCGTTGCCTGTTATCTGGCCTTCATCGCAATCACTTTTGCTGCATTCAGCACACCGGGACTGGTCATCCCGATGGCTATCTTCACTGTCTTTATCTTTGGCATGTTCGGCGTGCCCGCGATTTGGACCCGGCTCTCGTCCGATAACCCTTCCAAGCCGATGGATATGGGCAAGTTTGCTCGCGAAGGGATCATGACGAACACAGGCCGTCTCGCCCCGCGCGATGCCGCCATTCAAGTTCTTATTCTGCCGGTTCTCATCGTGCTTTGGGGCCTCGCGGCGGTGACCATAGCTGCGCTGGTTTAACCCACCTTCCTTGCGGAGAGGGCCTGCAGGTGCGCGGGGTCGACAAGTTCGATCCCGCGTTTGCCTGTGCGGCGGATGGCGCCGTCCTTTTCAAGCTCACTGAGTTTGCGGCTGACGGTTTCAATCGTCAGGCCCAGCATATTGGCGATTTCTCCGCGGGTCAGCGGCAGTTCGAAATGGTCCGCTGGATGGCAAGGCGATTGGCTGGCGGCCTGCGCAAAGTCATGCAGCAGACGAGCGAGCCGCGCCTTCGCGCTGGCATGAGCGGTCAGCTCCAGCAGGCTGCGGGTGGAATGCAGATCCTCCTGTGACCGGCGCAGCAGCGCCTTTGCGAGCGCAGGATACTCATCAATCGCACGGTTGATATCGACCTTAGCAAAAGTGCACAGCTTGCTCTCGGTCAGGGCGATCACATCGTGATGGGCGAAGGGAGAGAACAGCTCTCCGATAAAACCCGATGGATGGACCAGGGCGAGGATCTGTTCATTGCCGTCCCTATCGACGGCGGACACTTTGAGCGCGCCCGAGACGAGCGTCGCACAGGCCATATCTTCATCACCAGCAGCGAACAGCATTTCCCCACGTTTGAGCACCCGCGTGCGCCCAGCGGCGGCGAGAGCATCGCGTTCTTCTTCACTTAGTACAGAGCACGCGGCGCTATCTCTCACAGGGCAGGACGCGCAGGCGAGGTTCATTGCGAAGCAAGCCTGCTGAGTTCGCCTAGAATTCTGTCCTGAGCATCCACTTGCGCAGCGATACGGTCGCGCAGCTCCGCGATTTTCTGGTTAACGGTAAATTCGCTGGAGGTCTGGGCATAGATCAGGTCAATGTCCGCTAGCGCAATGGCCGAGGTGCTGCGTTTGGCGGTGAGGTCAGCCAAGGCCACCTGAGCCGCTGACCATTGGTTGCTTGATTGCGAGGCGCCTCTTGCCGCTCTCACAGAACTCTCAGCGGACGGCAAAGCGGATTGAAACGCTGCATATGCCGCATCGGCCCGCGCTTCGATGGCGGGCAGACCCGCCATAATGGCAGGGGCCGCAACTGGAGCAGGCTCTGTGCTGGGGACTGGCTCAAAACTGCCAGCGAATCGCTCTGCATCGCGCACCGCGAGCGAGGGATATTTGTCTCCGCTGCCTGCACAGGCGGACAAAGTGGCGGCAAACATTGCGGCGATCCCAAATAGTTGAGCGCGTTCTTTCAACTCAGTAACTCTCATCAATTTCGCGTCATATCCCAGCATTGCGCGGGTTTTACCACGCATTTGGGTTTGCGCCAGCGCCAGTCCGGCAAAAAACAAGTCTGTCATTACCGGTTCTTGCGTTGACTTGGCGGCATCGATCCCTTAACGGCGTGCCTCTTTCCAGCGCTGCAAAATCGCGGCGCGGTATTTTGCGTCTTGTCTGTGTGTGTATTCGCATGGGTTAAGGCACAGCTTTAGATCGAGAGTAACAAGCCATGTTCGCAGTAGTGCGCACGGGCGGCAAGCAATATCGGGTTGCCGCCGGAGACAAGATTGCCGTTGAGAAGCTCGCTGGTGAAGCCGGCGACACTGTTACGCTGGGCGATGTCCTGCTAGCGGGTGAAGGCGAGACAATCGCTGACGCGTCGAAGGTCACCGTTTCAGCGGAGATCATCGCACAAGCCAAGAGTGAGAAGGTCGTCGTTTTCAAAAAGCGTCGCCGTCACAACTATCGCCGCAAGGCGGGCCATCGTCAGCAAATGACGCTGCTGCGCATCACTGATGTAGGCGCGGGCGCTGCGAAGAAGGCACCGGCTAAGAAGGCTGCTGCTCCAAAGGTAGACGCTAAGCCAGCGGCTGAAAAGAAAGCGGCTCCTGCGAAGAAGCCAGCAGCCGAGAAGAAGGCTCCGGCCAAGAAAGCAGCGGCGCCAAAAAAGGCCGCAGCCGACAAGAAGCCAGCCGCGAAAAAAGCTCCTGCGAAAAAGGCACCGGCTAAGAAAGCCGCGCCTAAAGCTGACAAGAAGTAAGGAACACAAACCATGGCACATAAAAAAGCAGGTGGTTCATCCCGTAACGGTCGCGACTCAGCGGGTCGCCGCCTTGGCGTGAAAAAGTACGGCGGCCAGGACGTGGTTGGCGGCAACATTATCGTGCGTCAGCGCGGTACGAAGTTCTATCCGGGCACCAATGTCGGCATGGGCAAGGATCACACCCTGTTCGCGACCGAAAATGGCGTTGTGCGATTCCACAAGGGTAAACTCGGCCGCAAATACGTGTCTGTCGACATGCTAGCGGAAGCAGCTGAATAACCGGACGGTTCAAAAACAGGATCGTCCCACGGGGCGGTCCCAGCCGATGACACAATCGGCGATGTAGAGGAGAAGGGCCACCCCAGTTTGGGGGAGCCATCTCCCTCTTCTCGTTTCTCCCTCACAAACACGCAGGATACGAATTCTGCGGCCACGAAACTGTCATGTGCGGCCCATAATGGGGCGGCGCAGGGCAGGACGGATTGAGAGGAGAGACCTCATGTTCCATCGCAGCCAAAGATTGCTGTTGAGACCGATCTGGCCAGAGGATTGGCAAGGTGTCTTTGCCGGCATCGCCGATGAAGGTGTCGTGCGCAATTTGGCGCGCGCTCCCTGGCCCTATCAGGAAAAGGACGCGCGCGAATTTGCGCAGCTTCCGATCAATCCGCTATATCCGCGCTTCCTGATAACGCGGGCCCGCGACGCGGTGGTTGTTGGATGCATCGGGATTGACGCGATGGATACCGATACGCCGGAGCAAACCGTTGAGCTTGGCTATTGGATCGCGCGGCCGTTTTGGGGGCAAGGTATCGCCACAGAAGCGGGTCGCTCCATGCTCGAAGTTGCAGCCTCTTTGGGCCATAAGTCGTTGGTCGCCTCACACTTTCTCGACAATCCAGCCTCGGGTGCGGTTTTGCGCAAGATCGGCTTTCAGCCCACCGGCCAAGTGTCGACGCGGCATTCGTGCGGACGCGGCGAAGCGGCAAAAGTGGCGGAATATGCGCTGGAACTGGACGAAGAGCCCTCGGTGATCAGCAAGGCCGCTTAAGCGCTAAGCGACGCAATCGAATAAACAAAACCCCGACGCCCACTACAGGTGCCGGGGTTTTGTATTCGGAAGGCATGGGGCTGAAGGCCTTAGCCGATTCTATTCCGCAGGCATTACCGCGTCAGAATAGGGGCTTTCCCATTTCTGGATCAGCTCGCGGTCATCGTGATCCCACGGGTGGAAACTGGGCTTCAGGATAGCCACCCATTCGATGAACATGCGCCGCATCATGCCGGGCTTCCACCACAGGAAGGCATAGAGCTTCCATTTGGCTTGCCGCTTTGTGTAGCCGTCTTGCTCAAGCAGGCCGATCGCATCACGGATGCGGTTGCCGAAATACTTCTTGGTAATGAGAGCCGCAATCAGGGCGCGGGTCTTATAGCGCTTCCAAGCGCTCCAGTCCTTCGTCACATGCTCCCAAACATCGTAGACGAGGCCTTTGTGCTCAATCTCTTCGGTCGCATGCCAGCGCCAAACCTCTGCGGCCACCGGATCGGCGCCTTCGAGGTATTCTGGATATTGCAGCAGGTGGCGGCTGATGATCGCGGCGAAATGCTCCAGCGCGATTGTGATCGCTAGGTTGAATTCCTTTGGACGGCCCGCGGTCAGCTCAAGCATGGCCTGAATGCCCTGATCGATGCTTTCGACGTTATAGCCGTGGTCTGAAACCAGCCGATTGAAGGCGACATGTTCGCGCGTATGGTTGATTTCCTGCGTCGAAAAGGCCTTCACCTCGCGTGCCAGTTTCTCCGGGATCTCGTCACGGAACAGGCGCAGGGTGTCGATAAAGAAGGCCTCACCGCGCGGTAGGCTGGCGGAAACCGAATTGTACCAAGCGGTCGCCACCGGATCGCCGGAATGCCAATGGCGCGGCACCATCGCCTTGCGATCGAACCGCTCATTGCGGATAATCAGCTCATGCTCTGCCGGTGTGGCGCTGGAGCGGGCAATGCCGACGTCTTCAGCAGGCTTGTCGAGCGGCTCGGCGCGCTCTAGGTCAATTTTTGAATGTTCGGTCATAATTTAAGAAACTATTAGGGCTTTCCCTTAATGACAAGTCGCAAGCGCTTAACGCCTGAAGAGTCGCGTAGTTCCGCATTAGAAGCGGCGCGCGGCTTACTTATTGAAACAGGGCCACAATCCGTCACTTTAAAGGCGGTTGCCGCACGTATTGGCCGCACCCACGCAAATCTACTGCACCATTTTGGGTCAGCGTCTGGCCTTCAAAAAGCACTGGCGGAGCATCTGGCGCGCACCGTTTGTGAGACGATTATTGAGGCAGTGCGCGCGAGTCGGGCAGGTCTGGGCTCCGCGCGAGAGGTTGTCGATCTGGCGTTTGACGCGTTTGACCGCGAAGGCGCAGGCGCGCTCACCAGTTGGATGCTGCTAACGGGCAACGAAGACGCGCTGCATCCGATTATTGAGACAATTCATGAACTTGTCGATGAAATCGCGCCTGAGGAGGCCGACCATCAATGCAATGATATGCGGGTCCACCGCGATACGCTCAGCCTGGTATTGCTGGCGCTTGGCGATGCGCTGATCGGCGGGGCCTTGGCGAAATCGCTAGGGCTTCCGCGCGATGCCGCGCGCGTGCGGGCGCAGGACATGCTTGAGGCCTCGCTGGCCGAATATCAGTAGGTTATTCGCTGAGCGCGCCGCGCTGCCAATCGGGCAGAGCGTCCGCATTCAAATCCGCCACGCGCAGGTGATCGATGGCGAATCCTAGGTCAGCATGGGCGGCCTTGCGGCGTTTTTCTTGAGACTGATCGAGTGGCACCACTACCAGCCGCCTGTTAACCTTTTGCCGCCAATTCATGCGGGCGGTGTTTTCCTGCCCGATGTAGCACCCCTTCTCGAAACTCACTCCGTGCAATTCGACGGCGTTGGCCTCCAGCCACAGAATATCGGCCATTTCTGCGCGGCCTTCGGGCACACCGCAGGACAGCCGGTGAGCGAGATAGGCAGCGTCAGCGGGCTCTTCGCTATCTGCGGGCCCCAACCAACGCTGGCCCAGTTCCGGCAGGCGCGGGTCGGGCGTGCCCTCATCACCCTCGGCGCTCCAATGCACTGCTCGGCTTTCGTCGCGGGCAATGTCGATCTTGCGGCGCAGGCGGTAGAGGCTGAGGCGTTTGGCGAGTTCAGCGGCAGCCTCCGCCTCGCAATCGAGCAGCAGTGCACCGCCTTCGCCGGGCCAGACGAAAAAATCGGACATGGTCTTTCCCTGCGCCGACAGCAAAGCGGCATAGACCGGCAGATCGCCGCTCACATCGTTCGTCACCAAGCCTTGCAGAAACTCCGCTACGTCCTCTGCCTCCTCGGTCGGGACGAGGCGAACAATCGTGCGGTTGTTAAGGCGGGTTGCGGTCATGATGCAGGGACTTTCTCAGCGAGCCGATTTGCAATGGCAGATGCGATACGCGGACCCAGCTCCGGCCCTTGCACAGGGTAGAGATAGGGTTCGATCATCTCCGCTTCCATAAGCAAGAGCTGCCCGTCCTCGCCGCGAACCATATCAATGCGGGCATACAGCGGGGTGTCAAAGGGCAGGGCGGCGATGATTTTCTGAGCCTGACCGGCTTCTTCATCACTCGGGATGTGGTCGCTTTCCGTCCCGCCATAGAGCGACTGGATCCGGTATTCACCCTCAGCCGCATTCTTGCGCAAAGCGTGGCTCAACGCGCCCTGGATGAAGATGAAGGAGAGCTCGCCCTCGCTCTGGATTGTTGGCAGGAATGGCTGAAGCATCGCCTTATGGCCGAAACGCCAATTCTCATCGGGCATGTGATCGCGGGCGAATATCATCTGTCCTTCTGCGCCCGCGCCGATCTGCCGCTTTACGACCAATTTTTCGCGTTCGAAGCTGTCGATTGCCGCCATGACGTCGTTGCCGTTCACATCGTCCAGCCAGATGGTGGGAATGGTTGCCGCGCCCATGTCTGCCAGCTCTCGCAAATAGGTTTTGCGGGCATTCCAGCGGACGATCTCTGCCGAATTGCACAGCTGGATGCCGCGCGCCTCAAGCGCATCGAGCTTGGTAATGAACTCCTGCGGCTTGTCCTGATAATTCCAGCTGGAGCCGAGCAGAGCGAGCGACACATCGTCAAATTCAGCAAGGTTCGCTTCCCAATCCACTATGCGCAATGCCAGCCCATGATCGGCGAGCGCTTTGGAAAACGCATCGGTCATCAGATCGGATTCGTAGGCATCGCCCCGGCGCTCTCCGCTACCTGGCATAGTAGTCTCGCACGCCAGGAATGCGATTGTGGGTGTGGAAGGTGTCATACCGCGGCCCTAGTTGAGCGAAAGCGGGGTGGAAAGAGGCTGAATGCGGCGCTAGGTCACAAAGCCAATATGACCGATCAAACAATCACAATTCGCCGCCCGGATGACTGGCACCTGCATTTTCGCGATGGCGAGATTATGGAGCAGGTCGTGCCTTACACCGCGCGCCAATTTGGCCGCGCGATTGTGATGCCAAACCTATCCCCGCCGGTGACAGATACGGCGAGTGGCGCGGCCTATCGGGACCGGATCTTGGCTGCGGTGCCGGAGGGCGTAGACTTCACGCCGCTGATGACCTGCTATCTCACCGACGGCACCGATCCGGCAGACCTCGCCCGCGGCGCGGCAGAGGGCGTGTTCACCGCCGCGAAGCTCTATCCCGCCAATGCCACGACCAATTCTGCCCACGGGGTTAGCGATGTGGCAAAGATCTATCCTGTGCTGGAGGCGATGGAGGCATCGGACATCGTCCTATGTGTCCACGGCGAGGTGACGGAAAGCCATATCGACGTGTTCGACCGCGAGGCCGAATTCATCGAGCGTCACATGCGCAGCATCGTGCGCGACTTTCCAAACTTGCGCGTTGTGTTTGAGCATATCACCACCTCGGACGCGGTGGATTTTGTTCTGGCCGAGGGCGATCAGGTTGCAGCGACGATCACTCCGCAGCACCTCCATATCAATCGCAATGCCATGCTGGTCGGCGGGATGCAGCCGCACAATTACTGCCTGCCGGTGGCAAAGCGCGAGGCGCATCGGCTGGCTCTGCGCAAGGCCGCAACCTCAGGCTCGCCTAAGTTTTTCCTAGGCACCGACAGCGCGCCGCATTTGCGCAGCGCAAAGGAAAGCTCCTGCGGATGCGCGGGCATTTTCAACGCGCCATTCGCGCTGGAGAGCTATCTTGCGGTGTTTGAGGAAGAGGGTGCGCTGGAGAATTTCGAAGCCTTTGCCTCGCTCAATGGCCCGCGCTTCTACAAGCTGCCCGTTAGCGATGAGATCACGACATTGCGCCGCGCGCCTGTGATCGTTCCAGACTCAATCGAAATGGCGGGCGAAGAGATTGTCCCCTTCCATGCGGGCGAGACTCTGAACTGGCGGATCGCCGAGTAGGGCTGGCTAGACGACCTGCGGTGCAGCGGCGCGGCGGGTGCGAGCAATCAGATCACCAACAAAGATCGCAATCGCAATCCAGATTAGAATGAAACTGCCCAATTGAACCGGCTGCAGCTCCTGCTCGAACACGGTTAGCCCCAGGATGAAAACAATCGTTGGCGCGAGGTATTGGATAAACCCAAGCGTTGAATAGGGCATCCGCCGCGCAGCAATCGCAAACAACAACAGCGGCACGGCGGTAACCACCCCTCCACCCATAATCGCGAGGCTGAGATAAAAGTCTTGCCCAAAGGCGGAGCCAGCGGGGCTGGCCGCATACCACATCACGATGGCGGAGGCTGGTACAAACAGGATCGCCGATTCGATGGTGAGGCCGGGCAAGGCGGTGACAGCCACCTGCTTGCGGACGATGCCGTAAAAAGCAAAACTCATCGCTAGGCTCAGGCTGATCCACAAGGTTGTGATCGCCCCGGCCAGCAGCAGGACGACCGCGCTCGCTGCTATCGCCACCGCGAGCCATTGCCACCGGGTCAGGCGCTCCCCCAAAAACAGAGTGCCCAGCAGCACATTAAGCAGCGGATTGAGGTAATAGCCAAGACTGGCGGCGTAGACGTGCTCTTCCTGGATGGCCCAAATGTAAACCAACCAGTTGATCGCAATCAGCGTCGCGCTCAAGAACAGCAAGCCCACCGCCTTTGCGCTGCTCAGGGCGGCTTTGATGGCAGGAAACTGGCCGCGCATGCCGACAATGATCAGGCACAGCGGCACCGTCCAGATGATCCGCCAACCGACGAATTCAAATGCCGGAACGCTGGCGACCAGCAATAGGTATAGCGGCAGAAAACCCCACATCAGATAGGCGCTAAGCGCAGCGGGCAGGCCGGATGGCGCCGGGTTGGGATCGGGAGCGTTCATAGCTGGCCCGCCCCTAGGCCGCGCACTGGTGCCGCGCAAGCAATGCAAGCCGGATAAGTGTTTGCATCATTTTACAACGCGCCGCGCAAAAACATGCCAGAGTGCTTTTGTTGTTGCAGCTCATCTAGGTTTCATACCCCTTGGAAGAGCAAGCAAAACACGGGGGCATGTGAGGCGCAGCGCGGTATCGCGCGGGGCGCTTCACATCCCGAAATGAAATAGGCTTGAGTCATTCCCACCAATGACTCCAGCGTGGCCGCTTGCGGCTGCGGAAAGCGCTCTCTTGCTACGCGGCTTGAGGGCGTTTTCATTTGGGGCGGTACAATCGTTCAAATGGGCTTGGAAATGCCCGGTGGAAGGTGAAAATTAACCAAGATCAGCCATGGAGTGAGGATGCGCGTATTCCGCCTTTCATCTGTGAAAAGACGCCTGGCTAGCACCCTGATGCTGGTGCCTGGCGTGTTGGTGCTGTCGGCGTGCACGGGAGAGGCCGAGCGCACTGCAAGCCCAGTGATGCCAGACCCGGTGATCGCGCGCGCACTGAATGATCCGTTGATGGTCGATCCAGACCTTGCCTATCGCAATCAAGCCGCCGCTGCGCTTGCCACTGGCGTGGACCATGCACTGCCGGTGCTGTCAGGCAATGCGGCAATGGCGCGGCGCGCTCGCGATGAAATGCGGCTTGCGCTGCTCGAGGATGGGACGATTCTTGATTTGCCCGATATGGCTGAGGGCGAGGAAGGCGTTTCGCTGGCTGGTATTCACAATGCTGAGCAAATGGCCATCGCACAAGGAGCGTCGGAAGACTGCGCGAAGCAGTTGCGAGAAGGCTTTATCTGGGCGGCGCGATTGGATGATGTGGCCAGCCTTATGCCGTTCGGCCATGTCCGTGCGGCGGCGGGAGCCGAAAGTGGACAATGCTCTATTCGAGCGGTTTCTTATCTGACCGCAGCCGAAGGCGAAGACACGCTTCAATATCACTACAATCTGGCGCGGCGGGCGGAGCTGAACACTGATGTGTTTGCAACGCCTGAACTCGCGCTCACGGGTATGTCTGAGGACGTGCAGATCGCGGTGAACGTACGCGAGGGCGATGACGCCATGCGCATTGTCGATTTGATCTATTGGAAAACGCCGCAATAGCTGCACAGGCCGCTAGCTATTAGCGCTAGTCCTTCAGGCCAATGGCGACATTGGCGCGCGGCTGCTCCATTTCCGTGCTCGCCACGGGATAGGCGCAGTAATCCGCTGCGTAAAAGGCCGCTGGACGATGGTTGCCCGACAGGCCAATCCCGCCAAACGGCTGAGCCGATGATGCGCCATTGGTCGGGCGGTTCCAATTGATAATCCCTGCTCGGACGTTGGCCCAGAACCGGCCAAAATCATCGGGATCGCCGCCAATAAGCGACGCCGACAAACCAAAGCGGGTGTTGTTGGCCTCTGCAATGGCGAGATCGAGGTCAGGCACTTTGATCACTTGCAGGATTGGGCCAAACATCTCGATATCCGGGCGATCTTCAACCTCGGTCGTGTCGATAATGCCGGGGGTCAGGAACGGCTTCTTCGCATCCGGACGCTTTAGATGCGCCAGAGGTTTGCCGCCTTGCGAGACCAAAGCCAAAAAGCCCTGTGCCAGCTTATCTGCAATATCATTGTCGATCACGCAGCCCATGAACGGTTGGGGATCAGCAAAGGGCTCATCAACGATCAGCTTGCCAGTGAGCTTCAGCAGCTCCTCCATCAACGGATCGTACATGCTTTCAGTGATGATCAGCCGCCGCGCCGCTGTGCATCTTTGCCCGGCAGTGGTGAAGGCGCTTTGCACGATCAGCGAGGCTGCGTCTGAGAGCAGCGGCGTATCGGTGACGACCAGCGGATTGTTGCCGCCCATTTCCAGCGCGACAATCTTGCCTGGGTTGGAGGCGAGGCGGCGATTGATCGCAATGCCAACTTGCGCAGAGCCAGTGAACAGCACGCCGTCCACGCCGCCGTGCCCGACCAGCGCTTTACCTTCGTCAGGCCCCCCGACAACCATTTGTAGAACGTCCTTTGGAACGCCCACCGCATGGAAGCAATCGACCAGGGCCTGGCCGACGGCAGGGGTTTTTTCCGAGGGCTTAAAGACGATCACATTGCCCGCGATCAAAGCAGGCACGATGTGGCCATTGGGAAGATGCGCCGGGAAATTATAGGGGCCCAGCACTGTCATCACCCCGTGGGGCTTGTGCCGAACGGCGGAGGTGCCTTGCAACGCGCTGTCCAAGCGTTTGCGCCCAGTGCGCTCGCTATAAGCGTTGGCCGAAATCTCGACCTTGCCCATCACCGCATCAACTTCGGTGCGCGCTTCCCAAAGAGGTTTGCCGGTTTCCTTGGCGATCAGCGCTGCCATGTCTTCTGACCGAGTGCGCATTTCATTGACGAAACGGCGCATGGTCTCAATTCGCACGGCCAGCGGTGTCGCGGCCCATCCCGGCCACGCTCGCCGAGCGCGGCTAACCGCCTCATCAACGTCACTCGCTGCGCCGCTCCAGATTTCTTCGCCCGTGGCCGGCGCATATGATGTGTAGGTTTTGTCAGTCACTGTGCAGACTTTTACTCACGTCCAGATTTTACATTACCGCGCCGCGTCAGGCTTTTTCACATACCCGTTCGCACCGCGATACCCTGGCTTCCCCCAAGCTCGTGACTTCCGTTAATTGCAATATTCGCGAAAAGATAGGGGGCAGGCACATTTCGAGCCCAGCCCTTTTATCAGCATTTGAATGAAATTTGCCAAAGCACCGCCCTGCGCAGTGCCACCTATCGGGAAATCAAGAATTTATAGGGGTTTGGTTAGCGCATTCGAAACCAGTGTAAACTGTTAGGAGCCGGCTGGTCTTGGCGCCTCGCCATGTGCGCTGCCCATCTCGCGCAGCGCGGCAATTTTTACGTGGAACGGCCCCCAATCGTCACCTTCATCGATTGCCGCCCAGATCGCTTCAACATCTTCGACCAGCATGGTTTGCGCTGCGTCACCCTGCCAATAGGAATGCTTGCCGCCAACGGGCTCATAACCTGAAAAGGCCTCGGCTAATTCGCCATCGGCTCCGCGTCCGCTGCGGTGCGCAAAGAAGAATCCGTCAGGCTGCGCGTTCTGCTCGCGCATGGACTTCTCGCAGGCTGCAACAAGCTGATTGTCCGCCTCTGTCCCGCGCGGCTCCACGCCAAGGCGCCAGCACCAACGGCGCGCGACCGCATCCATATAGAGCTCACCATAGCGATTGAGCGCCGCGATCAACGGCTCGCTATCCGCCACCAAACGCAGGGCAACCGCCAATTGCCCGCAATTCCAATGCAGTGCCTCTGGTTGGCGGCCAAAGGCATAGAGGCCGCCATGATCGAAATAGGCCGCAGTAAAGCTCGGATCCCACGTCGGCAGCCAGCGCCACGGACCATAGTCAAAGCTCTCGCCCGTCACATTCATATTGTCGGTGTTGAGCACGCCGTGCACGAAGCCGCTGGTCATATAGCTGGCGGCTAAATCAGCCATCCGCTCGACCACTTGGTGCATCAGGATAATCGCCGGTTCATCGCGTCCGGGCGCAGCATCGGGCGGCTTTGGATCGGGGAAATGATCCAAGCAATAGCTGATAAGCGCCTGCATTTGTTCAGGCTCTTCATGGGCGAGTAGTCGCTGGAACGTGCCGATACGGATATGGGAGTGCGACAGCCGCACCATAACGGCTGATCTGGTGGGAGAGGGTTCGTCATCACGCCACGGCTGTTCGCCTGTCTCAATCACCGAAAAGGTCTTGGATGTGTTGACGCCCAGCGCCTCCAGCATTTCGGTCGCCAGTACTTCGCGCACCGCGCCTTTCAGCGTTAGCCGACCATCACCATTGCGGCTGTAGGGGGTTGGCCCCGTGCCCTTGGTCCCCAGATCGAGCAGGCGGCCATCGCTGCCGCGCAGCCGAGCCGCCAAGAATCCGCGCCCATCGCCAATGTCAGGATTGTAATTACGGAACTGGTGGCCGTGATATTTCAGCGCGAGCGGCTGTTTGAGATTGCCCTCAAGCGGTTCAAACCGCGCGAAATGCGAGGTCCATTGATCATCGCTCAGATCCGCCAGTCCAACCGCCGAGGCCCAGCGATCATTGCGGAAGCGTATCTCAGTCTTGGGAAAGTCAGCAGGGCGCACCGGAGAGCCCAGCCAATCGGCCAGCGCATCAATCGCGGTGTCGGGCCGATAAACGGCGGCTTGCGGTTCGGCTCGCATGCCGCGATAAGTGGGCGCAAGCAGCCATCGGCGCAAGCGTCACTTGGCAATAAAGACTGCTTTTGAAGGATTAATGCCCGCTCATGGAGAGCCTTTACCAGGACCGCTACTGGACCAGCAGCGACGACCTAACCCTGCATTACCGCGATTACGCTGGCCCCGGTGCTGGGGATAGCGATGGCGCTCGCCCGCCAATTGTGTGCATGCATGGCCTGACCCGCAATGCCCGCGATTTTGAAGGCTTGGCTGAGCATTTAGCGGCCACGCACCGTGTGATCGTGCCGGAGATGCGCGGGCGTGGAATGAGCGATCATGCGCCCGATTCCGCCAGCTATTCGCCCGTCACCTATGTCGCCGACGTGGAAAAACTGCTGAGCGAGGAGGGGATTGAGCGCTTCATCGCCATCGGGACCTCAATGGGCGGGCTGATGACGATGATGATGGCGAGCAAAGATGCAAGCCGGATCGCGGCTGCTTTGCTGAATGATATCGGGCCAGAGATTGATCCGGCAGGCCTCGAGCGGATTGGCGGCTATGTCGGCCAGCAGCGCAGCTATCCCACATGGATGCATGCGGCGCGCTCGATGCAGAGCGTGCACAGCGTCGCATTTCCCGACTACGATCTTGATCAGTGGCTGGCGATGGCGAAGCGCACGATGGTGGTGAGCCAGAATGGCCGGATCAGCTATGATTATGACATGGCAATCGCAGAGCCGTTCAGCGAGCCGGCGAATGCCGCCCCGCCTGATTTGTGGCCCGCCTTTGAAGCGCTAGGCGGTGTGCCAATGGTTTTGGTGCGCGGCGAACTGTCCGACCTTTTGTCGGAAGAGACAGTCTCCAAAATGGCGGCCAAGCATTCGGCGATGACGAGCGTCACGGTGCCGCGCGTGGGCCATGCGCCGACGCTGGATGAGCCGGAAGCGCGCGCTGCGATTGATGCTCTGCTGGGGCAAATAGCATGAGCAAGAAAGCGAGCAAAAGCAGCACTGTGCTGCGCGTTTTGCATTGCCATTCAACATTTGCACCTGGTGGCAAAGAGCTGCGCGCAACGGGCCTGATGAATGCCTTTGGCGGCAAGCTCAGGCATTCGATTGTCTCCGGCGTGCCGGATCAGCTCGGCGCGAAAGATAGCATCGCAAAGGGCGTGGCGGTTGATTTTCCGAAAGACTTCCCATCGCTCACTGGCTGGCCATCGCCGTCACGCTTGCAAAAGATTGCTCGCGCGATGCTGCCCTATGACCTCATACTGACCTACAATTGGGGGGCGATGGATGTGGTGATGGCGCGCACCGCGTTCAGCAATGCCTTCGATCTGCCGCCGCTGATCCATCACGAGGATGGCTTTAACGAGGACGAGGCGAAGGAGCTGAAAACGCGGCGCAATTGGTACCGCCGGATCGCTTTGGGCAAGGCGGCAGGTCTCGTCGTGCCTTCGCACACGCTGGAGAAAATTGCAGCCGAGGTGTGGGATCAACCTGCCTCTCGTATTGTCCGCATTCCCAACGGGGTGGACACTTTGGCCTTTGCCAAGACCCCGCGTGCCGATGCGCTGCGGGTGGTGAAGCACAAGGGCGAGCAATGGGTCGGCACGCTCGCTGGACTGCGCCCGGTCAAACAGCTCACCGTGCTGGTTGAGGCGTTTTCTGGTCTGCCTGAAAACTGGCAGCTGGTGATCTTAGGCGAGGGGCCAGACAAAGACGCAATCCGCGCCGCCGCCGATAAGTTGGAGATCAGCCACCGCGTGCATCTTCCGGGAAAAGTCGCCGATCCCGCCAGCGCCGTGGGCCTGTTCGATATTTTCGCTCTGTCCTCCAAGAGCGAGCAATTCCCGCTTTCCGTGGTCGAGGCAATGGCGGCGGGTGTACCCGTTGCGGCGCCCAATGTTGGCGACATCCGCAGCATTGTCAGCGAGGCCAATCATCCCTTTATTTGCGTGCCGGATGACGTGGCCGCGCTCAGCCAAATGCTCAAGGAACTGGTCGAAAAGCCCGAACTCCGCAGCGAAATTGGCGAGGCCAACCGCAAGAAAGCGCTCGCACAGTTTGACCGCGCGCGCATGATCGAAAGCTACCGCGCGCTCTATTCCAGCGCGATGGGGCGCGAGATTTAAGCGCCAAGGCTGCGTGCTTGCTTAACCTGCGGTTCAACTCCAATCCGCTCAACTATGGGGACAGGCTGCAACGGCCATTGCGGTTGCTGCAATGCGCCCCTAAAAGCGCGGGCAGCTAAAGAACCAACGCATTTTGGAAAGGGCCCCCGTGGCGCTGAACCCTACTGACGGAAAATCTTCCAAAGACGATAAGGCAGCAAAGAAAGCGGCAGAAGACGAAGTCATTCTGCGCGAGATCGATGAGGCCGTTCGCAAGGATGATTTGGAGCAATTCGGCAAGAAATACGGCACCGTTCTAATCGGCGGTGTGACGGCGATTTTGCTCGCCTTTGGCGGATACCTGTACTGGGACAGCCAGCAGGAAAAGGCGCTTGAGGAGCAATCGGAATTGCTGACCCGGGCGCTGGATCAGGCGGAGGCTGGAGAATTTGGCGCAGCTAGCGAAGTGGCATCGGAGCTGCCCGCTGATAGCGGTCCTGGCGCTCAGGCAAGCGCGCTGATGCTGCAAGCCAGTGCGGCTCTGGAGCAAGGTGACACGGCGAAAGCGGTTGAGCTGTTCGGTCAATTGGCTGCTGATGCAGACGCGCCGCCCGCCTTGCGCAGCCTCGCCACTATTCGCGAAGTTGCCAGCAATTTTGATGAGCGCGAGCCAGTCTGATGTGATCGCTAAGCTCAGCGATTTGGCGGTGCCCGGCAATGCCTTCTTTGGCAGCGCAGGCGAGCTGACCGCGATGGCGCATATGAAAGCCGGCGATGATGCGGCAGCCGGCGCGATGTTTGCAGCGATTGCAAAGCAAGACGGCGTGCCGGAAACACTGCAAGCCCGCGCCCGGCAAATGGCCGGTCTGCTGGGTGTGGATGCGATCGAAGATCCAGAAGAACTGCTCGTTGAAGAGGGCGTTTTGGATCCTGAAGGTGGAGCTCCTGTGGGCGCGCCTGCGGGCGCACCAACGGGGCCGTAAAGCGAATTGCAATAGGGATAGAGCGCGCGGATTTTCGCGGCACAAATGGTCTGATTGGACGGATGATGACGACGGTTAAACACACAACACGTATGGCTCTTCTCGGCGGCGCAATGGCCGCTGTCTTGAGCGGTTGCAGCGGCGGCCTGTTCGGCGGCGGCGATAAAAAGGCGACCCCAACCATTGGCGAGCGCACTCCGATCCTTTCGCGGATTGAGAGCGGGGCAAGCGTTGATCCGACCTTAGCTCAGGTAACCGTGGTGCTGCCTCCGGCGCAGACCAACACCGAATGGGCGCAGGTTGGCGGCTCTGCGGCGAAATCATATGGCCACCTCACATTGTCTGAAACACCGACAAAGGCGTGGACCGCCAGTATCGCTGGCGCAACCGACCGCGTGCGGCTCGCCGCAGCCCCGGTTGTTGGCGGCGGCTCGCTGTTTGCGGTTGGCTCTGACGGGGCGATCCACAGCTTCGATGCGAAGACTGGCGCTCAGCGCTGGGAAGTCGCACCATCAATGGAAGACAATCTGCGTTCCGCGGCCTTTGGCGGCGGGGTCAGCTATGCTGGCGGCCGGGTCTATGCGACCAATGGCACGGGCGATGTAAAGGCGCTCAGCGCAGACACTGGCGAAGTGATCTGGAGCGTTAAACCTTCAGGCCCGCTGCGCGGTTCGCCAACAATCGCGTTCGGCCAAGTTTACGTGATGACGCAGGACAACCAGGTGATCGCGCTTGATGCGAACTCTGGCGAACTGCTGTGGAACGATTCGGGTTCAGCAACGCAGGCCGGCGTGTTTGGAGTAGCGGCCCCGGCTGCCGGTCAGGGTACAGTGATCGCTGGTTATTCCAGCGGTGAATTGTCGGCCTATCGCTATGAGAATGGCCGTACCTTGTGGTCTGACGCGCTGTCGCGCACGAATATCTCGACCCAGGTTGGCTCGCTGACCGATATTGACGCCGATCCGATCATCGATTCTGGCCGCGTCTATGCGCTTGGCCAAGGCGGGCGGATGGCGGCTTATGAGCTGGTTACCGGACAGCGCATTTGGGAATTGAATCTCGCGGGTATCTCCACCCCGTCGATTGCGGGGGAGTGGATTTTCACGCTTACCGATGATGCGCGCCTACTGGCGATTGCGCGTTCAACCGGGCGTGTGCGCTGGATCACTCAGTTGCAAAGCTTCCGCAATGAAGAGAAGAAGAAGGACGCGATCTTTTGGACCGGTCCGGTTTTGGCTGGCGGTCAATTGTGGGTCGCAAGCTCGCGCGGCGCGCTTTACCGAGTCAGCACGGGCGAGGGTTCAGCCCAGGCTTTTGCGGAACTCAAAGACCCGGTCAGCCTACCGCCCATCGTGGCAGATAACATGCTGTATTTGCTCGACGACAGCGGCACAATTCACGCTTGGCGGTAAGCCAACAGACCGCGAACCTGCGGCAGCCGCGTTAACCATTTGAGGCGCGCTGTTCCTAAGCGGGACGGCGCGCTCAATCTATCAAAGCTGTTAACCCATTCGCGCTAGGGCCAAGGCTCCATGAGTGCGACCGCTAAAAATACCGGCGATGATGCCATGACGCAGGCTAAGGCTCTGCCTGCCAGCGATGTGTCTGCTTGCGTTGGTCTCGCGGGCCTGCTCGGCTTGTTCGTATGGCTGCTGTTCTGCCGCACTTACCCAATTACCGCGGAATTCCTGAACCTGCCTGGCCAGCGCGGCGTTCTGTCTGGTCCCTATGCGGCGCTAACAGCGATGCTGTTCACCGCTGGGCCTATGGCGATTTGGTCGGTGCTGGTCGACCGAGTGCATTTGCGCGCTTCAACTGGGCTTGATTGGTCGAGCAAACGCGCGGCCTCCGAAACCCTCGATGTGTCGATTGTGAAGATCGCTGGCCTGTGGGCGACCTGGGCGATTATCGGCGGGCTGTATTGCCTCGCTCGGTGGTATTGGAGCGGGCAGTATCTGTTCGCGATGGAAGTGCTGGCATTTGCGGCTATCCCGCTGGTGGTGCTGTCTGTGCCTTATGTGATCTGGCTCGACCGTTACATGGTCAATCCGCGCGATAGCGCATGGCATTTTGGGGCGATGCTGATCGGGCGTGAGGCGTCCGACCTAGAGCAGGTCAAAAAGCATTGGCGCGCGTGGATTATCAAGGGGTTCTTCGGCGCTTTTATGATCTCCATTTTGCCCGGCGGCTGGGCGCAGATTGTCGAGGCGGATATCGCCGCGATTGTCAGCAATCCGGTTGAGCTCGGCCTGATCCTGATCGCTCTGCTGTTTGTGATCGACGTGCAGATCGGCACGGTCGGCTATCTCTTCACGATGCGGCCGCTCGATGCGCACATCCGCTCTGGCAATCCGTTTCTTGCGGGCTGGCTGGCGGCGCTGATCTGTTATCCGCCGTTTGTGTGGGGCATTATCGGCAATGGCCAAGTTCTCAGCTATGAACACAATGTCGCAGGCTGGGGGCATTGGTTTGATGGCAATTCGGCGATGCTGTGGGCGTGGGCCGTATGGCTCGTCTTCCTCACCGGGGTTTATGCGTGGGCGACGGTCGCGTTTGGCATTCGCTTTTCCAACCTGACCTATCGCGGCGTGCTGACCAATGGGCCATATCGCTTTACCCGGCACCCCGCCTATCTCAGCAAGAACCTGTTCTGGTGGTGCTCGGTCATGCCGTTCCTAGTCACCAATGGATCCATGACAGACGCGATCCGCAACACGTTTTTCTTGCTGGCGGTGAACGCGATTTATTACTGGCGCGCGCGCACGGAAGAGGCGCATCTGCTGGCCGAAGATCCGAAATATCGCGAGTATTACGACTGGATGGAAGAGCACGGGGTCATCACCTCGCGCCTTGCACGGCTCAAACGCTTTGCACTTCGCCGCGGACGGCGCCGTGCCCAAGGCGCGGCGGCGGAACCCGCCGAATAGCCACTAAATCAGCGAGCTGCCCTCGTCAGTCTGATATTTCATTACTTCGCTGACTTTTACGTCGAGCGCTGCAATCGCTGCCTGAAACTCGGCCATATGCGAAGCTTGAAAGTGGGCGGTGAGCGCTGCGTCATCTTGCCATTTTTCAACGATGTGCATCACGCTAGGGTCAAGGACGTCGAGCGCATAGGTGTATTGGATGCAGCCTGCTTCCGCGATTGATGCCGTTACCATTTTGGTGAAGGCCTCGCGCGCTGCTTCAATTGCGCCGTCTGCGACTGTGGCTTTACCGATGACTATCAGCATGATGAATTCCTTAGTTGAGGGACAGCGTTAGAAGCTGTGTTCGTAGACGCGGGTGATGTCGCCGTTCCACTCGCCGTGATACAGATCGAGCAGGCGCTGCGCTGGCACTTTGCCGCTGGCGACGATTTCATCGAGCGTTTCGAGGAAGCCGGTTTCATTGTCGCCGCTGGAATTGAGCGCAGCGCGTGATTTGAGGCCTTGCCGCGCAATCGCCAGAACGTCGCGGCCCAGATCCTGCATCGTGCCTTTTCCGCCGGGCAGCGGGGTGTCGAGCGCCAGTTTCGGTGCGCCATCGCGCAGCGCCGCGCGCTCTTCCATTGACCAGTCTTTGACCAGATCCCATGCGGCATTAAGGGCCCCCTGATCATACAGCAGGCCGACCCAAAACGCGGGCAGGGCGCAAATGCGGCTCCATGGGCCGCCATCGGCGCCTCGCATTTCTAGGAAGCTCTTTAAGCGCACTTCTGGGAAGGCGGTGGAGAGATGGTCCCACCAATCGCTTTGCGTCGGGCGTTCGCCGGGTAGAGCGGGGAGTTTGCCGTCCAGAAAATCGCGGAAGGATTGGCCCGCCGCATCGATATATTGGCCATCGCGGAACACGAAATACATCGGCACATCGAGCATATATTCCGCCCAGCGCTCATAGCCGAAGCCGTCCTCAAACACGAACGGTAACATGCCGGTGCGATGCGGATCGGTGTCAGACCAGATATGGCTGCGATAGGACAGATATCCGTTTGGCTTACCCTCGGTGAAGGGCGAGTTCGCAAACAGCGCCGTCGCCAGCGGTTGCAGCGCCAGACCGGTGCGGAATTTCTGCGCCATATCGGCCTCTGACGAATAGTCGAGATTGACCTGAATGGTGCAAGTTCTCAGCATCATGTCGAGGCCCAGATTGCCGACTTTCGGCATGTGCTGCATCATAATGCCATAGCGGCCCTTGGGCATCACGGGCAGTTCTTCGCGGGTCTTGTCCGCCCACATGCCAAGGCCGAGGAACCCAACGCCGCAGCGCTCGCCCACCTGCTTGACTTGCTCAAGGTGGCGGCCTGTTTCGGCGCAGGTTTGGTGCAGGTTGGTGAGCGGCGCGCCCGATAATTCCAACTGACCCGCAGGCTCCAGGCTAACCGCGCCATCCGCGCCCTTCAGCGCAATGACATTGCCATTTTCCTCAACCGGTTCCCAGCCGAACTCACGCATATTCATCAGCATGTCGCGGATGCCGCAGGGCTCATCATAGGACGGTGCGCGCAAATCATCGCGCTTATAGACGAGCTTTTCATGCTCGGTGCCGATCCGCCAGTCGCCTTTGGGCTTCTCGCCGCCAATCATTGGGGCAACCAATTGGTCGATGGATTCGATGATGGGGTCTTGATCCCCACTGGCCTCGCGCGTGCTCATGCGAGTTGCCTTAGAAAACCCAATTGCTGCTGGGAAGATAAAATTGAGTTTTGTGCAAGCAAGTCATTCTACCCCGTCCCAGTCGCCGGCCTCTGCCATCCACACCGATAGAGCGGCGATTGCGGCGGTTTCCCCGCGTAAAATGCGTGGGCCTAGGCTGATGGCTTTTGCCTGTGGGTGGGCGCGAATGGCCTCGCGCTCTGCATCGTCAAACCCGCCTTCAGGACCGATTAGAATGGCCGCTGCGTCCTCGTGATAGACGAAGGCATCAGCCGCGAGTTCACCGCCTGTCTCATCGGCGAAGAACAGAGCGCGCTCCGCTGGCCAATCCCGCAGCATCGCCTCTAGTTTCAGCGGGGCCTCCAATTCGGGCAGGGCGGTGCGAGCGCATTGCTCCGCCGCCTCGATCGTGAGCGCCCGGGCGCGGTCCAGATTGAGCTTATCTGCGACGCAGCGACGCGTAATGACCGGCTGGATCCGCGCCGCGCCCAGCTCGGTTGCTTTTTCCAGAACCATGTCGAAGCGGTCTTTCTTTAGGAGGGCCGGGCACAGCCACAGATCGGGCACGTCTTCGCGCGTCCTCAGTTGCTCCGCCACCTCCAGCGTCACATCTCGCTTGCCAGTATCCACCACCCGCGCGGCCCATTCTCCGGTCACATTGTCGCACAGGATCACAGCATCGTCTGCGCCAACGCGCATGACCCGGGCGAGGTAATGCCCCTGATTGCCATCCAGTCTCAGCACCGCCCCGATAGAAAGCGCGCCCTCCACAAACAGGCGCGGGGCGCTGCGCGGGGGCCAGCTCGGCGTTTTTGGATCATGTGTTGCGGTCATGGCTTTGCACTAGTCGCGCCCGCCGCTAGTGAGCAAGTGTGAGTGAGAACATCGTCCCTGATAGTGAGCATCGCGGCCTGATAGCCCGCCTGCCGCAAGTGCCGCGTGATCTGGCGCAGCTGGCGCGTTTTGACCGGCCAATCGGCTGGTGGCTGCTGTTTTGGCCCTGTGTCTTTGGCGTCTGGCTGGCCGGGGCGGGGGCGCAATTTGCGCTGCTCGGCTGGATGCTGCTCGGCGCGATTGCGATGCGCGGCGCGGGCTGTGTCTACAATGATATCGTCGACGCTGATCTCGATAAGCAGGTTGAGCGTACGGCTTTGCGCCCGGTGGCTAGTGGGCGGATTTCCAAAAAGGCGGCGTTGGCATGGCTGATTGCGCTGTGCCTGGTCGGTCTTGTGGTACTGCTGCAACTAAGGTTGGAGGCACAATTGGTTGCCTTGGCCAGCCTTGCTCTGGTGGCGGCCTATCCGTTTATGAAGCGGATCACGTGGTGGCCGCAGGCGTGGCTGGGCATGGTGTTTACCTGGGGGCTGCTGGTTGGCTGGGTGAACCTGCGGTTTGACAATTGGGATATGCTGGTCGCCGTCTATGCGGGCTGCATTGCGTGGGTGATCGGGTTCGACACGATCTATGCTCTGCAAGACCGAGAGGACGATGCGCTGGTCGGCATCCGCTCCTCCGCTTTGCGCATGGGCGCCAAGGTGAAGGGCGGGGTCGCGGGATTTTACGCCGCGACCATCGCGCTGTGGGCGCTCGGGTTCTGGTTGTACCGGCCAGACTGGATTGCCTTGCTCGCGCTAGTGCCGGTCGCGCTGCATCTGCTGTGGCAGGTTTCCACCCTCGATTCCGAAGACCCCGAAAACCCGCTCGCTCGGTTCCGCTCCAATCGCTTAGCAGGCGCGCTGATGGCGGCGGCGTGTTTTGTGGTCGGCAATGCGTGAGGCGCGCAGGTAATGTGCAATCTTTACCGCATGACCAAGGGCAACGTCGAGGTGGCCAATTGGTTTGCGGCGATCGAAGCATTGGGCGGCGCGAATTTCGGCAGCGAGGTCTATCCCGGATATCCTGGCGCAGTAGTGGCCGAGGGGAAGCTAACCCAGATGAGCTGGGGCTTTCCATTGGTGATGAAGGGTAAGAACGGCCAGCCGCTCAAGCCCAAGCCGGTGAACAACGCCCGCCAAGACAAGCTCAAAAGCTATTTCTGGCGGGCATCGTTTGAAGAGCGCCGCTGCCTGATCCCGGTCACCGCATGGGCGGAGGCGCAAGGGGCCAAAGGGGCGATGACGCGGACATGGATGTCGCTGCCCTATAGCGAGCTGTTCGCCTGTGCGGGGGTGTGGCGGCCCAGCGATGAGTGGGGCAATTGCTACTCCATGGTGATGACCGACAGCGCCGGACCCGCGGCCGAAGTGCACAGCCGGATGCCCGTGGTGCTGCGGCTGGAAGACTACACCACGTGGCTGTCCGGCTCTCCGTCGGAGGCTTTTGACCTTTGCCGGGCCTGGAACGGGGCGATCACCATCGACCACACGGATGAGAGCTGGACCCGCAAGGTGGGCGGTTCGGGCGCAGTCTCCAAGCCAGTGCAATCGAGATTGTTCTGACGGTCGGTCGGCGGGCCGAACATCGGTTCGCGTAGCATTGGCTCGTTCATGACGCGGCCTCCGCTGCATAGCTGACCACTTCAAATTCGATCCCGTCCCAGTCGAAGAAATAGAAGCGTTTGCCCGGCTCATAATCGTCATGGCCAAAGGGTTTGAGGCCTACGCCCGCGACCACTTTTTCCGCTGTATCCAAATCATCCACGAGCAAGCCGACATGGTTGAGCGGCTCCCCCTTGGAGTAATCGCCGGTCACATGATCACCGGTGTAAAGCGCCAGATAGGTCTGACCGTTTTCTGGGTCGCCAACATGGATTGAGCGGCCATATTTTTGACTGGGGCCGCGCCAGCGCTCGCGCCAGCCGAGCAATTGCTTGAACAGATCGGCGCTGCGTTCAGGATCCGTCACCGAGATATTGGCGTGTTCAATTTGTCCTTTGGGCATGGCTGCCTCCTGTTGATTTCGGCGTGTGCGCCGGTAGTTTCTGCGGGTGATGGGAGGGCCGATTGCGCCAATGCAGCGAGGCCCGAATCACCGAACTTCACAATTCTGCAACCTCAAGTTAAGGTGAGGTCAAGCTATTTTGAGAAAGGTTGAATATGACCGGCCAAACACGCGCGAAGACGCTGCGAAAAACCGATCTGATCCCAATTGGCGAGATGGCGCGCCGCACGGGTCTGTCGGTGTCAGCGATCCGATTTTATGAGGAGCGCGGGCTGGTGGAGCCGATCCGGACCAGCGGCAATCAGCGCCGCTTCCTGCGCTCTGACATTCGCCGCTTGAGCTTCATTCTGATCGCTCAGCAATTGGGTCTGGCGCTGGGGGAAATTGAGCATCAGCTCGCAAAATTGCCGATGGGCCGCACACCGAATGCGCGTGACTGGAACGCGATCAGCAAATCTATTCGCGCAGAGCTGGACGACAAGATCGCTCAGCTAGAGCGGACGCGCGATACACTGGATGGCTGCATTGGCTGCGGCTGCTTGAGCCTGAAGAAATGCGAGCTCTACAATCGCGGCGATCACCTGGCCGCGAAGGGCGCGGGGCCGCGCCAGGTGCTGGGCTAAGGCGGGTGGTCGGTTGACGATCCGAATGCGGTCATTTCTGTATTTAATAACCATTTGCGTCCAACCATCTCTCAACTTGCGGCATGGGGCGGTATTCCATTTGTTCCCTTAGATTCCGACCATCGAAGTACCGTCCAACAGGCGGTGCGCCTTCCATCAGATGCCGCAAGACGATTTCGTCCGTCCATGAAGACAGCGCTGGACTGTTCCCTTTTTTGTCAATGACGTCCGCTGTCGCCCCATGAGAGTATAGTAGATCGAGAAGGGGTAGATATTCGATATCAAATATCGCCGTTTCGCCGCTAGTGTCTCGCTTATTCGGATCTGCACCGAGATCCAAAAGCGCCTTCGCGGTCTCGACCAGCCCCTCATCATCTAGATTGCAAAGATAGACGCTGGACAAAGCTGCCAATGCTGGTTGCCCCTCTTCACCCAGAGAGTCGATAGCCAACCCTTGGGCTGCAAATGCCCGAACCAATGAAGCGCTACAGCCAGCGGCATTGTCTGCGAACATCGCTTCAAGACGGCGTTTATCAGAACGCTCAACCCACGCATGTGTGGCTAGATATGTAAAGAGGTCCGCGCGCCCTCTTCTAATTGCCGCGACTAATAGTTCCTCACCTAGCAATACCTCATCACCACTCCACGGATGGATAGTATTTGCACTCAAGTCTGCGCCGCGATCAATAAGCTCTAGTATTGTGCGATCATCTGCGTCTTCGAGAGCTCCCTCAAGAGCCAGACCGCGGGCAGCATCAGATTTAAAATCAAAGTTGTTCGTGTCAAACCATTCAACCAAGCCTTCCGCACCATCGACCCATCGCGCAGATCCGGCCGCTTGATCAACCGCTTCCTGTAGCTGGGTTACGACCATCGGCATCCCAACCTCTTCCCCAACGTAGTCAACAACAGTTTTTGAGGCGGTGCCGGTGTCGATTGTCAAAATGTATGCCGGATTATCCGTGATCTGGGCGCGATACTCATCATTCAGACTAAAGAACTCGGCTGCGCGAAACTGCTCCACCAGTTCCGCGACAACCCTCGGTTCAATCTTGTCGGTGTGGGTGCCTGATACCAGAATCCCGTCGCTGCCAGAGAAGGAACGGTGCACTTCAAATTCGCCAGCGAAGTTCTCCCCTCGTGTGCGGAATTCTACATTGCCCTGCGCGTCTATTGTAACTGTGTAGTCCGGGCAGCTTCCAAGACATGCTGTCCGCTGAAGAGTGATCTTTAGCTCGTCCTCAATAACGGCTGGGAATGGTTCAGCAGCCGCACTGCAACCAAAAAGAAGGATTAGCGACAGGATCGAAAAAGCGAGCTTCAGCATCAAACTTCCCTTCAACTTCAGGCTAAGAGATGCCGAACGGGATTCCAATCAGATTTTCCGCTTTCCACCCCCAAAACGCGCTTTAGAATTCCGGCCCGAGGTCTGGGTCCAGATCGCGCGGTCGGGCAAAATGCACCAGCGTCGCGCAGTGCTTTTTCAGGTCTGACCAATCGTCAATCGCGCATTCGAGCACGGCATAGGTCGCGGTCGGAAATTTCACCGAGGCTTCTTTGAATAGGTCGTTTTCACGGGCAGGCGAGACGAGGTCGAACAGCACTTCTTGCAGGCCGGGATTGTGACCGGAAATCAGCACTTTGTCATGCGCGCCGCCATGTTCCTCGACCACTTCCAGAATGGTTTCAGAGCTGGCGAGATAGAGCCGGTCGTCAAACACTGGCTCCAGCTTGGGGAGTGAGACCTCTATCGTGCGTTTTACCCGCTCCGCAGGGCTGGCGATCAGGGCGTCCCACGCGATCCCGTGATCCTTGATATGCGCGCCGATCACACCTGCGCCTTTGCGCCCGCGATCATTGAGCGTGCGGTCAAAATCACGCTTTGCCATGTCGTCCCAATCGGACTTTGCATGGCGGAGGAGCCCGAGCAGTTTCATCGGCTCCTCTCAACACGGCAATTATGTCTGTGTAAAGCAATTGCGCATCGCAAGCGGTCTGTGGCGCAGGAATTCTGTGCCTGCATTCGTATGCGGGGCTTTAGGGGCAGAGCCTAGCCGAATGGGATGTAGTCGTCGCCAATATCATCGGGTGCGGAGGCGGGGAGCGGTTCGGGCGCGGCACCGCCACTCGGCGCGCCCGCTTTGATCCGCTCCAATGCTTCGTCCAGGGTCAGGCGGGTGACAGGCGTGCCTTCGGGAAAGGCGCTGAGCAGGCGGCTGGGGAAGGCGGCGGAGAGTACCACAAAGTGGCCCGCATCGTCCTTGCCCCGGATCAACCGGCCAAATGCCTGAGCCAGGCGCGCGCGGATGATCCGGTCGTCATATTTGCTCCCCTGTCCGGCGGCGCGGCGGGCCTTGTGCAAGATGTCGGGCCGCGGCCACGGCACTTGCTCCATCACAACGCATCTGAGCGATCGCCCCGGCACGTCCACGCCGTCGCGCAGGGCATCTGTGCCGAGCAGGCTGGCGCGCGGATCATCGCGAAAGATATCGACCAAAGTGCCGGTGTCGATCGGGTCGACGTGCTGAGCATAGATAGGCAGACCAGCCCGCGCGAGCCGGTCTGCAATCCGGCCATGCACCGCCCGCATGCGGCGGATTGCGGTGAACAGACCGAGCACGCCGCCATCCGATGCCTCGATCACTTTTGAGTAGGCTCCGGCAAGTCCCGGCAAATCGCCTTTCTTGATGTCGGTGACGATTAGGACTTCAGCGCGGTTCGCATAATCAAACGGGCTCGTCGCCGCCGACATCAACGGCTCGCTCTCAATGTACTCCGCGCCAGAGCGGGCGATGGCGGGCGCCCATGCCTCAGTTTCGCTCGCCTCTTCGCCGACCCGGTCGGTCAACGTGGCGCTGGTGAGCATGACGCCGTGGGCAGGCTCCAGCACGGTCTTGGCAAAGGGCTTCATCGGGTCGAGCCAGCGGCGGTGAATGCCAATGTCGAACTCGCGCGCATCGCTGCGTTCGACTGACAGCCAATCGACAAATTCTGGGTCGGCTGGTCCGCCCAACCGCTCGAGCAATGCCGCCCACGCGCCGAGCAGATCAATCCGCCAGCTTAAGGAGAACCGTGCGCCTTCGATCCGTTGCCGCCCCTGACCATCGAGCCAGTCCGGCGGGTCCGCCATTATAGCCTCCAGCCGGGTGCTGAGCTTAATTAGCGGGGTGCGAATGTTCGCCAGCGCTTCGCCCGCGATCCCGGCGGCCTCGATCAATTCGCCGGGCAAGCCTGATGCCTCGGTCTCAATCCCATAGCCTGCATCAACCCCGCCGCTTTCATCGCGGGCATAGGTCGCTGCGCGCACCTGAGCGAGCAGCGCCTCCAGCGGACCAGCGGGTTCGCCCTCATTAAGGCGCTGGAGCCAGCCATCAGCGGGCAGCAAGGTCGCCGCTTCCACCGCGTCTTCAATCGCAATGCCGCCCTCGTCATCATAGCTGGCGATATCGGCGAGGCGCGCAGACAGGCCGCGTCTGCGCCCGCGGTTTTTGCGTTCTGGGCCGAGGATCCAGCGGCGCAGCTCAATCGCTTCCTGCCCGGACAAAACGGCGGCAAAGGTCGAATCCGCCGCCTCGAACACATGGTGCCCCTCGTCAAAGACGATGCGGGTGGGGCGCATGGCGTGATCGCGGCCGCGCGCGGCATTGACCATGACGAGCGCATGGTTGGCGATGACGAGGTCAGCCTGCGCGCTGTTGCGGCTGGCGCGTTCAATGAAGCATTTGCGGTAATGCGGGCACCCGGCATAGACACACTCGCCGCGCTGATCGGTCAGAGCCGCAATCCCGCGTTTGCGAAATAAGGTGCCGAGCCAGCCGGGCAAATCGCCGCCGATCATATCGCCGTCTTGGCTAAACGCCGCCCAGCGACCGACCAATTGCGCAAGGATAGCGGGGCGTCCGGAAAAGCCGCCTTGCAGCGCGTCCTCCAGATTGAGCAAGCAGAGGTAATTCTCGCGGCCCTTGCGCACGACAACGGGCGGCGTTCCATCGGGGCGTTTCGCGGGCCACGCGCGTCGGCTTTCGCTGCGCAATTGCCGCTGCAGGTTCTTGGTGAAGGTGGAGACCCAAACGGTGCCGCCCGCTGCGCCCGCCCACAGGGATGCAGGCGCGAGATAGCCCAGTGTCTTGCCGATGCCGGTGCCCGCTTGCGCCAGCGCCAGATGCGGCACCTCGCGCTTGTCACGCGGGGAGAAAATGCGCGCGGCGTCCTTTGCGTAAGCCCGCTGACCTTCGCGCTTTTCGGAGCCTTCGCCGGTCGGCTGATCGAGCTGCTGCAGCACCGCCTCTGGTGGCAGATCAACCTGGCGCGGCGGCGCGCGTTCGCCCGCTTCCTCCCATTCGGGCAGCTTTGCGAATAGCCATTTTTCCGCCTTTTGCGGGCGCGCAATATGCGGTTTGATCACGCCCGCCCATTGCCAGCGCAGCCGCTCCAGCGATTGTAGAACGCTCCATGCGCCCTCGCGCTCAAACCACTCGGGATCTTCACAAACGGCGATCAAAGCGGCTCCGGCGGTCTGCAAGAATGCGGGCACATCCTCGTCTGCCGCTGGCTCTTCGATTTCCAAGGCCTGCGCGAGGCCGCGCGGGGTTGGCACGCAAAACCGCGCCGGATGCACGAAGGCGAACAATTCTAGCAGATCGAGCCCGGACAGATCGGGATAACCCAGGCGGTTGGCGACCAGCGGTGCATTGAGGATCAGCACCGGCGTGTCCGCCGCCGCCATGATCGCATCGCCTTTTGACACGGCCCCAGTCTCACCCCCGGGCGAGCGCAGCCAATTGCCGGAATGGCTGGCGTGCAAGGCCGGTAGGCTAAGCGGGGTGGGGGCGTCGGTGGTCACGGATCAGAGAAATGTCGGAGCGAGAACGAAAAGTAAACGATTGCGCGCCAAGCTCGCACAGTTTCGACTATTCTGGAGGGAATTATGCGCAATTTTCTGGGATTGGTCGCAGTAGGGCTGTTGTTCACGGGGCCAGCCGCATGGGCGCAATCGGAGCAAGCTGGCGGTAACGCGGCGGCCTCTGATGGAGCAGCCCCGCCGCAGGCTATTTCGGATGCAGCCGCGGTTCAAGCGCATGTGAATGCCTATCGCAGTGGCAATATCGACAAATTCCTAGCGACGTTTACGGCGGATGCGATTGTGACGGTCAACGGCGTCAGCACGCAGGGGCGCGCCGAGCTGCGCAAGCTCTACGCGCTCAATTTCCGGCCCGGTGCGCCCAAGATGGAAATCATCGATAGCGGCATCAGCGGTCCAAACGTCTATCTCACGACCCGCTTCCGCCGCGCCGATGGCGGCGAGATCTGCTGTGGTTATGAAGAATACACGGTGCGCGATGGCCAAATCGCTCAGATCGTGGGTACCATCTAATTGACACAGGTTCACGAATGGAAAAGCGGCGCAGCACCGAGATGCTGCGCCGCCCACCACGCGCCTTCGTTCGCCCCCACCGGCTGAACGATGTGCGACCCGCGCGCGGTTATGCGTTAAAAGCTCTTTTGCACCCCAAGGGTGAGCGTGAAGTCTGTGGGCATCTGCGGCCCATTGAGATCTTGGATGAGCGGAATTCCGCCTTCCAAGCCCATACGCCAACCCCTCAGCGCTCCGCCGGTTGCGGCAAAATTTACGCCCGCCAGCGCAGTGATCCTCTCACCGCCTGAAAAATCAGGATTGGCAGTTTGTACCGGGCCGGCGATATTCGGATCGATGCCATCAATCCGGCCGAGCGTTTCCGCTTCTAATCGACCAGACAATGCGACACCGGGCGTCAGCGATTTCGCTACCCATGCGGTCGCTTTGATGCTGTCGCCATGAGAATAGCCCTCGTCATTGGTGCCAAGCCGCACGCTCCCGCGCACCTGCGCGCCCCAGCCGAAGGCGTCATTTTGATCTCGGTAGGTAATGCCCGGTTCCAGGTCCCAGGTGCCGCTGCCTAATTGCATGGGGTAGGGCAAGCGAACAGTTGGTGCGGCGCCCGTGGGGGTAAGGATATCATCGGTTTGCGTAATCGATCCGGTCGGGATCGAGATACCTGCATTGATATGCACTTTGTCGGTTAGCCCAATCAGCGCCGCCAGCTTCGTGTCACCAAAGCCCGCCGGGTTGGTGCGGAAATTGCCAAGCTGGGTCGTTCCCATTCCGCCTTGATAGGTAATGTGATCCATCTCTTTGGTCACATAATTGGCCATCGCCATCAAAGTGATGCTGTCTGACAAGCCGTACATGACGCCAGCCATATGCATATCCATGCGCATGCTGGTCGGTACGATCCGCAGCGTTGGGGGCTGGCCGGGTGCTCCAAAAAAGCGGTTGGGAACGGTGGTGGCAATGGTGTCTGCGTCAACATCGTCCGTGCCAATCTGCGCGCCTTGCATGTCCATATGCATAAGGCGGTAGCTGATCATCCACTCCCCTTTGTTATGACGGTGATCGCCCATCACCCCGATCGGGGCATGATCAAGAGCGTTGATGCCGCCACCAGTTTCGGAATGGCCTTCATCGGCGAGAACAGGGGTGCTGACGCTAGCGAGCACGCCAGCAGATGCGGCCAAGAACAGGCCGCGAGAAACGGTAATCATTGGAAAACTCCTAAATCTGAAAATGTTGGATTTCAGATCCGGAGCGGTGGTCCCGTCGCATCGTAGGCTGGGAAGGGTGGCCGTGTTGCAAGCGCACGGATCGCCTCCGGCTGGGGCAAGGAATTGGTGCCGGATACGAGAGCGATGGCTATCGGATCCGTTGGCAATGTCGGACCACATGCAGAGCAGCACGGTTTCGCCGAAGGATTATCACCGTGATCGCCGTGGCCCCCGAGGGCAATGTCGTCGTCATGCACCGGCAGATCATGGGCGGCGGCGTGACCGGTGTGACCCGAATGCCGCTGATCAGCCATGGCGACCGTGTGATGCGGCGCTGTTTCTTCAAACAGCATATCGCCAGTGAAACAACAGGGCGCACCGAAGGCTGTGCGCAGGCCGATTGAAACCAGCAGCGCGATTGTGAGCAATTGGCGGGCCAATGTTCGGTGCATCGCGTTGCTTTAGCGTGCAGGAGAACTGGGACAAGTGCATCTGGTGCACCGTTGGTCGCAAATCACAAAATGGAAATGAGCCGAAGCCTGCCGCGCGTCCTTACGCCACAGCCTTCATAATTTGCAGGCCGCGTTCGTAGACCGCGCCAACCACTCGGTCGCGCCCGTCATTCTTCGCGCAATACAGCGCTTGGTCCGCGCATTGCATTGCGTCCTGCACACCGTCTTTGCCAACACGCACGTGGAAACCGACGCTGGCGGTCACTCTTGCGCGGGAGAGGTAACCTTCGAATTTCAGCTCTGATATGGCTTTGCGAGCGGACAGGGCCAGAGATGAAACGCCGCGTGCATGCTGTTCATCGATCAGCACGACAAACTCCTCGCCGCCCACCCGAAAGACATAACCAAATCCGTCGAGCAGGCTGCTCAATCGATTGCCAACAGCGCGCAGCACATCGTCGCCGCCATCATGACCGTAGCGGTCATTGATGCGTTTGAAGTGATCAAGGTCGATCACCATTACCGCGCCGAACGACCGGCGACCGGTCTTATCAAGCGCAATCTTACGATCCAGCTTGCGGCGATTGCCGAGCCTGGTGAGCGGATCGATCTCCCCCTCTTCCATGCGCCCGCGAACCATGTCGTATCCGATCGTCATTACCAGCACGATGCCCAGCGACATGCCCATTAGCGCGCTGGCCGATTGGAAGATCAAATGGAGTCCCTCGTAAAAGGCGATCATTTCATCCGGAGTTTCGCCAATCGGGTTGAGGCCGACCGCGATTGTCCGCCCCAGATAGGATAGCGCGGCGGCAAGAATCGTGAAAAACGCGATGACATCGACCAGAGATTTTTTGCGGTACTGCCACAGCTGAGGCAGGGCGGCGGCGATGATTGTCGCGCAGGCACCCTGTACAAACACCCCGCGCAGCCAATTTGGCGGTGTCCAAACCATCCCAGGCATAACGTAAATCGCGGCGAAGATCGTCAGCGCAATCGCGAAATTCGTCGTGTTGCGCTCATGGCGCGAAAGGAACGCCTGGGTCATAATCAGCAGCGGCAGGAAATGGGTCGCAACTGCATACCAGCCGAGCCATTCGCTGCCTGTTGGATCGCGGTAACCATCGACCAGAATCGAGGTAAAGGCGACGAAAAAGCCTAGGGTTGCCCAGCGCGCAGAGACAAGCCGGCGCTCGGCAAAACCGATCACCGCCAGAGCCAGCGTGAACAACAAATACATCGCTGGGATCAGAATGAAGAATGCACTCATGCCCGACATAAGAAAACCATAGGGCGGTTTGGTTGCGAAGATGCCTAGTTATCGTAGTAAATCAGAGGTTACAGGGGCGAAAAATGGGTCTGAGCGGCAGCGTGCAACGGCGGTCTGTCCTACATACGAAGATCGCTGTAATTCTGCGGGCTGAGACCAGCAATTGCCCTTGCCAAAGCCGGGCGCAGATTCCTTGGAACAGCGCGGAACATGCAAAAGTCACACATTTTGGAGCGGCTTGACCGGAAAACAACCTGTTTTCATCAGCTTGCGTCAAAAGTCACACTTTTGGAATTTGGAAATGCGTTCCAAGTCCCGTGCGCCAAACTGCACAATCACTTGCGTTGTCTGGCACCATCCTCATATGCGGGCGTGCTATGACAAACACTGCACTTCAAGACGCCGCTCGTTCCTCCAAGGCTTGGCCTTTTCAGGAGGCTCAGCGCCTCGCCAAACGGCTGAGGAATGGTAAACCGAATGGCGAGCCTGTGCTGTTTGAAACGGGCTATGGTCCATCGGGTCTGCCGCATATCGGCACGTTCCAAGAGGTGCTGCGAACCACCTTCGTGCGGCGCGCCTATGAAGCGCTGACCGGGCAGGCAACGCGGCTCGTCGCGTTCTCCGACGATATGGACGGCCTGCGCAAAGTGCCGGACAACCTGCCCAATCAGGCGATGCTGACCGAACATCTGGGTAAGCCGCTGTCGCGCATTCCCGATCCGTTTGAGAAGTATGAGAGCTTTGCCCATCACAACAATGCGATGCTGCGCGCGTTTCTGGACCGGTTTGGTTTCGAGTACGAGTTTGTGGCCGCCTCTGATCGCTACAATAGCGGTGCGTTTGACGATGCGCTGAAGAACGTGCTCGCGCACAATCAGGACATTCTCGACATCATGCTGCCGACCTTGCGGGCAGAGCGGGCGGCGACCTATTCGCCGATCATGCCGATCAGTCCGACAACGGGCGCCGTGCTGCAAGTGCCGGTCGAAGTTGTCGATGCAGAGGCGGGGCTGATCCGCTTCACTGATGAAGACGGCAGCGTGATCGAACAAAGCGCGCTGGGCGGCAAAGCCAAGCTGCAATGGAAGGTCGACTTTGCGATGCGCTGGGTCGCGCAAGGCGTCGACTATGAGATGTACGGCAAGGATTTGACCGACACCGGCGTACAATCGGGCAAGATTGCGCGTGTTCTGGGCGGCAACAAGCCGGAAGGGCTGATCTACGAGCTGTTCCTCGACGAGAATGGTGAGAAGATCTCAAAATCGAAGGGTAATGGCCTGACGATTGAGCAATGGCTGGAATATGGGACGGAGGAGAGCCTAGGCTTCTACATCTTCCCCAATCCTAAGAGCGCCAAGCAGCCGCACGTTGGGGTTATCCCGCGCGCGGTCGATGACTATTGGCAGTTCCGCGAGCGTCTGACCGAACAGCCGCTGGACAAACAGTTGGGCAATCCGGTGTGGCACTTGCTGCGCGCGAATGAGAGCCTGGCAACGCCGGAGGCACCGGGTGCAGGCGACACGGTGCCGGTCACGTTCGGATTACTGCTGAACCTTGCCAGCGTGCTGGGCGCAGAGGCGAGCGCGCAGAACGTCGCGGAATATCTCGAAAGCTATCTGGGCGAGCCCGTCGCAAACCCGGCGATTGATGCGATGATCGATGCGGCTGTTGCTTACACGCGCGACTTCATCGTGCCGACGCTTAACAAGCGCGCGCCCAGCGCTAACGAGGCAGAGGCGTTGCGGGCGTTGGACGAGGCTTTGGCCGCAGCGGCTCCGGGAACCAGCGCGGAAGATCTCCAGACCAGCGTCTATGAGATCGGCAAACGTGAAGAGTTCGGGTTTGAGAATCTGCGCGACTGGTTCCGCGCTCTGTATGAGACGCTGCTAGGCAGTGAACAAGGGCCGCGCATGGGCAGCTTCATCGCACTGTATGGAATTGAGAACAGCCGCAAGCTGATCGCAGAGGCTTTGACGCGTAGTTGAGTTTGCCATAGCCACCCGCATCCTCCGCCCTTCCACCTGGATAGCGTCCCGGTAGGTTCCGGGTGGCGAAGCACTCCACCAAAACGCCTTTCCTACTTCCACGTGCGTGTGCGATACCATTTGGTGATGATGTACTTAGAGCCTTTGATCACAGGGGTTCCTGCGTGCATTGTCCCCTCATTGGGGCTGCCATCGGGCAATGCGTTGTTCCACATCAGCAGGACGCCGGGTTTAGGCTCAATCTTGAGACCGGCTGCTGTGAAGTGAGTCTCTCCACCTTCCTCGACCGTATTGAGGAACACCATAGACGTCCAGCCGCGCTGGCCACCGCGTTTGCGCTCGTTCTGCCAATACTTCTCTGAGGTATAGAACCAGTCGTTATGCGGCTTGAACTGCTGGCCTTCGAGATAGCGTTGGCCCTGGATCGCCTCGCCGATTTCCGGCTTCAGGCCCATGAGATCGTCGATCCTGCGGCCGATGCTTTTGACGAAGCTGTCATGGGGGTCAAGATCGCCGGAATAGGAGGTGCGAAACCCGCTGGCATAGTCCTGTTCATGCAAGGCAGATGGCCGGGCAATCATGTCGATCATCATGCACAGGCGATCACATTCCGCCCTTGTCATGAAATCACCGACAGCAAACAGTTCGAGCCTGTCGGTCTCGATTGGATAAACGCCGGGATCAGCGGCCAAGCGCTGGCGAACGCTTTCGCCCACTCGTTTCAGGGCGTCTTGATCAGGAATGGTGCTGGCTAAGGTCATTGCTTTACTCGTTCGTGAAATGGCTATTTGCCAGCCAATGCAGCACAAGAAAACCCCCGCTGGCATTGCTGCGAGCGGGGGCTTTGAAATCGGCAGAAAGTCTGCTGTGTCAGGCGATCACCAGAAGATGTCGTAGATCACATCGACCACTTCACCGGTGTAGGTGTCGACCAGAACCGCATCGTCATAATAGCGGACCCAGCGATACGGGCCGTACACCTCTGGCAGGCGATAGCGCCATGGATCGTTGATGTAATACCGCGACGAGAAGAACAGGCTGTCGAGATAAAAACCAATGCTTAAGCGGCTATAGCGATAGCTGCGATAGGGCGAGTAATACCGGCCGAGGCGAAAGATGCTGTTGTTGGCGCGCCTGTAGTTGTACCAATTGTAGCGAGTGTTCTGTCGCCACTGCCGATTCCACCGTCGCTGATTTCGAACTCCAGCACGGTAGCCATTGCTGTAGCTGCGGCGCTCGTTGCGATACGCGCGCCGGCTGTCACGGTAACCATTCCGGCGTCCGTCACGATATGCGTCGCGGCGATCAACTCTACGATTAGCCCGGCGGTCGGAACGCTGATCCACTCTGCGCTCTGTGCGTTGGTTGGACCTACGCTCAGTCCGGCGCTCACTACGAGCCCTTGCAGGCGCTTCGCGAGCTTGGCGTTGAGTCTGGCGAAACTCGCGGTTGTCGGTGCGAACTTCGCGCCGTTCACTTCTGGCATCCTGGCGGTTGCCTCGGCGTTCGCCGCGCGCTTCTTGTCGATTGTTGCGCCGTTCCCCGCGCGCTTGGCCGCGGTTTGCGCGGCGCTCACTGCGCTGGTTTTGGCGAGCTTGCAACTGCTCCCCGCGATTTTCAAAGCCTCGGCTTTGCGCTTCTGCTTGAGCCGGGAAAGCGGCAACAGCCATTGCGGCGGCTATGGCGGAAAGTGCGCTGCCTTTGAGCAATTTTGCTAAGTACATAAATGCCTCCTTGGTCGCCGTTCCACCACTAACGGCTGCGTTGATATGCCCTTGTATACGGACGAGTCGCTGTATCGTAACTTAACCACTTGTTTAGGGCTACGTTCAGGTTCAGACCTGAAATCATGAACGCAGTGAGGGATTGACCTCGCGCACATATACTCCAAATGCAACGCATGTTTGAAACGCTCGATGATGTTCGCAATGATCTAAAACGCCAATTGGTGAGGGCGGCCAAGGATCGCAGGCACGCGATGCACACTCCATGTGTTGTGACCAGCGATGTCGATGCGCGCACGATGGTGCTGCGCGAATTTGATGGCGATGCTTGGACGCTCAGGTTCCACACTGACAATCGCGCTCCAAAGGTTGCCGCGATTGAAGCGGACCCGCGCATGGCTGTTTTGCTCTATGATAAGGGCGCCAAGATACAGGTTCGGTTGCGCGGCACAGGGCGCATCGTTCGCGAAGGCGAAGTGGTCGACCGTGCTTGGGCGAGCAGCATTAACTTCGCCAAACGCTGTTACTTGGGAGAGGGGCCAGGAGCAGCCTCCGACGAATCAACCAGCGGCCTGCCGCCTGAATTTGAAGGCGTGGAGCCCACTGATGAGCAGGTGATCCCTGCGCGGCCCAACTTCGCGGTGCTTCTGTTCGACATTGCCGAAGCCGATTGGCTGTATCTCGCGCACACCGGCCATCAGCGCGCGCAGTTTGTACGCTCCGGCGATCAATGGGAAAACGGCTGGGTCTCCCCTTAGGTTCTACGCCTCTGGCGCTGACCATTCGACGAGTTTCAGTTTGCCCAGTTTGGCGCGCGCCAGACCAGCATCGCGCTGTTCCTCGAACTCGACCGAACCTTGCAGCGCGCCCATGGCGATTTTGGCGTCCAGCAGCACACATTCGCCCGCCGCGACGCTCAAGGTGTAGGTCTTTGCCGTGCTCTTAGTCTGGCTCGCCATTTGCGCGAGGACGCTGTGTTCGCCCGGCTCTACGTCTGCCTTTACGAAACGGCCCGTGCGAAATTGTGCCGTCATGGCGTCATCAATGGTGATGTTCATGCCCTGCTGCCCGGCGATGAACGCATCGCGCATGACATAGATCGCCCCTTTGCCATCCGCCGCGGTGAACTGCTTGGCCGCCGATGTGGCCGCCTCGTCCGCTTCCGCGCCGCCTTTGTTTTTGAGCAGTACGAATACGACATAGCCGATCACCGGGATCAGCATCAGCGCGCCGAAGGCCGGATACATGAACCCAATAACCAGGCCGATCACGACCGCACCAGCGATCAAACCGACATTGCGAGTGGACAAATTCATGGCTGATGGACCCTTCTCAAAGCTAGGGGAGGTCCCTTAGCTTGTGTATAGATTGGATGCGAGGGAGATTTTGTGGGCGGTTAATCCGGCCTTGAACAGGCACCTCGCGCAGACTCACATTATGCTGGCCCTCGGATCAAGCCCGGGGTGACTTAGGTCATAAAGGGCGTATGCCGCTGCAGCGGCCTATCTGGTTAACTTCTTATAAGCCAAGCGTGTTGGACGATCCGCTGCGTCTCCGAGACGGCGGCGTTTGTCTTCTTCGTAGGCTTCAAAGTTGCCTTCGAACCATTCCACGTGGGAATTGCCTTCAAACGCCAGAATATGCGTAGCGAGGCGATCCAGGAAGAAGCGGTCGTGCGAGATCACCACGGCGCAGCCTGCGAAGTTCTCGATGGCTTCTTCAAGCGCGCCCAAGGTTTCGACGTCGAGATCGTTGGTCGGCTCGTCCAGCAGCAGTACGTTTCCGCCTTGCTTCAGCATTTTGGCCATGTGCACGCGGTTGCGCTCACCGCCGGACAGCTTGCCAACGTTCTTTTGCTGGTCGCTGCCTTTGAAGTTGAACGCGCCGACATAGGCGCGGGTTGAGGTGTCGTGGCCGTTGACCTGCATGTAATCGAGCCCGTCTGAGATTTCTTCCCAGACATTGTTGGTCGGGGTGAGGTCATCGCGCGACTGGTCAACATAGCCGAGGTGCACCGTATCGCCGATTTCGATTGATCCAGTGTCCGGTGTTTCCTGGCCAGTGATCATTCGGAACAGTGTCGATTTACCCGCGCCGTTCGGGCCGATTACGCCGACAATGCCGCCCGGTGGCAGCATGAATGACAGGTTTTCAAACAGCAGCTTATCGCCGTAAGCCTTCGAGATGTTTTTCGCCTCGATCACCTTGCCGCCGAGCCGCTCTGGCACCTGAATAACGATCTGCGCCTTGCCCGGTTTGCGGTCGCCCTGCGCGTCCTGCAATTGTTCAAACTTGCGCACGCGGGCTTTGGATTTGGTCTGACGCGCGGCTGGGGTTTGCTTGATCCATTCGAGCTCGCGGCTGAGTGCTTTCTGGCGGCCGGATTCCTCGCGGCTTTCCT
Source organism: Erythrobacter sp. JB3-1 (assembly GCF_057364995.1). Taxonomy (NCBI): domain Bacteria; kingdom Pseudomonadati; phylum Pseudomonadota; class Alphaproteobacteria; order Sphingomonadales; family Erythrobacteraceae; genus Erythrobacter; species Erythrobacter sp. JB3-1. The sequence goes on along the minus strand of NZ_CP200289.1, from coordinate 109,221 downwards.
GCTCCAGACGCTTCGCCTTCTTCTCAAGATAGGTCGAATAATTGCCTTCGTATGGATAGTAGGAAGCGCGGTCGAGCTCGAGGATCCACTCAACGACATTGTCGAGGAAGTAGCGGTCGTGCGTAATCATCAGTACGGCGCCAGCATATTCCTTGAGATGGTTTTCCAGCCATTCGACGGATTCCGCGTCGAGGTGGTTGGTCGGCTCGTCAAGCAGCAGAATGCCAGGCTTTTGGATCAGCAGCCGGGTGAGGGCGACGCGGCGTTTCTCACCGCCTGACAAATTGGTAACTGGGCTGTCTGATGGCGGGCAGCGCAAAGCCTCCATCGCGATTTCCAGCTGGTTGTCGAGCGTCCAACCATCGACCGCGTCGATCTTCTCCTGCAGCTCGGACATTTGCTCACCCAGAGCTTCAAAATCGGCGTCCGGCTCGGCCATTTCGGCAGAGATCGCGTTGAAGCGCTCCACCATAGCAGCGGTTTCGCCAGCGCCTTCGCGAACGTTTTCGAGCACCGTTTTGCTCTCGTCGAGCTGCGGTTCCTGAGGCAGGTAACCTACGGTGATGTTCTCACCCGCCCAGGCTTCGCCTGTGATGTCGGCATCAATGCCTGCCATGATCTTCATCAGGGTGGATTTGCCTGCGCCATTTGGACCAACAATGCCGATCTTCGCACCTTGATAGAACTGAAGATTGATGTTGCTCAGAACTGGCTTTTGAGCGCCGGGGAAGGTCTTGGTCATGTTTTTCATGACATAGGCGTATTGCGCGGCCATCGGGCGTTTCCTTTGGGTGAATCTGTTCGGAAAATGAATTGTCAGCCCTGCAAATAGGGCGAGAGCGCTGAAGGGGCAAGCCGCCTTAAGAGGCAATTTACTTAAGGGCTCTACAGGTGACCATTCATCAATCCGTCTTAGGCCGGATTGCGTTTTAAATAGGAACCAAAGTGCAGGCCCAGATCCTAACTCTCATCATTCCAGCGATGACGGCGATTTTCGCCGGCGTCTTTGCTGCGCTGTGGTGGCAAGATAGGTCCAAGGGTTACATCCTTGCCTACAGCTATTGGTTTGCAGCGGTCGCGTTTGGCATCGTTCTTCAGGCTTGGGTGATAACGGACTTTGGTCCCAATGAGGTGGTGCTGTTCCACCTGATTTCCTCTTCAGGACTGATCGCGCTGTTGTGGGGTGTGGCGAACCGAGATGGCCAGCGGGCGCCGGTGCTTGGCTACATCGCTGTCACGCTCGGCACCGCAGGCGTGATTTGGTACGGCCGCGCGGCCGAGGTGCAATCGGTTGTATTGATGGCGCAGAATTTTAACGCTGGGCTGCTGTTTGCGATGGGCGCCTATGGCAAATGGCAAAGCCCTTATCGTCACCGTTCAGACCGCGTTTTGGCCTACAGCTTGGTCGTTCTGGCAGCCTATTCAATTTTCCGTCCGTCACTCACCATTCTGGCGCAAAGTCAGATGACGATGGAACAGTATCAAACCTCTGTCTTGTTGACGATCAACATGGCGATAACGGCTGTGCTGTGCCTGCTGCTCTCTGTCACTCTGGTAGCGATTATTGTTGCTGACCGGATGGAGGATCAGCATGAGAAGGCCGGTTTTGACCCGCTCTCAGGCTTGAGGATGCGGGGCGGCTTTGAAGAAGAGGCGCGTGTGGTCGCAACCCGAGCGGCGCGTGATGGCCTGCCGGTAAGCTTGATCGTGGCGGACATTGATCATTTCAAGCTGGTCAACGATAGCCTCGGCCATGTTGCAGGAGACAAGGTGATTGCGCGCTTTGGCGGCCTGCTAAATGCGATGGTCCGGCGAGACGATGTGACCGGCCGGATCGGCGGCGAGGAATTCTGTGTTTTGATTTGGGATTGCGCGCTCGATGACGCGGCGCATTTGGCCGAGCGTATTCGCCAGGCTGCGGCTCATCAAGGCCGATCAGACAACGACGAAATTAGCTCTTACACCGTCAGTTTTGGCGTGGCAGAGTGGCGTAGCGCCGACAATTACAAGGCTGTGTTTGAACGGGCTGACAGCGCTCTTTACCGGGCGAAAGACGCAGGCCGCAATCAGGTCTTCACCGAGAGCGGCGCTTTCAAGGATGGTGGTGGTTCGGTCGTGCCTTTCGCATCACGCATGGCTCAGAAGCACGGGCTTGGTGCAGGCTAACTGCAAAGACTTGGCGGTCTGCATGAATAAGTAATCGATTAAGAATAATGGAAATTTTGTTACTTAGTGGGTTCCCTAAAGCCGGTGTTAACCATATTGACCTATTCCGTTTGAACGGGGGTCGTGCGGGTCGATGCAAACGCAAATTCTTGGATTGGTGACGCCAATGATAGCGCTGTTTTTTGCAGCGACTTTCGTGGTGCTGTGGCGCGCAGGCCGAATGAAACGCCACGTCCTTGGCTTTGGCATTGCCTTCGCCCTGTCGGCGATTGGGTTTCTTATCACCCACGTCATGCCCGCCGACGCGTTCTACCTCTTTCACGCAACTCAGGTGTTTTACACCCTTGGCTCGGCCGTTTTGTTGGCATCTGTGTGTGAGCGCGTGGGCCAGCGGTTACACCTTGGCAGCATCGCGGTCGTTTATATTATCACTGCTTTGACGCTGGCGCTGTGCGTGGGCTTATCCAACGATGTCGGCCCGCGGCTGATTATCGTCAACATGGGTTACGGCGTGATGTTCGCCATGGGCGTCACGACCCTGCTAACGGCCGGCCGCCGCGATACGATCGACTTACTGATCATTTTGGTGATGGCATTCCAAGCTGCCGACTTCCTCGTAAGGCCAACCCTGACCTTGCTGTTCGAACGGAGCATTCCGGCAGAGGCTTACCGCGATTCGATCTATTATTCCCTGATTGGGCTGGTCCTGGCGGTGAAAGGCATGAGCAGCGCATTGGTGCTGATCGGTGCGAGCATTGCCGAATGGACCAAGGCTCTGCGCGAAAGCAGCGAGCGGGACGCTCTCACTGGCCTGCGTAATCGGGGCTCGTTTGAGCAAACGATCCGGGCTTTGCTGCCGCGCGCCCAGACTGAGGGCCGCCCCCTAAGTCTGGTTGTGGCCGATATTGACCACTTTAAAAAGGTGAACGATTTTTGGGGACATCAGGCGGGTGATCTAGCCATTGCTGGCTTTGGTGAGATCATCGGTAAAATGGTGCGCGCATGCGACACCTCTGGCCGGATTGGCGGCGAAGAGTTCTGCATTGCGGCCTGGAACTGCGAGAATGAACCGGCTGAGCGGTTGGCTGAGCGGATCAGATGGGCATTTAACCGGTTGGAGCACGCCGATCTCAACAAAGAAATCCGCCTGACAGCAAGCTTTGGCGTTGCGACCGCGCGTGAGGGCGAAACCTATGAAAGCCTGTTCGCACGGGCCGATGCTGCGCTTTACCGCGCGAAATCCAACGGCCGAAACCGCGTCGAAAATGCCGAGCGCACGCCTCAGGATGAAGAGCACACTGCTCCAAGGCCAAAGCTGGTCGAAGTGAAGCAGGCTGCTTCAAGCTAGCTCAGCCTTACATACGCAGCACTTAAGCGCTTACTGATCACACGCTGGACTTGGCCCGCGCGGCTCGATAGCAGCGACAGCCATGAAAAACACACTCCTCGCGCTGACCGCGCTCTCCGCCGCCTCCCTCTCTGTCACCGCTAACGCTGCGCCCGGTCTATCGGAACTCGCCGAGGTTGCTCAAGAGCGTGATGAAATCGCATGGGATTTTGTCGAAGGGGTGACCACAGAGGTTGGCCCGAGGCAGGCCGGAACAGAGGCGGAGACGCGCGGGCGTGTTTGGGCAATGGCTTGGCTGAAGAAGCACGGCTTTCAAAATGTCGCCGACGAACCGTTTGAAATGGACACTTGGGTGCCCGGCGATATCGCTCGCGCGTCGGTGACCGGGCCGTTCTCACAAGACCTCGTGGTTCAGCCGCTTGGCAATAGTGCGGCGACACCAGAAGGCGGGATTGAGGCCGAAGTGGTTTTCTTCGCCAATGCAGAGGCCGTTCGCGCCGCGCCAGAGCGCAGTCTTGAAGGCAAGGTCGCCTATATCAGCCACCAGATGCGCCGCGCACAGGACGGCTCGCACTATGGTTTTGCTGGCCCAACGCGCTGGGTCGGGCCGGGCCTTGCCGCTAGCAAAGGTGCGATAGGTGTCGTGATCAAATCGGTTGGCACCGACCATCACCGCAATCCGCACACTGGCGGCACCAACTTCCCGGAAGGGGTTGATCCAATCCCAGCGGGCGCGCTGTCTCTGCCCGATGCAGAGAACCTTGAGCGGATGTTTAATCGTCCGCGCTCAGCGCCCATCACGCTCAAGCTGGAATTGAACCCAGAGCGTATCGGCACCACGATGAGCGGCAATGTTGTTGGTGAATTTGTTGGCCGCAACCCTGACCTACCGCCCGTATTGCTGGCATGCCACTTGGACAGTTGGTGGAATGCGCCGGGCGCATTTGACGATGGGGCAGGCTGCGGCATTATCGCCGCCGCCGCAATTAATGTGGCGCGCACCGGCAATCAATTGCGCACTGTTCGTGTGCTGTTCGCGGGCGCGGAAGAAGTGGGGCTTTGGGGCTCTCGCGCCTACAGCGCCGCTCATATCGATGAGCCGATTGGCGTCGGCCTCGAAAGCGATTTTGGCGCAGACCGTATCTGGCGTTTTGAGAGCAACTTTCGCGAAACCAACCCTGATCTTCACGCAAAGCTGGCCGCTGCGGTTGAACCGTTTGGCGTTGCCAATTCGACCATCGTGGCGCGCGGCGGAGCAGACCTGAACATCTCGCGCGACCAAGACGGCGCGATCATTGATCTGCAGCAGGACGGCACGCGTTACTTCGACCTACACCACACGCCAGATGACACGCTCGACAAGATCGACATCGTCCAATTGCGCCAGAATGTCGCGGTGTGGACGATGGTTGCTGGGATCCTTGCACGCGAAGAACGCACGATCAAAACCGGCGGGCCGGTGCCCAAGGCGCCTGCAGTGATGGAAGAGTAAGTGGCTCAGCGCTTGGCAAGCTCTTGCGGCTTGTCACTGCAAGCAGAAATCTTGGAAGTTTGAAAATCTGGTCGGGGAGAGAGGATTCGAACCTCCGACCCCCTGTACCCAAAACAGGTGCGCTACCTGGCTGCGCCACTCCCCGACCGATTTTTACCTGTCTTGCGTGCAGCACGACAGGGTGTAAGCATCATCGCTAGTGGTGGGCCCGGCAGGACTCGAACCCGCGACCTAGCCGTTATGAGCGGCCAGCTCTAACCAACTGAGCTACAGGCCCCTCTGGTCTAGCCAAGATGCAGGCCGAGCCTCTACATCGCAGTTGCGAATGAAACAAGCACCCGTTTCGTCTATTTTTGAAATGAGCCTACCGAATCACGTTTTGCATGATCTCAGCCACGCTGGTGCTGCGAATGTTTCGGTGATCGAGATAGGCGTAAACCCTTTCAAACCAATCATAAATGCCCTCAACTTCCGCCTCAGTCTCGACATAGGGCGTGTGCCCAGGTGCCAAGGAAGGGCTGTGAAACGACAGCGTTAGTACCGGCACGCCGTCGTCCAGAACCATATCAATTCCGCGAATGGCCTCCTCCACGCTCACGCCTTCCGGCGTCAGGGCGATCCGTTCCATCATGCCCAGACGCGATAGGATTCGGCCTAGCGAAGGGAAGCGCTCTTGAAGACGGCGCACCATGCCGCCTTGTCGTCTCAGCATGCCCCAATATGCGCTGGTCACGGGTATCTCGAGCAATTGCCGCTCTGCGTCAGCCCAATAGGGCCAAAGCGGATGGGCGGAATAGTCGGGACCATGCTGGCCGGAATAATCGAACAGAGACCTCACCGAGGTATCGACCGCAATGCCCGCCGACTTGAGCAAGTCCGGCGTTTGCGGGCCCAATCCATATCGACCAGCGCGGTAGATCAGCGGAGGTGCGCCAAACACCTCCTCAACCCGGTCGCGTAGCTGATTGAATTTGGCCGCCTCCAACTCGGGCGGCAGGTTCCCGGCATAGGAATTGTGTGCGCTCACCTCTTCATCGAACGGCGGATTGACCCAAGCATGCAGCTGAACGCCAACCTCTGCCGCGCCCCGCTGGACCGCATCACCAATGATCTCAGCGGCGATTGGCGAATTTACAATTGGCCAATCGACCAAATAGAGAGGGATTGCGCCCCGCCGCTCGCAAAATTGCTGAAACCGCCGCAATTCAGGGACATGCTCTAGGCCAAAGCCGTCTCTGCGGAAAGGGGCGTTCCAATCGAATTCTTCCTCGGTGTCGACCGTCAGCAGAACGCGCTGGCCAAAGCCGTCAGCGAAGCTTGCCCAGGCGCTCCGCGCAGGCGGATTGAGAATGGACTGTGATTGGCCTGTGTTGGCCGGTTCAGAAAGGGGCTGCATGTCGGCTCCCTCCCTGATTGCCAATTCAGCGGGATCGCTGGAGCTTATGCTTTCCCGCCGCCACGTTCGCCGCTGATCGAAGCGGCATTTTCATGTTCGGAATTAGCGCGGACGTCTTGAGGATTGCTTACCTGCAGGACCGCACCTGCGTCCGATCCATCTTGGCTAGGCAGGCCTTGCTGAGCGGTCAAGAGTGGGAGCATCAGCGCGAGATGTTCGCCCTCGTGAGTTAGTCCGCCTTTGGCGGCGCGCGCCTCGGCCCGGGCTAGGCGGAAGGTGAAGCCCGCGCCAAACAGACCCGCGTTGAGCACGGTGTTGGCGGGCCTAACTTGAGCAGCGAACAAATCGTCTTCGGAAATGAGCTGAGCTGGCAATTCGCAAATCAGCCGGACCAGGCGATCATCGCGGCGCAATTGGCAAGTGATCATCTCACCAGAGGCGCACGCCCCGCCTAGCGTCGCCAACACGCGCCAAATGAGCGCCTCGGTTTCGATGGCGTCCATCGCGACCATAATCGGCGGGCCTTCAGGTTGGACAAACTCAATGCCTGCCATCCGTGGCCCGAGCACCTGCGCCAATTGCTGAGCGGTTTTGGCGATCACTGCGCCTAGATCGGTTTCGCCTGAAATCAATTCAGCAGCGCCAGTTTCCAGCTTGGCCAGCCGGTCGAGCTCTTCGAATCCGGCCAGAATGCGCGCGGCGTCGGCAGCGACCGCCGCGGCCAAAGCGCGATATTCATGCGGGGCAGGGCCGAACAATTGCTGTTGGATAACTTCGGCATAGCCCTGAACGGCGGTGACCGGTGTGCGCAGCTCATGTAGCAATTGGCGAATACGGTCGCCTTCGCTGCCGCCCTGGCCGGGCATGCTGGCGGCTTTCGCAGGGCGGCGGCACCGGCCAACATAGCCGGTAAAATTGCCTTCGTCGGCAAAGTTCGGCTGCGCATCGACGATCCAGTCGCCCGCGATCGCTTCTGCACCTGCGATGGCCAAGGGTGCGTGCGCAATTGGCTGTCTACGGTCAAAGGCGCGTTCAATCAAAGTTTGCGCGGCGGGATTCGTAAAGGCTTGAGCCGGGACCAGCCGCTTACCAATCACCATCGGTGCGGCCTCCGGCTCGGCCCATTCGATCCGGCCGTTTGCGTCTGTGGCAAAGCCGAACCCGCGCACTTCACGCTCAGATTGACGCGGCTGCTCTTCCAGCGGCAGGCGCGGGGCGCTGTCGATGGACTGCGCGCCGCTTTCACGGTCGCGCTTGAACTGTGCAATTCGCTCCACCAGAGCCGAGATTTCGCTGCGATTGGGATCGACCTCTGGGCCGCCCAATGGGTTCGCCGCCATGCTTGGGGGGGCTGTCAGTCCGAACGGGTCATAGGACGCTCTGTCAGTTTGAGGTCTCTGAATGTCCTGTGCGACAGGCTGCTCTGGCTCTGGCTCTGGCTCTGGCTCTGGCTTTGGCTCAGGCGCGTGCGCTTCCTGAGGCTCGACTTTAGCTATCTGCTCCTCGGAGGGGCTTTCCTCCACTTCCTCGTCCGCTGGCAATTCATCGCTCAGCTCAAACGGCTCATTGGCTGGAGACAGAGGATAGTCTGCTGGCTTGTTGCGCAGCGGCATGATCGTTGCTGGAGCGCTCGACCCCATCAATGACGCGTAGGGTACGTCTGCAGGTGGATCAATCGGCTCAGCAGGGGTTTCACACGAGGCTGGCGGCCTCTCCAATCCCTCCGCATCGTCGTACCCGTTCGGATGAGGCAGCCCGCGGTCATGCACGCCCAATTGATCAAGCAAGCGTTCCGCATCGACCGGCAAATCATCTCTACGGCGCAAAAACCCACGCGCTCGTACTGGAAGCCTTGGGATCAGCGCAGTCCAATCCTCATCGCTCAATTCTGCGCGATGCAGCGCGGCGGCCGCCACTTCAGGTTCGAAGTCGGCCAGATGAGCGGCTAGATCTGCGCTGCGAAAACGCCAACCGCGCTCGCGAATCGCCGATGCTCTTGCGTGTGCCGGAATTTTCTCAGCTAGCGCATCCATACGCAGCCAGGAAGCCGCCACTAGGCTCTGCCGGCGGCCATCAAGGATGCCAAACTTACGGTTGCCAAGGATGTCGAGTAGCTGGCGAAATTGCGTGCGAGCGCCCACGTCGGTGTCTGCGCTTTGGCGCAGCACAGTCGCAAGGCGGTCGTCAAAAAACATATCTGCTCCGATACACACACACGGCCATCAGGCGCTAGTGGGGCCGAAAGTTTCATACCAAGCCTTTCTAACATTCACACATGGCTTTCAGACGCGTTGCAAAGCGGGACAATTGCTGGCAAACATAATAATATTAGCTTTGCACCTCGGTCTGAGGGTAAATACTTGCTAGCTCTTGTTCTCCTAGGAACATTGCTAGTCATAAATGAAGGCCAAATGGGAGCGTACGCCGCATGGCGAATTTGGATGAAATCGATAAGCGCCTGCTTTCTGAATTGCAGGCGGAAGGGCGCGTAACCAATGTAGAGCTCGCACAGCGCGTAGGCTTGACCGCGCCGCCGTGCCTGCGCCGAGTGCGCGGTTTGGAGGAAGATGGCGTAATTCGCGGCTATCACGCGGATCTCGACCCGTCGAAGCTAGGCTTTGCGATCACTGTCTTCGCCATGGTTAGCCTGAAGAGTCAGGCCGAGATCGAGCCTTCGTGAATTTGAAGACGCCATGCGCGATCTGCCAGAAGTGCGCGAGGTGCACATGCTGAACGGCGAGATCGATTTCATTTTGAAGATCGTCAGCAATGACCTGCAGAGTTTTCAGGAGTTTTTGACCAGCAAGCTGACGCCGGCGCCCAATGTCGACAGCGTGAAGACCTCGCTGACGATCCGCACCGCGAAATATTCGCCGGGAGTGCCTCTCTAACACTGCAAAGCCGGAAATCAGCCCATGAGCGAAATGTTCGAAGACAGCCCCGGCGGTGACAAGGTCGCCAGCTTAGACAACCCGCTAACGGGGAAATGCCTATGCGGCGCAGTGTCGATCACCTTGAATAGCATGCGGTGCGAAGTGGATGTGTGTCACTGCGAAATGTGCCGGCGGACCTATGGCAGCTTTGGCTCCATGGTCGCCGGAGCTGATTTTGTAATTTCAGGTGAAGCCAGCGTTGGAACCTACAAATCGAGCGAGTGGGCAGAGCGTAGCTTTTGCAGCAAGTGCGGCAGCGCGCTCTGGTATCGCTTTCTGCCGACGAATTTCTATAGCTTTGCTGCTGGCCACTTCGACCTGCCAGACGGATTGCCTATCAAGCAGCAAATTTTTGTTGATGAGAAGCCGGATTGGTATGATCTGACGCAGGACAGCCCGATGAAAACTGGGCCGGAAATCATTGCAGAGGCTCAGGCTGCAGGGATAAAGTTTGATTAGGACTAGGTTTTAGAGGTCCTTACTTTTCGCGGTCCCAATAATGCTCGCCATTGATAAAGACATTGTCATAGCCGCGCCCACCCTTGTTTGAGCTGGCGGCGATAAATCCGTGATAGACCCGTCCATCATCACCCTTAATCGTGATGGTATGACCGTTGAGGTAATAGCGCCCGGAAACGGCGATTTTGCGGTTTCCTCCGCCCGCGTTGGCGCCGCCCGCGCGGGCAGAGAAGGCATTGAACTTGCCTATCTCGATCCGCCCATCTTTGGTCATGCGTAAGGTGCCGCCCGAAATTGTCGAGGTCGATCCGCCAAGATTGCTGGATGAAGCGGATATCCGGCCAAATGAGACGGAAATGGTTTCGCCTGGACTAAACTTCCGCGCAGGCTTGCCTTTGCTGGAACCGCGTTTCACTTCGCAGCGCTTCATGCGGCCAGCCGAAGACGGGGTTGGCGTTTGGGTCAGCGGGTTCCATTTGGCACAGGTCGTCGAATAGCCATTGCTAAAGGACATTTCCGGCGTTGCTTCGTTAACCATAACAGCAGGGAAGCCGACCCATTTTTGCTTTAGGATGATGCGAGCGGACGCAGGCCTGCTTGGCGCGGGTATCTTCGCATTTTCAGCGGCCAAGGATTGGCTGTTTCTGGAGGCGGACGGTCCGCTTCTTTGATCGCGCGCTGGGTTTGTTAACGCAGTTCTCGTCGATGCGGCGCGATACGATGCCATCTGTGGATCGGTGCGGCAGACATCTTCGCCAAATTTGGCGGCGCGCTGGATAGCAGGCGCGGTTTTGCGCGATAGGACAGCGCGCAGCTCCATCAGCCTTACGGTTCCACCCTTGCCTGGGCAGGCATAGAGCACTGAAAGCTCGTCTCGGCCGTCCACTTTGACCGAACGAGTGAGGACATGGCTGTCTGCGATGGCAGGATCGGCTTGCAGATTTTGAGTAGCGACATAGGTGACACCGCGCGGTGTGATGCGTTCTTGCGATTTCAGCCAGTCCCGCGTGTTCTTACCGTTGGTGCTCTGCCAAGGTCCAACCTCGACAATCACACTATCATGGCTGAGAATTCGTTTGCCGCCCTGTTGAGTATCAGACCAGCCGGGCGGGGCAGCGACATCTTGCGCACCAGCGGTGGTTATGGGCAGCCCAGCGAAAGCTACACTCAATATCGGCAGAAGCGGCAGCGCAGTTCTTCGCATTCTATGCTCTCCCGGTCGGAGATGCAGCACGCACCCTAATACGACCCTGTGACTGGGCTAAGCCAGTGAGAATGAACAATAGATGAGTTGCCGCGCAGGGCCAAATGCGCACCAAGTCGAGGGCGTTGTCGCCCGCTCAGCTTGTCTTGCGGCTCGCGACAAGAGCAGCGATGATCAAAGCTAGGCCGACCCCGATCATCCCGCCGCCGACTTGACCTGAACGTTTGAACGCCTCTGGCTCAACCCGCACATCAGAGACGAGCGGCGCCCAATAGGGCAGCGAGAATACGGCCAAACCGAAGATCAGAAGCAGCATTCCCGGCAAATAGCGTATCATGCCTTCTTACCAATCTGAGTGCGCCTGCGAACTTAGCTGCCGCGTTCTTCAAGCCAGTTTTCGAGCCATTTGATCGAGTAATCGCCGGACAGCACATCGTTTTGCCTGAGCAATTCCTGGTGCAGCGGAATGTTGGTCTTCGGACCCTCAACCACCATTTCCTCAAGCGCACGGCGCAGGCGCATGATGCAGCCCTCGCGGTTTCGGCCGTACACGATGAGCTTGGCAATCATGCTGTCGTAATAGGGCGGGATTTTATAGCCTGCGTAAAGCCCGCTATCGACCCGGACATGCATGCCGCCAGCCGGGTGATAATAGGTCACCTGGCCAGGCGAGGGCGCGAAGGTGAAAGGATCCTCTGCATTGATCCGGCATTCGATCGCGTGGCCGTTAAACTCCAGCTCTTCCTGCTTCACGGACAAAGGCTTACCGGCTGCGATGCGGATTTGCTCTCGTACGAGATCAACGCCGGTGATGGCTTCCGTGACGGGATGCTCCACTTGAAGTCGGGTGTTCATTTCAATGAAGTAGAACTCGCCGTCTTCCCACAGGAATTCGATTGTGCCCGCTCCGCGATAGCTCATATCGCGCATCGCCTTTGAGCAAACCTCGCCCATGTGCATGCGCTCTTCGTGGCTGGTCACCGGTGAAGGGGCCTCCTCCAGCACCTTTTGGTGGCGGCGTTGCAGCGAGCAATCGCGCTCTCCCAAATGGATCGCATTGCCATTGCCGTCGCCGAACACCTGAAATTCGATGTGGCGCGGATTGCCCAGATATTTCTCAATATAGACGGTAGCATCGCCAAACGCGGCCTTCGCCTCGCTGCCGGCCTGTTGCATCAGAGTTTCGAGCTCGTCTTCGCTCTCGCAGACTTTCATGCCGCGGCCGCCGCCGCCCGATGCGGCTTTGATGATCACCGGATAGCCGATTTCGGCGGCGATTTTCTTGCCTTCTTCCGGGTCGGACACCGCTCCGTCAGAGCCAGGGACCAGCGGCAAGCCGAGCTCGCCAGCAGTTTTCTTTGCCTGAACCTTATCGCCCATTGTGACGATGTGTTCAGGCTTTGGCCCGATCCATTTGATGTCATGCGCCTCGACGATCTCAGCGAACTTGGCGTTCTCAGACAAGAAGCCATAGCCGGGGTGGATCGCATCGCATTGCGCCACTTCAGCGGCGGAGATGATCGCTGCAACATTGAGATAGCTGTCGGTTGCAGATGGCGGGCCGATGCAGACCGCATGGTCAGCAAGGCGCACGTGCATTGCATCAGCGTCAGCAGTGGAGTGCACCGCCACTGTCTCAATGCCCATTTCGTGGGCCGCGCGGTGGATGCGCAGAGCGATTTCGCCGCGATTGGCGATCAGGATGCGGGTAATGGCCATAGCCTGTTGTCCTCGCGCGCTTTACGCTATCACTACCAGCGGCTGGTCAAATTCGACCGGCTGCGCGTTTTCGACCAGGATAGCTTTGATCGTGCCCGACTTATCAGCGGGGATCGGGTTCATCACCTTCATCGCCTCGATAATCAGCAAGGTGTCGCCTTCTTTGACGGAGGCACCGACTTTGATGAAATCGTCTGCGCCTGGTTCCGGCGCGAGATAGACCGTACCGACCATCGGCGACAGCATTGCATTTTCGCTCTCGTCTGCGGGAGCCTCTGTGGCACTTGGCGCTGCGGCTGGTGCAGCGGCGGCAGGGGCAGGGGCTGGAGCAGCCGCAACCGGCGCGCTGATCGCGGCAGGCGCAAAGCCGCCGCGTGCAACGCGGATCTTGCGGTCGTCTTCTTCGACTTCGATTTCGGTTAAGCCGGTTTCGTTCAGCAGCTCTGCGAGCTCACGAACGAGTTTGGTGTCAACATCCATGCCGGATTTGCGTCCGCCATTTGTTTTGCTGGTCGCCATGGGGGCCCCTTATTGTGTCTGCTGCGGTCATTTGCGGGATCGCAAACTGGGGTGCAGCGTGATTGTGAGGGTGATTATTCCCGCAAATTGCGGCTGGCAAGTGGCATGGGCAGGTTTTGCCGCTCCTGACGGCTAAGCATGCTCAGTAGGGCGTTTAGATTTAGCGCTGTTGGTAGCGGGTTCAGGTCTTACAAACTGCGCGTCGGCTCATTTGCCTGTCGCTCAAACGTCGCCGTTGATGACCGCCTCTAGCGCAATTGTATAGCTCGCCGCTCCATGCCCCTCGATGGTTTTCGCCGCTGCCATCCCGACATAGGAAAGGTGACGAAAGTCCTCTCGCGTTTTTGGATCAGAGAGGTGTACTTCGATAACTGGCGTGGTTATTGAGCGGATGGCATCGAGCACTGCGATAGAGGTATGCGTGTAGGCGGCTGCATTGAGCAAGACGGCCCGCGCGCCTTCAGCCTGCGCTTCATGGAGCCAATCGACCAGCATTCCTTCGTAATTGGTCTGGCGCATCTCAATCGAGAGGCCGTGCTCACGCGCCTTGTCCTCAAGCATGCCTGCAATATCGTCGAGCGTATCGGAGCCATAAATCTCAGGCTCGCGCAGGCCGAGCAGATTGAGATTGGGACCGTTGAGGACGTAGACGGTGCCGGACGGCGCTGCAGCAGTATCTGTCATGAAGCCCGCTTAGCGCGGGGTCATCGGCAAGCTCAAGTCCGCATCGGCTGTTGAGGCTGAAAAACTACTGATCGACGCCTTTCACTTTGCCCCATTGGCGAGCGGCCGTGTAGCCGAGGTAGCCAGTTCCAAACAGGGCGTACAACGGCTCAGGTAAGCCGTTGAGATAGGCATTCATGCCCGCCGCTATGTTTGTGGCTGCGCTAGGGTTGAAGGCGGCGAGCACGCCCATCGGCAATGCCCACAATATCATGGCATACATTACATAGAGGAAGCTGGGGCGCGCTCGGCTCGTCCAGGGATCGCCTGACTTTGCCTCAGCGATGATCGCGGAGATTTGCGTTTCGATCAGCCGCATCTCTTGAGTGCCCTCTAACTTCAAGAGTTCAAGCTTGGCCGTGGCTCGTGCTTCCTTGTCAGGAATGATCTTGTCGATGATTGATGTGATCGGACCGATCAGCGTTTCCAAAATGGCCATTAGCGCAGCTCCTTACCATGAGTCGCACGTTAAATAACCAAATTGGTTCTGGTAGGAAAAATATATTTCCTAATTCGCTATTCGCCTGCTTCCGCCAATATCCGCTGAGCGAGCGCCAAATGCGGCCGGTCAAGCATATTGCCATTAAGTGCGAGGGTGCCTGCGCCAGGATTATTGGCGAATAACTCGACCACTGAACGGGCGTGGGCGAGCTCGTCTTCGCTGGGTGTGAAGGCGCTGTTTATAGGCTCGATCTGAGCAGGATGAATCGCGAGCATTCCGCGAAAGCCCTGCCGTCTGACGTTCAAGGCTCGCGTCCGCAGCGCATCAAGGTCGCGGAATTCCGGCTGAACGGTTTCAATTGGCGCGACCTGCGCCTTCACCGCGCCGAGCAAGCAAAGGCTCCGAGCCATTTCGTAGATGTGGGAGTATTCGCCGTCCGGGCCGCGCTGTTCTTGCGCGCCGAGCTCTGATGAGAGGTCTTCTGCGCCCCAACTCATTGCCACCAGCCGCGGCGCTCCGTCATAGGTGCCGGTCGTGAACATGGCGGCGGCTGTTTCGGTGACCAGAGCAGCGACCCGCGTCGAGCCATGCTCTAAACCTGCCTTTTCCTCGCGCTCGCTCAGCATTGCGTCCAAGGTCGCAACGTCGTGTCCGCCCTCCGCCTTCGGCAGGAAGATGCCGCCCGGCTCGGATGGCATAATGGCATCAAGATCGCGCTCTGTCTCGTCGCCTGAGAGTGGGTTTACGCGCACCCAAATGCGCGCTTTGTCTTCGCTGCTCGCGATCATATCGCGCACCAATTCTCGCGCAGCAGGCTTGTTTTCTGGGGCGACCGAATCTTCTAGATCAAGCAAAACGATGTCCGCTGCGCTATCGGCGGCTTTGGTCATCTTTTTCTCGCTGTCGCCGGGAGCAAACAGCCAGGAACGCATTCGCAGTGTCATTGATCTATCCCCTTTACCTGGGCGTGGTTAGGGCGAGCAGTGAAGCTGCGCAAGCACGCGCGCGTCGGCGCACGCTTTCGCTAGAAAGAGCCCTCGATATCGATCGAGAAGATGGTGCCAAAACGGCGGCGGCGCTCTTCGCGAAATTCTACGATACCAGCCGCACGGTCGACAAAGATCGTGCGATCGAGATCGTTGCGCCGGTCGAGCAGATTGGCAATCCGTCCGCGCACTGTCAGTCCAAAGACGTCTTTGTTCTCGACGAACACTCGCAGGAACCCTGGGCTTTCGGTGCGATCTGCGATCTCATCCAAACGAACGGTAGCTCTATTGTCGTCAGCAAAGAAAGCTGCGCCGAGCGCCCAAGCCGACCCGGTAAAATCTTGGCGCAGCTCGGCTTCAAATTCTAGGTAGCGTTGGTCGGAAATCTCTCGCGGAGTGCTCAGCAGAGGATCAAGCACTTCGCTATTGGAATATTCGATTTCGGTATCAAGCCTTAGACCTTTGATGCCGATTGGGTCGAACAGTAGTGTAAGCTCGCCGGATAGGCCATAGATTGAGGCGCTATCGATATTTCCCGGAGCCTGTCCGCCACCTTCAATCGGGATGAGGTCAACAATGTCGCTAATGTCTTCGTAAAAGCCGCGCAGGTTGAGCGAGCCCAAATCGCCAAAACTCTGGCTGGCCTCCACCTCGAATAGCCAGCTCTGCGGCGGTACCAGATTGGAATTGGTTACGTTGGTGCGGTCTTGATCGAGATTGGTCGTGGCGATGAAATCGAAGAAGCTCAGCTGGCCGACCTGGCGTTCGACCCTACCTGATAGATCAAGGCTGGAATTGGCATTCCAGTCGAGCGCGATAAACCCTTTTGGACGTTGGAAGCTGCGTGTTTGCCCCAAGGCACCCGACTGGCGAATCTTGGAATACTCGCCGCCAACCGAGACCTGCAATTGAACGCTGGGAGAGAGAGCGCGGCTATAGGTTAGGCTGGTTTCAGCGCGGTCTTCCTCAACCCGAGCGGTTGCTCCCTCAAATTCGACCGGTTGGAGAACGCCGCTGTCGTCTCGCTCTTCAAAGGTAGAATTGATGTCCAGGAAGTTGCGTACGCCTTCCAACGCAAATTGGAAATCTCCGCCTAGGCCCGCAAAACTGTACTCAGAGCGGAGGATAGTCTCGCCTTCGTCCGCATCGCGGGTGAAAACAGAGCCCTCGGGCGGGGAGCCATCGGCAAAAGTTGTCAGCACTGCAGAGCGAGTTGGACTGTCTTCGTAGCGGGTGAAGCCAATCAGTTTGAGCTGCCCCCTGCCAAGGGCAAAGCTGTAATCTGCGGTCAGTTCATAATTGAATTCGTCTTCGCTTGCTGTGAACTCACGAAGCCGGTCGCTGACAGAAATTGTGCCGGAGCGCTCGGAAATCTCGCGCTGGTTAAACAACAAACCGCCAACTTGCCCGGTAAGATTCAAGACGTTGCTATTGACGGCAATGCGAGCAAAAGAACCAGATAGAGTGATACGATCTGAGTTGAAGTTCGAGCCTTCCCGCCTCGTATCGATTAGATTGTCTGCGCCATCGAAGACGCGCTCAATTCCGGCATCACCGCGCCGACCAGCGTCATTTTCAAGAGCGAGGGTCCATTCCGTCCTTTCACCGCCCCCGGCCAGCGAGACCTGGCCATCGCCCCAGCGAAAGGGGACGCCCGAGGAACGCCATTCTGCTGAATAACGGAACTGGCCCGTGATGCGGCCTGTACTTTGGGTGATTACGTTCAGAACTTGGCCTGACAATCCGCCGATATCGAGGCTGGCGCCGTCAACCAGCTCCAACCGCACGACATCTTCGACCGGGATGCGTTGGAGAGCATCGACCGGGCCGTTCGACTTGCCAGATATGCGGCGTCCATTGATCAAAACGTTGGTGTCCGCTTGTCCAAGCCCGCGATCATTGCCGCCTTCGCGGATGGTGAAACCGGGAACCTGTTGCGCCATGTCCAGCGCATTGCGAGGGGCGAAACGTTCAAAATCTGCTAGTGTGAAGGTGGCTCGGGCGTCAGGGTCGGCACCAGTATCAACAGCATTCTCGGAGGCGGAAGACTGTGAAGGCCCGGGCGTTGCGACTGGCTCAGCCGCGTTTTGGGCTGCAGCTGGCGTAGCGCAAATAACGCTCGCAGCGCCGCACAAAAGAGTAAATCTAGAGCCCATAGGGTGCATCAAGCGTGCCTTTCCAACGCAAGTTCCGAAAAGGCCCATGAATGGAAATTTCAGATTGGAAAGCGGAATCGTCAAAAATTCGACGAACGTTCCACTGGTCGGGACGACTGGATTCGAACCAGCGACCCCCACACCCCCAGTGTGATGCGCTACCAGACTGCGCTACGTCCCGGAACCAGTGGAAGGCTGCGCTATAGGGCGAGGCCATGGGCCATGCAAGCGCGCATATTGGGCAGTGAAAATTGTGCGCACATTGGGCACATTGAATGGCCTTCGATTGCGAGGCCCTTGCATTGCTGCTAGGCGCGCCCACTTGACCCATGAAGGCGGAGAGAATGCAGGGCGATGGCGCTGCGAATTTCCACCTTCATGATTGCGATTTTGTATTTTTGACGGGCTAATTCGACATGCTTGATATTCTTGCTGCTGCTGGCGCTGGGGATGCGCCTCCGGGATGGCTGCAATGGCTGCCAATCCTTGGCATGATCCTGATCTTCTGGTTCCTGATTATCCGCCCGCAAATGAAGCGGCAAAAGGAGCATCAGCAAAAGGTCGAAGGCCTGAAAAAGGGCGACCAAGTGGTCACTGCAGGCGGCCTTATCGGCAAGGTGCTCAAGGTGACCGACGACAATGTCGAGCTTGAACTGGCCAAGGATGTTCGCGTGAAAGCTGTGAAGCACACCATTGGTGATGTGATCCAGCCAGGCGGAAAGCCAGCCAACGATTGATCTTGGGCCGCCGGGCCAACCCCTCGCATTACCATTCATTGTCACGCGGATTAGAACGAAACCAAAATGCTCGATTTTCCGACATGGAAGAAGTTCTGGCTCTGGGGCCTGACATTTGTCGCAGTGCTGGCGGCCATGCCGTCGCTGTTTGCCGCCGCCAATGTGGAATGGCCAGAGGCGCTGCCAAACCCTCAGGTCAATCTCGGTTTGGATTTGGCTGGCGGTAGCCACATTCTGCTAGAGGCAGACCCAGCCGAGGTCGCGGCGCAGCGGCTTGAGAATATGGAAGAGACCGTTCGCGGCGAAATGCGCCGGGCGGAACCGCGCATTCGGATCGGGGATATTTCTACTTCGGGCGGCGAGCTGTCGTTCATGCTCGACACGCCAGCCGACATTGATCGTGCGCGCGGCCTGCTAGAGCCGGTTATGATGGGCACCAATCTGGTGCGCGAATGGGATCTAAGGGTGGTCGATGGCCAGCGGATGGTCCTCACCCCGACCGAAGATGGGATTGAACAAGCCGTTACCGATGCGATGGACAGCGCGACCGAGGTGGTCCGCAAACGTATCGATGGACTGGGCACACGCGAGCCGACGATTATTCGCCAAGGCGACACGCGTATCGTTGTCCAAGTTCCGGGCCTTCAAGATCCCGACCAATTGAAAGAACTGCTTGGTAAGACCGCGAAGCTCGAATTCAAATTGGTAGATCTCAACGCTTTGCCAACAGATGTTCAGGCGGGCATTGTTCCTCCGGGTACACAGGCGTTTCCCTACTCAGATGAGACGCCGCAAGCAGGCCAAATGGTTGCCGTGCGGCGGTTGGGCGGTATCCGCGGAGACAGCCTGACAAACGCGCAGGCTGGCGTGAACCCGCAGAACAATGAGAACGTCGTCAACATTCAGTTTGACCAACAAGGCGCATCGAAGTTCTGCACCTTGAGCACCGAGAACGTCGATCGTCCATTCGCGATCATTCTCGATGAGAAAGTCATCTCGGCGCCGAATTTCAACGAGCCGATCTGTGGCGGCTCGGCTCAGATTTCTGGCACATTCACCGCTCAAAGCGCGGCAGACTTGGCGATTGCGCTGAATTCTGGCGCTCTACCAGTTGAGCTTGCTGTGATCGAAGAACGCACAGTTGGTCCAGATCTTGGCGCCGATTCAATTCGCAAAGGCATGCTCGCTATGCTAATTGGCTCGGTTGCGGTGATCGCATTGATGGTCGCGACCTATGGCCGCTTCGGCATTTATGCGACCATTGCTCTGGCGTTCAACGTGCTGATCATCCTCGGCTTGATGGCTGGTCTCAACACCACGTTGACCTTGCCGGGCATCGCTGGCTTCGTAATCACGGTCGGCGCGGCGGTGGACGCCAACGTTCTGATTAACGAGCGAATACGCGAGGAGCGGAAACGCGGAAGGCGCGTCGTCGCAGCGGTAGAGAACGGCTATAAAGAGGCCAGCCGCGCGATTTACGATGCCAACATCACCAACTTCATCGCCGGTGTCTTGCTGTTCCTGTTCGGCTCTGGTCCGGTGCGCGGCTTCGCCGTCGTGCTCGTGATCGGGCTGTTCACCAGCGTCTTCACCGCGCTTGTCCTAACCCGCATGTGGGTCGCCGGATGGCTGCGTAAAACGCGCCCCAGCGACATTAGCATTTAAAAGGGCGATTAGACATGAAACTGCTCAAACTCGTCCCTGAAAACACCAACATCAAGTTCCTGCGTTTGCGGGTGCCATTCTTCATTTTCAGCCTGCTGCTGATCGCGGCAAGCTGGGCATTGGTGTTGGTCAACGGCCTCAATTACGGCGTTGATTTCGCAGGTGGTCAGGAAATCCGCGCGACCTTCACGCAAACCGAAGAGGCTCCGATTGCGGAGCTGCGCGAGAGTGTGGGCGCATTGGAAAATGTCGGCTCGCCTGTGGTGCAAACCTTTGGTGCGCCCAACGAAGTTTCTATTCGGGTGAAGCTGCCGCCAGAGGCGGAAGGCAATCCCGAGTTCGCAGCCGAGATGACGACTGCAATCACGGACAGTCTCAAATCAGACTATTCCGATATTCGGATCGACGGCGTGGACTCGGTGTCCGGCAAGGTTTCCGGCGAGTTTCGTCAGGATGCCGTGCTGGCGCTGCTCGCTGCCATGCTTGCAGTTGCGCTCTATATCTGGGTCCGGTTTGAATGGCAGTTTGGCGTCGGCGCGCTGTTCGCCTTGTTCCACGATGTCTCGGTGACCCTGGGCATGTTCGCCCTGTTCCAGCTCGAGTTTAGCCTCCAGATTATTGCCGCGATTTTGGCGATTATTGGGTACTCGTTGAACGATACGATTGTGGTCTACGACCGCATTCGTGAGAACCTGAAGAAGTATCGCAAGATGCCTCTGCCAGAGTTGCTCGATCTCTCGGTCAATGAGACTCTGGCACGGACGGTGATGACCTCGCTAACCCTTCTGGTCGCACTTGTTCCATTGCTGCTGATCGGTCCAGCAAGCCTGTTCGGCTTGGTCGCGGCGATCACCGCTGGTCTGTTTATCGGTACCTATTCCAGCGTCTACTTGGCTGCACCGGTTCTGATTTGGATGGGTGTTACCTCGAACAGCTTTGTGCCTCAAGAAACCAAGGAAGAGCGGCAGGAAAAGATCGCTCGCGGCGAAGCGTAAACGCGCTTCGATCGTTAGGGTTTGGTGCCCGCTAGCTTGGCATAGTGCTCGGCTAGCTGCGCCCCATTGGTTGTCCAGTTGAAACGCTCTGCCATCGTGGCAACCTGCTGCCTGTCGGCGGGTTTCGCCATTAGGGATTGGACCGCGTCCACCACGCCTTCCGGCGTGCGCTCAATCAAATAACCCGCCACATCGCTGGTAATAATTTCGCGTGCGCCGCCGACGTCGCAAGTGATCACCCGGGTCCCGCAGGCGAGCGCTTCGACCCATGCATTGGCGAGGCCTTCGCTGCGTGTGGGCAGGACCATCGCATTGGAGGCTGAAAGGACGATTGGCAGCAGGTCATGGTCGATTGAGCCTGCAAAATGCACGCGGTCCGCCACGCCCAGATCGCTTGCTAGGCTGCGCAAATGCCGTTCATCCTCACCCTTGCCGATCAGGATTAGGCGCGCCTCAGGCAGAGAGGGCAGAGCACCAATCGCGATGTCTTGACCCTTGCGCTCAACTAGAGCGCCAATGCAGCTAAGCAGTGGCACTTTCTCGGGCAGATCAAAGCCGAGTTCCTGCGCCAGTTTTGCCCTAAGGCCAGTGTGATCAAGCGGGCGAAACCGGTCACGGTCGAGCCCGGTGTAATGCAGGCGGATCTTGCTGCGCTTCATGCCCAAGGCGACCATGTCTTCGCGCAGCGCCTCACTGACCGAGAGGATGCCATCGGCGCGCTCTGCGGCTTCAAGAATTTGCTCACGGGCGAAGTCGCGCCCGCACCAATAGCTGATGTCGGCACCGCGCGCTTTGATCGACAGGGGCAATTGCATTTGCTCGGCAATCCAGGCTGCCGCTGGGCCATCTGGAAAGAAGAATTGCGCATCGATTACGTGGATAGGATCGAGTTCATGAATACGCTTGATCAGCGGTAGAGTGGCCTTCGCGATAGCGCTGGCATTGCGGCGCGCGCCCATCTTTGGAATCAAAGTGAAGCGGGGCCGATAGACCTCAATTCCGCCTTCGATCGAGTGTTCGGGCAGTTTAGCGAGCGCGCGGTAACGGCCCAGTGCAATCGGCGGAATGCCGAGCGGATTGATAACGCTGACGCGCCAGTCGCCGCGTTTGGCGAGCGCCTCTAGTGAGCGCGCAACGAAGGTGCCAAAGCGCGGGTTCGCCTCGTTTGGAAATAGGGTGGATATTGAGACGACATGTTTGGGCGCGGCGGTCATGGGCTCGCTCACAAGCGGCGCACCAGCATATCAGCCACCGCGATCCACGGCGGGTTATCGACCACCTGCTGTTTTTCACCAGCGCCAGGCGGAAGAATGCCCACCAGAGTGCCTCGGCGATCAATCAAGCGGCCAAAGGCGAAGCGCCCGCCAGGTCTGGGAACGAGGCAGTCGCGATTGATCGCGCTTCCCGCGTCCTCTGGCGATAGCTGCCGCAGCCAAAGCAAGTCACCAAGGCGAAACTCTCCAATGCTGGCGGAGACGCTTAGCACCATGCGCGCTGTGCCGCCTTCGCTGGAGGCGAGATCGGTCGGCAGTATGGCCTCACGCGGGCTTTCGAGAGCCTCCGCGCCAGCCACGGTGAGTTCAGCGACGATCTGCGCTTGCGGAGTTTCTTCGGAGCGAACCAGTGCCTCTGCATCCACCCCAAGGGCGCCAGCAATCCGTTCCATCCATTTGAGCGAGAGATTGCGCATCCCAGTCTCTAGCCGGCCAATGGTTTGCGCCGTGGTCGGCGGATCACAAGCCTCGGCCAATTCTGCCAGCGTTAGCCCCTTGCTTTTGCGAATGTCGCGAATGCGATTGATCATGCCTTGCCTATCAAATGAACCAAATTGGTAATTTTAGCTTTCCTACACGAACCAATGCATTGCAAGCCCTTTGACGAGATTACGCACAAGGAGGGATTTGATGAGAAGAGAATTGGTTGAGCGCGAATTGACGCGCGAAGGGCCGAGGCGGGAACAGTCGAGCAAAAGCACGGCGAAAGGAAAACGCCGCAGTGTGACGATGAATTTGGCGGAATCCCCGCTCAGTTGGCTGCATTCGCGCGGGCATATTTCGGACCGGCTGTACGATGCGGGTGAGCGACTGCGCGCCGATTATGAGCGCGCCCAGCTGCCCGCGAACCTCACCATGCGCTGGGATCCGGTGCGGATCAAAACCACCGGCGAGCAGGGTCTTTCTAGCGGGGAAAAGCAGATCGCGGCCAAGCGCCGTTTTGACGAAGCTTTGCAGCAGGCAGGCAAAGGTCTGGAGGACATCCTCTGGCGAGTTGTGTGCGCAGGCGAGGGTCTGCCAGTGGCGGAAAAGACCCTCGGTTGGCCCGCGCGCAGCGGCAAACTGGTCCTGAAACTCGCTCTGGATCGTATCGCAGACTATTATCGGATCAATTAGCGGTGGGCGCACAGGTCCCGTTGTTACCCGCTGTAAAAGAAGCGTTCTTCGGCAATCTTGCCACCTTTGACGGTGTAGACAGCGGTTTCCGATGATTGGGTGCGTTCGCCCATCATGGTCACGTCCATTGAGTAATTCACGGCAAATTGCTCTCCGACCACAAACGGACCGGACATATCAAAGCCATGCATTTCGGCATTTTCGTTCCACCACTTGTGCTTTTCGAGCAATTGGTCGCGGCCTTGCACATGTGACATGGGGCCATCGCCGGGTTCCATGCTTACAATGTCATCGGACCACATGGCTTGGTAGTCAGCCTCGCGATCCTCTTTCACCGCGTTGAAGAAATCTTGGGCAGTCTGTTCAATCGTCATCTCAGCTCTCCTAAGTGTTCTCGGGCTAGCAATAGCGGCTGATTATGTCAGCAACGCGTCCACTTGTTGGCGCAATTCCGGCAGCACTTCTTCTGCAAACCATGGGTTTTTGCGCATCCAAATTGCTGATCGCCAGGCGGGATGAGGCAGCGGAAAATAGGGAGCATAATCGGCAAAGCACCTGACACGCTCGGTCATGGAGAGCTTCTTTGTTTCAGGCAAATAATAGGCTTGAGCGTAAGCTCCGACGAGCAGAGTGAGGCGCTGTGTCGGCAGTACGCGCAGCACCCGGTCATGCCACCGAGGCGCGCATTCCTTGCGCGGCGGCTGATCCCCGCCAGATGCTTTGCCCGGATAGCAGAAACCCATCGGCATCAGCGCGATCTTGTCCGCGTCGTAAAAGTCGGATGTCTCAAGGCCCAGCCATCCGCGCAGGCGGTCCCCGCTGTCATCGTCCCACGGGACGCCGCTGGCGTGGACCTTTGTGCCCGGCGCCTGGCCGATGATCAGCACGCGGCTGTTTTCGGAGAATTGGACTACCGGGCGCGGGCCTAGCGGCAGGTGCTCCGCGCAGATTGTGCAGGCGGCGATTTCCTCGTGCAGTTCAGCCGCGCTCACTCCTCAGCCATTTCTGCCAGCATCAGCCAGCGTTCCTCTGCGTCATCTTTTTCTTTTCGGGCATTCTCAATACCCTTCGAGATGTTGGTGAAGCGCTGCGGATCTGTGTTGAAAAGATCGGGGTCTGAAAGAATGCTCTCACCCTTGGCGATGGCCGCCTCCAGCTCTTCGATGCGGGCTGGTAACAGCTCATAATCGCGCTGATCCTTAAAGCTTAGCTTGCCTGCTGGCTTTGTTTGATCAGGTTTTTTCGACGCGGGTGCAGCGGCTGGTTTGTTCTTCTTCGCACCCACGGCGACCGGCTTGCGGCGCTTGCGCTCCCAATCCTCATAACCGCCCGCGACCACATCGACGCTGCCTGATCCATCGAGGCCGAGTGTCACGGTCACTGTGCGGTCGAGGAAGTCGCGATCGTGGCTGACAATCAGCACGGTGCCATCGAAGTCGGCGATCACCTCTTGCAGCAGATCGAGCGTTTCCAGATCGAGGTCATTCGTCGGCTCATCAAGCACGAGCAGATTTGCGGTGCGAGCAAACTCACGCGCGAGCAGCAGGCGTGAACGTTCGCCACCGGAAAGATTGGCGACTTTGGTGTCGACAAGGCCAGGGTCAAACAGGAAATCTTTAAGATAGGCTTGAACGTGTTTGCGTGCGCCGCGCACGTCGATCCAATCGCCGCCTTCGGCCAGAATGTCGCGCACGCTCGCCTCTGGGCTTAGCAACTTGCGCTGCTGATCGATCATGACGCCACTCAGTGTGCGGGCCCGCTCAACGCTCCCGCTGTCTGGCTCTATCTCGCCAGTGAGCATTTTGAGCAGCGTCGTCTTGCCCGCACCATTCGCACCGACGATACCGATTCGGTCTCCGCGCTGAATGCGCAGCGAGAAGTTCTTAATAACGTCGCGCTCACCAAAGGATTTGGAGACCTTCTCCGCCACGATAACCGACTTCGATTTGAAATCGTCATCATTGGCGAGTTTCAACTTTGCCGAGTTGGTGTCGGAAATCATTGCCGCGCGCGCAGCCCGCATTTGGTGCAGTTTTTCCAGCCGGCCTTGATTACGTTTGCGCCTCGCAGTTACCCCGCGCTCAAGCCAATGCGCCTCAAGTTTCAGTTTCGCATCAAGCTTCTCAGCGGCGCGGGTTTCCTCGGCATAGACGCTTGCTTCCCACGCTTCATACCCGCCAAAGCCAACCTCTTTGCGGCGCAGGTTGCCGCGATCGAGCCAGAGGGTCGCCCGGGTCAGACGTTTTAGGAACGTCCGGTCGTGACTGATCGTGATGAAGGCGCCTTTGTAGCGGTTGAGCCAATCTTCGAGCCAGTCAATTGCGCCCAGATCAAGGTGGTTGGTTGGCTCATCAAGCAGCAGGATATCTGGGTCTTGAGCCAGAGCGCGGGCAATCGCAGCGCGGCGGCGTTCACCTCCGCTGGCGGTGTCAGCCGGTCGGTCCATGGCGATACCGAGCTGACCGGCGATGGATTCGACCTCATAGGCTTCTGGTGCATCATCACCAGACAATGCGAAGTCCATCAGGGTGGCGTAAGCGCTGAGGTCAGGGTCCTGCTCTAGGAACACCAGCCGCGCGCCGGGTTTGATCCGGCGCAGGCCGCGGTCAGCCTCAATCCGATCATCGATCAGTTTGAGTAGAGTGGTCTTACCAGCACCATTGCGCCCGATCAGCGCCAAGCGGTCACGCGGGGCGACATGCAAGTCGATCCCATCAGTGCCGGGGCCGCCAAACAGCCAGCGGCCACCTTGCTGAAGACCGAGCCCTTCCCAGGAGAGAATTGGTGGTTGTGCCATAACGAGCGGGCGGTAGGGGCTTGGCAAAGCTCGGGCAAGCGCCTTGCATACGATTACCTCGCCAATGCGTGTTGCAATTTCCTTGCCTGAACGCTGCGCAGCGGCTTTATTCACGGCGTGTTCAACGCGTGACCATTAAACAGGGCAGCATCATGAAACGCGGTATCTCACTTTTTGGCGCTTTTGCCGCCCTGGCTATGGCTGGAATTACGGCCGCTCCTTCGCTCGCGGCGACTGCGCAGGCGCAGACTGATCAGAGCAATGCGCGCAAGGAAATGCGGGCTGGCAATCAAATGTCGCTGCGCCAGATCGAGGCGCGGGTATTGCCCCGGATGAAGGGCAGCGAATACCTCGGCCCGGCTTACGATTCCACCGCACGCGCCTATCGCCTGAAATTTATTAAAGATGGCCGCGTGACCTTCGTCGATGTCGATGCTCGCACAGGGCGCATCATCAATCGCTCTCGCTGACGGATTTTCCTCTCAGGATTAGGTGCAATCGGGGTGCAATTCGCTCCGCTCGCTTGACGCGTTTTGCGTAAAGGCGCACCAGATCACTTCACTTTTCAGGCACCGATCCAGGGACCAGACAGAAATATGCGCATTCTGATTGTCGAAGACGAACCGACACTTGGCCAGCAATTGAAATCCACATTGGAGCAGACCGGCTATGCGGTCGATCTCTCCACCGATGGCGAAGACGGCCACTTTTTGGGGAGCACAGAGGATTACGACGCCGTAATTCTCGATCTGGGCCTGCCAGAGATTGATGGTCTGTCGGTGCTGGGAATGTGGCGCAAGGAAGGCCGCGAGTTTCCTGTGCTGGTTCTGACAGCGCGGGACAGCTGGTCTGACAAGGTCGCGGGGCTGGATGCAGGCGCGGATGATTATCTTGCGAAACCATTCCAAACAGAAGAGCTGATTGCCCGCCTTCGCGCGCTGATCAGGCGTGCCTCGGGCAACACCTCTTCCGAGTTGACAGCCGGCCAAGTGCGGCTGGACACCCGTTCTGGCCGGGTGACTCTCAAAGGAGAGCCTGTGAAGCTGACGGCTCAGGAATACAAACTCCTGAGCTATTTGATGCATCACAAAGGCAAGGTGGTAAGCCGGACCGAGCTGATTGAGCACATCTATGATCAGGACTTTGATCGCGATTCAAACACGATTGAAGTGTTCGTGACGCGTATTCGCAAGAAACTCGGCGCAGAAGTGATAACGACGATCCGTGGCCTTGGTTATAGCCTCGACGATCCCGCAGACGCGCCCCGCGCTTAGTTCGCAGGGCACCGAATCCGCTTCGCAAACCAGCGGGGCAGAGGCGGTGACTGCGGCTGACGTGGAGGGCGCTTCGCCTGCAATGGCGGCAGATGCGGTGCAGGCTCGGCTCCAAACCGGCAGCCTTGCACGCCGCATGGGCCTCATCGCGGCTGGCTGGATTTTCGTGCTGCTCCTGGTCGGCGGCATTGCGCTGGATCGCACTCTGACTAGCCAGGTTGAACGGAACTTCGACAATCAGCTCGAATATGTTTTGACCGCGCTGATCGCCTCGGCAGAGATCGATCCTCAAGGCGATGTCTATCTCTACAATGAACTGGGCGACCAACGCTTTTTTGAGCCCAATAGCGGCGTCTATTGGCAGGTAAGCGGAGAGGGATTTGCGCCGTTTACCTCGCGCAGCCTGTGGGACAGCCCGCTGGAGCTGAGGGCAGACCACTTCGACAACAATCCGCATTTCTACGACTCGGATCAATTCGAAGGGGAGCCTCTACGCATTGTTGAGCGCACAGTGATCTTGCCCGCGAGTGAGACGCGGTGGACCTTTGCAGTTGCCTCTGCGACGGAAGAACTCGAAGCGCAGGTCACCAATATCCGCTCGATCCTGGCTTGGAGCTTTGCTGTTCTCGGGTTTGGCTTGCTGGCGATGGCCTTGCTGCAAATTCGTGTCGGCCTCTCGCCGCTTCGCCGGGTGCGTGCGGCCATCCAGAATTTGCGCTCAACGGGTGAGAACAGGATTTCAGAGCCTCTGCCGACCGAAGTCCAGCCATTGGTGCAAGAGCTCAACGGTCTGCTGGAGCACTCGGAAAAGCAGGCCGAGGAAGCGCGCACACATGCGGGCAATTTGGCCCATGCGCTGAAGACACCGCTAACGGTTCTCACCAACGCCGCCACGGCCCGTGCACCTGATTTGGGAGATGCGGTAATCCGTGAGACGCGCACAATGCAGCGGCATGTTGATCACCATCTCGCCCGCGCTCGCGCGGTTGGCAGGCGGGCCGTTGGCCACGCGCGCACCAGCATTTTTGACAGTGCAGAGGCAGTGCGCCGCGCGGTTGAACGCCTCTATCCGCAGGCGCGCATCGATATTGCCGGCAATCGCACCGCTATTGTTGCGATTGAGCGTCAGGACTTGGATGAAATCCTCGGCAACCTGATCGAGAACGCAGCGAAATATGGCGGCGGCAGCGTCTTTGTTACCGTGGATGCCGAAAGCGAAGACGAAGCCAAAGGTGCGCCATGCGTCATCTGGGTAGAAGATGACGGGATGGGCATTCCCGAGGCTGAGCGGGAGCGCATTTTTGATCGCGGTGCCCGGCTGGACACTGGTAAGCCTGGCACTGGGCTGGGGCTAGCCATCGTACGCGATGTTGCCGAGATTTACGGCGGCGGCGTGGAGATTGAGGAAAGCGAAGACCTCGGCGGCGTGCTTATCAAGCTGGGCCTGCCGCGCGCATAGCGCCGAGCGAAATCTTAGCCTTGCTGGTCCTCGCGCGCCTTTTCGTGGTGGCGAATAACCTCATCGATGATGAAGCGCAGGAACTTCTCGCTAAATTCCGGGTCGAGATTGGCGTCTTCTGACAGCGCGCGCAATCGATCAATCTGGCGCTGCTCGCGATCGGGATCAGCGGGCGGCAAAGTCGCCTTTGCCTTATACTCTCCCACCGCCTGAGTGATGCGAAACCGCTCGGCGAGAATGTGGATCAGTGCCGCATCGATATTATCGATACTCTTGCGAAATCCGGCAAGGATCGGATCAGGCTCGTTCGGTAGGTGCGCATCATTGGACATATCGTGCAAAACTAGCAGCAATTGAGCGCTTGCCAAGCGCGCGAGCCTCGCGCACAGCGCAAATATGAGCGCTGAAGTGGTTCAATTGCCGCGCGGAAAGCGGCCTACGCTTGATCCGATGCTGTCCCTGACAGCGCCGGGCATGAATTCCGTCAACACCGTGATCCTGGAGCGGATGCAGAGCGAGATCCCCTTGATCCCGCGCCTTGCAGGTCATTTGATATCTGGCGGGGGCAAGCGTTTGCGCCCGATGTTGACGCTCGCCGGGGCGGAGCTGGTTGGCTATCAGGGCGACCGCCATCACAAGCTCGCTGCCGCTGTGGAATTTATTCACACCGCCACACTTCTCCACGATGATGTGGTCGACGGCAGCGAACTGCGCCGGGGCAAGGCCGCAGCCAATATCATTTTCGGCAATCCCGCGACGGTTTTGGTCGGCGACTTCCTGTTCAGCCGCGCGTTTGAGCTGATGACCGAAGACGGCAGTTTGAAAGTGCTCAAGATATTGAGCCACGCCAGCGCGGTGATTGCAGAGGGCGAAGTTTCGCAGCCGACGGCTCAGCGCCAGATCAAGACCAGCGAAGAGCAATATCTGCACATCATTGGCGCAAAGACCGCGGCTCTGTTTGCCGCTGCCAGTCAGATCAGCGCAGTCGTTGCCGAATGTAGCGAAGAGCAAGAACGCGCTCTGGAAGATTATGGCCGGAATCTGGGCGTTGCATTCCAGCTCGTCGATGATGCGATCGATTACGATTCTGATGCGGACGAAATGGGCAAGGATCAGGGCGACGACTTCCGCGAGGGCAAGATGACCCTGCCGGTGATCCTCGCCTTCGCGCGCGGCGATGAGGAAGAACGCAAGTTTTGGAAGGCTGCGGTTGGCGGGCACCGAACCTCAGACGAGGATTTGGCCCACGCGATTGAGCTGATCGAGCGTCACAATGCGCTGGATGACACGCGCGAGCGGGCGAAGCACTTTGCCCAGCGAGCAATTGATGCAATCTCGATCTTTCCTGACAGCAAGGCGCGCGCGGCGATGGCCGAAGCGGCTCAGTTCGCTGTCGCACGGGGATATTGAGCAGGGTCTTGGACCCACAGCTACCCATAAACCACGTATTGCCAGACCTGCGCGCAGCTTTGGCTGCGCACGGGGCGGCTGTGCTGATTGCGCCGCCGGGGGCGGGTAAGACAACCGCCGTTGCGCCAGCTCTGCTGAGCGAGGAATGGTGCACCGGCCAAATCATTCTGACCAGCCCGCGGCGCGCCGCTGCGCGCGCGGCTGCTGAGCGGATGGCGCAGATGCTGGGCGAGAAGCCGGGCGAGACCATCGGCTACTCCACTAGGCTCGATAGCAAGAGCTCTGCGAGGACCCGAATTCTGGTCGTGACAGAGGGTATATTCGTCAATCGCGTGCTGGCCGATCCGGAGCTGCCCGGTGTCTCAGCGGTCCTGTTTGATGAGGCGCATGAGCGGCATTTGGATTGCGATCTCGGGTTGGCACTTGCGCTAGAGGCACGCAGCGTCCTGCGCGAGGATTTGCGCGTTTTGGCCATGTCGGCGACGATTGATGGCGCGCGTTTTTCTCAGTCTGCTCGGCAAAGATGCGCCGGTTATCGAGAGCAAAGGGCGCAGCTTCCCGCTCACTTTGAGGTGGTTAGGCAGCAATCCGGCGCAGCCTATTGAGGCGCAGATGGTGGAGGCGGTGCTCAAAGCGCGGCGGGAGAATGATGAGGGCGATATTCTCGCGTTCCTACCGGGCGTGCGTGAGATCGAGCGTGTTCGAGAGCGGCTTGAGGAGCGCCTGCCAGACACACCAATTTTGCCGCTTCATGGCCAGGTTGATCCTGCTAGCCAGCGCGCAGCGATAAAGCGCGATCCGCAAGGGCGGCGGCGTATTGTTCTCGCCAGCGCGATTGCAGAGACATCACTGACGCTGGATGGCGTGTCGATCGTCGTCGATTGCGGCCTTGCGCGCTACGCTGAGTTTGACGCGGCGGCAGGGATGCAGCGGTTGGTGACAAGAGCCGCGAGCCAAGCGGCGGCGACCCAGCGAGCAGGGCGGGCTGCGCGGCAAGGGCCCGGCGTTGCATACCGCTTGTGGGAGGAGCATGGTCATGCGGGACGGCAGGCATTTGCGCCGCCGGAAATTACCAGCGCTGATCTTGCGCCGCTGGTATTGTCGCTCGCCGCATGGGGCACGCGAGATCCCGCTTCGCTCGCTTGGCTGGATGCCCCGCCTGACGCGGCCGTTGCGAGCGCGCGTCAACGGCTGGAAGCAATGAGTGCGATTGATGGCGAGGGCGCGATCACTGAGTGGGGCGAGAAAATTGCCGCAATGCCAATGTCACCCGATCACGCTGCGACGGTGCTTTATGGCGCTGCAAGAGGTGCGGGCGAAGCGAGCGCGCGGCTCATCATGTTGTTGCAAGAGCGCGGGCTGGGCGGGCGCGGCGAAGACTTGCTTCAGAGGCTGTCACGCTGGAACACGGACAATAGCAAACGCGCGAGCTCTGCGCGTAAAATTGCTGATGGCTGGGCGCGCAAGGCCGCCGCGCTGGTGGGCGTGAATAGCGGGGACGAAGCCACCGCTGAGGAATGCCTTGCTCTTGCCCGGCCAGATATGATTGCAAAACGCCGCGATAGCAGCGGAGAGCATTGGCTGTCGGCGGGCGGGCGCGGCTTCGTACTTGATCCGGCCTCGCCAATCGCGCGGGCCGATTGGATTGTGATCGGTGCGGCTAGCGGACAAGCCAGGGGCGCTCGGATTATGTCGGCTGCAGTCCTACCATCGCCAGACAGTGGCGGATCGCTCCAATCCAAGATAGAAGAGCGCCTTATCATCCATTGGGATGCGGCTAAAAGCCGTGCGATGCCGCGCCGGGAGACACGGCTTGGGGCGATCACTTTGGCAAGCGGTCCAGACGAGAATGCGGATGAACAGGCGCTTGTGGACACCCTTGTGGATAAAGCTCTGGAAAGGCTGGGGGAACTGCTTCCTGCGCCCCTGCTGGCGCGTGGTAAATACGCCGGCGTTCATGGCCTGTCTGAGGCAGGTCTGACAGAGACAGCAGAGCTGTGGCTCGTCCCGCTGCTGACTGGGCGGCGCGATTTGAACCTGAAGCCAGATCAGCTGACAGACGCAGTTCTGGGACAGCTCGATTGGGGCGAGCGGCAAAGGCTCGAAAAGGAAGCGCCTACCCACTTCACTTCGCCCGCACAGACACGTCACGCGATTGACTATGCTAGCGATAATGCACCTAGCGTTGAGGTGCGCGTTCAGGCTTTGTTTGGCCTCGACAGCCAACCCATGATTGGCGGAACGCCTCTGCTGCTGAAGCTCACCAGCCCCGCAGGACGTCCGATCCAATCGACCCGCGATTTGCCGGGTTTCTGGCGCGGCAGCTGGGCCGATGTCGCGAAGGATATGAAGGGGCGTTATCCCAAGCATCGCTGGCCTGAGCAGCCGTGGAGCGAAAAGCCGAGCCTAAAGACGAAAAACGCCTTCAATCGCGAGTGAGTTTCGACTATTGCGCAAGCAAGTTAGCGCCGCACTTAGCCTTGATGGCAAGGCGGCCAATAATTGATGGACTAGGACACAATGTCAGCACGTATTTTTCAGACCCCAAAAAGCGCGATGCAATCAGGCAAGGCCAAGACCGACACTTGGGTGCTCGAGTTTGCACGGTCAGAGGCGCTGCGTCCAGATCCGCTGATGGGCTGGAGCGGCAGCGGCGACACACAGAGCCAGGTTCGATTGACCTTCCCCGACAAAGACGCGGCAAAGGCCTATTCCGAGAAATACGGTATCCCGGCCCGAGTGCATTCGACGCCGGTTAAGGGGCTAAAGCTTCAGGCATATGCGGATAACTTCCGCTAGAAACCTTCTGCTTCGACTATAACTATTTTGCCTTCCGCGTAGGCTTTTTGGCAGTCGCTGGCGTCCTGCATAACGTCTTCTTCTAAGAGCGGCGTAATGGTCATGCCAGGCCCTCGAAAGCGGGAATCGTCGCATTCTCCATCATTGGCAAAATCGCCATCGTCGGCTCCAAAATCAATCGAGGCGATATCTACACGAGCCTCCAATTCGGCTTCGGAAAGCGCGGAACGATTGGTGTCTGAACAAGCCGAAACTGCGATCAGACTTAGAATTATGGCGCTACAGCGTATCATAAATTTGCCTCCCATGACCCCTTAACCGACCAGTATACAACCACATGCTATCTACCGCGTGCTCCCGGACCATACAGATGTCTTGGTCATGGTGTCTCTGCGGATAGTATGTTCCTGGTGAAAGGTAGAGCGAAGACACCATCTTGCCAAGCGAGGGCATGATCGCCATATGGCCCTGCGGGAGTCGGGTGGACGTTTGCGTTCGCTCACCGGGTCAGGTCCGGAAGGAAGCAGCCCAGGTGAATTGCGACGGGTCGCTCGGCTCCTTTTTCAATCAGATCTGCCGTTAATGGCATCGGCCCATGTCCGAGGCATCAGATCTGCGCGCCCGCAATACAGACTAGTGCTTTCAATACCGCCTTCGATTTGCAGTAAAACTTCCGTTTCTTCCCATCAATCGAGACATTCTTCATCTACATCGGCAAATGTGCCCGTGAATATAACGGACACCGATGTCATCCGGGACGCGCGTCCAGCATAGTGCCTGCAAATGTGGCACGAACGCATTACTGATCGCGTCGCTCTGATCCCCGTCCGTTTCCGTTTCGTAGCGCAGCACCATCAATTCCCCCGAGTGAGGCGTGGTCCACACCTCTACGGTTGAGAATCGTCCGAAGCTTTCGCCAAGCGGAAATGGTTTTTCGCCCTGAACCTGTTCAGGCAATTCGGCCTGCCTGAAATGAAAGCCCATTCCGCCTTGCTCATTACACATCTGAGCCAGCAGTTCCTGCGAAGGCTAATCAACCGCGTGGGAAACGCCAGGTAGGGCCAACATTCCCGCGAGCATCGCCATTGCAATGCGGTGTTTCATCGATGTCCTTGCCATTTCATTCAGGCGAGCGAATTGCATGGCTATAAATCGCAACGGACCCTTCGACAATGTGCGAGGGTGCGCCTACATTCTTCGGGATGGACGACTCACCGGACAATATGGATTCGCCGCCTTGGGGTGGAGAGAATCAGGAAGAGGACAAGCCAAGCGCTGCTGAGCTCGAGGCCGCTGGCCAAAATTCTATGTTTGGCGATCCGGAGCCTGAGCCTGTTCCGGCCCCCGACGCTGCGACTCAGGACGAGCCACCGGCTAGTGAACAGACTGCTCCGGTCGAGCCTGCGTCTGCGCCAGCGGTTGAAACACCGCCGCCTGCTTCGGCTCCAGCTGAGACGCTGGCAAAGCCAGCAGAGGCTGACAACCAACCTTACCGTGTGCTCGCGCGCAAATACCGCCCGCAAACCTTCTCTGAGCTGATCGGGCAAGAGCCGATGGTTCGCACGCTCGCCAATGCGATTGAGCGAGACCGGCTGGCGCATGCGTTTTTAATGACCGGAGTTCGGGGGTTGGTAAAACCTCGACCGCGCGTCTGATCGCCAAGGCGCTCAATTGCATCGGGCCAGATGGCGA
The DNA here is from genome assembly GCF_057364995.1 of Erythrobacter sp. JB3-1. Classification (NCBI taxonomy): domain Bacteria; kingdom Pseudomonadati; phylum Pseudomonadota; class Alphaproteobacteria; order Sphingomonadales; family Erythrobacteraceae; genus Erythrobacter; species Erythrobacter sp. JB3-1. Next base: position 74,460 of record NZ_CP200289.1, on the reverse strand, counting down.
GGGCGGACCAACCATTGATCCCTGCGGGCAATGTGAGCCTTGCACGGCAATCGCTCAAGGTCAGCATATCGATGTGATCGAGATGGATGCGGCCTCGCACACCGGGGTCGACGATGTGCGCGAGATTATTGAGGCAGTGCGCTATTCGGCGGTCTCCGCGCGCTACAAGATCTACATCATTGACGAGGTTCACATGCTCTCGCGCAATGCTTTCAACGCATTGCTCAAGACGCTTGAGGAACCGCCTGCGCATGTGAAATTCCTGTTCGCGACGACTGAAGTTGAAAAGCTGCCCGTTACCGTGCTCAGCCGGACACAGCGGTTCGATTTGCGCCGTATTCCGGCGGAACTTCTAGCGACGCATTTCGGGAATGTCTGCGCGAAGGAAGGTGTAGAGGCCGAGGCAGAGGCGCTGCACGTTATAGCAGGCGCAGCCGAGGGCTCGGTTCGCGACGGTCTTTCGATCCTCGACCAGGCGATTGCGCATGCCGACCTTGAAGAAGGCGGGCAGGTAACAGGCGAGCGTGTTCGCGACATGCTGGGCCTTGCCGATAAGAGCGCTCAGCGCAAACTGCTGGAGCGCTTGCTGGCTGGTGATGCGCCGGCTTTGCTGGCCGCGATAGACGAGCAATATGCACTGGGCGTTGAGCCTCTCGCTTTGATGCGGGCATTGATGGATTTGGTCCACAAGATCACCTTGGCTCAGGTTTCTGGCGCGGAGGCGGATGCGCCGACCGAAGAAGAGCGCGCGGCCCTGAGCAAGTTCGCGCAGGAGCTGAGTGCGGGCCAGTTGCACCGACTTTGGCAGCTAATGCTGAAAGGCCACGAAGAAGTGCGTCAGGCGCCTGACCCGCTGGTATCTGTGCAGATGGCCTTGCTGCGCGTGCTTCACGCCTCTGATATGCCCGATCCCGGCAAGCTCGCCAAACGGATTGAAGAAATTGCCAAGGCTGGACCAGCGCCTGCTGCTCCGACCGAAGCGCACGCCGGAGAACCTGCCCCTGCGATGCAATCGGCACCCACCAAGCTCGACTGGGCAAACATCGTGCAGCAGGTCGATGATTCCGGGCAATTGCGCGTGGCACAGATTATGCGAGACCGCGTCCGAGTGATTGAGCTCGCACCGGAAAAGCTTATGTATCAGCGGGCAGACAGTTTTGCAGATGACCCAGCGCCAGAGATCCGCGAAGCCTTGTTTAAGCTCACCGGTAAGCGCTGGCTGGTTGAAACAGGCGCAGGCGATGCCCAACCTAGCTTAAGAGAGCAGGAAGACGCGGAGCGTGAAGCAGCAGCCGAGCGCACACGGTCCGATCCACTGGTGAAGGCTGCGTTCGAAGCCTTCCCGGAGGCAGAGCTGCTCGACCCGAAAGACCAAGCCGCACCCAGCGCATTGCGCGCCAGCGGCAGCAAATGGAGTTGATGAAGCTATGAAATCAATGGAAGAAATGATGCAGGCCGCTCAAAAGGCCGCAGAGACGATCCAAACCCAAATGAACGACATGCAGACCAAATTGGACAGCATGGAGGTTGAGGGTCAGGCCGGCGGCGGCTTGGTCAAAGTGCGCGCCACGGCAAAGGGCCGCATCTTGAAGGTCGAGATCGACGACAGCCTGATGAAACTGGAAGAAAAGCACATGGTCGAAGACCTTGTGACGGCTGCTTTCAACGATGCCCGCGACAAGGCTGACCGCGTTTCCGCCGAGGAAATGAAACAGATGCAAGGCGGCATGGGCTTGCCGGAAGGCTTTAATTTGCCTGGCATGGGTTAGGGCTCTCATGCGCCTGCCATTGCGGCGTGGCCGGAGCGTTCCCATATCCTGAGCCGATACGATAGCTCCAAAAAGCGCGTTCAATTGGTGCTCATAAAAACAAACGGCATATTCAATGACACAGCATTTCCCTCTCCTGCCATTGCGCGACATCGTGGTATTCCCCGGCATGGTCGTGCCCCTGTTCGTGGGCCGCGACAAATCTGTCGCTGCGCTTGAGGCGGCCATGGAAGCCAGCAAGGACATTTTCTTGCTCGCTCAGCTTGATCCGGGCTGTGATGATCCGGCTGGCGATGATCTGTATGATGTCGGCGTTGTCGCGCAGGTACTGCAATTGCTGAAATTGCCGGATGGCACCGTCCGCGTTTTGGTCGAAGGGACAGCGCGCGCGAAGCTTGAGGCGTTTCGCGAAGAGGGCGATTACGTCCTGGCCGAGGTGGCCTTGCAGGAACCGCAAACCGTTAGCGGTAGCGAAGTCACCGCGCTGATGCGGCAAGTGACCGAGCAATTCGCGGAATACAGCAAGCTTAACAAGAAGCTGGGCGATGATGCTGATATTGACCTCAGCGATGTCGATGATGCTAGCACTTTGGCTGACACGATTGCAGCCGCAATCAATGCCAAGGTTTCCGACAAGCAGGGCCTGCTGACTGAAGCCGATCCATTGCGCCGGTTAGAGCTGGTGATCGCCTTTATGGAAGGCGAGCTGTCGGTCCTTCAGGTTGAGCGCAAAATCCGCGGGCGCGTGAAGCGCCAGATGGAAAAGACCCAGCGCGAATATTACCTCAACGAACAGTTGAAGGCGATTCAAAGCGAGCTAGGCGGTAGCGAGGGTGAAGAAGTCGATGAGATCGGCGAGCTGACCGAGAAGATAGAGGAAACCAAGCTTTCCAAAGAAGCCAAGACCAAGTCGAAGGCGGAGCTCAAGAAGCTCAAAGCCATGCAGCCAATGAGCGCAGAAGCGACCGTCATCCGCAATTATCTGGATGTGCTGCTCGGCCTGCCATGGGGCAAGAAGTCTCGTCTCAAGAAAGACATCGGCAAAGCGCAAGAGATCCTCGACGCCGACCATTATGGTCTGGAGAAGGTCAAGGACCGGATCATCGAATATCTCGCCGTGCAAGCGCGCACCAACAAGTTGAAGGGGCCGATCCTGTGCCTCGTCGGCCCGCCCGGTGTGGGTAAGACGTCGCTCGGCAAGTCGATTGCGAAGGCAACGGGCCGCGAGTTTGTGCGTCAGTCGCTGGGCGGCGTGCGGGACGAGGCCGAAATTCGCGGCCATCGCCGGACCTATATTGGTTCGATGCCGGGCAAGATCGTCAACAACTTGAAGAAGGCTGGGACCAGCAATCCGCTGTTCCTGCTCGATGAGATCGATAAGCTGGGTCAAGACTTCCGAGGTGATCCGGCGTCGGCTTTGCTCGAAGTTCTCGATCCGGAGCAAAACGGCAAGTTTCAGGATCATTACCTCGAGCTCGACCTTGATCTCAGCGACATCATGTTTGTCACAACGGCAAACTCGCTCGATCTGCCTCAGCCGCTGCTGGATCGGATGGAGATTATTCGTCTTGAAGGCTATACCGAAGACGAAAAGGTCGAGATTGCTCAGCGCCATTTGATCGCGAAACAGATCGATGCACACGGCCTGAAAGATGGCGAATTTGAGCTGACAGAAGCGGGCCTGCGCGACCTGATCCGCTACTACACCCGCGAGGCTGGGGTGCGGACGCTGGAGCGCGAGATCGCTCGTTTGGCGCGCAAGAGCCTGCGCAAAATCCTTGAGAAAGACGCCACCAGTGTGGTGATCAATCCGGACAACCTTGGCGACTTTGCCGGCGTGCGCAAATTCAAGCACGGCATGTCTGAGGACGAGGCCCAGGTAGGGGCTGTCACCGGTCTCGCATGGACTAGCGTGGGCGGCGAACTGCTGACCATTGAAAGCGTCACGACACCGGGCAAGGGCGAGGTAAAGACCACTGGTAAGCTGGGCGAAGTGATGACCGAAAGTGTCGCGGCTGCATTCAGCTTTGTGAAGGCGAGGGCGCCCGTTTATGGCATCAAGCCATCGATCTTTCAGCGCAAGAACATCCATATCCACTTGCCCGAAGGAGCTGTGCCGAAGGATGGCCCAAGCGCCGGTATCGGCATGGTGACGTCGATCGTTTCAACCCTGTCAGGCGTTGCCGTGCGCCCGGACGTCGCGATGACCGGTGAAGTGACGCTGCGCGGCCGCGTGCTGCCAATTGGCGGGCTTAAAGAGAAACTGCTGGCGGCGCTGCGTGGCGGGATCAAAACGGTCCTCATTCCAGAAGAGAACGTCAAAGATCTGGTCGAAATTCCGGACAATGTGAAGGAAGGGCTGGAGATCATTCCAGTCAGCCATGTTGATCAGGTCCTGGAGCAGGCTTTGGTTGAAAAGCCAGAGGCGATCGAATGGACCGAAGCAGATGATCTAGCGAGCCAACCGAATCCGGCTGGAACAGGCGGCGCAACCGCACACTGACAAAGCGCTGGTTTACTCCAGGCTTGTATAAATGCGACAGCTTTTCAATGCTGCGTCGCAGCATTCCCGCATTCGGACATCGATTCACCGCAAATGGCCAACATTTGTCCAAAAATGGCGTTTTTCTGGGCGATTTGCCTTTGACAGAAGCGTCAAAAAGGTATCATTTGCGCGCTTTCGGAGAGGCGATTCACCGAAAACCAGTTTGAATTGCGAATGAGGGGGTTCCCAGAATGAATAAGAACGATCTGATCAGTGCAGTTGCCGAAACCAGTGGCCTTTCTAAAAGTGACGCGTCGAATGCAGTTGAGAGTGTTTTTGACGCAATTACCAAGTCGCTTTCTGGTGGTGAGGAAGTGCGCCTGATCGGCTTCGGCACATTCTCAGTCGCTAAGCGTAAAGCTTCGACCGGCCGCAACCCGCGCACTGGTGAGCCAATGACGATTAAGGCTTCTAACCAGCCTAAGTTCAAAGCCGGCAAAGGCCTGAAAGACGCGGTCAACTAAGACTGTTTCTTCCAGCGCGCATCGCCGCGCTTTAAAAGATTATGCCCCACCAGAGCGATCTGGCGGGGCCTTTCTTTTGCGCCGATTGGAGGGCCAGATAGTGCTCCTCCTTGCCAAATCAACGCGATAGATCGACCAGCGCGGTAGGCGCCGCTTTGGTGCGCGGTGTAATGTCCCACATGAGCGTTTGATTGCCTGACGTATCGGACGCCTCCGCGACCGGGCCTGCATCTGTGTTGTTTGCCAGAATGCGGCCGTCCGTCACAATTGCAAAGGTGCCCTCAATCGCAGGGATGTTGGGCATCTCGCCGCCGGGGGCTGGCCCTTCATCACCGAGCGCGGCCAATCCTGCCAAACTGCCCATTCCGCCAAACATCGCAGCCATAGGGGTGGTGTCGCTCTGGGCCGAGAAGCCCGGCGCGTTCACGCGGACGACATTGTCATCGCGCAGCACGATCTGAACGAACGGGTTGGTGGTTGGTACCCCTTCGATAGTTGGGAACAGGAAGTCATGCGAGAGCTTACCGGAAACGGTGTAAGAGACGTCGTACACCCCGTCACCTTTGTCCTCGACGCGGTTCCAACCCTTTTGGCGCAGTAGCAATTGCCGCAATTCCTCAGAGGCCTCTGGATCAGTCACATCGATGCCGCCCATGAACACCGCCATCTCTTCGGCATCCTTCTTGGCTTTGGCCGCGCGTGCCTCTGCGCCAGCTTCCCATTCTTCGCGCTGCTGAGCCAGTTCTGCTTCGGTGCATTCGCGGTCCGAATAGTCCTCTTCATCATAGCATTCCGTCGGCCAAAACTCTCCGCCGGCCGCGCCCATTTGCGCAAGGTCGGAGAGGCCTAGGAAGAAGATCTCGCCCTCGTAAGTGAAGGTGAAACTGTCCTTGCCGGTGAGCTCCAGCTGAGAGCTGAACTTGCCCGGCGTGATGAAGCAAGCGCTGAGCAGCAATGAGAGTCCGGCCAGCATTGCAGCGGCTTTCGCGCGGATGGGCAGGCGGCCCGGTGAGTGATCGGTCATAGTCTGTGCTCCCTGTTGCAAGGCCGCTTAGGCCCGCGTTGCTGTGGCGTATAGCGCAATCGCCGCAGCGTTTGAAACGTTGAGGCTTTCGATCGCTGAGCTGATCGGCAGCTTCGCCAGCGCATCGCAGTGCCCTTGGATGTTGTGGCGCATCCCTTCACCTTCTGCGCCCAGCACCAGCGCTACTGACCCAGTTGGCAGAGCATCGGCCAATGCCTCGTCCGCTTCACCGGTTAGGCCAATACGCCAATACCCAGCCTCGGCCAGGTCCTCCAACGTGCGTGCTAGATTGACGACCCGCACCCAGGGCACCGTCTCCAGCGCGCCGGAGGCGGACTTTGCCAGCACGCCCGATTCCGGCGGCGTATGGCGATCTTGGGTAACGATAGCAGCGGCCCCAAAGGCGGCGGCAGAGCGCAGGATCGCACCGACATTGTGCGGGTCTGTCACCTGGTCGAGCACCAGGATCGGCTTGGCTGGATCACCCAGCGCAACCTCGTCGATGAACACCGTCTCCAGCGCCTCGCATTCCAGCACCAGGCCCTGATGCGGTGCGTCTTTCGCAACCAAGCGGGCAAGATCGCTGACATCGGCATATTCCACAGGGAAGTCCGCTGGCAGTTCGCCGTCCAGCCCCTCAATCGCCTCGCGCGTCGCCCACAGCTTGCGATGCTTGCGCTCCGGGTTCTTGAGCGCCGCCTCCACCGGATGCCGCCCCCACAGCCGTGTTTGCCCGGCCGATGCCCGGCCAGACCCGCGTCCGCCCTTCATTCGTCCCGCTCTGCCTCGCAGCGCTTTTTTGCGTTCTGGTCGCGCCATGATGGCTCCTATTTCCTGACTTAGTTTGCTCCCCTGCCAGCAGCCCCATTGACAGGCAAGCATCGCTTCGCCATTGGGGCGCCTCTCGGCATGACGAGCCCGTGAGGGCACGCTCAATTTCCCGCAAGGTATGTGGACAGGTGGCCGAGTGGTTAAAGGCAGCAGACTGTAAATCTGCCCGCGCAAGCGTACATAGGTTCGAATCCTATCCTGTCCACCACTTGCCTTGTCTCTCACAGCTACCGGGCCGCGCCCCTTCTGTACGCTTGGATCGGCACTGGAACGCATTTGCGTTTTTCGAATCTGTGACTTTTGCGCAAAAACGTGTGTTCCCAGCGGTTTACACGCAAAATGCAACGTGACGTTGTGACTTTTGGGATTTGCGCGCGTTTGGCACGTCCTAAGCGCGCATAATAATGCCCCGCGCCATGCAAACACGCAGCCGATATTGACGGACACTCACGATGAAAAAGAGCCGCGACCGGGTTAGCGCAAGCCGCTGAGGTAGGAAAATTTGCAGCGCCCATTGGCAAGTCTGCTTTGTGCGATCATTCGGGTTATGACGGGTTCTCGCTGTTTTTCGCGGCTCCTGGAAAATGGTGTGATTACGTTATATCCGGCCCTTTCGGCTCTCCCCTATAATTGCGTCCAAGATCAGTGTCCCGGTCAGTGCGCGCCCGCCTGATCGGGCGCTGATCGATCGGACACGCTTCACACCCAATTGCAGGATACGGACATCATCCCTGCATTGTGAAACGTCCATGAGGGGAAATTTTGAACATGAAAAAGACACTTTTGCTTTCGACCGCAGCCACCGCAAGTTTGGCCGCGCTTACTCTTACCGCCGCGCCTGCGCAGGCTGATACCTGCCTGCTCGACCGCAATGATAATGGCGAAATTGATGTGGGCACTGACAATGATGGCGGCGCGACTGATAATGCGGGTGATGACGGTTCGCTGGCTTGCGGCGTGGGCGCACAGGCCACGGATACGAACGCCACAGCGATTGGGGGCTTTGCGACTGCCAGTGGCACCAACACCGTTGCTCTTGGTTCTAGCGCGGATGCGAGCGGCGGCGTTTCCATTGCCATTGGCCGCACCTCAGAAGCAACTGGGAATTTCAACGTTGCTATAGGTCCTTCAAGTCAAACCAGCGGAAGAAATGCCGTCGCACTTGGCGGCAGTACCGACGCCTTCGCGGATTCGGCTCTCGCCCTTGGTGACCGAACGAGTGCCACTGCAGAAAGCGCAACGGCGATTGGCCAACAAGCGAATGCAGCGGGCATCAATTCAATCGCGTTTGGCCGCAATTCAGACGCCACAGGATTGGCCTCCATTGCTATTGGTTCTGGAAGCGACGTAAGTGCAGCAAATGCCCTCGCAATCGGTCTCGATGCGTTCGCCGGCGGGGATCTCGTCGATTGCCATTGGCGACGGCACTAGTGTCGACGGTGACAATGCCATTGCCCTTGGCATCTCGGCTGGTGCCAATGGCATCAATTCAATCGCGCTTGGCTTTGACGCGCGAGCAGAGTCACTGAACGCTCTTGCCCTTGGTAGGTCGGCGAACGCTACTGATCTCGATGCAGTCGCTATTGGGACTTTTGCCGCAGCCGATGCGAGAGCCTCCGTGGCAATTGGCGGACTTGGGGCTGAGGGGGCTTTTTCTACCGGATTTGCATCAGTTGCCATTGGCGGTGCTACAAGGGCCACTGAAAGAGAGGCCATTGCCCTTGGCTTGCGCGCGCAAGCAACGGCAGAGAACGCTGTTGCCCTTGGTAGCGATTCAACCGCCGAAGGCGCTCGAGCGACCGCTGTTGGCAACAACTCTTCGGCTAGTGGCTTAACCGCGCTAGCTGTTGGAGCGTCGAGCAATGCATCCAGTGTCGGCGCATCAGCCTTTGGATTTCTCGCCGATGCCACCGGCGAAACCTCCTTGGCGGCTGGCTTTGCCGCGCAAGCCACGGCAGCGGGCTCCACAGCTATTGGAGGCCGTTTCGAATTTGGTGAAGCACCGGGCGCAGTAGCAGCGGCTGAGGGCGCAACAGCCATCGGTGCTGAATCCATTGCCAGCGGTGTGAACAGCTTTGCTGGGGCGGCAAGAGCAAATGCCACCGGCGTAGGCTCGATTGCCCTTGGTGCGGATGCGAATGCTCAGCAGGATAACGGGATTGCGATTGGTTCAGGCGCAAGCGCAACTCGGGCGAGCGCTTTGGCTGTGGGTGCAGGCGCTTTGGCTGAATCGGTTCGGGCAACAGCGCTGGGTGAGGATGCTGTTGCGCGCGGCGATGATGCCTTTGCGCTGGGGAACAGAACCTTTGCTCGCGGCGCGAATGCGGTGGCGATTGGCGGCTCTGCCCGCGCGACCTTGCAGCAAGCGACAGCGATTGGCTCGAACAGCCAGGCGCTAGCGGTGCAGGCTCTCGCAATTGGCGATGCGGCTGATGCGCGCGGAGTGGGTGCAAGCGCGATTGGTCAAGGCGCGAATGCAGCTCAAGATGGGGCAACGGCGCTGGGCGCAGGAGCGACCACAACGGCGGCCAACCAAGTGACGCTGGGCGGTACGGGCTCTTCGGTTCGCATTGGAGACATTGATGCCTCGACTGCCGCTCAGGTTGGCCCGGTTGATGCGGTGACGGTGGATGCTAACGGAACTCTGGGCCGTCAGAGCGTTGCCACAGCTGCCTCGGTCGACAATGTGCGGGTGGCGCTGAACGCTGTCGCGCAGGTCTCCACCGCGCAGTTCGATGCGCTGAGCGGGCGGGTGGACAACCTCAGCTTCCGTCTCGAAGACGTCAACGAAAGCCTGTCGGGCGGCATTGCAGCGGCCATGGCGATGGGCAGCGCGCCAATCGTCCCGGGTAAGAACATCTCGCTGACCGTGGCGGCATCGACCTATCGCGGGGAGCAAGCCTTCGCCGGGTCGCTCACCGGGCGGCTCACCGATAGTTTCTACATCTCCGCCGGGGTGAGCGGGAACACAGGTGATAACAGTGTGGGTGCGCGCTTTGCGGGCACCATCGGGTTCTAAGCCTGCACAAAGCGAACAAAACCAAAGGCGGGGCTTGGCAATGCTGAGCCCCGTTTTTGTTGCAGAAACGCACATTGCGGGGTGGACGTTCGCCCGCTGGCTCTTGCCCCGGCACATCTGCCTGCCTAATTGCACTGTCATGCACATCTCCCCAGACATGACCCATCGCCCCGTCATTTCAGGCACTGGCCTGTTCACGCCGGAAGAATCGATCACCAATGAAGAGCTGGTCGCGAGCTTCAACGCCTTTGTTGACCGCCACAATGCCGAGCATGCCGATGCGATTGCGGCGGGCGAAGCAGAGGCGCTGACCTACAGCTCGGTTGAGTTCATCGAAAAGGCCAGCGGCATCAAAGCGCGCCATGTGATGAGCAAAGCCCCAATCCTGGCGCCGGACACGATGTCGCCGCGCTGGGAAGAGCGGCCTGACGGCGAGCTTTCCATCATGGCAGAGATCGGCGTGATCGCCGCGCGCGAGGCGCTGGCAAAGGCAGGGCGCGAGGCCAAAGATGTGGACGCGGTGCTGTGCGCGGCCTCCAACATGCAGCGCGCCTATCCGGCCATGGCAATCGAGATCCAGCAGGCGCTGGGCATTGATGGATTTGGCTTTGACATGAATGTCGCGTGCTCATCGGCGACATTTGGCATTCAAACGGCGGCGGATTATGTCCGCGCCGGCAATGCGAAAAGCGTGCTGGTCGTCAGCCCAGAGATCACCTCTGGCCACCTCAATTGGCGCGACCGTGACAGCCACTTTATCTTTGGCGATGTTGCCACCGCCGTGCTGGTGGAAGATGCAGCGATTGCCCCGGCGGAGCATTGGGACATCCTTGGCACGAAGTTGAAGACGGTGTTCTCCAACAATATCCGCAACAATTTCGGCTTCCTCAACCGCGCGACGCCAGAGACCGCGGACACTGCTGACAAGCTGTTCGTGCAAGAGGGGCGCAAGGTCTTCAAGGAAGTCGTGCCGATGGTCGCGCAGATGATCCTGGACGAGGCGGAACGGCTGGGGATTGATCCCAAGACGCTGCGCCGGATGTGGCTGCACCAGGCGAACTCGGGCATGAACCGCCTGATCGCGCAAAAGGTGCTGGGCCACGAGGCGAGCGATGATGAAAGCCCGACGGTGCTCGACACCTATGGCAACACATCAAGCGCGGGCTCGATCATCGCCTTTCACTTGCACAGCGAAGATATGAAGGCCGACGACACCGGCCTTATCTGCAGCTTTGGCGCGGGTTATTCGGCCGGGACAGTGTTCGTGCGCAAGGCGGCTTGACCGCGCGCCTCTAGGAAGCGGTCCCATGCGGCAATGATCCGCTTGGAACCCCACCAGATTGCGGAGACAGCGATCACGGAGACCAGCCCGTCAACCGCATAGTGGTAGGCAAGGTGGACGCTGCTCACCCAGGTGATCGCGAAGAACGCGGCGAAGAACAGGCCGAGGCGCGGTGAAATCTGGCGCATGGCGATCCAAAAGAGAAATGCGATGGCGACATGCATCGACGGCATGGCTGTGATCCCGCTGCCCAGGCCGTTGTCGGCTGAGGCATAGCGTTCAAGCAGCATTTCCTGCACTGGCAGGACGAGTATCGGGATCTGCTCGTTCGCAGCCTTGAGATAGGCCATCTGCTCATCAAAACGGGTGTCGCCGAGCAGGGGACCGACGAACACTGGGCCGACCGAGGCGAGCCATGTCGCCATCGCGCCGCCAATGACGCTCCAACTGAGCACATATGTCAGGAAGAATTGGCGCCTTAGATCGCTGCCCATTTTGCCGAACGCGAAAAACAGCACGCCGGGGTAGAGCAGCAAGATCCAAACGTGATACAGGAACGCAAGGAATGCGGTCACAATAGGGAAGCCCAGAACTGGCTGGATCACTTCCCACGCGTCATAACCAAAGAAAATCGCGCGGTCCCAATCGACGAAAGTGCTATCCCAGGTGTAGTCGTTAAACAGCGGAATGGCGGACTTCATCTTCGAAAAGAAGGGGAGCAGCACGATCGCGACCGCCAACATTGGCAGGCCAGCCAAGGCCTTGCTCAGAAACTCAGGCGATGAGTAACGTGCCTTAAGAAGGGCAATGGGGCTGTCCGGACGATGTTTGTAAAGCTGACGTGCCGCATCGATTGCTATGATTATCGCCAAGCACAAGCCAAACAGGCGCGTATTGACCCAAGTCGCACCGAAGCTCGGCGCAATTCCGCGCGCCGCAAGCAGCCCGATGCACAGCGCCATCAGCGCCAAACCAATCACATAGATCGGCGTTTCACCGCGCCAGCGCGCATTTACGATGTCCCTGATCTCATTCATGCCTGCGCGATTTAAGGTAAATAGATAACTAAAGAGTGAATGAATGCGCGGCCTTACAGGGGTTTCTCGAAAGGCCTAGCGTCCACCGCAACGCGATAAAGCTGGGTGCAGAAATCGCGGCATTGCTTGCGAGGGGGCAGCTCAGCTCCTAGATGGCTCAGATGGCCGGAGAAATACTCGATAACGAAGGACGCGGTGATGTCGGCTGGAGCTGGCCGCCGATTCACCCCGAAGGACGCAAATATGGCGTGATTGCAGTTGCGATCAGCCTCTTCTTCCTCAGCCCGTGGGTTGATTGGGAGATTATCGGCTGGCCATTGCTGGCGTTATCGGCCGGGGTGTTCGCATTCTTCCGCGATCCAGAGCGGGTCGTGCCGCAATCGGACAATTCCATTGTCGCGCCTGCCGACGGCCTCGTCTCGCTGATTACGCAGACTGAACCTCCGCACGAGCTGACCATTGATGATGGCTCGGGCACGCCGGGCCTGCCAGAGGGGCCAGTCACCCGGATTTCGATTTTTATGAGTGTGTTTGATGTTCACATCAATCGCGCACCCATAGCAGGCGCTATTCGCCGCGTGATCTACATTCCTGGTAAGTTCGTGAACGCTGATCTTGATAAGGCCAGCGAAGAGAACGAGCGCCAGCATATTCTGGTGGATCGCGGCGACGGCGTGCAGATCGGCTTCACGCAGATTGCCGGCCTTGTCGCGCGCCGGATTGTGCCATTCGTCAAGCCCGGCGACACTGTGGCCAAAGGGCAGCGCGTTGGCCTGATCCGGTTTGGCAGCCGTGTCGATGTCTATTTGCCTGCGGGCACCGCGCCCAAGGTTTTGTTGGGTCAGAAAATCATCGCGGGCGAGACGATTTTGGCTGAGCTTGGCGAGCAGAAACTGCTCGAAGGCATCTCTCAGTGAGTGAACCCAAAGGTCTATCTGGGCAGGGTGACAATCAGGCCGAGATAACCAAAAGTGCACCGCGCGTTGGCCCGAAGGCCGCCGAAGATGATGGCTTGCCCGGTGCGGTCGATCCCAAAGGTTTGTCGCTTAGGGCGATGCTGCCCAATGCGATCACGGCTGGCGCACTTTGCGCAGGTCTGACCGGAATACGTTTTGCCATTACCGGAGAATGGGGTCTGGCGATCCTGGCCGTGGTTATTGCCGCCGTGCTCGACGGGGTCGATGGTCGCATTGCGCGGCTGCTCAACGCTCAATCCCGCTTTGGTGCGGAGCTCGACAGTCTGGCTGATTCGCTGTCATTCGGCATGGCACCAGCGATCATTCTGTATCTATGGGTGCTGCAAGACCTGCCGCGTTTCGGCTGGTTCGCCTCGCTCGCCTTTGCCATCTGCTGTGCGGTGCGTCTGGCGCGCTTCAACGCTCAGATTGATGTTGATGATCAGCCGCACAAATCAGCGGGCTTTCTCACTGGAGTGCCAGCGCCGGTTGGGGCAGGGCTTGCGTTCCTGCCGTTCTATTTCTGGATTGAGACGGGCAATGATGCGTTTCGCGATCCATTGCTGATCGCGCTGTGGCTGACGGTGATCGCATTTCTGCTGATTTCCAACATGGCGACGCTCAGCTGGGGGCTCTGCGCCCGCGCCGGGCGATTAGGCTGTCGGTAATTGTGATATCGGCGATGGCATTTGCTGCGCTGCTGCTAGAGCCATGGTGGCTGCTCATCACGCTCAGCATCGGCTATCTAGCGCTGATGCCGTACGGGCTTGTCAAATACGGTCGGATTAAGCGGCAGCGACGTCTTGCAGCGCAGACAGACGGTTAGGCAAACGGCGCGCAAATGGCCGAGTAGCTGACCCGCGATAGCTGGGTGCTGCTGGGCGCAAGCGAACTTCGGTAGCCTCTACATGAGGGACAAAGCCCGCATCGGCGAGACTGCGTTCACGCTGAAGTCTGATAAAGGCGTTGCGCAGGCGCAGCCCGCTATCGGTAAGGCTCACAAAAGCGCTCAGGGTCGCTGCGGTAAACAGGCTGGCCAGCAGATAGAAAATCATGGAATTGCTCCTTCACGCCTTCATTCGTTGGAACGTATAGTCAGTTTATATGCCCTGTCGTTCCATATTTGTTCTGATCGCCTTGTTCACTAGCTGTTCCATTGCGTCAAGCATTTTGTTCCACTTGTGTTCCAAACATGCTCTTTACACTAGATTTTGTGTGGGATGGGCGCTAATGGCCCCTCCATCGCAGGAGCAAGAGAGGCGAATCGCTTCATCCTGATTGTGCGAAATTCACATGGAAGGCGCTTTATACCGGTGCCGCTGGAGGGCTCTCCACCAGCAGGTTCCTTGCCTTCCAGAGGACTAACCGGAAAGGAATTACCTATGGCGGCCACTACCGTCACGATGCAGCAATTGATTGAGGCCGGCGCACACTTCGGCCACCAGACCCACCGCTGGAACCCGCGGATGAAGCCGTATATCTTCGGCGCCCGCAACGGTGTTCACATCATCGACCTGTCGCAAACCGTGCCATTGTTCGCACGTGCGCTCGACTTTGTTGAGCAAACCACCCGCGCAGGCGGCAAGGTTCTGTTCGTTGGCACGAAGCGCCAAGCGCAAGAGCCAATCGCTGAAATCGCCCGCGCGTGCGGTCAGCACTTTGTAAACCACCGCTGGCTCGGCGGTATGCTGACCAATTGGAAAACCATCAGCGGTTCGATCAAGGAAATGAAGTCGCTTGAGGAAAAGCTCTCGGGCGACACCAGCGGTTTCACCAAGAAAGAAGTTCTGCAGCTGACGCGTAAGCGCGACAAGCTGGAACTGTCGCTTGGCGGTATCCGCGATATGGGCGGCATTCCGGACGTGATGTTCGTAATCGATGCCAACAAAGAAGAGCTGGCCATTAAAGAAGCCGCTGTTTTGGGCATCCCTGTGATCGCAGTGCTCGACACCAACGTCGATCCGTCCAACATCGCATTCCCTGTACCGGGCAATGACGATGCCACCCGCGCAGTACGCCTGTATTGCCAAGCGATTGGCGATGCGGCTGTTGCTGGCCGCGGCGGCGCAGCTGCGGCGTCTGGCGCAGACATTGGCTCCATGGAGCAGCCACCTGCAGAAGCACCAGCAGCCTAATCACAGGCCGCCTCGTCAGCGCACCAACGCGCGCTGGCACATTCACTGATACACGCGCCGGGCATCCTGATTGGGGCCCGGCGACCAATTTATTTTTTGAAGGAATTCAGAAATGGCCGATTTCACCGTCGCTGACGTGAAGACACTGCGCGAAAAAACGGGCGCAGGCATGATGGACGCCAAAAAAGCCCTCGTTGAAGCGGGCGGCGATATTGAAGCAGCCGTTGACGCTCTGCGCGCCAAGGGCCTGGCAACCGCACAGAAGAAGTCCAGCCGCACTGCGGCAGAAGGCCTGGTTGGCGTCGCCGTATCCGGCACGTCAGGCGTTGCTGTTGAGGTGAACTCTGAGACAGACTTCGTTGCGAAGAACGACCAGTTCCAAGACTTCGTTCGCAAGACCACAGGCGTTGCTCTGACGCTGGGCAGCGATGATGTCGAAGCGCTGAAAGGCGCAGCTTACCCGGATGGCGGCACCGTCTCTGACAAGCTGACCGACAATGTTGCGACCATCGGTGAGAACCAGCAGGTTCGCCGGATGAAGAGCGTTTCTGTCGAGAAGGGCTCTGTCGTTGCCTACATGCACAACGCCGCCGCTGACAATCTCGGCAAGATCGGCGTTCTGGTTGCTCTGGAAAGCGAAGCAGGCGCAGACGTGCTTGAGCCGCTTGGCAAGCAGCCGGCGATGCACATCGCCTCGATGTTCCCGCAGGCGCTCAACGCTGAAGGCCTCGATGCCGACGTGATCGCTCGCGAACGCGCAATCGCTCAGGAAAAAGCGGCCGAAAGCGGCAAGCCTGAGAACGTGCAGGAAAAGATGGTCGAAGGCGCGATCAAAAAGTTCGCTAAAGAGAACGCTCTGCTCAGCCAGATGTTCGTGATGGACAACAAGGCGACGGTTGAAGAGGTCGTTGCCCGCACCGGCAAAGAAGCTGGTTCTGAGATCGTCCTGAAGGACTACGTCCGCTTCCAACTCGGCGAAGGCATCGAGAAGGAAGAAGAAGACTTCGCAGCGGAAGTGGCTGCGACGCTTAAGGGCTAAGGTTCCCTGATGGTGGCTAGGATAGCTAGACAAAAGAGGCCGTCGCAGCACCACGCTGCGGCGGCCTTTTTGTTGCAGCGGTAGGTTTCAGTTATCGCGCGGCACTGAGTTCGATAGGTAGTTCCGGCTCGACAATGCCGGGCGCTTTAACCAGTGTCGCGGCGATGACCTCAAATTTGCAATCACGCCCGATTATCTGGCCCTGGCTCGCATGGACTTTTGCGGCGCTGGCCGGGTTTTTCGCGCCTGCCTGTTTTCTGCTGGTGACCGCAGGGTCGCCTGATGCGGCAGGGATCGGCCCGGCAGCGGCTCCTTTAATGGCGATAGGCCTGATGGGGGCAGGTATGATTGGGGCAGCGGCAGCCGGGCGGTTCTGGGTCGGCATTTTACTGGCTGTTCTGGCGGGGTCTGGCCTTGCGGTCTTGGCGCTCACACTGGGCATGCAGAGCCTGCCGCATCCTGCTTTCACGGCGCTCGCCTTCCTTGTCGCAGCCGTCAGCTTTGCTGCGCGCGGGGCCCTGTTTGCGCTATCGGGAGGGGCGAAGGGCTGGTGGATTGCCTTGGCAGTGGTCACCGGCGAGGCGGCCATCATCCTCACCGCCTGGACACAGCCCAGCGCCTTGCCCGATTGGCTGCTCTTGCTGCTGCCTGCGCAATGGGCGGCCATAGCCATCGAAGCCTTGCTAACAGGCGCGGGCGAGCACATTGCAATCGCTGCCTTGATCGCATTGGCAGGCACCGCAGCAGCGACGATGCTGGTGGCAAAACTATGGCCGCGCCGCTGGACCTATGCGGTGATGTTCACGACTTGGCTCGCCCTGTCTGCGCTCGTTTGGCACAGCGGGTATGCGGAGCAGGCGAGGGGCGGAAGCGGTCGGGATGGAGTGCAGGTTGTGGGGTTCAAGGGCTAGGGCTTGGTCCATGAATTCAGGCAATTTGCGGTCGTTGGGCCTGTCATAGTTTCAATGGCGGAGCTTTTCGAGGTTAGTTTGTGAATGGCAATTAACGACCCAGATCAAGAAGTTAATCCGTGAATGGACCTGGTCCGCAAACGGGCAGTCAGCTTTCTCGAACTACCGTGATCACGTTATCCATCTGCTATGACCTGAGTGAACGTTGCAAATCGCGCTTAAGGCAACCTCCAGAAGTTGACCTGAAGTGCGGCCACGAGAGCCTTGATAACGTCACACCTGCCGATGCCCAATTCGGCAGAGCTGTAACCATCATTCAGAGACGAGATAGGACCAAACGACAGACACTAAAACATTGGCGCTTGCTTCACTGTAAGCTAGCCTCCTAAAACACAACGACCAGATGAGGCGAGACACTCACTAATCTAAAGCCCAAGAATACCTCAATCTATCTAACGACGGACAATGGGGTGGGTAAGTTGGTGCAGCCCGTTTCCCAGGGTATTGAACCCTCCAAATTAGACGGAGACGGCTTCAGGGTCCCTCAGGGAACATCATCGCGAGATGGGAAATTTTATGATTCAAAAAATCAAGTATCTTTCTTTTTTGATGATCCTGGGCTCTGGACTTGCGTCGTGTGACGGCCGGTCCAATGGCGAAGATAGTGCGCGATCTGACGACATGGGCTCGGGACCCATTGCCTTTCAAGATGGTGGTCCAGAGTTCTCCGACGCACTTCTAAAAACGAGTTCCGCTTCGCACGCTTTACACGCAGATTTCATCCAGCAATATGGTGAAGATATCGAACGATGCTTTCAAAACCTGCCTGAGATGCGAGATGGATCGAGACTAGAACTAGACGAAGAAGAAGCAAACGACATTGCAGTCAATCGACTGATAGTCGCAATTGACGCCTCAGGTTCGATGGCAGGACAGGTGTCTGGCGCGCCCAAGATGGAAGCCGCAAAAGAAGCTGCGATTCAGTTTCTTGAGGCAGCACCACCAGAGATCGAAGTGGGGCTCATCGCTTTTGGCCACAAGGGGAATAATCAAAGCTCAGGGAAAGCAGAAAGCTGTTCTGGAGCAGAGACCGTCTTTCCACTTGGGACGTCAGACAAGGGAGCGGTCAGTCGCGCCCTCAACAGTTTTAGTGCCACGGGATGGACGCCTCTTGCCTCAGCTATTGAACTAGCAGGACGCTCTTTTGATGCTGATCAAGGCCCGGGTGCTCAGGTAGTCTATGTCGTCTCGGATGGAAAAGAAACTTGCGGTGGCGACCCTGTTGCTGCAGCTCGAACGCTGAGTAGCAGCAATATGAAGGCAATTGTCAACATCATAGGGTTCGATCTGCAGCCAGCAGATCGTGATCAACTTCTCAAAGTTGCAAATGCTGGCGGCGGCGAATTCTTGGAAGTCAACGGCGGAGCAGAATTGGATGCTTTGATGGCTGATCGGAGCCGGCAACTGCACAATCGCTCGAAGTTGCAGCAATCAAAGTTCGAAAATCTAGAGCAAAGAAACCGGAATGTCTTTGATATGAGGCGCGCCAGAGTTGAATTAGATCAGTGCTTAACATCAAAGGTCGTAGGTGAGCAGCGCGCCGCTCGTGTCTTTAGGAAGAATCTCATGTCTCAGGAGCGCCAAACTGCTGAGCAGGGGAAGAGTGGTCGAAATCTGTCTCAAGAGCTAAGGTTGTTACTGAGCGCGCGGCACACAGATTTTCGCGATAGGAAAGACGAATTTTGGCAGAAGAGCCGCGCTATTCAAGATGATGCTAATCAGAGCATTGAAGAACTTGAAAGCCAGAATGAAGCGACCTTTGATAGTGCCCAGTAAGCTGCGGTGTGTCCAATGAGGACTATTCCTAGCAAGAGCTTTGAGCCAGGATTGGAGTGGAGGACGATACCGAGATGCCCGTCGACACCATGGGTCAACCGCTAGTCTATGGCGGGGTCAATATCCGTCTGCGCGATATGATAAGGTTCGGAAAACTCTATCTCGACCAAGGAAAGAACCACCTTGGTAAACAGATCATCTCAACAGACTGAATCAGGGAATCGACCAAACCAGAAGCGCCGCATTTGATGCCTGATGCGGAAAATCTGCAATCAGACGCAGCGTTT
The DNA here is from genome assembly GCF_057364995.1 of Erythrobacter sp. JB3-1. Classification (NCBI taxonomy): domain Bacteria; kingdom Pseudomonadati; phylum Pseudomonadota; class Alphaproteobacteria; order Sphingomonadales; family Erythrobacteraceae; genus Erythrobacter; species Erythrobacter sp. JB3-1. Next base: position 55,325 of record NZ_CP200289.1, on the reverse strand, counting down.
GGCTGTTAAGTGTCAATGGTGGGTGCCGCTGCCGCCCCATGGAGACGATTTTGCGGGGGGCGGGATGTATGGACAGTTTATCTATGTAAACCCAGCGCGGGGATCGTGATCGCCAAGACTTCAACCCATCCTGACTATGCGATTGATTGGGGCAAAAAATCATGGAACGATGTCGCTGTTTCAGACCGTTGCTAGCCATTTGAATCCGGATATCGTGCTGTGAAGGATGTGTAAGAACGTCCAGTCGACACCGATGTCCGCTCCCACCCTCAAATCCACACACCCAGCTTCAGCCCCAAAAACCCCCTCACTCGTCTCGCTCCTCACCGCCCTCTAGCCCGCACCTCGATCATCCAAATCTCCGGTTTCGTGAACAACCGCACAGGCAGCAGGCTCGTCCCTAAGCCCGCGCCGGTGATCAGTGTTTTGCCGTGCTGTTCCACCACACCGCAGGCGTAGAGATCGCCGTAGTCTGACATGGTCGCGGGCGCGCCGCCCCAGGGGTAGGCGATCTGTCCGCAGTGTGTGTGTCCTGCCAGCACCAGGTCGAAATTCACCGGAACCTGAGGGAAGATGTCCGGGCTGTGGGTGAGGGCGATGCGCGGGCCGGTCAGCGCTGCCATCCCTTCCAGCGCCAGCGGCAGGTTCGCCTTGCCGGTAAAGTCATCATCGACACCAGCGATAGCGAGCGGCCCGATTTGCGCCGCTTCATTGGCGAGAACTGTCATGTTCTCAATTTTGGCAAGCTCGCTTTCAAGTCCGGGCCAACCGAACCAATGGTCGTGATTGCCTGGCACCAGAACGGTGCCTAGCGGCGCGCTTAGCTCTCCGAGCGGGGCGACGATCTCCTCAGCACTGTAAATGTGCGTGGCGGTGCGTTTCTCGCTCACCAGGTCGCCTGCTATTGCGACCAGATCCGGCTCCAGCGCGTTTATCTGGGCGACGATTTCGCGCAAGCGGCTGGGCGGCATATCTGGCCCGGCCACGTGAATATCGCTGATCAAGGCAATGGTGATCGGCGCCGCGCCCGGGGCCAGCTCGTCGCTCTCGACAACGTGGCGCTTGGCGGCGGGCGCGCCCATCGTGTCGGACCATGCCTTTGCGGACAGTACCAATCCAATCACCAGAGTAAGCAAGAACAATCTGCGGATCATTGGGGTCCCTTTGTCGGCTTGTCGCCAATCATCGAAACGCAGCATTCACAGCTTTTGCACGCTCATGCAAACCCCAAGGCGGCGCAATTACTGCTAATGCTCTTGGCATCATAGCGCCTGCCGGATAAGGGCGAGGGGCAAAGACACATTCTGCCAGAAAGCAAACCACCCATGGCCCTTCCCGAAATGAAACGCGTTCTCTTGAAGCTCTCAGGCGAGGTGTTGATGGGGGAGCAGGATTACGGGATTGATCCGGCATACGTGGCGCGGCTGGCTGAGGAAGTGAAGGCGGCCAAAGACACCGGGCTGGAGATTTGCCTGGTCATTGGCGGCGGCAATATCTTTCGCGGCGTTGCGGGCGCTGCGCGCGGGCTCGATCGGACCACCGGCGATTACATGGGAATGCTCGCCACGATCATGAATGCGCTGGCGATGCAAAACGCGCTGGAGCAGGCGGGCGTGCCGACCCGGGTGCAATCAGCCATCCCGATGAGCACCGTGTGCGAGCCCTATATTCGCCGCCGTGCAGAGCGGCATCTTGAGAAGGGCCGCATCGTGATTTTCGCAGCCGGCACAGGGAACCCATTCTTCACCACAGACACCGGCGCGGCCTTGCGCGCAGCGGAAATGAACTGCGATGCGCTAATGAAGGGCACCAGCGTCGACGGCGTCTATGACAGCGACCCGAAGACCAACCCGGATGCCGCGCGCTTTGATGCGATTTCTTATGACAAAGTGCTGTCCGACAATTTGAAGGTGATGGATGCGACCGCCGTTGCCCTTTGCCGCGAGAACAATATCCCGATAGTGGTGTTCTCAATCCGTGAAAAAGGAAACGTCGTGCGCGTGCTTGATGGCGGCGGCGTACAAACAATTGTGAAAGAGGAAGCCTGACCTATGGCTCAATACGATAAGGCCGATATCGAGCGCCGGATGAACGGCGCAGTCGAATCATTGAAGAGCGATCTGGGCGGTTTGCGCACAGGCCGGGCCAATGTCAGCCTGCTCGATCCGGTGGTTTGCGAAGTTTACGGCGCGATGATGCCGCTGGCTCAGGTGGCGACCGTTTCGTCGCCTGAGCCGCGCATGCTGAGCGTGCAAGTGTGGGACAAGTCGAACGTCAGCGCGGTTGAGAAGGGCATCACCAAAGCCAATCTTGGCCTCAACCCAATGACCGACGGCCAGACCGTGCGTCTGCCAATGCCGGACCTGACCGAGGAGCGCCGCAAGGAGCTCGCCAAGCTGGCTGGTCAGTATTCTGAGAATGCCAAGATCGCGATCCGCAATGTTCGCCGCGACGGGATGGAATCGCTCAAAGCTGATGAGAAGAGCAAAGACATCTCAGAGGACGAGCGCAAGCGGCACGAAGAAGACGTACAGAAGCTGACCGACAAATATGTCGCCGAAGCCGACGAAGCAGCGGCCAAGAAAGAACAGGAGATCCTGACCCAGTAAGGTCAGGCTCTGATGGGGAAGCAATCAGAGACCAGTCGCGCCCGGCATGTCGCGATCATCATGGATGGCAATGGCCGCTGGGCGAAGAAGCGCGCCTTGCCGCGCGCCATTGGCCATCAACGCGGTGTTGAGGCAGTGCGCGATCTGGTGCGCAATGTCGGCGGCATGGGCCTCGATTGTCTCACGCTATATGCGTTTTCATCGGAGAATTGGAAACGGCCCGATGAAGAGGTCGATGATCTGATGAACCTAATGCGCAAGTTCATCAAATCAGACTTGCCGGAATTTGTCGCCAATGACGTGCGGCTTAAAATCATCGGCGATTGGCAGGGGCTGGCGCCGGATATCGTCGCTATGCTCGAAGACGCTTTGGAGCAAACCTCTGGCGGGTCAAACACGCTGGCGGTTGCGCTCAATTATGGTTCGCAAAACGAAATTGCGCGCGCGGCGGCAAAGGCGGCCGCGATTGGCGATGTGACGCCAGAGGCGATTGCGGCGCATCTCGACACGGCGGAATTGCCTCCGCTCGATCTGCTGATCCGCACCAGCGGCGAGGTTCGCCTGTCGAACTTTCTACTGTGGCAATCGGCCTATGCCGAAATGCTGTTCGTTGATACGCTTTGGCCGGACTTCAAACCGGCGCATTTGCAAGAGGCGCTCGATAATTTCGCGCAGCGGGAGAGACGCTTTGGCGGACGCTGATGGCATGACTGGCGCAGAGGCGGGCAAGCCGCCTTCCAAGAACGCAGACCTGCCAGTGCGGCTGGCCTCTGCCGTGGTGATGGTCGGCGTCTCCAGCATCGCCCTATGGTTGGGCGGCTGGTTCTGGGTTGCGTTTGTCGCGCTGCTCGCGGGGCTCGTTCTGTGGGAATGGAACCTGTTGGCAAAGGCGTTTGCGAAATCGGCGCTGACCGAGGTGTTGTGGCTGTTCTTTGGCGCGATCTATGTCGGCGGCGCGGCGCTCGCCATGGTGGAAGTGCGGCAAAGCTATGTGCCGTTTTTTATGCTCATCGGGTTCATCCTGCCGATTATCGCGGTGGATGTAGGCGCCTATTTCGCAGGCCGCGCGATTGGCGGGCCTAAGATCGCGCCCAGAATCAGCCCATCGAAAACCTGGGCTGGGCTGGGCGGCGGGATTGTCGCGGCCAGCGTGGTTGCAATTGCGGTGCAATATTTCTTCCCAGAGGCTGGCCATTTTGGCGCAGTTCCACCGGAAGGTTTTGGTGCTGCGAACCTGATCGCGCCCGTGGCGGCTGGCACGCTGATCGCGGTGCTGGCGCAGGCTGGCGATTTCTTTGAAAGCTGGATGAAACGCCGTGCAGGCGCGAAGGATTCTGGCAAGCTGATCCCGGGGCATGGCGGTGTGTTTGACCGGCTGGATGGCTTCATCGCCGTCTTCTTTGTGCTCGCGCTTACGCGAATTTTCCTAGGGTAGCGCCGATGACCCGCTCGATCACAATTCTTGGCGCAACGGGGTCTGTGGGAGCCTCAACGCTCGATCTGATCCGGCGGGGTCGCGATGATTGGCAGGTTGAGGCGCTGACCGCGAATTGCTCGGCACAAGAGCTTGCTGCACTGGCGCGCGAGTTTGATGCGCGGATTGCGGTGGTTGGCGATGAAAGCTGCCTCAGCGATCTGCGCGCGGCGCTCGGCGATAGCGGGATCGAAGCGGCGGGCGGCGCTCAGGCGCTTTGCGATGCGGCGGCTCGCGGAGCCGATCTGACGGTGGCGGCGATTGTTGGCTGCGCTGGGCTCGCCCCAACGATGGCAGCGATAGAGCAGGGCGGCACAATTGCGCTTGCCAATAAGGAAGCGCTGGTTTCCGCTGGTGACGTCATGACGGCAGCGGTTGCGAAATATGGCGCGACCCTGCTGCCCGTCGACAGCGAGCACAATGCGATCTTCCAATGCCTCGCGGGCAATGACATCGCCGATGTTGCGCGTGTCACTCTTACTGCTAGTGGCGGGCCGTTCCGCGAATGGACGCAGGCTCGGCTGGATGCGGCAACGCCAGAGCAAGCCGTTGCGCACCCCAATTGGGATATGGGCGCGAAGATCAGCGTCGACAGCGCGACGATGATGAACAAAGGGCTGGAATTCATCGAGGCGCACCATCTGTTTCCTGTTGGGCTGAACCGCCTCGGGATCGTAGTGCACCCACAAAGCGTTATTCACTCCATGGTGGAATACAAAGACCGCTCAACGTTGGCGCAGCTTGGCCCGTCTGACATGCGCGTGCCGATCGCATCCTGCCTTGCATACCCTGCGCGGATGGAGACACCGATGGAGCCTCTCGATCTGCCCAGCATTGGAGAGCTCACCTTCTTCGCCCCTGACGAGGCACGCTTCCCAGCCACCCGATTGGCGCGTGAGGCGATCCATGCTGGCGGCGGCGGACCCGCCACACTCAACGCAGCCAATGAAGTGGCGGTTGCGGCGTTTCTTAACGGTCAGATTGGGTTCACCCGGATTGCCGTAGTGGTCGAGCATGTCCTAAATCGCTATAGCGTGGCTGCGCCGCAAGGATTGGATGATGTGCTAAGCATCGATGCCGAGGCCCGCGTGCGCGCCCGTGAATTGTTGGAAAGCTCTGAACTTGTTTGAATCGCCCCCTATCTGGATGTACGCCGCTGGCTTTATATTGCTGCTGGGGCCGCTCGTTACAGTGCACGAGCTGGGGCACTATCTGGTCGGCCGCTGGTTCGGCGTGAAGGCAGAGGCGTTTTCGGTTGGTTTCGGAAAAGAGCTGCTCGGCCGCACCGACAAGCACGGGACGCGGTGGAAACTCTCCGCATTGCCATTGGGTGGCTATGTCCAGTTTAAGGGCGATATGGATCCAGCCAGCGTTCCTAATCCCGATGCTCCGGCTGAGCCGGGATGCTTTCAAAACGCGGCCCTGTGGAAACGCGCGCTGATTGTCGCCGCTGGTCCGGTTACAAACCTGCTGGTTGCAATCGCGATCTTTGCTGCCTTCTTCACGATCTATGGCCAGCCCAAGATCGAAAGCGAAGTCGATACCCGTCAGATTGGCGAGTTTGCTGAAGAATCCGCCGCGCGCGATGCGGGGCTGGAAGTTGGCGATCTTATCGTTGAGATCGACGGCGATGCCATCGCAGACTTTGAGGAAATCCGCGACAATATCGCGCTTTATCCGAACAAATCGATTGTCATCGGTGTGGAGCGCGATGGCGCTCAGATCGATATTCCGGTGACCATCGCCAGCGTTGAGCAGACCGACAACTTCGGGAACACGGGTACGATTGGCCTGATTGGGGTAGCCCCGGTTGAGGCGGAATATGTATTCAAAGACGTCGGCATTCTCGAATCCATCCCGCTCGCGGCCAGCCAATGCTGGGAAATCACCAAAATGATGGTGACCGGGATAAAACAGATTTTGGTGGGCGACCGTTCGATAAAAGAGCTGGGCGGGCCTCTAAAGATTGCGAAATTTTCTGGTGAGCAATTGAGTCTAGGTCTGGTCGCGTTCGTGAATTTCGCCGCTTTGATCTCGCTTAATTTGGCATTCATCAACTTCTTGCCAATCCCTGCACTCGATGGTGGCCACTTGGCCTTTTATGCCGCGGAAGCGGTTCGTAAGAAGCCAGTGGGGCCACGTGCGACTGAATATGCTTATCGTACTGGTATCGCTTTTGTGCTGGTCTTTATGGTGGTCGTGACATTTAACGACCTCGTTTCGCTGCCGGTCTTCGGGCCACTATTTGGCAGTTAACCGGGGAAAGGGGTCCGGTGAACGGCAATTGGCGGGTCTCTCCGCTTGATTGCTCAGGCAGCATCGGGCACAGGCAAATCTGTGCTGTAACAGCCTATGATGGGATCATGCCCCGGGGCAGGCGTGCGTGATTAGATACGGGTTAGACGGGAACACTTACTCAATGAATCGATGCAGCGAGACAGACGCCGTGTCTGCTAAGTCAGCCGGGCGGCTCTCCATTGCACTTTTGTGCACCAGCGCTCTTGTCAGCCTTCCGCAGGCGGCCTTGGCGCAGGATCAGGCAGAGCCCAGCGATGCCGCAACCGCGCAGCAGGCAGAGGAGCAAGCCGAGCAGGCTCCGCCTCCAGCGCCCGCACCAGCGGCGGACACAATCCGTTCAATCAGCGTGGTTGGCTCAGAGCGGCTCGAGCCGACGACCATCCTCAGCTATATTCGCCTGCGTGTGGGCCAGACCTACACCACAGCGGGTGCGGATGCGGCGCTGAAGGATTTGGGCGCGACCGAGCTGTTTTCGAACTTCTCGATCCGCAATGATGGCGGCAATGTCGTCATCAATGTGACAGAAAACCCGGTGATCAACCGCATCGTGCTGGAAGGCAATGAGCGGATCAAGAACGACAAGATCGTCCCTGAGATCAAACTCGCGCCGCGGCAGATTTTTACCCGCTCAAAAGTCCGCGCAGACGTTGCTCGGATTATCGAGCTGTATAAGCGGCAGGGCCGCTTTGCCGCGACGGTTGAGCCAAAGATGGTTCAATTGCCGCAAAACCGCGTCGATATTGTGTTTGAGATCAGCGAAGGGCCAAAGTCTAAAGTTCGCCAGATCAACATCATCGGAAACGAAGAGTTCTCCGATGGCCGGCTGCGCAGCGAAATGGTGACGAAGCAGGCGCGCCTTACTAGCTTCTTCAGCTCCAACACGAGCTATGACCCTGACCGTCTGGCCTTTGACCAGCAGAAGCTTCGTCAGTTCTATTTGACTGAGGGCTACGCTGATTTCCGTGTTGTCTCGGCGGTTGCCGAGCTGACCCCGGATAAAGAAGACTTTATCATCACCTATGTGGTGGAAGAGGGTGAGCGCTACAAATTCGGCGATGTCGAGGTTGAAAGCCAGATTCGCGATTTCGATGGTGATGCGCTTGCGGGCCGCCTGCCGATGCAGTCCGGTGATTGGTATGATGCGAAATCGGTAGAAGACACGGTTGAGCAATTGTCCGATCTGGCCGGAACCTTTGGCTACGCCTTTGCAGATGTTCAGCCGCGCTTCGACCGTGACAAAGACAATCTGACGATGAACATCAACTTCGTGCTGCGCCAGGCGCCGCGCGTTTATGTTGAGCGCGTGGACGTCAACGGCAACACGCTGACCCAGGATAAGGTTATCCGCCGTGAATTCCGGATTAGCGAAGGCGATGCGTTTAACTCGCTCGGTGTTCAACGCACCACCGCGCGGATCGCGTCGCTCGGCTACTTCCAAGAGAATTTTGAGGTCAATCAGGTCGAGGGCAGCCAGCCTGACCGAATTGTTCTGGAAGCAAACGTCCAAGAGCAGCCGACCGGCGAATTGCAATTCTCCGCTGGTTTCTCTTCGATTGAGAGCTTTATTCTTTCCGGCAGCATCCGTCAGCGGAACTTCCGCGGGCGCGGCCAGACTGTTGGTTTGAGCCTCAACTACTCGCGTTTCTCGCGTTCTGCGCAGCTTAGTTTCTCTGACCCATATGTGTTTGATCGCAATATTTCGGCCGGGATTGATATCTATCGCCGCGATTTCGAAAACCCGAGCTTCCTTCTCGATGATCGTGCGCCTTCGTTCGAGCAGGCGACTACAGGCTTTTCGATCCGCGGCGGTGTTCCGCTCACGGAATTCCTGTCACTGATCGGCAGTTACACTCTCAACTACGATGACGTGAACCTGGGCGACCAGTTCTTCTCCGATCAAAATGGCGATGGCATCGCGACTTGCGATCCAAACCTTGCCGGACGTTTCCTCTGCGATGCTTTGGGTGAGCGGCTTAGCTCTATTCTCGGGGTGAGTTTGGCCTACAACACGCTGAACTCTCGGATACGTCCATCACGCGGGGCTAGCATCGATTTCACCACGCAATTCGCCGGTCTTGGCGGAGATGTGAGATATCTTCGTCTCCGCGCCAAAGGCACGCAGTATTTTAACGTTGGCAGCGGCTTTATCTTCTCGCTGAGTGCGGAAGGTGGATCGATCATTCCTCTCCAGGATCGCGTTGGTGCGGGCGTTGATGACGTTTTGCTTACCGATCGTTTCTTCCTGGGCGAACCGCAAATTCGCGGCTTTGATATTCGCGGTGTTGGACCGCGCATCTTGCGCCGTCCGCTCGATACTGACGGCAACCCGATTCTCGACCGCGACCAGGCGCGCGATGATGCGCTGGGTGGCCGCAAGTTCTATCTGGGACGTGCAGAACTGGAAATTCCGCTCGGCACTGGTGCGCGTGAGCTAGGCCTCCGACCATCGATCTTTGCAGATGTCGGCGCATTGTGGGGGATCACCGATCCGCTCCTTGTTTCGTCACCGCAGTTGTTCCAAGAGGCCGATGGGACAGTAACTACCGAAGCTGTAACCGCCGATGGTGTCGCCAATTCGCTCATCCAAGCCGGCTTCCAAGAAGTCTTCTTGGGCGACTCTCCATCACCGCGTGTGACCGTCGGTATCGGCGTCAATTGGAATTCACCCTTTGGACCATTCCGCATCGACTTTGCGCATGCATTGCGCAGTGTCGAAGGCGATGAGACCAAAACATTTTCATTCAACGTAGGAACTCAGTTCTAATGAAATTCTTTGCTAAGTCGCTCGCGATTGCGGGCCTCGCTCTGTCGGCGGCTGTTGCTGTGCCTGCCACCGCTCAGGTGCAGGGCAATGTTGCGACCGTCGACACCGCGCGTGTTGTTATCGGCACCACCGCGTTCCAGACCGCCTATCAGCAGATTTCGACGACGTATCAGTCGCAAATCGACACGCGCCGTGCGCGCAATCAAGAGCGTCAGACGCTGCTGCAACAGCTTGACACGAACAACGACAATCAGCTGGACGAGGCCGAGCAGGCCGCCGCAGCAAACGCCACGCAAACCACGCGGATTCAGGCGATTGACCAGGAAATTCAAACGCTGACCGCGCAAATTGATGGTGCGCGCGTTTATGCGGTTGAGCAAATTCTCATGCAATATTCCGCTTCACTGCAAGAAGTGGTGCAGGCGCAATCAATCCAAATGATCGTCTCGCCTGAAGCGATTATCTATGCGCCGCCTCAGGCGGATATCAGCCAGCAAGTAACCGCTGCGCTCAATGCGAAGGTTCCAAGCGTCACTATCGTGCCGGCTCAAGGTTGGCAGCCAAACCGTAATTCGGTCGCTGTGTTCCAGCAGATCCAGCAAGTGCTGCTCCAGGCTCAGGCTATTCAGCAGGCGCAGGCTGCACAGCAACAGCAGCCAGCAGCACAGGCCCCAGAGGGCCGCTAAGTCCGGCTGGGCAAAGCAGCAGCAACAGATAATTTAGGGGGCAAGGCATGAGTGAGGGTTCGGAAACACCGGCCAGCGCGGAACAGATCGTGGACTATGACATCCACAAGATCCTGAAAGCCTTGCCGCACCGTTATCCATTGCTGCTGGTTGACCGCGTTCGCACCATTGATCTGGGCGAGCGCATCCACGCGGTGAAAGCCGTCAGCATGAATGAGGAGTTCTTTCAGGGGCATTTCCCTGGCGCTCCGATCATGCCGGGTGTGCTGCAGATCGAAGCCTTGGCTCAAGCAGCGGCAATTCTGGGGATTGAGACGCTGGAGCTTTCGGGCACTGGCAAGTTGGTGATCTTCATGGGGATCGAGAATGCAAAGTTCCGCGCCCCTGTGACACCGGGATGCCTGCTCGACCTCAATGTCGAATTCCTCCAGAAGCGCAGCCGGGTCTATAAGTTCAAAGGCAAGGCGAGCGTCGAGGGCAAAACCTCTTGCGAGGTTGAGTTCACCGCGATGATCGCTGACCCGCCTTCTTGATTAGGCTTCAAGCGCCAGCGTTCGCGTTCGCTCACTTTGCTTTCCTCGCTCAAGCGACCTGACGGTCGCATCGCTGCGGGCGGGCACAAGGCCCTTGCGATCACTTTGTGATCGTATCGAAACTACTCTTGCATTTTTGAGCAGGAGCGCTAAACGCGCCGCTTCTCAATTCAACAGCGCAGCCGGTCGGTACCGGCGAAAGCTACGAAGGAAATACCGCCATGAAGGCCGATACACACCCCGATTACCACATGATCACGGTCAAGATGACTGATGGTACAGAATTTCAGACACGCTCCACCTGGGGTAAAGAAGGCGACACTCTGGCGCTTGATATTGACCCGACCAGCCACCCGGCTTGGACCGGCGGTAAGCAGCAAATTCAAGAGGGCGGCCGTGTTGCTGCGTTCAACAAGCGCTTTGGTGGTCTTTCGCTTAAGAAATAAGCGCTTAGCGAGATTTGCGATGGCAACATCGCACCAATGGGGCGGTCCTGCGGGTCCGCCCTTTTTGTTTGCCCAAAGGTGCCCTCAAAGCCACCATTGCCAATCACCCGCACGGCGCTAGTCTCAGCGGCCGAAGATTCGCGCCAAGAGCCGCCAATTCGCGCGCCGCCAACACAGTCCAAAGAACGAAGCGAAATATTCTTGCGCAAATGCGATTTCCGCGCAGTTTTCGCTTCACACGGGTCTGTGTTTGTGCAACAGGCTCGCCCCGCACGCAAGCGGCCTTGACCAGGCCGTCAGCACGCGTAACACGCCCCTCTTGCGTAGGCTTGGCAGCGACTTAGGTTGCGTTGAGACGGGGCATTTGGCGATCGTAGCTCAGTTGGTTAGAGCGCCGGTTTGTGGTACCGGAGGTCGGGGATTCGAGCTCCCTCGGTCGCCCCATTTTCCCCCATCAATGCCCCTTTCGATGCGTGGTCATGCAAAGCGCACCGCCATTTGAACTGGGGCTTGATCGCTGATGACCGCATTCTGGACCGAACCGGACTTTGACAAACACGAACTCGTGCAGGTTGTGCATGAGCGTAAGAGCGGTTTGACCGCGATTATTGCCGTGCATTCGTCGCATCTCGGCCCGGGCGCGGGCGGCACGCGGTTCTGGCACTATCCCAATCCCAAAGACGGCCTGCGCGATGCGCTGCGCCTCAGCCGCGGTATGAGCTACAAAAACGCAATGGCTGGCCTCCCGATGGGCGGCGGTAAAGCGGTGATCCTGGCCAATGATGCACGCACCAAGACGCCTGAAATGTTGGCCGCATTCGGTGATGCCGTCGAAGCTCTTGGTGGCCGCTATGTGACGGCAGAAGACGTCGGTATCAGCGAAGCCGATATGGTCGCCGTAGCCAAGCAAACCGCGCATGTCTCTGGCCTCCCAGTAGAAGGCGAGGGCAATGCTGGCGGTGATCCCGGCCCGTTCACCGCGATGGGCATTTATCACGGCATCAAAGCCGCCGTTCGCCACAAGCTGGGCAAAGACAGCGTCGAGGGTGTGCATGTCGCCGTGCAGGGCACGGGCAGCGTTGGCGCCGGTGTTGCCCGCTTGCTCGCAAAAGATGGAGCGAAACTGACCCTCGCAGACATTCACGCTGATCGCGCATCGGAATTGGCGCGCGAATTGGGCGGCGAAGCCGTGAGCGCGGATGCGATTATGAGCACATCCTGTGATGTGTTCAGCCCCAATGCGCTGGGCGCGATCTTGGATGAAGAGGGCATTGCCCGTCTCGATACGCCAATCGTCGCTGGCGGCGCGAACAATCAGCTCGCCCGCGCCGAGCACGGCAAGGTACTGGCGGAACGCGGAATTCTCTACGCGCCTGATTATGTCATCAATGCAGGCGGCATTATTTCGGTCGCACTGGAATATCTCGCACGCCGCAATGGAACCCCGGGCGACATCAATGACGTTCGCAAACGGATTGCGCAAATCCCTGAACGGCTTGAGGAAATTTGGCTCAAAAGCGAAGAAACGGGCGTTTCATCCGACGTGGTTGCCGACCGTATGGCGCAAGAGCTGATCGGCCGCGGCTAAGTCTTTGGGCGCGCTCAACCGGGCGTTTCTGACGCGCGGATTGCCGGTGTTTCATGAAGCTTACCGGGTGTTGACAATTTTGCGCCCTTGCCGCGCGGCGAGGGTACGCTAAATCAACGGCGAACAAGCAACGGTATTTATGCACGGCTACGCCAACCCAACCCGTTTTCTCTCTCTTGCCCGCTGGCTGACGCCAGTGCTGCTGCTGAGCGGGATTGTGCTTTCTGTGGGCGCGGTCGCGTGGGGGCTGTTCGTCGTTCCGCCTGATCGGTTGATGGGCGAGACGGTCCGCATTCTTTACATTCACGTGCCATCGGCATGGCTCGGCATGGGCGGTTGGACCGGCATTGCGCTGTCCAGCGCGGCGCTGCTGATTTGGAAGCATCCGCTCGCCGCGATTGGTGCGCGCGCGGTTGCTGTGCCGGGCATGGTGTTTACCGCCATTTGCCTTGCGACCGGTTCTATCTGGGGGCGGCCCACCTGGGGTTCTTGGTGGGTGTGGGATGGCCGGCTCACCAGCATGCTGGTGCTGCTCTTCCTTTATGCAGGCTATATCGCTTTGGCTCAGGCCAGCGCGCGCGATGGCGGATCGAGCAAGATCCCAGCGATCTTTGGCATTGTCGGCGCGGTTAACATCCCGATCATCAATCGCTCGGTTGTGTGGTGGAATTCGCTGCATCAACCGCCCAGCATCACTGTTGGTAAGAGCGCGATTGCGGGCGAATTCCTGATCCCGTTGCTGATCGCTGTGCTCGGTTTCTCGCTGCTGTTCGGCGGAATTGTGCTAATGCGAATGCGCGCGCTGATCGCGGAAATGCAGGTTGAGGCGCGCCTGCGCCGCCGCGCGCTTGAAGATGATGTGCCGGCTGCCGCAACTATGGGAACCAGCCGATGCGTGAAGCGCTCAACCAGTGGGACTACGTAATTGCGGCGTATGTGGTCGGGATTGGCGCATTGATCGCAGTGACGATTTGGGCGTGGCAAAGCATGCGGCGGGCCGAACGCCGCCGGGATGAGGTGAAGCGGCGATGACAGAGACAAGCACAGGGCTACGCGCGAAGCATCAGCGAATGGTGCTGGTGGTGATCGCCATTGTCGCTGTTGTCGCAGCGGGCCTGCTGGCGGCTTATGCGCTGCGCAATCAAGCGAACTTCTTCTATCTGCCAGAGCAAATGAGCGCGAACCCGCCGGAGGCTGGCATAGCGGTGCGGCTGGGCGGCATGGTTCAGCCCGGCTCGCTCGAAACGCTGGATGATGGGATTACCGTCGCCTTTGTTGTCACCGGCAACGAAACCGCAACCATTCCGGTGCGCTACAGCGGTATCTTGCCTGACCTATTCGTGGAGGGCTCCGGCGTGGTCGCCGATGGCAGCCTGCAGGAAAACGGCACCTTCCTCGCCACCAACTTACTGGCGAAGCACGATGAGAATTACGTGCCGCGTGAGCTGGAAGGGCTGGAGCAGCATCAATCGCCTGAGCAATCCTACACCACCACGATGTACACGGATTAAGGCCGCCCGATGATTGCAGAGATTGGCCTTGCTGCCCTGTGGCTAGCGGCTGCGCTAGCCGCGCTGCAATTGTTCGCAGGCGTTCTGGCGCTGCGCCAGGAACAGGGCGAGGATGGTGAGCTGGCGCGATTGATGCGCCCGGCGGCGATGGTTCAGGCTTTGCTCGCGACGCTCGCGTTCTTCATGCTGATGTGGTGCTTTGCGATCACCGATCTGTCGGTGAAACTGGTTGCCGCAAACTCGCATTCGCTAAAACCGATGCTCTACAAAGTAACCGGCACTTGGGGCAATCATGAGGGCTCCATGCTGCTGTGGGTGGCGGTGATGGCGCTGTCTGGCGGGCTAATCGGCTGGTTGGAAAAGCGCCTGCCCGTGCGCACAATGCAGGCAACGCTGGCAACGCAGGGCTTTGTCGCCCTCGGCTTTTACGCGTTTCTGTTGCTTAGCTCTAACCCGTTTGAGCGCCTGCCTATACCAGCGCCAGAGGGGCAGGGCCTCAACCCGCTGCTGCAAGACATTGGCTTGGCGCTGCATCCGCCGACGCTTTACATTGGCTATGTCGGCCTTTCGGTTGCCTTCAGCTTTGCGATTGGCGCGCTGCTGACCCGTAATGTGACCCCGGAATTTGCGCGCGTTATGCGGCCATGGGTGCTGGGCGCTTGGGTGTTCCTGACGCTGGGTATTACCGCTGGCAGCTATTGGGCTTATTACGAGCTTGGCTGGGGCGGTTGGTGGTTCTGGGACCCGGTTGAGAACGCCTCACTGATGCCGTGGCTTGCCGCGACCGCTTTGCTGCATTCGACCAGCGTTCTGGCCGCTCGCGATGCCTTGCGCACTTGGACAATTATGCTCGGCGTGATTGCCTTCTCTATGAGCATGCTGGGGACTTTCCTAGTGCGCTCCGGCGTGTTGACCAGCGTCCATGCCTTTGCGGTGGATCCAGAACGGGGCAGCTTTATCCTGGTCCTGCTTGCGATCTACATCGGCGGCAGCCTCGCGATCTTCGCTTTGCGCGCTGGCACGGTGGCAGAGGGCAAGCGCTTTGCCATGAGCAGCCGTGAGGGCGCGCTGGTGTTCAACAATGTGATGCTATCCGCGATCCTCGGCATTGTGCTGCTCGGCACGCTCTATCCGCTGTTGACCGAGGCGTTTGATATTCGCGTGTCTGTTGGCCCGCCGTACTTCAATCCGGTGAGCGCGATTTTCGCTGTGCCAATGTTCCTGGTGATGGCTGCTGGCCCATTGATGCGTTGGCGCGAGGATAAACCTGCGCGCATTCGGCTGGAGCTGGCGATTGTCGGCGCGATCATTCTTGGCGTGCTGGTGCTGGTCGCGGTGCTGGGCGATTATTCTGTCTTGGCAATCATTGGCCTCGCATTGTCGGCTGGCCTTGCGATCGCATCCTTCATGCCCTTGCGCGGCCGCAAATTGTCGCGCGTGCCGCTGGCGACATGGGGCATGGTGATGGCGCATTTCGGGGTGGCGGTGTCGCTGTTCGGCATGGCTAGCGAGAGCGCCTTTACGACAGAACGCTTGTCGGCGGTGACTGCGGGCGAAAGCCAGCAGGTTGCGGGATGGAACATCACCTTGGAAGGCGTCGATCCGATTGCCGGTCCGAACTGGACCGCGATGGAGGCCCGAGTGCTTGCCCAGCGCGGCGGAGGCGAAGCCGACGTGATGATCCCGCAGGCGCGCAATTTCTGGGCGCCCGCGCAGGCCACCAGCGAGAGCGCTTTGCTCACCCGCTGGGACGGACAACTGTATGCGGTAATTGGCGATTCCGCCGGGGTTGATGCCAATGGCAATCAGCGCTGGCGGCTGCGGATCTGGTGGAAGCCGTTTGTGACTTTCATCTGGTATGGCGGTCTGCTGATTGCGTTCGGCGGCGCGCTGGCGATTATTGGCCGGGTTAGCGCAGATTTGAAACGCCGCCGTGCGGTTCTGCGCGGCACCGAAAAACGCGCTGAAGTCGCAGCATTGAAGCACGGCGAGCTGGGCGAATCAGCGCTCGCCAAGGATGCGCAGGGTAAAGCGCAAGGGGAGCCTGCGTGATGCGCTGGACCGTATGGATACCTCTGGGCCTGTTCGTCTTCTTCCTGGGAGTGGCGGGATATCGGCTGACCCAGCCGAAGGACGATCAAATCCCCTCCGCCATGGTTGAGAAGGCTCTGCCTGAATTTGAATTGCCCGCAGCGGTAGAGACCATGCCCGGCGCATCGCGTGCGGACTTTATCGGTGGCAAGCCAAAGTTGCTCAACATCTGGGCGAGCTGGTGCCTACCGTGCATTGCCGAGGCAAAGCGGCTGGAAGTGCTGGAGGGGCAGGGCGTTGAGATCATCGGCGTCGCGATCCGCGACGAGCCGGAAGACGTGGCAAATTTCCTCGAGCGCTACGGCAATCCCTATACCCGCATTGGCAAAGACGATATTTCGTCACTGATGCTGGAAATCGGCGCGTCTGGCGTGCCGGAAACCTATGTGATCGATGCCGAGGGCGTGATCCGATATCAGCATATTGGTGACATCCGGCTGGAGCATATCCCGCTCCTACTCGAACAGCTCAAGAAGGCGGAAACGTGAGGGCGCTCTACACTGCTCTGCTTGCCGCCGTGCTCGCGCCTTTGGCGATGCTCAGCGTCCCGCTGACCGCGCAAGATTCGCTGCCGCCGGCACCTTATGCCTATACGCAGCTGGAAGACCCAGCGCTGGAGGCGCAGGCCGTTGAGCTGATGGCGACGCTGCGCTGCCTGACCTGTCAGAGCCAGAACATCCACGATAGTGATGCGCCGATGGCCGGTGATATGCGCCATCAGGTCCGCTCACGCTTGGCCGCTGGAGAGAAACCAGAGGCGATCCGCCAATGGTTGATCGTGCGTTATGGGGATTATGTCAGTTACCAGCCGGAGGTTAGCTCCACGACTTGGCCGCTGTTCCTCGTGCCGGCGATCATCTTTGGCTTCGGTTTCCTGCTGTTGTTCCGCCGTCTGGGGCGCAAGCGCTCCGATGGGGGCGATGCAGACAGCGCGCCCACTCCTGAGGAAAGCGCATAATGGGCTGGATCGCCGTCTCACTCCTGGCGCTGGCCGCGTTTGGCTTTGCCGCATTCGTGCTGCGCCTACCGAAATCGAGCTGGACGCTATTTGGCGCGGTCTTGGTGTTCGGTCTCACCGGCTATGCTTGGCAGGGCAGCGCCAGCCAGCCCGGCAGTCCGAAGGCCGCGATGGTTCAGGAACCGCGCTCTGGCGAACAGATGGTCGAGGCCCGCCGCGCCCTGTTTGACGCGGGCGTGCCGAAACCAAATTATCTCACGGTATCCGATGGCTTTGCCCGGCGTGGCCGGTTCGCTGATGCCGCAGGCTTGCTACGCGGCGGCCTCGCAGACAATCCGGGGCACGCAGAGGGCTGGTTGGCGCTCGGCATGGCTCTGGTCGAGCATGCCGATGGCAGCGTCACACCGGCGGCGCACAATGCCTTTGACCGGGCTAGCAAGGCCGATCCGGCCAATCCGGGGTCGGGTTTCTTCCTTGGCGCGGCTTATTTCCGTAACCGCCAAGTGCGCGAGGCGCGCGCCGTTTGGGCTGAACTGTTGGAGCGCACGCCAGAGGATGCGCCGTGGCATGCAGAGCTCACCCGGCGGCTCGAGGCCATTGATGCGATGCTCTCTGGTGCTCCCAATCCGGCGGCCCAATAAGGCGCGCATCCACCGCCTGAGTTGCAGGGCCGCTAAGGCGGTGCTAGGGGCGCCCACCTCACAAGGTTCGTGGGGGCAGAGTCGCTAAATCGGGCGGCTTTTTTACGAGGGCAGTATCGATAGGGCCGCGGCTCTACTTCGGGAAATCCATTACGCATGAGCGATACAGCAGCGCCAGCACACCAACCGCCACAAGGCGGCAAGGGCCATAGCGCGTCTAAAAAGGCGCTCGCGGTTGGCGCGATTGGTATCGTCTTTGGCGATATCGGTACCAGCCCGCTCTATGCCTTTCGCGAGACATTTGTTGGCCCGCACCCGCTTGCGGTCGATAACGCGCATGTTCTGGGCGTCATTAGCCTGATCTTCTGGTCGATGACGCTGGTCGTCTCGATCCAATATGTCACGATCCTGATGCGCGCCGATAACAAGGGGCAGGGCGGTTCGCTCGCTTTGGTTGCGCTGATCTCCAGCCAGCTCAGCAAATCCAAATATGGTTGGGTGGCGCTGCTGCTCGGCGTGTTTGCGACCTCGCTGTTTTATGGCGACAGCATGATTACGCCTGCGATTTCGGTCCTGTCTGCGGTCGAGGGCCTAACGGTGGTGGACCCCGGATTGCAGCGTTTCGTTATCCCGATTGCGCTGGGCCTGCTCGTATTCCTGTTCATGCTGCAAAAGCGCGGCACGGCGAAGGTCGGGGCGCTGTTTGCCCCGGTCATGATCGTCTACTTTACGGTCATCGCCAGCATGGGCGCGTGGCAGATATTCAACACGCCAGAGATCCTGTGGGCGCTCAACCCCTATCACGCGGTGAATTTCTTTGTCCTTGATGGCTGGCTCGCGTTTCTGGCGCTCGGCTCAGTCGTTCTGGCAGTGACTGGCTCAGAGGCGCTCTATTCCGATATGGGGCACTTTGGCCGCGGCCCGATGCGGCTCTCGTGGTTCGGCTTTGTCATGCCCTGCCTGCTGCTCAACTACTTTGGGCAAGGCGCGATGATCATTGGTCTGCCGCCGGAACAAGCCGCTGAAGCCATCCAGAGCCCGTTCTTCTTCCTCGCCAGCGAGGAATGGCGCCTGCCGCTGGTGTTCCTGGCCACGGTCGCGACCTTTATCGCCAGCCAAGCGGTGATCTCTGGCGCGTTCTCGATCACGCATCAGGCCATCCAAATGGGCTATATCCCGCGCCTCTCGATCCGCCACACAAGCGAGACTGAGGGCGGCCAGATCTACATTCCAGTGGTGAACTGGGCGCTGATGGTCGCGGTGATCATTCTGGTGCTGACGTTCCAGAACTCCTCCAACCTCGCCAGCGCCTATGGCATCGCGGTGACCGGCGCGGTCACGATCGACACGCTGCTGATGGCGGTGCTGCTGGTAGGCGTGTGGAAATGGAAGTGGTGGTACGCCGCGCCCGTCGTGATCCTGTTCCTAATCGTCGATGGTGCGTACTTCGCTGCGAACCTTACGAAGGTGCCGGATGGCGGCTGGTTCCCGCTGATGGTCGGCTTCATCGCCTTCCTGCTGCTCACCACCTGGGCGCGCGGGCGTAAGTTGATGCGCGACCGGATGAGCGAGGTTGCTCTGCCGATGGAGATATTCGCCAAGTCCGCCAAGAATTCCGCCACCCGCGTGCCAGGCACGGCGATCTTCATGGCCTCCAGCACCGCTGGCGTGCCCTCTGCGCTGCTGCACAATATCAAGCATAATAAGGTGTTGCACGAACGCGTGGTGATCCTGACGGTCGATATTCAGGACGTGCCCTATGTCGATCCGAGCAGCCGCTGCGAATACACCGACATGGGCGACGGCTTCTACCGCGCGGTGCTGCGCTATGGCTTTATGGAAGAGACGAACGTCCCGCTGGGCCTGAAGCAGATGGAGCAGTGCGGCGGCGAGTTCGACATGATGCACACCAGCTTCTTCCTTTCGCGGCAAACCCTTCTGCCCAGCGACAAGCCGGGCATGCCGATCTGGCGCGAGAAGATCTTTGCGTGGATGCTGAGAAACGCAGCAACGGCGATGGAGTTCTTCCGACTACCGACCAACCGCGTGGTGGAGCTAGGCAGCCAGGTCGAGATTTAGGTCTCGTCCTGGTGCTTGGACCTTCTAAGAAAAGTCGGTTCCGCCTTCAGGATTTATCACGAATGAGAATGTAACTTCGTCTTTGTTATCACTGCGACTAGAATCTTTGATGTCATGGATTTCGATGGCTGCGAAGTTACCACTTGTGTTTTTGAGGATCACTATTTCGCCCTCTTGGGGTTTCACCACTCTATTTGAGAAATCGAAAGCACTGACGTCCCTGATGTCCCGAAAGCTGCCAACGCCTTTGGCGATTGCCAAACATTCGACGTTCGTCGCGTCCTTGTAGATGTAGATACTCTCTCCCGAGGCTTTGCTGAATCTGAGCGTGAATGAGAGATGTTCATAATTACCGATTACAAATGACTGATTATTGCTCATGTAATCGCAGGCCACGCGCCCGATACGACGACGATCTCTATAGGTGGGTTTCCATGGCCAATAGGTTGCCGAGAGAGTCGCTATGCCACCTATGAATACTACAATTGGCTCAATTGGAAACGACCAACTCGCAATTTCCGCCCAAAGCCAGATGACTGTGACAAAAAGAAAAGCGACTCCCAGTGCCGTAAGGAACCGCTTTTGATTGCGCTCAAGCCTATACAGTGTGTTGTGGAACATTTTGAGTAGCTAGCCAGTCAGCGGTTTGTCTTTCGCTTATTCCATATCACTCTGCCCAAAGCCATCTTATCCCTCAACAGATTTTGGGGCTGAGAACTCAATCGTTATTACGCAGTTTAGTGCGAGAATATATCTCAAGACCAAAACGAACCACACCTGTCGACCGTAACAAGATGTTACATGCTCACAGGTTGAACAGAATCTGGGTAAGGGTCGATGGCCGCAGTCACCAACGAAAGAGAACGCAAATGACTGCACATCGCATTTTCGCATCAGGACCGCGCGAGGCCAAATATGGTCATGGTCGCTATCTGAATGTCATCACCACAACCCGCTCAACCGACAATCAAGAACAGGTTGTGCGCGATGTCTTGCAAGAGCGGGCTCGCCGCGCGCTTTATGCCAATTGTGACCGCGCGCCGCTTGGCTGGGAAGACTGCGCCGCTTAAGGCGTTTCGTCTTTCGCCTCGGCCTTATCTTCCTCACCCAGATCCAGCCCATGCTTCAGCAGCATCGGGATATTGGCGAAGGTGAACAGGAAGGTGAGCGGCAGGAACACCCACAGCTTCGCCCACAGCCAGCCTTCAAAGGTCATATAGGCGCGAAGGCCTTCGTTGAGCGCAGCCAGCGCGAGGAAGAACACGCCCCAATTGCGTGACAGCTTTAGCCAGCCTTCGTCTGTCAGGCCCTCAAATGCGGCCTCCAGCAGGATCTTGAGCAGCGCCTTGCCCATCTTCCATCCGACCAGCAGGGCCACTCCAAAGAAGCCGTAGATGATGGTTGGCTTCAGCCGCACGAACACCGGATCGCCGAGGAAGATCGTCAAGCCGCCAAACCCTACGATGAGGGCGGTGGAGAACCACAGCATCGGCGATATCTTGCCGAGGCGCCATTTCGACACCGCCAACGCGATAAGAGCCGCAAGCATGAAGGCGCCGGTGCCGCGAATAATCGCGGACAGCTCGCTGATCGGCTCAGGCTGATCCGGTGCATAGAATTTGTAGACGCTGAGAAAAACCAGCAGCGGCCCGTAATCGACCGCGACATTGAGCCAGCCAGAGCCTGCCTTTTTTGTAGGTGGGGCGGCGGTTTCAGTGTCTGACATTACGCCACTCCTGCAATAACTTTGGCAACCAGATCGGGGTCGAACGGACGCAGATCATCCATGGTCTCGCCAACTCCAATCGCGTGGATTGGCAGGCCATATTGCTCCGCCGCCGCCACCAGCACCCCGCCGCGTGCGGTGCCATCCAGCTTGGTCATGATCAGGCCCGTGACGCCGGCGACCTCTTTGAACACATCGATCTGGGACAAAGCATTTTGGCCGTTGGTCGCATCCAGAACGAGCACGACATCATGCGGCGCCTCTGGATTGAGGCGTCCCAGAACGCGGCGGATTTTCTCCAGCTCGTCCATCAACTCGCGCTTGTTTTGCAGCCGTCCAGCGGTGTCCACGATCAGCGCGTCAATGCCGGTGTCCGTCGCCTCTTTCACTGCATCGAACACGATAGAGGCCGGATCGCCGCCTTCTGGTCCGCGAACGATGGGGACGCCGACACGCTCGGCCCAGGTCGCCAATTGCCCGATGGCGGCAGCACGGAACGTGTCTCCAGCGGCCAGCATCACGCCGTAATCATCCTCTTGGAAGAGATGTGCGAGTTTGGCGATGGTCGTTGTCTTGCCGGACCCGTTGACGCCGATCACTAGGATTACTTGCGGGCGGGGGAAGGCGACCACGTCGAGCGGTTTTGCGACAGGGCGCAGGATTTCGGCGATTTCCTCAGCGACGGCCTCTTTCAATTCCTGCTCAGTGATCTCCAGGCCGAAACGCTTTTCAGACAGTTTGGCGCGGATCCGCCCGGCGGCTGACGGCCCGAGGTCTGAGATGATCAGTGCGTCTTCCACCTCGTCCAAGGTGGCATCATCGAGCTTTGCCGTGCCGACCACGCCGGTGAGATTGGTGGACAGCCGCTCAGAGGTCTTGCGAAAGCCCCCAAACAGCCGGTCACTCCAGCTAGAGCCCGCATTCTCGGGATCGCTCATTGCAGCAGGCCTTTCTCATGGGCAGTCGGTGTGACGGTCAATATCGTGCCGCGCTGTGTGCCGCTGGGCAGAGCGACGCGGGCATAGCTCTCGCTGTAGCCGCTGTTGTCGCCCTCGGCGAGGACCAGAAGAGGTTCGCCCACAAGGCTATCCAGCCAGTTGGTGCGTGTTTCAGCGGCTAGCGCACGCAGTTCGGCTGCGCGCTCTTTAATGAGCGTGCGGTCATGTTGAGGCATGCGGGCCGCTGGCGTTCCTTCGCGCGCGGAGAAAGGGAAGATATGGCCGTGGACGATGTCCAACTCGCGAATGATCGAGAGGTTCGCCTGATGATGCTCAGCGGTTTCGGTTGGGAAGCCCGCGATCAGATCTGCGCCAATCGCAATATCCGGGCGGCGTGCCTTTAACCGCTGCACGAGATCCACCGAATCGCCGCGCAGGTGCCGCCGCTTCATGCGCTTCAGGATCAGATCATGGCCATGCTGCAGCGATAGGTGCAGATGGGGCATAAGGCGCGGCTCGCTGGCGAAGAGCTCAAACAGAGCCTCGTCAATCTCAATGCCGTCGAGTGATGACATGCGCAGGCGGACGAGGCGTGGGAAACGGTCTAGGATCGCGCCGACCAGCGCACCGAGCGGCGGGGCAGCCGGCAGATCGTGTCCCCAGCTGGTCACATCCACTCCGGTCAGCACGACCTCACGCGCGCCTAGCTCCAGATGCTGCTCCACCTCGCGCAGCACCTCGGCAATGGTCATGGATCGGCTGGTGCCGCGCCCTTGCGGGATGATGCAGAAGGTGCAGGCGTGATCGCAGCCATTCTGGACCGCGATAAAGGCGCGGGTCTTTGTGGGTGCAAGCGGAGCGTGATCGCTGGGTAGGTTCCAGGCGCGCGGATCAAGTTTTGACTGGTTGGAGATCAGCCCGTCGATTTCTGGCATATCGGCGAGCTGTTCACGCTCGATATCAGCGGCGCATCCGGTCACAATCAGGCGCGCATCGGGCCGTGCGCGGCGAGCCTTGCGGATGGCTTGGCGCGTTTGGCGCACAGCCTCATTGGTCACGGCGCAGCTGTTTACGACGACGACATCCTCGCCGTCTGGCAGCATCGCGCGCAGCTTCTCGCTTTCGGCAATATTGAGGCGGCAGCCGAGCGAGATTACGTCAGGCTGATTGGCGAGGGGCGCGCTCATGTGAAATCGTCCCACTCAAATGTACCGCGAAAGGCTTCGGTTGCCGGGCCTGACATCAGGATCGTATCGTCGCTGCGCCATTCGATCCGCAGATCACCGCCCGGTAATGACACCATGACGTCACGTCCGGTGATCCCGCAACGCGCCGCTGCAACCGCTGTGGCGCAGGCTCCGGTGCCGCATGCGCGGGTGATGCCCGCGCCGCGTTCCCACACATGCAAGCGCAGATGATCGGGCTCAATCAGGCTCGCGACATTGACGTTCACGCGTTCGGGGAACACCGCATCGTGCTCGATGATGGGGCCGTAGGTCTCAAGGGCGACCGCATCGGCATCTTCGACAAAGAACACCGCATGCGGATTGCCGACATTGACGGCGGCAGGGTTTTCCAGCGCTCCCTCGTCCATTGGCCAGCCAAGTGGCATTGAGAGCGTGTCCATTGGATAGTCGAGCGGGATCGCGTCCCAATCGAAGCGGGGGACGCCCATATCGACGCTGGCGCCGCCTTCGCTGGGGTGCAGCGATAGAGTGCCGCCAGCGGTCTTTACCTTGGCGGGCTTGCCATGCAGGATCGCCACCGCGCGGCTGGCATTGCCGCATGCGCCCACTTCACCGCCATCGCTGTTGAAGAAACGCATTTTGAAATCGTGCGAAGCGCTTGGCTCCAGCAGCACAAGCTGATCACATCCAATGCCCGTGCGCCGATCCGCAATCGCCTTCGCGAGCGCACTCGTAACGCTTGGCAATTGGGTTTCGCGGGCGTCGAGCACCACGAAGTCATTGCCGAGGCCGTGCATCTTGATGAAGGGAGTGCGCATGATCTGGAGCGCATTTATGCACGCACAGGCGCTACGTCCAGTTTTGCGTCAGTGATTTGTCTGTGCGCAGGCGATACCGGAGCCTCAGGAATACGCCTTTATTCGGCAACGCGCCTGAGGTTCTCGGGATCGACTGTGCTTTCGGTGGCGCTGTCCTGCGATGTAGAATCTACGTCTGGCTGCTCGACTAGGCGTCCAGCGGCTTTCAAGCGCAGGCGTACCTCTTCGGCGGTTTCTGGACGGCCATAGAGATAGCCTTGGCCTTTCAGGCGGCCCATCGTTTTGAGCAGGTCGAGGATGTTCTCATCTTCGATGCCCTCGGCGGTGATCGGCATATCCA
This sequence comes from Erythrobacter sp. JB3-1, assembly GCF_057364995.1. Lineage (NCBI taxonomy): Bacteria > Pseudomonadati > Pseudomonadota > Alphaproteobacteria > Sphingomonadales > Erythrobacteraceae > Erythrobacter > Erythrobacter sp. JB3-1. The sequence goes on along the minus strand of NZ_CP200289.1, from coordinate 30,638 downwards.
GACCATTGCCAAGCGAGACAATCGCATCGACGATCTTGGAACTCGCATCGGGATTGCGCAGCTCGCTGATGAAGCTGCGATCAATCTTGAGCCGGTCAAACGGCAGCGAACGCAGCTGCTCAAGGCTCGAATAGCCCGTGCCAAAGTCATCGAGGCTGACCTTGACGCCTTGGTTACGCAGGCTCGCAATCATCGAGCGGACCATGCCGACATTGTCGTGCAGGCAGCTCTCGGTGATTTCAATCTCAAGCCGGTGCGCTGGGAAATTGTGCTCAACCAGCAGCTTCAGAAGTTTTTGCGCAAACCATGGATCGCGCATTTGGATTGGCGAGATGTTTACTGACAGGGTCAGATCCGGGTCCCAATCGCGGGCATCGGCAAAGGCCTCAACCATCAGCTTTTCCGACAAGTCGCCGATCACGCCAATGTCTTCGGCAATCGGAATAAAGATGTCCGGGCTGACGAGGCCCAGCTGAGGCGACTGCCAACGTGCGAGCATTTCGAAGCCGACCAGATCGCCGCTTTCTAGGTCAATTTGCTGCTCATAGAATGGCACAAACTCACCAACCGCAAGGCCGCGGCGAATGCCCGTTTCCAGCTCATTGCGGAAGCGCAGCTCATTTTCCATCGTTGGCTCAAACCAGTAATAGCGGTTCTTGCCTTGGTTCTTGGCGTGATACATCGCGATATCGGCGTGATGCATCAGGGTTTGCGCGTCGCTTACCAGCGGGTTGAATCCTTGTTCATCATGATCGGTGGCAATGCCAATCGACATGGTCAGCTCAACCGCCATGTCATCGACTTGATACATGGCTGTCGCGGTTTCAAACAGGCGGATCACCTGCTCATCAATGCGTTCTGGGTGCTTACCATCATACGGCATGACAAAGGCAAACTCGTCACCACCAAGGCGCGCCAGCAGAGCGTCTTTGGGGAGTTTTTCTTTGAGCCGCGAAGCCAGCTCGATCAGCAATTTGTCCCCGATCGCATGGCCGTTCATGTCATTGACCTGCTTAAAGTTGTCGAGGTCAATCATGACGTAGGCTAGAGCTTGGCCATGACGGTTTGGCCCGTTGCGCAGTTCTTCGGTGGCTTTCGCCATGGAGCGGCGGTTGAGGCAGCCGGTCAGCGGATCAATCTCGGATAGCTTGCGCGCCTGCTCTTCGGCGGCACGGCGCTGCTGGATTTCAGAATGGAGTTCGCGGTAGCGGCGCCAGCCAAATATGATCAACGCTATATTCAGTAGCATTGCGTTGACGAGCAATGGGTCGGGCCCTCTGCCTTCGCCAAACGTCGCTTCGGCGATGTCGCCCATTACAGAGCCGCCGATACCAACAAATATAATGATCGCAGCGGTGGCAATCCCCAGCGCAACAATGTCGCGCTCGGCCTTTCCTACCCGTTGCTCAGTTTTTTCTTCAGCCATAATCGGCTGTGCCCCCAGCGATTTCAGTCTCGGTCGTAATGAGGGCACATATTAAATATCCGGTTAAGATGAGCGCGCGCTCAATTTGGCGCTTGGCGCGGCGCGTTTCTATCGTCAGAACGATGGCCGTCTGACAGCGCTAAACTGGGGAGCGACCCTGTGCCCAATTACTGGCTGATAAAATCCGAACCGTTCAAATACGGCTGGGATGATCTGATCGCAGAGAAAGAGGGCGTTTGGGACGGGGTGCGCAATCATTTGGCGAAGAACAATCTCAAGGCGATGGAGGTCGGCGATGAGTGCTTCTTCTACCACTCGCGAGAAGGGCTAGAGATTGTTGGCATTTGCACGGTCAGCGTGGCTGATATTCTCGATCCCACCGATGAAACCGGCAAATGGGCTGCGGTAAAAGTGAAGCCGAAACGCAAGTTCGAAAACCCGGTGTCACTCAAGCAGATCAAGGCCGAGCCCAAGCTCGCAGAATGTCGGCTGGTGAAGCTGTCCCGATTGTCGGTCGCGCAGATCACGCCGGAAGAATGGCAGATCATTTGCGATATGGCCGAGGGATAGACGCTATCCCTTTGCGGCTGCATTCGCGCGCAGTCCGCTGATGCTAGCTCCGCTCGCGGCGAGTTGTTCAATATCAATCGACATGTGGATAAGGCGCAGGCCGCTCTTCTCGCGCGCTTCTGTGAGAGCGGATTGGAACTCTTCCGTTGTGCTTACGTGGGCGCTCCACGCTCCAAAGGCTGCGCCGAAAGCTGCGAAGTTTGGGTTGGCGAGTTTGGTGGCGGAAACGCGGCCGGGATATTCGCGCTCCTGGTGCATGCGAATGGTGCCATAGGCGCTGTTGTCGACCACCAGTACGGTTAGGTTTGCCCCGTACTGCGCTGCGGTTGCGAGCTCTTGGCCGTTCATCAGGAAATCGCCATCGCCTGCGACGATGACCACTTGCCGGTCCGTATGGCGCAGAGCCGCTGCGATCCCCGCTGGGACGCCATATCCCATCGCGCCGGCGGTCGGGGCCAGCTGCGTCGGATAGCCTTCATAGCGCCAATAACGGTGCCACCATCCGGCAAAATTGCCCGCGCCATTGGTGACGATCGTATCGGCGGGATAGACCTCCCGCATAAAGGCGACGCAGGCCGCCATATCGAGCGCATGATCGGAGGATTCGGTAGGGTCGTAGCTCGACCATTCGCGCCATTCCGCATTCGCTTGCGCGCCAGCATCGAAGGGGATGACGCTGTGATCTTCCCATAGCGCCGCAGCCTCTGCAAATTCGTCGACGGCGCAGCATAGCGCGAGGTCCGCCCGGTAAACTCGGCCCAATTCTTCGGGGTCTGGGTGGACATGGATCAGCGTTTGATCGGGATGCTCCAAAGTCGGGACGGTGTAGCCATCGGTTGTCGCCTCCCCCAACCGAGCGCCGACGGCGAGCACCAAGTCAGCGGCTTTCACCCGCTCTACCAATTTGGGGTTGGGACCATAGCCGAGATTGCCCGCATAGACCGGCGAATTGGGCGAAATAGCGTCTTGGCGGCGAAAGGCGGTTGCGACTGGTAAGCTAATGCTCTCGGCGAATTGCTGAAAGTGCTCGCGCGCCTTCGCGTTCCAACCGGCACCGCCGATAATCGCAATCGGGCTCGCCGCATCGCCAATCATTGCCAGCATCGCTTGCATTGCATCCGGGCATACCGCTTGCGCGGGGCGGGTAACCTCAGGGCGGGACTGCGGCGGGTTTTCGCCCATCAGGTCGCACAGCATGTCTTCCGGCAAAGCGAGCACGACCGGGCCAGGCCTGCCTGAAATCGCGACCGAGTAGGCTCGAGCGATGTATTCTGGGATGCGGGCCGCATCATCAATCCGCGCCGCCCATTTGCAGATCGGACCGAAAAAGGCGGCGAAATCCACCTCCTGAAAACCTTCGCGGTCTTTCATGCCGCGTGCGACATCGCCCACGAATAGGATCATCGGCTGCGAGTCCTGATGGGCGACATGAATGCCGATGCTGGCGTTGGTCGCGCCGGGGCCGCGGGTGACAAAGCCGATGCCGGGGCGGCCAGTCATGGCTCCATCGGCGCAAGCCATGAAAGCTGCGCCGCCTTCTTGCCGGCAAGTGACGACATCCACACTGTCGCTCGCATGCAAGGCGTCGAGCACGGCGAGAAAACTCTCTCCCGGAACGGTGAATATCCGGTCTGCGCCTTGTTCGATCAGGCAATCGACCAGCAGCTCTGCCGCTGTTGGAGCAGTCTTTTCCATCATTCCCTGTCCCGTCCTTGCGGCGCAATTCGCTGCGCTCTCAACGCGCTTAGCGGGGGCGCTGCACGCGCGCAATCCGGCCGAACTTTCCACAGGCCCAAATGAAAAAACAATTAATGTCCCGCAGCGCGACAGTTTGCAAATCACCCCTGCCAAAACGGTTAAGAAAGTCTTAACAAGTAGCCCATGACATATGCGAGTCTCAAAACAGTCGCCATCGAACGGAATCTGCCAGAGCTTGGTTTAGAACCGAAAAGGCGGGGCGGCCGCCGCGCTTTGGTGCTGACTGATGAAGCGGCTCAGCATTCGTTCCGCGCGTCATTGCCGCCGCATGTGCGCAGCGACGAATTGGCCGCACCGGCGGAATGCCTATGGCAATTGACCCGCGATGACGTGCGCGGTTTTGCGACGGTCTATGTCTCGACCTTTGCGGCGATCATCGCCTTTATCGCTTAAGTCATTGACGCTGCCTCGCGCGCTCTAAGCGGCGGCGTCAGAGTGCTCTAACTCAGCATTGTGCAGCCGTTTGCCGAGCCAGGCAGAGACGAGGCACATTCCAGCGCTTAGCAGAACCTGCTCCACCACCGGCACGCCAAGCGCGCTGAGCCCAATGGCCAGCAACGACCCAACCACCATCGCGCCTGAATTGACGATGTTGTTGGCTGCAATCGTCCGCGCGGCTTCGTCGGGTGCACAGCGAGTGGTTAGAAACGCATAGAGCGGCACCACGAACATGCCGCCCGCCACCGCAATGCCAAGCAGACATAGCAAAATGACAGCGGCCAGCGGCCATGCGACGAATTCCGCGACATTCAGCAGCTCTGTCGGCTGATCCGCCTGCCACATCCGGCAGACTAGATAGAATGCAACCACGAATGCGCCCATCGCGATAACGGATATGGGTGAATAGCGCGCCGACACTTTGCCTTTCAGCAGCTTGTTGATGGAAACCGAACCGATCGCCACCCCAACGGAGAAGATCACCAGAAATAGGCTGGCGACTTCTTTGCTAGCCATCAGCGTGTTTTTGGCGAGCGGCGGGAATTGGATGAACAGCACAGCGCCGATCGTCCAAAAGAAGCTGATCGAGAGGATCGCATAGAAAATCTGGCGATCATGCATTGTGTTTTTGATGAGCGCGATCGACGCGCGGATGATGTGCCAGTCTAGTTTTTCTTCCCCTTTGCCCAAAGGAGGTGCAGCGGGGATTTGTCGACTTGAGATATAGCCGATCACCGATGTCACTATGATGCCGCCGGCGGCCCATTCGACCGGGATCCAACCGGCCAAGATCGTGCCCAGCAAAATGGCGATGTAAGTGCCTGCCTCAACCAGTCCGGTCCCCGCTAACACTTCTTCTTTCTTCAAATGTTGCGGCAGGATGGCATATTTGATCGGGCCCAAGAATGTCGACTGAACCCCGGTCAGAAACAGGGCGAACATCAGCAGCGGTATCGCAAAGCTGTCGACCGCGATCCCGCGCCACGCGATCAGATGTCCGGTCTTGTCGAGCCACAAAAGAAGCAGGCCTGTTGCGCCGATCAGCATCAAACCAATCTCGCACATCTTGACCGTGCGGATGATCGCCGCCTTATCCCGCAAATCGGCGAGTTGCCCCGCCAACGCTGACAGAACGAAAAATGGCAGGATGAACAATCCCGAAGCAATGGCGCTAAAAATCGCCTCTTGGCTTTCATCGTCGTAAACTTTGTACACGACGAACAGGACCATCGAGGTCTTATACAAATTGTCATTAAATGCGTTCAGCGGCTGAGTGCAGAACAATGGCAGGAAGCGCCTGCGGCGCAAAAGATGCGTCGTCGTGGTCATGAAAGTGTTCGCTCCCCTGACGCAGGAGATAGACGATACGCAGGCGTTAACAAGGTGCCTGTTTCATCTTTTGCGCTGTGGTAAAGGCGGCTAAGGACGCATTCATAATGATGACATTGCCCAATATTCTCACTTTGTCGCGCATTATGGCGTTGCCATTGCTGGCCTTCTTTTTGTGGTGGCCGGAATGGCAATTGGGCTATGCGATAGGCTTTGTGCTGTACGGCCTGATTGCGATCACCGATTTCTTCGATGGCTATCTGGCCCGGGCGCAGGGCACGGTGTCAAAGCTCGGCATTTTCCTCGATCCCATCGCTGACAAGATCATGGTCGCGACCGTTATCCTTGTGCTCACCGCGCAAGGATATTTGCGGGGACCTTATGTGGGTGATTTCCATGTGATTGCCGGTCTGATCATTCTGATGCGAGAGATTGCCGTCTCTGGCCTGCGCGAATTTCTGGGCGGTATTCAGGTCTCCATGCCGGTCAGTAAACTGGCGAAATGGAAAACCGCGTTTCAGCTGGTCGCTTTGGCGGCTCTGATTGGCGGCGGGGCATTGCACGGACAGCCATGCCAAGTCCCCGGCGATGCCTGCGCCTCGGTTGAGCAGACCTGGCTACACTTGATCGGCCTGACGACGCTCTGGGCGGCTGCGGTGCTGACCTGCATCACCGGCTGGGATTACTTGCGGGTCGGCCTCAAACATATGGATTGAGTTTAGAAGTCTGGACGAAGAAGTTCAGTCAGTTCATTCTCATCATTCGTCAAAATCTCAGCCCATGGGATTTGATCCCAATGGGTGAACAACATCTTTTTGACGTCATCGGAATATCTCGTTTCTTTCAAGACATGCTGTTTCAATTCCATTTCACGCTCGATTTTTGGAATTGACGAAAGTTTTTCGATTGTCGGTTGTGCCTGACGCAAAATTAGTTCGGCGATCACTGTTTCGTAAACAAAGAATGCACCGATTAAAACTTCATGTGGTGGGATGTGAGTTTGATTTTGACGGTTGGAATCGGGGATCTCAGTTGGGCTCAGAGCTAGAACGAAGTTATCACGTACCGTGCAGAGCGACGTCGGATCGAACCCACGGTGGACAATTGCATTTCTAAGCTCCCGTAAGTATTTTGCTGGATTGTTACCGACTATCTGATTTGAGCTAAGCAGCGCGGAATTCCATTCGTCTCGCAGGCTGGCTCCGAAGATGTCAGCTGAGGCATCTACTAGGCCGACTAAGTTCACGAGGTATTGTGAGTATGCCATTCGCATCTGAAAAGGGTCCGCAGGAGGAGCAAAGCGACGAATGCGGTGAAATGCATCCTTCTTGCATTTTGAATACCAAATAAGTCCGCTGAGATTTTCCATCAGATGGTGTGCAGTCAAATCTGCCATCTCAACCCGCCCGCAATTCCTCAGCCAGCAGCTTAAAGTCATCCGCGCGCGGGCTGTTCTTGCGCCAGATCAGAGCGATCTCGCGGCTGGCCTGCGCGGATTTCAGCGGGCGCGCGACGACTTTGGTGCCGTCTAATATTCCGGCGTCCAGCGCCATTTGGGGCAGCATCGTCAGGCCCAGATCATTGTCGACCATCTGCACCAGAGTGTGCAGCGACGTGCCAATGATCGCGGCATTGGCGCGCATTTCTGGCCGCGCGCAGGCGGCCAGCGCATGATCGCGCAGGCAATGCCCATCTTCGAGCAGCAGCAAGCGGCCTTCATCAATCATGCTGGGCGGGACGCTGTCTGGCGGATCGCGCGGATCATCCTTGGGAAAGGCAACGAACAGCTTGTCGTCGCTGATGTGCTCGACTTCGACCTCACCGGTGCCAAAGGGCAGGGCGAGCAGCACACAATCAACCCGGCCATGTTGCAGCGATTCCACCGCATCTTGGCTGGTCTCCTCGCGCAGCAGCAGCTTTAAATCAGGCCGCTCGCGTTTTAGGCGCGGCAACATATGCGGCAGCATAAAGGGCGCGATGGTCGGAATAACGCTCATGCGTAGCGTACCGGACAGCGGCTTGCCCGCAGCTTGGACGAGGTCGGACAGCTCCTCTGCCTCGCGCAGCAGCCGGTGCGCCTTTTCCACCACCTGATCGCCCAGCGCAGTAAAGCGCACGACCCGGCGGCTGCGCTCAACCAGCGTTACGCCCAGCAGCGATTCCAGTTCGCGAATGCCCGCCGATAGGGTCGATTGCGAAACATAGCTCGCATCTGCCGCGCGACCGAAGTGCTTATGCTCGTGCAAAGACACGAGATATTGCAGTTGCTTGATGGTGGGGAGATAGGTGGACATGGCTAAGTTTTATTCGGCCGCTGCCGTCTCTGCCTCGGCTTCCGCCTCTGCTGCGTCATCGCTGGCGGCCGCGGCCTCTTCCATATTTGCGTGCATGTCATCGATGTGGGTCATGGACAGTTTGCCATTTTTCACCGCAAAGCCGAGCTTGCCTTCGACTAGTTCTAGCGCGTCTTTGCCAAATACTTCGTAGCGCCAGCCTTGCAGCACTTTGAGATCGCGCACGCCGGCGGCGAGGGCTTCCATCTCGTCGGCTCTGGTGAGCAAGCGCGAGGCCACATCGATCTCGCGCGCCCGGATTTTCAGGAGCAGTTTCAGAAGGTCGGCGACCAATGCGCCTTCCTTGCCCAGAGGCGCCCCGCGTTTCATCTTCTCGGGAAGCTCGCTTTTGGGCAGCGGCTCCGCCTCTTCGATGACGCGCATCAGGCGCTTGCCAATATCATTGTCGCGCCATGCGGACGACAGCCCGCGCACTTTGGCGAGATCAGCCTGTTTCTTGGGTGGATGGCTGGCGATGTCTGCCAAGGTCTCATCGCGCATGATCCGGCCGCGCGGAATATTCTTGTGCTGCGCTTCGCCCTCGCGCCACGCGGCGAGGCCCTTCATCCGGCCAAGCACCGCTGGATTGCGGCCCGGCTGACGAATGCGGCGCCAGGCATTGTCGGGATTTACAATGTAATTGCTCGCATTGGCGAGCTTTTCCATCTCCGCATCAAGCCAGCGCCCGCGGCCCGTCTTGATCAATTTCTTGAGCATTTTCGGGAAAATCTCGGACAGGTGCGTCACATCACCGATGGCGTATTCGATCTGCCGGTCGGTCAGCGGGCGGCGGCTCCAATCGGTGAAGCGCGCGCCTTTGTCGATTTGTAGGCCCAGCCAGCTATCGACCAGATTGGCGTAGCCGATTTGCTCAGACTGGCTGATTGCCATCATCGCGATTTGCGTGTCGAAAATGGGGAAGGGGGTCTTGCCAGTGAGGTTGACGATGATCTCAACATCTTGCCCGCCCGCGTGGAAGACTTTGAGCACTTCGTCATTTTCGCACATCAGATCGAGCAGCGGCGTGAGATCGATCCCATCGGCCAGCGGATCAATCGCCGCGGCCTCTTCCTCATTGGCGATCTGCACTAGGCACAGTTCCGGCCAATAGGTGTTCTCGCGCATGAATTCGGTGTCGATGGTGACAAATTCAGATTTCGCCAAACGCTCGCAAAGGTCGCTTAGAGCATCGGTCGTGGTAATCAGATCATGTATTTTCATATCTGTCTTTTCAGTGTGTCAGGCGGAGTACCGCCTCCGGGCGTGAGCCCATTGATGATTGCTTAGCATGCGTGAAACTTGACAAAGCCCCGCGCTTGCCCTGTTAGCGCGCGCATATTGATATGCGCTCTAAACTAGGCCACGCCATGCAATCATTGCTGGCGCGCCTTTAGCGCCATACTCTCGAACAGGACAAGAGTTTAGCATGCACGCTTATCGTACTCATACTTGCGCACAGTTAAGTGAAGCCAATGTCGGTGAAACCGTTCGCCTTTCCGGCTGGATTCACCGCAAACGCGATTTTGGCGGGGTGCTGTTCGTCGATCTGCGCGACCACTACGGGATCACTCAGATTGTAGCTGATGTCGATTCGCCCGCTCTGCCCATTCTTGACAAGCTGCGGCTGGAATCGGTCGTGACGATTGATGGCGATGTAAAGGCGCGTAGCGGAGACACAATCAATCCCGCGATCGAAACTGGCACTGTGGAAGTGTTTGCCCGCGCGGTGGAAGTGCAAAGTGCGGCGGAAGAACTGCCGATGCCGGTTGCTGGTGAGCAGGAATATCCTGAGGACATTCGCCTCAAATACCGCTTCCTCGATTTGCGGCGTGAGACAATGCACCGCAACATTATGCTGCGCAGCCAGGTGATCACCTCGATCCGTGGGCGCATGATCGACCAAGGTTTCACAGAGTTTCAGACGCCGATCCTGACGGCTTCCTCACCAGAGGGCGCGCGCGACTTCTTGGTGCCAAGCCGCATGCATCCGGGCAATTTCTACGCGCTGCCGCAGGCGCCGCAGATGTTCAAACAGATGCTGATGGTCAGCGGGTTTGATCGCTATTTCCAGATTGCGCCGTGCTTTCGCGATGAAGACCTGCGCGCTGACCGTAGTCTTGAGTTCTATCAGCTCGACTTTGAAATGAGCTTTGTGACGCAGGAAGACGTGTTCCAGACGTTGGAGCCGGTTCTTGCGGGCGTCTTCGCTGAGTTTGCCAATGGAAAGAGCGTGACCGCGTCGGGCGACTTCCCGCGCATTCCATATGCCGAGGCGATGCTGAAATATGGCAGCGACAAGCCTGATCTGCGCAACCCGCTGATCATCTATGACGTTACCAGCCATTTCGAGAAGTCAGGCTTTGGCCTGTTTGAAAAGATCGTAGGCGGCGGCGGCGTTGTCCGCGTGGTGCCTGCGCCAAACACGAATGAGAAGAGCCGCAAGTTCTTCGATGATATGAACAATTGGGCGCGAGGTGAGGGCTTTGCTGGCCTTGGATACGTCACCCGCAAGGGCGGCGAGTTCGGTGGACCAATCGCCAAGAACCACGGTCCTGACCTGATGGCTCAGCTCTATGACGAGCTCGGCCTTGGCCCGGATGACGGCCTGTTCTTTGCCGCGGGCAAGGAAAAGGACGCAGCGAAGTTGGCCGGTGCCGCTCGCACTCAGGTTGGCGAGCAACTTGGTCTGATTGAAGAGAACTGCTTCAAGTTCTGCTGGATCGTTGATTTCCCGATGTTCGAGTATGACGAAGACGCCAAGAAGGTCGATTTCAGTCACAACCCATTCTCAATGCCGCAGGGCGAGATGGATGCACTGGAAAATCAGGATCCGCTTGAGATCAAAGCGTGGCAATATGACATTGTCTGCAACGGCTATGAGTTGTCTTCCGGTGCGATCCGGAACCATCGCCCGGATATCATGTACAAGGCGTTCGAAATTGCTGGCTATTCCAAGGAAGACGTCGACCGCGAGTTCGGCGGCATGATCGAAGCGTTCAAGCTTGGTGCACCGCCGCATGGCGGATCAGCTCCGGGTATTGACCGGATCGTAATGCTGCTGGCCGGCGAAGAGGCTATCCGCGAAGTGATCGCATTCCCGATGAATCAGAAGGGTGAAGACCTGATGATGGGCGCACCGAGCAAAGCGGAATTGCCGCAATTGCGCGAGCTGTCCTTGCGGGTGATTGAGCCGCCTAAGAAGAAAGGCGATGCGGCGAAACCCGCATAAGGCAGCTAACGCGCAAATCTTTGCTTCGGCGAATATATCGCAGCCGTAGCGGGCAAAACCGGTTCACCTTTCCCTAATCTCCAGGGCGCAATAGAATGCGCTCAGGGCAATTGGGGAATCGGCATGACGTTCACAATTTTGACACGAGCTGGCGCGCTATGCGCCGGGTTGGCATTGGTTGCAACGCCGGCAAATGCAGAGACGCTGACCGTGGGCGCACATATGCCGGCGACAACGGATGCTGGGCTCGAGATCGAAACGATTTCTGTCGATACGCTGAGCGGCAGCAAAGGCGCGCAGCTCGCCTATGAACTCAAAGATGCGCTGCAAAAAGCGCGCGCTCAAAATGAGCCGTGGTTTGATGTGATAACGATCGGTGGCGGCCCCGTGGATGCGATCATCCAGGGCAGCGCCAGCATTCAATCCTCGGTTATTGAGTTGGAGCCAAAGGGCGAGCGCAAGTGCGCTGAGAAGGACGATGATAAGAAGTGCGTCCGTTATCGAACGACCTATTACGATTGCAGCCGGACCGAGGTGTCATTCTATCCTGATATCGAGATCATCGCTCAGGATGGTGCCATCTTATATGCCACTCGCGATGAAATGACGCGCAGCAAAGAGGCGTGCACCAATAGCAATTCGCAGGCGTCGATACCAGACATGTCAGATGGGCTCGTATCGAGCTTCGCCTGGCGGGTGAGAACAGCTCTCGCGCCTCGCTTTTTGGAAAGCAAATACCGGATTCTTGAGCGGCGCAAAGGGCTCGAAAAGGCTGATCGCAAGGCATTTAGAAACGCCGTTAAACTGACAAAGAGCGATGAGGATGCGGCGTGTGATGGTTTCAAGGCGCTGGAGGCCAGCAATCCGCAGCAAGTCTCCGTGCTGTTCAATGTTGCGATGTGCCACGAGCGCAATGGCGAGTTTGCGCTCTCGCTTGAAACCTTGCAGCGAGCCTTGGCGATTGAGCCTCAAAAACTGATGGCGCTGGAATCTGTAGACCGTGTTGAAGGGTGGATGCGCGCAGAAGATCAACTCGCGGCGCGCACCGAAATTCTGAATCGGCGCTATGCTGATGTCGAAGAACCGAGTGATACCTCCGAAGGTGGTGGACCGGCTGAAGGCGGATAGGCACTATATCTGCACATTGTAACTGAGCAGGTGTGCGGTACGAATAACCGCTTATGATAATCACCCGCCGCTCTGTTGTTCTTGGCTCTATGGCCGCCGCGATATCGAGTTCGCTGCCGTTGAGTGCATGCGCTCCGGGACCGTCTAAGCCATCCACCACAACGCGCCTGCATGTGCTCGGCGCGATCCATTCCAGGCACCGCACCAGCACCAAATATTCGCTCGGCGTTCTGCGTGAGGCGGTCCGCCGGGCAAAGCCGGATGTGATTATCACCGAAATTCCGCCAGATCGGCTCGAGGCTGCGAAGGCCGGGTTTGCTGAAACGGGCGCAGTGACGGAGCCGCGAACCAGAGTTTTCCCCGAATATACTGATGTCATTTTTCCGCTGAGCCGCGAGATGGACTTTAAGATTCTGGCTGGCGCGGGCTGGACACAGGCGATTGCGGATGACCGCCGCGACGCGCTTAAGCAAATCGAAAATGATCCAGCCAGAGCTCAGCAATGGGCTGAGCATTTGGCCGCTCGCAGGCAGTATTCTGTAGAGCTGGCCGGACGCGGCGATGACCCTAAATTCATCCATACATCGGAATATGACGCCATCGTAGAGCGCGCCCAGACACCTTATCAGCGCTATTTCGACGCGGATCTGGGCCCAGGCGGATGGACGCAAATTAACCGCGCGCACAATGACTTAATCAATTTGGCGCTCGATTCCATTACCGGCAAAGGGTTGCGTGCCCTTGTAACTTTTGGAAGTTGGCACAAATATATGATTGCGCGGTCCGTGGCTGCGCGCAGCGATATTGAATTGCTCGACACCCGGGCGCTGTTCGATTGATGCATCCATCACCGCTTGGGACGGGCAATCTTCCCCCCTTGCACTCATGCGCGCCGTTCATTAGGGCGAACGCGAGTTTTACACCCCAAAATTAAGAGGGAACATTATGAGCGATACTGCCGACCGCGTGCAGAAAATTGTTGTCGAACACCTCGGCGTAGAGGCCGATAAGGTTTCGCAAGATGCGAGCTTCATCGACGATCTGGGCGCAGACAGCCTCGATATTGTCGAATTGGTTATGGCTTTCGAAGAGGAATTCGGCGTCGAAATCCCTGACGATGCAGCCGAGAAAATCACCACTGTTGGTGATGCGACCAAATATATCGAAGGCAATAAGGGCTAATCAGCTGAGGCTGACGGTTCGCATCTGCGCGCCGATCATTCCATAGCTTTGCCAAAATCACAGGCCCGCGCCCCGAAGTGGGCGTGGGCCTGTAGCGTATTTGAAAGGCCAAGAGCCTCGAAAGGACTGCAATGCGCCGTGTTGTCGTTACCGGTTTGGGCCTCGTCACGCCTCTGGGGGCAGATGTCGAGACCGTTTGGGCGAATTTGATTGCTGGGGAGAGCGGGGCTGGGCCAATTACCAGCTTTGATGCTTCCGATCAGAAATGTCAGATCGCCTGCGAGGTCAAAGGCAAGGATCACGAATACGGATTTGATCCTGACAAGCGTGTTGATGGCAAGATCCAGCGCCAGGTTGATCCGTTCATTGTTTATGGCATTGATGCCGCCGGTCAGGCGCTAGAAGATGCTGGCCTCGAGGACATGGACGATGCGCTGAAATTGCGCACCGGTTGCTCGATTGGCGCCGGGATCGGCGGCCTTCCGGGCATTGAAAAAGAGAGCGTCAATCTGCATGAGCGAGGCCCTGGCCGGGTCAGCCCGCACTTTGTGCATGGCCGCTTGATCAATCTGGTCACCGGTCAGGTTCAGATCAAATATGGCTTTATGGGCCCCAATCACGCTGTTGTGACGGCTTGCTCCACTGGCGCGCACTCAATCGGCGATGCGGCCCGCATGATCATGCTCGACGATGCCGACGTCATGCTTGCAGGCGGCGCGGAAAGCACTGTGAACCCGCTGGGCATCGCAGGCTTCGCTCAGGCGCGCGCGCTCAACACCAGCTACAACGACCGCCCGACGGAGGCGAGCCGACCTTACGACAAAGACCGCGAAGGCTTTGTCATGGGTGAGGGCGCCGGCGTTGTTGTCCTTGAAGAATATGAGCACGCCAAGTCACGCGGCGCGAAAATCTATGCCGAGGTAACCGGCTATGGCCTCTCTGGCGACGCCTACCATGTCACTGCCCCTCATCCAGAGGGCAAGGGCGCAGAGCTGGCTATGCGTATGGCGCTTAAGAAGGCGGGACTGTCCGCTGGCGATATCGACTATGTCAACGCACATGGCACATCGACTATGGCAGACACGATTGAGCTTGCCGCGGTAAAACGCGTGCTCGGCGATGATCTGGGCGGGGCCTCGATGAGCTCGACCAAATCGGCCATTGGCCACTTGCTGGGCGGTGCGGGCGCGGTTGAGGCTGTGTTCTGCGTGCTCGCAATGCGCGACGGCATCGTCCCGCCGACGCTCAACCTTCACAATCCTGACGATGGCACAGAGGGGATCGATCTCGTTCCGCTCACCGCGCGTAAGCGCGACGTGCGCGCCGTGCTAAACAACAGCTTCGGTTTTGGTGGCACCAATGCCTCGCTCGTCATGCAAAAGGTCGACTGAGGCCGATGAAGCGGCTCGGCCTGATCGCTGGCCTCATTTGCGCGCTGTTTCTGGCGGCGGGTGTCTATGCGGGCAGCCTTTATCTTGGCTCGGCCACGGTAAAGGTTGAAAGCAGTTTCATCATTCCGGCCGGCGCTTCGCTCAGCTCGGTTGCGCGCAAGCTTGAGGAGGAGGGGCATATCACCTCTTCCGAAGGGTTTGTGATGCGTGCGCGCCTGTTCGGCTCTCGCGATCCGATCCAAGCGGGCGAATTTATGCTGGCGCCTGGCATGACGCAGGGACAAATCCTATCGACCTTTCAAAGCGGGGATGTGATCCGGCGCTTTGTCACCGTTCCAGAAGGCATGCCCTCGATCCTCGTGCATGAGCGCCTGATGGCTGAAGAGCTGCTGACCGGTGAGATTGAAGTCCCGGTCGAAGGTTCGATCCTGCCAGACACTTACGATTTTGAGCGTGGGGAAAGACGGCAAAAGGTTGTCGAGCGGATGCAGACGGCGATGGACCTGTATCTCGCCGAAGCCTGGGCAGAGCGCGGCCCAAATATCGCGGTTGATACCATGCGAGAGGCACTGATCCTGGCGGCCATCGTCGAGAAAGAAACGGGCAAAGCGTCCGAACGCCGTAAGATCGCTGGGCTCTATTCCAACCGGGTCAAGACAGGGATGCTGCTGCAAGCGGATCCGACGATCATCTATCCGATTACCAAGGGCAAGCCGCTTGGCCGCCGGATTCGCCAGTCTGAGATCGCGGCGGTCAATGGCTACAATACGTACACGCGCGTCGGATTGCCGGTCGGGCCGATCACCAATCCGGGCAGGGAAAGCATCGCCGCCGTGCTAAACCCGGACGAGACAAGCGCGCTGTTCATGGTGGCGGACGGGACCGGCGGCCATTGGTTTGCCGAGACCTTGACCGAGCACAACGCCAATGTTGAAAAATGGTACGCGATCCGCCGTGAACGCGGTGAGATGTAGCAGCAGCGTGCATTTGAGTGTGCCCAGTGCGACGTCTCAGAAAGCGATTTAGGACATGGCTCGTCCGTTCATTGTCACTGCCGCTTTGCCGCCTGAGATCGCTTCTTGGGCCGAAGGATTGCGGCGTGAGCATTATCCCACCCATCGCAACCATTTGCACGCGCATGTCACCATGTTCCATTCCTTTGCGCCTTCCTTGCTTGACGAGCTGAAAAGCTACCTGCCGCGCATCGCAGCGGAATATTCGCCGCTCGAAGGGCGCGTTACCGGGGTGATGGATCTAGGGAAGGGCACAGCCATCGCCCTTGAGAGCCAGCAATTGCTCAGCCTTCGCGCAGAGATTGCCGATCATTTCCATGGCAGTCTGACGGATCAGGATCTGTACGAGCCGCGCCCGCACATAACGATCCAAAACAAGGTCACGAAAGAGGAGGCGCGCGCTTTGCAAGCGGCCCTAGCTCTGGAGATAGAGCCGCGCAGCTTTACGTTTCCTGCGCTGGAACTGCACCTCTATGAAGGTGGGCCGTGGACTTTTGTAAAGCGCGCAGCCTTTCGCAGAGCGGCGCGCCGCTGAGTAGAGTGCCAGTTCAAGCGCAAACAGTGTCAAACAGGTGTTGACCCGGGCTCTGCCCCCGCCTAAACGCGCCGCCTGCGGTCCGGGCGAAAACACCCTAGAGACCAGCCAGACTTTGGTTTGGCGGAGTAGCTCGGCTGGTTAGAGCAGCGGAATCATAATCCGCGTGTCGGGGGTTCAAGTCCCTCCTCCGCTACCAAACCATGGAATACACCCGCACAATTGTTTGATGAGCCGAACTGTCGCGCTTGCGGGCTTTCCTGACAGGAAAATCGCACTGGCTTGACGAGTTTCAGCGCCTCACCACATCGGCAGAAAATGCCGCGCGTTTCTTGGAAGCATTCTCAACCATCGATGTGCGGAATGATTTGGCGAAGGTTCAATGCCGGACACTGGTTGTTCACAGCCGCGGGAACATGCGCATTCCGTTTGCGACAGGGCGGTCCATCGCATCGCGAATTCTGGGTTTGCGGCTGCCCAGCGTTGAGAGGCCGAATCACTTGCTGCTGGGCCGCGAATCGGTTTCGACTCGATTCGCCCAAGAGGTCCAAGATTTTCTGAAATCCGGCTGAAAATCCAAAAAAAGCCCATTTTTCGCAAAAAAAGTGGCCAAAAACGCAAATTACAACGCTTTTTACAACGCTTTTACAACGCTCATTACAACGGTCGCCTGTCATCACTGATCCATCTGGAAGCCAATTGTTGGCTGCCAATGAAAGGGTCAGACATGCAAGACACACCAACCAAACGAGCGGCATCGACGCCGCAAAGCGTTACAGCGAGCCAGGCGCGGCCCAAAGAGCCCAAAGCGGAATATTCCCTGTCTGGCGGCTTACTTCAGCGGCTGCATGGAATGAACGCGGCGCTTGCTTTCACATCTTACCAGTCTGGATTGCTTTATATGCTGGGCAGCAATGCTCAGGGCAAAGCGCAGCTTCACCAATCAGGAATGCCAAAGCCGATGGGTTTGTGTGCGGATGGCAATGGCCGTCTGGTTATGTCGACCGGTGCGCAAATCATGCGCCTGGAAAACGTGCTCGGGCCTGACGAGCGGATCAACCAAACGTATGACGCCTGTTTTATGCCGCGGACACATTATGTGACCGGGCAACTCGACGCGCATGATGTTGGCGCGATGGCCGATGGTTCTATCGTGTTCGTCAACACCCGCTTTAATTGCCTCGCCAAGGTGTCTGAGCGCCATTCATTTGATCCGATTTGGAAGCCTGAATTTATCAGCGATATCGTTGATGAAGATCGGTGCCACCTCAACGGTTTGGCGATGCGCGATGGCGCCCCGGCCTATGTCACGGCGGTCTCCAAATCCGACACAATCGATGGCTGGCGCGATCGCCGCGCCGATGGCGGTGTGGTGATCGATGTTAAGTCCGGCAAGATCGTGTGCGAGGGGCTGTCCATGCCGCATTCGCCGCGCTGGCATAATGGCAAGCTGTGGGTGCTGAATGCGGGCACGGGCGAGCTTGGCTATGTCGAAATGCCAAAAGGCAAGGCGAAGATGGGCAAGTTTAAGCCGGTCGCGTTTTGCCCCGGCTTCCTGCGCGGATTGTCGTTCCACGATGGCTTTGCCTTCGTTGGCCTGTCGCGCCCGCGCTACAAACGCTTCGAGGGGTTGGAGCTTGATGAGCGCCTGAAGAAGGCCGACAGCGAGCCATGGTGCGGGGTCCAGGTGATTGACCTCAAATCGGGCAATTGCGCCGATTGGTTCCGGATCGATGGCGACATTGGCGAACTTTATGACATCGAACTGGTCGAGGGCTTCCGCTGTCCCATGACTGTGTCGCCCAGCTCTACGGATGCGGCGACATTGCTCACCTTTGACAAGCTCAAAACCTAGCCAATCAAGCATCAAAACACCGCATTTTTCGCCGGGCCGATCAGCTCAGCAGCAAACCATTCAAACAAGAATTCGCGCTCAACAATCAGCAGCGCATCGAGGGCAAAATGACACAAGCAAATAACACGAATTCAAGCGCACTGAAGCTCAACAACGTGGCGTTTGGGGCGAACAATTTTCTGCGCTGGAGCCGGTCAGCCATGCTGCGGGGCGGACGTGTCACAAAGTTCAAAGGAATTGCAGCGAGTTTCTCTCCTGAGCTTGGCCTGGTTTGTCCAGAGTCAAGCCCAGAGGCAGTCGGCGGGCAAGGATCATCGACCCTTTCTCTTGCCCGCCGATTGCTAAAATGGTCCACGGCTCCGGCTGCCTTACTCGCGGCAAGTTCGCCCGCATTTGCTCAGGCGCAGGATGCGTGTGTGGAGATCACGCCGAACAATTTTGTGTGCCAGGATAATGGCGATCCAGCGACGACCGAACAGGATGTCTCTGACGGGATCGGTAACGTTCCGGTTATAGCGGTCATTGAAGATGGGTTTGATATTGTTACCTCTGGCACCGGTCAGCGCGGCCTTACTGCCATATCGGCTCAAGGGATCACCATAACGCTGGCTGATGGCGCGCAAAGCACGATCATCGGCGGCACTATCGGTGTACGCCTCGACAACGAAGATAATGGCGCGATCAACGCGGTTCTGGGCAATGTCACCGGCGGAGCAGAGGCTGGTATCTCCATTATCAACACGGCCACGCAGGGCGGAGGTGTTGCGCTTGATACCACAGCGGGCGACGTCACTGGCGGCGAAAATGGCATCGAAGTTCGCACTGGCGGAGCGGGCGATGTGACCATTGTCACAGCCGATGTCGATGGTGAGGGCGGTGATGGCATTGACGCTAGAAACTCCGGCACTGGCGGCGATATCGTCATTGACACCACCGCTGGCCCGGTAACAGGTAGCCAAAACGGCATCGATGCGATCAATAGCGGAACTGGCCTAACCAGAATCACCACAGCCGACGTCACTGGAGAAGCTGGCGATGGCATCGATGCCCGCAACGAGGCCAGCGCCACTGATCTTATCATAGACAGCACCGCTGGCGCGGTGGCCGGCATCACAAATGGTATCGATGTGTCCAACGAAGGCACCGGTGACACCAGGATCACCACTGCGGATGTTACCGCGTCAAACGACGTTGGTATTTATGCGCTCCAGTCCAATTCTGACCTTATCATTGATAGCAGCGCAGGCGCGGTAAGCGGCGGCTATGCTGGCATAATCACCCGAAACACTGGCGCAGGCAGCACAGCGATCACCACGGGCGATGTAACGGCCAGCGACGGAAATGGCATTTTCTCAACGAACTACGGCGTTGACCTTAGTATTGATAGCAGCGCAGGCGCGGTCAGCGGCAGCGCTGATGGCATTCGCGCAAGAAATTACGGCACGGGTGATCTTTCGGTCACCACAGCTGGTGTCACGGGCCAGGGCGGCAATGGCATTTACGCCACTAATGAAGCGGCTGCTAGCAACCTCACTATCGATAGCGCCGCAGGCGCGGTAACAGGCAGCCAAAACGGCATCGATGCGTCCAACGAAGGTGTTGGAAACACGACCATCACCACAGCCGATGTCGACGGTGAGGCTGGCGACGGTGTCAGTATCGAAATCGACGCTCCAGCCGGTGAGATAGTCTTGGATACAACCGCTGGTGCAGTGACCGGCGGCCAAGATGGTATCGATATTGGCAATTTTGCAGACGCCGCCAACGCCGCCATTACTACCGGCGATGTCACTGGTCTGTCTGGGGATGGCATTCGTGTATCTGACAATGGTGAGGATTTCGACGGCGGTGATATCGTCATCAACTCTGTCGCTGGCACCGTTTCTGGCACAAATCGCGGCATCTATGCGGACAATCGGGGAACAGGTTCGCTCTCCATCACAACCGCAAATGTGAGCGGCGGTGATACTGGCATCGAAGCGCGTTCTTCAGGCGCAACGACCGACATTTCGATCGACAGCAGCGCGGGCACGGTTATTGGCGCACTCTACGGCATCGATGCAAACAGCAACGGTACCGGCGACACCTCCATCACGACCGGCGATGTTTCCGGCCTCAACGGAACTGGTATCCGCGTTGAAACTCAGCGCGGTAGCGGCGACCTCTTGGTTGACAGCACAGCCGGGAATGTTTCGGGACAACAAGCTGGAATAGGTGTGGCTCATCGCGGTGAGAACGCGACAATCCGAACCGGGAATGTCTACTCTGCTGGCGGCGCGGGTGTTGATTTCATCTCGGGTATCATCGTGGGCGCAGTTTCGGTTGATACAAGCGGCGGAAGGATCGTCGGTCAGTCTGACGGCATTAAACTCTACTCTGGAACACGTTACGGCGCTTCGATTGTCACAGGCGATGTAGAGGGCACTGATGGCAACGGGATTGATGCGGAACTTCGCGGTGAGCTTGGTACCGGAGCTGACCTGACGATCGATAGCAGCGCGGGCAGCGTAACGGGTGGAACCAACGGGATTTTGGCGTCGCACGAAGGCTCAGGTGTTCTTTCTATCACGACAGCCGATGTGACTGGCCTTAGCGCAAGCGGAATTGATGCGACCAGCTTTACCGAAGGGCTTTTCATCGACAGCGCCGCTGGCACTGTTTCCGGAAACAGTGATGGTATCTCAGCGTTCAATCGTCGCGATGGCGTGTTGTCTATCACCACGGCCGACGTCACTGGAGCGACTGGCGATGGCATCAATGCCCGCAACGAAGACGACGCCACTGATATCATCATCGATAGCAGCGCGGGCGCTGTGGTTGGCGATGATAATGGGATTTTTGCGCGCAACAATGGCACGGGCGACACCGCCATCACGACTGCCGATGTCGATGGCGAACGCGGCAACGGCATTGACGTAAGGAACGCAGCTCGCACCGGCAATTTGTCTGTCGACAGCAGCGCTGGCGCGGTGTTCGGTGAATACAGTGGCATTGTTACCCAAAACAGGGGCAATGGTGCGACCACGATTATCACTGCGGACGTGGATACTGGCGCTGGTGAAAGCGGCATTGTCGACGGGATCAATGCAGTAAATGACACAAGTGCAACTGATCTGACGATCGACAGCAGCGCGGGTACAGTGACGGCCCAAAATAACGGCATTTTCGCTCGTAATAATGGCACTGGTTCCGTTACGATCACTACCGCCGCAATTACCGGACAATCTGGCGCCGGCGTTGATGTTATCAACAATAATATTGGTGGTGAGCTTGTCATCGACAGCACCGCGGGCGCGGTAACAGGCAGCCAAAACGGAATCGAAGCGCGCAACGATGGCTCAGGCGCGACAACAATCGCCACGGCTGATGTGACCGGCTATGGCGATCATGGAATCAGGGCTTATAGTTTTGGCACTGATCTGGTCATAGACACTACTGCAGGCACCATCGTTGGGACCACCGACGATGCCATTTACGCCAGAAACTTTGGCACCGGTGAAGTTATCATCACCACGGGCGATCTGAATGGTGATGACTATGGCGTCTATGCTGGCAATTCAGAGGATGGCACCAATCTTACTGTCGATACGAGCGCTGGTTCTGTCATCGGAAACTCTGATGGCATCGTGATTGACAATGACGGCACGGGCTCTGCGACGCTGATCACGGCCGATGTAACTGGGGTTCTCCGTGAGGGTATTGAGGCATTTAACGAGGGCACCGACCTCACGATCAACACCGCTGAAGGCAGCGTCTTTGGCGACGATTATGCTATGTTCGTCCGTAACAGGGGTTCCGGGGTTCTCTCCATAACGACAGCCGACGCGACCGGCGCCACTCGAGACGCGCTTAACGTTGAGAATTATGGCACCGATCTGCTGATTAACACAACGGCAGGCACGGTATCCGGCGGTAGGGACGGGATTGAGGCCCTCAACTACGGCTCTGGCACCACCACGATCGCCACCGCCGATGTGACGGGCTCCACAGGCTACGGCATCTTTGCGTATTCAGGTGAAAGCGGCAGCGGTCTTTCGATTGACAGCACGGCCGGCGCTGTTTCTGGCGGCACTGTTGGGATTGTCGCTGACCATAGAAGCTATGGCGGTTTATCAGTCATCACGGGCGATGTGACCGGCGATACTGATGATGGGATCAACTCAAGTCTCGTCGAAGTAGGCGATGCTCACACAATCGACACCACCGCGGGCACAGTCACCGGCGCCCTTAACGGCATTAACGCTTTTACAAACGCAAATACTGGTATCGTCCCACAAACGACGATCAGCACTGCGGATGTCACCGGTATAAATGGCGACGGCATCTATGCGGAGGTCACAGGGGATGCAGGTGACCTCACTATCGACAGCACCGCTGGCGCGGTAACAGGCAGCCAGAACGGCATCCGCTCGCGCAATAATGGCTCAGGTGCGACAATAATCACCACGGCGGATGTTGCTGGCACCGGTGAAATCGGCATTCTCGCTGGGATCAATGCAGTAAATGACACAACCGCAACCGATCTGACGATCGACAGCAGCGCAGGCAGTGTAAACGGCCAAGCCTTCGGCATTTACGCGATCAATTACGGAACGGGCCAAACAAGCATCACAACTGCAAATGTGAATGCCGATGGCGTTGGTATTGGGGCGCTATCTTACGGTACGAGTGGCTTCACGATCGACAGTACTGCGGGTGCGGTTCAAGCGGGTAATGTTGGCATTGCCGCGCTTCATTTTGGGACTGGCGATCTCACCATCACGACAGGCGATGTCACAGGCGAATTTGGAGACGGGATCATCGCTTACAGCGAGGCGGTCTCTGGCGATATCATTATCGACAGCTCTGCTGGCGATGTGACCTCACGTGAGGAAGGCGTTACCGCGGTCCACAGTGGTTCTGGCGCTATATCAATCACCACTGGCAATGTGACCACCACTGATGCCGTTGCGGTCTTAGCTTATGCGTACGCGGGTACTGACGGCATTCTGGTCGACACCAGTGCTGGTGCAGTGATGAGCGGCTATCGCGGGATTGAAGTGCGTAACGAGGGCAATGGTGACACTGTGATCATCACCGCCGATGTGACGGGCGAACGTAGATTTGGTATCCTCGCTACACACGAAGAAACTGCGGGCGCTCTCACAATCAACACATCTGCTGGTGCAGTAAGTGCATCTTATATCGGCATTTCAGCCGAATCCAGCGGCACGGGTGATGTCGCGATTACAACGGCCGATGTGACGGGCACCGACGATTCTGGCATACGGGCCACTATCAATAATGGAGCCACCGGCGATCTCTTGATCGACAGCAGCGCGGGTGCGGTATCGGGCGGGCGATCGGGCATCAACGCCACCCAAAATGCGGCTGGTGATCTTGCGATTATAACCGGCGATGTGACCGGTGACACCAGAGACGGTGTGTTCGTCTATGCTGGATTTGCATCGGGCAACGTAACCGTCGATACCTCTGCTGGAGCAGCCTTCGGTGACGATGAAGGCATCGACCTGACCCATCGCGGAACTGGCGATGTGACAGTGACTACCGGCGATGTAACTGGCGCGACCAATAGTGGTGTTAGCGTCAACTCAAGCGGTGCCACGCAAAACATCACAGTCGATACGGTACTGGGCACTGTTTCAGGCTATGGCAACGGCATTTCGGTCTCCCGCAGTCTAGTTGATCCCGATGCGGCGGCGACTTCGATCACGACTGCGGATGTGACAAGCGCAAATGCATCCGGCATCCGCGTCAATTTGAATGACGGCACTGATCTTACCATCGACACAAGTCTTGGTTCAGTTTCTGGCAGGTCCGAGGGGGTTTATGTTGCGAGTGATGTAACTGGCGTGGCGAGCATTGTGACCGGCAACGTCACATCGAGCGAGCGCGATGGCATCAATGTCTCCCACAGTGGAACTGATCTTGTGATCGACACACTTGCAGGCGCGGTCACAGGCAGTGCTGACGGTATCAACGCCCGCAACAATGGCACCGGCGATACCAGCATCACCACAGCTGATGTGACCTCCGACGATGGTTCGGGTGAAGGCGGCGATGGGATTGATGCCTCCAACGGCCTCAGCGCAGGCGCTCTCACTATCAATACTGTTGCTGGCGCGGTCAGCGGCGATACGAACGGTATCAATACCTCCAACGTCGGAAGCGGCGCCTTGTCGATCACCACCGCCAATGTCTCAGGCGCAGGCAGCGACGGGATTAGGGCAAGGAACTTTGGTACCGACCTTTTGATCGATACAACCGCA
Organism: Erythrobacter sp. JB3-1; assembly: GCF_057364995.1. Lineage (NCBI taxonomy): Bacteria > Pseudomonadati > Pseudomonadota > Alphaproteobacteria > Sphingomonadales > Erythrobacteraceae > Erythrobacter > Erythrobacter sp. JB3-1. Next base: position 6,182 of record NZ_CP200289.1, on the reverse strand, counting down.
GGAGCGGTTAGCGGCCAAGGATATGGCATTCGCGCCGAGAACGAAGGCACTGGCATCACCTCGGTTGTCACCGGCGATGTCACCGGGGTTACGGGCTTCGGGATTGACGCGAGCGATGACGGTGAAGGCACTTATGGCAGTGACGTAATCGTCAATTCCACTGCGGGCAGCGTCACAGGAGCTTTCGGCGGGATCTTCGCTGACAATCGCGGCACAGGCGATCTTTCGATCACCACTGCCGATGTCACCGGGACAAATGGTGACGCCATCAGAGCGCAGAACTTTGACGCCAATGCCGGAGCGATCAGCATTGATACGACGGCGGGCGTTGTCACTGGCAGTTCTGACGGTATCGACGTCAGCAACAATGGCACTGGCGACACGGTTATCACGACTGGTGCGGTAACTGGTGAAGGCGGCTATGGTGTTGATATTTATCATGGGGAACTTGCTGGTGAGCTGATTATCGACACCAGCGCTGGCCCGGTCATAGGTGGGCAAGACGGAATTAACGCGCGCAACTATGCCGAAGGACAGAATGCGACAATCACCACCGCCGATGTCACTGGTATGGCGGGCGATGGTATCAACTTCAGGGACGGAGGCGAAACCGTGTATGGCGCTGATATTGCGATCAACACGGTTGCAGGCACCGTAACGGGTGCGACCAACGGCATTTATGCAGAAAACCGCGGGACAGGCGACCTTTCCATCACCACGGCTAATGTAGATGGCGAAGCGGGCGATGGGATTTTTGCTCTCAATGCTGATGCAACCACGGGCGCCCTTACTGTTGACACCAGCGCCGGTGCGGTCGTTGGCGGTGAAGACGGTATTAATGCGCGCAGTTTCGTGACAGACCTTACCACGATCACCACGGCTGATGTCACAGGCAGTGACGCAGGCGTTCTTGTCGAGATTGAAGAGGGGGCAGGCGACGTAATCGTCAACACGGCACAAGGCAGCGTGAGCGGCGGCTCCCTAGGGGTTGGTGTCGATAAGGACGATGATGGCGCTGGCGATGTGTCAGTGACCACTGCGGACGTTACCGCCAGCGATGAAGATAGTTTTGGTGTCATTGTAAATGGCGGTGATGGCAATGTTACCATCGATACGACCGCAGGTGCGGTGTCGGCAGGTGGAATTGGTGTCGCAGGGAACAGCAGTGGTGATGGGGTTGTCTCCATCACAACCGCAGATGTGTCGACATTTGGCAATATAGCCGTCGTTTACGGGTTTGCAGTGGCTGGCATTGGTTACGGCAGCGGCGATGTTATCATTGATACCACTGCGGGCAGTATCGATGCGAGCGTTGATGGTGTGGCTGGGTCGGCTAACGGTGGTTCAGTCTCTATAACTACGGCCAATGTGGATGCTGCTGCGGGATCAGGCGTAACCGCTTATGCTGAGGGCGCAGATGTTACGATTGACACCACTGCAGGGACCATAACCGCAGGTCAAAATGCCATTGCGGTGAACCATCAGGGGACAGGTTCTGTCTCGATTGCGACAGGCAGTCTAACGGCAACGGGCGGCGACGGGGTGAACCTGACGACGGATGCGGATAGCGACACGCTGGTCATCGACACGAGCGCCGGCGCTGTGGTTGGCGGCAATCGCGGTATTTACGCCAATCATGCAGGTTCTGGTGATCTGACCATTACGGTCAGCAATGTGACGGGCCAGGGCGCAGAGGGTATTCTGGCCTCAACGTCGCAAGACACCGCCAATATCTTTGTCCAAGGCGGCGAAGGCATCGCCAGCAATGTGATCGGCGCAACAACCGGTATCGCAGCATCGACAGAGGGCGCGGACATCACCGTTACGGGGCTCGACAGCGTGACCGGCCAGGCGGGCGATGCGCTGAACCTTGTATCGAACGGCGGCAATATCGCGGTCAGCGACATTGGCACGATCACAGGGCTTGGCGGCAATGGCATCTTTGCCAATGCGGACACCGGCAATATCACGATCGACAATGTTGGCCTGTTCGGAGGGATCACTGCGACCGATGGCGTGGGCATTGCGGCCTATGCCGACAATGGCGGCGCGATCACCATCGGCACCTCGGGCGAGGTTTCGGGCACGACATATGGCGTGGATGGCTCTGCTCAGGGCGGGACGGGTGATATCACGATCAACACCACCAATTATGCTGTGAACGCAGCGGTCGGTATCCGCGCGGTCAATCTGGGCAGCGGGAACACCAGCGTGACGACTGCGGATGTCACCGGCACAGGCGGCGAAGGCATTAACGCCTCGGCCTCTGGTACGGATGTGGTTGTGAACTCCGTTGCAGGGACCGTCACGGGCCTTACCGATGGGATTACCGCTGCGAATATGGGCAGCGGCAGCACCGCCATCACGACCGCAGGGGTCACCGGGACAACGGATGACGGGATTGACACCTATAACGGGTCCGACACTACTGACCTGACAATTGACAGCACCGCTGGCGCTGTCACCGGCGGCGATGATGGGGTCTATGCAGCCAATAACGGCTCCGGCGCCACCACTGTTACCACGGCTGATGTAACCGGCACCGCTGGCGATGGCATTGATGTCATCGGCCGCGGGACAGACCTTCTCGTCAACACGACGGCTGGCACGGTCACAGGCGGCGAAGATGGCATCAATGCATCCAATAACGGAACGGGTACGACCACCATCACGACGGCTGATGTGACCGGGCAAAACGGCGCTGGCATTCAGTTTGGAACGGGTTCTAATGCTGGCGACATTGTCGTTAATAGCAGTGCGGGGTCTGTTAGCGGCTCAACCGAAGGAATTCGGATCGCCAATTTCGGTACTGGGAATGCGACACTTGTCACCGCCGATGTAACCGGGGCGTCTGGTGAAGGCATTTCCATCAACGATGATGGCGAAGGCGGCATTTATGGCGCTGATATGACTGTCAACACCACTGCCGGAACGGTTACTGGCAATTCGCGCGGTATCTATGCGGACAATCGCGGCACAGGTGACTTAACGATCACAACCGCTGATGTGATCGGCACGACGAATACTGCCATTTTTGCGAGCAACCAAGCTGGCACTGGCGATCTGACCATCGACACTTTGGAAGGAACCATATCCGGCGGCGAAGATGGCATTGATGCACGCAACAGGGGCACTGGTGCATTGTCGATCACGACCGGTGATGTGACGGGTGTAGAAGGTGCTGGTATCGCGGCACGCAACGAAGCAACCGCCACCGATCTCATAATCGATAGCTCGGCAGGAGCAGTCGCTGGTGCGTCGAATGGTGTGATCGCCCAAAACTATGGAACTGGCTCCACGTTTGTCACCACGGCAGATGTGTATGCGCTCGATGCTGGCGATTCTGAAGGAGGCGGCATCGGCATTTTCGCCTCTACTGGCTCGGACGGACAAGACCTGATCGTGGACAGCACAGCAGGTTCAGTGAACAGCGCAGACACCGGCATCTATGCCCGCGGGAGCGGGGCAGGCGAAACCTCGATCACGACCGCAGACATTGTCAGCGAGAGCGGCAATGGTATCTTCACCCGTGCCTACGGCACTGACCTCACGATCGACAGCTCCGCTGGCTCAGTCAGCGGCGGGTTGCGCGGAGTCTTTGCATCTAACGCAGGTGAAGGCGATCTGACGATCGTAACCGCCTCCGTTACGGGAGGCAGCGATGCGGGCATTTATGCTATCAACGAAGGTGGCAGCCTTAGCGTGGACAGCAGCGCAGGTGCAGTCATGGGCGCTACTTATGGCATCACCGCTGAACACACTGGAACCGGTGGATTAAACATCACCACAGCCGATGTGACCGGAACGGCTGCGATTGGCATTCTGGCGACGAGCACGGGCGGGAGCATCGACGTCAACAGCAATGCTGGCGCAGTGACCGGCGCGACTATCGGTGTTCAGGCGCAGCAATCGGGCGCCGGCGATATCACCATGCTGGTGAATGAAGTGACCGGCGCGGTTGGCATTGATACCAATGCAACCAGCGGTGCGACTGAGATCACGCTTGGTTCGACTGCGATTGTTACGGGCACGGCGGGCTTCGGCATTGATGCACGCTCAACTGGCGGTGCAATCACGGTGCGAGGTTCCTCGGGCAGCGTCACTGGCGCGGCCGATGGTATTTATGTGCGGCCAACCACGGGTGATATTACGATCGCCAATATCGATCTGGTCGAAGGGCTCGCAGGCGATGGCCTTGACCTGCTCACGGCAGGCGGCGCGATCACCGTTAGCGACATTGATGCGGTTATCGGCACTAGCGGCAATGGCATCACTGCGACGACCACTGGCGGCGTGATCGATATTCAGAACGCTGGCGATATCACTGGCACGGTCTCTGGTATCGCGGCGACAACCTCGGGTGCTGGCACAATCGGTATCATTGTTGGCGGCGATACGGCGGGCGCGCAAAACGGGATTGATGTCTCAAGCGCAGGCGGCGCGGTTTCCATCAGCAATACAGGCGCATTGAGCGGCGGCGACTTTGCTGTCCTCGCCAGTGGAGCGGACACAGGCGTGATCACGCTGGACAATGCTGGCACACTCGCCAGCGCAGTGCAGCTTTCCGCGAACGACGACCAATTCCTGAACTCCGGTACGTTCAACGCGGCGGGGATCAGCGACTTTGGCGAAGGCGAGGATACACTCACCAACTCCGGCACATTGTTCATTGCGGCCTCAGCTCAGTTTGACCGTTTGGAACAATTGCAAAGCTCCGGTCTCATCGATCTGTCCAATGGCCGCGCCGATGGGGTGCTTTCCATTGCGGGTGATTTCGCCGGAGATGGCGGGGAGCTTAGCCTCGATGTCAGCTTCGCTGCTGGTACGAGCGATTTCCTGACGATCAACGGGGCTGCAACCGGCAACACCGGTCTGGTGATCAATGTCGTCGATGGCGATTTCTCGCTCGGCAATGACGTTGTCGTTGTTGATGCTGGTGCGGGCACAGAGGCAAGCGCCTTCAGCGTGGTGGCAGACGCGGGATCGGCCACACCGTTCCTCGCCTTTGAGCTAAATTTCGATGCGGCAACAAACGACTTCCTCGTCGCAATCGAGCTTGAAGAGCGTGTGTTTGAAAGCACCAAGATCGCCGAGGCGGCGCAGGCTCTTTGGTATCGCAGCGCCGATGCCTGGGCCGACCACCGCGCCTCGGCACGCTTTGATGGGTCTGATGCTTCGCCTGCATGGGCGGTCGCTTATGGCTCCGTGGCTCAGCGCGATGAGCAGTTTGCCGACCCAACCGGAATTGGGCTGGCCGATACCAATCTTGATTACGAGCAGGATTTCTTCGGCTTCCAAGGCGGCGCGGATCACAAGCTCAGTGACAATCTGACCCTTGGCGTGACTGGCGGCTATCTCAGTTCCAGCTTCCGTCAGGATCTCACCGGCACCCGCGCTGTGTTCGATGTGCTCAATATCGGCCTGTCGGCCTCGCTTGAGACGGGCGGCTTCTTTGCGGACGCATTGCTCAAATATGATAGCATTTCGGGTGATTTGTCCGATCCGGCACAGGGCGGTTTCACCGGCCAGCTTGATGGCCAGGCCTTTGGCGCGCGGATCGATGCGGGCTACCGGATTGGCGGCGAGCGCTTCTATATCGAGCCGCGCGTTAGCCTGGATCTGCAACGCACGGATCTGGACGATCTCATCGTCGATGCGGCAAGCTTCGAGTTCGACAACCTCGATGGCCTGCGCGGCGCCGCGGGCATTCGCCTCGGCGGCTATGGCAAGACCGGGGGTAGCACTAGGATCGGCTACTTCCTTGATGCCAGCGCCGTGCGCGAATTCAGCGGCGAGGCAGACGTTCGCTTCCGCGTATTGGGCGATGTTGTTGACTTCCAAAACAACCCGCTTGGCACCTATGGCCACGTCGAGGCCGGGATCACACTCGATGGCGAAGGGCCGATCTCTGGCTTCTTCCAAGTCGAAGGCGACGCCGGCTCAAATTACTCCAGCTTCGGCAGCAAGGTGGGTGTGAAAATTCAGTTCTAAAGCGGGAGCCCAGCCGGCCGCAGAACTGCAGGCCGGCTGGGCGCCAATGCTAAAAGAACGCAAGGGGTGCGTCCAATCGGCCGGGCCAGCTCTGTTCCCAACAAATGAGATATTTGCTCTGGATGGGAAAGCGAGCAAACGATCAAATCTGACCTTCAAGACTATTCCACTGGCACACCATTGTGCGTTGT